>CAWDQV010000004.1:0-5846 GCA_963804565.1 Candidatus Dormiibacterota bacterium | reverse complement strand
CCTTTACCCCGAAAAGTGGACCGGCCTTATGACAATTTGGCCCTGAACAATCAGGAGCCAACATGCCAAGGCACTATCCAGCGAAGCTTCGCCGCCGGACCTGCGAGCGGATGCTCGCCGGTGAGGCGGTCCAAGACCTCGTCGCCGATCTCGAGATCTCACCCGAGACCTCTACAGGCGGCGGCGCCAGGCCCTGATCGACGCAGGACAGCGACCTGGCCTGAAGAGTCATCAGGCTGATCCGCTACGAGCAGCCCGCCGCCGCATCAAGGAACTCGAGGCTGAACTCAAGATGGTCAAGGCGGCCAGCGCCCTCTTCGAGGAGGGTGCCGCTGACCCGAAAGGAAGTTCCAGGTTGTCCGAGGGCTGAACCACCTGGGTTACTCCGAGCGTCGGGCGTGTGCGGTCGTGGGCCTCGATCGCTCCACGTATTACGACATCAAGTTCCGAAAGCCCAACGACCGCGAAATCCGTCGCCTTCTGTTAGCCGACGCCATCGCCGACATCCACGCTCGTTCCCGAGGCACCTACGGCATCCTGCGGGTCAGAGCCGCCTTGGAGATCGAACAGGGGCTCATAGTCAACACCAAACTGGTCAAGAGGATCATGCGCGAACTGGGCATTCGAGGTCTTCCGGGGCCGAGGAAGGGCTATAAAAACCTCAAGCAATGCGCCCACCTGCGAGGACCTGGTCCAGCGAGACTTCACGGCCACCCGTCCCAACCAGCTGTGGTTGACCGATATCACCGAGCACTGGACCAGCGAAGGCAAGCTCTATTGCTGCGTGGTGCTCGACCTCTACTCGCGAAAAGTGGTCGGTTGGGCCATCGACCGGCACTGCGAGGCGGTGTTGGTCAATGACGCCCTGGCCAAGGCCGGTGCCTCGAGGACGACGTCAACCTCGACGGTCATCCACTCGGACCACGGCAGCCAGTTCACCTCTTGGGCCTTCACCGAAAACGTCCGGCGCCTGGGGCTAATCAGCTCTATGGGCTCCGTGGGCGACTGCTACGACAACGCCCCCATGGAATCGTTCTGGGGCTCGATGCAGATTGAGCTCCTGAATCGTCAGAAGTGGCGGACCAAGTTGGAGCTTGCCATAGCCATCGCCGACTACATCGAACACTTCTACAACACCGCCCGCCGGCACAGCTCGCTGGGCTATCTCACCCCGAACGAATTCGACAAGCTACACTCGACCCCCATCCACCGGGCCTCTTTGTCATAAAAAGTGGTCCACCGAATGGGGCCAAGGCCAGTGGGCGGAGGGAGAGGGATTCGAACCCCCGGAAGCGTTGCCGCCTCATCGGTTTTCAAGTTCGTAGTCCAAAGTTCACCGGTGTCTGCCAGAGTCCGACTTGATCTCAAATTCTCTGGCCGGCGTCCGCCAACTACCGCCGAGGAGCACTTGCGTACGCCCTGGTTGCCGTCGAGGTTGGCGTCAGGCCAAGCGACGGTGATCCAGCGGCTGGCTGCCGAGTTGATCGGGGTCGAGACCAGAGGTGGTTCATCTGGCGAGTTGCTGGCCATAACCTAAAGAGGATTTCAGCCGACCATCGGTAGGATAGGTGGTACTCTAAACGGTATGGGAACTGTCGAGAAGGTGACGGTCAGCCTGCCGGCTGAACTATTGGCTCGGATCGAGAGCCGTCGTCGCGGCACCGAGGCTAGCCGTTCCGAGGTAGTGTCGGACCTGCTGTGGCGCGGCTGGCGCCAGGCGGAGAACGAGGCCCGTGAGCAGCGCTATCGGTCCTCCTACCAGGCGGATCCTGAGACCAAGGGGGAGCAGGCGTGGGCCGATGAGGCCGCTGGCGATCTACTCGGTGAAGAGAACTTCGACTGGGGGGCCGACAGCGCCGGCAACATTGCGTCGAGCTGAGGTGTGGTGGGCTGAACGGCCACCGGGCCAGAGGCATCCCGTCCTTCTGCTGTCTTGGGACGCGCACGGCGACTGGAGGGACCGTGTGACCGTGGCGGACATCACGACCCACGTTCGCGGCCTCGATGCCGAGGTTCCCCTCACAGAGGCGGATGGACTGCCTCGCCCCTGCGTTGTCAACCTGGACAACATCGCGACTGTGCCGCGCCACGTCCTGCGATCGCGCATCACGAGGCTCAACTCGGCCCGGATGATGGAGGTCAGCCGTGCAACTCACCTGGCGCTCGGCCTCCCTCTCCCCTGCCGCGTCGTTTAGCAGCCAAACGACTCACGCCGGCCCGTCCTTGCGGAGTGCCGTCGGCATCCGCAAAACTCTCCTCTCCGTTGGGGACTGGGTACATCCATCGCTCGGGGTTAGTACGGCCCGCCGCTGAGTTCGGATCGCGGATGATGCAGTGTGTCAAACTGGCCGATGCCACGTACGAGCGACATGCCGCGGAATTGCGTGACCACTGCCGCGGCTCCGAAGTCGCCGGTCTACAGCCAAGCTGTGAAAGCCGCGGGTCCGGTGTTCGTGTCCGGTCAGGCGGGCTTCGACCCCGCCACCTGTCAGGTTGCCGCCGCTACCATTCAGGAGCAGACGCGCCAGTGGTTGAAGAACGTGTCGGCCATTTTGATGTTGCGGGGAGCTCACTGGACCACATCGGAAGCGCCACATTCATCCTGCGCGACCATGAGGACTTCGCGGAGATGGATGAGGAGTGGAAGGCATGGTTTCCGACGGACCCGCCCGCCAGGCAAGGTGCCAAACTCCCGATTGACCTCGCTGGTCTCCATGCGTCCATCGCCGTTATCGCAAAGGCTTGAGGGACATCCGACTCATGCTCTCGCAGTTACCAGCTGAGAACCGCACAGTGGAAGGATAGATTCCGATGGGGACACGCAACAATCGTGCGTTACGTAAGGTGATCGTGCCCGAAGTGTGGGCCGACTTCTACAAGCAGACCCACATCCCGGGTGCCGTGAGTGTCGGCGGCACGTTGCGAGTGACGGGACATACCGGCGAGACGGCAGATGGCGCGTTCTCGGAGGACCCGGAGACGCAGATACGACAGGTGTTTCGCAATCTCGGATTGACGCTGGCCGAGGCAGGAGTGCACTGGTCCGACGTCGTTGAAATCAACTCGTACCACGTGGGCCTGCAGGCCCAGGTGGAAGCCGTTCTCAGGGTCGCTGCTGAGTTCTTAGAAGACCCCTTTCCGGTATGGACGGCAGTAGGGGTGACCGAGCTCATTTACCCGGAGGCCGTAGTTGAAATCAGCTGCGTCGCTGTCGTACCGACCGGTGCGGCCTAGGACAGCATCACGGTCCGTTATCAGGTGCAAGGCGCAACCCATAGGTCGGTCCTGGAGGCTGGACCTGACTGACGAAGATCGCGGGTTCCGGACTTCGGCTGTCAAATCCGGGGTTGCTGGCCGGTCCCAAATGGGGGTGAGCCGAGTTCGCGCGGCGAGATCGGAGCGGGCAACCAGGTGACCCGTCCAAAAGGTAATCCTTGTGGAGCTTCAGCCTGACGAACTGCTGCGTCACGTAGCGAGTCGCGAATAACCTAGGAGCAACACAGTTCAGACTGCAGAAGAAGGGAGATCGCGCGATGAGAGTTCCTAATCGTGTGAACCTGCGTCCCCTCACTGAGGTGGACGTAGACGTGCTAGATCGGATGGGAGACGACCCGTCGGTGGTCGGCGACCACATGTGGACCGGCTTCCGGGACCCCAAGAAGCGGCGTCGCCGGTGGGAGGAAGACGGCTGCATCGGAGCCAGTTCGTCGATGCTGGCGATAGCCTCGCCTGACGGAGGACTGCTCGGTGCCGTGGTTTGGTGGCCCCACGACGTAGTTGGCGCACCAGGAGGCTGCTTCGAGTTGGGCTGCATGGTGTTGCCAGAGTGTCGAGGGCAGGGGGTGGCGACTGCCGCTCAGCGAGCACTGGCCAACTACCTCTTCGCCAACACGTTGGCCAATCGTGTTCAAGCCCTAACCGGTGTCGACAACAAGGCAGAGAGACGATCTCTTGAGCGTGCTGGCTTTCAACTCGAGGGGATCCTGCGAGGAGCTGGGTTTCTCGGAGGCCGCTGGGGAGACGGAGCTCTCTACTCCCGCCTCCGAGACGATCCGGACACCTCAGACTCATCCCAGTCCCCCAACGCACGAGGCTTTGCCTCCGAGGTGTTCGGTCATCTGCGGGTTGCCCATCACCCGCTCTGGACTGACAAACGGGGTCCCCTCGCCGGAGCCGCTCCTGGACTGTTCACCACATGAGAGCCGAATTGAGAACAGCCCTGACGCAAGCAATGTGCTGGGCGTTGCTCAGCCGCAATCCCGTGACGCTCACCCGGCCCGTTCGTGTTCCGCATTCGGAAGCTGACTGGCTGACGCAAGAGCGGGCTCGGAGGCTGCTCGATGCAGTGAGAGGCGACCGGCTGGAGGCCTTATTTACGGTCGCTGTCGGGCTCTGACTCCGTCAGGCCGAAGTCTTGGCGCTCCGCTGGCCGGACGTCGATCTGGAGCGCGGGCACCTAACGGTGAACCACACCCTTCAGTGGCTGAAGGACGATCCTGGATCGCAGACTCGGTGGGTCCGCGGCGAGCCTAAGAGCAAGCTCAGTCGTCGTCCTCTCCCGCTGCCGGTCTCTGTGATCGCCACGCTCCGAACCCATCACGGACGCCAGCTAGAGGAGCGCCTCCTCGTGGGTGGTAAGTGGGCCGCTTTCGATTTTGTCTTCGCCACCGAGACCGGCGAACCTTTGGGTGCCGACCGCGTCCGTTACACCTTCCACGACCGGCTTGCGCGGGCAGGTATCGCGACGATCACATTCCACCAGCTGCGCCACAGCGGTGCAAGCCTCCTGATCGCGCAAGGCGTCCCGCTCAAGGTGGTGTCGGAGGTTCTGGGACACTCGACCATCGCCCTGACGGCGAAGACCTACGGACATCTCTCGGACGAGCTTTGGCAGGGTGCTACGGAAGCGATGAACCGGGCATTGGGATCGCGCGGGACTCGATCGCTCACCTCGCGATATTCTCAGTCTTAGCATCGGCCCCGCCCAGGTCGAGACGCGGCCGGCACGCGGGATCGCCAAACCTTTCGTACCGCACTAGGCGTTGCTATCGGATCTTGCGTGATGGATATTGAACAACCCGTTGACAAGCCGCGCGTCGTGGGTGTCTCGGCGCACCTAGACATGTCTACATACGGCGCGGAACTTCCCGCAGACATGCGGCCGGTGATGACCGAACTAGGCTTCTGCGACAGTGTCCAATCGCCTAAAGCCGTGCTCAACATGATGTTCGGTCGGCGTGGCATCGTCGACGGGGCGGACCGTCTACTTTGGCTCAATCTTGTCCGCCTAGCGATCAGGCGAACTTCGATTACGACGGCACCCGACAAGGGGGCGAGTCGTGGCAGGCGGTGGCTATCTTCCCTTCGCTTCGCCCTCGATCCGCGCAGCCAACCAGTTAGAGCATTGCATTGTCACCGCAGAGAGGGCGGTCCGCTTCGCAGAAAAGCTGAAGACTCTAGGTTATCTTCCGAACAACCTGCTTCCTCTGGAACGCTCCCGGTCCAGTCTCAGGAATGTACGCGGTGCTATCGCGCATTTGGAGAACGAGATCCTAGGCGGTGGGGACCAGGCAGGCCCCTACATGCTGCAAATGAAGGCGTCGCAAGCCGTGATCATCGCGCGTGGGACCGCTACCAGCCTCCCCTACGAGGAGCTCGCCCAGATATTGATACAACTTCGGGCTTGCGTCGAGCAGATTATTGATCGAGATTCTCAGACCTGGCCGAGCCGTGGTCCGGACCCAGTCGCTGCTCCTTAGGCTGTCACTTAGGCTGTCAGTCACCCTCGGACGCCTAGAGCGAAATTGATCCCGGAGCCGGAATGGGGCGCAATCTGATCTCGAGTT
>CAWDQV010000003.1:0-7055 GCA_963804565.1 Candidatus Dormiibacterota bacterium | reverse complement strand
AGGGCGTTTTGAGATGGACTTGTTACCGTAGAGGGTTCGGACGAGCACCAGAGAGCGGTAAGATCATAGCCAGCTTGATAGCCAGCGGAGGATTGAGACATCGCCACTTCCGAACCCAAGCCGGCAAAGAAGAGGCGGCCATATGGCACCGGAGGATACTGGAAGTCGAAGAAGTCCGGCCGCTACAAGGCTCGCTTCTACTCTCCCGACGGACGAACTCTCTGGCACTGGTGCGGCACCAAGGCCGAGGCCGAGAAGTGGCTGAGTGAACAGGTCGAGATCGTCCGATCGGGCCGACTTCCGCCGGCGAAGCGCACTGAGACCCTCGCTTCGTTCGTTGAGAGGTGGCTGGGCAAGATCGAACTAGAGCAGGTTAGGGGTAAGAGCACCCCGCCGGGCCCAGTGACCATGGAGGGCTACCGGCGCATGGCTCGCAACTACGTAGCCAAGCCCCTAGGTCACCTCAAGATGGGGGAGCTGAGGCGACAGCACGTCGATTTTCTGCTGAGGTGGCTGGCGGTTGGTCACACCCTCCCGAACGCATTGGGGGTAGCCCCCGGGACTCCGTTAACGAAGAGCGGGAGACCGCTTAGGGCGCAGACCCTCCGACATCTTCACCACCTGCTGCGCGCTCTCTTTGAGGAGGCCGAATTAGAGCAGCTGCTTGCAGAGAACCCAATGCTGGGGCGAAAGCCGCCTGGTATCCCTGAGCACGAACACTTCGAGGGGCAATCCCTTGACCTCACCGCACTGCTTCGAGTGCTGGCGATTGCCGAGACCAAGCCCAACGGAGCCGCCATTTCCGCGGCTGCCCTCTTAGGGTGCCGCCGAGGTGAACTTCTAGGACTTACGTGGAGCAATGTCCACCTGGACGACACTATGCCGTGGCTTGTGTTAGAGCGATCAGTTCAGCGGGTCGTGGGGCACGGTCTCCAACCGCTGCGCGTAAAGACTGAGAAATCGCTTCGCGCTGTAGCCATAAGTCATCGGCTCGCAGATTCGCTGCGACGCCACCGCAAGAGCCCTCAAGCGGGCAAGGATTGGGTGTTCGTAAGCCCTCGGCTCCGAGACCACGCGATGAGCCCAGAGTATCTCTGGAATCGAGTTTGGAGTCCAATCCGAGATGAGGCCGGTTTAGGCAGATTCCGACTGCACGACTTTCGGCACACGCTACAAACCAACTCCCACCTTAAGGGAGAAATCCCCGAGGCGGTCAGCCTGGCGTTTTTTGGTTGGACTAAGCCAGAAACGGCAATGAATTACACGCACATCACGAAGGCGGCAGAGACGTTGCCGATGGCCTTGGCTTTAGACAAAATGCTCGATCAAGCCGCCAGAGAGGCAGATGCCAGCAGGTGAGTAGGCACTTGGCTGTCAATGCAGCGGTCAATAAAGGCATCTAGCAGGTCAATGGGATAACGTTTGTCGCCGCCTTCCACGAGACGCACATAACCAATGTGCGAGCTAATCCGGGGGCTCAATTTGTCGAGCACCCTCACCGAACACCCGAGATATTGCGCAGCCTGCTGCCGCGTCAAAAGTCGGGGGGCCAGATAGGGAAGCCGATCGCTCCGCATACCACCTAGGCCGAAGGTCGTCGCCGCTGAACTGTCCTTAGGCTCCTTTTGTGAATCCAATCATTTCTGCCTCCTGAGCAGTAGCTCTAGGATAGCAAGTTTGGATTGAAGATTGGGTAACAAAGGGGAGGAATCGCCTAAGGCAAGCGTGCCCGCGCGAGCTAGACGGGCCTGCGGGTGGCACTTGGCGAAGTGTGGGGCAGTCGCACTGACTGTCGCACCGCCCGCTACAGGTGTCGGTCACATTCTGATCTTGGCGCTCCATCTTTCCCGCCATGACCACTCGCACAGATTGTGACTAGTTCGAGTGGTCATGGCGGGAAATAGGACCGTAAGGGGATATGGACATAAGGAAATATGGATGATATGAACTAAAGACGGAAGTCGGACGAGACGGCGACACGCGTTTGACAGCAGCACGGGCCAGTGATGTCATGCTTGGATGGAGCCAAAGCGCGGGTCAGGTGCACCTCGGCGTCGCCGGGGCCGTCCGGGCGCGTCGGCCATGCGGTTGACCCAACGGGATCACGAGATTCTCCGTTGGGTCAACCGCTTCGGCGGAGTGACGCAAGCGCAGATCGCCAGAGACTGGTTTGGTGAGCAAGGCACGGAGGACGGTATGCCAGCCGCACGGCGGCGGATTAGATTGCTTCGGCGCGCTGGCTTGCTGGTAACGCATCGGCTCTTGTGGAGGGTGTCCCCACTAGTTACTTGCACGCGGACCGGGGCTTCCGCCGCCGCGTCCTCTTTGAAGCCATATTCACCGCGACTGTTTGACTTGCAGCACAACCTGCAGGTTGTAGACATTGCGAGCGCGCTCCTCCGGAGCCACCCCGCTGGAACCTGGCGAACGGAGAAGGAATTGCGGGCAGGTGGGTTCCGGGTGGCGACCTACCTCTCCGACTACGCTCACTTGCCTGACGGGATATACGAAGCTCCAGGTGGTGCGCAGGTTGCGGTGGAGTTTGACCGCACGCCCAAGTCATCGGCTCGCTACGGACGGCTGGTTAGTGACTATCTCGACGCGGTGGCTCAGGGAAGCCTGACCTCGGTGCTCTTCGTCGTGGCAAATGGCGGTCTAGCCGCTCGTATCAGGAAGGCAATCACCGAAGAGCGCGCCGCAGATGTCGCCGCGGTCGTGGTTTGGGCTGGAGGCACCTTCGATTGCTGACGAGCCCTGAAAACGGCCCAGGCAGGCGGTTGGGACTGCGCGAGATGCTTGTCGCTGTCTGCCTGGCTCAACCCGGCTTGGCGTGCGGACTTCTGGTCTCACGGCCTGTTATCGCTCGGCTCACCTGGCCCTGGAAGGTGGTTGCGAGCGCGCTGTCATTGTCTGCGTTGGCTTGGGTTCATGGCGCTCTCATTGAGTTGCCCCTGCTTGGGGTTGTGCGGGCTCAAGTGGGAGAACCCCTGACTCTGAGTGGCGTCGTCCACTCCATGCCCTGGCGGGCCCTGCTAGCAAGCGCGCTAGGTGGCCCAGCATTAGCGGTCTTGTGGGAGCGCCTGGCGGCGCTGCTTGATCATGATCCGCAGGCACTAGTAGCTAGACGCGCGAGTCGTCTACGGCGGCTGGAGGAGAGGCTGCATCGGATCTACCGTTGGCCAGACACGGATCAGATCACGATAGCGGCGCATCCTGTCGGGAAGGTGCGGATCGGGAAGAACATCGAGTCGGGTCAGACGGTGGACTTGTCCCTGGCCGACCTGGCCCGTCATGCGCTTGTTCTGGGGACTCCTGGTAGCGGTAAGACGCATACCCTCGAGATCCTCGCTGATGGGTTCGCGCAGACCGGCGGCTCCGTCGCGCTAATTGACCTGAAGGGCTCCGACTTGACCGGCACGGCGGGGCCGCTTGCCCATAGATATGGCTTGATTCTGCAACGTCTGGCACCAGCGTCACCAACGACTCTAGGGCTGGGCTTCACTGGTAGCGGGACGGAGGCGGCGAATCTACTGTCGGGCACCTGGGGGCGAGGCGGAGGTGGAGAATCCTACTATGCGGATGTGGCGAGGGGCACGATTACCGCCGTTACCACCGCAATCAGAGAGCTGCACCCGGCGAGGGATTTTGACCTTCAGGAGATCGTCAACGCGTTAGCGTCCCCGGGTGCGCTGCGGGAGCTAGCTAGGCAGGTGTCGGGAACGACTGCGGCACGGCTGGAGGCCAGGGCAGCGGCTATGAAGGCAGATCGCTCGGTGGCCAGCAGCGTGCTCGGGGCTTACTCAAAATTAGACGGTCTACTAGGTGGCCATTATCAGCGATTCTATGAACCCGCGAGGGCTAAGCTCAACTGGACGGAGGCACTAGCGGGGGGGTCGGTCATCAGCGTTTGTCTACCTTCGACGGCAGCGACCGAAGACACAGTCATCGTCGGGAGGTGGATCCTAGAACAACTTCTCCAGACTGCTAGTAGACGCAATGCCCTTGAGGAAGGCGGATGTGTCCTCAAGCCGTGCCTTGTCATCATTGACGAGCTGCCCTCTCTCCACGAATCTGACCTGATCACAACTCTCTTGCTGGTGTGCCGAAGTGCAAAGATGGGCATTGTCACTGGGAGCCAACTCCTGGCGGTAGATCCTCTACTGCGTGGTGCCCTGATGAGCGCTGGTATTTTTCTTCTACACCAGGTCTCCTCAGAAGATTCTCAGATCTTGAGTCAGGCCCTGGGCACTGAGAAGTCCGATGTGGTCACCACCCAGCTCGCTCAGACAGGAGCTACCGGACTTGGCTCGTTGACGCCGGGGGAGAGCTATAAGTTCAGTCCAAATATTCTAAGAGAGCTCCCGCGCACCGTCGCTGTTGTGGGGCTAGGAGGTGGTCGAGAGACGCTGGTAGTAAGAATTGGACGTCTGCGCCACGGCTCTGATGCCAACGCCTCTATGCGGTTGCAGTGGGCGCGCAGCCTCCGTCGCTTGCTCGGTATGAGAGGCGGAAAGCGCGCGTTGACCGAGGCCGAGATCTTCCAAGGCCTTGGAACTCCCCTCGACAGCAACCAACTGGCTCGGGATGCAGCTACGATTGATCGGCGCCTCTCTCCGCAGGTTCGGCTGAGAGCAGAAATCGACGCGGGTCGCTGGCGTGCGGCGCACCGGGCGGGCGACGACCCGAACGACCTCGATCTGGGAACTGGCCAAGAGCTCGATCAGAGCGGGTAAGGAGCTATGGGCAAATTGGCGGGACCTAGGGCCGCGGAGCTTTGCAAATATCACCCGAGCCATGCCGGCAGGTGAATACCTTGGGCAAGAGGACTTTAGCCTTGCGGTGGGGCCAGCTCGGGTTGCCTACCTAATCCGAGCGAATAGCGAGTCAGGCTTCCGCAGGGCAGTCCAAGAAGCGAGCAGCCGCTGGGGTGGCTCAGCGAGCCCATAGTGGCAGTCCGCGTCGGTGGAAGCCCCGTCCCGCTGGTCGGGCGGTCGAGTCCGCCCAGGGTCAGGAGCCGGGTCGTCTTGCCGTGCGCAGTGGGGCCCTGCACGGTGAGGAAGTCGCCGTCCTGGATCACCAGGTTGATGTCCTTGAGCGCGTTGACCTTGCCCCGTCCCTTGGGGTAGACCCGAGAGAGCTTGCTCAGCTCATACATTGACTAGCTCCCTGGGCAGCGGGCGCGCCGCCACGGTGGATTGGGTTGATTTCACTATCGCCGACTCACTCCACCCGCCGCAGCGCCTCGGCAGGCTGCAGGCGCGCTGCCCGCCACCCACCCAGGATCCCGGCGATGAGGCCGCCGGCGATGGCCAGGACAACGGCCAGTCCCAGCACGCCCAGGCTGAGGGGCGCGGTCAGGTGCAGGGGGATGGTGTGGGTGGCCGGCGCGAAGGTGTGAGCGAAGGAGTGGTGGGTGGTGCTCGACCCTGGGAACCCGCCGCCCGGTGCGGTGGGAGGCGCCAGCCCAGTCGTCGGAGTCACCGTGGCTGTCAGCGCGGGAGCCACTTTGGTGACCAGGAAGGCGCCGAGCACGCCGAGGCCAATCCCGAGGGCGCCGCCGACCAACCCCTGGACCACCGACTCGCCCAGCACCTGGCCAACGATTCGGCGGCTGTGCCAGCCCATCGCCTTCAGAGTGCCGAACTCCCTGACACGCCGGGTCACCGAGGAGGTCGTCAGCAGCGCGGCCAGGACGAAGGCAGCCAGCAGCACTAGCACGGTCAGCCAAAGCCCGAGCGAGTCAACCAGCGTGGCAGCCGTGCTGAGAGATCCGGTGACCTCGTTGGCGAGGTCCTGGGCGGTCGTGACCGTGGCGCTGGGGAGCAGCTTCTCGATCTCCGACTGGACCGAGGAGATGTCCGAAGCGCTGTCGGCGGTGACATAGATCGTGTTCACCTTACCGGTGTCGCTGCCGGTGGCGCTGGGGAGCTTCTGGGCCTGGCTCAGGGGCAGGTAGATGTCATCCGCCGAACCAGTCGCCGAGGTGGACACCAGCCCCAGGACCGTGAACTTGGTTCCCTCGACGGTGACCGTGGAGCCCGCCTTGATGGAGCGCTGCTTGGCATAGCTGGTGTCGACCAAGGCCAGCAACTGATCACTGGCGGAGCCCTTCTGCACCCGCTTGAACCACTCGGACACCACCTTGGTCCCCGAGGTGATGTTGGCGGCGCTAAGAGGACCGAGGCCGGGATCGTCGGCGTTGACGCCCTCGACCGTGATGATCAAAGCGGTGAATGGAGTTGTCGATGCCGACGAAGAGGCGGCGCCGGGGGACGATCGACCTCCGAAGGGGACGGTGCCACCGATGTTGATTGAGGCGAGGTTGAGAGCTCCCGTCGCGCCGGCGACCCCCTTCAGGTTGGCGATCGACGTGACGCGCGAGTCATCAATCGTGGTCAGCCCGGCAGCCGAGCCGAGCCGACCTGGACTGGAAGACGTGCCGGAAGGCAGACCCACACCGCCAGCTTTGGTGACCGTGATGTCGGTGCCCACCCCGTAGAGGGAGTGGAGCACCTGGGTCTGGGCCGTCTTCACTCCGGACGCGGCCGCGGTGACGGTGATTACCAGCCCCACGCCGAGGGCGAGCCCGATCGCCACGACGCTGGCCGAGCGGGCACGCCGCCTGAGTTCGCGCCCAAGGTAACGGAAGTACAAGGGAGCTCCTAGCGCTGGTTCCGAGCGGAATTCCTGAGGCCCGCATTAGAACCCACCGGGGTCTGAATGGCCTGGGGAAGGGCTGAGAGTTAGCTGAGGCGCCCGGCCACGACCCCTATACCTTCGAGCGGAACTGGTCAAGTCAGTACCGTTGGGCGGACGGGTCGATCAGGGGCCAGCGGGCGACCAGGGAGGCAAGATCGTGGCACCCTCCGAGGATGAGTCCGTTATCGCCAAGCCGGATTCGCCCGACTGATACCGATGACTCTGGACGCGGCTTAGCCTTTCAAAGCGCGCGTTCCCAAGATCTTGAATGGTAGCCGGTTGATAGCCAGCGAGCGATCGCTGACTTTGATGGCATCTTGATTTTAGCAGGACTCGGACCTAACACCGGGTTTGTC
>CAWDQV010000002.1:0-23303 GCA_963804565.1 Candidatus Dormiibacterota bacterium | reverse complement strand
TGGGGGGTAGTGAGATCCTTGCCGCGGCTCGCCGTTCGAGGGGCGGATAGCGCGCGGTTGAACCGTAGCCGGGATTGTAGTGACGTCCGCCTACGCTTCATTCCCTCGAGTGTGGCCAGGGGGCGCCTGGGGTGGTCAGCGCGTGGCCGAGTCCGACCGTGATGCGATCGCCGAATCTCGGTTGAGAATGCCCCGGGGATCGCTCACCTTGCTCCAGAGATCGAGGATGCGTCGCCCTACCGAGGCAGCCTTCGAGGGGAGGACATCAGGCGGAGGTGACGGTGACTGTGCCAGCCATGTATCCGACCACGCCCATCGGCGGCCCAAAACCTGATGGCCCCGATCCGCACGGGTCGAAGCACTCCCAACTGTAGGTGCCGGGCTTGGCTACCTGAATCGTGAAGGTGGTTCGTGAGGCTCCCGTGATAGGCACGTTGATGCCCAGTGCAGGGATAGAGAAGGTGTGGGACACGACACTTGCGTTCAGTTCATCGAGCCGGCGCGTCTGGCCCTTTGCGACCTTGCGGTGACTGATCCGGATCGGTGTAACCGCCATGCTTTGCCCGACAACTCCCTTCACCTTGGCGTATGACTGCAGCGACGAAGGCAAGGGCGTTGCCCCGTCCAAATTGGTCACTGATATGGTCACCGCCCGGTTGGCGGGGATGGCAAACGTTGCTGGGGTGAATGCTGGCGAGTCATGTTGTGGTCCGGCGTTTGTCACGATTGTCATCTGGACCTCGGCCGCGTTGGCCGCCACCGGGCTTGCGGTCTGTACCGAACCAAACCCCGGGGCGCGCACCGCGAACAGCCCTGCCAGGACAACCGAAGCCAGGATCAACGCTCCGCAGGAAGCCCAAATGATCGGACCGATACCGCCATCAGTGGTCTCCGAGATTGCACTCCCGTCGCTCATAGTTTCGTCCTCCGCGTTCATTCATCAGTGAGTTGCCATCACAACGAACAGGTACCGACACGACGCTGGCAAGCTGCTAGAACCATCCTGATCGACCCGAAAACGCGCTTCCAGCGGGTGCCCTCTGATCCAGAACAGGTCAATACCCCTGTGCGCCTCACCAGAGGTCGCTACGCGGACAGGAGCACTCGCTCGATTCAGGTGAAACCCTCCGTGTGTAGAGCTGAGGGCGTCCCCCCGGCAGGTACAGGTGTGCCGCACGTACTGATCTCTGATGCCGACGTGGTGCTCAACGACGGCTCAGTCCTTCGTTTGCGTGAGCAGCGGCCCCACGATTTCGAACCTATTCGGACCTTCCTGGAGAGCCTCTCACCTGAGTCGCGGGCTTTTCGCTTCTTGTCGGCGGGGGTCGATCTAAATCAGGCGGCTGAATTGTTGAGTCGAGTCGATGGCGCTAGCTCTGTCGGCCTGCTGGCCAGTCGGGGAGACCCGAGTCGAGTGGTCGACCCAGGCATCTTCATCCGATCCCGTCCCGGTCGCGCTCAGGTCGCGTTCACTGTGTCCGACACCCTACGAAGCCAAGGAGAATCGGCTCCATCCTCTTCGGTAAGCTGGCCCCGGCCGCCACGGCGCTCGGGATTGAGATGTTTGACGCCAATGTTCACCCCGAGAACGTTGCCATGCTGGAGGTGTTCTCCCACAGCGGTTTCGCCATCCGAGTCACCTCTGAGCCAGGCCTGGTTCAGCTGGCGTTTCCCACAGCCATGACGCAGGATGCTGCTCTCGCGTTTGAAGGACGCGAGGAGGCTGCGGCGGTGCGCGCGATCCTGAACCCTCGATCGATTGCAGTGATAGGTGCGGGTCGGCACCCGGGGCACGGTCGGTGGAGAAATCTTCCGCGATCTTTTGGCGGGGCGCTTCGAAGGGCGGTTGTACCCGTACATCCTGACGCCGCAAAATTCCGTCAGTCACGGCCCACCCTCGTGTCTCGGAGATACCTTGACGAGATTGACCTCGCCGTGGTAGTGGTGCCGGCGGAGTCGGTTGTGGGGGTGGCGCGGGAGCGCGCGGCCAAGGGCGTGCACGCCCCTTGTGGTGATCTCAGCCGGGTTCGCCGAGATTGGACCTGAGGGCGCACGCCGCGAAAGCGATCTCTTAGAGGTCTGCACTAGCTCCGGGATGCGACTGGTTAGGAGCCCAACTGCATGGGGATGCTCAACACAAGCCCCGCAGTGCGCCTCAACGCGACTTTCGCGCCGGCTCCGCCTGACCAAGGGACGACGGCTTCCTCTTCCAGAGCGGAGCTGTCGGACTTGCCGTCATCGAAGCCACTCGCCACCTCGGACTGGGCCTGAGCGACTTTATCTCGGTGGGCAACAAGGCGGACATCAGTGGCAACGATCTCCTGAGCTACTGGGAGACCGACCCTTGCACCGAAGTTATCGCCCTCTACCTGGAGTCGTTCGGTAACCCTCGTAAGTTCGCCTAGCTGGCGGAACGAATTGGAAAGAGCAAGCCCATCGTAGTGGTGAAGAGTGGCACCGGAGCGGCTGGGCGCAAAGCTGCCGCATCTCATACGGCCGCCCTCGTCTCCGAGTCCGGCGCAGGAGTTGATGCGCTCTTCGAGAGGACCGGCGCCATCCAAGCCCACGGATTGGCTGAGCTGTTTGACCTACTCTCATTTTTGTCGAGTCAGCCGCTGCCCCAAGGCGACGGGGTCGCCATCATCACCAACGCTGGTGGCCCTGGCATTTTGTGCGCGGACGCATGCGAGGAAAGAGGTCTCACTGTCACCGACTTGAGCCCTGAATCTCAAAGTCAACTGACCGGGCTGCTCGGAACCCGTGCTTCGGTTCGCAATCCCGTAGACGTAATCGCTTCGGCCACCGCCGACCAGTACCGGCAAGCGGTGGGGATCGTCGCAGCTGACCCCAACGTGCACGCAATCGTCACGATCTTCATACCGACCATGGTCTCCACAACCGAGGGTGTGGCACGGGCTCTCTCGGAAGCGGTGGCTCAGAGCGACCGTCACCTTCCCATCGCCGGTGTCTTTATGGCGGGAAGCGAGATCACGGGATTCGTTCAGGCGGACGGATTCCGGATCCCGGTTTATCCGTATACGGAAGATGCGGTGCGAGCAATGGCAGGAGCACGGCGGCTGGCCAAGTCGCGCATGCGGACAACCTGCCAGCCTCGCCCCTACCCGGCCTGGATCCGGTGTCGGTCGCGAAGCTGCTGGCTCAGCATCTGACAGAGCGGACGGAGTGGCTGACTGGCTCCAAGACTGAGCCCATTCTTCAAGCCTATGGGGTTAGAGGGCTTCGGTCGATTGAGGTGGCGACTCCAGAGGCGGCCGCTCGTGCTTCCTTCGAGCTGGGTGGCAGGGTTGTTCTCAAGGGTTGTGGGCCTGGGATCCTGCACAAGACCGAACTGGGCGTGGTCTTGTGCAGCCTTGAGGCTGGCACTGAAGTGGAAGTGGCGGCTCGGCGGATAGCGGAACGGTTAGCGAGCTCGGCGACGCCGATCACGCACTTCGAGTTGCAGAGCCAGGCCCCGCCGGGCGTCGAAGTACTGGTCGGCGCGATCAACGACCCCGACTACGGCACCGTAGTAATGGCCGGAGCCGGGGGCACCGCCGTCGAGCTACTCCACGACTCAGCGGTGCAGCTGGCTCCGATCGGACAAAGTGATGCTTTGGCTTTGCTCCAACGGCTGAGAACCTTCCCTCTTTTGGATGGTTACCGAGGAACGCCAAAGGTTGACCTAAACTCGCTAGCTGATCTGGTGGCCAGGCTCGCGGCGCTCGCACACGCTCACCCAGAGATTGCCGAGATCGAAGCAAATCCCGTGATCGCGAGTCCGACCGGCAGCTTGGCGGTAGACGTACGGATCCGCCTGCATGAACCACCTGCAATCCCCCCCGTGGGGGCCAAGCGCTTTTACCCAGCCGCCGCGCAGCAGCCCACGCAATCGCTTCCGGCCTCTCTTGCTATGTCCTCTCAGGCCGTGCGCCCTTGTCCTCGACATAGGTGTTTTCCCCTTGCCGGACTCGAGTGTTGGTGCTGTGCCGGTAGCACATGAGCCTCTCCTAATCTCGAACTAAGCATGGCCCCGGGATCGCCCGTTGGTTGCCAAGGCAGCTCGATACGGAGGGCTCGACATGAATCGCGATGTGGCAGGACCGGCAGGACCCTCGAATACGACCAAGGCGGGGCCGTCCGGCAAATCGGTAAGAATTCTCGGGACAGCCTCGATAGCTGGCATAAGCCTCGCTGCGGTACTCACTCTGCGAGGGATGCCCAGCGTGGCAGAGTATGGCTGGGCCAGTATTGGCCTTTACGTCTTTGGCGCGATTTTCTTCCTGATTCCGCTGGCGCTGGTCTGCGCGGAGCTCGGTACTGGTTGGCCCAAGGCCGGCGGACTCTATGCCTGGGTTCGCCAAGGGTTCGGACCAAAGTCGGGGTTCCTAGCCGTCTGGTTTGAGTGGATCGAGGGCATCGTCTGGTTCCCCACCGTCTTGGCGTTCGTAGCGGCCACAATCGCCTACATCTTTGCTCCAGCACTATCCAACAACAAGGTTTACTTGGTCTTGGTTATGTTGGGCGTGTTCTGGGGAATGACCTTGATAAATTTCCTGGGTCTGCGCTGGACGAGCCTACTCAACAACGTGGGCGTGACCATTGGAACGCTGCTGCCAGCCGCAATATTGATCGCTCTCGGGATCTACTGGCTCGCCGCTGGCAAGCACATCGCCATCCCCTTCTCAGCTGGCAAGTTGCTGCCCAACTTTGGCAGCATCAACAACCTGGTCTTCTTTGTCGGAGTCCTCCTTGGGTACGCCGGGATCGAGCTCTTCGGCTTCCACGCCAAGGAGACCAAGGACCCGCAGCACACGTATCCGCGAGGCGATCATCGCCAGTGCGCTGGTGATCGTGGCGATATCCATCTTTGCCACCCTGGCCATCTCCTTTGTCGTTCCACAAGCCAAGCTCAGTCTCGTAGCGGGTCTGATGCAGGCGTTCGCAGTCTTCTTCAACCTGTTGGGCTTCAGCCCAGTGGTTACCCAGATCATGGCGGCTCTCACCGGCCTTGGCACTCTGGCCCTAATCAGTGTGTGGCTGCTGGGGCCATCCAAGGGTCTTTATGCGGCAGAGCGCACCGGTGATCTTCCACCTGTTGTCCACGCGGTCAATCGGCGCCACATCCCGATAGGGGTGCTGGTGGCACAGGGAATCCTGGGTCCTTGTTTGCGCTGCTGTTTCTTTCGTCCCCAGCATCAACGCTAGCTACTGGATGTTGTCGGCCCTGACGACGCAGATCTTGGTGCTCATGTACATCATGATTCTGGCCGCCGGGATTCGGCTTCGCTACACGAGCCCGATACTCCTCGTCCTTTCCGGATTCCCGGCGGCAAGGCCGGTATGTGGATAGTGGCGGGCGTGGGCATCTTCGGCAGCGGACTGGGACTCGTGTTGGGGTTCTTCCCCCCGACTGGTGTGAATACCTGGCCCGCGCCTATTTACGTGGCTGCCATGTTCGGGGCAATCGTGATCTGCTCTGTCCCGCCGTTCATCATCGAGCGGATCAAGAAGCCCAGTTGGTACATCACCCACCCCGACCCGGTTCTGCTTGAGGTCGATGAGTTCGGTGATGACTTGGCTCATGAGTTGGCGATGAAGGCAGCCAGCTCAAACGGGGCCGCTGCTAGGCAGCCCGTGGGTGCAGCTCGGCAGTAGGACGGTACTACCGGTTAGATCGACAAAGGGGAGGCCGGCAGGAGTGCCCAGCGGCCTCCCCGACGGCCAATACGACTCTGTAGGAAGGAGACCAAAATGTTAGCGATGACCCAGTTTCCGGTACTGCTGATCGCCGGCCCGGAGCGCCGGCAAGAGGCAGACCGGACGATCAAACGGATAGTCGACGAATTGGAAGTCCTGGGCCACCGGATCGAGCATGTGGAGACGCTCACAGATGCCTTGGCCTTGATAGGGTCTGACCCGGCATTTGGCTGTGTTGTCGTCGACTGGGGGGTGGACAGATCGATGAAGTGAATGAGGCCGAGGCGGTGATCGCCTCAGTCCGCAAGCGCAACGACAAGCTACCCATCTTCGTGGTCTTGGAGCAGGGCGATCTGGAGGCGTTACCACTCAGCGTGACGGAGGCGACTCAGGAGTATGTCTTCCTCTTTGAGGACACGCCGAGTTTCATCGCTGGACGGATCGACTGGGCCTGGCGTCGCTATGCGGAGACACTGCTCCCGCCCTACTTTCAGGCGATGTTGGACTTCTACGACAGCTACGAGTACTCCATGCACACCCAGGCGATGCCGGAGGCACTGCCTTCCGGAAGTCAGCGGTGGGTAAGGCGTTTTACGACTTCTACGGTGAGAACCTGTTCCGTACAGACCTGTCCGTGTCGCTGGGCCCGCTCCGGGCCCTGGGATCGCTGTTGGACCACTCTGGCAAGGTTCGCCAGTCAGAGGACAATGCAGCACGGATTTTTGGGGCTGATCAGACGTTTACGTTCTTAATGGAACGTCCACCGCGAATCAGATCGTGGGCCACAGCTGTATCACTCATGGCGACGTGGTCCTGGTTGACCGAAATTGCCACAAGTCAATGAACTACTCGCTCACGGTTACCGACGCTGTGCCGGTCTATTTGATGCCAGTTCGCAATGGTTACGGGATCATGGGACCGATCCCTGCCAAGAAGTTGACCCCCAAGGCAGTTGCCAAGGCGGTGGCGGCGAGTCCACTCACGCGTGCGGCGAACTCCAGGAATCCGGTCTATGCGGCGGTGACCAACTCCACGTACGACGGCCTGTGCTATGACGCGCGACGGACGGCGGACTTGCTTGGCGCGTCGACGCCCCGGTTGCACTTCGACGAAGCCTGGTTTGGCTACGCGTGCTTCAACCCGCTCTACCGTGATCGCTATACGATGTTTCCCAATCCCGCGCCGGGCAGTCCCACCATGTATGCCACGCAGTCAACGCACAAGTTGTTGGCTGCCTTCTCGCAGGGATCAATGATTCACATTCGGTCCGGCGACAGAAACCCTGTTGATCATGATCGGTTCAACGAGGCCTACATGATGCACGGGTCAACCTCGCCGTTCTATCCCATGATCGCCTGCTTAGATGTGGCGGCCGCCATAATGGATGCACCCGGTGGGCTTACCTTGACAGGCGACGCTATCCGTGAAGCGGTCCACTTTCGGCAGCATTTCCTCAAGGTTGGGGAGGAGCTTTCAGGCAACGACGGTTGGTTCTTTGGACTTTGGCAACCAGACACTGTACGGGAGCCGAAGTCAGGTAACACGGTAACGTTTGCAAAGGCGTCGGAAGAGCTCTTGGCCACCGAGCCGAGTTGCTGGGAGCTGGCTCCCGGAGCCAAGTGGCACGGGTTCTCAGGCTTGACTGATGGATTCTGCATGCTCGACCCGATCAAGGTCACGGTGACCACGCCCGGGATCGACGCGCAGGGCACCTTCGCCAAGCTAGGGATACCGGCCCAGGTAGTAACCCTGTTCTTGGACAACCTGCGGATCGAGGTCGAGAAGACCGGCGACTACACGTTCCTGGTGTTGTTCTCGATCGGCTTTACTAAGGGGAAGTGGGGGACCCTTCTGGACGGGCTGCTTGCTTTCAAGCGAGCGTACGATCAAAATCAGCCGTTGACTCAGGCACTCCCCGGATTGGTCGCTGAGTTCCCCAAGCTGTACGGCAACATGACGCTACGGGATCTGTGCGACGAGATGCATCAGGAGATGCAAAACCGTCGCTTGCCCGAACTGCTTGACCAAGCTTTTGGGGAACTGCCGGGAGCCCAGTGCACCCCAGGCGAAGCCTACCGGCACCTGGTACGGGGTCAGAGCGAGCGGGTTCGGGTTTCCGAGCTGGCTGGTCGGACGGCCGCAGTCATGGTAGTGCCGTATCCACCAGGGATTCCGGTTCTCATGCCGGGAGAGGAGGCTGGAGCGGCTGATGGTCCGATCCTCGAATATCTGCTGGCTCTGGAGGACTTCGACCGGCAGTTCCCCAGCTTCGACCACGACATCCACGGGGTGGAGCGCGATCCTACTGGAGCCTTTCTGGTGGAGTGTCTCTCCGAAGGGGTGAGTTAGGCCGCACAGACCGGCGGAGCTGGGGCTCTCGGTGAGCCCCAGCTCCGGGTGGGCACTCCTATGAGGGAGCGGTGCCACACTGAGAGAACGATTCCGGGGATCAGAGATCGTGGGTTGGGGAGCTGAATTGGCCAGACGTCGATGCGCTTAGGCGTAGGCGCGCTGGTAAGCCGGCTTGCCGGACCGTTGTGTGACAGGTACGTAGGCAGAAACAATGGTTCCCTGGTCGGCGGCATTTCGCACTTCTGCCGCCCCCCGAGTGATCGCAGTCGACTGCGCATCTCGACGAACCCGGTGCCCGAGGCGTTCCTGGCTCACTCCGCCGGCAGTCCGATGCCGTCCTCCCGGACCGTCAAAGCGATCCGCGATCCGATCTGGCGGAGGCCAATGTCAACCCTTGTCGCGGCCGCGTGGTTCTCGGCGTTGCGGAGGGCGGCCTGAGCCACCCGAAAAAGTGCGAGATCGGCCTCAGGAAGCCCGGCCCCGCCTACTTCCACCGGCTGTGCGAACGTAGGAATACCGGAGCTCGCGCTAAAGTCGTCTGCGAGTTGCCGGAGCGCCGCTCCTAGGCCGACATCGTCGAGAAGCGGAGGACGAAGCTGGTGAGCGAGCCCACGCAGTTGCTCGCTCACCCGTGCCGCGATGAGTCCCATCTCATGAGCAGTCCTGGCGTTTGCGCCGGACGCGCCTGAAGCATCGTCCAAGCTTTGGAGTACTCGGGCGACGTGTGCCAAGGTCTGGACGGGATCGTCATTGAGCTGATCGGCAAGTTGCCGCCGTTCAACTTCGATTTCTCTGAGAAGAGCATCTGTCCTGCGGTAGAACTGGGGGTCGACTTCTTCTGGGGGCGACACTCGAGAGTGGGTGAGTTCGTCGCCCTGCCCGGTCATGCCCCCTCTGATTCGATGGAGACGATCCCGTGGTGAGCTGCGTAGACGACTGCTTCCGTCCTCGAGCTGACTCGGGTTTCTCGAAGATGTTGTGTAGATGGCCTTCCACGGTACGTTGACTAATCCCGAGCTCGCGAGCGATCTCCTTGTTGGCTTGCCCGAGGGCGATTTTCCTGAGAACGTCCAACTCTCGGGCACTGAGCCGGTCGCTGGCCCGCGCCGGGTCGGTGCGCGCTTGGGCCAAGCGCCGAGAGAGGCTGGGAGTTAGAACAAGTGATCCAGCGGCTACTGCCCGGACGCCCTCCACCAACTCACGGGCAGGGGACGTCTTCAGGATGTAGCCAGCCGCCCCCGCGGAGAGCGCCTCACGAATGTAGTCTTCGTCCTCGTGGGCACTGACGATCACCACCTTGGTGTCGGGTGCCTCGGCCAGGATCTGACGAGTGGCCTCGATGCCGTTAAGTCCGGGCATACGCATGTCCATCAGAACGATGTCCGGGCGGATCTGGAGGACTAACTGGACGGCCTCATCACCACGAGAGGCCTCGCCCACTACTGAGAAGTCATCCTCGCCAGCCAGGATCTGTCGCGTTCCCTCGCGAACCAGGACGTGGTCCTCGGCAACGACGATTGTCGTCCGACGGCTGCTCATCTCACCACGAGCCTAGCGCGACTCCAGCGTTCAGCACCGGGTGAATTCACCTAGTTCCCGCTCCGTGGTTGCCGCTACTGTCCCTAGAGGCACCAGGGAAGGCTAGAAGTGAGCGAAGCGACGGCCGCGCCAGAGAACCTCGTGGAGAAGGTAGAAGATGAGTCCGGGCCAACCTGCCCGGACAAGACGGTGGGGAAAGCAGGTCGTAGCAGACCTTCGGGCATCACTCAAAAGGACCAACCACGTGACTGACCCATCCGTCGGGCACGTTTCTGGCTCGGTCCGCCGTATGCGCCGCCTGACGGCCTAGACTGCGGCCTAAGGCGCGATAAAGCTGCGCTTGGCCATCGAGGTACGTCTTGTTGCATGCGGGTCAGAGCGGTATGGGGCTGCGCCTCGAGAGCCTGGGCAAGTTCTGGGGCTGGGCGGTTGGCTTCGGGGTGATTTCGATGGCCATTGGGGTTTTAGCGCTAATATGGCCCGCCCCGGCGCTGCTGGCAGTCGCTCTGCTCTTCGGAGCCCAACTGGTGGTAGCGGGTGTCTTCCGCTTCGTGCAGGCATTTGCCGTCCCGCACGAGAGCGTCTGGCTGCGGGCTGTTGTCGCGCTCATCGCTCTAGTCTCCCTCGCGGTCGGCCTCTTTCTTCTCCGACATCCTGTCTACTCGGTTTTGATCCTGGCAATGCTTCTGGGGCTCTTCTGGATGCTGCACGGCGTGGCCGAGCTCTTCTCCGCCGTCGGCCATAGTGGGCTGCATACCAGGATCTGGCAGACCCTGAGCGGCATCGTGTCGATAATTGCTGGCGCCATTGTCTTTTTCATCCCGGGAATCTCGCTGGTCGCCCTGACCGTAGTGCTCAGTGTTTGCCTCATCCTTTTTGGCGCGACTTTGCTTGGTGGCGCACTGAGCTCCCGCAACATGGCGCGTTAGGGGAGCCGAGGAGGTCAGGCGGTGTATTTCTGGCGGAGGCCGCCCGGGTCAGGCTATGAGGGCTGGCCACCGTGACCAGTGGCGGATTCATCGACGGGCATGTTGGCTACGAGGACTGTTCCCCGGCCGGGGTGAGATCTGATCATCAGCCACCCTCGGTGGTGCGCTACCCGCTCCTGCATCCCGATCGTTCCGAGACCGGGCCGGACGGCGTGGTCACCGGAATTGATGAACCCAACCCCGTCGTCAGCCACCCGTAGCGTGAGCCTGCCGGTACGGAGGGTGAGGCTCACCATGACCCGAGTAGGTTCCGCATGGCGCTCTACGTTGCTGAGGGCTTCCTGTGTCAGACGAAGCAGGTTGCGTTCCAGGTCGGGGTTCCAGCGACCGGATGCGCGGCGGTTAGAGAACTCCGCCGGTATTCCCGTTCGAGACGTAAATCGCTTACACAGGTCCAGCAGCGCCGCCGCCAGTCCCTCCTGCTCCAAGATCTCTGAACGCAGTCCTTCGGTCAACTGGCGAAGGCCGTCAATCACTGCCACCGCCAACTCTCGCGTCTCCTCGAGCTGGACAGCCGACGCCAGCTGGGAAGCGGAGCCGGCCGCCATACCCTCCAGGCGGCGGGCCAAATAGATCAAGGCTTGGACAGGCTCGTCGTGGAGGTCTCGCGCGATCCGGGTGCGCTCTTCAACTACGGCCCAGCGGAGCGCTTGCTCCTGGACCCGGGAATAATCCAGCGCGACGGATGCCTGGCTCGCGAAGCTTTCCAGTAGGCTGAGCGCTTCCGGTCCAAAGTCCGCATCGTCCTGTGACCAAGTGAGACTGATGGTCCCGGCCACTCTGCCTCCGATGACCAAAGGGACCACCATCAGCGCTGTGATGGGGATGCCCGCTACGCCTACTAGGGTGGCGCGAAGCTCGGTCTCCTCGGGACGGACAATCGTAGCGCGCCCCGTGGCCAGCACCCCGTGTGAGGGGGTTCCGACTCACGATCGGGAGCATTTAGGACCTTATCTGCCCCGGGCCCGTCTGCGGCGACGACCCGCAAAGTAGTCGAACCTTCCGGCGTTGCGACAGCGATCGCCGCTAGATCTGCGCCAGCCAGCGAACGCGCGCTGCGGACGATCGTATTCAGCAGCTGCTGGTTGGGCTCGCCGGAGACCAAGCCCACACTGATTTCGTGGAGAGCTTCCAGCCAGCGCTCCCTCTGCAGCAGATCGCGATGGATCTGGGCATTTGCCACCGCAACTCCCGCCTGGTTGGCCAAAATCGTGACCGCGGACTCATCGGTCTCATCAAAGGGCTGCCCGTCTTTCTTGTCGGTCAGGTAGAGGTTTCCGAAAACCCGCCCCCTCGCCCTGACCGGCGCACCCAGAAATGACGTCATCGGCGGGTGGAAGGCGGGGAAGCCGACTGATCGCGGGTCATCCTGAAGCCGAACCAAGCGCAACGGCTTAGGTTCATGGATGAGGGCGCCCAAGATACCGCGGCCCGTTGGAATGGCACCGATAGTGGCACGCTGGCGGTCGTCCAAGCCAACGGTGATGAACTCGACAATGCCCCCTCCCGGTCCGATCACGCCTAGGGCACCGTAATGAGCCCCGGTGATGCTGACGGCTATCTCGACCAGCCGGCGCAGCAGAGTGGGCAAGGACAACTCGGCGGCCAGCAAGACGCCGGCTTCGATGAGCGCAGATTGATTTGCTTCGGGCGAACGTCGCTCTCCGGTCGCATCCGGCTTCTTGCTCATGAACGGCCATCTCCTGGGGTGCATGGTAACCGCCGCCGTGACCCGGCTCGGGAGCTCGCCGAAGTAGGTGATTCCACGCATACCGAGCCCGGTGCTAGCCACCTCGACCAAGATGGGCCGGGATGGGACGATCAGAGTTGCCTAGCGATGAAAGCAGCCGCTGCAGGCCGCCACCTCAGAGGAGCCACCAATTGAGTACGAAAGCCAAGAGCTACGCCGAGCAAGCCGACAGCACGTCGCCGATCGTGGTCGGAGTCGATGGCTCCGCGACCGCCCGTCTGGCCCTGGACTGGGCCATTCACGAGGCGGAGGCCCACGGCAACCCCGTGCTCGCGATCAGTTCCTGGGAGCTTCCGGCCATGGTCAGCTCCTCCCCGGGCTTTGCCTTCGCTGCTGACGACATGAAGGAGTTGGCCGACATCTGCCGCAAGACGCTGCTGGCTGAGATTGCCGAAGCATCGAAGGGACATCCTTCCGTTCAGATCGAGCCCAGGGTAGTCGAGGGTCCGCCGGCGTTGGCTCTGATCGACGCTAGCGAACGGGCCGCCGTCTTGGTGACTGGCTCACGGGGACATGGTGGCTTCGTGGGCCTGCTGCTCGGGTCGGTCTCTCAGCAGTGCGTGACCCACGCTCACTGTCCCGTCGTGGTGATCCACCCTCGCTCGCCAAAGTCCACCTGATCGACGGCGCCGTATCCCTCGGGGCCTCCTTGGAGGTAGGCGGTCGTATCGTCTGCACGCTGGATACCGCGGGTCGGTCTTGAGCTGGTGGGACGCTGATCTCGGTTTCCGGCACGCGCCCCCGAGGTTCAAATCAAGCGCTCGACACTCCAAACGGCGACGACTGTGCTTACGCTGCGTGGCTAAGCGGCCCGGCTGACTCGAGCGAGTCGCTCGAGCTAGTCCGACGGAGTCTTTGCTCTGCTTCGCGGTACGGAACGGCCTCGGTGGCCGTGTGAAGAGCGGCAGGCGGACCCCCCGATCGCCGACCTAGGCCGACGGGTACTCGCCGCCGTTCCATCCCCCCGCCTGAGCCGCTACTCAGACTTGTGGTCGCTGTGGTAGGCGCGAACCAGGATCGGAACCCACGCCAGTACCGTACCGGCAATGAGCAGCCGCGCCACCCTCGTCCGCGGATCGTGTGCCCTCGACGCAGAGTGTCGTTTGCCGCGGTGGCCAGCCATCTGCTAACCCTCCAAGTACGCGTGCGCCCTCGCCTCCGAGGTGCTCTCGCGATTCCTTGCAGGATGCTCCGCCTTGGGGTCCAGGCCAAGCGTACGAGCACTGACGTCTCGCTGAGGGAAATCGCCTATGGCTACCCGGCATTCGCACTGCCTCCGTCTTTCCGCCCTTGCCACCAGGTGATTCTCCTCGTCCACTTTCAAGAAGTTCTCCCGCTGCCTTGCCATTCCTGCGTCGGCATGATCGATGTGACCACGTCGCAAGGTTCAGTCCGGAAGAAAGAAGGTGGCACCCATGGCAGTGGAGCAAACGCTAGCGATGTCTCAAGAAGTGACCGGCCTGATCGTCGTTGGCGTTGACGAGTCGCCCGAAGCCCGTCACGCGCTGGAGTGGGCGGCGTCTGAGGCAGAAACTCGCGGCACTAGGGTTGTGGCGATTCGTGTCTTCGAGCCTCCGCTGGCCGCCTTGGCGGCGCCTTACCCGAGAGTCGACGCGGTGCTCACAAGTGAGCTGGCAGCGGAGGCCCGCACGCCACTACGTGATTCCGTTGAGAAGGTTTCCAAGGACTACCCGACAGTTCAGATCGACGCGCAGGTCCTAAGGGGACCAGCGGCGGATGTTCTCGTGGGAGCCAGTGAGGGAGCCTACGCCTTGGCGGTCGGATCTCGGGGCCACTCTGCCGCGGCCAGCCTACTGCTCGGTTCAGTCTCTCAGCGTTGCGTATCCCGTGCTCTTTGCCCAGTGGTAGTGGTGGGGCCCCACGCTCGGATCGAAACCCACCAAGCCCCGGCGAGTCGGCGGACCGCAGATGTCAACTGGTCCCCGCCCTGACCGCTCCCGCTGACGGAGTTCTTTGGCGGTCGGGCCCATACTGAGGACGCGTGGCAAGTGAGGATGGATCCGGTAACGGACACTGACAGCCTGACCGACCCTCAGCTGGCTTTGATCGACGCCTACTGGCGGGCGGCCAACTATCTCTCCGTCGGCCAGATTTACCTGCTGGCCAATCCCCTCCTTCGCGAGCGGCTGCGGCCCGAGCATGTCAAGCCGCGCCTCCTCGGCCACTGGGGGACGACGCCCGGTCTGAACTTCATCTACGCACATCTGAATCGGGTGATTCGGGACCGGCAGGTGAGCGTTCTGTATGTGACCGGACCGGGGCATGGGGGTCCGGGCATTGTGGCCAACACTTATCTGGAGGGCACCTACAGCGAGGTCTATCCGCAGATAAGCGAAGACATCCAGGGCATGGCGAAGCTGTTTCGCCAGTTCTCCTTTCCCGGTGGCATCCCCAGCCATGTGGCCCCGGAGACTCCCGGCTCTATCCACGAAGGCGGCGAACTGGGCTATTCCCTGTCCCACGCTTACGGGGCTGCATTCGACAATCCCGATCTGTGGTCGCATGTGTGGTCGGCGATGGCGAGGCGGAGACTGGTCCTCTGGCCACCAGCTGGCACTCCAATAAGTTCCTCAATCCGGCCCAGACGGTGCTGTGCTGCCAATCCTTCATTTGAACGGCTACAAGATCGCCAACCCCACCGTTCTGGCACGGATCTCCGAGGACGAACTGCTCCATCTGCTGGTTGGGTACGGCTATCTGCCAATTTTGTCTCCGGCAGCGAACCGGACTAGTGCATCTGGAGATGGCCGACAGCGATGGACCACGCCTTGATGAGATCGCGCGGATCCAGGCCAAAGCCAGGTCGGGCGGCAGCCTCGGGCGTCCCAGTGGCCGGTGCTGGTGCTACGTACACCGAAGGGTTGGACTGGCCCCGCGGTGGTGGACGGGCTCCAGGTCGAAGGCACCTTCCGTGCGCACCAGGTCCCGATCGCGAGGTACGCGGCAAGCCCGAGCACCTGGCATTGCTCGAGGCTTGGATGCGCAGCTATGCCCTGAAGAGCTCTTCGATGAAGAGGGCGGCTCCGGCCCGAGCTGGCGGCCCCGGCTCCCGAGGGCGACCGCCGCATGAGCGCCAACCCCCATGCCAACGGCGGTGCTGTTGGTGCAGGACCTCATGCTGCCCGACTTCCGCGATTATGCGGTACCCGTCCCAACCGGGGACTACCTTCAACGAGGCCACCGGTGTCATGGGGGAGTTCCTTCGTGACTGATTAGCGCACAACCCGGCCCAACTTTCGCCTGTTAGGCCCCGATGAGGTCGCCTCCAACCGCTTGCAGTCGGTGTTCGAGAGCACGAACCGACACTGGGTGGCCGAACGTCCCAGCCGACGACCATCTTGCTCCGGGGCAGGGTCATGGAAATCCTCCCGAGCACCTTGCCAGGGATGGCTGGAAGGGTATCTGCTGACGGGCGGCACGGCTTGTTCACAGCTACGAAGCTTTATCCACATCGTCGACTCGATGTTCAATCAGCACGCCAAATGGCTGAAAATGACCAGGAGATACCCTGGCGGCGTCCCATGGCATCGCTCAACTATCTGCTCTCCGTCCACGTCTGGCGCCAGGACGACAATGGCTTTTCCCACCAGGACCCTGGATTTATCGACCATGTGGTCAACAAGAAGGCCGAGATCGTGCGGGTCTACCTGCCGCCCGATACCAACTGCCTGCTTTCGGTGACGGACCATGTTTACGCAGCCGCCACTACGTCAACGTGATCGTGGCGGGAAAGCACCCATCGCTAACTCTGTCGATGGACGATGCCGTCGTCACTGCACTCGGGGTGCGGGGATATGGGACTTGGCGTCAAATGACGGATTGACCCCGATGTGGTGCTCGCTTGCTGCGGGGACATCCCGACCCTGGAGATCCTGGCGGCCGCCGCCATCCTTCGGTGAAGTGCCGTCGCTAAAGGTCGGGTTATCAACGTCGTCGACCTGATGCGCTTGCAGCCCCGAGCGAGCACCCCCACGGGCTATCCGACGCCGAGTTCGACATACTGTTCACCGGACCGGCCGGTCGTTTTCGCCTATCACGGCTACCCTTCTTATTCACCGGCTGACTTACCGCCGCACAACCACGCCAACATCCACGTTCGCGGCTACATGGAAGAAGGCACGACGACCACGCCATTCGACATGGTGATGCTGAACGACTTGGATCGCTTCCACCTGGTTATCGATGTGATTGATCGAGTGCCAGGCCTCTCCGACAAAGCCGGTCACCTCCGACAGGAGATGGTGGACCGGCGGCTCGAGTCTCGTATCTACACCCGCCAGCAGGGTGAGGATCCGAAGGAGATTCGCGACTGGACCTGGCCGACTTAGGCGCCCAGATGCGCATCCTGGTGGTCAATGCGGGCTCTAGCAGCCTGAAGCTGCGCCTGCTCGAGCCCGACGACTCAGTAGCGGTTAGTCACGACCTTCCGGTACTGGGTTCCGAAGGCTCCGCAGCTCTGCTGGGGAAGGCGCTGAAGGAGCTGGGGCCCGTGGACGCCGTGGGCCACCGGATCGTGCACGGCGGAGGCGAATTCACCGGCCCGGTTTTGATCGATGACAAGGTCGAACGCCAGCTCAGATCCCTGACTGACTTGGCCCCGCTCCATCAGCCCAAGTCGCTCGCCGCACTTGATGCGACCATGGCTGCACTTCCCGATGTTCCTGCCGTTGCCTGCTTCGACACCGCGTTTCACGCGACCATTCCACTTGCGGCTTCCACTTATGCCCTGCCAGCAGCCTGGCGGAGTCGCTGGAACTTGCGTCGCTACGGGTTCCATGGCCTCTCGCACGCTTACGTCTCACGGCGGGCAGCCGAGGTGTTGGGCCAACCGCTTGGGAGTCTTCGAATCATCACCTGCCACCTCGGGGCTGGGGCTTCGCTATGTGCCGTCGAGGGTGGTCGGTCGGTGGACACAACGATGGGGTTTACCCCGTTAGAGGGCCTGGTGATGGCCACCCGGTTGGGCAGCGTGGACCCAGGCTTACTCCTCTGGCTGGAGGAGCACGCGGAAGTTAGCCCAACGGAGCTCGCGTCAACGCTCGAAAACCAGTCTGGGCTACTTGGGCTGGGAGGGGATTCCCGGATGCCCATCCTGGAGGCAAAGAGCGATGAGGGTGACCCGAGCGCCAAGCTCGCCATCAGCGTTTACCTGCATCGGCTGCGGGCGGCAATCGCTTCGATGGCGGCAGCTATGGGCGGAGTCGATGCGCTGGTGTTCGCGGGTGGGGTGGGGGAGAACTCGCCGCGCATTCGAGACGCCTGTTGCGAGGGCCTCGAGTTCTTGGGGATACGGATTGATCGACCCTTGAATGACAGCGGGGATGGAGACCGCCAGATTGGCGACTCGGGCCACCGTACAGCGGTGCTGGTCGTGAAGAGCAGAGAGGATCTGCAGATCGCCCGCGAGACTCGCCAGCTGCTCCAAAGCTAGGGAGGGGCGCGCTGCTACCCGGTTCAATTGCGTGAGCTGACAGTTGCACCTCGCACATATCTGGTGACGCCGTCGTCCGTCCCCGCCGGTGATGTCTCTCGCTCGAATGCACGTGGTTTCACGGGCTCACTCGCCTAAATCCAGATCTAGAGTTGGGAATAGACGTGAAACATTCAACCGGGTTCTCGGGTTCGATCGCCTAGTGAGAGTGGCACCCCGAAGCAAGCCCACGGAGGCGTCCGATGAAAGCAGCAGTGGTCCACCAGTTCCACACACCTCTTCAGATTGAAGAGGTTCCAACTCCCGTCCCAGGTTATGGTCAGGCGCTGGTCAGGATCGAGACCTCTGGTCTGTGTCACACCGACATCCACGCTGCCAATGGGGATTGGCCGCTAAAGCCCAGTCTGCCGTTTATTCCCGGCCACGAGGGGGTTGGCTTGGTCGAGCGACTGGGCGTCGGCGTTCCTGGCCTTAGTGAAGGCGACCGCGTGGCAGTGCCGTGGCTCGGGTGGGCTTGCGGTGCGTGCGAGCTGTGTGGTTCGGGGTGGGAGTCTCTGCCCCCCACGCCAAGTTCACCGGTTACTCGGTGAACGGTGGGTTCGCCGAGTACGTGGTCGCCGAGGCAGCCTTTGTCGGGAGAGTCCCCGCCAACGTGGATCCGCTCGATGCGGCTCCACTCACCTGCGCAGGCGTCACCACCTACAAAGCGGTCAAAGTGTCCGGCGCTAGGTCATCGGACCTGGTAGCTGTGGTGGGGATCGGTGGGCTGGGTGATCTGGCGGTGCAGTACGCACAAATCGCTGGGGCAACCGTGGCTGCCATCGATGTCATCGACGCCAAGCTCGATGTGGCCAAGCGGCTCGGTGCCACTTACACCATCAATAGTGCCACGGAAGATCCCGTGGAGAGGCTGCAGGCATTGGGCGGAGCCGATGTGGCGATTGTGCTGGCGGCTACCCCTAAGGCGTACGAGCAAGCCTTTGCCGGACTTAGGCCCAAGGGCACGCTGGTAATGGTGGGGTTACCGGCCGACAACATCATGCATCTGCCAATCTTCGAGACCGTCCTCCGCGGCATCACGGTGATCGGCTCGCTCGTTGGAACACGCGTTGACCTCGCTGAGACCTTCGAGCTTCACGCAGCTGGTCGGACCAGGATCGTCAGGGAAACGCGGCAACTCGACCAAGTCAATCAGTCCATAAGCGACGTGGAGCAGGGCAAGGTCGAGGGGCGGGTCGTCTTTGATCTCCGCTCCTAACCTAACCTGAACAGCTCACAAGATCTGTAGACACCTGTGCCCCTGAGGGGGTAGCCAGGGAAAGAGAAGGCGGCCCATCCTTTGGGTGTTCAGAACTTCAAGGGAGGGGGCCACCGTGACCAATGATGACCTGATCTTCCGCCACCGTGTGCGGTTGTTCGCCAGAGCCGGCGAAGTTGGGGTTGCTGGGGCCTGCCGGGAGCTGGGCTACCACCGGTCCTGGTACTACCGCTGGAAGCCGATGGTGGAGCGGCACGGGCTGGAGATCCTGATGCCCCGGGAGAGGCGCCGGCCCAGGATGCCCAACCAGTTGCCGGCCTGGTTGGAGCAGTGGGTGGTGGCCATGGCCTTGGGGAGTCCCGGACTGGGTCCGCGCCGCCTTTCGGCCCAGCTGCGGCGGCCGATGTGGGGGAGGCCATGTGATCTCGCCCAGTGGGGTGTTCAAGGTGTTGCGGCGGCACGGGATCGCGACCCGGCAAAGAAGACTCAGCCTGGTGGCCGGCTACGCCTCGCCACCGGAGCCGGAACCGCCGCCCGAACCTTTGGAGCAGCACCTGGAGGTGCATGAGCCGGGTGAACTGGTGCAGGTGGACTGCTTCCATATTGGCAGGTTGACCGGGACCAAAGGGAAGGTCTGGCAGTACACCGCGATTGACGCCTACAGCAGCTACACCTGGGCCACTGTCCACGTGACGCCGATGAACCCCAGTGCCCGCTACACCTCGGCGCTGGTGCACCAGGTGGCCAGGGGGGCTACGCCCAGGCCGGCTGGAAGCTGAAGGCGGTCTCCACCGACAACGGCAGTGAGTTTCGATCCCAGGAGTTCCGCCAAGCAGTGGCCAAGACCGGCGCCCCACTCCGCTTCATCCATGTCGGGGCGGCCCCACAGCAACGGCTGCGTGGAACGGGTCCAACGGACGGTGCTGGAAGAGTGCTGGAGACCCAGTTTCGCCCGCTCCATGATCCCCAAGTACACCGCCCTGCGCCGCGACCTGGTCCAGTACCTGCGCTTCTACAACTTCGACCGAGCCCACACCGGCCGCCACACCAAAGGACGGACCCCCGCCCATCTGGTCTATGGTGCTAGAAAGATGCGCCCCACGATGAGCCCCAACTGTCTACACATCCCGTGCACTGTTCAGACTAGCCGCCAGTTCCACCGCTACAGCTTTCCCAACCAGATCCTGATCCTGCAGCAGTGCCCGAGTGCCACTTGGGTCGCCGGTTACCGGACTTGGCTCCGCCTGGGGCGTCAGGTCCGCCAGGGTGAGCGCGGGATCCGCATCCTCGCCCCCTGCTTCGGGGAGCACGCCCGGCCCCGCCGGCGATGATGAGCCGACCCCGACTCTGCTCGGCTTCCGCGTCGCTCGAGTCTTCGACCGAAGTCAAACCGACGGTGCGGAACTGCCTGAGCCGGCCCGGATTCTGGCCGGAGAGGGGTCGGAGGTCGATCTGGCGCGCCTGGCCCAGCGGACGGTCGAGCTGGAATTCGGCCTCCAGTTCACCCAGCTGTGGGGAACGAGGAACGGCGATTGCTCCCATGCGCTACGGAGGATTCGGATCCGCGACGACCTGCCCCCGGTCCACAAGTTGAAGACACTCGCTCACGAAATGGGCCACGCTGTCCTCCACGGTCCTGAATTTCAGGGCACCAGGGCCCTGGCCAAGCTGGAGGCGGAGAGTGTTGCCTACGTCGTCTGCCGGGAGCTGAACATCGACAGCTCCGAATACAGCCTGGGCTATGTGGCCAGCTGGTCTGGCGGTGGACCGGAGGCCGCGCGGCTGATATCCGCGACGGGAAGCCGAATCCTGCGCGGGGTGGAGACCATTCTGGGACAGCCGGATCCGCCGTCCGGGTCGTGGCCGGTGGAGGCCCGGACGGCCTCGACTAGCTCGCGACCGTCCCCAGGATGAGCCCGCCAATCGCCTGCCATCCCGATCTCACCTTCATTATTTCGTAATCACCCTCGGGACACTTGGCCCGTGTCGCAGACGACCGTCGCCCGGGGGGTGATCGAAGCCCTCGACGAGGCGCCGATGAGTCGGTTCCGATCTGCGGGCGGTCCTCACCGCCGGCACCGGTTTTTTCACCGATGCTTACGACCTCTTCATCATCGGCACCGCGCTCGCCCTGATCAAGGTCGAGAATCCACCCTCCGCGGTCGTGATCGGGCTGGTGGGGAGCACAGCGCTGCTGGCGGCCTTCGTCGGGTCCACCGTCTTCGGCCGCATCGCCGACATCTTCGGCCGCAAGAAGATCTACGGACTGGAGGCGGCGATCATGGCGGTCGCCGCCGTCGGCAGCGCGCTGGCCCCCAACCTGATCTGGCTGATCGCCTGGCGGTTCGTCCTGGGCATCGGGATCGGAGGCGACTACCCGGTCAGCGCGGTGTTGATGAGCGAGTACTCCAACCGGAAAAACCGTGGCCGGCTGGTGAGCATGGTCTTCTCCATGCAGGCCCTGGGATTGATCGCCGGACCGCTGGTGGCGCTGGTGATCCTCGGCCTAGGGGTCAACCCCGATATCGCCTGGAGGCTGATGTTGGGACTGGGGCGATCCCGGCCTTGGCCGTGATCTACCTCCGCCGGACCCTGCCCGAGTCGCCTCGCTATCTGGCTCAGGTGCAGGGACGAGCGGCCGATGCGGCGGTCGCGATGCGCCGCTACACCCGGGGCGTCGTCGACGCCGGAGACAAGGTGGCCAGGCGCCAGGCCAGGCTGGGGTTGCGTCAGTTCCTCTCCAACCCCCGCTACCTGACTCTGCTGCTAGGCACCGCCGGTTGCTGGTTCATGTTCGACTACGCCTTCTACGGGAACACCATCTCCACCCCGCTGATCCTCAAGGACGTGGCGCCACACGCCAGCCTGATCGCCGACACCGCCATTGCCCTGTTGATCTTCACGGTGGCTGCGGCCCCCGGGTATCTGCTGGCCTTCCTGACAGTGGACCGGATCGGCCACCGCCGGCTCCAGTTCATCGGGTTTGCCGTGATGGGTCTGGCTTTTTGGCCATCGGGGTCTTCCCGCCCACCACTCTGATCGTGCCCTTCGTGCTGGTCTACGGGATCAGCTACTTCTTCACCGAGTTTGGGCCCAACACGACCACCTTTCTCATGGCCAGCGAGCTGTATCCGGTTTCAGCCCGCACCACCGGCCACGGCATTTCGGCGGGCCTCGCCAAGGTGGGCGCCTTCGTGGGGACCCTGACGTTCCCCCTCGTCAGCGGCAGCCTGGGCCTTGGCGGCGTCATGATCATCGCCGCCGGGACCGCCGGGGTAGGGCTGCTCCTCACCCGCCTGCTGCCGGAACCTTCTGGCAAATCGCTAGAGGAATTGACCGGCCAAGCGAGCGATGAAGCGGAGGAGACGGCCCGGGAACCTCAATCGCAGCACCTGACAACCGCCGCGACCTAGGAATTTACCGCCGCCGCTGATGAAGCGATGACGCGGGACTGTTGGGAACAACCGCGACACAGTGGCAGTTTGTGCACTCGGTTCTAGCACTTGTGCTACCATCCAATCGATGGCAACAGTGGGACTTCGAGAATTACGCCAAGCCGCATCGGAACTGGTGCGCCGAGTCGAGGCGGGCGAGGAGATTGAGATCACGGTCGCAGGCCGGCTCGCAGCCCGCCTGGTTCCTGCTGCGCCGACTCCCTGGCGTCGATGGGATGAGATCGCCGAAGTATTCTGCGGTCCCCCAGATCCGGACTGGGAACGGGACCGAGAAAGCATCGATCAATCTCCCGCCAACCCCTGGGATCGTCTTGCTTGAGGGCCATCCTCGACACCAGCGTCCTGATCGCCACCGACCTGCCGACGCTGGACGGAGACCTTGCCATAAGTGCTGCATCGCTCGCGGAGCTGCATTTCGGCGTGCTACTCGCGGCTAACGCGTCGGTCCGCGCTGAGCGTCTCCGGAGACTTTCTCTCCTGCAGCACAAGTTCGAAGCCCTGCCCGTTGACGACGACGTGGCCATCAGCTATGGCCAACTTGCGGCCGCGGTCGCAGCAACTGGGCGTCAACCTCGTTCAAGGGTGATGGATCTGCTTATCGCTGCCACCGCCCACTCACACTCGGCTCGCCTCTACACTCGGAACCCCGCCGACCTCGCCGGCATCGAGAATCTCATCGAGATCATCCCCGTCTGACGACATCCACCTAGACAGGGCGACTTACTGCGCTGGACCGGCTCCCTGCGCCCGACAGTCTTCGATCGAAATCGGTGCCGAGGGGCGGGATCGAACCGCCGACACCGGGTTTTTC
>CAWDQV010000001.1:595000-2391061 GCA_963804565.1 Candidatus Dormiibacterota bacterium | reverse complement strand
CATCGAGCAGGCGGCCCGGGACCCGAAGGTGGTCGCGATCAAGCAGACGCTCTACCGGACGAGCGGCGACACTCCGATCATCGACGCCCTCACCCGCGCGTCGAGGACGGCAAACAGGTGGTCGTGCTGGTGGAGATCAAGGCCCGCTTCGACGAGCAGAACAACATCCGCTGGGCACGCCAGCTGGAACAGGTCGGGGCCCACGTCGCGTACGGCGTGCCCGGACTCAAAACCCACGCCAAGCTGGTCCTGGTGGTGCGCCAGGAGGAGGGTGGCATCCGCTACTACGCTCACGTGGGCACCGGGAACTACAACGCGGTGACGGCCCGGCTCTACACCGACTTCGGGCTCCTAACGGCCAAGCCGGAGATCACCGAGGAGGTGGCCGACCTCTTCAACTATCTGACCGGCTACTCCCGCAAGCGGGACTACCGCGATCTCTGGGTGGCCCCGATCAACGCCATCCAGAGCTTCGAGCAGCTAGTCGAGCGGGAGGTGGAGCATCACCAGCATGGCCGACCGGCCGGGCTTCTGATAAAGATCAACGGGTTGACCGACGAGCGGGCTATTCGGGCCCTCTATCGGGCGTCGCAGTCGGGACTGCCGATCCGGCTCTTGGTCCGCGGCATTTGCTCTCTTCGCCCGGGCGTCGATGGGCTTAGCTCGACCATCCAGGTGCACAGCGTCGATCGGGCGCTTCCTGGAGCACGGCCGAGCCTTCGTCGTCGAGAACGGGGGCCAGCCGGAGGTCCACATCGGCTCCTCTGACCTCATGGGCCGCAACCTCTACCGTCGGGTCGAGTGCGTCGTCCCCCTGCTCGACCCCCAGGCTAGGGATGAGGTGCGCCAGGTTCTGGAACTGACCTGGGCCGATCACCGTCAGAGCTGGAGGCTTCAGGCAGATGGCCGATGGGTGCGGGTCGACCCCTCCTCCAGCTGAAGTAGGAATCCAGGAAGATCTGATCCGGCGGGCGCGGGCACGCCCTTTGCGCTGGGAAGGTCAGGGGAGGAGGTCAAACCACTCATGGATCCCGTAGCGGCTAGGGAATTCGTATCCCAAAATCACCGGGCGATCCTGGCGACCCGCCGACGCGACGGCACTCCCCAGCTGTCACCGATCGCGGTCGCCGTCGACGCCACTGGCCACCTCACCGTGAGCAGCCGGGAGACCGCCTTCAAGGTTCGATCAACCTTCGCCGCAACCCGGACTATGACCTGGTCGTCTTCTACCAACAATTTCTTTGGGCCCTGGATCTCGATTCGTGGGAAGGCAGAAGTGGCCTCTCTTCCTGAGGCGCTCCTGGGGCTGGTCCAGTACTACCGGGACGTGGCAGGAGAACACCCGGACTGGGACGAGTACCGAGCGGCCATGGTGAAAGAGAGGAGGGTCCTGCTGCGACTGTCGGTCTGACGAGGTCGGCCCCAAGGTGAGCGGCTAGCTTGGAGCTCTCGCCGGAGCAGTTTGCTCGCGGCGGCGGAACAGGTGGGTGCTACAGGCGGCCGGATTGATCCGACCGGGGATGCGCCTGGGATTGGGCAGCGGCCGCATGTCGACCGCATTCGTCGAGGCGCTCCGCCCCAGGATCGCGGCGGGGCTGCGAGTCCAGGGCTTCTCCTCGTCCACCACGACCGAGGCGCTGGCCCTCACTGTGGGCATAGAGCTGCTCATCCGGAAGTGGCGACTCGCTCGACCTGGACGTGGACGGTGCGGACGAGTTCGACTCCGACTCAACTTGATCAAAGGAGGCGGTGGGGCCCTCCTCAGGGAGAAGGTGGTGGCGCAGCGCAGCCGACGCTTCTGGATCCTGGTCGACTCCACAAAGAAGGCTGACGTCCTCGGCACCTCCCACCCCGTCCCTGTCGAGGTGCTCCCTTACGACTGGGAAGGCACCGCGGCTCTGTGCGCTGCCCAAGTGGCATGCCGCGCCGGAACGAAGACATGGACCGGGCGGACCCTACAAAACCGACAACGGCAACTATCTGCTCGACCTCTATTTCCCCAACGGCATCGCGGACCCCGGTCTGGTCGCGGCTCGGCTGACCGCGATCGCTGGTGTCCTGGGCCACGGCCTCTTCCTCGGGCTTGCGACGGCGGCTTTGGTCTTCGACCACGGGACTGTGCGTGTCCTGGGCGACTTGGATCAGGAGCGCATCTCCTGAGGACCGCTCCTCGCTATCGGCGAGGCTCGGCGGCCGCCCTACGCCGCCGGTTGAGGACCAGGCTCAATCCCAGCGGAATGATCACCCCGACGAACCCGGTGATGACCGCGATCCCGTTGGGCAAATGGCGGGGATTGGCCATACCTACATAGGAGAAGACCGAGGAGAGGAAGGCCAGGATCAAGATCACGGTGATCGCCCCGATCAACACCCAGTGCCGTTCTCCTCGCCGGCTGACGACGAAGTCGGGCCAGCGATTGCGCACGTATCGGTAGACGTTCACCGCAGTGAGACTGTTCAGGACCAGAGCGCTGATGAAGGCGCTCACCGCAACCCCCCAGCGGAAGGCTCCCAGTTGGGAGATCACCCAGGCTGAGAAGTTCACCACCAACAGGCCAACCGGGGTGGCCAGCCCGATCACCGGAAGAATGCAGGTACGCCAATCCTCGGGAAGGGGGATGAACAGACCGCTCTGCACCGGCCCGCGGCTCCGCCGAGCGCGACTGACCTGACCTGGGCTGTTCCGTTCTGAGTTCACAGCTCCTCGCTTTGGGTCGTCGGCGTGCATTGTGACGAGATCACAAGTGACGCTGATTCCGTCGCCACCGAGCCGCGATGATGGCAGGGATCCATATGGACATCATTGATCGTCCTCATCATCGTCGCACTCATCTACGCCGCGTTCCGTGGCTACCGGAGTGGCCTCACTTACTCCCTCCTCTCTCTCCTCGGGCTCCTGGTGGGGCTGGCAGTGGGCGCCTGGCTGGCCACCTCGATTCCTCCGCTGCTGCGCAATTTCCCTCGAGATCAGCTCGGGCATCGCCATCGGGATCTTGATCTCCCTCGCCCTGCTGGGCGATGGGGTGGGAACATGGGCCGGGCTCCGGCTCCAGCTTCAACACGATTCGCCGGCACCTGAGCCTGAGGATCCTCGACTCTCTCGCTCGGGGTGGTCTGGAGCATTGTGGTCGTCTTGCTGGCGAGCTGGTATCCTCGGAATGACCTTCGCCTCCGGACCATGGCCGCCGCTGTCGAACGCAGATTCAGAAGTCCACGATCCTGCACGACCTAGCCGATCGACTTCCCTCAAGACCCGTCCTGGCTCGGTGGGCTGCAGCACCTCTTCAGCACCGTCCCCTTCCCCGAGGTCTTCGCCAATCTGATCCCGCCGCTTCCGGCACCAGTCACAGTGCCGAGCAGCCTGGAGCAGGACCCAGCGGTGGCAGCCGCTGCCTCGGAAACAGTGAAACTGGTCAGCGTCGGCTGCGGCGGACTGCTCGAAGGCAGTGGCTTCCCGGTGGGCTCGGGTCTGATCCTGACCAACGCCCATGTGGTCGCCGGCACTCACGACTCTCGGGTGTAGATGCCAGGCCAGCGTAGCTCAATGGCAGCCGAGGTGGTCCTTTTCGACCCCGCGCGAGACATCGCCCTATTGCGGGTGCCAGGCTTGAACTTACCGCCGCTTGACGATCAGCACCGCAGGAGCGCGTGCGACCCAGGGAGCGGTCATCGGCTATCCAGGCGGAGGGACTGAGCAAGAGGTTCCCGGCGCAATCAGGGGCCAGATCGATGCGGTTGGACGGGATATCTACTCACGATCGATAGTGAGCCGGGAGATATACGTGCTCCAGGCCTCGGTAATACCCGGGAACTCTGGAGGTCCGTTCGTGAACCTGCAGGGTCAGGTTCTGGGTGTGGTGTTCGCCAAATCACTGTTGGTGAACGACGAGGGCTACGCACTGACCTCGACCGAGATCCTGCCCGACATCGCCAAGGCCGAGACGAGCACCGGCGCTGTCTCGACTCAGAGCTGCGTCGACTGAAGTCCGGCGGCGACCGAATCCCTTACGGTGCCTAGTTAGGTAAACTAAGCATATGGCCCTCGGCTTCGCCAACCCTGGACACCAAGACGGTTCCGGCCGACAACTCTCCCGAGCTGACCGCGAAGCTGCCCACGGTCCTCACGCGCCTGAGTCGAAGACTGCGCCAGACCTCGGGGCCGCTGGGGTACCGCCGGGTCACTATCCGATCCTGGTTTCGCTGCTGGACAGCTCGCCGGCAACGGTCAGTCAACTGGCCGCGGCCGAACACGTCCGCGTGCCATCGATGACAGCCCTGCTGGGCCAGATGGAAACCGAGGGTTGATCCAGAAGGAGGTCGATGCCTCCGATCGGCGCTTTGTCCGAAGGTCTCCTTGACTCGTCGGGGCACCAAGGTGGCCAAGGCGGCCGCCAAGCCGCGAGGAGATTGGTTCGCCCAGCGACTGAGCCACCTCCCGGGCGGGAGTTACTCGCCCTCCAGCGAGCGCTCCCCGCGCTGGAGCACCTGATCGGAGTAGAGCACTGACCGTCTCCGCTCGCGCACTCACGCCGCGCACATTCAACGCCCTCGGCAACCGCAACTACCGCTTCTTCTTCGTCGGCCAGACGATCTCGGTGACCGGCAGCTGGCTGCAGTCGACGGCCCAGGCCTGGCTGATCCTGGAGCTGACCCACTCCCCGCTGATGCTGGGAATTCTGCTGACGGTCCAGTTCCTTCCCAACCTCCTGCTCCAGCCCTTGGGCGGAGTGGTCGCCGACCGCTGGCCGAAGCGCCGCCTACTGATGATTCACCCAGAGCTGCTTCGGCTGTCACTGCAGCGACCCTCGGGCATCATCGAGGCCTCCATCGGCCAAGGTCTGGAGGTGTTCGTTGTGGTGGCCATATTCGGGGTCATCAATATCGTGGATGGCCCTGCACGCCAAGCTTTCGTGCCGGAGATGGTCGGGAAGGGGCGGATGCCCAACGCTGTTGCCCTCAACTCGATGGTTTTCAACGGCGCCCGGGTGGTTGGACCGGCCATCGCGGGTGCCTTATCGCCACCTTAGGAACCGCCATCTGCTTCGACCTCAACGCCGTCTCCTATCTGGCGGTAATCGGTGGCCTGCTGCTGATGCGCTCCAACGAGCTGCACCCCAGCCCACGCCAGAAGGGGGCCGCAGCCGGTGTCTTCAACCAGGTGAAAGAAGCGGTGTCCCACGTCCGGCGCACGCCGGAGGTGGCCCTGGTCATCGTGCTGATGGCGGTGGTGGGCACCTTCTCCTACAACCTCACCATCATGATCACTGCCCTGGCCCGCACTGGGTTGCACTCCGGGGCGAGCGGATTCGGCCTCCTCAGCGCGGCATTGGGCACGGGGCACTGCTGGGGGCCGCCGGCGTCGCCTACGCCAGTCGTGCTTCGATGCCCGCCCTGTTGGTCGGGTGCGGCGTGTTCGGCTTCTTCCTGGCGCTGGCCGGTCAGGCGTCCAGTCTGGCTCTCGGCGATGGTTCTGCTGGCCCTGGCCGGGAGGCGGCATGATCGTTTACAGCTCCATGTCCAACAGCGTGGTCCAGACCTTCACGCCGGGGTACCTGCGGGGACGGGTGATGTCGCTCTACCTGTGGGTCTTCCTGGGCACCAGCCCGCTCGGCAGCCTCCTCTTCGGAGCTATCGAGCAAGCCTGGGGCAGTCGGCTGGCGATGGCGCTAGGGGGCTCGGCCGCGGTGCTGGCGGCGGTTGGTGGGACCTGGTGGTGGAGCCGCCAGTCGCCAGCGCAACCAGGGCTACTCCTCGAGACGTGCCGCCGCCGAGCGAGCCCATCGCCGCACCCACGGCGTGATATCCACCGTCGACGTGGACTATCTCCCCGGTAGTAGCCGGGAAATAGTCGGATAGCAGGGCCACCACCGCCCTGTCCGATCGGGATCCGAGTCACGGCCTCCCAGCCCAGCGGCGCCTGGCGCTCGAAGACATCGGGGAATGCTGGGAATCCGGGAATGCCCTTGGCTGAGGTCGTGTAGACGGCCCCGCCGAAACCGCGTTGACCCGGATCCGGCGATGGCCGAGGTACTGCGCCAGATACCGGACGACCGACTCCAGCGCCGCCTTTGACACCCCCATCCAGTCGTAGCCGGGCCAGGCCAGGCTGGCGTCAAAGTCGAGGGTAACGACGCTGCCGCCCAGCTCTCGGGGATCAGCGGCTCGCATGCGCCACCGCCAACTGCTTCAGCGAGAAGGCGCTGATCCGCAGGGCGGTAGCGGCCGCCTCCCACGGAGTGCTCAGAAAGGCCCCTCCCAGTGCCTCCGCTGGGGCGAAGGCAACCCCGTGGACGATCCCGTCCAGCTGCCAGTCCCCGCCCGAGTTAGCGCTCCACCAGGGCGGAGAAGTCCGGTCCCTGGTGACGTCCAGCTCCAGGATCGGTCGGCTTCTCGGGCAGCCGGGCCGCGCAGCGCTCGGTGAGCCGCATCGCCCTCCCGAAGGAGGTGAGCACCACCTCGGCCCCATCCTGCTGAGCCTGACGGGCCACGGCGAACGGGAGGGATGCAGGAGTGAGCACCCCGGTGACCAGAATCCGTTTGCCCTGGAGCAGCATGGTGGCCAAGATTACCGCCCTCGCCCGGCTGGCGGGCGCCGAGTTATCCTCCGGCTCCTCTAAGGTAGGCCGGGTACAATCCGGCCGCATGCCTGCCGGGACCAGGCCGCGGCGCCGTCGCGCCGGGCTTAAGTCGCAACAGACGCTCCTTCTCATGGGGCCGGCACCGAGTACTAGTGGCCGTGCTGCTGGTCTTCGGCTTCAGCCTCTCTGGCGTGAGTGGGGTCGTAGCCTACTTCCTCCCTGCCATCTCCGCCGCCCTGAGCATCACCGGGCATCCGACCCAGGGCAAGACTCCAAAGGGCGGTAAACCCCTGCCCACTCCCAGCACCTCTCCCCTGTCCAGTCCGAATCAACCGTTCAACGTCCTGCTGCTGGGCTCTGACAACGACACCAAGTTCGAGCCCGACGACGTCCTCACCCAGACCATGATCCTGGTACGGATCAATCCGCCGACCAATCCGTGGTCATGTTCTCCATTCCCCGAGACCTGTGGGTCCCGATCGGGGACGACAGATGGCTTCCGCCAAGATCGACGCGGCCTACGCGGATGGTGGCGCGGCCGAGGCCATCTCGACGGTCGAGAACAATTTCGGGGTCATCCATCAATTACTGGGTCTGGATCGGCCTCGGCGGACTGGTGCAGGTAGTCAACGACCTGCACGATGTAAACATCGTCGCCCAGATGCCGATCCTGGATGACGAGTATCCGTACGACCTGACCGGCAACAATCCCTACGCCCAGGCACGGATCGCGATCCTCCCCGGACCGCAGCGGGTGGCCGGAGTGGTCGCGCTGGAGTACGTCCGCTCCCGCCACGGCGACATCCTCTCCGACATCGCCCGCTCCCAAAAACAGCAGCAATTGCTGCTTGACATCAAGGCATCGGCGAACGATGTGGCCTCGCCGACGTGCCCACCATCGCAAGTGCCCTGGGCGATTCGATGAAGACCGACATGTAGCATCGCCCAGGTGGCCTCGCTGCTGCCCCTAGCCAAAGCGGTCGGCGATGGCAGCGTGCAGCAAGTAGTGATGGTTGGGGATCCGTATTTCAGCTCGGACTACTACCCCGAAGGGCCAGATGGACCAGACGCCCTGGAGCCGAACTGGCCCGCCATCGACTGTCTGGTCGCCCAGTACTTCCCCACCTCATGAGGCGGCTGCTGCCGGTGGTGGCGGCGATCGCCCGATGGCCCTCTTCGGGTTCGCCGTTTACTCGGTACTGGGCACCCTAAAGAGCAACCGCCATTCCAGCCAGAAACCAACCCAAACGGAGGCTCTGCTGGACCTCCCGGGAGCCGTGGACGTGGTTCAGGGAGGCAGCATCTACCGACTCACAATCTCATCTTCACCAAGCTGGCAGGCGCCCAACTACGACTGGGTCCAGGTGGAGCCGGGGCCAGATGGCGACATCCTGGGGTGGCGTACTTCGGCATGTTCAGCGACGTCTACCTGCTCAACCCCCAAGGCGGCGTCGTGCGGCAACTGCTCTCGGAGTACTCGGCGCAGTACTTCCAACAACCATTGGGCTTATTACCCCAGGGTGAGCCCGAACGGGACCACCCTGTTCTACGTGACTGACTTTGGCTGCCAGTACGCGTCGTGCGGCGGTCCCTACAACGTCGACTTCGAGATTCAGGCAGTGCCCTTGGCCGACCCCACCGCAACTCCTGTCGTCTGGAGCGAGTCAGGGCTGTACTTTCAGGGAGGGGACGTGGAACCGATCCCGCTCGCCAATGGCGGGATCATCTACGCCAAATACGACATCGATACCGATTCCGGCCCTGGTGATGGCGACACCTACGCTCAGCTGGTGTATGCCAGTTCTCCCTATGCCACCCTCGACTACCTGACCACGCCCGCCCAGGACTGCGCCGAACCGGCGCTCTCTCCCAACGGCACCGAGATCGCCATGGTCTGCACCAACAACACGCTCCAAACCACCACTCTGCAGGTCGCCAGCTGGAACGGGACCACCCTCGGAACCCCGGTCACCATCAGTACCGGCCCCGAGCCCGCCAGCCCGACCTGGTCACCGAACGGGACGAGCGTGCTCTACCTCAACACCCTGCTCACCGACAAGTCATCCCCGTTCCAGCTGTGGTGGGTCCCCAAGGCCAACACCCTCAAGCCCAGCGCTCCACAGCAGGTGACGGAAAATCTCAACTTCACCGCCACCTCCCCGCCGGTCTGGACCGAATGAGAGGCACCGCCGTGAGGGGATCGCCGGCCGCCTAGTTTCCTGGCCTGGGCGACTTCCAGGGAGTGCGGAGCTCCTGAACCATGAGGGCAGCCAGTGCCGTCCAGCCGGTCTGGTGCGAGGCTCCGTGACCGGCACCCGTCTCACCGTCGAAGTACTCATGAAACAAGAGCTTGTCCCGCCACTTCGGATCCGACTGAAAACGCTCTAGCTCACCAAACACTGGGCGGCGTCCGTCCCGGTTCCGGCGGAAGATGCCCACCGTGCGCCAAGCCAGCTGATCGGCGATATGACCGAGCGTGGCGGGCCGGCCACCGGGTGCCGGGAAGGGATGAGTGAATGAAGGGCCGAGACCGGTCGCCAACAGCCGGAGGGCCTGAATCAGCCCGTAGCCGGTTGGGAACCACACGGGCCCACGCCAGTTGGAATTGCCGCCATAAATGCGCTCCTGCGACACCCCTGGCTCGTACCGAACCGGGGCCATCCCCGGCACCAGGGTGCTCTGGAACGGCTGCGTGAGGTGAGCCTTCGAGAGGGACCGCAGGCCATGCTCGGAGAGGAATTCGGAGCTGTCCAGGAGTCGGTCCAGGAGTCGGTGAATTCGGTCAGTACTCACCAAACTAAGGCAGGCGTAAGGGTCGTCCCCCCGGGCCGCGCGGTAATGGATCACGTCTTGCTCCGCCGCCTCTTCGAGCTTCTGGGCTAGCTTCGGCAAGCGGGCCAGCGTGTGCTTGTGGACCACCTCGCTGGCACCGAGCGGCAGCAGACCGACCAGGCTGCGCACACGAAGCTGCTCGGTGCGCCCGTCTGCCAGCTGCAGCACGTCGTAGTAGAAGCCGTCCTCATCGTCCCAGAGGCCCTCCATGCCGTCCCTCCCGTTGAGGGCGCTGGCGATGCGAACGTAGTGGGCGAAGAAGCGGATCGCCATGTTTTCGTACTGCGGTTCCTCGATCGCCAACTCGGCGGCTATGCGGAACATCTTCACTACCATCATTCCCATCCAGGCGGTGGCGTCGGCCTCAGAAATTCCGGCGCCAGGCGGGAGGTGGCTGCGGTCCACGGCAGAGATGTTGTCCAGCCCCAGAAAACCTCCAGAAAAGATGTCGTTTCCGAGGGGATCGTGGCGATTCACCCACCAGCCGTAGTTGAACAAGAGGGAGAGGAAGGCCTGCTCCAGGAAGGCGCGGTCGGGGACCCCAGTCCGGTTGCGGTCACGGATGTAGATCTGCCACACCGCCAAAACCGCGGTCGGTGGATTGCAGTCGGAGAGGGCCCATTCATACGCGGGCAACTGCCCGTCTTCCCGCAGGTATCGGGGTTGGAGCAGGAGCAGCACCTGCTGCTTGGCCATCGCGGTATCTAACGACTCGAGGGCCAGAGCATGGAACGCGAGGTCCCAGCTGGCGAACCACGGGTACTCCCAGCTGTCCGGCATGACGATCACGTCGGCCGCCCTCAGCGTTCCCCATCGATGGTTTCGGCCTTGAGCTCGCCCTACTGGAGGCGCCGGTTGCCCCGGGTCGCCGGCCAACCAGCGGGCAACATCGTACTCGTAGTACTGCTGCGTCCAGATCAATCCCGCATACGCCTGGCGCTGAATCAGCAGGTCATCGGCATCGCTACCAGGGGCGCAGACCCCCTGGTAGAAGCGGTCGCACTCCGCTCGACGCTCTTCGCAGATGGCATCGACCTGGCTCGGGTCGCACTCAGGGTCCCTACCCCAGATCAGGCGCACCGTCTCGTGCTCGCCTGCTCCAACCTCAAATTGAAAATGAGCGGCGGCCCGGGTGCCCTGGAGGCTCGGGTTGCAGCGCGCCGGATCACTGTTGATCACGGCGTCGCCGATCGAATCCTTCGGAAACGGGCTGGCGTTGGGCGAGCCGAAGAGCAGCTGGTTGTTGGTCTCGTTGTCGCAGACCAGCCAGGCGAATTCGCCGGCCAACTGAAGCCGGTAGCCCTCCAGCTCAGGGAGACCGCTCAGCTCAAGGGTCGAGTCGCGCGCCTGCAGTTGCGGCGGCCTTGCTGGCGGATCCTGCCACGCCCAGGTGTTGCGCAGCCAGAGCTGGGGCAAAAGATGAATTCGGGCCGGCTGCTGGCTCTCGTTGGTCACGGTGAGCCGGCAGGCAACCACCTCGGCAGAGGGCTGGGCGTATTCGACCTCAACTGTCCAGTAGCGCTCGTCGTCGAAGACCCCGAGTTGGAGTAGACCCAACTCTGGCCCGGGTTTAGCGTTCCTCTCTTTGAGTTCCTGGTAAGGAAAAGCGAGCATTGGGTACCGATAGATGGCTCGCAAGTAGGTGCTGTCAGGGAGCGCGTCTAGATAGTGCCAGTACTCCTTTACGTCCTCTCCGTGGTTTCCCTGGGCGTTGGAGAGTCCGAAGACCCGCTCCTTCAGGACCTCGTCCTCGCCATTCCAGAATGCTGGCGCCAGGATCACCCGCTGACGGTCATCGCAGATGCCCAGAATCCCGTCCTCACCCCAGCGGTAGGCACGGCTGCGGGATTGCTCGAACGGGAGGTATCCCCAGGCGTCGCCATCGGCGCTGTAGTCCTCCCGGACAGTGCCCCACTGCCGCATCGAGAGGAATGGCCCCCAAAGCGGCGACGAACGTTCGGATGAGCGGTGATCGGCAGCAGCGTTGGAACGTGAGGAGCGCTCAGCTGATGCCACTGGCCGGATTCTCCCATCCTCGACAGCTAGGCCGCCCAGCGAGGTCGCCCGGCCCCAGTCCGATCACGATTCGCCGGCCGTAACGTCCTCGGTCGCAGGCTCAGGGGCTCCGCCGGGCGGCTCCGACGGCTGTACCGGGATGCGCACGGTGAAGGTGGCCCCACCGCCGGTGGTTGGGTCGAGCCGCAAGGTTCCCTGGTGAGCCGCGACGATGGCAGTGACGATCGCCAACCCCAGGCCCGAGCCTCCCTGCTCGCGCCCACGGGAGGGGTCAGATCGGACAAAGCGCTCGAAAATTCGGGTGGCGATTTCGGGGGGAACCCCCGGGCCGTGGTCAACCACCCTGAGCGTGGCGAAATCACCATCGCGACCAACCGTGACCTCGATGGCGGTCTTGGCCGGTGTGTGAACGGTGGCGTTGCGAAGGAGATTGCCCACCACCTGGCGCAGTCGTGCCTCGTCGCCCATCACCAGCACTTCGTCGGGAGCATGGACGTGGATCGGATGTTGACGATCCGCCACCTGGGCGTCCGCGACCGAGTCCAGTGCTAGCTCGGAAAGATCCACCGGCGCTCTCTCGAGAGGACGCCCCTCATCCAGCCTAGCCAGCAGTAACAGGTCGTCGACCAGTTCGCTCATGCGGGCAGACTCGCCCTCGATCCTCGACATCGCCTTGCCCAGATCATCTGGTCGCCCCTTGGCCCCGTGGCGAAAGAGCTCGGCATAGCCCCGAATCGAGCTCAGGGGAGTTCGTAGCTCGTGGGAGGCATCCGACATGAACTGGCGCATCCGAGCCTCCGAGGCGGCGCGGGCCGCGAACGCCTGCTCAATCTGACTCAGCATCTCATTGAGGCTGCTGGCGAGCTGACCAACCTCGGTGCCAGGGTTGCCCGACTCGACCCTCTGGCTGAGATCACCCCGAGCAATAGCACTGGCCGTGGTCCGGATCCTGGCCAGCGGCCGAAGCCCGAGTTGCACAATCCACCAAGCCAGCAGGGCCATCCCCAGCAGCACACCAGCCCCGACCAGAATCTCCAGAACCCGCAACTGAGCGAGGGTGGTGTTCACGTCGTTCAAGGGGATCCCCAGGATCAGGTTCACCCCCTGCTCGTTGGTGGCGATCAGAAGGACCCGAAACTGACCGCCGCCACTGGAGGCCGGGACGGTGATATAGCTGGGGCTCCCGACCGGCGTGGTCCCGTAGCCAGGGGGAAGCCTGGGGCTGGGCAGTTTGCCCGAGCCGTTGCTGAAGGACAGAGTGACGGACCCGGTGGGGCTGACCAATTCGCCCCAGCTGCCCGATGGGATAGTTGGTCCGCCCCGAGGGCGCAGACCGGTCTGTTCGTAAAAGCTGAGATCGTGAGCGACGTACGGCGCGGAGCTGAGGGCCTGGTTGTTGATCTGCTGGCTCAGAGTGGATTGGAGTACCACATAGGTGACCGCGTCTGTCACGCCCAGTCCGATCGCCACCAGAGCCACCAGCCCAAGCAAGAGTCGAAGCCGCAGAGACATGTTCAGGCGCGAGGCAGGCGCAACACGTACCCCATTCCGCGGATCGTGTGAATCAAGGGAGGCTGCTTGCGATCCACCTTCTTGCGCAGGTAGCTGATGTAGGTCTCCAAGATCCCTGCGTCGCCACCAAAGTCGTACTTCCAGACATGATCGAGGATCTGGGCACGGGTCAGCACCCTGCGGGCGTTGATCAGCAGGTAGCGGAGGAGCCGGTACTCGGTCGCGGTCAGCTCGACCAACTCCCCTCCCCTCCTGACCTCGCGAAGGTCCTCGTCCATCTCCAAGTCGGCGAAGGTGAGGAGGGTGTGACTCTCGGCGTGATGACCGGAGCGACGCAGGATCACCCGGACTCGAGCGATCAACTCGTCCAGGCTGAAAGGCTTCGTGACGTAGTCGTCTCCGCCAACCGTGAGCCCCCGGACTTTGTCCTCCGTTGCATCCCTGGCGGTGAGGAACAGGATGGGGACTTGAGATCCCGACTCGGCCAGCCGCCTGGAGACCTCGAAACCGTCAAAGTCGGGCAGCATTACGTCGAGGATCACGAGGTGGGGTTTGAACTCACCCACCCGGGCTATCGCTTTGGTCCCACTTGCGGCTGTGGCCGTGATGAATCCGGCGTAGCGCAGCGCGGTGGCCACCAATTCGGCGAGATTGGTCTCGTCATCGACCACCAAAATCCGTGTTTCCTCATCCATCTCCAAGCTCGAGTGTGAGGTGCGTACCTGAGGATTTTCTGTGTCGATCCTGAGACCTCTCTGGGCGGCTTGCAACTGAGCTGCCGGTCGACGAAATGGTCTGTGGAAGCTCCCAGCCGGGTCACAGCCTGCTCCCAGGACAGGGTCTCAATCTAGGTCATGCGACCTGGCGAACTCCCCCCTCGCCAGGACGCCTACCAGCCCTCCCCCAGCGGCCCGGCCTTCGCCGGGCCGCTGTTTTTCCTTCTCGAACTTGCCGGCCGACGCTGGGACCGGATCAGGGCTGCACCTCATGACCAGCCTCCAGCAGCGCGGCGCGGGCCGCCTCCAGCCGATCCTCAGGGACCAAAATCCAGTCAGTTTGATAGGTCGAAATCGCGAAGACAGGAACTCCAGCGGCAGCCAAGGCAGAGGCAATCGTGGCCATCACCCCGACTAGCTGGTGATCCAGCGGGCCGGTCACCAGCAGAGCCCTCCAAGGGCCGCTGTGGACCACACCCTCGGGCACCTGGCTCGTCTCACAGATGACTGACAGCTCGGACTCCGACCTGGAAATGCTCCAGAGAGCGGACTGGATGGCCCATGAAGGGATCGGATGGCCCGGATTGAGCCAACAGACCGCCAACCGGAACCGCGGGATCACGAAGGCCAGACGGAGGGCGCCGTCAGTTTTCAAGGCGGTCACATGAGAAAGTGTGCCTGAGCCGATGGCAGCGGACCGACGCGGCGAGGTGCCTCCGCGCCCGAGTTCATCAGACCGGGACGAGCCGCGCCCGAAGCGATGCCGACGGGCGCCTCCGTATCCTTGACCACGGACCACCCCCCGGTCCTCTGGGTCGACCTTTTTCCAACGGAGAGATCGCTCTATGCCTAACAACAAGACGATGCGCGCGATCGTCATCGACGACTACGGCTCACCCCTGCGACTGGCAGAACTTCCCATCCCTGAGCCAGCGCCGGGGGAGGTGCTGGTACGAGTTCAGGACGCTTCAATCAACGGCTTCGACCTGGCCGCCGCGGCCGGGTATGCCCGGGGATACCTCGAATACTCCTTCCCAGCCGTTCTGGGCAAGGACTTTGCCGGAGTCGTCGAATCGTTGGGGGACGGCGTCAGTGGTTTCTCGGTGGCCGACCAGGTCTTCGGCGTGGTAACCAAGATGCAGATTAGGGACGGGTCGTTCGGTGAATACGTGGCAGTCCCCACAGCGGTCGGCATCACGCAACGCCCCGCGGGGCTCGACCTCGAGGTGGCCGGAGCTCTGGGTTTGGCGGGCACAGCCGCGATCCAGGCTGTGGATTCCGTGCAGGCGCACCCGGGAGACCTGGTCCTGGTGACGGGTGCCACCGGAGGCGTCGGGGCCGTGGCGATTCAACTATTGGTAGGCGGGGGAGCGGTTGTGATCGCAACCGCTCGTCCAGGTGCTGAGGAGGAGTTGGTCCGAGGGCTGGGAGCGTCCCATGTCGTCGATTACTCCCAGGACTTGGCCGAAGCCGTCCGGGGGGTCGCGCCCGATGGCGTCGACGCCGCCCTCCACCTCGCTGGCGATGGAAGCCAGGTCGCGAGCCTGGTTCGCTCGGGTGGCCGGATGACTTCGACTTTGGGATTTAGACCCGACTCGGCGGATGAGGCTCCGCTTGCGTCAACCGCCGTGATGGCAAACCCGGACTCCTCTACCCTCGATAGGTTGGCCGGGCTGGTGCTGGCCGGGAGCCTCCGGATCCCAATCACGGCGAGGTATTCGCTCCCCGAGGTGCCCAAGGGCTTCGAGGACTTCGCTCGGGGGACCAGGGGCAAGCTGGCCGTCACCGTTGCCTGACGGGCGACTGTGCTCCCTGCCCTACCCCCTTCCCCAATCGGAGCCGACCGGTAAGCGCGCGCGAGCGGAGTTCGTCGTGTCGGCACATCACCGCGTGATATCGGCAGGATCGGTGTCGGGACCGAACCGGGCAAAACCTGCTTCTCTGATTTGCTGAAGCGCCTGCTACCCTTGGCACCTGCGGTCAGTCGTCCGGCCAGCGAGCCGGCAAGATCTGATCTCAGGCCGATCTCAGGGGCCGTGGCGCAGCGGGAGCGCGCTTCCTTGGCATGGAAGAGGTCGCGGGTTCGATTCCCGCCGGCTCCACTCTTGTGATGTCTCAGGTCATGGTGCCCGTCTGTCGCAGGTGATAGTGCCCGATTTGGGCGGGCTCCTGGGGCTGGTAATCGCGGCCGGGGTCGAGGACCAGTTCGCGGAGAAGCGATCCGTCCTCGCGGATCACCCGGACGTGCTTGTTGGCCACCAGCAGGCGGACTGGCACGCCGGCGTTGGCCCGTCCCAGGCCGATGTGGCGAAGGCGGCTGAGGTAGCGAATGGTGACCCGGCCCTGCTTGTCCACCCGGTCATGGCGGACCCGGTAGTGAACCGCTGCATCCACCCCCTCGGGTCGGGCTTTGAGGCGGGCGTGGAATGCGGCGAGGGGGGTTAGGCCGTCCAGGGCCCGGTGAGGCCGGTGGTCGTTGTAGTAGGCACGGAAGGTATCGAGCTGGAGCTGCAGCACGGCTAGGGTGGCCGGTGCTGCCTGCTTGGCCAGGAAGTGCTTCAGGGTCTGGTGGAGACGCTCGACCTTGCCGCAGGTCTGCGGGTGGTAAGGGGTGGAGTGCTTGAGGACGATCCCCAGGCGCTCCAACTCGGTCTCGAGCAGGACCTTGCCGCCGCGGGACTTGCCGCTGTAGACGGCACCGTTGTCGGTGAGCAGCGCGGCCGGGTAGCCATGGGTGGCCCCGGCGAGGTGGAAGTTCTCCACCACGTCAGGCCCCTTGACGGTTCTGAAAGCATCGCAAGCGAGGAGCAGCCGGGAGTGGTCGTCGAGGTAATTGAGGATCTCCACTCCGCTGCCGTTGGCCAGCTGCCAGTGGGTGAAGTCGCTTTGCCACATCTGGTTGGGGAGCGCCGCCTCGAAGCGGACAAAGGAGCAACGTGGTCGCTTGTGGGGTTGTGGGGTGATCAGCCCCTGACGCTTGAGGATGCGCCAGATAGTGGCCACCGAGGGGGCATCCAGGTGCTGCAATCGGAGGTGGTGGGCGATGGTGTTAGGGCCGCTGTCGTACCCTGCCCTGTCCAGTTGCTGGCGCAACTCGAGGATCGCCCTCTGGATCTCGGCGGCCACGGCATGGGGACACGATGCCGGCCGCCGTGAGCGTGGTTCGAGGGCCGGATCACCGCCTTCTCGGTAACGAGCGACGAGTTTGGTGACCCACGCCTTCGAGACGCCGGCGCTCCTGGCCACCTCCCGATGACTTCTGCCCTCTCGGACCACCGCTTCGATGACGTAGCGCTCCACTCCCATGGCCCACCCCCTTTGGTGGGCACTATGTCCTGAGACATACCGCTCCCGCGGTGGGCACTATGTGGTGAATTCCCACACCGCCGGCTCCACTCTAGTCCAGCACCCGCCATGCTCTGCCGCCCTATCGACGGCTCGAAACAGGATCGTGCCGACTCTGCCGCGCTGAGTGCAGATCGGACGATCTAGCCTATCGATAACAGATATGCGTGCTCAACCGCAGCGGCTAGCCAAGTTGCCACTGGTCATTTTTGTCGGTGTCGCGGTGGCCTTCGCTGCCTTCGCGCTGTACCACCTGTTGCCGCCCGGACCGTACGGCTTATCGGGTGACTTCCGTGTCTTCTATAGCGCAAGCAAGCTCTTCTGGGCTGGCGGCGACCCGTACAACCTCCGAGCGCTGGGGGTTATAGAGCAGCAGTCCCTCCACTATTCGCATCTCGCAGTCACCTCGGGCGCCTACGTCAATCCCCCGATTTTGGCCGCGATCCTGTGGCCGTTCACCTTGCTGCCCTACTGGATTGCCTACACCGCCTTCGTTCTCATGGGGACGCTGCTGGCAGCGACCACGATCTGGTTCCTCAGTCAAGAACTGGGATGGCGCCACCCGGGTGTCTTGGTCTCGATCACCGCGGTGTGCTGGTTGGAATTGCTCGGTTTGACAGAAGGTCAGGTGGATACCTATCTCCTGGCCATCCTCATCGGCGGGGTCCTCTTGTGCTGGCACAAGCGGTTCCTAGCCGCGGGCATGCTGATGGGCTGGTTCTGGATCAAACCCGACATTCTTTGGCCCGCGGCACTCTTCATGGGGCTCGTCCTCTTGCCGAACAAACGCGACCTCGCCAAATATTCGGTCGGGCTGGCCGTCGTGTCGCTCGCCGCCCTAGCAGCACGACCAGAGTTGATCCCCACTTGGTTTCATCACCTCATCGGGTTCGGCCAAGGAGTGGGGGTCCAGCCGGACCTGGCAGGCTTGCCGGGACTGCTGGGCGCCGCACCGGCCTCGTTGGGCCTCGGGACCGGGCTTCATTCCTGGGTCTCGCTCACCATCCTGGCTCTGGCGGCCGTGGCTATGCTCTCCTCTTTCTTCCTGATTCCGAGGACCAGTGCATGGAGGTCTCAGGACCGTCGCCATCAGATCTTGTGGGCTACCTCATTTCCCCTGGCGATCTGGCTGCTGGCGACCCCCTACGTGCACACCAACGACGATCTGCTCCTGCTTCCACTCTTCCTGTTGGTGATCGGACCGGACGCCCACCTGGCGGAGGGGCGGGATGCCCTGATCGGAATCGGCACCGTCTGCGCCCTGTTTGTGGTGTGGTCGCTGCGCGTGATTGCTGGACCACTCGAACTGCTGCTCCTGGTCGTCCTGACAGGCGGGATCTGGATGAGGCGCGAGAGCCTGAGCACGCCTCACTTCGCTGCCGGAGCGTGCCTGGCCGCAGCGGTGACTTTCCCCACCGTCTGGTCTTTGCACCTCGCCCCGGTCAGCGTGACCTCGGTCGCAGCCTTGATCCTTGCGATAGCCGCTGGTTGGAGATTCCACCAGTCCGGGCGCGCGCCGCTTCGGGCGCCGCACCGTTCTCAGCGGATCTTGGGTCAGCCTGTAGTTCGGTGACGATCCCAACCAGGGTGCGTCGCGCCGACGGGCCTGGGTCGGGCTCTACGCTGGAAGCGAAGCCATGGAGCCGGCGCCGCCTGAGTGCCGCTCCAGCCTGACGATCACCGACTTAGAGGTGGGCGTGTTGCTCCCTTCGGCAACGCTCGCCAGGGGGATCAAGACGTTGGCCTCTGGAAAGTAGGCGGCCGCGCAGCCGCGGGGGGTCGGATAGGCCACCAGTCGGTAGTCCCGAAGGCAGCGCTCGACGTCGTCCGCCCATTCGCTGAAGACGTCAACGTGATCCCCATCGGCCAGCCCCAGATGAGCCAGATCATCGGGGTTGACCAGGACCACCCGCCGGCTGTCGTGGATGCCCCGGTAGCGATCCTCATTGGAGTAGATCGTGGTGTTGAACTGGTCGTGGGAGCGCACCGTCTGCAGCACTAGCCGGTTCGGCGGGACCTGGAGAATCTCCAGCTCGTTGACACTGAACCGGGCCTTCTGGGTGGCGGTGGCGAAGCTTCGGTCGTCCCGCGGACCGTGGGGCAGCAGGAACCCAGCTGGATTGGCGACCTTGGCGTTGTAATCCGCACAGCCTGGGACCACGTGGCCAATGTGCTCGCGGATCAGGTGGTAGTCATTCGCCATCCCCACCCAATTGATCGGCAGGCGGCCGCCCAGGGTCCGAAGCGCCAGACCGCAAATGATCGACACTTCGCTCCGCAGTTCCGGGGAAGCCGGCGCCAGCACCCCCCTGGTGGCGTGGACGGCCCCCATGGAGTCCTCCACGGTGACCTGCTGCAGACCAGATTTCTGGAGATCGCGCTCGGTTCGACCCAAAGTGGGAAGGATCAGGGCAACCTGGCCAGTCACCAGGTGGGAACGATTGAGCTTGGTGGCGATACTGACGGTCAGGTCGAGGTTGGCCATGGCCCGCTCAGCCACCCCGGTGTCGGAGACCGCTCGGACCAGATTGCCTCCCAGGGAGATCAGCACCCTAGCCTTGCCGTCTCGCATCGCCGCGATGCTGTCGACCGAGTCCCATCCGGGCTCCCGCGCTGGCTCGAAGTGAAACTCCTCAGCCAGCTTGTCCAGGAAGGCGGGCGGCATCTTCTCGTAGATGCCCATGGTCCGGTCACCCTGGACATTGCTGTGGCCCCGCACCGGGAGCAGTCCCGCCCCGGAGCGGCCAATGTTGCCCCGGAGCAGCTGAACATTGGTCACCTCGCGGATGGTGGGCACCGCCCGCTTGTGCTGGGTCAGCCCCATCGCCCAGGCGATGATCACCGACTTGGCGGCCATGATTCGGTCGGCAAGCGTGCCGATCTGCTGGCGCGTGAGACCGCTGGCCTCCTCGATCGCATCCCAAGGCGCCTCGCGAGCATTTGCCGCGTACGCCTCGAAGCCGTCGGTGTAGCTCGCTATGAACTCTTGGTCTAAAACTGTGCCGGGAGCCCGATCCTCAGCCTCCAGCAGCAGCCGACCGACTCCCAGGAACAGGGCTTGGTCACCCGCCAGCCGGATCTGCAGGAAGTCGTCGGCGAGTTGAGTGCCATTCGCCAAGAGCCCCTTCGGGGTCTGGGGATTCTTGAAGCGAAGAAGACCAGCCTCGGGCAGGGGGTTCACGGCCACGATGACCGCCCCATTTCGCTTGGCCTTCTCCAGGCTGGTCAGCATCCTCGGGTGATTGGTCCCGGGATTCTGTCCGCAGATGATGATCAGGTCGGTGTGCTCGACATCCTCGAGGCTGACGGTGCCCTTGGCGATGCCGATCACCTCCTTCAGGGCGACGCCGCTTGACTCGTGGCACATGTTGGAGCAGTCGGGCAGATTGTTGGTGCCGAAGGCCCGGACGAAGAGCCCATACAGGAAGGCTGCCTCGTTGCTGGTCCGCCCGGAGGTGTAGAAAACCGCCTGGTTGGGCGAGTCGAGGGAATTTAGCTTGGTGGCCACCACCTCCACGGCCTCGTTCCACGAGATCGGCTGGTAGTAGTCGCTGCCCGCTCGCTTGATCATCGGTTCGGTCAGGCGGCCTTGCTCCTCCAGCCACCAGTCAGATCGTTCGCGCATCTCGCTGATCGAATGCTCCTGGAAGAAATCGGCCTCCACTCTTCGGAGCGTCGCCTCCGCCGCCACGTGCTTGGCCCCGTTCTCGCAGAACTCGACAGACTTGCGGTGACTGGGGTCCGGCCAGGCGCAGCCGGGGCAGTCGATCCCTTCCTTCTGGTTCACCTTGAGCAGAGTCCGGGCGGACGCGCGCACACCCATCTCATCCAGGGACCGCTTGAAGGTGGTTCCTAGCGCAGGCCACCCGGCGGCGTAACCCTCGGGCGGGGTGACCCGGGGCTCCTCAACCGGATCGCTGCGGGGGGCTTTGGTAGTCACGGGTGCTCCAACTGCAACCGGAAGGCTTCTCGAAGCTTGACAGCAGTGGACTCCAAATGCTCGGGGACCACTTTCACGTCGGCCAGGATGGGCATGAAATTGGTGTCTCCGTTCCAGCGCGGTACGAGGTGGAAGTGGAGGTGGGCGTCGATCCCGGCTCCCGCCGCCCGCCCTTGATTCCAGCCCCCATTTAGGCCTTCGCAGTGGAGTTCCTTCTGAAGGACCGCGGTGGCCAGCTTCAGCTCCTCCATGACCGCCAGCATCTCCTGCGCAGCGAGGTTGGCCAGATCGCCACCATGGCTGCGCGGTGCCACCATCAGATGCCCCGGGTTGTAGGGGTAGCGGTTGAGCATGCAGAGCGCCAGCTCGGAGCGATGAACCACCAGATCCTGTCGGCCGCCATCGGGCTGCACCGCCTCGCAAAAGATGCAGCTCTGCTCCTTCCCAGTGGACGGGTCCTGCTCGATGTAGGCCATCCGCCACGGCGCCCAGAGAATCTGCATTCCACCTCCTGCGGGCCGGCTCGGTTTGACGCTATGAATTGCCTGCAAGTAGACTACCCGTGTAATGGGCCGGAGGTGTTCGCGCACCTGAGCCCCGTCCAAGTGCCTTCGGGCTTTTTCGAGGTCTTCTTCTTCGTGGGATCGGTGATCAAGAAGCGGCGCAAGAAAATGCGCAAGCACAAGCACAAGAAGATGCTGAAAAAGACCAGATGGCAGAGGCGAGCCACCTAATCCGCAGCGGCCGCTCCTCGAGTTCGAGTCCAACCAGCCACCGATATACTGGGTCGCCCTGGGGGCGATAGCTCAGCTGGGAGAGCGCTGCCCTCGCACGGCAGAGGTCAGGGGTTCGAATCCCCTTCGCTCCACTGGCGGCATAGCCAGCCATCCGCAGTCGGCAAGCAGCTGGGCGCGCAGCTGCTGTGGACCCTCTGTTGAGCCCGCCGGACCGGTCGGAAGCCAGCGAGCCCGACTCAACCTCGGGCTACGTAGAATCGCCGATGCACCCGTTGCCGACCCAGACTCCAATCCGGGGCCCGGCAGCGACATCGAGAGGAGGTCTGTAATGGTCCTTGAGGCGAAGAACTTCGACACCCCGGACGACCAGCGTAGCTTCGAGCACGGCCAGATCCAGCTCGTCGGTCTGCCCGGCTTCACCTTCGGCCGGGCGGTCTTCAGCCCGGGCTGGAGGTGGTCCAACGACGCCAAGCCACTCGCTGGCACCGACTCCTGCCAGACGCACCACGCCGGTGTTGTCATATCCGGTCATCTACATGTGCGCATGGACGACGGTACCGAAATCGACCTGGGGCCGGGAGATGCCCACGTGGTCAGCCCCGGCCACGATGCCTGGGTCGTCGGCGACGGGGACTGCATCATGATCGACGTCGCCACAGCAAATACCTAGGAGCTGACGACCCGCGACCGCGCGGCCGAGTGCTCGGCTACTCGCCCTGGAAAGGGAAGTTGAAGCCGGGATTCCGAGTGACCAACTCCACACGGGACAGGCCCGCGCTGGGAGATGATACCGCACTCCGTGGCGTGTCAGATATAGTCCAGGTGCTTGACTGTCCCGTGTGTTGTCGATATCCTGTGGTTCTATGAAAACAGATCCGAGACTCTCCCCAGAGGTTGTGCTGCCGACCCTGCTCCGTCCGGGTCGCGGCGTCTACGGCTTGTTCATTCGCGACGCGCTCACCGAAGCAGGGTTCACGGATATGCCCGCCAACGGTGGCTACGTCCTCGGGCTGCTGGAGCCTGATGGGGCCGCGCTCAGCGACGTTATCTCCGACATGGGCGTGTCGAAGCAGACAGCGAGCCAACTCGTCGACACGCTGGTGCTCCGCGGCTACGTCGCGCGGTCGGACGACCCCGATGATCGGCGACGTGTCCTGCTCACCATGACCGAGCGCGGCAAGGCCGCTTCGGAGATCGTGTACCGCACAGTGGAGGAAATCGACGCCAGGCTGGTCGCAGCGGTGGGTGCCGAGCGCATGACGCACACCAAGGAGACGCTGGCAGCACTTCTCGAGCTTTGGCCAAAGTCGAGATGAGCACGAACGACTAACCGTCGATCTGCTCGCGGTCGAGTTGGTGCCGCCGCCGTAATCGAACCGCCTGCGGAGGCGCGTTGCAGCTACCCCGCGCGCTATCTTGGCCCCACGACGACCATCGTGGATCAGGAGGGACCGCCATCATCACGGGCATTTCGATCGTCTCGGTTTGGGTTCTCGACCAAGAGGTCGCCAAGCGGTTCTACAGCGAGCAGCTGGGCTTCACCGTCACCAATGACATCCCACTGGAGAACGGCATGCGGTGGCTCACAGTGCGTCCTCCCGGCAGCACGGGACAGGAACTGTTGCTCATGGACCCCTCCCACTCCATGCTCGACGAGGAGACCGCTCAGCAGGTCCGCTCTCTGGTGGCCAAGGGAGCCCTGAGCCCAGGAGTCATGTCCACCACCGATTGCCGGGGTGACCATGAGGAACTCGCTTCGAGGGGTGTCGAGTTCACCCAGGCGCCGGCAGATCGTCCCTACGGAGTTGAGGCAGTGCTGCGAGATAATTCGGGTAACTGGTACAGCTTCACGCAACGCCCCGGCTGAGATCCTTTGCGCTGACCCGGTCGTTCTGCGGCTGGCCCAAGACCGGCCGGAACGACCTCTCCGGACCATGCCCCAGCTCCTGCTTCCGATCGAGACTGAGCGCCTTACTCTCCGCGCGCTCCGCGAGGCTGATCTCGAGGATCTCCTCACCATCCAGTCACGTCCCGATGTGGCGCGCTACATGTACTGGGCACCCAGGACCCCGGAAGCCGCTCGCAGATGGCTCACGCTGGCCATCCCGGTACCGACCTGGGAGATCGAGAACGAGGCCCTCACCCTGGCCGCGATCGAACGCGAGTCGGGTCGGCTTGCGGGCACCCTCACCTTGTTCCTGCGCAGTCTCGAGCACCGGCAAGGCGAGATCGGGTTTATGTTCCACCCGGACTTTCAGGGGCGGGGGCTCGCCGCTGAGGGTGGCGCGGTGCTGCTGGACGTCGGCTTCGGGACACTGCACCTGCACCGGTTGTACGGGCGCTGCGATGGCCGCAACCTTCGGTCGGCTCGGCTGATGGAGCGGCTCGGGATGCGGCAGGAAGCCACAGCTGATCCAAAACGAGATGGTCAAGGGAGAGTGGACCGACGAGTGGATCTACGCGATCCTGGCCTCGGAGTGGCGCCAGGAGAAGGGAATTGAGCCGTGACCACCGGGCCCGAGCTGGACACGCCCGCCTGGATCGCCTCGATTGCTCGCGAGACCGACGCCCTGGCACGGGCCGCAGGCATCGCGGGATTCGACGCCCCGGTCTCGACCTGCCCCGGCTGGCAGGTGCGCGACCTGGTTTGGCACACCGGAAGCATCCACCGCTGGGCGCGGGTTCATGTCGCCCAAAGGCTCCAGGACCGAATGCCAAAGGAGCAGCGGGACGCATTGCTGGCCAACCACCCCGACGATGAGCGGTTGCTGGAGTGGTTGGCCGAAGGGAAAGTGTCTCTCTGCGCCGTCCTCGCCAGCGCCCCGCCCGACCTCAGCTGCTGGACATTCCTGGCGGCCCCATCGCCGCTCGAATTCTGGGCCCGGCGCCAGGCTCATGAGACCGAGATCCACCGAGCCGACGCCGAGTTGGCCGCAAAATCAGAGGCGATCTCCTTCGATTCCGCCACGGCCGCCGACGGAATCGAGGAAATGCTCTTTGGCTTCGCCGCCCGACGCCATCAGCTCGACCTCGATTCAAATTCACGGATCGCCTTGCTGCCCCGGGACCGTCCAGGAGGCTGGCTGGTCGAGCTCGGCCCTGACGGGGTGGTGGCCCGGCGCGAGCTCGGCCCTTACGACTGCCAAGTGAAGGGCACGACGTCCGACCTCTACCTCCTGGTCTGGAACCGCCCACCCAGTACCCCGCTTGAGATCGACGGAGACCCGAGCGCCCTCGAAAGCTGGCGCCGGATGATCAGGGTGTAGCGAACCCTGGGCTAAGGACCAGGGCCGCCGCCTCAGCTCTCGGGAGGCGTCTCGTCTAGGTTGGCGAAGTAGGCAGATACCGCGTGGTCCAGCAGCTCTGGGGTTAGCCGGGGCTCGACTCCAAAGTAGGAGGCGGCGTGGACCAAGTGGTCAAGGATGTCGCGAGGCTCGCAGCCGTGCAACGGGCGTCCTGCCTTCTGATAGTGCTCCTCGACCAGATAGTTGACCGCGGCGGGGTCGTACTCCAGGCCGATCGAGTCACAAATTCGCCGGAAGATCCGACCGTACTCGATCACGGTCGGGTTGGGGACCTCGACCTTGTAGCGGATCCGGCGCAGGAACGCCTCGTCCACCAGCTCCTTGGGTTTGAGGTTGGTGGAGAGGATCAAGACCTCGGTGAAGGGAACCATGACGGTGCTGCCAGCCCGGGCGATGTTGAGGTAGTCGAAACCAGCCTCCAGGGGGACGATGAGGCGGTTGAGCAGGTCCTGCGGGCTCAGCTGCTGGCGGCCGAAGTCGTCCACCAGGAAGAGCCCTCCGTTGGCCTTCAATTGCAGCGATGCTTCGAAGAACCCCATGTGGGGGTCGAAGCTCAGCTCCAGCTCGCGACCGGTCAACTCGCCACCCGCCCGGACGATCGGACGGGAACACAGGGCCCAGCGGGTGTCGTGGGGGGGAAGGTCTGCCGCAACCGGGCGGTGGTGCATCGGGTCGAAGACCCGGATCACCTCTCCCTTCACATAAAGGGCGTGAGGCACGAAGATGGCGTCCCCGAGCAATGAGGCGCAGGCCTCGGCGATGCTGCTCTTTCCGTTCCCAGGTGGCCCGTAGAGGAAGATCGACTGGCGAGCACCGAGGGCCGGTCCGAGCCGGTTGAGCACGCTCGGCGGCAGCACCAGATGGTCCAAGGCCGTCCGCAGCATCTGGTGCGTGACCGGATTGCTGCTCCGGCCCTGATGCCGGGCGACGGCGATATAGACGTCCAGCGGTACCGGTGCGGGGCCCGCGTACTGGCTCACCTCCACCAACTCCTTGGCCCGCTCCCGGCCGGCTCGGCTGATCGCGTACTGCAGCCCCTCGGCAAACTCCGCCCCAGCAACAGCGCCCCTGATGCCGGTGGTGGCGATGTAGCCCTCGTCGGAGAGGAATTTCAGGGAGTCACTGACGACGTTCCAGGGCAGGCAGACGTGGCGGGCGACGTCCCGACCGAGCATGGCCCCGCTGTAGTAGATGACTTTGAGCGCCAGATCGGCGATGAAGGCGGCCGGGATGCCAGCCTCCTTGGGACTCTGGGGTACCGGCGGAAAGCCGATCTGCGCCCGAAGAGGTGGCGGAGCGGCGATCGCGGCGGCAGACATCAGATAGGAACTCGATTGTGTGGTTCGGGAACCGCTCCCGGACTGGACCCTGGGGACGAGTCTGACACCGCTTCGGCGTAACTCAGCCCCACTGAGCGCCGTATTTGCAATGTCGTGAGGTTCCCGCCACCAAGTTGTCACCCGAGCAGGCTTCAACTGCCATCAACGGCCCGCGGCGGGGAGCCTGGCATAATCGGGCGGCGGGGGGACTGCCCCCTTCCCGTGTGAACTGAATGCAGGAAATCACAGTCACCCCGCGTGAGCGGGCTTCGCGTCGATCAGGCCTCCGCGGGCGCTACGGGCTTCAGAGACCGTCTGTACCGGGCTTCTGGAGGCGCCACCGCTGGGTGCGAAACAGCGCCACCGCGGTCCTGGTGGTGGTCTTGGTCGCCTGTGCCGGAATCGGCTCGGGCATGATCGTGCTAGCGGCCTTCCAGGTGGGACTCCCTAGCGTGGCCACGCTGCCCAACCTGGGGCCCCCCAACGACAGCGAGATGCTGGCTAGCGACGGCACCCTGTTGGCGATACTTCACGAGCCGGGCGTGCACCACGTCGGGATACCCCTGCGCGAGGTGAGCCCCCTCCTGGTGGAGGCCACCGTCGCAGTCGAGGACCGCCACTTCTACCAGGACACAGCCTCGGCAGACCTGCCACGGATCGTCGAATCCGGGATCAACGACCTGATCCACCACAACGCCCTGCAGGGCGCCAGCACGATCACCGAGCAGCTGGCCAAGATCTCCTTCCTCACCCCCCAGAAGACGATCACCCGCAAGATCCGCGAGCTGCTCTTGGGCTACGAGATTTCCAAAACGTTCAAGCCCGACACCATCCTCCAGATGTACGTGAACCGGATCAACTACGGCAATCAGGCGATCGGGATCCAGGAAGCAGCCGAGCTTTACTTCCACATCCCCGCCTCGCAGTTAGACCTCGCCCAGGCCAGCATGCTGGCCGGAATACCTGATGCTCCGACCGCCTACAACCCGATCCTCTACGCGGGCGTGACCGGGTCACAGAACTTGGCCCAGGACCGGCAGCATGTGGTTCTCGAGGCCATGGTTCGCAACGGCTACATCACCCAGAAGCAGGCCAATGCCGCGTCCAAGGAGGTGCTGACCTTCTATCCCTGGGAGGACAGCGAGGTCGACACCCAACCCGACTTCGTCCAGTTCGCCGAGAGCCAGCTCCAGTCCCAGTTCGGAGATGCCTATCTCAACCCTGGGGGCTGGACCATCTACACCTCACTCAACACCGCCGACCAGGCGGCCGGAATCGCCGATCTCCAAAACCCCACCAAGGACGCCGAGCTGCAGCGGGAATACAACATCGGCGATGCCGACCTTGAGTCGGTCGACCCGCGCACCGGGGAGATCCTGGCCATGGTCGGGACGACCGACCCCACTGGCCAGTGGGGTCAGATCAACATGGTCGACTCGCCGCGCCGAACCGGCTCGTCTTTCAAGATGTTCACCTACACCGCCGCTCTTGCTTCAGGCAAGTTCACCATGACCACCCCGATCCTCAACGAGCCGATCGACATCGGCGGCTACTCGCCAAAGAACTACTCGGGAACCTTCACTGGCATCTGTCGGCTCAAGATATGCCTCGGCAACTCGATCAACGTGCCGGCGGTGAAGGTCGAAGACATCACCGGGCTGCAGAACGTCGTCAGCGTCGCTGAGCGCATGGGCGTCACCGACCTTCTGAACCCGCAGAACACCTACGGACTGGCGCTTACCCTGGGCGGGACGGCAGACGGGATCACCATGCTCAACATGTCCACTGGCGCTTCAGTCCTGGCCGCCGGGGGTGTCCTCCATCAGCCAACGACGATTCTCCAGATCATCCAGAACAAAAAGACGATCTACCTGTACAACGTGGCGGACAACTCGCAGCAGGTGATCCCAGCCAACGTCGCCTACATCATGAACATGATCCTGCAGAGCAATCAGAACCGCCAGCCGGAGTTCGGCATCGACAACGGCCTGACCATTCCCAACCGCATCGTCGCCGTCAAGACGGGCACTTCCGACTACGGGTCGGCCAACCTGGCGGGAATCGGTGACAACTGGGTTTTCGGCTGGACGCCTACCTTCCTCACCTCAACCTGGGTGGGCAATCCGAACTACGCCACGCTGTCCGCCGTCTCGTCCGGGATCACCGGTGCCGCGCCCCTCTGGCAGACCTACATGGAAGAGGTGTTGCCGGCGCAGCCGAACGTCTGGTACGCCAAGCCGGCCGACGTAGTCCAGGTTGGGTCGGGGCTCAACGCAGACTTCTACCTCCCCAACACCGTCGCCTACGCAAATTCCGACGTCAACTGCCCGGGTGCCTATAGAAGCTATTGGAACGGGATCTGCTAATTCGGCATCGCCGGTACTTTCGGCTTGCGAGTATTGAGCCCCGGCCAGGCTCCCCGCGCTCCAGCGGCCGCCAGTTGCCGCTGGAGCGCGATCGGGAAGGACTCAGCTAACGCCGACTCGCTCCGTCGCCGGAAGTTGGTTCTGAATCCAACGCTCGATGGTGTCGTCCGACTCCCACGAGGTGATCAAGGAGTAGCGAGGACCGGGACCTGGATGATGCACCACGTGGCTCAGCCGTTCGGTGTCGATCACCAACTGCATCCCCGGGTGGAGGGCAATCCTCGTCTCGGTCGAAGGATCTTCCTTCTTTTCTCTCAGGATGAAGGTCGACTTGCCTGGGCTGTCCGCTAGCTCGAGCCAGGCCCGGACAACCCACCCACTGCCGTCGGGATTGAGCCGGTTGTTGTCGTCCACATGCAGTTGCTTGAGTGCCTGCTCCTCGTCGCTCGGGTTGAGCTTGATGACCCGGACACGGCCGAAGTTGCCTCCAATCGACTCCACATACCTCACCAGGCTTGGCGCGATGTTGCGGTTATCGGTCCAGACACCACCTTTGTCTGGCTTTCCGTGCTCCCAGAAGCCGTGGCATTCCATCTCGCCATTGGCGGAGGCCAGTGGGGCAAAGTTGGTGTCGCCACCACTCTTCCAGTCCACGTAGTCCAGCTTTTCCCAGTCCGCCGGGGGGATGGCCGGACCGTCGTAGTCTCGAAGAACGACGAAGCCTTTCTCCGCCAAGATGTCCAGCTTCCGATGCATGCGGTATCTCCTTTCTCTTGCGTGGTGCCCGACAGGTTAGAGCCACCATCGAGGCGCCCACCCATGCTAGCCGCTCAGATCAGAAGGAGTCCAGCCGGACCTCAGTGGCAGCGGGGGTGGCCCAATGAAGTCCAGAAAAGGGGAAGCCCTCACCCGCCGCTGAGCTGGGCAGTCGGTGTCTGTCGCGGTCCCAGCACCGCGGCGGCGAGCCTCTCGACCCCGTCGGATGTCACGGCGTCGGGAAAGTAGCAACAGATCTCTCGCGCTCCCAGGTCAACGTATTCCTGGAGTTGCTGGGCGCAGCCCTGGGGGGTCCCCACCAACCGACGCGCACGGAAGCTGGCCCGGTCCTCTCCGCGCCGATTGAAGCGCTCCACCAAGAGGTCCGCATCGGCCTCTGTGTCGGCTACCAGGCAGTCCAAGACCACCGAGACGCGAACTGTTTCCGGGCGGCGATCGGCCGCTCGACAGTGAGATGCGAGTAATTCCAGTTTGTGAGCGAAACGCTGGGGGGGACCGAACAGGCTGCACCCATCCGCATGTCGAGCAACCTGCCACAGGGTGAGCTCCTCCCCCCTCCTGCGATCCAGATTGGCGGGGCCGGCAGCTGAACCGGCTTGGGATAGATTCGCGCGCCTTCGATGACGGTGTAGCGACCCTCAAAGCTGGTCGTGTCGTTGCTCCAGCTGGCTCGAATCAACTCGGCGGCCTCGCCGCAGGCAAAGATCCGGTCCCGCAGGTTGGGGACCGGGATTCCGAAGGCTCTGGCCTCCTCGGCGTCGGAACCAGCGCCCAGGCCGACCTCGAGCCGGCCACCGCTGGCCACGTCCAAACATGCGAGCTGCTGCGCGAGTCGGGCCGGATGATGCATGGGCACGGCGAGGCACATGGTGCCGATGCGGATCTCGGGAGTGGCCCAGGCTACGGTAGAAAGCAAGAGAAGCGGATCGAACACGGGCCTGGGCGGGTCGGACTCGATCGCCTGCAGGTGGTCGTAGACCCAGGCAACCCCGTAGCCGGCGTGTTCGGCTCTCCGGGCAACGCTGACGGCGGCGGTCCAGCACTCGGTCGGACTCAGCGAAGGCAGAAAGTCTCCCCGCCACCCCTGGGGGATGAAACAGCCTAGGCGCAGGGACTCAGTGGTCAAGGACCAACTGGCAACGGGGCAGCCTTCCGGGGCCGGACGCGGCGGGCGGGGCCCCAAAGCCCCTCCAGGTCGTAGTAGGCCCGCTCTCCAGGGAGAAAAACATGGGCCACTACCGAGTCGAAGTCGAGGCACGCCCACGAGCCCTCCTCGAGACCCGCTCGAGAGAGCGGATGAGAACCGGAGCGCGCCGCCAACTCGGACATCTCGGTGGCGATCGCCCTCACCTGGCGGTCGGTGTCTCCCTCGCAGATGACGAAATAGTCCGCGATGGTGGTCCTGCCTCGGAGGTCGATTCGCACCACCGAACGGGCCTTGCGAGAAAGCGCAGCATCAGCGAGCAACCGGCTGAGCTGAAGCGGCGTCATGCGCGGGCGATTATCCCGCACGAGGTGAACTGGCGGCCTCGCCGATGGCGCCGTACAGCCCGTGCGCGCGGATGTACCCCACCACTGAGTCGGGGAGCAGGTCACTGCAGTCGCTCCCTCCGGAGATCCGTTCCCGAATGCTGGTGGCGTCGACTAGAGGTGCCTGTAGCGTGATCACCTCGGCACCCTTCAGCGGCAGCTCGAGTCGGGTCAGTTCCGCCATCACCTGCTCGCCGGGCGCGGCCGCCCCGGGCCGGTCGAAGACCAGCAACCTCACTTGTTCCAACAGCCTCACCGGGTCCTTCCAAGTTGGCAGGCCAGCCGCGACGTCAGCGCCCACCGCCAGAACGACCGTGAGCTTGGGCCGAGTTGCCCGCAACCAGGAGACCGTGTCGACGGTGTAACTGGGCTGGGCTTGGTCCACCTCGTGACGGGACACGGTGACCAGCGGGTCCCTCAGCCCGAGCACAGCCTCCTCCACCATTTCGGCACGCTCTGTGGGCGTAGCTCCGGGCGCGGGCCGGTGTCCAGGGACCCCGACCGGGACTACCAGTACCGGCAGGCCGGTGTGGTCGCGTATCCCCGAGATGATCGAGAGGTGGCCAAGATGGGGCGGATCGAAGGTGCCGCCAAAGAAGACCGTTGCCACGGCATCCTCCGGCACTCGCTCAGCCCGGCCGCTGATCAGGTGACGCGCCGTTGGGCTGGTCCAGCGTCGGATCTGGGTAGAAGGTGAACGCCTCGGAGCCGATCTGAACCTCGTCACCGGCCCGCGCTCCCGCCTTGAGCAAGGCGGCCTCGACCCCGATCCTGGCCAACTGGCGTTGCAACCGCAGCACCGAGGAATCGTCGTCCAGATCGGTCACGGCGACCAATCGCTCCAGAGACTCCCCGGTGACCCGGTATGTCACCCCCACCAGCTCGACGGAGAATTCCCGACTCAGACCTCTGGGGCCCCGGTAGAGCCTGAACTGACCACCCGGCACGTCATCGGAGACAGGGCTCGGCGTCTCTCGCAGAAGCAGATCTACCCTGGCAAGGAGCTCAGCGCATCCTGTTCCGTCGGCAGCCGAGATCCCCGCGAGCGGGAGCCCCGCCGGCAGCATTTCGGAGAGCGCGCTCAGCAGTTGATCGCCAACTTCTGGGCCGAGCAGGTCGAGCTTGTTCAGCGCCACGAGGGTGGGCTTTTCGATCAGCTCAGGACTGTACAGCTGCATCTCGGTAGCCACCTGCTGTTGGGCGGCGATTATCCCCTCCAGCCCCAAACTGGCGTCCACCAGGTGGATCAGCACCCTGGTCCTGGCGAGGTGTCTGAGGAACGCCAGCCCCAGCCCCGCGCCCTCGTGCGCGCCCTCGATCAGCCCGGGGACATCGGCCAGCGTGAGAACTCGGCCGCCTCCGACGTCTGCCACCCCGAGGTTCGGGGTGAGCGTGGTGAAGGGGTAGGAGTCGATCTTCGGCCTGGCCCCGGTGAGCCTGGCCAACAGGGTCGACTTGCCAGCGTTGGGAAGCCCCACCAGCCCGATGTCCGCAATCAGTCGGAGCTCCAACCGGATGACCCGGCTCTCTCCCGGCTCACCCAGTTCACGGCGTCGAGGTGCCTGGTGGGTCGCACTGGCGAAGTGGGTGTTCCCCCGTCCACCCTTGCCCCCCTTGGCCAGGACCGCGCTGGATCCAGGTCGGTTGAGATCTGCCAGCAACTGGCCGCTCGCGACATCCCACGCCAGAGTCCCCGTAGGGACGCTGAGGATGCTGGACTCACCGTCAGCCCCATGGCGACGTGAGGGGCCGCCCGCCCCGCCATTGGGGGCCCTGAAAGTGCGCGCCACCTGGTATCGCTGCAGAGAGTTCAGGCTCCCGTCCGCCGCGGCCAGAACGTCTCCTCCTCGACCTCCGTCGCCGCCGTCTGGCCCACCTCTGGGGGCGAACTTCTCACTGCGCATGCTCGCCGAGCCGGGCCCGCCCCGGCCGGCACTGACGCTCAGTTCGACTTCGTCCAGAAACATTCGCGGCCAAGGGCAGTCGGCCCGAGCGGATCAGCCGGGCGGGCTGCCCGGCGTGGTGATCGAGGCTCGGGTCCGATCGGTGCGGTATGGCTTGTAGTCGACCACCCCAGGAAGGAGGGCAAACAAGGTGTGATCCCGCCCCACCCCGACTCCTGGTCCGGCGAGGATTCTGGTACCGCGCTGACGGACCAGAACAGCGCCCGCTCCGACGGTCTGGCCGCCGTAGACCTTGACCCCCAGTCGCTGCGACTGGCTGTCACGACCGTTGCGACTACTGCCGCCTCCCTTCTTATGAGCCATCAACCTGCTCCTGCTTGTCCGCGGGCTTGGTTCTAGTGCGCTTGGTCTTCGTCTCAGTCGGCGGTGTGGTGGCGCCTGCTACCGGCTTGCGAGGGGCCCGCGGCGCCTTGGGCTTCTCCACTGCTGCGGTCTCTCTCGTCGATGGAGAGGTTGCCGAGGGCTTCGCGGTCCGGGCCACCCGGGAGCGCACAGGAGCCGGCGCCTTGACGGGCTCATCTGCCAGCTCCGCCACCTGGTCTAGGTCGGGGACAACCTTGGTCCCCTTAGCGGATGCCGCCCGAGCGGTCTGGCTCTGGGTGCGGCGTTTGGCTGGCTCAGCCTGAGGCTTGTCTTCATAGGCGCCGCGACGAACTTCCTCTATCCGAAGCTCGGTCAGTTCGGCCCGAAAACCCTGGTGCCGCCGGTAGCGCTTCTTCGGTTTGTACTTGAAGACGAGGATCTTGGGCCCTCTGAAGTGACTGACCGCCCGGGCCGCCACTGCGACGTCCGCTACCCGGGGACGGCCGATCTCGGTCTCGGTCCCGTCACCATCCTCAGCGACGAGCATCCGCACATCGGAAAGATGCACCCGAGAGCCCGGCTCCACATCCAGTCGATCCACCACCAGCCGTTCGCCGGCAACAGCCCGGTATTGGCGGCCACCAACTTGGACGATGGCGTACATCAGGACTCCCTTGGAGTGTTGAGGATGGCAGGCGCAGGGCCAAATTCGATGGCCGATCGCCGTGAGGCGACCAGGTGCCTCTGACCCGGGCAGCGAGTTTATCAGAGCCAGCTCCGCCCGAAGATCAGGCGGCCGTCACCTCGATGGCGGCGAGGGAAGTGTAGTTCTGCTGAATGTAGTTCTGAGTCTGCGACCCGGTACTGGCCACCAAGGTGGCCGAACAGGTGTAGGTCCCGCCGGGAACGATGGGGAGCACCTGCACCGTGAAGCTGAGGGTCAGAGATCCTGGCCCCGACGAGCCTGCCCCGGGAACATCGATCCCACTCCACGTGGGGATCTCGGTGCCGACGTTCGGATAGGTCGCATTGCTTAGGCTGGCGTTGCCCGAGCTCCCCGCCTCCCCAGCGAAGTCGAAGTCATCCGGCAGGGTGACTCCGATGGATGTGTCGGGAGCTTGTCCGCTGCCTGTGTTGGTCACGATCAGCTCGTAGGTGACCATCTGCCCGGCGGCCACGTCGGTCGGGCTCACCGCCAGCTGCACCTTGAGTGCCGGGGCCGCCTCGATCGTGAGGCCGAGCGGTGTGCCCGAGAGGGTGTTGTCGTAGCCGGTTGCGAACACCACGGGCGAGATCTTCACGCTTGAGGGCGCGCCCGTCGCCTTGAGATCGGCGGTGATCACCACCGCCGACCGGTTACCGGTGGCGCCCGGCCCCATCGCCCAAGCCCCCCAGGTCAGGGTCGCCTCCTTACTGGTCGGGGAGACGTCCGCGGATCTCTCGGAGTTGCCATCGGTCGCGGTGCTTACCGTGTTCAGGTAGGTGAATCCGGTCGGCACACCCACCCTGACAGTGACCCCGCCGATGCTGTTGGAACCCACATTGCGGACGGTTATCTGGACCTCCACCTCAGTCCCCTGAGGAACGTTCGGAGTGCTCGCGGTGGTACCATTCGACACCACTTGGCTGGACACCTCGAGGCCGCCGAGCCGCGTCGAGCCGCAACCGGCGATCACGCCACCTAGCGCCGCCCCTACGATCGCCACTGTCGCCACTCGGCTAAGCGCCGGGAGCGTCAGCGGGTTCCTCCCACTCGATTTGAGCTGGCGAGCGGGCGGCGGGTAGCCGCCGCCTTTCCGATTGCGACGTGGCGGTCGGGAGCGGTGGGCAGAGGGACCGGGTAGCCTACCTCGGTCAAAAGCTGCATGGCCATCTGGCAGTCGAGCCCAATCACGGTATCGGTGCGCCCGGCGATGGCGTCCACCAGCGAGCCGCCCAGGCCCTGAATCGCGTACGAGCCTGCTCGATCGAGGGGCTCGCCACCTGCGATGTACTGCTCCAACTCGTCATCGCTAAAGTCGCGCATGCGCACCGCCGAGCGCGACACCCCGGTTGCTTCCTTCTTCGAGGTGGAACTGAGAGCACAGATTCCGGTCAGGACTACGTGCCGCTGTCCCCGCAGGGAGCGCAACATCTCGCGCGCCCGCTCCACGGTATGCGGCTTTCCCAGTGGCCCGTTGGGACCCATGACGATGGTGTCGGCCGCCAACAGGTAGGCGTCCCGCGTCGGCACCAACTCAAGAGCGGCGTGGGCTTTTGCGCGGGCGATCAGCTGCACCGCCAAGTCGGTGCACATGCCCGGCATCAGTTTTTCCTCGGCCGCCGGCTGGACCACGACGAACCTCAGGCCTAACCGCACCAGGAGTTCGCGACGGCGATCCGAGCCGGAGGCTAGGACTAGCTCGACCACGTCCTCACAGTGCCTCCAGTTCCCATGGCGAGGGTCGGTCGAAGGGGGATCTAGATCCCCGCGCCGACAAGCGCATCACGGAGCATTGAGTGTAGCAGCGGAAGCGGGCCTCCCAACTCGTCGGACCAGTATTGGTCCCCACCTGGATCCGACCGCCCAGGCCGCACCCAGCGCCGCCATCAAGCCCGCCCAGGCCAAGAGTGCCACCGGGAAGAGGACCGACTGAAGCTGGGGCAGCGCCAAAAAGAGATACGCCCCGGTTCCGGCGGCCCAAGCGAGGCCCCTGGTGGATGTGCCTCCGGGGGCGCCGGCCAGGGCCCACGGGAGCGTAAGGAGCCCCAGTCCCGCCAGCCCCACGCGACCCAACTCCGCTCCGAGACCGCCAGCGTTCAGAATTCCCTCCCAGCTGTTCGCTCCCACCGCAGTGCTCAACAGGACAATCCCAAGCGACCAGGCTCCGAGTGAACATATGGCCCAGCCGCGACGATGCTGGCTCGAGCCGAGTAGTACCAGACCCCAAATACCCGCAAGGCTAAGGGCGACACCTCCCATCTCGGTCCCTGACGCCCAGGAGATCTCGACCGGCGCCACCGGGTTGTCGGGCCAGGGGAGCGGCGCCAGGACGAACCCCGCCAAGGCGATCCCCATCAAGGAAGACCAGGGCCGCCCGAGTGAAGTGATCGGGGACCGATTTTGGCGGGTGGTCAAAAACAGCTGGGCAGCGCCGCCCGCGAGAGAGGCGGCCAGCGCCGCCAGGCCGCCTGGGTAGATGGCCAGTGCCGCACAAACCGCGAAGCCGAAGAGCAAGTGGTTCACAGATGGACCCCGAACGCCGCCTGCAGGAAGGGTCCGGCACCCACCCCTAGGGCCAACGCTCCCAGCGCGGAAAGCAGTCCGACCACCTCATTCGCCCTTGGTCCCCGCACTGCTTCCCGGAGCACTGCCTCCCTCACCCCGGACCCGCAGGCGACCAGCTGAAGGCCGAATGCCACCAGAAGGAGGGCTACCACGATGGGACCCATGAAGGTCACCGCAACCACCGCCAGCAGGCGTCCGGTGAACCCGCCGAAGGGGGGAGCGCCGGAGAGTCCAACCCAGGCCAGCAGATGGGAGCGCACGCCTCGCGGTTCGGTGAGTGCTGTCCCGGCCAGCCAGTGGACCACGATCAGGATCAAGGCGGCAGCCAGACCCTGAACGTCCCCGCTCCCGATGCCGACACACATGAATCCGACATCGGCCTGGAGCACCCGCCAATAGCGGGTGCTGGGATCCGCGCGAACGCCGACGGCTCCCCAGAAAATCGCAGTCGCCAGTCCCAGCGCCACCAGCAGAATCTGCATTACCTGGGTGACCGAGGTGGGCTCGGCGACCAGCACTCTCGAGATGGCGACGACCCCCACCGGGACCAGCCAGACTCTCCAAACGGCGGACTCGGGCGCGGGAATCCGAGACGCGGCGCCGACCCAGCTCGAGATGGGCAGGAGCCCGGCCACCCCGCCGAGCCCACCAACCAGCAGCATCCCCGCCAGCGGCGCAGGCGCGGCTCCGATTCGCTGAGACGGGAGGATCGCGGCGCCAGCCAGAAGGGCACAGAGGATCAGCGCCGCCTGTCGGCCGACGCTGCGAATCGGCAGAACTGGACCGGAGATCCGCTCCCAGCGCACCCAAAGGAAGGCGCAGAGAAAGGAGAGCAATAGGGCCAGTGGTACGAGCCCGGTAACCATCAGCGCGAAACACGAGGCGACCCCGGTCATCACCCCCACCGCGATGGCGCCTCCGGTGCGCCCGGGCCGGTGGGCCACCCCAAGTTCCAGCGCCAGCACCGCCCACCCCCCCACCAGAATCCCCAGCGAGAGCCTGGCCACGACCAACCCGCCAAGTCCGCCCTCGACCAACTGCGAGCTCGGAGGAGTGGTGGCCAGCGATTTGACGAGCGCTAGTGAGACCCCGGCGGCGGTGAGCAGCAGCAGGACCGGCGGTAAGAACCGAGCTCGACCCCGAAGGAGGGCGGAAAGAGCGGCCACAGCCAGACCCCCGACCAGGGCCGCCAACAGCCAGGTGGTCACGCTGAGGTCTCCCATGGAGTGGATCGTCCGAGCGCCACCAGGGAAAGTGCCGGAATACCGCTGGCCAACACCGCAATTGGGAGGGATGAAGCTGGCACGCTCAGCAGGAGAAAAGCGGCGGCGCCCATCCCGGCACAGAGCCCACCCAAGGCCAACTCCCCTGGACCACGGCCGGTGCCAATTCGGATCAGACCCACCTCGAGGACAAACAGACAGGCGAAGGCAGGACCCTGCGTCGCCACGGTTCCGGCAGCCAGGTGGCCCGAGAGCAGTCGAGCTGTGAAGAGTCCCGCCGCGCCCAGGATGGCTCTCAGGCTGCGCACGCCGAAAACCCTGGGTCGATCCACGATGATTCCCATCCCGAAGAGAGCTCCCGAGACGTCCAGCCATCTGAGGCGGCCCGAAAGGAGGACCAACAGACCGGCGAATGCCCCGACGCCGGCCAGGCAGAGGAACCCGGCTGGTCCGGCCGAGAGCGAGGCGACACCGCCCAAACCCAGTCCCAGCGCGAACGCGCTGAGCGCCATTCCCTTCGGACCCACCGAGAAGAGAGCGACGGCCCCGGCGGCAAACGCTCCGGCCGCGAGAACGCTGGCCCCAATCAAAGCTTCAACCACTCCGCGAGCACGTAGGCGGCGGCCGCCGTCGCGCCCACCCAGAGCCAGATCGGGCGCTCCCCGACCTCCCGGTCGGCCAGCGCAGCCAGTGTTGAGTACCAGCCTCGAATCTCGCGGGTCCGAGAATGGTTCGAGCCCGATCGGGAAACCATTGCCGCCAACCGCTCGGGCATGACAACCAAGGGCACGCTGGCCGGAACGGCCCGCTCATCCCGGGCCCGTCCGGAGCCCGTCGCGAGCCGAAGCGCCCAGCCCGCCCCGCCGGCTAGTCCCGCTAAAAGCACGAGGTAACCCCCCGGCCAGATGAAACTCGGGGCGAGCACCACCAAGGGGTCCGGTGCAGAGAGGACTGAGAGGCTGGTGACGCCCGGTGGAGCTATCGCGGTAGCAGCCCCTGCGATGGCCCACCCAGGCAGTAGCGCGGCGGCGACCAGGCAGAGCCCCGGTAACCAGAGGGCCCAAATCCAGATGGAGGGCGATGTGGCGGCCCGGCGCAGCCTGGGCGCAGTGAGCACCAACCCCGCGACCGCACAGAGGTAGGCGAGTGCTGGGGCAATCCCAGTTGCCAGCCCGCCAGCCATCGCCAAGTCCAAGCCGATCAGCGCGACCCCGAGCCCGAGCAGGCAGGGCGTCAAAGCCACTGCCACGCCGGTGATCCACCCAGCTCCTCCACGGGCGTGGAACAGCTTTTGCCGGGGCCTCCGGGGCACCGTCGCGGACCCCAGCAGAGCCCTGGGCAGAAAGGCCACGGTGATCTCGAGGAAGATCCCGGCGGCCAATCCGAGCACCGTCCCATTCGCCGAGTTCTGTCCAAACCCGACCACCACCAGCGCGCCGAGCAGAAGGAGGGCCGACCGTAGCCCTGATTGGGAGTTGCTCGAGAAGAGCGCTCCCGCCACCGCCGCCGCTCCCATGATCAGCGCCAAAACATCCAGGCAGGTGCCGAACCACGGCTCGGGCCAGACTCCGCCGGACAGCGCCTGAACTCGGATGAACAAGAGGAGAGCGGTGGGGACAGCGACCACGGTCAACCAGTCGGCCACGTCCAACGATCTCCTGCTAGACCCGGTTCGACCGGGCAACGTGGTTGCGGCAATCAGCCCGCAACCCGCAAGACGCACCACAGCGGGCAGCAGCAGGAGGCCGGCGAGCGCAGGGCTGACATCTCCGGTCGGGATGGCGTTGAGCTGCAAGGTGGCGGTTCGATGAAGGAGGCCAACCATGACGCCCAGCCAGACCAGCCCGACCGACTGGTCTGCCACGGCAGCCCACACCATGCGGGAACTCGCCGCCCGGGGCTGGCGAGCGTAGCTGAGGCCGATCCCTCCCAGGGTCGCCAGCTGCAGGCCGACGTACAGACTGAGCAGGTCGCCGGCAAACGTCGCGACCACCGCACCCAGCGCCGCCAGCCCAAGCGCTCCAGATGCCAGCGGACGGCGATCGCGGGCGGCAAATGTGACAACCAAAGCAGCCCCGAGAACCATGATCGCGAGCACCGTCCCTCCGGCATCTACGGAAAGCGTCATCGGGAGCCGGGGCTCGATCCTCCAGATGGTTGCCTGCAGGGTCCCTCCCGGTCCCAGCCGCAAGAGGATCGCCACGGTGTCAGCAAGTGCCATCAACAGGGCCAGACGCAGGACCCAACGGGCCCATAGACCCGGCTTTGGTGGCCAGGGGCGCCCGAGAGCGGAGCAGATGAGGGTCGCTGCGGCCAGAAGGAGAAGAGCTAGAAGTGGAAGGGCGGTGATCGACAGCACTCAGCCGTCCCGGGTCAGCTTTCGATCAACCGGCGCAGGAGAGATTCCCGTTGCCGCACCTCCTCCAATCGGTCGCGTTCGCGCTGCACCACCTGAGCCGGCGCCTTGGCCGTAAAGTCGCTGGCCAGCTTGCGCTCCACGTGGCTCCGGTGTGCCTCCGCCTTGGCCAACTCCCGGCGGGCTGAGTCCTTCCAGCGTTGCTCTCCCTCCCCCGCTCCACCGCCAAGGGACAGGGTGGTGCGTCCGGCTACCACTTGGGGGGATGTGCCGACTGGCTCCGCCGGGGCGTCGACCCAGTCCACCGGCAGGAGCGCACTGACGTACGCGAGGGATTCTGGGAATGCGACCTCGGGACCAGACTCGGCGACCGAGAACGGCACGCGACTGCTATGCCGGGTCACCTCGATTCCCAGTTCGGCAAGCCACTTTCTGAGGGTGGAGATCAAGGACATGCACGCCGTCATCGCTAGCTCAGACGTGGGGTCGGGCCAGCTCGTCGGAACCGTTGGCCAAGGCGCCAGGTCCAAGCTCGGCGGCGTTCCATCGAACTGCTCGGCCAGGGCGTCGGTCAAGAAGGGCATGATCGGGTGGAGGATGGTCGCGGTCTGGAGCAGCACCTTCCGGGTAACCCAGAGTGCTGTCTGGTCCCCGGCGTCAATGCGTCCCTTGACCAACTCCAGATACCAGTCCGCCAACTCGTGCCAGGCGAACTCGTAGATCGAGGCGATCGCGCTGTCGTAGTCGAAGGTGCGCAGCGACTTGGTGGCGACCTCGGTCACCCAAGCCAATCGGGAAAGGATCCACCGATCGGCCAGCTGCAGGCTCTCCCTGATGGGCTCGGCAATCTGCGGTATCCGCCCCTCCTCCCCTTCATCGGGGAAGTGGTAGTGATGGAGCAAGCGGGTCATGTTCCAGAGCTTGTTGGCGAACTTGGCATAACCCTCGATTCGGGTCTCGTCAAAGCGAGCGTCCTGCGTGCCCATAGCCACGCTCGCGGCCCAAGCTCGAAGCGCGTCGGCCCCGTACTTGTCCACCATCGCCAAAGGATCGACCACGTTGCCTCGGCTCTTGGACATCCGCGCCCCGTCAGTTCCCAGGATCGTGGCGTGAAAGAGGACGTCGTGGAACGGGATCTCTCCGGTGAATCGCAGTCCCATCATCACCATCCGGACCACCCAGTGCTGAAGGATCTCGCGCGCGGTGCTGAGCACCGAGGTTGGGTAGAACTTATCCAGGGCCGGGTTCCGGTCTGGCCATCCCAAGATGGCGAATGGCCACAGGGCGCTCGAAAACCAGGTGTCCAGGACGTCGGGGTCGTGACTCAACTCGGTGTTCGAGCATTCGGGACAGGCCAGAGGCTCGTCCACCCAGGCGAAGGTGTGGCCGTTTGCGCAGCTGCTGACTGGGATCCGGTGTCCCAGCCACAGCTGGCGACTGATGCACCAGTCCTTTAGGCCCGCCAGCCAATCCAGGTACTGTCCGCGGAACTGCCCAGGGTGAATAGTGATGCGACCCGACTCAACGGCCTCAGCGGCAGGGTCCGCCAGCTCCCGCACACGGACCCACCACTGCGGAGTGACCAGCGGTTCGATGATGGTGCCACAGCGATCGCAATGGCCAACCTGGTGGACCAGCGGCTCCTCGCGCACCATCGCACCCGAGCGGCGCAGCATCTCCGCTGCCAGCTCCCGCGCCTGACTGACCGGTTGTCCATCCAGCTCGGGAAACTCCGGAGCGATCATCTGCCCGTCCAAGGAGATGACGGTCCGGATCGGGAGGTGGTGGCGCTCCCCTATCTCGTAGTCCTCTGCTGAGTGACCGGGGGTGATCTTCAGCACGCCGGTGCCCAGCTTGGGGTCCACTGCCTGGTCCGCGATCACCGGGATCTCCCGACCGTCTAGCGGATCCCGGACCGTCTTGACGACGAGCTCGCGGAAGCGCGCATCCCCCGGGGCGACCGCGACAGCCACGTCAGCGAGGATGGTCTCGGGGCGGGTAGTGGCGACCTCCAAGTCCCCGCCGCCTCCGACCAGCGGGTAACGCACGTAGTAGAAGGTGTCCTGCTGCTCCTGATAGCTCACCTCCTCGTCCGAGATGGCCGAACGGCATCTAGGGCACCAGTTGACGATTCTGGGACCGCGGTAGATCAGGTTCTGGCGGTATAGCTCGGCGAACACGGTCCGAATCACCCTGACATACGGCTCATCCAGGGTGAACCGCTCGCGAGCCCAGTCGCAGGTGGCGCCGACCCGTCGCAGCTGCTCCAGGATGCGGCCCTGGTAGGTCTCGTACCAGGCATCCACCCGGGCGGCGAACGCCTCTCTTCCCAACTCCTCCTTGGTTGTCCCCTCGGCCGCGAGCTGTCGCTCGATGACATTCTGGGTTGCGATCGCGGCATGATCGGTCCCGGGGATCCAACAGACCTCGTAACCGTTCATCCGGTAAAAGCGGCAGAGAGCGTCCTGGACCACCGCGTTGAGGGCGTGCCCCATATGCAGCGAGCCGGTGATGTTGGGCGGCGGCTGGGCTATTGAAAAGGCTGGCTTTGCGCTGAGCGCGTCCGCCGCTCCGAGCCCGATCTCCGCCCACCGGTCCCGCCACCGTCGCTCATTGGCCTCCGGTTGGTACGCCGCTTCCACCGGTCTTGCCCGGCGCCCGGCTAGGAGCTGGCCGGAGAAACCGCGGCCAGCTCGGCCGCAACCTGGCGCGCCGCCCCGACCAGGTTCCGCAGCGAGGGCTCCACCTCGGCCCACGACCGAGTCTTGAGGCCGCAGTCGGGATTGGCCCACAGCCGGTCGGCCGGGATAACCGAGGCCGCCCTGCGCAACCGCGCCGCCATCTCCTCAACCGACGGCACCAGCGGTGAGTGGATGTCGTAGATCCCCGGCCCAACCTCATTGGTGTAGCCGTGGTCGGCGAACGCCTGGAGCAAGGACATGGCAGAGCGGGCCGCCTCGATGTAGAGGACATCGGCGTCCAGCTCCGCGATCGCATCCATGATGTCCTCGAATTCTGAGTAGCACATGTGGGTGTGAATCTGAGTCTGGGCACCAGCCCCCGCGGCGGTCAGCCGGAAGCTGTCGACCGACCAGCGGAGGTACGCGTCCTGCTCGGTCCGGTGAAGGGGCAAGCCCTCGCGTAGGGCTGGCTCGTCAATCTGGATGACGTTGATTCCGGCGGCCTCCAAATCGGCCACCTCGTCGCGCAGCGCCATGGCGATCTGGGCGCAAGTTTGGCTGCGCTCGATGTCGTCGCGCACGAAGGACCACTGGAGGATGGTCAAAGGCCCGGTGAGCATCCCCTTGACCGGTCGATCGGTCAGGCTCTGCGCGAACACAGCCCAGCGCACGGTCATCGGGTGGGGTCGGGAGATGTCGCCGAAGGCGATCGGCGGCTTGGCGCAGCGTGATCCGTAGGACTGAACCCAACCCTGGCGAGTGGTCGCATAGCCCTCCAATTGCTCGGCGAAGTACTCCACCATGTCGTTGCGTTCCGGCTCCCCGTGGACCAGAACGTCGAGTCCGATCTCCTCCTGGAAGCGGATGACCCGACTGATCTCCTGCTCGATCACCCGCTCGTACTCAGCTTGGTCGATCTCCCCCCGGCGGAGCTTGGCGCGCGCCTGGCGTAGCTCGGGCACCTGGGGAAACGACCCGATGGTGGTGGTCGGTAGAGGCGGCAGCGAGACGCGCTGGCGCCAGATCATGCGACGCGCCGGCCCGTCACCGGGTCGGCTCAGGTGGTCGGGCGTCACCCGGTTCATCCGAGCACGGACCACCGGGTTGGTCACCCTGGGCGACCGCCGACGCGTGGCGCACGCATCCCGGCTGGCAGACAGCCGGGCCTCGACTGCAGCAGAGCCCTGGTCGGCACCGGCGAGAGCGCTCACTTCGAGCAGCTTCTCTTCAGCGAAGGCCAACCACGAGCGCAGCTCGGGGTCGAGTTCGGTCTCCGCCTCGAGACTGACTGGCACATGCAGTAGAGAGCAGGAGGGAGCCACCAGGACCCGCTGCTCCCCGAGCTTGGCCACCGCCTGGTGGATCTGGCCCAGCGCCCGATCCGGATCCGTGCGCCAGATGTTGTGACCGTCCACCACTCCGAGCGAGAGCGCCATGGCCTCAGGCACCAACTCCAAGGCGGGCTCCAGATCAGCTGGCCCACGCACCAGATCCAGATGCAGCGCATCGACCGGAAGTGCCAGCGCAGTGGATAGGTTCCCACCCATCCCCGAGAAGTAAGAGGTCAGCAGGAGCTTGAGCCCGCCAGCCGCCTCGCTCAGGTTTCGGTAAGAGTGCTCGAGCGCCTCCAGTGCCTCCACTGGCAGGTCCTGGCTCAGGCAGGGCTCGTCGATCTGGATCCATACCGCGCCAGCCGAGCGCAACTCGGCCAGAAGCTCCGAGTACACCGGGAGCAGCCGATCGAGGAACTCGAGGTTCGAGCCGCCCGGCAGAGGGCCCTTGCTGAGGCGCAGGAAAGTCACCGGGCCGAGCAGCACGGGTCGGGTCAGAATGCCCAGCGCCCGGGCCTCCAGGAACTCGTCGATCGGCTTACGCGAGGCCAATCGGAATGACTGGTTGGGGGACAGCTCGGGCACCAGATAGTGGTAGTTGGTGTCGAACCACTTGGTCATGTCGAGCGGTGCCACTTCCGTGTCGCCCCTGGTGCCGCGGGCCATGGCAAACATAAGGTTCAGGTCAGGCTCGCTCTCCGACCACCCGAACCGCTCCGGCACGGCCCCGACGGTCAGTGCGGCGTCCAGGACGTGATCGTAGAGCGCGAAGTCGTTGCTGGGAATGTGCTCTATCCCGGCCGCCTGCTGCTGGCGCCAGCGGTCCGCCTTTAGGCTCGAGGCATCGGCGAGCAGCTGTTCGGACGAAATCCTGCCCGACCAGTAAGCTTCGAGCGCTCTCTTCAGCTCGCGGGATCGCCCAATTCGCGGGTAGCCAAGGATAGTGGCGATCGGCATTTACTCAGAACCTCAAAGACGCCGGTGCGCGCCGGTGTACAGCTAAGTTTGGATGGCCTTCCAGTCTAACCGCAGCGCCCCAAGTGAACGGCGAACGGTCAGGCCGAGGCGGCCTGCGGCTCATCCTCGCGGACCAGCTCCGGTTCAGTGGCCTCCATGATTGATCGCTCGGTGATGACACATCGCTTTATCTCGGGATGAGAGGGAACATCGAACATGCTGTTGAGCAAGACCGACTCCAGAATGCTCTTCAGGCCTCTCGCTCCGGTGCCCAGTTCCAGGGCCTTGCGGGCGATCGCTCTGAGCGCTCCTTCCTCGAAGACCAGCTCAACGTCGTCAAGGGCGAAGAACTTCTGGTACTGCTTGACAAAAGCGTTTTTGGGCTCGGTCAGGACCCTGGTGATGTCGTCCTCGTCAAGGCAGTCCAGGGTGACTGTGATCGGCAGCCTCCCCACGAATTCCGGGATCAGCCCGTAGCGAAGAAGATCCTGGGCCGAGAGTTCATGGAGGATCTTGGCATTCTGCTTGTTGCGGGACCCCGACTGCGCGCTGCCGAACCCAATGGTGCGCTGACCGACCCGCTGATCGATGATCCGCTCCAGGCCGTCGAAGGCCCCACCGCAGAGGAACAAGATGTTGGCGGTGTTGATTTGTATGAAGTCCTGATGGGGATGCTTGCGACCGCCCTGGGGGGGCACGTTGGCCACCGTGCCTTCAAGGATCTTCAACAGGGCCTGCTGCACTCCCTCTCCGGAGACGTCCCGGGTGATTGAGGGGTTGTCAGATTTGCGCGAGATCTTATCGATCTCGTCGATGTAGATGATCCCCCGCTCGGCCCGGGCGATGTCGAAATCTGCCGCCTGGATCAAGCGCAGCAGGATATTTTCGACATCCTCCCCGACGTAACCCGCCTCGGTCAGAGAGGTGGCGTCGGCAATGGAGAAGGGGACGTCGAGGATTCGCGCCAGCGTCTGGGCCAACAGGGTCTTGCCGCAACCGGTCGGACCAACCAGGAGAACGTTGGATTTCTGCAGCTCCACGTCCCCGTTCTCGCGCGCGCTGTTGACCCGCTTGTAGTGGTTGTAAACCGCCACCGACAGTACCCGCTTGGCTTGGTCCTGCCCGACCACGTACTGATTTAGCGAGGCCCAGATTGCTTGGGGGTTGGGCACCACATTGCTCCGCGGGCGACGGACCGGAGTGACCCGCGAGTCCTCCTCCAACACCTCCTGGCAGAGCTCGATGCACTGGTCACAGATGTAGACGCCGGGTCCGGCGATCAATTTGCGGACTTGCTCCTGCCCTTTGTTGCAGAAGGAACAGCGGGTGTGGCGCCGGCGGTCCTCTCTTTCGGTCATGCCGCGTCCCCTCCTCCTGGGCGGAACAATTGGCGCGCCGCCAGGTCCACGCAACGCGGGCAGATGACGGTGCCGGCAGATTCGCGTCCGGCCGCGACTGCGGCGGTGGTAGTCGGTCTACCGCAGAAGTCGCAGCGTTGGTCCGGGCTCCGGACCAACATGGGTGGCCGGACCCGGTCCCGCCGCGTACTCGAACTTCGGGTATCTCGCACTGTCAGGTTGATCCTATGGCTCCCGGAAACTCAGCGCGCCGATGAACTCTTCTCCCCGGCCGCGGCGGCTGCCGCCTCTTCGCGTTCCGGCTCGGGGGCCGACTCATCAGATTCCACCTCGGCGACGACTCGGTCGAGCCCCCGGTGCCCTGTGATTATGTGATCGATCAGTCCGTATTCCTTAGCTTCGTCGGGTGACATGTAAAAGTCTCGATCGGAGTCACGGGTGATCTGGTCCACCGGCTTGCCGGTGTGCTGGGCCAAGATCTGGTCGAGGATGCGTCGCAGGCGCAGAATCTCCTGGGCCTGGATCTGTATGTCACTGGCTTGGCCCTGGAACCCACCGGACGGCTGGTGCATCATGATCCGGGTGTTGGGCAGGCTGAACCGCAGTCCTTTGTCACCTCCCGCCAACAACAGGCAGGCGAACGACGCGGCCAGCCCCATGCAGAAGGTGCTCACCCTCGGCTTGACGTACTGCATGGTGTCGTAGATGGCCAATCCGGCAGAGACCGAGCCGCCTGGGCTGTTGATGTAGAGGTTGATGTCGCGCTCGGGGTCCTCGCTCTCCAGGTACAGCATCTGGGCCATCACCAAGTTGGCAATCTGGTCGTCAATCGGGGTGCCGACGAAAATGATGCGGTCTTTCAGCAGCCGCGAGTAAATGTCGAAGGCGCGCTCGCCCCGGCTGGTTGTCTCGATGACCATCGGAACGAGGGCCATGGTCTCCTCCTGGTAACTCGAGATAGTCGCGATCGGCGCCGGTCGCCCGGCACCGCGAGTATACCCAGGGGTTCGGAAACTATCCCTCGGCCGGTTGGGGCGACACCTCGCCCCGCGCCGACGACACCACCAATCTCCGCGCCTCGCCCAACAGAAGCTCCCGCCGGAGCGGCTCCCGCGCCCGGCGGCGGCTCTCCTTGGAGGCACCTTTGGAAAAGATCCTGGCCAGGTTCTGGTCCAGCGACTGGTCGGATATCTGCAGCCCCTCACGGCGAGCCACCTGCTCCAGGATGAGCTCCAGCTGAACTCGCTCGACCGCCGGCTGGCGCCGTTCCCCCCGCAGCTGCTCGATCTGCTTGTCGTCCGACGCGAGCAACTGCTCCAACGAGACCCCGGACGCCGAGAGGCGGAGCTCCAGGTCCTTGATCTGGCGATCAATCTCGGATTGGATCATCACCTCTGGGACCTCAACCTTGGCGATCGCGGCCAGCTCCTCGAGCGCTTTGGCCTCCTGCGCCTGCTCACCTTCCAGGCGAGCTTCCTCGATCAGTTGCTCGCGGACGAACTGGCGTAGCTCCTCCAGGTTCTCCCCATGTCCGGCGATGGCCGCCAGGTTGTCGTCCAGGGCCGGCAACTCCTTGGACTGAATCTGCTTCACCTCGGCCGTGACCACAACCAACTCTCCGCGCAGCTCGGGACGCCCGTACTCCTCGGGCAGGGTGAGGGTGAGGTCTACCGAGTCACCCACCTTGGCTCCCAGGAGTTGGTCGGCCATCCCGGGGAGCAGGTCGCCCCGCTCCAGGTCCAGGGTCTCGAGGTGGCCCGGAGTTCCCACTACCTCAGTGTTGTGGCGCATCGTGAGTTCGGCCGCGATCACGTCGCTCGCCCGGACCTCGCGATCACTGGCATCCTCCAATTGGGCGTAGCGCTGCCGCAGCGCCTCCAGGGTGCCGTCGACATCCGCATCGGATACCTGTGGGATGACCGCATCGACCTTTATTTTTTTGTAGTCTCCCAGCTCGACCTCGGGACGGAGCACCACCGTGGCAGTGAAGCGGAAGGGCTCCCCTCTTTCGAGCACGACTTCACTCACCTCCGGCGTGGAGACGGGCTCGAGGCCGGTCTGAGTCACCGCTCGGGCCCAAACCTCTGGAAGCAGGTCTTCGATTGCATGCTTACGCAGGGCATCCCAGCCGACCGCCCGCTCGACAACGGCAGCGGGAGCCTTTCCCGGCCTGAACCCCGGAAGTCGATACTGGCGCCCCAAATGACTGAGGGCGAGCACCAGGGCTTTGTCCACATCGGCCGGCGGAGCCTCGACCGTCAGCTTCGCCTGTGACCCCGCCAGGCGTTCGACCGCGACCTCGAGCTCTTCGACCTCAGCTTTGCTTGGACTCATCCTCTTCTTGGTAAGGGTAGCTGTGCGCGGACCGAGGATCGAACTCGGACGGGTTGCCCCACGGGGTTCTAAGCCCCGCGCGTCTACCATTTCGCCATCCGCGCCAGCCGGTTGCGGGGCCGCCGCAGCGCGGCGCCGAGTATAGCCAATCCCTGGGCGAATCGCCCCTCTCTGCCTGCCGCTCGGCGGGACTTCCTGACGAGATCATCTCCGGGGCTCGACCGGTCGACGGAGACTGAAACGGACGTCCCCAGGCCCCGTTGGTATGGGTGAGGGCGAGCACCCGCTGTCGATCGGCACAGGCCCGCCCGACCAGGGAGTACGCGTGATGAGTATGCGAGTCCAGTCACCTCCAGATTTCGAGATAGAGCCCGCACCGCCGGCGGGCTCGATGGACGCGGCGCACGCCCCACAGCCCGAAGTGTCCCCGGCCGGGCGCCGACACGGACACCGTGTGACCGAGCTGATCCTGCTGTGCGTCCTAGTGGTAGACGCCTTCCTTGCACTCGATTTCCTCTTTCGCGTCAGGGCGGTAAGCCAGAGTGGGTTCGCCTCGGTAGTAGCCCGGGTCGGAAACGCCCTCGCCAGCCCCTTTGCGGGGATCTTCCGTCCGGGGTTGCCTCAGGTCGGGCACACCACCTTCTGGGCGGCGCTACTTGCTCTGGTGGTGTACACCCTCGCAGCCCTGGTGTTGGTCCGGCTTCTGCACCTGGTTTCGAGTCCCCTTCGGCGCCGGGCTGCTCACGCCTGAGCGGGCGCCCAAGACGACCGGTTCCCCATCCGGGGCTCTGGTCCCTGTCGGTATCGACACAGAATCTCCGCGGCGATAGCATGACCAGCAGGCGCTGCTGGCAGGAGCAGCGGCGCTTCCCCGGGGCCGGATGACCCCTCCATGGAGGGCGGCGAGTTGGAACCGATGGGATCACCACTGGGGCTGGAGCTGGACACCCGGCAGACGGTGGCCAAGATCGAGCAGAAGGCGCTGCAGTTGTCTGCTTTGCTCAGGGAACTGGACAACCATCCAGTCACCCTGGAGCCGGGTCTACGCGACGAGCTGGACGCGGTCCTCGATCAATTGGGGTGCCGCATCGCCGCAACCAGGGCTCTGGAGCAGCAGCAGCCAAGCTTCCTCACCGACTGACGGTTTCGGCCCAGGCACTAGAATCGAGATCTTGCTAGCGCCCATAGCTCAGCCCGGATAGAGCACCAGACTACGGATCTGGGAGCGGGGGTTCAAATCCCTCTGGGCGCGCCACTCTGAATCGAGCATCCAGGGCAGTTTGTCGCGAGATTTGAACGGAAGTGCCTGGGTAGCTTCAACCCCTGACTCTGTGAGTCCTTGAGTGGCGCCCATTCGAGCTTTCGGTTGGGTCCGGAAGTGGGACACGGCCCAGCGACCATGAGCGGCCGATCGGCTAGCTGGGGGTGACTCCCAGTTCGCTGACAAGCTGGCGCACGCGATCGCCGATCTCGTCGCGGATGCGCCTGACGGTTCGGAGCGACTTGCCCTCGGGGTCTTCCAGCTCCCAGTCGAGGTAACGCTTCCCCGGGTAGAAGGGGCACGAGTCACCACACCCCATGGTGACGACCACGTCTGCGGCCCGCACCGCGTCGTCCGTTATGGGCTTTGGAAACTCCTTGGAGATGTCCAGTCCCACCTCCCGCATCGCCTCGACGACCGCAGGGTTGAGAACGGATGCGGGTTCGGAGCCGGCAGACATAACGTGGACCTTCCCCTCGGCGAGGTGGTCGAGCAGGGCCGCGGCCATCTGCGAGCGCCCAGCGTTGTGGACGCAGAGGAAGAGCACCTCAGGGACTTCGCTCACCATCTCTCCTTCTGTCTTGGGGTGGCGCCACGGCGGACGGTTCGCTCCAACTGGAAGCGTGCAAGCGCTGCTCCGGGTACCTGAACCCGGCTTCAACGAGCGCGTGAATCGCGCTCGTGAGCACGGTTATCCAGAGGCCTGGCGCTCCTCTTGACCTCAGGGGAGCGGGTTGCGGTGGCCGATGCCGTGAGCTCGATTGGCGCGGCGCGGTTACCCCGGCTGCCTGCGCCGTGCTCGTCAGTGGCCGGTCGGTACCCGACACTCCACCACGAAGTGGGCGTTTACTTCGACCTTCACGGGGCCAAAAGAGCCCACCTTCCGGGTCATCGAACTGGTGGTGCTCCGCTGGAGGCAAGTGGACAGTTTTAGGGGAAGGAGAAACGCCACCAGGCAGACCGCCACGAGTCCCAGCCCGACGATCGAGCAGAAAATCAGGACGCCCCTGCCCGCCAGCCGTGACATCACCAGTCCACCCTATCTCATTTTGGCCATTGGACCCCGCATCGTGACGAAGGTCTCGGACTTCCTGGCAGGCGGGTTAGATCCGATAAACCTCGCTGCCAGGATTGGAATGTTTCCAGACGAGGGGAGACTCGGACTCTTCGCCATCCTGACCGGTGGGAGCTGGTGGTCTGTGACGGTCAGGCAAGCAAGTCCACGGCGGCAGCCGTACAGCGGTCCACGCCGCCACCGACCGACCCGGAGTCAAGATGAGGCCGGTCGCTGGGCCAGGAGCTTGCCCGGCGGAGAGGTTGGACGATCATCGGCGGCTAAGTGACCTTGGCAGTGGCGCTGCTGGCCGCCTCGTGAAGGCCCTGCGCGATGGCGACCGGGAACGTACCCTTGCCTCGTCTTCCTGACTACTCCTCTATGGGACGGCCGTACGTGACAGCCTCGAGCACAGCTGCTGGCGCGCTCGATCGGTAAGCAGAGTCGGGACGCGCACCGAGCGCGTCGTTGACCGTCGAGAACGCGATGCGCAGTGCGACGTACGTAGTGATGGCAAAGATCTGTCCGTCGCTGAACCCCGCGTCGCGCAGCGCGTCGACGTCAGCTGCGCTGGTGTGATTGGGGTCGCGCGCCACCTTGCGCGCCCAGCCCGCCATAGCCCGCTCCTGCGGGCTCAATTCAATGTCCTCGCCCCGCAAGACGCCTGCTGCTGTCCGCGCATCAGCCTTGCTTGACAACTTCGTGCCCCAAGCCAGCGAGCAGTAGGCGTCACCCAGCGTCGACGCGCATGCGGTGACCAGAATGCCGCGCTGGCGAAAGCTGAGCTTGTGCTCCGCATACGTCTCGCCCATCAGCTCGAAGAGCCGCGTCAGCGTTGCCGGTTGATACGCCCAGAGCCGCGAACTGTTCATCACGTAACCCAGCTCCGCGACATCATCATCGAAGATGCGCTGCGCTTCTTCGTTTGGTTCGGGGGTAGCGAGAAAACCAGTGGACTCCATTCCTTCTCCTTGGACTACGCCGGCGGTTTCCGCGCCAGATAGCCGGCCACGTTGATCTGGGCGCGCAGTGGTAGTCCTTCGCGGACATGTGCGCGCGCTTCTTCCGCGGCGGCGGCGATGAACGCATCTTCGCCCACGTTCTGGATTGCTTCATATGCGGGGCCAGTCGAAGCAAGAGCGCGGGCATACATGACCGGGTCTGAGAATTCCCAGGCAAAGGGAATGGCCACCCGTTCGATGCCGACAAAGCCGTAGCGAGTCAAGAGTTCCTCGCCGGCACCCGGCCGCCCCAACGACACCATCTCCGCCTGGTGCTCGACCTTCGATGAGGCCGCCATCCGGAAGGGCATTAGCGCCCAGGCCCCGGGTGATGCCTTGATGTGGCCCCATACGGTGAGCCCGAGCCTGCCCCCATCTGCTAAGACCCGGTGGATCTCGCCCAGCGCGGATGGTGTCGTTCCCCAGATGCCCCGGAAGCTCGTCGCTACGTCAAAACTTCGGTCTTCCCATGGCATCGCATTCATGTCGCCCACCTGCACATCGGACTCCGGATTCCGGTCTCGTGCGATCGCGACCAGACGTGGCGACGCGTCTATCCCGGAGCAAGAGGCGCCTCGTGCGCGCGCGAGTTCGATGGCTAGCCCTGCACCACACGCCACATCGACGAGGCGGTCGCCAGCGCTCACACCAAGGTGCTGGTGCATCGCGACGTACTCGCGGGAGTTGCCCGGCTCGCTCAGCGCTGCGAAGTCGACCGCTTTCCGCCCCCAGCCCTCGTCGACGACCGTCCAATCGTCCCGCGTGGCCGCCCTCATCGGTCCATGCTCCGCTCCCCCTGGCCGAATCCGACCGAGTCTGCCTCCCGCAGCGGCCACGATCCTCGGGGCCGGGAATAGATTATCCAAGCGAGGCACGACCCCAGGTGCGCCGATGATCTGCGTCACCGCCTCGGGCCGGCCGGCTCTCTTACTTGGCCAGGGCCGGCTTGCGAGCTAAGTCGGGCGAGTAAATCAACAACGGCGTGAACAAGGAGCGAACATGAGTGAGAGCCCAGCATCAGCTATCGACGGGACGTTGCACTCGATCGATGGCCAGGGGGTCGTCCGCATGAGGGTTCGGTGCGATACCGACATCCAGGACCTCTGGTCGGCGCTCACCGATCCACTTCGGCTAGTCCTCTGGTACGGGAAGGTCGCGGGCGAACTGCGCGTCGGCGGCGAGATCACGGACTTTGTCTCCGGCAGCGAATCGGAGGGCCAAGGCCGAATCGAAGTGTGCGAGCCTCCGCGGCGGTTGCGTCTCAGATCGCTTCGTGACGGAGGAGCCCGGAAGGTGGTCATGACGGCGGAATTGGTCGCCGATGGCGACCAAACTACGCTCGCACTCGAGGTCCGCGGACTGCCCCTCGACAACCTCTTCGCCTTCGGAGCTGGCTGGCAGGTGCACGTGGAGGATCTCGTGGCGCATCTGGCGGGCCAGCAACGCCCAGGCTGGCCCACCACGTGGGGCACCAGATGGGATGAACTAGCCCCTGCCTACCGCGAGATGAGTGTCCTGCCGCTTGATGGCTGACGCGGGACGCCGCGGATCCGGGGACCCCGGGGTGGGGACGCGGGTGGCGGTCGCTGGCTGGCGGCGAGTTCTGTTCAGGCGTACCCACCGGCGCGGGGGAATCTGACGCCAGCAGGTTGACCGGTCACCTCTCACCAGTCCTTACCGGCGCGATCGCGCCGCACCCGCCGCGAGTCGAAGCCCGAACTAGCAGACTTATCGTCGATGACTGAGACCGCGGCCGAGGTTGTGAAGGCGACCAGATCGAGACTTGGGCGCGTAGGAGTGTGGCTCGCGTCGCTGAGGCTGGCGACCGCCGAGCAAGAGCGCGTGGCGGCAAGGCGGATCGAGCAGTTGGGGTACGGGTCGCTCTGGGCTGGAGAAGCGATGAGCGGGAAGGAAGCCTTCGCCCACCAGGGACTGCTCTTAGCCGCGACGAAGGGAATCACCACCGGCACCGGGATCGCCAACGTTTGGCTTCGCAATCCCATCGCGATGCAAGCCGGTGCGTCCACACTCGGTGACGCATACCCTGGGCGCTTCATCCTGGGGATCGGCGTCAGCCACGCCTCGCTCGTTGAGCGAAGCGGGCAGACGTACCGTACCCCCGTCGCTCACATGACCCACTACCTCGATGAGATGGACCGTGCGATACCGGACGTTCCCCACCCCGAGGTACCAGTCCCCCGACTCCTGGCTGCGCTGGGACCGATGATGCTGGCGCTATCGCGCGACCGTGCGGATGGCGCCCACCCATACTTCGTCCCAGTAGCTCACACCGGTCTGGCTCGTGAGATCCTGGGCGGTGACCGGTTGCTGATTCCTGAGCAGGCCGTGGTTCTGAGCACCGATCCGGAGCAGGCACGCCGGATAGCCAGGCAGCACACCTCCAGCTACCTGCGGTTGCCAAACTACGTGAACAACCTGAAGCGATTCGGGTACTCCGACGAGGACCTTTCCGACGGTGGCAGTGACCGCATAGTGGACGCCGTCGTCGCCTGGGGTAACGAGCAGCGGATCGCCGAGCGGGTCAAGGAGCACCTGGATCAGGGCGCCGACCACGTGCTGCTCCAGCCGCTCGGTGATCTAGAGTCCGCGATCGAGCAGCTGGAGAGAATGGCACCATCGGTCCTGTCCATAGGTGAGCCCGGCAGCTCACCTGCCGGCGGTTGACCAGGCCAGTCCGCCCGGGCTTGGGCAGCTACTCGGTGGGAGTCGACGGCTCTCGGTTATTCCAGCGATAGACCGCATAAACCAGCGCCAGGGCGAGCAGCACGACCGCGACGTAGCCGAGCGGCTGGAGCACCGTCGAGATCAAATTGAGATGCTTGCCCAGCTCCATCCCGGCGACCGCCAGCGTGGCGTCCCAGACCACGGCGCCGATCAGGGTGGCCGGCAGGAACCGAATCAGTGGCATGCGAGCCCACCCGGCCGGGAAACTGGTGTAGCCGCGAATGATCGGGATGCAGCGTCCAACGGCCACTGCCACCACCCCGCGGTTGTCGATCCACCGCTCGGCCGCCACCAGGTGACTTTCTCGGAAATGGAATCGTCGACCCAGGGCGAGAACTGCCGGCCGTCCCACCAGCGCTCCGATGGCGTAGGCGATCAACGCGCCCACCAGTTCTCCCGCCACCGTGACCAGGATCACCAACGGCAACGAGAGGGTCCCGTTGGCCGATAACAGTCCGGCAAAGGGGATCACCACCTCGCTCGATATCGGAATCCCGGTGCACTGGGCCACAGTCAGCACAAAGAGCGCGAGGTATCCGAAGGTCGTCAGGAAATGCTCGAGCGAGTGGACCAACCGCCAACCTCCAGGTGGGTGACCGCAGCAGATCGCGCCAGGGGCGAGGCACAAGCGCCGACTGAGGCCAGCCAGGATAGCTGGGCACCAGTAGGCTGGAGTCTAAATGGCGCCCGGGGAAGTGCCCGATGAAGCGGAGGCAGAGGAACTAGCCGGCTGGCTCCGAGACGCACCGGTGGTCAAGCTGGAGAGAATGCCCTGGGGCAGTAACGCCGTCTTTCTGGCCAGACTGGGCGCCCCGAGCGGGGAGATTCTGGCGGTCTACAAGCCAGCCCGAGGCGAGCGACCGCTCTGGGACTTTCCGACTGGGACGCTGCACCGCCGTGAAGTCGCCACCAGCCTGGTGGATCGCGCTCTCGGTTGGCGTTTCACGCCGACCACCGTGATCCGTCCCGAGGGGCCCTTCGGGGAGGGCTCGATCCAGGAGTACATCCCTAATCCGCCTGAGGAGTTGGAGCTTGACGAGGAGCTGATGGAGCGCAGTCTCCGGGGGCTCGCTGCCCTCGACGTGCTCATCAACAACGCCGACCGCAAGCAGGCGCACCTGCTGGTCGACCCTCAGGGCCAGCTGCGCGGGATCGACCACGGGGTCACCTTTCACGCCGACTTCAAACTGCGCACAGCACTGATCGAGCTGGGTGGTACCGAGATCCCATCCACCTGGCTCGAGCCCGTCTCGAGTCTGCTTTCCGACCGGGACCGGATGGCCGGGCTCCGCCGGGCCCTGGCGCCGCTTCTGGAGCATGCCGAGATCAGGGCATTTGAGTTACGTGCGCAGGCGCTGGTGCGGGAGAGGATCTACCCGAGGCTCCACGAGTGGTATGGGCGGCCGTTCGAATGGTGACCCGGTCTACTGTCCCGTAAGTCGCCACTGAGCTAGGGCCAGGTAGCGATTGGGACCCCCGGGTACCGCCACCGACTCGAGCAGGTCCACCGACTCCGCGGTCATCGAGAGCGGTTCCTCCCCCCTACTCTCGTCGGCCAGCTGGGCGAGGGAGGAGCGGGCTGCCGGATCGACGGCTTGGGATACCCGCGCCAGGGTGCAGTGCGCCCGCAAGGGGCGCTGGTCCGCTGGCCCGCCTAGCTCCTTCAGTGCGGTAGTGAGTCCGTCGGCCAGCCTTTCCAGCTGCTCCGCACCCTGACTGACTCCAATCCAAATCACTCGAGGCTGTTGGGCCCGGCCGAAGAGATCCAGGCCCTGCAGGGTGATTGAGAAGGGAGGCGTCCGATCGCAGACTCGCATGGCAAGCGGCCCGATCGCCAACTCGTCGGTTGCCTCCACCCTTCCGAGGAAGCAAAGCGTGACATGCAGTCCCTCCGATCGGACCGGCCTGATCTTGGGGTCAATCGACGCCAGCCGCCTGAGCACGGGCTTCAATTCCCTGCGCAGCTCGTCGGTCAGCGAGACCGCCAGGAAGAGGATCCGGGAACTGCTCAAGCCGAGCTAGAGGCTCCGGCTGTCACGCGGCGTCTCCTGCCAGAAAGCTCTCCAGCACGTCCAGCTGGCGACGGATCAGCTCCGCGTCCCAACCGTGGCCCGCGGCGGAAATCACCGAAATCTGGGTCTGAGGACGCCGCGCGCAGAACTCCTCCAGCCGGTCCAAGTCCAGAAGGCGGTCGTCGGCGGCGGCCAGCACCGCGACCGGTCCCCCCCAGCCGTTGAGCAGTGGTCGGAAGTCGGACCTAACGCCATCCTGTAGCCACTCCCGAGCCGCCCTCGGGTCGGCTCTGACCTGGTTGGCAAAATTGACGTCGGCCGATCGGCGGTCTATCTCAGTCCGACCCTCCACCGCGACCCGGCGATAGAAGTCCGCGAGCCTGCGCCGTCTCCCGAGATAGGAGATCAGCCGGAAGAGTCCCGGGGCGGTACCCAAGCGCACCTGAAGCCGGAAGCTTGGTGACACGCTGGTGGGATCGAGCAGGGGGGTGTGCAGGATAACGCGCCTCGCGCGGTCGGGTTCCATGGCGAGTAGTTCCATAGCCACGGCCGCCCCGAGGCAGAGTCCGCCCAGCTCGTATCGGCCGAGCCCCAACTGATCCAGCAGCGCCAGCACCTCTGCCGCCAGCGCCCGGCTGGTGTGGGCGCCAAGCAGCGCAGCCGAACTGCCGAACCCGGGCAAGTCTGGGATCACCAACTTGCGACCCCGGGCCAGCCGCGGCACCCAGCTCTCGAAATTCTCCGCGGAGCCGATGAATCCGTGGCACAGCACAAGCGGGATGCCCTCTCCCGCGATCACGTACCGCAGCCGCCCCTGGGGCCGGTCGATGAACGCCTCCCTCCAGCCGGCAGCAACTGCGGCCCCAAGCGGCTCGATCGAATCCATCGCAGTGGTCAGGAGGTGGGACCGCTCGCCGCGAGTGGCTCCTCCTCGTCCGGCCAGGGGGGCAAGGGGTGAGTCACCGGACGGTCCACCCGGTAGCCGAGTGCGTACTCCGCAGCCAGCTGGGTCTGGACCTCTCGAGTTCCCTCGTAGATCATGGTCGCTCGGCTGTTGCGCAGGTAGCGAGCCGCCGGGCACTCCTCGCTGAAGCCGGTCGCGCCCTGCACCTGGAGGGCGTCGTCGGCGGCGTGGTTGGCTCGCTCGGAATTCACCCACTTAGCCAGCGCCGACTCCCGCGAGTTGCGCAGGCCCTGGTTCTTCATCCAGCCAGCGCGCATCCAGAGCAGCCTGCCGATGTCGTAGTCGCGCTGCATGCCGGCGATCATCTGCTGCACCAGTTGGAGCCGCCCGATCTCCTGTCCTTGGACCATCCTGGAGCGGGCGTAGCCGACGCTGAGGTCGAGGCACGCCCGGATCGTCCCCGCGGCGCCGCTGGCGACGCAGTAACGGCCGCTGTCGAGACAGCTCATGGCCACCTTGAAGCCGTCTCCCTCGGCACCAATGCGATTGGCTTCCGGCACAACCGCGTCGTCGAGGTAGACCACCGCGGTATCGCTTGCCCTGAGGCCGTACTTGTCATGAATTGGCTGGGTTCGCAGCCCTTCCCCGGCCAGCTCGCGCTCGACCGCGAAGGCAGTGATCCCGGCCACGCCAGCGCTCGGGTCAACAGTGGCGAAGACCAGCAGGACGCCCGCGAAATCACCCATCGAGATCCACACCTTCTGGCCCCGCAAGCGATACAGGTCGCCCTCCTTGGTGGCGCTGGTTCGGATGGCCCGGACATCGCTTCCGGCGTCCGGCTCAGTGAGTGCAAAGCAGCCCTGCTGGCGGCCCTCGGCCAACGGGCGAAGCAGCCGCTGCCGCTGCTCTTCGGTGCCCCACTGGTAGATCCCGGTCATGCACAGCCCGGCGTGTACCGAGAGCGCGGTACGGCAGGAGGCGTCCACGTACTCCAGTTCCTCGCAGGCAAGGCCGAGCGCGACCCAGTCAAGCCCAGCCCCGCCGTAGCGGCGAGGAGTCACCACCCCAGGGATCCCGACACTGGCCAATTTGGCAAACAGCTCGGGGTCGGGTTCGGCGTCCCGATCACGCCGCGGTACCTCGGGCGCCAGCTCGCGGGCAGCGAACTCGCGAATCATCAGCTCGAAGTCGTGCAGCTCTTCGCCGATGCTGAGGTCGAGCACAGTTCCGCTCGATCAGCCTCCCAAGGTGTCGATCTGGGCTCGCTGCAGGTGACCTGAGTAGTCGATATACACCGTCTTCCACTCGGTGAACTCGTCGAGGGCTGTGGTCCCGGCGGCGCGGTGCCCGTTGCCGGTCGACTTCACCCCACCAAAGGGCAGTTGGATCTCGGCCCCGATAGTCGGCGCGTTGACATAGACGATCCCCGCTTCGAGTCGATCGACCGCCTGGAGAGCCTTGTCAATGTCCTTGGTGTAGATCGCCACCGAGAGACCGTACGCCGTGCCGTTGGCGATCTCGATCGCCTGATCCAGGCCCGCCGCAGGAATGATCACTGCGGTGGGGCCGAAGATCTCCTCCTGGGCGATCCTCATGTTGGAGCTGACGTCGCCGAAGAGTGTTGGCTGGTAGAAGTTGCCCTCCGACAGCACTCCGTCGATGGCGATGCTGCCGCCTGTGAGCAGCCGCGCGGACTCCCTCTGGCCAACCTCGGTGTAGCCGTGGATCCGCCGAAGCTGTACCTCGTTGATCACCGGGCCGACATCGGTCGAGGGATCGAGACCGTCACCCAAATGGAGCTCGCCGACCCGGCTCACCAGCTCTTCGGTGAAGACTCCTAGCACCGACTGGTCGACGATTAGGCGGGAAGTGGCGGTACAGCGCTGGCCAGTGGTGCCGAAGGCGCCCCAGATGGCCCCCTCCAGAGCCAGCTCGAGGTCCGCGTCGGCTCCCACCAACATGGCGTTCTTGCCACCCAGCTCGAGGGAAACCCGCTTACCCAGCCGTCCACAGGTGGCCGCGATCTGCCTGCCCACCGATACCGATCCGGTGAAGGAGATGGCGCGGACCGAGGGATGCTCCACCAGCGCGGCACCGGCCTCCTCGCCGTAACCGGTAACCAGGCCGAGCACACCCTTGGGCAGGCCGGCCTCGAGGAGAACCTCAGCCAGCCTAATCGCCACCAGAGGGGTGTCCTCCGCCGGCTTGAAGACCACCGCGTTGCCCGCCAGCAGCGCGGGCATCAACTTCCAGCAAGGAATGGCCATGGGGAAGTTCCAGGGTGTTATGCAGCCGACGACCCCGATCGGGACCCGTTCCGCGAAGGCGCGCTTGTGTCGCAGCTCGCTGGGAACCACCTCTCCGACGGGATTGCGCCCCTGACCGGCCATGTACTTGGCCATGTCGATGCCCTCTTGGACATCCCCCCGAGCCTCGGTGAGCACCTTGCCCATCTCTCGGGTCATCAGTTGCGCCAGATCTTCCTTCGTCTCGTCGAGGAGCCGTCCCGCGCGAGCCAGGATCTCGGCGCGGGCCGGGACCGGGGTGCGAGCCCAGTCGGGCTGGGCTTCGAGCGCAGCCTGGACCGCTAGGTCAACGTCCTCGGAGGTGCCTCTGGCAAAGTGCCCGATCACCTCGGACCGGTGGGCTGGGTTGAGTGAGTCGAATGCCTGTCTGCCGCTGGACTCGCGCCACTCACCGGCGATGAGGTTTCCGTAACTGGGGGCCTCAACGGCTGTGCTCACCCAGCCCTCCCCGACTCGACCACCGCCGACTCGAGAATGTCGAGCCCTTGCGTAAGCTCCGAGTCACTGACCGTCAGGGGCGGAATCAGCCTGATCACGTTGTCGTCGATCCCACAGGAGAGCACGACCAGCCCTCCCTCCAGAGCCCGGTGTTTGATCTGGCTCACCCGGTCGGCGTCGGGAAGCCCCGCCTCATCCATGAACTCCAGCCCGACCATGGCCCCCTTGCCGCGCAGGTCGGAGGGACCGTGCCCAGCGCTCTGCCAGCCCTCAACCCTCGACCTGATGGTCTGACCTAGTTGAGTCGCTCGCTCCATCAAGTGGTCGCGCTCGATCACACCCAGCGTGGCGATCACGGCAGCCCCAACGACGGGGTTGCCGCCAAAGGTGCTTCCGTGGCTGCCCGACTCCCATCGATCCATCAGCTGGTGGCTGGAGACGATCGCCCCCACCGGCAGGCCGCTGCCCAGAGCCTTGGCCAGGGTCACTATGTCGGGAACCACCTTCTCGTGATCCACCGCCAGCCACCGTCCGGTTCTACCCACCCCGGTTTGGATCTCGTCGCAGATCAGGAGGATGCCGTGCTCGTCGCAGATCCGACGCAGTGTGGAAAGGAACCCGGCCGGTGGGACCACGTAGCCGCCCTCGCCTTGGATCGGCTCCACCAAGATGGCGGCAACCTCCTGGGGCTGGACAACCTGGTGGAAGAGCCGCTCCAATCTCCTCTCCGGCCGCGATCGGGCACGGCTCATCAGCAGCGTGGTCGCAGACCCGGAAGCAATAGGGGTACGAGGTGACGTAGACCCCGGGGAGCAAGGGGCCGTACTTAGATCGGTACATGGCCTTGCTGGTGGTCACGCTGAGCGCGCCCATGGTGCGCCCGTGAAAGGCGCCCCGGAAGGAGATGATCGCGGAGCGGCCGGTGGACCTTCGAGCCAGCTTGATCGCCCCGTCTATTACCTCCGCTCCGGAGTTGGCGAAGAAGACCACGCTAAGTGGATCTGGGCAGATGGCGGCCACCCGTTCCGCGGCCTCGGTCATGACCACGCTCTGGCTCACTACGCTGGTGTGCCAGTAGCGGTCGACTTGGCGGTGCACGGCCTCGGTGACCTCGGGGTGGCGGTGACCCAGGCTGGTAACCGCTATCCCGCAGGCGAAGTCCAGATACCGGCGACCTTCGACGTCGATCAGGAAGGAGCCTTCCGCCGCGCTGATCACCAGGTCGGTGTAGCGGGACCAGACCGATGCCACCGAGCGTCGGTCGCGCTCACGCCACTTGTCGGCCAGGCCGATCTCCTGGGCGCCTGCGGTCAGTTCAGTCTGCGAAACGATGGTTGCCATTTGAAAGCCTCCTCAGGCTGGGAGCGTAGATCTTCGAAGGGAAATTGCCGTGGGCGTTGTCTAGCCCACCCGACCAAGCGGACGAGCTAGGACCGTCCCGCTCGCCGCGGAGGCGGCAACCCGTCCGCATCCCACCACCGCCCCAGGGACGCTGCCTCTCATAGGTGCCCAAGGTACAGCCTTTGCGGCTGGTACGCGCCTTCGTCAGACCGGGTTGGCGACCGCCAGCATCACCGCCGCCAACACAACGAACACGGCGAAGGCGCCCGTGGACCGACCATCTCGCTGGCTGACCACCCCGGACAGCCCGTACCACCCAAGCAACAGGGCCACCGGAAGCAGCGGCATAGGCACCCAGAGGATCGCCGAGACTCCGCCGGCTACCCCGACCAGGACAGCGACTACCCCAGCGCAGACCCAGGCCTGGGCGCCGCCGTGGCGGTGGAGGCTCACCAGCCGCCAGGTGGGGACCAGCACCGCTGCCGCGACCGTGACTGCACGGACCGGCGCTGGAACGGATGGGCTCATTGCCAGGAGGAAGAGCGGCAGCGGAACAGCCAGGGTCAGCATGGCCAGGGCGGTCGGGCCCCAGCTGCCCGAGGACCGCTTCTCCTCGCCCACCTCCAACCAAGGTCCGAAGGTCAGGAGCAGTAGAAGACCCAGGGGCAGCAGTACGTCCCCGGGAAGCCCCGGTTGCTCCGCCAGCGCCACCGCGGCCGAGACCAGTCCCGCCAGTGGCAGAAGAGCCGGCCCCATCCCGTTGAGGAACTGCAGCCGAGACCAGGGGAGCTCGGGCCATCGCGGCAGGGCCGCCCGGAGCGCGACCAGGTAGCAGACCGCAGCTCCCAGATCGAGCGCCGGCAGCGGCAGCGGTCGGCAGGACCCCGACCCCGGAGAGCGCACAAACTGCCGGCCGCCATGAGGGAAAAGGGCATGATTCGGGGCGGGGAGAGATGGAGATGTGCCCGGTCGTCTACCGACCCCAAGCCAAGCCCGGTCTCGGCATCTTGGCGGAGCGCGGCTGCGCCGCCAGGACGCCAGCTCAAAGCGCCACCCCATCTCTCATGTTTTCCACGTTCACCTGTGGATACTGGGGGAAACCTCGATCTCAGTGTCGGCCGCCATTCCGTCCCCGCTCCCCCGCTGCGCCGCCCGGTCAGGGCGGCGACGGTCAGCGATCAGTCGCAGTCGACCCGGCCATAGCGGTCCTGCAGCCGGACCACGTCATCCAATTCCGGAGTCGATACCTCGCACAAGTCGGTGTCCTCCAGGGCGCGCATCCGGTGCCTACGCCCCACCCGAATCCGCTGACATTCACCCGGGGCCAGTCGAATGATCTGGAGCTGGCCCCCGTCGTCGTCGAGCTCCAACTCCATGTCGCCCGAGAGGACGTAGATGGTCTCGTCCTTTTGGGCGTGGTACTGCAGGCTCAGCTCCTCTCCCGCGGTGATGTGCAGGATCTTCCCCGCGTACCGATCGGTGACCGCGAACCAGATCTCATAACCCCAGGGCTTCTCGACACGGCGCTCGGGCCGGTGGTCCGCGCCCGGGTCAGCCGCCGTGGCCACCGTCGTCCCCGATTACCCCCAGTTCAGCCTCGAAGTCGTTGAGAAGTTGCTGGACGCGCTCGGGAGTGGTCGACTCGCAGTAAACACGCATCAGTGGCTCAGTCCCCGACATCCGGACCAGCACCCACGAGTCCTCGCCGAGCCAGTACTTGTAGCCGTCGTCGCTCCTGGTACCGGTCACCTTCTCGGCTCCGATCTGCTGGGGCGGCCCGACCCTCATCCGGTGGACGAGCTTCTCGCGGGCGCTTGGGTAGCCCTCCCGGGAGAAGCGATGATCTCGACGGGCGTAGGCGTGGGGACCGACCAACTCCGCTACCTGGCGGCGGATTTCGCTCAGCGGGCGTCCCGTCATCACGATCATCTCGGCAAAGAACAGGCCGCTCAGGATTCCGTCCCGCTCTGGGATGTGACCTCGGAACCCGAAACCCCCCGACTCCTCAGCGGCGAAGAGGGCGTCCAGCTCCCGCATCCGTGGGCCGAGATACTTGAAGCCGACCGGCTGCTCCTCGACCGGGCAGTTGTAGCGGGCGCCGAGAATGTCCAGCCTTCGGGTCATGGTCAAGGACCGGACCACCGCGCCCCTGCAGCTTGCGGTTCTCGCAGAGGTGCCAGAGCAGCAGGGTGGCCACCTCCAGCTGATCGACGAAATTACCTTTCTCATCGAAGATTCCAACTCTGTCGGCGTCGCCGTCGTTGACGATGCCGAGGTCGAATCCACCTCCCCGCAGCACCTTGGCCGCTTCGTCGGTGTTGGGTGGGATCGGCTCGGGGTGCAGCCCACCGAATCCAGGGTTGCGCTCCGAATGGAGCTCGGTAACCCGGGTGGTTCCTCCACTCAGGAGATCGGTTATGTACCCGGCCCCCGATCCGTACATCGGGTCATGGACGATCTTGATACCCGCCTGCTTGATCGCGTCGAGCTGGATCAGCCGAGCGATCTGAGCCCGATATGGGGGGCGCGGATCCACCATCTCGACCAGCCCGTTGGAGAATGCCTCCTCGATAGTCATGGTGCGTACCGAGTCCTCGGCGAGGATCACGGCCAGCTCCTCCTCGAGCCGAGTCGTCACTTCGGGGCTGGCCGACCCGCCGTAATCGGGCTTGTACTTGAGCCCGTTGAACTCTGGCGGGTTGTGGCTGGCGGTCACCACCACCCCGCCCAGGGCGTGGCGGTCCACCACCAGCCAGGCCGAGACCTGGGTGGGACTGGGGCGGTCGCTGAGCAGGACCTGTCGGGAGTTGGCTGCTAAGACCCGCGCAACCTCTCGGGCGAACAACTCCGCCGAGAACCGGGTGTCGTGCCCGACCACCACCTTGCCATCGGCGGGGGCGGAGGCGAGGTACTGGGCGACCGCCTGGGTGACAGCCCGGACGTTGGCGTAGGTGAAATCGTCGGCCACGACGGCCCGCCAACCGTCGGTGCCGAAACTGATCTTGGATTGGCTCAGCTCTGATCTCCCTGGGACATCTCGGTGGCGCGGACCACGGTCATTGTATGGCTAGGTCATTGACCTTCAATCGGCGGTCGGGGGCCTCACCACCGCCGCTAGAGGAGGTCGGAGCGACCCCGCTCGCGGAGTTCGGCAACCACCCGAGTCACCTCCTGGACCCGGGACAGTGGACAGACCAAAAGGGCGTCCGGGGTGTCGATCACGGCCAGATCATCCGCTCCCACCAACACCACAATGCGCTGTCCGGCGGAGTCCACATAGCTTCGGCGGCTATCCAGCACCAGGGCGTCGCCGCTGACCACGTTCTGCTCTGAGTCACCGGACCCTGCCACAAGGGCTGCCTGATAGAGGTCGAGGAAGGATCCGAGGTCGCTCCAACTCAAGTCAACCGGAAGAACTGCAACCTTTGAACTGCGCTCCATTACCAAGCGGTCGACCACCCCCACAGGCACCCGACTCCAGGCCGCAGCGAACCCGGCGAGGGTCTCCCTGCTGAGTCGAGGATGCCGCGCGGACGGCCTCGGCGACCTCCGGAGCGTGGGCCTGGAGCTCTGACAAGAAGAGCTCGGCTCGCCAGGCGAAGAGGCCAGTGTTCCAGAAATAGTGGCCGCTCGCGACCATTTCATCCGCTCGATCCGCGCCAGGCTTCTCAACGAAGCCCAGGCTTCCAAAAAGCGGCAGCGCCGCCGACAACTCTCGGGGGCGAGGCAGCTCCGGTCCCGCCTTGACGTAGCCGAAACCCGGCGCCCCCCACGTTGGCTTGAGCCCGACCGAGATCAGCACGTCCACGGCGCTGGCCCAGCTGGCAGCTGAAATCAGCGCCTTGGAGGTCGCTGCCTCGTCCGGCATGTAGTGGTCGGCGTGGAGCGAGACCATCACCGCCTCGGGGTGGATCCGGAGCGCATTCAAAGCTGCCCAGGCGAGAGCCGGCCCGGTCCCCCGTGGCTCGGGTTCGAGCAGGAGCCGCTCTGGTGGCAGCTCGGGGATCTCCAAGGTCACCTGGTCGACCTGCTGGGCCGCAGTGATCACCAGGATTGGTCTTCCCAGCCGATCGGCCCGGTCGTAGGCGTGGCGCAGAAGTGAGCGGCCGTCGGGTGCAAGCGGGGTCAGGTGCTTGGGTTGTCGCGAGCGCGATCGGGGCCAGAGCCTGGTCCCAGAACCGCCCGCGAGCACCACCGATACCAGTTCTTGGGGTGCCGTCGGCACCCCATCAGCGGGAGAATCGGCCTGGGTCAGCGGGCCGCCCCGGAGCCAACGCTCAGCTGTGGTTCCAACCCCGCGTCGCGGGCCAGGGCATCACGGTAAGGGGTCCGTTCCCAGGGCAGGTCGAGGTCAGAGCGCCCGAAGTGCCCGTATGCCGCCACTTGGCGATAGATGGGACGGCGGAGGGAGAGCTCCTTGATGATCCCGTTGGGCGAGAGGTCGAAGTACTCATCGATCAGTGACTCGATCTGCTCCTTGGGTATGGTCTCGGTGCCGAAGGTCTCGACCCCGATCGAGACCGGCCGGGCAACCCCGATGGCGTACGCCAATTGGATCTCCGCTCGACGGGCAAGGCCGGCAGCCACCAGGTGCTTGGCCACGTAGCGCGCGCCGTAGGCGGCGGATCGATCAACCTTGGTCGGATCTTTTCCAGAGAAGGCGCCGCCGCCATGACGGCCCAGCCCGCCGTAGGAGTCGACGATGATCTTCCGCCCAGTCAGTCCGGCGTCGCCCTGGGGGCCGCCGATGACGAACCGGCCGGTCGGGTTGACCAGCACCCGGGTGGCAGCGTCAAACAGGTGCGGAGGCAAGGCAGCCGCGATCACATGCTCTCGGATGTCAGCCTCGATCTCATCGTGGGAGACTTCCTCGGAGTGCTGGGCGCTGACCACCACCGTGTCGATGTGCACCGGAACCCCGCCATCGTCGTATTCGACGGTGACCTGACTCTTACCGTCCGGGCGGGCCCATTTGAGTGTGCCGTCCTTGCGCGCGGCGGCGAGTCGGCGGCTCACCCCATGGGCGTACTGGATCGGGGCCGGCATTAGCTCCGGGGTTTCGTCACAAGCAAATCCGAACATCATTCCCTGGTCGCCCGCCCCGCCCCCATCGACGCCCTGGGCGATGTCCGGCGACTGGCCTTCTATCAGCACGAGGACCCCGCAGGTTTCGTAATCGAAGCCGTACTTGGCCCGCACGTACCCGACCTCGCGGATGGTCTGTCGGACCACCTTGGGCATGTCGATGTAGCAACTGGTCGAGATCTCGCCCATGATGATCGCCGTCCCGGTGGTCAGGGCGGTCTCGCAGGCCACTCGGGCCACCGGATCCTCGGCCAGGATGGCGTCCAAGATGGCATCCGAGATCTGGTCAGCCAGCTTGTCGGGGTGCCCCTCGGTGACCGATTCCGAGGTGAACAGGCGCCGGTTGGTTCTTTGCGTCAAGCGCGTCTCCTCCCACCCTCACCGGAAGCCATCCGCTTGTCAGAACGGACCTTCTCCTGTCCGAGGGTTGTGGTCATCTTAGCCAGGCGGCCGCTGGCCACCGGGACAGGTCTCAGTCTGTGCCCTGCTCCCAGGAGGAGAGATAGGCCTCCTGCTGCTCGGTCAGCACATCGATCGCGACCCCCAGCGCGGCGAGCTTGAGCTGCGCCACCTCCTGGTCGATCGCCTGCGGAACGTCGTGAACCTCCGGAGTGAGCTCACCGGCATGCGCGGCTAGGTAGGCCGCGGCCAGCGCTTGGTTGGCGAAGGACATATCCATGACCGAAGCGGGGTGACCTTCGGCTGCCGAGAGGTTGAGCAACCTTCCCTCAGCCAGCAGGTAGACCCGGCGCCCGTTGGCCAGGGAGTGCTGGGCCACCAGGGGCCGCGCCTCGGAGACCTCGGTGGTCAGCTCGTCCAGTGCTGCCAGGTTGATCTCCGAGTTGAAGTGACCGCTGTTGGCGACGATGCAGCCGTCCTTGAGGACTTCGAAGTGCTGGCGATCGACCACGTTGCAGTCGCCGGTGACCGTGATCACCACGTCGGCGTGGGGGGCGGCTTCCAGGAGGGTCATGACCTGGTAGCCCTCCATCACCGCCTCCAGGGCTCGGGTGGGGTCCACCTCGGTGACTATCACCTGGGCACCCATGCCGCGGGCCCTGGAGGCCAGACCGCGGCCGCACCAGCCGTACCCACAGACCACGATGGTGCGGCCGGCCAGAAGGATGTTGGTGGCGCGAACTCAGACCGTCGATGGTTGACTGTCCGGTTCCGTAGCGATTGTCGAACAGATGCTTGGTGAGCGCTTCGTTGACCGCGATCACGGGGAAGCGCAGGACACCGGCCTTGGCCATAGAACGCAGCCGGATCACCCCAGTCGTGGTCTCCTCGGTGCTCCCGATCACGTGCGCCGATTCCGATGGGTCTCGCTGGTGGAGCAGCCCGACCAGGTCAGCACCGTCGTCCATGGTGATCTGCGGGCGAGTCGCCAGCACCGCTTCAAGGTGTGAGTAGTAGACGTCACGGTCCTCGCCACGCCGGGCGAACACAGAGATGCCATGAGCCACCAGGCTTGCCGCCACCTGGTCCTGGGTAGACAGCGGGTTGCTGGCGCACAGTGCGACCTGGGCGCCACCGGCTGCCAGGGCCAGGACAAGGTTGGCCGTCTCGGCGGTGACGTGCAGACACCCGCCTAGGCGCAGGCCCCGGAAGGGCTGGTCCGCCTCAAACCGAGCCCGGATCTGGGCAAGGACGGGCATGTCCCGGGCTGCCCACGCCACCCTCTGGGCTCCAGAGTCCGCCAGTTTGATGTCCGTGACGTCGTAGTCGACGGACCGAGCCGTCCCCGTCTCAGCCAATCCAATCTCCTCTCACAGCGCGAGCAGCGCCTCGACCCGGTTGCCCGCCAGCCGCTCTCGACCTTGCAGTGCCGTCAGCTCGATCACGAAGCCAAAGCCCACTGCCACCCCGCCCAGGCTATTGATCAAGGTGAGTGTCGCCAGAGCGGTCCCACCGGTCGCCAACAGATCGTCGACCACCAGGATCCTGGTTCCCGGCTCGATCGCGTCCTCGTGCATCTCCAGGGTGGCTTCGCCGTACTCCAGTTCGTAGCTGGAGGTGATAACCGCCGAGGGCAACCGCCCCGCCTTGCGCACCGGAATGACCCCTACCCCAAGCTGGAAGGCGATCACCGCTCCGAAGGTGAACCCGCGCGATTCGATGCTGGCCACCGCCCCGACGTCGTCTGAGCGGAACCGCTCGGTGATCTGCGAGCAGGCGGTGCGAAACGCTGGACCGTAACCCAGCAGTGGAGTGATGTCTCGAAACAGGATGCCCGGCTTGGGATAGTCGGGAACGTCCCGTATGTACGACCGAAGATCGACCTCAGGAACGGGGACGGCCTCCGGCACCGGCGAATCCTACTACAGGGCTTCGATGATCTCGACTGGGCGAACTTCGCGGTGGCCGTTGACCTCGGGCGGCTCAGAGCGGCTGCCGGTCGACATACCCCTGGTCTCTGCGGTGCCAGAAACCAACCGCGGGCTCGCCGATGCGCCAGCAAAGGAACACCGACTGCCCCTCTCGCCGGGCCGGAAAGTCGATCAGCCCAGATGCCGGGTCTCGGAGCAGGATGCCGTGCTCGCGGAGAAACGCCAACTCCCGCTCCACCCGCTGGCCCGCCTGGAGCATTGCCGAGGCTGCAGACCCTCCCCCGTTGTGGCCCTCGACAGTTCGGAGTTGCTCGATCGCGGCTGGGTCGGCTGCGACGGTGAGTTGATCCTGAAGCGATCTCAGGACCGGTATCAGGGCCGGGAGCAGCTGATTTGCCTGGGCCACGGTATAGCTCGGCCCCTCATCAAGCCCATCTGGGTCGTTCAGATCCTCGGTCACCAGATCAAACTAAGGCCGGGAGGACTTCGCTCCCCAGCAGTTCCAGATGTGTCCATGTCGTCCAGGTCCAAAAACTGCAGATAGATTCGCTGGCAACCCAGGCTGGCGTACGCGTGCGAGTCGCTCCACCACCCGTGCCGGCGTTCCCAAAGCTCCCACCTCCTCCAGCCGCTCCGGGTCCTGGCCCAAGTGTCGGGCCCGACTCAGTGCCTGGGCCTGGTCCCGGCCGCAGCAGACGGTCACAGCAGCCGACAATCTCAGCAGTCCAGGATCTCGCCCCCGGGCTCGGCAGGCTGACCGCACATTCTCAAACTGGGCGGCGGCGGCATCCAGCGAGACGAAGGCGACGTTGAACTCGGCGGCAAATTGGGCTGCCAGGGCAGGAGTTCGCAGCTTGCCCATTCCTCCGATCAGAATCGGTGGACCGGGGCGCTGCCAAGGCTTGGGCAAGGCGGGGGAATCCTCCAGCTGGTAGTGGCGACCCCTGAATGAGTAGGCGGTGCCCGTCGGGCGCGCCCCACAACCCGGAGATGATCTCGAGCTGCTCGGTGAGCCGCTCAAAGCGTTCCGTCGGGTCGGGGAAGGGGATCCCGTAGGCGGCGTGCTCGGTGGCGTACCAGCCCGCGCCGATCCCCAGGTCCACCCGGCCTTGGCTCATCTGGTCCACCTGGGCGACCGCGATCGCCAGCGGACCGGGGAGTCGGAAGGTGGCGCAGGTCATCAAAGTGCCCAGGCGTATCCGCCGGGTCTCGAGCGCCAGTCCGGCGAGGGTCACCCAGGCGTCGGTCGGACCGGGCAGACCGCCCGCGCGCTCGATGGACTGGTAATGGTCGGAGCGAAAGAATCCCGAGAAGCCGATCTCCTCGGCCGCCCGCGCAACTCGTGCCAGCTGCTCGATAGGAGGCGCCCTCCTGGGGTTCGGTGAATACATGCAGCTCGGGCACTACGCATCAAGGCTACAAGAGCCGGCATGCTCCCGACGCTAGCGGCGATCGCCCCCAAGTCCCAGCAGCACGGCCCCACGGAGCTGGCTCGGCCCAGCGCGCCACCGACCTCGGATCGACCCGACGCCGCCCCATGATGACCTGCGCTCGCGGCGTGACTGGGGCAGCCGCCGGATGGCATCGACAGCTCCCTGCGACCGCACCGGGATGGCGAACTGCGGCCCGCCCGATGCGAAGGGTGAATAGTGCGCTGGCGCCGACCAGATGACCATCACGCAGCCAGCCAGGCGGGGCGTTGCGGACCCAAACCGAGATTCTGTTGGCGACCACGTGGCGCTCGATCGCGCTGGTCGCGATGCAGCCCGGTCCCGCCCCGCCGATGGCAAGGCGGTGGCAGCCGGCTCATACCAGGCCCGCCAGCCGCGCCACCGGGCCCGCCAGTCCAGATCCACGTCCTCCAGATAGGCGAAAAAGTCCTCGCACAGAACCTGCCCCGTTCAGCGAGACATCTTCCAGCATCTCCCTTCGATAGAGAGCCGCCGCCGCGGAGACCCCGAACACCTCCTCTGGCTGCCGGCGGCGCCCATCGTCGGGCGCACCCTGGTCCCGATTGGCGACCCAGCCGTTGCGATACAGGACGTGGCCCGTGGAGTCGAGGCGCGGCCCGGCGCCCGGCGAACCGCCCCGGAGCCGCCCTCCAACGCTGCCGATATCACCGGCGGTCTCGGCTCGTGCCACGAGGTTGCGCCAGGAACGTCGGGTCCAGCTGACATCCAGGTTGCAGAGCAACACACAGGGCGCGCTGGTCGCCCTCAGTCCCTGGTTGACCGCGACGGCGAACCCCCGATTTGCCGTATTGGTCGAGCACCTGCACCTCGGGCTGGGCCTGGAACCACTCCCGAGAACCGTCCAGGGACCCGTTGTCCACCACCAGATCTCAGCCGGAGCCAGCGTCTGAGAGCGGATCGATCCGAGCATCGCCTCGCAGTCCCGGCGCCCGTTCCAGTTCACCGCGATCACCGCCACTGCCGGCCTGGCCCGCCGAGACCCGACGCGCTCATGGGCTCACGGTCGGGCTGCGACGGACCGCGTTGAGCCCCAAGCAGCCAGCCCAGCCGTGAGCAGGATCCCCAGAGCGCCACCAGCGGGGACCAGAGAGCGTTCCAGCCCGCGCAGATAGTGGATTCGGTAAAAGCGCCACATCGAACGGTGGAAGGCGACCAGCATCGGCAGGGCGACCTGACGAGAACTGGCTCCTTTGCGGTGGACCACCCGCGCCGCCGGCTCGTACCACACCGTCGAATCCCAGCTGGCTGGATCCGCCAGCAGAGGTCCAGGTCCTCCCCGTACATGAAAAAACGTGGATCGAATCCACCCAGCTGATCCCAGACGTCGCGCCGGACCAGCAGACAGGCGCCGCTGCCGCTGTCGATCTCGGTCGCCTGGTCCACCGGGAGATGGGTCAGGTTGTAGGCGCCGAATCGGGGGCTTTCCGGGCGCAGACGGCTGATGCCGCCAGCCGCCAGAGCGCGTCGCAGCGGGGTCGGGAAGCTGCGCCGGCAAGCGGCATCGAGACGCCATCAGGACGGTCGATCCGCGGCGAGATCGCGCCCCGCCGAGGATCCTCGGCCAGCGCGCGCACCATTACCCAAGGGCATCCTCGACAAGACAGCGTCGGGGTTCAGCAGCAACAGCGACTTCCCGGGGAGGTCCCGCGCAGCCAGGTTGTTGGCCGCAGCGAAGCCCAGGTTGCGATCCAGCGCGAATTCAGGTTCACCTCCGGGAATCGCTGCTGGACCAGGTCGGCAGTGCCGTCGCCCGAGGCGTTGTCGACGACGGTCATGTGGGCTCGGGTGAGTCCGGACGCCAGCGCACGATCGGAGCGCCGCCGCCAACCTCTTCGCCCGGAGCGGTAAGTGCAGATCACTGCCGCCGACTTCCGAGACCTCGGCGGAGGGGTTCAAGCCGAGCCCCGGCGCCCGCGGCGAACTCGGCGAAAGCACCCTCCGCTCTCAGCCGCCACGTAGCCGCGAAGGCCCAGCTCCCAGGCGGGCATCTCTCCCATCCCCAGGCCACGCCACCTGCTGTTGTCCAGGACCGAGTAGCGAGGCCGGGGCGCCGCCGCGCCCCACGCGGCGGTGGTGGTTGGCAGCACCGTCCGCGTCGATTCCGACTTCGCGGAGAATCGCCTCCGCGAAGTGAAACCAGGTGGTGGACCCGGAGCCGGTCAGATGGTAGAGGCCGAATGCTCCTCTTCCAGCAACCGCCCCAGCGCCATTGCCAGGTCGCCAGTCCAGGTCGGGGCAGCCCACTTGGTCCGCCACCACCTTAAGCCGTCCCCTGGCTGCGCGGCCCGGCAGATCGCCAGGGGGAAGTTGGGGCCAGCCATGCCGTACAGCCATGAGGTTCGGACCAGATAGAGAGGACCACCGACAGCCAGGCATCCAACTCGCCCGCCCGCTTGCTCTCGGCATAGACCCCGCGCGGCTCAGGGACGTCATCCTCGGCCCAGGGACGTGGCGGGTCCCGGGGCTCCTGGGTGAAGACGAAATCGGTGCTGACGTGGCAGAGCGCAATCTCCACCTCGGCACAAGCGAGCGCCAGGTTTTGGCCCCGTCGCGGTTGATGGCGAAGGCCAGTTCGGGCTCGGATCTCGGCCTGGTCAACCTTGGTGTAGGCGGCACAGTTGACCACCCGCTGGTAGCCGGGCGGCTCGAGCGCGGCACGAACCGCTTTCACGTCGGTGATGTCGAGGGTGCTCCTGTCCAGGGCGGTCACGTCGTGTCCTGCCCCGACCAGTGATCGAGTGAGTTCGCGCCCCAGCTGGCCACCGGCGCCGAGCAGCAGGATCCTCAAGCGGATGGCTCCCTCAGGGGGTGGACGGGGAGGCTGCGACCAGGGGTGGTAGTTGCGCCGGTAGAAGTCGAGGAACTCCCCAGACTTGATGGGTCCCCACCAGTCGCGGTGCTCCTCGTACCACTTCACCGTCCGAGCGATCCCCTCCTCGAAGTCCACCTCAGGGCGCCAGCCCAGCCCTTGGGCCTTCTGACTGTCCAGGGCGTAGCGTCGGTCGTGCCCTGGGCGGTCGAGAACGGGCTGGATCGAGGCGGCGCTACCTCCGGTCAGCCCGAGCACGGTCTCGGCGACCTTCATCCCACTCATCGGCTCCTGCCCGCGGCCCAGGTTGTAGGCCTCACCCACGACCCCTCGGGCCAACACGGTGGCGATCCCTCGGGCGTGGTCGTCGACGTGCAGGTAATCGCGCACGGCACTGCCGTCGCCGTAGATGGGCAGCGGCTGGTGGTCCAGCGCCTGGGTGATGAAAAGCGGCACGATTTTCTCGGGATACTGATAGGGGCCGTAGGTGTTCGAACCGCGCGTCACCAGGACTGGCAGCCCGTATGTGGCGTGGTAGGCGAAGCACAGGAGGTCACCGCTAGCCTTGCTCGCCGAATAGGGCGAGCGAGGTCGGATGGGGTCGGTTTCCACCGACCGCGTGGGAGCCTCGACATCGCCGTACACCTCATCTGTCGAGACCTGCAGGAAGCGGGCATGGCCAGCGTTTCGGGCGGCTTCCAGCAGCTCGTGGGTTCCCAGTACGTCGGTCCGTATGAAGCCGCTGGGATCCAGGATCGAACGGTCCACGTGGGTCTCGGCGGCGAAATTGACGATGCACTCGACCTCACCCGCCAACTGGGAGACGACCTCGGAGTCGCATATGTCGCCCTGCACGAACCGGAAGCCGGGGTGGGATTCGACCGGCTCCAGGTTGGCCAGGTTTCCCGCATAGGTGAGCTTGTCGAGAACGGTGACCGCGAAACCCTCGCCGTCTTGCGAGCAGCTGGCGCACGAAGGCTGAGCCGATGAATCCCGCGCCGCCCGTCACCAGCAGCCGGGCCGGAATCCCCTCGCCAACCGATGGTAGGCAGGCCCGCTCAGGCACTCAGATGTTCTCGATCGACCAGTCGAAGGCGATCCGGGGATCGTTCCAGGGGATCCGCCCCTCGTCCGGACTCGCGGCGTCGTAGGGCTCGGTGACGTAGTAGCAGAGGAGCACGTCCCGCAGGTCGAGAACCTGGTAGCCATGGGCGACCAGCGGCGGGATGGCGATCATCTTGGGCGCGTTCTCACCGGCGATCACCACCTGGGTCCTGCCTTGGGTCGGCGACCCAGCTCGCAGGTCAACCAGGACCACCCGGGCGTTGCCTTTGACGATGTCCCAGTAGTCCCACTGGCGCTTGTGCCAGTGAAAGGCCTTGATCAGCTCGGGAGGATTGCCGCCCCGTGCGTAGGCCAGCGACCTCGACATCTGGGCGAAACTCTGCTCCGGGCAGGAACGGCCGTCCCTGATCATCCAGATCACCCCGCTTCAGCTGCTCCAGAAAGTAGCCCCGCTGGTCAGAGTGCACCTGGAAGGTCTTGATCATTACCCCGTCGATGGCGACCCTGGCGCTCCTCCGGCGGCACCGACCGCAGGCCGTCAAGCACCGAGTCCATTTCGGGCGTGGTCGGCTTGCCAGGCCATCAGCTGCCCCTTCCCGGACGGCTCACGAGAGGCTGACCCGCGAGTGATCGCCGAGCATCAGTTTGTGGGCCCGCGGCCGTGTTTCACTCTTCTCGATTACGACATCCCGTCCAATCAGTGAATCCTCGATCTTGCTCACCCCACGGATTGTCGTGTTCTCCAACACTATCGAATGCTCAATCTCACTCCCCTCGCACCAGGACGTGGTGGTAGAGAGCGGTGAAGGGGCCCACGAATGAGTCCACCACCCTGGTGTGAGCACCGACGATGGCCGGGCCCCGAATGGTGCTGCCCAGCACCTCGCTGCCCTCTTCCAGGATCACCTTGCCGAGCAGCTTGGAGTCCTCGCTGACTCGACCGTCGCGGGTCTCTGGGAGCATCTCCAGGACCACTCGGTTGCACTCCAGGAGATCGTCCATCTTGCCGGTGTCGATCCAGCGGCTGGTCACCACATGGGGGGTCACCCGGCGGCCGTGGTCGATCTCCCACTGGATGGCATCGGTGATTTCCAGTTCGCCTCGAGCGGACGGCTCGATGGCGTCGACCGCCTCCATGATCCCGGCCTGGAACAGGTAGACACCTACCAGCACCAGATCGGATCTGGGCACCGCGGGTTTTTCGGTGAGGCGCACCACCCGTTCACCATCGAGTTCCGCCACTCCAAATCGCTCGGGGTGGGGCATCTGCTTGAGCAGGATGAGGGCATCCGGGCGCTCGCCTCGGAACTGCTCGACGACTCCTCTGATGCCGCCGGGAATGAAGTTGTCGCCAAGGTACATGACGAAGTCCGAGTCGCCCAGGAACTCCCTGGAGATCTGGACGGCATGGGCCAATCCCAGTGGTTGCAACTGCGGAATGTACTCCACCTCGGCGCCGAACCGAGACCCGTCGCCAACCGCCTCCCGGATTTCCGCTGCTGTGTCTCCCACCACGATCCCGATGTCAGTGACCCCCGCCTCCACCAGCGCCTCGAGGCCGTAGAAGAGAACCGGCTTGTTGGCGATCGGGACCAGCTGCTTTGCCCCGGTGTGGGTGATCGGACGCAGCCGTGTTCCCTTGCCCCCGCTTAGGACCAACCCCTTCACGGCGCTCAACTTATCAGTCCCCCGCAAAAGCTCAGTAGGCATGGCGGTGGAAGAGGAGCCGCCACGGGGTCAGCAGGAGAATCTTGAGGTCCAGGCTGAGCGACCAGTTCTCCACGTAATAGAGGTCGTAGAAGACGCGCTCCTCCATGCTGCTGGACTGGCGCAGATCGTTGACCTGGGCCCACCCAGTGCATCCCGGTTTGACCTGGAGACGTTCCCGATACCTCGGCACAGATTCCTCGAACTGCTTGGCGAAGAACTGTCGCTCGGGACGGGGTCCCACCAGGCTCATCTCCCCCACTAGCACATTCCACAATTGGGGCAGTTCGTCCAGGCTGTACCGGCGGACGAATCGCCCGACCGGTGTCCGGCGCTGATCAGCGACGGCGGTCATCACCGGCCCCACCTCCCGTTCGGCATCCTTGACCATCGAGCGCAGCTTCCATACCTCGAACGGTTTGCCGTCCTTGCCCAAGCGCTCCTGTCGGTAGAAGGGAGAGCCTGGGGAGCCGATGGCGATCGCCGCCGCGCAGACGGCTACCACAGGGATCGCGACGATCGAGAGAATCACCGTTGCCAACAGGTCGAATCCGCGCTTGATCAGCAGATTGCCCCCGACCAGACGGTTGGGTCTTAGCCCCAAAAGCGGGAGCCCGGCCACCTCCTCGGTGCTCGACGCACTGGTCATGATCTCCAGCACGTCGGGGACGACCTTGACCTCCGCACCCGCCGCCAGGCAGTCGCGGGCCAGCTCAAGAACCTGGTCGTGGCTGACCCCGCTCAAGGCCAGCAGCACGGTGTCGGCCCGTTCCCGCAGGACCAGGCGCCCCAGCCCCGATTCTAGGCCGAAGCGAGGAACGTCCGAACCGCCCGTGACGGCGGCCCGCGCCGGCTCCGAGCTCACCTCCCCCACCACCTGATAGCCGTACTCGGGAAACATCCGAAGCCGGCGCAGGAGTAGCTCAGCCACCGGACCACTCCCCACCACCAGAACCCGGGTGCTGCCCATCCCCCCGCGCAGCAGGGCCCCCTGGGCCAGGCGAACCAAGGCGCGCTCAGCCAAGAAGAGGAAGACCGCGGCGACCGCAGCATCGGCCAGAACCAGGCGAGAGTAGGGGAAGCCGCGATACAGCCCCTCAAGGGCCAATGCCACCACCACGAACAGCGCCACCGATCCGGCCGAGCCGACGATCTCGTCGACGAACGACTGCCCCAGGGAGACGCGATAGCGACCGGTGAATGCGAAGGTGACCACCCACAGCGCCGCCACCACCGGTACCGCCAGCAGGTAGGCGTGGAAACTCGGGACCTGGTGCCCCGGGATCGGCACACCAGATACATAGAACCGGTACTGGAAGCCGAGTAGAGCGCCGGCCGAGACGGCCAAGGCATCACCGATCACCCGCATCACGATCACCGGCAGCAGCCTCCGCAGCCGGTGGCGGGATGCCCCGGTCAGCTCGACAGCCCGGAGCAGTGGTTCGGATTCAGCCACCACCGTCGTCCACCACTATCGGAGTGAGGCGCCGGCCGAGGCTGGAACGGATGGTGCGAAGCTCGTCTAGAGACACTCCACCGGTGACAAAAAGGGCCCCCAGGTAGATCATCCCAGCCACGAACCCCACGAGAAAGACGTTCAGCTGCGAGAACAGCCCCATCACTCCGGCCATCAGTGCGCCAGAGACCAGGATCGGAACCAGTGGTTTCCCCCAGGGCAGCCGATGCCCAAGCCGACGCCGCACCATCCAATATCCCGCCACTAGCAGGAAGACCTCCGTGATGACGGTGGCCCAACTGCAGCCAAGATAGCCGGTCGCGCGCGGAAAGATGGGAATCAGAATCAGGTTGAGCACCACATTGACCACGATGCTGAGGACCGAGAGGTAGACGCTGTCGCGTTGCCGATCCATCGCTCCCAGACCGAAGACGAAGGTGCTATTGACGAACATGAAGACGATCGCCAGCGACAGGATCTGCAGCGCGGGAGCGGATTGCGGGTAGACCTTGACGAAGGGAGCGCTAAGAAATGGGGCCGCCCCAAAGGCCAGGAAAACAGCGAAGGGCATTCCCAGTGCCGCTAGCAGCCTGATCGTCGCGGTGTACGCCTGCCGCATCGATGACACGGCCTCCAAGTGGACCACTGAAAGGGTGGGAAAGACCGCGTTCATGATCGTTTGCGGAACAAACGAGAGTCCGTCCAAGAACTTGTAGGCAGCGGTGTAGTAGCCGACCTCGGTGAGCGGTCGCAGCAGGCTGAGAATGACCACGTCTATGCGGAAATAGACGGTGTTCAAGAAGAAGACCAGAGCAAACGGCAGGGCCATCTTCAAGAGCCGGCGCGCCAGCACCGGGTCAAAGTGGACCGAGGGCTGAAAGTAGCGACGGCCGATGATCACGTAGGCGTAGACGCAGGTGACCGCGTAGCTGAGCGCGTACACCCAGAGGTATGACGGCGACGCCCAGATGAGCTCGGGCCACGAAGAATGTCCCCACCAGAAGGATCACCGCTTCCGACATGGTGGCGACCGCCTCGTAGCGCATCTCGCCGGTGGCGTAGAAGGTGCTGCGCATCACGTTGGCCACGCTGGTCGCGACCTGGAGGACGAACGCGGGGATTACAAGCGCCAGGAATCCCGGGCCCTTGCCGGCGACCACGGCAAGCACAAAAAGGCTTGCCAGGCTTAGCAAAAAGAGGGGGATCTTGGCCGCCAGAACCGCGGCCAAGTAGGTCTTCATCCGGGAGTTGTCGCGGCTCGCCTCACGCAGATACACGATCTGCAGGCCGAGGTCGCCGACGATGCTGGAGAGGGTGCTCAACACCACGATCAGGCTGAATTCGCCGTAAAGCCGGGCGCCCAAGGTGTGCTGCTGCAGGAGGAAAGCGCCCAGCACGAAGAGCTTGGAGGCGGTTCTGGCGACGAAGAGGATCGTGGTGCTGCGGACCGCCCTTTGAGCTGTGCTCACGGTCGCCCGGCTAGGGGACTGCCGGCTTGCGCCGGGGCAACTGCAAGTGTCTGGTGGCAGGGACCACCGCCACAGTGACCAGAGCCGCCAGCAGCCACCACTCGGCGGCCAGGTCATTCTTCCAGTAGGGGCTGTCAAGCAGGCCGTGGACGAAGATCGCCGCCCACGCGAGAGTCAACGCGACCGCCCACGGGTGCTCGGACGGTCCGGCGCGGACTGCCGGTGCCAGGTAGCGAATCAACTCCACGAAGAAAGCGAGCAGCGCCACGAATCCGAGCACTCCCAGCTCCACCCAGAAGTCCAGCTCCAGCTGGTCCGGGTAGACGTGGGTCTGGGTTGACGGGTCGTGGACCTGGGCTCGGTAAGGTCCGATGGTGGCCTGGTAGCCCGCCAGCCCCGAACCTGTGAACGGGTGGCTCTCGATGAGATCCACCGTGGCGTGCCAGAGGCGGACCCGGGCGACCAGGGAGTTGGCGGGATTGCTCGTGTTCAGTTCATTAGCAATTCTGTGTCGCACCGGCGGCAGCACCACCGCGACCACCACCGCCACCAGGCAAAGGCTCAATAAGAGGCGGCGGCGCGGGTGCAAGGCCGCCGCCAGCACCGCCAGCACTACCAGTGCCACCCAAGAGCCCCGGCTGAGCGTGAGGATGTCTCCCGCTCCCAGCACAAGCAGTGCGGCCCAGTGGACGTTGCGGTAGCGCACGCCTCCGAACAGGGCTAAGCCCAGCGCCAGAGCGACCACCGGGTCGAGGAAGATGCCGCCGAAGTTATTGTTCGACCACAACCAGGTCGGGGACGGTGGCGAAAAATTGAGGTTCACGCTGTGGTTTCTCAAGGCCTCGCCGAGGGCCACCATCTGGGACACGGCAACCACCAAGCCGCTCACGTAGAGGCCGTAGACGACCCGCTCCCAGTCCCAGCTCGAGCGCAGCACGTTGACGGCCACGAAGAAGAGGACCATGGGCTCGACGATGTAGGCCTTGGCGATGCCCAGTGCTTCCTGGTGATCCGGGCTGGCCAGTACGCCTATTACGGTGGCCAGCAGGATCACCGCCATGATCACGCTGAAAGGAGTGTCCAATCGGGGCATGCGGCGCTGCACCGAGCTTTCGACGATGAAGGCCAGCACAGTCAGCCCCAGCACGACCTCCAGACCAGTGAAGGGCAACCGCCCGAAGAGGTGGCCGCGCAGGACATAGGTAGGAAGTGCCGCGGCGGTGAGGAAGACGCCTATACGACTCCACCGCATCGGCGGGATTATAGGCCGGGGCCTATCGGACACCCCCCGTCCGGGGCCCCCTGGGAACGGCCCCGGCGGCCTCAGCCGAGCTTGCCGACGGGCAGGAGCCCCACCCTCTCGCGGACGACCGACATGGTCGCAACCGCCACCTCCCTGGCCCGGCGCCGCGCCCTGGGCCAAAATGGCGTCGATGTTGGCCGGATCGGCCATCAGTTCGTGGTACCGACCCTGGATCGGCCTGAGGGTGGCGACCACGGCGTCCGCGACCTTGCCTTTCAGCTCACCGTACCCGTTTCCGTCGAACTCGGACTCCAGCTGCTCCCGGCTGCAGGCGGTCACACTCCGGTATATGTCAAGGAGGTTGGCCACGCCGGCCTGGGCATGGGCCACGTCCACCGCGCTGCCGCTATCGGTCTTGGCCCTCATGAACTTGGAACGGATCCGCTCCGGCGAATCCAAGAGCGCGATGAGTCCGGCGTCGCCTTCAGAACTCTTGCTCATCTTGGCGTCAGGGTCGTCGAGGGCCATCACTCGCCCCCCGGTCCCCGCCCGGGCGATGCGGGGCTCGGGCAGGACGAAGGTCTCCCCGAAGAGCCGGTTGAAGCGGGCGGCCAGGTCACGTGTCAGCTCCAGATGCTGTCGCTGGTCCTCCCCTACCGGCACGTAGTTGGCCTGGTAGAGCAGGATGTCCGCGGCCATCAGGACTGGGTAGGTGAATATCCCAGTGCTGATCCGCTCGGCGTCTCGCTTCCTGGCCCGGTCCTTGTACTGGGTCATTCGCTCTAGCCAGCCGGTGGGAGTGAGGCAGCCGAGGATCCAGGCGAGCTCGCTGTGCTCATGGACGTGGGACTGCACCAAGACGGTCGAGATCTCGGGGTCGATTCCGGCGGCGATGTAGAGCGCGGCGACCTGTCGGGTCTTGTGGGCGAGTTCGTCTGGATCGTGGGGTTCGGTCAGCGCGTGCAGATCGACCACGCAGAAGAAATTTCGAAATTGGTCCTGTTCCAGCACCCAGGGCTGAAGCGCACCCAGTAGGTTCCCTAGATGGAGCACCCCGGTGGGCTTCATGCCGCTGAAAACGACCGGCCGGTCCACCATCGCCGGAATTGTACTGGCGGCTTCCGCCTATACCTTCTCGGTGACCCGGTACTCGAGATGGGAACCGAAGAGGAGTCGGGTTTGAGCCTCCAGCGCCGGGATGACGCTCAGAACCATGAACACGACCGGGTACATCAGTGTCTGGATGTCAACCAGCCGGCGCCGCCACCATGGCCACCCGGGCGGCCGGGGCTGGAGCCGGTTGTCGAGGACCGCCACCGCCACGATGTTCAGCAGCGTTGTGGTCAGGATGATGCTGGCGGCGGTCTCCAGGACCGCGCCCGCGTTGGAGATGGCGTAGTCGTAATTAAACAGAGAGGGCAGAGTCCCCGAGATGAGGATCAACATCGGGACGGTGGCCCAGCTGAGATGGTTGAAGACCAGCATCTTGAACCGCTGGATGCGAAGCCGGAGTGGAATTTCCGGATGTGAGGTCATCCGGGAGGCCACGTAGGGCACGTCGGTCACCCCCCAGGCCCAGCGCTTGATCTGGTTGTACTGGCTGACCAGGGTGGTGCCGTAATCGGAGGCCCGGGGTGCATCGCCATACATCGGTAGGTAGGCGGGACGCACGTGCAGCCTGGCCCCGTACGTGAAGAACGCCTTCCAGAAAAACCGCGAGTCCTCCGGGATCACGTCGTCGTCCCAGAAGCCCACCTCGGTGAGCATCTGCAGCGACATCGAGTAGGCGGAGAACATCACCAGCCGCTTGGGGTGCTGGTGGAGGTAGAGCTGCCACTGGGTCCCCAATGTGGCCATCGAGCGAACGGCGGATGGCACCCGCCACAGGTTGTTGAGGAACATCGGGACCGGTTGCCAGATCGAGGTCAGCCGGTCCGGTACCGAGCAGTACTGGTAGGTGGTGTAGGCGAGGTACTGGGGATGGACTCGGTAGTCGGAGTCGAGGTCGGTGACGATCACCCGGGCCGGGTCGAGGCCCAAGCTTTCGCAGGCTCGCTGGAGCACGGGGCCGCCATAGGCCATCGCAGCTGACTTGCCCACAACGATTCCTGGGAGCAGTGGGTCCTTGATGTGCCAGAAGGCCCGGAAGCTGCCCCCGAACTTCTCCTGGAGCCGCTCGACGTTGAGGCATCCCTCTAGGTCGGTCTCCCGGGTGATGATGGCGCAGATCTTGTTCTGGTTCGGATAGTCGGCCGCCGCAAGAGCCGAGACCGTGGCGTGGAGCGTCTCGTAGCGCTCCGTGTAGGTAGGGATCAGAAAGGCGTGAATGATCTCCTCGGGCTGTGGGTCCCCGGGAATCGTGGGAAGCGTTGTGAGCCGCTCCGCCCAATCGACAGCCTGAGCCGCCTCCAGTAGCCGGATGCCTCGAAGCACGTAGCGGAAGGTGTGCACCAGTTTGACCAGCCAGTAGCTGTCGAGGATGACCGCAAATAGACCAAGCAGCCAGAGGTCCTCGAAGTTGGTGAAGGTGATCACGAAGCCCACTGCCAGCGGGGTGGCCAGGATCAGCCAGACCGTGAGTCCAGGCACCATCTCCCAGAGTCGCTGCTCGATGCGCTGCCGCCGCGGGGGCCGGACAGTCAGATCGCGCCTGTCGCGCGGTACGTAGGTGGGCAGGATGCCGACCCTGGGAGGGATCTGGCTTGGCGATTCGGCTGGAGACAGGGTGCTCAATTGAACGAAATCCTAAACTGCCCGCCACGCCGTTGAGACGAATCGCTCGCGGAACGCGGGCCTCGGCGGAGTGTGGTGTATCGTGCCGAGGGTGGGCAGGCGCACCGCTCTCACGATCTTCGCCGGGATCCGCCGGGCCGCCTCGCGGCCCTGGGTGAGGGTGGGGGTCACCCTCCTAGCGGTAGGAATCTTCGCCCACTCGGTGAACCTGGGGGCCGCCGTGCGTTCGTTCTCCCACCTGCAGTGGCAGTGGGCCCTGTTCGCACTGGCGCTGGCCGGTCTGTCGGTGATTGCCAGCGTCCTGGAGTGGGGTGCCCTAGTCCGGGGAGCCGGCAAGGCGCTTGGCTGGCGCTATCTAGGCGGCTGGTACATGAAGGGCCTCTTCATTAATCAGGTGTTCCCTGCCGGCGTCGGCAGTGATGCCGTGCGGGCAGTCCAAGTCGGGAAGGTCGCCGGGCACGGTCCGGTGATCGCCTCGCTGGTGGGCAGCCGCATGGCCGGCACGCTGGGCATGGCGCTCTGGGGTCTGCTGGGGGCGGTCGTCATGCATGACGTGTTCCGGATTCCCAGCCTGATCGGATTCGCCTGCTTCAGCGGCGTGATGCTGGTGTGCTGGGGCCTGGCATTGGGCGCGGAGCGGCTCTTTGCCAGAGCGGTAGGAAAGGCGGCCTCCGACCTGGGCTGGCGGGTCCACTTGCACAAAGTCGGTCCCTTCCTTCGCTCCCTGGCGAGCTTCAAGGGGACCCCGGGTGCGCTCACCTGTTCCATCGCCGCCGGCGGGCTCGGTTGGGGGCTGAACCTACTATCGATGGAGGTGTTCAGCCGGGCTCTCGGGTACACCATCTCCTGGGAGGTCTTCGCACTGGCTCTGCCGCTGGCGCTCCTGGTGACCTTCATCCCAATCTCGGCCAATGGAATCGGGATAAGGGAGGGCGTATTGGTCTTCCTTTTGGTCCAGTTCCATGTCCCGATCGGGATTGCCGCAGCGATGGCCATCTTCGTCGACCTTCAACTCCTCCCATTCGCCGCGCTCGGAGCTGGGCTCCACGGCGCCGAGGTGAGCCTGCGCCACATCCACGGTCGGTTGTCTCGCGTGGGCAGCCTGAGTCGAGGTTCCAGGGTGGCCCATACCACCTTGTGCTGGGTGGTCGCACCGGAGTTCGTCGGCCAGCTCACCCCGCGCTGAAGCTCAGCGCCGAGCACTCCTAGACCGTCTCCGACTCCGCCTGAAGAAGGCGGCGTTTGCGCTCCTTGCCCCATCGGTATCCCCCCTCCCCTCCGCCGGCGGGCACCACTCGATGGCACGGGATCAGCAGCGCTACCTGGTTGGTGGCGCAGGCCCGAGCCACCGCCCGGGCCGCTTTGGGCCTGCCTATCGCATGAGCCAGCTCTGCGTAGGTCTTGGTTCGGCCGCGCGGGATCCGCTGGATCTGCCGCCACACGAGCCACTGAAAGACGGTGCCGTGCACGTCGAGTGGCAAGTCCTGAGGATCCGTCCGACCCGCCGCCAGAGACCTCGCCGCTTCGCGCACATCTGTGAGCCCGACCTCGTCTCGGGCGAGTTCTGCCGCTGGGAACTCCTCGCGCAGCTGTCTCTCCAGGTCCATATCCGAGTCGCCGATCTTGACTGAGCAGACGCCCCGGTCGGTGACCCCGACCAGTAGTGGGCCGAGAAAGGACTCGAAGAGCGTGTAGCGGATCTCCACTCCCTCTCCCCCGCGCCGAAACTCGGTAGGGGTCATCCCGAGCGCGGCTGGAACCACCTCATAGAAGGCCCGGCTCGAACCGAACCCAGCGTCGTAAAGAGCTTCGGTGACTGGAGCTCCACCGGCGAGAGAGGCTCGAGCCCGCTTGGTCCGCACGGCTCTGGCGTATTCGGCTGGCGATATCCCGAACGTCCTGCGGAACTGGCGCTGGAGCTGACTTGGGCTGAGCGCCACCTCCGCCGCCAGACTTGCAGCGCCCCAGCGTTCCGGCTCACGATCCAAGATCTCTCTCGCCCGAAGCACAGCCTGTCTGTTCGGCCTAGGGTCGTCGGGAAAGCACCGGCGACAGGCTCGGAATCCGGCCGACCGCGCACCCTCTGAGGTGGAGAAGAACTTCACCTGAGCTCGATTCGGGGTACGTGCTGGACAGCCCGGCCGGCAGAAGACCCCGGTTGAGGTGACCCCGAATAGGAAGTCGGCTCCGGCGTCCCGACCGACCACGGCTGACCACATCTGGTCGGTGTCGGTTGTTGAAATTGCCATAGCCCGCACCTTAGCTCGCGGCTCCCGCGACCGCTATCCGATTTCTGCTCGCATTGGACCGTGGCGCGGTCAGCTCTGGGATCTGGACTCACGCGCCGGCTCCGGTGAACTGGACGCGAAGGTGCGCCGCCACAGCGCTACGAAATGACCTAAGGCGGTCGCCGCCAGCACCGCACCCAAGGCGATGTCAACCTGCCAGTCTGGTCTTCCGGCCAGGACCAGCAGTGAGGAGACCCCAATCGTCACCGCGCTGGCGACCGTGTTGATCTTGCCGAACCGTGTCGCCACCAGAGCGGGTCGGCGGCGAAGCCAGGGATACAGCAGAAGGAACCCCACCCCGGGCAGGCCGTACCGGGCTAGGACAAGCACCGCCAGCCACAGGGGGATGAAGCCGACGATCAGGCAGGACACCGCACAGAGCGAGAAGAAGACCGTGTCCATGATCGGGTCAAGGGCGCGCCCCAGCACCGTAAGAGGCCCCGCCCGGCGAGCGATGAAGCCGTCAGCGGAATCCAGGGCCGCGATGGGTGCCGCGATGACGAGCACCAACTCGCGAGCCAGGCCAACGGGAGGCAGAGAAGCGTAGAGGACCAACGGTAGTGAGAGGTACGCACGCACGGCGGTGATCCCGTTGGGGACTCCGAACCGGTCGACTGGCGACTGGTCGGGATAGCGCCGAAGAAGCGAAATTCCTGCGAAGAGACAAGCGGTGGTCGCGACCCACCAAGCTGCGCCTGTGATCAGCCCAACTGCGACCCTGCCGCCCAACGCTCCGGCACTCGCGCCCGCCCCCAGGGTTAGGACCAGACCGAGGCCGCTCCAATAGCCCAGCGAGCGGCGGAGGGAGAGCGATGCACTCCAGCGGTCTGCGGCCCCTGTGAACAGGCGCCCCATGGCAGCTACCGGACCGATGTCCTGAGACTCGGCGCCAGCTGGCGGTGAGCTCAGGTCCGAATCGGACGATCCGTCTGGATTGACCAGCACCCTTCAGAGAGTAGGGCTCGGAAGGAGACGACGGCTGAAGTGGGGCCGGATCGCTAGTCTTGAGGATCGGTTCCGACCCGTACGCGTCGAACGCCGAAGCCCTCGTAGCTCAGGGGATAGAGCAGCGGTTTCCTAAACCGCGTGTCGGAGGTTCGAGTCCTTCCGGGGGCACGACCTGACTGTGCTAGTTCGGGTGACGCGTCGCCAAAGGCCTTCGGCTGATGGGTCGCACTACTTCGGCTGAGGTGTCCCAGCGACTTCGGCTGATTGGTCACAGTGGCGTTCATGAGGTACATGAGCGTGGCTGAACAGCGGTACCAGGCGGTGTTAGGGGTCATCAGCGAGGGTCGGTCGATCTCGAGTGGGAGTCGTCCAGCAGCCTTCGTGTACGCACAGATGACGGGGCCGTTGACTGGGAGATAGGGATCGGGGCAACGCTCGCGACCCGGGCCTTGAGCATGTTCGGCTCCATGATGCCGCTGGCCGCATGGCGATCCGGCCCGGTGCTCCGCGCCGTGGGGGGGGTGGCAGGGCGGCTGCTCGGCGTAGGAAAGGTGCAGCTCACCGGCATGACCCCCAACAGGCAGCACTTCGATGCGAGTCCCCTACGCATCTGGTACGTGAACATGAGTCATGCGCTCGTAGAGGGTGAGGATCTAGGACCGATCGGCCCCAGTCAAGTCCCGCGGAGTGGTGTAAAAGCGGACGGAACTCATGGATAGATTCATCAGGCCGCTAAGCCCGCAGTCAGGGGGTTGGTGAGGCGGTCCTGGTGGGCGGGGTCCAGCCTGGCCATGGACTGCTGGGAGAAGTGGCAGCGGCCATCCTGCCACTCGTCGTGTTGGTCTTGGAGAACCGCAGTGGAGAGCCGTAGCAGAGCAGCGCTGTTGGGGAAGATGCCCACCACCTTGGCCCTGCGGTCAATCTCGGCGTTCACCCTCTCCATAGCGTTGGTGGAGCGAGATGGAGCGCCAGTGCTCAGTGGGAAACGCCAGGTAGGAGAGGACGTCCTGCTCGGCGTCCCGCAGCAACCTGGCCACCTTGGGGTACCTCGGCTCCAGCACCTCCAGCGCCTGGGAGATCGCCTGGCTCGCCGCCGGCTGGCTGGGCTGGGCGAACACCGTCTTCACCAGCGCCAGCACCGCCGGGGCATCCTGGCGGGAGCAGGCGGCCACCACGTTGCGCAGGAAGTGCACCGTGCAGCGCTGCCAGCTTGGCGCCCTGGAAGCACTGGGCCAACGCGCTCCGCAGCCCCTCATGGGCGTCAGAGATCACCAGCTGCACGCCGCGTAGCCCTCGTCGCCACCAACTTCGGCAGAACTCCACCCAGAAGGCCTCGGTCTCGCTGGCTCCCACAGCCACCCCGAGAACGCACTTCTCCCCGGTCTCCCTAACTCCAATCGCCACCACCACCGCCTGGCTCACGATCCGCCCGCCCTGACGCACCTTCTCGTACGTCGCGTCGAACCAGACGTACGGGTAGGCGCTCATCCAGCGGCCGCTCCCGGAACGGCGCCAGCTCTTGTCCAGCTCACTGCAGATCCGGCTCACCTCGCTCTTGGATACTGCAGCCACCCATCGCCGCCACCAAGTCGTCCACCTTGCGGGTGACATGCCGTGCACCCAGGCCTCCTGGATCACCGCCCACAGGGCCCTCTCAATCCGCCGCCTCGGCTCCAGCAAACTGGGCAGGAAACTCCCCTGGCGCAGCTTGGGGATCCCCAACTCCAGCCGGCCCACCCTGGTGTCCACCGTCCTTTGCCGGTGCCCGTTGCGGTAGCCCAGCCGGCCCTCGCTGCGCTCGTGGGGCTGGACCCCCACCACTCCGGCTGCCTCAGCCTCGATCAGCGCCTGCAGAGTGTGCTCCAGGACCTCCCGCAGGGTGTCCTGGTCCGAGTTCGAGACGTAGCCAAGCAGGGCGTCCAGTGGCATGCTGGTGGGGGTCATCGTGTTCTCCTGGTCTTGAATAGGGTCTGGTTGCACGGTGGCCTCTTTCGTGCCCGCCTCGAGCACGAATCCGGCGCCGCTATTTACACCACTCTATGGGGCACGACCTCGGCCCCTTGGCCGAGCAGGCTCACATGGCGGATTTCTACTTTCCGCAACGCGGCGTGTTCGCGGTTGGCCGGATATTCATCAACCCACTTGAATCGGTTCAACATGGGCCCGAACCAGTCACTACGCCGACATAATCCCCGCCTTAGTTACCTGTCAGAGTGAAGGGCCAGACTGTCTGCGCTCATACTGCCCGTAGAGTTGCAACGCATTGGGGGTAACGAGCATGGCCCAGATGGTCCGAAAGAGTTTTGATTCGCCGGAGGAGACGCGCCCGTTCGAGGGGGGAACAGGCAAGCTTGAAGTCGTGAAGGTTGATCGTGGGACCGTGGGGCGAGCCACGTTCCAGCCCGGCTGGCAGTGGTCGAAGCACGTCAAGCCGATCGCCGGCACTGATAGCTGCCAGGCGGCCCACGCAGGCTATTTCATCTCGGGCCGAATGAAGATCGTGATGAACGATGGTGAGGAGATGGAGTTCGGCCCAGGCGACTACATGGAGTGTTCGCCGGGGCATGACGCCTGGATCGTCGGCAACGAGCCTTGCGTGTTCATCGACTGGCAGGGCTTCGCCGACTACGCGAAGCGCTAACGGACGGCCTGGGGGCGACTCCCGCCGCCTGGGTCACTGGCCTCGTTGTGGTGTGGCTGCAGCATCCTTGCTCCGCTTCAGGGCGATCTCATCGCAGCCAGCTTCCTACAACGTGCGTCGGAGGCTCAATTCCCTCCGGAGGCCGATGGTCAGCCTGGCCTTCAGGCGCAGCCCGCTACAAACCTCCGGCAGCCTTACCGGCGTACGCGCTATCCGCTCATGGCGTCCCGAGGTAGACATGCAAGGCGTCGCGACACAAGGTCGCGGACGTCGCAGCTCACGAGCTGGCCGTCCGAAGCGCGAGCCGCAGCTACGTAGGCGGCATCGTAGGCTGAGATACCATGCTCATCCGCGATGATCGCCGCGCTCGCTAAGAGGGCGGCTCCGGCGCGGATCAGCCCGCCGTCGTCGGCGACGGCTGCGACCCGTTTGCACAACCGATTAGCCGCCGAGGGATCTCGCCATGAGCGAAGCGCTACGTTAGTCACCTCATAGAAGGCAAGATCGAGCGTGGCGACTGAATCGGCGCCATCGAGCAACCGGAGAGCGTCTAAATGATTCGAGTCATCGGAATCTTCCCGCGCCAACAGCACGCTAGCATCGATCAACCAGAGCTTCAATCGGGCCGAGTTGCCTTGACCAGGGCCGCTACTCCGCCCCCGTGGCTCGCGAGAGACCCGTCCATTTCGTCGATCTCGGACATTCGCATAGCACGGGTGATAGCTCGGCGTCGTAACGTCTCCTCCGCCAGCTGACGCAACAACCCGCTTCGGGTGGTTCCTCGTCGCGCGGCCTCGACATCAACCGCCCTGAGCAGATTGTCGGGAAGCGAGACCATCACCTTGGCCATACCGTGAGTATACCCGGTATTGCCAGGTGCAGGCACGCAGCTTGCTGCCAGACCCGCCTCCTTGGAAAACGCGCGCTGATTTCACCGATCTGCGCGACGCGGGGCACCCAATCGGTTGTCCATCCACACCGACTTCGTCGGCTGCCTCTACAGCCGCCCCGCATCCGTGAAATTAAGTCCGTTCAGGGGCCTCCAGAAGAGCCGCGCTCGGGAGCCAAATGAGAATCAAACCCCTTCGCTGACTCCCACACGAGGCCACTAGACGGACTCAGCCACCTAACCGGAACGACGAGACCGGTACGAGCAAGCACTCGACAGACGGACGCACGCCGATTTCTATACCGCGTTTCGTGGGATCCAGTTCTTCCAGGGCACTATTTCTGAGATCTGCGAGTGGGCCAAGACTCGCGCCGGATTATCGGCTCGACGATCCACGAACCTTAGCGGACGTCCTCTTACCGTCCATTGAGCTGTGCGCGGGCAAGCGGCTGCAGCCGCTTCAGGTCGCCGTTCCTGCACCCGTCACCGTCTCGGCGCTCATGGGCCATAGCTCGGTAACCACCGACGGCCCTCGGGGCGGCACGCACACGGGTCAAGACGAAGAGCCGGGCCAGCCACCTCCCAAGTGGCGCTCGTGGGTCGTCTGCCCCTCGAGCGTCAGACGCATGACCCATCGCCACTTGGCAATGCGGCGGTCGCGCACGAAGCCGAACTCTGCGAACAGGCTCTCCGGACCGGTGTGCAGGTAGGCACCACGCTGCGGTCCGCGCCCCTCCAGCTGCTCGGGATAGGCCTCTACCACGCCTCCTCCCGCCTGCCTGATCGCGCCCAGCGCGCCCGCGAGGGCGGCACGCGCCACACCCTGTCGCCGGCAGCCACTACCGGTGAAGACGCAGCCGATCCGCCAGTCTGGCAGGGCGTCGAGGTCTTTCTGGTAGGTCTGGGAATTCTTGATGGTGGCGACTTCGGTGGGCGGCCCGTACTGGCACCAGCCCACGCACGCATCGCCCCGGTAAACGAGGACCTGGTGGACGGACCCACTCCTGACGTGCGCAAGTTTGGCCTCGCGGTTACCCACAGCCGTGCTGTCTTTGCCAATGCCCTCGGGGTGGAACCCGATGCACCAGCAGCCGCCCCACACGCCGTTGTTGGCCTCCACGAGTGCCGCGAAGTCAGCCCAGGTATCGGGAGCGAGCAGCCGGGTCTTGTACTGGCCGGACGGCGGCGTCATAGCCCAATTCTGACTCAGGACACGCGGCGACCGGAGTGGCGACTGGTCGGCTCGAGGAGTCTTCCGGGAGCGCCCCACCCCGGTTCCTGCGGTTATTGCACATGAAACCCCGGGGGTAGGTAGTTCGATGCTCGGCACCGATGCTGATGCTTGTGGCCCGAGCACCGCGTGGCCGGCTAGTCGAGGTTCTCCGCCTGGCTACTGGCCAACCCGGCCGTCGATCCGCTCACGCAGTAGGTCGGCGTGTCCGCAGTGCCGCGCGTACTCCTCGATCATGTGAACCATCACCTCGCGGAGCTGCAGGGAGCGGCCGTCGGGGCTCGTACCGCGGAGGCCAAGATCCCTCGCCTCCAAGAGGAAGTGCTCAGAGTTGGCGACCTCGGCCCGCCAAGCCCGCCATGCCTCGTCGACCACGACCGGGTCGGCAACCGCTCCGTTCCAGGTATTGCTTCGAGCTTGGTCCGACCTGAACAGAGGGGGTGCGTCTTCACCCGCCATCACTCGGCGGAACCAGCCCCGTTCGACATCGGCCATGTGCCGGATCAGCCCGAGCAGGGACATGTCGGAGGGTGGCACCGACCTGGAGGCCATCTGCTGTGGATCCAGGTCGGCGCACTTCATCTCCAGGGTCAGGCGGTATGCGCGAAGGTACTCGATCAGTGTCGCCCGCTCATCCGCGAGTTCGACTCCCGTGTCGCGGGGATCGTCGTCGGGGTCCACCCACATGTCGTCATACACCGTGGCCGACGTCCATCGCACCGGCACCGGCTCTCCTGGTCGTTCCACAGACATCTCCAGGCATTCTCCGGCACCAGCCCGACCACTGCAGCCTGACTGACGAGGGCCAGACAACTGGCGGCTATACACATGACACACCAACCGGGTTATGATCGGGTAGATGAAGACAGCCTCGACTCTCGTCGAAGCGATCACCCAGTTCTCGGACCCGGAGGTTGCGCACCGGTTCGCCATTGAGCAGCGCTGGCCCAACGGCGTCACCTGCCCGCGAGAGGGCTGTCGGTCGGACAAGGTTCAGTACATCTCGACCCGTCGCCTGTGGCGCTGCAAGGGCTGCGGGCGGCAGTTCACGGCCAAGGTCGGGACGATCTTCGAGGACTCGGCCATTGGGTTCGATAGGTGGCTCCCGGCGATGTGGCTGCTGTCGAGCAACAAGAAGGGGATCAGTTCGCTGGAGCTTCATCGGGCGCTAGGCGTGACTCAGAAGACTGCCTGGTTCATGCTTCAGCGAATTCGCAACGCTATGTCCACCCAGACGTTCAGGCGTCTGACGGCGACCGTTGAGGCTGATGAGACCAACATTGGCGGGCGGACTCCCGGCTCTCACACTGGGCATGTCGCCAGACGAAGGGCCCGTGGCCCCCACGTTGGCAATGCCGTCGTGATGGCAATGGTCGAGGGCGAGGCGAGGGAGATGGTTGTGCCCGACGTCAGGCACCTGGAACACACGTCTGCGAGACCCTGAGCGACGGCGACCAACACGTCTCCGTACCGTTTGTAGCGGGAGGCCGACCACCACCTTGAGGTATCCCATGAACATCGCTCCTGGGGCGTCGAAATCCAACGGCTATCCGTCCGGCAATCCAAAGGTTTGGCTCTTTGAGGGAGCCAATGAATCACGGCCGTTTGAAATGGCGGTCGGGGCTCTCCTGGCCGTCCCCAAGTGTGAGGCCGACGCCGAGGAAGCTAAGCGGCACAAGAGGAGCGCGAAGTATGGCCCCAAGTAAGACGGCGAACGACACGGCATCCAAGGGATTCAGCGCCGAAGAAAAGGCCGCGGCGCGCGAGCGCGTCCGGGAGCTTAAGGCCGAGGCGGCCAAGGCGGATGGGAAAAAGGAGCTGCTCGCGGCTATCGCCAGGATGCAGGAGCCGGATCGCGCCATTGCCAAGAAGGTCCACGCACTGATCACCGCCGCCGCGCCAACTCTCACACCGAAGACGTGGTACGGAATGCCCGCATACGCCAAGGACGGCAATGTGATCTGTTACTTCCAAAACGCGGGGAAGTTCAAAGTCAGATACCAAACAATTGGCTTCAGCGACAAAGCAAAAATCGACGACGGGGCTATGTGGCCGATTCAGTACGCGCTCAGCGAGTTGACTGCTAAAGAGGAGGCCAAGATCGCCGCACTTGTGAAAAAGGCGGTGCGCTGATACCACTACTCGGTGCGTCAAAGAGATAGTTGCCACCTGACTGGCAAATTCGCCACGAGGCTGTACCACCACGCGCCGAGCCGCTTTCCGACCCCGGCTTACGAATCTCGAAAGTGGTCGAGCAGTCACGGTGGCCGGGGTCGGCGATCGGACCCGGGCCCAGCGGGCCCATCAGAGGCTTGGATAGGGCGCGTACTGCTGGCGCGCTAGGTCTTCCGCCCGCCCTCGGCTGGGAGACCCAGGCGGGCTGAGGCGCCCTCTAGGACCGTCTGAAGTCCGCGTTCAAACTGCGCACTGAGCCCCGCTTCGTCCATCACGATCGGGGAGGGCCGGTCGCCGAGCGTCCGAGGGTTCGCCGAACCGAACAAGGCAACCATGTTCGGAAAGCTGCCGGTTCGAAGTTGGGTAAGTCCCCACTCTATTGCGGCGTTCACCGATTCCTCATCAGAAGCGGCGGCCTGTCCCCGAGAGGTCGCCTCCGCGGTTTGAATTACGCTGCCGAACACATAGGCATCGACCAGCGCCAGCAGATCCAGTTTGGCGACTGTGTCGGTGGACAGCTCGGATACAGCCGCCAGCGACTGTTCAAAGTGCTTCATCGCATTGAGGCCGAACTGGGCACCTCCGAGCGAATGCACTGCCCACGGGTGTCGCAGCAATGCGGATCGGGTGCTGCGGGCGAGCGTCGCAACATCCTCTTTCCAGCCCCCGCCTAGCTGTCGCTGGTCTACCAGCGCCTCACCCATCAGGAGGTCATCCATGAGCGAGATCAGCTCCGACTTGGTGCGCATGTAGTGGTAAAGGGTCATCGTTCCGGCGCCGAGTTCCCTGGCCAGTCGCCGCATCGTCACGGCGTCGAAGCCCTCAGCATCGGCTATCCCCAGCGCCGCGACCGCGATCTGCTCCTTCGAGAGTCGCGAGCGCCCGGAGGTTGGCGGCCGGGTCACTTCGCTGGGCGGACCACTCTGGCGCCTAGCCAACGGTACAGCGCACCTTTGCGATCGGTCGTACCTCGAACTTGTGAATCGACCCGGACCTTCTTTGGAGGGGAAGGCGACCCTGGGCGTCGCGTGCTTGGGCGCAGCGCCCCAGGACCTCTGCCAGCGGCAGGATAAGCTTCGATACTCGGTCCGAGCCACCGAGACGAAGCAGGAGATCTCGATGCAGGAGTGGGCGGGGGTCGCTGGCAAGACCGTCCTCATAACCGGGGCCACGAGCGGAATCGGCCTCGCCGGAGCAGAGGTGCTGGCTCGCCGGGGCGCCCGGATCAGCATGGTGGCCCGCGACCAAGCAAGGGCCGCGATGGCGGTGGCCCAGATCAGGGCGGTGGCCGGGGCTGACGCTGAAGTCGAGGTGCTGTTTGCTGATCTCAGCTCGCAGGCCTCGATCCGAATCGTAGGGGAGGAGATCCTGGCACGCCATCAGCGGATCGACGTGCTAATCAACAACGCCGGTGGGGTGAACAGGACCCGGAGGATCACGGGCGACGGGGTGGAGATGACCTGGGCAGTCAACCACCTGGCTCCGTTCCTGCTGACCTCGCTTTTGCTGGACCGTATCAAGGCGAGTGCTCCAGCGCGTATCGTCACCACGAGCTCCGACGCCCATGAGGGAGCGGAGATCCCTTTCGACGACCTCGATGGCGCCGTCGGCTACGGGAACTTCGGATTGACGCGTTACGGCCAGACCAAGTTGGCCAACATCCTCTTCACCACCGAACTGGCGCGCCGCCTCGAGGGAAGCGGAGTTACGGCCAACTGTTACCACCCGGGGTTCGTCGCCACCCGGTTCAACCGCAACAACGGTTTGTTGCTGAGTATCGGCATGACCCTGGCTCGACCCTTTGCACGCGATCCAGCAAAGGGTGCGGAAACCTTGGTGTGGCTGGTGGACTCGTCGGAGGTGTCATCGGAGAGCGGCGGCTATTTCTTCGATCGGAAGCGGGTGCAGCCGTCCGAAGCGGCACGCGACCCGGAGACTGCACGAAGGCTCTGGCTGCTCAGCGAGGAAGAGACGGGAATGAGAGCGTCACCAGAAGTCTGGAACTCCCTGTCATGAAGGTGTCGCTACGCCGTTGGATGGGGGCTCAAGGCTGGCCTCCCGGGGCACCTGCAGTCGCGGCGATCTGCATCCATTGCCTAATCCCACCCAGGCAACACGGCGCTGCCGACACATGTTAGAGGCGGGCCAAAGTGCTAGGTACAGCCTTGTCACCGCTCACGGCGGCCGACCGCCACGATGACTTTCGAATCCGACATCCAAAGCTGGCACGCCTTCTAATCGATCGCTGGACAAGGCGCGGCCGCACTGGCCGGGCTGCTCTTTGTGGGGTTGGCCCTGCACCTCCGACTCGTCGTGTCGCGCCCAGACGTCCGCAGTTTGGCAAGGGTCACGCTTTCCAGCTTCGGTGCAACCCTCGTACTGGCCCTCTTCATGACGTCTCCCAGTCAGGATGCCGCATCGACTGGCTGGGACGTCGTCGGGGTGGGAGTGGTGGCGGTCGTCCTGATTGCGCCCAGCCTCATCTCGGGGCTGCGGAGTCGTCAGCGCACATTCAACGTCTGGCTTCTACTGCTACGGGTCGGATTGATCGCCCTCGGCTTCCTGGGGATCATAGTCAGCGGCATTCTGATGGTGGCCGGAGATTTTCAATCGGCTCTGGATTGGACCAACTCAGCGACGATCGTTGTTCTGGTGATCGGGCTAAGGAACAGCTGGGACGTGCTGGTCAGCGTCGGCGTAGCGACGATGGCCGACCCTGAGGTGCGGCACCCTCACCCCCGTGCCCCTACGCGGCGACCTGAGCGGACCACGAGCCCGCCCGGAATGGACGACTGATCGGCCTGGTCAACTGGACTACCGGACGCTTCTTAGACATCTCCTTGCCTGCAGACTTGGCGTAGCGCCCGTTCGCCGCCGGAGGGCGCCAATCCGGTTGGACCCGCCACCGGACCCTTATCGGCCGACCTTCACGGCCTCGGATCGACCCGCGACGACGCCAGTGCGCGGACTCTCTCGCCCGAGGATCGGAAAGGGGCGTGCGCAGCCGGTTAGGGGTCCGAGGTGACACCGACGGCGGCACTAGCAAGGTCGGCCGCCGAGGAACTCCAGCGGGGGCGAGGGCTCCTCGTTTGGAGGGGCCCTCGCGGCGGGCGACGACAGGACCGCGCTCCCGCATCGCCCGCCCGGAGCAATCGACTATCTGTCGGTCAGTGGCCCCGGTGGCCTCCTGGGCGTTGGCCCCCAGGGGATCCATGGCCCCAGCCCTGACCCGGCGCGGGATCGCTAGGCTTGGACGTGCCTTGGATGGTGCCAGCTTTGGCTGGCCCACCCGCGTACGGTTTGGTGCCCGCACCCGGAATGCCGTGCCAGTGACCGGCCGTTGGGTGAGCGATCGGGTTACGGTGCCAGGGGGCGCCGACTATCACCCAGTTCGCCGTCAAAGTTGTGCCCGAGATGGTCCCGGAGGCCGAGACCGAGCCCCCGACGCAGACATCAGCGAACGTTGCAGGCGGCGAAGCCTTACTGGGGAAGGTGGTAGTTGATGTGACGTCGACCGTCCAGGTCGACTTGTCCCAGCTGGTAATCGTGAAATCTCCGGCGGCGCCGGCAGTGCCACACAAAGGGGTGGTGCTGGAGCCGTTGATCGCAGTGACGCTGCCGAACAGCCGAGGGATCTGGACGCCGACCTTGCTCGCGCTCAAAGTGTCGGTAGCAGTCAGCGTTCCCAGCGCATTGGCGTAGTCACCCACGCAAACATTCAAGAAGGTGGCCGAGGTAACCCCGCGTGCGTAGAACAAGGTGGGGCCACTCACATCAACCGTCCACGCCGACGACGACGGGTTCCACGGCTGGATGGTGAAGGAGCCGGTGGCGCCTGCGCTACCGCAGGTGGCGGAGCCACCGTCGACCGAGTCCACGACACCGGCAGCCTTAGGATTCGAGATCCAGACCGCGGTCGCAGTAATCGGGCTCACTGCCCCGCTTCCCGCGACTCGGGCCCAATCCCCGAAGCACAGGTCGGCGAAGGTGGCTGAAGTCACTCCGGCTCCATAGAAGTTGGTGGTGGTGGAAACACTCACCGTGTCGGTGGTGCCATTCGCGAGAAGGATCGTGAAGCTTCCCGCCGCGTCGGCGGTACCACAGCTGCCGATGGCAGATGCTCCGTTGACCGACTCAACTGAGCCTATCGTTCCGCTCCCCTGGTGAGCGAGAACCGTAGGTATCCCCAGGCCCACCAGCGCCAAGGCACCTGCTATCGCCGTCGCAGTCGAAGCTCGAAGTAGATTAACCATGGCTCGATCCTACCCCGGGACGAAGTCAAATACCGGGCGGAACAGGCGAAATCGGCGATCGTGGCTAAGTTGTCACCTCCGTAACATCGTCGGGTCGCTAGCGCTCCGTTCGGTCGAAATTGCCAGGTTTGACCGCCGATCTGCGGTGCCGCGCCGGCCAGGTGTGTCTCCGGGCCGCTCGTGCGGGGCTGGATTCGGTTGCGGCCGGAAACCTGGCCACTTGGTAGATCACGATCCAGAGCCGACCACCACCTCGGTCAGCGATGAGGCTCCAGGCCGCTGGAGTGCCACCCACCGTGGGGGAGCGCAGCTGCCTCCCCAGAACCCTCGGCTTCAGCTGACGTAGGCGACTCGCACCCCTCCATGCCCGTAACCCAGCCCCGCTTCAGCGATGGCCAGCTCGGGATGGTTCGTGAAGTTGTTGTTTCGGTGTCGTCCCGGCGCTGTGACTTGGGGTCTGAGAGGTGCCACCTAAGCTGAACTCGTGTTCAACGTCCTCCCGCTAACGCGGCGAGATGCCGACGCATCCGACAGCCGCCGCAGTCCGCGGCCGATTTGGATCGTGTACGGGGTGATGGCGGTCCTCCTGATCGCGTACATCATCTCCATCCCTCTCCGCAACTACAACACCGGTTCCGCTCTGCTCGACGATTGGGGGGTTGACGCCTTCGAGTTGGTGGCGTCGTTTCTCTGCCTTGGTCTCTGCTTCGGTAAGCGCCGGGATCGGCTGATTCCGCTGTTCCTGGGAGCCGCCCTGCTCAGCTGGACGATTGGGGATGTCGTCCTAACCGTGCTGGGGGCGAACGCTCCACCTGTCTCGTTAGCCGACATCCCGTATCTCTGCTTCTATCCGCTGGCCTACTTCGGGCTGGGTCGGATCATGGCCCGCGAGGTCAAGACCATGGTTCCGGCCTCCTGGTTGGACGCTGCGGTTGCCGGCCTGGGGGCTGCTGCGCTCTGCGCCTGCTTCATCTTTCAGCACGCGATCCTCCACTCGCTCGGGGGCACGTCAACCGATGTCGCGGTAAACATCGCCTTCCCGGTCGGGGACGTCCTGCTCCTAGCCTTGGTGGTTGGGGGTGCTGCAACCTTCCCCGGCCGGCCCAAGTTCCAGTGGTTGGTGCTTGCCGGAGCGTGCGTGATGATCGCCGCCGGCGACACCTGCAACCTTCTCCAGGCGACCGGGCACCAGAGCGCGGTGGCAGACGTCTTCAACGGGATCGCCTGGCCGACCGCCATCCTCTTGGTCTCTTTTTCGATGTGGTGGCGCACCGGACCCACCAATCTCCTCATCCCCCAGCGCACCCCGGGTTTCCTCCTGCCAGGGTTGGCCGCCGTCGCGGCCCTGGTGATCCTCCTGCTGGGAACCACACGGCACCTTTCTCCAGTGGCGATCGGGCTCGCCATCGCCACTTTGGTGGTAGCGGGAATACGAGCCGGACTCTCGGCGTCTCGATTGCGTCAGATCACCGATGAGCGCCACCGCCAGTCGGTCACTGACCATCTGACCGATCTGGGCAATCGACGCCGGCTGTTTGTGCTCCTCGATGCCTATTTCGCCGACTGGGCCGATCCAACCACCCCGGATCGATCGCTGGCTTTCCTCTACATAGATCTCGATCACTTCAAGGAGATCAACGACTCCTTCGGCCATTCAGCCGGGGACTCGTTGCTCCGCCAGCTCGGTCCTCGGCTAATTGGCGCACTGCGCACCACCGACGCGCTGGTTCGGGTGGGTGGCGACGAACTTGGCGTCGTCGTTACCGGCGGCGACCCGGGATACGCGACGACGGTGGCCGAACGGATCCTCGCTAAGCTCGAGCAGCCCTTCCACCTTGACTCGGTCAGTGTGCGGATAAGCGCCAGCATCGGGATCGCCGTGGCGCCCACCGACGCCACCGACAGCGCCGGCCTGCTCCGCTGCGCCGACCTGGCCATGTACCGCGCCAAGCTCAGCGGTGCACCGTTCGAGGTCTACAACCGGGAGATCGACGACCAGGGAAGTCGACTGCGCCTCGTGGACGAATTGAGGGTCGCGATCTCAGACAACCAGTTGGAAATCCACTTCCAACCGCAGCTAGACCTGCGCAGCGGCGTCATCTCCACCGTCGAGGCGCTGCTCCGCTGGCGCCACCCCCGCCTGGGCACGGTCGCTCCGATGGACTTCCTGCCGCTGGCGGAGGAGGCCGGCCTGATGCGGTCGCTGACCGCCGAGGTTCTGGACTTGGCGCTTGGCCAGTGTGCCGCCTGGCGAGCCTTGGGCCGCGCCTTGACCGTCTCGGTCAACGTTTCCATCACCAACCTCCTCGACCCCTCGTTTCTCGATCAAGTGCGGGAGCAGCTGGCCAACCACGGTCTGCCAGCTTCCTCCCTGATTTTGGAGATCACCGAGACCACCATCATCAAGGACTTCGAATGGTGCAAGTCTGTGATCAGCCAACTTCGAGGCGAAGGGCTGGGCATCTCGGTCGATGACTTCGGCGCTGGGTTCACATCGCTCGCCTATCTGGGCAACCTGGCCGTCAGCGAGCTCAAGCTGGACCGGACCTTCATCGTCGGGCTCAGCTCGGGCAGGGAGTCCGACCAGGCACTGGTTCGGGCCACCATCGAGTTGGGCCACGCGCTAGGCCTGAGGGTGGTTGCCGAGGGCATCGAGGACAAGGGCACCCTCTCCCTGCTTGCCGAAATGGGCTGCGACATGGCCCAGGGCTTCTTCATTGCGAGGCCAGCACCGGCGGACCAGTTCACCGAGCGAGTTGGGTTCGGGCTCCCGGTCCAGGAGTTGGCGAGTCTCAGGGCATCCTGATCGTTCTTGGGACGATCTCGACTCGTCCCGAGTGCGAGGGGCGCATCTCATGGCGCCAGGTGAGGCTGTGAAGCGGAGATGCTGGCTGGGCACATTCCGTCTTGAGAGCCCCCAGGCGTCTGAGATCCCCCAGGAATTTCTGATCCCTGTCTGACAGACTCAGCTGATGAAGGATCCTGCGCCACCCTCGCCCGCTAGCCGCGACGAAGGGCTGCAACTCCTTAGGCGCTGGACACGTCGCGCCGTCATCGGGGCGACGGGCGGGATGTTCGTGATCGCGGCCTTGGTCAGTCAGGCTCTGCCTGGCCGAAGCGCCACCATCCCAACGAGGACCGCAACCCCGACTCCCAGCGCGTCGCCATCGGGCACTGCCACAGGGTCGGCCAACGCCTCCACTCCAACGAGCACCCCTAGCAGCACCGGAACAATCATCCACACTGCCACTCCGACCGCGACTGCTACAGACCCTGCGACTGCAACTCCGACCGCCACCGCTACGACCGCCCCGACGGCGGCTCCGACGGCACAGCCCACGACGATCTCCGGAGGTTCGTGAGAGTTGATCGGAGCTGGCACGTGGTGGCTGGCTCCCAGCACTTGGCGCTCACCCGTCGGTCAGCTCTCGGGACGTCAGTAGAACTAGCAGTCGTCCCACCAACCGGGATGGCGCCCGCGCAGGCGATGGTTGACGCTCTGGTTGCCGAACTGGATCGCGCCGCCAGCCGCTTTAGGCAGGATTCCGACCTCTCCCGGCTCAACCGAAGCGCCGGCCGCCCGGTGCAGGTTGGCTCCCTCTTGGCTGAACTGATCTCAGTTGCCCTCGTGGCAGCCAGCTCAACCGACGGTTTGGTAGATCCCACCATGGGCGGTCCGTTGGTCCGAGCCGGGTACGACCGAGACTTCGAGCACATGCCGAGTCGCCAGAGCGGCACAGTTGCTGAAGTAACGTCCGAGTGGGGCTGGCGCCGGGTGCAAGTCGATGGCGATAGCGTGTCACTGCCCCGCGGGATGCTCCTTGACCTGGGCGCTACCGCAAAGGCGTGGGCGGCGGATCGAGCGGTCGCTGAGATCACTGCCTCGGTTGGCGGGTCCGCGCTGATGAACATGGGGGGCGATCTCACGACTTCCGGCCCGGCGCCGCCGGGCGGTTGGGTGGTGCGGGTGGCGGACGACCACCGGGCGAGCCACCCAGGTCCGGGCCAAAACGTCGTGCTGGGCAGCCCCGCACTTGCCACATCGTCCATCACCCAGCGCCGCTGGACCAGGGGGGGCCGTCAGATGCACCACATCATCGACCCTCGGAACGGGCGCCCGGCTGAGGGACCATGGCGAACTGTCTCGGTCGCCGGCCCCACCTGCGTCACTGCCAACACCGCCTCCACAGCGGCCATCGTCCTGGGGAAGGCTGCACCGGATTGGCTAGCTGAGCGCGCTCTTCCGGCCCGGCTGGTGACCCATTCCGGGGCGGCTCTGCACGTGGGGGGCTGGCCCGACGAGGGCGATGAGCTGCCAACGGCCGGTGCCCGCGAGGGGCCGTTGGTGGGCGTCGGCTGATGTTCGGGCTCTCCTCCTCCACACTCTGGTACCTGACTAGAGGCAGCGGTGTGATGCTGCTGTTCGTCCTCACAGCCTCGTTGGTGGTGGGGATCCTCAGCAGCGGCGGTTGGACTCCCCGTCGGTGGCCGAAGTTCGTGATCACCGGATTGCATCGCAATCTGGCGCTCCTGGCGGTGGCGCTAATGGTTATCCACGTGGTGACGGCCGAGTTGGATCCCTACGCCCCTCTCGGCTGGCTGGCGACGGCGGTCCCGTTCCTCTCGACCTACCGAACGCTCTGGCTCGGGCTCGGAACTCTGAGCGCTGATCTGATCTTTGCGGTGGTGGTCACCAGCCTCTTTCGTGACCGGCTTGGGTACCGGAGCTGGAGGGCGGTCCACTGGTTGGCCTACCTCTCTTGGCCGGTAGCGCTGCTGCACTGCCTGGGGACCGGAACAGACACCAGGTTGGGCTGGATCTTTGCTCTCGAGATGATCTGCCTGGTGGCGGTCGTCGTCGCCTCGGGTGTCCGGCTGCGACGGGCGGAGATCGCCTCCCCACTGGTGAAGGCAGCCGCGGCAACAGTTCTGGTTGCCTTCCCCATGGCTGTCTTCGGATTCGCGGAGGCCGGTCCTCTGCGCGGCGGATGGGCGCGTGCCGCGGGCACGCCGACCGCGCTGCTCGGGCCTTCCGGCTCAGCGCGCGCCGGGACAGCCAACTCTGCTGCCGACGGCGGATCCACTCAGCGCACCATCTACCAATGACGGCGGTAAGCAGTTTGGCCAGGGCGTACCGGATCCCCGAGGAGGCCGGAATTTCGGGCGCACGCAGGGTCATGGCTGGGCATGAGGGAGCCGACCCGGAATCGCTGGAAGACCACCTCCACCGGCTGGGACTCCCGCCCAGGCCTCGGCGACACATGATCGACGAGATACGGGTGTCCGGCCTGAGAGGTCGAGGTGGGGGCGGATTTCCGACCGGCGACAAACTGGCAGCGGTGAAGGCGCAACGCCGGACAGGCCGAATCCCGGTGGTCGTCGGAAACGGCTCCGAGAGCGAGCCGGCTAGCGGCAAGGATCGGTTGCTCCTCTCTTATAGGCCGCACCTTGTCCTGGACGGACTGCATATCGCGGGGCGGCTGGTGGGCGCTGACCGGCTCATCCTTGCGCTGGGCCGGGATTGCCCGGCGACTCTGGTCCTTCAGGAGGCGCTGACCCAACGTCGGGCACGCATCGCTGGCGAGGTCGAGGTGGAGCTGGTGGTTAGCCCGGGCGGCTTCGTGGCAGGCGAGGAGACCGCTCTCACATCTTGGGTGACGGGAGCACCCCCAAAGCCGCGGCCGGTGCCGCCGCGGCCATACCAGCGAGGGGTGGGTGGTCGCCCGACCCTGGTGCAGAACGTCGAGACCCTGGCCCACTTGGCCCTGATCGCGCGCTTCGGGGCGGAGTGGTTCCGATCCGTAGGCCCCGGCGACGAGCCCGGTACCTGCCTGGTGACCCTGAGCGGCGCAGTCAAACAACCGGGGATCTACGAGATCGCGGTGGGAACCACGATGCTGGACCTGCTTGGGGAAGCTGGCTGGGAAGCGTCGTCCCAGGCACTGCTGGTCGGTGGTTACTTCGGCACCTGGGTGGCCGCCGGGCCTGCCGCCGAGCTGAGATTCTGCCGAGCCGAGTTGAGCAGGCTGGGGGCATCTCCTGGTTCGGGGGTGATTCTTGTACTGGGTCCCGCCCAATGCGGCCTCGCGGAGGGTGCCCGACTGGTGCGGTGGCTGGCCGAGGAGAGTTCAGGGCAGTGCGGCCCCTGTGTGATGGGTCTGCCAGCGATCGCGGGAGCGATGGAGCGATTGGCTGAACCTGCCACGGCCTCTCCCGGCTTGGTGAATCAGCTCCGGAGATGGTGCGACGACGTACAGGGGCGCGGGGCCTGCCACCACCCCGATGGGGCGGTCCGACTGGCCCGCAGTACTCTCGAGACGTTCGCCGAAGAGGTCGACCAGCACCTCAGGGGACGGTGCACCGGAAGCGCCGAGCAAGCGGCCTCGAGCCCGGCGCAGGGGGTTGCGGCCCATTGAAGTCCGAGTACCTCCGGGTGGATCCAACCGCGTGCGCCGGGCACGGGCTCTGCGCCGAGCTGCTGCCAGAGATGGTGGAGCTGGATGACTGGGGATACCCGATCATCGATGTCAGTCCGATTCCGTCCCGTCTTCGGCAGCATGCCCAGAGGGCGGTCTCCTTCTGCCCGACCCTGGCGCTGGCGATTCGACCTGACCCGGCCAACGGTCGGCCCGCAAGGTCATTCGTAGGCGATAGACCAGTTGGTGCGATTCGCCGACCGCGCCCAGCAAATCGGTCAGAGGGCGAGTAGGGCACGCGTCAGCACCCGGATCCCCCGCGCGAAGTCGGTCAGCTCGATCGACTCGCCCGGAGTGTGGTCGAGTTCGGAATCCCCGGGACCGTAGACGACAGCCGGGCAGCGCCACTCCGGCAGCACTACGTTTAGGTCCGAGGTGGCAAGACGCCGTTGCCAGACGACCTTCTGGCCCTCGGCCCTGATGGCCTCGGCAAAGCTGGTGGCGAGTTTGCCGGCGCGTGGCACTACGGCGGCCGGCTCTCCACCTGAGATCTCCAGCTTGCCTCCAAGCTCTAGCCCGCGCAACCTGGCCTCGAGGTCTGATGGGCCGAGCGACGGGGGAAGCCTGAATCCAAGTTCCAGGCGCACCGTCTCTTCGAGGCCGTCGCTCTCGCTGTCGATTCTCAGGAGGTGGACATCCACCGCGTCGAATCCCGAGATCCCGCAGTTGATCGCGTCGATCTCGTCCCGGATCGCGATCCAGATGCCGACACCGAGCTCCGCCGCGGTGGGCTCCGGCCGAGAGCTGTGCCTGGCTGGACAGCTCAGAAGCAAGCGGCAGCGGAGACGACCCCGATAGCCGAGTACGAGGCGGGTCGAGCCCGAAGGTTCTCCAACCACCAAGAAGGCGGGCGGATTCAGAGTGCGAGCTATTCGTCGCGCCCCCTGGGACTCCCCTTCCTCGTCGGCGACGGCGAGGATCCTGATCCTTCTGCCTAGGCGGCCCGACTCTCTCGCCCGGAGAGCCGCGACGAGGAACGCGATCAGCGGGCCCTTGGCGTCGGAGGTGCCACGACCGGTCAGCCTGCCTCCGCTTATCTCGGGCGGCCAGAACCCCTCAACGGTGTCAAGGTGGCCGAGGAGGTAGATCTCACCGGGTTCCGGCTCATGAAGGGTCGGCTCGACTAGCCCGATCACGCTCCCTTCGTCGCCGACCTCGGCGGCGATCCCGTGCTCGCGCATCTGTTGCACCAGCCGACGCGCTGCCTGATCGACACTCCCAGTTGGGCTGGGAATGGATACCAGTTCGGTCAGCAGCTCCAAGCCGTGGCAGTTCGACTGATGCGGGTCAGTCACTCGGCCTGCCTCGAGACCCCGTTGCGCCGAAAGACCGTCCCTTGGCCTAGGCAGGCCATCTCCAGGGGGCGATGTATCCGCCCGTCCGCAAGCACGACGCGGCGAACCCCTCCCTGGAGCGCCTCCCGAGCGGCGAGGACCTTGGTCCGCATCCGACCCCTGGCCATCTCCATTGCCCGAGGGAGCTCATGCCGTCTCACGTCGCGAACCAGGGTTTCCGGTTGCGCCGGATCGAGGAGCAGACCGGGGACGTCACTCAGAAAGACCAAGGTGGGTGCCTTTAGAGCGATAGCGATCTGGGCCGCCGCCCGGTCAGCATCCACGTTCATCGACCGACCGGTGTCGGACAGCGCTGGCGGGCTGAGGACGGGAAGGTAGCCGGCTCCGAGCAAAAGCCGCAGCAAGGCCACGTTCACGCTGGTCACACGTCCAGTGCGGTCCCCCCGAAGCACCTGCTGGCGGTCCTCTCCCAGGCGGGAGCGCAGCACCCCCTTTTCCGGTCCCCGTAGCAGGCCCCCGTCAACGCCGCTCAGGCCGACCGCATCCACACCCAGTTGCTGCAGGCGCTCGACCCAGCTGGTGTTGGCGCTGCCGGCATAGACCATGTTGAAGATCGACATGGTCAGGTCATTAGTGAACCGACTCTCGATCCCTGTGAGCGACGTGACCCGCACCGGCGGATGGCCGAGGGCGGTCGAGACGCGGTCGAGCTCCTTGGAAGCTCCGTGGAGGACCACCAAGGGACGCTTCGCCCAGTGGCTGGCCACGTCCAGACAAGTCGCGGCCTGATCGATCTCCGAGCCGCCCCCGATCTTGACCACCAGGAGCCGCTCCACGTCCTGCGCCGTCGCTGGCGCTGCCAGGGTCACAGGGGGTGCAGCCCAATGAAGTCGAGACCGGCTCGCTCCCCCCAGCCCAGCATGCAATTGAGGACCTGAATCGCGTTCCCCGCCGCCCCCTTTCCCAAGTTGTCGAGGGCTGCCATCACGGTCAGGCGTTCGCCCGAGCCACTGAGGGCGAACCCGACGTCGCACAGGTTGGTTCCCGCCAGCCAGCGTGGGTCGGGATAGCGGTGGATGCCCGCCCGCTGGGCCACGATCCGGACGAACGGCTCCTCCCGGTAGGTGGTTCGGAAGGCGGCCCAGAGCTCAGCATCCCTGATCGGTCGGCGCAGCAGGCAGTGCACCGAGACGGAGATCCCCCGCACCATCTCGACGGCAACTCCGGAGTAGATGAGCTGATCCTCATCCCAGCCAAGAGCCTGGGCCACCTCCGCCTGGTGCCGGTGTCCACCCGGAGCGAAGACCCTGACGGCACCGCTGCGTTCGGGGTGGTGGCCACCAGGGGTGGGACGGGCCCCCGCCGCGGAGGATCCGAACCTCGCCTCGACAACGGCGGGAGCGGCCAGCTCCCAGCCTGCCCGGACGACAGGCAAGAGGGCCAGGATGGTGGCGGCGGCCGAACAGCCAACGCCGCTGGCGAGCCTGGCCTGGCGCAGCCGGGCGCGGTTGATCTCAGGAAGGCCGTAGACGGCGTCGCGCAGGACTGCTTCCGGCGCGGGGTTGGACTGGTACCAGTTGCGAAAGGCGACTGCGTCACGAAGGCGCAGGCTGGGTCCGCAGTCGATTACCACCGGGGCCAGCTCGCGCATCCGCTCCAGCGAGGGGTCCGCTCCGGACCCGGCTCCCGAAGCGACGACCGCATCGCACGGTTCCAGCTCGTCCGGGCTAGCGAATCGGAGATCGGTGAAGCCGCGCAGATTGGGATGGAGGCTGCTCACCGGGCGCCCGCGATGCGAAGACGAGGTCACCTGGGCGAGTTCCACCCCGGGATGACCGAGCAGGAGCCGGATCAGCTCGCCGCCGACGTAGCCCGCGCCTCCCACAAGGCTGACCCGGGTCACGCCCGGGCCAGAGAGAGCGCATGGTCGGCCAGCAGCAGCGGAATGTCAACCCCGGTCGGAGCCACACTGTTGCGGAACTCCATCGTCGAGTTCACTTCGTTGACCAATAGCCCGTCGGGCCCCTCCAGAAGATCGACAGCCAGCGCTCCCCCACCAACTGCAGCGGCCGCGAGGGAGCAGAGGCGGTCCAGCTCCTGAGAGGCCACCACGGGCTCTGCACGGGCACCCCGAGCGGTGTTGGTGATCCAGTGCTCCGAGCGACGGCCGATCACCGCGACGGTCCGGCCGTTCAACACGAAGGCGCGCAGGTCCCGACCCGGCTTCTCAACGTGGGCCTGCAGATAGAGAACCTTGTGGAGGGGCCCTCCGAGGACCATCTTGTGCTCCAACACCGCCTCCGCCGCGTCCCGATCGTTCAGTCGCGCCACCAGCCGCCCCCACGAGCCGACGGTTGGCTTGACAACGCAGGGATAGCCGAGTTCCTCGACGGCGGCTAAGGCCGCCTCCACCGTGAAGGCAACCCGAGCGCGGGGTGTCGGAACCCCAGCACCCGCAAGCGCCAGGGTGGTCCGAAGCTTGTCACCGCAGGTCTCGATCACAGCAGCCGGATTGACCACCGGGATGCCCCACGACTCGACGAGCCTGGCCAGGGCTACCTGGCGGGCTTGGCTGAGGGCGCGAAGCACAACCACGTCGCAGCCGCGTAACTCCGCGGCTGGGCCGGTGGTCGCTGGTTCGCCCACCAGGGGAGCCTGGATCAAGTCGTCATCGACCCTGATCACGACTGCTTCAGGTCGCCGGGAGAGGGCCTCGAGCAACATCTTCTCTTCCACCCGGACCCGAGAGCAGACGAGCCCCACGCGGATTTGGCTCACTCGCCCCAGTCCTCCTCGATCTCGGGGGCCAGGGTCAGGGTCGGCGGCTCAAGCGCCGTCACCTCCAGTTCGGCCAGGCACTCACCGCAGGGCAGAATCTCCCCAACCACCGTGCCCCGGGGCAGCCTCAATGCCGCGGAGCACTCGGGGCACTCCGCCATCTCCAGCGAAACTTCCGATGCCATCGCAGCTTCCTCCTGTCTATTACGCGTGTCGAGGCCCGACGTGCGCCTCGCAGCTAGGCCCACATTCCCATCCCGACTTCAAAGGACACCGACCCGTGATGCCCCGCCCTGGCCAGCGATTCACTGCGCCACCAAGGGCAGCTGGCAACGCATTCTTGAGCGATGTCGACCGACTGCTGTGTGACTTGGCGAGCTGGGAGGCGCAGTCTCGACCGGCGGCAGCTGGGCCGACGGCGGCTCTTGCGCGAAGGACGCGCGATCGGACGGCGGTAGGACCAGCCGATGCCGATCTCCCGGTCCGAGATGTGTCGGAGCCGAAGCCTCGCCGTCCCGTTGCGCGCTCTCGACGACCCTCAGGGTCTCGAACTCAGGTCCTCGCGTTCCCATCGTCGCCTCCTGGCCACTCGGCCACGCCTACTCCAGCCAACCTGATGCGGTCAACCAAGAGGGCGAGGCCTAGCCCGGGGCTCCGGCCACGCGATACCACCTCTTTTCACCAACGCCTCACGGCGCTGGCCTCGTCGGGTGCAATCACACCCTGCCCCTATGACGACGGGGCTCCCGGCGGGTTCTACTTCCGGCCGTCTGACCGATTTCTTCCCGCGGCTCGGAGGTCTTTTTCTGAAGGGGTTCCCTGCGGCCTTTCCAGCTACCAGTCGCTCTCTTTAGGGAACCGGGACTCCGTACTCGTCCTCGTCAACGCCTTTGCTATTCGGTTGTGTGCACGACTTTCTAACACACGGCCCAGCCCGACCGCAAGCTCGGCTCATTCCCAGTCCTTACGCCCGGGGCACTCAGGACACTTCCACCAACCCGGTGCGACCGTCCGGACCACCCAATCGGCCGGGGAGAGCATGGAAGACGATTGCCGAGGGCACAGTTCGCAACAACACCCGGCTCGTTCCCCAGTGTCAGTCTTAGCGTGCGGACCACAGACCGAACCGCACCGCCGAGGGCGCGAAACCCGCTGCCGAAGCCACCTCACCAGCGAGGCGGAACCCGGCAGCCAGGTTGGGAGGGTCGTGGGCGTCACTGCCCACCGACAGCCTTCGGCCACCCACCTCTCTCCACCACTTGATCACGGTTGGGCTGGGACAAAGGGCGCGCTGGGGATCGCCGCCCCGGGTCGTGTTGAGTTCCAGAACCACCCCCCGCCGGGCGGCGGCCTCGAGGACGGCCCGAAGCTGCGGCTGGTAATCCTCGGACCGGTAGGGCTCCCACCCCGAGCGCCAGAACCGCTTGCCGTATTCGAGGTGGCTTAGCACCTCGAATTGGACCGGGCCTTCGATCAGTTGCAGAAGGTCTTCGAAATACGACCGCATCAGTTCGTTGGGGTTCACTTCTGGCTCCTCCCCCAGCTCGCTCAGCTCCAGCACCGAATTGCCCGAGATAACCGAGTGCAGAGAACCGAGCACCAAGTCGAACCTCCCCTGATCGAGCACCGCCTGCGCCTGGGCCACGAAGCGATGAGGCTCGCCGAGCTCGACGCCAGTCCAGATCGCCAGCCTGGGGAAACGCCGTCGGCAGGTGGCGACCGCCTCCAGATAGCCGCCCACATCGAGCCTGGCCGATCCCGCCAGGGCTGAGTAGTCGGCGTGCTCGGTGAAGGCGACCACCTGCAGGCCCATGGAGACGGCCCGCCGGCAAGTCTCAACCATGGCGCCTCGAGGGGCATCCCATGACCACTCGCTGTGAACATGTAAATCAGCCAGCACCGGGCTGGGCACGATCGACCCGGTGGCCAAGGAGCCGGTCCTGGTACTTACGGTTTCGCCGTCCGCGACCACCTGGCCTGATCTAGCCTCCAGGATGACCTCCGCCCGGGCCCGAAGTCCCAACGCCGGCTCCAACAGATGATCACCCCCACCCTTGGCGCCGTGGAGATCACCAACCGGTCGAGGACCAGCCGGCAGCAGTCCTGCACCTCGGGGCCACGTGCTAGATCCAGGATACTGGGCACTTCGGCGAACGCACCCGTCCGCCGAGATGGCAGAGTCAGCGCGAAGACGGAGTCTCATGTGAGCCCAGAGATCGAGCAGCCCAGTGAGCCGATTCAAATGAATGCGCCGACCCTGCTCGTGCCTGCCACCGGACCGGCCTACCAGCCCGCGCTGTGGACTGACCGGCGGGACCCGGCGGCTCTCAACATGCGCCAGATCGCCAGCCAGGAGGAGATCCACGTCCGGGTCCGGGCCGTCGCCGAAGAGATCGCCCGCGTCCACCAGGGGGCAGCGGTGGCTCTGGTAGTCGTGATGCGAGGCGGATTCGTGTTCGCAGTCGACCTGATCCGCCAACTCTGGGAGTGTGAAGTGGACGTGCTGGGAATGGAGTTCTTCCAGTCGACCAGTTACCGGGGCGATCGCGCGGTCTCAGAGCCGGTCGTGAGCGCGCTGGGAAGGGTGAATCTTCCAGAGGCGGGGCCGGTCATCATCGTCGACGACATCGTCGACGCTGGCCGCACCATCCAGGCCATGGTGCAGACGCTAGATGCGCCGGGGCGAACCCTCGAGATTTGCGCGCTGCTGGACCGGCCCGCGGCTCGCATCACCCCAGTTCATCCTCGCTACCTTGGCTTCAGGCTCGAAGGCCCCGGGTTTGTTGTTGGCTATGGCCTGGACCATGACAGTCGGCACCGGGAGCTTCCGTACCTCGCCCAGTGGCTGATGCCGCCCGACGACTCTCTTCCGCCAGCTAGCTGAACAGTTCGGCTGCAGCCCTGATTTGCTCGATCGGACCGCCGACCAGAAGCAAGGTCGGAAGGGCTTGACGCCACAGTTCCGCCTCCTCGCGCACCTTGGCCAATGGGCCGACCAGGGCCACCTCCTCCACCATCCGGGTGGACACCGCCCGGATCGCCGCGTCCCGCTGGTGGCCTAGGAACAGGTCCCGCACCCGGGTCGCGTCCTCCTCGAAGCCCATCCTGGCGAATAGGTCGAAGTAGAAGTTCTGCCGACCGGAACCCATTCCGCCGATGTACAGGGCCAGCATCGGTCTGAAGCGGTCGGCGGCCCGCTCGACATCCTCGTCGACCGCCAGAAATAGACTCGCGGCCACCTCGAATCGGCTTGGATCTAGTTCCGCCGGTCGTTTGGCGAAGCCCCGATGCAGTGCCTGACGCTGCCACGCGGAAGCCCGAGGTGCGTAGAAGCCCGCCAGCCAGCCGTCCGCGATCTCTGCTGCCAAGGCGGTGTTTCGGGGGCCCTGGGCGGCCAGCCAGATAGGCAGGTCGGGTCGCAATGGATGCACAGTGAGGGTGAGCGGTTTTCCGCGTCCGCCTGGAACCGGCAGCTGATAACGCCTTCCGGAAAACTCGAGCGGCCCCTGGCGGCGCAGCACCTGACGGACGATCTCGATGTACTCGCGCGTCGTCTGTAGCTGATCCTGAAAGCTGGAACCGTGCCAGCCCTCCACCACCTGCGGGCCGGAAGCTCCCAATCCCAGGATGAATCGACCGCCGCTGAGGTGATCCAGGCTCGCCGCGGCCATCGCGGTGGCTGCCGGGGTACGTCCATGGATCTGAGCGACGGCCGTTCCCAAACGAAGTTTGCTGGTACCTCTGCCCCACCAGGCCAGCGGGGTGAGCGCATCCGACCCGTATGCCTCGGACGTCCAGACCGAATCGAAGCCTAGCCGCTCGGCTTCATCGACCAGTTGCTCCGCGTCCTTCGGCGGTCCGGCGCCCCAATACCCGAGGGCGAGTCCCAGTCGCACCCGCTCACCGCTACGCTCGAAAGGCAGCACAGCACGGTTCATCCAAGATCACTCAGAGTACCGCCCGCTATGCTCCCGAGCGGGATCCTGCAAATGGCACGGTACTCAGCAAGTCCCTATTCAGGTCCTCGCAGGCGCGTATCCACTTCTGGGGATTCCAGTTGTCAGAGCGGGATCGGCGGAATCGAAGGCCTGGTGCGGGCCGGGGGAGCGAGCTGCCAGAGTTGTGAGCGACCAAGGACCGGGCTCAGAGCCAGACGATCGGAGCGCCCAACGGGGCGCCGGCACCCCCAAGCCGAGCGGCGGTCTGGAACAACAGATCGCCCGCGAGGGCCGACTGCCCGGCAATCGGTACGTCACTGTCGAGCGCCTGGAGGAGTTCCGGCGCAGCCGGCAGGGCACTCTGGTGGCGACCTCGCAGGTCGACGTCCCGCGGAGAGGCTTTGGAAAGTTCCAGTACATCCTGAAGCGGATCGTCCTCGGGCCAAGACTCCCGACGTCGGCCATCGCAGGCGAACGCCTGCCCATCTTCAAGGCGCTACCGATTCTGGCTTCGGATGCCCTCTCGTCCGTCGCCTATGGGCCGGAAGCAGGGTTGACGGTGCTAGTCGCGGCCGGGGTGGGGGCGCTGGTTTTCGAGCTGCCCATCGCAATTGCCATTGCCGTTCTGATGGTGCTGGTGGTGATCTCCTACCGCCGCGTGGTGATCACCCGTCAGGCGGATGGCGGATCCTACGCGGTGGCCCGCGACTACCTGGGGCAGTGGCCCGCCCTGGTGGCGGCAGCGGCCCTGCTGATCGACTACGTGCTGACCGTCTCGGTGAGTGTTTCCTCGGGGTCGGACGCCCTCGCCTCAGCCTTTCCAGCGCTGGTACCACTTCGTCTGCCGCTCGCCCTGGCGGTGATCGTCATCTTGTGTGCAGGGAACCTTCGTGGCGTTCGAGAAGCGGGAGCTCTGTTCTCACTTCCCACCTACCTCTTCGTGGCGGCCATCTTGCTGCTGATTGGCGTTGGCCTGGTCACCGGCTTGACCGGTGGCGCCCACCACGCCATCGGGGTCTATCCCCCGATCATCAACCCGACTGAGGCGCTCACCCCCTTCCTGGTCCTGACCGCATTCGCGTCTGGGTGTTCCTCAATGACCGGGATCGAGGCGGTCTCCGACAGCGTGCGCAGCTTCCGAGATCCGCCCGGAGACAACGCCGCCAAGACCCTGGTCATCCTGGGCACTCTGCTCGTCGTTCTGTTCATCGGCGTAACCGTCCTCGACGTGATCTTCGGGGTCGAGCCGAAGCGATCAGGAAGCCCGACCGTGCTGGCACAGATCGCCTCGGACACCTTCCGGGGCCCAACCCACTTCCTCTTCTACGTGATCCAGTTCGCCACCACCATGGTGCTAATCCTGGCAGCCAACGCCAGCTTCAATGGGTTCCCCCGTCTCTGTGCGTTCCTCGCCCGCGACGACCGCCTGCCGCACCGCCTCGGCGCCGTCGGGGATCGCCTCGTTTATTCAGCCGCGATCCTCTTCCTAACCGCGGTCGCAGTGGTGGTCGTCGTTGCCTTCGACGCCGACACCGACCACCTGATCAACCTCTACGCCATCGGCGTGTTCACCGCCTTCACCCTGGCTCAGGCGGCCCTGGTCCGGTACCAGCTTCGGCATCGTTTCGCTCACTGGCGGCGCAACGTCTTCATCAACGGACTGGGTGCCTTTGCAACCCTCCTGGTCGACGTCATCGTGATGGTCGTCAAGTTCCATCTCGGCGCCTGGGTGGTGTTGATCATTGTTCCCCTCCTGGTGCTGCTTTTCTGGTTCGTGGGCAGGCACTACGTCGAGATGCGCCGCCGCATCCGGGAGGCGGCGGTGGGAGACCAGCCGCTCGACCCCTACCGGACCGTGGTCCCTATCTGGACACTCGACCCCCCGACACGCCGCGCGCTGGAATACGCGCTCACGCTGGGGCGCGAGGTGGTCGCCATCAACCTGAGTGGCGATCCCGGGTTGAGCGGGCGGATCCGGGAGGTGGCCGTCAGGGCGGAGCGGCCAGTTCAAGTGGAGGTCGGCACTCCCTCGGGTAGGAGAAGTCTCAAGCCTCTGCTGCAACTCATCGACCGCCTCGCCCAGGAGTCGCAGCCGGGCCTGATCACCGTCATGGTGCCCGACGTCGTTACCAGCTTGGGGCTGCTTGGCCTGCTTCGGCACCCCCGCTCGCTTCGACTGAAGCTGGCGCTGCTGAGAAGGATAGGCGTGGTGGCAATGAGCTTCCCGGCGGAATGGCACGGCGAGTCCGCGACTCCAGAGATCTCCGCCTCGCGTCGAAGGGTTGCGATAGTGCCCATCTCGGGGCTCGATGTGCTGGCCCTGCGGGCTCTGCACTATGCGCAAGCCATCGCCGACGAGGTGATCGCTGTGCACATTGCGACCGGTCAACCCGGGGACGTGGCCCGCAAAGCCGAGCAAGCACCCGGCGAGGTGAAGCAGGACGAGCCGGGGGTCCTACCCGATGAGGAGGCACGAGAGCTGGCCGCCCACTGGGAGAGCTGGGTTGAGCGACAGCTGGGGTGGGACCCCAACCGGCCCCGACCTCAACTCGAGATCCTAGTTTCGCCGTACCGAACCGTGGTCCAACCGGTGCTCCGCTATCTAGCCGCTTACCGAGAGAGAAACCGCGACGCCCTCTGCACCGTGGTGCTTCCCGAACTGGTAACTCGGCATTGGTGGAATCAGATACTCCACAACCACCGCGCCTTCCACATCAAGGCGGCGCTTCTTGGCCGTTCTGACTTCGCGGTCGCCGACGTTACCTACGAGCTGGGGAACCACTGACTCCCCTGGAGGACGCCAATACACTGCGCCGGATGCTGGAGCGGTCGCCTGACCTGAGCCAGAGCGAGGCCCGGGAGCGGGCCCAGGTGATCGGTAGCCTGGCCTACTTCATCGAGCTGGACCTGAGCCGGGGCGCGGAGTCGGCAGGGTTCGCGGCCCGGCTGGAGTTCTCGGCCCGTCAGCCGGGAGCAGTCACCTTCCTGGAAGCGGCGGTCGAGCAGATCTCAAGCATCGTCTGGAATGGCCACCCGCTTCTGCAATCCGCCTTCGACGGTAACCGGATCGCACTGCCACCGCTAGAGGAGCGCAACTCGGTGTTGATCACTGGGCACTCGGGTTACTCCGGGACAGGATTGGGGCTCCACCGCAGCGTCGACCCAGCCGACGGGCGCACCTACATATACAGCGACTTCGAGCCGTATCACGCCAACCGGAGCTTTCCCTGCTTCGATCAACCCGACATCAAGGGCTCATTCCAGTTCCGCGTCAGGGTGCCCGAGGACTGGGTGGTCGTTTGCGCCGAGCCGGGAGAGCCGGAGGAGCTTGAGCTCTCGGACCGATGCAGGTGGTGGGGCTTCCCTCCCACCATGCCGCTCTCGCCGTACGTGATCGGACTGGCCGCCGGCCCCTTCTATCGGGTTGAGAGCCGGGCTGGAAAGATCCCCATGGCGCTCTATTGCGCCCGTTCGCTGTCTCAGTATCTGAACGCTGACGAGTTGTTTGGGATCACCGCGCAGGGACTCGAATACTTCGAGAGGGCCTTTCGGATTCCCTATCCGTTCGCCAAGTACGACCAGGTCTTCTGTCCGGAGAAGCCGAACGGAGCGATGGAATCCCCGGGGTGCGTCACCATCACGGACCTCGTCCTGGGGCGCGGGAAGGTCACCCCCAACTTCCGGCAATACAGAGCCAGCTTGATCCTGCATGAGATGGCCCACATGTGGTTCGGGGATCTGGTGACCATGCGCTGGTGGGACGATCTCTGGCTCAACGAGAGTTTCGCCACCCTGATGGCCGTCTTCGCTCTCGACCGGGCGACCGAATTTCGCGATGGCTGGGTGGAATTCGCCACCGTCAATAAGCAGCGAGCCAGTGAGCAGGACCAGCTGCGAACGTCTCACCCGGTGGTCACGGAGGTGGTCTCGGCCAAAGACGTGGTCTTCAATTTCGACCAGATCACATACGAAAAGGGTGCTGCGTCGCTCCGCCAGCTGGTGGCCTTCGTCGGTGAAGAGAACTTCTTCGACGCCCTCCACTCACATCTGACCAAGCACCGAGAGGCGAACGCGGAGTTCGCAGATCTGGTTGATGCCCTCGAGGAAGCCTCTGGACGAGACGTCCACCACTGGGCCAAGAAGTGGCTCGAGACGGTCGGGGTCAACCTGCTTCGGTGTGAGGTCGAAACCGCGGCGGGAGATGGAAGTAGCACCGTATCCCAAGCAACCCTGGTCCAGAGCGCGAGACCGACGCAACCGCAGCTCCGCCCCCACCGGATCCGGCTCGGGCGGTTTGACTGGGTGGGCGACGAACTGGAGCTGGTCGGCTCGATCGACCTGGACATCGAGGGGCCTGTAACGGCAGTCCAAGAGCTGGTCGGCACGCGCCGGCCGGCCCTGCTCCTACCCAATCACGACGACCTGACCTACGCGAAGATCCGCTTGGACGCGCACTCGGGGCTCATCGCCGAGCACCACCTGAGTGCCCTAAGAGATCCTCTCGCCAGAGCGCTCATCTGGGATGCCGTCTGGGACACAGTCCGGGACGTGGAACTCGCGGCTCACCGCTACGCCAAGATGGTGATCTCCCAGATCGCTTCGGAAGAGAGCACCACACTGGTAGGCGTCGTGCTGGGCAACTTCCGGGAAGCGACCAGGCGTTACGGCGCTCCAAGAAGGGCAGCGCGACTGGAAGCGGAGATGGCCGACGTAGCCTTGGAGGAGTTGCAGCGCTCCCCGTCTGGCGGTGACCTCCAGTCTGTCTGGCTGCGCGCCTTCATCGGGCTGGCGACCACCGACGAGCAGCTGGCTCGATGTCAGGGGTTCCTGGAAGCCCGGGAACTACCCGCTGGCGTTGCCCTGGATGCTGAACTCCGCTGGAGCCTGGTGCACTCGCTGGCGGCTCGTGGCGCTGCCGACGAGACAGAGATCGAGCGTGCTCTGGCAGCAGATCCCAGCTCGACCGGGATGGTTCGAGCCGAGGTTGCGCGGGCTGCCCGACCGACCGCGGCTGCCAAGGCGAGGGCATGGGCCAGGCTGGCCGCGACTGACGCCAATGCGGAGGAGATCATTCGAGTCGGCGCGGGACTGGGCGGTCTTCGGCATGAGGAGCTGCTTCAGCCTTACATCCCCGGGCTGCCCAAGCTCTTCGACGACACTCTCGTCTCCCGCGGCGCGGAATTCATCAGTTACCTGGGTGATTGGCTCCCCCTCTCGCTCGCTCCCAGTGTGGAGTTAGCCAGTTGCTGCCGGGAGAACCTCGAACGGCAGGACCTTGAGCCGAGTCTGAGGCGGATATTCGCGGACCTGTTCGAGGACACCGAACGTCGGCTTAGGGCGCGTCTCCTAGACGAGACTGGCTTGGATTCCCAATGACCGAATCGGCAGTTTGTAGCAGCGCCACCTCGCCCCTTCAGTGCTCCTCACCAGGCAACGCGCGCCCCCAACCGGTTCGTGACGGCAGCCTCGAAGACAACCCGAGCCACTGCCGCGTCCTCCACCCCGAGACCTGTCGATTTGAACACGGTGATCTCCTCGTCGGATAACCGTCCCGGCTGCTTCCCCGCCAGCAGCTCTCCGATTTCGATCACCCCCTCCGCATTGAGTCCTTGCAGCTCGATCGCCCCGGCGGGGGGCGGGCTGCTGACCGCACCGCGCCACTCGACGAAGAGTCGAGCTTCGCGGAGGGTGTATTCATCTACCTCGGGCCCCCTTCCAATGGAGACCAGGTGTGTTCCCCGTCCCAGCCAGGAGAGTCGGACCACTGCCTCCTGGGAATCGGTGCAACAAATGACCACGTCAGCTCCCCTCACCGCCGCCTCGAACGATGGGAAGATTTGGACGCCTGGAAAGTGCTCGGCGAACGCCTGGCCCCGCTCGCGGCTCCTGGCCGCCAGACGAACTTCGGCGAATTGCCGAACCGTCGGGACCAGCTGAAGGTGCGCCTTCGCCTGCTCACCGGAGCCGAGGACCGCGAGCACCCTCGCTCCATCTCGAGCCAGCTCCCGAACCGACAGAGCCGAGACCGCAGCGGTTCGCACGGCGGTGATGTGGCGTGCCTCCATCACGCACAGAGGCGTCCCGTCGTCGGTGTCGAAGAGAGCGACGATTCCCTGATGAGTAGGCAGGGTCTTGGCGGTGTTCTCCGGAAATACAGTTACCAGCTTTGCCGCCAGCGTCGACTCGGGCAGATAGGCAGGCATCGCCCCGAGCCAGCCCTTCGGCGTGGCCGCGCCAGCACGCGGCGGCGAGGTGGCCTCGCCGGCGCTGTAGCTGATCAGCGCCTGGGCCATCGGCTCCATGAGCGCCGGACCGGAAAGCACCGAGGCGACCTCATCGGCAGTCAGGACGAGCAAGGTGGCGCGTCCGCCTCGGTCGCCAGATCGCTTCACCCTAGACGCCGAACAAGCCCAAGCTGCGCTCGGCGCCCTCCACGGACACGTCCGGGCGGTCCGTCCCCTCCCACTGTTCACGGGTGAGACGAAGCCCGACCTGATCCGCAGGTCGACCACGCCGATCGACTATGAACTCCCCATTCTCCCGGTATCCCAAGGAGCGGGATACCCCAATCGACGCCGAGTTATCCCGAAAGGCGGCGCTCTCGGCAACCTTGCCTCCGAGGCAGACGAATCCGAAATGGAGGATCGCCGCCCTCATCTCCCTTCCCATCCCCTGGCCCTGGTGGGCGATACCCAACCACGAACCCGTCCGGAATACGCGGGTTACCCCGAACGCGGTCGCAGAGATGCCCTGAGTGCCCACTACCTTGCCGGAGTGCAGCACCACCGGATTGAAGCTCCACGAGTCCGGCCGCCAGTTGCCCAACTGGAGGAGATTCCACTGGACGGTCGCTCTCTCCAGCTCGGGAGACGGCAGGTCGGTCCAGGGCACCGCGAACGGCATCGCCTCCGGCGGGTGTATCCCCTTCCCGGCCAGCTCGGCCAGCTCGTCCAGCAGGTCGAGGTCGGGCAGCCGCAGCTCCAAACGTCGGGTGCGAATGCGAATGTCGAAGATTGGCAGGTTGCGCACGTCTGGGACGCTACCGATCCCGGGCTGGGGGTTGCAACTGAGATTCCAAGCCGACACGAGTCCCGCTGGCGGTGAAGACCCAACGCCCTTAACCAAAAAGTCATTTCCCTGATCGCCAAAGGTCTGGGCTCTATTCTCGGCCCGCCTCCCGCCTCCCGCCAACCGAAGTCAGCTCTCGGCGTCAGGCCGAGTGGGCAGACAGACGCCTACTGACTTGCCGAATCGCCAGACGTTGCCGCAGCGGCCCTGAGGGCCCGGGCGGCAGGGCTTCTGATATTTGCGCAGGCGGCGCATACCTCCGCTGGGACCAGCCCTAATCGCATTAGTAGGGAAAAGACCTTGCAACCTATGCACAAAGCGAACACCGATTCCAGCGTCGCGGAGACGAGCACGGCTGCGAGCAGCAGGTAGGTAACGGGCGTCAAGCCGAACGCGAAGTAGGTGATGGTCGCGGTCAGAGTGAAGGTCGCTCCCATACCTTGAGCGAATCGTTTGGGCGGCCCCGCCACCAGTTTCGCTGGACCCAAGCGCGGTGCGACCATGCGGGTAGCGATCTGCCCCAGGGGGCTGAGTGTGGGTCCGCTCGCCACCCGAGCCAGGAAGCCGGCCGCGAGTACAGCGCTGAGCCAGGGCAGTTGGGCGACGATCGCCACAAGCGCGATGACTGCAACGCAGCCTGCGACGGTACGGGCAGCCTTCTCGTTGACCGGATTGGGGAAGCTGAAAACCTGAGCTGCGGTGACCATGCACCGATATCATGCCAAATGCCACTCGTTTTGTCGAGATTCACTCGACCGGCACCGCTCCGATCAGGCGTCGGGTTGGACCCGGCGCCTCATTCAGGCACCCGCCGGGAGCCGGGGCGTCGGCGTGGCCAGCGGGGAACACGATCAGCTCCCAAGCGCCGCAGCCGGCGAGCGAACCAGGATCGCAACCGACCGTGGCGGAGCATCACGGCCGCCGCGCGAAGGAAGAAAAATACCGCCAGCAGACAGCCGACTCCCAGGGCGGTCAGGGTCGCGCGCTCACTCTGCTGAAGGATGCCCACAACTGCGGAGGCAGCGAAGAGGCCGCTCCCAAGCCCAACGTTGAGAAGCCCCCGGCCGTAGGTTTCGTCGGGGGAGGAGTCGATAGAGGGATCCGAGTCCGGGGTGGCCCGTGGCGACCAGAGGTGGTGCAGTTTCGCGAATAGACCGCTTGAACGCTCCGGCCGTCGAGCCGGCTCCACCAATCCGTCGGTAATTCGGAGCGGCCCAGGAGGTAGCGGGTCAGGTGGCTCGAAGAGAGTCTCGGGCAACGAGAACTGGAGGTGGTCCAGCCAGCCGAGGGCTTGCTCGCCACGCTCGGTCAGTACCAGCCGTGAGTCGTGCCGGATCCGGCCCGGGGGCGTGCGCCGAATCAGCCGCCTGCGCAAGAGGATTTCCGTGGCCCGAGCGGCCTCGGCTGAAGTGGTGCCCAGCCGGTACTCGAGTTCCGCCTCGCGGACTCCCTGACTCGTGATCTGGGCGAGCGCGATCGCCTGCTCGGCTGGGAGCTCAAACGGCGCCCGTGTGCTCCGTCGGGAACTGCGTCGGGCGCGACCGGAGTCCCGCTCAGTCGGCTCCTGCTCAGTGTCGTCAGCGATGGGTTGAGAGCTCATGTCCGTCGATTAGGTCAACGCGCCAGCGACCAGAATGTCACGCCGCAAGGACAGGCGGCGTCACCGAAGTCGTGGCACGTCGGCCAGTACCCCGCAGGTCGATCGGCTGCTAGCTGGCGCTCACCGTCCGGGGCGTCCGGCAGCGCAAAGATGGCAATTCGGGCCGCGTGCGCGTAATGTTGACCGCGATATGCATCTACTACGTCATCCGCTGATGTTGGTCTTGGTGATCCTGGTGGTGATCTTCGGAGTCGTCTTCGTGTTGCCGCTGGTGGTATCTCTGGTGCTCCACCTGATCCTCCTCGCGTTGGTCGTCTGGGTCGTGCTCTTTCTGTTCCGCGTCCACCGCGACCACCAGCACAAGAAGCCGGGGCTCTAACCGACCGTAACGGCGAGACGGAACGCCTGCGCCGCAGCCGGGCTGCCCTTCACGGAGCGGAGTGGGCTCGCGGCCACGGCGTGCTCCGAGTCGCAACTTCGGCTAACTGACCTTGGCGCCGATCAGAGCAGCCTCAGATGATCTCGGCCATGTGGTGGTGCTCTTGGAGGAACCTTCGAACTGCCAGGAGCGCGGCTATCCCCTCCCCCACCGCCGAGCCCAGCTGCTTGGTAGAGCCCTCCCGCACGTCTCCGGCGACGAAGATTCCACTCACTGAAGTTTGGAACATGGCATCGGCACGAATGAAGCCGCGGTCATCCAATTCCACCGTGTCCTTCAGGAAATCGGTGTTGGGGTCAAGGCCGATGAACACGAAGACGGCCGCCGGATTCCAATTGAACTCCTGGCCGCTGTCCCGGGACCTCGCTCGCACTCCCTCGAGCCGGCTCTGGCCTTGCAGTTCAAGCACCTCGACATTGGTGTGAATTGAGAACTGGGGGTGGTTGAGCACCTTGTCTTGCAGGAGCCGCGAAGCGGTCAGCTCCGGACCTCGCTGCAGCACCCGTATGCGCTTGGCAAACTGGGTGAGGAACAAGCCCTCCTCGAGGGCCGAGTTTCCGCCACCGATCACCATTAGTTCGTCAGCCCCCTTGTAGAAGGGCCCGTCGCAGGTGGCGCAGAAGTGCACGCCCGCCCCGATCAGGCCCTCTTCACCTGGGACCCCCAGCCGGCGGTAGGAAGAGCCGGTCGCCACGATCGCCGCATGCGCCGCGACCTCCTGACCCGTACCCAGCCGGAGCACCACGTCATCACCCTCGGTGCCAATCTCGGAGACCGAGACGGCGGGGAGCAGCTCGACCAAATACCTCCGAGCCTGGGCGATGAAGCGTTCGGCCAAGTCGGCGCCGCCGATGCCCTCGGGGAACCCCGGGTAGTTGTCGATCCGCTCCGTCACCCCGGACTGACCTCCCAGAGCGCTCCGGTCGATCACGATGGCGTCCATCCCTTCCCGTGCCGCGTAAATGGCGGCGGCCAGTCCAGCCGGGCCGCCGCCGACGATCGCCACGTCATAGAAGGAACGGTCGGCCTGCAGAGAAAGCCCTAGCTTCTTGGCGAGCTCCTCATCGGTCGGCTCCAGCAGATAGTCCCCCTCCCCGAACACGACCGTCGGGATGGTCCGGCCGCCATTCTGAAGCCGCTCGACATATTCGAGGCCCTTCTGGTCCTGGTCGATGTCTATCCAGTTGAACGCGACCCGGTGTTCAGTCAGGAATTGCTTGCTGCGCTTGCAATCAGGGCACCATGGCGCCCCGTAGATCGTGATCTCGGGCATCCAGGCCCCTCCGTATTAGTCGACGACGGCGCACGTGCAAGTACGAACGCAGCAAAGCCTAATCAGGTCCGGCGCATCCCGAGTGGATCCGCCATTCTCGCCGTCTTCACAGGTTTCTCACACACTAATCCAAGCGGGAGGGTGCAAAGTGAGGTTCAAAGCCAAGAGCCAACGAGCCAAGCTCCGGCCTTTGACCGGCACCAGGACTCGCGAAAGAAAGGTAACCAGAGAAGTGGACAGCAATCTAGACCCGGAAAGCCCGAACCCGGAGCAGGCGCCGAGCCCAGCTTCGTGGAATCCCCAAAGCGAAGCAACATCCGACGTGACACGTCCCGACGCGGCGTATGTGGGACCTTTCTCGACTCCGCCTGGCGGGTCCGAGCCACCGGACGTCGTCGACGCCGGTGGTACCCCAAATTCCGGGGGCAGCGGGTGGGGCCGACGCGCGGGTGCTGTGGTCGCCGCCCTGGCGATATTGGTCGCTGTCGGCTTCGTCGGTCACCAGATCGGCAATAACTCCGGCGCAACTGAGCAGGCGACTCAGCCGATCCCCTCCCCCGCCGCTTCCTCCGGAGTGACCGCCAAGAGCGGAACCCTGAATGTGGCGAAGGTGACCGACCTGGTCGAGCCCGGGGTAGTGGACATCACTGCCGATGACGGTTATGAGAACACCATCTCGGCGGGGACCGGGATGGTCCTCACCTCGAACGGCGAAGTGGTGACCAACAACCACGTGATCGACGGGGCTACCAGCATCACCGCCCAGGTTGACGGCGAGGGGACCAAGTACACCGCCAAGGTGGTCGGCTACGACGTCACCTCCGACGTGGCGCTGCTCCAGCTCCAAAACGCCTCCGGATTGAAGACGATCACGGTCGGAAACTCCTCCACGGTCGCAGTCGGCCTCCCGGTCGTGGCGATCGGCAATGCCCTCGACCTGCCGGGCAAACCGACCGTGACCAGTGGAGCGATCACAGCTCTCGGCCGCTCGATCACCGCAAGCGACGACGGTGATGACAGCAGCGAGAACCTTACCGGCCTTCTGCAAAGCGACGCATCGCTCTGCTCCGGCAACTCCGGTGGACCGCTCGCCGACCCAGAGGGCCAGGTGATCGGAATGAACACGGCCGCTGCTACCGACTCCTCGACCAGCTCGTGCTCGACCGTCGGTTTCGCAATTCCGATCAATACCGCTCTCTCGATTGCCAGCGAAATCCAGCAAGGTCACAGCAGCTCGACGGTCACGATCGGCCTCCCTGCCTTCCTCGGAGTGGACGTCGAGAACGCCAGCAGCGCCGCCAGCGCCGCGAACGGCGGCAACGGTGGCTTCGGTGGCGGCTTCGGCCAGTACTCTCCCCCAGTGGACTCCGGAGCTCTGATCACCTCGGTGCTCAATTCGACTCCCGCGCAATCGATTGGCTTGGTGGCCGGCGATGTGATCACCGAAGCCAATGGAGCCACCATCTCCACCGTGACCTCACTGGGAGCCGCGATCAGCAGCGCCAAGCCCGGCCAGACCATCTCGATAACTTGGGTTGACTCGAGCGACAAGAGCCACACCGCCAACGTCACCCTGACAACGGGTCCCGCTGGATGAGTTATCCAAGCAGTTGAACTGAGAACGTTGATTCGCCCCTCGGCCACGGTCCGGGGGGCGATCTTCGTCTGAGGCTCCGGCAGGCATCGGCCGTTGCGCCTACTGACAGTGGTCGATCGTTCCTGGATCCTTGGCTACCCTTCCACTTGGCACCTGCCCCACGATTAGTGCTGAGATGGCTGCTTTGGAACTCGACCCAGCGCCCACAATCGGCCTCCCCAAAGGCGCGGCCACCGCCACCTCATCGCCTCGAGTGGTGATAGTCGGCGCAGGCTTCGGAGGACTCACTCTCGCCCGCAGCCTGAAGCACGCCAACGTCCGAGTGACCCTAGTCGATCAGTACAACTACCACCTCTTCACTCCGCTTCTCTACCAGGTGGCGTCATCCTTGCTGAATCCTTCGGAAATTGCCCAGCCGGTGCGCAAGCTGGTCCGCCGAATCAGAAACTGCACCTTCCAGCTGGCCACTGTGATTGATGTCGATCTGGGGGCCCACCAACTTCAATGCGATCACGGCAACATCCCTTATGACTACCTCGTGGTCGCCGCCGGCAGCGTCAGCAACTACTTCGGGAACGAGGAACTACGCCGGCATTCATTGGGGCTAAAGACACTGCCGGACGCGCTGGCACTGAGAAATTGGGTTCTCCAGCGCTTTGAGTTGGCTGCGTGGGAGCCTGATCCCGAACGCCGAGCCCAGCTGATCACCTTTGCGGTGGTCGGCGGAGGTCCGACGGGCGTGGAGTACGCGGGGGCACTCTTGGAGCTGATTCGCCTGGTATTGACCAAAGACTTCCGAGGCGTCGACATCTCCGCGGCTAAGGTCCTACTGCTGGAGGCTAGCGGGGAGATCCTGGGAGCCTTCAAACCACGGCTTCGGCAGGCCGCCACCCGCTCTCTGAAGAGAGGCGGGGTTCAGGTGTTGCTGAACAGCTCAGTCGAGCGCATCGAGGATCAGCGCTTGGTTCTCGCCGATGGGAGAGTTCTTCAGACCTCCTCTGTGGTATGGACCGCGGGGGTACGAGGAGCACCTCTGGGAGAAAGGCTCGGGGTAGTCCCTGATCGGGCTGGGCGAGTTCCCGTCAGTTCGACGCTCCAACTGGAAGGTCATCCCGAGGTGATGGTGATAGGCGACCTGGCAGGTTTGGGCGATCTGCCCATGCTGGCCCAGGTGGCTATCCAGCAAGCGCGCCTGGTGGCGCGCAACATCGAATCGATGGTCGAGAGGCGAGCCGTGACCGCGTTCCGCTATCACGACCGGGGAATCATGGCCACGGTCGGACGCAATTCTGGAATCGCTCAGATCGGCCCCTGGCAACTCGCAGGCTTTATCGGATGGCTGTTCTGGTTGGTGGTGCACCTAGTGAATATCCTCACCTTTCGGGCGCGCGTGTTCACGCTCTTAAGCTGGGCTTGGGACTATGTCGCCGAGGATCGACCGATCAGATTGCTGGTACGAGCCCGAGAGACCACAACTTTCACTGATGTGCCTAAGGGACCGCTGTGACGTCGGAATCCTCGACACCTGGCAGGGCGGCCGGAACGCCTCGCGGACGAGGATGAGCCGGACTGCCGATTCAGCCGGTAATCCCGTTGACTCGAGGCTGAGGTCCGTCGAAAACGAGCATCCGCGTCCGTCTCCAACTCACGCCCGCATTCGCCGATGTCCAGAGTTCGCTCTGGTTGCCTGCCTGGGAGAGCACCACGACGTTCTCCGGCGAGATCAGGTCGAGTGAAGTCACCTGATCGGCCGCCACGGGCGTTGTGCGAATCGACCAGTTGACGCCCTGATTGGATGTGAAGTATGCGAGGGCGAGCGATCCCCTGGTACTGGGGACCACGAGCACCCAGCCGCTGGAGGCGTCGGAGAAGGAGGCCAGTACCCGCCCCGCGGGCAGGGCGAGCGCTGGAGCCGAGGTCCAGCCATCGGAGGAGTCGTAGAAAACTCGCAGTGACTCGGTCTTGGCGTTCTTCGCCACCGCCGTCGTGTAGATGTCTCCAGACCCGCTGCCTTGCGGCGGCCTAACCGAGACCTCTGCAGAATCTGAGTAGGCGGTGGAGATCAACGCCGATTGCCACGTCCGACCCGCGTCGGTGCTATGCCACAGAGCGGCGATGCCGGTGCAGGTACCCGAAATCCAGCCGCTCTCAGCAGACGTGAACCAGACCGACGTCGGGGAGCAGGCGCCGGAGCTGGGTTGTGTAAGGGAGACGTCCGACCAAGTGCTGCCGCCGTCTGCGCTGCCCACGACGATCCCACTGCCCAGGACCGCAAAGATCGTGTGCGGGTTCAGCACGTAGATCGGGTCTGGCCCCTTGGAGGCCGCGTTGGGGAGGATCCCCGCCGTCCAGTCAGCACCACCGTCGGTGGTGAAGGCAAAGGTCGAATCGCGAATGTATTGAAAGGCTAGGAAGACGACCGCCGCTGTCGCCGGCCCCATTACTGTCAGAGACAGACCACCGTTGGTGCCGTTCCCCGGGGGCGTCACATCCTGCCACCTCGCTCCACCATCCTTGGTTCTGACTACGCGCCAGTACGGGTTCGTTGGCACAACCGCCCAACCGACCTGAGCGGACTGATAGTTGACCATCTCGATTTGCGCCACCAGCCCGCCAACCGCGGTGTCGGGGATCCGCTTCACATTGGGAGCTACCGGTGCCACCGGCAGCAGGCTGACGCCGAGGACAATACCCGCCAGCGCCACCACGGCAATGGGAATCAACCCACGCCAAGTCTGCCACCATGGCCTGGCCGCCGAGCCGCTCACTGATCGATGATCGACCGGAGTTGCTCGTCGATCAGCGAAGAGTACGAGGTGATGACGCTGGCTTCGCCGAGTGCTGTGTCCTGAGTCAGGCTGACTTCCTGCCCCCCTGGTTTCACGAAGTAAAGCAGGGTCGGGTGATCCACCATCTGCAGTCGAGGGACTTCGATAGGCAACGAGAAGGCGGCCCAGACACGTTCCAACTGGGGCAGCGAGCCCGTCAGGTATTGCCAGTTGGGCAGCTGGTTCATGTCCAGTGTTGAATCGAAAGCGCGGACGGTAGAGAGGCTGCGATAAATCGGGTTGGCGACCACGGCCACAAATTCCACGTCTTTTGCGAGCGGTCCGAGCTGACGGTCCGCGTATGCAATCTGCTCGGCGATGACCGGACACTGGTAGAAGCAAACCGGGTCCAAGAAGGTCAGCACCACCGCCTTATCCGACCACTGGCGCAGGTCGACGGGTCGGCCCGCCTGATTGACCAGGGTGAGGTCAGGAAGGCTTTGATCGTTCATGGGATTCAGGCCTCCACCCGTGTTCAGCGCCTCGATCGTGGCCGACTGCGCCGCCGCGACGGGCAGACCGAGCAGAACCGGTACCAGCGCCACACCAAGAGCCAGCAGGCCGCCCAGCGCCGCCGCCTTCCTGAATCCGACGCTGCGAAGGCGAACTTGACCGGCGCGGCCCACCGCGGGGTCGGAGCTGGCACCTATCCAGGCAGATACCAGCATTACCCCCAGCACCGGAGCGAGTCCAAGGTTGGTGGCGGTCTTGCCGCCGAGTACACCGAAGTCCTGCCCGATCCACCAGATCAGTGCCAGCCCCACCAGGGCCGCGACAGTCCAGCGCTTCGGGGCCCGTCCCCAGATCAGCCCCGCCCCCAAAATCGCCAGCACCGCGACCAAGGCAGAATTCAGAGCGAGAGGGTAGGATCGAGCCAGATGGCCCACGGCGTGCCCGGGTGCGGATAAGAAGGCCAGCTGGGATACCTTTGACATCGATAGGAACAGAGCGCTGAGGCCACGAGCGGTCCAAAACCTATCCCAAGGAAGGGCCTGGAGCAGGGCACCAAATACGAAGACGACACCCGCTCCTATGCGGACAGCTCGATAGATTCTGCCGCTTTCCCAGGCGGTCACCGGAAGTAGCAGCAGGCCGGCGGCGGCGACGTAGACGAGCACGGCTCCCGGAGTTCCAGTGAGCAGGCTGGCACCCGGCGCCAAGAGTCCGCCGAGGGCCTCCCCGCCCACCCAGATGAAGAGCCCCCACGCGATGGAAGCCCAGAGCGCGGTTCGACCCAGTCGTGAGTCACCGCCGGTAAGGATCGCCACCCCCAGGCCGATCTGGATCAGCACCGCGGCCACCGCCAAATCGAGCGGGTGCGCCGACCAGAAGTACGCCTCCCAGTTGAGGAGATTGGAAAGCACGTGCGGCTGCCGCGACGCCAGCGGTTCCAGCACGTTCTTGGCGAAGCCGCCGGGCATCGCTGGCTGTGCTTGAAGCAGCCCAGCCCCGATCCAGAGAAGCCCGATCGCCCGACGCAGGAAGACTCGGGCGGGCAAGGAGTGGTCCGCTTTCGCCAACCAATCGGACGCCCACGGTACGACCGCCCCCTCACGGTCATCCAGGTAGCGAAAGGCCACCCGCACACCCCAGCAGACCCAGACGAGTCCAAGGATGATCAGTAGATCTATGAAGAGGTACGGGTAGAAGCCCCCGATGGTCTCCGTCCCGTAGCTCCCCATGCCAGGCATCTCGGCTCCCGGTCCCTCCGCTCTGGCCCCCCGACTGCGGCCATAATACTCCGGGCCCCAAAGTGGGCAGCCGGCGGGGAAGCTCCGTTTCTGGCGCCTATCGTTTCAACGCCAACCCGGGTAGATGCTCCGTTACGCTGCACTACCACGATCGTCGCGTCTAGGTGCTGACGGCGAGGGAACGCGAGCCGAATGGAGAGAACTGATCGATGAAACCCGAGTGCATGCCTGGCATGTTGATGCCTGGATGCGCCTCGGCAGTACCCCCTTCACAAGCGAGGTCGGGACCGCCAGTAATTGAGCTGATCCTGATTCTCGTAGTGATTCTCTCAGCCTACGTGCTGTTTTTCTTCATCTGGCGCTTCCTGCAGCGTGGCAGCATCATCAGCTACCACGCCCTGCCCGACCTCTTGGACCACGGCGTCCATGCACTGGGCATGATCGGCATGGCCCTGCTCATGATCGGCACCCTGCGATACATCGGTCCGCTGCTGGCCTATGTAGCAGCCTTCAGCTTGTTTGCTCTGGTATTTTTGGTGCGCCTAGGGGCGAGCTGGGCTTCGTGCAGCCGGCGCGCGGGAGTCTGGCACGTGTTCATCAACGCGTCAATGGCCTATATGTTCGGAGCCGTCGACGTAGCCTGGATCACCGCCGCCTGCCTAGTCGTTTACCTCGGGTTTATCAGCGTCGCCTTGCGGGGCGGAGGCCCTCCACTGGAAGCCGGGCTGGGGAGTGGCCCCGAGCGACGTGGGCTGCGAGCGCTAGGCAGCGATGGAGATCTGACCATCGCCGTCTCGATGATGCTGATGCTAGCGGTCACCCAATGGCCCCAGTTCTTCACCTAGGAGCGCGCTGATCCCAGCCCAAGCTGGCGGCCTCACCCCGCCCTCGCTCCCACCCCTGGCTCGAGGGAAGGCAAGATGCCCTCGCCGGCCGATTCAGCCCTCGCTAGAGTAGATCGCATCGTGATCGGCAAAGCCGGCTTTTGTCCAGTGGAGTTGAGAGCTCCGGCGTGGTTCCCTGGCCCAGTTCGCGAGGGCCCGCTCTCTCGAGCGAGACCCCCTGCCGGCCAAGTGACTCGGCGGTACTCGGTGCCGAATGAGTAGCCGTTCAGGGAACGCGGGCGATCGAGCGTTGTCCACCCTCCCCGATGAGGAGACTGCGAACGGGGGCCGGGAAATGGTCGGCGATGCCTCGGAGCTCGGGGAAGCGGGGCCCCAATTCCAGCAAATCCAGCTAGCGATCCGGGGCATGAGTTGCGGCGCCTGCGCAGCCAAGATCGAGCGCAGCCTCAACCGCGTAGACCACGTGAGGGCACAGGTCAATTACGCCTCGGAACGGGCAACAATCTCGCTGTTCTCCGAGATTCCCGTGGGCGTCCTCATCAAGCGGGTAGAGGCGGCGGGGTACGGGGCAGAACTGACCGGTAGTAGCCACAGTGCGGCCGATGACGCCGCCGAGGACGACCGGAGGGTGCGATACCTGGGTCGGCGGCTAATAGTGGCGGCATTGCTTTTCATGCCGCTTGGCGAGTGGTCGACCGCCTTCTCACTCTTGCCCTGGCTGCGTTTCCCGGGTTGGCAGTGGCTTTTCATCGCCATGGGAGCGCCGGTCGTGGTCTGGGCGGCCTGGCCGTTCCACAAAGCAGCGCTGCGAGCAGCCCGACACGGGACAGCGACCATGGACACGTTGGTGTCGATGGGCATTCTGGCCGCCACCGGTTGGTCTGTGTACGCGATGTTCTTCAGAGATTTCATTGAACCCGGCCGCTCCGGGCTCTATGTGCTCCTACATCAGGGAGGCGGCGCCCTCTACTTGGATGTGGCGGCCGGCGTGACCACCTTTCTGCTCGCAGGGAGGTACTTCGAGGCGAGGGCTCGCCGCCGAGCCGGAAATGCGCTCCGAGCACTGGCCGCGGTCGGAGCGAAGGAGGTTTCGATCCTCCTGGCCGACGAGTCTGAGCGGCGGGTGCCGGTGACTCAGCTCCACGTTGGCGACCGGTTCGTGGTCCGCCCGGGAGAGACGATCGCGACCGATGGCGAGGTGGTCTTCGGACACTCGGCGGTGGACTGCAGTTCGATGACCGGCGAGTCAGCGCCAGTCGAAATTGCCGTCACCGGTCAGGTTCTGGGCGGAACCGTGGTGCTGACCGGGCGGCTGATCGTCCGGGCGGCCAAGGTCGGAGGCGACACCCAATTGGCCCATATGGTCGAGCTGGTCGAGCTGGCCCAGATCCAAAAAGCCTCAGTTCAGCGGCTGGCAGACCGGATTTCGGCCGTCTTCGTTCCGACCGTGATGGTCGGGGCGGTCGCCACATTCATCGCTTGGATTTTGCTGTCGCATTCGGTCGAGCTCGCCTTCAGCGCCGCGCTTGCGGTGCTGATCATCGCCTGTCCCTGTGCCCTGGGGCTGGCCACCCCAGCAGCGCTGCGCGTCGCATCGGGCCGAGGGGCTCAGTTGGGGATCTTCTTCAAGGGCCACCAGGGCCTCGAGACCTCAAGATCGGTCGACACAGTCGTCTTGGACAAGACCGGGACGGTCACCAAGGGGAAGATGACCCTGGTGCAGGTCGCGACCGTTGCCGGCGCTGACCGCTCCGCGCTCCTCCATGACGTGGGGGCCTTGGAGCAGGCGAGCGAGCACGCCGTGGCCGCCGCTATCACCGCAGGAGCGCGCCTGGAGTTCCGTGACTTGCCCCAGCCATCCGATTTCCTAAACCTGGCTGGGCTGGGTGCTAGTGGGGTTGTCGATGGACACCAACTGCTGGTGGGGAGAGCCGCGCTGCTCGAGGGCCAGGGCATCAAAATCCCCAAAGAAATTGCGGAGCACTGCCGACAGTGGGAGGTGACGAGCCACACCGCGGTCATGGTGGCCAGGGATCGTCGGACGATCGGCGCCCTGGCGGTCGCCGACGAGATCAAGCCGTCGGCGGCTCCCGCCGTCCGGGAGTTGCAGGGGCTGGGCCTCCACTGTGTCCTGGTGACCGGGGACAATGAGGCAACAGCTCGCGTGGTCGCCGCAGAGGTTGGCATCCGCGATGTGGTCGCTGGTGCTCTACCGACCGAAAAGGTTCGGATCGTCCGAGAACTTCAAGCGCAGGGCCACTCAGTCGCCATGGTCGGCGACGGGGTGAACGACGGTCCAGCCCTTGCACGGGCGGACCTGGGCCTGGCCATCGGATCAGGCACCGACGTGGCGATCAACGCGGCCGATCTGATCCTGGTTCGTGATGACCTTCATGTCGTGCCTGATTCGCTCCGCCTGGCGCGCCGGACGATTCGGACCATCAGGGGAAACCTGGTCTGGGCCTTTGGCTACAACGTGGTCGCCATACCCCTGGCCGCCCTCGGGCGCCTCGACCCCCTGATAGCCGGAGCAGCGATGGCGCTGTCGTCAGCTTTCGTGGTTTGGAACAGCTCGAGGCTGCGGCATTTCCAGGGCTCGTCCGACTCACCCGATACTCCGTCCGGGCGTGTCGAGCGAGCGGGCCCGGTGTCGGCTTTGCCCGACTTCGCGGAGTAGCTTCGGGACGCTCTGGCATGTGCCGTCAAGACCCGGCGCCGATCGCGCCTCCTCAGTTGCTTCGCGGAGTTCCGCTGGCCCTGCGGGTTGAGGGGCCAGGGATCTGTGAATTTGGAGACTGAGCCCCCAATCGCGCCGAGCGAGGCTGGGGCGGTGACCGGCGAGCGCCGTCCGAAACTATCGATCAGGTGGATCGGACTTGCTGTGATTCTGGCTCTGCTGGTTGGCGCGTCTGCGATCTTCGTGACCACCCGTCAACCTGACGCTGCCTCGAAGCGCGATGCCTTCGTGACCATGGTGAAGGTCTTGCGAGCCGATCTGTCCAGGTGCAGCGCCGCCGCCTCTTCCGCAGTTTCGGACTGGCGCTTGGCGCGCAGCGCGTCTTCGCAAGCGCATCGGGCGGAGCGGGAGGCGCAGGCCGCCGCGACCGACTGCTCGCCTAGCACGAACGCCCGGATTTTTGATCTGACGCTGTACGCGGTGCCCTCGTGGCTTGCGGGGCTCGACCTCAACTACGCAGTGAGTTGCCTCGGCGTTTGGGCCCAGGAGGATGTCGACCCGGCGATGCGCGACGAAGCGGCGCTCCTCCAGCAGCCGGGTGAACCGGGCGTGTCTGCAACCTACGAACGGCTGGCAGGGTGGGCCGAAAGCAACTTGGCGTGCGCCAACTCAACCCTGGAGCAAGCTGCCAACCGATTGGGCCTCTCCGACTTCTCCAGAATCAAGCTCGTCAGACTTGGCCAACCCGGAATCCCGCCGACCCAAAACTGAAACGTGTGTTATGCGCGTCCTGCGGGGTAGCCCGATCGGCGCCCGCTTGATCGAGCCTGACGAGATCGTGTAACGACGCGGGAAGTCCAGGGTCTAACGCCAGAGAGCTCTCCAGATGCCAGCGCGGCCCATCGCCCTCCCGACGATCTTGTTCTTGGCCCGACGGGCCATCCTGTGGGGATCACCTGAGGCCAGGGTACTCACGTCGTTCGCCAGGCGAGCCGCACGGTACATGTGGGAGACGAAACTGCGCCTTCTCACGAGAGGGCGTCCGCACAGAAGCGTTGGGCGTCGGAGGCGAGCTCAGCCTGTGCAGCCTGATCAGATTCGATGATTTCGATCAGTTGGATCGCCTCATCCCGTCGCTGCGTTCCAATCGCGAGTCCGAGGGACAGCCAGTAGTCAGCTGTCTCCAAGATGAGACCGTGGTACTCCTCGGGAAGTTCCGGAGTGACCTCGGCCATTGCGCGGATCAGCGCCCTTCCGTACTGTTCCCACGCGGGGTTCCTCTCGTCGCTACCTTCGCTTGCCACCGGGTGCCCTCCCGAACCGCTCCCCCGCAGCTCAGAATCCGGATTGTAGCAACGGCAGTACTCGCTGCAATCCGGTCCCGACAGCAGCAGGAGAAGATCCCCCTGCATCTCACCCGAGGTAACTATACCCTTACCGGAGAAGGAGAGATACACTAGATGAGCCGTGCGAGAGCAGCGGTCGTGCTAGCCCCTGGCGAAAGCTTGCAGGACCTCGATCACCGGGGGCATCCCGTCGAGGGCGTGGCGGAACGCCTGCGTAAGTTCGGCGTACCCCTCACGCTCACTAATTTCAACTACTACGCGCGGGGTTCCGCGAACATGCACCTTCACTTCAGTCTCAGGAGGTATGTCGGGGCCTTGCCAACTAAACTTGGCGACTTCTGCGCCATCGTTACAGAGGGGCCAGTAGAAAATGAATTGGACTGCGTTCCTGCGGGCCACGTAACTAACCCCGTCGCTAACCCCGACGGTCGTCGGGATCATGTCTCGGTGTTTGTCGGCGTTGTCCAGCTTGTTGACGATTCCAAGCGGGTGGTCGGCCCAGTCATCACCAGCGCTGTAAGGCTGCAGCTCTCTGATGAGTGTTCTCGCATCTTCCGGGGCTCCGTCGATCTTGGACTCGAAACTAGCCCGAGCTTTCTCGCGCTCGGGCATGAGGCGGCCGTCGCTCAGGGTTTCCCAAGGGTCCCGGTAGCAGACAGGGAAGGAAGCATCCCGCCTGCCCGTGACAGCTACCGCAAGGTGGTCGAAGATCGTCCGGATATTGTGGGTGAGGTCCCCTGCGATGAGAGCGATACGCGGCTGAGGTTGCTGGGTGATCCGGAGGCGATAGAGCCAGATATCCGGCTGCTGCTTTGGTGGGGCGGCCCTTACCGCCTCGTACGGGTGAGTGTTTGTGTAGCGGAGGATCTCGTCTGTGAGGTCTCGGAAGTTCTCTTCCGCTCGTTCGAGTTTGAGCCACCACGACTCGCGGCTACGGTACGCTTTGGCCATGCCTAAGCCCCCCAAAACCCAGAAGACCGCCAAAGGGTACGCGATCCCCATCCCTACCCGTGGCGAAGTGGAGAAGGCTCTGGCCGAGATCGCCAAGGACGCTAAGCCGCTCCCGCCCAAGAAGCCCAAGCGATCTAGGTAAGGCGGCCAGGAGGGCACCGATGCCCCGCACTGCGGTTACTGGGTCCAACGGACCCGCCCTCACGATGTTGTGGGAGGAAGCGCGCCGACTGCTAGTGAGGCAGGAGGCGGCCTTGGACACCCTTCGGACCCAAGCCGTGGCGATCCTATCGGTCGGGGCGCTCATCGCCGGATTGTTCGGCGCTCACGTCGTACCGGGAGGCCACAGCTTGGGCACTGAATTGGCAATAGGCGCAGCGCTGATCCTGTTCGCTGCCTCGACGGTGCTAATCGTTATCGTTCTCGCTCCCCACGAATGGACGTTTGCTCACGGATTGACCGACGCACTGAACGAGATTGAGAAGCAAGAAGTTGTGGACGCGCAGGATCTGAGCTTTAGTTGGGCGATCGACTTCGAGTGCTGGCGGACCACAAACCAAGCGAAACTCGACTGCCTGTTCACGTACTTCTTGCTGGCGTGCGTTTTGACCGGCGCCCAAGTGATCGCTTGGGGTATAGCCGTTCTCTAGCCTCGCTTAGAGGTCTTCTTGTTGCCGATGCTCTTCTGGGACTTCTGTGGATGGGTCGGTACGCGCTTCGGCTTCCTGGGAGGTGGCTTTGTCTCTTTGGGCTTCTCAGCCATGCCGCCGATCCTACTCGGGCTGAGCCGCCTTGAGGAGTAGCGTCTCGAACTGAGATTGGAGATCCTTCCGGTGGTTGTATCTCCACGCGTACTCGTTCAAGTAACCCTGAAGGTATTTGGCTGAGACGGCGTGGTGGGTACCGCCGATCCCTCGCTTGACTAGGGACCAAAACCCTTCAATCGTCTGAGTGTGAGAATCGCCCTCAACGTAGACGTGGGCCGCGTGGTGAACTCGCTGGTGCTGATAGCCCGCCTGTGGGATCGGCTTCCGGTAGGCCGGAGCATCGTCGGTGTAGATCACGGCAGATGGCAGCACCCGAGCCTTGACGTGGCGCATCAACGTAGCTCCCTTAGTGCTTGGGACGACGTAGGCGGCCACGTTCCCTTGGCGCTCGACCATCCCGAAGACCGGAGTCCGGTGCTCCAGGGACCACGACTTAGCGGCTGACTTCCGTTGGGTCTGCGGAAGGTTCGCCCAGGCCGCCCGGACGGTCTGCCGCGGCTTCCCTCCGACGTACATCTCGTCCATCTCGACCTTGCCTGTCAGCGGGTCGTCGGTCTGAACCATGAGCTGGTTCCGGATGAGGGTGAACATCCGCCACGCGGTCTTGTAGGTGACCCCAAGTTCCCGCTCCAACTGCTTAGCGGAGATACCGCAGCGGGTGCTTGTCATCACGTACATGGCATAGAACCAGAGGTGGAGCGAGGTGGCCGACTTGTGGAAGATCGTCCCGGCAGTCGGGTGGATGTGGTGCCCGCAACCAACGCAAGTCCAGGCGTTCCGCTTCTCGGCGGTCTGGTAGTGCTTGAAGGAACGGACCACTTTGCACTCCGGGCAAGTGGCGTGCTCGCCATCCTCTGAGTAGCGCGTGCGCCAGAGGAATTCCATGCAAGCGTCGTCGTCCGGGTACAGACGATTGAACTCCATGACGGAGTACGAAGACTCGGAGGACTTAGCCCTTGTCGGATTCTTGCGGTCTACCTTCGGCATGAACGAAGTATACCACAACTTCTCCGGTAAGGGTATAGTTACCTCACCCGAGCTGTCGTGGTGCCAGACGCCGGCCACCCACCGACTTATGGCCGCGATCTCCTACGAGGCGGGTCGAATCCACAGTGCAACCTAAGCTGGCTGCACTGAGCTCTGAACCGCGCGCACCAGCTCGGAGCTGACCGCATCCAGGTCGACGTCCTCGCGCAGCCGGTTGGCGAATGTGGCGATCGTCGCATCCGCGTCGTACCGCGCTCGAGTGAAGCGCCGGTCCACGACCCTCTGAACCCGACGCCGCACCGGGTTGAACAAGGCGACTGAGGCCAGCGTCGAAGCGGCGACGCCCAGCGGCGACGAGAACGGCAGTACCCGTGTTGCCAAGGTGACCAAGCCGACGTAGACCCCGACCAGTAGCGCCGTGATGATGGCGTAGGACAGCGTCCGACTGATCAATCGGTCGATGTCATAAAGCCGGTATTTGAGGACGGCCACGCCCAGCGCGACAGGTAGACTCACAAAGCCGACGACGATGACAAGCGATCCGACCACCATGACGATCCCCGACGAGGGCCCATTGGGGAGCGTCGCGCCCAGTGCCACGGCGATGATTGTCCACGTGCCCCCGGCCATGAGCCACTTTAGCTGCTGCCGCCGTTCCCCTTTGGAGTTGCGGTAGCTCGCGATCAGGCGCACGATCCACGTTACGGCCAGCCCCAGAGCGATCACCGCGAGGGGCCAGGTCACCGACCCGAGAGCGCCTATGAACCCATTGACATTGTTGGTGGGCATACCTGCGTTATCGATGTGGACGTGAGTCCCAATCCCAATGCTCACTCCCCCGGCTAGGGCGATCAGCGAGTCGACGCCGCCTGCGATCCAGAAGAGCCACAGGCTCCATCGCCACCGCGGAGAGGGGAGCCTGCCCTCCGGAAAGAGCAGGATCGGAAGACCCATCAGCCAGAACATCGGTGTCCAGAGAAAGGTGAGAGTCACCGCAAGCCAGCCCAGGGGGAGCGATCCGCCGTGGGCGTGGTAGTCCAGGGCGGAATATGTCCTGCCAACAGCGATCAGGAGAAAGGAGAGGGAGACTCCAAGCAGGATCCACCCGATCGCGTTTTGGGGCTGCCGTCTACCAACTACGAATCCCACGGCACCAAACGGCAGAGCGACGATGATGAAGGTACGGGCGCTGGTTCCCCGGTCATGACTCAACACCGAGAGCGCGACGACGGCTGCCATCAAGGCAAGAAGCAAGCCCCCACTCAATAGCGCAGCAGTCGGTGACGCCAGCCTTGGCAGGAGTCGCTTGGCCATGGCTGCGCGCTCAGTACCTAGATTCGCGCCCACCGCGCCCGATGAGTTCGACATGAGCGTCGCTACTCCTCTGTTCCCGTGTTCTGATCGGGGAACGGCTCAAACGTAGAGTGGCGCCGCTCCGAGATCGTTACGAGGAGTAGAAATGCCTCGAGAACGTAAACCCCAGGCGCCACGCGCGACCAGGCTTGCGTCTCTCCGTCGAGTCCCGGAGCGGAGATCTGGCGGCGCGCTCCAGAAGTCGCGGCATCAGTCTAGCGCCGGGTGTTCAGATTAGGCCAGAACTCCGATTCCGAGCAGAGGATCGCCCTCCTTGACCGGAAGGCAGGTGACGCAGAAGGTGACGATGCCGTCTGCGTTCGCCCGAATCTCTACAAGCTCTTCCCCGAACAGATCCCGCAGGCTCCCAACCCGCTGGCCCTCGGTCACGTTCTCACCGACTCCTACTGCGGGAAGGAACGTGCCGGTCGTCCCCGCGCGCAACCAAGCAAACTCCCGTAGCTGAGTTGCGCGCTCGCTCCTGCCCGGAGCGGATGGGAGCATCCCCAGTTCTGCTGCGACTCCCCTTAGACCGTTCCTGTACATCTCGACCGCCGCCGGATCACAGATACCCTGCTGTCCCACCTCGGCAGCAATGGCCGGGATGCCCCTTCCCGCCGCTGTGCCGCTGGCGGTGCCGCGGATCGAGTCCCTTGGGATCGACATGGAATAGCGGAGCCCAAAGGCGCTGGCCAGAGCAGCAGAACGCTGGTCCACTGCCGGAGAGCCGGACTCTATGGAAATTGTGAATGGAACCAGGGCCTCGATCAGGTCGCCGCAGTGGGCGTCGATGTACGCGTCCGCTCCGTCGATTACCTCTCGGACAAGAAAGTCGGCCACCCGCTCTGAGGCAGAACCGGTGGCGCTCCCCGGGAACACCCGATTGATGTTCTTTCCATCACGGGGGTTGACATAGATGGTCCGCTCGTAGAAGCCGGGGGTATTCACGATGAGCACGGCAATGAAGGTCCCGCAGAGTAGTTCCAAGTCCAGTTGGCGCGAGAATTGCGTGACTGCCTCGATGGGAACGTACTCCGCCGCATGAACTCCGCTGGTCACCACCAGGGTCGGTCCATCCTGGCGCCCTCGGGCGACTACCACCGGAATGTCCCAGGGAGGTGTCAACCCGGGAACCTCCACCATGCCTCGGCTCATTTCCCCTATGGCAGGCGACAGCCCTGCGACGCTGACCCGGCTCATGATTCCTGTGCCACCGCCCACGCCCCGAATTCGCGCGGGAAGTGCCCGGCGGTCACCCTTCGCGCTCGGTGCTAGCCATTACTCCGATCAGCGTGCAGGGCTCCGATTCGGCATTGACCCAGCCATGAACGGTGCCCCGCTGCACCACGCAGTCCCCGGGCACCAATACGACTTCCCCTCGCTCCATCACGAGAGTGATCTTGCCGCTGAGGACTGTCATGAGGTCCACCGTCGCGGTTGAGTGAAAGGCGATCTTCTCTCCCGGGCCCAGGGTGAACCGCCGCCAGATGATCTCCCCCGGAACTCCGTCTACGTCGGCGACTTCGGGAACGTTGAGCGGACCATCAACTCCAGCGGGCAACCCTGTCGACCAAAGATCGACCGAGACGTATTGATCCTCTATCGCCTGGCATTCGCAGGGGCCGTCGGAGGCCACCATCGAAGCGCCGGACGGGTCCACCCCGGTCACAACTCGCCGTACCGTCTGCCGTGGAAGCTTGGTCAACACTACCCTCCTGAACTACCGCTCGCTGCTCGGATGAGACAACGAAACGGGACTCGAGTCGCTACTTCCTCAGCACCATGTGAGTGACGGCGAACGAACTCCGTTCGAGCCGCAGGGGCGCGCCCTTCGCGTGAGCGCCCCTGATCATCCTGAAGCCGAGTAGAACTGCGGAACTATCTGGTCGACTATTCCTTGTGGCAGTACGCCGTGTAGGTCGCGCTTGTAGACGGTCAGCTGCACCGGGAGGTCCGGCATCCACACGACCGGAAGCTGCCTCGCCAGATAGTCCTCGTACTTGAAGAGGGCCGCTAAGGACTGAGTTCCATTCGGTGCCGTGGACGTAGCGACGGTGTTGGCGTCATTCGTTGGATTGGAGTAGTCCCCAGAGTTGCTACCGGCACCGGTGCTAAACAATTCCTCGCCGGTTGGGAGGTAATCCGGAGCGTACGTCCAACCCACGAAGAGATCCGCGAGGTCCCAGCCAGAGCAGGGCGTCTGGTAGGTACAGTCGTCGAACTCGGTGCCGATCACCTGCGTGAAGGGCACCAATTTCACGGTGAGGTCTATCCCGGCATATTGCCGTGCCGTGGACTGGAGCGCATCCGCGATATCGCCCCCGACGGTATTCCCACTAGCGCCGAGGAAAGTGAACGCCGCCGTCTGACCCCGCTTCACCCCAAGGCCACACTCCCCGGAGCCGACGCCTGGTTTGGAGCAGTAGCTCGAGCCGCCGGGCCGGACCGTCCACCCGTTGGCTCTCAGTAGCGATGCCGCTCTGGCAGGATCAAACGAGTACACCTCGCCCCGCTTCTCAAGTGGGCTCTCGTATTGATTGGTCGGATAGGTTGGTACCGGACCAGTCGTCGGCGTCCCCAGGCCCGCATCGAACTTGGATATGTACTGCGATTGGTTGACCAAGGACTGAAAAGCCTGGCGGAAGTAGAGTTGCTTGAACACCGCCCCGGTGGTTGGGTTCGTGAAGTTGTAGGACGCGTAAGCGAACTCGTAGTTGTCCCACGGGCTGTAGTCGTAGTCTCCACGCTTGGTGATCGTCGCCTTCTGGGCGATGTCCTCGGGTGGGATGTAACCAATCGAAACACTGCCGGCAAGGACGGCGTTCAGCTCGGCCGCGTCAGTTGCGAACGGGACCTCCTCAAACGCCCGCAACTTCGACTTGGGCGTGCCCGAATAGTTGCTATTTGGAACAAACTTCACAAATCCGTCAGTGTTGAATTCAGCCATTTTGAATGGACCGTCCACGGTCCGCCACAGGCTGTTCGTGCCGTACGTGCCCGTATCCTGCGACTGCTCGTTCAAGAACTGAGCCACACCCAGGGCGCCGCTCACCCCAGTCCCCGGGTCGTCCGGGACATACTGCGCGGGCGACGTGCCCGGCAGGGCAACCCTCGCTTCGGCCGAGGTATCGGCGTTGCCGGTTGGACCGGTCAGCGACAACCTGTCCCACGTGGCTTGGGGAATAGGGGTGATCTGGCTCAGTTCGTTATACAGGAACCAAACTGGGTTGTAGGACGCATTTAGGTGAAGCACCACCGTATAGCTACCGGTCTGCGCATAGCTCACAACGTTCGACGGAAATCCGCCCGCAACCGAGAAGCCCCAACCCGGGCCGGGGGCAGTGCTGGAGCCTATCGACGGCGCGTTCGGATCCGTCACGGCACTGAGAAGATTCAGCCAGAAGATCACGTCGCGGCCAGTTACTGGGACGCCATTTGACCAAATCCAGTGCTTGAGCGTGAGCGTCACCACGGTGTTCTTCTGGGAAAAGACGGGTGCGTTGGCGATGCTCAGCGACTCGTTCACCGCTGGTTGGCCATAGTCGTCGAATGCATACAGCGGCGGGTACAGCAGCGTCCCAAACTGTCCGAAGTTTGCGTTGCTCTCCTCGGGGGAACTCTCCAGAGGGAGGATGTACGTCGGCGGCTGGCCGGGTTGCTCTGCGTAGGTCACAACCGCACCCCCGGACGCAGTCTTGGCAGACGCCGTGGAGAGCGCGGCCACCGCGACCAATAAGCTGGCGACAACGCCCGTTGCGAGCAAGCGCCAGACCGATCCCCGGCCAACTCCGCGGTGAAAACCCATGTCAGATCTACCTCGGCGTTGTTTCATGTTCCCGCGTCGGCTTCTCCCGGCCCCAGGTAACCAGCGCCGTCAGTCCGGAGAGCGACTCTGGGGTGAGTTGAACCTCTTCCGACGCGCGCGAGCACTCGTCGCGTCGACTATAGACGCGGGGAATGTAGACTGTCAACAATTGGGTACGGACCCCGTCGGCCTGCCCTCGTCCGTTCGAACCGTCCCCACGCCTCGGTCGAGTCGTTCCAGTTCGGCGCTTGCGGATCTGCTCTAAGCGGAGGTTCCGGCCCTCAATCTCCCGCGACTCCCGCCGAGATGAGCGCCTCAACCTCGCGGCGATCCAGTTCAAGCCAAGTTTCCAATATCTCTCTCGTATGTTCGCCCAGCCGGGGCGCCGCCTCGGCAGGCTCCCTGGCGGAACCCGAGAACTGCAGTGGTGAGGCGGCGCGCAGATAACGACCGATTCCCGGCTGCTCAACTTCCGCGAGCATCGGGTTGGTCTCGGAGCACCTGTGGTCGTTCTTGACTAGCTCCTTGAACGTCTGGTATGGACCCCACAGCACTTGGAACTTCTCGAATGCTTCACGCACCTCCGCGTAACCTCGGGACCCTATCCATGCCTGTAGCAAGGCACATATCTCCTCACGATATCGGTATCGCTCGCCTTCTTCGCGGAGGTCGACGCCGTCGCGGACCTCAACCGTTCGGACCCAATCCTCGCTGCCAGTCGCGGCCACCAAATTGGTCCACTGTCGCGCGGTTAGCGCCACCACGATCACATAGCGTCCATCGCGTGTCGTGAAGTCGCGCGAAAAGGAGCCGTAGAGGGAATTGCCGAGCCTGGGTCTCGGTACCTCGTTCAACAGTGCCTCTCCAACAATGCCCAGGTGAGAGGTTACGGACAGGGCTACGTCCATGAGACTAAGAGTGAGGCACTGCCCGCTGCCTGTCCTGGAACGATGGAGTTCGGCGGTCACGATACCTAACGCGAGCATATAGCCAGCGAGGGCATCCCACGCGGGAAGGACGTGATTGATCGGAGCCTCCGCCCCGCCCGGCCCGGTGACAAGAGGGAATCCCACGGCCGCGTTAACCGTGTAGTCGACGGCCGGGGACCCGTCGGGGTTGCCCGTCAGCACTGCCATGATTAGGTCCGGTCTGCGTGCCTTCAAGGCCGCATAGCTGTTCCAACCCCTAGGCGGTAGGTTGGTCAGCACAATCCCCGCCTTCGCTATCAGTTCGGTGACCACGCGCTGGCCGTCCGGGGTGGTGGTATCGACCGTCACCGACCTCTTGGCGTTGTTTAGACCCGCCCAGTACAGACTCTCCCCGTTGTGCATCGGCCAACGCTTTGCGTCGATCCCACCCCCGGGCAGGTCCACTCGTACGACCTCCGCGCCGAGCTCCGCAAGTGTTGCACCGCCCAGCGGCGCGGCGACGAAGGCTGAGAGCTCTACGATGCGGAGCCCACTGAGCATCCCTTTGCCATTGACGCCACTCACCGCCTCCCCTCCACGGCCGTCAGAGCCTCCGAACGCAGTGGCGAGGTGTGCGGGTCGTCTTCGCAGATCTCGCGACCGCGCCCATCGACTAAGTCTCGGAACACGTGAATTCCTTCGTTACGGGACATTGTGCCAGTGCGTTGAGGTACGGCCCAGGTTGCGAAATTGGTCAGCCCATCCACGTCTGGCGGGGCAGCGGCCCTGTTCATTTCAGCCGCCCGAGGCGCTCGACCGCCTCCTCAAGCACCTCGCGGCGCTTCGAGAACATCCACCTCACGTATTTCCCACCCACGCCTTTGTCGTCGTAGAACACAGAACTCGGAATCGCGACCAGGCCGCACCTGTCGGGAAGCCGGAGGCAAAACGTGTATCCATCCTCGTCGGAAAGGTCCGTGATGTCAGTCGTGAGAAAGAACGTGCCGTGTGACGGAAAAACCCGAAAGCCCGCTCCCTCGAGTCCTGCCGCCAGAAGGTCACGCTTTTGGCGTAGCGTCTGACGAGACTCGATGAGGTACTCGTCGCTCTCGGTGAGGAACTCGGCGACCGCATGCTGAAACGGCGTTGCATTGGCGAAGGTGAGGAACTGCTTCGCCGTCCGGATCGCCGCGATGAGCTCGGGTCGCGCACACGCCCACCCGACCTTCCATCCAGTGACGGAAAAAGTCTTAGCGGCCGACGAGATCGTAATCGTCCTGTCGACCATGCCGGGAAGCGTCGCGAGTGAGACGTGTGGCGACTCGTAAACGAGGTGCTCGTAGACCTCGTCAGTGACTGCGAGCAGATCGTGACGCCGGCAAACGTCGGCGATCACTTCGAGCTCCGCTCGACTGAACACCTTGCCGGTCGGGTTATGAGGAGTGTTCACCAAGATGAGGCGGGTCCGATCGGACACCGCGCCCTCGAGCGCCTCGGGATTGAATGTCCAGTCTGGCGCGCGGAGCTGAACCACACGGCGCTGCGCCCCCGCCATCGCGGTGCAGGCAACGTAGGAATCGTAGTACGGCTCGAAGATCACGACCTCGTCGCCGACCTCGCACAGCGACAACAGGCTTGCCGCAATCGCTTCGGTCGCGCCCGCGGTGACCAGGATCTCGGTGTCCGGAACGAAGTCGAGCCCGTTGTAGCGCTTCTGGTGGCGCGCGATCGCCGAGCGCAGCTCACCAACCCCATTCAGCGGTGGGTACTGGTTGTGGCCGGCTTGAATCGCTCGGATCGCGGCCTGCTTGATCCCATCCGGCCCGTCGGCGTCTGGGAACCCCTGGCCGAGGTTGAGCGCCCCCGTTGCGCCCGCTAGGGCGGACATCTCCGAGAAGATCGTGCTCGTGTAGCCTTGGAGACGAGAGTTGAGATACGGGACCCGGTCGCTCACGCCGGGCGAGGCCACCCTGGTTCTACGGCTCCAGCGGGTAGATCAAATCGTCGCAACGTAACCTCCGTCTCCTGGTGCCTCGCCATCTCGAGGCCCGTCATGCGGTTTCTCTGAACCCAGAGCATGATGCAGCAGCCGCGTCTCGCGTCGTCGATCTCGATCCAGAGTGGCGGAGATTCCCGTTGTGCGACAGCGTCGCTGAACCGCCACGGACAGGATGCGAGATCTCGAGGACAGTCTGCTGGCGCTTCCGACCCCCGATCGGGGCGACCGGGGGTCGGGCGCGTTATCCGGCTTTTACCCGGGCTCCCACTGAGGGAGGAACTTGAATCTCCCTAGCCCCATCGCGAACAGGAGGTTCGGGCTGGATACGGTAGCTCGCTTCAACGTTCTGGACTAAACGATGGTCCCGGTCCCGACCGCAGCTCCGGTGACGGACGGCGACTACCCAAATACCAGCAACAACCGCAATATCACGTCGTCCAGCCCCGTTTCAAGGGTCGAGCTGCAGCGGGAGGCCAAAAAGTCGAAAGTCGGCGCTCCCGATGAACGCGGTGACGGCGCTGATCTGCGCTCCGCGCAGAGAGAGTACGTCGAGTACGGCGCCTCGATAGGCGTTTTCGTCAGCATCCCACAGGTAACAGCCGACGGCGACCTGTCCATTGGCCTGCGTGGGCAGATGGCGCCATCGAACTTGAAACGGCCCGCCCTTCAGGAAGCCGGCAATCGCGTGATGACCCCGATACCAGACGGGCTCCGGCGGCATCTCCCAACTGGCGTCTTCTACTAGCAGCGCCAGCATCCCGTCCATATCGGCGCGCTCGAGAGCGTCCATGTACCGGGTCACCAATGCGCGGACTTTGATATCGCCTACCGAACGGAGTGTGGCCTGCTGACTTGGTTCCCGGCAGCGCTCCGAGATTGCGACCCGGGCGCGCTGAAGGGCGCTGTTCGCAGCCGCAACGGTCATCCCAAGGGTCTCGGCGGCCTCCTGAGCGGTGAATCCCAGCACGTCGCGGAGCAGCAGTACTGCTCGTTGTCGTGGGGCCAGATGTTGAGCCGCTGCCACGAAGGCCAACTCCACACTCTCGCGCAGCTCGTATCGCGCTTCGGGAGACGCCATTCCCGAACTGAGGCCGAGTTGGTCCGTGGGGTACGGTCCCAGCCAGGGCGCCTCGGCGGATGATGTTCTGAGATCATCGGACCCGTCTCTCGTGTCGTGGTCGAGAGGAAGGATCCGCTTCGGCCGGTGCGAGGCCATATCGAGAGCAGTTCGGGTCGCGATGGTGTAAAGCCAGGACCCGATCGGCGCTCGTCCCTCGAACTGCCCCAAGCGCTGCCACGCCCGCAAGAGCACCTCTTGGAGTGCGTCCTCGGCGTCCTCAGCCGACGCCAGCATGCGGTAGCAGTGCGCCTGCAGCCCGGCGCGGTGGGGCTCAACCAGGTTGGCGAATGCGCCGGTGTCGCCTGAGCGGGCTGCAATCACAAGAGCAGCCTGCTGGGATCGAGCTTGGTCGGTGCTTACCGAGGTCAACGTGGTGAACTCCCGCCCGGCTGGTCGGGTTCCAGGCCAAACACACCATCGACGTTGGCTCGCTGAGATCGGCTGAATATGATCAGCGAATCCGCAGCTTTCACGCGCCCACCCACACTAGACGACCGACTGAGTCGTTCCGATGCGGCCAGGTGCCGATGCCGGGCTTCTGTCCGAGCCTCGCCAGACCTCAGGCGGCGCCCCCTTTAGCGAGTGCCTCGAAGTTCTCGAACATCCGTGGCTCGCTCATCTGGTCGCGGATCCGCAGGGCCGCGGGGCCAACCCGATCCCAGACGGCGCTCGACAGCCAAAAGTCATTCACCAGGGCCCTGTCGAGTAACCCGTTCTTGACAAACGTGCCCACCGCTTCGCCGTAGGTCAGTACCTTGCCGACCGCTGGGTCAGCGATGGAGGCCTCTTCCTTACGGAAGTCGTCAGAAAAGATCTCCGCGTAGGCTTGGTCGACGCCCATCTCCGTCGACCATCTCAACAGCTGGATAAGAAGCTCCGCGTCCTTTTGAGTCGCCACTCTGTGCCTCCCGTGATCCTCCGCTCGGCAGTAAAGCCGAGCCCCTACCAACCTAGACTAGCCCCGACGAGCAAACTAATCGGTCCTACCCAGCTTGAGAGTGATTGGGACCATTCCTGGGCCGCAAGTCCACCCGCGCGGGCAAGTGCTGGAGGTGGTCAACACGGTTCACCACGACGGCAGGGAGGTCGCCTGGAGTTCATACTGCCTCGGACCGTCGGTCTCGCGGATGGTGACGATCCAGCAATGGCCCACCAAGCTGAGCCGCACCTCGCCCGGTCGGCAATCCCGCGCCATGGCTCATCCCGACAGCCCTCACGCGGGCCGACCGATGGTCACTGGCGTTGCCTGAATCAGCGGAACCGATCGACTCCCTGGCCGTCCTCCCGTTCCCATCCATAGGCCTCTAGGTAGCCCCAGCAGTCCGGCTTGCTGCCGTCGCTATCCGTGAATGCGTAGGCATCGGCGAGCTGGCGGGAGCTGACGATCGTGCCAGCCCAGCGGTCAGCATCCGCCGCTGCTGCCAGCGCGGCAACTCCCCGGGCGACGTACGACGGCGACTCGGAGATCGCGAATCCTGGGATTTTCACGCAGGCATCTCGCCAGTTGTCCTCGCTGACCCCGAAGTTCTCGAGCATCTGCTCCGAGCGCAGCCAGCCCGCGGTCACGCCGACTGCCGTTACCGGCAGATGCTCGAGTTCGGCTGCGAGTCCTTGCACGATCCGTCCCACACTGGCTTTCACCAAGTCGTAGTAGAAACCGACATTGCGGCGGAACTCGGCGTTGGCCTGCGCGGTCCCGTCGGTCATCTCAATAACCAGTCCGCGGGTGCCGTGCAATGCGGCTGTACGCAGCAGCGCTGGGATCGCGGCCGAGCAGTTGATCAAGTGGGTATGCACACCCATTTGCAGCATGCGCAGCCCGCCCTCCCAGTCATGCTCCCACAGCGGTTTGTCCCACTGCATGTACCGGTCTCCGCCGAAGATGTCGTTAACCAGCACATCGAGACGGCCGCTGTGGTCTTCGATGGCCGCTACCAGGGCGGCCACCTGGCTGGGGTCCTCGTGATCAACCACTCGGGCGACGCCGGCTCCGCCGGCCGCACGGATCAGGTCACCGGTCTCCTCGATTGTCTCCGGCCTGCCCATCTCCGAGGGGCCGCTCACCTGGCTGCTGCGACCTGTCGCATAGACGAAAAACCCAGCGCGTGCCAACTCGACTGCAATTGCCCGGCCCGCGCCCCGAGTGGCGCCAGCCACCAAGGCGACCGATGTCGGCTCGACCCCATCAGCCACCACCTAAGTAAACACCCCTGGGGCGGGCCGAATCTCTTCCGGGTGTGGCTAACTCGCTCCCTTGGGCCGGCAAGGTCGTGATCGCTGGGCCGACATGGCCTCTTGTGCCAAAACCACCGGACACGACCCGTCCAGATCACTTGCAAGCGGCCTCGCCGCCTCGCCATCGGCCAGCGATCGACCCGGACCGTCGGAGCCGACAGCAACTGCTGTTCCAGGCTGCTGGGGCACTGGGTCGCGGTCCTTCGGGTTGGAGCAGGAGACGGCAGTCGAACCCGCGACCTACCCCTTGACAAGCATTCTAAGCCACGCTGCAAGCGCCGGAGATCAACCCAGCGACCACCAGCTGCACATCCATCTATGGCCGGAGCGCTTGTTCCAACCACGGATGTACCAAGGCGCCGCGTTTTTGGAGACTACGGCGGCGAAGGTGGACTCGTACCCGACACCGCATCGAGTTCCGCCCTGAGGACGCGGTAGCACTCACAGGCAGCCACTTCCAGTCGACTGCGGTCGATGACTTCAATATGACTGGGCCAGTACCTGATCATCCCCGCCCCCACCAAAGCGTCCGTGGCAAGAGCTACTACCGACTGACGGGTTCCCAGCATCGGGCCGAGACCCCCCTGGGTGATCGCGATTTCGTCCTTCCCGATCCGATCCTGACTCAGGAGGATCCAGCGGCTTAGTCGCTCCTCACTCGAGTGAAGTCGGTTGCAGGCGACCGCTAGCGCGATCTGTCCGAACAAGACCTGTATGTAGTTCTGCACGAGGCGCGCCATCGCTTGACTCGCGGCGAGTTCCTCCATGAAGTCACTCATGGAGAGGCTCAGCGAGCGACCGGCCACCTGGGAAACCGCGCGAACCGCCAAGCTGCCCCCGACCATCGCGGGCACGCCGACGACTCCCTCATTGCCGATGGTCGCGACTTCAACAGACTCCCCGCTTTCCAGGCATGTCTCCAACGAGAAGACACCATCCAAGGGAAAATTCACCTCATCCACGATCGCCCCTGGCTCGAACAGCACGGTTCCCATCTCGAGGCGGCGTGCTACCAACTTCCGGCCAATCCGTGACTGGTCCCAGACCGGCAGGCGAGCCAGGAGACGGTTCTCACCCACGTGAGGGGTCCTTCCCATGACTGACCTGGACTCCCGACGTACGGCGCCGAATTACCGTGCCCTCTCCAGTACGGCACCGGACCGACGCTTTCCCCGTCGAGTGTGATCCTATTCGTCGGGGCCGCCGAGACGGCGCGCGCATAGATGATTCGGCCACGCATTGGCCCTAGGCGAACGAGTAGACACATCCTCAGATATCAGATCGGGTGAAACAGGGCGCGCCTCCAATCCCGTTGGCTCGGCCCCCCTAATAACCAGAGCGTCAGCTAGTCAGACCAGGGGTCAGTGACCTCGGTGGTCGCCCGCCGAGACGAGTCAGCGCCATGGTCCGGTGTACCCGTCCAACCGAGGGCACCCGAGGGGCATTCCGCCGCTGCTCCGGCTTGCCAAGCCGGGCGGTTGTCGACTGATCAGCTCGAGCCGAGCTCGGCGCAGAGGGAGACGGGTGGCGAATCCGCGACCGTCTCTTGGGCAAGTATCAGAGGCCGAGCGCTCCGCCGTCGAAACCGGAGTGCCGAGACAACCCGCTCACGTATGGGCTCGAGACCGACCCCTCTCGGGAGTGTGCTGAGGTGGTAGAGCCAGTGGGCGGCAGACACAGCGAGATATGCACGGGTTCGACCGCGGTCTGCACGGCCCGGACGAACTCAGCGCTGATCAGGTCAAGATCGGCATCGTCGCGAATACGTTCGGCAAACGCGGCCACCGTGGCCTCGGCATCGTATCGGGATCGGTTGAAGCGACAGTCAACCACCCGCTGGATGGGGCGGCGTAGGGGGTTGAACGGTGCTACTGCGACCAGTGTCGAGCCCGCGACCTTCTCCTTGACAAGTATTTGTACCTGAGCGCTGTGCGGACGACTTCCATCTGCCCTCAAGAAGTTGTCGAGTTATGTGCTCTTCACAGAGGCGGTACTTCACGCCTTGGGGCGGGTTGCTGGCCCAACCGCGACGAGAGTAGTTCCACCCGCTTAGCCGTCCTCTTCAACTGCTGGAGCCGGTTGGCCGCAACCACAGCGAAACGTGTGCCGGCTCCACCGAGGACTGAACCGCGTGTACAAACTCGGTGCTGACGGCGTCCAGGTCGCCGTCATCTCGGACTCGCTGGGCAAAGGTTGCAACTGTGGCGTCGGCATTGTAGCGAGCCCGGTTGAAGCGGCGATCCACCAGCCTCTGGATCCGCTTACGAAGAGGGTTGAACAAGGCCACGGCTGCCAGCGTGGAGACGGCAACTCCGAGCTGCGACGAGAACGGCAGGACCCGGGTGGCCAAGGTGACTAGACCGACGTAGACCCCGATCAGGATCCCGGTGAGAATCACGTACGACAGCGTGCGGCTGATGAGGCGGTCCACGTCGTAGAGACGGTATTTCAGGATTCCCACGCCCAGGCCGACTGGAAGGGTGCACGTTGCGAGCGCGGCGAATGCACTCAGCAAAACTCCTCCCAGTCCGGGGTAGCCATTGCTCGGGGCGACATTGTCGATCAGAAGTCCTGCGAGTGTCAGCAGCCCGCCGCCGGCGAGCCACTTCAGCTGCTGCCGGCCTTCTCTTCCGGAGCCCCGGTAGCTCACGACCAGTCGCCCGATGCAAGCCAGGTAGAAGGCAGGGAAGATGGGTGCCACGCCGCCCAAATTCGTGATCTTGGCGACGGTCGCCCCGAACCCAGTCAGATGAGCCGAGGACTGGAGATACCCCTGGGCGGCGATGCTGACGTGCTGTCCGGTCCCAGTGAAGACCGCGAGCACCATGTTGTGAGTGATAGCGATACCTGTGACAAGCAGATATACGGACATCGCCCAGCCCCATAGGCGCGAGGAAAGCTGGCCCCGGGGGAATAGGAGGAGGAGGATCGGAAAGAGCACCACTCCCCCATAAAGCAGGTAGGCCAACGGCAAGGCCACCAACGCCAAAGGCAGGATCCCCTCGTGGAGCCGGAAGTAGATCACCGAGTAGCACCAGCCGATCAGGGTCAGTAGCATGCAGTCGCCGATCGCCAGTAGGACCCATCCCGGCACCATGTGGGGCTGCCGTCTCGCTACCAAGTACCCCATCCCCGAGAAGGCCAGAGCGAGCACAGCCAGAGGAACGTTGGCTGCCAGGTCACGTTGGCGATCGTGGGTCAGAAGCGACAGCAGCACGACGGCGACGACCAACATCGCGCTGAGCCCACCCATGACGTCGGCCGCTCGCGGCGACGCCAGGTGCACGCGGGCTTCCTTCGGACGTTGGGCAGTCTCAGTGGCATCAGTCACTGACGGCACCTGAGCGGCGGTCGGCATCGATGTGCTGTCTCCTACTCCAGCAGCCCTCGCGGGCGGCCTGAATCCACCGTAGCCGACGAGCGTTCCGACATCGTTACGCGACTGCGGGCACCAGTCCAGTCAAGCGGCTCTCCTGAGACCGGAGAGCGCAGGGCGGAGATTGAACCCGCCACCTCTTCCTTGACAAGTATTCTGCTTCAGGCGCTGTGCTCCAGATAGCAGCAGCGCGACCGTAGGTTGCCCAGTTTCATGGTCCGCCAGCCTGTTCGGCGGTTCGGCTGAGTACGGCTATCACTGGAGCTCCCCCCGCACCGCCGTAATCCGCTGCGTATTGAACCCCAGCCAGTGCATCCGGCCGAGGTATCGTGCGTGCTCCACCTTCATACACCGGTCCACGATGACGTCCAGGCCGCCTTCCTCCGCGATCCGTGCTCCCTCTTCGTTGATCACCCCAAACTGGCACCAGAGCGCACCAGCTTTGATCGCGACGGCCTCGCGGGCGATCCCTGGCACCGCGTCGGACGCGCGGAATACGTCAACGACGTCCACCGGTTCGGGCACTTCCGACAGGCTGGGGTAGCTTGCCGCACCGAGGATCTGGCTCTCGCGAGGATTGACCGGGATGACCCGGTAGCCGTGGCGCGCCAGGTAGAAGCCGACGAAGTTGCTGGCGCGAAGCGGATTCGGGGACAGGCCGACGATCGCGATCGTGCGCGCGTTGTGGAGCAGTCGCTGGACCATTAGCGGTTCCTGGTATCGGGAGAGATCCAGGTCGGTCATCTCGCGCTTGCGAGGCCTCGGTCCAGGTCCCAGATCAAGTCGTCCACGGACTCGGTTCCCACTGACAGTCTGATCGTTCCCGGTCGGACGCCCGCCGCCTCCAGCTCGGGGTCGCTCAGCTGACGGTGCGTCGTACTTGCAGGGTGGATGATCAGGCTCTTGGAGTCGCCAACGTTGGCGAGATGCGACCAGAGCGTCACGCTGCGGATCAGCTTCTCGGCGCCAGCGCGCCCGCCGGCGCAGTCGAATGAGAAGACCGCGCCGGCGCCGCGTGGCAGGTACTTCGCCAGAAGCGGCTCGTATGCGTTGCCCGGCAGGCTGGGGTAAGTGATGTTGCACGCCTGCTCGTGCGCCTCGAGGAACGCGGCGACCACACGAGCGTTCTCAACATGCCGCTCCATACGCAGCGACAAGGTCTCGAGGCCTTGCAGGAACAGGAACGCGTTGAACGGCGAGAGGGCAGCCCCGAGGTCGCGCAGCGTCTCCGCTCGCAGCTTCATCAGATAGCCGTACATCCCGAACGTCTCGTGGAACTGCAGTCCGTGGTAGGCCGGCGACGGGTCGGCGACCACCGGGAACCGTCCGTTGGACCAGTCGAATTCGCCGGACTCGACTACCACGCCGCCGATGCTGGTCCCGTGGCCGCCGATGAACTTGGTCGCCGAGTGGATGACGATGTCCGCGCCCCATTCGATCGGGCGGCACAGGTATGGCGTGGCGAATGTGTTGTCCACGATCAGCGGCAGCTGGTGGTCGTGGGCGATGGTCGCCACGGCCTCGATGTCCAAGATGTTGCCGGCCGGGTTGCCGATCGTCTCGCCGAAGAACGCCTTGGTGTTGGCCCGCGCAGCTCCGCGCCACGCCTGCAGATCGTCGGGATCTACCCAGGTCAGCTCGACGTTCAGCTTGCGCAGTAGGTGCTTGAGCTGGTTCACTGTGCCGCCGTAGAGCGCCGAAGACGAGACCAGGTGGTCTCCCGGCTCCAGCAGCGTGAACAGCGCCGCCGCCTGCGCAGCGATCCCGCTGGCGAAGGCCACCGCCCCGGCCCCGCCCTCGAGGTTCGCCACCCGCTCCTCGAAGACGGCGACTGTAGGGTTCATGATTCGTGAGTACGTGTTGCCGTACTCCTGCAGATTGAAGTAGGCCGCGGCCGATTCGGGATCCTCGAAGACGTAGCTGGTCGTCTGGAAGATCGGCACCGCCCGGGCCCCGGTGTTGGGATCGGGCCGCTGGCCGGCGTGGAGTTGGCGAGTCTCGAACCCGAACGCGCGCTTCTCCTCGGCGCGGTTCCGCTTATCGGTCACGGAGGCTCACGGAGAAGGCGGCGGATGAACGGCTTCATTTCTTCCTCTCGGGGATCATATCCGTAGATTGTCTACCTTTCCGATCGAGAATTCTGAGGGGGCGTCATCACCCAGTCCACGCCGAAGGCAACGTGACTGACGTCCCTATCCACCGAGCCTTGGTTGCAGAGGTAGCTGGTTAACTCAGAAACGGTGTACGCGCTCTGCAGAGCGGAGCTGAGGTCGTGGGAGTCCGCGGGCGACTAGGTTGCCTCCGGGTCAGGCAGTGACCTCGGTGAGCCGCCCGGTGTTGACGTCATAGATGAATCCCCTGACCGGAACGTCCTGTGAGATCCATGGATGAGACCGGGCCTTCTGAATCTGCTCCCTGGTGTTCTGCTCGACGTCGGTGAAGCTGTAGAACCTGGCCGGTGCAATAGGCGCCGTCCCCGTCTCGGTGCGAAGCCGGTCCTCCAACTCGTTGTCGGTAAACGTCGTCATTCCGCAGCCGGTGTGGTTGATGATCATTATCTCCCGGCTACCCAGCACCCTAGTCGAGATTACAAGCGACCGGATCGAGTCGTCGTCGATCACAGAGCCAACGTTTCTGATCATGTCGACATGGGCGTCGGCCAAACCCAACATCTGCCCGATGTTGGTTAGCCGAGGATCCGCACAGGTGACGATCGCGATCTGAGGGGCTGGTGGCTTCCCACGGCTGGAATCGAAGTCGGTGGCAATGGTTGCATTGGCAGTCAGCGCGCCGTCGATGAGACTCATGACCCTTACTCCTTCCCTTGGGCAGTTAGGTGGCGCGCATCGTCGGCCACTAGTAAGGGTCGCGACAATTGGGGTCGCCCGGCCCAGTGACCGCCGAGGGAGGGTTCCTCCGGCGGTGAGCGCCAGTCTACCGACGAGTGGCCGCCCGGAGCGAAGCACACACCTCGGTCCGGAGGCTGGCTATCACCTGTAAATAAGATCCGATCGGGGAAGTCAGGTGGGAGTCGTGCAACGAGCGCCTGCTACCGTCCTGGGTCCGACTATCCTCAGGTTAGGACTTCACGTAGCTTGCGAGCGAAGGCCTCGGGCTGGCCGGCGTATCCAGAGTCGCCGCCCACGAAACCCCCGTGATGGCTGGGGAAGACCGTCGCCCGCTGACCCAGTAGGGCGGCTGTGGCCACCGATGTGCGTCCGGTGAATGTCCCCGTCGACTCTTCGCCCACAGCGATCACGATGCGTGTCGGCGCCGTGACCAGCAGGTCGAAGTCGGGGCAATAGCTGGCGACATCCCAGGAACGGTCTGACAGCACCGGGTCGTCACGGGAGCCGTCGTCCGCTGTCGGCATCCCGAACTGGGCAGGATCCGGCGTCGGTTGCGCGAAGAAGTCCTCGGTGAACTCTCCCCGCCACGACGTCATGGCGATGAAGGCCGCCATTCCGACACCCCTCCCCTTTGCCGCGTACGCGGCCCGAAATTGGGCCATGGCCCGCTCGGCGCCTGCCGCGTCCGGAAGCACCGAGGTGAGGGGTGGCTCGTGTGCCACCAGGACGGTTATGTCATCGGGGTATGCCGTCACTACCGCGAGCGCGGTGACAGCGCCGCCGCTGCTCGCGAACATCTCGACCGGACCAGCGTCGAGAGCTCCGACGACAGCGTGCACATCGACTGCCTGGACGGTGGGTACGTGGTCGACTCGCCCGTCGTTGCGGGTGCTACGGCCGAGACCGCGCGGGTCATAGGTGATCACGGTCCGGTCGAGGAAGTACGACGCAAGCGTGCGGAACCCGCTGGCGTCCATGGGCTGCCCGATCATGAACAGCGGCGGGCGTCCGTCGGTGGTGGGCAACGGGCCCTGGACGTCGTAGACGATGTCGGCTTGGGCGGTCTGAACCGTGTGTGTCTTCATGCCAGTTTGTCTCGGTCAGTCCGCGAGAAGCCGCTCGAGCTTATCGAGTTGTTCGGACCAGCCCTGCTCTGCACCGGCCATCGCCTCCGTGGGCGGCATCGGCTCAAAGTAGGATTGTCGCACCGTGAGCACGGTACCCCCGTCGCGAGCCTCAAAGGTGACTTCTAGGAGTGTTGCAAAGAGCTCGCCCTGCTCGTCGTTGATCGCCCGGCCGCTCATCACCAGGCGATGCGGAGGATCGATGTCGTAGTACTCGCCCCCCATGTAGTGGGAGAACTGGGCCTCGTCAGGTATGGACCCCGGCCACTCCATTGCTAGCCGGTACCTCCCACCGACGCGAAGGTCCACCTCTGCCGCGGGGCAGGTGAATCCCTGGGGCCACCACCATCTCTTGAGTTGGTCTGGATGTGTGAAGGCATCAAATACCCGTTCCGGCGAGGCCTTGATGGTGCGCTCGATGAGGAGCTGCTTGGTCGGAGTCAGAGATCGGACGTCGAAGGAGGCACGGGTCTCAGCCATCGGGGTTCTCCTTTCTAATGGTTGATTCGGTGGGGGCAGCAAGATGGGCCTCGAGTCGATCAAGGCGGTCGGACCATTCCGCGTGGGCGCGGCGGAGCCAGTCGTCGACCGGGGCGAGGCCTTCGAGCTGAAGCCGTGCCGGGCGCCGCTGGCCATCGCGCGCTCGACCGATGAGGCCGGCACGCTCCAGCACCTTTAGGTGCTTCGTGATGGCAGGCTGGGTCAGCGTGGAGGTGTCTGCGAGCTCGAGGACACCAGCCTCTCCGGCCCCGAGGCGCTCGAGGATCGCCCGGCGAGTGGGGTCGGCAAGGGCTGCGAAGGCGCGGCTCAGAGGATCACGTGTATCCATTGCCAAGAGATTATATAACCGGTTGGTAATTGTCAACGGCACCTTCAGGGTGGGGAGTAGCCCCGGAGGTGGATGCACCTCCACATCGTCGATTGGCCGACTCAGATCTGGGCGATCCGGTTGCTAGCGACCGAGGCCGAACGGTTCGTCACAGATGCCTGGAACAACGACACGGCCAACAAGGGTGCGATCGTCACCCTAACCTGGTGTCGGATTCAGGCCTGACCCTTCGTGACGAAGGGGCGACGAGCGTCGAACTCGTGGTCGCGAACTGGCCCCCGATGTCGTCGTAACGAGTTGTTGGAGTCAGTCCGTGGCTTCACCGCATGTGCCGTTGGCGATGACGCCGGTCATCGACGACGCAAGGTCGGAAGCAGCTAGCACGGCGAGATTGGCGATCTCGCGCAGCCGGGGCATGTGCTTGAGAAGGGTGCGCTCGGCGATGCGCGACTCGAACTCGTCGCGGGAGATGCCCTCGACCTCGGCGAGCGCGTTGAGGGCGGCATCTACCCCGGGCGCGTCGGGCGACCCGGCCGACCGGATGCACACCGCCCGCACCCCGTCGGGACCGTAGTCGGTCGCGATCTGACGGCAGAGCGCCTCGATGGCGGCCCCGGCAACGGAGAAGCTGCCCTGGAACGCAAGAGGCCGACGACAGGAACTGGCGGTGAACCCGAGGACGACGCCCGTGCGACGCGCCGCCATCCGTCGCGCAGCTCCAACACCGGTGAGGTAGTTGGTGCGCATCCCATCGGCGATACCCCTGACGAAGTCGTCGACCGGAATCTCGTGAAGTGGTCCGCCGAGGACGTATGCGACGCTGATCGCATTGAACGAGATGTCGACGCCTCCGTGTTCGGCGACGACCCGATCGAGGTGCGCCTCCACCTCGCTCTCGACTAGCGCGTCGACCTGGGCGGCCTGCGCGCTGAGACCGCGCTCGGTAAGTGGCTTGACGACCCGATCGAGTGACCTCGTCTTGCGCCCCACAACAATGACGTGCGCCCCTTGCTCGGCGAACGCCTGCGCTACCGCGCCGCCGATCGCGCCGCCACCTCCGTACACAACTGCGGTCTTACCGTCCAGCAGCACGTCCGACCCTCCCCTAAACCAAGCGCTGGCGGGATGATAGTCGCCCTATCCTCCCGATCGCCCTTCGGACCCTTGACGCTGCAACGCTGCGAGCGTGGTTGCTGCGCTCCTTATGTCCACCTATCAGCTCTCGCCGAGATCAGTGGAGCGGGAGACGGGGGTCGAACCCGCGACCTTCTCCTTGGCAAGGAGACGCTCTACCACTGAGCCACTCCCGCGATCGGGCTCCGATCTCCGCGTGAGATCATGAACGCAGCGCTGAACCGTGTCGACTAGGCGAACTGCCTCCCACTGCTATCACCGGCGGAGGATCGGATCGCACCAGGAAGTATAGGCAGGGCGACAATCCCGACCCTCCGGATCTTGGACGGGACAGCCGCGAGGCGGGATCTAGGGGGCGTGGGCCACATCCATCTCTTTGCTGCTCGCTCGCCATCTCGGTTGATCGTCACGCGAGAGCCCCCGCAACTTGGCAGGGTCAGCGATGAGGTCGATTTCAACGATTTGTCGATTGGCGACCGTAAAGGCTGCGAGAACTGATCGCGCAGGGTACCGAACAACCAGCCCCGGAGTGTTGTTGACGACTACCGGTTCGATCGTGGCCCCGACGCCTCGGAAGTTCTTCACCTGATTTGCCACAGCCATAGAGCCCACAATCGGCGGTCGCGCAAGAGCTCGGGGTGCGTTCGGGCCCCCGTCGATGCGCAGGACGACGTTCGGATCGAGTACCTGAAGAAGCCCCTCGAAGTCCCCGTTGCGTGCCGCGGCGAGGAAAGCGTCGACGACTCCTCGCTGGACCGCGAAGTCGGCGTCCGGCTTGGGCGCCTCGGCTCTGATCCGTCGTCTGGCTCGACTCGCGAGCTGGCGGGTCGCCTCCGGCGATCGCTCCACGAGCGGCGCGATCTGCCCGTACGGCATGTCGAAGACGTCGTGAAGCACGAAGGCGAGACGCTCCGATGGGGTCAGCGACTCTAGGACCACCAGCAGCGCCAGTCCGACCGAGTCACCCAGAATCACCTCTCGCTCCGGGTCATGGTCGGATGCGGCCCAACTGATCGGCTCGGGAAGCCACGAGCCAACGAACTGCTCTCTGCTCGCCTTCCGCCTGCGCAGGGTATCCAGGCAGATCCGACCCACCACCACCGTCAGCCATCCCCGAAAGTCATCGGTCCCGCCAGGATCAGCGTGATCCAGCCGCAGCCAGGCCTCTTGCACGGCGTCCTCGGCCTCCGATACCGACCCGAGCATTCGGTAGCCGACCGAGCGCAGGTGAGCGCGGTGTCGCTCGAACTCCCCGGCGAGCCAGTCGCGCCGGGTCACGCGGCCATCCGGCTCCAGGTCGTCACAGATGGGACACGCATCGAATCCCCCGAGTGTGACAAGGCCGCCGGCCGATTCGGCCCGTCACATCCCGACGATCCGCTTCGTGCTCGGTTCATGAATCATCGTCTCGTGCCACCGCGTCCGGATATCCGTAATCGGGTCGGCGCGACGCTACTCCGTCTGCTCAATCCGCTGACCCGTCGACTGATCTCGATCGGACTTCCCACAGGAGCCCCCAACGTGCTCCTCACGACGCGCGGTCGCCAGTCGCGCAAGCTTCGCACGGTGCCGCTCGGACTGGTCGTTCTCGACGGCCGCTGGTTCGTGCAGGGTACCTACGGCCAGGGCGGCTGGGTTGGCAATCTTCGGGTGGATGCCGAGGCAACGGTCACCCACCCTGGAGGCCGTCGCGTGCCGGTTCATGCCGTCGAGCTCTCGCCCGAGGAAGCGGGAGCCGTGTTGTGGGAAGCGCTCCAGCGATTCCGCCGATCGCGCCTCCTCTGCTGGCTACTCGGGCCCCGCTTCAGGCCACCCATCGGAGTTCTGTGGACGTTGAAGGTCCGTGTCGACGACAAGCTCGAGGACTACGTTGCCACAGCCCGCCGCAACCCGCTCTTCGAACTCCGGCCGGAAGCTGGGGCCGATCCAGTACCGGAGGGTCCTGGGTGACGGCTCAGTTGGAACCGTGTCCCCGCGTGCTAAGTCCGTCGGGACAGCGCATAGGTCACGAAGTCCCGCTGCTCGTGGAGTGAAGCGACCCCCTCCGCACAGAGCGGCTGATCAGCGGCGACCCGCACTCCTCGCTGAGTCGCCTCGTGGCGCCAGGGTTGGGATCTGGTCGTCGCGGCTCGGCAGCCGCCCGGAACGACCCCGCTTGAGCGCCAGCCAGGCCTCGTATGAAGTCCCGCCCGGCAGCCAAGACGCCCATGGGCGCTTCCCGCCAGCAGCGTCTGGTGGCGCGAGTAGAGATTGTTCTCGGTTCCTCTCCACCGTTCCCTTGACGTCGAGCTTGGCCTGAAGTCGCCAGATGCGCTTGGCGAAGCGCCGATCCCATCCGGCTGCCGCGTCTGCGAGCGCTTGCTGAGCCAGTTTCAAGGCGCCTGGGAGGTCCCCCGTCCTGTGCTCCATGTCTATGCAGAGCGCCTCACCGGCCTCCGGGTCATGCCAGCGCTCCCAGATCGCCTCCCACGCGGCTCGTGCGTCGACGTCTAGCCCCTGTCGCCTCAACATCCTGGCGCGGCGCAGTGCTGCGGCTCGGTCAAGCGGTGGCGGGGATTCTGATTCGGCTCCGAGGTAGAGCGCGCCAGCGCGCTCTAGGTTGCCCCGATCTTCTGCGTATCTGCCCAGGCTGTACCAGTCAGTCGGATGTGGCCTGCCAACTTCGAGGTGGCGCTCAAGATGATCGATGAGCCGGATCAGAGAAAGGATGTCCAGCAGGTTATGCCGCAACACTGGCACCAGAGATTCGGTGTCCCCACCTTGTATGAAGCTCCGATACCTCTCCGGCGCTTCACTTCCAGGGACATCGTCAAGCCGAGGCCGCCCGAGCAGCTCCTCTTCCGCCCGCCTCAGGCTGCACGTCCTCATCCGATGCCGAAACAGCCTCCGCACCAGCGGGAGAAGGTCCAGGTGCGGGGTAGCCGGCCAGGGTCGCTCCAGCGCAGTCATCACTGCCCGAGTACGAAGCAAGGGCAGATCAAAGCTGGCTCCGTTGTAGGTCACGAGCAGCCCTGCTCGCTTGATCATCTCTAGCCCGGCTGCTACCAAGGGCGCTTCCTGGCCTAGATCGGGAAGCAGCCACTGTTCGGTTTCGACTATGCCGCCAGAAGCGACCGCCCAGCCGTAGAGAAACGCCACCGTGCCGGTGCCCCTTTGCAGGCCGGTCGTCTCGAGGTCGAAGAAGACGACCGGTCCGTCTAGGTTTCCACCGACTTGCGGGGACAGCGACCGGAGGCAGTCCGGGTGTAGCACCTCTGGCCCAACCCCCAATTCACTAAGGTGCAGCTGGCTCCGGCGGACCCAAAGTGAACGTGCTGGATCCCACTCGAAACCGAGGCCCGTCATCGCCACGCGCGAGCCTGATCCGTACAGGGTGGCGCGTCTTGTTCTGGGCGCCAAGCCGCGCTCCGGGTCCATAGGTCGTGCTCGCATCCAGTGCTCGCCGCCTTGCAGCGCCTCCATCTTGAGTCGTAGCTGAGCGGTCACCAGCCACATGTCCCCAGCAGAGCTAGGGCCATCGCCTTGGCATGTGGCTCAACTCCGGCGACAGGGCCCACGCAGGCCGGGCACCCCGACTCGCAGTCGCAGTCACGAAGTAAGCCGGCTGCCGCCTGGAGCATCTCCGCATGGAGGTCGAAGAGGCGGGCGCTGAGACCTACCCCTCCGGGGTGAACGTCGTATATGAAGATGGAAGGTGCGTCTTCTGAGGCTGCAGTGACGTCGTCGCTTGGCGCTGGAGCCGACGCTGGTAGTCTGTCACCGGGCATAAACTCGGACGGCTCGGGGGCGTTGGGATGTGTGGTGATCGACCCTAACGAGGCCCTGACCTGCGCCACTACCCCGAGGTCGCGACGATCGCACATCGCGAGGAAGCACGCCACCTGGCCCAATACATGGCCGACTGCCTCCACCCCTACCTCTAGAGTTCCGCGCAGTGCTGGCACTTGGCTACCGAACGTACACCAGTAGGCGGTCGTCTGAAGGTCGCGCTCCGGGACTCTGATTGGACCCGCCCCAACCGTCTCGTTGGTCAGTAGCCGAATCTTCCGGTACATCGCCGCCAGCACACTGACGCGGACCTCGCCGTGCGCGCGCGACGTCTGTCGGCGGTGGTCGGGGAGAGGCCCCGCCATGCGCTCCAAAACCTGCAGCCCGACCCGCAGATCTGCATCTGTGTAGTAGTCGACCGAAACCGGGTGGACGTAGGCACGCCGCTCCTCCCAATCCAATCGCTCGACGTGGTACTGCCGCCCCTGATGCATGTAAATGGCGTCGTCGTGCACAAGCAAAGGAGCTGACCACTCGTCGAGTTCGCCAACAACCCGAGAGCCTGAGCCAGAATGCCCACCTGTGCTCCCGGAGAACGGACCTTGCGGGCCTTGCGACGGTGCTGTGCCATCGACGGAGGTGTCCAATATCACGACATTGCTGGCGGCCGCGGTGCGCAGGTTGATGGCATCCGCCGGAAAGGCGTCGGCCGCCCAGTGCCAGCTTCCACCAGTGTGATGGACAAGACCATCCTCTTGGAGGACCTCGAGCAAATCGCCCACGTCGCTGGGGCCGAATGACTCTCCGTCGCTGAGCGGGAGTTCGAAAATCGCGGCCTGAAGGTGTCCCGCCATGATCAGGAGATTGTCCGGATCGACAAAGGCGTGCTCTGGGGAGCGATCGAGAAGAAAATCCGGGTGCTTTGCCAGGTACTGATCAAGAGGGCCCCCGCCGGTAATCAGCATCTGAAGCGCCGGTTCGTTTCGCCGCCCTGCACGTCCTAGTCGCTGCCAGGTGCTGGTGATCGTTCCGGGGTAGCCGACCAGCACGGCGGCATCCAATCTGCCAATGTCGATTCCCAATTCCAGAGCGCTGGTGGATACCACGCAACGGATCGCGCCAGACCGTAGTCCCGACTCAATCGCCCGTCGCTCGAGAGGCAGGTAGCCTCCTCGATAGGCACTGACCTCGTGGTCGCCGGCATCGATCCCTCCGGTTCCAGGACGCTCCAAGTCCCGGCGGAGGTAGTTGAGTAGCAACTCAACCTGCAGCCGGGTTTGTCCGAAGACAATCGTCTGTGAGCCGGTGCGCACAAGGCGCGGAACCAACGATGTGGCTTCTCGAGATGCACTGCGGCGGATTCCGAGTCGCGGTTCGACGATTGGCGGGTTGACCACCACCACTCTTCGGGTAGGTGCTGGAGCGCCATTCTGATCTACACACACGATCGAGCGTCCCAGCACTTTCTCGGCCAGCTCCTTCGGGTTTGCGATGGTTGCGGAGCAGCAGATGTAGGTAGGTCGGGCGCCGTAGAAGGCGCAGATACGATCCAACCTCCGAATCACGTTAGCCACGTGGCTTCCGAAGACTCCTCGGTAGGTGTGGAGTTCGTCCAGAACTACGTAGCGCAGACCTCTGAATAGCCGCACCCACTGCGTGTGGTGGGGCAGGATCCCGGTGTGAAGCATGTCCGGGTTGGTGAGGACGACTTGCCCGGCCTGGCGCAGGGCGCTACGAGCGCCAGGTGGTGTGTCGCCGTCGTACGTGAAGGTTCGGACCTCTAGTTCGGCTGCGTCCGCCAGCTCGTGCAGTTCGGTCAGCTGGTCCTGAGCCAGGGCCTTGGTCGGGTACATCAAGATCGCCGTCGATTCCGGGGCCCGGGCGATCGCGTCCAACACCGGCACCAGGTAGCAGAGCGATTTCCCGGACGCCGTTGGGGTGACCACCGCCAGACTCTGTCCCCCCATGGCAAGCTCGATGGCCTCAACTTGGTGCGTGTACAAGGCTCCGATGCCTCGACGCCGTAGCCCTACCTGGAGTCGCCGGTGGATTCCGGCTAGCGGTGCTCCATACTCGGCTTCCTTCGACGGAATCAGCCGATCCAGGACGATTCGGGATCTCAGCTCCGGCTCATCGAGGATCTCGGTCCAAGTTGATGCCGGCGGCTCCGGGAGCACCGTCTGGCGGGCTGCCTGCTTCATCGAACAAACATACCAAACACTTGTTCGTAGCGCAAGACGAGATTGGGATACCAGATAGAGGGTCCTCGGACAGGCGGGACCTGCTCGGCCATCTGAGGCATTCCGGGGCGCCGATGCGCCATGTCAGTTTAGGTTGACAAATCAGCGATGTCAGTCTATACTGACAAGATGGACATCGAAAAGCTCCAAGCGAATCTCTCGTCGGATGACCCGGCACTCGGGCTTCGGGCCTCGTTGGCGCTACACCGGCTGGCAGAGAGGGTCGAAGCGAACCATGTCGCGGCGGCCCGGGAAAGGGGCTGGTCGTGGCAACAGATCGGAGATGCCTTGGGCGTCACCCGCCAATCCGTGCATACCAAATACAACAAGGAGTCGTCATGACGGCCGAATCCATTGCGCCAGAGGTGATTCACCCCTGGACCATCTACATGCGGGCCAGCGAGGAGGCTCGTCGCCGAGGTGATCGCCGAACTGGCACCGATCACCTCTTGCTCGCCTTGTTGGACGATCCCTCGATCGAGGTTGTTTTGGGCGTGACCCTGCAGCAGGCTCGTAAGGCCCTTGAGTCGCTCGATGAGGAGGCCCTGGGCGCCCTGGGCATGGGGTCCGGCACCGACGCTCCCCCACTGCCGATGCGCGCCGTGCCGAAGAAGCCGACGATCTGGGCCGTCATGAGAGATCGACCCCGATTGACGCCCGCGGCAAAGAAAGTGCTTGAGGAAGCAGTCAAGCCCATGCTCCGGAAGACCCAGGTCACGGTTCAGCAGGTGCTGGCCCAGATCCTCACTCTCCAACCACCAGATCCTGCGTCGGTGCTGCTGGGCGCTCTTGGCGTGAACACGTCGGAGGTTCGGCGCCGATTAGATGCGGCCACGGCCGACATCTGAGTCGTCATCGGCGAGGGAGACCTACCGGGTTCCGTGGCCTGCCCGGCCAAGCCAGCGCCTGGTGGCTCCCTGAAGGAGTGTATCTGGCATCCCCGCAAGATGAGATTGCTCTAATGGCGGGCGCTGCCGACAGTTCCGCTCGTATGGCCCGGACGCTGGTTTCAACGGTCGTTCTCAGGCTCCGGTGGTGGTTGCCGCGAGCGGGCCCATGCGAAGCCTCCGATCTTGCCGGGTAAGAGCCATGACGCGATCGTTGCCTGGGCTCCCCTTGACATCTCCCCCTCGGACCCGCACGGTTAGCCACCTCCAGTGAACCACCCAGTGTCCCCTCGCATGCGGCGATCCCGGTTTCGGCCTTGGATAGCCGGACTGGGCTTTGCCGGAGCTCTATTGCTGACGTTCGGGTCGACCTTGTTGGCTGGCCCAGCCGCCGCAGCTGGCCTCGCGGGGGTGCCGCAAATACACCAGAGCAGCGGGAGCACTGGACCTCAGGCGGCCGCTGAGTCGCGCTTCACTCCTTTGGACTCAACTGGAGACTTCAGCGGGCCCTGGCCCTCGGCAACCGTGGGAGGGCAGTCGTCTCGAGACTCGCTGCCTAGCACCTCCGTCGGGGCGGGAGGAGTAACCAATACCAGCGACAACGTAGGCGGCGCCTACACGGCGCTGGCTCCATTCCGATTGGTGGATACCCGCGCAGGCAGCGGATACCCCGATGCTGGAGCCACCCTCGGACCAGGTTCGAGTTTGCCGGTCACCGTCACCGGGATCGATGGTGTACCCGACGACGCGTCAGCGGTCTCTATCAACGTGACTGTCACCGGCGGCAGCACAGTCAGCTACTTGTCCGTCTACCCGACTGGCGGCAGCTTGCCGCTTGTGTCGAACCTCAACTGGGGTCCAGGTCAGACCATCCCCAATCTGGTCATCGTTCCGGTGGGAGCAGGCGGTCAGGTCTCGTTCTACAACGACCTGGGGACGGTCAACATCGTCGTCGATCTGGAGGGGTACTTCGCGCCCGAGTCGGGGGCGAGCACTGTCGGCAGCTATGTCGCGCTTACTCCAGCCAGGATCACGGACACCAGGTCCGGAAGCGGTTACCCGAATGCGGGCGACAGCTTGGGGCCGGGCAGCAATTTGTCGATCCAAGTCACCGGTGTCGGAGGGGTGCCGGGAACTGTCAGTGATGTCGATGCGGCACTTCTCAACGTCACCGTCACTGACACAAACGCACCCAGTTTCCTGACGGTCTACCCAGAGGGAGGCACGCAGCCCAATTCCTCCAACCTCAATTGGCTGCCAGGTCAGACGCTACCCAACCGGGTGGTGGTTCCGATCAATCCGACCACCGGACAGATCACGGTCTTCAATGACGCCGGGAAAGTGGACGTGATCGTGGACGTCGATGGCTACTTCACTAATGGCACCGCTCCTTCCGGGGCGGGCCTCTACACCGCGATCACTCCCACCCGTTTGGTAGATACCCGTGCAGGAAGTGGGGAATTTGGCGCTGGCCAAACGCTCGGACCCGGTGGCTCCGTCTCCGAGCCACTCGCCTCCCTCGGGAGCCTCGGTTCAAACGTGACCGCCGTGGTCACTAACGTCACCACGACGGACACGACGGCTCCAAGCTTTCTCACCGTCTACCCGGGTCCGACCCTCCCCAACGCCTCAGACCTCAACTGGACGGCGAGGAAAACGGTAGCAAACCTCACGATCGCTACGGTCGACAGTACGGGCGACGTCAGTTTTCTCAACGACGCTGGCTCGGCGGATGTTATCGCCGACGTCTTTGGGTACTTCAGCTCCACCGCCACACTGACCGATAACGGTTACGAGACCAGCGGAAACTGGTCTGGGTATGCGGAGGACAACGGTACCGGCACCGCCGATGACACCAGCGTCAGCGGCACATTCGCGATCGCATCGCTGTACCAGAATGAGTCTCTGGACGACGCCATGTCGGAGTGGGTCGGCATCGACGGCTACCTTGACGGAAATCAAAACCTGATTCAGGCCGGAATCTTCGAGGCGCCGCTGTCTGCGACAACGTTTGGCTTCTACGCATGGTATGAAATCCTTCCCGCGGCATCAGTAAACCTCAATATGGAAGGCTACTTTGCCGACATGGCGCCTGGTGACACCTTCACCATCACCATCTCCAAAACGACGAGCACAACATGGACCATAGCCATGGATGACGTGACCCAGGGCGAAACCTTCAGCACTGTTCAAACCTACCCTCCCGGCGGTACCTCCGAGACCAGCGCAGAGTGGATCGTCGAGGCGCCGAGTGAAACGGAAGGAGGTGACACAGTTCCGCTGGCTGACTACACCCCGACCACTTTCACCAATCTCAGCGTCGTCGGATCTGATTCCGAGCAAACGGAGATCGTCATGTACCAGGGCGATGATTTTGTGTCCGTGCCTTCTGGTACAGCGGAAGGTGGAACCAGCTTCAACCTCACGTACGGAGATACGATCCCGTATCCACCGTAGGGCCGACCGCTATGGCGCCAGCCCTCTGATCCAGCGGGCCTGTGCCTACTCGCTCTGCGTATGACTGTTGGCTGCCACGGTTCAGATGGACGCCGACGGTGGCTCGGCCTACGCACCGGTAGCTGTGTCATCGTGCCGTGGTAAAGATGGGGGTGCTGGACTGCTCCGCAAATCTCCGATCGCTCAGGGACTACGGGGAGGTGGCCCACTCCTAGCTCTTTTTATCGGCCGCCAAGCCCAAAGTCCGCGGATTCGAGACGTCAGCCTGAAGGTCTTGGTATTCAGGAGCGCCTAGAGCTCGGCCCTGGCGCCGAGAAGTGCACCCATCTCCGCGTGTAGGCGATCACGGTGTGCGCGGATCCCGGCCAGCTCCCGCTGAGACTCGGCGATCCAGCGCTCATAGCCTCTTACCACCTGTTCCAGATGCGACACCGGGTGTAAAAGGATCGCGTGGGAAGCAATGAATCCAGCGTCAAAGTCGAAGTCGCAGTAGAAACCATTTCGCCCGAAGGGACTCACCGAATGCTCAGGTGGGTGCATGTTTATATGGGTGACCTGGTCGAAATGATCGGGCGTCGAGGAGATGAGAACTGCCCGCGTGTGCCTGCAGAAATTGGCGATTGCTGGAGCTGCCTCGCCTGTCGTCACGTGCTCCAGCACCTCGATGCCCGTGATCAGGTCATAGTCTTTGGCCAGTTCCTCGGTGATCGATCCGATCCGAAGGTAGGGACGAAGCTCCTCGGGCGCTTGCGATATGGCCCATTCGGAGCCGTCCACTCCTTCGGCCTCCACCCCCTGAGCGCACAGCGTCTTGACCAGGAAACCCACGGCGCAGCCAGCGTCGAGTATCGTCCTCGGGTGGAGACCGGCGATTGTCTGGGAGGCCACTTGGTCGAAGTAGGACTGCCAGAATGCTTCTCCCCAGCGATAGGGCACCGGAGCGGGTCCGTCGTCGCCACTGGTCCGCAGGGTCTGATACCCGACTTAGTACCTCTCCCCGTACGGCTCCTCTTCGGGCGGCGACTTGCTGGTGGAGGATGTTGGTTCGGACCGATCCGGGCCCGCCTGGTCACCCAAGTGAGTCGGGCCGACGCCGGACTAAAGAGACCGTGTCAATGCCTCTCAGGTATTTGGATTCCGCCGCGGGGGAGGTATGGCAATCACATCCCGCCCCGGCTACCCTGGCCCACCTTCGGCGGCCAACTAAGCGGCCTGGCCGCCCTCAGACGGCGCGGGGCGGAATCACCGTCGCCGACGAACTGTGCTTTCTGGGCCTCCGATCGGATGCTGCATCTCTCGTTCGAGGTGCGGCCGAGCTGAGGTTACCGAGTCAGCTTGGCCGGCATTCCTCTAGAACCAGTTGGGCAGACTCGGCGTCCCCCGGCCGGGCGACCAGCACCCTCACGATCGCGCAATCCAGCCCTCGCGAGAGACGGAGGAACTGATCCCGCACTTCTCCCGGCCCGCCCCAAGCACCGACGGCGGATAGGGTGTCCGAGTCGAGGCTCATGCCGTTGGCGCCGCCGTCGCCAGCCAGCCCCATTCTCTCGAAGTGCTTTTGGTAACCGTCATTGTCATTAACATATCCTTTGAGCGCATCTCTCAGAACCCCAGCGGCGGTATCGGGATCTGGGTCAACCGCGGTTCTGATGTACTCGGCAATCGGAGGAACTTTTCGGCCGACCCGCCCTGCCGCCCGCTCGACCTCACCCCGAGACCAGGCCACTTGGAGCGCTGAACACCAGTTGAGTGAGACTCCGTCCGCGAGTTCACCCGCCACTTGCAGCATGAGGGGGCCGAGGCTAGCGAGGTAGATCGGCAGTTCTGGTGGCAGCAGCTCCCGAAGTTCTGCGAGGTACCGTCTCATCTCACGTGCGGGGTGCTCCATCCGGCCACTGCCCACTCCCAGCACAAACTGGCCTCGACACCCAGCCCAGACCCGGGCCGCGTGCTCGGCATAGAAGCGTGGGGGCTGGCCCGACGCCGGCACGACTGCGATCCCGGTGGGAAGTCCGGTGGCCTGATGCCAGGCGAGGCAGCGATCGAAAGCGTCGGGATCGCCTCGACCAGGGGTCCAGGCCGACCGGTAACCCAGCTCCGCTGCGCGCCGGACACAGTCGATCTCGTCTGCCGGGTTCAGCCCCTGAGCGGGGTCGATGCTGAAGGCCACATCCACGCGTTCATTGTCGCCTTCACGAGGCAGCAGAGCCCGCCACCCGATGTGGAAGACAACTCCGTAGGGCCCTCCCGCGAGCTCGGTTCAGCCGCCGCCAGAGATTCGGCTCAACCAGCTTCTAAGTCTCGCAGGTGGGAGACCAGCTGCTCCAGCGCAACCAAGTACCCACGCTCGCCGAATCCGGCAACCACTCCAATGCAGGCGCCCGCGACCAGGTCGACATGGCGGAATTCCTCGCGGGCCGCAGGATTGGAGAGGTGGATCTCCACCGCCGGCAGACCAACCGCCAGAAGAGCGTCTCGGACGGCGACGCTGGTATGGGAGTACCCGGCCGGATTGATCACAATGCCGTCGGCCGACCCGCGCGCACTCTGCACCGCGTCGACCAGACCGCCCTCTGAGTTGAATTGTTCGGAGTGCACCTCAACGCCTAACTCAGTCCCCCGTCTTGCGATCGCCTCGTCGATCTCTGGGAGCGTCGTGGACCCGTAGATCTCGGGCTGCCTGATCCCCAGCAGATTCAGGTTGGGGCCATGGAGCACCAGCACTTTCACCTGCGCAACTCCGGATCCTGCGCAACTCCGGACGGCTCCATTTGCGCTTCGCTTGCGATCCCGAGCAATCGCCAGAGCGGCTCCAGAGCAAAGTCGAGATCGATCCCACTCAGAAGGGCTGCCCCACACCCCGCCGGCACCACGAAGGCCGGCTCCCCGCCGCGCCGTTTCTTATCCAGCAGCAGCGCGTCACGTACGCGGACCCGGTCGATCGGAGGGAGAGGATCCAGGAGCCCGACTTGGCCCAGCGCCGCCTGCAGCCGCCCGGGAAGCTCGTATTCCGTCAGCCCCAGTCCGACACCAAGCTGGGCCGCGGCGAGCAACCCGACCGCGACCGCCCTCCCGTGTGAGATGCGGTAGCCGCTGGCAGCCTCCAAGCCGTGGGCGTAGGTGTGACCCAGGTTGAGTGACTGGCGAACTCCCTGGTCGTCCGCGTCAGCTGCCACGTAGGCGGACTTGATCCGAACCGTCTGCTCGACGAGCCAGCCTAGGTGGATCGGCAACTGGTCGCGTGGGGACGGGGAATTGACGAGGTTGTCCAAGAGCAGTGGAGATGCCAGGGCCGCACTCTTGACCACCTCAGCCAAACCGTCCCGAGCCACCTGGGGGGGAAGAGTGTCCAGGAGCTCCAGGTCACACATCACAAGGCGGGGGTGGTGGAAGGCACCGACGGCATTCTTGGCGCCATCGCGATCGATCGCAACCTTGCCCCCGATCGAGGCGTCAACCATGGCGAGGATGGTGGTCGGCACCGGCGACCACGGTATGCCCCGCCCCCAGGTTGCAGCTGCGAATCCGATCGCGTCCAGGGCGGCCCCGCCGCCCACCCCGACGATCAGGTCACCTCGATCAACCCCCAGCGACTGGAAGGCGTCCCAGAGAGCACTGACTGCCGCCATCTGCTTGGAGGCTTCACCCTGGCCCACCTCCAAGGAGTTCACCTCGAGGCCAGCAGTCCGCAGCGCATCGGCCACCCGCTCGCCGGCCGAGGCGGCGACCGACCTGTCAGAGACAACGATCACCCGGCCCAAACGCGGAAGCTGCTGCCGCAGCAGGCCCTCGAGCCGATCGAGAATCCCAGTTCCCACAACGACCGGGTAAGCGCCTCGCGGACCGGTCACCACGACCGGCCGCGACCGGTCGACCTCCTCGACCAGGTACTTCTCCGCAACCAGGGTCGCGACTTCAGGAATGGCGCGTTCGCTGGTGGAGACCGGCTGCCCGGCGGATGCGTAGGCGGCCGCACGGTGGCCCAGGAGCTCGCGGATTCTGGAGCCCGGGTCGCCCGCGAGCAAAGGGCGGGAGTCGGCCGCGCCCACTCGCTGTTCGATCTCATCGGGGGTCGCCGTGAGTACAACAGTTATCGCGGACTCAGCCAGCCCCGCGAATTTCGGATGGAGGACGGCCCCTCCGCCGGTCGCGATGACCATCCCGGAGAGTCGGGCAGCGTCAGACAACAGCCGCCCTTCCAGCTCTCGGAAGTGAGCCTCCCCACGGCTCTGGAAAAGCTCGGGCAGGGAGCTGCCCGAGCGCCGCACCGCGACCTGGTCCAGGTCGACAAACGGCATATTCAGGCGCTCTCCGACCAGAACTCCCACCGAGGACTTGCCGGTCCCGCTGAACCCGGCCAGCACCAGATTGGCCCTGCCTCTCGCCAATTCCGGTGCCGGGAGAAACGTCTGCTTCACGGGTGGGATCCCGGGATAGGCTCGGTTTCGACCAGTCGGGCAGCTGCCAGAGAGGCGTCCAGCCGATCGCCGCCGAAGCGCTCCACCAGAGCCTGGGCGAGCACCCAGCCGAGCATCGCCTCACCCACCACCGAAGCCGCCGGGACGGCGCACACATCCGAACGGACGTAAGGGGGGTCGGCAGAGTCGCCGCTGCGCAGGTCGACCGATGTGGCCGCGGCGCGGGTCGAAGAGAGGGGCTTCATGGCCGCCCGGAGCACGATCGGTTCGCCGTTGCTCATCCCGCCCTCCAGCCCTCCGGCGAAGTTGGAAGTTCTGACCAGCTTTCCCCCGGAGCTGACGATCGCATCCTGACCCTGGCTCCCGGTGAGTCCCGCCAGCTTGAACCCGGGTCCGATCTCCACGCCCTTGATCGCCGGAATCGAGCAGATCGCCTGGGCCAGACGTCCGTCCAGCCGGAGGTCCCAGTGGGTGTACGAGCCGAGCCCGATTGGCGCCCCCACCGCGAACACCACGAACGTGCCCCCGATTGTCTGGCGCTCTTCCTTCACGCGATCGATCGCGGCCACCATCCGTTCCGAGATGGCGGGATCGGGACAACGCACCGGGTCGGGCTCGGCCGCGGCCGCCTGGGCCAGCAGCTGATCCGCGGTGGCAGATCCCAGATCGATGGCCAGCGCGACGGGGCCGATCTCCTGAACGAATGAGCCCAAGGAGATACCGAACTCCCTGAGCAGCGGGCGTACCAAGGCGGACGCCGCCACCCGCGCCGCGGTCTCCCGGGCGCTGGCTCGCTCCCGGACTACGCGGAAGTCGGCGTGACCGTGCTTGGTGGCCCCTGCCAGGTCCGCGTGTCCGGGCCTGGGAATGGTCAACCGAACCGGGTCCGAAGGTTGGTTGGCAAAGTCGCGGTTGATGATCCGCATAGCGACCGGTGAACCGGTGGTGCGCGATCGACTGACCCCGCTCACGATCTCGGCATGATCGCGCTCGATCTTGGTCGACCGGGCCCCCCGCCCGTGGCCTCCCTGACGTCGAGCGAGCTGCTGGTCAATCTCGTCGGAGTCGACCTCCACCCCGGCGGGAACTCCCTCGACGATCACAACCAGTTCTGGCCCGTGTGACTCGCCAGCGGTCAGGAGACGCAGGGTCACTCGAGCACCTCGATCGCCTGGCGGGCGGCTTCGCGCATCGCCGGGAGCGGCGCATCGATCCCAGTCCAAGCGGTGAAGGTCAAGGCCCCCTGCTCGACCAGCATGTCGAGTCCATCCACCAGCAAACAACCCTCCCTTTCTGCCCGACGCCGCAGGGGGGTGTGCCGCGGCCAGTAGACGAGGTCGAACACAATCAGATCGGAGATTAGCTCCACCTGATCTGAGACGGGACTGAGGTCAGGGAACCGGGGACCGCCCAGAGTCGTGGCATTGACCAGCAGTTGGGCATCTTGGAGGGCCGCCGCCATCACATCGTCCCCATCTCCGGCGAAGGTGACCTGCCCTGGTCCGGCCCCTGCGAGTCGGGCGGCCAGCTCGGATCCGGCGGTGCGGTTGCGGCCCAAGACCACCACCCGGGCCCCGGCCGACACCAGTGCAGCCGCGACCGCCCGGGCCGCGCCGCCGGTCCCGGCCATCACCACTCTCTGAGGAAGACGCCCCACGCTACGCAGAATCGCGGCCATGAAACCGGGACCGTCGGTGGAGTCGCCGAACGACCCCGTGCTGCCGAAGGTGAGCGTGTTGACCGAGGCGCAGGCGCGAGCGGCCGGACTCAGATCGTCGGCCAAGCGCGCCGCCTCCAGTTTGTGTGGACTGGTCACGTTTAGCCCGCGGAAGCGGTGCATCAGCTCCGGCCAGACGCTCTCCAGACCTCCCTCCGGCACCCTCACCAGCCGGTACTCCCAGTCGAGGCTCTCGGCGGCGAAGGCCGCAGTCTGGATGGCGGGCGAGAGGCTGTGCGCCACGGGGTCGCCCACGAGTGCCACCTCCACCATCAGAGAAGCCTACCCAGGAGTTCGCGAAAGCCGGGGAAGGAGTCGGCGATGAACTCCCCCCCCGCTACCACGACCGGCTCCCGAGTCACCAGTCCGGCCACCGTGAACGTCATCGCCAGCCGGTGATCCAACAATGCGTCGCACGAGCCACCCCTCAACTGCGTCGGTCCACGCACGACGAAGCCATCCTCCAACTCCTCGGCCTCCGCGCCCAGAGCACGAAGGCCTGTGATGAGACCCGAGATGCGGTCGCTCTCCTTGACCCTGAGCTCACCGGCCCCGCGAACCTCGCTCACCCCTTCGGCAGCTGTCGCTAGAAGACCCAGAAGCGGCAGTTCGTCGATCAGACGAGGAACCTCGGCAGCCCCGATCCGAAAGGACTGCAGAGCCGCCTGGCGGACTCGGATGTCGGCGGCCGGCTCAGGGCTCTTGTCCTCCCGCGGCCGGTCGATATCAACCTCCGCGCCCATCCTCTTCAGGACATCGAAAAACCCCATCCTCGAAGGGTTAATCGAGACCCGCTCCAACACAAGGTCCGATCCAGGGACCAGCGCCGCCGCGGTGGCCAATACCGCTCCCGAAGAGGAGTCCCCGGGCACGACCATCTCCAATGGACTCAAAGGTCCAGGCGTCAACCCGACGGTGCGTCCGAGAGCGGAATCCGAAACCACGATCGCGGCCCCCATTGCCGCCAAGAGCCGCTCGGTGTGGTCCCGGGTGGGTATCGGCTCAACGACGGTGGTCGGCGAGCTGGCGCGAAGTCCGGCCAGAAGGACGGCCGACTTCACCTGAGCACTGGCTTGGGGCGGCGTGTACTCGATTCCGATCAGGTCCCCTCCGCGGAGTTGGAGCGGAGGATGGCCACCGGTGGCGGTCGAGATCTGCGCCCCCATCCGCCGGAGCGGCTCCGCCACCCGCTCCATGGGGCGGGCCAGAAGTTGGTCATGACCGGTCATCTCAACGCTGAATGGAAAGCCCGCCACCAGCCCGGCCCCGAGACGCATGGTGGTGCCAGACCGGCCGCAGTCGAGGGCCGCCTGGAAGAGCCGGGGCGGTGGGGACACTTCTAGTCCCGTCACCTCCAGCGTGTCCCCCGACTCGCGCACTCGGCAGCCCAGCGAACGGACCAGCTCCTTGCTCGAGCGGCAATCCCCGGCGGGCGAGAAGTTGGAGATGCGAGATCTTCCGGGGCTGCAGGCGGCCAGCAGCGCCGCACGATGCGAGATCGCCTTGTCGCTGGGGACGTGGCACCGACCGGAGAGTGGCCGTTCCCCCGGTCCAGCGGAGGCCGTGCTCAAGCCGATCCCAGTACCAGGGCCCGTCCCGCCCGACCTCTCGAAAGCGCGTGCTCCAGCTCCTCAGGTCCTCTGGCCAGCGCCACCTCCAGCCCGTCGAGAGCCTCACGGAACTCCGCAAGAGCTGCCTCCAGCGGGCCCCGGTTGGCACTGGCGAAGGCGGCAACCATCTGGGAGTTGCTGGCAGCCAGCCTGGTCGTGCTGCGAAAACCCGTGCCCGCCAGCGACTGGACCAGGTCGATCTCCTCGGCGCCCCCGGCCACTACCTCGGCGAGCGCACTCGCCAGCAGGTGAGGCAGATGGCTGCTGCGGGCCACCAGTCGATCGTGCTCTCGGGCCGGGATGACGAGTGGGCGCGCGCCGCAGGCGCTTACCAGTGCGGTCGCCGAGGAGAGCGCTTCCTGGTCTTCGCGGCAGGGACAGAGCACGAACACCGCCCCATGAAGGGCGCCCAGTACAGCGGCGCTGGGACCCGACGCCTCGCCGCCCGCCATCGGGTGTCCGCCAATGGCGCGGACGTCGCGCGGCACCCAACGGGCCATCGCCTCCACGATGGCCTGCTTGGAACTGCCGGTGTCGAGCAGCAGGACACCCTGGTTGAGGCGGGGCCCGAACTCCTCCAGCCAGGCCAGGATAGCTGTGACCGGCATGGCAAGCACTACCGCATCCGCCTTCAGAACGTCGCCCGAGTCGGTGATCACCCGGTCGCCCCCGCCGAGAGAGACCGAGGTCGCCGCAACCCCTGGAGCGACATCGAAGAGCGACACCGACGCGACGCCCGCGGCAGTGACGCTGGCGGCCATGGCGGCGCCGAACATGGTGCCGACCTGCCCGGCACCCACGATGGCGACGCTGCCAACCGCCCTCACGTGACCTGCCGGCCCACGGCTTCAGCGACCTTACGAGCGGCCACCATGAGGTCCCCGAACGCCCCGGGATCCAAGGATTGAGCACCGTCGGAGAGGGCCTCGCTGGGGTTTGGGTGGACCTCGACCAGCAGTCCGTCGGCGCCTGCAGCAATCGCGGCAAGGCCGATCGACTGCACGTATTCGTGGCGCCCGGCGGCGTGGCTGGGATCGACAACCACCGGCAAGGATGTCATCCGCTTGAGTACCGGCACCGAGGTGATGTCCAGGGAGAATCGCACCGCCGGCTCGAAGCTACGAATGCCTCTCTCGCAGAGCGCTACCTGGAGGTTGCCGCCAGCGAGGATGTACTCGGCAGCCTGGAGCCACTCCTCGAGCGTGGCCGACATCCCCCGCTTCAGCAGCACCGGTTTGTCCAACTGGGAGCAAGCCTGCAGGAGGCGGTAGTTCTGCATGTTGCGGGCACCGACCTGAAGCAGGTCGGCGTGGCGTGCGACCAACTCGACGTCCTCGGGCGCCAGCACCTCTGTCACCACCGCCAAGCCCAGGTCGTCAGCCACCGCGCGCAGCATCTTGAGCCCGTCGCCACCGAGGCCTTGGAAGGCGTACGGCGACGTCCGGGGCTTGAAGGCTCCTCCTCGAAGCACCTTGACTCCGCGGGAGGCGACCGCCTCGGCCGCAGCCTGCAGCTGGCTGCGACTCTCAACCGCGCAGGGGCCAGCCATCATCAGGACCCCCGCCCCACCCAGTTGGCTGCCGCCCGGGAGGTGGATTATCTGGTCATCTGGGTGGAACTCCCGACTGGCGAGGGGGTAGTCGTGGAGGACTCGGACCACCCGCTCCACCCCGTCGAGCAGCCCCAGAACGTCGAGGTCGGCCTCGGTCTCGTGACCGGCCAGCCCGACGACAGTGCGTTCGGTGCCGTGGTTCACCTGGGCGGTGAGCCCAAGCTGCTGGACGCGGGACACGACCGCCTGCAGCTGCTCGTCCGTGGCATGGGCCGCCATCACGATCACTGGTTGTCGCCTCCAACTGAAATCAGGTCAGGCCTGAGCACCCGCGCGCCGCGAAGATAGGCGTGGCGCACCTCAGCCTGGGTCAGATTGGTGTTCAGTAGGACCAAGACGCGGAGGCACCGAGCCACCCGCTGATCCCCGCCGTGCTCGCGGACCACCAAGAGCGGCACGCTCTCGAATCCGCGGCTCCGAGCGGCAGCAGCCGGATTGGCCCCGATCAGATCTTCTGGGACGGTGAAAATTACCGCGGCGATGTCCTCGGTGCCTGCGTGGTTCTCCTCGAGGATCTGCCCCAGCATCTCCCCCACCACCGCTTCCAGCAGCATGCTGTCGGCGGGATCGTCGACGTCGGTTGCGCCGCGTACCCCTCGGCAGGCCCAGGTGCCGACCGAGTCAATTGCGGGTCTCTGGTTGACGGGTCTGATTTCGTCCATGTCCGGTCCTCCATCTCCTCTTGAAGCTCTGGGAGCGGGACCTGGGCTTGACCAAAAAAGGCGCGGAGCCCGCTCCACGCCTTCCGTTGCTCGCCGCGACCGGTGTTCTACCCGGGAGAGTCGCCCACGGAAGGCGTGCTTACGCTCACGTATCGATACGTAAACGAGCTCAGGCCCCCGTGGCTCCTGCTGGCAGTTCCGGTGAGACTCATGTGGCGGCCTATGTTGGGGCCTTGCCTCGTACCTGTCAACCAATGGCGAAACGGGCATCAGACCGGGGATCCCACCAGGGCCAGGAATCTGGCCATCAGGGCCGGTCCGTCAGGAGTCAGGATGGACTCAGGGTGGAACTGCACTCCGAACCGGGGAAGTCGACGGTGCTCCAGCCCCATCACCAGACCGTCCTCGGTCTCGGCCGTGACCATCAGCTCCTCTGGGAGGGTCGAACGGTCCACCACCAAGGAGTGGTATCGGCCTCCCTCGAACGGAGACGGCAGCCCGGCGAAAATGCCCTGCCCCTGGTGAAATATGGAACTGGTCTTGCCGTGGACCGGAACCGGCGCGCGCACAACCTTGGCCCCGGAGGCGGAGCCAAAGGCCTGGTGCCCGAGGCAAACACCCAGAAGAGGGGTTGCATCCGGCAGTGTCCGGATCAGCTCCTCGAAGCAACCCGCCTGCTCGGGCCTGCCGGGGCCCGGGGAGAGGATGACCGCTTCAGGTGACAGGGCCAGCAGCTCGGCGGCCGAGGCACTTTCGGAGCCAACCACCTCCACTTGGTGGTCCATGGCCGCGACCACCTGGACCAGGTTGTAGACGAACGAGTCCTGATGGTCGACCACCAGGATCATGACGCCACCTGGGGTCCGCCACCGATGGCCGCCAGGATGGCCGATGCCTTGGCCTCGGTCTCGGCCAACTCCTGGCCCGGATCGGAGTCGCTGACAATTCCAGCGCCCGCCTGCACGTGCACCTGACCGCCGGTCACGACCGCGGTGCGGATGGTGATGCAGAACTCCAGGTCGCCATAGAACGTGAGGTAGCCGCAGGCACCCGCATAGGGGCCACGGGCAGTCGGCTCCTCCCGCGCGATGATCTCCATGGCCCGCCGTTTGGGGGCGCCCGTGACTGTTCCCGCCGGGAAGACGGCAGCGAGCGCGTCGAGGGGCGTCTTGTCGTCAGCTAGTTCACCCGCAACGTTGCTCACGATGTGCATCACCCGGGGAAACCGCTGGACCTTCAGCAACTGGGTCGGGACCACAGTTCCCGGCGTGCAGACTCGGCCCAGGTCGTTGCGCGCCAGGTCAACCAGCATGGCGTGCTCGGCCAGCTCCTTGGGATCGGTGAGCAACTCCGTCTCCAAGAGCTGGTCCTCATGCTCGTCCTTTCCCCGTCGCCTAGTTCCAGCGATGGGACGGCTGGTGACATTGCGCCCCTGGACCTTGACCAACGGCTCAGGGGACGACCCCGCAAGCTCCACCCCCGGGACTCGCAGGAAGAACATGGCTGGAGAGGGGTTCAGCAGGCGCAGCCTCTGATAGATCTCCAGCCCACCCTCCTTGGCCGGCGCGGATAGGCGTCGCGATAGCACCGCCTGGTAGATCTCTCCAGCGACAATGTCCTCCTTGATTCGACGGACACCAGCCTCGAACATCGGGACCGAGATGTTGGGCGCGACCGCCAGGATCTGACGAGATTTCGAGATCCCGTTTGACGGCTCTGCTTCGGCAGCAAGCTTGAGCGCCATCTCCTGGACGGCTTCCGCTCCGACCGCGTAATCCACGCCGGCGGGCACGTGGGCGACCAGGGCCAGCTTGTTCCGGTGGTGATCGAACACCACCACCCTGTCCAAGACCATGAAGGTGATCGGATCGACCGACTGCCTGCCCCTTCCGGTGGGATGCGCCAGGCCGTCAAGGAGAGTGGCTGCCTCATAGCTGAGCAGCCCAGCCAGGCCACCGGTCATGGTGGGCAGGGTGGGCAGTCGGGGGGCCCGCAGCTGGAGCACCAGGCGGTTGAGTGCCGCAATCGGATCCTCGCCAGGCTGGCTGAAGCTCCCCTCGCTGACCGGGAGCGGCCTACGGATCGACTCGACTCGCACTCCGGATCGATCGGCGATCACCAGAGCGGCCGGCTCCCCGCCCACGATGGTGAAGCCCACCGAGTGACCGGAGAGATCCAGTTCCTCGAGCAGCATCCCGGGGCCCTGACCGGCCAACCTCTTGAATACCTCCACCGGGCTCAGATCTCCCATCGGTAACTCGGCCCAGATCGGGACCAGAGGAAACTCGGCGGCGGTCGCCTCTGAGGTCTGTCGGTCGGGCAGGATCTTCAGTGGGGCCAGCATCACAACTCCCATTCACGCAAAAGAAAAAGCCCCGGGGGTCCGGGGCTTGGTGTTCGCTAGTCGCTCAGTCGCTCAGTCGCGTGCGGACACTTCACCCCCGTCGGGCCAGCTCCACCACCAGACCAGCGCGCTCGTCTGCGTCATAGGCTGCGGATTCTGCCGGAACTCAGCACCGAGAGTCAAGGTCACTGTTGGGCCCGGGCCGGACGTGGAGCCACGAGCTGGTCATTAAGGCCTAGAACCCTGAGAGCTGGATTGACGCTGGACCCAGTCGTGGTCCAGAATCCGGGTGCAATGGCGAGCCGAGTCACTCTCAGCTGGCGGTGGTACTGGCCCGATGAGGGTTCGGTACCGTCGCGCGCCTAGTCACAGCGAGCGCAAGCGACCACCGAGCCCCGGATCCCCGGGGCTTTTTTCATTTCAGGAGGAGGCCCGGATGCGCCATAGCCTGGCGAAGCCGCCCTTGACTGGACATGGGCGCGAATCGGACGCGCCACGGCGAGGAGACTGGTGGTCATTCCGAGTCGTATGCCGCGCCCAGGTCCGTCAAGGTCGACCCGCCCTGGGAGGAGCGCCCTGATGGAAGACTTTCCCCAGGTCCTGCGCCGATTGCTGCAGGGCGGGACATTGTCCGCCGAGGAGAGCGCGGCCACGGTCGGTGCCATCTTCGACGAGACCATCACCAACGCCCAGGCGGCGGGACTCCTGATCGCACTGGCGGCACGGGGCGAGACCATCGACGAGGTGGTTGGCGCCGCCACGGCGATGCGCCAGCGGGCGGTGCAGTTGAAGCATCAGCTACCTCTGGTAATTGACATAGTCGGCACCGGTGGAGACGGAACTCGGAGCATCAACATCTCCACAGCGGCGGCCCTGGTAGTCGCCGGGGCGGGAGTCCCGGTCGCCAAGCACGGAAATCGGGCCGCCTCGAGTGCCTGCGGTAGTGCCGATGTGTTGGAGGCGCTCGGAGTGCCTCTCGACCGCTCACCGGAGGGGTCGGCGGTGCTGCTTGCGACCCAAAGGATCGCATTCCTCTTCGCACCGCGCTACCACCCGGCCATGAAAGCCGCAGCCGGTGTGCGGCGCGAGCTGGGGGTGCGCACGATCTTCAACTTGATCGGACCGCTGTGCAACCCTGCGGGAGCACACCGCCAACTGGTGGGCGTGTTCGGAGAGCCGCAGGTCGACCTGGTAGCCGAGGCCCTGCAGGCCCTGGGCGCTGAAGAGGGTGCGGTGGTGCACTCTGCCAGCGGCATGGACGAGGTTGCGGGCGAGGGTCCGACCTACGTGACTCAGTTCTCCCGAGCGGGAAGCCGCCGCTGGGTCCTCAAGCCGGAAGACCACGGGATCAGCGCATCCCTCGACGATCTGCGGGGAGGGGATGCCCCGACCAATGCGGAGCTCATCCTCGCCGTCCTGGACGGCGAGGATTCCCCGAGAGCGGACGTAGTCGCCCTGAATGCATCGCTGGCCCTGGTTGTGGCCGGTCGAGCGGAGGACGTCAGCGAGGGCCTGGTACTGGCACGCGCCAGCATCGCGTCGGGGGCCGCGATGGCCGCCTTGGAAGCGCTTCGAGGCAACGCTGGAACCGAGGTACCAGTTGGTGTCTGACACCCTCGGTGAGATCTACCGCAGCCGCAGCCGAAGGCTGGCGCAGGAGATGGAACGCGAGCCGGTGGCAGCGCTCCAAGCGAGAGCAAGCGAAAGCATCGCCAAGAGGCGGTCTCTAGGCGCTGCGCTGGCCGCGGCCCGCCCGCCGGCAGTCATCGCAGAGATCAAGCGTGCCTCGCCGTCCGCCGGTCTGATAGCCGGAGACTTTGATCCAGCGGAGATCGCTGGCACCTACCAGGCGGCAGGTGCGGACGCCATCAGCGTGCTCACCGAGGAGGATTACTTCCAGGGTCACCTGAGCTTCCTCGGGCTGGTCCGTGCGCGCTCGACGCTGCCCGTTCTGCGGAAGGACTTCCTGACCACCCCATACCAGGTGGTTCAGTCCGCCGCGTACGGAGCCGACGCCGTCCTCGCCATCGTGGCGGGCTTGACCGACGTGCAGCTGACTGAAGTCCTGGCGGCGGCTCAGGTCTGGAACCTCGAGGTCCTGGTCGAGGTCCACACGGAAGCGGAGATGACGCGGGCGTTAGGGCTGGGCGCCGTCCTTCTGGGAATCAACAATCGTGACCTCCGGACCCTGAGGACCGACACCTCTGTGACGGAACGCCTCCTCAGGATGGTCCCGACCGGAATCCAAGTCGTCAGCGAGAGCGGATTCGAGGATGCGCACCAGATCGAGAAGGTCTTCCGCGCGGGAGCTTCGTCCTTCCTGGTCGGAGAGGCTCTGATGCGCGCCCCCAACCGAGCAAAGTGGGTGGAAGCGGTGAAGTCGTTGGGCGCGGTGGAGGCCTGATCGTGGCCCCCATGGAGTCCGCTCGCGCCCGGGGCCAGAACGCTGCCGCGGCCAGGTCGCCCCGGCTCGGCGCCGAATCGGGGCCACACCGAACCAGGGTCAAGATCTGCGGCTGCACATCGGCCGAGGACGTGGCGGTGGCGGTGGCGGCGGGGGCGGACGCGGTCGGTGTGATCTTCGCTCCCAGCCCCCGCCGGATTACCCCTGAACGGGCAGCAGCTGCGACCGCCGCGGTGCCGTCTCGGGTTTCGGTGGTAGGGGTGTTCGTCGACCCCACCCCGGAAGAGCTGGAGCACGCCGCCACGCTGATGCCGCGACTGACTCCGCAGTTCTCCGGATCAGAGCCCCCGTGGCTCTGCCGTCACCTAGGGCTGCCGTACCTGAAGGTCTTCTCGGTGGCCGAGGAAGGCCCCCAGAGTGCGGGGCAACTCGCGTTGTCCCTGGCGCAGTACCCCGACGCGCTGCCGATCTTCGAAACCGCGTCCCGTCAGCGGGGCGGTTCGGGGCGCACGTTCGCCTGGTCGGTGGTGCGCGCGCTGGTCAGTGAGCGTGCGTCGGTGATCAGCGGCGGGTTGAGCCCAGCCAATGTTGGGGAGTGCGTCCGCCAGTTACGACCTTACGCGGTCGATGTTCGCACCGGGGTCGAGTCTCTCGACCGCAAGGACCCGTCGAAAGTTGAAGCCTTCATCGAGACGGTGCGGAGCGCTGATGCAGCCCCCTAACTCGCGCGGTTACTTCGGAGAATTTGGCGGCCAGTACGTGCCGGAGGTGCTCTACCAACCGGTACATGCCCTGGAGGCGGCGCTGGACGATGCCTTTGCTGATGTCACGTTTTGGCAGGAATATCGGGAGATTCTGCAAACCTACGTGGGCCGTCCCTCGCCTCTCTACCACGCTCAGCGGTTCGCTGTGACCCCCGCCACTGTGCTCCTCAAGCGAGAGGACCTGAACCACACCGGCGCTCACAAGGTGAACAACGCGGTGGGGCAGGGACTGCTGGCGCGACGGATGGGGATGAAGCGAATCATCGCGGAAACCGGAGCTGGCCAGCACGGGGTCGCGACGGCCACCGTCGGGGCCAAGCTGGGGCTACCGGTGGAGATCTACATGGGCGAAGTGGACATCGAGCGACAGGCGATGAATGTCGCGACGATGAGACTGCTGGGCGCCAAGATCCACCCCGTCACAAGCGGCACCAGGACGCTAAAAGACGCTGTCAACGAGGCGATGCGCGAGTGGACCACACGAGCCGGCGACACCTTCTACGTGATCGGCAGCGCGGTCGGCCCACATCCCTATCCATACATGGTGCGCGAGTTCCAGAAAGTGATCGGGATAGAGGCCCGACAGCAGTGCCTCGAGCAATGGGGCCGCTTGCCCACCGACGTGATCGCCTGCGTCGGCGGAGGCAGCAATGCAATCGGCATCTTCTCCGGATTCGTTGACGATTCCGCAGTCCGGCTATGGGGGGCAGAGGCAGCCGGGCGCGGCGAGGCGCCCGGAGAAAACGCGGCCTCCCTCTCCTACGGTTCGGTCGGAGTCCTGCATGGGTCCAAGTCGTACATCCTCCAGGACCAGGACGGCCAGGTCGTGGGCACTCACTCGGTGAGCGCCGGTCTCGATTACCCCGGCGTAGGCCCGGAGCATGCACTGCTCAAATCCAACGGACGGGCGCAGTACCTTGCAGTCACCGACGACGAGGCGGTCGCCGCATTCCACCGCTGCGCCGAGCGGGAGGGGATCGTGCCGGCGCTGGAGAGCTCTCATGCCCTGGCGCTGGTGGACAGGGTGGCTGAGCAAAGCGGCCCCGATGGCCTGCTGGTGGTGAACCTCAGCGGGCGGGGCGAGAAGGATATACATCAGGTCGTTGAAAGGGAGCGAAAGCGTCGTGATTGACGCGGTTGCCCACGATCGCCTGAGCGAGTGCCTGCGGGAGGCCCGGGCGCAGGACCGGGCAGCACTGATCGGCTACCTGGTTGCGGGTGATCCCGATCTCAGCACGACCGAGCTAGTGATTGCGGCGGTGGCGTCCGCCGGGCTCGACGTGCTGGAACTGGGCATTCCTTATAGCGACCCACTCGCGGACGGACCCACAATCGCGGCCGCGGGGCAGCGGGCGCTCGCCGCAGGCGCCACCGTGGAAGCGACCTTCCGCCTAGTCGAGCAGCTCCATGAAGTGGTACCGATCATTCTCTTCACCTACTTCAATCCGGTCTTTCACTACGGTGTGGAGCGGTTCGCCGACCGGGCGCGCAGCGCTGGCGCGTGCGGGGTGATCATCCCCGACATCACCCTCGAGGAGATCGCCGAGGTCCGTGACTCATTCCGCGCGCGACAGCTTCCCTTCCCACTGCTGGTGTCCCCCACCACCGCGCCGACCAGAGCTGAGAGGATCGCCGCCACCAGCGACGGATTCGTCTACGTCGTCTCGCGGCTTGGAGTGACCGGTGAGGGTACCGGGCCTGACCTGGAGTGGCTGCAGGACCAGGTTGATCGGCTTCGTCGATTCACCGACAAGCCTCTGGCCGTCGGGTTCGGAATCAGCACCCCGGCCCAGGTCAATGCTGTGGCCGAGTGGGCGGACGGCGTGATCGTGGGCAGTGGGCTGGTCAGCTCGTATGCCGGCACCTCGGGAGCCAAGGCGGCACAGCGGGCTGGTAGTTACGTCGAGTCACTGGTGGCGGCCCTGACCAGGTCGGCCTGAACTCCACCCCCCTTCTCCGCTCTGGGCGAGCGACCGCGGGGCCGGACGAGCGTCAGTCGGGCAGGACGCCGGTCAGGGTCGAGATGCGGAGCATTTCGCGAATGTCGGTCCGTCGGGGAGTGAGCCGGAGCAATTGCTGATACACCGAGATCGCATCGATGTCTGCGCCCCTGGCCCGAAGCAGGCGTGCGACGAACTCGAGCCATATGGGCGCCATGACCATGTCCTTGCGCTCGATCGATAGGTTGCAGAGTTGCCAGCAGGCGCGGTCGCAGGGCGGGCACGAGAGCACCGCGGTGGTGAAGCAGAGCACTGCCAGCTCGAAATTCTTTGACTGTTTGACGCCCTCTCCGACCGCGCAGGCGAGGCCCGCCGCGTCCTCGCCGCCCACCGTCGTGGCGACCTGGACCGCCATGGAGGCAGCCTCCTCGATCTGTCCCGCCTCAAGCAGCGCCTCGATCTGTGTGCTCGGGTCGACTCGCTCGGCCAAGGGCAGACTTTCGCGCGCGGAACTCAGAGCCCGCCTCGCGTTGCCCCGGACCGAGAGCGCTTCCTGCTGGACTTTGGCGGCCGCCACGATTTCGTCTACCAGCGACGGAAGCTGAGCTTGGCGGGCGACCAGTTTCTTCTCGCGATCACTGCGAGTGCGGGGCGACAGCCTCACTGTCCAGGCGAGCTTTTGAGCGCGCGAGGTCCCAGTCTCCTCGTCGGCTACGGGCTCAGCTGACGGGGAGACCCCGGCCGTGACTAACTCGTCGGCGGGTGGCTCAGGCTCAAACGTTTCGGTAGGCGGTTCGGCCGCGGCGCTCTGCCGAGCCGCCGGGTCGAAACCCCATAGCGGCGCGTCATCGTCGGTCAACTGCTTGGGGGTTGCGCCAGACAGCTGGCCCTGGGTCTCCCGCAGTGCGCTCTGCCTCAGTGCTGGTGCTGGCTGCCGATCAGGTCCGCGATCACTGGACTGTGCCACTTCGGGAGCTGGCTCGAAGGCGGGGGCCCTTCGCTCGGGCGACTCCGCAGCGGTCGGCGGGGCGGTCTGTCCTCTCGGATCCGCGCGCTGCAACAGCTGCCTCACCACCGAGGCAGAGGATGGGGCCAGGTGCTGCGGGGCGGGCGCGCCCTCTTTCGTCTTCGGGACTGAGACCGGTTCGGTGGGACGTGCTTGGGGGGGCTTGCGAAGGAGAGTTGCCTCCTGCTCCGCCGCGGAGAGCGTCGGCGGCGTCTTGCCATTCGCCGAGGCGGTTGGCCTGATCGGATCTCGCGCCTGGAAGGGTGCGACTGGCACCGGGACGCGGCCCTCGATCGCCTGCGCCGCAGACTTGCGGGGGCCGGCTCCAGATGCGGCGACCGGAGCAGCAGCCGGGGCCGAATCAGGCTCGGGTCGCGGAGGCGCGACAGCGGGGATTGGGGCCGGTGGCTCAGCTTCCGGCGATACAACCGGCGTAGGGGCAGGGTCGACTTCGCCGCTTGGCCGGGGCGCCGCTGCCGGCTCGCTGGCGACCGCCAGCGCGACCGTAGTCGGTTCGGCCGCGACCGGGACCGGGGCGGGATCTGCGGCGGAGGTTGGCGGAACCACCATCTCTCGAATCTCCTGCTGCGTCGCCAGCAGCAGAAGCAACTCGTACATCGCCCGCCCCATCCGACGGAGGAGCGCCGCGGCCTGATCAGGGAACCCTGCTTCCGCCACCCTCGCGACCAGCGAATCGGCCACCTTGATCAGGTTCTCTTCGTTCAGATCGGCGAGAGACAGCCCCGCCAGCTGCTGGTCGATCACGCCCGGGAGTTCGGGCACTCCCGGCGCCAGCTCCCTCGCCAGGTGCTGCCACGTCTGCCGCATGTCGGCCAGACCCTGGTGAAGGCTCTGGGCGCCGGGCACAGCGTTCGCTTCGTCAACCATCCCGCCCAGCAGTGTGCCACCCACCCACTGTGAATCGCGTAGCGCACGCTCAACGAAACCGTGACGCTTGCGCGGCTCCCGACGACTACGATTGAGTTCGGTGACCGTCCCAGCTTCCGCCGTTGCCCTCTCCAGACGCAGTCCCTGGCTCGGCGCCATCGAGGAGTGGCTTTGGCAGAAGCCCTCCTTCCGGATGGTTCCCGATCTCAAGCTTCCGATGCCTCCTTCAGGCGAGCCCGACCCCGCCCCAAGTGGGGCTCTGCGAGTTGGATTTGCGGGATTTCCCTCCGACTACAGCCTGGCGATGCTGCTGGCCCTGATCGAGAGCGGCGTGGAGCTAGTTGGCCTGGCGACCAGCCTGGGCGCCAACCCGGCCATCCTGGGCGAGAACGCGCTCAGTCAGGTTGCCGACCACATGGGGGTGCCGCTGCTACGCCTGGCCAGGGTCAACGAGTACGACTCGCTGGTGGCGCTGCGCCGGCTGGACGCCGATCTCTTCATGGTCGCCAGCTTCGACCAGATCCTCCATGACAAGGCGCTTGCCGCTGCCCCGACTGGGCTGGGTCAACGTTCATCCGTCCCAATTGCCCAAGTATCGGGGGCCCGAGCCGCTCTACTGGGCGATCGTCAACGACGAGAAGGAGACGGGGATCAGCTTCCAGCGGATCGCTCACGGTATCGACGCCGGGCCCCTCCTGCTCCAGCGCCTGGCGCCGATCCAGCCCGATGACGACTCCGGCACACTGGCCCGCCGACTGAGCGAGCTGGGCGCACGGTCGACCGCGGAGGCGATCGAATTGGCTCGCTCCGGATTCCCCGGGACGCCACTCGCACTGGATCAGGGCTCGTATTTCACATCGGTCGGTCACCGACGGATCGACATGGCGGAATCGGCGGCGTTGGCCGATCGCCTGGTCAGGGCCGGCAACCCCAACATGCTCGCCTCCACCATGTGCGGAGGGCGGCTCTGCTACGTGGTCAAGGCGCGTCGGGTGGCCCATTCCGACCCGTCGCCTGGCCCACGGCTCAACTTCCCCGATGGGGATCTGATCCTGGAAGAGACGATCGACCGGTGCGGCTGCCATCACGGCGAACCGGTGGGCAGCTGCCCCCACGACGAGTAGCCCCCGTCCACCTCGCCGGTTCTCCGAGGGGCTGAGAGCGGATCCGAGCGGTACGATCGCCGGCATGGTGCCCACCGAGCGTCTCGGGCGCTCTGATCAGCAGAGACTGGCTATCACCCGGATCGAGGGCGATACGGCGCTGGTCGCCGAGGACAGCGTCGCCCGCGAGGAGGCCCTCCAACTCATGGTCGACGGCCGGCCGCTGGCGATCATGCTCAGGACCCCCGGCTGTGACGTCGAACTCGCTCTGGGGCTGCTTCATGCCGAAGGAGTGGTTCACCATCTGGACGACGTCTGCGAGTTGCGAATCGCGCCGAGTGGCCAGGCAGAACTGGATGGTCTTCCCCTACCGGTGCGACTCGACCCCCAGGCCGAGAACCTGGTCGACGTCCAGCTCCGTACGCCGCTTCCCGATGGCGCCCTGGGCTGGCAGCGCGCGCTTCCCTCGTCAAGCGCCTGCGGGATCTGCGGAACGGCGACCCTAGAAGCACTACAGGCAGTGCAGCCAAGGGTGAACGGGGAGGCCACCTGGAAATCCGAAGCTCTCTTTCAATTGCCCGACATGTTGCTGGCGGCTCAGAGGGTCTTCCACTCCACCGGCGGACTCCATGCCGCCGGCCTGCTCCGGCGGGGCGAGGACTCCCTGGAAGTGGCAGAGGACGTTGGTCGACACAACGCGGTGGACAAGCTCGTGGGCCGGGCCCTGCTCCAGGAGCAGCTGCCCCTCACGGATGCCCTGCTGGTGGTCAGCGGCCGGGCTGGGTTCGAGATCGTCCAGAAGGCGGCTGCGGCAGGAATCGGGCTGGTGGCGTCGATCTCAGCTCCGTCCTCGCTGGCGGTCCAGGCTGCCCAGACGACCGGCGTCACGCTGGTCGGATTCCTCCGCGGGGAGCGATGCAACGTGTACTCGCACCCGGAGCGGGTGCAGCTAGGCCAGGGCGAGCTCACCGCGCCAAGCTGATCCAGCCCTACCTGGGAGAACACCGTGTTGACTGGGCTGCTCATCCTGGCCGGGGGCCAGAGCGTGCGGATGGGCACCGACAAGCCGGCCCTTCCCTTCCCCGCCCGAGGTGATCCGCCGCTGATCCGGCGCGTGGCGACGGCCGTGGCGGAGTTGGCAGGGCCCCCGACCATCGCCGGACGGCACGACTACGGAACCGGTTGGCCCTTGGTCGAAGACGAACCCGACCTGGCCGGACCGGTGGGCGGCCTGGTGGCCGGACTCACAGCATGCACCAGCGGCCTGGTGCTGGTGCTGGCAGCCGACCTGCCGTTTGTGTCTCCCCGGCTGGCCAAAGGGCTGGTCGAGATCGCCCTGTCGGAGCCGGGCGCGCAGGCGATCGTGCCCGAGCGCGAGGGCGAGCTAGAGCCGCTGTTTGCCGTCTATCGGCAGGACGCCAGCGCTGATCTGCGCCGAGTGGCGCGACAATTGGCGCGTCCCGGCCGCGGACCTTCGTTGCGTCGTACCGTCACCGGGATCCGGCTGCGACGGGTCACGGAGTTGGAGTGGAGGGCCTGGGACCCGACTGGGGCATCGTTCCTCAGCTGCAACACTCCGGAGCAACTGGCGGAGGCGGTGCTCATGGCTAGGGTCGACCAAGGAGGGATCCAGTGAACGAGTGGTTTGACAGGTATCTCAAGGAGCTGGGTGCTGCTGACGCGGTGCTGCGTCGGGAAGAGGCAAAGCTGGTCCTGGATCTGGCGGCGGAGGCAGCCCACGTCTCGGGAGCGCGGCCCTACGCCCCGCTGGCGGCCTACCTCGCCGGTCGGGCGGCCGCCGGCCAGTCGCGCGACGGGCGTCTGCGCGTGCTCCAGTTGGCGATCAGCTCCGCCACCAAAGCGGGGCCGGCCGGCGGAGAGCTGGGGCTCGAGCCGGAGAGCTAGGCACCCGGACTCGCCTGGACTCTTCGCTTAGAGGGGGATTACCTCCACCAAAGTGCCCGCTTCCAGCAGTTCTCCTTCGGCGGGCAGGGCCAGCAAGCCGTTGGCCCGAGCCAATGAGAGGGTGGCTCCACTGCTCTGTGATCCTGCGAGTCTGACCCCTGGCAGCTTTCCAGGGCGGTGGCTGACCAAGGCTCGATGAAAGGTCTCAAGCCCGTCGGGCTTGGCGACCGGCTCGAGAAGCTCGGCTGAGTAGGTAGCCGGCTCGGGGTGGCTCGCGCCCTGCATGGCCAACAGGCAAGGTGCCCCGAAGAGGATGAAGGTCACGCTGGCTGAGACAGGGTTGCCAGGCAAGCCAATGAAGATGCTTCCCTCCAGCTCTCCGAAGGCAATTGGACGACCCGGGCGCATCGCTACCCGCCACAACTGCAACCTGCCCAGTCGTTCCACCGTTGCCCGGACGTGGTCATGATCTCCGACGCTGACCCCGCCCACGGTCACCAACACCTCCGCGGCGGCAGCGCCCTCCCGTAGCGCCCGCTCCACCTGCCCCGGGTCGTCGCCGACTCGGAGCCTCAAGCGCACCTCGCCCCCAGCCTCCGCGATCAGCGCCTCGACGGCCGGTCCGCCCGTGTCATAGATCTGACCCGGGCCGAGCTTAGCCCCAGCTGGTCGGATCTCGTCTCCGGTCGTGATCAGCGCGACCCCCGGGCGTCTGGAGACAGAGACCGTGGCCCGCCCAGCCGCCGCCAACGGGGCAAGGTCGGTTGGCCGCAGGCGGTGGCCAGCCTGCAAGATGCCGTCACCCGGTGAGAGGTCTTCTCCAGCCCGCCGAACTGCATTCCCGGGACCTGGCCGCTCCAAGATCAGCACCTCGGTCTCGCCCCGGTCGGTCCACTCGTATGGCACCACCGCGTCCGCCCCCTCGGGGATGGGGGCGCCGGTCATGACCTTGCAGCACGTGCCCGGTTGAATCACCACCGTTCCGGGCGCCATCCCGGCCGCCATCTCCCCCACCACCGGCAACCGTCGAGGCACCTGATCCACGTCAGCGGTGCGCACCGCATAGCCGTCCATCCCGCTGTTGTCCCAGGGAGGCAGCATCACCTCGGCGACCACGTCGGCCGCCACCACCCGACGCACCGCCTTGGCGTCAATCGGAATCTCTACCGCGGAAAGCTGCGCGACGTGGCGCAGCATCTCCTCTCGGGCCGCGATCACGCCAAGCGGAGCCCCCCGGCCGGCCAACGGGGGCGGCTCAGGGCGCGGGCTCATCCACTGCCGAAGGGAGCTTCGACTCCAGCCCCGGTCAGAGGTTTCCGCGCGCGTCCTGCTCGCGCTCGATCGCCTGGAACAGAGCTTGGAAGTTGCCCTTTCCGAAGCCACGACATCCCTTGCGCTGGATCACCTCGAAGAACAAGGTGGGGCGGTCCTCGACCGGTCGGGTGAAGATCTGGAGCAGATACCCGTGCTCGTCACGGTCGACCAGGATGTTCAGCTGGCGCAGTCGTCCCAAGTCCTCATCGATCGCGCCGATTCGCTCCGGAAGCTGCTCGTAGTAGCTGTCCGGTGCCCGCAGGAACTCTGCCCCTTGGCGGCGTAGCCAGTCCACGCTCTCGATGATGTCCTCGCTGTGCAGGGCAATGTGCTGGACGCCGGGTCCGTGGTAGTAGTCCAGGTATTCGTCGATCTGCGATCGACGCAGTCCTTTCGCCGGTTCGTTGATCGGGAAGGTGACGCGGCCCTCTTTGCCCCCTCGGACCACCTTGCTCCGCAGTGCCGAGTACTTGGTGGCGATGTCATTCTCATCGAACTCCTGAAAGACATCGAACCCGAACACCCGGTTGTACCAACTGACCCACTCGTCCATCCGGGTCAACTCCACATTGCAAACGCAGTGATCCACCAGCTGCAACCCGGCCCCTGCGCCGCTCTTGAACTCATCGCGGTAGCCGGGAAGGAAGCTGCCCGCGTACTCTGCCCGCTCCACGAAGGTATGCACCGTGTCCCCGAAGGTTCTGACTGTGGCGAGTCGTACCGCGCCTCTTTGATCCTCGATCACGTGGGGCTGGTCGACCGGCCGTGCTCCCCGGGCGACCGCGTCGTGGAAGGCGCCGGTGGCGTCATCCACAGTGAAGGCGAGGGTGCGAACTCCATCGCCGTGAAGCCGCACGTGGTCCGCCACCTCCCCGTCCGGGGTGAGCGGGGCGGTCATGACCAGCGTGACGTCACCCTGGCGGAGCGCGTAGGAGGCACGATCTCGAACGCCGGTCTCGGGACCTGAGTACGCGACCACGTCGAAACCGAAAGCGGAGCGGTAGAAGTGAGCCGCTTGGCGAGCGTTGCCCACGAAGAACTCGATGTGGTCCACCCCCTCCAGGGAGGTCTCCCGGTACTCGGGTGCCCGGAGATCAGCTTCGGTCGACGCCTTCATCCGAGATTCCGAGGTGGGGCTAGCTGCATTGCCATCTCCTTAGGGTCGGGGGAACCGACTTCGCCAAGAGTACCGCGCAACCGCAGATCTTGCGGCATGGCGGCAGTCCAGCAAAGCGGAGACGCTAGGCTGGCCCAGATGGAGCAACCGTCCCCCCCTGGCGCGACCAGTTGGCGCTGCTGCCTGCCAACCTCCGACTCGACGACGATCTCCCTGAGCTGCCCCCTGGAACCGGGCAGGCCATGGCTGGCCGGGCTGGCCTTGGACATCCTCCGTCAGGAGGCGCGTGCTGAGTCCGATCCGCTCGGGGACCGCTATGCGATGGGCCGCCGGCGGGGCGCGCCTCTCATGCTCGGCGAGCCGCTGCGGTGGAACGGAGTCCAGCTGACCGCGGAGGCGGTGGAGCCAAACGGGAGCACACTCGGAGAGGTCACCCTCCGGTTCCCGCCCTGGTCAGAGATTGCGGAGTTCATTCCCGAGGAACGGCTGTGGGCCGTGACCGACCGCCTCGCTTTGGAATTCGGGGCCGCTTGCGGCGTCGTGTCGGACGGGCGGGCGGTGGGATACCCGGATCTGGCCGTTCCCGCCAGCACCGCACCTCGGCTACAGCGCCAGCACCTGGGGGTGCTGGTTCCGCGCTCATGGCTGAAGTACCTTCGCGTCGGTTCGACCCCCTACCAGGAGCTGCCTAAGAGCCAGCTCGTGGTGGTTCTGGAGTAGCCGGGCCGGTCAGTCGGTCGGATTCAGGGCCCGGGCCTGTCGACGCTTCGCCGCGGTGGCGGAGACGACCTCCAAGATGCAGCGATTCGCGTTCTGGGCGGTGAGCTCGGCGAGATCCAAGGGCGGGGCCACCTCGACCACGTCCATCGCCACAACTGAGGTGCGAAGAACCACGTCGCGGATGGCGCGAAGCAGATCGGCCGGGCTCATCCCGCCGGGCTCTGGCGTGCCCGTGCCGGGAGCGAATCCCGGGTCGAGTACGTCGATATCGATTGAGAGGTAGATCAGCTCCGGCCCGTCCAGCGCCTCAGCCAAAGCTCTCCGCACGACCTCCGCAATCCCCACCTGCCAGACCTCCTCCATCAGGTGCCAGCGCATACCCTCCCCGCGCATCCACTCGAAGACCTCGCGAGGCGGCCAATATCCACGCAGACCAATCTGGACGAAGTTGGCACCTGGTACCGCTCCGGATTCGACAAGCCGCCGCATCGGGGTCCCGTGCGAGAGCGGGTTGCCGAAGCTCTCGGGTGCTGTGTCCGCGTGGGCGTCGAAGTGGATGATGCCCAGCCGCCCCCGGCCCACGACGTCAGCTACGGCAGTCGCTGATGGCAGGGTTATCGAGTGGTCACCGCCGATCACCAACGGCACAATCCCCCGCGAGGCGACCTCGAGGACGCGCTGCCGGATGGCCTCGTGAGAAGGACCGACCATCCCCGGCTGGCAGACTGCATCGCCGTAATCGACGAGAGTTAGCTCCTCCAGTGGCGCCACCTCCAGGTCCAGGTGCCACGTGGGAGGCTGATAGTTGGCGGTCCGGACGGCGCGGGGCCCGAACCTCGCCCCCGGGCGGTAGCTGGTGGAGTCGTCCCAGGGTGCACCGACGATGGCGAAATCCGGCTTCCACTCGTCCAGCTCCTCGGGCTCGCTGAGGAGGGCCACTTTGGCGAACGAGCCAGGGCCCAAATAGGACGGTCCCTCCATCTGCTTCAGAAGGTTGGAGGGAATCGAGGGGCGTTCCACCCTCAGCGGCACCCGCCATGCGTGGCCGACGCCCTGGAATACGGTGAGTCCTCGGTGGATGACATCCGGCCGCCCATTATCGCCCCACCGCCGGTCCTCGGCTCACTCCCTCTCGGGGGTAGGCTCCAGCCGCTCCACTCGGACGCGGCCCTCCAGCCCCAGGTACACCACCATGATTCGCTCGAGAATCTGCTCGAAGGCGCTCGGGTCCCAACCTGCCACCAGTTCGCGCATCCGTTCCCGGTGCCGTGCCGCGATCTGCGAGACAACGCCCCACCCCTTCTCGGTTAGGCGAAGCACGATCCGGCGGCGATCCGCCGGCCACGGCTCCCGGGAAATCAGCCCGGACTCAAGAAGTGAGCGCGTCAAGACCGATATGTGAGCCCGGCTGGAGGCCAGCTGTTCCACCAGCTCTTGCTCCTGGACACCCTCCAGCCCGGCCCCGCCCAACACGAGTACGGCGTGATACCCGAGAGGGGTCAAACCCGCCTCTGACGCGGCAGCATCCAGCATGGTGAGCGCCCGGCGGAAGAGGTAGCGCAGCTGGCTCCGGAAGGCGAGCTGCTCCAGAAGCTCGGGGCCTACCCCTTGGGAAGCCCAGAGGCTGGCGGCGCTGAGGTGTCCTCTGACATCTGGTTCAGGCGCTTATCACGACCGGCGTGCCAATCGGGGTCCACGAGTAGGCCCAAGCCAGCACCGTGACCGGCGTGTGCACGCAGCCGTGACTGGCGTCCGCCAGATCGTCCTCGCTCCCAGGGCCAAAGGCGTCGGCCGGCTCCCAGGGCGCGTTGTGGAAGTAGTACCCACCGGTGAGGAACTCCATCGCGTACTGAGCGAGGAACGGCGTGTAGTAGTTAGGTGAGCCCGGCGCATACCCTGAGATGAACTCCAACGGACTCCTCTTCAGGAAGATAGCGAAGGTGCCAGTCGGAGTGGTCTCGCCAGGCCTGCCGGTGGTCACCGGCGTGGCGTTGACCTCGCAGCCGTTGTCGTAAAAGATCATCTCCTCTAGGGAGATGGAGACATAGATCGCCTTGCCCGCAATGCCCGTGTGGCCGCAGCTGTTGGCCGCACAGCACGGCCTGCACTGAACTCTGAAGGCTCCTGAGCGTCGTCTGTGCCGCGCCGAGCGCCTTCACCGAAGATGCCGCACCCAGAGCGGCCTTGGCAGCAGCGAATTGATTCTGGAACCCGGCCGCATTGGGAACCTGCTCAAACGAGGCCTGGTCGACCAGGCCCACCACCGACTCTTGCAGATTCGCTAGTTGCTGCTTCAGTCCGATCTCCGCCAACAGCGATTGCAGCTGCGCCGCCAGTGCTGCACTTTGGCTTGTCCCGGGCTGGCCCTGAGACTGCGCCGTCTGCAACGCGGCCACGTCCTGAGGAACCTGCAGCTCAGATAGTTGATCGGCTCCGGCCAGCTGTTCGGCGGCGGCAGCCCGGTTCAGCAGGCTGCCCGAGCCAACAGCCAGGCTCACACTGGCAGCAGCCGAGGACTTTGCGCTCTTAGCGGCGTTCTCACTCGCCTCCAGTGCCGACTTCCATGTGAGGGCGAGTGATCGGAATCTGAACGGCGTGGATGCATGGTCTAGCTGCGCCGCCCACCTCGAAGCGCGCGCGTCTTGCTGGGGTGTCAGCCAGGCGATGTTTCCGGCGACCAGCGTCCGATATTCATCCAGGTACAGCTGCGCTTGGTGCCGATCCTGAGAGATGGCGCGCCTCAAGGCCTTTGCTGCCGACATGCTGACCGCTGCCACTGTCGAGGACCGCTGCTGCAACAACCCGGCCGGCCCGTACCAGGGCTGGTCCTCTACCTGGGCCAGTTGCCGGCGCAGGGAGTCGATAGCCGAGACTGGGACCCCCTCTTTCTGGTACCGGCTGAGGAGGACGCCGACGTTACGTGCGCTCCGCGCAACGCCGCCGCTTCCGGCGTAAGCGAGCGGCAGATCGACCGCCACCATCACCAGCACCACCGCGAGTCCTGCCACTGCCCAGCGCCCGCGTCTCCGCCTTGGGACGACGGTCGCGCTGCGCCGCACGCGTCGGAGCTTCCCTCCTGGTTCGTCCCGGGCGAATTTGGCATCCATGGCTTTGATGGCATTTTGTACCGTCTGGCGGACTCAACGCCAGTAAAGAGCGGACACCCGGCGGTGATCAGACGCGCATCGGCGACTGTTGCGGGACGAGCGTCCCGGGCGGCTGGCCCGCGGTAGGCAGCTGATCGACCAACTGGCTCAGCTCCCGATCTGAGAGCGGATCAAGTATTCGGTCGGTGTGAGACTGGGTCTCTGCCTCTATGAGGTCCCTTCGCTCGCGGCCGTCGGCCGTCAGTTCCCCCCGCTCGCCGAGCCACCCACGAGATCTGAGTCGGCTGCGAGCGTCCTCGATCTCCTGATCCCGCCAGCGAAAGAGCTTAAGGACCGCCGGGAGGTCGCCTTGCCTCCACAGGGAGCTAAGCACAAGTAGTTCCGGGGGCTCGAGTCCCTGAGATTCGGCCGCCCGATAGTGGGCATGCGCTCTCCCCTCTCGTAGCGTCATGGCCGCCCGGAGAAGCTCAAGGTGTGGGTCATCGAATTGGGGAAGGTCGCACCACGCCTGGGGCAGCTGTCCTGCAGGCCTCACCGAAGAGGCCAAGCGTCCCAGGTCTGAACCAGTCGCCCGCGGTGCCAGCCTTCGAAGCGCCTCCGCGCCGGCTTCGAGCGCGAGGGTCTGGTAGCGCGCCGGCTCCTGTGCCAAACAACGGAGTCGAAGGTGGTCCACCAGTGAGGGTGGCATCACGTAGATGACCCGGACCCAGTCCTGGTCGGGCAGGTTGCCCGCCCGACTGAGGATGTAATGGACAAAGCCGACGGTGCCTCGCTCCTGCTGGAATCGGACCAGCTCCGGCTCCTGCCGCTGGGCCAGCCAGAGCGTTTGGCAGATCCACTCCACCGATCTGAGGAGACGCTCACGAGCCCCCGCGCGGGTCACGATCGCGTGGTGATCCCCGATCCTGGTGTCGTCACCCGCGTCAGGTCGATCAGATTGCGTCCGAGACGGAAGACATGAAGAAGTTGTCGACCCGGATCGGCGGCGCTTTGATAAACACGTCATCTCCGATCTCGCGCGCCATCGCCAGCTCGGACTTGCCTATCTCGGTGGTGCGCTGGAGCACCCCCACCGGACTTTCGTTGAAGCGGAAGTTGTTCACCGCACCCACCACCTCACCACGCTCGATCAGGAACACCCCATCCCGGGTCAGGCCGGTGAGGAGCAGGGTCGCGGGGTCGACGTCGCGGATGTACCACAGGGACGTCACCAGAAGCGCTCGGTCGGTGCTCGCGATCATCTGGTCGATCGAGGTGTCTGTACCAAGCATCGAGAGGTTGTCGACATCCGGGCGCACCGGGTGGTTGTGGTCCTGGGCCCAGCGACGAGGACAGATCAGCTCCTTCTGGACCCCACGCTCCACCCAGACCGCCGGGGGTACCGGAAGTCCGTTATCAAACACCGACCCGTACTCGCTGGAGCCGAGGCACCGGACAAAATTCGGCACTGCCATCTGAGCGTCGAGAGGATCGCTCTCGAGGCTCACCTCAGTCGAGTACATCTGCTCCCCTACCCGTGAGCCCGACTTGCCCGCGAAGACGGTCCGGCCCTCGTCAGCGCCCCTCGCGTGCATCTCCCAAATCAGGCGCAGGATGAGATCAGCCGTCGCAGACGGTTCGAGCAATACCTGGTAGTGCCCGGCCGGGAGGGTTACCGACCTCTCGGTCCAGCTGAGGCGCCGACTGAGCCCCTGATAGATGGCGGTGGGGTCGAGCTCGGCCAGCCGACGGGCCGTGGCCCCCACCCAGACGCTCCGACCAAGATCCTGGGTCTTTAGCGTCAGCGCAAGTGAGGCGTTTTGCCTACGGCCCTCCAAACGGAGCCCCGTCTTGGTGCCCAACTGCTCCCGGGAGGCTGAGGCACGGGCAAATCCGAAACAGCGGAGCCCCGCCTCTTGGGACTGCTCCAGAAGTTCGCGTACGGATTCCAAGATCGGCTCCAGGTCCGAGGGTAGGGCCTCCGCAGCCGCCCCAGTCGCCTCCGAGTCGCTCGCAGTCACCTCGCTGGGGGTCAGCAGCGGCATCGCGTCGGGAGCTGCGGGACTCTCCTGGGCTCGGGCCTTCGCTTGGCGGGCGAGCTCGGCGACTTGAGCGGTGTTGACCACGTCCCCAGCCTGCACCCCCACCCCGCCCTGCTCCAGGGCGACCAAGCCGACCGAGGTCGACTCCTCGCGGCCGTTTGTCGTGACCGTGTTGTTGGCGAGTCGGAAGTTGACGCTCGTGGCCTTCTCGCCCACGACCACCGCCGCGCCCTCACTTAGTCCTGCCTCGACGATCTCCTGCAGCCTCAATCCTTCCCCTCCTGGCGCGTGTTCAGGATGTTTACCTGCCGGAACAGGCCTGGAGAGCAGCCGTGGGAGACCGGCGCCACCTGCCCCGGTTCCCCCTTTCCGCAGTTGAAAGCTCCGTGCAGTCGCCAGGCAGAACGGCCCCCGACGGCCTCCAGTCGACCCCAGAAGTCTGGAGTTCGGGACTGGTAGGCAACGTCGCGCAGCTGACCGGCCAGCTGGCCGTTGTGGATTCGGTAGAAGCGCTGCCCGGTGAACTGGAAGTTGTAACGCTGCATGTCGATCGACCAGGACTTGTCGCCCAGGATGTAGATCCCCTCCTCTACCCCGCCCAAGAGCTCGGCCAGGGTGGTGTCGTGGTCTGGGTCAGGCTGCAGCGAGACGTTTGGCATCCGTTGCAGCGGAAGGTGGGACCAACTGTCCGAGAAAGCGCAGCCGTTGGAGCGAGGCAGGTCGAACTTGCGCGCCATCTGCCGGTTCAGCTGGTAGCCGACCAGGATGCCGTCCTTGATGATGTCCCAGCGCTGCGCCGCGACCCCTTCATCATCGAAGCCAACAGTCGCCAGGCCGTTGGGTTCCAGCCTGTCCCCAGTGACATGCATTCGCGGCGAGCCGTAGCGCAGGCTGCCCACTTGATCGGGAGTGGCAAACGTGGTCCCGGCGTAGTTGGCTTCGTAGCCGAGCGCGCGATCTAATTCAGTGCCATGAGCGACCGACTCGTGGATGGTCAACCAGAGGTTGGAGGGGTCAATGACCAGGTCGTAGGCCCCTGGGCTGACCGATGGCGATGCCAGCTTCTCTTCCAGCCAGCTGACCATCTCCACCGCCTCGGTGGGGAAGCCGTGAGCCTCGACGTACTCCCAGCCGCGACCTACCGGGCGGGCGGTTGACCGCATTGTCTCGATCAATCCGGAGCCGCGCTCGTCGACGATCCCGGCTTCCAGGACGGGATGCAGCCGGAGTCGCTGCTGGGTAATCCGGGACCCTTCGGTACTGGCGAAGTGCCGGTTTTCCTGCACCTGCAAGCAGTAGAAGTCGGCGAACTTGGCGCCCGCGTCAAGACAGCGGGCGGTCGCGTCGAGCATGAACTCGACCTTCTGCTCGGGGGCCACGTCGAACGGGTTGATCTCAACCTCGCCGATCCAGTCGGCCTGGTGGGCTGGCTCGGGGGCCAACTCGACCCGCTCCAGGAGGAGGGGCCGGAGCAACCGGGCCATCTCCGCTGCCGCACCTACCGCCCGGGTCACCCCCTCCACTGACATATCGCTCGAGGCAGCGAATCCCCACGATCCATCGACAACCAGCCTGACCCCAACCCCCTGGGGCTCGGACTCGCTGAGGGAGATTAGGTCGTGCTCGCGGACTTGTATCCCCTGGATCCGGTCGCGGTGGATCCGGATGTCGCCGTAGCTGACGTCCGCCGTGCTAGCTATGGCTTCGAGAGCCGCTTCGCTAAGTCGGTCGAGCGGTAGCTGCAGAAAGCTGGGGTCGATCTCCGACATCCTTCCTCCCAGACCCCGGGTCAGGCTAGCTAGCCTTCGGTCCGCGGCCGGTTGTTGCGCGCCGGCGGGGCCGAGCCGAGTCTAACGACCCCGGGCTACCCACCTCGTCGTTTGGTCTGCGCGGTGCGAGCGAAACCCCGGGCACCGAGGGCCCGAAGGCCCTGGTACCCGAGGTCTTAGATCGTACTTGTGACTAGTGCCTCAGCGGGACCTGACGCGGAGGACCCGACGCCCGACGATCAGCAGCAGTCCGCCCAACAGCATTGCCAGAGCCCCCGCCAGTCCGGGTCCGTAGAGATCGGCTCCGGTGATCGGGGTGGAGGCGCCCAACACGCCACCCACCGGCACGCTGACGACGGAGACAGGCTCACCGCACTGGTTTGTCACGGCCGTGTTGTAGGTGTCTCCGCTGAAGCTGACGTTCCAGTAGTAGGTACCCGCAGCGGTGGATTTGTAGCCGCTCGGCGGCACCGACGCGGAGTAGGTGTAAGTTCCGGTCGCGCTGTCGAAGCTTGCGGTAGCTGTGATAGCCCCGAAGTTGCTCACCACCGTGTTCGCCGCCGGGGCGGCGCCAGAGACGGAGGGGCAGCTCGAGACGAGTTGGAATGTCAATGTGTCGGTCGCGGGGTCACCGCTCGCCTCGACTGCCGAAGTGACGGTCGCGCTGTCTGTGAGCGTGGTCCCAATCGCGCCTCCCGACGACGGGGTGGTGACTAAGGTGGGGGTGCTTTGAGTGACCACTGTCAACTCTCCACATCCCGCCGAGGCCGGACTGTCGAAGGTCTGCCCCGGATCGGTGTACTGCGCTTCCCAGTAGTAGTCGCCTGGAACTAGCGCCGCGCCGACAGTCGCCGAGACAGTCGCCTCGTATTGACCACCGATGTCGTACACCGGCTCCCAGTTGGACTGGAAGACCATGTCACCGCCGGAGCCCCACTGGCACTGGGCCGGTGCGTTGGCCGCTGCGGGTCCGAAGAGTTCGAACTCGACGCCGCCGTTGTAGCCGGTCGGATCGGTGGGATTTGGGTAGAAGTCGGAGAGAATTGCCGTGTCGCGAACCGAGGTGTCGGCTGAGGTGACGACCATCGCCTGCTGGACTGTGCGCACCTCGATGCACCGACTGGTGACCCACACGGGTTCCGCCTTGCACGAGCTGGTCACCGATTGGTTCAGCCCGTTGCCCGAGTAGGTATCCATCCAGAAGTACTCGCCGGTCTGGGTAACCTTGATCGGGGCGGAGAAGGCATCTCCGTTGCTGTTGACCCAACCGACCGATGTTTGGCCCACCAGACCAGAGCAGTATCCGTTTACGTCATTCTGGTAAAGGCCGAACGTGACCTTTGCCTGGCTATCTGCCTGGTAGCCGCCGGTAATCTCAGCCTCGTCGGTGATGGAGCTTCCCACCACCGCATGGCTGTTGTTGATGGTGATGATTGTCGGCGCGGCCATCACCACATCGACCGACTCAGATCCGCATTTGCTGCTGCCGTTAGTGTCGTTGCCATCACCCTCGTACTGGACTGTCCAGTCGTAGTGACCGAGGCTGGTGACCTGGTAATCCGCGGATGTCGCCGTCGAAAATGGCTGGCCTACGGTCAAACTCTCAACGTCATTGAACACGCTGCCACCGTTGCACTCCGGTACCGGACCGCTACCACCCTGGTAGAGGTGGAAGTACACGTCACCGGAAGCGGAGTTCGCAGTTCCGTTAGTTGAATTACTGACATTTGCCGTGTCGTCAATCTGGGTGCCGACGGGGACGTCGGTTGTGCCATTTGACGTGACCGTAGTGATCGACGGTGCGGCCCGCCCGACACTGAATGGCTCATTGCCGCACGTCGAGGTGGACGGCGAGTTGTATGCGTCGCCCGAGTAGCTGGCGGTCCACTCCCAGGTACCGGCCTGGTCGACCACGTAGCTGGCTGAGGTGGCGTGGCCCCCGTTGAGCTTGACACTGCCACTGACGTACACCGGTGATCCGGTGCAGCTGGCGTTGCTGTAGAGGCTGAAAATTACGCTTCCGGTAGGCTCGTCGCCCCCGGTCACGGTCGCAGTGTCCGACACGCGGGCTCCGAATGAGGCCCACGTTCCGACGAGTCCCGGTGTGGACCAAGCGGACGTCTCCAAGGCGGTGTCGGCCTGCACACTGAGCGGCTCATCGAGGCACGCACTGGAGAAAGGTTGGATCGCCGGCCAACCCGAGCTGGTCGTGACGGTAACCTTGGCCTGCCACTGGTATGGCCCGGCGGACGGCACGATGTACGCATTCGTCGGTGTCGACGCTTCGCCAGATGGGCTGAGCGTCTCAGGTCCACTTTGGTAGACCGGTGTTCCGCTGCAACTGTCGCCCTGGTACAGGGAGAAGTTGACCGAGCCCGATGCCTGCGAGTCGTCGGCGAGAAGAGCGGCGTAGTTGGAGACCGTTGCGCTGTCGCCGACTCCGGAACCCACCCCCACCGAGCTCAAGGTTGTCTGGGTGGTAACACCAAGGGTCGGGAGCGGGACGGCTACGGTGACCGGCTCACTGTTGCAGAAACTGTGTTGCTGGAGTGGCTCGCTGCCATCGGTGTACACGGCCACCCAGTAGTAGCCTGAGCCATTTGCGGCCGTGGTGGGAATCTTGAACCCAGTATTGGAAGGTGTCGTGCTGAGCGACGACAGGCTCTCCGTCAGTCCCCCACTGGTCGGACCCGTGCTGGTGTTAGCGACGGTCACGGTATAGCTGGTAAGCGCGCCGCTTCCCGAGTAGTTGAACCCACTACAGCTAGCGGGCGCAGCACCCTGATATAGATAGAAGGTCAGCGTGCCCCCTTGAATGTACTCAAATGCGCTGGTGAGCGTGGCGGTGTCGTAGATGTACTGTCCCGGCGCAGCCTGCTGGCTCGCCGAGCCGGCTCCCGCGGAACTGGCGAACGATGATGTGGTAATCGAATAGTCGCCCACGCTCCAGGCCATTGCCGTCGTGGCGGTGAGCGATGCTGCCACAGCCGCAATGCCAATGATCCCGACCAGGGCCATGCCCTGTCCGAGGCGATCCAGTAGACGATGCCAATGCTTACTTCCGATCACGCGAATCCTCCCAAGCGCCGAGACAACTGACTAGTCCTAAGAGCCGAGCATGCGGACCGGGCCTGAAGCGACGGCAGGCCCGATGCACGCCCGGACGGAGTGTCGATCCCCCCACTCGGGATGCGTTCACTGCGTCTCCACTGCCGGGCGGTCCGCCTGCGCGATTGCTCAGGTTCTCGAGTGGACACGCCGTTCGGCTCAGCGATTACAGCATTTCCGTTACACGCGTTTGGGGTTTCGCGACGCCACCTTCATGCAACGTAACCAGGCCGTTACGCGTTCGTCAGTTGGTGAAGTGGACGGAGGCCGAATCCCGCGTCGTGCGAGGCACCGAGGAGCCTGGATCGCCGCCGCCCAGGCGCGCTGGGCAGCGGGGACTACTCAGCCAGAAACCCTGGTGGGAAGGGCTGTCAGGCGGTGATGCGGCTCAGTCGTACCCCAGCGCCAATTGCCAGGCCACCGAGGACCACCGCCACCGCGCCGAGGAGGGCGAGCCCCCCGCCACCAAAGCCTGTATCAGGAGTTGTCGTGCTGGCGGCCAGTTGCCCGCCAATTCCAGTCCCCTGCTGTCCCCCGCCACTCCCCGCCGCCTGCTGGCCGCCCCCGGTACCTGAGCCCTGCTGGCCCCCGGTACCCGCCCCCTGTTGCCCGCCGGACGCGGCGATGGTGACCGCCTCGCCACAGAAGACCTGACTGCTCTGGTAGTTGACGTCGTTGGAGGCGACAAATTGAACCTGCCAGAGATATGTTCCCGCGACGGTCGGCGCGAATCCGCCACTCGAGGTGGATGACCACGGGCTACCACTTCCGGTGAGCGGAGACGCCCCAAAGTCATCGACCAATGTGCCGGCCGTGCAGCTGGTTGGCTGAGCAGCACTCGCCAAGTACAGAGCGAAGGTGACGGTGTCGCTCGACGCCGGAGCCGCCGCTCCGGTCACCTGGGCCGTGTCGGAGAGCACGGTACCGATCGAGCCTGTCGCTGGCGTGGGTAGCGTCGTAAGTCCGGGTGCGATCAACGCGTTGCAGATTTTCACCGACTCCTGCCCGCACCCGCTGGACGCCTTACTACCGGACCCACTGGTCCCACTTTCGACAAAGGAGACCGTCCACTCGTACGTCGCGGGCGTGGCTATGGTGCTCGGCAGCAAGTAGGTGCCGCTGCTGATCCATGTCGACGAGCTCGAGGTGGTCCCGGCATACGCCACCGGGCTCTGGAATACCGGAGTCCCCGAGCAAGATGAGGTCGGATAAAGAGAAAAGGTGAAGGTGCCAGCTGGGATTGCCTTGTTCCCGGCCGACTTGACCTGGACTGTGTCGTACACCGACGAGCCCGGGGCTGCCGAGGCCGTCTGCGTGGTCCCCGTGTATGGCAGGGTCGCTAATTTCAACGACGCGCAACTGGCGAGTACCGGCAGCGCACTCGCGATCGCCATCAGACAGAAGGCACCTACCGCTCCCCCCGACGCTAGGCCGCCCACAACTCGAGGGGACAGTCCTCTCGCCGTCCTCGGTGTGTCCATGAAGGTCGACCTCCTGTCAGCCCCGCCGTTGGGGACCGGGCTTGGAATGGGTTGAGCGCCCCGAGTTACTCCCACCACAATGCCTTCGGATCCTCGACGCTTCCTGCACCGTGACCTAGTTCCTCAGTTCCGATCGCCGCTACGACGCAGGGATCCGGAGAAGAGTCAACAGCTGGCTCAGCTTCCAGTCCCTGTCGATACATAATATTCAATTCCGGTCCGCCCTCCCGGATTCGAGAGTGGAATTCTCGTGACAAGATCGTGAATTCGCGGCCGCGTGATCGCGCGAATTGGATCGCCACTCCCTACTGATACGATCAGCCGCCGTGCCACAGACCGTCATCGCTCGAGAGCCCCGGTTGCGGCGAGAACGGCTGCAGAACGGGCTGGATGTCGTCCTGAGCTCCGAACGAACTTCGCCGACGGTGGCGGTGGGCGTCTACTACCGGGCCGGATTCCGGCTCGAGGAAGAGGGGCGCACCGGGTTCGCCCACCTCTTCGAACACCTCATGTTCGAGGGAACTGCCAGTGTCCCCAAGGCCGACTTCGGCCGCCTGATCAGCGGCGCAGGGGGCCTGTTGAACGGCTCCACCCGGCACGACTACACCAACTATTTCGAGATCCTCCCGGCGTCAGGGCTGGAGATCGCCTGCTACATCGAGGCCGATCGGATGCAGAACCTCGACATCAACCCGGAAAGCCTCCGGAACCAGGTCGAGGTGGTCAAGGAGGAGGTGCGAGGTAACGTACTGAACCGCCCCTACGGCGGATTCTCCTGGTTGTGGCTCTCGCAGTACGCGTTCTCCACCTACCCGAATGCGCACAATTTCTACGGGGAGTTCTCCGATTTGGAGGCGGCCACGGTGGCCGATGCCCAGGCCTTCTACGAAACCTGGTACGGGCCGGGCAACGCGAGCCTGGTGCTAGTCGGCGACTTCGACGAGGATGCGGCGCTGGAGACCGTCGAGCGCTACTTCGGCCCCATTCCCTCGCGGCCTGCACCTCCGCAGCCCGCCATGGCTGAGCCGGCCCCGACCGCGCGGACCGAGCACGACCACCCCGACCCCCTGGCCCCCAACCCCCGCGTTGCAATCGGCTACCGGACGGCAGCGTTCGGCGACCGCGACCATCTGCCTTTGGTTTTGGCCGCCCGCATCCTGACCGACGGCCGTTCATCTCGGCTGCAGCGCCGACTGATCCGAGAGCGGGAGCTGCTGCTCCAGATCGATGGGGGACCCCACTTCCCAATTGGGGATGCATTCGAGTTCAAGGGTCCGGCCCTGTTTACCTTCGAAGCCACGCCACGACCAGGCGTGAGCACTGCGGAGGCGGTCAGGGCAATCGATGAGGAGCTGAGCATGGCCGCCGAGGACGGACCCACTCCGGACGAGCTGTTTCGAGCCAAGCGACGTGAACTGGGCGCCTACCACGCCAGCGCTGACAGCAGGATGGGTCGCCTGCGCGACCTGGGGGTCCTTGCCGCAGTCCACGACCAGCCGGAACTTGCCGACGAACTTCCCGACCGATACCGGGAGATCACTGCCAAGCATGTCCAGGAGGCGATCGCGCGTTGGCTCCGCCCTGAGCACTCCACAGTTCTCAACTGGTTGCCCGCCCAAGGAAAGGCCAAGAAGTGAGCGGCCCCGCCCGGCTATCGGCGCTAGCCGCCGACGCTCCCCGCCCCGGGCGATTGCCTAGGCTGCGGGTGGGCCGGACCACCCGAACAGTCCTGGGCAATGGGCTAGAGGCGATGGTGGTGGCGCGGCCCAGCGTGCCCAGGGTGGAACTGCGACTCACCGTCCCGGCCGGGGCGGCCATCGGACCCAGCGCGGCCGCCACTGAGCTGTTGCGCTCCGGAATCCTACTCGGGACCAGGGAGTTGAACCAGGAGGAGGTCTCCGAAGCGATTCAGCGTCTGGGTGGCTCGCTTCAAGTTCATCAGGACCAAGACCGACTGCACATCTCGGCGTCCGCGCTCGCCGAGGCCGAGGATGAGCTGTATCAGCTGATCTTCTCGATCATCACCCGGCCCCACTTTCCCAAGGACGAACTGGAGACGGATCGGGTGAAGCTGATCGAGGGGCTGCGAATTGCGCGTGCCACACCGCAGTTCCTAGCGGGGGAGCATCTGCAGCGTATGGTCTACGGACGTCACCCCTACGGCCGGCCAGAGCCACCGGAATCGGCGATCAACAAGACCACCCGTGGTCAGCTCCAGGCCCTTCACCGGGCAACATTTCTGCCCAGTTCGAGCCAGCTCACCGTGGTCGGCGACCTCGACCCACGCCGTACCGTCTCCCGTCTGCGCCGCGCGTTCGAAGCTTGGTCAGGGGCTCGCCGGACGATGAAGGTTCCGCCAGTTCGCGCCCGCACTACGCCAGAAGTCACCTTCATCGACCGACCCGGCTCGGTCCAAACCGTGGTCATGCTCGCCGGCAGCGCTCCTCCAGTCGGGCACCCAGATCAGATCCCGCTCGCTCTAGCCTCGGCGCTCCTTGGAGGCAGCTTCAGCTCGCGGCTCATGGCCAATCTGCGCGAGGATAAGGGCTACGCCTACAGCCCCCACTCCATGTCCGAGACCCACCTCCGGGACACCCTGGTAGGCGCCGCGATCGAAGTCCGGAATGAGGTCACCGCGGCGTCCTTCGTCGAACTCAACTACGAGCTGGGGCGGCTGGCCACAGTTGAAGTGGGCGAGGCTGAACTGGAGGAGAGCCGCAACTACCTGGCGGGAGTAAGGGTGATCCGCCTGCAGACTCAGGCCGGCCTGGCCAGTTCACTCTCTTCTGTGAGGATCCACGGGCTTGACCAACGCTACCTCGAGACCTACGCGGACCGACTGGCAACGGTTACCCCAGGCGAGCTACGCCGCATCGCCGCCCTCTACCTGTCACCGGCCGGCCTGACGACGGTGATGGTCGGTGATGCCAGCCAGGTCTCCGAGTCGCTCTCCCGCGTGGCGCGTGTCCGGTTTCGGCATCCGAGGGAAAGGGGCAGCTGATCTCCGAGCGACACTTGACGCGACGACGCGGTGCTTTGGCTCCGCTTGGATAGCTCCGTCTGAAGGCCTAGCGTAGCCGGGCCGGAATTCGCCGTCGCCTAGACTCGCTTGAGGCGAAGTGGTTGAACGGTGCGGAGAGAGCAACTGACCCAGCCCCAGGACCTGTCCGGCGGACCATCTCTCAGCCCAGGGCGGCGGCGGCTCATTCTCGCGATCTGCTGCCTGAGCCTGCTGATCGTGGGCCTCGACGTCACGATCGTCAATGTCGCCCTGCCCTCCATCGGGCGCCAGCTCCACACAACCGTCTCTGGACTGCAGTGGACGGTCGACGCCTACACCCTGGTCCTGGCCAGCTTGCTCATGCTCTCGGGATCGACCGCCGACCGGTGGGGGCGGCGCAGGACCTTCCAGATCGGTCTCCTGCTCTTCACCGTCGGATCGCTGCTCTGCAGCCTGGCTCCCAGCCTACAACTCCTGGTGGCGTTCCGCATGGTCCAGGCGGTCGGCGGATCGATGCTCAACCCGGTGGCCATGTCGATCATCACCACCACCTTCACCGATCGCCGGGAGCGCGCCCAGGCGATCGGGATCTGGGGTGGCGTGGTGGGAATCAGCATGGCTCTCGGTCCCGTAGTGGGAGGAGCCCTAGTGAATTCGGTGGGGTGGCGAGCGATCTTCTGGATCAACATCCCCATCGGTCTGGCGGCCATCGTGTTGACGGCTCTCTACGTTCCTGAGTCGAAGGCGCGTCACGCCCGCCGGGTGGACCCCCTGGGCCAGGGGCTGATCATCATCTTGCTGGCGGCCCTGACTTTCGCCATCATCGAGGGAAGGACCTCGGGGTGGAATTCCGCGACGATCCTCGGCTCATTCCTGCTCGCCATGATCGCCCTGCTGGGCCTGATGTACCACGAGCCGAGGCGCCGGGAACCGCTCATCGACCTGCGCTTCTTCCGGAGCGTCCCCTTCGCGGGCGCCTCGGCGATCGCCATCTCCGCCTTCGCCGCCCTGGGCGGATTCCTGTTCCTCAACACCCTCTATCTTCAGGAGCTGCGCGGCTTCTCGGCACTTGAGGCCGGAGCTCTGACGTTGCCGATGGCGGTGATGACCATGGTCTTCGCTCCAATCTCTGGCCGAGTGGTCGGGCGCCGCGGCTCCCGAGTCCCCCTGGTCGTCGCCGGCGTTGCTGTTACTGCCAGCAGTCTCATGTTGTCTACGGAGGCAGCGGGTACCTCACTGCTCTGGCTGATGGCTGCCTATGTGATCTTCGGCCTCGGCTTCGGGCTGGTGAATGCGCCGATCACCAACACCGCCGTCTCGGGAATGCCGCTGGCCCAGGCCGGAGTTGCCGCCGCGATTGCCTCCACCAGCCGCCAGATCGGCGCGTCCCTGGGGGTCGCGGTGGTCGGGGCGATGGCCACCGTCGCTGTCAGTGGCTCGATCCGAGCTCAGTTTGGCCAGGGCAGTGGTGTTGCCTGGTGGACGATCGCCGGTTGCGGTTTGCTGGTCCTGGTCATTGGAGTCGCCACGACCTCGGTGTGGGCTCAGACCACCGCCCGGAAAACCGCCTCCCTGCTCATGCCCCCGGGAGAGGGCGGCACCGCATCCGCCTGAACTCCACCCAGTTGCACGAACACGAGAGCCGACGGAGTGGCTCGCCGCGGACTAAGCGGTACCGGCTAGGGTCGGTCCGAAATGCCGGGAAAGATCGCGTCGCGGCCGAGCCAGAGCAGCAAGGCAGCGATCCCGATGGCCGCCAGCACCCCCAATGCGGTGAGATCGAACCCTCCGGTCACGGGAAGGTCCGAGATGGCCGTGATCAGCAGGCCAATGATGCAACCGGCTAGGCAGAGTCCGACCAACCACACAGCGCGAGAAAGGCCAACCTGAGCCGACTCCCGTGCCGGTGTAGCCTTTTCGATCGACCAGAACGCAAGCTCCCCAGCCGCCAGGAGCAGCGCCCCCAGGACCGGCGCCAACTGGGCTGAACCGCCCAACGCTACGGCGGCCCCGTCTGGGATGGCCACCACCACGACTGCGGGCACCACCAAGCCAGCTCTCGCCACGGACAACGCACCGAGCAGCATCGCGATTCCGGCCGCCTCGATTCCCAGGAGCAGGCTCTCAGGCAGGTGAACAGCCCCAACTGCGGTGTCGACCACGGCCGAGCTCACACAGAGCAGGGCCAACGCCCCAGGGATTAGGCGACCGAGCGGCGGGCGAATCGTCGGTACTCCCTAACTTGGGCCAAAAGGGTCTCCAACGCCATCTCCTCTGGCCACTCCACCACGATCAGTCCGGCTCGCTGAAGCGCCCGCCGACGGGCGACCCGCAAGAGACGCCAGACTCGAAGGGCCTGGCGGTCGAGCTGGCGCCCCGGCTCCGGCAGGAAGCGCTCGGGGGCGATCTCAAGGACGACCAGGTCGAAGCCGCGGACGTGAAGGTCGGCCAGGGCGCCCAGGCTGCGGGGGTCCAACAGCGGCGATAGTGCCAACACGGTGGCAGCCGGCGGCAGGACGCGTCGGGGAATGACATCGATCGCCCTCCAGGCATAGCTGGTGATGACCTGGGTATCCAGAAGCGACTCCACCACGCGGTAGAAGTGGCGAGGTCCCATCCCCGGGAGAAGCCAGCGCAGCGAACCGCCAAAGCCCACCACGCCTACCCGGTCGCGCTCACCGAGGTAGCCCTCCGCCAGGGCGGTGGCGGCCCGCACCGCGAGTGTGAGCACCGACTCCTGGTCAACCCCCAGATCGACGAAGCTGTCCACGAAGAGGATCACGTCGGCGTTGCGCTCCAGGTGGAAGTCGTTGACGTAGGGAACTCCGGTGCGTGCGGTGGCCCGCCAGTTGACCCGGCGCACCCTGTCGCCAGCCGCAAAGGTCCGGATGTCCGCGAACTCAATGCCCTCCCCGTGGCGGCGGGCGATCCGGTTGCCTGAATAGAGCTGGGTCCGGGCAGGTGGCACCAGTCGGCGTAACCGATCGAAGAAGGGATAGACCCTCAGCCGTTGGGACTGGTCAAGGCGGGTTGAATAGCCGAGAAGCCCGAATCGGTCTTGTGCCCGCACTCGAATGGTCCCGCAACGGTAGGCGCCCCAGCGTCGGGGACGGATCGACCAACGTAGGGTCTGAGGACCACTCTGGTTGGGATGGATCCTGATCGTCGCTCCCGGGACATCGCACTCGACGCCCCATGGAAGCTCGAGCTGGAACTCGAGCCAGCGCAGCCTATCCTGGCAGGTCACCTCCGCTTGGAAGAGGACCTCCTCGCCCTCGGTGACCCGTTCCCTGTCCAACTGTGAGGTGATCGCGATCTCGGGTGTCTTGGTGGTCGCAAGGCCGATAGCCAGCCAAACCAGAAATGGCACCACGAGCCCCAGGGTGGCGACCCGGTCCAAGGCTACCGCCCCGTACACGCCCAGGGCGACCAGTACGGCATACCCCGCAAGCCGGGGGGTGGGCCGCCGGTTCAACTGGAAGCGGCCTGCTCGATGACTGGTGACGACCGGATTGGAGGTGCGGCGACGCTGGTCAGACATTCTCTGACCAAATCCTCCGCGTTGATCCGCTGCACCCACAGCTCCGGACGTAGAGAGAGGCGGTGGGAGAGCGCGGGAACAGCAAGTGACTTGATGTCCTCCGGCACCACGTAGTCACGGCCTGCCAGGGCCGCCTTGGCGCGAGCGAGCTTGAGAAGCGCCAGGGAACCTCTCGGGCTCGCCCCCACCTGGACCCCCGGGTGCCGGCGGGTCGCCTCGACCAGGTCCACGATGTAGTACTCGAGGTCAGGATCGATGTGAATGTGCTCCAGCGCCTGCTGCATGCGGAGCAGCTGCTGCATGTCCACCACCTCGTTCAGTTGGGGCTCATCTGCTCCGCGTTGTTGCCGCTGCTCTAGGATCTGGCGCTCCTCCTCCCTGCTCGGGTAGCCCACCCCGATCCGGATCAGAAAGCGGTCGAGCTGCGCCTCCGGAAGCGGGTAGGTCCCCTCGTATTCGATCGGGTTCTGAGTCGCCAGGACCAGGAAGGGCCGGGGAAGCGTCCGGGTCGTCCCCTCCACGGTCACCTGACGCTCCTGCATCCCCTCCAGCAGTGCAGCCTGAGTTTTGGCAGGCGAGCGGTTGATCTCGTCAGCCAGCAGCAGGTTGGTGAAGATCGGTCCGAGCCGCATCTCGAAATCGCCATTGCGCTGGTTGAAGACCGACGAGCCGGTGATGTCGGACGGCATCAAGTCGGGGGTGAATTGGATTCGGGCGAAGCTCATCCCGCACGCGCTGGCAAAGGACCGTGCAATCAGGGTTTTGGCTAGGCCCGGGAAGTCCTCGATGAGGACATGGCCGTCGGCCATGATCGCCAGCAGCACCAGCTCAAGCGTGGGCCGCTTGCCCACCACCGCCTTCTCGACCTCATCGAGCAGAAGGTTGGCGGACCGGTGCAGATCGTCCAACTCGGTCATGCGCGCAGATCCTCGAGGTGGTCAAGGAGGGCGTCGACCTCGGCCCGCGCCGGCCCGCGACCGAGAGGCAATCCACCCTCTGCCAGATCGTCCTGGAGCTGCAGGCTGAGCGCCATCCCGAGCACGTCTGCGGCCCGGGCCGGTTCGCTTGTCATCGAGATCCCCACCAGTAGCAGCCGGTCAGCCGCGATCTCCCGAAGTAGCGGAACTATCTCCCGCTGGTACTGCTTTCGACTCACCCGGCTGGCCCGGAGCGAGTCCTGCAACTTCTCGAGATCGGGCGGCAGACGCGGGTTGGCCCCTGAAGCCGCAGTGGACAAAGGCTCCCTGGAGACGCTGGCCCGGCGGAGCGCCAGGAGGAGAGCGGCGATCACGATGGCCCCAACCGAGAGAACGTAGGCCCGCCCGATCTGGCTGGGGTCGACCCCGCCACGGGCCAGGACGATCGCCAAGGCCACGGTCCCGCCCACCACCAGCACCAAGACCGCGCCGTAGCGCTCGAGGAATCCAACCCTGGGACCGCCAGCCATCGTCGCCTCCTGCACAAAACATGGCCCCCGCCCGGCCGAGGTCATCCTCGTCGCGTCGAGGATACCGTCAGCTCAACCGGTCAGTTCAGACCGCAGGGTGCCCAGCGCTGCCTCTGCTTCGGCGCGCATCCCAAAGCCCACGGGGTGAGTCGAAAACCGGGCGGTCTCAAACAGGTCGGTGAGGCGCACCAGAGCCGTGCGGCTCGCCTCCAGCTTGGTCAGTACTCGCTCCAGGTACTCAAGGGGCGTCTCGAACGAGAGCGCCGGCCAACCAGCCCGGGCGAGAACCCCCTCCATCCGCTCGTAGGTGGCGATCACTGCCTGCCGGGGATCGGCGGCTGCAGCGATTTCGACGAGGCTCTGGTCGATCGCCGAGGCCAGCTCTTGGGGGAGCTCGGCTATCTCCTCCTCAGCCGAGAGCGGTGGGCGTCGCGAGCGGAGCCGTAAGAACAGAATGGTCACGGCTAGGATCAGCCCCAGGACGGCTGCAACGGCGGTCGCTTCCGGCAGGGTGACGGACCCCACGGTCGAGAGAAATTGGTGACCGCTCCCTGGCTTGACAACCCGACCCCCACCGGAGGCAGCGGCCGGAACGCGGCGGCGGTGAGCCTCGAGCACGAACACCACGGCCAACGCCACCAGCATCAGGACCGGGATGGCGAGCATCCTCAGCATCAGCCAGCGGCTCCAGCGCGGCGCCCGCGTACCGCGGGTGCCCGCCTCCCGCAAGCGCCGCCACGGGAAGAAGATGAGCGCGAGCACCAAGAGCAACTCGAACAAGGCGACACTGACCACCAGCAGGACCTGGACGATCGAACCCAGCAAGGCCGCACCTGACCCCTGGTTGGCCACACCGCTAGGTCCCAACGCATAGTGGGCGCGGACCGAGATTGCCACAAGGGCGAGCAGCCCCAGAAGTAAGAGCGCCAGCAGCCAGCGGAGACGGGCCGAATCTACCCGGTCGGTTACCGTCGAGTTGCTCGTTGCGATGTGCCGTCTCATCACCGATCACCTTGGTGTGTTGGCGCGCTCCTGCCCAGGCTAGCAGCGAGCCTCGCCAGCGCTAGTGCCCGCGGGGCTATCCGGCGAGCGCTGTCCCGGGAGATACCGCCTGCGAAGACGCGGGCTGGAGGCTGGGTCCCGGATCTGACCTGACCAGACCGACGGCGATCGCCATCAGCAGCAGGTTTCGTACCGCGACGATGCCCATGCCGACAGGGCTCAGCGAGACCACCGAGCCGAAGAGGTAGGGGAACTCGACTTGGGTCAGCAGAGCCACCGCCGCTCCGAGCAGGAGCAGTCGGTTGGCTCGAGCACCACCGAATTCGGTCGCAGCCGCTAGGACTAGCACCGGCATCAGCGCGAGCAGGTACTGGGGGGAGAGGACAGGGGTGGTGACCAGCGCGATCGCGATGGCGACGGCCATCGCAGCCGCCGGACGCCGGCGCTCCCGGACAAGGCGCACGGTCGCCCAAACTAGGGCCGCAGCACCGCTCACCACGAGAACCCCCGCCACCAGCGACACCTGGCGTCCGGAGATCTGCTGCGAGCCAAGCCGGCCGGTATAGACGGTCACTGGCCAGATCCAGTGAGTGAGGTAGCTGATGGTCGCAGGGAAGCTCTCGACTTCGACACCGCGGTGAACGCTCGTGATCGCCGCCGAGAGCACTCGGCCCTTGGACCAGACCCCAAAGATCCCCAGCAAGACCGCAGCCGGCAGCAGCCCCAGGGCAACGGAAGCGGTCCGCCGACCCAGTCCCTGCGCCCACCTGTGGCCCTGCTCGGGCCAGAGGGCCCATAGCACGACCGGCAGCAGCGCGACCACCACGGTCTCCTTGACCAGGGCGGCCAGCGCCACCAAGCCCACCGCCAGTGCTAGTCGCCGGCTCCGGAGCGCGAGGGCCGCTCCGGCCAGGGCCAACCCTTGGATCCCGTCCATCCGGGTGACCACCAGCGGACCCAGCGCGAGCAACAGCGCAGCCGAGGCAAGAGCGATCGGGAAGGCTACTCCGGCCTGACGTCTGTACCTATCGAGAAGCCACAGTCCAGCTCCCAGCAGCAGGAGCATCTCCAGGGCCAAGCCAAGGGAGTATCGAGACCCGGCGAGAAGTGGAGGAATAGCCAGCAGCAGGCTTATCGGGGGATAGACAAAAACCAGGCTGCTGTCAGGCGCAGTCAGGAAGTTAGCACCGTAGGGCAGATGCCCCTGCATCAAGCCCTGAGCAGCGTGCTCGAAGAAGATCGTGTCCGGGACGGTCGCCCCGACCAGATCGTGAATCGAGAAGAGGTGCAGTTCGGTGAGCATCACCGGAATCAGCGCCAGAGCAGCCAGAGGCAGGATGGCCAACCGACAGACCCGAGCGGCCGCCGACTTCCCGTTCATCAATTCGCCGAAGGATGCTGAAACGGCAGGGCCGAGCGCGGCGTGGGCGAAGCAGGGTTCGAACCTGCGACATCCTCGGTGTAAGCGAGGCGCTCTACCACTGAGCTATTCGCCCGCGGCGGTCAGGTTAGCGTGGCGCCTGGCAAGGCTGACGCCCAGCGGTTTGCCTGAGCCGATAACGATTCCGCTTCCGCCATCCCTCCGGGCCCGTCGAACGGGCGCCAGCGAGATCAGGCTTCGGGTCGCGGCGTGCGGGAGCGCCGACCCTCGCTCTTAGGCACCGGTACCGTCACGGGATGCAGTAGGTAGATCTCCTGGCCGTTCAGCACTCGTTCCAAGACCGCGGAAGGGCTCTCTTCCGCCAAGGTGACGATCCCGCACAGCTCAAGCTGATGCAGCACGTCTGGGGGGACCGTCCGCTCGCCTTCCAGATTCAGTTCCTCCAGGACTTCCAGGACGCGATCCAGCCTTCCCAGGTGAGACCGTCGGTCCGCACGCTGCGGCCCACTCTCGCCCTCCCAGGTCAAAGCCGGTACCACCCGGCTTCGCGTCGTCCGCCCCCGCTCTCTGATCGTGTCCACGGATCGGCCTGTAGAAATATGCCGCAAGTCGGGCCAGACGTAAATAGGCAGTTTCTCCCCGAACTCCGGGCAGCCGGGTCACTTGGCCGGCACCGAGGTGCTGACCGGGAGGTCGAGCCCGACTTCGGCCGCCTGACCCTGCTCCCAGCGCAGCCCGAGGGCGTGAGCAATAAACGGCCCCACCAGTTCGCCCAGAGCCTCCGGACGGAGGTCGCCAGTAGCGCCCTCCGCTTCTAGCGAGGTCGCCTGTTTGCCCTCGATTCCGCAGGGGACGATCAAATCGAAGGCTTGGAGATCGGTGGTCCCATTTAGGGAGAAGCCGTGATAGGTGACCTTCCGTCCGCTTAGCTTCACTCCGAGGGCCGCGAGCTTGCCCTGACCGAGCCCAGACACCGCTGTAGGGCGGTTCGCGGAAGGCATCCACGCCGCGCATCTGGCAAGCATCGATGAGTGCCTCTTCCAGCGCTCGAAGATAGGCGATGACGTCGATCCCCAACTGCTCCAGGTTGACGATGGGGTATCCGACCAGCTGCCCTGGGCCGTGGTACGTCACCGACCCCCCCCGATCCACCTCGAAGTACTCAGCGCCGCTCTCCCGGAGCGCCGACTCTCCTCGGAGCAGGTGCTCTGGCTGACCGCCCCGTCCCATCGTGTAAACAGGCGGATGCTCCAGCAGCAGCAGCACGTCCTCCTCCAGCTCTTCCCGCGCCCGGGCGGCCGCCAGTTGGCGCTGCCAGTCCCAGGCCGGTTGGTAGGACACCGTCCCGCACCAAATCACCTTGAGCGGCGGGCGCCAGACCCCGGCCATGGCTAGGGTCCCCCGACCCCGACAGGAGCGGCGGCTCCCGCAACCGCCTGCTGGTGGGCGTGATAGGAGCTGCGTACCAGTGGCCCGGACTCGACGTGGGCGAAACCGAGCGACATTCCGTAACCGCGCAGCTCTGCGAATTCCTCTGGGCGCCAAAATCGGTCGCAGCGGATGTGCTTGAGCGAGGGGCGCAGGTACTGGCCGATGGTCACCAGCTTGACCCCGTGCTCCCGCAGGTCAACCAGGACCTGTTTCACCTCATCGATGGTCTCGCCGAGACCCACCATCAGGCCCGACTTTGTCTGCGACTCGGGCCGCAGCTCAGCGGCGTGGCGCAGGACGGTCAGCGAGCGCGAATACAGAGACTTGGGGCGAACGCGAGGGAAGAGACGACCCACCGTCTCAATGTTGTGGTTGAACACCTCTGGCCTGGCGGCCATGACGGTGGCGATGCTGGATTCCGATCCCTGGAAGTCCGGGGTCAGCACCTCGACCTGGCATCCTGGGACGCGCTCGGTGGATCGCCTCGATGGTTCGGGCGAAGATTCCGGCTCCACCGTCGGGGAGATCGTCGCGATCCACCGATGTGATGACGGCGTGGCGGAGACCCATCTGCGCCACCGCGTCGGCCACTCGTGCTGGCTCATCCAAGTCAAGCCCGTTCGGGCGCCCCGACGTTACCGCACAGAAGGCACACGCCCTGGTGCAGACGTCGCCGAGGATCATGAAGGTGGCCGTCCCGTAGGTCCAGCATTCGCCGATGTTGGGGCAGCGCGCCTCCTCGCAGACGGTGTGCAGGCGCTTTCCCCGGATGATCTGGTCCAGTTCCTGGTACCGACCCCCAGCCGGCATCTTGACGGTCAACCAGCTCGGTCGACGGTCAATTCCGGTGGGCAGGAGCTGCTGCCAGATGGGACGCCCGTCGCCGATTGGTCCACGCCCAGGCACCAGATCGGGCCTCCGATCAGGCACCACGGGAAGTCCCACCTTGGGTCTCACCTGTCGCGGCGTGACGGGACTGTCCATGAGCAATCCTAGTCCTGACGTCGCCTAGGCCCCACCGGGACCTGAGCGGGCATCAGAACAGGGCACTATCCGGGGTGACCGCCTCGAGGGAGCTCTTCACCGCGCCGAGAAAGCGGGCGGCTGCGGCGCCGTCGTTGATCCGGTGATCGAAGCTAAGGCACAGGTTCATGATCGGGCGAATTGCGATCCCGTCGCCCACCACCACCGGGCGTCGAATCACCGCGTCCATCACCAGAATTCCCGCCTGGGGCTGATTGATGATGGCCTGGGACATGACTGTGCCCAGCGCCCCGGCATTGTTCAGGGTGAAGGTGCCGCCCTGCACATCCTCCAGGCGGGCCTTCCCCTGCCGGGCCTTCTCGATGAGGACTGCCGAGGCCTGCGCAAGCCCCGCCACGCTGTAACGGTCTGCGCCCTGCACCACCGGCACGATCAAACCGTCCCCCACTGCGACGGCCAATCCGAGATTGATTTCAGTCGCGAGCTGGATCGCCTCCTCCTCGAAGGTGGCGTTCATCGTCGGCACCGCTCGCAGAGCCAGGCAGGTGGACTTCATCGCGAAGTGGAGAAACGCAAGGTCCACGCCAGTGGAAGCCCGGAACTCGACTCGTCGTGCGGCCCTGGCCGCTGCCACCCCGCTCATGTCCACTTCGACCATGGTCCACGCGTGGGGGGACGTCTGAACACTTCGCACCATGTGCTCTGCGATCGACCGACGCATCGGGGTGAGCGGGATCTTGGTCCCCGGCAGCGGCGGTCCGGACGCCGTTGGAACCGCCGTCGGCCCCTGCGCTGGGGGCGCAGCTCCTCCTCCTTCCAGGAACACGAGGACGTCGCGCTTGGTGATCCGACCCTGGAACCCCGTTCCGGTGACCTTGGAGATGTCGATGGAGTGCTCGCGGGCCAGCGCCGCCACCGCCGGGCTAAGGAACCCGGGAGAGTCCGCCGTCGAGGGGGCTGGGACCGAGCTTCGCTCGCTGGTGTCCAGCACAGCCTGACCGTTCACAGCCGCGGGTTGCGCCTCTACGGGTGGCAGCGCAGTAGCGCCCTCCGCCTCCTCAGGTTCCACAACCGCCGCCGCTGCTTGGTCTGCCTCGCTGTCCGATAGCTCGAGAGCGGGCTGGAGCGCCTCGCCCTCGCCAGACACGTCATCGGCCACCCCTTCCAGGGTGCAGATCGGCTCCCCCACCGAAAGCCGCTGCCCCTCCGGAGCGAGGATCTCGCCGATCACTCCGGCTACCGGAGAGGGCACTTCCGCGGTGACCTTGTCGGTGATTACCTCGACCAGCGAGTCGTAGCGCTCCACCTGCTGCCCGGGTTGCACCAGCCAGGTGCCGATCGTCCCCTCGGTAACCGACTCCCCCAGTTGGGGCATTGTGACTGTGATCGCCATAACTTCTTCTACCTCAGGACCGCCTCAGTAGGCGGCCAGCTCCCTTAGCTTGGCCTCTATCTTGAGCGGCCCGAGGCAATACACCTCGGCTAGCGACTCGGCGAACGGTATGGCAGGTATCTCCGGGCCGCCGATGCGCATCACCGGACCGTCCAGCGCTTGGAAGCATTCCTCGGCGACCAGAGCCGCCACCTCCGCGCCCACCCCCCCGGCCAGGTTGGCTTCGTGAGCTACCAGCACCTTGCCGGTCCGGGTCGCACTCTCCACGATCAACTTCCGGTCGAGCGGCCGCACCGTACGCAGATCGACCACCTCAACCTCGATCCCATCTCCGGCGAGGACTCTCGGCCGCGGTCACCACCTCGTGCACGGTTGCCCCGTAGGAGAAGCAGGTGATGTCGCGTCCAGGCCGAACAATCTCACCCTTGCCGATCGGAATCAGGTACTCCTCAGCCGGCACCTCCTGGCGCATCGAGCGATAGAGCCCCTTGTGCTCGAAGAAACACACCGGATCCGGATCCCGGAGCGCGGAGAGCAATAACCCCTTGGCGTCGTACGGAGTAGACGGGAGAACCACCTTCAGCCCCGGTACATGGGCGAAAAGCGCCTCCAGCATCTGTGAGTGATAGAGAGCCCCGTGAACGTGGACTCCCCCACCGCAGGGGGCGCGCACCACCATAGGGCAGCTCCAGTCGTTGTTCGACCGGTAGCGGATCTTGGCCGCCTCACTGATCAACTGATCCATGGCCGGAGGGATGAAGTCCAGGAACTGGATCTCCGCAACTGGACGCAGCCCAGCGAGGGCACATCCGATCGCGACCCCGACGATCGACGCCTCGGCGAGAGGGCTATCGATTACTCGCTCCTCGCCGAACTCCTGGAACAGGCCAGCGGTTGCCCCGAAAACGCCCCCCTTCACTCCCACATCCTCGCCCATGACTATCACCCGATCGTCTCGGCGCATCTCATCTCGGAGGGCGTCGCGAACCGCCTCCACGTAGGTGATTTCCGGCACCTACGATTCCTCTCCGTAGACGTATTCGAGGGCCGACGCAGGGTCGGGTACCGGCGCCTGGTCAGCCTCTTGCTGAGCTTCGTCGATCAGCGCCTGGCACTCCTTTCGGATCTCGGTCGGCATCACCCTCGGCCAGGATCGAGCTCGACTCCAGGTCTGCCCGGAATCGCTCCAGCGGATCGTGGCCAAGCATCTCATCGAGGTCCTCGGCGCTGCGGTAGCGACGTTGATCGTCGTCGCTGCTGTGCGACTGCAGGCGCACACAGGACGCTTCCAACAGCGTCGGGCCCCCACCACGGCGAGCTCGAGCGACGGCCTCGCTGGCGGCCCGATACACCGCCAAGACGTCACCGCCGTCCACCGATTGCCCGGGCATTCCGTAGCCCGCCGCTCGCTCCGCCACGTGCTCAACCGCCATCTGAAGTGACTGGGGCACGCTGATGGCAAAGGAGTTGTTCTCCACCAGGAAAACCACGGGTAGTTGGTGGATGGCTGCCCAGTTGAGCCCCTCGTGCCAGTCCCCTTCGCTGGTCCCACCTTCCCCTACCGAGGTCACGACCACCCGGTCTTCCCTGCGGTACTTGAAGGCCTGGGCCACGCCGACCGCGTGGAGGATCTGGGTCGCCACGGGGCTCCCCCCGCTGACGATGTTGTGCTTGCGGGACGAGTAATGACTCGGCATCTGCCGGGCCCCACTGTTGGGGTCGCCAGCCTTCGCCAGGGCAGCCAGCAACTGGTCGCGGGGCTCCATTCCCATCACCAGCGCCAAGGTGATGTCCCGGTAGTAGGGCACGATCCAGTCGTAGTCCCGCCGCAGAGCGTAGCCAACTCCTACCTGGGCCGCCTCATGGCCCTGCCCTGAGATCGCGAAAGGAGCTCTGCCCTGCCGGTTCAGCACCAACACTCGCTGGTCCAGCAGGCGGCCGACGAGCATATCGCGGTACATCGCTCGCAACCGGTCGCGGGTGAGCCCCGCCGCTCCCACCGGCGCCGACTCGGTCAGTGCCATCGATATCCTGCCTCCATCACGTCGCGAAGACCCGCGTCATCCTAGCGCCACCAGCACCCGTCCCCACTTCGCCAAGCCGTGACGATCTCGGTCAGGTGGTCAGCGATCGCCGGACCCCGACCACGCTTCCCGACCGAGCCTAGAGCCCCGCCGGCGACGATCAGCAGCAGCACCGTAAGGGCGGCGAATCTCAGCCCAATGCCGAGCGCCAGCCCGTGCCCACCACCGAAGCCCAGTCCCACCCCGATCAGGATTACAGCTGCCACCAGCGCCGAGACCACCCCCACTATCGTCCCCTCGACCACGAACGGCCAGCGAACAAACCAATCAGTGGCGCCGACCAATTTCATGATCTCGATCTCACGACGACGCACGTAGGCGGCCGTTCTGACTGAGATGGTGATGATGACCAAGGCGACCGCTCCAACCACCGCCACCGCCAGCCCGCCTCCCAGCTGGGCCACAAAGATGTAGCGCTCGAGTCGAGGGACGACGTCGGCGTTGTAGTCGGTCGGATGGGGGCCGGTGTCCAGAATCGCCGAGGTTCTAACCTCGCCATTCAGCTCGGAAACCGCCTTGATGTTGCGCAGATGGAAGTTCAACGAGGCCGGAAGCGGGTTGCCGGCCCCGGATTTCTCCAGAAGGGCGATGGCCTGGCTGAGGCCTAGGCTGCTCCCCGCCTGTCGAGCCGCTTGGTCCTTGTTCTCGAAGCTGGCCTGAGCAACCATGCGGGCTTATCCAGGGTGTGCTCCAAGTTCATCTCGCTCGCGAACCCGCGTGGTCAGCCATGAAGACCTTGAGCACCGACGCCTGCTGACTCCTCCGTGTGCAACACGCCGTCGAGGGCGTGAACCACCACCACGGCGATCCCCGCGCCGAGCAGGGTGAGGGTGATGGTCAAGATGCTGGCAACCGCGATGCCCCGATTGCGCAGGATGTTCTGGAACGCAACCCTGAATCACGAACTTGAGCGCAGGGATCGGGTTCATAGGATGGCGTCGCCGTCGCGCAGGTACGCCCCCTCGGCCTCATCTCGCACTATTCGCCCATCCTCAATCGCCAGCACCCGGCGGCGGCAGAGGTCGACAACTTCGCGATTGTGAGTGGCCATCACCACGGTGGCCCCACGGTGGTTGATCTGCTGGAGGAGCTGAACTATTCCCCACCCCGCATCCGGATCCAGATTGCCGGTAGGCTCGTCGGCCAGGAAGATTCGCGGTCGATGCACTAGCGCTCGGGCGATCGCGACCCTCTGTTGCTCTCCCCCGGAGAGTTGGACGGGGAACGCGTTGAGCTTGTCCTCCAGGCCGACGATGTAGAGCGCTTCACCCACCTTCTCCTTGAGATGGGGCCTGCCCGGATCGGTGACCTGGATGGCGAAGGCAACGTTCTGCTCCACCGTCAGAGTGGGCAGCAGTTTGAAGTCCTGGAAGACGATTCCCATCTTGCGGCGCAGCCGGGGCAGATGGCGGTGCTTGAGCCGGGCTAGATCTTGGCCCTCGACCAGGACGTGGCCATCGGTTGCCCGTTCCTCGCGGATCAGGAGGCGGATTACGGTGGACTTGCCGGCTCCGCTCGCCCCTACCACGAACACGAAGTCCCTCGGCCGGACCGTGAATGAGGCTTCCCGGATCGCAGCCTGACCATTGGCGTAGACCTTGGTCACCTGCTCGAAGACGATGATTGGTGGCTCGTTTCGAGCGATGTCAAGGCGCCGACCAACCGCAGTTTCGACCGGCGCCGGCAGGCTGGTGGAGATCGACATCAGGTTAGGCACTGTCCTCGTGCCAGGTTGACTGGCAGCCGGTGGGTGCACCCCCAAATAGGTGAGTGGCGAAGCCCTTGGCGGTTCTCGATTTTCGCCCGAGTATACCCCGCGCCGTCAGAGGTGAAAGCGTTCATCTGGTTGGTTCGCATGTGCTGGTCACGAGCGGCGTCCCCCGGCCTCTCCGCGCGAGCTCCTCGTTGGTCCCAACTGTGGTCATCCGTGCCCACGTCGTGGATCAGTTTGGTGCGCTTTATGCCCCACCTTGTTGTTCCCGCGCTGTCGCCTCCTGACGCAGGTATGCCTCGATGAACGGATCGATCTCACCCTCGAGAACGGCATCGACATTGCCAACCTCCATCCCGGGTGCGATTGTCCTTGACCAGCGTGTATGGCTGCAGCACATAGGACCGAATCTGATTGCCCCATTCGGGCGAGATCAGGTCACCCTTCAGATCGGCGAGTGATCCAGCCGCTGGGCCCGTTGATAGTCCAGCAGCCGCGACCGCAAGACCCGCCACGCAGTCTCTCGTTTTGCTGTTGCGACCGTTCGTTCTGACAGGTCACCACGATGCCGGTTGGGATGTGTGTAATCCGAACTGCGGAGGATGTCTTGTTGACGTGTTGGCCCCCTGCGCCGGAGCTCCGATACACGTCGACCCGGACGTCCTTCTCGTCAATCTCCACCTCTACTTCGTCGGGAATTTCAGGATAAACCTCGACCAGGGCGAATGCCGTGTGGCGTCGGTGGGCGGCATCGAAAGGGCTGATCCGCACCAGCCGGTGCACGCCCTTTTCGGCGCGCAGTTGGCCATACGCGTGTCGGCCAGCGAACTTCACCGTAGCGCTCTTGATACCCGCTTCTTCCCCTTCGGATTCATCCAAAAGATGGGAATCCATCCGATGGGCCTCGCCCCACTTGAGATACATCCGGAACAGCATCTCGCTCCAATCCTGGGCGTCGGTGCCTCCCGCCCCGGCATGCACCGACAGAAGGGCTGGATAGTCCGAGTACGGGTCTTGATAGAGGAGGTCGAGCTCGCGGCGGCCGACCTCCTTCTCGATCGCGGAGAGCTCGGTTACCACCTCGTCCATCCCGGAGGCGTCCTCTTCCAGCAACCGGGCCAACTCGGTGGCGTCGGCGGCGCGCTGGGCCAAGCCTGAGAGCTCCTGCAGTTCACCGCGAAGACGGCTCAGCTCCTGGGAGGCCTGCTGGGCCCGGGTGGGGTCGTCCCAAGCCCCAGGCTGGCCTAGCTCCTTCTCGAGGAGCGCAGCGCGAGACTGCTTCCCGGCGAAGTCAAAGGTGCTCCTTCAACTGCTCTGCCCGCCCGGCAAGATGCTCCGCCCGGTCGCTGATCTCAGACATGGCAGTCAGTCTAACTTCACCCGGGTGAGCGGTCGGGACCGGCTAGTGGGAGACGGTGGACGCGGTAGAAACAAGAGCCGTCACTTCAGTCGTGTGTCCGGCCCTTGCACTGGCACGCGAGTCATCCAAGCGCCAGACGGCGACCGACCCAAACCAGGTGGGACTCTCGTCCAGTGCCTTCGACAGCCAGTCGACCACGTGGTGCTGTGCGGACATGGGGCCGACCAGAAGCGTCCGCACCCGCCACCGTTCAAGAACTCTGACCAGGGTTGGACCAATGTTCAGACTTGGCGACTGTCCGGTAGACACGGACTGCAAGGTGTCCATCACCGGATTGCTTGGCGTGCTCACCAACGCCCTTCGCCCCGGTCCAGCCTGGATGGCGTAGCTCCAGGGAAGTTTGTATTGGAAACCGCTGCTGAATTGCCACAGCATGGCAAGAGCCAGGTTTCCACCGGTCGGGACCGGCAGCACCGCGGCGTAGTCCCCGCGGTCCAGGGTTGAGTGACTGGCATTGGTGAAGAACCCTGGCACTGTGAGGTCCTGGACGTAGAGTGATGAACTCGGTACGAAAAGGAAAGCGGCGGAGCAGAGGAAGACCGCCGCGCCGATCCGAGCAGGAACAGTGGTCTGACCCCAAAGCCGGTCCAGCAAGATTGCCAGGCACAGGCACGCGCCGAATAACGCGAACACCACGATGCGACTTGGCAGCGCTAGCCCGAGGATGGGGATGCGGGCGAGCACGGCCCAGGGAAGAGGAACCTGCAGAATGTGGCCGGCGACGTGCAGCCTGCTCCCCAATGACAGCACCATCGCCAGCACGGCGAGCACCGCAGACCACCGGAACCAGGGGTCCGAACGGTACCGGAGCCAGCCGAACACTATCGCCGCCAGCAGAGGGACGCCCAGATAGACCGTTGTGTCGGCCGTGTCGCCGGTGAAGTTAGTGGAGATAGCCGTGGCCCAGCTGGGCGACAGGAGTTGGTGTGCGTTGGGTAGCACGAAGCCCAGTAGATCGGCGGAAAAGTAGAGGGGCTTGAGGTTGGCGCCGTGCACCAAGTGTCCTGGCCCAAAGAATTCGCTCCACACCGGAAACGCACAAATCACCACCCACACGACGATTCCGGCGCGCAGCGCTCGCACTGCATAGGCGAGGTGGCTGAGGATCCGCCGACGATAGTAGAGCGCGACCAACGCCAGTAAGAGCGTTGCAGTCGTGACGGTCGTTGCCAGCAACTCCTGGTTGATCAGCAGTTCACAGCTGAATAAGAGCCCCAAGGTAATCCCGAGGGAGGTGGCGTTCCTTCGCTGCCTGACCAGGATTTCGTCGAAGAGCAGAAGGGTCAGCGGGATGAACCAAAGAGACACCCAAGCGAGGTGGCCCAAATCGGCTTCGGCAAAGGCGAACGGAGAAAGGCCGAAAATGAAACCACCGGCCCAGGCGGCCGGCCAGCGCTTTACGTACCTCTGGAACACAAGACAGGTCACCATCGGTCCAGCAATCAAGCTGATCAGCATGGCCACGTTGACGCTGAGTACCGCGCCCCCGAGGAGCGTCACCGGGAGCATCAAAAGCCCCCAGAGCGGAACTGAAGTGTTGCGCATGAGGTCGATCGGATGACCAGGAATCGAAAGATAGGTGGTCACCAGGGGATCGAGCTTATGGGTGACCGCGAACGCGAACCAACTTAGGAACCAGGCTTTCTGGACACCATCGGACGAACCGCCTATGACGGTCGTGGTCGGGTGCATCCATGCCGCGCGGGTGGTCAGGAGAATCGCAGCAGTGCTAACCAGCAATAGCAGGGCAACTGACCCGGAACGCCCGAGCCAGCCCAGGCCGCCCGGGAGCGGAGGGGGATCGACCTCAGCACTCAAGTTGGTCAGCTAAGGTATCCCGGGGATCGGTAACAGAGCCCTCGCGCCGCACCAGATGCGCTTCGCCTCAGCGAAAGTAACGCTCGGTCTGGTCGGAGCTCTCGCGTCCTTGGGAACCTCGGGCCGGGCTCCCTGGTTCTGTGGTGCCAGTGGGGACTGACCGGGCTACCCCCCCACCCCGCGTGATCGACCGGTACGAGGACTTCAATCGCCGGTCTCGGCTCGACCGGCTTTCCTGGGCGGGGCTTGGTCAGCGAGCTCCGGTCCGGCATCGAGCAATGATAATCGGCTTGGTGCGGGCAAATGTGTCGCGCTAGGTCAGTGCCGGGTGGTCAATCACCGAGCGTGTAACCCCGCGGATCACCCGCATCACCCAAGCCCAGGCAGCCGGTGCTACCTGAGATCCGAACCACCGTCCTAACCGCGCGGGCCGGTCCGACAATTCCCCACGACGGCCAAGCCCAAGAACCCAGGCGCCGTCGCCCGACACAACTGCGCACATCCAACGCTGGCCGCGAAGAACGGGTCAGACGGATGCGCCGTGGCAGCGCTTGTACTTGCGACCTGAGCCGCACGGGCAGAGCGCGTTTCGGCTCACCGGTGATGGGAGCGCCGAGCCTGCGTTGCCCCGGCTGGGAGTGGCGGCGGGAGCGGCCAAGTTTTGATTGACCGGAGCGGCGGCTACCGGCGCTGGGACCGTTTCCGACCCGAGCTCGCCGACAGGACCTGCCTCCGGATGGACTGCGACCCCCGCGAGAGCCGCCGGCTCCGGAGGAGTCACCTGAATCTCAGCGTGGAAAAGATATCGGACGATCTCCTGCTTGAGAGACTCCTGGAAGGACTGGAACGCCGAGAAGGCTTCCGCCTTGAACTCGACCAGTGGGTCACGCTGGCCGATCGACTGCCACCGGATATCGTCCTTGAGGTGCTCCAGAGTGGTCAGGTAATCGGCCCAGCGCTGGTCGATCAGCTGAAGCATCAGCTGAGTCTCGGCGATCCGTACCACGTCTTCGGTGTACAGCGCCTCCTTTTCAGCGTATAGCCGCTCTGCCTCGCTGATAAGCACGTCGGTGACCTCTTCGGGACTCTCGCCTAGTTGCTCCAGCTCGACCTCCTCGGCTGGCGGGAAGGGAAAGACGTAGCGCAGACGATTCCACAGTCCATCCAGATCCCACTGGGCTTGGTGACGCCCCGGGCAGTAGAGGGCAACCAGGTCCCTTACCACCTCTTCCGTCCATTCGGTGAGGTTGTCGCGTGTGTCGACTCCCTCCAAGATCCGGTCACGCTCGGCGTAGATGATTGCCCGCTGCGTGTTTACGACGTCGTCAAACTCGACCACGTAGCGCCGACTGTCAAAGTTGGCGCCCTCGACCCGCGACTGGGCTGACTCGATCTGGCGACTCACCATCTTGGACTCGATCGGAACGTCTTCGTCCATGCCGAACGTAGCCATCAAGCCTCTCATCCGCTCGCCGCCGAACACGCGCATTAGGTCGTCTTCGAAAGATAGGAAGAAGCGGCTTTCCCCGGGATCACCTTGGCGGCCCGCACGGCCTCTCAGCTGGTTGTCGATGCGCCTCGACTCGTGACGCTCTGTTCCCATGATGTAGAGACCACCGAGCTCCTTCACCCCTGGCCCGAGCACGATGTCGGTGCCACGGCCGGCCATGTTGGTGGCGATCGTGACCGCGGCCCGCTGGCCTGCCGCTGCGACGACCTCTGCCTCCCGCTCGTGCTGCTTCGCGTTCAGTACTTCGTGGACCACTCCACGCTTTTGCAGGAGTCGAGACAGGCGTTCGCTCTTCTCGATGCTGACAGTGCCGACCAGGACCGGCTGCCCCTTTCGGTTACGCTCCTCAATCTCGTTAGCGATAGCGTCGAATTTGACATCCTCCGCGCGAAAGATGAGGTCGGGCTCATCGAGCCGAACCATCGGCTGGTTGGTGGGAATCGGCACCACCTCGAGCTGGTAGATCTTGTGGAACTCCTCCGCCTCGGTGATCGCCGTGCCGGTCATGCCGGCGAGCACCTCGAAGGTGCGGAAGTAATTCTGGAAGGTGACCGTCGCCAGAGTCCTCTGTTCTTGCTGGACCTTGACGCCTTCCTTGGCTTCGATAGCCTGGTGTAGGCCGTCTGACCATCTGCGTCCGGGCATCGTCCGACCGGTGAACTCGTCGACGATGATGACCTCACCGTCCCGGACGATGTACTCGCGGTCCCGCGAGTAGAGCGCCTGGGCTCGTAGCGCCTGGTTGATGTGGTGCGCCTCGTCGACATGCTCAATGTCATAAACGTTGGCGATCCCGGTCATCCGCTCGATCTTCTCTACTCCCTCGTCAGTCAGGCTCCCGGACTTGGTCTTTTCATCGATGGTGTAGTCAACTTCAGGTGTCAGCCTGGGGATCAGCCGGGCAAATTGGTAATATTTCTCCGGTGACTCTTCGCCCAGTCCGCTGATGATGAGTGGCGTTCGAGCTTCGTCGATAAGGATCGAATCCACCTCGTCGATGATCGCGTAATAGCGGTCCGGCTGCACCTTCTGGTCGGACGTTCGAGCAAGATTGTCACGCAGGTAGTCAAATCCCATCTCGTTGTTCGTGGCATAAACCACGTCCGCCTGGTACGCTTCCGCGCGGGAAACGGGCCGAAGGTGCCGCAACCGCTCGTCAGCGTGCTGTTCGTCGGTGTATTCGGGGTCGTAGACCAGAGATTGCTCTGGGATAACCACTCCGACCTGCATCCCCAGCGCGTGGAATAGCGGAGCGTTCCAGCCAGCGTCTCGTCGAGCAAGAAAGTCATTGACGGTGACGAGGAAGCAGCCACGCCCGGTCAGGGCGTTGAGATAGAGAGGCAGGGCTGCCACCAGGGTCTTGCCCTCGCCGGTCTTCATCTCGGCGATCTTGCCTTGGTGCAGCACGATGCCGCCCAGGCACTGCACGTCGAATGGGCGCATCGCCAGGTGTCGCCGGGCCGACTCGCGCGCTACCGCGAACGCCTCGACCAGGAGCTCATCCAGGGACTCCCCTTCTTCAAGTCGGCCCTTGAATTCGTCGGTCTTGGCTCGCAACTGCTCATCGGAGAGGAGCTCGAGCCCCTTGCCGGCCTCACCGATCTCGGCCACCTCCCCGGTGTGGCGCCGGACCTCGCGGCGGGTCGGATCGTAGATCCGGTTGAAGACACTCATGACCTCAGACGATTATGCCCAGCCTGCTGGCTGGGCAACCGCCGGCCTGGCCGGCTCCTCAAAGTAGGCCGGACCGGTACCAGCTCCTCCGACCTCGATCCAGCAGGTGCGCCCTCCCTCCACCACCAGGATCAGGACGGCAATCGGAGTGAGGCCGACCGCCAGCAGGTGAAAGCTCCAAACAGGCGGGAGCGTGGCTAGCGTCAAGACGCAGAGGCCGGCTCCGAAGCCGGTCAGGCGAATGTCGGTCCGCCAGCGCCATACACCGGCGGAAAGGACCAGCAGTAGAGCCAGCCCCACCTGCCACGGGAGCAATCCTCCCGGCCAGATCAGCAGCACCAGAACTACCACCGCGCCAGACAGCTGGAGACCGAGCCCGTGCACCCGCCGCGCGTCGCGGCCCACGGTCAGCATGAAGAGTGGGAGCAGGAGCAGATCGTCGTTGGGGTGGGCGTATGGGATGGCTAGTAGCCATATTCCTACGGGCAAGGCGACCGCCCACGAGACCCTGCCAACCGGGCTTACCCGGCGCCAATCGGGCGAAATCATCATCCAGATCCCGAACACGACCATAGCGAGCAGGGCCAGAGCGACTAGCGCGAGGCTCGTGGGAGCCGTGGGCCCGGTTCCCAGCCCCCACGAGACAGGGGCGGCCCGCAGAAGGCCAGGGAGGCCTGCCAGGTCAGGCTGCTGGGTGCCGACCGCCCCCGCGAAACCGGTCAAGTGGTGCACCCAGGAGCCCAGCCGGGACCAACTCGCCAGCAGGAAGACGACCACCATCAGGAGGAACCCGGCCGCAAAGCGCAAGGCCTGCCGTCGGTTCGGCCATAAAGCCAATAGGATGAAGATCGGTACCGGCCACAACAGGGTCGGCTTGAGCAAGGTCAGCCCCAACACCAGCCCCGCAGCCAGGCTGCGTTGGTGCCACGCCAGAAGCATCGCGCCCGCTAGAGAAGCCAAGATGATGGCGTCGAACTGACCATCAATCAGTCCGAGCAGCCCTACCCAGGAGACCACCACCGCCGCCGCCAGAAGGCTGGTGTGGCGCCACCCCAGGTCGCGGGCCAGCAGGGTGACGGTGAGCAGCATGCAGACAAGGCTCACCACCGTGAAGATCGCGAAGCTGAGCCAGAATGTCAGGTGGGAGAGGGGCACCAGCAGCCAAGCCGTGACCGGTGGATCGACAAAGCTGTCCAGCACCGGGTTCAGGCTCGGGTAGTGGTCCGCCGCCTGTTCGGCAGTCTGGAGGATCCCCAGGTGGTAGGGATTGGCTCCGCGGCCAATCAGCTCGCTAGCCGCGTTGAAGACACGGTAGTCGTCGGCTAGACCTCCCGGCCGAGGAGGAATCTCGTGGGCCAGCGCGAATACCGCGAGGCCAAGAACGCAACCCAGCGAGACGAGCAGAACCAGCCGCCGGAGCCGACGCCCGCGATTGCCCAACAGGTCTTCCAGGCTGCCCCCCTCAGGCGCCGAGGTCACCGCCGCGTCACTCCGCGCTCAATGCTGCCATCGGGTCGAGGTTACTGAGCTGATGGGCCGGGACCACGGCAGCGACCACCATGGCCACCGCGACGGCCAAGATCACCGCGACGATCACCAAACCGGGGATCTGGAAGCTCAACGGCAGTGCCGCCGAGGTAGCGGCGTGGACCTCGGGTGCGATCAGGCCGATCCCGACCAAGGTTCCGAGAACGCAGCCGGCCACCGCTGTCGAGAGCGCCTCCGCCAGCACCGCCCGGCGAGTCTCGGCACGGCTCAGGCCGACGACTCGCAGCAGGGCCATATCCCGGGTGCCCTCTCGGGCGCCTAGGACGACAGTGTCGATCGCGGCCAGAATGGCGATTACCACTCCAACCAGGGCCAATGCTGAGAGCACAGCGATGTCGTGCTGGACACCCAGATCAACCCCCTGGCGCACAGTGGAGACGGTCTCCTCCTCCAACCCGTACTTGAACGCGGCGAGCGCCACCGGCCGCTGGAGATCACCCGATCCCCTGAGTTGCAGCTGGATCAGGTTGAAGCCCTGGGCGGCCGACCCAAAGTCCTTCTTCGCGACGGCGCTGTCAACCACCAGAGACTCGGTGCCTGACGGCCCGGGCAATGTGTGAGCGACCACTCCCGCAACGCGGAATGATCCGGAGCCGGTGGCGCTTACGACCTTGATGGTCGAGCCGACGCTGACACGGAGGGTACTGGCGAGCTCAAGTGGCACCAGGGCGCCGGTTCCGGCCGCCATCTGACTTATGGCTGCGTCCCTCACCCCGTGCACGAACTGGAGGGCCCCGCTGATCCCGTAGGCGACGGCAGGGGTGGCTTCAACCGAGATCGCCTGGTGTCCAACTCGGCCGGCAACGAACCGGACCGGGGCGGAAGCAACCACAGTGATGCCTGTGGTCTTGGCCGAAACAGCGCTCAGTACCTCCTTCTCAACTTGCTGGCTCTGGACCACCGGGCTGACCAAGAGATATTGGCCGACGAAGAGGTGGTCGACCCAACCCTGGCCAGCGGTCAACGCAGCGCCGGAGAGGCCCAGCAAGGCAATTGCGGTGGCTACGCTGACAAACAAGGTGGACAGTGCCAGGGAGAGGCGGGCGGGGTGGGTGCGGCTGCGGGCAGTGATCGCGGCCACGGGAGTCCCGACAATCGGGCCGACCACGGTTCCGAATGCCCGGACCATGGTGGGAGCGATCCAGCCCAGCGCTGCGCAGCAGGCAATATAGGCAAACGCCGCGCCCAGGCCCACCCCCAGGGCACCTCCGTTCTCGAAGAAGAAGTAGGCGCCGATGACGCCCAGGAGTGCCAGCGGCAGCTGCAGCGGAAACCAGCGACGAGTTCGCCGGCCCGCGGGTCGGACGGCGATCAAGGGTGGGATCCTGGCAGCCCGGATCGCCGGCAGTGCGGCGGCTAGCACGCCGATGAGAAGTACCAGCAGGAATGAGACCAGGGTCCATCCAGGGTCAGCCTGAATCGTGGGTTGCGGGCTCACCCCGGCCGGGGTGGAAACTCCGAGAAGGATCAGCGCCAGTAGGTACCCCACCCCGACGCCAATCGCTGCTCCCAGGGCGGAGACGGCCATGGCCTCCCGCAGGAAACTGCGGTAGATCAGTGCCGGACTGGCCCCAGCGAGCCGGAGCAGTCCGATTTCTCGACGACGATCCAGAACCAGCGCACTGAAGGTGGCGGCGATCACGGCAAAGGCCAGCAGCAGACTGAGCGCGGTGATCCCGTCCACAATCGGATCCAGTTGCTGGACGGGGTCACCGTCAGTGACCGATCGTGGGTTACTCACGGTGTATTGCGTGTGTACCGACGCCGAGAGCTGGCTCAGGAGCTCGTCCAAGGTCGCTCCTGGGCGAAGCCGCACCGCGACATCGCTGACCTGGAGTCCCTCGGCGAACAGCTTCTTGGCGGTTGCTTGGGTGATGTAGACCGCGTCCGCGGTGAAAGGCGCGCCCAAAGATGAGTCGGCGACCACCCCGACCACCTTGAAGTTAGCGGCGCCACCTGACTCGATCAGCTGGAGCTTTTGCCCGACTCCCACCTTGCCTGGCGTCAGGGCGCCGCTGCTGATCGAGATACCGGGGGCAAGGTCCTGGCTAACCGCCACTTGAGCGGAGTCCTTCGGGCGGCTCCCGCGGACCAGCGGCAAGGGTCGCAGTGCCACTCCTTGGGCGTTGGTGGCCACCAGGACGACTTGTCTGAAGGCGCGCGAGGGAAGACGCGCCAGGTCGGCCTTCTCCTCGAGTGGGACGGCCACGCTGACCGCCCGGAGCTTCGATATCGCCTCGACCTGTGCGGTCGTAAAACCGAGGCGGGCAAAGGGTTGGATGTCGTACTCAGCCGAGCCGGACCGTTGTGCGATCGCTTGGCTGGCCTGTCGATGCAGCGCAGCTGCGGTCAGTTGGGTACCCAAAATCGCGCCACCGCCCAGCGCTAGCGCGGCCACCCCTAGGACCAAGCGGGCCATCGCCGCGCGGCGCCAGAGGAGGGGTATCAATTCCCGATGCCGCCCTCAGAGGCCATGTGTGCCAAGCCGCTCCAAAAGTGGAGCGGTGTCGTGGACGGTTCGGTGGCCGAGATCGACCACCTCCTTGAACTCACCGTCGAGCATGATCGCTACCCGGTCGGCGTAGGAGGCTGCCCTCACGTCATGGGTCACCAGCACGATGGTGCGTCCCTCCTGACGGCTGAGCCGGAGCAGTAGCTCCAAAACACCCCTGCCCGCGTGGTAATCCAGCGTCCCGGTTGGCTCGTCGGCCAACAGGATCGCCTGCTCCGAAATCAGTGCCCGGGCGATCGCGACCCGCTGTTGCTCGCCACCCGAGATCTCATCAGGTCGGTGGCCTTGGAGTCCTCGGAGACCCAACATCGCCATCAGGTCATGGGTACGAGATTTTATGTCGCGGTCGCGACCCAGCCCCCTGAACGGCCAGGTACGGTTGCGCTCCAATCGGTAGGGCAGCATCACGTTCTCGGCCGCTGTGAGGCTGGGTAACAGGTTGAAGAACTGGAAGATGAACCCGATCTGGCTCCGTCGAAATGCCGCCCGCTCGCCGTCCGCGAGCGAATACAGGTCGGTGCCCCTAACCTCCACCGTACCCCGATCGGGCGGCTCGAGCCCGCCCAGCGCGTGCAGGAGGGTCGACTTGCCCGAGCCGCTGGGGCCCATGATCGCGAAGAACTCCCCAGATTTGACCTCCAGGGAGACTCCGCGGACCACCTGGTGGGGGGTCCTGCTGATAGCGAAGCTCTTGTGGATCCCGGTCGCTTGCAGAACCACCTGTCCGTCCGGCACGCTCTCAGGGACTGCCGTACGGGCGTCATTCATCGAGATAGCTGCTGATCACCTGCTCGATGGTGCTGGGTAGCAACCCACTTGCCCCTTTGGGTAGCCGGGAAGCCACCCCAGGGACGGGCGGCTTGGGTTTGGGAGTTGGGATGGGCGTGGGCGGCGGGGTGGAAGTCACGCCGACACCGCTGGAGGAGGACGGAGGCGCCGGAGGGGCCGACTCACCCACCTGCACGAATTCCTGGGCAAACATGTAGACATCCGAATAGGGCCCTCCGCCGCTGTCAGGGAAGTTCCAGGGCCCGGCTGTGTACCAGGAGCCAATGCCCAACTCGTTGTAGGCTCCGAGGATGTTGGCCCGGTGGGGCGGTGAGTCCATGAACTGGGTGTTGACCCCGGCCGCCGGATCGGCATAGCCACTGTTCCAGCCGACGTTCTCGCCCGCAGCGCTCCAGTCCACGCCGTCGGCGGTCATGATCGGCCAGACGTAGCCACCGTCGGCGGTGCAGCCCGGGATCTGATGGGAGAAGTACTGTCGCGTGATCATGTCGGCGGCGCGCCCGTAGATCGGCGAGACGCTGCATCCGTAGTAGGGCGTGGCCTCGGCGATGTTGTCCAGGGTGGAGTTGTTGGCCAGTGCGGCCAGCCCATTGCTGGTTCGGTCGTTGTTGGTCAGGCCGAAGAGCTCGGCGTCATATGGGGTCGAACTGCCTGTCGGTTGTGCCAATGCCGGTGTTGCCACCAGGCCCGACAACGCCAGCACTAGGCCGAACCCCAGCGCTACTCTCCCGAACCGTACCAGCGATGAACCGGCGCACTTGGGCGCCCCGACTCTGTGGCTCAGCCAATCCGCCTCTGCAATGGTCCTGTCGGTGGGGTCGGCAACCTGATCGCCGCCACCTGGTCGGTGCGACGGTCCGGGAACAGTCGGGAGATCTCCGGGGGCACCGGAAGGCCCATGTCAAACAGCCGGTCGAGGATCTGGGGCCTGACCCCGGTCAGCTCGATCTGGTTCTTCAGGTTCCCCTGATCGTCCATCCCCTCAGCCTTCATCACGAAGATGTCCTGCATCGTGATGGTGTCACCCTCCATGCCGACCACTTCGCTGATCGCCGTAATGCGACGGCTGCCATCACGCAGGCGGTTGAGCTGCACGATGATGTCGAGGGCGCTGGCGATCTGCTGCCGGATCGCCTTCGCCGGCAGCTCAACCCCACCCATCAGCACCTGAGTCTCGAGACGGGCCAGGCTGTCTCGGGGGGTATTGGCGTGGACCGTCGTCATCGAGCCATCGTGCCCGGTGTTCATGGCCTGGAGCATGTCCAGAGCTTCACCGCCCCGGACCTCACCGACGACTATCCGGTCCGGCCGCATCCGCAGGGCGTTGATGACCAAATCGCGGATGACGATCCGGCCCTCGCCGCGAACATCGGGCGGGCGGGATTCCAGCCGACAGACGTGCTCTTGGTGCATCTGCAGCTCAGCCGCATCCTCGATGGTGACGATCCGCTCGTCGGGGGGGATGAAGCCGGAGCAGATATTGAGCAGCGTCGTCTTCCCCGCGCCGGTGCCACCCGAGATGAGGATGTTCGCGCGCGCGAGGACGCAGGCCTGGAGAAACGAGGCCCCCGCCTCGTCGATGGTGCCGAAGTGAATGAGGTCTGTGATCCGCAGTCTTTCTTTGGCGAATTTGCGGATGGTAAGAATCGGACCATCGATCGCCACCGGAGGCACGACGGCGTTGACTCGCGACCCATCGAGCAGACGGGCATCGCACAGGGGTTGGCGAACGTCAACCCGACGTCCGACGGCGGCGACGATCAGGTCGATCACCTTGAGGAGGTGCTCGTTGTCCTGAAAGCGCACGTCGGTGAGCACGATCTTGCCCTGCGCTTCCACATACACCATGTCGGGCCCGACCACCATGATCTCAGTCAGACTGTCGTCTTCAACTAGGACCCGCAGCGGACCGAGGGCTTGGAGGTAACCCTCCATGCCTTGCAGCCGCTCTTCGTCGGTAAGGACCGGGCTCATTAGCTACTCCCTGAAACTGGGACTGATCGCCGCCGACCCCATCGCGGCCAGCTGCGGCGCGGCCTCTACTGCGGTCACGGATTCGGCCTCTATTCTCGAGTTCGTCTCCATCGCTTATACCGTGTCGACGGAGGGTGCCCGGAGCGAGCTCGAGCGCGCTATGCGCATGCCGCACCGGCAACACCTTGACCCGCCATTCCCGCATCTCCGGAACGCTGCGCACCACGCGAAGCTGCCGGTCCAGGTAGGCGATGTCCGAGCGGAGTCCGCATGAAGAACATGTGCACACTGTTGCACGGAACCAGCCACAGTCCTTCCTCGGGGTCGATGCTTGAGCGCCCCATCAATCCCAGCAGGCGAGGGAGAAAATGGTCCGCCACCGTCACCCGGCTCGCCACAAGGGATCCGTCGGCAGTCTGCACCGCGACTTTGCGAGGCCCAACAGCGCCGGACGCGGACTCCACCGCGGATGCATTAGGCAACATGGAAAATCAGCGAAATCGCGGGGGGACCGAGCAGGATCACGAATAGCACCGGGAAGATGCAACCCACCATCGGGAACAACATCTTCAGGCTGGCCTGCTGGGCCTTTGCCTCCGCCTTCTGACGACGGCGGCGGCGCATCTCGTCGGACTGAATCCGCAGCACCCGGGCGATGCCCACGCCAAGCTGATCAGACTGCACAAGAGCCTGGATGAACGAAGCCAGTTCCTGCACTCCGCAGCGCTTGGCCAGATCCTCGAGTGCCTCGTGGCGGGGCTTGCCCAGCCGGATCTCGTTTAGAACGAAGGAGAACTCACGGGTAAGTGCGTTGTTGAACTTCTCGACAACTCGAGCCAGGGCCGCGTCAAATCCGAGGCCCGCCTCGACACTGATGCAGAGCAGGTCGAGCGCGTTCGGCAGGGCCAGCGAAATCTCCTTCTGCCGGGCGCTGACGACTCGCTTCAGCTGGTACTGCGGGCCGATGTAGCCGAAGACGGCACCGAATATGGCGCCGAGGACCCAGGGCAGGCCGATCAGAATGGCCAGCCCGACCCCGGCGAACGCCAGCACCACCGCCAAGACCACCTGGACCGCGACGAAGCTGGCAGCGTTCATGCCCAACGGCCGCCCCGCCAGGTCGATCAGGATCTGAAGCTTCTGGGCTCGATCCCTCGGCTGAAGCGACGCCAAGCGGCGTCCGATCCGGTCGAAGAACGGGCGCAGGAAGCGCTCGCCGAAGGGCTGACTCATCTCTATCTCGTCCAGCGTCCGGGGGGCATTGGGCTCGTCGTACGCGGCGAGACGCGCGTCGAGCAGGCTCACCTGGGGTGAGCGCTTGGCGAAGCCGGCGAAGATCAAGAACACCGCCAGCGCCGCCACCAGGCCTACGAACAGGGCTTCATAGGACATGGCTCAGACCTCGATGTTGGCGATGCGTCGCATCACGTAAAAGGCAAACGCAATCGAGATGGCGCATGCGATCAAGATGTACGGACCAGGTCCCTTGAAGTTGAGCAAGGGAGCGATGTAGGTGGGGTTGATCGCCTCCAGGATCAGGGCCAGGGCGATCGGCAGGCCGGTGATGATGAAGCTGGAGGCGCGCGCCTGGGCGGTCAGCGTCTTGATCTCGCCCTTGATCCGGATGCGCTCGCGGATGGTGAAGGCGATGCTGTCGAAGATCTCGGCCAGGTTACCACCCACGACTCGCTGAATCTGGACGGCGGTGACGACTAGGTCCAGATCTTCAGATCGGATCCGGGTGACCATGTGGGAGAGAGCTGCGTCGGTGGTCACTCCCAACTGTACTTCTCTGGTCGCTCGGGCAAACTCATCAGCGGTGGGAGGCGGTGCCGAGCGCGCGATGCTGGCCATCGCCTGGGGAAAGCTGTAGCCGGCCTTGAGCGCGTTGCTGAGCAGGATCAAGGTGTCACCCAGCTGACCGTTGAATTGGTTGAGACGACGACCAGCGCGAAAGCGCAGCACCAGGGGCGGAATGAAGAGGCCGACTACGGCCAGGATCCCGGCGAAGATGACGCTGCGGTAAAGCCCCAGTCCGATCAAGCCGAGCAGCACCACGGTGCCGATTCGGATCAGATACCACTCCGCCGGCCGGAGCTTGACATCGGCCCGAGCTAGCGACTCCGCGATCTCTGCGGACCGGGGCCGCCGCGCAACCCCCGTGGTTTGGCTGCTGCTTTCCAACTGTCGCCGGAAACCGGCCAGTAGGCGTTTGGCAAGGCTCCCTCCGGCAGATCCGGACTCCTTAGCGTCGTCCTCCCCGGGAACGCACGATCGCCAGACCCGCGCCAGCCTCCGCGAAGCGACGCACCCGGTCGTCCAGCACGTCGCCTCCCGCGTTTCCTCGCCAGCTGGCGAGCCCGTAGGCCAGCGCTCCACCCAATGACAAGGCACCGACCCCGTCCAGGACCAGTACTAGATCGTTCATGCGGCGGTCTCTCCTGCTGGTAATTTGCGCGTGGTTGGAGGCGTAAACAGAGACTCCTCCAATCCCTCTCCCGCGGCCGCCAAGTCCTCCATTCGCTTGGGAAGCTGCACAGCTTCGAAGTCACCGATGACCATGCCTTCTTCGTCCACACCCTTCTGCTGGTACTGGAAGATGTCGGCCAGGTCGACTGCTCCCCATCGAAGCCACGGACCTCAGAGATGGCGACGATGCGTCGGGTGCCATCCCGCAGTCGGGCTTGCTGGACCACGATGTGGATGGCCGAGGCAGATCTGCTCGCGGATCGCGCGCGAGGGCAGATCAGTGCCGGCCATCAAGGTCATGGTCTCGAGCCGGGTGAGCGCATCGGAGGGCTGTTGGCGTGGACGGTGGTGAGCGACCCATCGTGGCCGGTGTTCATGGCCTGGAGCATGTCCAGCGCCTCGCCGCCTCGGCACTCCCCAACCACGATCCGGTCCGGCCGCATCCGCAGACTGTTGATGACCAGGTCGCGGATGCTGACCCTGCCTCGGCCCTCGATGTTGGCGGGCCTGGACTCCAGCGTCACCACGTGGTCCTGGCGCAGCTGCAGTTCGGCCGCATCCTCGATCGTGATGATCCGCTCATCAGTCGGGGATCCAACTCGAGAGCACGTTGAGGGTAGTCGTCTTTCCGGAGCCGGTACCACCGGAGATCAGGACGTTGAATCGGGCCCGCACGCACGCCCGCAGGAATGTCGCCATGTCCGGGGTGATGGTCCCGAAGCTGATCAGGTCCTCGACCGTGTAGGGATCCTTGGAGAAGCGCCGGATCGTCAGGGTGGGGCCCTGCAGAGCCAGCGGCGGAATGATCACGTTCACCCGGGAACCGTCCTTGAGGCGGGCATCGACCATTGGTGAACTCTCGTCCACTCGTCGGCCGATCGAGCTCACGATCCGGTCGATGATCTGCATCAGGTGGTCGGTGCTGTCGAACTTCGCCGGGTAGCGGTAGATCCGTCCCAGGCGCTCGACGTAGACATCCTCGGGTCCGTTGACCATGATCTCGCTGATCTCGGGGTCCTTGAGGATGATCTCCAGCGGACCCAGTCCCAGCACGTCGCTGATCAACTGCTCCACTAACCGCTGCCGATCGGTTCGGGTGATCGAGATGCTGAGCTCTTCCAGGACGGCGTTGCAAAGCTCCCCGATCTTGGCCACCAGCGCTCTCGCGGGGCGCCTTGGAGACGTCGGTGTACTCCTCGAGCAGCGCCTTGGTGACCCTGGCCTTGATCGTCACGTACTGCGGGTGATGGGCCGCCCGCCCTTCCCCGGCAGCTGACGGGTGCTCGCGGTTTCCCTGAGCCCGCTCTCTCCAACCCGGGTGATCCGATCGGCTCCGGGCTGGCTGGACGAGCCGGCTCCGGCTTGGCTGCCAGAGCGGCGGCCAGGCGAGAAGGTGGTGAGACGGGCGCTGAGGCGGGGGTGCTCGCCGCCGGCTCCGCGTTCCTGGGCTTAGGCTGTTCCTCGCTCGGCCCGGCCTGAGGAGGACCGGATTCCGGGTCGGTGTCGCCCTTAGTCCTTACGCGCTCCAGAAGTGACATGGCTCAGTCGTACTCCCTAAACGAGCCTAACGCCTGAGCCCAAAGCGTCGGGAGGCGGTCGCCTTTGCCTCAACCTTCACCTCAGATATGTGCGCGCCCGCGGGGACCAGACTCCGTGCCAGGGTGCGCAAGAGCAAGGAGACATCCGAGTCCGGGTGGGAGACCACCAACGGGATCGCCCGGTGAATCGACCCACCCACCAGGCGCGGCTCAGAGGGGATCTGGAGGGCAACTGGGAACTTCAGGTTGCGCTCGATGCTGGCCGCGTCATAGACAGCATGGGCGTCATGGGCGTTGACCGCGACCATGACCCTCGAGCGGTCGACCTTGAGCGATTCCAGCATCTTCAGCATCAGGCGTGTGTCCTTGATGGCGGGGATAGTGAGCTCCCCGACCACGATGACGTGATCGGCCAACTCAGTTGCTTCGAGCGTAGCCTCCGATAGTTGGCTCCCGCTGTCCACGACGACATAGTCAAACTCTCGTCGCAGAACGTCGACGATGGCACGCACATGCTCCGCCCTAACTAGGTCGCCGAACTCCGGGCTGAAGGGCCCGAGGAGAACTCGGATCCCCTCTGGGCCATCGGCCAGGATGTCGTCGACGAACTCCCAGTCGAGGGCGCTCTCGCTATCGACCAACTCGGTGATGGTCTTTGAGTGGTCCAGGTTGAGCATCACGCCGATGTCACCGAACTGCAGGTCGAGGTCGACTAGGCAAACACGGCCACCGGTCTCAAGTTTAAGGGCGGCCGCCAGGTTTATGGCTATGAAGGTCTTGCCGCAGCCCCCCTTTCCGCTCATGACCAGACATACCTGGCAGCCGGCGGGTGGCGGCAGATCGCTCTCCGCCGGCGGCGGCGGCTTCCGGGTCACGTAGGAGCCCTTCTTCTCCTCCATCTCATAGACCCGGCGGATGCTGGCAACCAGTTCATCGCCGGTGAAGGGCTTGATCAGGAATTCTCGTGCGCCCGATTGCATTGCCCGTCGCAGGTAGTCCCGCTCCCCCTGGACCGACATGATCACCACCGGGGAGTTGGGTGACTCCACGGCCAGCGTCTCCGTCGCCGCGATCCCATCCATGCCCGGCATGTTGACGTCCATCAGCACTACGTGGGGGGCGAGTTGACGGGCCGCGTCGATCCCGGCCTGGCCATCGCCAGCGGTCCCGACGACCTCGATGTCCTCCTCGAAGGAGAGCAACTTCTTGAGGTTCTCTCGGGTGCTGGCGATGTCGTCGACCACGACCACGCGGATCACCGTCTTATCCGCCACAGCGTTGACCACGAACTACTGGCTACGCCCGAAGTACGCTCGTCCCTCAGGGTGCGGGTGTGAAGCCAAAGAGGTTCTGCAACATTGTCGAGCTACCGGAGTTGTTGCCGGCCGCCGCGGACGAGGCGCCCGCTGGCGACGAGCCGCAGTAGAGGACCGCTTGGTCCGAGGCCAGCTCGTCCTCTGCCTCGATCAGTGCGAACTGATCCTGAGACAGTGTGGCCGAGTCCGAAAGAACCTGGGCCTTGGCAGCCTGATAGGCCGATCCGGTACCTGACAAGTCTTGGAGCGCAGTGTTGTCTTTGGTGTACTGCTTGTCAGCAGTGTTGTAGGTGGATGTCGCCGCGGTCACGGACTGCTGAGCCGACTGCACGTCCTCTTCGATGATCGGGTTGACGGAGGTCCCGGGCACGCACGCCTGGGTGTACTCGTCAGCCGGGGTTATGCTGATCGGGACATAGCCGTGGCCATAGTCCGAGGTGGATCGCAGTGCAATGGTGTAGATCGATCCGTCGTGGACCATCTCGGTCACACCCAGAGCCTGGCTACGAGTCAGCTGAAGCACGATCAGCCCCCCGCTTGCCGAACTGCTGGACGCGCCCGCGGTCGTGGACGGTGAACCGACACTGATCACCGCTAGATCTTCAAAGGTGAATGCGGTGTTTCCGTTGGTGTCGACACCGATGATGTCGATGTGGTCGCCCACTTGAAGATAACCGGCGACCGCTTCCTGGGCCGTGATCGGAATCGCCACGGCCACGTCGCCCGGCGGCAAGTTGAGGTTGCCGAAACTGGGCGACTGGGTCGCCTTATTGAGCGAGACCAAGTCTTGAGTGATTATCTCGTTGGGGGAGATGGAAACGACGGCGTAGTAGTTGGAGGTGACCGCACTAGACGACTGCGACGCAGAAACCCCTGCAGTTGTTGCGCAAGCGCTGCTCACCAATTGCTGGCACGACGTGTATGCGTCGAGGGGGAGCAGGCCCTTAATTCGAGTCTCCTCGAGCATGCCCGCGGTGATCAGTGTTCCGCTAGGAATCGAGACCTTCGCGACGACGACCAACTGGCCAGTGGCTGGAACCGTTGGCGTGCTCTGAGTGTTGGCGCGAGTGAAGTAATATGCCGCGCCGAACGCGAATATCGCAAGGATCAGCCCTATGGCGATCCAGACCTGATTGACCCGTCCTTTCAAATCGGTCGTCACCGTCGAAAACCTCCGAAGGAATCCCGCCGACCGCATTGTCGGTGGGTGGATTGGACAAACGCGCGGCGGGTTGCCCCGCCGCGCGATTGAGTGCTACGAATCAGCCGGCAAGACCAGAGTTGATGTTGGAGAAGACGTCGCTGACTCGGTGTCCCACGACAGTGAGGATTACGATGACAACGATCGCGATCAGAACCAAAATCAACGCGTACTCGACCATCCCCTGGCCCTCTTCGTCCGAGTCGCGGTGCGAGATAACCTGACCAATTTGGTCACGCAGCCGCACGTACCAAGATCCGAGCATACCTTCAAAACCTCCTTCCGGGTCGACTCTAGGGGTTCGCGCCCTAGGCCTAGCTATGGCAGCCGGAGTATATGGTGAGATGGGCTTGGAGTCGTGTAACCGCTGCGTAACTTTCTGGTGAGTTATTACGCTTCGATCGGCAAGGTGACTCGGACCTCGGTGCCACGCCCGACCTGCGAGAGGATCTCCAATTGCCCGTGCTCTAGGTCGGCTCTCTCCCGCATCGAGATCAGCCCGAAGTGTGGCTCACGAGCCAGCCTCGCCTCGATCGCGGCCAAGTCGAATCCTTCGCCGTCGTCTTTGATCACCGCACTTACCCGCTGAGGCTGGAGGTTGATCAGCACATCCAGGCTGTGGGCCCTAGAGTGCTTCCGGACGTTCACTAGGGCCTCCTTGACGATCCGAAAGAGTGCGCCCTCAGTGGCTGGCGGGAGCCGCCGTTCGGTGCCGATCACCGAGAGCCTACCTTCGATCCCCTCCTCTTCCCGGAACTCGTTGACCAGGCGGCGAAGGGTTGGGATCACACCCAGGTCATCCAGGGTCATCGGGCGCAGGTCGAAAATCAGCTGGCGGGTCTCGTCCAGGACTGCCTTCATGGCGTCCTTGAAGCTCTCTACCTCCGCTTTCGCTCGTTCCGGTTCGCGGGCGACCATCCGCTCAAGGATCTCGGCGCGAAGCACCAGGTTCGACATCGACTGCGCCGGGCCGTCGTGCATATCGCGGGCGATGCGCATCCTCTCTTCGTCGATGGTCTGGAATACCTGTCGCGAGGCGCTGCGATAGCGGGCCAGCCCTTCCTCGAGGGTTCCGTCGGGCGGGCGATGGTCCTCCAGTTGTTCGGCTGCCGCCTTCATCAGGGAGTGCCAGTAGCGCAACTCCTTGGCCCAACTGCGGCAGTGGGCCAGCCGAAGCCGTGCCAAGGACATCTCGGAGCGAAGGGAGAAGCAACGCCCAATCGCGGCTTCTACTTCAGCCGACGTGAACCGGCCGTGATCTCGGAGCACGTGGCGTCGGACAACGTCGGCGTCCTCAAGCCGCTCCCCGACCAAGTCCAGGGCAGCTAGCAGCTGCATCACTTCCTCATCAATGGTGAGGAGGGCGTTCTCAACCCGGAGCACCTCTTCTTCGAGGACCAGTTGCAGCTCCCCGAGCGGAGAGGCCACCGGAGACACCGGACGAGCGGCCACCCTCAAAGGTTACGGTGTGGACAGCAGAAATGTTCGGGAGCGGCTGGCCACCCGAGAGTGCCGGGGAGCCATGCCCACCTACACTGGCGCCCGTGATCGCTCCGGGCAGGGCATGGACACGGGCCGAGTGAGGTCACCCCAACCGCGGCCCCAGTGGCTGAACCTCCCCCGGTTCCTGGCGCTGAGCGGCCTCCTAGTCGCCATGCTGTTGGCCCGTCCTGTGGAGTTGGACCCGGACTTCTGGTGGCACCTGCGCAACGGCAAGACACTGCTGGCCACCAACGCTTTGATTCACGTCAACCCCTATGCCTTCATGGCGCTCGGTCGCCACTGGGTCATGCAGGAGTGGCTCAGCGAGTCGTGGATGGCAGCCGTCGCCGCGGCTAGTGGGCGCCTGGGGGTAGTCATCGTCTACGAGCTGATCACCCTGGGCCTCTTCGTCGCCATCTGGCTGCGAGCTCGCGAGTTGGGCCCAGCTCACGGATTGACCCTGGCGGTAGGGATCTTGCTGGCTGGCCTAGCCGCCTACCCGATCCTCGGGCCTCGGTCGCAGATGGACTCTTATCTGCTCACCGCGGTGGTGCTCTTCCTGGTGGAGCGGCAACTGCGGCGGGGAGGCCATCCCGCCTGGCTGCTGCCACCGATCTTTCTGATCTGGTCCAACCTCCACTCCGGGTTCATCCTCGGGCTGATCTTCCTCTTGGCCATCGTGGCCGTGGAGGGAGGAGCAGCACTGGTGGGTCGCCGCGCCGCGGAGGAGCGAAGCCGGCTCGTCCAACTGGTGTGGGCGACCGGGTGCTCCGTTGCCGTGTGCTTGCTGAACCCCAATGGACTGGTGATCGTGGCGTACCCATTCGAGACCCAGTTCAACACCGCTCAACAGGCGCTGATTCAGGAGTGGCAGAGCCCGGACTTCCATTCAGCGGTACTCCTGCCGCTCCTCTTCTTCGTCCTGAGCCTAGCCGTCCTCCTGGTTCGCTACCGGTCGGTCAGCCTGCGCGATGGACTGGTCCTGGCGATGAGCCTCTTCTTGACTCTGCAGTCGGTGCGTAACAGCGTATTTCTAGTCGCCGCCGGTGCACCGGTCTGGATCCACCTAGCGGAGCATGCTCGGCAGGACATAGCCCGTCGATGGCACCCTCGCCTGCGGTTGAGGCAACCTCCGACAGTTGTGCTCGTCGAGCTGCTAGAGCTTGTGCTGCTGCTGGCCGTGCTGACGGTGCAGGTTGACGCCGGTGGAAGCCCGGAGCTCACATCCCCGACCTACATCAACACCTTCCCCGTCTGCGCCGCGAAATGGCTAGACCAAGGCCCACCTCACCTTCGCATCTTCAATCAGTACGGCGACGGCGGCTTCCTTGCCTACACCGTGCCCAAGGACAAGGTGTTCATCTTCGGCGACGCCGCCCTCATGGGCAGCCAGCTGCTCGAGCGCTACGCCTCGATAATTGATCTCAGCCCGAAGTGGTTGGCCCACCTCGACGACAGCCCCTCGCAGCTGGTGGTCTTCGAGCGCGGCACCGCGTTTCCAGACGCCCTGCAGCGGTCGCCCCAATGGACGCTGGTATATCGAGACCGGCGAGTTGAGGGATTCGAGCGGACCACCCTGCTGAATTCCCTGCAACTACCCCCCAACCCCACCAAGGCGACCTGGCGTCGGGACGATGTCCCCGCCTGCGCCGGCCAGGCGCGACCCCTGCCCTGAGCAGGATCGACCGATTCAGCGCACGCTCGGCCTTGGGTAGAGCCGCCAGAGCGTGACCAAGAAGGTGACCAGAAGCACCAGGTGGACGGTGCTGCACCAGAGGCAGATTGTGTGCAGTTCAACGAGCTCCACGAAGATCAGGTAGAGGGCTGTGAGCAAACCCAATCCGCCCCAGACGGCGTGGGCCTGGCGTAGCCCGTAATTGGTGGGCCTGCGCAGCTGGGCCAGCGCCAGGACCAGGCTGACCAGGAAGTAGGCCAGGCCAGGGACAGTGATGGGAAGCGAGGTGCCAGGGATCACTGAGTATGGACTGGTGAGGACCGCTTGGCAGTCGACCAGCCCCTGGTTGCTGCACACCAGGATGGCCGGGGCGTAGTGGACGGCCGTCAGATAGGAAGCCAGCCCCAGGCCGATGATCGCAAGCGCGACAAGCGCGATTGCTCCCCAGGGCACGACTGCCCCGGCCTCAGAGGTTGAGGCCGGCCGCTCCGTGCCTTCCCCGGAGGTGGCCGGAACCATCCGGCGACGGCTCCGGGCCTTGCTCACTGGCTGGCTTTGAGGGTCTTTTGCAGAGACTGGATCATCGAGCTATCGCATACCGAGCCCGGCTTCTGCCCGGTCACCAAGCAGGCGGCCGCGGTCACGTAGTTGGCCCCCCCGAGGACCTCCTTGGCGACTGTCGACTTGGTGTTTTTCAGCTCCTGTAAGATCTGGTCCCAACTGAGCCCTTCCATGGCGCTGACGTTGGGAATCGAGGCCTCGCTTCCCAGCTGGACGTATTTGCCGGCGTAGTCGATGAACGGGTAGCCGCCAGTGCTGTCGATGGAAGTGAATTGCGACGCTATTGCCCCGCTCACGGTCTGCAGGGTCTTGTAGGGCGACCCATCCTTATTAATCGACACGTTGCTCTGCAGATCGTGCGAAGAGAAAGCCAGGTATTTGCTCTTGAGCTTGGTTCCGTAGGCGAAAGTGAAGGTGGGCAGATTGGAGGGCGAGTCGTAGACCGAGGAACGGATGATGTGCAGCCCCGACCAAGTGCCAAATCGGCTTAGGCCAACGACCAGCGACCACCGGATCAAGGCACAGTAGGGGCAGTACTCGGCGCCCACAAAGGCAATTTCGGGCAGCCCGTTGACGCTGAGTGGGGTCGCCTTGTAGGAGGCCGGGATGTTGAGCGGCGAGTTGTTGATGTTCCCGGCCTTGACCGCAGTCAGGGTCGATACCGGGATGCTGGTCAGCGTGTTGACAAGCGAGGCGGGCGCGGGCAGCACCGACGTGTCCTGCTGGAGGGTGCCAGTGAGCGTTGTCTCCAGAACTATGATCACGACCACGAAGGCCGCAACTACGCCGACGACGCCCGCGATCAGCCCCCAAGGGCGCCTCGCCTCATTGCGCCGGTAGTTGCGACCCTTGGGGCGGCTCCGTGACTGCTGCCGTGACCCGGCGGCCCGGCCCTCAGCCACCGCCTCTCGCATCTGCCGCCGAGCGGCCATCGACTTCTTGGACATGTTCTCCTGTTCGGGGTGCGCGATCCGATCGGGATCTTAGACGAAAGGGCTTAGAGGTTCCTGGGTACCAGGATCACGGTGGTGGCGTCACGATACCGGATCTCCCAACCCTCAGCCAGCAAGAAGGTAGCGGCCGGCGCCGCACGGGGCAGCACCGCGAGTGTGGGATTGAGGGCCTTCAGCGTCGCCAGCGCTCCGGAGTTCAGCACGGTCAGCGCCTGGCACCGCCCGAGCGCTCGGTCACCCATTGGGAGCGGGTCGTCAGTGCAGAGCAGGTGCCGGCCCGAAGGGAATTGACTGGCCAGATAGTCGCCGAACTGGGGAGTGGTGAACCAGGCTCCCGATGTGGGGTGCACGGCAAGCCAGTGCGCCGCCTGGACCGGTAGCTGGAGAGCCGCTTGGCCCCTCACCCCGCCGCCCCTGGTAGCCGCTGCGACTCCCGTTCCGAGAAGCACGAGCGCCACCACAAGTGGGATGACAGCCGCCGCGGACGGGATCGAGCGGAAGCGTGCCGGCCCGGGGCGCAACGCTGGCTCTGCCTGGAGACCGCCTGGCGGACGGATCCAAGCGGCCGACAAATACCAGCTGGCCTGAACTGCCGCCACGAGCAGAAACCAGGGCAGGTAGTTGACCCAGAAGAGCGCCAGTAGGGCGGTCACCAGGCCCAGGTAGGCGTCGACGCGACGCAAGCGCGAGCCGGCCACCCAGTACGAGACAAGGAGGACCATTCCGGCCAGTTCCGCGACCCGGGCACTCCAGGGGTGGAAGTCGATACTGGACCACGCCGCCAGCAGCGGGTGCTCACCCTGCATGCCAAGGCTGAGTGGCAGCTCCGTCAGGGCACCGACCCCTCTCGGACTCAGCATCAGCGCCAGGCCGGTGAGCGGGATCAACCACCAGCTTGGCGCGGGCCCACGTCCCGGGCGGGAGGCCTCCCAATGGGCGATGATCAGCCACCCCCAGATCACCAGCACCGCAACTCCGGCGTCGGCCTGGACGTTGGTCCAGGCCACAACCAGTCCGACCAGAATTGCCGGCCCCGACCAGCCGGGGCGAACGGCGACAGCCAGCGCCAGAACCAGGCCCGCGGCCAGCAAGGCGAGCACCTCGGCAGGCAGGTCGGTTAGAACTGGGGCCAGAGCCCCCAGGCCAAGCCCGCCGACCACCACGGCGATCAGCGGGTGCGCCCGGCCAGTGGACCGGATCGCCAGCAGCATCCCGATCCCCACCAAAGCTCCTCCAAGGGCCCCGGTGACCGCCAGGCCAGTCAGTCCAGCCCGGCTATATATGAGGAATAGACCGAGGTCGACCAGCCAGGCCCGCAGGCCCAGCTCCGCTCCCGGCCGAGCTAGGAACTGGGCCGCAGCCCCGAGGCCGTGTGCTCGGATCACCTCTCCGTTGGCCAGGTTCCAGAACCACGCTCCCGAGACCGGGATGTGGAGCCCCGCTGCGGCACCTCCGAGGATTAGTACCCCGGTCGCCGTCCACCACCAGACCCGCCCCGAGGTCGCACGGACTAGCTGGTCCGCCCGCGTCGCGGCTGCGCCGAGGTCGAGGAGCCCGTGCCCCGGCCGAGAGCGCCGGGGCGAGAGTTCGCGACTCACCTGGTTGGATCCGGGCCTACCCTTCGGCGCAACCGCAGCAGATCTGCCAACATCTGCCCACCGTCACGGAGCGAACTCACCCGGGTACCCGCCGCATTGCGCCAGATTACCGGGATCTCAGCGATCTGGATGGACTGTAAGCGGGCCCGCAACAGCACCTCGGCGTCGAATCCGAAGCCAGGAGTCCGCAACGGGGTGAAGCAACTCACCGCAGCCTCGGCGGTGAACATCTTGAAGCCACACTGCGTGTCCCGCAGCCCCGGCAGAACCAGTCGGCGCAGGGCTTGGTTGTAGGTCTTGCCCATAAGCTCCCGGTAGAGCGGCTGGTGCAGCTCGATCCGGGAGTCAGGCATGGCCCTGGACCCGATGGCCACCCCGGCACCGCTCTGGATCGCCGACTCCAGTTTGTACAGCTCGGCGATCGGAGTGGAGAGGTCGGCATCACTAAACGCGCGCAGTCGGCCGCTCCCCTTTAGCATCCCGGCGCGGACGGCGGCACCCTTCCCCAGGTTGCGGTCGAAGACGATCAACCTGAGCTGCGGCCAGCTGGGCTGGTATTTCTCGACCATAGCCCGAGTTCCGTCTGTACTGCCGTCGTCCACGACCAGCACCTCGTAAGACCGACCGGCCCCATCGAGGTGACGCCGGATCAGATCCAGGGATGGGGGCAACCTAACCAGCTCGTTGTAGGCCGGCAGCACGAGGCTTAGCTCGAGAGGAAACGTACTCAAGGACGTCGGTACCGCCGGGACTCCCTGTAGACATCCCAAAAGAACGGAGCACCTCTCATCATCCGCGGCAGGCGCCAGGGCTGGCGTCCCAACCGGAAGCTCCACTCCAAGCCCGCCCGCCGAAGGCTCGCGGGCGCCCGGGGCACCCGTCCTGCCAGATAGTCCAAGGTACCCCCCACTCCGATGCCGACTCGCGCTCCCGTTTCGCTCAGATGGCCGGCCAGCCAGAGTTCCTGGTGTGGGACCCCAAACGCCACCGCCAGCAGCGTGGCGCCGGAAGTGCGCACCCGATCAACAATCTCCCTTGCCTCACCGGAGGCGGGAGATCCGCTCCATACCCCGCCCACCCGCAGCCCCGGGTGAGCCAACTCCATGGTCCGGGCCGCGGCCTCGGCCACCCCTGGCTCCCCCCCCAGGAGGAATAGCGACCACTGGCGGGCGGCCGACAGTTCGGCCAACGAGTCGAGGAAATCCGCACCGGCGATCCGCTCGGGAACTGGGGATCCCAGGCGTCTGCTCGCCCAGACGATCCCCGCGCCATCGGCGAGGATGAGCCCAGCAGTTCGAATCGCCCGGGCCAGCTCCGGCTGTCGGCGAGCCTGCATCACCATCTCCGGGTTCAGGGTCACCACCCGCAGTGGCTGGTCAGAGCCAGCGGCGGCGGCTTCACATCGGTCCAGTGCCTGCCGCAGAGTGCAACGGTCCACCGGCACCCCCAGCATCTCAATGCGCGCCGCCCCCACGTTGAGTGGGCCGGGAGAGGTGGAAGTGGACGAGACGCCGGCCCCTGGCACCGGCCGAGTATATGGCCGGGCGCGCCGGGCCCAAGGGCGAGATGAACTCGTTACAGGGCCGAGGGGAAGGGAATCAGTCCCGGTGCCGACGACGGTCGCGTTCGGCGGCCTGGAGCCGGTACTCCGCCACCTCCAACTCCAGCTGAAGCTTGGCCAGCTCCTCCGACTCCAAGTTGCTTGCCTTGGCGAGCGCGTCCTGGGCGGCTCGGCGCTGCTCCTCGGCCTGAGCTGCGTCCAGCTCGCTCACCGGCACACCCCGATCCGCGAGGATCGACACCAGGTTGGGGAGAGCCTCGAGGTAGGCACCCTCGAGAAAGTAGAACTGCTCGGTCTGGCCCTGGCGCAACATCAACTCGCCGGGTTTGAGCCAGGTGAGCAGCGGCGCGTGGCCCGGCAGCACCCCGAAATCTCCGTCAGCGCCCCGGGCGACGATGAAGTCGCACTCCCCCTCGAAGAGTGGGAGCTGAGCCGAGAGCAGCCGGGTTGGCACCCCCACTCAATTGGCCTTCGACTTGGCCCTGGTCGACGCCGTGCTGGCCTTTCGGGGCGTGCGGGACGGTTTCTTCGCGTCCGCCTTGGATTGAGCCTGCTCTTCGGCCCTCGCCTCCGCCCGCCCGCTTCCATTCGGCTCGCCCTTGGTCTTGGCAGCTTCTGAGGTGTCGCTGGGCTCTGCCCCGCGGTTCAGCTTCTGCCCGTTCTCGATCGCCTCGTCGATGGTGCCGACCATGCGGAAGGCCTGCTCTGGGAGGTGGTCCAGCGAGCCCGAGAGGATCTCCTTGAAGCCGCGCACGGTCTCCTTGACCGGCACATACTTGCCGGCCAAGCCGGTGAACTGCTCGGCCACGAACATCGGCTGGGCCAGGAACTGGCGCACCCGCCGTGCCCGATCGACCGTCTGCCGGTCCTCGTCCGACAGCTCCTCCATCCCCAGGATGGCGATGATGTCCTCCAGGTCCTTGTAGCGCTGCAGCACCCGCTGTACCCCGAGGGCCACCTGGTGATGCTCGGCTCCGACCACGTTTGGATCAAGGATCCGGCTGAAGGAGTCCAGCGGGTCCACCGCGGGGAACAGCCCCAGCTCGGCGATCGAGCGGCTCAGCGACACCGTCGCCCCGAGGTGGGCGAAGGTGGTCTGGATGGCAGGGTCGGTGAAGTCGTCCGCCGGCACGAAGACCGCCTGTACCGAGGTGATCGATCCCCGATGGGTCGAGGTGATCCGTTCCTGCAGATCTCCCATCTCGGTGGCCAGAGTGGGCTGGTAACCCACCGCGGATGGCATCCGGCCCAGCAAGGCGGAAACCTCGCTACCCGCCAGCATGTACCGGAAAACGTTGTCGATGAAGAGCAGGACGTCAGCCCCCTCCTCGTCGCGGAACTGCTCGGCCATGGTCAGACCGGTGAGGGCGATCCGCGCCCTTGCCCCAGGGGGCTCGTTCATCTGTCCAAAGACCAAGGCGGTCTGGTCGATGACGCCTGACTCGTGCATCTCCCGGAAGAGGGCATTCCCCTCGCGGGTGCGCTCACCCACTCCGGCAAAGACCGAGTAACCGGCGTGCTCCTTGGCGATGTTGCGGATCAGCTCCATCACGATCACCGTCTTGCCCACCCCCGCTCCGCCGAAGAGCCCAATCTTGGAGCCCTTGGCGAAAGTACAGATCAGGTCGATCACCTTGAGCCCGGTCTCCAAGATCTCGGTGGAGGTCTCCTGGTCGGCGACCGAGGGCGGGTCCCGGTGGATGGGCAGGTGCTCACCGGCTTTCAGCTTGGGCCCACCGTCGATCGGCTCCCCGATCACGTTGAACATCCGCCCCAGGACCTGCTTGCCCACCGGGACCTCGATGGGCCCACCGGTCGCCAGCACCGGGTCGCCCCGGCGGAGTCCATCGGTGGATGACATGGCGATGCAGCGGGCGACATCGTTGCCCAGATGCTGCTGCACCTCAAGGACCTGGCGAGGACCGTCGCGGAGAATCTCCAGGGCGTCGTTGATGTGCGGAAGCTGGCCTTCTCCGAAGCTCACGTCCACCACCGCCCCGATCACCTGCAGCACGGTGCCGGTGGGACGGGCAGCCTGTAGCTTCTGCTCTGCCGCCTCGTCCTTCTTCTCTTGCGCCTCGACCTTGGCCTTTGCCATTACCACCTCCTCAACGCCGGGCCGCGTTCAAGGCCTCGGCGCCGCCGATAATTTCCATGAGTTCCCGGGTGACGTTCGCCTGGCGCACCTTGTTGGCGGTGAGGGACAGCTCCTTGATCACGTCTCCCGCCTTGGTCGATGCGTTGCGCATGGCGACCATCCGGGCGCTGTGCTCGCTGGACTGATTCTCCAACACCGCCTGGTAGACCTGACTCAGCAGGTACTCGGGCATGAGGCGCTCCAGCACCTCCCGCCCGCCGGGTTCGTAGATGTAGTCGCCCTGGGTCCGAGGCCCCTCATCCTCCTCCCTGGGCAGAATCGGCACCAACTGGCGGACCGTCGGGATCTGGCTGAGCAGGTTGCGGAAACGGGCGTAGGCCAGGTAGACCTCTCGCACCCCCCCGTTCAGGTAGGCCTCGACGGCCGCCTCCACTGCCGGACGAAGCTCGTCCGGCGCCACCCGGTCGGGGAGTCCCTGCTTTTCGTGGACCACCTGGAGCTGCATACGCCTGGAGAACTCGAGGCCCTTGCGCCCGATCGGAATCACCTGATATCGGGGGCCAAACTTCTGGCGCATCAGGGACTGCGCCGCCCGCATCGTGTTGACGTTGAGGGCCCCAACTCTTCCCCGATCGCTGGTCACCAGGATCAGAAGCCCAGTCCCCTCGTCGCGCGGCACGATGAAGGGATGCCGGAACTCCTTGCCGATCTTGGCCACGTCGCGGGCGACCTCGTCCATGGCAGAGGCATAGGGCCTGGCCGCCTCCACCCGGACCTGGGCCCGTCGGATCTTCGCCGCTGACACCATCTGCATGGCGCGAGTCATCTGCTCGATGTTGCGCACCGAGCGGATGTGACGGCGAATGTCGCGGAGAGTGGCCAAGAGCTCGCGTCTATCCCTGGGATTCCGGCGCCGGTTCGCCGATGTCGAAGCCCTGGTTGAACTCGTCTAGCGCCTTGCGCAAGCGCTCCTGCATGCCGTCATCGAGAACCTTCTTGGTCTCGATCTCACCCTGCAGGTCCTTCAGCGCCTGGTCGGCGTAGCGACGGAACTGGGAATCCCAGTCATCCACTTTCTCCACGGGGATCTGGTCCAGATATCCGCGGGTGCCGGCGAAGATGGTCATCACCTGGAGGGCCAGGGAGACCGGCTGGTACTGGCCCTGCTTCAGTAACTCGGTGAGGCGGCGACCCCGGTCCAACTGGTCGCGGGTTGTCTTGTCCAGGTCACTGGAGAACTGGGCGAATGCGGCGAGCGCCCGGAACTGGGCCAGGTCCAGCCGCATGCCGCCGGCGACCGAGCGCAGCGCCTTGGTCATGGCGTCTCCGCCCACTCGGCTGACCGAGAGGCCGACCGAGACCGCCGGTCGGGTGCCGGCATAGAACAGGTCGCCCTCCAGGTAGATCTGCCCGTCGGTGATCGAGATGACGTTGGTGGGGATGTAGGCCGCCACGTCGTTCGCCTGGGTCTCGATGATCGGCAGCGCGGTCAGCGAGCCTCCGCCCTTTTCGTCGTTCAGCCGAGCCGCGCGCTCGAGCAAGCGCGAGTGCAGGTAGAAGACGTCACCCGGGTAGGCCTCCCTGCCCGGTGGCCGCCTCAGCGCCAAGGAGATCTCCCGATAGGCCCAGGCGTGCTTGCTCAGGTCGTCGTAGACGATCAGGGCGTCCTCTCCGTGCTCCATGAACCACTCGCCCATCGAGCAGCCGGTGTACGGCACCAGGTACTGCAGTGCGGCCGGCTCACCTGAGGTGGCGGCGACGATGATGGTGTGCTCCAGGGCGCCGTACTCCTCCAGCACCGCCGCGATCCGGGCCACCGACGCCGCGTTCTGGCCGATGGCGACGTAGATACAGGTGAGGTTCTTGCCCTTCTGGTTGATGATCGTGTCGATGGCGATCGCCGTCTTGCCGATCTGTCGGTCTCCGATGATCAGCTCGCGCTGGCCGCGGCCGATGGGGATCAGGGCGTCGATCGCCTTGATCCCGGTCTGGACTGGGGTGTTGACCGGCTGGCGGTCGATGACTCCCGGGGCCTGGCGCTCCACCGGGCGCCGCTCCTTGGTGGCGATCTCACCCTTGCCGTCGATGGGCTCGCCCAGGGCGTTGACCACCCTTCCCACCAACTCGCGGCCGACCGGGACTTCGACCACTCGGCCGGTGGTGCGGACCTCGTCCCCTTCACTGAGTTCCTCGAAACGGCCGAGGATGATGGCCCGCACCTGGTCCTCCTCCAGATTTAGCGCCATTCCCATGACCTCGTGGGGAAACGACAAAAGCTCCCCGGCCATGGCGCCCTCGAGACCGTAGATCTGCGCGATTCCGTCGCCCAGGCTGGTGATCACGCCGGATTCGGCGGAGACCACGGGGGCGTCGAAGTCGGCGATCTTCCGCTTGATGATCTGGCCAATCTCGGCGGCGCTAATGCTCATGTTTTCCTCATCTATTTGGTACCTGAGTGAGAAGGTCCTGGCGCAGCTGCTGCAGGCGCGTGGTCAGGCTCGCGTCGAACACCCGGTCCCCCACCCGAACCACCGCGCCACCCAGCACCGAAGGGTCAACCACCGACTCGAACCGAACCTCCAGGTGGAGTCGCTTAGAGAGCTGCTCTGCCAGCCGCTTCTGCTCAGCCGCGGTCACCGGCACGGCGGTGGTCAGCTGGGCGAGCACCCTGCCCTCGCGCTTGTCGACCAGCTGGTGGTAGGCCTCCTCGATCGCCGGCAGAAGACTCTGGCGCCGGCTGCTGACCAGCACCATCAGGAGGTTGCCCGCCAGCTTGTCGATCACCCCTTCTTGCCCCAGCACCGCCCGGCAGAGCTCCAGCTTCTGGGAGATTCGAAGCGAGGGCTCGGCGAGCGTCTTGCCCAGGTCGCTCTCATCCAATAGCTGGCGCAGGCTGCTCAGCCGCTCCTGCCAGCGCGCGAACGAGCCTTCCTCCTCGGCCATCTGGAAGACCGCCTCGGCGTAGTGGCGAGCGGTGCTGGGGACCCGGGGTGCTTCAGGCACTCAGGTCGACCTCGGCCAGCGCCTCGTCAATCAGTCGCCGTTGGCGCGTCTGGTCCAACTCCTCCTGGAGGATCTTGGTGGTCGCCTGGAGGACCAGGTCGGCCACCTGGCGGCGCAGTTGGATCACCGCCTGCTCCCGCTCTTGGGCGAGTTCAGCCCTAGCTCTTGCCAGCATCGCCTCCTGCTCCTCGCGACCCTTCTGGCGCAGTTCGTCGCGCAGCTGCTCACCCAGCTGCTGGGCCCGGTCGAGGATCTCCTGGGCCTGCCGCCTGGCGTCGGCCAGATCGGACTTCTCCTGCTGCCGTGCCTGGTCGACCTCCTTGCGGGCCGCTTCGGCCTCGGAGAGGGCCTGAGTAATCTGCTGCCTCCGAGTGTCGAGCGCTTTGGCGATGGGCGGGAACACGTAACGGGAGAGCAAGAAGAGCAGGGCCAGGAAGACCACGATCTCGACGGGAAAGGTCAAGTTGAGCGAGAGGGGGCTGGCGGCCGCGACTAGGGGCACTTGAGTCCGCCTACTTTCCAGCCAGGCTTATGAAAACGAACATCAGGGCCAGGTTGATGAAGTACACGGCTTCCGCCAAGCCCACGGTGAGGAAAGTCCAGGTCAGCAGTCGCGACTGGGCCTCCGGCTGTCGAGCGATACCGGCGATCAGCTGGGCACCAGCGAGGCCGTCACCGATAGCCGCGCCGACCGCACCCACACCGGTGCCGATCATGGCTCCGGCGTAGACGATTGCGTGAGACGTGTCGAGCGCCAATTGCATTCCTCCCAGGTCTGGGCGTGGTGGTCTTCTTCAGGCGGTGGCGGCCTCAGCCGCCGAATGATCGTCATGGTCGACTGTCGCCATGCTGAGGTAGATAACCGTAAGCAAGGCGAAGATGAAGGCCTGAATCACGTCCACGAAAACGCCTTCAAATAGCTTCCAAACACCATTGAACGCCCAGGAAAGGTAGATCGGAAGCAGGGCAATGATCTGCAGCATCAAGGCGGCCGCGAACATGTTCCCGAAGAGTCGGAGCGTCAGGGAAATAGGGTAGGAAATTTGGGATATCACGTTGATCGGCCCCAAAAGCACGTAAAACACCTTCGGCATCCCGGCCGGATGAAGGTAGTTCGTCTTTAGATAGCCGCCGAATCCCCGCTGCCTGATCGACGTGTAGTGGACCAGGAAGATCACGATCACCGCGAGCGCGGCGGTGTCATTCACGTCTGCGGTGGCCGAGGTCAGTCGGTCGCCGGTGGGGATCAGTTCCAGCCAGTTGCTGACCAGAATGTAGAAGAAGAGCACCGTGCACAGGGGAACCGCCCACGTGGCGAAGGGCCCAATCATTCGCGCCACGTAGTCGTCGACGGTCTCCCAGACCATCTCGATCAGGGCTTGGAACCGACCAGGCACGCCAGACGTGACCACGTGGCGAAGGTAGAGACCGGCCCCCAGAACGATGCAGAAGGCGACAAGGCTGCTGAGCAGAGTATCCAGATAGAGCGCTAGCCCGAAGATGTGAACCGTCCAGTGCTGCCCCACCTCGATCTGGGCCATGACCATCGGTCTCACTTGGCGGCGGCCCTGATCCCGAATCGGACCATCGCTCCCACCTGGGCTAGATGCGTGGCCAGGAGTCCCAACAACCCCCACACCCCGACCGGGCCGAGCACCATAACCAAGAGCACCAGGGCGGCGGTGATCACCGCCAGGCGGGGCAGGCTCGACCCCAGAAACGCGATCGGGGCCCGGCCGAGGGCAAAGGCGGCGAACCTGAGGTTGGCAACCCCCAGCACCCCGCCGGCAAGCGCCAGACCCGCTCCCTCCACCCCGGCGATGAGGTAAGCCGCCGCAACCACCAGGATGACCGCGCCAACTGCGGCAATCCAGGCGGAGCGAACCGCGCCGGCAAGCTCGTCGGCATCCACCATCATCGTGTCAGCGCCCCCGGAAGGGCGAGAGCCCACGGTACACCGCCAAGGTTCCTCCCACCAATCCGACGACAAGGCCGACCATGGTCAGTAGCGGGAGCGTGCGAAAGTGCTCGTCCAAAAGAACCCCGGCCACGACCCCACTTCCGACCGTGATCGAGAAGACTCCTACCAAGGCGAGGGCATCACCGGGCCCCGGCACTCTCCTGGGCCGCCTCGGATCGCCCTCGGAGGACAATTCGGCGGGATCTTATCATGGCCACCCGAGGCCCCATCGCCGGAGAGCAGGAGGTTCGCAGAGCCGGTCTCCGCCCGGAAGATCGGAACGGCTCGATCCAGTTCGTAAACTGCCGCGATGGAGATCGGAATCGACGCCAGCAGGGCCTTCCAGCCCGAGCCGACTGGGATCGGCGTCTACGCCACCCAGGTCATCTCGAGGTTATGTCAGGCGCCACCGGCCCCGCTGCGCCTGTACCTCAACCGCCGCACCGCACCGGCGGAGGTGGCGCCCCTGCCCGCGGGGTCGGAGTGGCGCTTCCTCCCTCTCCCTCGAGGCTGGACTACCTTCCGACTGCGGTGGGAGTTGAAGCAGCACCTGCCCAGCCTGCTCTGGATACCCGCCTACCGGCTGCCCCCGGGGCAGATTCCTCGATCGGTGGTGACCATCCACGGAGTGGAGCACCGCTTCGCTCCCCTGGCATACCCCGGGAAGCGGGCTGCCGCGGTCGAGTCGTTCGTTGTGGACACGCTCCGGAGAGCTGCCCGGGTGATCACCCCGTCGGAGACGACCAAAGCCGACCTGGTCCACCTCTACCGGGCAGATCCCCGCCAGATCACGGTGATCCCCCACGGGATCTCGGTCGAGCTTCGGCCGATTGCCCCGGAGCGGGCGCGGTCACTAGTAGCGCAGCTGGGCGTCCAGCCACCCTTCTTCCTGGTGGTGGGTGCCCACCATCCACGCAAGAACGTCCCGTTCCTGATCGAGCGATTCGCCCGCGCATTTCCCACGACCTCGTCTGAGGACGTTCGGCTGGTGGTCACCAACAGCTTCGGCGAGGTGGGTCAGGCATTGCGCCGCCAGGCGGTCGATCTGGGCGTGAATCCACGACTCACCACCCTGGGTCACATCTCGGGGGAGTTGCTTGCGGCCCTCTACAGCACGGCGGTCGCCGCTTGTGTCCCCTCGCTCTACGAGGGATTCGGCCTTCCCGCGCTTGAGGCCATGGCCTGCGGAGCTCCAGTCCTCGCCAATGGGGTCGGCGGGGTGCAGGAGATCGCCGAGGGCGCGGCATTGCTGGTGCCGAGCGGGGATGGCCAAGCATGGGAGGAGGGGCTCACCCGACTGCACCGGGAACCCGAACTACGTGATCACCTGCGAGAGCTCGGGCTGACCCGCGCCTCCTCGTACAGCTGGGATCGGTCCGCGAACGCTCACTCCCAACTCCTGGCCAGCGAGTTCCGGCTGGCGGACTCGGCTAAGCCTCCGGGCTAGGCCAGGCCAGCGCCTCGCCGCTCGCGGCCATGGTGACCCTGTCATCGGAGTCAAGGTCGCATGCTCCCTGAACTCTGACCCTGATGATCCCCCTCATCAGGGGAGTGTCACTGGCCACCTCGACCACGCTGTCGTGGCCATAGAACTCAGAGTGCACCACCCTGCCCGGGGCCCCTCCGGCGGATGGCGGCGAGATCGCGATCTGCTCAGGCCGGACCAGCACCACAGCAGGTCCCGATTGGGGAGTCGCGCCAGCGCCACGAACGCGCACGGAAAGCGTTCCCAGCGCGGTCCGCACCCGGTCGCCCTCCAGGGTGCCATCAACCAGGTTGGCGTCGCCGAGAAAGCGGGCCATGGGCAGATCGATCGGATCGGTGTAGAGCTGGCGTGGCGAGCCGAACTGCGCCACCTGGCCATCCCGGATCACTGCCACCTGATCCGCCACCGAGAGCGCCTCCTCCTGATCGTGAGTCACCAGCAGGGTCGTGATTCCGGTCCTGGCCAGAATCCCCTTGACTTCCTCGCGCACACGGTCGCGGAGCGTTGGATCGAGCCCTGAGAAGGGCTCGTCCAGGAGAAGGAGCAGCGGATCGATGGCCAGAGCCCGGGCTATGGCCACCCGCTGTTGCTGGCCGCCCGAGAGCTCGTGGGGATACCTGCCCCCGAGACCACCCAGTCCGACCATCTCCACGAGATCGGCAACTCGGTGGCCCTGGCGAGCCCGGCGGGAGATGCCAAAGCCCACGTTCCCGTCCACTGTGAGATGGGGGAAGAGTGCGAACTCCTGCGGAACGTATCCCACGCGGCGACTTTCCGGTCGGACAAACTGGCGCCCGTCGTCGACCGTCTTTCCGGCCAGGCTGACCCGACCGCGGTCACTGCGCTCCAGGCCGGCGATCACCCGAAGTAGGGTGGTCTTGCCGCTCCCGGACGGTCCAAGGATGGCGGTCAGCGATCCCCGCTCCACCTCCAGTCCGAGTCCTCGTAGCACCGCCGTCTCGCCGTAGGCCTTGTGCAGGTCAGCGAGTTGGACCGCCTTCATGCGAGCTCCTGGTAGCGGCTAGGGGCAGCTGGTGCGCCAGCCAGCCAGCCGACAGTCGCGCCAGACGGTCTTGCCATCGGTCCTCCGCGGGGGCCCGCCTCCTCGCCCGGCGGGTGGCCGACAAGGAAAAAGCGTGTTGGCCGGGTGAGAAGTCTCGCCCATGAATTAGGCGAGCCTAACCTCATTGTTAGTCCGAGCTTAGCCGGGGGATCGAGAACGTGTCAATTCGGTCTTGGGCCGGAGGTAGCTCGCCCGCTTACTTCTAAATACCCCGAATAAGGGGGGTTTTGAAGTAACGACCCCTCCTGAGACGCCGGCAACGGTCAGGTTCCACTCCGGGCTACGGATCCGGCGCCAGACCTCAACCGCGACAACACCCGGGCCCGCAGGCGGACGCCCGCCGCGATCAGCGAAGGTAGAGCAGCCCCTCACTTCCGAGCGACTCGATCCTGGCGAGTGCCACTTCAGTGCCCTTGGCGACACAGTGGCTGGGATCCGCCAGCAGCCGGACCGGAAGGCCGCTAGCATCGCGGAGCCGCTCTCCGATGGCGGCCAGGCTCAATCCCCGCCCAGCGAGGGCGATCCCGGACTCGACCGCTCGCTCGCGCACTGGCTGAGGGAGGTCATCGATCTGAGATCGGACCAGATCCCCCAGAGCCTCCAGTCCCAGGTCTTCGTCCCAGGCGGCCGCGGACGCCGAGATGGCTCGGTGAGCAAGCAGCCCCTCGTGGCAGACGACGGCCATCTGAGCGGACTCGGGCAGCAGGAATATCACGGGAAGAGGGGTCCACGACGCGATCGGTAGTCCGGCGCCCAGGGCCACGGCCAGGGGTAAGTCCATCATGTGGGCCATCCGGGCCCCGGAGGCCATGGCTACCTGCAGGAGCGCCCGCCGTGATTCGGTAGAGAGCTCTGCTGAGACTCCGAGCATCACCTCATGCCGGGAGAAGAGCAGCCTGCCCACCACCCGGAAGATCACTTGGCGCAGGAACTGCTCGGCGGCGCCGGTGTCTGCCAGCCGCTCGATCCCGAGTGGCCAGCTGAGCTCAACCTCGTCACTCCGGTCAGCGGCCATCTCCAGGGCGGAGGTCCCGAAGCTGAGGGCCCGCCCGCTGTCCCGCTGACGGGCCAGCACTGCCGGCTCTTCGATTACTAGCCCATCGCCTCTGGCCCAAACCGCCACCTGGTCCGGGGAGAGCTCGATCCCGAAACGGCCGAAGGCCCACTTCGACTCAGCTCTCTGTCGGGGCGGGCTTGAGCCGCAGGTGCGCCCCAAGCCCGGTGAGCTTGCCCACCAGGTCTTCGTACCCACGGTCGAGGTGATGCACGCCGGAGAGCCGGCTGGTGCCCTCAGCACTGAGCGCGCCGATCACGAGTGCCGCCCCGGAGCGGATGTCGGATATGTCCAGTTGGGCTCCCCGCAGTGGCGCCCCGCCTCGGATGACAGCGCTCCGGCCGCGGATGTCGATCTCCGCTCCCAGACGGCGGAGCTGTTCGACGTGTTGGAAGCGGCGTTCAAAAAGTGCCTCCGAGACCGTGCTGACTCCTTCTGCCTGAGTCATCATCGCGACGAACTGGGCTTGGAGGTCAGTGGCAAATCCAGGATGCGGCCAGGTAGACATGTCCACGGCGCGCAAGCGGTTGGGGCAGGACAACCTGAGCCAGGTCCCACCCTCCTCTACCTCACAGCCGGCGCGACGAAGTTTGTGCAGGACCTGGTCCAAGTCATCGCAGAAGAGATGATCGATCAAGATCTCGCCGCCGGTCGCTGCGGCCGCCATCGCGAAGGTTCCGGCCTCGATGTAGTCGGCGCGAACCCGGTGCTCGGTTGCGTGGAGCCGGGGTACTCCCTCGATCACGATCCGGTCACCGCCTGCCCCTGCGATCCGGGCGCCCATCGCCTTCAGGCAGAGCGCGAGATCCACCACGTGGGGTTCGCGCGCTGCATTCGAGATCACGGTGATCCCCTCTGCCCGAGCCGCCGCCATCATCAAGTTCTCGGTTCCGGTAACAGTGGGCATGTCCAGCTGGATGTGGGCTCCGTGCAGCCGGCTCGCCCTGGCCCTGATCCCGAACTCGTCCTCCCACACCTCCGCGCCCATCGCCCGCAGCCCGTCCAGGTGCTGCTCGACTCGGCGCAGCCCGATGTCGTCTCCCCCGGGAAGTGGTAGCGATGCCTCTCCGTGTGAAACAAGAAGGGGCCCCAGCAGCAGCAGCGAGGCTCTCATCCTGCGCCCCAGTTCAGAGTCGGGCTCGAACCCGCTGATGCCATGGCAATCGATCTCCACCGCTCCGTCTGACCGTTCGACCCTGGCCCCTAGTCCCCGCAGCAGCTGGCACATGGTCTCCACGTCCTCGATTGCCGGGACGTTGCTGAGTCGCAGGGGACCGTCGATCAGGATCGCCGCGGCCATCTGGGGAAGGGCTGCGTTCTTGCTGCCGCTGACGGTCACCCGGCCGCGCAGCGCAGTCCGACCGACGATCTCCAGCTCGGCGCGAGCGTGGGCCACGGGCTCTAGCTCAGACATTGGGATGGTCCAGTCCAGTTGGCTCTGGTTCGGCAGGCTTCTGAAAGGTGAATCCGCCTCTCCTCCAGATGCGCCAGACAAGTAGGCCGAGAGCCAAGACCAGTAGTCCCAGAGCCACCGCCAGGATGCGCCGGTGGCCGAAGACCGCCAGCCCGAGACAGCCCAGGATCGCGGTCGCCAGATAGAACGTGATGGCGGTCTCCCGCGGGGTCAGGCCCAGCGCCAGAAGGCGGTGATGGAGGTGGCGAGCATCGGCGTGGGCGAAGCCGACACCTTCGCGGCGGCGCCGAAAGATCGCAAAGGCGGTATCCCCAATGGGGAGCGCCAGCGCCAGAACCGGGATGAACAGCGCCAGCGCGACGGTGACCTTGGCAACGCCGACGATGGTGATGATCCCGACCAGCATGCCGAGCAGATGGCTTCCCGAGTCCCCCATGAAGATTCGGGCGGGAGCGAAGTTGAAGACGAGAAACCCCAGGCAGCAACCGATCAGGGCCGAAGAGAGCAGAATCACCCCGCCCTGGCTAGGTTCGACGCCAAGCCGGTTGACCGCGGCGAGGTAGAGCACCGCCCCCACGATGGCGACGACCCCCGCCGCCAGGCCGTCGACCCCGTCCAGCAGGTTGATCGAGTTCTGCATCCCCATCAGCCAGATGATGGTGATGGGAATGGTTGCCCAAGCCAAGTGAACGGCCAGTCCGGGAAGACTGATCGATTGGATGTTGATGGCAAAAAGCCAGGCAACCGCCAGCGAGCAGAGGGCCTGGATGACCAGCTTCGTCCAGTAGGCCAGGCCCAGGATGTCGTCCGCTGCCAGAAGCCCTGCGACCACCACCGCGACCACCACGATCGGGAGCCAGTCGTGCACCCCGCGACCGAAGGCGACCATCGCCACCACAAAGCCGGTCATGATCGCGAGCCCGCCGAGTCGGCCGGTGGGCCGGGTGTGGATGTGGCGCCCGCCGGGATGGGCCACCGCGCCCACCTTGAAGCTGATCCACCGGGCCAGCGGCACAGTCGCCATGGTCACCGCCACCGCCACCACCATGATGGGCAGGGCGCTGAGGTAGAGGTCGTTGACGGTGGGCACGGAAAGCGCCAGATCAGTTGTATGGCAGCGGGAAGGCCTCACACAGGGTTCGCGCCCGAGCCGCCACCTCCCGCTCGATCGCGGCGTCACCCAAGTTGTGGATCGTCCTGGAGATCATCGACGCGATCTCATCCATCTGCTCTGGCCCCATCCCCCTGGTCGTGACAGCGGGCGTCCCGAGCCTGATTCCGCTCGGATTGAACTTGCTCGCCTCGTCGAAGGGGATCGAGTTGCGGTTCACGGTGATCCCGGCTCGGTCGAAGACCTCCTGAACCTGTTTGCCTGTGAGCCCGAGCGGCCGCAGGTCGATCATCATCAGGTGGTTGTCGGTGCCGCCGCTGACCAGCCGCAGGTCGGCCTCGAGCAGACCTGCCGCTAGGCGTTGGGCGTTAGCTACCACCCGCTGCGCGTAGTCCTGCATCTCGGGCTCGCCCCACGCCTTCAGAGCCGCGGCCTTGCCGGCGATGGCATGGAGCAACGGTCCGCCCTGGACACCCGGGAACACCGCCTTGTCGATGGCCTTGGCGTGGATCTCAGGGGAGAGGATCATGCCGCCCCAGGGACCACGCAACGTCTTGTGGGTCGTCAGGGTGACCACGTCGGCGTAGGGCACCGGGCTCGGATGCGCTCGGCCGGCGACCAACCCGGCAAAGTGGGCCATGTCCACCATCAGCAGCGCACCCACCTCGTGCGCGATGTCCGCCAGTTGGGGGAAGTCAAAGATCCTGGGATAGGCGCTGGCGCCCGCGACCAGCACCTTGGGCCTGACTTCTCGGGCGCGCTGGCGGACTTGGTCGTAATCAAGCTGCTCAGTTTCCCGGCTCACCCCGTAGGTCTCCGCGTGGTAGATGATCCCGCTGAAGCTGACCGGCGATCCATGGGTCAGGTGTCCGCCGTGGCTCAGGTCAAGTCCCAAGATGGTGTCCCCGGGCTCGAGGAAGGCCATGTAGGCCGCCATGTTGGCCGAGCTGCCGCAGTGGGGCTGGACGTTGGCGTGCTCGGCGCCGAAGAGTTCGCAGGCCCGCGTTTGGGCAAGCGTCTCGATCTGGTCAACGACTTGGCAACCGCCGTAATACCGCTTCCCGGGGGTGCCTTCGGCGTACTTGTTGGTAAGCCACGAGCCAACCGCCTCCAGCACCGCTGGACTTGCGACGTTCTCAGACGGGATCAGCTCCAGGGTGTACTGCTGGCGGTCCAATTCCGCCTCCAAGAGGGAGGCCAGTTCGGGATCGGCCCGGTGTAGGGCGCTGAGCCGCTGTTCGGCGATTGCCACCTCAGTCCCTCCGATTCCCAGGGCCCTGCCCCGGCGCAGAAACCCCCAACTCGCGGGCGCTGAGCCTGCCCTCGCGAAGTAGGACGGGTTGTTCCCGAGTGAGGTCGAGTATAGATGAGGGTGCGCCTTCCGCCGGACTCGCAGAGCCGTCCGCCAGTGCACCCGCGAGGCCCGCCAGGAGTGCCACGGCCGAGCGTGCATCGGGGACCGGATGGTCACCGTGTCGGTTGGCACTGGTGGTCGCCAGGGCGCCGCTCTCCTGAAGCAGCGCGAGAGCCACCTGGTGAGCCGGGATTCTCACCCCCACCGTGCCGTGGCCCCCCAGCAGTGCTGCTGAACGCTTCGCCCTCACCACGAGCGTGAGGGGTCCAGGCCAATAACGGCGCACCAGTTCTGCCGCCGCCGGCGGCCATTCAACGTAGCCGTCGAGGTCCCTCCAGGTGGCCGCCATCAGGATCAGCGGCTGGTCCATTGGTCTCGCCTTGATCTCGTAGAGGCGCCCGATCGCGTCCTTGTCGCTGGGAGTGCAGCCGATGCCGTACACGGTGTCGGTCGGGAAGCCGATCACTCCGCCTCCTTTCACCGCATCCGCGGCGGCCGCTATGCCCGACTGGTCGGTAGCCCAGAGCTGGCCGCTCAAGGGACCGGCACCTCCACCACACGATCCCGGCCAGAAAGATCACGATGGACCAATGGGACGCTCCCCGGCCAAGACTGTGCAGCCATCTCCGCCACCGCTGGCGCCCGTCGGGGGTCTACCTCGAGAAGGATGGTTGCCCGATCTGCCGCGATTCGGGGCAACTGCGGGATCAAATCTCGGTACGTTCGTAGTCCATCTGGCCCGGCATCCAAGGCCAGCGTCGGCTCGAAATCTCGCACCCCGGGCTCGAGGGACGAGATTTCCTCGGTCGTCACGTAGGGCGGATTGCTGACGATCAATTGATAGGGACCACGGCCCAACAAAGGGTCGGTCCATGATCCCCGGGTCACCGTGAACCGCTCGGCGACGCCAATCCGGGTTGCATTGCTGGCTGCCAGCTCAACTGCGTCCTCCGAGATGTCGACCGCGTCCACCAGTAGGGAGGGGGTTGAGACGGCGATAGCGATCCCGAGACAGCCGGTTCCCGTTCCCAGGTCCGCAGCTTTGGCAGGCGCCTGCCTCCCGGTGAGGCGCGCGAGTGCCAATTCCACAACCAGTTCAGATTCTGGACGAGGGATCAGGACTCCCTCCCGAACCCCGAAGGAGAGCCCGTAGAACTCCCGTTCCCCAGTGAGGTACGCCATGGGCGTGCCCCGGACACGCCGCTTCAAGATCGCCCGGAGGTCGCTCAACTCCGGTTCCTCCAAGTACCGTTCGAACTGGAGGTACAGCTGGATTCGCTCTACACTAAGCACGTGACTCATCAGCACCTCGGCTTCCAATCTCGGGCGTGGGACCCCGGCTCGGCCCAGGTAGGCCGTCGAGCTGTGCAAGATGTCTATTAGCGTCACGGGCACGAAATAAAGGTCCTCAACGTGAAGGGCGGGGGCGGGGGCGGGGGCGATCCGGCAATTCAAGAAGCTGTTACCGAGCCGTCACAGTTTGTTCTGCCAGCGTCAGTCCAAGTCGGGATACGCTCCAGCGACAACATGCAACAGGACTGTGACTCGACGTTTCGGAATCGGAAAACCGCAGCCTCAGAGGCCAGGCGCGAGTCTGCCTTGCGGCGAGGCGAGTCCAAGCCAAATTGGTCACAGGATCCCTCGACCTCGGTTGGTGGTGACCCTGGTGCCCGGGCTGCCACCTCGATGCGGCTGGCGGCGGTCGGGGCGACCGCTTTCAGCGATGCCGGTCGCAGGGGGCGTGTCGGGTGCTGATCTTCCGCCTCCTGCGCTCGAGGCGGCACCGGCGGGCTCAGTCAACAATCGAGTTCGCGCTGGTGGCTCCGCTGTTCTTCCTGTCCTTCTTTGGGATTATCAACGGAGGCCTCCTCCTCTACTCGGTAAACGCCCTGCAGCACGCAACCGACGTGGGCGCCGCCGAGATCGGCGCTCAGGGGGACTTCACCCAAGGCACCAGCAATGCGGACCAGCTCGGTCTCCAGCAGATGGAAAAATCTGGGCTGGACAACGTGCTACTGGCCAAGGTGTCCATGATCACGGTCCAGGAGGAAGATGCGACCTCATCGGGCACCGGCGAAACCCTGACGCCCGATACCCGGGGCTGTGGCAAAACTGGTGCGGGGGTCGGGTATCCGTGCGAGATGCAGTACACCTTCAACCCGGCATCGGGGACCCCGTCCGGGTGGGCCTGTACCGGTACCTGCAACTGGCCCCCGGACGCTCCGCGACCTACCGTCCAAGGCCCCGGACTCGGCGGCACCCCCGCCTATGCGCTCTTGAAGGTCAACTACACGTTCTCGTCTATCGGTAACTTGACTAATTTCACGCTGACAGCCTCGGTCGTGTTCCGCATGGAGCCCCAGAGCATCTCATGAAGCGGCGTCATCAGCGAGGCCAAGCACTGATTGAGATGGCGTTTGTGTTGCCGGTGCTAATAATTTCCTTGATGGGAGCCTGGACCGCCGCCTCGCTGATCGCCGCCAACGACACCGCTGCCCAGGCGACAGGGTACGGAGCCAGGATCGCCGCCGAGATCGGCAATAACTGTTCGGTGGTGGATGGGGCTCTGACATGCAACGCTACCGCCGATAGCTGCCAAGATGGCAACGGCGACAACCCGTGCGCCGTCGATGATGAGATCATTTCGGCCATGCAGCCGGAATTGGGTCAGCTCACCAACGCCTCCGCCCAAGCGATCTACATCTATGAGCCGCAGTCCTGCGTGGCAACCAACGGAACGCCTCCCGCGGGCTGTAGTGGAGCAGGAACCGCGGGCCCGACCGGAGCTGCCCTGACGGACGAATATGAGTACTGCAGCAAGACCGCGACCTGGGACCTCATTGATGGCACCGGTCGTGGGGCGGGAACGGCGCCATGTATCACAGGCGAGGCCGGTCAATATCTGCTCAACGACCGTCTCCAGACTCCCGACCAGGAGCAGTCCATAGGCGTGGCTGTGTACTTCAAGTTCACAGCTCCAGTATTCGGTTTTGCGTTCTTCGATCAGACGGATAGCGCCTACACCGACATCACCTTTCCGCCGGAGGGTTCATGACGATTTCTGTCCGTCGGTCTCCAACAAAACCCTGGCAGCGAAATCAGAAAGGTCAGGTACTGCTGATATTCGCGCTCACCGCGGTGGTTCTCTTCGCCATCATGGGGTTGGCGGTAGATGCAGGCATCTCATACTTTCACAGTGACGAGCAGCAGAAAGCGGCTGAGTCAGCAGCGCTCTCTGGGGTCAGCTACCTGCCCGGAAACACCGCCGACGCAGACGCCGAGGCACTCGATGTCGCCCAGCGCGACGGGTACCCAAACTCGGACGTGACGACCACCACCCCTTACGACGGGAACACCAACGAGTTGGAGGTCTCAATCACGGCCCTGGCTCCGGTCTACTTCCTCGAACTGCTCGGGTTTGGCCAGCATGAAGTTACCGTTTCTGCCGTCGCCCAGTATCTCCCTCCGATCCAGCTCGGCGCGGCCGCCTCGAACCAGCTGGGCAGCACGATTCAGAGCCTTGAAAGCAACACCGGCACCTATTTCCTTCGAACCATCGGGTGGGGCGACCCGAGATCGGAGGGAGACCCTTTTACACCGACTCCCGACGACGACACGAATAGCTGCGGACCCAACAAGGACGGTTCTTGCCTGGCCCTCACCAATCCTGACGTCCACGCTATCAGCTGTATTGAGGGCTACGACTTGTGCGACGGCAGCACCGGCTCCAAGACCAACTGCGGCACCGCGGGAGATCTCTGCCTGAACGACACCGGTGGTGAGAACTACCTCATCTACGTCCCTGCTGGGACTACCGCGAACATCGGCGTCTACAATCCGAGTTTCGATCCCGGCGACGACGCGAACTGTGACTTGCAAACTCCGTCGTGCCTGGATACCTTCCACGAGGACGATGGAAGCTTTCCCGGGTTGACGTCCGATAATCCGTCCGCCGCGACGGTCCCCTCCTATGATTACGACTCTATGGGGTACACGATATTCGCGGTGCCGGACTTGAACAACCGCTCCCACGATATCCCCCTCGTGCAGGACATTTTCTGTCCCTTCAATGCCTACGATCTCGACACCGGTACAGCAGACCAGTACACGTACTACGAGGAGGGCACCTCCGGAGCTGCCTGCAATCCGGTGGACGCAACCACGAGGAATCCGGCAACAATGCAAACAGTGAAGGGGACGCCGACTGCCTACAATGCACCTCCGTCCGGGGTGGCGTCGGATGGCAAATCCCACACTCCAGAGCCAACTTCGGACGCCAATCCGGGCGACTACATCCCGCTGACTGCTCCGGGGCTAACCGGAGCCAATGCGACCCTCTTCAATCAGCCTTACAACGCGCTCGCAGCCGAATCGGGCTATACCTCCGACATAGGGGGCAATTACTACCTCTACGGCGGGGCCGGTGGACAGTATTTCCGCCTCCGGGTCGACACCCTGGCGTGGAACGGAGCCGTGATCAATACCAATGACGCAACCGACTCCCCCGGAGCAGATAGTGGCAACCTCCCGAATGGATATCCCCTAGGGCACAATGCTTACGCGCTTGATGTCACGACCCCAAACAACGGTCTTGGTAACTGCGCCTCGGCCACCCCCGGCGCCACCTGCACCCTCTCCGCGATGACAGACATGACGTTCTATACGCCGATAAACGGCTCGGTCGCCTCGAATTTCGTCGTGCCACTGTTTAGTCTGCCAACGGCGTACGCCGGCAAGGTGATCACCGTATCGGCGTTCGACCCTGGTGACGTTGGAGGAGGAGCGGCGTACATCGGTATTCTGCAGCCAGCCTACACGGCCACCTCCCCGACTGGAACTACCAGTTATCCGCTCGAGTACGCGACTGTCACCACAAACACCGCCGGAGGCGCCGACATAAATGATGTTGGCACCACGCTGGCCTCTGGGCAAGCGAATGCGATAGCTCCGAACGACGGTACAAATCCTCTCGGGTACACCTATACCGCGGACTCCGCTATCGTGGAGACATGTGTAACCGGCGGAACCGCCATCTACAACGGCAACTGGGTGCAGTTCCAGATCCAAGTTCCGGCAAACTACGTCCAGCAGTCGAGCAGTTCCTACTGGGATCTCTACTACCAGGTGAATCAAACGGCGTATGCGGGCGATACCCTGGCGGTTGATGTGCAGTATCTCGGAAGTCCCGTTCACCTTTTGCCGGCTCCCTGATCTCCGAGAGCAGGAAACCAACCATCCAGCCGAGCCGTCGCAGCGCGGGGATCTGTTAGCCTAGCGTTCGCGCCACGGGGACACGAGCGTAGCTTCTACAATCCATCCGGCGCAATGGCGCAGATGGCTATAACTAGAAGTCAGTTCTAGCGGAGTGCGCGGGTGCAGGTGCGTGGCCTATCCAGCAGCATTCAGGCGCCACAACCACGGACAAGGGGGCCCCATGCAATTTGGAGTTGTCTTTCCCCAGACAGAGATCGGAGCCGACGTGGACGGCATACTGGCCTACGCCAGAGGCGTGGAGCAGCTCGGCTTCAGACATCTTCTCGCCTACGATCACGTCGTCGGAGCCGATCCCGCCGTGCACCGCGGTTGGCAGGGGCCATACGACGTCAGCAGCACCTTCCACGAACCGTTTGTCCTCTTTGGCTACCTGGCGGCCGTCTCCACACTGGAGCTGGTGAGCGGAATCATCATCCTGCCCCAGCGCCAGACCGTCTTGGTCGCCAAGCAGTCAGCCGAGGTCGACCTCCTCTCCGGAGGCCGGCTCCGGCTCGGGGTCGGACTCGGCTGGAACACGGTCGAGTACGAAGCGCTGGGCAAGCGCTTCTCGGACCGAGGACGGCGACTGGATGAGCAAGTGATCCTGCTTCGCCGCCTCTGGACCGAGCGCACCCTCAGCCATCAGGGCAACTACGAGACGGTCACGGGCGCAGGGCTGGCACCACTACCAGTGCAACGACCGATCCCCATCTGGTTTGGAGCTCAGTCCGAGCACGGCCTTGCGCCGAGCCGGCCGCTTGGCGGATGGCTGGTTCCCCCAAGCGGCTCCAGGCCCCGCTCTCGAAACTGCCAGGGCTCTGGTGGAGGGTGGGGCTTGCGAGGCCGGTCGTGACCCCTCGACAATTGGGATGGAAGGGCGGGTCAGTTGGAGCGCCGACGGCACCGAACAGCTTCTCGAGTCCGTGGCGAAGTGGAAGGAGGCTGGGGCGACTCACCTCTCGATCAACACCATGAAGGCTGGGCTGGCGTCAGTTGAAGACCACCTGGCGGTCCTGGCTGAGAGCGCGCATGCCCTGGGCATACCTCCAGCTTGATCCCTGATCCAGTGCCCGGCTCTTGATCCGACCCGATGCCTGAGCTGCCAGAAGTCGAGGCCCTTACGCGGTGGCTCGAGTCGCAGACCAAGGGCCGCCGTCTGGAGCGCCTCGACCTCAGCTCCTTCTCGGCGCTGAAGACGGTCGATCCGCCCTTGAGCAAGCTCATAGGGCGGCCGGTACGGACCTGGCAGCGGCGGGGCAAGTACCTTTGCCTTGAGCTCGACCGCCACTGGATTGTGTTCCACCTGGCCCGGTCCGGCTGGGTGCGCTGGTACGAGGAAATCCCTTCGTCCAAGCCACTACCGGGACGGGGCATAGTGGCGATCCGGGTCGGTCTGTCACCCACCGATGAGAAGGCTGCCGCCCCCGGCTTCGATCTGACCGAGGCAGCAACTGAGAAACGACTCTCGATTTGGGTGGTGGATGATCCAAGCCACATCGCTGCCATCGCCGGCTTGGGGATAGATCCACTCGACCCAACCTTTGACAGTGGCACCCTGCTCGGGCTCCTGAGCCACGCTACGGGAACTATCAAATCCGCACTCACCACTCAATCGCTGGTGGCGGGAGTCGGGAACGCCTACTCGGACGAAGTCCTTCATGCCGCCCGGATCTCCCCCTTCAAGCCCGCCGGCCATCTCTCTTCCTCCGAGGTCACCGCGCTGCACACGGCCCTCGTTGACATCCTGCGTTCGGCGGTGGCGGAACTGAGTGGACTGGGAGGCAACGCCCTGAAGGGTGGGAAACGCTCGGCGATGCGTGTCCATGGACGGACTGGCTCAGCCTGCCCAGTGTGCGGCGACACCATCTGCGAGGTCTCGTTCGCCACCAGGGCGCTCCAGTACTGCCCAAGATGCCAGACCGGCGGGCGGAGGTTGGCGGATCGACGACTGTCCCGCCTACTCAAATGACCGGGTTGGATCCGACTCGTCTGACTGATCGTCCAGGCTCAGCTGGAGCAAACGCGTGTCCACCCAGCGCCCTTGTTTGAATCCCACCTGACGCAATCGGCCCACCTCGGTGAAGCCCGCGCCCAAGTGCAGCGCTGGCGAGGCCAGCTCCCCGGAGTCCGCGACCACCGCGATCACCTGCTTCGCCCCCCAGAGTCGGAGCCTCTCTATCAACTCCGCCATGAGCTGCCGACCAATGCCGCGTCTCACCCAGGCGGGATCGACGTAGATCGAGTCCTCTACTGCGAATCGATAGCCGGGCCTGGAGCGCCAGGGGGTAGCCAGTGCGTAACCCACAAGCTCCTCGCCGGCAACCGCCACCAGGAACGGCAGCCCCACCTCCTCGAGCCCTGAGAGCTTCTCCTGCCAATCCCACGGAGTTGGAGCCACCAGATCGAAATTCGACAGTGAATCTCGCACGTACCCGCCGTATAGGGAGGCCACCGGCGCGCAATCGTCAGGAGTTGCGGGCCGGATCCGGATTTCGCGGTCGGCGTGTCTCACCTCCAAGTTATACCGGGAGGCCTAGTGCCCGGGAGCCCTGGCGACGGCCCCGTGCCGTACGAACTCCGCCAACGGCAAGTCTCATCGGTGCTTTCTCAGGCTGTTTCCGACCGCTGCGCCCGATACGTTCTGAATCCCGCACCGGGCGATCAGCGGGACTCAACTGGGGTATTCGCGTGGTGGACCACTGGGGACGGCCCGAGCCATAGCTGGCGCTCGAATTCGATCTTGAGTACGACTGTGGTACGAGTGGCCCGGACCCCGGGTAGCTCCTTGATCCAGTCCACCAGAACAAGCAGAGCCTCGGTGTCGGCGGCACGCACCTTGAGAAATAGCGAGAGATCGCCGGCGATGCTGTGGCACTCGTCGATCTCCGGGCGCTGCCGAAGGCGAGCGGGGAGGCTCCCACCGGTCACGTCTGCGTCAACCCCCACGAAGGCGGTAACCGGCCTGCCGACCGCCCTGGGGTCCAGCTCCAAGGTCCAGCCGCGGATGACCCCGTCCCGCTGCAATCTCCGGATCCGTTCATGAACCGAGGAGGGCGATAGGCCAGCCGCCTCACCGACCCTCGCGAGCGTGGTCCTGGCATCGGCCTGCAGCGACCTCAGGATTGCCGAATCGGTTTCGTCGAGATAAGGGTCGGACGGCGTCTCGTCGAATTTTCTACGTCCGGTTTGCACGATGGACTCCTGTATTGGAAAATCGATGGCATGATACAGAACGCAATCTGGCATATAGCCAGCGCGCGACGAATTATTGGTGGAATAGCCTCCGACCCACGAAGGATGGCCGGCATCGGACTCGTCCTGGCCGCTGCTGTCTGGGGCGCGAGCTTTGTGGTCACCCGTGGGGCGGTGTCCTCCTACCCGGTGGTGGCCTTCCTGTTCCTACGATTTGCGGTGGGGAGCGCGGTCCTGGCCGTGGCCTGGTTGCTCTCTCCCGGCTCTCGGGGCAGCTGGGCGGATGCGCCCAAGGGCAGGCTGCTGCTGCTCGGTGTGGTGCTTGCACTCGCCTACCTGGCCCAGACGCTGGGGCTGGAACTCGGCGCGGCGCCCGGCGTCGCGGCGGCACTCACCAGCCTGGTCGTGGTGATCACACCTGCCCTCGAGTGGGCGCTTCGCGGTGAGGCGCCCGATCGCCGGGTGGTCACAGGGGCAATGCTGGCAGTCGGGGGCAGCCTACTGGTTTGCCTCACCGTGCCTGTCCCGGCCGGCTCAAGCCACCCAGGGCCAGCTGTCGGTATGGCGCTGGAGCTGGTTGCCGCAGGGGCATTCTCGCTGCAGGTGGTCCTGGTCGGAAGGCTGGGCCGGCGTGTTCCGGCCGTCGCTCTCGGCGCATGGCAGCTCCTCGCGCTGGCTGCGGTGCTGGGCCTGGCGGTGCCCTTCAGCGGCGGATTGCAACTGCCGTCGCCGTCGGTGCTGCTGGATATCGTCTTCTGCGGGCTAGCGGCGTCCGCCTTCGCCTTCGCAGTCCAGGCCGCCGCGCAACAGCATGTCTCGAGTTCCGTCGCCGCACTGATCATGGCCATCGAGCCCGGCATTGCCATGGTCGGTGGGGCCGTGGCCGGCATGCAGGCATTGACGCCGCTGGCACTGCTCGGGCTGGTGCTGCTCTCGGGCGGGTCAGCAGCCTCCAGCGCAGATCAGGTCCTAGGGCTGGCACGGCGCCTCTTTGCTCCGCTGCGACGACTTCCGCGCCCGGCCTAGTCGACGCTGCTCGCGGCTATCCAGTTAGACAGGCAAACCAAGTGCCAGCGGAATAAGTTCCCTGCCTTCGCCCGGCACCAGTCGAGCCCTTCCCTACGGGGCGATGGCGCCGGGACGGGGTACAGCTCCCATCCCTGTCCCCAGCGGATTGGTTTCAACCCAGCGTCTGGTCAATTCGAATCTTCGGCGACGCGCCGACGCGATCCCTTCATCACGTCGCCGGACAAGCCCCAACTGGACACCCATCTGGGGTGGAGGCGGATCACCTCGTTGCTCATATTGCCCCCAGATGGTGGCTGGTCGGTGAGCGCCTCCGCCGTACCTCTGATCTGGACGCCTCGAACCTTCCAGGGGTCGGTCGACGCGATGTCATCGACCACCAGCGCAACCTCGGGATTGAGCTTGATGTTGTGGAACTTTCGGCTGCGGCCCAGATTCCACCCGCCAATCTCGATGGTCCCCTCTCCCTCATCAACCCGGAATCCCACCGGGTTGTTCTGAAGGCTGCCGTCGGGGGCGACAGTGGCCAGTCGGCCCAGGCGCTGGGAGCGCAGATATGCCAGCTCATCATCTCTGAAGATCATCAATCCCTTCTCCATCCGTGCGCTGTGGTCGCGGGGGCGAGACCAAACCTGATGGTAGTTCGGGAGGTGCCTCGACATGGCTGTTATGCACCCGTGCTGTCTGGGGGTATGGTTGCCTGAGACTCGCTCAGGGCGCCTTCACGTCGGTCTCGCCGCGCAGCCAACCGATCATGGCGTGGTGGGCCGCCCGGGCAGCCAGGGCATTCCCCAACGGGGTCCCGCCATATTGGTAGACCTGCCGGTCGGTCGGGTGGCGCCCGCTGGTCACCGTGCCGGGCAGGGTAGGGAACACAAACCGGTGTCCGGCGTCGGGGAACGCGAGATGCCGGTATGGGTGCGGATACCCAGACTCAGCCAAGCGAGCCACCGCCAGTTCCGAGAGCAACGACGACGGCCACATCGCGTCGTCCACTCCCGAGAGCATGAGGATGGGGCCGCGCGAGTTCTCAACGGGTATGGCAGCGCTCCGCACCCGGGCCCAGTTGGCGAGATCCCGGCAATACAGTGGCGTGAGAGCGATGGGGGATGGCAGCTCCTCTGGGGCGAGGACTGCTGCCTGGTGGCCCAGGTAGTCCAGTGGACGGCCGCCCAAGGTCCAGGAAGGGACATCCACCTGCCAAGAAGCTCCTCCCGCCTCAATCCCGGCGTGGACGATACCGCTGGGCACGTAGGCGACCACCGCGTCGACCTGGTCGAAGGTCGCACCTAATACCAGGGCCAGCTCACCGCCCCTTGAGCGTCCGACTACGGCCACCCCTCGGTCGGCTTGGGACCGAGGATCTCTCTTCAGCCAGTTGATGGCGCGCTCGAAATACTCGAGCGGGATGTTCACCAGCGCCTCGGGCAGCTCCGGGTAGTGAAAGTAGGCCAAAGCGAGCGCGAAGAACCCGCGAGAGGCGAGTAGGGCAGCGGTCTCGAGCCGCAACCCGCCATCAGACCCGCCGAAGACGAGCACCGGTCGAAATGGCCCCCCAGCCTCGGGGGCGAAGGCTGTGCCGATGATTCCGTCGCCCTGAACCTCCTGGCTGACCACCGCCGGGCGGATCCAGGTGAGTTGGAGTTCGCTCTGGGCCACGAGCGTGCCCCTCTGCTCGGCAGTCAGCTTGACGACCGTGGGATCGAGTCCGTGTTTGAGTGCATGGTCCATGGCGGCTTGGGGAGAGGTCGGGACCATGGACCAGAGCAGTCCCTCGGCCTGAATTTCGCGGTAGGTACCCTCGATCGGTGCCGAGGTGGAAGTGCTTACCTCGCTCCCCTGGCCAATTTCGAACGTGGCCCAGCTGCTCCAGGTCAGCCCGTTGTCGTCCTGAAGTGCCGCCCGGAGCGTCACCGGGGCCGAGCGATCGAGGTTCCGGACGGTGATGACCACATCGTCATCGACCAGAGCCGGGTTCGGGTCAACCTCGATGAGAGGGCTCACCTGCGAACTCCTCGATGCGTCTGGGGGCCCTGAACCATCAGTCCGATGCCACGTTCGCAAGCAACCGGCGCCCCCGGCGGAAGGTTCCCGTGGCGATGGCGCAAGGCTGCTCACCTGAGTTCAACACCGAGGCCTGTGCCCGGCCCAGCGTTCTCCCAGCGTGAAGCACAGTGCCTCGCGCCTCGATCGGCCCTTCAGTCAGTGGAACGAGGAAGTCGACACGGAGGTCGACGGTCGTCCAGTCGTCCCCAGTAGCACCGATCAGCGCCAGGGTCGCCGCGGTGTCCAACAGCAGCGATGCGACCCCTCCATGGATGGTGTCTCCCTCGCCATCGTTCGTCCAGCTGGATCCCAGCTGTGTCACAAGGACCGTCCCGCCTTCCGACGATCTGACCTCCAGTCCGAGGGTGCGATGGACCGCGCTCTGGTCGCACACCTCCTGCAGATCGGAGAAGAACTTCATCGCTCTATGAAACCTGGACCAGGACCTTGCCGAAAGCCGCGCGCTCTTCCACCGCCGCGACTGCCTCTCGGATCTCCGAGAGCGGATGGATGGAATCGATGACCGGCACCAATTTCCCGCTCGCGACCAGCTCACACAGGGAGTCGAGGTCGGTGCGGCGCCAACCGTCCGAACCGAGCAGGTTGAGCTCGCGGACCCAGAGATAGCGAAGGTCGATCGTGGCCTCCGGACCGCTGCTGGCACCGCAGGTGACGATCCTCCCACCGCGTCTTGCGCATCGGATGGATCCGGCCAGCGTGTCCTTTCCGATGTAGTCGACCACGACGTCGGCCCCGACCTTGTTCGTCATTGACCAAACCGTGGAACTGAAGTTGTTGGTCGAGGTGTCGATCGTTTCAACCGACCCGAGTTGGCGAATTTGCTGGAGTTTCGCAGGCGACGAGGAGGTGGCGATCACGCGCGCCCCAGCCAGAAGAGCCAGTTGCACGCAAGCGACCCCCACCCCACCGGCGGCGCCCAGGACCACCACCGTTTCTCCCGATCGAACCTGGGCTCGGGCGTCGAGCATTCGATGGGCGGTGCCGTAAGCGATCGGCAGTGCCGCGAAGTACTCGGGATGTTCGGTCGACTCATCGAGCAGGATCGCATTCTCCGCCGGAACCGCCACGTACTCCGCCAAACCACCCGGTCGGGACTCCCCGAGCGCCGCTTCGCCGATCAGAGGGTCGACCAGCACCAGACGGCCTATCAGCCCGTCGCCACGCCCGTCCGCGCTCTCCTCGACCCTGCCCACGACATCACCGCCCGAGATGTGGGGCAGGCTGACATGGATGCCGGGAACGCCGCGGCGGACGAAAAAATCGAGGGCATTCAGGGCGCAGTACCGAACGCGCACCAGAACTTCCCCGTGGGCCAGCCGAGGCCGTGCCTCCCGACGGTATTCGAGGACCTCGGGGCCGCCGTGGCGATCGAAAACCGCGGCCCACATGGTGCTACTCACCAGGCAATCCTCGCTGAAACGGAGGTGCCGACCAGTCGTCCGCGGGCGCCAGTTCCACGGTAAGTCACCGCAGCACCAGGTCTCCAGCGGGGGTGCTCAGGCGCACAACAAAACCGGTGAGCGGAGCCTCCTGCACCTGCACCGTCGAGCCCACGGCAGACAGCACCCTCCGGACCAGCGCCGCCTGCGGATCCTCGACCCGAAGTTCGGTCAAGCGGATCCCCTGCGGGGCGCTAGACGAAGGATGGGGCGTTGTCCCCCAGTCGATCAGAAACGGGAATGGGACTATTTCATCGCCATCGTCCCGGACGGTCAACCTCCATTGAAGTCGGGTCCCGTCTACCGACTCCCGCTCCATCTCCTGGATCTCGCCTGGATCCCACCCGCTCCGGCGCATTGCGTCCGCGGCCGATGCCAGATCATCGGTCTGGAGAGCCCAACCCACCAGCCGCGGCTGAGCCAACTGCCCGACACCAAAGGCGAGCTCGGTTCCCCCACCCGGCTCGGCATGCGGATCGGGCCCGAGCAATTCCAAGTAGGTGGGGCTGCCGAGGCCAAGGAGCGCGTTCGCCGTTCCCCGACCCACATGTCGACCCCCGAGGGCCGGGCGCACACCGGTGCGCCCGGCCAAGTCCGCTATCGCGGGCTCCAGTTCGGCTACGCCGTATACGAGGTGATCGATCGCGGCGCGAGCCATCCCCCTATCCGAGGGACCACTCGTCGGGGTAGATGTTGCCTATCGGGTCCTGCGGCTGGGTGCCGTGGAGGCTGTCCTTAATCACCGAGAGTTGGTAGTCGAAGCCGGGCGTCCAGAGGACGGGCAGGTCATGGGCGAAGAAATTGTCCGCCTTGATGATCGGGGTAACCCCGTTCTGCTCGGTCTCGGCAGCGATGAGCGCGTCCGCAGTCTTGTTGCTGTAGCTGCCGGCGTTGCCACCTGCTCCGGTGCCGAAGATCTCATCCGCGGTTGGCAGGTAGTCGGGGTCCCATGACCACCCCGCCCACATGTCTATGTCCCAGGAGCATCCAGCACCGGTGCTGGGGACGCAGGAGAAGGCGTTGGCCTCGACGGAGTTGAAGGGCTCGGTGACCAGGACCAACTTGATACCCACCTCGCTGGCGGACGACTGCAGCGACTCCAGTTCATCGGTGAACCCGGTGTTCCCTGACGAATAGAGGAACTTGAAATCGAGCGCCGCGCCCTTGGCGATGTGCGCGCCGCATTCGTTTGATGCTGTCCCAGGCGACTGGCAGGTTGCCACCGCGGTGCTGCTGGTTTTCCATCCGTGCTCACTCAGCAGCTTGCGGGCTGAGACGACCGAGTAGGTGTAGGAGCTGGTCTTCTCACTCGGGCTGACGTACGGGTTGGCGGGAGAGATGGGGACTGGGCCGTAGGTGGGCACCGCGTACCCGTGCCACACGTCCTTGACGTCCTGCGGCTGGTTCATCAGCTCCTGCAGCGCCTGACGAATGTAGAGCTGGTCGAAGATCGGACCGGCCGTGGGGTTGGAGAAGTTGTAGACCGCGTAGGCAGTCGCCCAGAGAGGCCAGGCGATCACCTGATATCCGCGAGCCTTGAAGTACTTCACCTGGCTGTACTCACTGGGTGGCAGGTAGCCGTAATCAATCTGCCCGCTGCGCAGCGCGTTGAGCTCAGCTGCCCCGCTGGTGAAGGGAACCTCCTCGATTGCCGACAAGGTCGCTTTCGGGGTGCCGGAGTAGCTCGTGTTGGGAACCAGCTTGACGAACTGGGTCGTGGCATCGAAGGTCTTCAGCCGCCATGGCCCGTCGACCACCTGCCAGAGCGGATTGGTCTGGTAGGTGGAGATGTCCGTCGACTGACCGTTGAGGTAGTTGTAAACGGCGAGAGCGCCGGAGGACGTGGTGTCGTAGTCGCCGACGGGCCCGCCGGTCGACGTCTTGTCCCAGCTCTGCTGGGGAATCGGCGTTATCTGGCTGAGCTCGTTGTCGAGGAGCCACAGTTGGTTGTACTTGGCGTTGAACGTCAGCACCACGGTAGATGCGTTCGGATAGCTCTCTGAAGCCAAGTTGTCGGGGAACTCGCCCGGCACGTAGCCGTACCAGTCATCCTTGTTGGCGATCAACTCGTTCAACCAGAATTCGACGTCGCGGCTGGTTACCGGTGTGCCGTCGGACCACTCCCAGTTCTTCAGGTGGATGGTCAAGGTCTTGCCGCCGTTTGAATATTGCGGCGCGTCGCCGAGACTGCGCTGGTAGTTGACCACGTCAGTGCCATCCTTGCCGAACCAGTAGAGCGGCAGGTACATGAGCATCTGAAACTCGTTGTCGTCAACTGGGCCCGCTCCGGCCAAACTCTGAAGTGGAAAGATGTAGGTTGAGGTTTCAGCGGGGGGCAGTGCGAAGGTGGCTACTCCCCCACTCTTGGCCGCCGTCTTGGCCGAAACCAACGCAGGCGCCGTGGTCGTCGCTGCGATGGCCAGCAACCCACACAGCAATGTCAGGTATCTCTTCTTTGGCCAAACTCTTCTATCCATGAACGACTAACCTCCCTGATCGGCCCTTGGCCTGGAATTCTCGGCGCTGCCCGGGAGCTTCTTCACCGCCAGGCTCGTGCCACCACTGCTCATTCGTCCGCCACGCCGTCGAACAACTCCGCCACCGCCTTGCGGTCCAGCTTTCCCGTGCTTCCCAGGGGCATGGCGTCTACGAAGACGACTCGCCGGGGATGCGCGTATGCCGGCCCGCGCTCCAAGAAGAACTGCTTCACCGACGCCTCATCGACTGCCTCCGCTTGGGTAGGTAGCACCGCCGCTACCGGCACCGTTCCCTTGAGCGCATGGGAGATGCCCACCACAGCGCAATCGCGGATCAGCGGATGGGTAAGGAGGATTGCCTCGACCTCGCGGGGATACACGTTCTCGCCGCCTACGTTGAGCAGGTCGTCCTTGCGACCCATGAAGTAGAAATAGTCGTCCTCATCGTGGCGCATCAGGTCGCCGGTTGCCAGCCAACCGTCGCGGATCCTGGCCGCTGTCAATTCGGGGAGCTTGTTGTACCCCAGGGTGACCCCCGGATTTCGTACCCAGAGTTCTCCGACTTCGTCGACCGGGAGCTCGCGGCCGGGGTCATTGGGATCGAGAATGCGCACCTCGCAATCGGGAAGCGGAGGACCGAGGCTGTTGTTCTTGCGAATACCGTAGCGTGGGCAGATGAAGACGTCCGGCCCCCCTTCGGTCAGCCCGTACCCGTTGATCAGGGGAATGCGAAACCGGCCCTCGAACTCTTCGACGAGGTCCTCGGGAACATCGGCCGAGCCCACCGTGGCGAATCTCAGCGAGCTGAGATCGAAGTTGTCGAGTCCGGGGTGGGCCAGAAGCAGACGGAACATGGCTGGCACGCCCCCGAAGTAGGTGCAGCGATGGCGCTCGATGTTGATCAGCGTCGCTTCCACCTCGAACTGGGGCAGCACGACCACCGACGCCCCCGCTGCGAGGAAGACCTTCAGGGTGACGCCGGCATTCTTGTGGTACAGCGGAGCCGAGACCAACGCCCGGTCGGTCTCATCCACCATCTCCCACTTCCGGACGATGTCCGCACACCAGAGTTGCCCCCGGTGGCTGAGCAAGACCCCCTTTGGACGCCCGGTGGATCCCGACGTGTAGGGCTGAAAGCACACCTGGTCGGGGTCGAATCGGACGCGTGGGTAGTCGGTATCCGACGACTCCCAGTTCTCCGGAAGGCCCACCAAGCCGGGAGCTGCGAGTTCTGCCGACAGAGCGCGAGCTCGGTCGGCCCACGTGGGGCCCGCCAGGATCCCGGTCGATTCGGAGTCCTGGAGCACATAGCGCAGGGCGTCGTCGCCGAGCTTCACGTTCAGGGGAACGGCGACCGCTCCGGTACGCATAGTGCCCAAAAGTGCCTCGACGTACCGAGCATCGTTGGACCAGAGGAGGGCAATTCTAGTTCCGGCTGCAACCCCCTGTGCGCTGAGCCAGGAAGCGACTCGATTGGCCCTCGCATCAAGCTCGGAATAGGTGAGCTGCAGTCCGTCCTGAATCAGCGCCAAGCGCTCCGGAAATAGCTTGACCGCGTCATCGGTGATGTATCCGAGGTGGGTGGTTTGAGTCACCGGGCACAACCACCTGTGCGGCCAAATCTTGCCAAGCACAGCCAGCTGGCGGCCAGCCTCGCCTCCGCTCCTTCAGCGACACCGAAGCGCGGAGAGCTACGCGGGCGACCGCCGATCGTCGGGGCCTGGAGGTTCGGCTCCAACTTCGGTCCCGACGTGCGAACGAGCGACACTCGTTTCTCTCCTCCACTGATCTTCGCGCCGGTGGCCCCCGGTCCGCCCCGACGTCTGGCTGGCGCGACCGAATCTAGCAGCTAATCAAGCCAGCTGTAACCACCGGCGCTGATAGCTCATCAATCGCCGAGATCCGACCTCGACCCAGCCCTTCACAAAGTCGAGCATAACGGTTGACAATGAATGGTGTCCACGGGCCAATGCGCGATACCGGCCCGACTACCAATTGGGGAGTTCTCCACCGAGCGCTCACCGTTTTTCCACACGGTTCTCACCAGGTCGAAGGGGGGCCCACTAGTCACCGCCCCGACCACGGGTTGTGGGGGCGCCGGGCAGGGCTACCAGTACCAGGTCCCCTCGGGTCAGCAGTACCCGGGTGCCGGGAGCGTCCGTGCGCACCTCTGCCAAGCTGCTCGTCCCCGTCACCAGCCAGACTCCGCGGGCCTTGGCGGCAGCGGCTACGCTGGGGTAGATCGCGACCTCTGAGCGATGTGAGTAGAAGATCAGGGTCGGCGTGTCGCTGACCAGCAGTCCGAGCGGCACCCTCGGGTTCTGCGCCACCCACCTGCCGATGGCCGCCTCTGGGCCTGCTGGCGGCTCTGGCTGAAGGTTTTGCGCAAAGCCCGGAGCCCCTGGCCCCAGAGGAAAGAGCAGCGCTCGCCCGACGGCCAGCAGGACGAGGATGGTCAGTGTTGCTGACGCGAAGAGCATCCGAGTGCTCCCGGCCAGCCCGGTGAGCCGGCTTCGGCGCTGCGACTCAAACTGCTGGACCACGATCGCGATCAGTCCCACACCCACGCAGGCCACCAGGGTCCAAGCTGGCCGCGGGGTGGGCCACAACCCAAGAGCAATGCCCACCAGCGCGGCAAAGCCCACGAGCGCGGCTGAGCTCCAGCCGTTGCGCGGGCCATCCCCGCGGGAGGTGAAACCGATCTCCTCGGGCAGACGTCGGAGGTAGGCGGCCACAAGTATTGCCAGTCCCGGGTAAATCGGCCCCATGTACCAGGGCAGCTTGGTCGTGGATAGTGAGAATCCCACTACCCCGATCACCACCCAGATCAGCGCCAATCGCTCTGGGGAGTCGGGATCCGTCCAGATGCGCCTCCAGGACCGGACGACGGCCAAGGCAGCGAGCGGAGCCCAGGCCCCCATACCCGCCGCCAACAGCGGCGGGTAGTAGTAGATCGGGCGTCCCCCCGACTCAACATTTGAGGTGAGTCGCGAGATCACGTTCTGGAAGAAGTACTCACTCCAGAGCTGGTCGCCGTATCGCACCGACATCGTCAACGGCCACCACAGTCCGATTGCGAGAACCAGGCTTACCGCGAGAAGAATCTGGAGCCAACTCCATGCCGGTCTGCGGCGGCGCAGGATGGCGTCCGCGGTGAGCACGGCCATGGGCAGAAGCGCCATGGCGCTGTAGTCGAGGATCAGCAGGCCCAGGGCGGCGCCCGTGACAAGTGGAGCCCACCAACCTCCCCTTCCCCGGGTCCAGAGCCGGCCCGCCAAGATGGCGGCGGTTGCCAGCGCAGCCGCCACTACCGAGAGCACCGCCTGGCGGCTCAGCAACAGGAAGTAGGGCATGGTGAGCAGGCACACGCCAGCCACAGCGGCGGAAGCGTTGGGCCAGCGGAACTGACGGCCGAGCCCCACCACCAGGCCGACGGCCAGGGCGACTCCTGCCAGCACCGACGGGAGGCGGAAGGCGACGGCTGTCGATTGGTGGCTAATCGATACGACCGACGCCGCCAGCCAAAAGAAGAGTGGGGGTCGCCGGAGGCGGGTGCTGGCGTCGAAGACGGGCACTAGCCAGTTGCCGGTTCTCACCATGTTTCGGGTGATCACCGCGTTGAGCGCCTCGTCGAAGTCAACCAGTGGGCGGGCGCCCAGCTGGTGCAGGGTCAGGATCAGGCCGAAGACGCCAACGACCACCACCCAGATCCAGATAGGAGGATCGGTGGGCCGCCACCGTTTGGCAGCGTCAGACCCTGGCGGTTCGATGTGGCTCAAATGGGCACTCCAATCTAGACCCGAGTCGCATCGGAAGATCCAGGACACCCAGCGGCGCATCGGCTGGCTTCGCCAGCCCTGCTGGCTCGGGCAGACACTGGTCGGATTGGGAGTCCACCTATCCCGAGAAGCGCGCCCGGAGATCCGATCATCGCGCCTCCTCGGTAGACCGCTCCTCAGTCAGGCTGCCGAGACACCTCACACCCCGGCCAGGGAGGGCAGCGAATATCCTCGCCCAGAGCTTGCCACGGGAGCTCGTTTCAGTACCAGCGCAGGCTGGGTGGCGACCAGGGCGAAGTGGGAGTGCACGTAAGCCTCCAGCCGGTGGTTCCAGGGGATCCGGACCCCGCTGGCCGGGGTCAGGAGCAGGTACTGAGCCGTTCGAAAGTAGCTCAACCAGGTATCCACAGCGGTCTGGCTTTGGTCGGCACCGCCGTTGGCGACCCGTCCTCCCGCAGTGGCGATGGTCACCCCATAGGGGTCGACCACCGGAGCACAGTCAGCTCCTCCCCGGTAGCGATTGGCGTTGATCAGATAGGCCGGATTGTCGGTGATCACGCAGGCCCCGGCCGGGATCAGTCGGTCCAGAGCGACGGCCGGGTCCGGAGCGGGCGAGACTCCACGGGCAACCAGCGCAGCGTGCATCAGCGCCCCCACCAGAACCAGCGCGGCGGCGGCGTAGGCGAGCTCTCGGAGCACCGGTTCCAGCCGGCCCGCAGCGAGCGCTAGGGCGGTGACCAAAAACGGTCCCAGGAAGGTCGCGTAGTGGAAGTAGAAGTCATCCGGAATCAACAGCACCAGCGCTGTGAGGACGGCAGCCCCCAAGGCGTAGCGCTCGAGTTCGGTGGAGCGGAGCCGCTGCCGCCAACCTGAGCTGAACCTGACGCCAGCCTCCGGTGGACGACGGAAGGCTAGGAAGGCGATCGCTACGAAGACAGACAGCGCGCCCGCTACCCCAAGTCCGAGCAGTCGCTGCAAGGGAGTCACCTGGGACACGTTGGTGATCACAACCCCGGTCATCATCACCAGGCGGACCTCCAGGGGAACCCGGCTCACGTCTACGCGCTCGGCCTGGGACACAAGTACCTGGTGGAAGAACTGCGGGGCCGAGAGGGCGAGGAACGGTGAGCAAACCAGAAGAAACGCGACCGCCGCACCTGCGAGCAGGATCAGAGCTCGCTTAGGTGACCGCCAAAGCAGCAGCAACAGGATCAACAGGGGAAACACCGCCCAGAGCTTGACCGTCCCCGCCATCCCGAAGGCGACCCCGGCCCACCACAGCCGCCGCCTGGAGAAGGTGAGCATGTCGCCCTGAAAAGCCAACGCGGCGCCAAGCAGGCAGAGCAGGTTGAGAAACGGCTCCTGGTACACGGTCTGAGCGCTGAGGAGGTCGTCCGGGTAGGCAGCGAGGGCGAAGCACCCCACCGCCACGACCAGCGGCGAGCGGTGCCTCAGGATCCAACCCAGCACCAGCACGTCGAGTCCTGCGACAAGCGGAACCAGCACCCTGGCCACTCCCATGGCACCTCGCGCGCCGATCCAATGCGAAAGGGCGGCGACTGGTGTGAGCAACAGCGGCAGTCCGGGGGGCTGGATCAGGATGAAGTTTCGGTAAGGAAGACTGCCCGCGATGATGCGCAGAGCAGCGCCCAGGTATACCGAGTCGTCGTACTGCACAACTCCGAGAAGATGTCCAGGGCGGAGGATCTCCTCCAGCCGAAGAGCGACGTCGACTAGGGCCGCGAGGACCACCAGGGAGAGCACCAACCTGCGGCGGCGGACATGCAGCCCCGCCCAAGTAATCACGTCCGGGCGGTCGACCGCGGCAACTGTAGATCTCACCACGTCCCCATTCCCCAATCACCTTCCAACGCCGTCAGCTTTGGCGCGCCGCGAACCGCCATTCCGGATCGCCATTCCGAGCGGCCGAGAATCCAGCCGGACCCTGATCTCTCGTCAGCGCAGTCTAGTCAGCGTCGGCGGCCCAAGCGCGGGCGGTTGGTCCATTCCCCATGGGGCCAAGACGGCGCGATGGCTGAACCGACATGTATTGCCGAGCGGAGAAGCACTTCCGGAGCGAGACCGCCACCAGCGTGCCGGCCCGCGATGCCCATCACAGCTCTCGGTTCAGCGCCTTATCTCGACGAGCAGGACCCACCCGTCTTCGATTCCGACCACCACGCAAACCAGGGCCCCAGCGAGCTGGATCTGAAATCCTGATGTCGACCCGGCGAGCAACAGGATGCCCGCGATTGGGGCCAGCAGCGTCGCCGCCTCGGCCATGACCGACCGGATCAGGAACTCGCGCCGAGGCCGGTGCCGGGCGACTGGCCAGGCACGGGCCAACAGAATGGTGACGAACAGCCAAGCTGCACCGCCGATCGTGAGACACGTGAGACCCAGGGAATACTTGGACAGATGTGGAGCAGCACCAGCCAGGCCCACCAGCAAAGGCTGCACCAACACGACAATCGCTTCCGCCGCTCTTTCGGGAAGGCTGGGGAGTTTGAGAATGCGCTCGAGATTGAACGAAAGCGCGACGAAGATCAGGCCACTGAGAGCGGCGGCAGCGCCAGCCTGGGCCGCAAAATACACCTGCCAGTTCGACATTGCCAATCCCGGCGCCGCCAGGGATCCGATGATTACGTCGAGACGGCCTGCTCGCCGACAGCGGACGGGCGAGCCTGGCGAGCGCGGAAGTCGCGACTTCTTATCAACGTCAGGGAGCAGACCGCACCCACCAGAGCGAGGACGCCGGCGACGACGACCAGCTCGTTTATTCCGCTCGCGAAGCTGGATCGGATCGCCCCTGCCAACTCCCCGCGCAGCGCCGGAGACACCCCAGCTAGCGCCTGCTTTACCTCACCCTGACGTACCAGGGCCGCCACCTGGGCGGCCCGCCTGGCGAGCGTGGGGACCGATGCTAACGCGTGCACCAGGTTGCTTTGGAACGTGCCGGCGAAGATCGAACCAAGCGCCGCGATCGCGGTGGCGAAGCCAATTTGGCGAAAGGTTGCGTTGATTCCGGAGGCCATTCCGGCGCGGTCTGGTACCACGACCCCGATCGCGGTGGAGGCAAGCGGCGGATTGACCAGTCCGGAGCCAATTCCTGCGATAGCGAGTCCAGGGAGGAGGTGCGTCCACGAGCTGGCGCCGTTCAGCCCTGTCATCAGCAACAAGCCGAATCCCACAAGTCCCAATCCGGGGCCAATCAGCCAACGAACTGGCACCCTCTCACTGAGCCGCCCGCTGATAACGGCCGCGATAAACATCGCTCCAGTACTGACCAAAAGTCGCAACCCCGTCGCCAGCGCGGAGTAGCCCAGGACGTCTTGGAAATACAACACCAAGTAGAGCAACATCGCGAACAGCGAACCGTTCATGGCGAACGCGGCGATCAGGCCCCCGGGAAAGGTCGGCGTGCGAAACAGCGCCAGCTCGAACATTGGATGGGGAACACGGAACTCCGCGAACACGAAGCACGAGAGGAGGAGAACTGCGAAGGCTAGACAGGCGACCACTCCGTGGTCGGTCCAACTCGTCTCACTGGCCCGGATGAGCCCGTAGATCAGTGCCACCAGACCAGAAGTGAGCAGGCCGAATCCCACCCAATCCGGGCGTCCCGGGCTGGCAACCCGAGACTCGCTGACCCGCCATAGCGTGATGACGAGAGCGGCAATCCCAACGGGGACGTTGACGAGGAAGATCCCGCGCCAGCTGATACCGGTGGTGATCGCGCCGCCCAAGATCGGTCCCAGGGAGACGGCCACACCGGTGATCCCTCCCCAGATGCCAAATGCAACTCCGCGGTCCTTTCCCCGGAAACTGTCACCCAGCAGCGCCAGCGATGTGGCGAACATGATGGCGCCGCCAACTCCCTGGCCACTGCGACTGAGGACCAGCATCAGCGGAGATTGGGCGAGCCCACAGGTGAGCGAGCCAAGGGTGAATATGCAGATGCCAATCGCGAACAGCAGACGCCGTCCGTAGCGGTCGGCCAGCACTCCTGCCGTCAGCAGGAGAGAGGCCAGCGTCAGTGCGTAGGCGTCGACCACCCACTGGACGTCGCTGAAGCTTGCGTGCAGAGCGGTCTGGATCTGAGGAAGGGCTACGACCACGATAGTCACATCCAGGAGCAGCATGAACGTGCCCGCGCAGACCGCGATCAGGGTCCACCACTTCTTTTCGATGGTCACGGCTCCTGGTGTCTACCCATCGCTTCCGATGGGATCGACCGGGTTACGCCCGACGGCACCTGCCCCGTGGCTGGAAGGTGGAACAAAGGTGCGCTGCCACGAATTGTCACCGTTTCGGTCGATCCTGTGCGCCGGCACCAGTCGCTCCCTGGACGCCAGCCGATCTCGCGCCGAGATCGTCCGTGCGCCGCCCTCAACTTCAAGTAGGGGCTCTTGGCGCGGTAGTTCCGGGGCGGAGAGGTCACCAGTCAGGCGGGCAGCTTCGGAAATGACAGAGATTTGCGTTATCTCAGGATGTTGTATAAAGTGAGCACCATGCCCACGGACGGTGAGATTACGTTTGCCGACCATGCCGGCCGGTTTTATGCCCGGCGCTACGGCATGGCTCCGATGGTGGGGCGCCTGGTGGGATACCTGGCGATCTGCGCTCCCCGGGAGCAGAGCATCGCGGAGTTGGCTGAGGCTCTGCTGGCCAGTCGGAGCGCCATCTCCGCAGCGGTCAACACGTTGGAGAACCTCGGGCTGATCCAGCGATCCCGGGCTGCTGGCGAGCGGATGGACCGGGTGCGCATCGACATGTCGTCGCCGCAGGCGACCGGCACCGACATCTCCGAGTATCAGGAGCAGGGCGAGCTTGCAAGAGAGGGTCTGCGACTCCTCGAGGACGCCCCTCCCGAACGGCGGGCGAACCTTTTGGAGTGGGCGGCGTTCGCCGATTTCCTGGTGGAACGGCTTCCCGCGCTGGGACAGGAGTGGAAGGAACGCCGCGAGCAGCTGAGAGCCGCGGGCGAACTCCCAGATGCGCCTCGCCCCCATGGAGAGGGTGGCCCTAGATGACCTTCCCAACCGCCACGCCGGGGATCTCGGCCAGGGACGTGTGCAAGTCGTTTGGGAGCCATCTGGTACTCGACAAGGTGAACCTGACTGCGGGTACCGGCTCGATCCTCGCACTACTTGGTCCGAACGGAGCCGGCAAGACGACGATGGTCCGCATTCTCTCGACCCTGATCTCTTCCGACTCCGGGTCAATCAGCATCGCCGGGCATGAAGTGGCGACCGACCCGAATGGGGTGCGAGCGGTCATCGGCGTCACCGGCCAGTTCTCGGCCGTGGACAACTTGCTCACCGGGGCCGAGAACTTGAGGTTGATGGCCGAACTTCGACACCTCCGTCGCGACGCTGGGCTCCGTAGGGCGACCGAGCTGCTTGAGCAATTCGATCTCTTGGACGCCGCAGATAAGCCAGCGTCTACCTACTCGGGCGGGATGAGACGGCGACTCGACCTCGCCATGACGTTGGTTGGTAAGCCCCAGGTGATCTTCTTGGACGAGCCGACGACCGGACTGGACCCGCGCAGCCGCCTGATCATGTGGGAGATTGTCCGCGAGCTCGCCTCGGCGGGAGTGACTATCCTCCTCACCACCCACTACCTCGATGAGGCGGACCAGCTGGCGGACCGAATCGCGGTTCTTGACCAGGGCCGGATCGTCGCCGAAGGAACCCCAGCTGAGCTGAAGAGTCGGATCCCCGGCGGCCACGTCCGACTCCACTTCGGCGGCCCTGACCAGCTGCGCTTGGCGAGAGAACTCCTTCCGACGGGCTCTCCCTATCAGGACGAGATGGTCCTCCAGGTCCCCGCGAGAAGCACGGTGAACTCTCTCCGTGAGTTGCTCGACGAGCTGCACGAGGCGGGCATCGCTGTCGATCGCCTATCGATCCATACTCCGGACCTCGATGACGTCTTCCTCGCCGTCACCGGCAGCCATGTCACGGCCGAGGACGAACAGGTCCCAACCGGGCAAGGCACAGTGCATCGATGACCCCGCTCGCCTACACGGTCAGCGACTCGTGGGTGATGCTGCGCCGCAACCTCAAGCACCAGATGCGCTATCCCTCGATGACTCTGATGCTCGTCGGACTTCCAGTCGTTCTCCTCCTGTTGTTCGTCTACGTATTCGGCGGCCAACTCGGTGCCGGCCTCGGCTCCCACGAGGGACGTAGCGCCTACCTGGACTACGTCGTACCTGGGCTCCTGCTGGTCACGGTGGGCTCAGCCGTACAGGGCACTTCGATCATGGTCGCCATGGACATGACTGGAGGCATCATCGACCGGTTCCGGACCATGGCGATCGCCCGCGCGTCGGTCCTCACTGGGCATGTTCTCGGCAGCTTGATCCAAACGCTCGCCGCACTGGCCGTCCTCATCGGGGTCGCTTTCGGCCTCGGCTTCCGCACCGCCGCAGGGCCGTTCGCGTGGCTGGCCGCGATCGGGGTGCTGGCACTGTTCGCCTTCGCGCTGATCTGGCTGGCCGTCGCCCTCGGCTTGGCCGCCAAGAGCGTCGAGACCGCCAGCAACACCCCGATGGTCCTCTTGCTGCTCGTGTTCCTCAGCAGCGCGTTCGTGCGGATCCAAACGATGCCCGACGGGCTGCGCCAGTTCGCCGAGTACCAGCCCTTTTCCGCTGTCGTCGACACCGTCCGAGCGCTGCTAACCAACGCTGCCGTCGGCGACCACGCTATCTCCGCTGTTGCGTGGAGCGTCGGTATCGCCGTCGTGGCCTACCTCTGGGCCACCCAGCTATACAACCAGCGGCGAGCCGCCGAGCCAAACTGAGAGAGGCCGTCCGCCACCGCCGGTGACCGGCTCACCGCAGCACCCGGAACCCCAAATGGGTAGCCGCCGGGGTGACCCGAACATTGGTCCTTTCAAGGGCGAGCGCTGATGCGAGCGTACTGAACAGAGGCGTGCCGCCTCCGAGCAGGACCGGCACCACGTGCACGCGGATCTCGTCGACCAGGCCAAGCCGGAGTGCCTGCTGCATGACGGTCGCACCGTGCAGGTGGACGACCCTTTCCCCCGCGACCCGCTTGGCCTGCTCGAGCGCGTAACCCACACCGCTGGTGACGAAAGTGAACACAGGCGGATATGAGGTGCTCGGCTTGCTGTGGGTGACTACGAAGCACGGAGTGTCGCCGAGCGGTCCGCTGTCACCCCAGCCGCCGTCGCCCTCGTTCTTCTCGAATGACTTGCGACCCATCACGATGGCGCCAGCGGTGTCGATCATCTCGCGCAAGATCGCCCGGTCGTCGTCGGTCGCCGCGGAAAATATCCAGTCGTGCAGCATGCTGGCGCCGTCGCCGAAAGGATTTTGGCGGCTGTCATTCGGGCCGGTCACATACCCATCGAGCGAGATAGAGATGTCGCTTATGACTGGTCCCATTAGTGCTCCCTTTGCTCTCGCCCCACCGCATCCCGACCGAACCCCAGATCTGCCCCGGGCTCACGGAGCCGCGGCAGTGCAGCGCTGTTGGGCAAAACATCCGCCACCGTGAGCGCTCCGGTCTCGGCATTTTCCACGAAGTCCCCAGCGGGAGTGACAACGCACCAGAGTCGTCCGGAATGAGTGTGGTCTGGCCACCAAGGTCGTCCGGAATCGGTGTAGTTCATGCAAGCGAGCGTCAGTCACGCTGAAGCCGTTTTGCCCATCTAGGCCGGCCGTTGAGCCCCGCAAAGAGACGTCGAAAGCCAGATCCGCCAGCCTCAGCTGCACTTCAAAGCCTTAAAACTGGCGTTCTGGGCCAACCTTGCAACTCCGTCTTCAACAACCCTGGTGGAGGCGCCGGGAATCGAACCCGGGTCCGAGAGCGCGTCTCACGAGACCTCTACGTGTGTAGCCCGGGATTTGCTCTCACCGGCAACGCGCCCCCGGACGGGCTCGAAGCAGGCCAGCCTCAGAAAAAGTCCCCAAGAGCGCTGAGACGCCACCATTGAGCTAGCCCGCTGTATTTGCGTCGGCTCCGAGCGCCACAGGCACTCGCCCGGTCGACGTCGGGCCTAAGCCCGAGCTTTTGGCACTACTGCTTGATTAGATCAGGCAGCGTAGGCCAGAGCCGGTTGGCTCTGATTGTTGGCAGTTAATGCCTTTTCCCGGTTTTACGAGCCCGGGGCTCGACACGCCATCTCGCAACCCACGTCCCCGTCGAAGCCACACGCCCCCACGAGCAGGTCGCGAATTCACTATACCGCGCTATTCCAGTCCCTACGCAGCCCGCGCTCCATCTGCCGCCGGGCCTCCCTTTCCGCGAGCGCGTAACGCTTGTCGTACTCCCGCTTACCTCGGCCAAGCGCCAACTCCACCTTGACCCGATTGCGGAATAGGTGGAGGTCGAGTGGCACCAGGGTGACTCCGGGCTGTTTGACGGCGCCCGCGAGGTGGTCGATCTGGCGGCGGTGCAGCAGCAGTCGGCGGGAGCGGGCGGGATCGTGGTTTTGACGGTTGCCGAACTCATACGGCTGAATGTGGGCCCCGTGGAGCCAGGCTTCTCCCCTCTCGATCCGGACGTAGGCCTCGGTGATCTGAGCCCCGCCTTGGCGCAGAGACCGAACCTCCGTCCCGAAGAGCTCGATCCCAGCCTCGACCTGCTCCAGGATGTGGTACTCGTGACGCGCTCGCTTGTTGCGAGCCAGCAGCCGAGGCTCTTTGGGTTCAGCCACGGCGATCGCTTCCCTTCGAAGGTTGCCGACCGCGGAGGAATGCGACCGGAGTCATCGGCAGCCGGCCAGGCGGTTGGATCAGCTCTACCCGAAACGCGTCCTCGCCAGCCCCGGACCAGGATCCAGTCGGCGCTCCGCTCCAGAATCTCCCCTGGAGTTATGGTGGGCAGAGCATCGTTCCAGGCGACCGCGGCCCCCTGGAGCAGCTTGACCCGGGTTCCCGCCAACGGCACGGTGGCCCCCGGCCATGGAGAGAGGGCCCGCAATCTGCGGTCGAGTTCTCCGCGGACAGGCTCCACTCCAGGCTCCCTTCCTTCCGGGTCAGCCGGTGCGAGTAGGTGGCGCCCGAGTCGAGTTGAGGGATATCCCTCGCGTCGCCGCCCTCGAGCTGATCCAGCGCCTGGATCGCAAGCTGGGCGCCCAGCTGTGCCAGCTGGCCGGTCAGCATCGGCGTAGTCGCAGAATCGGGAAGGGAAGTCGACTCTTGGGCCAGGATCGGCCCGGCATCCATGCGCTGGTCCATGCGAAAGACGGTAACCCCGGTCTTGCTGTCGCCGGCCAGAATCGCGGCCGCCACCGGCGATGCTCCCCGGTGGCGCGGCAGCAGCGACGGATGGACTCCAACTCCTCCGTAGCTCAAAGACTGGAGGATTGGGAGTTCCACCAGCTGCCCGTAGGCAGCCACTACCAGCACTTCGGCTTGGCTCAAAGGCTGACTTTCTCGCCAACCATCGAAGGTGAGCCGCTGCGGCTGTTCTACCGGTATCCCCAGGGCGCGGGCCGCCGCCCGGACCGGCCTCGGCGCCGATGATCCCCGGCTGCCCGCTCGATCCGGTGCCGTCAGCACCGCAACCAACTCGTGACTAGAGGCGGCGAGCGACCTCAGAACCGGGATGGAGAATTCGGCCGACCCGGCGAAGACCACACGCACCGAGAGTCCTCCAGAAATCGCGCCGATGACGCCTTGGTGCACCGGCAACGCGGGTGAAGGTGCTCAGTCTCCCAGCCAGAGGCCGGCCTCGGTGGTCCGGCTGCCTTGCGTCGGATCAGGCGGGGTCGACGTCAATGGCCCAGCCCCTGCCCTCGGGGAGGTAAGGCCGTACTGCCTCAAGCCGATTCGCTCGGATAGTCAGCTGCCAGCGGTATAGCGATCGGAGTCGAGGGATGAAGGCTGGGCTCGGACCCAAGACCTCCACCGAGGCCCCTTCGAGCAGGCCACGGAGTCGAACGGCTTCGGCCTGGGCCTCAGCTCTGGCCTGACCGTCACTCGGGCCGCTGCGGGTGATCACCAGAAGCCTGGAGAAGGGGGGAAATCGTAACTGCCGGCGGGCTTCCAGCTCGACCGTCGCGAACCCCTCGTAGTCGTGGGCACTGGCTCTCTGGACAGCTGGGTGTTCCGGGCTGTACGTCTGGAGGATCACCTGGGCCGGCTCATCGCCGCGGCCCGCTCGTCCCGCCACCTGGGTCAGCAACGAGAAGGTCTTCTCTGAGGCACGGAAGTCGGGGAAGTGAAGGGCGATGTCGGCGTTCACGATCCCCACCAGCCGGACCCCTGGGAGGTCCCACCCCTTGGCGACCATCTGAGTGCCGATGAGCAGGTCAGCGTCGCGGCGAACGAAGGCCTCGTAGATCTCACGATGAGCATCGCGATGTCCGACCGTATCCCGGTCCATGCGCAGGATCCGGGCAGCCGGCCACAGCTCTCTGGCCTCTGCTTCGATCCGCTCGGTCCCGGCCCCGAGCGCACGGAGCAGTCGGCTTCCACAGCTGGGGCACTCCTCCGGCAACTCGATCTGGTGCTCGCAGTAGTGGCAGGCGCAGAGCCGTCCCCGGAAATGAAGAGTGAGCGACACCGAGCAGTTGGGACATCCCAGCGCCTCGCCGCAGGTTCGGCAGAGGACCACGCTCGAGGTTCCCCGCCGGTTGAGGAAGAGGATCCCCTGGCCTCCCTCCTGCAGGGTCTCGGTGACCAGCTCGGCGAGTCGCCGAGAGAAGGGGAGCGGTTGCCCCAGGCCAGCTCCTCGCGCAGATCCACCACCTCCACGGGGGGCAGTGGACGACCGCCAAAGCGGTGGGGCATCCGCAGCATCCGAAGGCCGGTGGACCCAAGTGCCTGCCGGTAGGACTCCAGGCGGGGAGTCGCGCTCCCGAGCACCACTGGAATCGAGAGGATCCGGCCCAGGTGACGAGCGACGTCGGCCGCCTGGTATCGGGGAATCGCGTCGTACTGCTTGTACGAGGAGGAATCCTCCTCGTCGACGATCACGATTCCGGGGTTGACCATGGGCGCGAACACCGCGCTGCGCGAGCCGACCACCACCTGAGCCTGGCCCGCAGCGCACCCGCCTCCACTCCCGGCCCCGCTCGGCAACCGTTAGCCCCGAGTGGAGCACGGCCACGATCCCCGGGAAGTGGACCGCGAACCGCTTCTCCGTCTGGGGAGTGAGAGAGATCTCTGGGACTAGGACGATGGCGCCTCTGCCCTGAGCCAGCGCCGCCTTGATCGCGGCCAGGTAGACCTCGGTCTTTCCCGAACCGGTGACTCCGAAAAGGAGGAACTCGTCCGGCCTGGACCAGGTGATTGCGTCTCGGATCGGCGCGAACACCTCCTCCTGGGCCGAGGTGAGCTCCAGTCGAGCATCGCTCCCGGTCGTTGGGGCAGAGTCCGCGAGCGCAGGCCCTGGAGCGGCACGTCGTTTGGCCGTGGCCTTGCCTGTCCTGCAGCGCCGGCGGGATCATGGCCCGGACCACCTCGGGGAGCGGGCACAGGTAGTGGGCTGCGATCCATTGGGCCAGGCTGATCTGATGGGGCAGCAGCAGGGGCTGCTCGTCGCGGATGCGCTCCAGGGGGCGCAGTCGCTCGATCGGCGAGACCTCGAGAAGCTCGACCACGAAGGCGAACACCCGGCGGCGCCCGAAGGGCACAACCACCCGTTGCCCGAGCTGAAGCTGGTCGCGAAGTCCTCGGGGACGAGATAGTCGTAGAGCCCGGCTGGCGGTCCCGGCCCGCAGATCGGGAGAGACCCTCGCTACTCGGGGCCCGGAAGAGGCTCACCCGGGGGGCCGGCGGTCTCGGGAGCCACCTCCTCCAGCCGCTGCGCCTCGTCCAGGATGGCGGAGGCGATCGCCGACTTGGACTGCCACCCAGTTCCACGGTTCGGCCGCCCCGGATGAGCAGTGTCGCCTCCGCCATGTCACCGCCCATCGGCGAATGCTCTCCCCCGACCGGATTGGCCACGACCATGTCGCAGCCCTTCTGCTCGAACTTGGCCCGCCCCTGCCGGCCACCATCCTCGGTCTCGGCGGCGAACCCACCACCAGAGCACCCCCGGGGGCGCTCGGCGATCAGTCTGGCCAGGATGTCGACGTTGGGAACCAGCGGCAGCTCAGCTCGGCTGGTCCGCTGCGGTGCAGCTTGCTGGGGGCCGGGTGCTCCACTCGGAAGTCGGCGACCGCGGCTGCCATCAGCACCAGCCGCGTCGACGGTAGCAGGCGAGGCAGGCCGCGAGCATCTCCTCCGCCGTCTCGACCCGCACCGATCTCACCCCCGGGCAGCTCAGTCTCCGCCTCCACGGCGGTGACCAGATGCACCGCCGCGCCCCGGGCCGCCGCCTCCGCCGCCAGCCGCTCCCCCATCCTGCCGCTGCTTCGATTGCCTAGATAGCGGACCGGGTCGATCGGCTCGCGGGTGCCCCCGGCAGTCACCAGGACCTCCCAGCCGCGCAAGCGGGCCGTCAGGCTGAAGCAACCGCATGGCCTCGGCCAGGATCTCTCGGGGCTCCGCCATCCGGCCCTCGCCCTGGCCTGCCAGAGGCGAGCCGGCCGCTAACCGGCCCCACCACGCGGGCGCCCCGGGACACCAGACGTCGGCCAGGTTCGCCTGGGTGGCGGGATTGCGCCACATCCCGGTCTCCATTGCCGGGGCCAGGATGATCGGCGCCGTCGTCGCCAGCAGAGTGGAGCTGACCACATCGTCGGCCAGCCCGGTCGCCAACCGGGCCATGTGGAGGCTGTCGCTGGCACGACCAGGTGGCAGTCCGCCCAGCTGGAGAGGTCGATATGGGCCATTCCATGCCCGTGCCCTCGTCCGGCATCGGCATCCCGGCCGGCCCTTGGCCGGGAACAGGCGCCAGGCCACCGGATTGCCCGACAGCGCGCTGCAAGGTGGTCGGCGAGATGAAAGCGGTGGCGGAGGGGGTCATCACCACTCTCACCTCGGCGCCCTGAGCGGCGCAACGAGGTGATCAGTTCGGGGACCTTGACCACCGCCACCCCGCCGCAGACGTGGACCGCTACTTGCCGACCGCGAGTTGTTGTCCGGCTCTGTTCGGCCATCGCGCGCCATTGTGGCAGGCGCCAGCGACCGCTCAGCCGCTCGTCCGAAGGTGTCCCGGCGAAGATGATCGGCCGACCTCGCGGGCCGCCCTGGCGACCTCGTCGTTGACCACCACGTGGTGGTACCAGCTGGCCTCGGCCAGCTCACGGTCGGCATCCCTGATTCGGAGTTCCAGCTCCTCGGAGCTCTCGGTCCCTCGCAAGAGCAGCCTCTCGAGCAAGCGCCTCTCGTGGAGGGCGGAGCGAGGAACACGAAGATCGCGTCCATGCCGGAATCTCGAAGCAGGCGGCACCCTGAACGTCGGGCTTGAGCAGCACGTCCCATCCTGGCCCGAGCAGTTCTGCACCCTGCTTGGTCAGTGCCGTAGCGGTTGCCGTGGACCGAGGCCGTCTCCAGGAACTGATCGGCTGATTCCATCGCCTCGAACGTTTCGAGATCCACGAACGTGTAGTCGCGCCCGTCCACCTCCCCCGGGCCTGGCAGCCCGCGTGGTGAACGCCGGGGGGCGACGTAGTTCGGGCCGAAGAGGCAGCAGCTCCTTGATCACTGTGTCCTTGCCAACTGCGCTCGGTCCCGAAAGTACGATCAGCGACCGGGACTTGTTCGGGAACCCCTCTCCGTGGCCGAGGGTAGTGCTTCCCATGGCCAGACGGCCCGACTGCCCGGCACAGCGCCAGATTCAGCGCGGAGCTCCTCCAAGTCGGCGGGGAGGGGGCTGACAAAGGCCATCTCCCGCCCATCCAAGGGGTGGCAGAGTGGAGCATGGCGGCGTGGAGCGCGGGACGGGCCGAACCCCGAGCCGAGGCGGCCCCGTAGAGCCCGTCCCCTACCAGCGGCTTTCCGATGTACGCGAGGTGAACCCTGATCTGGTGGGTGCGCCCGGTGAGGAGTCGGAGCCGAGAGCGGTGCGAGCCGGCCAGCGCTCCAGGACCGCGAACTCGGTCGCCGCCTCGCGACCGCCCGTCCCAACCGCCATCCGCCTTGGTCGCTTGGGGTCGCGCCCCAGGGCAGCCTCGATCCGCCCCCGGTCCTCTCGGAAGTCCCCTTCGGCCAGCGCCCAATACTCCCGTCCCATGGTGCGATCTCGAAGCTGGCGAGCAAGCGAACTGTGCGCGCCCTCGGTGCGGGCGAGGACCAGCAGCCCGCTGGTGCCTCGATCCAACCGATGCACGATCCCGGCTCGGTCGTCACCACCAGAGTTCGACCAGGGTCCACCCCAGCCCTGGACCAACTGCGCCAGCGTGCCCTCGCGGTGCCCGGGACCCGGGTGAACCACCATTCCCGCGGGCTTGTCCACCACCACGACCAGGTCGTCCTCGTAAACCCGGCGGACCGCCTGATGGGCCGCCGTGGAGCCGACCTCGGGGGGCTCCTCGAGGACCGACACCAGGTCGCCCAGCCGGACCGCCTGGGACGGCCTCCCGACCGCCTTCCCGTTCACGAGAACCAGGCCATCTCGAATCAACGCCTGAACACCGGCCCGAGCTCGCGCCAGACGGGCGGATAGAAAGACGTCCAGCCGCAGTCCCACTTCGGATCCAGCCGCCTCGACCACCTCTGCCTCAGCTGGCGGGGGGGACAGGTCACCCATGTTCGCGGCCAGCCAGGGTGATCCGGATCATCAGGACAACCACCCCGACCGTGATCCCTGAGTCGGCGACGTTGAAGACCGGCCAGTGCGGAAGCTGGATGAAGTCGACGACGTAGCCCTGGGTCACCCGGTCCACCGCGTTTGCCAGTGCGCCGCCGAGCAGCAATCCCACCGCAACCTGCACCCACCCGGGCTGCTCGGCCAGCAGACGCCACTTCCAGGCGATGGCGCCGACCACCGCCACCGCCACCGCCAGAAAGAGCCAGTCGGCGTCTGGAAGGATGCTGAAGGCAGCACCGCTGTTGATGGTGTAGAGGATGTGCACCGGCCAGCTGGGGAAGAGCTGCTCGCCCAGGGCCATCGAGTGGGTCACCCAGAACTTGGTGGCCCGATCCAGAACGAAAATGATGAGCGCCGCCACGCCCGTCCAGAGCGGCCAAGGCTGGGACCTGGTCACGGGGCCCAGAGTCCCGGTCTATCCCCGCTGCACCTCAGTCGCGCTTTGCCTCCTTGCAGGGCACGCACCGGGTCGCGTAGGGCAGCGCCCGCAGCCGCTCGATGGCTATCTCTTTGCCGCAACTCCGGCAAAGGCCGTACTCGCCGCGTTCCAATCGACCCAGGGCGTCCTGGCACTGCTCGTACATCTGCTGCAGGTTCTCCCTGATCGCCTGCAGTCGCTCGTGCTCTTCCATCTCCCCTGCATGCTCGGTGGGGTGCTCGTGGAAGGGGGCCTCCCGACCCGTCCCGTTGGGCGACCCACCTGCCAGATGTGCTAGTTCCTGGTCCAGACGCGCCTTCTCCGACTCGACCTGCCGGCGAATTTCGGCGAGGTCCCGCTCCCGGGTCGTCGTGGCGATCTCGGTCATGCTTGCATTTCCTTGCTGACTTACCCAGAACTGCTAGCCCGATGTGCCGGAGGGCAGCCACCACTGGTCTGGGGGCGGGTGAATTATGGGCTGTCCTGCGACGGATGGGAAGCCCCCGTCGCGGTCATTGTGCAACGGAATCCAGCGGACGCAGCGCTACCCAGATCGTATGTGACGGAACCTTGAGTTCAGACCAGTCTGAATAGCCTGGCGGCAGCGCCGAGCCGGTGCTGACCCGCTGCAGTGAATTGGCGAAGCACTGGGATCTGATCTGATCCCTGCCGCCTTCGATGGCGGCCGCCATCTCATCATCGGCGGCGTAGAGCACATCGACCGGCTCTCCCGCCTTCAGCCGGCTCTGGCGACGGTGGTCCTGAAGCTGTCTGGTGAAGGAGCGAACCAGCCCCTCCTGGCGCAACTCCGGAGTGAGCTCGAAGTCGAGTGACACTCGGGCTGGGCCACCTTCCGTGCCTTGGCTCGAGCGAACCTCGGCGACGTTCAGCTCATCGGCCAGCACCTGAGCCAACTCCTCGGTTAACTGGGCTCCCTGGACGTCGGCGCGCGCAAGCGGCTGCCGGATGGGGACTCCCTTCTGCTCTCGAAGCGAGCGGGCGTCTTCCGCCAGCCGACGCACCAACGCCATCTCGCGTAGCAGCTGCGGGTCGAGTTCAGCCTCTTCCGGCTCAGGGTAGTTTTCGAGGTGAACCGAAAGAGGCGTGGAGCCGGCGCCGAGCGTCAGCCCACGGAAGATGGCGTCCGCGATAAACGGAGTGAAGGGGGCCATCAGGCGCGCCGTCTGGCGCAGCACCTGATGCAAGGTCGCGCAGCAGGAGTTGATCTCATCGGGGGTACCCCGAAATCGGGGGCGGGAGCGGCGCAGATACCAAGTGCTGGTGTCGTCGACGAGGCTCGCGATCGCCCGGCATGCGGTATTGGCGTCGTAGCGATCCAACGCCGAGACCGACTCCGCGACCGTCTCCTGCAGGCGGGCCAGGATCCACCGATCCAGTGGGTGTCTGGCGGTTGGAGCTGGGGCATCCACTGCGGGGTCCCAGTTCGCCAGGTTGGCGTATGTGATGAGGAAGCTCTGGGTGTTCCAGAGCACGTTGAGGAACCGCGACGCGGTGTCGGCCACGCGCTGTATCGAAACCCGGTATTCCTGCCCCACCGAGACCGTGGTGTAGAACCACCAGCGGACCGCATCGGCTCCAGTTTTTGAGATCAGCTCGAACGGATCGACGACGTTCCCCCGAGTCTTGGACATCTTGCGCCCGCGATCATCCACCACCAGACTGGGCACGACGACGTGAAGGTAGGCCGGCTCATCGAACAGCATCACCGACTCGGTGAGCAGGGTGAAGAACCAGCCCCGAGTCTGGTCAAGCCCCTCACTGATGAAGTCGGCGGGGTGGCTTTTGGCGAATATCTCCTCGTTTTCGAAGGGATAATGCCACTGCGCGAATGGCATGGCTCCACTGTCGTACCAGGCGTCGATGACCTCGGGCACCCGGCGCATGACCCCCCCGCACCCGCAGCTCAGAGTGACCTCGTCGATGAAGGGCTTGTGCACGTCGGTGCCCGGTTCTAGCCCGAGCTCGGCAAGGCTGCCGACACACCGCTCCTCGGAGCAGTTGGCGCAAATCCAGATCGGAAGCGGAGTTCCCCAGTAGCGAGCTCGGGACAGGTTCCAGTCCTGGACTGACTCCAGCCAGTTCCCCATTCGCCCGTCCCTGAGATGGGCCGGGACCCACTGCACCGAGCGGTTGTGGCTCAGCAGTCGTTCCTTGACCGCCGTCGTCCGGATGAACCAGGAGTCGAGCGCGTAGTAGAGGAGCGGGGTGTCGCAGCGCCAGCAGAAGGGGTAGGTGTGGAGGATCTGCTCCTCTTTGTAAAGCAGCCCGCGCCTCCGGAGGTCCTCGCTGATCAGCGGATCGGCGTCCTTGACGAATAGACCCTGGAAATCGGCGACCAGGGGCAGGAAGCGTCCATCCAACCCAACTGTGTGGCGTACCTCGATCCCGGCCTCCTGGCAGAGGCGTAGGTCGTCTTCGCCGTAGGCGCCCGCGGTGTGCACGATCCCTGTCCCCTCGTCGGTGGCGACGAAGTCGGCCTGCATCACAGTGAAAGCTCGAGGTTGCTCAGGCAGGTAGGGAAACAGCGGCTGGTAGCGCAGTCCCACCAGTTCCCTACCCCTGATCTCGCGCTCGACTTGGAAAGGCCCGTCCAGGGTCTCCAGGCGGTCCTTGGCCAGGATCAACGACTCACTCCCCTGGCTCACCTCGACGTAGGTGATGTCCGGCCCCACCGCCAGGCCCAGGTTTCCTGGCAGGGTCCAGGGCGTTGTGGTCCAGGCCAGCAAGCTGGTCGCCGGTGCCTCCCGCAACCTGAAGCGCACCGTCACCCCGGGATCGGGGGTGTCGTCCTTGTAGGCGCCGGGCTGGGCCAGCTCGTGACTGCTCAGGGAGGTTTGGCAGCGAGGGCAGTACGGAGCCACCCGGTATCCGCGAAATAGCCAGCCCCGGTCGTGGATCTGCTTCAGGCTCCACCAGACCGACTCGATGTACTCGGTGTCGTAGGTGCGATAGGCGTGCTTCAGGTCCAGCCAGAATCCGATCCGGTTGGTCAGGCGCTCCCACTCGTCGATGTACTCCATGACGCTGGCGCGGCAGAGACGGTTGAACTCCTCCACTCCCATTCGCTCGATCTCTTGCTTGGACCCGATCTGGAGGCTGCGCTCGATCTCCAGTTCGACCGGGAGCCCGTGCGTGTCCCACCCTCCTCGGCGCTCAACGCGCCGGCCGCGCATCTGCTGGTACCGGAGAAAGCAGTCCTTGAATGATCTGGCCAACACGTGGTGGATCCCGGGCATCCCGTTGGCCGTCGGCGGCCCCTCGAAAAAGACGAAGCGCTCTGCCTCCGGGTGCTGCTCCAAGACGCGCTCGAAGATTTGCTCCCTCTGCCAGAACTCGAGGACGCGCTCTTCCAGTTCAGGGAAGCTGACCGGGTTGGCGACCGGCTCAAATGCCGTCATCAGGGCGCGCTACGATCTCCTGTGAGAGCTCTGCCTCTCGCTTCGAAGCGAGGTGTTGGCAGCGTAGCATGAAGCGGCAGGACCTCCCGAGCAGCACCAGGAGATGCCCGTGCCGTCCGATACTCCACCGAGCGAACCCGCGCTCTGGGGCCCTGAAATTGAGCTCTACTGGGAGGACCTTCTGGTGGGCCAGCTCCACCAGCTGGGGTCTCACCGGATCACGGCCGAGGAGATTATCGGCTTCGCTAGCCGCTTCGACCCCCAACCGTTCCACGTAGATCCGGAACTGGCGCAGCGGTCGGCCTTCCAAGGTCTGATAGCCAGCGGCTGGCACTCGGCCTCGATCTGGATGCGGCTCTACTGGAACGGGATTCTGTCACGGGCGGCGAGCCTGGGCTCGCCGGGTGTGGAAAAGCTTGACTGGCTCTCGCCAGTCCGTCCGGAGGACCTGCTCCGGGGGTCGCTCGAGATCATCGACTCCCGGCCATCGCGGAGCAGGCCTGGTTGCGGGCTGGTTCAGATTCGAGGAGAGCTGACCGACCACGAAGACGTGGTCAAGTTGCGCATGACGGCCTGGGGCATGTTCGGACGCCGCTCGAGCTCTCTCCCGGGTTGACGACAGCTCAGGTGGGCTTCCAACAACTCTTCCATCCACCCTCGCCCCGAGCCCAGGGGCTCCGGGCAGAGCTGATCAACAGCCTCCGCCTGGTCGACCGCGCGCAGTGGGAACAGGTCAGCCGAAGCTGCGGGCTATTTCTCTCGTTTCCCTTTCTGCTGTCGATCGAGGAGTCGGAGGCAACTCCCTGCTCGTACGTTCTGCTGAGGGACGCCGACGGCGTCCTGGTCGCGGGAATGCCGACCTACCACTGGGACGGGTCGCCCGACCCGGGCCTCGACCACTACGAGCCCTTTGCGGCCGGTGCGCGCTGGTTCTTGGGCCGAAGGGCGCGGCCGGAACCCTGGTTGCCGACCTTCCTGGCGGGAACGCGGGCCGGCTACGCCACCGAATTTGCGGTTGATCCCGGTTACGACCACTGGAAGACGCAGGTGGTGGGGCGTCTCCTACAAGAAGCGGCCCGACTCGCCGAGAGCGCGAAAGCCTCCAGCATGGGCGTGATGTGGCTGACCTCGGCCGCCGCCCGCCAGGTGGCGCACTGTCTCAGTCGACCGCAATACCTGTTCCTGCCCGGACCGAGCTGCACCATCGAAGTGATCTGGGACTCATTCGACGGTTATCTCACCCATCTGAGCACGTCGCGGCGCCACTCGGCGGTCCGGGAGCAGGAGCGATTCCATCGGAGCGGGCTGCGGGTCGAGTTCACCGATCTGCAGTCCTGCGTCGAGGAGATCGCACCTCTCGCGTCCCGCGTGCAGGAGAAATACGGACATGCCCTCTCCGCCCAAGCGGTAGCTGATCAGCTGGAAGCCCAGGCGCGACACCTCAACTCAGCAAGCCGTGTCATCGTCTGCCGGCGGGGCGACCGTCTGGTGGGGTTCTCCCTGCTGTACAGCTGGGCCGGTACGCTCTACGGGCGGCTGGTGGGCTTCGACTACGCCGCCACGGCCGGAAGCGACGCCTACTTCAGCCTGGCGTTCTATCTCCCGATCCAACTGGCGATCGACGAGCGGCTGCGCCAGCTCAAGCTGGGCATGGCCAGCTGGAAGCCCAAGGTGCTCCGCGGCGCCAGCTTGGACCCTGCCTGGACACTCGCCTGCCCCCCGGTGACGGTGCGAGGGGCTTGGACCAGGGTGGCGCGGGCCCAAGGAGATGACCCCTCGCGGTGGTGGGCGATGCAGTTTCCGGGACAGGTCGATTGGGAACACGACTGGCGCTGGACCCGTTCCGGGCTGGCGGGTGAAAGTCTCGCCACAGGCAGTAGCAAGTAGTCGAACGGACGCTGCTTTAGGGTTCCGAAGCGGTACAAATCGTCCCCATGCGGTTCGCCACCCGTCGTGCGATAGCGCTGATCTGCAGCTCCGTCCTCATCGCCTACATCGTTCTGGTGGTGGCCCGTGTCGACCAGCAACCACTCCCCGAGTTCGACGCCTTCTACGCCATCGCCAGGGCACTGGCCGACGGTGGGCTGGCGGCATCGCATCACCTCTATTCGCTGAAGTTTCAATTGAACGCAGAGTCCTTCCTCGACCGGGGGCCGAATCACACCTTCGTCGAGCCCTTTGTCGCCCTGCCCCCGGCAGCCTGGGTGGTGATTCCGTTTACCGCGCTCTCCGTGTGGCCCGCCTTCTACCTGTGGGACGCCCTTTGTCTATGCCTGTGCCTGGTGGGTGCGGTCTGGCTGGCCCGCCAGGAGGGGCTGGGACCGGCGAGCATCCCGGTGGCTTTGGCGGTTGTTGCGTCCTACCCCACCTTTACGGCTCTCAGCGAGGGCCAGTACGACCTGCTCTGGCCGCTCTGTCTGGCCCTCTTCACCGCAGCCTGGTGGAGCAGCTCATGGTGGGGGCGTTGGGTGCGGGTGGCCGGGGCCAGTGTTCTCTTCACCTTCAAGCCCGACCTGCTCCTGCTGATCGTGGTGCCCGCGCTGGCAGCCTGGCGGAACCGCACGGTCAGGGCGGCCGCCGTATGCCTTGTGGCCCTGGCACTGATCGCTGTGGCTGTGGTCGGGCTTCAGGGGCTGCTTCGGCTTCCAGGGATCGAGTCGTACACCCTGTTCCACCGGTTCCCGCCGACCCACGACGAGACCGTACTGGCGATACTCTGGCGCCTTACCGGCCACGGTGACCTGACCAAGGGACTGGCATGGGGCATCGCGGCGGTGACGCTCGGGGCGCTCAGCTGGGCCTGGCTGCGAAACCCGCCAGCCAGCAAACAGGACTGGAAGCTGGCTCTGACCAGCACCGTGTGCCTCTCGATGTTGATCGCCCCCCACAGCCTCGATCACGACCTGCTACTTCTGGCGGGGCCCGTGGTGTGGACCGCCAGCGCGCTCCGCAATGCTGGCCGCGACCTCCACTGGCTGGCCTTCTGGATGATCCTGATGAACTTGGCCTTGGCACTCGACGATAGCTCCCGGTTCACCCTGCCGGTGCCGCTGGTCCCCTTCGTACTACTGGCAGGCGGGATAGCCGCTTGGCGCGCACGGTCTTCCCTGGCGGTGGGCACGACGGGAACTCTCCCGGTCCCAGAAACGGCGGCTCCGGCCGAGAGCTAGCTCGGCCCGGACCCCACCGACGCGGCTGAAATCAGCCGGCACCTTGGCCAAACGGAGGCCAGGCGCACGTCCGTCGTGATCAGCGGTGCAGCCAACTGGCGGCTCAGCTCCATGCAGAGGGCGTCTCCTAACCGGAGGAAGCTCATGCCCACGGCGGACCCGAGCAGGCTCAGCGCCGGGTGCACTGAGAACGGAGCCGCCTGCAGCAGGCGGACCCGATCGGCCACCTCTTCGGGCGCGATCAGCCCTCTCTCGGAGAGCCTGCGCAGCGCCCCTGCTGCGATCAGGCTGCTGTGATCCGATAGATGCACCGGATGACCTCGTATGGCCTGTCCGACAGCCAGGCCCTGCTCGTTTCCCATCACGAGATCAAGCAGTGCTGCCGTCTCCAAGACCAGAGCCTCGGTCAGTGAAGTACCCCTGGCTCGCCCCCCTCCAGGGCCATCCGCACCTCCCTTCGGCTGGGTCCCGGTGAGGGCGTTTGGCGAAGCTCCGAGAGCCACCGGTCAAGGCGATCGCAGGCGATGCGGTCCCGCAGGGCCGACTGGAGCAGTTGAGACAGGTTCAGATCCAGCGGCTCCGCCAGAGCCGCCAGCGCGTCGGGAAGGTACACGTTTATCCTGGGCATACACACATTATCCACACACGCAGCGAGAGCAGCTGATGCGACAGAGAGCGTTTGTCCCGGGCGATCGCGCCGCCCGTGCGACAGGTCAGCGGACGTGCGACGGCGACCGCCCGGCAGGCACGTTGAAGCAGGTCATGCCCGCCCCCACCCCCCTGGGTGCCCGTGCTGCTACGTCAGCTCAGCGCGGCTCCCGAAGGAAGGCCGGGATGTCGACTTCCTCGTAGATGTCGGGGTTGTCGCGCTGAGGCTGGCGGGTGCGCTCGGGCAGCGGCTCCTGGAGCTCCTGGGGCCGAGTCGCGTTGTACCTTTCAGCGAGCGAGGGGTTTAGCTGTCCATCGGGGTTGAAACCGGTGGCGATGACGGTGATCTTCACGTCCCCGCCCATCCGGTCGTCGACCACCGCACCGAAGATGATGTTGACGTTGGGGTCGGCGCTTTGCCGGATCAGGTCGCAGGCCTCATTGATCTCGTAGAGCGTGAGGTCGGGGCTGGCGGTGACGTTGAGCAGGATGCCCGTGGGCCCCGGCGATGGAGGTCTCCAGCAGCTGGCTCGAGACCGCGTCCCGAGCGGCATCCTGAGCCCGACTGTCGCCGCTGCCGTAGCCGATACCCATCAGTGCCGGTCCCTGCCCCACCATGATCGCCTTGACGTCGGCGAAGTCCAGGTTGATCAGCCCGGGGAAGACGATCAGGTCGCTGATCCCCTGGACTCCCTGTCGGAGCACGTCGTCGGCCTTCTTGAAGGCGTCGATCATGGTGGTCTTCTTATCGGTCACGGCGATCAGTCGGTCGTTGGGGATGGTGATCAGAGTGTCCACTCTCCCCGAGAGCTGGTCCACTCCCCGCTCCGCCGCCTCCATGCGCTTGCGTCCCTCGAACGTGAACGGCTTGGTGACCACCCCGATCGTGAGCGCACCGCTGGAGCGAGCTATCTCGGCGATGATTGGCGCCGCCCCGGTACCGGTGCCCCCACCCATGCCGGAGGTCACGAAGACCATGTCGGCGTCATGCAGGACGGTGGCCAATTCCTCGCGCGACTCCTCAGCAGCCAGCTCTCCCACCTCGGGGTCGCCGCCCGCGCCCAGACCCCGGGTCACCTTGCGACCGATGTGGATCTTGGAGGGGGCCTCAGAGGTCTGCAGCGCCTGCTGGTCGGTATTCACCGCGATGAAGTCGACCCCACGCAGCTTGGCTCGGATCATCCGGTTGACGGCGTTGCTGCCGCCCCCGCCGACACCGATCACCTTGATCCGAGCGTTGCCCTGGATGGTGCGGTCTAGATCGTCTTGAAGCATCGCGTCTCCTTCAGGGTCAGAACAGCTCGTGGAGCCAGCGGTTGAGCCGGCCTGCACTGCGGGTGGTTCTCAAGATTTCCGCCGTTTCTCCGGGAGCCCGACCGCTGGCCCCATCGAAGGAGTCCTGCCGTCGCCGCGTGCTCGGGCATGCCGAGCTGGTCCGCCAGGCCGCCCAGTCCTTCGGGAACGGCGAGCCTGACCGGCATTTCCAGGATCTGATGGACGGTGGCGGCGAAGCCTCGAAGACGGAAGCCGCCCCCAGTCACCACCAGCTTGGAGAGGCTCTGTCCATCCTCCTCCAGAGCCTGTCCGAGCAGACGGGCCATCTCTCTGGCCCTCGGCTCGATGATCTCGGCAACCCATCTTCTCGGCACCTCTTCGGCCCCGACGTGAGCGCTGCCCACCACGGTCACCATCTCCTCGGGAAGTACCTGGGCGGGGTCGCAGTGGCCGTGTCGGCATTTGAGGGTCTCGGCTTCGTCCTGGTCACAGCGCAACCCGGTGGCCAGGTCGTTGGTGACGTTGAGACCGCCCACCGGAAGGACCAGCACCCGGCGGATGGTGCCGCCGCGAAAGATGGCGATGTTGGTGGTGCCGGCCCCGATGTCGACCACTGCCACCCCGTGTTCCAACTCCTGGTCGCGCAGAACCCCCTCGGCCGATGCGAGCGGCTGCACCACCACGTCGTCGATCCGTAGCCCGGCGGCGTGGACGCAGTTGACCAGGGCCGCCAGGTGGGCGCTGGAGGCGAGCACCAGCTCCGAGTCAACCGAGAGCCGCGCCCCGTGACTTCCCCGGGGGTCGCGGAGGCCCTTCTCACCGTCGACTCGATACTCCCGAGGGATGAGATGGATCACATCCTGTCCCCCCAGCCCGGGAATCGAGCGGGCGCCCTCGAGCACGCGATTGAGATCGCTCGACCCGACCACCCCGCCCCTCGAGGCGACCGACACGACCGCCTCGCTGGTTTCGCTTCTTATGTGTCGGCCGCTCAGGGTCATCAGGGCCGAGTCGATCTCGACACCGCTGGAGCGCTCTGCTGCGTCGAGAGCCTGGGAGATCGCCTGCGTAGCCGCATCCGGATCGGTGATCACCCCCTTGCGCACCCCTGCGGAGGGTGCCTCCCCTACTCCTAGCACCCGCAGGCGGGGGCCGTCCTCCTCCGCCACCGCGCAGCAGACCTTCGAACTTCCCAAGTCCAGCGCAACCAGACGGCGTCCGCTCAATGGGCCGCTCCGGGGCAATAGCGAGGCCGTGAGGCCGGGCAGGCAGGCTCGGTGTTCAGAAGAATCCCCAATTGAGGTACTGAGTTTTTGTGCAAAAGGTGGTTGTGGGCAAGTTCGGGATTTGGGGCACCGAGGCCCCGTTTCGCGAGTCCGCCGAGGCCGCCTCGAAGTGTACCGTCAAACTCGGAGTAGCACAAGCCTCAAACTGGTCCAAAACCACATCATGTAGTGGCTGAGGCGCCCTGTAGACCCTCAATTTTGCGTCTGAGCCTTGGCTGGCGAGGGACCACCCACTCAGTAGCTGACCACGACCTGCGAGGGGTCCTCCAGATAGATCTCCGTGATGCCAGCGGTCTTGAGGTTCACGTCCTCGCCGAGCGCGCGGAGCGACTCCAACTTGGCTCCGATCGACGAGATCTGGGAGTTGGTAAGCGTGAGCCCCAAGTCGGCGGTCCACCCAGCGTTGCTCTCGATCTCCAATGCGCCGGTGGCGGTGATCACGTAGCGCTCGACCGCCACTCCGTCGTAGCTGGCTGGGAAGACGCGGGTGAGGGCCACCAGGGCCCGGGCGAGCCGGGACGGGATGACGATCGCGCCCGCCTTAGCCACGCCAAGGTCGCGCTGGTCCACCAAGAGTGGCAGGGAGCCCGCGGCCAATCCGGCAACTTGGCCTAGCGTCGCTCCGCTGGCGGCCAGCCACTGCTGCTCGGACCCCTGCTGGTAGATCATCACCGGTGGCAGCGGCGTCACGGCCAGGACCAGGGTCCCCGGCCAGTGGACATAGACCGCGGCGTCCTTGACCCAGGGTTGGGCCAGAAGCCCGCGGGTCATCGCCGAGGCGTCGAGGAGGATCGTGCTCTCGACCCCAGCGCGGCCCCGGCGTCCGTCAGCAGCTGCTGGCGCGAAACGACTGACGCACCCTCCACCTCGACTCTCTGCACCTTGAGCCAGGGGAGTGCGAACAGAACCACGACCGCCAGCGCCGCGACGATCACCGCCGCCGCGACCACCTTGGGCACCCGTCCCACCTCGTGCAGGGCTTCGAGGGCTGGCGGCTTGCGCGGAGCGGAGATCCGGTGTCGGCCCAGGAACCGCTGCCGCGATGGCGAAGCGGGCCGCCCGCCGCTCTGCCGCCTGGCGCGGCCACCTCCTCGATCTCCTCATCGGGCGATCGTGGCCCCAGATCGGTCGGCCTCGAGCGCCGGACTCTGCAGGGCGGCGCCGGCGTACCGCAGGACGCTGCTCCCGCGCGAGCCTGGGGAGGCGTCCAGACCTCGAACTCGTCGGGCACGACTGCGCCGAAGGACCGTCCCCCGCGGGGACTGCGTGGCGCGCCGGCCGACTCATGGCTGCCCCTCAGCTGGAACGTTGGTGGAAATCGGGACTGCCGACGGGGATGATCTCCAGTTCGAGCTCGACCCCGAAGCGCTCTGCTACACGGTGACGGATTACATCCGTCAATGCAAGCACATCGGCGGCCCGCGCCCCACCGAGGTTGCAGATGAAGTTGGCGTGCTGCAGCGATACCTGGGCTGCACCGCTCTGAAGACCCTTCAGACCGCAGGCATCGATCAGCCGTCGCGGCGTGCTCGCCAGGTGGGTTCTTGAAGGTGCTGCCCAGGCTCCTGACCCCGCTCGGCTGGCTGGCCTTTCGCTCCCACATGACCCGCCGCACCTCGGATCGCGCATCCGCCGCATCGCCCTCGCGCAGTCGCAGCCAGACCTGGGTCACCACCGCTCCCTGGAGCGAGCCCTCCTGGAGCGCGGTTCGTCGGTACCGGGGCCGCAGGTCCTGCGCGGTGAAGCGCATCACATCCCCCCCGGGCAGAACCGCCTCCACGCTCTCCAGAATCTCGCCCATCTCCGCGCCGAAGGCGCCCGCGTTGCCCGCGACGGCGGCACCGGCGGTGCCGGGAATCCCCACTCCAAAGGCCAGACCCGATCAGCCCCAGAGTAGGCGGTGTCGAAGGCGGCCCGGGGCATCATGGCTCCGGCTGCAGGAGACACCAGACCCGTCCCCCTGGAGGCGTGCGCGGATCCGCGGGGAACTTCAGCACCAGACCCCGGACTCCCCCGTCCAGGATCAGGCAGTTGCTGCCCGCCCCCAGCACGGTGCAGGGAAGGTCAACCTCCCGGCAGACCTCCATCACGTCAGGCAGCAGCGCCTACCGCGGCCGGCTCCCAATACCAGTCCGCCGGTCCCCCGACCCCGAACTGGCTGTGGCTGCTAAGCGGCTCATCGGGTCTCAGTGCCCCGGACGCGAGCGGCCCGGCCAGCAGCCGCCGGAGCGGATCAGGCAGGCTCGAACCGCTCACTCCTAGCGCTCGGCGATGGCCCGCAGCAGTCGTGATGCAACGTCGTCGAAGCCTCGCACCGAGCTGCAGACGACCACCGCGGGGGGTCGGACCCGCGCCACGACCGCAGCGATCGCGGCTTCCGCGGAGTCCACCAACACAACGTCCAGTCCCGGTGACGAGCGCCGCCACGTCGTCGGAGCTGACGGTGCCCTCCAGGTGCCGCTCCCGCGCCGGCTCGATCGGGCCCAGCACCAGGAGGTCAAGGCCATCGAAGGCGCCCCGGTACTCGGGCAGCAGGGCCTTGGTCCGGGAGTAGGTGTGGGGGACGTGGATCATCACCAGCTGGACCTCGTCTCCGAACTGCTGGCGGGCACCCGCGATGGTGGCCCGGATCTTGGTGGGGTGGTGGGCGTAGTCGTCGACCACCGTCACCCCTCCGACGCTGCCCAGCACCTCGAAGCGTCTGGCCGCGCCCCGGTAGCGGCCGTGCCGACCTGGCTGCCTGCGTCGGGTCGGCGCCCAGGCGGACCGCGGTCGCCAGCGCCGCCAGGCCGTTGGCCGCGTTGTGCGCCCCGAAGCTGGGCAGCGCCATCTCCAGCTCGCTCCCTTCAGGAGTTCGCACCTGAAGCTGCGAGCCTGCCCTCAACTTTTACGGGCGCTCGCGCCAGACTCCAGTCGCCCAGCTCCAACTCCGAAGCTCTGGATTGGGGCGGGACTCGCCGCCGCCAGTTCCGGGCGCTGGGGTCGGCGAAGTTGTAGATCAGCAGGTCCTGCGGCCCCAGTCCAGCGACCAGCTCGCGGTACGGCGCCACGTAGGCGGCCAAAGTCGGGTAGAGGTCGGGATGGTCCAGCTCCAAGTTGAGCACGGTCACCATCTGGGGTTGCCAGTGGAGGAACTTGGCCCGCGGGTCAAGGGCCGAGGTGGTGTACTCGTCGCCCTCGAAGACGAAGGGCCCCCCTCCTCGAGGGTCTCCCAACCGCGCGGTGGTGGTGAAGTCCTGCGGGAGTCGCTCCCAGTCGGAAGCCGGGATTGCATCCGGAGGCATCCAGCATGAAGGCGGCCAGGGCCGAGGTGGTGGTCTTGCCGTGAGTTCCGCAGACGACCGCGCGGCGCGCCCTTCGGTCAGCCCCCGGTAGGCCTCCGCCTCGCTGAGGATTGGCAGCCCGCGCTCGCGGGCTGCCGCCAGCTCCGGCGTTGCCGGACTGGACCTGGTTCCCCAGCACCACCAGCTGGGGCAGCCCCCAGCGCTCGAGGTTGGCTGCCTGGTGATCGCGGCTGAACGAGATTCCCGCTGCCCGGCCAGCGTTTCGGTCGTGGGCGGATACGCGTCCTCGTCTGAACCGGTAACCCGGAAGCCCAGCTCGAGGCAGCAGAGCGCCAGCCCCGAGACCGCGTAGCCACAAATCCCCAGGAAGTGCAGGTGGGCGGGCGGAGTGCGGCCAGCTCCGCGGGTGAGTCTCGGTCCAATTCAGCCCCTCGATCCGGCCAGCTCTGCGGAGCAGACCCGCCACGTCGAAGGCGGCCTCGGGGCCGGGCCATTGAGGCGCTGGCTCGAGCCATCGACCCGCCAGCGCTCCGGCTCCTCGAGGACGTGCCGTACGGCGCTCCACCAGCGGGCAGCGGTCAGCTCCTGGTCGGGGATCACCACGCGCCGCCCCGGCCTCCTCGAAGGGCCGCGCGTTGGCGCTCTGGTGCTCACCGGCGTGGGGATAGGGCACCAGCACCATGGGCCGGCCGAGGCAGGCCACCTCGGCGAGGGAGCTTCCCCCGGCGCGCATCACCACCAGGCTGGCTGCGGCCAGCCGCTCGGCGACGTCGGAGACGAATGGCGAGGGTTGGTAGCGGTCGCCGATCGGCAGACCGGCCTCCTCTGCGGCGGTAACCACCTGGGCGTGGTCGGTGGGGCCGGTCAGGTGGACCACGGTCAGCTGGGGCACCTGCGCCAGCAGGAGAGGCATCGCCTCCAGCAACACCTGTTGAGATGCCGCGCTCCCTGGGAGCCGCCCATCACCAGCAGGGTGGGAGGAGCCTCCGGCGGTTGGGGTCGCCCGGCCAGCTCGGCGAAGCGGCAGACGCACCGGGTTGCCGGTGCAGACGACCCTGGCACGGGGCAGGTACTGCTGCCGTCCCCGGGAAGGAGCTGGCCACGACTGGGACCCTGGCTGCCAGCCACTGGACTGCCCGCCCCGGCAGCATGTTCTGTTCCAGGAGAAGGACCGGGATCGAGCGGCGGCGAGCCGCCAGCGAGACCGGCACGCAGACGTAGCCCCCGGTCGCCAGGACCACCTGAGGCCTGAAGCGGCGGACCAGGCGTCGGGCCTCGCCGTAGACCAGTGGCAGACGGACTGCCAAGCGGGGCGCGGAGCTCACCAGGCCCGAGCCCATGCTCCCCAGACGAAGCCCGGAGAAGTCGAGGCCGGCCATGGGCACCAGTTCCGACTCCGGGCCGTCCGCTCGGCCCACGTAGGTGATCGCGACCGTGAGGGTCAGTCTGCCTCAGCGCCTCCGCCACCGCGATGGCCGGGGTGCAGTGGCCGCCCGTTCCGCCCCCGGTGATTAGCACGCGCATTACCGATCCCTACTCGGCGCTGCCTGGCCGAGATGTTGAGCAGGATTCCGGTGGCCGCCAGAGAGAGTGCCAGCGATGTCCCGCCGTAGCTGATGAAGGTGAGAGGTACTCCAGTGGAAGGAATAGTGTCGGTCACCCCGCCGATGTTGATCAGCGCCTGGCCGACGATCCAGATAGTGACCCCGCCGGCCAGAAGAATGCCCAAGCGGTCCGGTGCGTTGCGGGCTGCCCGCACCCCGCGCCAGGCGAATCCGAGGAAGAGCAGCAGTACTGCCAAACTCCCGACCAGGCCAAGCTCCTCGCCGATGATTGCGAAAATGAAGTCGGTGTGGGCCTCGGGCAACAGTTGAGCCGGCGAGACCGCCCCATTCAACCCGGTGCCGAATATCCCCCCCACGCCCAATGAGTAGAGCGCCTGAACCGCCTGGAATCCGCTGCCCAGCTGGGTGGGCGAAGGGGTTGAGGTAGCTGAGCAGGCGCGCCATGCGGTAGGGCTCGGCCCGTACCAGCAGGAGCGCCCCGAGAAGGCAGGTCAGGCCGCAGCCCGACCAGGTGGGCGATTCTGACTCCGGCCAGCCAGAGCAGTCCCGAGCGCGGCCACCGCCAGAACCACCGCGGAGCCCAAATCCTTCTCCATCACCACGAGGAGGGCCACCACCGCGATCCGCCAGCTGTAGCCGAGAACCCCCTCCCGAAGGTCGGTGATCCGGGGGCCGAGTCGGTCCAACCACACCGCTCCCGCGACCACCACCAGGAACTGCGCCAGCACACTGGGCTGCAGGTCAAAGGGACCGAGGTAGATCCAGCGCCTGGCGCCCTGCACCTCGTATCCGATGTGGGGAACCAGCACCGCCACGAGCAGCAGGATCGTGACCACCGGACAGCGCCGGCGCCAGCTTGACCCAGCGGTGGTAGTCGGTCTTGGCACACACCGCCAGTGCCGAGCATGCCAACCCCCAACCAGAGCAGTTGGCGCTCGAAGAAGTAAGCGGAGTTGCCGTAGTCGGTGTAGGCGAGAGCCTGGCTCGCCGAGTACACCATGATCAGTCCCAGGCCGCAGAGAGCGAGGGTCAAGAGGAGGAGCCAGACGTCCAACTCGGGAAGCGGGAGATGGCGTGCCCGCTGCGGCTGCCGTGGGACTGACCGACCGGCAGCCAGCGCTCGACGTGAGCGATCAACGACTGCCCTCCCGGCAGGCCCGACGACGACCGCCCAGTAACCGGCCAGCGCCGCCGCCGCCGCCGAGATCGCCCAGAACCGGATGTCGATCCCCCACTCGCTCATCCCACCCTCTTCGAAATGGTGGTGAATGGGGCTGGCTCGAAGCAGCCGGCGCCCGTGGGTGATCCGGACGTGGGTCAGCTGGATGATCACCGACCCGGCCTCGGCGACGAAGACCAGTGCAAGGAGTGGCAACAGCACCACCGCCCCAACCTCGATGGCGGCCACCGCCAGAGCCAGGCCAAGAGCTAGCGATCCGGCGTCTCCCATGAAAACCCGGCCGCCCGTGGCCGGTTGAAGAACAGGAACGCCAGAAGCGGCGGCCGCCAGGCACGCGCAGGTGACCGCCAGCTCGGGCCGGTGCTCCACCATCGCCAGCGCAGCGCAGGCGCCGAGCCCGGGGATTCCGCAGCCCGCCGCCAGACCGTCTACCCCGTCGGCCAGATTGGCCGCGTTGGCGGTCGCCAGGATGGCGAACCCGGCCAAGGCCAGCCCCAGCAGCCCGAGGTCGCGAGGCCCGAGCCCGGGAACGGTCTGATGTGGTGGCCGGAGGTGGCGAAGACGCCGACCGTCAGCAGCCCGGCAGCAGACGGCCAGCAGCAGCAGCTTGGGCCGGAAACGCACCCCCTCGCCCCGTCTTGACCTTGGCGACGTCGTCCACCAGCCCGGCCCCGCAGCCCAGGGCAGCGGCGCCCGCCACCAGCCCCCCGGCCGGATCGCGACCACCATCGCCCAGGCCACCAGCACCGCGATCACGAAGACGCTCCCCCCGGCAGTGGGCGTCCCGGTCTTGCCGATGTGGGACCGCGGGCACATCCAGACCGCTCCACCTGGCGCATCCCCACCCGGCCCAGACCCGAGATCGCCAGCGGATAGACGGCCAGCGCTCCGCGAACGTGCCCGCCAGCCGCCAGCCAATTCACCCGAGGCATCTTATGGTTGGAGCTTGAAGCGGTCGATCAGCACCTGGGTGACCTTCTTCACCGTGGGGACGGCGTCGTAGAACGAGTACCGCAGCGTCGGAGCCACCTGGGGCTCGCGGAGGATGCATATCATCGAGTACTGGGGATCGCTGGCCGGCAGGAATTCCGCGAAGGAGTCGATGGTGTTGTCGCCGTAGACCCCGTTCTGGGCCACCTCGGCGGTTCCCGTCTTCCCCGCCAACTCCCCCTTCCAGCTTGGCCAGATCCGAGCCTCGGAGGCGTCGGCCCCGGGGTCGTCGATCACCCGCAACCATCATCTGGGCCAGGGTGGACGCGGTCTGGGCGGAGACCACCCGGTGGGTCTCCGGCTTGATGTTCGTCGTCGGTCTGCCACCCCCGGTGATCGAGGTGACGACGTGGGGCTGCACCCACACGCCGCCGTTGGCGATGGCGTTGACCGCGGCCAGCATCTCGATCGGAGTCACGACCACCCCCTGGCCGAAGGCTGGAGGTGGCCAGCGGTCAGAGGGGTCTCCTGGGAGATCGGCGGCAAAGCCTCGTTCTCCTCCCCGGCCAGGTCGATCCCGGTCGGCTTGCCGATGCCGAAGTTCTGCATGGTCTGGTAGAAGAGCTGCGGCCCCTCGAGCTCCTCGACGTGCATCGCGCCCACGTTCAGAGAGTTGTCCAGCACGTACTGGTAGGAGATCACCCCGTGGTAGATATCGTCCCAGTCATGGATCTGGAGCCCATCCACCGTGGCCGCCGCCGGGGTCTCATCGAAGGTTGCGTTGGGAGTGATGATGTGGTTTTGCAGGGCTCCAGCGAAGGTCACCACCTTCATCACCGAGCCCGGCTCGTACAAGTTGGCGATTCCTGCGTCCTGGAATAGGCTGATCGTTTTCGCGTCGCGTAGTCGTTGGCGTTGTATGACGGGGAGTCCGCCCAGGCCACGATCGCGCCGGTGTGGACGTTCATCACGATCATGGTCCCGGAGTAGGCCTTGTCGACCTTGACCTCGGAAGCCAGGTCTTGCTCCACCGTGGTCCTGCATGGCCGGCGTCGATGTCAGTGTTCAGATTGCGCCCGTTGACCGCCGGGACCTGGGGCTGGTCGCTCAGGACCATCTGCGTTGCCCTGCAGGTCGTGGACTACCGACTCCTTGCCGGGATGGCCCTCGAGGACGTCGTTGTAGTAGCCCTCGAGCCCGTATTGGCCCACCCCATCGGCGTTGACGAATCCAATCAGGTTGGCGGCGAGACTGGTGCCCGGGACCGCCCCCGGCCCGTAGGTCCTCACCTCGAGGGGCAGGCTTCCGATCCCGGCCAGGTCCAGGCTGCGAGCTTCGCCTCCACGGCCGGCGTTTGGTTCTTGGCTAGGTAGACAAACTGCAGCGCCTTCGAGAACGTGGCGTCCAGGTCGCTGGTCGCGATCCCCAGGAAGGGGCTCAGCTCGGTGGCCTCGTGAAGTCTCGACTGGACGGGAATCTCCTCGGGGTCGGCGAAAATGTCGTAAGCGACGGAATTGCCTGACAGCACCTGACCGTCGTCGTCGAGGATTAGCCCTCGGGCGGCGGGGATGGCTACTGACTGCTCCTGCTGGGCGACCGCGGCCGCGGCCAGCTGAGTGCCCTGGCTCACCTGCAGGTCGACCAGTCGGGCCGCCATCCCCAACAGGGCCACGATCAGCAAGATCGTCACCCCCACCACGCGTCGGGAGGCTTGGGGGGTCGCGTTCTTGGAGCCTTGGGAAGGAGCGAGGTCGGCGGGCCGAAGTTTCGACGCGGTGAAGGGGCGGTGGCCGGGGTGGGACCGGTACGCCAACGGGTCAGCCGCCCCGGAGGGCGATGATCACTGGTGCCAGTGGGTCGGAGGTGGTGGCGGGCGGATTGACCACCGCCCACCCGCTGGGCGGAACCATCCCCAGATGGCTGGCGGACTCCGCCACCTGACCAGCGCTCTGCAGCTGATCTGAGCTGCTGAGCCTGCAGCGCCTCGGTGTTGAGCAGTTGAGCCTTGGCTGCTCGAAGGGAGGCGATCTGGTAGGTGAGCGCGGTGGCCTGGGCGGTCTGGGCCGCGTACATCACCCCGACCGTCACCAACGCGGCCATAGCGGGGACCAGGAGCCAGGCGATCAGGGAGCGCGGCAGGCCGCGCCGACGAGCCGCGGCCCTCGAGGCGTCGTCCTCATCGAAAGGAAGAAACGGCGTCCAGATGCGGCGGTCGGCGGCGATGGTGGTCATTAGTACTTAGTTCTGAATTGGAAAGTAGCAAGGACGGTTGCGGGGACGAGAAAGGGGAACGTCGCGTCGAGAGGGGGAAGCCTAAGGGCCGGCGTCGGGCAATCGGCGCGCTACCCGCAGCTGGGCGGACCGCGCACGGGGATTGCGCGCGACCTCTTCCGCAGTGGGTTTGATGGAGCGCCGCGTTACCAGGGAGAAGGTGGCCCGATGGGCGCAGGTGCAGACCAATTGTTGGGACGGACAAACACAGTCTGTTGCTAGGACGTTGAGGGAGTGCTTGGTGAGTCTGTGTTCGGATGGCTGGAAGGAGAGCGTCCCAATTCGCCCATCGGGCCGAAGAATTTGTGTGGCAGCGGCAAGGCCGCGTTCGAGCTCGCCGAGCTCGTCATTGACCGCGACTCGCAGGGCCAGAAAAACCCTGGTTGCCGGGTGGATGCGCTTGGGCCAGAACCGTCGAGGCACGGCTCGAGCGCAGATTTCCGCGAGCTGAGTAGTCGTGCGAATAGGTGAGTCATGGCGGTGAGCCACGATGGCGCGCGCGATCCGGCGCGACTGCCGCTCCTCACCCAGCTCGAAGAACAGGTCTGCTAGGTCAGATTCGCTGTAGCTGGCAATGATGTCCTCCGCAGTGAGGGACTGCTGGGTCGGACCCATCCGCATGTCCAACGGTCCCTCGACCTGGAAGCTGAATCCGCGTTGGGGATCGTCGAGCTGGAGCGACGAGATGCCTAGATCGATCACCACGATGTCCGCTTGGAGTTGGTGTGCCGCGGCGATCGGTACCAACTCCGAGAATCTGCCCACCACGGCGGTGAATGCGTCACCGTACTCGGCGAAACGCCGAGTCGCGGCGGAGATGGCGGACGGGTCTCGATCCAATGCCAAGACCCGCCCGCCTGGGAGGACGCGGTTCAGGAATGCGGCGGACACCCCGCCAGCTCCGAGGGTGGCGTCGACCACCACTTCGCCCGGGCGCAGGTGCCAACAGCTCCAGGAGTTCGGCCACCATCACCGGCTCATGGGTGCCGGAAATGTGCCTCGGGGGGGCGGCGTCAGACACCAGCATGCGACGAGTCGACTTGGGCATGACCCCCAGCATGACGCTCACGTCTGGGGCGCCTCGGTGCTTGGCACCGGGACCCCGACGGACCGCTGGCTGACGACGGTCTGGCGCATGGCTTCCCACTCGTCGGAGGTGAGGGGACCGGCGTGTCGGCCGAAGCTCTGCTCGGAGTGGATCTCCACGACGTTGTTCACGCCCAGGAATACGACGTTGTCGACTAGCCCGGCGTGAACACGCAGCGGAGGCAGTAGGAGAATCCGGCCCTGACTGTCCCAACTGATCTCCTGGGACGCCGAGTAGAGCCGACGCAGATAGTCGCTGTAGCCCGTCTGGGCGATCGGGTCGTAGCGGAGCTCCGCTGTCATCGCCTCCCACTCGGGCTGGGGGTACATCAGGAGGAAGTGGGCTGGGTGCTCTGTGACCCAGCCCCCTCGAAGCTGCTCACGGAATCTGGCAGGGATGGCCACCCGGCCCCGCTCATCGAGGGAGTGCTCGAAGCGGCCGAAGAACGCCATCTCGTCTCCCTATCCCACCGTTCATTCTGGATGGCTCTCTACCCAATTTCACCACAATTCCCCCGAGGGGAGATCGCGGGGACTGTATCACGGCCCATGAGCCCAGGTCAATCACTTTGTCTAACTTGGTTACAAGCTGGTCTACAAGCACTCTTCGTACTGGGGGAATCGTCCCTGATTTGGGGAGATCACCTCCCGCGATGAGATCAGAGGGGAAGCGGCGCAGGGGGGCTGGCCCCCCTGCGGGGAGATGGAAGGCGGGCGGTAAGCCGAGTTCTGTGCCCCTCGGGCCTCCCGCGCGGCGGGCTCCCCCCGAGGGGTGATGACCATCCATCTGCGGCATCGGTTACCCGACGCCTCTAGCGATCCACCCGGGTGCTGCTGAGCGAGCCGCCCAGGGGTGTTGCCACCCGCACCCTGCTGGGTCTTGCTCCGGGCGGGGTTTACCTGGCCAGCCGGTCACCCGGCTGCCGGTGGGCTCTTACCCCACCATTTCACCGTTGCCAGTGCGCTCACTGGCTGTGTTTTTCTGTGGCACTCTCCCTGAGGTTTCCCTCGCCGGGCGTTACCCGGCGCCCTGCTCTGTGGAGCTCGGACTTTCCTCGACCGGAGCTTGCCCGGCCGCGGTCATCTGCCCGCCACCCGTGGCGATTATAAGCGTGCGTTTATCGGCTCCCTGGTTGCTCTCGCCGGGACTCCAGGTCAGTGCCCGCGGCTAGGGGACGGCAGCGCTGCAACCATTCGGTCCAGTTCCTTGTCGGTGTTGTAGTAGTGCACCGACGCCCTGACCAGCTCCATCTGGCCGCGGCGGGGCAGGTCCAGCTGCGCCGAGCTGGCCAGGGTCACGGAGACTTTGATGCCCGCCTCGCTCCGCGCGCGCCCCACCGACTCGCAGTCGTGTCCGGAGACACTGAAGGTGACGATAGCGCAGAGCTGCCAGCCTCGATGGTGCACCGTCACTCCTGGTTGCTGCCGCAGCCGCTCGCGGAGTGATTCTGCCAAGAACTGCACCCGCTCGGCGATTGCCTCGATACCCCACGAACGTGCGTAGTCGACGGCTATACCCAGCGCAATCTTGCTGGCGACATAACCTTCCCAGTTCTTGAACCGGCGGCCATCAGGCCGGACCGCGTACTGGTCGGGACCAGTCCACATTGCTGCGCGCATGTCGATAATCGGCTGCTCCAACTGCTCGATCAACCCTCGCCGGACATAGAGGAAGCCTGTCCCCGCTGCCCTAGGAGCGGCGCCAATTTCGGCCACCGGATTTACCAGACCTCCGCCTGTCGGCACGTGCGTGACGGCGACCAATTTCAAGTAGCTGTCCAGTCGTCTCTTCAGGTCGGCCACCGCCAGCTGACCCTGATCGTCGTCTTCCACAATTTCGAGCTGGACCCCGCTGCGACGCGACACCTGGGGCAGCGCGAGCATGTTGCTCACATACTCCGCACGGCCTGTGAGAATGCGGTCGCCCGGATGGAAGTTGATGGCATAGAACGCCATGTCCCACGCTCGCGTGGAATTCTCCACCAGCGCCGGCTCGTCGGCGCTGCAACCAAATAGGTCGGCGATTGCTTGATAGGTTTACTTGATCGCCGAGGCCGCCTCGGCTTCAGCCTCGTCGGAGCCGATCTCCTCTTCGCGTCTCAGGTGATCCAGGACAGCGGCGACCACTGGCGTCGGAGTCAGCGCGGCTCCTGCGTTGTTGAGGTGGACAACCCGCTCACAACCTCTGGTTTCGGCTCGGGCGCGGACGACATCGATGCTCAACCGCTCACTCCGGCCTGTCGACCGCGGGGTTTGGCTTGAAACGCTCGCATGCGGCTACGGCCAGTTCATCCACGCGGTTGTTGCCCACGTTGTCTCGATGCCCGCGCACGTGACGCCAGTTCAAGGCCGGTCCGAGGAGTGACGACAGCCGGTCTATTTCCGGGAAGAGATCGAGGTTGGCCTTGCGTTTCCAATGCTCGCTCAGCCAGCCGATCACATTGCGCGAGTCGGTGTGCAGCCGAAGGCCCTGTGCAGGCTGGCGACGGCGGCTGAAAGCTGTCATCGCCTCGCGCGCGGCGATCAGTTCCATCCGATTGCTGGTGGTCTGGGGCTCACCTGCGGAACCCTCTTCGGCCCCTTCCACCCACTCGATCCGGTATGCCCATCCCCCGGGGCCGGGGTTGCCGCTACAGGCACCATCGCAGTAGCCGTCCACCCACTCGGTGAGCGTGACGTTTTGGCCAGTCAAAGCAGGAGGATCCGCTCGCAGTTTTCGCAGGTCACCAGCTCTTCCCCCCGAGCCTCCTGCAGAAGCCTGGAGGGCAGTGGCAGTCGGCAGCCGCTGCAGCTCCCGCCCACGACCTTGGCAACCGCCGGCCTGCGCCGGGCTGCCGTTCGCTCGAAGGTGCGGAGTTGGGCCGCGGTAACGGATTCGGCGAGGCGACGACGCTCATCTTCGACGCTCGCTAGGTCTCCCGCCAGGCTCGCGGCGTTGCGTCGGTCGGCGGCTCGCAACTCCTCTACCACCTGCTCGCGATGGGCGAGTTGGCTGGTGGCCTCACTCAGCTCCGACGAGGTCTGTTCTTGGGTTTCCATCTGGCCAAGTTCAGATTCTTCCAGGCCCTGGATCTTGACCCGGAGCGTCTCCAGTTCATGCTGCCGCCGCTGCAGGTCAGCAGGGTGTCGGACGCTACCGTCGTAGATCGCCTTCTCATGGGCGCGGGCCCGATCGGCTAACTCGGCCACCTCAAGCTCCAGCTGTTTCAGCTGGGACGCTTGGTGCTGCGCTTGAGCGTCGAGCGCCGCTCGGCGCTGGCGCAGCTGGCGTACGGTGGGATCGGTCTTGGCCCGCTGGGCCGCCTGCTCTTGCTGGTCGAGCAAAGCCTGGCGACGCAGGTCGAGAGCCTCGACGGCGGCGAGTGCCTCGGCGACTTTCACCGGGGCGTTACTAGAAATAGCTGATAAAGATGGGCTTTCTCCAGGACCTGATGATGATGCCGCAGCCGCCACCCCGCTTCCCGCAGCCATTCCCAAAGCCGCTCCGAGCGCTGCGCCGGCTGCAGCAGCAGCCACTCCATTTCAGCGGTGACCTGGGAGTGTTGTCGCAACATCTGCGCGATCGTTGAACCGCCCATGCCCGCGATCACCGCGCCTTGACAATCCAATCCCTGGAGAGGCCCTAGCCCCTCGCCAGTCAAGATCTGGACTCCACTCTCCGTCCCCAGCAGGCGGCGGAGCTCAGCTTCCGGCCCGGGAGAGCTCTCTGTCGCGAAGACTCGCCGTGACGGGTTCTGGCGCTTCAACTCCAGTGCCAGCCGACCATGGCCGCTGCCGACGTCGGCGGCGGACCCATCGGCCGGGCAGAGCTGCAACAGCGCCCGCAGCCGCGGCCCCATGCGGGCCAGGCCCCCGAAGTCGCGATCGAACCGAGTATCACGGACGTTCTCCGGCCGGAGCAGGATGTTGGTCACCGGCCGAGTCTACGGAGTGAAGCGCGTTGGGCCGGGAGCCGGTTCGCTAGGCTGCCGGTGATGGTGGCGCCCAGTGACTCATAGAGAGCCCGAATTCCTGGCCCAGGATCCGATCGACCCGTACTGGCTGGAGGGCGGCGAGCGCGGCGTTCTTTTGCTGCACGGATTTGCCGGAACCCCACCAGAGTTACGACGTCTGGCCGATGAGCTCGCCCGACGGGGGTTCACCGTTTTCGCCCCGCTCCTGATTGGACACGGGACCACCCCGGAAGATTTGGAGCAGACGGATCACCACGACTGGATCACCTCGGCGAATCAGGCGCTGGACCAACTCCGCGCTCGGTGCCGCTTTGTGGGAGTAGCCGGGCAGTCGATGGGCGCGACAATAGCCTTGCACCTGGCGGCGACCCGCCCCGAGCCCCGAGCCGTGGTCTCGATGGCTGGCTTTCTCAGGCTACGTGACTGGAGGGTGGGGCTGCTGCCGCTGGCGCAGCACCTGGTGCGCTGGGAGATCGCGTCCGGGGAGGTCGACCTGTATGACCGGGAGGCGGTGCACCAGCTTTACAGCTACCGCCGCAGGCCTACCCGGGCCATCAACCATCTGGCCCAACTGGGCCGACTTGTCGAGCACGAGTTGCCGGCGATCATTCGGCCCCTTCTGCTGCTCCAGGGCGGTCGGGACTCCGTCGTCGATCCGTCCAATGCGGAACGAATCATCGGTCGCGTCAGCTCCGAGATTCGAGCTCTGCGCCTGTTCCCGAGGAGCGGTCACGGGATCAGCGTCGACATCGACCGTGAGGAAGTGACCACCGCGGGGGCTGATTGGTTGGACCGCTACGTGCGGTAGTTATGGCACCTGGGGTCTGTCGTCTGAAATCAGCTGCCGCAGCCTCGCCGCCATCTCTTCACCCAGGACCGGGTTCTCGGGAGGACCCTCCTGGGGTAATGGCTTCCGGGTCTTGGGTGGCGTGGAATTCCTTGCACCGTCGCCTTCTCGGCCGCGATACGCGAGACCGCAGCCGGCACACACGTAGACCGCCGCGGTGCGGCCCCGGCCAAGGTATTGGAGGTGACTCCAGCGGGTGCGCTGGCCGCAGCCGCAGAGCCGCTCGGGCGGAACCGGCGGCAAGCCCTGGAACTCGCCAGGCCCCACTCTCAGCCGCCTCGGTGGAGCCGATCGGTCACGCTGAGAGCATAGGCCGGAACTGGCGGCTGTCGGCGGGCAAGATCACCGGACCGTAAGATGGGAGCCACCGTGCGGGTCGACGAGCTGAAGGGGGCTGCCATCGGCCGCTACCGGCTGGTGGGACGGCTGCAGGTGCTGCCCTACGCAAGCATCTACCGGGGCGCCGACCTTACCAACGGTCGTGCGGTGCTGGTCTGGACCTTTCAAGAGCCGTACGCCACCGCAGCCGGGTTCCTTGAGGCGCTCCAGCAATTGGCCGGCGACCGGCGCGCCACCAGCGTCCCCGGCCTGCTCCGGATGCTCGACATCGGCATCCGCGAACCACCGGACCCGGTCGTGTATCTGGCTACCGAAGACGCTGCCCACGGATTCCTGGTCAGCCTGCTCCAGGCCGGCAGAGCTCCGGGAGTCTTTGCTGTCACCGGCCGCCTGGCCAGGACGCTCGATCAGATGCACGCACGCGGAATCATCCATGGGGACGTTCAGCCAGCGACGGTCGCCATCGCTGAGTCGGGCCCGGTGCTTGCCGGGAACGCGATCCGAACTGTGGTCAGCCGCGTCACGCCAGCTGCCGAGTGGCTCGGCATCACCAGGGCCTTCCGCCCGCCGGAAGCTCCCAGCAGCTACGAGCCGGGACGCGCCAGCGACCTCTGGGGGCTCGCGGCACTCGCCTACTATCTCCTGGTGGGCCGGCCGCCGGCCGCTGACGGCCCGATCGTGCCTCCCAGCCGGCTGCGGGCCCAGCTGCCACCGGCGGTTGACCGGGCGATCATGCGGGCACTGGCCCCGACTCCCCGAGAGCGGTTCACCAGCGCGACCGAGTTCGTACTGGCGCTGAGGGGGCTCTCGCCACCGGAGCGCACCTCAGCGTTCCGAGCAGTTCCACCGCCGTCTGCGATCGGCGGCGAGGCAACGCTTCCGCGATCTCCGGCCTACTCCGTGCCGTCCCCAGCCAACCAGCGACCAAGACCCGTGGTGGTTTCCCCCACCCCCTCACCGGCCCCGTCGTCGGTCGAGCCTCCGTTGACGCCCGCGGCACTGCGGGCCCAGTCCCTGCCCTTCCGATCCGAAGAAGCCGGGCTAAGCCCAGCCTCGGCGAGCGGGTCCACGCAGCTGATTTCGATGGAGCCGAAGCCGTCGGGCGCTCACGTCCGAGCCCGCGGGGGCTTCCTCGTCCTCTGGGCCCTGGTCTTCGTGATGGGGGCCCTGGCAGTGCTGCTGGTCACTGGCAGGATCACCGCCTGAGCCAGCCTCCCGGTCCAGGGTTGGACTCGGCCGCCTGGCCGTCCGCAGTTGAATTGAGTCGGCTCCTGGAGAGCCTCGATCCGCTAGACCGACAGGCGCGCGGTCCAGTGCAAAGCTCGCTGCGGCCAGCCGCGGTACTAGCCCTGATCGATCCCACCCGGCTTGAGCTGCCCGTCCTGCTCCTGGTACGCAGCTCGTCGCTGCGGTCTCACCCTGGGCAGATCGGCCTGCCGGGCGGGAGCCCCTCACCTGGGGACGGCCCGCTCTGGCGCACCGCACTGCGGGAGGCGAACGAGGAACTGGCGGTGCCCCCAGACGCGGTCGACCTACGGGGCGCGGCCAGCGTGGTCCCTACTTGGAACTCGGGCTACGTGATCACACCCTTCGTTGGCCTGTCACGGCAGCCGCTGCAGCTCCTGGCGGCTTCCGATGAGGTCGCTTCCTACTTCTGGTTCCCACTTCTGCCCGGTGGAGTCCCCGCACCACGGGTGCAGCGCGAGATGAACCTCCCCGAGGGCAACTTTCGGGTGCCCGGCTACCTCCACCTGGAGCATTTCGTCTGGGGCGCGACTGGATCGATCGTCAACGACCTGTTGTCCAGGCTGGCGCCTCCCGGCTGAGCGCCCGGGGACCTCAGTTGGTGGCTGCGACCCTGGGCGGAAGCGGCGTGGGCGGGGTGAGGCCGAAGCCAACCGCCCGCCGCTCCGGACGGATCTCAACCGCCGGCATGAGAGCTCGGTCCAGGACCTCGTCGACCGACCTGACGAACACGACCTCCATGCCTTCCAGGAGCGACGAGTCGATCTCGAACAGGTCGCGCCGGTTGCGCTCCGGGAGAAGGAATATCTTGATCCCGGCCCGGTGGGCCGCCAGCAGCTTGTCCTTGACCCCACCGATCGGAAGGATTCGGCCACGCAGGGTCACCTCCCCGGTCATGGCGAGGTCATGGCGTACCGGACGGTCGCTCGCCACCGAGACCAGTGCGGTGGTGAGGGTGACCCCGGCCGAGGGACCGTCCTTGGGGATGGCCCCCGCGGGCACATGGATGTGGACTCCGTGGTCGTCGAAGAAATTCTCCTTCACCCCGTAGTCCGACCCGTGGACTCGAACCCACGAAAGAGCTGCCCGCGCCGACTCCTGCATCACGTCCCCGATCTGCCCCGTCAGCTGCAGCTCGGTGCGGCCGGCGATGGCCAGCGCTTCCACAGTAACCAGGTCACCGCCGACGTCGGACACCACCACGCCGGTCGCGACTCCCACCCGGTCTTCGGCTTCCGCGGCATCATGGTCGAAGCGGGCCGGCCCCAGGTACTCGATGAGGTCGTCGGGCAGGACGCGGATGCCCTTTAGCTCGGGGTTCTCAACGAGGCGGCGAGGCACCTTGCGCATCACCTGGGCCAGCTGGCGCTCCAGGCCACGGACTCCCGCTTCCCTCGTGTAGTTGCGGATGATCGTGTGCAGCGCCTCGTCGCTGATCTCCAGTTCGTTGGCATCGAGGGCGTGCTGGTCCATCTGCCGCGGCACCAGGTGCTGCTTGGCGATGCCCAGCTTCTCCTCCTCGGTGTAGCCGGTGATCTGGATGATCTCCATCCGATCGCGCAGGGGCGCTGAGATGGTGTCGATCACGTTGGCGGTGGTGATGAAGAGAACCTGGGAGAGGTCGTAGGCGACCTCCAGGTAGTGATCGGAGAACTCCCGGTTCTGCTCTGGATCGAGGACCTCCAGGAGCGCCGCCGAGGGGTCACCACGGAAGTCCAGCCCGACCTTGTCGATCTCGTCGAGCATCATTACCGGATTCTTGGTGCCAGCCTGCTTCATCGCCTGGATCACCCGGCCGGGAAGGGCGCCGATGTAGGTGCGCCGGTGGCCGCGGATCTCGGCCTCGTCGCGGATCCCGCCAAGGGAGACCCGGACCAGCTTGCGGCCCAGCGCCCGGGCGATGCTCCGCCCCAGCGAGGTCTTGCCGACGCCAGGCGGGCCGACAAAGCAGAGGATCGGAGTTTGCAGGGGGCGGGGACGGGGCCCAACCTCCTCGACTCCCGGCTCCGCATCTGGGAGAGCGGGTTCACCGGCGGCTGGGGTCGGCTCAGTCGCCGATGCCTCCTCAGCCGCAGCGGCCACCAAGGCGCGGCGCTCCAGCACTCGCTTGCGGACCGCCATCCACTCCAGGATCCGCTCCTTCACTTTGGGCAGCCCGTAATGGTCTTCGTCGAGTATCCGAGCCGCCTCGCGGATGTCGACGCGCTCCTGGCCGGCGTCCTTCCAGGGCAGGTCGACCAGCCACTCGACGTAGGTACGCACGATTCCGACCTCGGGAGAGGCGCTGGGCAGAGACTCGAGACGGTCCAGCTCCTTGAGGGCACGGGCATGGACCGTGTCGGGCATCCCGGCGGCGTCGATCCGCTCGCGCAGGTCATCCTCGGCGGTGGCCTCGCCACCGACCTCGGCCAGCTCCTTGCGGATGGCCTTGAGCTGCTCGCGGAGGATCGCCTCACGCTGTCCCTGATTGATCGTCTGAGCCACGTCCTGCTGGATTTTGTTGCGCAGCTGCGCCACCTCCAGCTGGCGCGCCAACAGCGGCACCAGGCCCCGTAACCGGCGCTCGACGTCCGGCTCCTGGAGCAGCGCGATCCGGTCGAGGGGATCGAGGTCGGGGGCAGTCCCGGTGAGGTCGGCTACCTTCCCCGGCTCCTTGGCCCGCGCCACCGCCACAGCCAGCTCGGGCGCGACCGCGGCGCCCGCCGCGACGTAGTCGGCGAACATCTGCCGCACCGACCCGGCCAGGGCATCGATCTCAGTCCCCACCGGCTCGGTGTCCGGCAGGTCGACGAATTTGGCGGTCCAGACGTCGCCCACCTCGAGTTCAATCAAACGGACCCGGCGAATCCCCTCGACCAGAACCTGCGCACCAGCGGAACCGCGCCGAAAGGCGCCGATCTGAGCTACGGTTGCGACCGGATAGAGATCCAGCAACTGGACCTCGTCCAGTTCACTCTGCCGCTGGACCGCCAGCACCACCTTGCCCTCGGCAGCCACAGCCGCCTCAAGGCTCGACACCGAGCGATCTCGTCCGGCGCCAAGCGGGGCCAGCTGGTGGGGCAGGACTACGTTGTCGCGTAGGGGGACCAGGGGCAACGACTCGATTTCAGGGGTGCGCGCTTCCCGGCGTCGGGCCGGCACACCACCCTCTTGCTTCTTCTCGGTGTCTTCGCTCAAGGTTTCTCTCCAGGGTCACGGGGGAGCTTGGCACTGCCAAGCACAGTCGAGTGTGCCCCCCAGTTGAGGCGGCCAAACCTGATCTCAGGCGGCGGCTGGGACCCTGGCCTCTGCGGCGAGCTTGAGGGAGTTGACCTCGGCCACCACGCTCCGGGTCGCCCACCCCTGAAGAAGACGCTCCAGCAGCGGCGTGATCACCGGATAGCCGAAGTCGTATTCCTCCTGGTGAGTCAGCAGCACCCCCCCCTCTTGTACTTCAAAGAGGAAGACGGCGTGGAAGTTCCGCAGTCGGCCCTGAAGCATGGTCAGGTCAACGTGGTCGTCGTGCAGGGTGTATCGGGCCCTGATGAAGGACTTGAACGGACCCAGGTGTCCGTTGATACGAGCCACCAGCTCGTTGTCGCCTCGTGACTCCACCTCCATGTCCTGGACTTTGGTGTCACCGTAGGTGTAGGCGGTGGGGTCGAGGACGGCTGCACGGACCACCTCGATGGGGGCGCCAACCAGCACGCTGGCCCGGGCGATCATCACCCTCGTGCCTCCTCAGCGATCTTCAGGCTGACCTTGATGGCCGCCCCCCGCCCGGGATTTGCCGCAAGCGCGAAGGCCTCGCGGAACTGGCTTAGGGAAAGACTGTGCGTGCACCAGTGGCTGAGCAGGTCTCGACGTTCAGCGAGTACCTGCAGCGAGCGGTCCAGCAGGTGTGGCGGGCCAGATCGGTCGCGGCTGCGCCCGTATCCATTGGAGCCGATGATCTCCGCCTCCTTGTAGTACCCAAGAGTGTTCTCGGTTCGCGCCGGCTTGGCTACCCCGACCACCACGATACGTCCCCTCGGGGCCAGGCAGCGCAGCGCCAGCTCTGCGGTGGCACTGCTTCCGATCGAGTCAAACACCAGTGAGGCCCCTGCCCCGAGAGCCCAGGGACCGCCTCGCCAAGGCCGTACCAGCCTTGCTCCGGTCCGGCGCGCCACCTCGAGGGTCACCTTGGTCGGCGCAATCGGGAGCGGCTCGGCTCCCAGTTGGGAGATGAGCCCGCGCTGATGGGCCCAGGCGGCGGTGACCCACACCGGCAGGTCGGGCCACCTGGACCGTGCGGCCAGGGCCAGCCCCAGCCCGATGGTCCCAGCTCCGAGCACCAGGATCGGTCCCTGCGGCTCTCCGCCAACTCGCTCTACCGCGTGCAGCCCGACCGCCAGCGGATCGGCCAGGACCGCGACCCGTGGCTCAAGGCCGTCGGGGAGGACGTGGCACTGGCTGGGGTGGGCATGGATTACCTCGGCGAATCCGCCAGGGAGCCCCCGGATGTTGCCCAGATGGAGGCCGCGCCCGCTTCCCCAAGGGCCGCCGTCCGGCTGGCACCAACAGTGGGGAGGGAACCCGCTGGCGCAAGCTGGGCAGAGTTTCGCCCTCCCCCTGGCCACACAGCCAACCCACGGATCGAGAGCCACCAACTGGCCTGGGCGGAGCGGAGAGCTCGATCCCGGCTCCTCGACCTGCGCGACCACCTCGTGTCCGGGCACGTGGGGAAAGGACACCAGTCCGCTGAGCGGGTTATCGGAAGCCGCCTGAAGCAGTACCTCCTTGACATCGCTGCCACAGATACCTGCCCAAAGAACGCGCAACCTCACCCAATTCGGCGCTGGCGCAGCCGGCTGGGCCAGCTCCTGGAGGGAAAGCAGAGACAGGCGCCCGAGAGCCCACTCAGAACGGATGCGGGAGGCAACCCCGGCCAGCGGCAAGCGGTGGGCAGCGGGATCGAACACCAGCGCACGCACGGGGCTAACGTTAGCGGTAGCGACACGGCCCGGAGCGCTGGGCGACCTTACCTAGTTAATGATGGGAACATAACAGTCAGGTAAGATTTGGACCAGATCTCATAACGAGGGCTGAGATCGGCCGCGAGTACGGTCACGACGGGAGGATTGTTAAGGTCCGTTAACGGACCGCCGCTTGGGAGAGGGCAGCGAGTGAACACCTTACGCCCCCGGCATACCGGCTTCTGCTTTGGGGTCCGTGACGCCCTGCAGATGACGTCGGAAGCGCTTCGCCCAGACGCCGAGACCGTCGCCCTGGGCCAGGTGGTGCACAACGCGAGAGCCCTTGAGGCGCTGGAGAGCCGAGGGCTCGGTCGGGCGGTCCAGCTGCCGGAGGCGGGTGGCCCTCAGGTGGTGATCACCGCCCATGGAGCGACCCCTCAGCTTTTCGAGGAGGCCAGGCTCCGGGACCTCACCGTTGTGGATACCACCTGCCCGCTGGTCCGACGGGTGCAGAACCACGCGGTCCAGCTCGCCGAGAGCGGGCTTCCCGTAGTGGTCGTTGGGGACGCCAGGCACGCGGAGGTCAAGGGCGTGGTCGGCTGGGCCGCCGAGATCCCCGGCTCGGAGGTGGTCACGGTGTCCACCGAGGCGGAGGCAGACCAGCTTCCGTGGCGGAAACGTCGGGGAGTGGTCTGTCAGAGCACTTTCCCCCAGGCTCGGTTCCAAGAGATCTTGGCCAAACTGCGATTGCACAGCGGCGAGGTCGAGGTGCGCGACACCACCTGCCCTGTCGTCAACCAGCGCCATCGGGAAGCTGTCAACCAGCTGCTGGACGAGGCCGACGTGGTGCTGGTGGTCGGAGGTCGGGGGTCCGCCAACACTAGGGCGCTAGCCGAAACATGCTCCGAGCGCCGTCCCACCTTCCATGTCGAGTCGGCGTCGGAGATCCTGCCCAGCTGGTTCCAGCCCGGGCAACTGGTTGGGATCACCTCCGGGACCTCTACTCCGGGCTGGGTGGTGGACGAAGTGGAAGCGGCGTGCCGTGATCTCTGATAGAGCCGAGCTGGCCCGGAGCGGCCGCTCCGGGACACTGGCGCAGGGTGCGCAGGCGATTCTCAACGGGTACCAGGAGCAGATCGTCGGGGAACTGACCCGGGTGGTGAGCACCCTGCCGTCCGAGATCCACGAGCCTGCGGCGTACCACCTTGGCCTTCTGCCGGGCGCGCGTCCGGGCAAGGCCCTAAGACCCGCGTTGACGCTGCTTCTGGCCGACGCCATGGGTGCGACTGCCGAAGTCGCGCTGCCACTGGCGGTGGCGGTGCAACTGGTGCACGATTTCTCGCTACTCCACGACGACATCGTCGACGGGGACCGCTCCCGGCGAGGCCAGCCAGCCCTTTGGGTCAGGGACGGCACTGCGACCGCGCTCAATACCGGCGACGCATTGCTGACAGCGGCCTTCTGCGAGATCTCCACCGCCGACCTGCCCTCTCGCACGAGCACCAGGAGCAGTCGTCGGCTGAGCGCGGCGACCATGGAGATGGTGGGAGGTCAGCAGGCCGACATCGCGGCCACCGGCGCTCCCCCCGCCGACCTGCCCCAGTACCTGGCCATGGTGCTGCGCAAGACGGGCGCACTGATGGGTGCAGCCGCGGCACTGGGCGCGGTCGCCGCAGGCGCCTCGGCAGCCACCGTCGACGCCTGTGAGAGCTTCGGTCGAACCCTGGGGGTCGCGTTCCAGCTGAGGGATGATGTATTGGGGGTGTTCGGCGATACCGCCGAGACGGGTAAACCGGTCGGAAATGACCTGCTCCGCGGAAAGCAGGGACTTCCCATGGTGCTTGCGCTGACCGGCAATGGCGAGGTCGGCAAGGTTGCACGTTCGTGGCTCGCACCACCAGGTCTGCGCCGCCGCGACCTCGGGTCGGCGGTGGAGATGCTCCGAGATTGCGGGGTGGCCGAGCGCTGCCAGGGCCTGACCACGACCTGGACCGAGCGGGCCCTGGTGGCCGCGGCCAAGCTCCCCCTTTCAGAGGAGGGGGCGATGGAACTCGAGATCCTGGGACGGTGGCTGGGGGAGCGCTGGAATTGACCCTAGAGGTGGAGCCGGAGCTGGCCCAAGGGGCCGTATCCCCGTCGCCAGCGCGAACTGAGGTAGAGCATGCACTGGGCCGGGCGGTGGCTCAACTGCTCCGGCGCCAGCGTCCGGACGGCTCTTGGTCGGGGGAGCTGGAGAGCAACGCGTCGATCACCGCCGAGTACCTGTTGCTCCAGCGCTTCCTGGGACGGGCCGACCCGGCGCGCGAGGCGGCGGTGGTCCAGTATCTCCGGCGCCAGCAGCGTGACGACGGTGGCTACAGCATGGCCCCGGAGTTGGAAGGGGACATCAGCATCACCGCCGAGGTGCTGGTGGCGTTGCGGGCGGCAGGAGTGCCAAGCACCGATCCCCAGGTGCAAAAGGCGTGGCGGTTCGTCGAGGCACTTGGAGGATTCCGCGCCACCCGGCTCTTCACCCGCATGTGGCTGGCCCTGGGCGGCATCTGGCCCTGGCATGAGATCCCGGCCATCCCTCCGGAGTGGATCCTGATCCCTCCGCAGCAGCTGGGAAGCATCTACGATCTCGCCTCGTGGGCGAGGGCCACGACGGTCCCGCTGACCATATTGCGAAGCCTGCGAACGGTCTTCCCGCTCGGGTCTCCGACCAGGGACGAATTGCCGCTCGGCCCTCGACGACCAGGGGCGGGCGCTCCGACATGGAAAGTGGTGGATCGCGCCCTGCGCGTCTACGGGCGCCTGCCCCAGGTGTTGCTCCGCCAGAGGGCACTGGACCGGGCCGAGCGCTGGATATTGGAGCACCAGGAAGCTGACGGGTCCTGGGCTGGCATTCAGCCTCCCTGGGTCTATGGGCTAATGGCGCTTCGGGCCCGTGGCTACAGCCTGGAGCACCCGGTGATGAAGCGCGGGCTGGAGGCGCTGGAAACATTCGGTGTCGAGGACGAGCATGGATTCCGGCTGCAGGCTTGTGTCTCCCCCGTGTGGGATACGGCTCTCGCCGTTTGGGCCCTGCTCGACGCCGGTGTCCCTCCTGACCACGAGGCGCTGGTCAGAGCGATCGATTGGCTGCTAGACCGAGAGGTCACCAAGATCGGCGACTGGGCGGTGCACCGCCCGGGGGCTCCTCCTGGCGGTTGGCCGTTTGAGTTCTACAACGATCAGTACCCAGACACCGACGACACCGCGGTGGTCCTCTCCGCCCTGACCGTGGCGGGCCACGACCGCTATGAGCAGTCAGCGGTCGGCGAGGCCATGCGGCGTGCTCTGGCCTGGCTGCTGCTCATGCAGGGGTCAGGCGGCGGCTATGGAGCCTTTGACGTCGACAACGACCGTAGCTGGGTGGAGCATCTGCCCATCGCCGACTTCGGCGAGATGCTGGACCGGCCCAGCCCGGACGTGACCGCCCATGTGGTGGAAGCATTTGCTCGGTTGGGCGGGGCCGACCTACAACCCGCCCGCCAGCGAGCCCTGCAGTGGTTGCGAGCCTCCGAGGAGGGAGTTGGCGCCTACTACGGGCGCTGGGGTGTGAACTACGTGTATGGGGACGCCGCGGCGGCAACCGCCTACGCCGCCGCCGACGAGCCGCAGGACCGAGAGCGATTGCTACGGATTGGGGAGTGGGTTCGGCTCAACCAGCATGCCTCGGGCGGCTTCGGCGAGTCGGTGCTTTCGTACCACGACCGGTCCCACGTAGGGCGGGGCGAACCCACGCCTTCCCAGACCGCCTGGGCACTGCTGGCCCTACTGTCTGCCGGCGAATCTGCATCGGAGCTGGACCCTGAGGGTGTCCTGACCCGGGCGACCGAGTCGGCGGTCAGCTGGCTGCTCCGTCATCAGGAGAGCGAGGGCGGCTGGACCGATCGGCAGTTCACCGGCACCGGCTTCCCCAGAGCCTTCTACCTCCGGTATCACCTTTACGCAACCATCTTCCCGGTGATGGCACTGGGCCGGGCGCTCCGATCTCAACCGGCAACGGTGGCCGGAGAGCGGTGAGGACCAGCTCGACGGTGGCTGCCACCAGCCCCGCTCTAGCCCTGCCGGAGTACTCCCGCCAGCGCCAGCAACAGGCCCGCCAAGTCGAGAATTTCCCCATAGCGGCTTGGCTTTTGCGACCTCGGCGCAGGGAGGCCCGAGGGGCCATCTATGGCTTCTGCCGGCTGGTCGATGACCTCGGCGACGAGGGCCTTGGCGACCCCAAGGCGCTCTTGGAGCTGGCCCGCGAGGAGCTGGAGGCCTGTTACTCAGGAGTGCCGAATCATCCCGTCTTCCAGCGGCTCCGGCCGGTGATCCAGCGCTTCGAGCTGGATCCGGGCCCGTTTCGCCGACTCATCGAGGCCAATCTGCAGGATCAGACAATTACCCGCTACCAGAGCTGGGCCGAGCTGGATCACTACTGCACCCTCTCGGCCACGCCAGTCGGGGAACTGGTGCTGGCGCTTGAGGGAATACACGACCCAGAGCGGGTCGGCTACTCCGACTCCATCTGTACTGGGCTGCAGCTGGCCAACATGTGGCAGGATGTCGCCTCCGACCGGGCCCGAGCGCGTCGGTACCTGCCGCTGGAAGTGCTCTCCGAGCACGGTGCAAGCGACGAGGAGTGGTGGGGCGGTTTGGTCAGCCCGGGGATGCTGGCCGCTGAGACCCACGCAGTGGCCCGGGCTCGCCGTCTGCTCGTCGACGGGTGGCCACTTGTCGGTCGCGTTCCGGGGATGATGCGGCTGGAGATGGCGACCTTTGTGCTCTGCGGACTGGCGGCAACCCAAGCTGTGCTTGACGCCGGGGCCGGCGTTTTTTCGGAGAAGGCTGCCCTGACGCCCGCTCGGCGCCGACGGGCTGTGCGCCAGGCCTCCTGGGCCTGGCGGCGGTCAGCGCCGCCCAGGGCCAGTTGAGCGCCTCGGCACCGCCGGGCGCGCTGCCTTCATCTCCCACCGACCAAGAGCTGAGGGCCGCCCATGCGGCCTGCGCAATGGAGGTCCGCTCGGCGGCGGCCAACTTTTATTACGCCTTCCGGCTGCTCCCCCAACGCAAGCGGGAGGCCCTGCACGCGGTCTACCGATTCTGCCGGGCCGCCGACGACATCGCCGATGGAGAAGGCAGTGCCGATGAGCGCCTAGAGCATCTGGAGCAGTTTCGCAGCACGTTGAGTGCGACCCTTGCCGGTTCTCCACCGGACGCTGGCTGGCTCGTGGTCTGGGATGCCGCGCGGACATTTCACCTGGACCCCCGCAACCTCAACGAGGTGATTGACGGCTGCGCCGCCGACTGCGCGCCCCTGGAGATCAAGACGCTGGCCGATCTGGAGCGTTACTGCTATGGGGTCGCCGGGGTGGTCGGACTGTTGAGTGCCCAGATCTTCGAGTACCGCGACGACCGGGTGCCGGAGCTCGCGGTGCGCCTCGGCCAAGCCATGCAGCTGACCAATATCCTTCGCGACCTCAAGGAGGATGACGAGCGTGGGCGCTGCTATCTCCCGGCGGAGGACCTGGAGCGGTTCGGCTGTCAGCCAAGCGACCTGCTCGCCGGGAATCGAGGGCCTCGAGCTGACGGCTACCGCAAGTTGATGGCCTTCGAGGTCAGCCGGGCAAGGGGATACTTCGCGGAGGGCACCCAGCTCGTGCCACTGGTCGACCGTGACGCCCGCGGATGCCCGGCGGCACTCGCCTCCCTGTACCGGGCAGTCTTGGGAGAGATCGAGGCCCGAGGCTACGACGTCCAAACCGATCGGATCTCGCTGGGGAGAGGGCGCAAGCTGAGGCTAGCCTTGGGCGCTTGGGCCGGTGCGACCCTCGGCCGCTGAGTCGAGGTAGACGGCGCCGTGGAGGCTCTGGTTGTGGGCGGCGGCCTGGCTGGAATCAACGCTGCATTGGAGCTCGCCGACCGCGGGGCAAGGGTCACCCTGGTCGAGCGCGCCCAAGTCCTGGGAGGGCTCTGCCGCTCTGTTCCCGACCCGGTGGCCGGGCGGGTCGATACCGGCCAGCACGTCTACCTCGGGTGCTGCACCGAGCTGGAGAGATTCCTGGGCCGCCTCCAGGTGAAGCCGGCCTGGCGCCAGGAGCGGCTGGAGCTAGTGGTGGCCAGCCCTCGTTCGGGTACCACTCGGCGACTGCGGGCAGCCCGTCTTCCAGCACCAGCGCACCTACTTCCGATTCTGCTGAGATGGCCGGGCCTGCCCACCCGGCAGCTGGTCCAGACGGCCGCGGTCGCCGCTTCACTCCACTCATTCGGTCCCGGCGATCAAGCACGGCTCGACGACGTCCCGGCGCGGTCCTGGCTCTATAGCCTGGGGCAGGACGACGTGGCGATCAGCAGGCTCTGGGAGCCGTTCCTGATCTCAGCCTGCAACGTCGGGCTGGATCGGTGCAGTGCTGGACTGGCCGCGTACGTCATTCGGGAAGGCCTGCTCGGGGCCGGTGACGCAGGGGCTCTGCGGATCCCGGCCACCGACCTCACCAAGTGGCTGGACCCGCCAGCGCGCCGACAGCTGATCTCGCTCGGGGTGGACGTAAGGCTTCGCTGGCGAGCCAGCGAGCTTGAACCGGGAAACGCGCGCCGGCACTTGGTCAGAAGCTCGGATGGCGTGGAGCTGGAATGCGACGAACTGGTCCTGGCCGGGTCGGCGGCATCGGCTAGGCGGATCCTGGGCAGCCGAGGAATCTCCGATCCCGGCGTCGATGCCGCAGCCGCACTACCAAACTCGCCAATCGTCAACCTCCACCTGTTCACCGATCGGCCCTTCCTGCCTGGACCGGTGGTGGCCGCCCCTGGCTCGCCTCTCCAGTGGCTGTTCGACCGCTCCAGGTTGGGCGAGGAGGAGCAATCCATCGAGGGCCAGCCGGTCTTCCATTCGGCGATCTCGCTCTCGGCCGCGGAGGAGACGATCGGGGTTGGGGAAGCGACGGTCACCGAGCGAGCTCTGGCAACTCTGTCGCGATCTCTTCCCGGCCGCCAGGAGAGCGCGCTTGTTGCACAGCCGGGTCACCCGGGAGGCGGCTGCGACCTTCGCCGCCCTCCCCGGGTCGGAAGCGGCACGGCCCGGGCCAGGCACCCCCCTGGAGGGGGTGTGGCTTGCCGGCAACTGGACCCGCACCGGATGGCCGGCAACCATGGAGGGTGCGGTTCGAAGCGGTCGAGTGGCGGCACTTGCTGCCGCGGGGAAGCCGTCTACACGGAGCGCTGATACGCCCTGAAGGCTCTGGTCGAGAGCCAGGCGCAGAGGACCGCCAGCACCCCCAGCAGGCCCAGGTGAAGTGCGACGTACGACCAGTCCGGATGCTGGCCAAGGGACTGACGAGAGGCGACGACTGCCCAATTGACCGGGTTGTACGCGGCCACATTGCGGAGCCATGCCGGCAACAGTTGCAAGGGCATGAAGGAGGCCGAGAGGAAGGCCAGCGGTAGCACCAGAAAGCTGCTGGCAATCACCGACTGCTGACTGCGCAACACCAGCGCTAAGGCGTTGGAGAGCGATGCAAAGGAGGTGCCCAGCAGCAGGGACGCCAGAACGCATAAGAGCACTCCGACAAAGCTCGCAAACACGGCGCCAGAAAGCCAACCCAATCCAAGGATGATCAGTGATTGCAGAGCCGTCAGTCCTGCGGAATAAAGCAGCTCACCGCTGATCAGCGCCCCACGGGAGACCGGTGTGACAAGAAACCGGTTAAGCACGCCCCGCTCCATGTCGATTACATATCCCATACCGCTCCATCCATTGGAGAACAGAGCGGTCATCATGACCACACCGGGGGTGAGAAATCCTATGTAGTTTGTCGAAGAAAAGCCAGGGATTTCAATGATTCGCGCAAACATATGGCCGAACAACAGCAACCAAATCACCGGCTGCACGAGGGTCGACGCGACGTAGTAAGGCTGTCGCGCAAAGGCGCGCAGGTAGCGCCCGGTTACGTGTCCGGAGGTAGCGACTGCAGCACTCATCTGGAGGGCTCTTGGGCTGACGTGAAGGCATGACCGGTGTAGCGCAGGTAGACGTCGTCCAGCGAGGGACGGACCACGCTGGCGGTGGCGACTCGTAACTCTGCTGAATCAAGAACTCCAAGTACCGCCGGCAGGGCACTAGCGCCGGCGTCCACCCGGGCCCGCAGGAGGCCGCGGTCGCACGAGGGTTGCTCAAGAAGGTCGCCGAGGCTCGACACGGCTTGGAGCGCCGCCTCTTGGCTGACTTCGTCGCCCAGCTGAATCACCACCGCGTCGCCATGTAGTTCCGACTTCAGCTGGTCCGCCGTTCCCTGGACCACGATCGTTCCCTGGTCCATGATCGCCACCTGGTCGGAGAGTCGGTCGGCCTCTTCCAGATAGTGAGTGGTCAATAGCACGGTCAGCCCTTCTTCCCGGGCAAGTCGGGAGATCTCGCGCCACATCTCAGAGCGCGCTTCGGGGTCGAGTCCGGTGGTGGGCTCGTCAAGGAAGAGCACCTCCGGTCGATGAACCAGTCCCATCGCAACGTCGAGCTTGCGTTGGGTGCCTCCGGAGTAGGTCTTGGCGATCTTGTCGGCAACCTGATCAAGACCCAGGCGGTCGAGCAGGATGCTGACGCTGCCCTGCAGCTCCTTTCTTGGCATCTGGTACAGGTGGCCCTGCAGCTGCAGGTTCTCGCGCCCGGTCGCCTCCAGGTCTACTGCTGACTTCTGGGCCACCACCCCGATGGCCCGGCGCACTCGATCCGGCTGCCGCAACACGTCGAGCCCGGCAACTGAGGCTCGACCAGAGTCAGGCCGAGACAGAGTTGTCAGCACCTTCACGGCCGTGGACTTGCCTGCGCCGTTAGGGCCCAGCAACGCGAAGACGGTACCCGCGCAAACGTGGAAGCTCAGTCGGTCCAGGGCCGTGGTGCCCCCTTGTAGGTCTTGACCAGTTCCTCGGCTCTCACTGCCAGGTCGTGAGTCGAGGAGCTGATCTGCTGCGGAGTGCCGAGCGTCGATATCGCCATGGTCTGACGCCTCCTTTGGGACACGCACTTGGATGGAGGAGTCGACTCGGGTCAGACCTGGCTACCATTGTTTTGCACCTTGGGTATCAGGTCCCCCGGGACCGACTCGAGGATCGAAGCCCCTGGGCCGGGTGTGTCTGCACCCGGCTCGGGGGTCTATTTCTCGGTTACGTCGATAGGCGTTCCCCGTCTTCTCGGATGAACGCTCGCCAGCCATCCATCCCACCAAGCTCGCCCGAGGCGAGCTTGGCGTGCAGGCCGCGCACCCACTCCAGTTCTGCCTCACACTGGTGGATCGAGAAATCCGACTCGAGCAGGAACAGTTCCGGCAGCTCCTGCCGCTCAGCCCGCTGATGCACCGCACGCTGTTGTATCAGCTCCAGGTCTAGCCGAGTTATCCGATCACCGATCAGGCCCAGGGCGTCTTCCGGTGGCAGCGCCGGCAGCATGGCGAGGGCGGCTTCAAACTTGGGGTACTCCTTGGCCGGAGTGCTGATCATCTCGCTGAGCCAGTCGATGAGTTCGCGGTGCCCCGCTGGCAACAGTTCGTAGACGGTTCGTTCCGGGCGCCGACCCTCACGCTCGGTTTCCCGGGCCTCGATGAGGCCCGCCTTGAACAGTCCCCTGACCACGGTGTAGAGCGTGCCGTAGTTCAGCTTGATGTTCTCTTCCTTGCCCCGCTGACGCATCACTGTCGCCATCTCATAGGGGTGCATCGGACGTTCCAATAGACACACCAGCACGGCTAGCGCCAGGAGGTTGGATCGCGAGTAGGCCGCCACTGGACTCCTTCCTAAATATACGGCTCAGAGTATATGGGGCCGGAATAGTCATGTGTCAAGTCGGTGAATGCTACCCCTGGCGCGATCCTATGGCGTAGCCTGCGCCCGATGAGCGCCCAGCCAGGTGGACCGCCCCTTCAGCCTATGGGTATCGGTGCCCTGCTGGACACCGTCTTCTCCCTCTACCGGCGCAACTTCTGGTTGTTCGTGGGGGTAGTGGCAGTGGTCCAGGTGCCCTATCAGATTCTGGCGGCGCTGCTGGCCAGCAACCGGGGCACCCCACCTCGACTCTTCAGCCACCTCCAGGGTGGGCACGGCACTTCAATTCACATCCTGGCGTTCACGCAGTGGGCGATTCACGCATCGGTGTTAGGAGTGATCGGTCTGCTCCTGTTCGCCCTGATCGCCCTTCCCCTCGAGCTGGCGGCGTTCACCAGGGTGGTGGCCGACCTTTGCCAGGACCAGCCCACCTCGATCCGGCTGGCATTTCAAGCCGCCCTTGGGCGCTGGCTGCCACTCCTGGGTCTGGGTCTGATCCTGGGCGCGATAGCCTTCGGGGCTTTGGGCCTGCTCGGTTTGGTAAATGCCCTGTTGGTGATCAGCCTCCGGGGACACGGGCTCCTGTTGGCCTTGCTGATCTGGCTGGTGGCGATGGTTCTCGGCGTGATGGCCTACCTGAGGGTCTTGGTGTCTGGCTCTGTTGTCGTGCTGGAGCCGGTCGATCCCTGGCTCGCCATTCGGCGGTCGTGGGAACTCTCCAAAGGAAGCGCCTGGAGGATCCTCGGGGTGGTGGTGGTGCTCTTCATCCTCGTTGTGGTACTGGCCATAGTGGGGGGGATATTGGCTGCCGCTTTCGCCGTGCTCGGAGGGGGGACCAGCCAACCTGCGGGCGCTCTGATCCTGCTGATTTGGAAGATCGTGATCGCCGTCCTTATCTCCCCCATCGTTTTGGGTGGGCTGGTGCTGCTCTACTTCGACCTGCTAGCTCGCCGAGAGGGTGCGAGCCCGCTCGCCACAGAGGCCCAACCGGCGCTTCAACCCTGATCGCCTCAGCGAGGGGTGCGCACCGTGACTGACCAAGCCTCAGGAGGCGGGGATGGCGGCACGCCCCTCAGAGTGGCCATCCGAGACCCAGCCGGCGCGGTTTTGCGAGAGCTTCTCAAGCACTGGCACCGCTAGGGCAACCGCCTTCCCCAGGGCCCCCAGGGCAAGCCGTTGTCGCTGTCCGAGCTTGATCAACTGGCCCAACCGGCCGGGATGAAACAGGATGAGATTCGCCACGCGGAGTGGGCTCGGCGCGGCCGCGCCGGGTGGGATCAGGCTGGCCGCGACTCCGATCGGCTGCGACGGGGTGTCGGTCACCACCCGGAGAGCTGCCACTGGAGACAATTCGGGGTGATTCCGGTGCGTCAGCCAGGCTTCGGTTTCCATCTCAGCCACGTCCACCCCGCGGAGCGCAAGCGCCTCTCGCTCTGCCTCGCTGTCCACCGGTTGCTCGAGGCTCACCAGCTGGGCGGACCGGACCACCAGCGTCTCCAGCAACCGCTTCTGGGCCGCGGGGTCCAACTCCAGCCAGTCGCCAGAGCCAGCCAACACACTCGACCCGACCGCGAGTGATCCCACCGTCCAGCCAGTCGAGCAGGCGCCCCCCACCCCAGCCACCAGGATCGTGGCGCCAGCGGGCGCCGACGCCGCGGCAGCTGCCGCCGCCACCGGTCCCATGCCGGTTTCCCAGACCTCGACCGCGGGCCAACTGCTACGACTCCACCTGAGGAATCCGGCGACTGGTCGGCCCACCCATCCTCGACCGAGAGACCGGCGAACCGCCCGTGCCTCCGAGCCCAGTGCACATGCGACCACAACCAGAGGGCGGCCCGGTGAGGGCGCCGGCGAGCGCAATCCCCTTGACGCGATCCCAATTGAGGCAAGCAGGACCACCGCCAGTAGGGCGCTCGGTCCGATCCCCAAGACGATGGCCAGAACTGCACTCTGAGCGACCACGCCTGCGACCAGAACGGCCGAAAGGACCAAGGCACTGGGGCCCTCGCGTCCTCGATCGCCCAGCCAGAGCCCCAGCCACAGCTGAAGCGCCAACCCGACCACCAGCCAGCCCAGGTAGTTGAGGGCCGAGACTCCGTACCAGAGAGCGGAGTGGGCGGGATACGAGTAGATCGACCCCAGCCACCAGCGGGCCCCGCGAAGGGCGACAGGGTCTACGACGACGTCGATCGCCACCATCGCCAGCGCACCCAGCACCAGTCGACGCCCGCCCCTCGCGCCAAGCCATCCGCAGAGGCTGTAGGTGCAGTAGGCGAGCCAGGTGAAGCTCAGGCTGTCGAACAGGGGGACACCGAGCAGGCGCCAGTCATGGAGAAGACCGACACTCCGATACGCGTAGACCCCGAACGGCACCCCGGGCCCGACCGTGGATCCCCACTCCGCCGCGAAGGCGATGAGCCATCCCCCGAGCGCGACCGGAAACGCCCTGCGCCACCCGTGCTGGCGCCAGACGACCAGAATCACAAGCAGCCAGGGCACGAAGGCGTACCAGCGGGAGGTGAGCGCCTCCACTTCTAGGCTGCCCTCCTATCCGCGGTCGGAGCCAGCTCCCCCACCGCCTGCCGCAGCGCTAGGGCCAGGTCGCCCGGCTTCCATCCGAGTTCGGTCTGGGCACGGACGGCGGTCACATACATCGGATGCGAGGCCATCCGTACTTCGGTGGTCGAGATCCGCGGTGCCCGGTGCTCGACCCTGCCTCTCGCCTCGCTGGCGATTGCGACGGCGAAGGCAACGCCTATCGGAATTCGCCAACGGGGAGGCGAGACCCGAGCCAGGTCCGCCACCTGGGCGAGAAGCTGGCGCAAGGTCAGGTTGCGGTCGCCCAGGATGTAGCCGCGACCGGGCACTCCGCGCTCCAGGGCCAGCACGTGCCCCTCCCCGACCGACTCCACCGCGACCAGGTTGAGTCCGGTGTTCACAACCGCCGGAATTCGACCCCCGAGAAAGTCACGAATCGTCTGACCGGTCGGGGTGGGGCGGCGATCACCCAGGCCGACTGGAGTGCTCGGCAAGACCACAACAACCTCGAGTCCATCGTGATCCTTCGCAAGCACCAGCCGCTGGGCTGCCCACTTGGACCTCTTGTAGGGGCCCGGAAGGACGGCGGGGGATGAAGCATCATCGTCCTCCGAGCAGACCTTGCCCGAGCGCGAGAAGGCAAGCGTCCCCACCGTGCTGCAGTGGACCAGGCGACGGACCCCGGACCGCTGGGCCGCCAGCAGCACGTTGGCAGTACCCCCCACGTTAGCCGAGATCATCGTGCTCGCCTCGGAAGGTCTCAGAGCGAGTCGATAGTCGGCGGCACAGTGGATCACCGACTCGCAGCCACGCGCGGCGGCCAAGAGCGAGGACAGGTCGGTGATATCCCCCGGACACGGCTCGACCCCGTCTGGCGCCTGGAAGGCGTCGGGTCGGCGAAGCAAGGCTCGCACCGGATAGCGGGCCAGCAGCAGCTGGCGCATCACCGCTGCCCCGACGAAGCCGGTGGCACCGGTCAGCAAGACCGGTCCCTTGGGCGCAGAGCTCATGGCCGCTCCGGAGACGGCACCAGCCGAGCGTCGAGAACGTATCCATCGCCCCGCTTCGTCCGGAGCAGAAGGGGCCGGTTGGGATCGGCTTCCAGTTTGAGGCGGAGCCGGTGGATACACATGGTCACGGCCGCCGAGGTGGCGGTGGGATCGCCGCCCCAGGCTCCATCAATGATCTGGCGCCGGCTCAGCACCACCCCGGAGTTGAGGGCGAGGTACTCGAGCAAGTCGGCCTCGCGGGGACTAAGAAAGTGGCGGCGCCCCTCGATACGAGCACTGCGTCGGGCAGGCTCCACCACCAACGGCCCGATCTCAAGCACGCGCCCCGAGGAGCGGCGCTCCACCTGGCGTCGGCGCCAGATGGCACGCATGGTGGCCCGGAGCATCGCCGGCGGGTAGGGCTTGGCCAGTACGTAGTCGGCACCCGCTTCCATCAGCGAGACGGTCTCCTGGGGATCGGCGGTCAGCACGACAAGCGGTGCCGTGGAAACGCTGCGCACCGCCTCTACCCCGCGGACCCCTTGGAGCAAGGCCCGGTCAGCAACCATGGCGGCCGGTGGCTCACGCCGGATCAGCAGGGAGAGCTGGTCCAGGCTGGTCACCACTCGCGCTTCCAATCCGGCGGTCTGGGCGACGATGTGCACTGCAATGTCCGCGTAATCGGGATCGCTCTCTAGGATGGGGACTAGCACTCGCCCATTCTCAGGGCCGATCGTGCCCCCACTCGATCTCTGGCCGACTGCATGAGGTCCTGATCATGACTGCTGCCACCCTCGATCGGATCATTCGAAAGCTCACGTTCCTGGGACCATTGGGAGAGCTCCTCCACGGCTGGCTGGCCAAGCTCGGAGCGGCCAGCGGACCAGGGGCTGGGAAAGTGAAGGACTTTCTCAATGGAACCTGGGTCGGCCACCCCGTCCATCCGGCGGTGACTCATCTGCCGCTCGGCGCGTGGACCGGGGCCAGCTTGTTGGATCTGCTGGACGGGGGATCGGGAAGCGGGATCTCGGAGGGGGCCGACGCACTGGTGGCGCTGGGCTGCGCCGGGGCGGTCGCCGCAGCGGCGACCGGGCTTGCCGATTGGCAGGACCAAGTGGGCCACGGCCGCGACCTGGGCACCGCGCATGCCCTCATCAATAGCAGCGCGCTCTTGCTCTGTTCAGCCTCGCTGGCGCTGCGGCTCAGGGGCTCCCGGGGTCCGGCGATCGGCCTCTCGCTGCTCGGGTTGGGAGCGGCTGCGACGGGTGGCTACTTGGGCGGCGACATGGTCTTCCGCATGGGCCTCCAGGTGAATCACAACGCTTTCAGCTCTGGGCCGAAGAAGTGGACCGAGGTGGCCGCCGAAGGCGAGGTATCGGAAGGCTCCTTCACCCGCAAGCAGGTGGGCCGCAACCAGGTCTTGCTGACCCGCCTCGACGGCGAGATCTGCGCCGCCAACGCCATCTGCTCCCACGCCGGCGGCCCGCTCGACGAGCTGCCCATAGAAGACGGTCAACTCCACTGCCCCTGGCACGGATCACACTTTGAGCTGCGCAGCGGCCGGGTCACCCATGGTCCGGCGACCATCGCCAATCCCGTATTCGAGGTGCGTACCAAAGCGGGTCGAGTGGAGATCCGCCGGACCGGTACATGACTCGGATCGACCATGTCCTGCTGGCGACCACCTCACTGCCCCACGGGGAGCAGCAGCTGTTGCGCGCCTATGGGTTGCACTGCCAGCCGGGAGGAAGTCACCTGCTCTGGGGAACCGCCAACCTGATCGTCCCGATCGGCAGTCAATACCTGGAGTTGATTGCCGTGGAAAACCCCGGACTTGCCAGCACCAGTCTCCTGGGCCGCGCAGTGATCGCCGGCGCCCACCGCGACCGGCTCACCCCCATCGGCCTCTGCCTGCTCGCAGACGACCTCGAGGAGGTGGCACGCAGGCTGGGCCAGAGGGCTGAGCCCGGCGCCCGGGCACTGGCGGACGGCTCAGAGGTGCGCTGGACTACCGTCGGCGTCGAGCAGGCGTTCGGCGCAGCGCGCTTGCCATTCTTCATCTCCTGGCAAGACCCAACTCGACACCCAGCTGCAGCAACTCCAGAACCCGGCGCTAGCAATGGGGAGATTGCCGAGGTCGAGGTTGGCGGCTCTGAGGAGGTTTTGCTGAGCCACCTCGGCTCTGCCATCCCCGGCGTGCGGGCGGTTGGAGGACCCCCCGGCATCCGGTCCATCACCCTGCGCTTGGCCGACGACAAGCTGCTTCATTTGCCCTGAGCCGATTCCGCCCCGGCGCGGGAACACGGCCCGCCGAGTTGGATCATTCCCTCACCCTGCTCCAACAGTTCTGTCCCCAGGGCCCGCACCCCCCGACGCGCGTCACCGAGGCTGATCCCTGCCCACTGGGCAAGGCCCCGGACGGTCGCCGGAGCGTGCCCTAGCAGATAGCGCCTGGCAAGCTCGGCCAGCGCTTCCTCCCTGGAGACTTGCCGGGGCGGGCCAAGCCAGTCGCGGGTGAGAGCAAAAGCCTGATCACGCCCCACCAAGGGCCCTCACACCACAAGTCCGCGCTGGCTCGCCAGAAAGAGGAGCTGGAGCACCGCCGAGGCGGTCGAGATTCTGCAACTCTGCGAGACCCGTTCGCGCAGCTGGGAACGAGTCAAGGGTCCGTCCCTAGCCAGAGCCCCGGCGATCACGGCGACTCCACGCTCGGCTGAGCCTAGCGAGACTCCTTCGCGGGCCAGGCGAGTGATAGCTCTCGCCACCCGCGACGGGGCCGTGAGGGGCAGCAGCCAGTGGTAGTCCTCCGCTCGGACCAGATGCAGCGTGCCGCGGTTGAGCCAGGTGATCACCAGCGAGCGCTCGACGGTCATCGCGCGTACCACCGCTGCAGCGGTCATCCCAGCAGTTCTCGCCCGCACCACCAGAAGCATCCCGCGCCAGTCCTGAGTCTGGATCGCCAGCAGCCGGTCGGCGGCCGCAACGGGGTCTGGTGCTGGCGGCCCGGCCAGCCACTGGACCGGAGACGCTGCTGGATCACCGGCCCCGCTTGGGTCTCGATCTCCTGCTGGCGCTGGGCCGACCCGGACCCACAATCGGATGCACAGCCCTCACCGCACGCCCACACCGATCAGGGCCAGTGCGCAGTTGCGGACCGCCTCCGGCATCTGGAACAGGTCGTAGCCACCCTCCAGGAGCCAGACGGTCGGTCCACATCCCAGCTCGTGCGCCAGCTGTTGCAGGAGGCCTGCGGCGGTACCGTAGGCCAACGGATCAACGCTCAGCTGGGCCAGCGGATCGCCGGCCAGGGCATCGAAGCCACAGCTCACCGTGATCAGCTCGGGTCGATGTTCTCGAAGTGCCGGGAGCACCTCTTCTCTTAGCGTCGCGAGCCACTTGTCCGATCCAGTCCCGGGCGGAAGGGGGAGGTTCATGGTCGCTCCCAGCCCCGCTCCCGAGCCGCGCTCCGAGGCAACTCCGGTTCCCGGGTAGAGAGGGAGCTGGTGGATCGAGCAATACAGGACGTCCCCGTCGTCGTAAAAAGCGTCCTGGGTGCCATTTCCGTGGTGAACGTCGAGGTCAACCACCGCGACCCGCTTTAGGCCCAGCCGCCGCTGGGCGTGACGCACCGCGATCGCCGCGTTGTTGAAGAGACAGAACCCCATGGCCTGCTCCGGGGTGGCGTGGTGCCCGGGAGGCCGAACCAAAGCGAAGGCCGTCGCCTTATCTTCAGTTGTCGCGATTTCGACCGCTCTGATAGAGGCACCGACTGCCGCCAGAGCGATCTGAAAAGACTCCGGGCCGCAGTAGGTGTCGGCGTCGATCCAGCCGCCGCCCTTGGCAGAAAAGCGGCGAATTCGCTCCAAATGGCGCGACGAGTGGACCAAGAGGACGTCCTCGTCAACGGCAGCTGGCGCCGTCTCCCAGGCACAGTCCGCCAGTTGTGGCTCGCCCAGTAGCCGGGCCGTAATCGCCCGCAGCCGTTCAGGCGACTCAGGGTGGCCCGGACTTTGGTGCCGCAGGAAGAGGTCGTCGTGGAGGAAGACCATCGGGGGTGTCCCCGCGCTGCCCTGCGCCACCGCTGGCTACTGATCCAGCGAGAGAACCATCTGGGGCGGCGCGATGCGGTGGTCGTCCTTGGTCGGCTTGACCGCTGTTCCCACCGCGAAGAACTCGATCACGTGAGTGCCCCAGCCGTGGTTGCTCTCCCGAATCTGGGCGCCCACGATTCCCTCGGCAGCCACCTCCTCGGCCTCGGTCTGCATCCGCTCCATGGCCAGCTCCCGGGCGTCGTAGAGGGCCTGGGTGAAGTTCGGCATCTCCTGGTTCTGTCCCACACTGCGCATCCACTGGCCCAGACCCTGGTGGGCCACGTGGTAGACGCAGGAGCCCATCACTAGGGCAAGTGGTGCGTAGCCCGCCTGCAGCAGCGTCCAGAAGTCCTGCCCCGAGAGATCCGAGGTGAAGGGCTTGTTCTTGTTGGTGCGCATGCTGCCCTTCTGGCTCTTTACAGCGGTGCCGACCGCCATGAACTCGGCGAGCCCCTGACCCCATTCATATCGGTTGATGTCCAGCCTGACCCCGACGATGCCGTCCGCTCCCAGGGCGTCCGCCTCCTCCTCCATCCGGCTCATGGCCAGCTCGCGAGCTTGGTACATCGCCTGACTCAGAACCTGGAGCTCCTGGTTCTGCCGGTAGTTGGCGATTTGCAGGCCGATGTGGTAGATCGAACTTCCGATCACCAAGCCCACCGGATCGAAGCCCGCCTCCTTTACCAGCAGGAACTCCGAGATCGAGAGGTCACTGGTGAAGAGGCCCCTTTTCCCCTCCCCACCGCGCATCTCAGCCAGCCGGCGGACAGCGTCCTCGGGAATATCCGGCTTAGGGGAGAGTTGATCCGACATCGGCGGTCCTCCTGGGCCTGAGCGGCATCACCAGGGTTGGGGGCGAGGTGGGTACGGCGCCGGGCCGCGGGACGACCGCCGTACCCAGGATTACCCACTCCACGATCCTTCCCAGCACCGCCTCAGATCCGGTTGCGTACTCAATCACGTTGGAACTGAAATCGACCCCCACCACTCCGCTGGCCTTCGCTTGGGCGGCCTCCCGGCCGAGCCGTTCACGTGCTCGGGTCTGGGCCAGGTGCATCGCCATGCTGAACGGCCCCACCTCGCTGTTGGTCCATGCGGAATAGCCGCCGAAGCCCCGGCCGAAGATGGCTACCGCCTGCTGAGCGCTTGCTCCCATAACCAACCGAACCGGGAAGTTCCCGGTCGCGATCAGCTTGGCCATATCCTGACCTGACAGCGTGGAGGTGAAGGGCTCTGCCGCTGGCGGGGCGCCCACCCGGCGAACCGCAGTGCCGAGCACGGTGAACTCGGACATGCCCTGAGCCCAATCCCAGTGGCTGACCTTTAGCCTGACCCCCACCACGCCGTCGGCCTTGAGGCCCTGGGCCTCCAGCACGAGGCGGTGGATCGCGCGAGCCCTCGCCTCCAACAAGGAACCGGTAAGTGCCTGATTCTCCTCGGGCTGCATCGCGCCCCAGGCATACCCGCCCCTCAGGCCCAGGCCCAGCCCGGGACCTTGGTTCCAGCCAGTGTTGATCCAGCCCAGCCGGTACAGCGAGCTCCCCAGCACCTGCGCGACCGGCTCGTATCCGATGCCGCGCAGTGCCGCTAGTTCGTCGACCGAGAGATCTGACGTCCAGACGCCCCCCTTCTCCAGCTGACGGCGAATCCGCTCCTCCGCCTCCAGCGGTATTCCGCCACCCTCGACCAGCTGTCGGCTCTGCTCAGCCCGCTGTTGCCTTATGGCGGCCTCTTCGGGGCTCTCGTTGACACCGGAGCCGCGGCGCAGAAAGCGCATCAGCTGAGCAGCCGCTCGAGCGCAACCCGGTCCTGGGAGCTGGCCCTGGCTTGAGTGGAGAGCGCCCTGGCCAGCTCCACCAGCCAGGTCTCGAGGTTGAGCATCTCGGTCTTGAGGGCGATCCCCCGTACCACCCGGGTGCAGCGAGCCACCACCGAGCCGCCCGACTGGGCCAGCTCGAAGCGAAGTTCGCCCAGTTCCAGGCTCACCCGCTTGACCTGGCGCCGGCGACGCAGCATGCCACCCCCATCGCGCTCAACCTTGGTCCGGCCAGGAAGGGCGGCCTCGAACTTACCGGCCACCACCTCCAGAAAGGTGGAGAGGTCGCCCGAATCGGCCCGGAGCGCGGCGGCGAGCCGATCGAAGTTCTCTTCCGGTCCCTCAATCGAGACCAATTCATCCATGCCCTGATGGCGAATATAGCGGCCGGGTGGTGGGATCGCTTCCCACCGTGTTCAGCCTGAGCGTGCTGCGAGGCGAGGCAGCGTCGCTCTTCACCGGTCTGGCAGCATGGTCGCGTGATCGCCCCCCGCCCGACGCTGAGCCCGGAGCGCCGCGCCTCGTGGATCACCGCACCAGGCGCGGTGTTCCTGCTCGTCGTCCTGTTCGTGATGCGACCCGAGCTGATTTCGCTGGTACCCCACCGCTACCACACCGAGGTCCAGCTGGGGATCCTGCTGCTGGCCGCGGTCTTCGGCGGCACGGCGATCCGCGCTTTTGTCTCGCGGACCTTCTACCGCTTTCGCGACTCGCAATTATCGGGCTGGCGGCCGATTGTCACTTGGTGCTTCTACGTCGTGTTGGCGGTGGGGATCCTCTCCGCCCTCAACATCAACCTGAGCGGGCTCCTGGCTGCCGGGGCGGTCCTGGGAGTCGTGGTCGGAGTGGCGGCTCAGACCTCGCTGGCAAGCGTCTTCGCGGGAATCGTGTTGGTGATGGCGCGGCCCTACACGGTAGGCAGCTGGGTGGTCCTCCGCTACTCCATGTTCGGGGCCTACGACTACTCGGGCGTGATCACCCAGGTAGGGGTTGTTTACACCACCATGGACATGGGGGGTCGACTGGTGCGCGTCCCCAACAGCTCGGCCCTGGCGTCGGTCCTGATCGTATCCCGGGTACCCGTCCAGCTCGACATGGAGCTTGTGCTGCCTCCCCAGGTGAAGCTGACCCAGCTCCATCAGGATCTGACCAAGTCGCTCCAGCTCGGCCCCGGAGAGAGCGTGAGCCTCCGGCCAACCCGCCTGACCACCGAAGGCAACGGGCTGCTCACATCCCAGCTGCAAATCCGCTCCCACCGGACGCTTGACCTGGCGACGGTCAACCGGGCGATCCTGGCCAGCGCGACCGAGGCCACCGAGGCCACGCCCGAGACCAAAGAGTCGACCGAGCAGAGGACTTGAGCACCTACGTCCCCAGCTCCGCCGCCTGGGCCGAGGATGGGCCCGAGGAGGTCGCCGAAGGAATCTTCCGCATCCCCCTGCCACTGCCCAACGATGGACTGAGGGCGGTCAACGCCTACCTGTGGCGGGGAGAGGAGGGAGATCTGCTAATCGATTGCGGGTGGGTCGACCCGATCAGCTGGGAGGCCCTCACCGCATCCCTCAAGCGCTTCGGCAGCGGGGTTGCATCGATCCGACACCTCTTCGCCACCCACGTCCATGCCGACCACCTGGGATCTGCTGGCAGGATTCGCTCCGAGGGAGGAGCCTTCGTCACCCTCGGGCTAGGGGATCGGGAGACAGCCGAGGTCCTCGCTAGCGATCCCGGCCTCTCCCGAAGCCGTACCCGCGAGCTTCTCCTCCGCCATGGAGCGCATCTCCTGGTGACAAGGCTGGACGAGGAGGCGGCGGCCAACCCAAGCACGCCATGGCTCTCCCCCATGCCGAACCTGTTCCTCGCGGGTGGAGAGCTTCGCTTCCAGGGCCGGGGTCTGGAGGTGATACCCACACCGGGGCACACTCGGGGACATCTTTGCCTGTGGGACGGGCAGAGCCAGATCCTCTTCGCTGGGGACCACGTCCTACCCCACATCACCCCGTCGATCGGGGTCGAGCTCCCCAACGGCGGGCTTCCCCTGCGCGACTTCCTACGCTCCCTGGAGCTGATCCGCCGCCTCCCCGCAGAACTAATCCTGCCCGCACATGGACCGACGTTTCATGGTCTCGAGGGTCGGGTCGAACAGCTGCTCGAACACCACCGGCACCGTCTGCAGCTCTGTGAGGAGGCGATTCGGTCCGGCGCCAGAACCGCCACACAGGTGGCGCAGGCTGTGCCGTGGACCAGACGGGAGCGCCGGTTTGACGATCTCGACAACTTCAATCAACTGCTGGCGGTGAACGAGACCGTGGCTCATTTGGAGCTGCTGGTGGAAGAAGGCGCCCTGGACTCGGTGCTGTCAAACTTGGGAATCGAATTCACTCTCGCCGCGGGCGAGTCCTGACCAGCAGCGGAGGACAGCAGCAGTGGCGGTGACGGAGAGCGCGGTCGAGACGTTCCGCTCGATCAACCCGGCCACCGAGGAGGTGACTGCCGAGTACCCCTCGATGACCGAGGCACAGCTGGAGTCGGCGCTGGAACGAGCGCAGAGCGCATTTCAGGTCAATCGGCGGCAGTCGGTTTCCTGGCGCTCGGAGCGGATGCTGGCTTTCGCCCAGGGGCTGCGGCGCGAGCGCGACCAGCTGGCCGGGCTGGTCACTTCAGAGATGGGCAAGCCGCTGACCGAGGCCCAGGCCGAGGTGGACAAGTGCGCCACCTCCTGCGAGTACTTCGCCCACCAGGCTGCCAGCTTCCTCGCCGACGAGCCGGCCCCGTCTGACTCGCCACGCAGCCTGGTGGCTTTTCGGCCCCTAGGGGTGATTCTGGCGATCATGCCCTGGAACTACCCGATCTGGCAGGTAATCCGCTTCGCGGCTCCCGGTCTTATGGCGGGTAATGCGGCGGTGCTGAAGCACGCGCCCAACTGCTTCGGCACAGCTCTGGTTCTCGAGCGACTCGTCAACGAGGCGGGATTTCCCGAAGGCGCCCTCGGTGCGCTGATAACCGGAGTAGACCAGATGGAGCGGGTGATCGCCGACCGCAGGGTGCGCGCGGTCACCCTCACCGGAAGTGATCTCGCTGGAAGTCAGGTGGCGGCGATCGCCGGACGGGAGGTCAAGAAGTCGGTGTTGGAGCTGGGTGGCTCTGACTTCTTCTTGGTGCTGGAGGATGCCGATCTGGACCAGGCCGCCGAGGTCGGGATCAGATCTAGGTTCCAGAATGCCGGTCAAACCTGCATCGCCGCCAAGCGGTTTCTGGTCGCCGACGCGGTCGCAGACGCCTTCCAGGAGCGCTTCATCACGTTGGCGTCGCAGCTCCAAGTGGGAGATCCCCTCGACCCCGGCACCAGAATCGGTCCACTCGCCCGCCGCGACCTGCGCGACAGGCTCCACGGGCAGGTCGAGGGGTCAGTGTCCCGAGGCGCCCGCATCGCTCTCGGAGGGGACGTGCCCGGCGGTGTCGGCTTCTACTACACGCCCACCGTGGTGTTGGAGGCAGAGCCGGGCATGGCTGTGTTCGACGAGGAGACTTTTGGCCCGGTTGCGGCATTCACCAGATTTGGAAGCGAGGCCGAGGGCCTTCGACTGGCCAACCACAGCCGCTATGGGCTCGGCGGGAATCTATGGACCGGCGACGTGGAGCGCGGCGTCCGCCTGGCCGCAGAGCTGGATACGGGCGGGGTTTTCGTCAACGGAATGACCCACTCTGACGCCAGAGTGCCCTTCGGAGGAGTCAAGCGAAGCGGATTCGGACGCGAGCTCCACCACTTCGGCATCCGCGAGTTCACCAACATCCAGACGGTCTGGCGACCGTAGGCGCTGCGTGCCGGCTATTGGACGCAAATGGCCCCCGCACGGCGCGGAGGACCGCGACCCGGCCACCCGAGCGTCGGTCTAGTGCACCGTTGAGGCGGACTTGGGGGGAGCCCCGGAATGCGTCCGCCACCGAGACGACCGCGTCCCTGGTGGGACGCATCGCTCGACCGCCGACAAAGACCGATTGAGTCGATCCCAGACGTGAACAAGGTCAAGTGGGGGACCGTCGGTTTGGTGCTGCTATCGGCCGCCCTGCACTTCCTGGTGCTGATCAACAGCCGGGGCGCCTCGCACGACATCGTCGCGTTCGCAGCGGATGCGAGGAGCGTACTTCAGCACCGAAATGTATATTCGCTGTGGCCCCACGTTTATCCTCCACTCTACCCATATCCACCTGTCTGGATATTCGTGACCGCACTCTGCCGCCTGATTGCCACATGGGGGCACCTGACGTTCGTCGATGTGGTGCGCATTCCCGGCAGTCTGGGAGATCTGGGGATCGTTGCGGTGCTCGCCGTCTTCGGCGTGCGGCGATACGGGACCAGCCTCAAGTGCCTCGTGTTCGCTGCCCTTTATGCAGTCAATCCCCTGCCTATTCTCATCTCCGCCGGTCACGGTCAGTTTGATTCGCTGGCAATCCTCTTCGTCTTGCTGGCGATCGTGGCGTTGGACGACCGCCCACTCCTAGCCGGACTGCTGCTAGGAATAGCCATTTCCCTCAAGGGATACCCGGTACTTTTCCTTCCGTATTTCGCTTGGCATGCAGGAAGGGACAGGTGGCTCGGACAGCTAGTGGCCGCCGTGGCCCCAACCGTCTTGGCCTTCGCCGGCTACACGCTGTGGGTGGGTTGGAGTGAGAAGGCGATCTCCGACGTCCTTGCCTATCACGGCGTTGCCAATTTTGGCTGGGGAGCGCTCTTCGGGCCGGTCGGTGGATCGGCCATCGTGTATGTCTTTGAAGCCGGGCTAGTCGCAGCCGTGCTCCTGGTCTCGCTACAAAGTTCGAGGTGGCCGCCGGTCGCCGTTGCCGCCAGCATCATCATGGCGTTCTACGCCCTCGGCTTCAATTTGGGCGCGCAGTATCTGATGTGGGTCCTCCCGTTCCTCATAGTCGTGAGCTGGCGTTGGAGCATCATCTACTCGGTGGGAGCGCTGGTAGCTGCGGTGACGTTTTACTCCGCCTATTTCCCCGGTGCGCTTCCGTTCCCACGGCCGTCATTCCTTCCCCTTCGATTTTCGCCCGGTTATGAGGTCATCGTCCTAATTCCCACAGTCCTCGGCATTCTCTACCTATTTGGTCTTCTGCGCGGACGCCTTGCGGGACACAGCTCTGCCGCCGTTTTGCGCTGACGCGGCGCAGAAGCCGTCTGCTTCGTTGCTCGACTCGCGTCCTCGGCTCGGCAACGCGCGCTGTGGGGTCAGGAAGCGAGACTCTCGCCCGACAATTCGGGCCCTACCGCGGGAGGGTTAGTTTCCGGCTGCGACGCGGCTCGTGCAGTCGGGACCAGAGCGATCGCGAGGATGAGTCCCATCGCCGCTAGGAAGTAGTAGTTGATGAAGGCCCATTTCGAAAGCAGGAAGGTGACACTCAGCCACAGTGCACTCGCGTACATGATCGACTCCCAGTTTCGCTGGCTCCGGCTGTAGATGAAGAGCAACGCCAAGAAGCTCCCGACCGGAAATACCAGCCCCGACCACCAATGGCCAGTGATGCGCCACCACAGGGACTCCAGGTCAAGCCCGTCTGCCCGGGGCGACGCGTGCAGCTGTATCAGGACCACATCCTTCCAGAGCGTTTCCACTCCGATCCAGAGGGCGAAGGGTAGGCAAAGTAGTAGCCCGACTGCAATCGCCAGCAGGAGTTCATACCGAACCAACTTCTCTCTAAGTGCGGGGATCACCAGCACCGGCCAGCTAGTAGGAACGGTCGTCAGCCCAATCCCTAATCCGATCGCCGAAACCACAGGGTGCTTGACCCGGATCGCCAGCCAAAGGGCGATTACTGCAATGCCCACGATCTCGGGCCACGCGGAGAGGATCACCTTGGGAAGGAAGGGAGAGACCACCATCAGCGTCCCGCAGAGCCACGCACGATCCTCGCCGCCGTGACGCTTGGCCAAGACGACCACCGACGCCACCAATACGAGCCCCGCCACAAGGTCGAGGACCCTGATATCACCTAGCAAACGGAACGGAGTTGCGAGCAGAAGCACGCCGGGAAGGTAGAGGAAGTGAGCTAGAGGGATGTTGGGGGTGGTCGTTCGGAACAGATGGGCGTAGGGGTCCGTCCCAGCGATGAAAGCCTTGGTTGAGCTCTGAATGAAATGAAATACATCTATTTCAGCTGATCCCCAGTGCCATTCCGCGACCATCAGCTTGAGTTCCACCGCCGCGATCGCAGTTGCCAGTACGATTCTGGCTGAGCGCTGCTGCCAGAGGGCGACGCCCACTCCCAGCACGCCCAGGCCGCAAAATGCCAACCAGTCCTTCAGCGAGAGAGCGAAGGTGAAACCCATGCTGATCGCTCCCGCCGCGATTGCGAGACACCAAAGCCACCGCCCGGCAGGTCCGGTCCGAGCACCTTGTCCGGCCAGCAGGCAGAGAATCCCAACCACCAGAATCACCAGGCCAGACGGGTCGTGAATGTAGTTCCCCCTGGTCACCGAGCAGCCAAGTGTGACCGCGGCGACCCCGATCAGGGCCCATGCCTCCCTGCTCCACAGGCGTCTGCGTCTCACCCTCTCCTCTCCCCCGCGGCGACCACCAGGGACCGCGAGCCCTAGTCCACGCCGCTCGGCCAACGCATCGGCTCCGCTGGCGGCGTCCTACAAGCCGCAGTATTTCGACGTCGTCGCTCCAGCGTCAAGGGTAGACGCCAGCGAACTGGATTTAGCCCAAGATGGGTGCGCCCGTCACTCGGCGCGCCCTGCGCCAGTCAGCAATTGAAGTTCAAAGAGGTCGCATCGCACTATGCCTGCGTCAGAGCCGACGATCATCGCGACCAGCATTGGATTTGGGGAAGGAACTGGTGTGGCGGACGACTGGACCGCCGGACCCGCCTATCAGCTGGCGGCGAGCCTGTCCGGAAGTCGAGGACCCTCGAACGTCTGCCTAATCGCGACTGCGACAGGGGACAACCCGGCCACCTTGACCAGCCTCTACTCGGCCTTCGGGCGCATCGGAATGGTGGTGTCTCATCTCTCCCTGTTCACCAAACCCAACCTCGCCGACATCCGCTCCCACCTTCTCCGTCAGGACATCATCTGGGTCTCCGGCGGAAGCACCCCAAACCTGCTCGCGCTCTGGCGGGTCCACGGGTTGGATCAGATCTTGAGGGAGTGTTGGGAAGCGGGCGTGGTCCTGATGGGTTGCTCGGCGGGATCTCTGTGCTGGCACATCGGGGGGACCACCGACGGCTTCGGAGCGCCAGTGCGCGCGGTCACCGATGCGCTGGGGTTCCTGCCCTACTCGAACTCTCCGCACTACGACGTGGAGCCGGAGCGGCGTCCCACGTTTCAGCGATTGATTGGCTCCAAGGTATTACCCGATGGATATGCCACCGACGACGGAGTGGGGCTGGTCTTCCGTGGCATCAGCCTCTCCGAAGCCGTAACGGAAGTCCCCGGTAAAAACGCCTACCGCGTCACCTGGGCTGGACCCGGGGAGGTGCGCGAGGAGATCATCACGCCACGCCTGCTCGGGCCGGGCTGACCACGACTGTCCCTGTACGGGGCACCTCCGCCTGAGGGCTCCTACAGGATCTCCCCGGGATCTCCGGAATCAGCGCGGCAAAGGCCGGGAGCCGCTCACAGCGACCCCCGGCCCCGTTTGGAGGGCCAATCGGGAATGGGCAGCACCGTCGAAGAGTCGATCGAATGCGTCGTAGATCCCGGTGCCAACCGTCGCGGGGAAATCCGGACTGAAATGCGTGTCGTCGCCATGGCCACGATCACCCGGGTCTTCCCGAAACGGTCGGGACTGCTAGGCAGACAACGATGACGGGAGTGGGGTTAACTGGGAACTAACGGTGCGCCGAGCCAATAGGGAGCGCGGCTCCCTAGAGCCCCGGACCCGTTGCGGTGGGGGAACCCGGCAGATGGCTGGGGCCAGCCCCCGCGCAATCCGCGGCCGCTAGCGCGTGGGTCCTACTGTCCGACCAGGCCGCAGTGATCAAGCCGATCATGAGAGCACTCGGCCAAGAATCGACGTGTCGTATCCGGGCAGTGCGGACAGCTCCCGACTGAGGCTCGGACCGGCCATTACCCCCAGGAGGAGTCTCAGTTCAGGGGTGTCGAGGCGATCTCGGCGCACGTGGAGGACGGACTCCTCCTCAGTTAGCGGAAGAAAGCGCAGCCCGTAGGCGAGGGCAGCCGGCTCGGTGGCGATCGCCGCCTGGGCGATTCCGCTCGCGACGGCACCCGCCACCTGGAAGTGCCCTCCCGCCTGACTGGAGTAGCCGGGGAGAATCGCTCCTGCCACCCCGAGGACTCCGAGTTCCCGATCCAGCAGGCTCCGCGCCTCGGAGCCGAGCTCGCGGTTGACCCAGCGAAGCCTTCGGTCCACCACCTCCCCCAGAGACCGCGCCCCTCCGGCAGCTCCCTCACGAGGCAGCAGCACTCCCTCTCTCCATCCCGAAAAGCCGATCCTCGCGCTGAGCGTTGGCCGACCGGAATCCTCCTCGTGACCTGACGGTCGGTGGACCGCTGCGGCATGCACCAGGCCCTGGTCCAGTAGGCGCAGCGCCTCGCCACTGGAGCAGGACCACCACTCCACCGTCCACCCTGCATGCGCCGCAGCGACAGGCTCAGCCAAGAGTGGAAGCGCGGGGTCGCAGCCAGCAACAACAAGGGTCCGACCCGTGCTCCAGATCTCGGCATCGTGATTCTGACCTAGGCGGCCACTAGCCCCTCTGAAGCCGGCCACCATCGCCCGATCTCCCGCCAGGGGCAGTGCCACCCAGCGGTCCCAGACCAGCGCCATACGGGCCCTGTCCGGGGGCCTGCTCGCGCCCAAGGCAGTGGCCCTGGCTCGCAGTGATTCCTGCTCGGCTGCGAAGAGCTGGTCGACGCTGGTGCCGAGGGCCCGAGCGAGGCGAAGTGCTACACCGAGAGATGGGAACCAGGTGCCCGCCTCTGTTCCAGCCACCGCCTGCCGGCTGATGCCGCACGCCTCAGCCAACTGACGCTGAGTCATCCCAGTGGAGAGCCGGGCCACGCGCAGCCGCTTGCCCGTCTCAAGAGCCCCGCCGGCGGAGGCCCGACGGGGCCGTCGTGCCTCAGTCAATCACCGACTCCGGGCCGCGAAAGACCGGGGAACCGTCCAAGCAAAAGCGGAGCCGAGCCCCCAGCACGGGAGGCTCTGGCGCCGACCAGTGGAAGCGTCCGACCCACTCCCCCTCCGAGTCCAGTTCGACGTCGATGCGCGCCCCATCAGGTCTGGTGCCGACCACTCTGCCGGCAACTACAGCAGCGCCATCGCTAGCACCGCTGAGGTGCAGCCGATCGGGATGGATCGCCCGCAACTCCTCACCTCGGCGCAACCAGCCGCGGTAGCCAACGAGGGACGCGACCAGCGCGGTCTTCGGGTGCAGGACCAGCTCGCGGGAACCCCCGTCCTGGAGTACCAACCCGCGGTCCAGGACGGCGACACGTTCGGCGAACGCCTGGGCGTCCTCGAGCTGGTGAGTCACCAGAACGGCCGATGTCGCGGACGCCTCCAGCTCGCGCCGCAGCAATTCCAGCATCTCCATGCCCAAGGGACGGTCCAGAGCATTAAACGGCTCGTCGAGGCAGAGCAGCCCCACCCTGGCCTGCAGCGCCCTGGCGAGCGCGACTCTCTGGGCCTCTCCGCCAGACAGGCCGCGGGGCCTGACGTTCAACAGCGATCCCAATCCCAGCCGCTCCGCCGCGGCTCGAGACGCGGCGGGTTCCGTCCCGGGTGCGTAGCTGACGTTCTCGAGCACGGTCAGATGCGGAAACAGTCCCGGGTTCTGGCGCAGCAACCCGACCCCGCGGCGCCCGACCGGCACGTCCGCATTGGGAGAGATGGCCGAGCTGAGCACCCGGCCACCGAGACGGATTTCTCCGCGCACAAGCCGCAGCAGCCCCGCCAATGCCTCCAGGGTCGTGGTCTTGCCCGCCCCGGAACGCCCGAGCAGGGCGAGTCGCTCCCCTCGCCCCACCTGGAGTTCGATCTGGACGGAGAACTCTCGCCTGGCTACTTCAAAGTCGGCGGCGAGCACGGGCACTCCAGAGATAGGCGGCAACCGGGAGGGGCAGGGCCACGACGAGCAACACCAGAGCGAAGGGCAGCGCTGAGCTGAGCCCGCTCTCCTGCAAGGTGACCCAGATCTGCATCGGCAGGCCGAAGGGGTGGTAGGCGATTATCAAGACTGCGCCGAAGGCGCCCATGGCTCTCGCCCAGGTAACTGCAAGGGCGGTCGCCAGCCCCGGCGCGGCCAGGGGCGCCGTGACCCGTCGCCAGGTCCTCCAACGGCCGTCTCCGAGCAGCGCGGCAGCCTGCTCCAGCTGTGGATCGACGGTGGCGAACGCGGCCGCTGCGCCGAGGACGTAGTAGGGCACTGACTCGTAGATCTCGGCAACCACCAGGGCCAGAAACGTGTCGGAAGCGGAGAGGTTGAGGTGGCTCAAGGCAGCCCCTATCGGGGTCGCCGGACCGACCATGAAGATCAGCAGCAGCCCGATCACCAAAGGTGGGGTGAGGAGGGGCAGAATCACCCCGACCTCCCACACTCGGGGAAACGGCAACCGACCTCGCGCCAGCATGTACGCGAGTGGGGTGCCGAGGAGGAGGATCACCGCCAGCGCCACCAGGGATGCTGCGACTGAGGTGATGAGGGGGTCGAAGGCGCCCGGCTGCCGCAGAGAGTTGACGACTGCCGCCGGGGTCAGGTGGGCTGCCAGAGCGATCAGCGGGCCTAGCAGGGCGACCCAGACAATCAGCGCTCCGACCAGGGCGGCGCCGGTGCTGGTCCTGACTCCGGAGCCGCGCAGCGCCGCCGGAGCGGGCGGAACGGTCAACTCTTGTCGATGAGGTTCCTTATCGCCTTGGGAGCGGTGGACTTCTGCCCCAGCAGTGCAGGCGGGAGAAGGGTGTAACCCTCCTTAGTCAGGATATGACGCGCCTTGCTGCCGAGCAGGAATTTTACGAAGGCGACGCCGGCCGCGGTGTCACCACCAACAGGCAGGACCGACGCTTCGAGGTCGAGCAGGGAGCCGTGAACCACCCCTGTCGAGAGCGTCAGGGTCGCCGCGTCGTAGATCGCCGAATCGCTAGGGTCACCGAAGTTGATTTCGTCGGGAAGAGATACGTATGGAAGCCCGAGCTGAACCGCCTGGGGGAGATAGGCGCTGGCAGCGTCTAGTTCGACCCGCCTGGAGGGACGGCTCCAATCCGGTCTCCGAGAAGATCTGCGAACTGCCGTTGGATCCGCCTAGGTCGGCGTACGCGGTGGCCGCGCTCACCCCCAGGTATTTCTGCGCCAAGTGGACCATCTCGATGAATCCCTGACCCTGTGGATCTATGGTCGGATCGGTACGACCCAGCTTGAATCCCGGGGTCGCCATGAGCGTGAATAAGTCCTTGATGGGCAGCTTGCCCTCGGAGATCTTCTTCAACTCGGCGGCGTGAGGCCCCTCGGGGTAGTAGGCGACCACCAGCGGACTGGCCGCGAACTCGACCGCCCAGGTGGTGAACTTCGGCTCCAGGAGCGCCATCGGAGCGGAGCCGATGGGAATGAACACGTTGGGAGTTATCTCCCCTGCAACGATGTCCTGGGCCAGCCCCAGGCTGCCCATCGACTCGTTCTGGTACTCGTCACCAGTCGCGCTGATGAACGGCGGCCCCATGTACTTGTCCATCAGCAGCTGCAGCGACCCGGCGCTTGCTATGTTGGCCAGTTCGGGGAGCGACTTGGCTCCGACCGAGGGCACCAGGGTCACCGCCCCCACCATCGCCAACGCTCCTGCCATAGCCACCGCGAACGACAGCCGGCGCGGGTTCATCGGGACAGCATATCTCCGGCGAGGAAAGCGCTGCTTGCATTTCGCTAGTCGGGCGCATCAAGGTCGAACGGGACGCCTCGACGGTCGTAATAGACTGCCGAGGTGACCGATCCTCCTCCGGAGCCGAGACCGGAGGTGGCCGCCCTGGCCACCCCACCGCTGCGCGCTTCCGACCAGCGGCGAGACCAGTGCGTGGCGCAGCTGAGCTCGGCCTGCGCCGACGGACGACTGGGGCTGGAGGACTTCTCCACAAGGGTAGAGCAGGCACTTTCGGCCCGCACCATCGCGGAGCTGGTCCAGTTGGAGGCTGACCTGGGTCCGGCTCCAAGTCCAGTGATCCCGACAGTGCCCAGTCAGCCGATGCCCGCTGCCTGGTTCGTTGCGATCATGTCCTCGACGGTGCGGCGAGGTCGCTGGTTGCTGCGTCCGGTGTCGCACGCACTGGCCGTGATGGGCGAGGTGACCCTGGACCTGCGCGGGGCGGAGGTGACCGGTCGGCAGAGTCATATCTCCGCGATAGCAGTCATGGGTGCGATCAAGGTGATCGTTCCCGAAGGAATCCATGTCGAGCTGGACGGGCTGGCGTTGATGGGGAGCAAGTCGCAGAGGGGAGGCTCCGAGCGCCCGCTCCCGGGCTCCCCGACAGTGCTGATAACCGCGCTGGCGGTAATGGGTGAGGTGAAGGTGGTCACCAAAGGATCCCAGCGGAGCAAGACTGGAAGACGACCGAGGCAAGGCCCGGATCGACTGGAGTGACCGCAAGCACCTGCGTGAGCACCGCCCTCAAAGGAGCGAGCACGACCTCGACTCGCTGATTCGCCGGCGATTCAGGAAGTCGGTGCGGCGGGCTCCGAGGTTGCGGCGGCCCGATCGACCTTGGCTGCGAGGATGAAGTCGTTGCGGGTCAACCCGCCGGCAGCGTGGGTGGTCAGTTCAACCTCCAGGTAGCCCCAACCGACCTTCAGGTCTGGGTGGTGGCCCTCGCGCTCGGACAGCAGAGCAATCCTCGTGGCCAGGGTGAACGCCTGGGCAAAATCTCGGAAGGCGATGCGGCGGCGTAGCCGCCCGTCCGAGGCGGACCAGTCGCCGTGCAGTTCTTCCAACAGCGGCGGCAACTCCAGCGCGGAAATGGTCGGGGTGTCCTTGGTGCAGGACTGGCAGCGCTCACGGTGCAGTCCGCTCAAACCGCGCTCCTCGCTGGCCCTCGCCCATCGGCGCAGCGCTCCAAGATCCTGGCCGCAATGGCCAGGGCGCCGGCGTAGGTGGCCTCCATGCCCTCATAGCGCAGGCCGCGCGCGCCCAGTGTCCGCGCCTGGGTATATGGCGTATCCGAGGCGTAATGGATGACACCAACCTCCATCGCAGGCCTGGTCAAGTCGACCTGTTCACGGTTGGGATATCGGGAACTGTCGCCAGCCTCGAAAACGGCGCCCAGGTAGGGTCCGGCCTCCATCTCCACCACCGTGTAGGCGTCCCGATAGTAGCGCTCAAGATATCCACGATTTTGCAGGAAAGTTGAGCGCACCGAAACCGCTCGCTGTCGGTCCAGCACCGATCGCGAGGTGACAAATGGAGCCAGCTGGGAAAAGGAAAAACAGTTGTTCAGCCAGTAGGTGTTGCCGCTGGGCTCGTCATGCACCACGTCGGAGACCATCACGTCGCCGATGTCGGCGTTCAGAGTTGCCGCTTTGCCCAGGATGTACACCCCATCAACGTGCTCGGTCGCTTCCAGCACCTGACGGAGGATGTGATAGGCGCCCTGGCCGAGCGGGTACTGGATGTTGAGGATCAGGTGGGAGGATCGCGCCAGATCGGAGGCGCCAATCGCCGTCTGCAGCCGCGGGTCCAGCCGAGAAAGCTGGAGCCGGTCGAGGACGATCAGCTGGGCGGCGACGTCGGTCCCTGACTGTGAGGGAATGTGGAAAATCCCCTCATTGCGTTCCTCCCTCGTACGCTGCTCGCGCGCCTCGGGATGTACCTCCAGCCAACGGCGGGCGGCATAGTAGAGGAAGTTCTCCGGAGAGAGCCGGGAGCCCTCCTGCCTGAGCTCCGCGGAGATCGCCATCAGCTCCTGGTCGCCGGACTCGGGCAGCCACCGGTCAACCTCACTGGCTCGCTGGCGAGCCACGCCTGAGAGCAGGTTGACCAGGCAGTGGGCGTTGCTGCTTACGAAATAGAGCGGTCGATCCAGAAGCTCCTCCCGCCGAAGCACGTCGCCAACCGGGCGCCACCACTCCCTGGTCGCCCTGGCGTACCCGACCTGGGACCCGCCCAGCAGCTGGATCCCCAGGTCCATGGCGCGGCGGCTCACCTCTTCGAGGAAATCTCGGAGCTGTGCGCCGAAGAGCGTACGCAGGCGCTCCCAGTCGTCCCCTGGAACTCCGAGGCGCTTTCGGGCTGCCCGCTCCAGGCCCAGGCGACCGGATGGGTCCAGTTCCCCCAGCAGTTCGTGCGCCTTGTTCCATTCGATCTGCAACGCGACCAAGGTCGGCACCAGGTCGTCGAGGTCTGAGCTGCTGGCGAGGGCGACCGCCAACGTGTGAAGGCCCGGGTTCCACCACCAGCGGCGACGCCGGCCTGGGGCGACAACTGGCAGCCAGTCAGGCGGTTGCGATCCTCCGAAGTGCAGCAACTGGTCGGGCGACTGACCCAAGCAAACGTGCTCCAACTGAAGGACCACCGGAGGCAGGCGGTGAAGCGCGTAGAGAAGTGCTCCGCTGTCCAACTGCTTCTGCGCGCCGAGCGGGTGGAGCGAGGAATCCATGCCCAGATGGGCGCGCTCTAGGACCTGGAGTCGGATCTCACCAGAGGACCGGAGCACCGATCGATAGGTGCGCACATAGAGCTCGACCTGTTCCTGGCCGGGGCTGGGTTGCCCGGCCGCCGGCATCTGGTCCGTGACCGCGGCACCGTCTAGCCTCCGGCCCAGGGGTCATCGCGGGCGCCGGTCAGGCTCCGCCCAGCTGACTGGGGTCTCGGCGGGCAGCGGACCGCTGCTGGGCGGCCTGGGAAGCAGCCGGACGGTGAATCCGTACTCGCCAGGCGGACCCAGCACCAGCGTGCCCAGGTAGCGGTGGTTGCCGTTGCCATGAGGTTTGTCCTCAATCATCGACTCAACGGCAGGAGCGATCAGCCGTCCCTCGGCACCGATCGAACCGTGGAGTAGTTCCACCTGTATGTCCTGGGGCAAGAGCTGCCCCAGCTCCACCGTCGCCTCGACCACCTTCTCCTCTCCCTCGGACTGTACTTCGCCCGGGTCCGCCGACGAGATTGCAGTCGCCGACACGCGGGCGCTGGGGAAGTCGCGCCGGACCCGCGCCCACCACGCGGCCTGCTCCCTCGCCCGTTGATGGCCCTGGTCGGGGGCGAACATGGCCGAGTCCACCGCCGGCTGATACATGTGTCGCACGTAGTCAGCGACCATCCGCGACCCCAGGACGAGCGGCCCCAGCACTTCCAGGGACTGACGGACCTTGGCTAGCCATCGATGGGGCAGCCCCTCCGCGGTCCGGCTGAAGAAGGTGGGGATGACCTCTCCTTCTAGGATCTCGAACAGAGCATCCGCCTCCAGCCGGTCGCGTTCGGCCTGGTCCGGCACATCCTCCGATGAGGGAATCGCGAACCCGTTCTCCCCATCCCAGCCCTCATCCCACCACCCGTCCAGGATCGAACAGTTGAGAGCGCCGCTCAGGAGGGCCTTCTGGCCGCTCGTACCACACGCCTCCATCGGCCGCCGGGGAGTGTTGAGCCACAGGTCCGAGCCCTGGTACAGAAGCCTCGCCAGCCCGATGTCGTAGTCCTCCAGGAAGACGACCGATTTGCGCAGCTCGGGGGAGTGGGTGGCGCGGCTGAGCGCTTGGATGATCGCCTTGCCCTGCTGGTCCTGGGGGTGCGCCTTGCCGGCGATCACCAGCTGCACCGGTCGGTCCACGTCCAGAAGTAGCCGTGAAAGCCTCTCCGGCTGCGAGAAGAGCAAGAGAGCGCGCTTGTATTCGGCGACGCGGCGAGCGAAACCAATGGTCAGAGCCCTGGGGTTGAGCACCTCCCTGGTCCATTTGAGCTCCGCTTCCCCCGTCCCCCGGCCACGCTCCGCTTCCTCAAGCCTCAGCCTCGCTCCCTCGATCAGCCGCAGGCGACCCGGCTGGCGAGATTCCCAAATCTCCCGGTCGGAGGCGGCTTTGAGCCGAGACCAGTGGATGGCCCCGTGGATGTCCCACCTGGGGCCGAGGTAGCGCTGCAGGAGGTGGCCCATCTCGGGAGAGATCCAGTTCTTGGCCCGGACGCCGTTGGTGACGGCTCGGATCGGCACCTCATCCGGGAGCAGGTCAGGCCACAGCCCGGCGAACATCCGCTGGCTCACCCTGCGGTGCAGTCGGGAAACCGCGTTGGCGTGGCCCGACAGCCGCAGGCCCATCACCGCCATGTTGAACGGGTCCCCTGGCTGCTGGCCTGGGTAATGGCCCAACTCCATCAGCCGGTCCAGGGAGATGCCGACGGCGTCGCACCAGCTTTGGAAGTGGCGCGCCATCAGTTCCCGAGGGAAATGGTCGATACCGGCCGGCACCGGGGTGTGGGTGGTGAATATAGTGGCCGCCCGGGCCGCCTCGACCGCCTCGTCGAACTCGAGGCCTTCGGCCTGCACCAGCCTACGAATCCTCTCCAGGACCAAAAAGCCGGCGTGGCCCTCGTTGCTGTGGAAGAGAGAGGGATGCTCGCCGGCCAGCTCCAGCGCGCCAACCCCGCCCATCCCGAGCAGGATCTCCTGGCGCAGACGGTGCTCGATGTCGCCTCCGTAGAGCCGGTCGGTCACCCGACTCAGCTCCTCCGGATTGCCCACGCCCGTCGTGTCGAGGAGGTACAGCGGCACCTTCCCCACCTGCTGGCGCCAGACGCGAGCCCGCAACGCCAGGTCGCCCAGATTGAGCTCGATCGGCCGGTCGCCCACTTCCGCCAGGCCCAGCTCCACCGGTTCCTGCTCTTGGTATCCCTCCTGCTGCCACCCGCTCTCGTCCAGTCGCTGGTGGAAGTAGCCCTGGTGGTAGAACAGGCCGATCCCGACCATGGGCCAGCCTTCGTCGGCGCAAACTCCCAGGTAATCCCCGGCGAGTACGCCGAGCCCACCGGAGTACTGGGGTATCGCTTGGCTCACTCCGAACTCCGGTGAGAAGTAGGCGACCCGCGGCATCGACCCGGGGGCTAGAGGTCCGGCCGGGGCGGATGCCTGCTCAACGTTGAACCGCTCGACGGCGCGCACAGTGACAAGGTAGCGGCAAGCCCGCGCCACTCGCCCGCGTCTTCGCACTCCGCGGGGACAGGCCGGATCGGTCAGCTAAGATCGCGCGATGCTTGGTGAGGAGAAGGCTCCTACCGGATCGCCCGGCCACGGGCGTGCTGATGGTCGCTCCCGAACCTCATACGACCAGGTGCCGCCTCCGGCCCTGCTGGATTACATGACCACCGGTTGGGAAGCGACCCGTTCGACGTCTGACTCCCCCATTCCCGGAGTGGAGGCGTACCGGGCCCGTCGAGAGGAGCTCTCCAAGAGCTTCCCGGGAGCGCTGATCGTGGTACCCGCCGGGACCGAGAAGGTGCGCACCAACGACACCGCCTACCCCTTTCGCGCCTCGACTGACTACCTCTACCTGGTTGGCGAAGGGGAGCCTGAGGAGGTCCTGGTAATGGAGCCTCTCGAGGGAGGCGGCCACACGATGGAAGTCTTCACCGAGCCCGCTGCCGACTTCACCAAGCCGGAGTTCTTCACCGACCGGGTGAAGGGTGTCCTCTGGGTCGGCCCGAACCGAGGACTCGACGCCACCGAGGCCCTCCTCGGAGTCCCGGCCAGGCCGAGTGCAGAACTCCCCTCGGTGGTCACCAAGTACGACCAGGGAGTGGTACTGCGCGGTCTCGACACCAGGGTCGACGAGCTGTCGTCGGATCTCGCCGGGCCGGATGACCAGCTCAAGGAACGGCTCGGTGAGATGCGCTTGGTCAAGGACCCGCTGGAGATCGAGTTCCTGGAGGAGGCTTGCGACCTCACCCGCCGGGGTTTCGAGGACGTGGTCCGGGCGCTGCCCAAGGCTCGCACCGAGCGCGACGTCGAGGTGGCCTTTTTCCGGCGGGCCAGGTCGGCGGGAAACAACACCGGCTACCCCACCATCGCCGCCGCCGGTAGCCACGCCACCATCCTGCACTGGAGTCGCAACACCGGCCAGGTCCGCCCGGGCGAGCTTCTGCTGCTGGACGCCGGGGTGGAGACCAACCGCTATTACACCGCCGACGTGACCCGAACAATGCCGATCAATGGACGCTTCAGCCCAGCCCAGCGGAAGGTCTACCAGCTGGTCTACGACGCCCAACAGGCGGCCTTCGCCGCAGTCCGGCCGGGCAACGACTTCCTGGCCCCGAATCGGGCGGCGATGGGGGTGCTGGCCCACGGTTTGGAGGCGATGGGATTGCTGCCGGTCACTGCCGAGGAGTCGCTTCAGCAGCACAGTCAACTGCATCGGCGCTACACCCTCCACGGCGTGAGCCACATGCTGGGCTTGGATGTTCACGACTGCGCCCAGGCCCGCGTCGAGAGCTATCGGATGGGGAAGCTGCTCCCGGGAATGGTGCTGACGGTCGAGCCGGGCCTTTACTTTCAGACCAATGACCTCACCGTCCCGGAGGAACTCCGAGGGATCGGGGTGCGGATTGAAGACGACCTTCAGGTGACCGAGGACGGGCACAGGGTGCTCAGCGCGGGGATCCCCTCCGACCCCGAGGAAGTGGAACGCTGGATGGCCAGGCTCTGGGCCGACGCCAGGAGCTGATCCGGCTCCCGGGCAAGCTCAGCTGATGGTCAGCGCCTCTACCAGCCCCTCCTGAACCCAGCTCAGCAGGTGAAGGGTCGCGAGCGGCGGCCGCCGGTGCTCCTGGAGCGTGTACTGCTCCTCCCAGCCGTCGGCGGTGATCCCGAGACGCTCGGCCAGCGCGAGTCGGAGCAGGTTCAGCGCCCTCAGCCAGGCGATCGCGCCGTCGGCGGAAAGCAGGATCCGTTGTTCAGATTCCAGTGCCTCCCGAACCTTGGCCAGGTCAGCGGCCCTTGAGTCGGCCAGGTCGGTCCCCACCAGCCGCTGGAACTCCTCCTCTTCCTCTTCCTCCTGGTAGGCGCGCGGACGGGCCCATCGGGAGTGCTCCACCAGGGGCTCGAGCCGACCGAGGATCTGAAGCAGAGCTCGCCGCTCCCCGCGACTGACGCGGAGATACACCAGATCTCCCTGCCGGTTGATCTGGGCCAAGTTCAGTCGCGGGCCAGCGTCGCCTGCAAACCGTGGGCGTGGAGCTGAGCTACCGCCACCTCAGCCCTCTCCCTCGGCTCGGTGGCCACAACCGCCTTGCCCTCGTTGTGGACCTGCAACATCAGGCGCGTTGCCGTGGCCACGTCGTACCCGAAAAGCCTGCGCAGGACGAATACCACGTAGCTCATCAGAGTCACCGGATCGTTCCAGACCACCACCTGCCATGGCCGATCCCGGCGTTCTCTGGGCCTGTTCTGGGCACCGGTCTCTTTGACCGCGAGCTCGTTGGTCGCACTCACCGGTGCCTACGGTACCGCGCGGCTCCGCGGTTGGCAGTCCTGATCCTCGCCGCCAACCGTGGCCGAGGTGCCATCCGCTACCCTGATCCCGATGCGAGGCGCCGGGGAAACCCTGGTCAATCTGGAGAGGCTAGGTCGCCACTGGACCGCCCGTCGGGCCTGCGGTTTGGGGCTCGGGTTGGGGCTGGCGGCCGCACTGGCCGGCTGCGGCGGAAGTCCACTCAGCAGCGCTGACACGTCGGTCGGATGCTCAGTAACGGTCCTGATCCCGAGCTCAGGCAGCAGCCTGCTCGGTAGCGTCAAGTTGAGCGCTGGCGGGAAGAGCTACCAGTTCAGCCGCAACGTCAACACGATCCTTCTGGGGTGCGGCGACCAGGCGACCCTATCAGCGGTCGCCAGCAACCCGGCGGCGCACCCGTTCATTCATTGGACGGTCAGTGGCGGCGGCGTCCACACGTCGGCGACGCTCACCGTCACGGTCAACGGACTCCTCTCGATTCAGCCCGCCTTCCGGGTCCCCAAGGCAGCCCTTAGCCCCACCCCGACTCCCACCCCGAAGGTGAGCCCGACACCTTCGGCGGCTCCGACCACAGTGGTCCTCGACCAGTGGGTCTCGTATGACTCCGCCACCCAGAACGTCACCTGGAAGGCGGTGGCAGGGTCCCCCACCGTCAACCTGGGGCTGAACTTCGATGGCTACTACAACGGAGCGATGGTGGTCACCGTACCGGAGGGCTGGAGCGTCACCGTCGACTTCAGCAACTCCGGCAGCATCAACCACTCGGCGGCTGTTGTCACGGCTACCGGCACGACTCCGATCTTCCCCGGCGCCGCGACCCCCAGCCCCACCACCGGCACGGCCCCAGGCCAGACCGCGACCTTCACATTCACCGCCAGCCAGGTCGGTAGCTATCGGATGTCCTGTCTCATTCCCGGACACGAGGCGAGAGGCATGTGGGCGGGTCTGGTAGTGGCATCGGGTGGGCTCCCGAGCGTCAAGCTCTAGCAAGCTCGAGGGGCGAGCCGCCGGAGCCACCATGCAGGCGGCGATCATCGAGCGCCTGGGTGAGGGACCGAGCTACCGCGAGGTCCCCCGGCCAGCTCCAGCGCCGGGGCAGGTCCTGGTCAGGGTGGGCGCTGCAAGCCTCAACCCGGTGGACCTCAAGATAGCCGCCGGCACCCACTACGGCGGGATCCCGCAGGTCCCTTACATTCCGGGCTCCGAGGGCGTGGGAGTCGTAGCGGCCAGGGGGTCGGAACTGAACGGCAAGAGGGTGCGGTTTCAGGTGGCCGGCGGCGGTAGTGGAGCGCTGGCGGGATGGACCGCGGTCGACCCAGCGACCTGCCTTCTGCTTCCGGACCGAATCGAGACGGCGACCGCCGCCGCACTGGGAGTCGCTGGCCTTGCCGCCTGGATCTCCCTGGTTGACAAGGTCCATCTTCAGACAGGCGAGCGCGTGCTGATCCTGGGGGCGACCGGCCCGGTGGGACAGATCGCAGTTCAGATTGCCAGGCTGTTGGGTGCAGGTCGAATCGTGGCGGCCGCGCGAGACGCCCATGCGCTGGCCACGGCACTGGATCTAGGTGCGCACGCTGCGGTCGCCATCAATGGCCAGAGTGAGGAAGCACTGCGGGACGAGATCATCGCCGCCGCGAAGGGACCACTTGAGGTGGTCTTCGACCCTCTGTGGGGGACTCCTCTCCAGGCTGCACTGGCGGCGTGCGGCCCGTCGGCAAGGGTGGTCCATTTAGGCGACGCCGCGAGCAAGGAGGCGACCATCAGCTCGTCGATCGTCCGAGGACGCCAGCTGACGATAATCGGCCACTCCAACCCCAACACCAAGTGGGAGATCCGGGCTCGCGCCTTCCGTGAACTGGCGGATCACGCCGCCGACGGGAGGATTCGGGTTCAGATCGAGGAGCTGCCGCTGTCGGAGGTCACGTCCGCATGGGAGCGTCAAGCAAGCTCACCACACGTCAAGCTGGTGCTGCGCCCATCCTCCTGAGCGCCGCCGCTGCGATCGCCAGGCGGACCCAGGACATGCAGCCGACAACCACCGGAGCAGACGAGCCGTGAAGCCGCCCGAGATCCTTCCCACCCGGATCCGCGAAGGACTCGCCCCAGGGATCAGTTACCTGATCCAAGGCGAGTTAGTGCCGATGCTGCACTGCACCATGGACGGCTCCATGGCGGTCTACTTCGAGCACCACGTGGTGCTCTGGAAGGATCCGCGGGTGGCGATCAGGCTGAAGGCGGTGCGAGGGGCCGCAAGGCGGCTGGTGGCGGGAAGGCAACTCTTCCTAACCGAGGCCAAGGGTCCCGGCGACATCGCCTTTTCGCGGGACGCGCCGGGCCACGTGTTCCCCCTTGAACTTCCCCGGGGAGCGACCATCCTAGCCCGGGAGCATCAGTTTCTGGCCGCCACCGCATCGGTTCGGTACAGCACCAGCCACCTCCGTGGGCTGAGTAACAACCTCTTCGGCAACAGTGGGTTCTGGGTGGACCGGTTCGAGGCCAGGGATGGCGACGGCGTGGTCTGGCTGCACGGCTTCGGGAATGTCTTCGAGAAGGTGCTGGCAGCAGGTGAGGAGATCGACGTGGAGCCGGGCGCCTGGGTGTACATGGACCCCGAGGTGCGGATGCGCCCGGCGATCTATGGACTGCGGACCGGTCTGTTCGCCGGAGTGGGCGAGCTAGTCTTCAACCGGTTCCGGGGCCCTGGACGGGTCGGAATCCAAACCATGTACCTGCATCTGCCCAGCTCGGAATGACGGGTCGTGCCGCGCGCGTGCCCAGATGACCTGGCGCGTCGGGCTGGCCACCCGTCCGCTGCACGACCAGGACCGATCCCTGGTCGACCTCGACCTGGGACTGTTCGGAGTCTTTGACGGCGTCGGCGCGTTCGCCAAGAGTGGAGAGGCGGCGCAAGTGGCCGCGACGGCGGTCGCCGAGAGTTGCCGGGCCGGCGACGTCGCGCCGGAAGCGGCAATGGCGAGGGGATGCGACCGGGCGGAGGCGCTGATCAAGCAGGGTGCCCTGGGCGCGACGACCGCGACCGTGGCCTGGGTGCTGGGTCCGCTAGTGAGCTACCTAACGGTCGGCGACTCCCGCCTCTATCACCTGCCCACCGGTGCGGCCTGGCCAGTCCAGGTGACAGTGGACGAAGGCGTCGGCAACCTGCTGTACAACGCCCTGGGCGAGGGTTCAGAACGCCGAGGTCAACCAGCGGCAACGCAACGAGGCACGTTCCCGGTTGGCTCTGGGGACAAGCTGCTCCTGGTTACCGACGGCGTGACCGGCGATTTTGCCCCTGACCTTCTGTCAGCTCAGGATCTTGCCCGAGCCGTGGCCGGCGATGATCCACAACGCGCCGCTGAGAGGCTGCTGCAGATCGCACGCAAGCGAGATGACCGCACCGCCGTGGTGATCTTTTTGGATTGAGATCTGTGGCGGGCGAAGTCGTGCCCGCTACATACTTGGTAGATCGTGTCGCTTTCGGTCAGCCTGCAGAACGCCTTCCTACGCTTCCACGGTTGGGCGTACCAGCGTTCGGACGGTCGGGTCGGCCACCGCATGATCGGAGTTCCGACCCTCCTGCTAGAAACCACCGGCCGTCGCAGTGGCCGACCTCGAATCAATGCACTGGTCTACGCAAGGGACGGCTCCGCCTACGTGCTGGTCGCGTCCAATGGCGGGTCAGACAAACCTCCTGCCTGGCTTTTGAACCTGCGGTCTCAGCATCAGGTTCAGATACAGGTAGGGCGCAATCGGCGGCCCGCTAGGGCCGTGGTCGTGGAGCACGGGGAGGTCGAGTACGACCGGCTCTGGCGTCTAGTGAACCAAGCCAACCACGATCGCTACGTGGGCTATCAGCGACTGACCAAGCGCCCGATTCCGCTGGTGGTGGTGAACCCATCCTAACAACATGCATTTGGCCCCCAACCGCGGGCCCGGCGGGGATGGGTTAGGTAGGCGCCACCCCTTCGGTCTCCATCGCCTACGGTTTCCCACGCCGGACGCCGTGTGGGCGTCAGGGTAGGATCAGCTGATGGACGAACTGGACCCCGCGGAGCGAGAGAGGCTCCGGCGCCGTGACCGTAAGCGGGTAACCGAGATGGTCGTCGACGGCGGCAACCTGCGCCGACAGGTACAGGCCTTACGCGATCGGGCCATTCGTCGCCGGGACCAGGCGAAGGCCGAGAAGACGGGCGACGCGCCTGGCGGGCGGTGAGCCGCCGACCCCCGTCGTCAGGTGGACCCACCGGGCTCTGATCTGTGTGATGCACGGTCGCGGGCCGACTTCTCGCACCGTTCTGTAGACGGATCGATCTCCTACCAACCAGCCGCGCTCGGCCGGCCCTGAGCCCCGTCCACCGCAATGTTGGCCCCGTTGATCCAACTGGCCATCGGGGACAGCAGGAAGACCACCACTCGGGCGACCTCCTCCACCGTACCCAGCCGCCCCTCGGGCAGGTCCCGATCGAGAAAAGCCTGAAACTTTGGGGGGTCGTTGACCCGTAGGTTGTCCCAGCCTCCACCCGGGAAGAGGATCGATCCAGGGCTGACCGTGTTGACCCGGATGTGCTGCGGACTGAGCTCCCGGGCCAAAGCCGCCGCGAGATAGATGAGTCCGGCCTTGCTGACACCGTACTGAGCCCGCGGCGCTGGCTTGGTCCCGGAGATCGAAGAGATCAGGACGGCTGCCGGGCTGTCGGATCCGGTCAGGTGGGAACTCGAGGCCCTGAGCAATTCGGCAGCATGTCCGACGTTCAGTTCGAAGCTGTCCCGCCACTCACCGCGAGTCGACTCGAGGAGCGCACCGCCGTAACTCCCGCCAGCGTTGGCCACAACTGAGTCAAGCCCTCCCAGGGCCTGTGCCGCCGCGTCTACGAAGGCGGCGAGCTCCCCTTCTGCGGTGACATCGACGCTTTGGACGAACACCTGAACGCCCAGGGAGCGGAGTTGGTCGGCTGCGTCTGAGAGCGGTCCACCATCTCGGGCACAGATCGCAACGGAGCTCCCCTCAAGCGCCACGGTGCGAGCGATTTCTAGTCCGATCCCCTTGCTGGCACCGGTGACCAGCACCTTGCGACCAGCCAGCCTTAGATCCATCGGAGCCTCCCTTGAAGAAGATGGACGGTCTCCCGGCTCTGCTCGCCGAGGACACCGCCGTGGGCAAGGCCTGCGATGGTAGCTGGGCGAGTCCGCGCTGCTCTCTCCCCGGCCCCCTGCCCGGGGCTGATTCAATTGCCTGGCCAGCCGGATCGGGCAAAGCGCCATCACCGTATTGCAGCGAGGGGAATTACGTGCAGTTGCGCAGGCTCGGAACTGAGGGGCTCCAAGTGTCATCCATCGGTCTCGGCTGCATGGCCATGGCGGGCGTGTACGGCGCTGCGGACGAGTCCAGTTCGATCGCGACTCTTAACCGCGCGATCGACCTCGGGGTGACCTTCCTTGACACGGCGGACATGTACGGCAGGGGTAGCAATGAACGACTGCTCAGCCAGGTGCTCGCCGAGCGCCGCCAGGAGGTGGTCCTGGCAACCAAGTTCGGCTACGCCTTCAGTCCATCGGGCGAGCGGCGTGGGATCCGCGGCGACCCGTCCTACGTCCGCGAATGCTGCGACGCCTCGCTCTACCGGCTTGGCGTGGAGCAGATCGACCTCTACTACCAGCATCGCGTAGACCCGTCGACCCCGATCGAGGAGACGGTTGGCGCAATGGCCGAGCTAGTCGCCTCCGGCAAGGTTCGCTACCTCGGGCTCTCCGAGGCTGGCCCGCAGACCATCCGGCGCGCACATGCCGTGCATCCGATCTCGGCACTTCAGACGGAGTACTCGCTCTGGTCGCGAGATCCAGAGGACGAGATCCTCGCCGCTGTCAGGGAGTTGGGAATCGGATTCGTCGCTTACAGCCCCCTGGGTCGCGGCTTCCTCTCGGGCGCGTTCCGCACTCCGCAGGACTTCCGAGAGGACGACTCCCGGCGCCGTGGTCCACGATTCCAGGGCGATAACTTCGCCAGCAACCGGCGTGCTGTCGACCAGCTGGTACGGATCGCCGCCGAGGCCGGCGTGACGCCCGCCCAACTGTCACTGGCTTGGCTGCTGCACCGTGGACTCGACATCGTGCCGATTCCGGGCACCAAGCGAGTTCAGTACCTGGAAGAGGATGCTGCGGCGGCGGATATCCAACTCTCCGACAGCGACGTGTCCCAGCTCGAATCGGCATTCCCCAGTGGAGCTACCTCGGGGTCCCGCTATGGCGACATGTCCGAAGTAGGGCTCTGAGGACTGCAACGGGTCGCGTGAGCGCCTGAGACGGCCAGGGAGCGCCCGTGCACACGAAGTGCGGGGTACTCACAGCGGCCAGGGACGGTCCGACCGTTATGGCAACCCCCAGTTGTAGACAGTTGACGCTTCCAATCGGCAACTGTATGCTCAGCCCACTCGGTTTCTGGGCCGATGGTGGCGGCCTTTGGGGCTTCCGTGCTGTTTGGTAGGTGGGCAATTATGAACGCTCGTCTAGCGGCCGTTGGACTCGTTCGTCGCCCCAATCAACGAGACCGGTATTAGTTCGGCCCCCTCAGCGATCAGGGCGATCGGCGTCTACGCTGCTGAGCAGCTTCCCGGTCTGTGGCAGCCTGAATATCCCTACCAGGAGTCGGTGATCAGCGAGAAGCTGAAGGGCGCCCTTCCTTAGGATCCAAACCTGAATCTCACTCCACAGTACTGGTCCCTAAGCTCCTAGTAGGGCCAAGTATCGGTCGCCGCAAGCGCCTCCCCGGGGCGGGCGAAGGCCGTGTGGAGGCGCCCCGTACGGACCTACTCGCTAACTAATGCCAACGTTGGAGGTGATCAATGAGTGATCGGCGCGGATCGAAGCAAACGGGCCGGCTCGCCGTGCGAGTGGACGGATCGGGGGCTCAGACCTTCGTCCCCTATGGACTGCTGACTGGAGGGCAGCCCGGTTCGCGGGTAGCGATCGTAGCCGGGATCCATGGGACCGAACTGGTCACCCAAGACGCGGTGCAAGCGCTCTGGCAGCGGCTCGATCCGGCGGTCTTCCGCGGGTCCCTGACCGTGGTTTTCGTGGCCGACATCCTGGCTGCCCAAGCGGGTGTCCCCGGCGCGAATCCAATTGACGGGCGCAATCTGAACCGGGTCTGGCCTGGCTCGACGTCGGGGACCTTCTCCGAGCGGTTGACGGCCCAAATCTGGTCAGAGCTGCTCGGCGAGACGGAGATCGTCATCGACGTGCATGGCGGTGAGTGGACCGAGGAAGTCGTTCCATTCGCCATCGTGCATTCCAGCGGGAACGATGAATTGGACGGGCGCACGCATGCCTTGGCCAAGCGGATGGGCCTACCTTTCGTTCAGACCACCGCCGGCGAGGGCACGTTGTCGGGAGCCATCGCCCGCAGCGGCAGGGTCGGGCTCGCGTTCGAGGTCGGCGGCGGCGGTCGGCGACCGAAGACAGACGTTGAGGAGGTCGTCGCCGCCTTGATGGGAGTCTTGGGCGCAATCGGGTCGATCGACGAGGCGGAAGGCGCGACACGACGGGCGACCGAGGACCTATTCGGGGGCGACCAGTTGCGCACCGCCGTTGCGGGCGTGTTGGTTCAGCAGGTCGAGCTCGGGCAGAAGGTCGACGCGGGGCAGACCGTCTCCCTTATCACCGACTTTGACGGCGAACCCCTGGAAGAGATCACCGCCCCGAGGGCTGGCACGGTGCTACTACGGGGCATTGGGCGCGTGGTCGCCGAAGGCGCGCTGACCGCAACCATCGGATGGAATGGCTAGCAAGCCCTGGTAGGTTCGGGCGGGCGGCTCCACGACTCCCGGACTTCTTACTCGGAAGGCGTCGCGGCAAATCGAGGGGTGGCGGGGTGGCTCCGGCCCTGAAACAGGAGCCACCCGCCGCGTAAAAGTGACCTCGAGTGCGAATGCGAACTAGTCCGCTCCGACCCACGGATTCAGGCGGGGCTATTTTGCGAGGGTTCGGGCCGCGCCGACCCCTCTTCGTCCTCGGCCAGGATCCGGTACAGATTCCGCCTGGTTTCCTTCAGCAGTTGGGCAGCCTTGCCTACCTGAGCGGAGTTTCCGGCGCGGGTCACCTGTCCGACGGCGCCGATGGTTTGACGCATCAGTGACATCAGCTCATGGACGTCGTCGCCCACCGCCTCTGACACATCCTCCCATGGTGATCCAAACTCCGCCCGATGCTCCTCGGTGTATGCGGCTCCGGCATCGGTGAGAGTGAAGAGGCGCTGACCATCGGTCTCCTGGGAGCGGATCATGCCCTCATCTTCCAGTTGCTGGAGTGCGGGGTATACCGATCCCGGGCTGGGCCGCCAAACGCCCTTGCTGCGTTCAGCGATCTCCTGCATGATCTGATATCCGTTGCGGGGTTGCTCGGCTAGCAGCAGCAACGTTGCGGCGCGAACATTTCCCCGCGGGATCCGCCTCCCTCTCGCTCCCCTCAGGCGAGCCCCGATGCCTCCCCGAAACGGACCGCCGAACTCGCTGTCCCCGAAGGGCTCGAAGCGACCCCGGCCATGCTCGCGTCTGCGGCCACCACGCTCCGGCCCGTGGTCGTGCGCCGGCTCACCTTGAAAACTGTTCATCTCGAGATCTCCTGGTCGTGTTTGATATGTCCGACTCGCTCATACTAGCTCATCGATATATCGACTATCAACTGAACAACACTGGGGTGGCTGAGAATCTCGGGCAGTGAGCGGTCATTGCGATCGGTCGAAGCGACCAACTGTGGAGTGCGCGTATGGGGCGTCACCCGCATCCCGACGGTGCTCTCGGGAGGCGGGCTCGCACTTCGGAGGGAGGGCTAGACGGTGCGGACTGACGGGATCGTTACACCCGCTATCGAGGGGCTAAACATATGATCACAACTCGATCGAACCGGGCGAGAGGGCGGGCGCGTCCGGGAATTCCGAACAATGGGGGATCTGAATAAATGATCGGATCTTGGTATCTACGACTGCGCACCCGGCTGGCCGAGACCTATTCCCGTGTCCACTCGGCCGAGGACGGCCAGGGCATGGTGGAATATGCCTTGATTCTGGTGCTGATCGCGATCGTTGTCATCGTCATCCTTACGGTCGTCGGCCATCGCGTTAGCGACGTCTTCTCCAACATCAACACAGGCCTAGGCGGCTAAACCATCGTAGCCCGACAGTCGCTCCGAGGGAAGGGGCGTTGCACCGCGGGGGCGTGAGCCCCCGCGGTCTTCAGGGCCTATTTGTCCACTGAGTAAGCTGCATCTTCGAGCGGCGCCAGCCTGGACGAGGTCGTCTTATCTTTTTGCAGAACCACGCCGACTCGCGTCTGTATGTCACGCGGTTCAGCAGGTTGGGTCGAGTGTTCGGTCAACTATGACCGCCGGGAGTTCGGCTACCGGCCGAACTAGATGACCTTCACCGCCGGTTCGTGTCCCTTGAGCCCGGCTTCCCACTTGGACTCAATGTGGCCGAACTTCCAAAGTAAGAGCGCCCCTGTCCAGGTGACCACGAACAGCCCGACGATCACAAACCCAGCAGTATTAATGTCGAATCCGGCCATCAGGTGCCAGAAGCCGCCCTTCAGGTGCAGCTCGACCGGGAGTAGGCCGAGCAGTTCGATGGTTCCGATGATGAAGCAGATGGCGACCGACAGTCCGGTGATCGCCAGGTTGTAGAAGATCCTGCGTACGGGATGGAAAAATGCCCACGCATAAGCGACGTTCATGAAGCATCCATCAAGGGTGTCCATCAGAGTCATTCCGGCGGTGAAGAGCACCGGAAGGCACATGATCGAATACCAGGGCAACGCATCGGCGGCGAGAACGGCGGTGGTGGCCAAAAGGACCACCTCGGTCGCCGTGTCGAATCCCATTCCGAAAACCACGCCCACCGGATACATCTGCCACGGCTTGGTGATGGATTTCATCCACTTACCAAAAAACCGGTACATCAGGCCACGGTTGTTGAGCTGCTCTTCCAGCTGCTCCTCGTCGAAGTCCCCATGACGCATCTTGCGAAAGACGCCAATGATTCCCATCAGGATGATGATGTTGAGAATCGCGATCAGGTACAGGAACGCCGCCGAGACGATTGTCCCGAAGATCCCTCCGAACTGCTCCAGCCCGGATGAATTGTGCGAGACCGCGTTGTATACCGTCTTTTCCGCGACCACCATCCCGGCGCCGATCACCAACACGATGGTGGAGTGCCCGAGTGAGAAGAAATAACCAACGCTGAGGGGCCGCTGCCCCTCATTCATCAGTTTGCGGGTGGTGTTGTCGATTGCCGAGATATGGTCAGCGTCGAAGGCGTGGCGCAAGCCCAAGGTGTAGGCGAGGACGCTCAGGCCAATCCCGAACGCCTTGTAGTGCGCTGGCACCACGAAGACCACGAAGACGCCGAATCCCAGCACGTGCAGCAGCAGGATGGAACCGAACATGAGGCGCGCCCTGCGCCACTCATGTGGGCTCAGTGATGTCCGGATCCGCTGAAGTCGCCCGACCGCGGGAGTTACGCCGGCGCTTGCCACTCGGTACTCTCCTCCCCGCTGATCCCCTTGAAGCCTTACCCGTCAACCTAGCATAGCTGCACCTTGGTCGCAAGTAGCTCCTGATAGCAGGTTCGTTTCAATCGCGGTTGGGTTGGGTCCCTACCCCGGGGGGAGCATGAGCCAGTCCAGCGGGGCGCCGGTCAGATGGCGCCGCCTAGTTCACTTATCGGCAAATCCTGCCGGCAGGCCGCGACGCTGGCGCGACGGATTGCTTAGCCGGCCCAGATGCCGACGGCGAGCAGCAGGGAGCTGATCCCCAGCAAGGCACCCATCTGCTTCAGGGCGCGGATCTGGCGAATCGGCTCACGGGAAGCCGAGTTTCTTATCGGGCCTACCAGCAGTGGAGCCGCCAACCAGGGGGCGAAGACGGTCCATCGGGTCAGGGCCAGCGCGGCGATCAGGGGAGATGCCGCCAGCGCCAGTCCTATCAGCGCATAGAGCAGACGACGGGCATTGGCCTCCCCAAGGATCACGGCCAGGGTGCGCTTCCCCACCGATCGGTCGCTGGAGAGGTCCCGAAGGTTATTGACCAAAAGCAGAGCCGCCGCCAGCGCTCCTGGCAGGATGCCGGCCAGGACGGCCAGCAGAACGAATCGATCGGACTCCCCGAAGGTGGTTCCGACAGTGGCGACCATGCCGAAGAACACGAAGACGGATAGCTCTCCAAATCCTCGGTATCCATAGGGCCGCGGGCCACCCGTGTAGAGCCAGGCGGCCAGGATGCAGGCCCCTCCCACCAGGAGTAGCCACCACGACGTCGACCAGCTGAGCCATGCCCCCACCACAGCGGCCAGCAGAAAAGCTGCCAGTGCGGCCCTCAGCACCGACCTCGGTGCGACCAGTCCCGAAGACGCGGCCCGCGGTGGCCCCACCCTGCCTGGACCGTCGGCGCCGCGAGCGAAGTCGGAGTAGTCGTTGGCGTAGTTGACTCCAAACTGCAGAGCCACCGCCACGACAAGGACCCCCGCGGTCCTCAGCGGACTGAGCGCCCCCAGGTGGGCGGCGACACCTATCCCGACCAGGACGGGAGAGATGGAGGCCGCCAGGGTCGCCGGGCGTGAGGCGTGCCACCAGATACGTCTGACGGTCATCGGGGCGGGAGCCCGGGAATGACTCAGTGGGCGCGTACCGGACTGGTCAGCGAGGTCGCCTGGGCCCTGGTGATTCTTAGCCGAGTCGTCTGCCATCTGGCCGCCAGGGTAGCGAGCCGGCTTCAGAGTCGCGGCGCGAGCCGCAATCCCGAGCTGAATCAGAGTCCACGTCGCGACGGGCGTGGTGGGCAGTCCGGCTTAGAAGAACTCACCCAGAAGTCTGCGCTGGAGCTTTCCCGACTCGGTTCGTGGTAGTACGTCAGCCCGAGCCCAAACCCTTGGCACCTTGAACGAGGGAAGGCGCTCGAGCGCCCAGACCTGGAGCTGTTCGGAAGACACATCACCGACCACCACCGCCGCCACCCGCAATCCGTATATCGGGTCGGCAATCCCCAACACCGCGATGTCCTGGACCAAGGGATGGCCCGCCAGCATGGCCTCCACCTCCGTTGGGTCGACGTTCTCCCCTCCGGTGAGGATGGTGTCGTCAAGTCGGCCGGTCACGCGCAGCCACCCTTCCCTGGTGAGCTCACCCACGTCTCCGGTGGGGAACATATGCGAGCCATCCCATCCCCTCCCATCACTATGGGTGTAGCCAGGGCTCAACACAGCGCCGCCGACCCAAACCTCGGCTCGGCGGGTGGAGGTGGTTCTGATCTCCACTTGGGCGTAGGGGTGAGCCGGTCCGACGGTGCCGGCCATCGCGGCCGCCATTCCTGGCGGCACCGAACAGACCTGTGAGCAGGTCTCGGTAAGCCCGTAGCTGGGACAGACGGGCAGACCTGCACTTACCCACTCGGTGACCTCGTCGGTCGGCGCGGGTCCGCCACCCAGGAGCAGTGCTCGAGCGCGGCACAGCTCTGAGAGGCCCCCGGCTGCCAGAAGTCTTCGAAGTTGGGCGGGCACCAACGAGACCAGGCTCGGGCGGTACCTCGCCAGTGCGTCGATCACCTCGGCCTCGGCAAACGAGGGAAGCGCGACCACCGGGTTAGCCCCAAGCAGGCCCCTCATGAATATCGCCAGGCCTCCCACATGATGCGGCGGGAGCACCAGCAACCAGGGTTCCCCGGGCTCGATCGAAAGTGAGTCCCGGCAGCCCATCGCAGACGCGATGTGGTTGCCGAGGGTCTGGCGGACACCCTTTGGGGCGCCCGTGGTGCCGCTCGTGTACACGACCGCCAGCTCGTCTGCAGGAGCCTTCCCGGTCTCCAGGCGCACCTGTCCACCCCGCGATCCGACTACGGCGCCCGACTCGATGAGCAGGTATGGGACTCCAGCCGCGCGTGCCGCGGTGCGCCCGGCTCCGTCCCGACCTCCGCCGATAACCAAGGCGGCCGACGAGTCGCTGAGTTGTGGCAGCAGCGCAGCGGACGGGGCCCGCTGCGAGAGCGGCACGAGACAGGCACCGAGCCTCAGACAACAGTAGGCGGCGAGTGCAAAGTCCACTCCGGCCGGAAGCACGAGGGCAACCCGCGACCCCCTGGAAACCCCGGCCTCGGTCAGGGCCGCGGCCATCACGCCGGTCCTTTCCTCGACTTCACCCCAGGTCGTCGAACGTCCGGCCACCGGGTCGATCAGGGCGATCCCGGTCGTGTCCGCAGCTGCGTTTTGGGCGACCGGGTCGAGCAGTTCTGAGGAGTCGAACTGGAGTCCAGAGGGGCCAAATTGATCCGGGTACAATTCACCCAGATTATCGAAGTGTTGTCTCTAGGAGTGGTCACTTGACAGCTTGGCAGCGGCACGGCGAGTACGAGGACATCCTCTACGACACCCTCGATGGGCGGATCGCCAAGATCACCATCAACCGCCCCGAGGTGCGCAACGCCTTCCGGCCGACCACCGTCTTCGAGTTGATCGCGGCCTTCAACGTCGCCCGAGACGACCCCAAGGTCGGGGCGGTGATCCTCACCGGGGCAGGCACACAGGCTTTCTGCTCAGGAGGCGATCAGCGGATTAGGGGAGACGACGGCTACGTGGGTCCCGACGGCGTCGGCCGGCTAAATGTGCTCGACCTCCAGGTCCAGATCCGCCGCTTGCCTAAGCCTGTGGTCGCGATGGTCGCCGGATACGCCATCGGGGGCGGCCACGTTCTGCACGTCTGCTGTGACCTGACGATTGCGGCCGACAATGCCCGCTTCGGCCAGACCGGGCCACGAGTGGGCAGCTTTGACGGCGGCTACGGCTGCGGCCTTCTCGCCCGTCAGGTGGGCCAGAAGCGGGCCAAGGAAATCTGGTTCCTCTGTGAGCAGTACGACGCGGAGACGGCGCTCGACTGGGGCTTGGTCAACAGGGTGGTTCCTCTGGCGGAGTTGGAGAACGAAACCCTGGCGGTGTGTCGCCGTCTGCTCCAGCACAGCCCGCTGGCGCTGCGCATGCTCAAGGCGAGCTTCAACGCGGACACGGACGGGCTGGCCGGAATTCAGCAGCTAGCCGGCGACGCCACCCTCCTCTACTACATGACGGAGGAGGCCCAGGAGGGTCGGGACGCCTACCAGTCGAAGCGTGAGCCGGACTTCTCGAGGTTTCCCCATCGGCCCTGACCCAGGTCGGGGGGTACAACAGCGGGGCTCAAGTACCCCGGCCCTGGTTGGTGCTGCCAGTCGTGCCGGACTCACCACCTACCCGACGGCTCTCATCCGCGCTGGATTGGCGGCCCAATGGTTTCGTCGGGAGCGGAGCCGATGGAGGACGGGGACCGTCAAGGAAGCGCGCGACCACATCGGCAAACGCCAGAGGCTGCTCGAAGGGAACCGCATGACCGGCCTGCTCCACGATCTCAAGCCGCGCTCGGGGAATCCCGGCTACCAGGCGGCGGGCGAACTCCACGTACCGCTGATCGTCCGATCCGGCGACCACGAGGGTGGGCGCAGTCAGCTCCCCGAGCCTTTCCCAGAGCGAGGGCATGGCTCCGGCACCCATGTCTCTGAGCGAAGCGGCAAGCCCCTGTGGCGAGTTCGAGATGCGGGCCCGGCGCTGAGACTCGAGGAATCCCCCGCCTCGGCGAGCCAGACCCGCCAGCAGCGGCTGGGCCAACCAGCCGTCGATGAAGGGCCCTACCCCATCCGATCCAACCCGCTGAGCGAGCTCGGCGTCCGAGGCCCGGCGTCTCGCCGCTTCGCTGGGCGGCAGCCCAGCATGGGCGCTGACCAGGATCAGGGATCGGGTGCGACCCGGCTGGGTGATTGCGGCGTGCAGAGCCAGCCTCCCGCCCATCGAGTATCCCAGGAGGTCTCCACTATCGATTCCGAGTTCGTCCCAGAGCGCGACCAGGTCTTCGGTACAGGCCGCCATGGTGTGAGGGGCAGCACCCTCGAACAGGGACAGGCCGTGTCCGCGGATGTCCGGAGCGACTACCCGTCGCGAACCGTCGAGCGCCTCGGTGAACTCGGCCCAGGCCTCGCTGGTCTGGGTGAATCCGTGCAGAAGGGTGAGCGGAGACCCGTCGCCGCTTACCCGGTAGCCCAGCTGTCCTTCTGGGCGGGGAATGGTCGGCATCGGACCATGGTGGCACCGCGGTGAGCGAGAGCCTCGCCGCCGACTTCGCCACGGTCCTTGTCGACCAGCTCGCTGCCGGCGGCCTGACCCACGTCGTTGTCTGCCCTGGCTCACGCTCGGCGCCACTGGCGATGGCCGCAGCCCGACACCCCGCCCTGGTCACCTGGGTGCACGTCGACGAGCGGTCGGCCAGCTTCTTCGCCCTCGGCTTGGCCAAGCAGCTGGAGTCACCGGTCGCACTAATTTGCACTTCCGGGACGGCCGCAGCCGAATTCCACGCGGCCGTCGTCGAGGCCTACCACTCCCAGGCGCCGCTGCTGGTGATGACGGCCGATCGACCGCCGGAACTGCATGACGTCGGGGCCCCCCAGACAATCGATCAGTCCACTCTCTACGGAAGTGCGGTTCGCTGGAGCTTTGATCCGGGGCCACCGGAGCTTATCGATGGGCACACGCGACACTGGCGCCGACTGGCAGTACGCGTCATGGCCGAGTCGATTGGGCCACCAGCAGGACCGGTTCACTTGAACCTCCCGTTCCGAGAGCCGCTGGTGAGGGCAACGGTCGAGGCGCAAGCGCCGGCTGAGGTGTCGGCTGTGCCAGCCATCACGGCACGACGGCAAGCCGACCGGGAGTCGATTTCGCGGCTGGGTGAGGCGCTGGTCAGAGCGGAGAGACCGGTGATCGTGGCGGGCGAAATGCGACGCGGCGAGGAACTGGCAGGCGCGGTGGCCGCGATCCTGTCCAGAACTGGCGCGGTGCTCTTAGCGGAGCCGACATCGCAGCTGCGGACTACCGGGCTGGAGGCGCAGGTGGAGAACTACGACCTGCTGCTTCGAGCGCCACGACCCGACGGCCTCAGGTCGCCAGATCTGGTGTTGCGCCTGGGCGCTCCGCCGACCTCCAAAGATTTGAACCGTTTTCTTGCAGAATCGGAGGCTCGGGTCATCCTGGTCGATCCCGATCGAACGATGCGCGATCCCGACGCCACCGCGACCGACATCCTCCAGGCGGAACCGGCCGCGCTGCTCGCCGGAGTCGCGGCCGAACTCGGAGGGTCCCCCATGACCGGGAGCTGGCGGCAGAGCTGGACCGCTGCCGCGGCGATCGTCCGAAACGCCGTCGAAGATGCGCTTCAGTCACTTCCCATCTTCGAGGCCCACGCCGTTCGGGCGCTGTCAGGGTCAGTGGATTCAGGCACGCTTTGGGTGGGTTCCAGCATGCCGATCAGGGATGTGGACGCCTTCTGGCCCGCCTCGGAAAAGGGACCGCGGTTTCTCGCCAACCGCGGTGCCAGCGGGATCGACGGCTTCGTCTCATCGATCATGGGCGGCGCGGCATCGGGGGAAGCCACGGTCGGCCTGTTGGGCGACCTCACCCTTTTCCATGATCTCAACGGGCTCTGGGCGGCGCGGCGCCACCAGCTGGACGTCAAGCTCGTCCTACTGGACAACAACGGCGGGGGCATCTTCTCCTTCCTCCCGCAGGCGGCTCACCAGGACGTTTTCGAGGAGCTCTTCGGCACCCCCCTGGACTTCGACCTCGTGGGCGCCGCCCAACTGCATGGAATGAGAACGCTCGAGGTGAACAGGGCCGACCAATTGGTGCCCGCGATGACGGATCTGCTAGCCACCCCGGGGCCCGCCCTCCTGCGGGTAGCCTTCAGCCGCGGTCAGAGCACTAGCGGACACCGGGCCTGTTGGCAGGCTGTCTCAGATGCGCTGGCCTAGGCCGAGAGGGCGGCCAGCAGCGGGCGCAGCTTCATCTCCGTCTCACTGAGCTCAGCCGCGGGATCTGAGTCGGGCATAATCCCCACCCCGGCAAAGACCCGAGCCCCGTCCTCCCACAGCAATCCGCAACGGAGCGCCAGGGCAAACTCCCCGTCCAGTTCACCGTCGACCCATCCAACGGCGCCGGAGTACCAGCCGCGCTCCATTTGCTCGAGCTCGTCGATCAGCTCGAGGGCGATCGCACGGGGGAAGCCGGCCACAGCGGGCGTTGGGTGGACGGCAGCGCACAGCTCCAGTACACCCGCAGGGTCGAACGGGTCCAGCTCGGCGGTGATCGTGGTCGCGAGGTGATGGATGTTGGAGAAGGCAACCACCTCAGGGGATTCTGGCCTCGACACCGAAACCGCCAGTTGGCCGAGCGTGTGGGCCACTTCACGAACAACAACCGCATGCTCGCGCTGGTCCTTGTCGCTGGATCGCAGGGCCTGGGCGAATTCTTGATCCTCCACTGGATCGCGCCCGCGCGGTGCCGAGCCCGCCATGGGCCGGGAGACCGCCCTTGTCCCCTTCCGACGGATGAGCAACTCCGGCGTGGCTCCCACCATCGCGGTTCCGTCGGCACCCGGCACCATGAAAGTAAGGCAGGCTGGATAAGCCGCTCGGAGCGCGTGGAGGACCGCTCCAGCGGGGACCGCGCCATCCGCGTGGGCCAGTACCTCCCTGGCAAGAACGACCTTCTCCGCTGTTCCGGCAGCCAGTCTGGAGGCAGCCTCGGAGACCGTCGCCTGCCAGTTCCCAGCGCTCCTCGGTGACGTGATCGCAATCCGCCGGGCTTGTGGCGCCGTGAACGACCCGGGCCCTAACTCAAGCAAGCTCATCGCCTCCACCAGCCTGGCCCGCACCACTTCAGCCGCTTCGGCTTCGGAGGCCAGAGTGGCGAGGACGGCAGTCGAGGTCTCCCCTTTTCGCACTAGGCTCACTCGCGGCACTCGAAGCAGCACCGGTGGGAAGCCCGCCCAGGGCGGCCCCGGTTGACGGTCGCGGCGGAACGCGAAGCCACCGATCGCGACTGCGTGGAGGGTGTCGGGAACGCCCCGGGAGCAGAGGTCTCTCCACAGCTTTGCAACTCCGAGCAGTGGGTCCGAATGGAGCTCACGACCCAGCTCATTGCCGTGCCCATCGGCCAGCCAACCTCCGCTCAGGTCACCGATCAGCTCGGCTGCCAGACCGACACCGACCAGGCTGGTCGAATCCGGCTCGGGATGCTCGATCAGAGCCGCTTCGAGACCAGCGTCTCTGGCGGAGGCCAAGACATCGATCAGATCCGGAGTGCCCTCGAAGGGAACCTCCATCACGGCCAGACGCAGCCCGTCTGGCAGGGTCAGGTTGTGCCCGCGGCCTGCTCGCGCCGCTCGATGCGCTCGTTGGCTGCTCGCAGCAACGAGCGCTTGAAGTGATGTTCCACCAGAGACGCACTGGCCTCCAGCAGCTGTGTGAAGCGCTCCAGCAGCAACTCGCCGGCGTCGTCTCCCCCGCCCGCTTGAAGTCGCTCGCGCACGTGGTGATCGAAGAGATCCACTGCACGCGCGGCTGTGCGGTCGGTGGCCTCTACGTGCTCGGCTGCCAGCGAGAGCAGGTCCGTGAGTGGGATCCCGGCTTCAAGCAACCGCATTCCTGTGGCCAAGGCTTCCAGGTCGGACGCGGGATAGCGCGCCTCTCCGTCCGGTCCCGGTGGACTCATGGCAAGAATCAGTCCCGCCTGCTCGAGGGCCCGAAGAATCGGTGCGGCGACGCCGCTGCGAGAGGCTACTTCATCGAGGGTGAGGGTCTCCCCCAAAGCCTGGGGAGCATTCACCGCGGCGACCAGTGCCTCGTCTGAGGGCTCAAGTTCTCCGTTCAGGAAACGACGGATCACAGCCAATGAGAAGCCCCGCTGCTGGAGAGCACGTACCCGTCGCAGTCGCTCAAGGTGGGATTCGTCGTACCAGGTGAGGCGCCCCTCTCGGCGAGGAGGCGGCAGAAGCCGTTGGCCCTGGTAGAAGCGGACCGTGTCGACCGCGACCCCGGCGGTGCGGGCGAGTTGCTCGATGCGGTACTCCATGAGAGATCACTCTAAACGAGGGAGTGGCTGGAGGGCTGATCCTACGATCTGCGGCTCGTGGCGTCGTCGACCGCACGCAGACACAGCGCCCGGGCGCGATCGACCGCCTCCACGAGCGAGCGCGGCTCGCACCGGGTAACGGCAAGAATCTCATCTACTCCACGGAGTCCGGCGCGAGTGAGCAGAGTCTTCTCGTTGGTGACCCAATCGCCTCTCGCTGCGAGCACGGCATGAGCGGATTCCGTGGTCGCTTGAGCGGTGAGCCCCATGCACTGGGCCAGTCGCTCGTACGGTGCGTGGGCCGATCTTGCATAGCCGAAGGTGAGCTCCGCCCTGTCCCACCACACGTCCGGAGCTCGTGCGCGCAGGAGCGGCGGGTAGTCGGGCCGCGGCAACTCGCCTCTAAGCACCCGGTTCATTGCCAGCTCCCCCACCACCAGATACGAGGGAATGCCAGCCAGATGAAACATAAGCGGCTCGATTCGGAATCTGCCCGACCGGCACTCGGAGATCTCGCGCTCGACGACCGCAAGGTCACGGTACAGAATGTCGACCTTGCGGCCTTCTATCTGTAGCCACGCGCCTCCATTGAAGACGCCGCCACCCCATGCGCCAAGTTCAAAGACCTCGCCAGGCCAGCCGATCGCACGGAGCACGCCGGGTTTGAAGCTGCCCCGGTAATAGAGCGCGATGTCCCAATCACTGTCGGGGCGGTGTGTACCAAGCGCCCGCGAACCGCCCAGGGCGACGGCGTTGACGCCCGGCAAAGATGCGAGCTGGTCAGCTACTGAGTGAAGGAAATGCTCGTCACTGGAAGCCTCACTCTCTCCAATGCTGCCTTCCAAGCCCGGTCACCTCCAGCAAACGCATCCACTGCGGGGCCGCCCCCTTAGGCTACAGGGGAATCGCCCGAGGAAGGCGCGCCTCGAATGGCTCGGGCCCGAGGTTTGGCACGGGCTCAAGGTTCGCCCTCGCCGGATCGCCACATCCGACAGGGGACTCTCTTGACCACGGTCTGCGAGGCCATGAGCCGCGTCGGCCCGCGCGAAGGTGATCGCTGCCGGCTTATCCCTTCGAGACCAGACCACCATGCCAGCCGAGTCCATGATCTAATCACGCCGTGCCAGAACATTCGAGAGCATCGCTTGCCGACGCAAAACGCCGCCTTGTGGCGGCTGGTTGCATCTCCGCTGCTGAAGAGGTGAAGGAACTGGCGGCGGCAGCGCTGGGCGACGACCATCTGCTTGAGCAGTGGGTGACTCGAAGAACGACTGGCGAGCCCCTTGCCTGGATCACCGGGGAGGCGACCTTTTGCGGGTGCCGTTTGCTGATAAACCCGGGCGTGTTCGTCCCGCGATGGCGGAGCGAGACTCTGGCGGAGCGCGCCGCCCATCTGCTCTCGCCGCGGGGGCGGGCGATCGATCTCGGAACCGGCAGCGGCGCGATCGCGTGCGTGCTTGCCAAGCGCCGACCGGGTGCATCCGTCCTCGGGACTGAGCGAGACCCGATCGCGGTCGACTGCGCGCGCCGCAATGGCGTTTGGGTGGTCGAGGGCGACCTCTTCGAGGCCGTGCCGAGGTCCTGGAAAGGCAGCGTCGACGTGGTCGTCGCCGTGCTTCCTTACGTGCCGACCAGGGAAATTGCATTCTTGCCTAGGGACGTTCCAGCCTTCGAGCCACTCGCCGCCCTCGACGGAGGCGAGGACGGACTCGCCGTGATACGCCGCGTGCTGGATGAGGTCAGCGTTTGGCTTCGCAAGGGAGGCCACCTGCTGTTGGAGATCGGGGGCGATGAGCCCAAGGCGCTCATCCCAATGCTCGAGAACGCAGGATTCGGCGCCATCGGAATTTTGTCCGACGAGGACGGCGATCCGAGAGGCATCGAGGCAGTCGCCGGCGGAGAACAGCCGCACCAAAGGCCGCCGGGCACCGGCTGACACGCGCAGGCGAGCTGGCCTACAGGACATCGCCACAACGGCTGCAGTCAACTCCCTATCAGTCGCCCAGATTGCGCCACGACGACGGTCCGCACTCAATCACGAGGCCGCACGCGGAGGCCCTCCTCCGATGAGAACTGCCGGGTCGGAAACGCGGACACGCCGTGGGACGCATGACCAGGAACAAGCGGCGGAGTTCGCTGGCTGGCAGTCCGCGGGTCATTTCGCGGCGCAGATGGTTTCGTGGATGACTTTGGTGAGATCGTGAACCTCCTGGGTGAGCTGCGTGTTCAGCTCGAGCGACGTCGACAACTTCAATTCGACGTCCCTAATCTGCTGTGCCTGCGCGCCAAGGTGGCCCAAGGTTTCCTCGAGGTTCCGCTCCGACCGATTGGACGAAGCTCCTACCAGAAAGCCGATGTACAGCTCCGCTACCGTGGTCACGAGATTCAGAGGGAAGTTGAATGCGGTTCCGGTGAACCATCTGGGCAGGAATGTGGCGTTGGGGCTCACCAGGTGCAACGCGAAGATCAGAGTTCACCCAACGACGAGCAGTATCCAGATGAAGATGTTTAGCGGAGTTCCCATTCCGTAGCTGACCCTGTCCGCGACCCGCTGAAACAGGGAGATTCGTTCGGAAGAAGCAGTCGGCCCATTGCTGCCGGGTGTGAGGACGCTGGCGTTGGACATGCGGCTCTCCAAATTCATCGACTTTCACAAGCAGATTCTTGGTCGGTGCCCCGACCGTGTGATCGCAAAATGCTAGAGCACGGGGGTATCCGAGGAGAACGGGCCAGCGATGTCTGGTCCGCAGCTTGCCCGCTGGCCTTCCCGCGGATAAGTGGGGTCAGACTTCCTCGGTGACTGTCCTACTGGTTACCCAACGGGGCTGCGCAAGTGGATCGGGTCAGGGTTGCCGAGCCCTGCCGCAGGCCACAACCGCGCTGTACCGACGGGCCGCTTCCGGGGTGACGGGACGTCGGCGAGCGGAGCGGAGCTGCGACGGGGAACCAATAGCCGAGTCTCAGCGTCTTCAGCGATTGCATGAGTTGTGGTGGAGAGAAGCCCCGACCAACTCGGGGCGGTCTGGACAGCGCTGTGCGGTGGTGGCTCGTAGCGATGCTCACGGGAACTGTCGCGTCCCTCTCTGGCTGTGGCGCGGCCGCGAACGCCTCGATCACCCGCACCATGCCGGACGGCGATGGAGTGGTGGTGGGGGGGATCGACGGGTGCAGTGCCCTCGCGATAGCCCGTAACCCGGGATTTGTCGCCGGGACGGTGACCGTTCTGCGCGGCACGGTGGCCCTACTACCTGAAGGGCACGGGAGTTTTGCGCAGGTGCTACCCACCGATGCGGTCGCCACCGAGACCGTGGCCAGGCATCAGCGGTATTGGTTCGCTCTGCCGCCCGGCCAGTACGTCCTCACAGCCCGCTATAGCGAGAGGAGCAACGTCACGCCATGGATTCCCGTCACGTTGCGCCGGGGTAAAACGACCATCCAAAGCATTCCCGACGAATGCATATGAGTAGATTCGAGCGTCCCTGACTCGCCGTGCAGCAAAGGCGAACTGATCCGCCGCGGCGGTCACCAGCGCGGGACGGCCGGGCCGTGACTACCCTAAAGTCAGGGCCGACAGGCCCCAGGAGCACGGTCCTGGGGGCTAGGCACGACGTTGTGGACAAGGAGGAGTCGGGAGTGGGAAGCAAGCTGATCTCGGTCGAGTCGGCAGCCCACCAGGCCGGGCGCCCCCTGGCGGAGGTCAGACGTCTGGTGGCGAGCGGTGACATCCCCTCCAGTAAAGTCGAGGTCGACGGACGGCTGGAGGTCCGCGTGGCGTTGGAGGACGTGAAGATTCCGGCTCCCGGTAACGACTCGAATGGGACTCTGCCCCCCACCCGGTCCCAGGGGGCTTCCCGCACGCGGGCCCGCCGGCCCCGCGTGTCAAGGGCGGACTCGCCACCTCCTGATCCATCGACAGCCCTGATTCACCAGGGAGACACGGAATCGACGATCTCGATCACGCCGGAAATCCGTCAGTTGGCATCCGGTCTAGCTGACGAACTTTTCCAACGCTGGGAACTCGCGATGCAGCGCAGGCTCGAGGACGAGCTCAAAGTGCGCCTCAAGTCCGAGCTGGACCACAGACAGCAGCAGGCCGAGGACCTAGCGGAGGAACTCGACCAGCGCACTCGAGGCGCCTTCGGACCAGGCGGAACCAAGATCATCGGAATGGTGGATCGGTACGCGACATGGGAGCGCGAGCGCAAGTTGATCCATCAAAGTCGCGAGTTTGCCGAGATGCAGCGTCAGATGACCGAAATGCGCGAAAGGTTACGCGATCTCGGAGTGGATCCGGATGAGTCGACCATCACCGTTCAGCACGATGCTGGAGATCCACAAGGCGCCGCCACGCCGGAGGAGGGTGCTGACCGCTAGCACTCCGCGTGGGGGGCTACGAGGTCGGTCTGGTCGAGCGGCGACTCAAGGGCAGGCGGCAGTCACACAAAGGTGGACTGGGCTTCCCAGATACTGCACCTCAAACGCCAGCGTGTCGCCCGCGTAGGCTGAGCTCGCCACTTGGTAGTACAGATCCCAGTAGGTGCTCGCGCTGGCAGCACCGGGGTTGTAGTTGGTAGGGACCTGGATGTTGAACTGGATCCACTGCCCGTTGTAGATGGCGGTTCCGCCCGAGGACTGAGCAGTCTGCACGATTGCTGAGTTGGTTGTGACTGGGTAGCCGTGCGGATTCGTGCCGTCGTCGACGGTTATCGGCGTAGAGCTTCCCGACCCAAGAGTCGACCCCACGTCATTCACCGCGGGCGACCCGTTGGTGTTATCGGTGAGAGTCGCATATTCCAGGGGAGAGGCAGACCCGGTAGTGGGCGTGTACGCGGGCTGAAGTATTCCGATATAGGCTGCGCCTCCTCCCACGTCACCGGGATCGAAGGCCGATACGGTGACGATCTTCCCTGCGTACTCAGCGGGCAGGTAGAACAGAGGTACGTCGAAGCTGATCGCGTGGGCGCCATCTATCGGGGTGTATATGGTCATGTCGGCCATTGATGAGACCGTGCACGACGCGCACGAGGTACCGGCGGTCGTAGTATCTGCTTGGATCGAGTACGCGTTGTGGCCGAGCGGATAACCGTTGGGAAGCGAGCCACTGTTTGCTGACGGGTTGTTGGTGCTATCACTGGTGTCGATCACGGCGCCGTTCCAGGCCAGGGTGTCCACCCGCAGCCGATAGTACTGTCCCGACGAGCCGCCGCGCAGGTAGTACGAGCTTCCGACCTCCGTCGTGTATGCGGTCTCGCTGGCGAGATTGTTGTAACTCTGGTAGAAGAGGTGGGCGTTATTACCCGTCGGTGCGTACGACGTGAGTGGAATCCAGTTCGCAGATGACTCGGTCGGCGAGTTATACACCGTGGGCGTGGTTCCCGTCACGGTATCCATGGTCGACGTGTCCCCAGCTGGGTCGCAGCCCGAAGCCGTGTTGCCGCTCGCTCCGTCCTGGTAGTACGTGTATTCCACGGTACCGGTGTCCAGATCATAAGCATTGAACGGACAGAAGATATCCTGAAGGAGCGGGATGTCGGCCGCTCGGTTGTTTAGATCAGGCACCGCGAACAGGCTGAAGCCCATAGAGTCATAGTCAGTTACCGGCACAGAGGACGAGGAAGGATTGTCGGAAGTCAAGGCCGGGAAACTGCTGTCATCCTCATGCAGGGTGTCGAGGCAACTAGCCGTCTGCGACCCACAGCCGCCATCGTTTCCTGGATCGAAGCTCGGGTTATAGACCGAAACTCCCGCAGTCGTCCCCGACGGGACCCAGATCAGGTAGTTCTGGCCGCCTACGTCGTTGAGACATAGTTGATTTGAGGCAGTACCGCAGTCCGTGTCGGTCGCGCCATTGGCGTCCCCGTTGCAGAGGTCGTCACCGTCGATGCAGCTGATCTGGTGCACGTCGGGACTGCTGGTAGCTAGGCAGGAGCTGTTACCGCCAGAACCACAGCTACTGGTGTTGTCGTCCGGAGTCGGGGTGTATGGGTCTCCCTCAGAACGCGGATTGCCCCACCCTTCGCTGCGGAGGAAGTAGTATCCAGTGTCATTGTCCAAATCGGGAATCGTCGTTCCGAGCTGAGCCCCGGGGTCGCCGAGCTGGATCGGAGGCAGGTACTCTGCAATCGCGGAAGCAGCCACCTCGTGTTCGCCGAACCCAAGCAACTCGAGGAAGTAGACCGGCGCAGGAGCGGTGATCACCACCTCCAGTTCGTTGGTGTAGCCGCTGGGCTGGGATATGGAGATCGTGACGGCCGTCTTTCCGCTGCCCCCGGCCGTGTAACCATCACGTTGGGCAGTCAGAGTGGCCTCCTGCGAGGCATCGGTAAAGTCACCTGGGAGATACCCGACCCCCGAGAGAGCGGCTGCTTCCGCTGCCTTGAGTTGCTGGTCGGAGTGCAGGTATGAGATTCCGGCGTCGACAGACAATCCCATGATCGCAAAGAGGACTAGGGCGGTCAGAGCGAAGATCGCGAGGACCTGACCTCTCTGCCCCTCGCGCCCGGACTTCCTCGAGGGCTCGCGACTATTCATGACTAGGATCCCTCCGGAGGAAAGGTGATCGTGGTGTAGGCACTATCGGTCTGGGAGAAGAAGGTCAAACCCGGTGCGGTGAAGGTGAAGCTGGCAGACACTCCGATCGCCTGCTCGTCATCAATGACCTGAGTGCGATCGTCTAGCAAGTAGGGGCCAACGCCAGCCGTCGAGTAGCACGGGGCGGTCCCGATGTGTCCAGTTCCATTCTGCAGCACCCAGGAGCTCGTCGAGCTGCAGTATTCATAGTTATCGGTGAGGATCGCGGATGACGGACCGCCGTACCCAGATGCCGAGCAGGAGGATGGCAGCGAGGGGTTGGGCTGACATGATGCCGGCTCGTAGATCTGGATCTCGGTAACCTTGGAGTTGCTGAGCGCGTTCAAGTCGGGCAACATCGCGGACACGATCTCGTCGTCCACCGCGCATGGGTCGTTGCCGTTTTGCTGACAGGAGCCAGCCAGTTGCGTGCAAACGAGGGTGCCCGTCGCCTCGCCACAGGTATTGCCCAGCTCAGCACCGATCCGGGCGCCGTATCCGGTGGCCTGGGCGACGCTGTCGTTGTTAGCGATCAAGGCAGCGGCCGTCCACGTGCCGAGGAACACAAAGAAGATCACCGGAAAGACAACGGCTAGTTCAATGATCGACTGGCCACGCTGGCGGCGTCTCCTCACAGCGATTGTGGTTCCAGCCGGAAGACCACCGACGTCGTCAGATGGAATGTGGCGAACCCGCCGATCACCCTGAAGGTATAGAAGACCTGAAGCAGCGCAAACGCTGGGTCTCCAGTGAGGCCGGAAGTCTGGGTTGTGCTCCGGTTAGATGGAGGCCAATTGCAAGTACCGGTGCAACTCCAGACGCCGTTCGACTCGGTGTACTGCATCTCGCACGGATACCCAGTTCCGGCCCCACTGGCGCCACAGCCGGTCGTATCCGGCGTGAGGGTCTCCCCAGAGGAGCCGGTAGCTGCGTCCTCTTCCTGGACGGTGATCCCGGTGACGTTCGTCAGTAGAGCGGTGCTGAGGCCGGCGCTCTCCATCGCCAGGATCGCATTGGAGTCGACGCTGGTACTCGAGTTGCCAAGTGCTGCGATCTGAGATGCTCCCACGTCGGCCGCGTGCTGGATCGCATTGCGCGAGTAGAGAAGCGTCCCGCCGTTGACGATGCCGAAGAAGATCACAAAGAAGATCGGCGCGGTGAGCGCGAACTCAACCGTCGACTGGCCCCGGAGGGCGCCACCCGTCCGGCGCGGTCGGAGACTCAGCACGGGAGATCCCGTTGGTACCGGGAAAGCCTGCCGGTGACCGGAACTGATTTCCCGGCCGCGGTTGCTGAGCTACTGAACGCGGGCAGCGAGGACGTGGCTCGCCGTTCACCGCTGCTTGGATCTGAAGGCATGGTTCGTATAGCTCCCGGGATGTGAGCGCACTCGAGCCGATATGGATGGGGCACATCCCCCAGTTTCATGGCGTTGTTCGAGCCTATTCCCGAGTAGTCGCGGTGGCGCCTCCGAATCCGTCACGCTTCGGTGACAGCATTCCTACAGGTTCGTCAGTCGCGGCATCAACCTGCTGCGTAGCGCTCTGGATAAGGGCGCTCGGTTGCGGCAAACGGCTGAAAATGCTGAGCCCATAGTGTGACGATGCACCAGACGCCCAGAATTGCAACTGCGTGATTGCCGTCGATACCGAATAGCTGACAAGACAGCAGGATCACCGGGGATGGTGTACCGCCCGGTTCACACCGGGCCGCGGCAAGAAGAGGGGAGTCGTCTTCAGTGGGTGGCTTGCGGGCCGCTGCCAGCCTCAGACAACGAGCTCGAGCGTTTGCGCCCGGAGAGTAACCCACCTGCAGACGGTTCGCCCAGCGGCTGGTCCACCACTCAAACCGACACTTCCGCCTCCAGTATCCCGGTTAGAAACGTACTGGTCGGCAGAAAGCCGCCTTCCCGGCGAAATTAGCGCTTTCACCCAGCTCTTCCTCGATGCGCATCAGTTGGTTGTACTTCTCCACTCGCTCCCCCCGGCAGGGGGCTCCGGTCTTCAGGTGGCCCGTGTCCAGGGCCACAGTCAAGTCCGCGATGAAGCTGTCGACCGTCTCGCCGGAGCGATGGGAAACAAATGCTCCCCAGCCGTGGAACTGGGCGAGCCGGGTTGCCGCGATGGTCTCGGTCAGTGTTCCGATCTGGTTCAGCTTGATCAGCGCCGCGTTGGCGATATTCTCCTCGATCGCACGCCTGATGATCGTGGGGTTGGTGCAGAAGATGTCGTCTCCAACCAGCTCGATCACCGGTCCGAGCTGGCGGTTGAGTACTTTCCAGCCGTCCCAATCGCCTTCGGCCAAGCCGTCTTCCACAAGACAAATCGGGTAGTCGTCCACCAGCGCCTGGTAGTACGCGACCATCTCCTCGGTCGCGAGTTGACGCCCCTCTGTGCGCAATTCGTAGTGGCCGTCATGGAAAAACTCGCTCGACGCTGGATCCATGGCAATGCCAACATCGATCCCGGGTCGTAGACCAGCCTTCTCGATTGCGGCCACGATCAGTTCAAGTGGCTCGCGATTGGAGTTCACGTGGGGAGCAAAGCCGCCTTCGTCGCCAACGCCAACCGAGAGTCCACGATCGAGCAAGATCCGCAGCAGCACCTGATAGATCTCGCTGCCCCACCTCACTGCCTCCCGGAGGGACGCAGCCCCGTATGGGGCGATCATGTACTCCTGCATGTCGGCCCCCTGGCCATGCGCGTGGACGCCTCCGTTGAGAATGTTCATCAGAGGAACCGGGAGTCGCGTGGCCCCCGGGCCTCCCAGGTATTGGTATAGGGGCACACCTCTCGACTGGGCGGCGGCGCGAGCACAGGCCATCGAGACCCCCAGGATGGCATTGGCCCCCAGATGGCTTTTGCTGTCGGTCCCATCCAGGTTGATCATCTGGGCGTCTAGTTCGGACTGAGCCCCGCTGTCCATCCCGACCAAGCTGGGAGCGAGTACCTCCTCGATGGCGTCCACCGCTCGAAGCACGCCCTTGCCGCCGAATCGATGGGGGTCGCCATCTCTCAACTCCACCGCCTCGCGACTTCCCGTCGAAGCACCCGAAGGGACTCCAGCGCGAGCTCGCACTCCTCCGGCAAGATCGACCTCCACCTCGAGTGTCGGGTTGCCCCGTGAGTCGAGAATCTCGCGCCCGTGGATGCGCGTGATGGTTCTGTCCACTTCACTTTTCACCTGGCATCCCCCCTTGGATCGTGGCGGTCGGCTCACTCGCGACCCGGGATCCGAAAGGGACCGTCCTATCGGACTCGCTCACATTTTCGCGGGTCAGCGCCAGCAGCGTTCGCTTCGGGTCACTCGCCCCCCGAGGCCCCGGGCCGTCCCTTGGGGAAGTTCAGAACGGCAACGCTGATGACCGCGAGAACCATCCAGGCCGCGGCATAGCCGAACCCCAGCGCGGGAGAGGCGACGACGTAGAGGATTCCCACCACGGTCGAGGAGGTGAGGTCGCCTGTCGCCTGGGTCGCGCGGAGGATCCCGAATCCGCTGCCCCGTAGGTGATCCGGCAGGAGCCTGGCGAAGAGCGTGGACTCTGCGGTCTCGGCAAGGCCTATCCCGCACCCCGCCAGCGTAAAGGCACCGAATACGGCCAAAGGGGCATGGATAGACAGCGAAAATCCGAGGTAGGCGAGAACGTAGAGTCCCGCCCCGGTGGCGAAGACCCAGCGAGGGCTGGCCCGGTCCAACCAGTGTCCGCCGAGAAGCGAGAGCAGTGCTGCGAAGGCGTTGTACCCGCTGTAGAGCAGGATCGCAAGGAGGGTGGCAAAGGCCACGGTGGTCGCGCCGTTGTGCAGCAGCTGGGACGCTCGGAGGATCAGCAGGGTGGTGGCCACATTGCCGAATTCGAAGAGTGCGATCGGCACCAGCGCCCTGAGCACACCGGCATCGCGAAGCAGCTGCAGCTGCAGTCCGGACCGACGGGGAAGGATCCCTCCGCCGGAGCGCCTGGCCTCGCGGGCGGCGAAAGAGATGGTGACCGCCGCCAGCACACCCGGGATACAGGCGAAGTAGATTGTGGGTCTGATCCCCACCCCGATCACGAGCCCGGCCGCGAGGAGCGGCCCCACCACCGCTCCGAGATTGTCACCCGCCCGTTCCACCCCGTAGGCCCTGCCGTACGCTCGCTCCGGCGCCAGTGTGGCCAGCAAGCTATCCCGGGCGGGTGATCGGAGCCCCCGGGAGGTCCAAGCGAGAGCCCGCAGCACTCCCACCTGCCACGCCGCGACGGTCAGCCCGATCGCTCCAGTGGCGACCGCGGTGCCGAGATATCCTCCCCTCGCCACGCGCAGTCGGCGGCGAGAGTCGTTGGCCCAGGGGCCCGAGATGATCGCGGCCAACCCGGTCAGAGCATCGCTGACCCCCTCGATGACACCGAGCGCGGCGGCGGTGGAGTGCAGCGTCGAGACGACAAAGCTGGGCAGTACTGCCGTGACGATCTCGTGTCCGGCGTCGGAAAGGAAGCTGGTCGCTCCGATGCTCAGCACCCCAAAACTGAGCCAGCCGCCCTTGGATTCGGGGTCGCTTTGCGAAGTACTCAGCTTGGGTCCACCATCAACCAGCTCCGCCCTCTCTTCGAGAGCCGCGTTGGAGCGCCAACGCCTTCACTCATTTTGCGGGGAAGAGGGTGGTACCCGACTTGGGGGAGCACCCCGAGCCGAAACTGAAGAAGAGGCGGCGCGGGTCCGCTGGCAGCCTTTCGGGATGATCCCGGTCTGGGCCAGCTGTCGGGACTGACAGCAATCCCTAAGATGCCTCTGGAGATGGCTGCTCGGTCGCTGCACGAATTTCGCACGCGGCTGGAGGCGCCGGCCCCGGCCGTGCTGGCAACCTATCGAAAGGACCGGAGCGCCATGCCATCCCCGGTTTGGTTCCGCTGGACGAGCGGGCATTCGAGGTGGTGATCGCCCGTGACGATGTCAAACTGCGCCATCTCGAACGGGACCCAAACTGCTCGCTGGTCATCTTTGAAGCACGCGTACCGTTCAGGGGCGTGGAGGTGCGAGGGGAGGCCATTCTCACCGACTGCGACGTGAGTGAGATCAGACGGTCGATAGCGAAGCGATACCTGGGGGAGGATGCGGGCGAGCGATTCGCCGCCGTTCCTGAGTCGACCCCCGGCGTCCTCCTGCAGTTGGTCCCAGGAGAGCCACGCCTCAGGGACCTTGCCGCCATCTTGCCCGACCGATCAAGCAGAGATGTTGCGATCGCGCCAAGAGCCCCTGGCTTAGGTGATGAGGCGACCTCGGTCGCGGGCCACCTCCTCGGGGTTCGTCAAGGGAGCCGGGGCGTCCTCAGGCGGGACGTCACGATTGATCACGTGAAGTCTGGATGGCGGCCGGTGCCCGATCGAAGTAGCGGCTTAGCAAATAGCTGGGAACGGCAGCGATGCCGATGATGACTAGGGCAAAGGGAGCGGCCTGCCCGTAGGACAGGTTCTGCTGGTAGTTCCAGAACTGGGTAGCCAAGGTCTGAACGCCGGTCGGAACCAGAATCAAGGTGGCGGTGAGCTCGGTGATCGCCGCCAGGAAGACCAGACAGAAGGCCGCGGTGAGCCCGGGGCTGACTAGCGGCAGCGTGACGCGCCGGAGCACAGCAAGACGGCCGAGTCCCAGCGACCGCGCCACCTCCTCCACGTTGACCGGGGCGCGAGCCACCGATGCTCGCGTCGCGACCAGGGCGAGGGGGAAGAACAGGATCGAGTAGGCGAGGATCAGGAGCGGGGCACTCTGGTACATGAAGCCGCTGGCGTAGCGCTCGCTGAAGTAGCTGAAGGCAAGAGCGATCACCAGTCCGGGCATCGCCAGCACCAGGTAGGTGCTGCGCTCCATGAGCTGTACCGCCCGCCCCCGGTGACGGATCGCCAGCAACGCCACGGGGAGAGCCATCAAGGTCGAGATCGCGGCTGCACAGCTGCTGTAGAGAACGGTGTATCCGGTGGCGTCCAGCAGGGAAACGCCGGCAAGCGGATGAGCACCGCCCTCGAACATCCAGTAGATGCTGGCTCCAACTGGTACTCCCAGGGCCAGCACGACGAGCAGTCCGAAGGCGGCCATCACCGGCAGCTTGGCCCGGCCCAGCGCCAACCGCCTGCTGGCTATCCGGGCCGCGGTTCCCCCGCCCCCGGGCCGAGCCCTCCCCCGGATCATCGAGTCAGCGCCGAGCACGAGTACGCTGAGGAGCACCAGGACCAACGACAGAGAGCAGGCGGTCTGGACGTTCAGTTGGACCTGGAACTCGGTGAAAATCTCGGTCGTGAAGGTCTGGTAGCCAAGGATCTCGAAGGCGCCGTATTCGGCCAGCAGTACCAGGGTGACCAGCACACAGCCACCGAGAATCGCACCACGCGCCTGGCCCAGCGTGATGCGGAAGAACGTGAGGATTGGCCCAGCGCCCAGGCTCCTAGCCACCTCCTCCTGGGCCGGGTCGGCGCTCCGCAGGCTGGCGGCAACCGGGAGGTAGACAAGTGGGTACACGGCCAGGGTCATCACCAATACCGCGCCCTGGAAGCCCTGCACCCAGTTGAAGATTGAAGCCCAGCCAAAGCTGACGACGAAGTCGGGGATGGCGAAGGGGATCACGACCAGGACCGCCCAGGCCCGCCGGCCCGGCAGGTCGGTGCGCTCCACGCACCAGGCCGCCAGGGTCCCGAGGATGGCGCAGAGGGCGGTCACCACCACGGTGAGCCGCACCGTGTTCCAGAGCAAGTTGGCGGTGAGCGGCCGGAGGATCAACTGCAGGGTGGCCGACAATCCAGCGCCGTCGGCCTCTATCAAGAGGAACGCAAGTGGGAGGACGAGCACGAGTGCCACCGCGAGAGCGGCGGCCAGCAACACCCGAGGGTGCTTTGATCGACGGGAGGGAACCATCACTCGGTCCGGCGACACTTCGGGCACCAGACTGGAGGGTGCGCTGAGATTCACCGAAGGCCGCCCACAAACCACGTTGACGACGGGCCCGCTGTACGACTCAAAGTAGTCCGACCTCTTTCAGCAGGGCTATCGCGGTCGCGCCGTCACCCAGCTCGGGAACCGTGATCGGGTTGGGCCGAAGCTTGTCAAACGGAGTTTCCGGCTGTGTTGTGGTCACCCCCGATGCGATGGGGTATTCGAAGCTGATCGAGCGAGCGATGATCTCCTGCCCCTGCTTGGAGGTGATGAATGCGAGGAATTTCTGAGCTGCAGCCTGGTGCTCGCTGGACCGCAACACGGCGGCCCCGGAGATGTCCAACACGTAGCCTGGGTTACCGGGAGCGAAGTAGGTGATCTTCGAGTGCATGTTGGACGCGCCGATTTCCGACCGCATCCGGTACCAGTAGTACTGGTTGACCACGCCGAAAGCCACCTCGCCGCGGTTGACCTCGTCGGCGATGGTCTCGTTGTCAGGATATATATGGCTTCCTGCGTTGGCTTTGATCCCCTCGAGCCACTTGAGGGCCTCGGCCCGACCATAGCTGCGCACCACTGAAGTGACGATGGGTTGGAAATCGGTTTCACCGGCCGCGAAGCCGAGCTTCCCCTGGTACCGGGGATCGGCTAACTGCAAGACTCCCGTCGGCAACTGGCTCTCTGAGATCAGAGTGGGGTTGTAGATGAGCACACTGACCCTGGCAGAGACTCCCACCCAATCGCCTTGCGGTGAGTTGTACTTGCTCGGGGTGTGACCGAGTGTCGATGCATCCACCTTCGCCAACAGGCCCTTTGACTGGAGGTACTCGAGAACGGGCGAGTTCTCGGTGTAGATGACGTCTGCTGGAGACCGGGAACCCTCCACCAGGATCTCGTCCGCCAGAGTGTCCTCGTCGTCACTGCGGACGTTGACCGTGATCCCGGTCGCCTTCTCGAACCCGGCGACGAGTGAGTCCGTGGTCTGCTCATGCTGGCCGTTGTAGAGGGTGATTGACTGCGATCTCGACGCCAACGAGGGTCCGCCGCAGGCGACCAGGAGCCCGCCGGCGAGCGCGACCGAAGCCGTCGTGGCGATCCGACGCCTCACCTTCGGCGTAACGAACGGCGATCGGGGTACCGGGATCTCCGTCACGATGCAGCGTCGGGGCAGATCGCGTTGACTGCTCGGCTCGCCTGATTGACAGCCCTCTCAGCAATCCGGCCGCCGCTCTCCTCAAAGAATTCCTGATACGCGGTCGCGAGGCGATCGATCGCGCCCTTTAGCGACCGGTCCTCCGTGCGGATCTGCCGCAGGGGATCGATCTGGGCCTCGGCGTAGCCGACGGGATCGACGGTGCGATCTGGACCGTCACTCAGTACGGCACTGATCTCTTGGCAAGTGGCGTGGATAGCCGCCGTGGTGGGCGTGTTCGATGCGCATCCACTGATCAGCGCCAGCGGAAGCCCCGCGATTGCTACGCCGAGCGCTGCCGCTGGGAGGCGATTGCCAACTATCTGCATTTTCAATCTGGGTTCGGGCCGACTAAGCGGACGCTTAGGCCAGCCTAAGGGTGCCTGCGCAAAGGTGAGATTGTCAAGGCAACAGGCGGCGTGCCCCCTACCCGCCGAGGTGGCCCCAGCCTGTCAGAGGAGACGAGCTGGCTCCGTGTGGGCCGAGAGTACTGGGAGGTCTCTCCCGCCGCACCAGGCTGTGAGAGGTCGGTTCGACCGCAAGGAGATAGTCGCAGCTGTCCCCAGTCTTGCTCCGCGTCCGCCTCGTCTTCGCCGCGTGGTGGTCAGTGGTCCCGACTCGCATGGTCCAGTGCCTGGGCTTGGCTAGCTAGTCGGACGGAACCTTGACCCGACGACGTGAGCTCGTCTCCAGACAAGGCGCGGCGTACGGTACGATCCGTGGTGTGGATTGTCAATTGTCGACAAGAAAGGTGACTGGACCACCCGCAGGTACCCAAGGATCGCGGGGCGACGTGCAGTTGATTCCTGCCAATTACCGGAACTCGAAGAGGACCGGAGCCTCCACTGGACCCGTCACGCGGCCCCGCGACGAAGATCGGCAGACCGGTGGCGCAGCGGCGCTTTCCTCGGGATCGTGGCTACTTCGAGTTGGAGTGGTCCATCCCATCAACGGTGCGGCTAGGGCCCCCTTCGACCCCACCGAGTCGCCACCCCCTCCGACCTAATCTGAGGCCACGGGCATGGTGCTAATTTCCATTTTCACCAGTCATGAGGTAGCGCAACATGAGTCCTTCATTCGCTCCGCCCCCCTCTCTCAGGGCAGCCGCCTTGGAGGGGTACGTCAAAGCTTACGGCGCATCCGTGCAGCAACTCGATTCCCTGCTCGCCGCTGCTCCGGCTCCAGCGGGCCTGATCGACCTCACGCACGGCGACACACGAGCGTTTGTCCCGCCAGCCGTGGCAGTAGCGGATTTCTTGGCGGCGGTCACCGAGAACACGGAGGCATACACGCCCTACAGGGGAAGCAGCTCCCTTCGCTCCCGCCTTGCTCCCCGCTTGGGAACCCTTCTCGGCCGCTCAGTTGATCCCGCCGACGAGCTGATCGTAACTCCGGGGACGCAAGGGGGGTTGTTCGCCGCCCTGTCGGCGCTCGTTTCACCCGGGGATCGGGTGGCGCTGCCCGACCCCGAGTACTACATGAACGAGCGGATCGTGGCCTTCGTCGGTGCAGATCCGGTGCGGCTCCCACTCCAACAGGACAGCCAGGGCCAGCTGTCGATTGCCGAGGGGGACCTCAACGTTGCCAACACTGCCCACGCTCGCTTGTTGTTGCTGTCTCATCCCAACAACCCAACCGGCGGCGTATATCATCCAGCCACGCTGGATGCGCTCGCGCGGTTTGCCGTCGAGCAGGACTTGATGGTGATCGTTGACGAGATGTACTGCCGGATGTTGCTCAGCGATGCCCCGTATCGGCATCTGGGCTCGCTGCCCGGGATGCGCGAACGCACGGTCACACTTGTCGGGCCTTCCAAAACCGAATCCATGAGCGGCTACCGAGTTGGGGTCGCCGTAGGCCCTGCTCCCGCGATCGACGCGATGGAGCGCGTCCTTTCCTTGGCTTGCCTGCGGACCTCGGGCTATGGCCAGCAGACGCTTCGACACTGGATGGACGGAGATGGCGAGTGGTTGGAGGACGTGATCGAGGCCCACCGAGAACTCCGCGATCTCATTGTCGAGCGCCTCGCCGCCATCCCCGGGGTGCGGGTCGCCTCACCGGCCGGAAGTTCGTATGTGTATCCGCTAGTCGAGGGCGGACGGTGGGCGCGCGATGATGAGGGCGCCAACGACCACGAGCTGGCCGTGGCGTTGAAAGCGGCTGGCGTTCTGATAGTCCCCGGCTACCGCTTCGGCCCATCAAACCGAGGTCGGTTCCGCATCAACTTCTCCCAGGACAAAGAACGACTGATAATCGCAGGCGAACGGATCGCCAAAGTAGTCGGTTGACTCATCCGCCCTCGCGTCGCGAGCCCGAGAGCGAGGTGGGGGGTGCGCGGTCATGAAGGTGCGGTCTGCAGCGATTCGCTGCGGGAAATCCAAAGTTACACGATCGAGGCAACGCTTCCGCTGCTACCGAGCCAGTCGGGACTGGCTCGCTCCATGGAAGCCGCCTCGCACACAAGGCGGCCGCGTCGAGGTATTACGCGCAAGCGGAGCAACACATTCCAGAGTTCCACTCAGTTTCAGCTGGGCTGGCCGTCACCCCTCGAGGTAAGCCGATTCACAATTGGCGCCACATCCACCGGTCGGGAGGTGTCGACGTGGATCACCGGACCGAGGCCGAGTGGGACCAAGAGTGGGGCGGCGAGCCGGATCCGATCCAGGGTCGCTTCGTTGGGGGGTAGGTGGCCAGGGTGGCGGACTCGAGCGGCGTATCGGGCGACGGCGACTTCGACCGGGCAGTCGCACATCAGCTCCCAGATCGGAGAAATAGCGGTTGCCTCTAACGCCGCCCTGGCATGGGCTGCGTCGTCCCGCATCGGGTCTAGCCATGTCTCGACCACGGCTCCGCCGACACATTCCCGAGCCACGGCCCAGAGAATCTCGTTAGCTGCCGCGCCGAGCTTCAGCGACCACGCGCGGTCACCGACACCGAGGACATCAAAGAGTTGCTCCTTGACGACGTCTTTCGAAAGCAGCGGAAGCTCGAGGGCAACAGCGATCTGTCTGGCCAGGGTCGTCTTGCCAGAGCCTGGCAGGCCAGTAGTCAACACGAGCAGGCGGGTTGGGCCGGATGGCGTGATTGGGACACCTCGAAGCGCCTTGGAAGTTTGCTCTAGTCACGTTAGCTGAAGAACTCCTTTAGCACTGCGGCCACGGCTGGGGTGAATTCGTGAGAGAGCCCAACAGCTGACCGATGCTGAGCGTCAGGGGACCCCTCCGCGATGGTCCGCGCCGCGTAGCCAAGCCAAGGCAGGCGCTCAGTGCTGCTCGCTACCAGAGTCGGCATGCTGAGACAGGAATGGTGGTCGGTGGGAGTGGCTACCAGGCGCCCTCAGCGAGCGAATCCCGCTGGCCGGAAAGGTGGGGGTGAGGAGGGCGGCGCCCGGAGACTGCGAAACTAGGTTGCAGTGATCGATCCCACCATCTCGGCCCGCCACCTCGCGCGCTCATTTGGCTCCACCCGAGCCCTTGTGGACGTCAGTCTCGACGTTCCTGCGGGGACCGTCTGCGCTCTACTGGGCCGCAACGGGGCGGGCAAGACCACGGCGGTACGCATACTTACCACCCTGCTCACTGCTGACAGTGGCCGTGCACTGGTTAGCGGTTTCGATGTCACAACCCAGGCGGACCAGGTACGAGCCAGGATCGGCGTGACGGGCCAGTCGGCAACCATGGACGAGCTGCTGACTGGGTCAGAAAACCTCGAGACCATCGGCCGGTTCTGCCACCTGGGGGCCGCGCAATCACGCCACCGAGCCTCGGAGTTACTCCGCCGGTTCGATCTGATTGAGGCCGGCAGTCAGCTGGTGAAGCGCTATTCGGGCGGCATGAGGCGGCGCCTCGATCTCGCAGCCAGCCTGATCGCCGAGCCCGAGGTGCTCTTTCTCGATGAACCGACTACCGGACTTGATCCAGTCAGCCGCGCCGAGATGTGGACCTACATCCGCGACCTAGTCTCATCCGGGACCACGGTGCTGCTGACCACCCAGTACCTCGACGAAGCCGACCGGCTCGCCGACACGATCGTTGTGATCGACCGGGGCCTCGTTGTGGCACAGGGGACACCCGAGCAACTGAAGGCTTCGATCGGACGACCTTTTGTTCGGGTCACGCTGCCCGACGCTGACGCCGCAACCGTAGCTCAGGTACGACATCTACTCGGTGAAGGCGCTGAAGTGCATGGACGATCCGTGAGCGCGCCTGCCGCCAACGGTCTCAACACACTGAGCGAGGTAGTGGGGCAACTGCGCCAACTGGGAGTGCTCACTCATGAGGTCGGGCTCGAGCTGCCCAGCCTCGACGACGTCTTCAGCACCGTCACCGATCAGTCCGGCGAAGCAAGCCGCTTGCCGACGCCCCTAGCGGGCGACGCGTGAGCCTGGCGACCCAGGTGGCGAGCCAGCGGCTGCAAGGAGGGTTGCTCGACGCCTACACCGCAACCCGGCGGTTTCTAATCCGAGGAAGGCGCCAGCCCGACGTGATCTTCGGCAGCATCCTGATTCCGGTAATCTTCGTCGTGCTCTTCGGGTACGTATTCGGTAGCTCAATCAGCATTCCTGGTGGGAACTACCGCTCCTACCTGATGCCGGGGCTCTTCGCCATGTCGGTGCTGTTCAACTCGAACAGCGTCGCGGTGGCCGTGGCCACCGACATGAGCGAGGGCGTGGTCGATCGCTTCCGCACGCTACCGATCGCCCGTTCGGCGATTGTCATCGGTCGCGCAGTCTCCGGGCTGCTGCTCGGGATTCCCGCCCTGATAGTGATGATTGGGTGCGGTCTGGCGGTGGGGTGGCGCGCGGAGGATGGCATCGGGAGTGCGGTTCTCGCGTTCCTGCTCTTCGAGCTCTTCGGCTTTGCAATGGGCTGGTTGGGGATTCTGGTCGGACTGCTTGCCCGCTCGGCGCAGGCGGCGGACGTCATCATGGCCATCCCGACCTTCCTGCTGGGATTCATCTCCAGCGTCTTCGTGGACCCGTTGAAGATGCCGACCTGGCTCCGCGGCATCGCCGAGTGGAACCCGATGTCAGCGGTGGTGACGGCCGGCCGGCAACTGTTCGGCAACACCGTCGGACCTCCCCCATCTGGGGTCTGGTCGCTCGACCACCCCATCGTCACAACAGTAGGGCTGGCGCTGCTCATCGTCGCAATCGTCGCCCCCATCTCCGTTCACCTGTACAGCAGAAGTAGCCATTGATCTCTCGCGCCTCAGCTGAGCGTCTTCCGCGACGCCTTCATCAAGCTGACCGGCGCCGCCACGTCGACGGAGGGTGACGGGGTCGATCCGTGACGCCGAATCCGGACGAGAGACGCAGACATGGCTCGCGTGCCCAGCTCCTCACGCTGCTCAAGGTGCAGGCAGGGCTCCCTCTCCGTGAGCCCTGTGCTCCTGGTCCCTGGATCGGGATCCCAGTGGTCCTTCCGGTGGTTCTTGGATTCGTCAGCAAGACCATCGCGGGGCATGTCGGCAACAGCGGCCTGACGGTGATTGACCTCCACCTTTCGACCATCATGGTCATTTCGTTTATTTCCATAGCGATCTCCCTCCCGAGCACGCTGGTGAGCGACCAGGAGATTGGCTGGCTGAGGCGCAGCTCCACCACCCCGGTGCCGCCCTCACGGCTGCTCAGAGCGCCACTCATCGTCGAGTTGGCGCTCGCCGTGATCGCCGTCGTCATCATCTTTGTTGGTGGCACGACGATCTTCGGCGCACGAGTTCTCGTGAGCTTTCCCCTCGTCATCGTCACAGTCGCACTCGCGGTCACATATACCTTCTCGCTGCCACTTGTCGTGTTCGCCCTGGTTCGGACGGAGACGCAGTCCCAATTTGACCTTGGTGTACTCTCCTTACTCCTGCTGTTCCTCTCGGGACGGTGGGTGCAACCTGTCCAGATCAGTGGGCCGCTGCGAACCGTGATGTGCTATTCGCCGAGCGGCGTCGCGCTGCGAGCGATTCTCTGTTCGGTGTATTGCCAGAGGTCCCAGTCCCGAAATTGGTCAACCTGGTTGGCTTCTCACTCGTCTTTGCATTTGTAGCGATTCGATACTTTCGCTCGGAGTAGCATGCCTGCCGGTGTCCCTGTGCGGCGGGCCGGCTCCGGCACGCGATGAACCGCAAATCGCCTCGAACCGCGGGCTGCTACCGTAGCCCCATGAGCAGCCAGCGAGTTCCCGGTGGGGTAGTGCACAAGCTTCCAGACGACCTGCGCCTGGTCCTGGTGGCCAACCCCAGTGCTCTCACTGCCTGGCAGGACATCACGCCTCTGGCCCGCAACGAGTTCATCTGCTGGGTCGAAGACGCTAAGCAGAGATCGACCCGGGAACGTCGCATTCGCCGCACGAAGGAGGAACTTGAGGACGGCCAGCGTCGCCCTTGCTGCTGGCCAGGCTGCAATCACCGCGAGCGCACGGCCAGGCGGGCTGCCTCTGGACGTGCTACGCCTCCACACTCAACACCATCCGCCCACTTGTAGCCGGACGGAAATTCGACTCCCGGCAAGCCGATTGTGCTGCGACACCTCAATTTCGCGCGAGGTCGTCAACCGAGCCCCGCTGGCGGCCGGGTTGAGATCACTCTGGCCGCGTCAAGGTGTAAGGGCGGAGGTTCAGTGAGCCGTTCGGCCGCTCGGACTGTGGCAATCGGGCCCTCATCTCAATCTCGGCCCACGAAGCTGGTGCGCCAAGCGGGGGCAACCGGCTCGCCCAGTCACGCGAGGAACGAGGACTAGCGCGTCGTTCGGCGGGTGCGGCACCGCTACGATGCATGCAGAAGCTATGAGGTCTGGAGAGGAGACGCAAGGCGATCACTTCGGGTCGTCGCCCTCCGATTCCAATCAGTCCCCGTTGCTGGAGGCCGGACTTCTCCTCGCATCGGAACTGTCCCTGCCGACGCTCCTTCGCCGGATCGTCGAGATCGCGATGCAGATCACCCACGCCCGCTACGGTGCACTCGGAGTGCTTGGCGCGAACGGAACCATCGCGGAATTCATCAACATTGGGATGAGCGATGAGGAGCGAAGCGCCATCGGACCCGTTCCGACCGGCAGAGGGATCCTCGGGGCACTGATCCAGGATCAGGAGCCACTGCGCCTGGGCCGCCTTCAAGACGATCCCCGATCGGTCGGATTCCCAGCGCACCATCCGCCAATGACCTCGTTCCTGGGAGCGCCGGTGCGAGCCCGGGCGAAGATCTTCGGCAACTTGTATCTAACGGAGAAGGAAGGTGGGTCTCAATTCACGGCCGCCGACGAGGCAGCCGTCCTGACTCTTGCGACTCAGGCGGGGGTGGCGATTGCGAACGCTCAGCTGTACGGCGAGCTTGAACACCGCGACGAGTGGCTCAGGGCCTTGCAGGAGATAACTACCTCTCTTCTAGCTGGCAGCTCACCAAGAGTCCTCCTGACTGCGATAGTTCGCATCGCTAGGGAGCTGAGCCGTGCTGACCTCGCCGGCATCGTGTTGCCCTTACAAGCCGGCTGCTCGACCCTTCACGTGTTTGTAGCCGACGGTGCCGGAGCGGATACACTGCTGCGCGCGCCAGCGAAGGCTTCGGGGACCGCGTCTCATAGGGTTCTGAAGTCTGGATCGCCCCTCATCGTGCGTCCTTCGTCGGGCGACGGTTTTGAAAGCTTTGTCGCCGAAGCAGGGTTGCCGGTAGGCGTGCAAATGGTTGTACCCCTACTAGGTCGAGAAGGGGCGGTTGGCACGATCATTCTGAACCGAGCAGAAGACGACCCCGCGTATGACGCCGACGCCCTCAAGCTGCTCGAGAGCTTTGCCAGTCAAGCGACGCTGGCGCTTGACTTCCTCCGCGCTCAAGACCAAGCGAGGCGATTAGCCGTGCTCGAAGAGCGCCAGCGCATTGCCCGAGACCTGCACGATGAACCAGTGCAGGCGCTGATCTACCTTTCTCGGCGACTGGAATCGGTGGCGACGGAAGCAAGTGTTCCGGGCCCTGCCGCTGCGCAGTTGGAGCAGACAAGAGCGCTAGCTGTGGCCGTCGTCGATGGCCTGCGACAGCTGACCGAAGGACTGCGCTCCGAAATTCTCGACCGCGAGGGCCTGCCTGCCGCGCTCGAGGACCTCGCCAAACGTTTCGGCTCTCGAGTCGGAATTGAGGTCAGTGTGTCAGTCCAAGGGGTCGGAAGTAGGTGGAGTCCCGACGTCGAGCGGAGCTTCCTTCGGGTCGCTCAGGAGGCACTGAGCAATGTAGAGCGCCACGCCGTCGCTCGGCGGGTTCGACTCGAATTGGTGGTGCGCCCTGGGAGACTGAAGATCCGGATCGCCGACGACGGGATTGGGTTTGATGTCGCGGGCGAGGCCAGCGGAGGGACAGGGCTCGGGACTATCGGTATGCGTGAGAGAGTGGCGCTGATCGGCGGCCAGCTCCGGATCTGGTCGCGCTCCGGTCATGGGACCGTGGTCGTGGCCACCGCGCAGGCAGGTCCGGTGGGCGAAGCGGGTGGCACCACCGGGCCGCAGTAGGTGATTCCACCCGAGCCGAAGTCTGGCGGGGCGATTATCTTCGAGAACATGACTGGGTCCAGCCCGACCACGATCGTGCTGGCCGAGGATCATGCCCTGGTCCGGGAGGGTACCAGGCAAATCCTTTCCGATCAACCCGATCTGACCGTCGTCGGGGAAGCCTCACGCGGTGATGATGCGGTTCGACTCGTCCTGCAGCTTCGCCCTCAAATAGTCCTGATGGACATGCGCATGCCCGGCATCAACGGTATAGAGGCCACCCGTCAAATATTGACCGAGGTGCCCGAGACCAAGGTGATCATCGTGAGCGCCCACGAGGACGAGGACTACGTCCGGGAGGCGTTGGCGGCTGGGGCGGCGGGTTACATCCTGAAGACCGCACCGGCACGTGAGTTGGTCGAGGGTATCCGTGCTGTTGCGGCGGGATCGCTAATACTCACCCCAAGCCTCTCCCGCCGGCTGGCTCAATCACGAACCGACGCAGCGCGCGCGAGTGATCGGATTAGCACTCGCGAGCTAACGGTTCTGCGTCAGATAGCTCTCGGCCGCTCGAATAAGGAGGTCGCCCGGGACCTCGGCATCAGCCTCCGCACTGTGGAAGGACACCTTCACAACATCTTCGAGAAGTTGCGGGTGAACTCGCGAACTGAGGCGATCATCTACGCAGCGAATCACGGGATAGTTTCGATCGAGTCAACCGAGCCAACATGAGCCGCGATCCCAACCCTAGCCAGGCTAAACGGGTGGCCGATGTCTTGAGGGAGTCCGAGGCAGAGCGACGCCGACTCGCGGAGTTGCTGAACGGCGAGCCGGTTCAGGTGCTAGCTCACATCTCACGAACCCTCCAGAGCCTCGAGGGCGGCCCGGGAACCCCCACCGCCGTGACCAGGACCGCGCGTGTTGCGGGATTGCAAGCAGCCGCAGTGAGTGAACAGCTGAGAGGGATTGCCCGCCTCCTGCGGCCCTCGGTTCTGGACGATATCGGCCTGGAGGCAGCGCTTCGCCAGCTCGCATCAGAGTTTGCCGCTAGTTCCGGGGTCGTGATCGAAAGCGACCTAAACGACGTCCGCGACCTCCGCGGATCTGAGACGGACATCGCGCTCTACCGCGTCGCGGAATCCGCACTGCGAAACGCCACGGAACAGGCTGTCACCACCGTTCGGATGCGCCTGGCTCAGCGTAGTGGCCACATCATCTTAACCGTCCAGGACAACGGCACGATGGCCCATCACCAAGTAGAGGCTTCGACCGCCCGTCTCTCCGAGATGGCGGAGTGGATGCGGTCAGTTCATGGCTGGCTCAGGGTGCGCTCTAGAGCTGACACGGGCACCGTCGTCGTTGCCGCAGCCTCCACCACGACCGACGCTCCACCCCCTCGCCTCGCCTAGCTGCTTGGGCGGCGCCACGGCGGCCACTCCGCACTCACAACCTTGGGCCATAGGGGGCGCCGACTCATTTCCAGGCCGAGCGTCAGACCTTAGCGCCGTGAGGAAGGTGGATTCCGTTAGGCAACTCGGTAAGAGTAGGTGGAAACACCTGCGCCTCTGCGGTGATAGCCCGCTGTTGTTGCGGTGCTCCAGCGCCCAGACTGAGTTGCATGGACTTTAGCCGCGAAACGGAAAGGAATTGCGGAGGATCATGATGAGACGTAGGACATTCGACCTGATCACTTCCGGCGTTGGCGTGGTACTGGCGCTGACTCTGGTCGTGGCTGGGGCACTGCTGATGTGGGGCGCAGTGTTCACCACGAACGAGGTCCACAACCAGTTAGCGAAGCAAGAAATCTACTTTCCGCCGGCTGCGGCATTTGCGCACGCTAAGCCGGGCACTGAGATCACCCCGGGCATGAGGCCATACCTCCTCAAGTACGCTGGCCAGGAGCTTCTCACAGCGGCACAGGCAGAGGCGTACGCTGACCACTTCATCGCGGTTCACCTCTCGGAGATGCCGTACCACGGTGTTTACTCGAAGATCGCGAGTGCGGCCCTTGCTAACCCGGCTAACGCAGAGTTGAAGGCGCTCGAGCAAGTATCGTTCCAGGGAACCACACTGCGGAGCATGCTCTTGCAAGCATATGCCTTTGGCACGATCGGAACCCTTGCCTTTCTGGCCTCGATCATCTCGTTTGTGCTGGCAGGTGTCATGTTGCTTCTGTCCGCACTTGGATTCGCTCACATGCGGCGGGTTCCGGTGGACAAGGAAGTCTTCGCGCCTCATTCTCAGAAGGGTGCACTCAACCAGGCCGTTTAAGCCAACATCCAAGGGGGCGAGCCCTTGTCGGGCTCGCCCCCTCTCCTTATTGGTCGACACCACACAACTCACTCCCCGCGCTCAGCTTTCGGGGCGGCGCTCAGGAGGCGCTCGCTAATCGGATCGCCGTGCGCCAAAGCGTAGTCCCGGTTGGCACCGCTCAAGCAGAGGGTTCACCTGGTCGGCACTGCCGGATTTGGGCGCTCTTGGGCCCCTTGTCAGGCGGATCTCGACGACCCAATATGCGAAACAGTTGACGCCAAAGTGGCGGAGGGCGGGGGATTCGAACCCCCGGAAGCGTTGCCGCCACAGCGGGCTTCAAGTTCAGGTGAGGTGGAGCGGCCGCGTCCCGAGCGTTACAGATTGAACTCATACCAGCGCGATTGCTGACTACTCTTGTCCTCCCAGTGGTCCGGCCGTCGGTGCGTTGGACTGTCAACCACCAGCGCCGGGCGCCACGGCACCGCCGACCTCCGGTACGCGCAGTTGCGGCGCTTGGAGTGCCGAGGAGCGCGACCGTCCCCTCGGATTGACGTGGATGGGGCGAAGCCAATCGCCCCGCGCTTTCAGGGATCGTGAGCTGGCGGGCGATCGCGCGGCTGAATGGCGTCGCTGCGCTGGGCAGCCCCATCGTGTGCGCTGATGACCAGTTCACCAGCAGGGGTGCCCAACGCTCTAGTGGAGATCGATCGCCTGGCTCACTTGCAGGTTTCCACCCCGAGCCAAGAACGGATGGCCTTGCACAAGGGTCACCGCGTGGTCTAGGTCGTCGGCCTCAAGCAGGGTGTATCCCTCGATCTGGGCGCTGTCTTGTCCGTCCTTCACACCCCCAGCCGAGACCGTCTTGGCGTGGGACAGCGGAGCGCCCGGATCCACGAGCGCAGCTCCTACTCCGGTCGCCCACGCCCCGAACGCGTTCATCATCTGCGCGTTTGCTTCTGGGTCAGTCGACATTTCTCCGCCATCGTGATAGGTAACGAGGTACTTGGGCATATCACTCCCCCACTCCGAGCCACCGGCAAATCCTTAGGGGCTAATCGTACGGCGCGAGGCCCTCTACGTCTTCGTCTGAGGCCGCTCGGACCCAGTATGGGACACCGCTGAGTTCAGTCCCGGAAACGGTGCGACTAACGGTGCCTTCCGCAGCTCCCGGTGCCTACTCGTCGGCGCAGGCACCGGGAGCAGGGAAGCGGGAGAGATCGACCCGAAATGGGCTCGGATCTCGTTTGGTACGACGGCTGCTTGCCTGGCGGTTCGTGTCATCCTCAGCGTTATCACCGCCACCCACAGCACCGGGAGCTTCTTCCATTCTCCGGTCGCGCGCGCTTTAGTCACCCTTACGGTCATCACGATTCAATCCAACCTGATCGTGGGAATCACCTCGCTGTCACTAGCAATGAGGCCGGATCACCCGTCGACTCTATTTTCGGCAGTCCGGCTCAACGGTCTCGTCGCGATCATCGTGACTGGCGTCGTATACCACATCGCCCTCGCGCAGGCGCTCGATCTGCGTAGCCGTGACGAACTGGGAAATGCACTCGTGCACACCGTGGTCCCCATCCTCGTGCCATCTGGGTGGCTGCTTTTCGGCCCCCGTCGCTTCATCTCTGCTCGGATTGCCGCTCGGACACTGGCCTTCTCGGTGCTCCATCTCAGCTTCACGCTGATACGTGGTGCCTTGCAGCCCTTCTACCCTTAGCCGGTCCTCGAAGCGACAAAGCCCGGCTACGAAGTGGTGCTACTTAACTGCCTTTGGGTGTCCATTCTCTTCCGCAGCCTTGCGGCCGGGCGACGGCCCTGGACCGGACCCCGGATCGAGCGGTCGGTTCCAACCGCGCTACTGCTTGCTGATCGTCACGTCGAAGGTCATCGAGGCTATAAGAAGGTGAGCGCGCCCACCAACAGCTCGGCGCCCAACGCGCGGACTAAATAGGTGGAGTGAGAGGTGCCGATGGAAATTCCGGACAATCGTGCATCACGGAAGGTGGTTGTACCCGAGGTGTGGGCCGGCTTCTGTACCCGCGAGCGGAGGGCGCCTCGCTCCAGACATAGAGCGCGTACCAAGGAGTCGGCCCGTGGCACGGTGACGGCCGTGGCTTCCCACTTGAACGGCGAGAGGCACCCTCGCGAGAGAGTGGGCGACATGCGCCGAGACATGCGGCAGCGCCTGAAGGAATAGGGTCAACTCTTCCTCGGAGGGCGAGAGGCGCTCCATCGCACGTTCTAGTACCTGGGATGTAACTTCGACACCCAGACTCAGACCGATGCCCTCTGCGCGCCAAGGCCTCATCGAGCCGCTCCTCCTCCCAGGTCACCGTCTACCACGTTAGGTCATCCCTCCTAACAGACTTGGTACGAAATAGGGAGGCGAGAGGCGCCTTCCCAACTCCCAATTGGGCGCTTATCAGGCTGTCATCGACGATGCCGGTCGCGGTTCCGGTGCATGGGCACCGTCTGCGCTATTCTGTCCGAGCGCAACGTGCTCAGGCAGGCTTGGATGCTGTCACCTTCCATCAGACTGCGGCATAGCTCCGCAAGCCGGCTGATAGCTCAAGGCATCCCACTGAAGGTCGCCTCAGAGGTGCGTGGCCACTCGACGTATCACCTTAACCGCAAACACATATGGCCCCCTCTCTGAGGAACTGTGGCGCGCCGCTGCCGGCGCGGTGGATCGAGCGCTCGGCACCTCCGTTGCTCGAGGCTAGTACGCGGCGCCGCTGCGTCCGACCCGGGTCGCGCTCGCAAAAACCGCTAAGCCCAAGCTCGTGAGAGTTTGACGCCCTCTACTGGCACACATCTTTTGATCTGAAACTCTGCAAATCCCCCACGTGGTGCCAGGAGCCAGACGGCGGCTGCCCAGCTGTTTCGACCAACAATGCGGAACGGGTGACGGCCCAGCGCCAGCAGAAAAGGGGGGAACAGCTAGCTACTGCAGTGTCACATGCGAACATCGACGGTGTGTACCGTGAGGAAGCTGGAGGAGCGAAGTGCCGCGCACCTAGCACTCATAGGCCGTCGAGCAGGGCCCGTAGCTCGGCTCGATAAACCTCGAGTGCCGCGCGGCCCCGCTTTGTGAGTCCGATCGAGGTGCGTGAGGCCTTCCCATTACCCGTCTTCTTGCTGGTCAGATAGCCGGCGTCCTCCAGCTTTCGCAGGTGGGTTATCAGGTTTCCGGGGGTCAGCTCGAGCATGACCTGAAGACGAGTGAACGAGAGCGCGGCGCCGTCGGGCAGCGCGGCAAGCGTCGCGAGAGTCCGCAGTCGGGCCGGCGCGTGGATCAGCGGGTCCAGCGCTTCCGCGGTCATACCCGGAAGGTTGTGCGGTCCCGCCAGACGGTCGCAGCAGCGTAGCCGACCACCCCGGCGAACACGGCGACGCCGGCGACCAGCCAGGCATCTATCGGCCCCACAAAGAGAGCGACGACACCGCCAGCGACGACCGCAAGCGCGGCGCCGAACTGTGGCCAGTTTGTCTTGCTGGCGGCCATCCCCGCGAGGGTCGTCCCGACGATGATCAGTGGTGCTGCGGCCGGGATCACCCCGTAGACGAGCGCATTGCTCGAGCCGTAGTACTTGAGCGCCCCCTGAAGCACTGGGCTCCCCCCGATCGACACCAGTAGTGCAATCCCCTCTGGGGCGCCGAGAGCTACGGAGGGTCCGCTGACGCCGGCCCTGGCACGCTCGTAGACCTTCACCCCGACAGCAATTCCCAGGGCGACGGTCACGTATACCAGGGCGATCACCCCTAGGTTTGGTCCGCTGTAGGGGTGCTGCGCGCGCACCGAGAGCCAGAGTGCACCGTAGGCAGCCAGGATCACCACACCCATCACAGCCGTCACCAGCGGCGGGGTGAGCGAGAACTGACGCCGCGCCTCGCGGGTGGTCTGTTCCAACAGCCGCGCTGCCTCACGCGGATCGAGCGCACCGCCGTGGTCAGTCATCCCCTCCTCCGCATCACCGGCGTCGTTCATGCCTGCGGCTGGATCGATGCGGAGCGGCCGATGGCAAGTTCCCAGCAGCCCAACGCGAGGTGAAGCGCCGCAACAACCAGAAAGAGGGCTGCCCATCCGTAGGCACCGTATGCGAGGCAAATGAATCCCGCGGCGGCCGCGAGACTGCCAGCGGCCACGTGCGTGACGCCAAAGCGGCGGAGGCGGCGGTACTCCCATGGGTGGATCAGGCGTTGCAGGCCGTGTCGCGAGGGAGTCAGCCACCAGCCACTGAGGCGATTCCAAGCGGTGTTGTCGTTTGCTGCCTTCATCGGGCTTCCTCCAGTTCGGACTTTGCGCCACAAAGCTACCACCCTTTGCCGGGCAAAGTCAAGCCCTCCGCGTCCCGCATCCGCCCATTAGCCCCGGGTGTCTCACGAATGAGCTGGCTGACGGTGAAGCTGCGCTACGCTCAAAGCGCTGCGGGACGACCCGGGTGGGGCTCCTCGACGATTCCACGAATCTGCCTGGATCGTGCGGCAGGGATTTGGGCTGTCAGTTAGGCAATGCAGCCCCGTATACGCAACGTTTCTGAGGGCGTCCCGGTCGACCACTCGATCTCAAGTGGGCGGAGGGAGAGGGATTCGAACCCCCGGAAGCGTTGCCGCCTCATCGGTTTTCAAGTTCGTAGTCCAAAGTTCACCGGTGTCTGCCAGAGTCCGACTTGATCTCAAATTCTCTGGCCGGCGTCCGCCAACTACCGCCGAGGAGCACTTGCGTACGCCCTGGTTGCCGTCGAGGTTGGCGTCAGGCCAAGCGACGGTGATCCAGCGGCTGGCTGCCGAGTTGATCGGGGTCGAGACCAGAGGTGGTTCATCTGGCGAGTTGCTGGCCATAACCTAAAGAGGATTTCAGCCGACCATCGGTAGGATAGGTGGTACTCTAAACGGTATGGGAACTGTCGAGAAGGTGACGGTCAGCCTGCCGGCTGAACTATTGGCTCGGATCGAGAGCCGTCGTCGCGGCACCGAGGCTAGCCGTTCCGAGGTAGTGTCGGACCTGCTGTGGCGCGGCTGGCGCCAGGCGGAAAACGAGGCCCGTGAGCAGCGCTATCGGTCCTCCTACCAGGCGGATCCTGAGACCAAGGGGGAGCAGGCGTGGGCCGATGAGGCCGCTGGCGATCTACTCGGTGAAGAGAACTTCGACTGGGGGGCCGACAGCGCCGGCAACATTGCGTCGAGCTGAGGTGTGGTGGGCTGAACGGCCACCGGGCCAGAGGCATCCCGTCCTCCTGCTGTCTTGGGACGCGCACGGCGACTGGAGGGACCGTGTGACCGTGGCGGACATCACGACCCACGTTCGCGGCCTCGATGCCGAGGTTCCCCTCACAGAGGCGGATGGACTGCCTCGCCCCTGCGTTGTCAACCTGGACAACATCGCGACTGTGCCGCGCCACGTCCTGCGATCGCGCATCACGAGGCTCAACTCGGCCCGGATGATGGAGGTCAGCCGTGCAACTCACCTGGCGCTCGGCCTCCCTCTCCCCTGCCGCGTCGTTTAGCAGCCAAACGACTCACGCCGGCCCGTCCTTGCGGAGTGCCGTCGGCATCCGCAAAACTCTCCTCTCCGTTGGGGACTGGGTACATCCATCGCTCGGGGTTAGTACGGCCCGCCGCTGAGTTCGGATCGCGGATGATGCAGTGTGTCAAACTGGCCGATGCCACGTACGAGCGACATGCCGCGGAATTGCGTGACCACTGCCGCGGCTCCGAAGTCGCCGGTCTACAGCCAAGCTGTGAAAGCCGCGGGTCCGGTGTTCGTGTCCGGTCAGGCGGGCTTCGACCCCGCCACCGGTCAGGTTGCCGCCGCTACCATTCAGGAGCAGACGCGCCAGTGGTTGAAGAACGTGTCGGCCATTTTGGATGTTGCGGGGAGCTCACTGGACCACATCGTAAGCGCCACATTCATCCTGCGCGACCATGAGGACTTCGCGGAGATGGATGAGGAGTGGAAGGCATGGTTTCCGACGGACCCGCCCGCCAGGCAAGGTGCCAAACTCCCGATTGACCTCGCTGGTCTCCATGCGTCGATCGCCGTTATCGCAAAGGCTTGAGGGACATCCGACTCATGCTCTCGCAGTTACCAGCTGAGAACCGCACAGTGGAAGGATAGATTCCGATGGGGACACGCAACAATCGTGCGTTACGTAAGGTGATCGTGCCCGAAGTGTGGGCCGACTTCTACAAGCAGACCCACATCCCGGGTGCCGTGAGTGTCGGCGGCACGTTGCGAGTGACGGGACATACCGGCGAGACGGCAGATGGCGCGTTCTCGGAGGACCCGGAGACGCAGATACGACAGGTGTTTCGCAATCTCGGATTGACGCTGGCCGAGGCAGGAGTGCACTGGTCCGACGTCGTTGAAATCAACTCGTACCACGTGGGCCTGCAGGCCCAGGTGGAAGCCGTTCTCAGGGTCGCTGCTGAGTTCTTAGAAGACCCCTTTCCGGTATGGACGGCAGTAGGGGTGACCGAGCTCATTTACCCGGAGGCCGTAGTTGAAATCAGCTGCGTCGCTGTCGTACCGACCGGTGCGGCCTAGGACAGCATCACGGTCCGTTATCAGGTGCAAGGCGCAACCCATAGGTCGGTCCTGGAGGCTGGACCTGACTGAGCGAAGATCGCGGGTTCCGGACTTCGGCTGTCAAATCCGGGGTTGCTGGCCGGTCCCAAATGGGGGTGAGCCGAGTTCGCGCGGCGAGATCGGAGCGGGCAACCAGGTGACCCGTCCAAAAGGTAATCCTTGTGGAGCTTCAGCCTGACCAGCTGCAGCGTCACGTAGCGAGTCGCGAATAACCTAGGAGCAACACAGTTCAGACTGCAGAAGAAGGGAGATCGCGCGATGAGAGTTCCTAATCGTGTGAACCTGCGTCCCCTCACTGAGGTGGACGTAGACGTGCTAGATCGGATGGAGAACGACCCGTCGGCGGTCGGCGACCACATGTGGACCGGCTTCCGGGACCCCAAGAAGCGGCGTCGCCGGTGGGAGGAAGACGGCTGCATCGGAGCCAGTTCGTCGATGCTGGCGATAGCCTCGCCTGACGGAGGACTGCTCGGTGCCGTGGTTTGGTGGCCCCACGACGTAGTTGGCGCACCAGGAGGCTGCTTCGAGTTGGGCTGCATGGTGTTGCCAGAGTGTCGAGGGCAGGGGGTGGCGACTGCCGCTCAGCGAGCACTGGCCAACTACCTCTTCGCCAACACGTTGGCCAATCGTGTTCAAGCCCTAACCGGTGTCGACAACAAGGCAGAGAGACGATCTCTTGAGCGTGCTGGCTTTCAACTCGAGGGGATCCTGCGAGGAGCTGGGTTTCTCGGAGGCCGCTGGGGAGACGGAGCTCTCTACTCCCGCCTCCGAGACGATCCGGACACCTCAGACTGATCCCAGTCCCCCAACGCACGAGGCTTTGCCTCCGAGGTGTTCGGTCATCCGCGGGTCGCCCATCACCCGCTCTGGACTGACAAACGGGGTCCCCTCGCCGGAGCCGCTCCCTGGACCGTTCACCACATGAGAGCCGAATTGAGAACAGCCCTGACGCAAGCAATGTGCTGGGCGTTGCTCAGCCGCAATCCCGTGACGCTCACCCGGTCCGTTCGTGTTCCGCATTCGGAAGCTGACTGGCTGACGCAAGAGCGGGCTCGGAGGCTGCTCGATGCAGTGAGAGGCGACCGGCTGGAGGCCTTATTTACGGTCGCTGTCGGGCTCTGACTCCGTCAGGGCGAAGTCTTGGCGCTCCGCTGGCCGGACGTCGATCTGGAGCGCGGGCACCTAACGGTGAACCACACCCTTCAGTGGCTGAAGGACGATCCTGGATCGCAGACTCGGTGGGTCCGCGGCGAGCCTAAGAGCAAGCTCAGTCGTCGTCCTCTCCCGCTGCCGGTCTCTGTGATCGCCACGCTCCGAACCCATCACGGACGCCAGCTAGAGGAGCGCGTCCTCGTGGGTGGTAAGTGGGCCGCTTTCGATTTTGTCTTCGCCACCGAGACCGGCGAACCTTTGGGTGCCGACCGCGTCCGTCACACCTTCCACGACCGGCTTGCGCGGGCAGGTATCGCGACGATCACATTCCACCAGCTGCGCCACAGCGGTGCAAGCCTCCTGATCGCGCAAGGCGTCCCGCTCAAGGTGGTGTCGGAGGTTCTGGGACACTCGACCATCGCCCTGACGGCGAAGACCTACGGACATCTCTCGGACGAGCTTTGGCAGGGTGCTACGGAAGCGATGAACCGGGCATTGGGATCGCGCGGGACTCGATCGCTCACCTCGCGATATTCTCAGTCTTAGCATCGGCCCCGCCGAGGTCGAGACGCGGCCGGCACGCGGGATCGCCAAACCTTTCGTACCGCACTAGGCGTTGCTATCGGATCTTGCGTGATGGATATTGAACAACCCGTTGACAAGCCGCGCGTCGTGGGTGTCTCGGCGCACCTAGACATGTCTACATACGGCGCGGAACTTCCCGCAGACATGCGGCCGGTGATGCCCGAACTAGGCTTCTGCGACAGTGTCCAATCGCCTAAAGCCGTGCTCAACATGATGTTCGGTCGGCGTGGCCTCGTCGACGGGGCGGACCGTCTACTTTGGCTCAATCTTGTCCGCCTAGCGGATCAGGCGAACTTCGATTACGACGGCACCCGACAAGGGGTCGAAGTCGTGGTAAGCGGTGGCTATCTTCCCTTCGCTTCGCCCTCGATCCGCGCAGCCAACCAGTTAGAGCACTGCATTGTCACCGCAGAGAGGGCGGTCCGCTTCGCAGAAAAGCTGAAGACTCTAGGCTATCTTCCGAACAACCTGCTTCCTCTGGAACGCTCCCGGTCCAGTCTCAGGAATGTACGCGGTGCTATCGCGCATTTGGAGAACGAGATCCTAGGCGGTGGGGACCAGGCAGGCCCCTACATGCTGCAAATGAAGGCGTCGCAAGCCGTGATCATCGCGCGTGGGACCGCTACCAGCCTCCCCTACGAGGAGCTCGCCCAGATATTGATACAACTTCGGGCTTGCGTCGAGCAGATTATTGATCGAGATTCTCAGACTTGGCCGAGCCGTGGTCCGGACCCAGTCGCGGCTCCTTAGGCTGTCACTTAGGCTGTCAGTCACCCTCGGACGCCTAGAGCGAAATTGATCCCGGAGCCGGAATGGGGCGCAATCTGATCTCGAGTTTGGCCTTGGCCCCATTCGGTGGACCACTTTTTATGACAAAGAGGCCCGGTGGATGGGGGTCGAGTGTAGCTTGTCGAATTCGTTCGGGGTGAGATAGCCCAGCGAGCTGTGCCGCGGGCGGTGTTGTAGAAGTGTTCGATGTAGTCGGCGATGGCTATGGCAAGCTCCAACTTGGTCCGCCACTTCTCACGATTCAGGAGCTCAATCTGCATCGAGCCCCAGAACGATTCCATGGGGGCGTTGTCGTAGCAGTCGCCCACGGAGCCCATAGAGCTGATTAGCCCCAGGCGCCGGACGTTTTCGGTGAAGGCCCAAGAGGTGAACTGGCTGCCGTGGTCCGAGTGGATGACCGTCGAGGTTGACGTCGTCCTCGAGGCACCGGCCTTGGCCAGGGCGTCATTGACCAACACCGCCTCGCAGTGCCGGTCGATGGCCCAACCGACCACTTTTCGCGAGTAGAGGTCGAGCACCACGCAGCAATAGAGCTTGCCTTCGCTGGTCCAGTGCTCGGTGATATCGGTCAACCACAGCTGGTTGGGACGGGTGGCCGTGAAGTCTCGCTGGACCAGGTCCTCGCAGGTGGGCGCATTGCTCGAGGTTTTTATAGCCCTTCCTCGGCCCCGGAAGACCTCGAATGCCCAGTTCGCGCATGATCCTCTTGACCAGTTTGGTGTTGACTATGAGCCCCTGTTCGATCTCCAAGGCGGCTCTGACCCGCAGGATGCCGTAGGTGCCTCGGGAACGAGCGTGGATGTCGGCGATGGCGTCGGCTAACAGAAGGCGACGGATTTCGCGGTCGTTGGGCTTTCGGAACTTGATGTCGTAATACGTGGAGCGATCGAGGCCCACGACCGCACACGCCCGACGCTCGGAGTAACCCAGGTGGTTCAGCCCTCGGACAACCTGGAACTTCCTTTTGGGTCAGCGGCACCCTCCTCGAAGAGGCGCTGGCCGCCTTGACCATCTTGAGTTCAGCCTCGAGTTCCTTGATGCGGCGGCGCGCTGCTAGTAGCGGATCGGCCTGTAACTCTTCAGGCCAGGTCGCTGTCCTGCGTCGATCAGGGCCTGGCGCCGCCACCTGTAGAGAGTCTCGGGTGAGATCTCGAGATCGGCGACGAGGTCCTTGGACCGCCTCACCGGCGAGCATCCGCTCGCAGGTCCGGCGGCGAAGCTTCGCTGGATAGTGCCTTGGCATGTCTGGCTCCTGATTGTTCAGGGCCAAATTGTCATAAGGCCGGTCCACTTTTCGGGGTAAAGGTCAGTTGGCGGAGGGAGAGGGATTCGAACCCCCGGAAGCGTTGCCGCCTCAGCGGTTTTCAAGACCGCCGCAATCAACCGCTCTGCCATCCCTCCGCGGTCAGCCATGGGCACCCGTTATCGTCGCTGATCAAGGCTGGGAGTGCTCGACGGGCGTCGGAGACGAGGTCGCATCCCGACGCATGTACGCGTCTCAGGCGATCTCGGCCAGCCCACCTACGTACGGATGGAGCACCTCCGGGATCGCCACGGTGCCGCGCTCCGTCTGGTACGTCTCCAGCAGACAGTCGAAGGTCCGCGGCAGAGCGAGGGCGCTTCCATTCAGGGTGTGGACGTAGTCCGGCTTGCCCCGACCGGCGCGGAAGCGGATGCTGGCCCGACGAGCCTGGAAGTCTCCGAATACCGAACACGAGGAGACTTCGAGAAAGCGTTTCATGCCCGGGGCCCAAGCGTCGATGTCGTACTTCTTCCACTGGGCAAAGCCCATATCCCCGGCACACATCAGTCGCACTCGGTAGTGGAGTCCTAGCGCCTGTAGAACCGACTCGGCGTCGGCTACTAAGCCCTCCAGCTCGTCAAGCGAGGATTCCGGCCGAACAAACTTGACCAGCTCGACCTTGGAGAACTGGTGTAGCCGGATGTAACCCCGGGTGTCCTTGCCGGGAGCCCCGGCCTCGCTTCGCCAACATGGCGTCCAGGCAACTAGCCGGATCGGTAGCTGCTCCGCCGGCAGAATCTCGTCCCGGAACAGGTTGGTGACCGGTACCTCGGCCGTCGGAATCAGGAAGCGGTCCCCCTCCACGACATGGAAGGCGTCCTCTTCGAACTTGGGCAGGTTGCCGGTGCCGACCATGCAATCACGGGTCACCAGATATGGCGGTGAGACTTCGCTGTAGCCGTGATCTCTGGTTGCCATGTCCAACATGAGCAGGGCCATCCCACGCTCCAGCCGCGCACCCTCGCCCCTCAGGAGTGCGAACCGGCTACCGGCTATCTTGACCGCTCGCTCAAAGTCGAAGATGCCTAACGCCTCGCCCAGCTCGTAGTGCGTCCTTTCGGGGAAATCGAACTTGGCGGGAGAGCCCCAGGTCCGGACCACGACGTTCTCGTCGTCCGTTGAGCCGTCCGGTACCGACGGATGCGGTGGGTTGGGGACCAGCAGGAGCAGTCGGTTCAACTGCTCCTGGAGCGTCCTCCGGTCCTCCTGGAGGACCTGAATACGTCCCTTGAGCTGCGCCAACTCTCCCCGCACAGCTTCCAGTTGGCCCGGAACTAGGTTGGCGGAGCGGGCGTTCATCTCGCTCCGCGCCGCCTCCTCCTCGCCCAGCAGCTGGCGATGCCTCCGGTCCAGCTCGAGGATCTCGTCGATCGGAGCCGGCTCGCCCTTTCGGATCGCCGCCTGACGGACCAGATCCGGATTCTCCCGGATGAAGTTGAGGGCGAGCATCACTAAAAGGTTAGGGCGGTGGAGCGACCGCAGCGTCGGGCTGCGGTGTTTCTTCGCCTCCCACCTGCGGCCGCAGCGTCGGGAACAGCACCACGTCCCGAATGCTCTTGGCGCCCGTCACCAGCATCACCAGACGGTCGACCCCGACGCCGATGCCGCCCGCGGGAGGCATCCCGTGCTCCAGCGCCTCGACGAAATCCTCGTCGAAAGGCTGAGCCTCGAAGTCGCCCGCCGCCCGAAGCTGCGCCTGCTGCTCCAGCCGCCGGCGCTGGTCCAGAGGATCGTTGAGCTCGGAGAACGCGTTGGCCAGCTCGCGACCTGCCACGACCAGCTCAAACCGCTCCACGAAGCGAGAGTCCCGGCTGAGCCGGGCCAGGGGAGAGACCTCGACCGGGTAGTCGGTCACGAATAGCGGACCTCTGACGTTGGGCTCGACCAGCTGCTCATAGATGGCATACAGGACCACCCCTGACTGGGCCCCATCCGAGACTTCCACGTTGAGGCGCCGAGCCTCCTCCACCATCCGCTCCGGCTCACCCCATAAGTGGTCCAGCTCCAGCCCGGTCAGCTCCTCGACCAGCTCGGACATGCTCCGCGAGCGAAATGGCGGCTCAAGCATGATCGCGCCCTGCTCGGAGTCGAGACCTCCCTCTTTGTGCACCGCGGCAACCGCCGCCCGGACCAGGGCCTGGGCTAGATCCTTCATGCTCTCCAGGTCGCCGTACGCCTGATAGGCCTCGAGCAGGGTGAACTCGGGGTTGTGGCGGGGTGATAGCCCTTCGTTGCGGAAGGTGCGCCCAAGCTCGTAGACGCGCTCGAAGCCTCCCACCAGGAGGCGCTTCAGATAGAGCTCGACTGCGATCCGCAAGTAGAGGTCGGTATCCAGCGAGTGGTGATGTGTGCGGAAGGGCCGGGCTGCACCGCCTCCGGGGATGGCCTGCAGGATGGGGGTTTCGACCTCCAGAAATCCGCGCTCGTCGAGGACTCCGCGTAGCGCCCGGATCACCTCGCTGCGCTGGCGGAAGATATCTCGCTTCGAGGGGTCGGACAACAGGTCGAGGTAGCGTCGTCGATAGCTCTGCTCAACGTCGGCGAATCCCCTGGACTTGCCGACGGGAGGGCGCAGCGCCTTGGCTAGGAGGGTGAGGCTCGTGACTCTCAGCGAGGGCTCGCCCCGCTTGGTTCGGACCAACTCCCCCTCCGCTCCCACCACATCGCCAAAGTCCAGCTGCTGAAGCTGGTCCACCAGGTCGCCTCCAGGGTCATCCCGGCTGGACATCAACTGCAGGGTGCCGCTCTGGTCGTTGCAGTCGGCGAAGGCAATCCCGCCCGACGAGCGCAGTCCCAGGATGCGGCCGGCGACCCGCCCGCTCTCCCCCACCTGACCCGACTCCGACGGCGCGCGGCGCGCCGCTTCGGCGCAACTCATGGTGGGAGAGAAGTCGACTCCCCACGGCGGCGTCCCCGCCTCCTTCAGCTGCTCGGCCTTCCGCAGGCGCTCGGCGATGATTTCTGCGAGCGCCCTACCGCCGCTGGGCGGTGGTTGGCTCACGCGACTTTGAGGATCTGGACCTGTCGGGCGCCTCCGGGCGTCTCCACGTTGATCTTCTCCCCGGTGCGGCGCCCCAGCAAGGCTTTGCCCACTGGAGACTCCAGGGAGATACGGCCCGAGCCCGCGTCGGCCTCGGCGGGTCCGACGATTGTGTAGGTCATCTCGCCGAACTCGTCCTTGACGAGGACCGAGGACCCGAGCTGGACAGAACCGTCGCGATGGTCGTCGGTCTCGATCAGGCTGGCGTTGCGGATCATCTGCTCCAAAGTGAGGATGCGCCCCTCCACGAAGCCTTGCTCGTTCTTGGCATCTTCGTACTCGGCGTTCTCGCTCAGGTCGCCGAATTCCTTGGCGGTCTTGATTCGCTGGGCGATCTCCTGGCGGCGAGCGTTGACCAGGTGGTCGAGCTCCTCGCGCAGCTTGTCGAGCCCCGTTTGGGTAAGGAGTACCGGCTTCTCCTGCATGCTTTTCTCTTGCTCCTTGCCGGCCTGAGCCGACGCGACTGCCGAAGCCCGCATCGTCGAAAGCGACGGCGAGCCGGGGATGCGAAGTCTACCGAACGCCTGCCCCCCCGGCAAGTGGGGAGGGGGAAATCCAGCAGCAACTCCCCGAACCCTGCCTGCTGCGGCCCCAAGGCGCTGATCTCGGGCCGTATTCAGCGAGACCGACCTGGCTTCCACATTTCCGTGTCGATTCTTTTACCACTTCGGAATTTGCCGGGCATTAGGTTCGGTGCTAGGCTAAGTCCAGCCCAAAGAGACGCGGTCTCGGGCTCTCAACATCGCCCCCCCCTCTCGGGGCGTCCCTTTCGGGGGGCGCCCTTTTTTGTTAAGCCGACCTCACTCGTGGCCCCGGTTGATCAGCTCCAGGATCCTCAGACCCTCGAGGAGCACCAACGGGTCGATGACGTCGACTCCCTTCACCAGGGGAGCCACCAAGTGCGCTAGTCCTCCAGTCGCGACGACCTTGGACTCGCCCGAGAGCTCCTCCCGGAGCCGGGTGATCATGCCCTCTGCCTGAGCCGCCGCTCCGTACATGATCCCCGCCTGTACCGAGGTCACCGTGGTCCTGCCCAGGGTCTTGCCGGGTGCCACCAGGTCAACCCGGGGCAGGCGCGCCGCCCTAGCGAAGAGGGCATCCACCGAAAGCTGGAGCCCGGGGGCAATAGCGCCGCCGAGGTAGTTGCCGTTCTCGTCGATGGCGTCGAAGACCGTAGCCGTGCCAAAGCTGACCATGATGGCCGGGCCACCGTAACGGTGGTGAACCCCAACCGCCGTCACGATCCGGTCTGCCCCGACGTCCCTGGCCGGGTCGTAGTGGATCTCGATACCGGTTCTGGTGCCTGGCCCGACCAGCAGCGCCTCCACCCCGAAGTAAGTACGAGCCATCTCGGCCAGCGGCTGGCCGAGGCTGGGGACGACGCTGCTCACCGCGATCGCCTCGACCTTGGCGGACAGGCCCCGCTGACTGAGGAAAGTGAGCATCTGCCCACCCAGCTCGTCGGGGGTGGCGTCCCTCCTGGTCGTGAACCTGCCATGGGTCCGCAGCTCCTCGCCCTCGAAGAGACCGAGCGTCAGGTTGGAGTTGCCAACGTCGATGGCCAGCAGCAATCCGCTCCCTCCAATCCGATTGGCTCAGTTCCTCGGTGCTGCCGACTATATCGGCGCGGTGTGCCGAGATCCTGCGACGGGCACTCTTGGATGAGATCATGGGTACATGGCTCGCGGATACCGCTATCGCCAAGGTTTTGCCAGAGGGCCCGGGGTGCGCTTCCTGCCGGGGTTTTGCTGTGCACTTCCCGCCGGGTGCTGCTTGTTCTGGTCGGCGCTCTTTGCCCTGGTGCTGCTGGTCAGCATCCTGTCGATCCTGAGGCACCTCATCTAGCGAGCAGCAGCGAAGCGCGCTCGCTTTCGCGATCATGGGAGGGCGGACTAGCGGTAATTCCGCTTCCGACCCCTAGCGTGGAGGAACAGTTCAGCTTGATCGTCACCGCTCCCACCAGGGCCCCGAGCCCGGTACGGCCACCGCAGACTCTGAGGATCGGCAGCCTGGAGTTGGCGACCCCGATCTTCATCGCGCCCATGGTTGGGATCACCGATCGACCTTTTCGGGCCTTCGCTCGCGAAATGGGGGTCGGCCTTACCTGCACCGAGATGACCGCCGCGGCCGCCCTGGTCCGAGCCCCGGAAGAGGTAGCCGTCCGGCTCCTTGACCTGGGTCCGGACGAGCGGCCAGTCTCGGCCCAGGTGGTCGGAAACGACCCCTCGGTGATGGCCGACGCTGCCCAGATCTGCGTCGCCCTGGGAGCCGACGCGGTTGACGTCAATCTGGGCTGCCCGGTGCCCAAGGTGGTCCGCCTGGGGAGCGGTGCGGCACTGGCGCGGGAGATCTCCCGGACCGTCGCGGTCTTGGAGGCGATGGTCCAGGCGGTGGACGTGCCGGTCACCGCCAAGATGCGACTCGGCTGGGACCACCAGACGATCAACGCCCCCGAGCTGTCCCGTGCCCTGGAGCAGGTTGGGGTGGCGGCGGTCACCGTACACGGACGAACCCGCTGCCAGAAGTACACCGGTTTCGCCGACTGGGACGAGATCGCCCGGGTCAAGGAGGCGGTAGATCACATCCCGGTGTTGGGGTCGGGGGACGTGCGCGACTCGGCGGTCGTGGAAAGCCGGATCAGAGCGGGCGCGGTGGACGGGGTGGTGGTCGCCCGGGGGATGCTGGGCGACTGGAACTTTCTCGAGCAGACGGTGAGCCAGCTGCGCTGGGGCGAGCCGGGACCGCTCCCCACTTTCGAGAGCCGACTCCGATTGGCCAAGCGGCACTGGGATGCCATGGTCGCGCACCACGGTGAGCAGCGCGGCGTCCGGCTCAGCCGCAAGTTCGTCGTCTGGGCAATCAAGGGCTGTGACGGCGCCGCCCGTCTCCGGTCCCGAGTCGCGGACCTCTTCACCCAGTCGGATCTTGACGAGCTGTTCGAGGAGATCCTCCACGCCGGCGAGGGTCCGAGTGGGTGGCACTTGCCCAACTTCACCTCCGGGGAGGGCTGATCTGGCTCCCGATAGACGGCGCCACCTGGTCTGCCCCTCCGGCTGCCGCGCGGGGAAGTTCGAGATTCTCGGTGCGCCCGTGCTGGTAGACAGCGCCGGGCGCTACCTGAGCCACGACGACCGGGCTGCCACGTTCCGCTGTACCGAGTGCCAGTCGGTGGCAATCGACCTGGCCGCTGCGGCGAGTGCGGTCGCCAGGGACTCGCGATACGCGCCGGCCCCGACCCTGCGCTGTCCCACCTGTGGCGAGACGTTGCTTACCCCCGAAGACCATGACCCGGGAGCCGACCTGGAGTGTCCCAACTGCGGTGCGATCTTCTCCTGGGAGGAAGGGAGCCCATCGTTGCTGGGGAACTTCTCGGAGCGCGACGTCGACGGCGAGCTGGGAGACTGAGGCCTCGGCGACATGCCACCGAACCACCGCTAATGGGAGGGAGCAGCTCCGATGATCACGCCAGCATCCGCGATCGACAAACGCTTCAGCCAACCTGGGGCCGCCGCTACCGAGTGGGATGAGACGCTCCAGGCGCTCGAATCAGCCCAGCTGTTCTGGATCTCCACCGTGCGCGCCAATGGCCGGCCCCACGTCACTCCGCTGGTGGCGGTCTGGCTCGACGGGGCCCTTCACTTCTGCACCGGTGCAGAAGAGCAAAAGGCGGTGAATCTGCGAGGCAACCACCACGTGGTACTGACGACCGGAACCAACCAGTGGGACAGCGGCTTGGACGTGATGGTGGAGGGTGAGGCCGTCGCCGTCACCGACCAGGAGCGGCTGCGCCAGCTGGCTCAGGCCTGGACCATCAAGTGGGACGGTCGCTGGCAATATCAGCTGGGTGACGGCTGCTTTCACCACGCGGAGAGCACGGAGCCGATCCTGGTTTTCTCGGTCTCTCCGAAGAGGATCCTAGCCTTCGCCAGGGGAACATTCAGCCACACGACGCACCGTTTCTAGCGGTCCGCAGCCGCAGTCCCGGAGTCGCCGCCAGAAGCTCTGACTACTGGTCGGAGGCCTCGCCTTGGCCAGCTTCGCGAAGTGCGGCCTCGGCTCCCGGGAAGGGGCACTTGGCGCCCTCCCCAGCTACCGTCTCGACCGGGTTGGGGGTGGGCGGAGATGCGAACCCCGGGGTGGTGCCCTCGTCGCGCGGACGGAGCCGGGAGATCGTGGGGGCGGCCTCACGAGGGACGTAGCGCCCCCCAGCCCCGCCGGCAGCGTAGGTCAGTAGTGCCCGGTCGACGTCATCAGATTCCGCGGTGGCGCCGGTGAAGCCGTGGCTCGGTTCAACCGCCGCCCCGACGCCGGCCAGCTCCCCCTCTAGGGGTGTGCGGTGCGGTTGGGCGTTGGCGGAGCGCCCGAGCTCGGGCTCGATCAGCGGTGCCGCCACCTGGAGGGTGACCACGGAGAGCCGCCTGGTTCGGGCTACCTTCTCGATCTTGGCCTTGATCCGGCGCCTCAAGTACCCGGCGGGCATTTCGTGCAGCAGGGTTCGGGCATCGTTGGACCAGCCGATCTTGCGGTTGTCGAAGGTCAGCTCCTCGGTGACCTCGCCCTCCTCCTGCGCCGCCTCCATCAGACTCCGGTGGTCGACTTTGGAGAATTGCTCGGCGTCGCTCCCGCAGACCGGGCAGACTACGGGCCGCACTCCACGAGCGGTGTAGCCGCAGTCTCGGCAGATGTGAACCTCGAAGTCCAGATCGGCGGCGGACTGCCGGGGCACCGGCACCCCGATGGCCGCCGACGCCTCGGGTGGCAGGATGTCGCCCAGAGCCGCGGTCACGATGTCCTGAGAGATGATCGAGTGGCCACGCTCCATGGCCCAGCGAAGCACAGCGGTCCTCGAGAGCCCCTGAGCTGAGCAGGGGATCCGCTCGATCACCGAGTTGGCCTCCGGTGTCCAGACGACCGAGGCCGCACCCCGGACGTCGATAGGAGGAACGTAGGTGCGAGACGAGAGCAGGACGCTGCAGGGCGCCAGACGGAGCAGGTTCTCGGTGTTCCCGCCGAGGTCCATTCCCTCATCCGAGTGGACTCCGATCCGACCGCACACCAGCAGCGAGGCGTCCTTCTCTCTCGCGTAGCGAAGCACCTGCTCAAAGGCCTTGCCGTCCAGCAGCGTGATTGGCAGGTCAACCCCCTCGGCCTTGGCCACGTCTCGGGCGACCTTGAGGTGCGACGAGTAGATCATGGCCAGCCCGGTGTCGATGATCTCCTCATGGAGCGCCTCCTGCTCCTTGAAGCGGAAAACCTTGCTGGCCTTCTCGGAGAGCACGCCCACGATGCCGTTGAAGAGCACGTAGTGGAGGTAGGGGTCATACACCGAGACCGCCTCCACCGGCAGGTCAAGCGCCCGGCCCAACTCGAGCGCGGTGCGAAGACCGGCGAATGACTGGGGGGACCCGTCGATCGCCACCACGATTGGGCCATCAAGCGGCTCTCGGCCCTCACGGTGACGGACCACCAGCGTGTCCCGATGAGCCCGGCGCACCACCCGGTCGACGCAGGTGCCGATCTGGGTCTCCTTGACCTGGCCGAGCCCGCAGGCTCCCATCAGCACCAGGTCGTAGTCGTTCTCGCTGATGTCCTTGACCAGTACCTCCCAGTTCTTGCCATCGAAGGTCTTGGGGGTGAACTTGATCCCCTCCTCTAGGCAACGCTTCTGGGTCTCGTCCAGATAGGAGTCGGAGATCAGCTGGAGACCGGTGGTGATCAGGCTGTCGTGGATCTTGCGCTGGCGCTCGAGCTCGGCTTCGTCCTGGTACTCCTCGGGGAGGGTGTACTCCATCTGCTTGAAGCGGTAGTCGTGCAGCCGGGCCGCATAGACGTGCGAGCCAACGATCTCAGCACCGCTGGACTTGGCCAGCCGGATTGCCACCTCGGACGCGGCGACCGAGTGGTCGGAGTTGTCGAGCGGCAAATAGAGCTTTTGGTACACCTTCCTGCCCGCTGAGCGCCTGCCACCGCGGCTGACCCGATGCTAACAAGTAGGGGCGTTCTCAGGCGGGCAGGCGGCGGCGAAGCGAACGGGCCCAGCCGCGGTGCTGGGCAACCCGGGCGGCGGCGGCGGCCAGGGCGCTCCGAGTCTGCTCGGGGCCCGGGGCACCCGGCTCCTCCCGGAGCTCCAGCGAGTGCCCTGGATGGAAGAGCTGCACCGCCTCTGCCCGCTCTGTGAAGCCCAGCCGACGCCATGACTCCTGGACCACCTGGTCCAGCCCCAGCTGGCGCGACTCTGATTCTCGGACCAAGCGGGCGACCATCCCGTGGGCGAGCCGGAAGGGAACGCCACCCTCAACCATCCGCTCGGCCAGGTCGGTAGCCAGCAGCTCGGGATCGGAAGCTGCACTCCGGAGCGTCTCCCGATTGAATTCCACAGCCGAGATCAGCTGTGTGAGCACCTGGACGCTCTCTTGGACCGATCTGACCGCCGGAAACAGGTGCTCGCGGTCCTCCTGGAGGTCGCGGTCGTAGCTGAGGGGGAGTCCCTTGATCACGGTTAGGATGCCCACCAGCGCCGCGACCGGACGGCCGACCCGTCCTCGCACCAGTTCCAGGACATCGGGGTTCTTCTTTTGGGGCATGAGACTTGAGCCGGTCGCCCAGCGGTCGGGCAGGGTGATGAAGCAGAACTCCCGAGTGTTCCAGATCACTAGGTCCTCGACAAAGACGGGACAGGTGCACCGCGATCAGAGCGCAGGCGAAGGTCAGCTCGGCCACGAAGTCGCGATCGGCGACGGCGTCCAGGCTGTTGGCGCTGATCTCGCTAAATCCCAGCTCACGAGCCGGCCGACGGCGGTCGATGGAGAGCGTGTTCCCGGAGAGCGCCCCGCTCCCCAGCGGGGATGAGTCGGTGCGTCGGTCCAGATCCTTGAGCCGCTCCTGGTCCCTGTCGAGCATCTCGAAATAGGCGAGCAGGTAGTGAGCGAGCTGGACCGGCTGTGCCCGCTGCAGGTGGGTGTAGCCGGGAAGGATCGTCTTCTGTTGCTGACGTGCCCGGCGGATAAGAGCCCGTTGAAGGTCGGCCAGCTCCTCGACCAGTTGGGCGGTCGCAGCACGGCACCAGAGCCGCAGGTCGAGAGCCACTTGGTCGTTGCGGCTGCGCCCGGTGTGCAGACGCTGGCCGGGCTCCCCGATCAGCTCGATCAGACGCCGTTCGATCGCCATGTGAATGTCTTCGTCGCCAGCAAGCACCTTGAACTCGCCGCGACCTAGCTCGCGCCCCACCTTGATCAGCCCGCCCTCGATCGCGCGCAGCGCCTTCGGGTCCAGGATTCCCGCCCTGCCCAGGGCGCGGGCGTGGGCCAGTGAGCCCGCGATATCCTGGGCGGCCATCTGTAGGTCCCCGGGCATCGAGGTGGTGAACTCCTGGAGAAGTGGGTCGGTCTCCCCTGGAAGGCGTCCCGCCCAAGCCTTAGGACTCAGCGGGGACGGGGCCGGGTGATCTGCCTCACTCCGCTTCGGCACTGGCCCCCTCTCCAGGCTGGCCCTCCCCCCGAGCGATTCCGCGGGGCACCGATGGGAGCAAAGGCCGTGACTCCTCCCAGAGATTCCCCTGCGCCGCCGCCTGGGTGCGGAGGGGCAGCCCGAAGATGGTGAGGAAGCCTTCGGCCGCCTGGTGTCGGAAGTTGTCGCCGGCCAGCTCATAGGTAGCGAGATCACGTCGGTAGAGGGTGCTCGGGCTGGTGCGTCCAACCACGGTCACCGCCCCCTGGCGGAGTCTGAGTCGGACATCACCTGTGACGAACCCCTGGGTAGACCCCACGAAGGCACCAAGGCTCTGTCGAAGCGCCGAAAACCAGAGGCCGTCATAAGTGAGTTGGGCCCACTCGTCAGCCACCTGGCGCTTGAATCGGAGCACGTCCCGGGAGAGGGTGAGCGACTCCAGAGCCCGGTGGGCGGTGTCGAGCACCACCGCAGCCGGGGCCTCGTACACCTCGCGGGACTTTATCCCCACCAGCCGGTCCTCGACGTGATCGATGCGTCCCACCCCGTGTTCACCGGCTAGCCGGTTGAGCTGGCCCACCAGTTGGGCGGGAGAGAGTGCCCGCCCGTCCAGGGTGTGCGGTACGCCCTGCTCGAAGCCGACCACCAGCTCCAATCCCCGCTCGGGCGCCAGCCGAGGATCCTGGGTCCAGGCGAATGCGTCAGCCGGAGGCTCGATCCACGGATCCTCCAGGATCCCTGTCTCGACGCTTCTTCCCCAGAGATTGGCGTCGACGCTGTACGGGCTCTCCCGGGTAGCAGTGATCTCCAGACCGTGCTCGGCCGCATAGGCGATCTCGTCACTGCGGCCCATTCGCCACTCTCGCAGCGGCGCCACCACCTCCAGTCCAGGAGCCAGCGCGCCAACCGCAACGTCGAACCGGACCTGGTCGTTGCCCTTGGCGGTGCAGCCGTGTGCCACCGCCGACGCGCCCACCTCACTTGCCACCTCCACCAGAAGCCTGGCGATGAGCGGACGTCCCAGGGCGGTCGCGAGTGGGTACACGCCCTGATAGAGAGCGCCCGCCTGAAGGGTGGGCCAGACGAAGTTGGCGAGAAACGTCTCCTTGGCGTCGACCACGTGGGCGGCGGTCGCCCCAGCCTTCAGTGCCCTCCGCTGGATCACCTCGGCATCAACCGTCTCACCCAGGTCGGCGGAGAGGGTTGTCACCTCGAAGCCGCGGGTATGGGTGAGCCAGTGAACGGCCACAGTCGTGTCCAGCCCACCCGAGAAGGCGAGCACGCAGCGCGGCTTGGCGGAATCGGTCAAGGGCGGACTCCTGTAGCGGCTCGGGTGGAGATCGTCAGGCCGGGCGTGATCAACCCCATTGGGCGCCCCGCTCCCAGGCCTCGCGCAGCCGGTGCTCCACCAGCTTGGCACCGGCTCGAGAACGTGCCAGGACAAAGACGGTGTCGTCCCCGGCAATACTGCCTGCAACCCGGTCCATAGCGAGAGCGTCGACCGCGGCCGCCACCACCTGGGCCCCACCCGAGAGAGTCCGGAGCACGATGATGTCGCCCACCACTTCCAGCGAGCTGAGCTGGGAGGTCAGTGCAGATACCAGTCGTGCCTCTGCGTCTGGACCCTCAATCGGTGGAAGGTACCGAGGCCCGTCTGGGGCCGGAATCCGAGCCACTCGCAATTGGCGCAGGTCGCGACTTATCGTGGCCTGGGTGGCGCTGATCCGTCGGCGCCGGAGCTCCTGGGCCAGCTGCTCCTGGGTCTGAACCGAGCGGCTGCGCAGCACCTCCAGGATCACCGACTGACGCGAGGTCCGGTCCATGGTGGCGCTCAATTGGCCGCTCTGCCGGCTTGGGCCCTGGTGAGGGCCCGTTCGATCCCCGAGATAGCCAGCTCCACCTCCGCTTCCCCGACGATCAGCGGCGGTGCGATCCGGACGGTCGAGCTACCGATGGGATTGACCAGAAGGCCCTCGTCGAGGGCTGCCCGGGCGGTCTCCTGCGCGATGGGCGAGGTGAGGCCGATCCCCAGGAGCAGGCCCCGCCCCCGAACCTCGGCGATCGGCAGTCCTCGTTCCCGAAGGGCCATCAAGCGGGAACGCAGCAGGGATCCGGTGGCAGCTGCCCTGGCAGGAAGCTGGTCGCGTTCCAGCACCCTGAGGACCGCCAGAGCAGCGGCGCAGGCAACCGGGTTGCCGCCGAAGGTGCTGCCGTGGTCACCGGGGGTGAACACATCGGCTCGAGCGCCAACCAGCGCAACACCGATCGGCAGGCCGCCCGCCAGACCTTTGGCTACAGTCATGATGTCCGGAACTGCCCCGGCCTGCTGGTGGGCCCACATGGTCCCGGACCGCCCCAGTCCGCTCTGGATCTCGTCAAAGATCAGCAGCGCCTGGTACTGGTCGCAGAGGGCTCTCAGCTGGCGGAGGTAGTCGTCCTCCAGGACGTACACCCCGCTCTCCCCCTGGATCGGCTCGACCATTACCGCAACCGCCGGCCGCTCGGTATCCGCGAGGGCCGCCTCAACCGCCATTAGGTCCCCCTTTCGGAGTTGCCGGAAGCCGTCGGGGAGTGGGCGGAAGGGATCGCTGTAGTGAGCGTTGCCGGTGGCCGCCAGGGTCGCCAGGGTGCGCCCGTGAAAGGCTCCTTGGAGAGTGATGATGTGGAATGCGCCGCCTCGATTGAGTTGGCCCCACTTGCGGGCTACCTTGATCGCCGCCTCATTCGCCTCGGCGCCGCTGTTGCCGAGGAAGACCCTGCCAGGGAACGCGGTTTCGACCAGCCGAGCAGCCAGCTGCACCTGTGGCTCGGTGAAGTACAGATTGCTGGTGTGAATCAGGCGCTGCAATTGGCCGGTGGCCGCCTCCACCACCTCGGGGTGACAGTGACCGAGCAGGTTGACCGCAATTCCAGCTAGGAAATCCAGCAGCCGGCGGCCGTCGTCGGTCTCCACGTAGCAGCCCTGGCCGCGGACCAGGGTGATAGGTACTCGGCTGTAGTTTCCCAGCAGTACCTGGCCGGCGGCCTCCGCGGTGGCCAGTTTGGTCATCTCAGCCATCGGCGCTGACCGGATCGATCATCGTTCCAACTCCCGCCTCGGTGAGCAGCTCGAGCAGGATCGAGTGGGGCTGTCGGCCATCGACGATGTGCACCGTCACACCCGCCCTAGCTGCCGAACAGGCCGCCTTCAGCTTGGGGATCATCCCCTCCGACGCCGCGCCGTTCTGCCAGAGAGCGTCCGCTTGGTCGACTGAGAGCCGACTCTGGAACTCACCATCGCGGTCTCGCACTCCTGGGACGTCGGTCAGGATCATGAGCTTGGTCGCGTGCAGCTCTGCGGCCAGTGAGGCCGCCACCGTGTCGGCATTCACGTTGTACGAAAGACCGTCGTAGCCGAGCCCGACCGAGGCGACCACGGGGATCATTCCCCGCTCGGTGATCGTCAGCACCGGCTCTGGGTTGACCTCTTGGACCTCACCCACGCGACCCAGGTCCTCGCCCTTGGGACCCAGCTGGCGACGCACCAGAATGCTGGGCCCGTCCTCCCCGGACAGCCCCATGGCGCGCCCGCCCAGTCGGTGGATCGCGCCGACCAAGTCAGGGTTGATCTTGCCGGTCAGGACCATCTTGGCCACCTCCATGGTCTTGTCGTCCGTAACCCGGAGGCCGTCCACGAACTGGGTGGTCAGTCCGAGAGCCTCGGCCAACGCGGTGATCTCCTTGCCTCCGCCGTGAACCAGGACCGGGCGCAACCCCACGAAGCGAAGAAGCACCAAGTCCTGAAGCACGGTATCGCGGTCGCCCCCCTCGTCCATGGCGGCTCCGCCCAACTTGACCACCACCAGTTGGTCCTGGAAGCGGCGGATATAGGGCAGCGCCTCGACCAGGATCTCGGCCCGCTTGAGCGCGCTCGCCTGGTCTTGCTCGGTGGTGACTTCAGGTTGAATAGGAGCCATTGATCCTCACGTAGTCCGAGGTGAGATCACAGCCCAGGGCGGTGGCCCCGGCATCCCCCACCCCCAGGTCAATCTCGATTGCGATTTTGGGCTGGTTGAGCGCCTGGGCCACCACGTCGAGGGCAACCGAACTCGGCCGGCCCATGGCGAAGAGTTCGTGGCCTGCCATGGATAGCCGACAGCGGTCCAGGGCAAGCTCAGCCCCGCTGCGGCCGACCGCTGCCAGAACCCGTCCCCAGTTCGGATCGCTGCCCTGGATCGCCGTCTTGACCAACGGCGAAGTGGTTACGGCGCGGGCCGCCAGCATCGCCTGGTCCTCGTCTGCCGCCCCCTGGACTTTGACCGAGAAGGTCTTGGAGACCCCCTCCCCGTCGGCCACGATCTGGTACGCCAGGTCACGTAGAACCGAGTCCAGGGCATCAGCGAAGAGGCCGGCCTCGGCCGAACCGGGCTCAAGCTCGTGCCCTTGGGCGGCGCCGTTGGCGAGGGCGAGACAGCAGTCGTTGGTGCTGGTGTCCCCGTCGACGCTGATCGTGTTGAAGCTCGACCTGACCGCGGTCCGCAACAGTTCGGAGAGCAGGTCTGGTGCCAGCTTGGCGTCGGTGGTGACGAAGGCCAACAGCGTGGCCATGTTGGGATGGATCATGCCCGCACCTTTCGCCATCCCCCCGACCGTGTGGGTAATGCCCGCCACGGCGAATGCGGCGACCGATTCCTTGGGTCGGGTGTCGGTGGTCATGATCGCCTCCGCCGCCAAGTGACCGTTGGCGGCGCTCAGCTGACCGCCAGCCTCCGTAATGGCAAGCCGGATTCGATCCATCGGCATGCTCCGTCCGATCACTCCGGTCGATGCCACCAGGACTTCGCTCGGATCGCAGTCGGCCGCATCCGCGGCGGTCTGGATCATCCGCAGCGCATCCGCCAGCCCCTGTGATCCGGTGCAAGCGTTGGCGTTTCCGCTGTTGACGACAACGGCCCGAGCCAGGCCGCGCTTGAGATGGAGCTGGCTGACCACCACCGGGGCCGCCTTTACCCGGTTCTGGGTGAACACCCCAGCCGCCGCCGCCGGGACGTCACTGACAAGAATCGCTACGTCCGGGCGAACTCCCCCATCGCCGCGCACGTCGGCGCAGGCGGCGGCGGCTCGGAATCCGCGGGCTGCGGTCACCCCACTCGGCTCGAGTTCCAGATCGGGGGCAGCGCTCATGGCCATTGCGTCGACTCCCCGAGCCCGGCCTGCGCGCCCAGGCCAAAACGGAGGTTCATCACCTGGATCGCCTGCGAGGAGGCTCCTCGACCCAGGTTGTCCAGCACCGCCGACACCACGATGTGCGCGCCCTGCTGCTCCAGCGTGAGCCAGCAGAGGTTGGTCTGGGAGGTCTGCTTGCTGGGCACCGGCGTGTCGGAGAGACGCACGAACGGCTGGTCGCGGTACTGCTCCTGGTAGACCGAGCGAAGCTGCTCCAGAGTCACTCCCGACCGTGGTCTGAGATAGCAGGTGACCTGTATGCCCCTGGTCATCGGCACCAGATGCGGGACGAAGGTGACCGAGATCGCTCCCCCGTAGAGCCCGCTCATGGCCTGCTCCATCTCCGGCCGGTGTCGGTGCCCGGTGACCGCGTATGGCTTGACCGACTCGTTGAGCTCAGCGAAGAGGTACTCTCCGGACGCGCTCCGACCCGCTCCACTCACCCCGGTCTTACCGTCGACCACGATCTCCGGCTCGATCATTTGGTGGCTGGCGGCCGGGCCGCAGGCCAGAATCGCGGCTGTGGAAAAACATCCGGGCAGCGCTATCAGGTCGGCCCCTTTGATCGCTTCCGGCTGCAGCTCCGGCAGGGCCATTACCGCCTCGGAGAGGAGCTCGGCAGCGGGGTGAGGGGTGCCGTACCACGTGGTGTATTCAGCGGCTGATTTGAGGCGGAAATCGGCCGATACGTCGACCACCACCGACCCCTGTGAGAGCCAATCCGCAGCCTGCCGAGCGGACTCGCCAACCGCGGCCGCGCTGATCACCAGATCGGCATCTGCAGCATCGATTGAGTCGAGGAGCACTTGGTCACAGGTGGACCCGGGATACACCGCCGAGTGAACTTTGCCCGCCTGGCTGCGTGACGATACGGCGACCAATCGAACGCCTGGGTGCTGCTGCAACAGGCGTACGCAGCCAGCCCCGGCATATCCGGTCGCACCCGACACCGCTACGCATAAGGTCTCCTGCCGTGAGCGCATCGGGAGATCATTGCATATTTATGCCGTTACCACCGATTACGTCGTCCATACCCATCCAGGTCATCTCCTTGACCAATTACCGGAGCCGCTGCAGGGGCTCGGAGTGCGGGTCGGGTGTGGCCAGCGCCCGCCTCCGCGCTGGGGCTGCTGCGGTAAGCACCCATGAGAGGGCCGCCGGACGGGCCCGTGGGGGCCCGCTCCCAGCCGAGCCCATCGTCGCACCGACGCGCGGGACGTCGACCCGGGACGGCGCTGGGCCGTCGGCTAGGTGAGGCGAGTGCCCTTGAAGGGTCGGTTCACGGCACTGCAGAAATAGTGGTTGCGAGTGCGAATCCAAAGGGTGACGCGCCCCGCGAAGGTCTTCCCGTAAAAGGCCCCGGAGACCGAGAACGAGTATGTGCCCGGCTCAGGCGTCGAGGTCACTCTCGGAATCACCGGTACCGTGAAGGCTCCGCGCTGGGAGCTGGAGAACGTCCCCGTCGACCCGACCACCAGGGCGGGCGATCCTCGGTTGGTGAAAGGCCAGAACTCAGTGTCATTGCCCCCGACGTTGTCCTTGCCGCAGAAGGTATCGATGCGAAAGTCATAGGTCGGGACTGTCAATCCGTCGGGCGCCACGGTCAATGACACCGTATTTTGCGAAGCGTCGACGCCGTAGCCCCGGCCCCGGTAGGTGCCATCGGGTACCGCTGCTCCCGTAGGGCAGTGCCCCGCCCGATAGACCAGGCTGGTCTTTGACAGATTGTAGTTGCTTCTGACCCCGTGGTCGTTGACGTCGTATCGTCCCTCCAGGATTATGAAGGTGTCCTGGGTGTAGCCCATGTGGGCCGCAGGCGTGTACTGCACGCAGACGTTGATGGCCTGATACATCTTCGTGGTGTCGTTGTCCACGGTCCCGCAGTAGTACACCGACAGCGTCACGCCGGCAGGGTGGTGACCGGAAATCCCGATGAAGTCGGCAAAGCAGCCGTACACGGAGAGAGGATTTATGGTGTGCATGTTGAGCGGGGTGCCCTCCCAGACTTTGTGATTGTTCCAGCACTCAACCCCGGAAACGCCATACGACACGGTCACCTGGTGGTTCTCGTAACTCTGTTCCTGCAAATCGGGGTCAAGGACCCCGCCCGGGTGCGGACAACTGCTCGTCGCGTTCGACGCGGCGGCGCCGGCAGCCCGAACCGTCGGCGCCGCCACCACCTGAAGCAGACCGCCGAGGGTGAGGGCGGTCACAAACATGACGGCGGCCACTCGCCATCGGAGCCCGTTCGAGACCGAAGGGCTACGCGTACCGCGCTGCCCACGGGACGTGGGCAGCGGGCCATCCCAGCCTGGAAGCCGACGGACAGCCGGGCCGACCCAGCGCACCAATGAACTCGTCTGAACTCCTCGCGGAGACGCGGATAGGACGCCCGGAACTACGGGTCCGCGGCGCCAGCACGCGCGGATGCTAGCTCAGCGCCGACTACCCGTCAATGCCATGTGCCGGCTGGCTGAAGGATCCGCGGTGGAAGGGTGAGACCTGTGGTCGAACAGTTGCGAGGAGCGAGCGCCGCCGCTTGTCCCAGACGGTGGCCGGCGGCAAGAGGCGGCCCACCAGTAGCAGACCCCTGCCAGGCGTGCTCTTCCGACCTGTGTGCGAAAACGGCACTCCCGGCAAAGTACGGCAGTACTTACCGCACCGGCCGCTCCATTCTCCAGAGGATCCCTTCAGGTCCCGCGTCGATCCGCGCCGAAAGACTAGCCTTCGCACCGCATGCCTTAGCTGCGGGTGACCAATGTATGTCAACCCAATATTTATGCGTCGTCGCCGAACTCGGGACCCGCGTAGCGGCCGGTAAACAGCTCGCGCCACAGGAGGTCGGGATTTCTGCTCGCGGTGGTCGCGGAGATCTTGGGGCCAGCCATGCTCGACCAGTCTCTGGTAGAGCGATTGTGATCACTGGCTGGGCCATGGGGATGCCAATTCGGGAGCACGGATGGTCTCGCCGCTGCCCGGACAGCCCTCTAGTCAGTAAATTGCGGGCACAGGGAGGACCATGACCACTCAACCAGTCAGGCGTGCCGCCCCGGCACCGCTCTCGTCGGCGACTAGGACGCACACGGGCCGAGATGCATCAGGAGCTCAGGCCCACCCCGGGTACGGCTTTCGCCCAGCCCCGCCGTCCTCGCTCGTCGAGATCGGCCTGCCGTTCTCCTTCATCTGCGACCTGATCCTGAAGATCCTCTACTTCAAAGGCAACCTGATGGGCCGGGACCTCGGCACCCTGGTATGTCTTCCCTGGCAGGTGACCGGTGAGGCGATCAGCTTCCTGACCAAGGAGAACTTCTGCGGAACCACGGGCGCCCGCGGGGCGACCAAGTCGCACGAGGACTTCGCAGAAGGACTGGAGTACGAACTCACCTCCACCGGCCGGGAACGGGCCAGGGAGACCCTTCTGCTTAGTCAGTACGCAGGAGCGGCCCCGGTTCCGGTCGAGGATTACCTGGAGAGCGCCAGGAATCTCACCCTCGCCACCGAGGGCGTGAACGCGAACTCGATGCGGGAAGCGCTGGGGGACCTGATCGTTTCGGACGCGGTGGTCGATGTGGTAGGCTCGGCCCTCATCGCCCGACAGGCTCTGTTCCTTTTCGGTCCCCCAGGCAACGGCAAGAGCTCGATCGCGGACGCCTGCGCGTCGGTGCTGGGCGACCCGATCTTCATCCCCCAGGCTCTCTACGTCCACGGCGAGGTGGTCAGGGTGTTCGACCCCCTACACCACCGTCCGGTCGGCGGGCCGCCGACCGCCCACGATCCCCGCTGGACCCTGATCCACCGCCCGGTAGTGCACACCGGCGGCGAACTTCGGGCCGAGCAGTTGGAACCCTCGTTCGATCGGGCGCTTGGCTTCTACGAGGCCCCACTCCAGGTGAAGGCCAACGGCGGCATCTTTCACGTTGACGATTTCGGGCGTCAAGTGATCTCCCCACGGGAGATCCTGAATCGGCTCATCGTGCCGCTCGAAACCGGTGTCGACCACCTCAGCATCGCCCGCGCCGGCACCACGGTCAATGTCCCTTACGCAACGATCCTCCTGCTCTCGACCAACCTCGATCCTGCCGAGCTGGTGGACGAAGCGTTCATGCGTCGGGTTCCCTACAAAGCGATGGTCGGCGACCCCACGCCCGAAGCCTTCCGGGCGATATTCCGCAAGGTCTGCGAGGACGCGGGGATCACCTACGACGACAGCGCTGTGGACTACCTGCTGGCAACCCACTATGTGCCGGGAAGCCGCCCACTTCGAGGCTGCCAGCCGCGAGACCTCGTCGGACAGATCGCCAGCACCGCCCGCTACCTGGGCGAGCCCGTAGCTCTCAGCGAAGACCTGATCGACCGGGCTGCGCATGCTTACTTCGCCGACTTTCGCTATCGCCCGGGCGTGATGCCGGAAGCACCGCCGACCCTCGAATAGGGCAATCGGTCGCACGCCGGCCACGGTCGGGCCTACTCACCTTCTCGAGCTTCCCGCTCCGCTTGGCGCCCCCGGCCCGACCCTGCCAGGACCGGGAGCCCGGTTGAGCCGTCTCCTCCGGCGTCCCATGAGACCCACCCAGATGGACCCACCGCTCTGTTGCTCGTCTCCGATCGAGGCTGTTAGCCTGCGGGGGCGTGGGGAGGCCGCCGTCCGCAAGCTGAATAGGGGAAGTGGGTGGGGGGACGATGACTGACTGCACGACAGGGTTGAAGGCCGGAGTGAGTCCTTCGAAGCTCGCGCTCCTGGCCAGCTGCGGTGTCGTCCTCTACGTGCTGATCGACGTTCTGCTGGCCTTCCTTCGCCCCGGAGTGAGCCTCCTCCATCAGGCCGAGAGCGACTACGGCGTCGGACCGTACTCGTGGTTGATGGATATCAACTTCCTGCTTCGTGGAGCCCTATCGCTGACCCTCTGCGGGGCACTCCTCAGCGTCCGTCCGCGAAGAACGGCGCAGCAAGTTGGGGTGGGATTCCTGGCCGCGTGGGGAGTCGGTTCAGCGATCCTGGCCTTCTTCCCGGATGATCCACTGGGGACTCCCGTCACCACCTCGGGAGAAGTGCACCTGGCTGTGGCACTACTCGCCTTCCTATGTGCAGTGGTCGCCACCATCGTCCTTTCGGTTGACTCGCGCCGGGTTGACGCGTTGCGCTCCTCCTTCCCGGTTCTGCTCGCCGTGGCAGTTCTGGCGGCGCTGGCACTCGCCCTTCTCGGGCATCACAGCTACGGGCGTCAGGCCCTGGGCGGGCTCTGGGAGCGCATCTTTCTCGCCCTCGAACTGCTCTGGATTCTGATTGTGGGGCTCCAGCTTCACCGGGCCTCGAGCTCGGAGATGAGGTCGGACCGCCCATAATTTCGGCATGCTGCGGCGGGCCGTCAACCGCCAGCTCCGGACTCGGCAGCTTTGGGCCTCCGACTCTTCCCTGGTAGAGGCGTGCCTGGAAGAGCATCCCCTGGAGACGGTCTTTCTGCGCAGCGAGATTCGTCAGGGAGCGCTTCGCCAAGGCGCTCTGCTGGGCGTCGAACAGCCCACCGCACGACGGGTTCGCGGGGTGGTGATGCACGGACCGCTGGTCGTGCCGTGGGCCCCCGACACGCGGGACCTGGATGCACTGGCCAAGGCCTTGCGTCCGCACCTGCCCTGGATCCAGCTCATGGTAGGTCCCCAGGACCAGGTGGCGCGGCTCCAGGAACAGCTCGGATCACGCCTACCCCCGGTCAGAACGCTGCGTGCCGAGCAGCCGCACTACGCCCTGGATCGCACCTCTGTCGCGCCCGAGCCCAGCGACCCGCCGCCTCTTCGACGGGCTCGCGCGGACGAGCTCGAGCTGATGGTGCGCGCCGGGGCCGCCATGCACCTGGAGGAGGTGGGCTTCGACCCGATGTTGGTGGACCCTGCTGGTTACCGCGAGCGAGTCCTGGCCCTGATCCGCCGCGGCCGGCTATACGTGTGGATGGAAGACGGTCACGTCGCGTTCAAGGCGGAGTGCTCATCGGTGACACCGGAGGCGGTGCAGCTCCAGGGCGTATGGACCGACCCGGCGCTGCGCCGCCAGGGACGGGCCACCGTGGCGATGGCCACCCTCTGTCATCAGCTGTTCTCGGACACGGAGTGGATCACCCTATTCGTCAACGATTTCAACGAAACCGCGATCCGTGTCTACGAGCGCACCGGTTTCAAGCGCATCGGCAGCATGCGAACGGTTCTCTTCTGAGCGGGGATCCACCTGTAACCCCGCGATGCATGCAGGGATCGGATGGACCCGACCTCCGGCTATCGCCAGTCCCGGACCGCGCGCCCGAGGATCGGGCTGACTTCGGTTGCGAGAAGTGGAGCTAGCGACACCGCTGACGCGTCGATGGCGCTGAAGCGATCGGTTGCGTGAAAGAAGTTCCAGAGGCGAACCAGTCCCTGCTCACCGTCAGCATCGAACATCTTCGCCACGAGCCGGAGCCATCGGTACTGGAACCAGACGTAGTTCAACGGGTGCATCGAATCGTCAGAACCGGTGTAGTGAGCTTGCAGCTCATCGAGCGTGCTGTACCCCTCCGAGCGCATCCGCTCGGAGAGCTTTCGACTCCTCGCGCCGGCGACCGGGAGCACCTCGAGTGTCGGGAGGCTCGCCGGAAGCCGCGTCGCGACGAACGCGTGCATGGCCAGGTTTACGAAGATCTCGCTGAGCCAGAATGTTCGGAGCCGCAGGTTGCCGAGCACCTCGAATGCGTGGCCGAGCTCGTGGATCGTGATGAGGTCGAAGAACGGCTGCAGGTCCAGACCACCGGCGCCGTCCGGGTACGCGGCGCGCAACTTCGTGTACTCCCGCGGGGACGCGACCCGGAGGTCCCGCGCCAGCTCGATCCAGAACTCTCCGCCTCCGGCTGGCATCACCACGATGCCGGGACGGATTTCACCGGCGCCGTCCCTGAAGAACGGCAGTCCGTATGGGAGCTTGCCGGGCCAGTCCGTTTCGTTGGCCACGATGACTGCGATGTCGGGCTCTACCGCTGCGAACAGACGACTGAAGTAGGCGCAGGCGTTCGCAGCTAGGTCGGCCATGGCCTGCGCCCGCGCCCGCGCCCCGTTGCTGTAGCGCACCTCAAACGGATATCCGCTCAGCTTCGGAAGTCCCGATCGCACCGCCACCGCGACGAGTCTATCGGCATCCTGCATTCACGCCTCCGCATGCCTCTCCGTCGGAGGGAGCGCACTGCAAGGGGCTGGCGCTGCACTAGAGCCACTACGGCCCCGCATCGCTCTGACGTCGACGTTGTCCCCTGAGCTCAAGAACATCAACGGAAATTCGTTGTCGTACCGGGCGCAGGGGAAGCGGTGACGCTTCAGCGATCCTCCAAGGAAGCTCTACGCCGAAGGACGGCATCGCAGTGGAACAACCGGTCGTTCAACGATCGATTGGGTGGGTGGCCAGTTTCCTTCGGCGTCAATTTGTCGTGGACGGTCCGGCGGCAGAAGCGCTGGGGAAATGCTGCTCAGATGGGAGGTACTCGGGCCAGTTCGGAGCGGGCCCTTCGCCGAGTCAGGGCAGGACCACTCACCATCAAGACAACACCCAGGGTGATCAGCACCGCCGCCGCGCCCGCGGCCGCGGTCAACCCCTGGCCCAGGATCAGCCAACCAAGCACCAAGGCAACAATCGGGTTGACGTAGGCGTAGGTAGCTACGGTGGTTGACGGAAGCACCTTGAGTGCGTAGGTGTAGCAGCTGTACCCCGCAATCGAGCCGCCTACGACAAGCCATACGTAGGCGATGAACCCCGGGGGCTGGACGTGGGTCCAGTGGATATGGGCCGCCTCCCCGGTGATCAGCCCGAGCAAGAGCATGGCCAGGCCTCCGACCAGCATCTCCGCCGCCGAGACCAAGAGGAAGTTCCGAGCCAGCGGCGCCCGCTGGGCGTACAGCGACCCGACGGCCCAGGAGATGGCGGCCGCCAAAAGCCCGAGTGTCGAGAGCAGGATCAGGTGCCCGCTGGAGCTTGGGTCCGCCAACACGGCTACTCCGCCCAGTCCCAGCGCCACGCCGATCCAGCCCATCACGCCCAGCCGCCGCGACCCCTTCAGCATTAGCCCGATGAGGGCCATCCAGAGCGGGACCGTGGCAATGATCAACGCGGTCAGGCCCGACCTGACCTTAACCTCCGCCAGCGAGACCAGCCCATTGCCTCCCAAGAGGAGGAAAAGCCCAACCACCCCGGCGCTCAGCAACTCTCTCCGGCTCGGCCAGGTCCAGCCCCAAGGCCAGCTACCCCAGCTCCCCCGTCGACCCGCGACCAGGTAGAGGAGAACGCCGGCGAGGATGTAGCGAGTTCCCGACATGAGCAGCGGGGGGAAATACCTGACGGCCACCTGGATCCCGGTGTAGGTGGAACCCCAAAGGAGGTAGACCGCCGCCAGGGCACCCCACGCGCGCCACCTGGTGGTGCCCACACGCCGCGCGCTCACTTCGCTGACGCTCATTTGGCCGCGACTCTCCGGTGACCGATCAGTTGAGGTGGCACGAAGGCGCCAATCCCCTGGGATCGCGGGCCTGGAGCAGTCTCAGTACTCGTCCTCGGGGCGGATGTCGTCGTCGACCTCGTCGGGCTCCGCCTCCTCGGCGGGCTCCTCGAACTCCGCGAAGCCCTCCTCCAGCTCGTCGGTCGACGCCTCCGGGACCGGGACCAGCGGATCGTCCTCGTCATCGCTCAGCGAAGGTGGCTGGTCGTCGCGGGGAATCACCGGCTCTTTGGCGTACGGCCGATAGGTGATCTCACGGACCTTGCGCACCGGGAATGAGTTGGTGCCGGCCAGCTCGGGTGCCTGGTACACCTCGCGCAGGATCACCTGTACCCCCGATCCATCCACTCGGGTGATCGCGCCGGCGTACCGATTCCCACTCTTGCTCAGCTTGAGGATCCGCTGGGACAGGCGCGGCTCTACGCCGCCCAGGTCCACCCCTCTCAGGCTGCGCACCGCCACCTGGTCCTCCCCCACTTCTACCTTGACCGGGTCACCCGGGGCGACTGCCGCGGGGTCGATCCCCTGGGCCAGGATCAGCTTGGTGATGGCGGTCTTGCCCGGCTCGTCGGTGAAGACGGCGACGTCGACCGAATCCGTGACGGGAGCCACGGCTCCTTTGGCGAGGCGGCGCTCCTGGAGCTTGGCCAGCTGGCGCCGGGCGATCTGGTTGCCGGAATTCGCCTCGAGGGTGGCGGTGTAGGCAGCCTCAGCCTCCTCCAAGCGGCCCAGTTCCAGCAGCGCCTTGCCGCGCCGGTTGCAGGTGTCCTCATCGGGGCCGAAGCGCTCTACCAATTCGTCGTTGACCGCGAGCGCCTCCTGCCAGCGGCTGGCGAGAGCCAAGCTGACTGCTTCTTCGGCAGCCTGGATCTTGGACTTTGGAAATTCGACGGCGTCAGCCAAGAGTGCCGTTCTCCTCGTGAAAAATGGCCGGGGCAGGGGCAACCGCAGAGCAAGATAAGCATCGGTCCGATAGGGGCCGAGGCCGTCCGATGAATAGTGGTGGCACGCTGATGACCGGTCTCACCCCTGAGGTGTTGCGAGCGGCCATATGATACCCACAGGCTGCCTCAACGCCGGTCTCCCAGATGACCTGCTGCCCAGCCGAGGTCCCCTCCCCCAGATGCCCTCCAATAATCACAAGCCGACCGGAGTTCAGATCCTGGCCGTCGCCAACCAGAAGGGCGGAGTTGGCAAGACCACCACCGCCGTCAATCTGGCGAGCGCCCTCGCGGAACGGGGAGTGCGAGTGCTGGCGGTCGACCTCGACCCTCAGGGACACCTCACGGTCAACATGGGGGTCTCCCAACCGGACGAACTGCGACTGACGGTCTACGACATGCTCTGTGAGCACCAGGTGGCGGCGGTCGACGTGCGCCTCCACTCCCCGGGCGTGGGCGTGGACTTCCTTCCCTCCAACGTGGAGTTGGCCGGCGCTGAGTTGCAATTGGTCACCGAGCTGGGACGCGAGTCGGTTCTGCTGGAGAAGCTGACCCCGATCCTGCCTGAGTACGACTTTGTGATCATCGACTGCCCACCGTCCCTCGGGCTCCTCTGCATCAACGCGCTGGTAGCCGCGACCGATGTGGTAATTCCGTTGCAGTGCGAATACTTCGGCATGAAGGGGATGGAACAGTTGCAGCGCACCATCGAGCGGGTGCGGGTGAAACTGAATCCCCGACTGCGAATCCACGGGATCCTTCCAACCATCCACAAGGGGCGCACCGTGCACGCCAACGAGGTGCTCAACGACGTGCAATCGCACTTCGGAGACCTGGTCTACCCATTCCAGGTTTCGGACAGCATCCGTTTCGCCGAATGCCCACTGGTGGGTCAGTCAATCCTGCAGTACGCCAGTGAATCCGACGGCGCCGCGGCCTACCGCCAGCTGGCCGAAGTGGTGCTGTCGCGGGAAGGAGGCTGACATGGCCTTCAAACGCGCCAGCCTGAGTGGTTCGTCCCAGCTCTTCCAACCCACCAAGGTCCCGGCGGGTGAGCGCCGCGGAACTCCAGACGAGTCGATCCCGTATCGCTCGAGACGGCCCGTGTCGCCGCTGCTCGACGAGGTGCCGGAGGAAGAGTCCCGAGGACCGGTGCTGGTCTCGGAGATCCCCAGCATCCACGTCAATCAGGGACACCTATACCGGCTCAGCGATGACGAGGTGGAGATTCTGCTGAGTGCTCTGCAGCACGCCAAGTTTCCCCACTCCTATCAACGGTTGCCCAAGCCCGCCATGGACGAGTTCGAACAGTTGGAAGCGCTGCGCCAGAAGATAGCCGACCAGCGCGAGTCCCGGGGCTGACGTCGCGGATCCGCCCCGTCCGCGACTCCAGATTGCGAGGGTCAGGGTCACCGGCACTGCCGAGACCAACTGCTACGTAGTCGCCTGCGCGCGAAGCAAGGAGGCGGTGGTCATCGACCCCGGCGCCGACGCCCCAAAGATCATCGAGCAGTGCTTGGGACTCACGGTTCGCCATCTCTGCTGCAGCCACGGCCATCGCAACCACGCGACCGCCAAGGACGAAGTGAAGGCCGCCGTCGGGGGTGAGACGGTGCTCAGCCTGGTCGACGCCAAGGCCTACCTGCGGTCAGCGGACCACTACGTCAACGACGGCGACCGGCTTCCCTTCGGCGACTTCGAACTGCAGGTGATCGCCACCGCCGGACACAGCCCGGGCTCGCTCTGTTTCAAGGTGGGGAACCACCTCTTTACTGGAGACACCTTGCTCCAGGGCACCATCGGTCGGACCGACCTGCCCGACATCGACGTCTCCAAGCAACTGGTTTCGGTGATCTCGCGGCTGCTGACCTTCCCCGAGAACACGGTCATCTACCCAGGTCACGGCGCCACCACCACGGTGGGTCAGGAGCGCCGCGAAAACGTGGCGGTTCAGATGCTGAGGCAGGTCGGCTGATCGCCCCGGTCGGGAGCAGATGTCGCCGTTTGGGCCTTGAGGTTCGGGACAGGAAGGCGGGGAGACTGGGGGGCCGCAACTAGACTTACCCGCATGGTAATCGGCAGTCTGGTGCTCACCCTGCACCTGCCGCAGAGCCAGTCGCTCAAGGCCAAGCGCCAAGTGGTCAGTTCACTGACCCCCCGGGTCCGCCGCACCTTCAACGTGGCGGTTGCCGAGGTCGACAGCCTCGATTCCTGGCAGCTGGCGGTGATCGGGGTCGCCTGCGTCAGCAATGACCGTCGGCACGCCGACGAGATGCTCAACAAGGTGGCCAACTGGGTCGCCGAGGACGGGGGCCGCGGGGAGGCGCTGCTGACCCGTCAGGACATCGAGCTCATCCAGGCGTGATCCCGGCGCCCATCGTCGGCGTGATCAAGATTGGGATCGACCCGGTGGTCCACCTGGGACCGCTGTCGATCCACTGGTACGGCCTCGGTTATGCGGTGGCGATCCTGGTCGGGCTGCAAGTGGCGCTGCCCTACGCGGAGCGCCACGGCGTACCGCGGTCCAAGTCCGGATGGATCGCCTTTTGGACCGTAGTCATGGGGCTGATCGGCGGAAGGCTCTTCTACGACCTCCAGTCGGGGGCCGCCTACTACTTCACCCACCCCCTGGAGACCTTCGCTGTCTGGCAGGGCGGCATGGCTTTCTTCGGGGCCATCTTCCTGGGCAGCGCCACCTTGCTCTTCATGGCCTGGCGGGAGCGCGCGAACTTCTGGGTGCTTCTCGACGCCGCCGCCCTGTTCGCCTGCATCGGACAGCCGATCGGGCGAATCGGCAACATCATCAACGGCGACATCCTGGGCTACCCTTCCACCCTACCCTGGGCGACCGCCTACACCAATCCCGCCAGCTTCGCCCCAAGACTCGACGTCGGCTACCAGCCGGTCGCTGCTTACGAGGCTCTGGTGATACTGCTGGTGCTGGTCTTGCTGATCTGGTTGCGCCGCCGCGGGGTGGCCAACGGGGTGGTCGGGATCACCTACCTGATCCTCTATCCGATCACGCAGTTCGGTCTCTTCTTCCTGCGCAACCCGGTCAACGTCCCAGTGATCGCCTTCGGCCTCAAGCAGGCCCAGCTGACCTCCCTCGGGGTTCTGCTGCTGGGGGCTCCGCTATTGATCATCACCTGGCGGCTGACCAATCGCCGGACCGAGCCCGAACCGGCGGCAGCGCTCGAGCCACCGACCGCTTGAGCCTCGAGATGGCCCGGGCGCTGGACGACTTCCAGCGCACCCTGCCCTTCCAGTTGGACCCCTTTCAGCTGGAGGCGATCCGAGCCCTGGATCAGCACCAGGGAGTGCTGGTGAGTGCTCCCACCTCGAGTGGCAAGACGATGGTCGCGGAGTGGGCGATCTGGCGTTGCCTGGCGGCCGGTGGCGCGGCCAGCGGAGAGCGAGTCCTGTACACCTCCCCTCTCAAGGCACTCTCCAACCAGAAATTCGGCGACCTGTGCCTGCGTTACGGCGAGGGCAACGTGGGGCTGGTGACTGGCGAGACCTCGATTCGCCCCTTCGCCAAGGTGGTGGTCATGACCACCGAGATCCTGCGCAACCTGGTCTACGACGACCCCCTCTCGCTGGAGCGGGTCTCCTGGGTAATCCTCGACGAGATCCATTACATCGACGAGTACCCGCGGGGCACGGTCTGGGAAGAGGTGATCGTCCAGGCTCCTCAGCACATCAAGTTCATCGGGCTCTCGGCCACCATCACCAACGTCGACGAGGTGGCGGCCTGGATGACCGAGCGCCGAGGGCGGATGGCGGTGGTGGTGAGACAGGAGCGCCCGGTGGAGCTGCGCACCTGGCTCGGGATGCGCAATCAGCTGCTGCCTCTTTTGGACCGGGAGGGCCGGCTTGACCGAGCCACCCTGGAGCGGGCTCAGCAGGACCGCAGCGGGGACCGGCGCATGGGCGGCAGCCGATTGGCCTGGGCGTCGGAGAACGACATGCTCCGGATCCTGGATCAACTGGCCGAGCAGGACATGCTGCCGGCGATCTACTTCATCTTCTCCAGGCGGGGCTGCCGCGAGGCCATGGCCCGCTGCAGCACCCACCGGGTCGACTTCACCTCGCTCGAGCAGAAGTTCCAGATCGACGAGGTGTTGGCGGAGCGGTTGGCCCAGGTCGAGGACCCGGACGAGGCGGAGCTGTACGGTCGTTCCCTCTCCATGGACCTGCTCCGGCGGGGGATCGCCATGCATCACGCAGGTCTCCTGCCCTACGTCAAGGAGACCATCGAGGCGCTCTTCCAGATGGGCCTGCTCAAGGTCGTGTTTGCGACTGAGACCCTGGCGCTGGGGCTCAACATGCCAGCCCGGGCGTGCGTCATCTCCACCTTCACAAAGTTCGACGGTCAGGGATTCGCCGCCCTCCGCAGCGGCCAGCTGGCCCAGCTCCTGGGTAGAGCGGGCCGACGGGGTATCGACTCCATCGGCCACGGGGTGATCCTGCGCGACCCTGAGGTGGACCTAGGGGTCATCTGCGAAACCCTCCTGGGCAACGACATGGCGGTCGAGTCGAAATTCGCCCCGACCTACAACATGACCCTCAACCTGCTCCGACGGCACACTCCGCTGGAGGCTGAGGAGCTGCTGGAGCAATCCTTCGGGCAGTACCAGCGAATCCGCGCCCTGGACAACCTGAAGGAGCGACGACCCAACCTTGAGGCTCGCCTCGATGACCTGCGCCAGCGCCGTTTCCGACATCCCCGGATCCCTTGCACGGAGCGCACCCTGAGCCAATTCCTGGGCGCCCGGAACGGGCTCGACCAAGCTCGGGAGGAGTCGAGGCTGCTGCGCCGTCAGCACTTCCGCGACAGACGCCGCGGGCGCTTCGGCGACGGTACCCAGGACCCGGCCGGCCGGTTGGAGCGACTTCGCCGTACCGTCCGGTCAGAGGAGCGCCGAGTCTCGTCTTCCCCCTGCCCGAGCTGTCCGATTCTGCCCGACCACCAGGCCTGCAGGCAGGAGATCGGGGAGATCCAGATGGAGTTGGAGGGTGCGGAGGGGGCCGCCGAAGCTCGTGAGCACGAGTACCGCACCCAGCTCCAGGCCTACCGATCGGTACTGGCCCGAATGGGCTACCTGGTCGAGGACAGGCCCACCAGGCTGGGGCTTTTGGCGGCGGCGATCTACGGAGAGAACACGCTCCTCGTCTCCCAGGCGGTTGCCGAGGGGTGGCTTGAGGAGATGTCTCCGGCAGAGATCGCAGCAACCCTGGTCATGCTTGCTGCGGAGGACCGCAACCCCGATCGCGCGACCGGAAGGCGACGGCTGCCCACTGGGCGCTTGGAGAAGGTCGCACGCCGGTTGCGCCAGGCCCAACGCGACCTGGCCGAGACCGAATCTGAGTGGGGCCTCTCTGAAAGCCGCAGCCCCTCCCTCGACCACGTCGAGTACGTGTACAACTGGGCAAGAGGCGTTGCCCTCACCGAACTGCAGCCGCCCGCTGGCGTTGATCCCGGCGACGCGCTGCGCGCCACTAAGTCCTGCTACGCACTTTCCCGGCAGCTGGAACAGGGACTGGCGGGCTGGCCGCTCCAGGCCCGAGTGGCCCAGGCTCGGCAGAGCTTGGAGCGGGACCTAGTCCGCCGGCTCTGAGCGGGCCCGGCAAGCCGCCTGCCGAAGTTGGCCGGTGGACGGGTCCCGGATTGGACAGCGGGCAGTCGGGCGTCCTTGCCGGCCAGCCGAGGGATTCAAGGCGGAACCGGCGGTCAGATCGCCCGCATGCGGTTGTTGCGGGGGTTGTGCTCCAGTTCCGCCAAGCCCAGCAACTCCATCAACGGGGGTACGTACAGCCCGAAGCGTCCTCGCAGCCCCTTCTTCTGGCCGTACCACCCGCCGGCCGGGTTGTCGAGGGAGCGTGCCCAGGCCTCGACCGTCCCGGGAGTTGCGGGCTTCTGCTCGTCCGTGCTGCCGAGAAGAACCCAGTCGCCGCGCTCCTCTAGCCATTCCCGGAGGTCAGCGAGGCACCGCTCCAGGTAGGTCAGGGTGGTCTTGCCAACGGTGCACACCAGGAGCGGGGGTTGCTGAAGGTTGTCGCGGTACACGGTGTAGCTCGCTGTCCCGGGCGGCGTCAGCAGTTGCCAAGGATCCTCTCTAGTTCCATCTCCAGCCATGTCACAGCTCCCCTGATTGACGTATGTGCGTCGATCAACCGCACGGGTGCAGCTCGGGCTCAGCGTTCCTCGGGGACGATCGACTCCGGCACCCCGACCACCCGGTAGGGCAACTCACTGATGTCGAAGTAGCGGACCGGTTTGCGCATCCGCTTGGCTATCCCCACCTGGACCTTCAAGCCGAGAGAGAGGGACCCGAACACCCACATCTCCTCGCAGCGGGCGATCAGGTTGTTCATCGCCTCGCGTACCAGCTCCTTGGGCACGGTGTGCAGCAGGTAGTAGTCGAACATCATGAAGGGGGTGATCGGCACCCGGCCCTCGTCGAGGACGAATTTTGTGAGCTGCTGGCGCCAGTAGAAGGTGCGGTTGCTCATGGCCACGTAGACCAACGCCTTGGGGCGCCGCAGGGTCCGCTCGGCCTGCTCCGCCGGGCTGGCTCTCGGGGTCGGGGTGAAGATCAGCTCGAGGATGTCGTCGGCGGAGCGTTCCGCTGCGATCTGTGTCGAAACGTCTCCCTCGGGGACGGCCTTGCCCCGGACGGGCGAAGGCTCCTCCCCGGGAGGAGGCACGCTCGGCGTATCGGCTACATCTAAGTCGTCAATCCCACCCAAGATCTTCGCCGGAGTATACCCAAAGAACTTGACTCGAACTCACTGAACGGTACCGGCAGCGATCAGTTGGGCGAGGAGCCCAAGAGCCCGCGCCAGCAGCGCCCTGTGCTCCGGCAGGTTGAGCCAGCGGCTGGCGCCCGACGGGTGGGGCAGCGGCAACACAATCGGACCCCGGCGAGATGCAAGGGCCTCGGCCAGGTCCAACTCCGTCCCGTCCGAGCTGAAGAGGCGGCCGACGGCCAATGCCATTGGCAACTGGCCGAGGAATCGTTCCAACGCCATCTGCCCCACCGCTAGGACCAACCAGGGGCGCTGGAGACGGAGCTGCGCATCCAGGTAGCCGCTGCAGAGGGCGACCTCGGCCGGGCCAGGGCGTCGGTCTCCCGATCCCGACGGTGACGGACCGGGAAAGCACTTGGTGATCGAGGTGAGGTAGACCCGCTTTCGAGCCTCTTCCTGGTCGCCCAGGCCCGCCTCCTCCAACCACCGGAATAGCTGTTTTCCGGCGCGGCCGCTGAAGGGAAGACCGACCGCCTCCTCCACCCGTCCCGGAGCCTGGCCGACCAGCATCGACCCGGCTCCGGTTAGGGGCGGGAACCACGGGTGCCGCGCGCTGCAACAGACCGGCTTTCTCACAGCGTTGACAGGCCAGGATTTTCAGGTGGAGTCGGGCCAGTCGAGACTCTGTGACCGACTCTTCCTGGGAAGCAATTTTTGCCGGACCAGCACCCGAAGAATCGGCCAACGAATGCTATCCTAAGCGGCGCAAGGTCGCCATCTCGGCGACCCCCACGTCACCCGGTCTCAGGTCTCGAGAATGGCCCACGGCTCCGACCCACGCCGACGGAGTGATCAGCAGTCCCCTGACTCGGGGGCCTCTGTCCCACCGGCTTGGTGGAGTGCACTGTCTGAAGGCCGGCTTCCAGCTGAGGGACCCCGAGTACGGCAACGCTTCAATTCCCGCGGCTTGATGCAGCGGATCGCAGTTCGGATCGCAGTTCCAGCGGTGGTCCTAGCGGTCGTCGCCACCGTGGTACTTCGAGGATTCGGGTACCAGATCGTGGCCGCCGCGGTGGGGGCCGCAATTGCGCTTGGCCTGGTGGTGGTCACCGTGGTGCACCACCGCAAGACGCCGGGGTCGAGGACACCGGCGGGTGGGGCTGAGGGAGCAAAGGGCTCGCTCCGGTCGAGATGGCCTCGGCGGCTCACTTTTTTCGACTTGGCCACTTGCCGTGTCGGAGGTGGGTGGCTGGCTTCGCCGGGAGTCCCATCGGCCGGGGCCGCTCGGGAGTGCGGCCGGGCTGGCGGTGAGGCTAGTCAATCGGTCGGCGAGCGTGATCAGCGTGATCAGCGCCGAGGTGGAACAAGCCACCGCCGAGAACAGGGGAAGCTCCGGTCGATCGAGGACGGCGAAGCGGCGCTCTCCGAGTGGTACGTCTCGATCCAAGAGGGGAAGTGCTAGGGGACCAAAGCCGTCGGCCTAGGTCAGCCCCAATCGCTGGCTTGGGAACGGGCGGATCTGGCAGGGCCTCGGACTGCCGTAGAGCGGAATCCTCCTCGATCTCCCGTCGGTAGTCGCGCTGGGACGGGTTGGGCGCGAGGTCGAAGAACCGATAGCACTCGGCGAACTCGGTTCCGCAGCGCAGGCCCACCTCCCGGGCTCCCCGAATCATCCCCTCCCGCATGTCGCTGGCGTCGAACTGGCTGCGGTGCTCTCCAAGAGCTGCCATCTTTTTCTCAAGATCGACTGGCCAGCAGCGGGATAGCGATGTCGTCGTCGGCAGACGCTCCGACAAAGACGAAGCGCACTTTGTGGGGCTGCAAGCCCTCGTCGCGAAGAAGCTCGGGAAACGCTCGCGCGTCCCTGGCACTGGGGAAGATGGCGTCAAGGGCAGCGTCCCCGCAGCCCGGTGATCGGGGTGGTTGATGTAGCCACGTCCGAACCAACGGCTGGTCGGGTCCATGGTGATGACCGCCTCGGGACGGAGCTGGCGGATCACCCGGACCAGGTCCTTGCGGACTTCCAGCGTGTTCTCTAACGCACCGTCGGGGTAGCCGAGGCAGCGCACCTCGGAGACGCCCAGGTGCGCGGAGGCGCGCCGCTGCTCCTCGAGCCGGGTCCGGCTCACCTCTCCAGCCGGAATGCTGTGGTCGTCGCTGCCTGCGTCACCGTTCGTGACGAGGCAGACCGCACCCTGGCAGCCCTGGCGGGACCAGGCGGCGAGTACCGAGGCGGCCAGAAAGTCACCGTCGTCCGGGTGAGCCACCACGACCAATGCTCTCTCCGGAACGTATTCGAATAGTTCGAGGGGGGGCAGCGAAGGGACGGGATCGGCGTCGGGAGAACTCTTCCTGGGTAGCCATCTCGAACCGTTATCCTGCCAGCCGTGAGCCTTGCGCTGCCTCGCCGCCCCCCGATCGCAACCTTCTCGATCGTGGCGACTGACGGTGTGGACTGGGGGGTGGCGGTGGCCTCCAAGTTCCTCTCCGTGGGAAGCGCGGTCCCCGCAGCCAGATCCGAGGTGGGAGCTCTCGCCACCCAGGCGCTGGCCAACACCGGCTACAAACAACGAGGCCTCGCCCTGCTGGAGGCTGGCCGCCCGGCGAGCGAGGTGGTCGAGGCGCTCACCGGCGACGATGAGGGGCGGGAGCGGCGCCAGCTGGGCGTCGTCGACCGCCACGGCGGCGCCGCCACGTACACCGGCTCCAAGTGCTCGGAATGGGCGGGAGGAAGAACCGGCAAGGGCTGCGCCTGCCAGGGCAACATCCTTACCGGACCCGAGGTGGTTGACTCCCTGCTGGACGTCTTCGAGAGCACGACCGGTCAGTTAGTCGACCGGTTGATGGCCGCTCTGGTGGCCGGCGATCAGGCTGGCGGCGACCGGCGAGGCCGAGAGTCCGCGGCATTGCTGGTGGTTCGCCGCGAAGCCGGTTATGGGGGTTTCGACGACCGGATGGTGGACCTTCGGGTCGACGACCATCCAGAGCCGATCCCGGAGCTCTCTCGGCTCGTGGGCCTGTGGCGCCTCTACTTCGAGCAGGCGCCTCCCGGGTCGCTGCTGCCGGTCGACGAGGCAATGCTCCAGCGCATTCGGGCGTCCCTCGAGCGAGCCGGCCGGCTGCCCGCCGGTGCAAGTGAGGAGGAACTCTGGGGGTCCTTCGACGCCTGGGTCGGAGCGGAGAACCTTGAGGAGAGAGCCGTGTCTCGCGAGTCGATCGATCCGCTTGTTCTGGCCAAGCTGGAGGCGCTTGGCGCGTCCGGCCCTGGTGGGGGTGCGTCGCGGCATTGAGCCGCAAGTGGCGGTCGCGCGTTTAGGCTTCCAGTCGTGAGCTGTGACCATCGCCCGGAGATCCGGCAGCCCATCGGGCAGCGGACCGTGCCTCGAGCCGATCCGCGCTGCCCGATAGGGGAGCCTTTCTCCGGACCAGGAACCAGCAGTGGCCTCAGAGCGTGAGGCCCTGCTGGCGGCATTCACGCCAAATGCGGTAATCGACGAGCCGGGCAGGTTCGCCGGCCGGCGCGAGCAGATCGCTCTCGGTATCGACGCCCTCAACACGGCCGGCTCACTGGCCATCATCTACGGACCGCGCGGGGTCGGCAAAACCAGCCTGGCACACCAGCTCGTGCGGCTGGCCACCGGGGATACCGCACTGTTCGGCCCTGATCGGTCTTCGAACGGGCATCCGCGGCTGTTCTCCAGTTACCACTCGGTTTACGTGGTATGCCCCCAGACAGCGCCTGACGCGCGGGGACTGCTGGGGCGTACCAGGCGGGAGGTCGCGGTGGAACTCCCCTCCGGTTATGCCGACCTGGGCGCCGGCGTGGCTCCCAAACGGGGGGGGATCAGTGCCCGATTCTTCGGGCGCGCGGGTGGCCGATCGATATCCAACGATGACCTGGGAATGTCGCTGTTCGGGGCGGGCGAGGACGAGCTGCTGACCTGGATTCTCAAGCGCCATCGAAGAGAGTTTCAGCGGCCCGCCCTGATCGTTTACGACGAGGTCGACGTCCTGCCAGACATTTCGGGTCTCGCGCAGTACATGAAGACGGTAGACCCAGAACTTGCCTCGTTCATGCTGGTCGGCGTGGCCTCGACCGCCGAGCAACTGGTGCACGATCACGAGTCGATCGGTCGATCATTGCGGCCCATCGAATTGCCGGCCATGAGCGAGACCGAGATTCAGGAGATCTTCACCATCGCCCACCAACGGCTCAGGTCAGAGCAGGCGCAGGTCACCTTCTCTGCGGAAGCAATCGACGTCGTGTGTGAGCAATCCGGTGGGTTCCCATACGTCGTCCAGGCGATCGGGCTGGAAGCGGGCCTGACCTGCGTGAGAAGAGGTGGCCGCAGTGTCACAAAGCAGGATGTCAGCAAGGGATTCCTGCGATTCTCGAGTACCGAGTTCGTGCAAATCCGAGAGGCCGCTTACCGCACTGCAGTCCGCGATTCCCGGGATCGCGACAGCTTTCTCACCGCCTGCGCGGACCGGAACCAGAACGACATCCCCTTCCGTGAGCTATCCCGAGACCTCAGGGAAGAGCCTTACATGCTGAGCAATCCCTCCCAGACGCTAAGCGAATTGATGAAGGAAGAGTCTGGTCCGGTGTTCCTGCGCGTCCCGGGAGCGCCCAACTTCATCCGCTTCAGGGATCCCTACCTGAAGTGGTATATCCGTCGCCGCACCAGGTCGTCGTGAACCCTCGGCGTGTTGGGTCGCGACGAAGCGTGCTTTCTCGCGAGCGTTTCGGTCACGGCGCGTGACGTCCTGGGCGTGAGCGCGCAGTGAAGGTCGTCCCCTTGGGCAGGAGCGGGCTTCAGGTGAGCCCGCTTGGGTTAGGCCTCGCGGCGATCGGACGTCCAGCCTACATAAATCTGGGCCGCAGGGAGGACCTACCGGGAGAGCGCACGCTGGAGCAGATGCGCGAGCGGGCCTACCAACTCCTCGATGAAGCCCTGCAACTCGGAATCCGGTACTTCGACGCGGCCCGCTCCTATGGACTGGCAGAACAATTTCTCGGCGCCTGGGTGACCCGCCGCGATCCGCTTCCGGTGGCCATCACGTGCGGATCCAAATGGGGCTACCGATATGTCGGAGATTGGCGCATGCGCGCGGCAGTACATGAGGTGAAGGACCACTCCCTCCCGATGCTCCAGACCCAGTACCGGGAAAGCCGCCAACTTCTGGGCCGGCACCTCGACCTCTACCAGATCCACTCCGCGACACTCGACAGCGGAGTACTAGACGACCGGGCGGTGATGCAGGAATTGGTTCACCTGGCGCAGGGTGGCCTGGTCGTTGGGCTCTCGGTGAGCGGGCCCCAGCAGTCCGAGGTGATTCGTCGAGCCCTCACGGTGCAGGTGGACGGAGTGAACCCGTTCTCCGAGGTCCAGGCGACTTGGAACCTGCTGGAGCCCTCGGCAGGATCAGCCCTATCCGAGGCGCACCAGGCAGGGTGGGGAGTCCTGGTCAAGGAAGGTCTCGCAAACGGCAGATTGTTGGTGGCGGACGACCCCCGGTTGGCCCCACTGCGAACGGTGGCCGCCGCACACGGCGTGGGCCCGGATGCAATCGCCCTCGCCTCGATCCTGGCCCAGGATTGGGCGGACGTGGTCCTCTGCGGCGCGGTGACGGTGGATCAGCTCCGCAGCAACGCGACGGCTGCCGAAGTTGCTCTGTCCGAAGACGACCTGCAGGCTTTGGACGAGCTCTCGGAAACAGCTGGGGCGTACTGGCGGACGCGTAGCGAACTGCCCTGGAGCTGACGCTGGGTGACCAGGGTGGGGAATCCCGGCGGGAGGGACCGAGGCCTGACCGGGGACGGTACGGACAATCCCGTTCGCGATCGACGCGTCAGGCGGTGGGCGTCATCGCCGTCCCGCGTTGGACCGCCCGGGGTCCAAGCGCGACGAGGTGGTGGAGCATCAGTTGCTGCGCGGTAAAGGCGGCGCCGCCATAGTGCGCGGTCAGCTCCAAAACCTCCGCGGGGTGCGGCATCGTCGGCAGGCGATAGGCGAATTGGACAGCCTTGCGCACGCCAAGATCGTCGGCCACCACGACCGAGCGACCCAGTACTCGGTTCATGTACTGACTGGCCGTCCAGGGACCCAGTCCCGGCAGCGCGGTGAGCTGCTCTCTGACCGCGGCGTCAGAGTCGAACTCCAGATCTTCGAGGGAGAGCTCGCCGCTGCAGATCGACCTGCCCAGCTGGCCAAGGCAGCGCCCCTTGGCGCGGGTCAGCCGGAGCTCAGCCCACACCTCGGTCGTGGCCGCCGCCATCCTCTCTGGGTCCGGGCAGAGAACCACCTCCTCACCGAGCGCGATTGGCGCCCCGAGGCGCTGCAGAATCGCCCGACGAACCGTCAGCGCGAGAGTTAGGTTCACCTGCTGGGACGTGACGATGGCGAGCAAGGCCGCCAGGGGGTCAAGTGCCAGTACCGGAAAAACTCCAGGGTAAAGCAAGCGTAGCTCGCCGATGACCAGGTCGCGCCTGCCGAGCTCGGAAAGGGCGACTTGCTCATCAACAAACATGGACCGAAGACGCGGAGGCAGGCTGGCAGCCGGCGGGCTCGGCGAGGTTTCGATCTCTGGGAACTGCTGGCCGCGGGACGGGCGGCGCAGGCCGACAGCTCCGACCTCACCGCCAATCCGATAGGGCCTGCGAAACCACTCGCCGTCCCAACGGTCCATCAGGTCGTCGCCGTGGCGACTGAAGCGCGCCAGGGACGCATCGAGGTCGAGTCCCGAGGGTAGCTCGAGTCGGCCGGAGGCGGGTTCCTTGGTCAGCAGAGGAACGGGGTGTTCACGCTCGCGAGCCAGAGCGCTTCAGCTCGCCTTCGGAGTACCCCCATTTCATATCTGCCGAAGCTGGCCCGGTCGGTCCCAGCACCGTGCCGGCTCCCTCACCGTAGTGAGCGGGATCGCGGCGGGCCAGCCAGGCCGGAACGGCGCGGCTGGCACCTGCAACCAGGAACCAGCCCAAGAAAAGGGGCGCACCGACACTCCACATGTCGAGGGCCAAGTAGAAGTGGAAGTCATTGGGGTCCATCGACTGGAAGGCGGCCATCAGCAAGGCGGTGAAGCCGAAGGCGACACAGGCGAGGACGAAGCCGTGGGCCAGCATCCTCCCGCGGGCAGCGCGGAACCGATCCAACGCATTGCTACGCTCGGGAAGTCGAGCGCTGCGACGCCAGCTGCGCCACAGGTACAAGAGCAGTGCCGCGCAGGCCAGACCCCCTCCGGTGAGGACGACAACCCCGAGGGCGATCATGTTGCCTGCCACGGTTTGCGAGAGTTGCTGGGTCACTCCGTAGACGCCTTGGTTGAGCAGGAGCCCCCCCCCGGTCAGAAGTGCAGCGGTGAAGATGGAGAAGACCGCCACCCCGGACCGGTCGGGACCCTGCCATCGGTATCCCGGCTTACGCGAGTCGATGGCCGCGAGCGCCTTCCAGACGACCGGGGCTCCGATGGCCCAGCCGAGCCACGGGGGAACGATCGCCGGCAGCCAGTCCACCAGCGGATTGAAGTGGAAGTCTTGGACATCCCAAATCCGCAAGACGTTCATCGCGAGCCAGATCGCCAGGGTGTAGGCGATCAGGTAGAAGAAGGCCCCCACCACCAACTGATACCGAGCCTCCGCCAGCCTCTGCACACCTCCACTTGGCGGCGCCAGCAAGCCGGACACCTTCCAGTAGAGAGGCCCGAACAAAACGAGGATGAGCAAAACCGGAGTGATCCAGGGCAGGATGTCGATCAAGAGGTTGAAGTGGAAGGTGACTGGGTTGATTGCCTTGAGCACCACCATGAGCACCCAGACCACGCCGACGAAGGCAAGGCCCAGGAAACAGGCGCCGACGAGCACCTCGAAACGGCGGCGGACCAAGATCGCCAGCTTCAACGCAAGCTATGGTACCGGCCAGCAGAGCGCCGCAGCGCACCTCCGCGAAACGAGTCGGGGGGAGCCCCTATCTAGCCCTTGACCGACCGATCACCTCGTCGGTCTGGTCGTCCGCTGTGGATAAACCGTCTCACCCCGGGCCAGCATGGCCACAAACTGCTCGATTCGCCGGGCTCGCGTATCCGCCCGCTTTGCTTGCCCGATCCGGTACAGCAGGGCGTATCGGTTTTGCCGGGTCAGAACGCGGAACATCACCTGGGCTTCCGGGTCGGACGCGAGAGCCGCGGCCAGATCCGGCGGCACCTCGATTTCGGCCTGACCAGCGTAGGCGGCATCCCACGAGCCGTCGGCACGAGCTCGATCGACCGCTGCCAGACCGGAGGGATGCATCTTGGCCGCCGCACTGAGTCGCTCGACATTCCTCACGTTGCTCTGGGACCATTGGCTGCGCGACTTTCGCGCTGTGAAGCGTTGGCGGTATGTTCCCTGGTCGCGCCGCTGAACCTGACCGTCAATCCAGCCGTGGCAGAGCGCTTCGTCGAGCGCCGCGGCATAACTGAGGCTGGTGGGAGTGGTCGTGCCCTTCTTGGCCAACACGAGCCAGACGCCGACGCGGTCTGCATGGTGCTCTCCGAGCCAGGCTCGCCAGGCGGCCGCGTCCGGAACGGTTAGTTCGGGCAGCTCATCCGCCATTGGTCTCCTTGGCGTGATAGTCGGTAGGGGTCGCCACTGCAAATGGCAGCGCCAGTTTGCTTACTCCTCAGCCGCTCCGGCTAGAGTGAGCGGAAGATCACGGCTAGGCCAGCGAAGATCAAGAGCACAGAGATCAGGGCTAGGCAGCCGAAATCGAAGCTGACCAACAGCCGGAACCAGCCGGAGAACTCTGCCACCCCTGGTGAGCGCAGCGGCCTCTTCTCCTCGGCGATTGGCCCCTGCCGCGGCAACGCCTCCGCCGCCCGCGCACGCGACCATATGCTGCGCAGGCTGAGGCTCGCGCCCCCGGCCATTAGGAGCCCCACCGCCAGGATTACTATTCCGAGCCCGACCCCGCCGGATTGGCTGACAGCAGCCACCAGATCGCGGGTCAGGAGCACTGTGCCCGAACCAGGGGATGGTTCCCGACCGGACGGAAATTACGGCAACGAGCGGTATTCGTGCCTCGCCTCGCGGACCCATCCGCCGAGCGAAACCAGCAGGACGATCAAGCCAACGATTACCAACTCCAGCTTGGTGATCACACCGATCAGGGTGGTGGCGAAACCGATGGCGAGCAGGATCGGCCAAAAACTCGGCCCCGGCAGATGGTGCGGGTCCTCTCCGGCAGTTGGCCCCGATACTTCCTCGAGCGGCTGCTCACTTGGCATGTGCGGCCGCCAGGTAGAGAAGGGCCCAGGTGAACCCGAGGCCCAGCATGAGGACCCCGATCGCGGTCAGAAGGATACCCATCCGCACATTCGAACGGGCCTCTTTTCGGTGCATCAGTGATCCCCTGTTCCGGGCTGCGGTCTCGGCGGCGTCGGATTGACCCCACCGAGTAAACCACGGTCGGTGGCACGGGTGGAGACGCTAGCCGCTCCCGCGTCGGCCGCCGCCAGCCAACCAATTGCTGCCAGTACCACCACCGCCGCCCAGGTGGCCGAACCCAGTGCCAGGTGGAGGTCCTGAAGAGCGGCAGGTGCCTGTAGGGTGGCAACCAGGCCTCCAGCTGCGATCTGGGCGAGGAGCAGGACGGCCACGAGGTCGGCCACTCTCCGGGCTCCTCTGATGGATCTCCAACGACGCGCCGCGTGCATAACGAATACGGCGATCAGGATGGTCGCGATGAGCACCACCAGCCGGTGGGCGTCCTGAATCGTCACCAGTTGCACCGGCTGGCCGGACGAGGAGGTGCAGAACGGCCACGAGGGACACGCGTATGTCGCGCCCCCGTCAACCACCAGCGATCCCGAGATCATCACCACAAAAGTCGCGCCCACTGCCCTCCACGCGTGGGCGGTCAGCCGCCGGCCAATGGCGCCGCGGTGCTCGACCAGAGTGGCTATCGCGGTGACCCAAACCACCCCCAAGAGGATCATCGCGGTTAGCAGATGTAGGGCGACTGTGATCGGCGCGTTGTGGGTGATCACCGTGATCGCCCCCAGGATGATCTGGATCACGATGATCGCCAGGGCCGCGAGTGCGGGCCAGAGTATCGTCGGGCGTCGGCGCGCATATCTCCACGCTGCCAGGGCGGTCAGGATGACCATCACCGAAACCAGCGAAACCAGGTACCGGTGGGACTGCTCCATGATCGAGTGGAAGTTGTCGATGGGTCCCAACTCGCCATAGCAGAGGGGCCAGCCCGGACATCCCATCCCCGACTCGGTGACCCGTACGGTGCTACCCAGTATCACCAAGAAGTAGGTCAGGACCGCGGTGACCAGCGCCAGGATGGGAAGTAGCCCAGCGAACCGGGGCAACCGCATCCCCGAGCGGGCCTGGGTCAAGGAAGCACGGTACCCGGTGGATTTATCTGGTGCCCTGAGAGGCGCAGGTCACGCAACGGCCGGTCGCTGTTGATCGGGGGCAGGTCTTCGAAGTTGTAGGGGGGCGGCGGCGAGGTGGTGTACCACTCCAACGAGTTGCCTTCCCAGGGGTCGTTGGGAGCGGTTTTTGGCCCGTGCAGTGAGAGGACGACGTTATACAGGAAGAGCAAGATCGCCAGCCCGATGATGAACGCCCCGATGGTCGACGTCAGATTGAGCGCTCCCCACCCGCGATCGACGCCGTAGGTAGCGATACGGCGGGGCATGCCCAGAACACCGAGGAAGTGCATGGGCATGAAGGTCAGGTTGAAACCGATTATCAAAATCCAGAAATGCCACTTTCCCAGCCGCTCGTTGAGGAAGCGGCCGAAGATCTTCGGCCACCAGTAGTAGAGTCCGGCGAAAACGGCGAACAGAGAGCCGCCCACCAAGACGTAGTGGATGTGAGCGACCACCCAGTAGGTGCCATTGAGCTCGTAGTCGATCCCTAGAGACGCCAGAAAAACGCCGTCCAAGCCACCGATCAGGAACATCAAGATGAAACCCACGGCGAAGAGCATCGAGGCGGTGAAGCGAATCGAACCTCCCCAAAGAGTGCCCAACCAGTTGAAGATTTTCACCCCTGTGGGCACGGCGATGATCATGGTCGTGCCCATGAAGAAGATCTGGACGGGTACCGGCAATCCCACGGTGAACATGTGGTGGGCGAACACCATGAACCCCAGAACTCCAATCGCCGCGATCGATATGGCCATGGCTCGGTAACCGAAGATCGGTTTTCGGGTGAACACCGGCAGGATTTCGGAGATCAGACCGAAGCCAGGCAAGATCATGATGTAGACGGCCGGGTGTGAATAGAACCAGAAGATCAGCTGGTAAAGGACCGCGTTGCCGCCCGACGCCGGGTTGAAGAAGTCGGTTCCCAACTGGCGGTCCAGCAGCACCAGCGCCAGCGCGGCAGCGAGAAACGGAGAGGCCAGCAGAACCAGCGCCGAGGTGACCTCCATGCCCCAGACGAAGAGCGGAAGTCGGAACCAAGTCATCCCTGGAGCACGCATGCGGTGGATGGTCACCAGGAAGTTCACCGCACCCATGACCGAGGACACCCCCAAGATGTGAAGCCCCAAGATCCAAAGGTCCTGCCCAACCTGCGGGGTGTAGAGCTTCTCCGCCAATGGGACGTATCCGGTCCACCCGTCAGATGCGGCACCTCCGGGCAGGAGGAATCCGCTGTACATGACCATCCCGCCCAGAGGCACCAGCCAGAAGGCAAACGCGTTGATTCGGGGGAAGGCCATGTCCTTGGCGCCAATCATGAGCGGCACCATGAAGTTTCCGAACGCGCTCCACACCGGGATCACGAACAGGAAGATCATGGTCGTCCCGTGCATGGTGAAGAGCTGGTCGTACTGTTGAGCCGTGAGTAGGGTGCCGTTGGGCTGGGCCAGCTGCGTGCGAATCAGCAGCGCCATCAACCCGCCGATGAAGAAAAAGATGAAGGTGGTGAAGAAGTAGAGGATCGCGATGCGCTTGTGGTCGGTGGTGGTCACCCACTCCCAAATCTTGTCGTAGGTGCGCGGCGCGGGAACGTCGAAGGGAAGCTCAGCCGTGCTCATGAACCCTCACTGCCCTCTCAGGAAAGACTGCCGAGATATCTGTTGTACTGCGCCATTGACACCACCTTGACCGTGATCAACATCGTGTCGTGACCAACCCCGCAGAACTCATAGCACTGGCCCTGGAACGTGCCGGTCTGGCTAGCCTCGATAAAGGCGTGGTTGGTGATGCCCGGCAACGCGTCGATCTTGGCGCCCAGCTCGGGCACCCAGAAACCGTGGATGACGTCCTTGGAGATGGTGGTCAGGTCGATTGGAACGTTGACCGGGATCTCCATGGTGCGGATCGAACTCTTACCATTGGGATAAGTGAAGCTCCAGTAAAACTGCTGTCCCACGACATGCACAGTGATCGGGTCGCGGCCAGCCTGAGTGGCCGCGCTCGGACCAAAGCGTAGGTAGTTCACGTTGACCACGTTGAGAATAAATAGTGCGAAGAGCAGCACCGCCGGCCCGATGATCCACGCCCGTTCCAGACGCTTGTTGCCGTGAATCTGGCGGGGCATCTCGTCGTCCGAGCGGCGGCGGAACCGAAAGCAGGCGTAGAGTACCGCGCCACCCACGCCAATCAGTACGACGATCGAGCACGCCAGGAAGACGTAGAAGAGCATGTCGATGGTACGGACCGACGGACCTGCTGGATCGAGAAAATTTGTGTTGTCCGCCAACACCGGGGAGAAGCTCATTACGCTCGCGCCCAGAGCTCCGAGCGCAGTCGCGGCGAGCACCTTGCCGCCGAGGATGGCGCCTCTGGTCTTCAACCGGTCCTCCGCAACTCCCCGTGCCTAGGTCCCGACTGGGGCAGACCGGCGGGACCCGCGCCAAAAAAGGCGAGTCGAGTATGGCCACCGTCTGATCTCACTGTCAAACGGAGCGACCAGGGGCCACGGTCGGGCGCGAACTAAGATGGGAAGGTCGAAGTTGACGGTGCGTTGGGTGGAGGAAGCATGGCCGAAGGCTCTTCGCGAGATGCCCTGGGCGTCATGTCGGAGCTGGGTCCAGGCGGGCCCCTCTTCTTCAGCCTCAGCCGGCTCCGCGATCTGGGCGTCGCCGACCCGGAACGACTTCCGAGTACGGTCAAGGTGTGGCTGGAGATGCTCCTTCGGGAGGCGGGCGGCCGCCATGCCAAGCCGGAGGACGCGATCTTCTTGGCCAACTGGCGGGGCCAAGTGGCCGAGGCCGATCGAGAGCGGGAACTGCCCTACTTTCCGGCTCGGGTGCTGCTCCAGGACTTCACCGGGGTGCCAGCCGTTGTCGACCTGGCATCGATGCGATCAGCCATGGTCAGAGCTGGCGGCGATCCAGGGCTGATCGACCCGATGGTCGACGCCGACCTGGTGATCGACCACTCGGTTCAGGTCGACGCATATGGAAGCGAGTCCGCATACGGGACCAACCTGGAGCGCGAGTATCAGCGCAACTACGAGCGCTACAGCCTGCTGCGCTGGGCCCAACAGGCCTTCCGGGGTTTCCGTGTGGTGCCCCCGGGAATGGGGATCTGTCACCAGGTGAACCTGGAGTACCTCGGTCGGGTGGTTCAGTTGCGGGAGCGCGATGGCCGACAGCTGGCGATCCCAGACACCCTGGTGGGAACGGACTCCCACACCACCATGATCAACGGACTCGGAGTCCTCGGGTGGGGCGTGGGCGGGATCGAGGCCGAGGCCGCCATGCTGGGCCAGCCGCTCCTGCTCACCCCACCCGTTGTACTGGGTGTCCGCTTCACGGGCAGGCTCCAGCCCGGGGTGACTGCGACTGACCTGGTGCTGCGGGTGACCGAGTGGCTTCGGGGAGTCGGGGTCGTGGGGAAGTTCGTGGAATTCTGTGGCGATGGGCTCGACGGACTCTCTCTGGCCGACCGGGCGACCATCAGCAACATGGCTCCGGAGTACGGGGCCACCGCGTCGCTCTTTCCGGTGGACCAGATAGTCCTGGATTACCTCGCCACCACCGGGCGACCAGCCGAGCTGATTGACCTCGTCGAGCGGTACACCAAGGAACAAGGGCTGTTCCGCACCACCAGTTCCCCGATCCCCACCTTCAGCGAATTGTTGGAACTCGACCTCGACACCATCGAGCCCAGCGTCGCTGGGCCGCGCCGGCCGCAGGACCGTGTCCCCCTGGCGCAAATCGGCGAGAGCTTCGTCAGCAACTTCACGCCGAAAGTTGAACGCCCCTCCCCGCCCGATCGGCCACAGCTGGAGGACGGATCGGTGGTGATCGCCGCCATCACCAGTTGCACCAACACCTCGAATCCAAGCGTGATGGTGGCGGCTGGACTCCTCGCCAAGCGAGCCGTCGAGCGGGGAATCCGCCCACCCGAGTTCGTCAAGACCAGCATGGCGCCGGGCTCCCGGGTGGTGACCGATTACCTCAAGCAGGCGGAACTGCTGCCGGCGCTGGAGTCACTCGGATTCGATGTGGTGGGCTACGGCTGTACCACTTGCATCGGCAATAGCGGGCCACTGCCAGAGCAGGTGGCGGAGGAGGTGGACGACCAGAACCTGCAGGTCGCAGCAGTTCTCAGCGGTAATCGCAACTTCGAGGGGCGAATTCACCCGCAGGTCAAGGCTGCCTACCTGGCCTCCCCGCCGATGGTGGTGGCGTTCGCGCTCGCCGGCACCGTGCGCCGGGACCTGACCACGGAGCCGTTGGGACTGGGTCGAGATGGTGAACCGGTCTTCTTGAAGGAGCTCTGGCCCACTGCCGCCGAGGTCGACAGGGTGATCGCCTCAGCCGTCAAGCCGGAGTTCTTCAGCCGCGAGTACCAGCGGATATTCAGCGGCGATGAGAGCTGGGCGGAGATGGAATCGCCGACCGGGCCGACGTACCGGTGGGAGCCCGAGTCCACCTACATCCGCGAGATGCCACTTTTTGACGGAATGTCGCCCGACGCCAACCCGGTGGCGAGCATCGAGGGGGCCCGCGTCCTGGCGCTGCTCGGGGACAGTGTCACCACCGACCACATCTCCCCAGCGGGGTCGATAGCACCCACCAGTCCCGCCGGGGAGTACCTGCAATCGCTGGACGTCGCACCCAGAGAGTTCAACAGCTATGGCTCCCGGCGAGGCAACCACGAGGTGATGATCCGCGGCACCTTCGGTAACGTCCGGCTCAGGAACCGGCTGGCGGCTGGCCGCGAGGGATGGTTCACCACCTACCAGCCAGATGGTGATCCGACCACGATCTACCAAGCTTCAGTCCGCTACCGGGACGAAGGCGTCCCCCTGATCGTGATCGGCGGCAAGGAGTACGGCTCTGGGAGCTCCCGAGACTGGGCGGCCAAAGGCACAGCGCTCCTCGGGGTGCGTGTCGTACTAGCTCAGAGCTTCGAGCGCATTCACCGCAGCAACCTGGTCGGCATGGGGGTGCTGCCGATTCAGTTCAGCGAAGGTGAGTCGGCGGACAGCCTGGGACTGGACGGGACCGAGCTCTATTCGATCCGCCACCTGGACGCGGAGCTCCGGCCCCGCGCCCAGCTGACGCTACTCGTCGAAGACCGGGGGAGCCATTCGCGAGAGATATCGGTGGTTGCCCGCGTCGATAGCCAGAATGAGGTCGAGCAGCTCCGCCACGGAGGCGTGCTGCAGATGGTCCTGCGGCAATTCCTCGCTAACTAATCCCTCTCGTGACCGCTGCACGCCGAATCTCGCCCCCGGAGCGCGTGGCGAAAGCTGAAGGTTCGTCGTTCTCCGTGCCCGAGGAGTTGAAGCGGCTGGGAAGCGCCAGAGAAGTCGTTCTTCCCTGACCAACGGCCCAGTTGACCCTACGACTCTGGCAGCTGGAATTCGGTGAGGACTGTGTCGGAAGGCACCAGAGGTCCCTTCCGTGCAACACCTCCGGCCCTTGTCGCCAGCACCGAACCTCCAAGTACCAGCGCGAACCCAAACCCGACTCCGACTGTGAAGTGCTCGTGCAGCAGGGCGACCCCCAGAGCAACCGCCACAGCCGGATTGACGTACGTGATGACGGTTGCTCGCACCGGACCGACCTCGGCGATCAGCGCGAAGAAGACCAAGAATGCGGCCGCAGTGCAGAACACCCCAAGCGCAGCCACCGCTCCCAGCACCGACAGCGAGGGGACCTGAGCCGGTCGCTGAAGGATCGCCACCGGAGCGTAGAGGATGGTACAGATCGCAAGCGAACCGCTGACCACCCCGAGACCGGGAAGCTCCGAGAGCCGGCGAGCCAGAATCTGCGGACCACCGGCGTAGCAGCAGACCACCACCGCCATCTCCAGCATGGAGCCAACGGTGATGTGGCCCAGGTCGAAACCGAGCACTGCAGCAACGCCCGCCACGCCCATGAAGAGCCCCAGCAGTCGCGCTCCGGTGAGCCGGTCCTGGGTGCCCAGGATCCGGACGATCACCACGCCGACCAGGGGAACGGCCGCCACCAGGAGTCCCGACAGAGAACTGGAGATCTGCGTCTCGGCGTCTGAGAGCAACAACCAGGCGATGGCGATCTCCACCAGCGAGTACAGCAGCAGTGGCCGCCAAGCGGCCAGCAGCGGGCGAATCTGTCCCCTCCGAAGCGCGAGAGGAAGCAGCAGGACGGTGCCGATCGCCGTGCGGCAGAAGACCAGGTCGGCGGGGGCCAGGTGACGCACCGCGACCTTGATCAACAGGTAGGGAATGCCCCACAGGAGACACATCGCTCCGAAGAGAATCCAGCCGCGCTGCGTCACCTTGGAAGGCCTTCCTGGCGACCGGCGGATTCTCCTCGGGAACTCCGAGCGTGCTGGGGGACCACCGCGCAGAGGCTACCGCCGCCCGCCCGGGGGCCGCCATCCGCATCCGACGGCGGGAGTTCCCGGGACTCGGAGTGGACCATGGTCGGCTCGGTGATGCGTCTGGGCCGGGTGGCCCGCGCGCTAGGACAACTGGCGATGGAGGAACGCGACGGCCTGTGGGTAGGCCTCGAGTCGATTGGCTCGCTTGACCAGCCCATGCCCTTCGTCCGGGTAGACCAGCAGCTCGCATTCCACGTGGTTGGCCCGGACCGCCGACACCAGCTGTTCGGCTTCGCTCAACGGAACCCGCGGGTCGTTGGCCCCATGGATCACGAACAAGGGAGTGCGGATCTGATCTACCCGGCTGAGCGGCGAGGCCCCGTCGAGGAACTCGCGGTCGTGCTCGAGGGACCCGTATTCAGGCTCGCGCAAGCACCTCCGGTAGGGCGAGGTGTTCTCCAAGAAAGTCACCAGCGAGGAGATCCCCACGATGTCCACCCCAGCGGCCCACAACCCGGGCTGGAAGGAAAGTCCCGCGAGCACCATGTAGCCGCCATAGGAGCCGCCCCAAAGCGCGGCCCGACTGGGATCGAGCCCGAGGGACGGTAGCCAGTCACGCACGGCGGACAGGTCCGCTACCGAGTCGAGGCGCAATCGCACGTCGTCCAAGGAATACCAGCGTTTGCCGTAGCCAGTCGAACCGCGGACATTTGGCACTACAACGGTGTGCCCCGCAGCGGCTAGCCCCTGCACCAGTGGACTGAAGTTGCGCACCGATTGGGACTCGGGACCGCCATGTATCAGCAGCACCGCCGATCCATCCAACGCTGTATGCCCGGGGTGGGGACTCCGGTAAACGAAACATGGGACCGACTCGCCGTCTCGGGTCGGCACCCGGTAGGCGACGGGAGTGGCCAAGGGAACACCGTCGAGCGGCCCGGCGCTGTCGACCACGGTGGTCACTACTCCGGTCTCGACGTCGATCCGCAGAATGCTCCCCGGGATAACGGGACTGGTAAAGGTGAGCGCGACAAAGCGTGAGTCAGCTGACCATACCGGCACAGGCAGACCCGGTTCGCCGGTCCATCCTTGGTCCGGAAGCTCCACTCGCCGAATCAACTGACCCGAGGAGGCGTGGTGCAGAGCGAGTCCGACCGCGCCGTCATCGTTAGTCAGGATGAGGAGCTGTTTTTCGTCAGGCGCAAGCACTCCGGTGACGTCGTGACCCGGGACGGACACAAGTTCGGTCCAGTCTCCGGTCGCGAGGTCGAGCTGGGCGACAACAGTGAACTCGCGATCACGGTCAGTCGTCGCCAGAAGTGATTTTGCCCCGTCGCTCCAGTAGGGCTGGATGTGCTGCGCGCGGTCCTTGTCGTCGGTCAGTGTCTTCACCGTGCCGTTGCTCGTGTCCACCGCTAACAGCTGTGAAGACATCGGCTGCTTGACCGAGCGCACCAAAGCAACATTCGTGCCGTCACGCGCCAGCGACGCCTCAAGTACAGCGCCACCCTGATCGTAGACCACGGTCTCGGCGCCGGTCGCTAGCTCGCGCAGCACGACATCGAAGTCGATGCCGTTGCGCCGGTTAGTGGTGTACACGATCCGTCCGGGGCCAACGTCCGCGAGCTTGTGAAAGTACCGGTCGTCCCGCACCAGGTCGGTCAAACCATCGAGAGCGACCGGCGTTCTGGGCAACTGATCAAGCGAGAGCAGTGAGAGCTGCCAGCGTTCATCGCCGCCCCGGTCGTGCTCGACCACCACCGAACGTTCGCCTGGCAGATAGCGACCGCTGCAAGCTCGAGGTAGCGCTGTCAGCCGGGTGACGGTCCCATCCGGCTCCAGCTCGACCAGCTGGACCGAACCCGAGGTGTCGTCGCCAGCGAGGATCCTCCCTGCCTCGTCGACATCGTAGGCGCGCCAGGTCGGCACATTGAGCAAGTCACGGATGTCCGCACCCACAGTCTTGATCGTATCGCGACGCCGGTCGCGTCGGGCGCCGACCAACGAGAACTGGTGACTCGACGTCGACTGCTTCGATCCCGGCTCAGCCGGTGTTCTGTAACCCCGCGGCCACGCCGTTGATCGTCAGCAGCACCAGATCGAGCAGACGGGCGCTGTCAGCTGTGCCGGGCGTCTGGCGTCGAACCTCGCCCAGGAATCGGAGTTGCAGGAACGACAGGGCGTCCACGTACGGATTGCGCAGGTCGACCGCCCGCCGCAGAACCGGCCGACCGGCGAGCATCCGCTGGTGCCCGGTGGCCTGCGTCACCTGCCTCCTGGTCCTCTGAAACTCCTCCCGGATCATCTGCACAAGTTCCGGTCTCTGCCCCGTATCCAAGTAGAGCCCGGCGATCATGGGATCAGCCTTGGCCAAGCTCATCTCGGCGTTCTCCAGCAGTGAGCGGAAGAAGGGCCAATCCTCGTTCATCTGGCGCAGCCTGCCGTCCCCGAAGCCGTCGGCGACAGCTTCGAGGCCGCGGCCCAGCCCGTACCAGCCAGGCAGATTGCACCGTGTCTGGGACCAGGCGAAGACCCACGGAATGGCGCGCAACCCGCCCAGGCCGAGGGCGCCACCCCGGCGCGCCGGACGTGAGCCGATCCGCAATCTGGTGATTTCCGCAAGTGGGCTCACGGCCGCGAAGAATTCGGGGAAACCAGGTGCCTCGACCAGGGAGCGGTATGCCGCTTCAGAGACCTCAGCCATCAGGTCTGCCTCTCCGGCGAACCGCTCAGCTCGGTCCGCTTGGAGCGCCTCGTGCTCTGGAGTGGAGGCTTGCAGAACCGCGCTTGTGACTTGCTCCAAGTGGCGAAGGGCGATGGGGGAACTGCCGTAGCGAGCGAATACCACCTCCCCTTGTTCGGTCACCTTGAAGCGGCCAGCGACAGACCCCGGGGCTTGGCCTCGGATCGCGCGGCCCGCGGGACCACCGCCTCGGCCAAGCGCCCCACCACGTCCATGGAAGAGCGTCAGGGTGATGTCGTGCCTGGACGCCCAGGCGACCAGTGCCTCCTGCGCGTGGTACAGCGAGAGATTGGCCGCCAGGAATCCCACGTCCTTGGAGGAGTCTGAATATCCCAACATGACCTCCATTCGGCGGTCCTGACGGTGGACCGATTCCCGCCACCCGGGAAGGTCGAGCAGCGACTCCAGCACGTGCGGTGCAGCCGCCAAATCGGCGCGCGACTCGAACAGGGGAACCACGTTCAGCACCAGCGAGCCGGCCGGAACTGCGAGTCGGGCCAACGCTCGCACTGCCACTAAATCCGCAGCGGTGCGGCTAAAGCTCACCACGTACCGGCAGCAGGCGTCGGTCCCCCAACGAGCCTGGATCCGGTGCATGGCTCGAAGCGTCTCCAGCACCTCCAGGGCACTCTCGGAGGTGGGATGGACATCGTCGGGCCATCCCTGCAGACCCAAGCGATCCAGGGCTGCCGCGTCGCTGGGTGCGCCGTGGAGCAACTCGTCGATCACCGCTCTCAGCACGTCGGAGTGCTCTCGCACCTCCACCGAGGCCAGGGTGAAACCAAAGGACTCCGCTCGCCAGGCGAGAGTCTGCAGTTGTCCATACCCGAGACGGGCGGCACCCGCGGCAGCCAGTGAGTCCTGAACTTCGCGCAGATCTCGGAGGAACTCCTCGATGCCGGAATAGCCCATCTGTTGACCAAGGCGAGTCGACCGGAGCCGCTCAGCCATCAGGAGCAGCCTCTGTCTGTGTGGCTCCCCGCGGCCGCGGTTGCCTATCTCCTCGGCCTCGGCACGAAACCTGGCGCGATCCTCGGCAAGCGCAGCAGCCAATTCGTCGGTCGGCGGCGAGGAGCGCTCGGACACGGTCAGTGACCGTCCAATCTGGCGGGTAGCATCTTCGAGGGCGCGCAGCGCGTAGTCGGCCTGCGTCGCAACGGCGCTCTCGGTCACGGCAGCGGTGACCGTAGGGTTGCCGTCGCGATCACCACCGACCCAACTCCCCCATCGCAGGAACGAGCGAAACGTGGGCGGTTTGGTACCCACTTCATCCGGACCGACAAGCGTCTCCTCCAGCTTCCGGTACAGGCTGGGGACCACCTCAAATAGCGTCTCGTCGAAGACCCGGACCGTGGTTCGCACCTCGTCCAGCGGCGTGAGATCCGTGGTCCGGAGCTGAGCCGTCCGCCAAAGGATGGTCACCTGCTCCTTCAGCCCTCGCACCGCCTCGATCCACTCCGCCGACCCAGGGGAAGCTATTTCGAGTGGGTCCATCAGAGCGCCGATCCGGCGTAGGGCGTCGACGACCGCTCCTCGGCGTGCCTCGGTTGGATGAGCCGTGAGCACCGGACTAATTTCGAGCCGATCCAAGAGCGCCTGAAGCACCACGTCGCCGGACTCCCGACGAATCGACTCGACCGTCTCCTGGATTGATTCGGAGTTCGGCCGCGCCATGCCAGCCCTTTGGCGCAGCGCACGGGCGCGCTGACGCTCCTCAGCTAAATTCACCAGCTGGAAGTAGACAGTGAAGGCGTTTGCCACCAGTTCCGCGCGATTCAAATCGAGTCCATCGACCAGATCGACCACCGCTGCCAGGGCTGTTACGGCATCTTCCCCACGGCTTCGGCGGAGTTCGACCGTGGCGCGTCGGAGGCGATCTACATCCTGAAGTAACTCAAGTCCGTCCGTCTCGGTGATTACGGTGTCGAGCACCGAACCAAGGCGTTGGAGGTCTGCGAGCAAGGGGGCTGGTAGGGCCTCTACGACTTCTCGCTCTTGCGCAGGTACCTTCATGCGCACCCAATGGTACGAATCGGGATGCACCTGGGTACGGTTCCCACGGCGCTCTTCGACACGCTCAGAGTGAAGTGACGACCATCTGGATTACCGTTGTCACGACGGCAGTCCGCCCGCGGCCCCGCGCTTGAGCACCGGTGCACACGACGGTATTCATCGACGTCGTGCAGCGCGGACGGACCAATCTCTGTCCTACGAGTTGCCAGTTCCTCCAAGGGCGCCGCGACTCGGGATATTGTCCGAAGGCGCGGCGTGACTAGGGATGTGGGGCGCGCTGAGGCATCGAGTGGAAGTATCCACAGGATCCGGCGTCGCGAGCGCTAGCCCGCCGCCGGTATGGTCCTGATCGTCCTGGGGCGATACTTCGGACTTGGCGGCGCGGCCACGCGATTCTGTGGGCCGGCGAAGAGCGGGAGTGCCCTCTCAGCGTCGTCCCGAAGTCTGTCGGTCGGGCCGCCTTGACCCACCTCGGGGGAGTTCCTATCATGGACTTTAGGGATCGCGTTTGACGTGAGGACGAAGCGCCCATGAGTTCGATGCCGACCACGGTAGGTGTGGGTGTCCGATCCGAGGCAGCAGAGATCGCCGCTGGCGTGACCTCGGCGGCCACGATCGCCCGGATCAAGGCAACCATGCTCTGGGGAATCGCCCTGCTATGGCTGCTCGACGCCGGCCTCCAGGCACAGCCCCGGATGTTCACGATCGACTTCATCAGCAACATCATGAAGCCTTCGATTGCCATCTCCCCATCGTTCATTGGAAGCATCGCTAACTGGTCTTTAGGCTTCGTTACTCCAAACATCGCGTTGTTCAACTGGCTGTTCATGCTCACCCAGTTCGTCATCGCCTTCGCCCTGTTGGGCGGCTTGCTCCGACGCAACCACAACCTGATCAAGGCTGGACTCCTGCTATCGATCGCATGGGGCATGGTCGTCTGGGTGGCCGGCGAGGGTACCAGCGGGGTCTTCACTGGAAACGGGACTCTCTTCACCGGTGCGCCCGGCTCAGTGTTTCTCTACATGGCGATCGCGGTGTTCTATCTGTTGCCCGATAAGTGGTGGCAGTTCGGACACCCGTTCTGCCTACCCCGCGACTTCCTCGCCATCGTCTTTCTCTACGGGGGCGTCGCCCAGGCTGTCACTCCGGGGTTCTGGGGATCGCAGGGGATCGCGATCTTGATCGAAGGGCAGGCGAGTATGGCGCCCTCGTGGATGATCAACTCGATGACGCCTCTGGTGACGCTAACCCATGAGTACCCGGTCATCTCGAACGCGGTGTTGGCGGCTTCCTTCTTTGGTGTGGCGGGACTGCTTTATGGGCGAAGGCCAAAGACTCTTGGGTTCATCCTTCTGGCATTGGTCCTGGGTGTCATCTGGTACTGGGGACAAGCTTTCGGCGGCATCTTCTCGGGCATGGGTACAGACCCGAACACCCCGCCACTGATGGTGATCTTGGCGATCCCTGCCTGGGTGATCTGGCGGGCACGTCGGCGGCAGGGTCAAGCTCAGATCGTCGAACGAGACGCTGGGTCGAGTCGGAGCGCGGCACCGCCGACCGATGGGCCAGCTGCCCAATAAAAGCTCGCAGCACCACTGGGGCTACGTTGTCCGGCCGCAGTAGCCGGGCCGCATTTGGGCGGGACTGCAAGGGGCCACGCAGAGCGGCTCCAAACCTCGAGTCAAAAACAATCACCGGCTGTTGTCTGGCATCTGGTCGCGCCGACGCTCACGGCGGCGAGAAGGGACGGAAGCGTCGGCGCTGGCCGGCCTCGACTAACTGAAGGCGCGCGGCCACTGGCTGACGGACAGCAGGAGAACCACCGCTAGCGCCAGAGCGACTTCTCCATTAGTCCCCAGCGTCGCGAGTGCGCGACGTCTCGCGGAAGCGACTTTGGGCTGCTCCGACTCCAGATTTGCGCGACGTATGAGGGCGCCAATAAACGCGACGGCCAGAACCAGGATGAGCAGGGTGAGGGGAATGATGGATGCGGTCGAGAAGACGTAAGCCAAGGTAATCGCCAGGATCACGACCCACAGTTCGGATGCACTGCGATCCACTCTCCAGCGCGGGATACCGTGGATCAGCAGAACCGCCCCCAAGATCGCGAATCCCGCTGCATACGGAAGTAGCGGCCCAAGCGTCGGAATCGCTCCGAGCGTGACCAGAGCGATCCCCGCCAGCCCGACGGCCGGTGCGACGTGGCCAACAAATTCGCCCAGCGTGCTGTAGTTCGCGATGTCCTTCCGTCTGAGAAGCCGCACAACGAAGATGACCACTGAGATTGTCGCCAGCACCACCGCAATGATGAGAAGTGGCTTGATCAGAGACGGACCAGCTCCGGCGCGTAGAGATGGCGTGTATGACGCGCATCCAGGCATGATCATGCCCGACATGCATTGACCGGTCATCGCTCGTCTCCCAGAGGACTTCCCTCAACCGGTGATCGATGGGTCACGCCCCGGGCACCAAGATAGCTGACGCGACGAGCTGCCTTCGAGGGTACCGCACCGTTCCGTGCTCCTCCCAGGGGTCCGCGGTGGATGCGTCTTACTCGAGTCGGAGAGACCCTGGTACCCCCAGCAGGACTCGAACCTGCGCACCCGGCTCCGGAGGCCGGCGCTCTATCCGCTGAGCTATGGGGGCCAGCAATGGTCGAAGAGGTGCCCCCCTGCGGGGGCGGCTCAGCAGGAAACTAGCCTACTCGTCCTCGTCGCCGATCGTGAACATGAGCCCATCCTGGACATCGTAAAGGGCATCCATCCAGTCGGCGATCGGTACCTCCTCGGCCCGGCGCCGCCCGAGGGGATGACCCTCCTTGGCGAGCAGGCGTCGGCACTGGTTGCGCAGTGTGAGGGGGACCACCGCCTCCTCGGCGATGTTCAGCTGTTCGAGCTCATTTAGTAGACGATCGATGAAAAGAATCTTGTTGCGGCGGGCGTTGCGTTCTCGGCGCTCGAGGTGATCGGACTCGTAAAGCTTGGAGATTTCTTGGGAGGTTTCAGAGATGGTGGGCAAGTTCTGTCCCTTGAGTTCGCGATATGAGAAATTGAGCACCCGCTGTCAGCTTGGCCGATGCATCTCAATCCTAGATGGCACCTTGAGATGCGTCAAGGTGCCTGGAACAGCTCAGAGGATCTCGCGGTGGGCCGCAGGCTCGACTCTCCAAGAGCTAGGCCCAGCTAGCTGACCAGTCTCCTGGCCAGCCGAAGTTGGGGTCCTCCCGGTCGGCGCAACTCACCGGCGACGATCGCGAGGGGTCCGTGGGTGGTCTCCACGATCAGGTCTCCGACCTCCGAGACTCCTCTGGCGATCCCCTGGACCACGCCCGATGGCGTCTGAGCGATGACCTCCTGGCCAATCCACGCAGCGTGACCAATCCAGGCATCCCTGAGGGCGGAGAAGCCGCCGCTTGTCCACTCCATATACCTGATGGCAAGTCGCCTGAGGACTGCCTCAGCCAGGTCGGTGCGGTCGAGTGGATGTCCCTCCAGGTCGCACGCCGTTCCGGTCTGCCGCAATTCTGCGGGGATCTGCGCTTGGGCCCAGCTGACGTTGCAACCAATCCCGAGAATGACCACCAATTCTCCGCCGCTCATGGTCGCCGACTCCGCCAGCACCCCTGCCAACTTACGGTCGCCACACAGGCAGTCGTTGGGCCACTTCAGTTCCGTCCTCGGCCCGCCAGCGAGCGCCAACCCCTCCACCAGGGCGAGCCCGGCCACCAGGCTCAGGCTGGTCGAGCACTCGACCCCGACCTGGGGCCGGAGCAGGACCGAGAACATCAGGGAACTTCCAGGCGGGGCGATCCACTGGCGCCCCGAGCGTCCCCGGCCAGAGAGCTGCTCGTCTGCGATGACCACCAGGCCCTGGGCGGCGCCCGCCTCGGCCGCCGCCGTGACTAGGTCTTGGGTACTATTTACCTGGGCGTACAGGCGGGGTTCCCATTGAACCGGCGAGCTAGCGAGTGCCCTTTGGAGCCGTCCCACGTCGAGACTTTGTGTCACTTCGGTGGGGCCTGATATGAGATGCGGAGCACTCTCGTATACTGCCGCCTCGTGGAGAACTGGGAAAGAGTAGAGCTATACAGTTCTTTCCTAAAGCTCAGCGGGGACATCGAAGTGGTGCCCCCCTTGCGGCTGACTGACGTCGTCAACCGCATGACCGAATACCTTGAGATTCAGCATCTCACGCTGGAACCACTGGCCAGCACCTACCCGGTGATCAGCACCGTCGAGGAATCGGCCATGGTGGCCAAGCGGTCACTGCTCATGGTGGCGCCGATTGGAGAGCCAAGTAGCGACCAAGGCGGTCGCAGGACACTTCTGGAGGCCAAGGTCGCCCGACAGGTTGCTCTCACCATCGACACCTTCTCCTTGGTCTGCGAGGTGTTCTTGGAGCCACGGCTGAGTCTCCGCGAGACCCTGGACCGCAGCATGGACGACTTTCTGCCGGTCCGAAACCTCAATGCGGTCTGGCTGCCAGCGCTCACCCACGAGCGGGTCAGCATCCAGTGCTCATTCGCCCTGATCCAGCCCCGCCACATCCTGAGCTTGTCGGAGCGCGGGGACGTCGCTTCCTAACCATCCTGGCGAACTCACGGCCCTGGGCTGGAGGCTGACCTGAGCGAGTCGATTCGGCGCGACGCGGCGACGGTCGCGTTGCTGCGGGACGGCCCCTCTCCATCGGGGGACGGATGCGCCTTGGAGGTACTCCTCATGAAGAGGCCCGCAAGAAGTTCCTTTGCGCCGCGGGCCGAGGTCTTCCCCGGTGGCTCGGTCGATGCTGCCGATCTCAACCCCGAGTGGTCCGGCGTCGGAGGCAATCTGGAGCTCCGCTCTGAGGGCGGTCTGCACCACATGGTGACGGCGGTACGGGAGACGTTCGAAGAGTGCGGTGTCCTGATCGCTCGCGACGCGCTGGGCCTGCCGTGCCCGCCGACGCTGGTCGCTGATCTCGCTCCTCTCCGTCATGAGCTGCACGACGGTCACGCCGAGCGCTTCCTTCCGGGGCTGAGAGAGTTCAATCTGCGCCCCGGATGGGAGGACCTCGCCTACTGCGCCCACTGGGTGACCCCCGAGGGACTGCCGCGCATCTTCGATACCCGCTTCTTCATGGCAGCCCTGCCCGCCGGCCAGGAGCCCAGCCAGGATGGCCAAGGGGAGCTCGAGTCAATGCGTTGGATAACCCCTCATGCGGCACTCGGAGAGGCGGCCCAGGGTGAGGCCCTTCTGCTCCCTCCCACGCGCTCCGTGCTCTCCCTCATCGCGAGCGCGCAATCGGTGGCAGACGCACTGAGGTTGGCCAGGGAGGTCGAGGTCCAGCCGGTGCAGCCCCGACTCGAGGACGTCAATGCGTCGCACTACCCGGGATTGGACTCCGAAGCCGTCTTTCGACCCATCCGGCCGGGGGACAAGTGAGCACCTCTCCCCAGGTACTGCTGGTGAGGGCCCCCAACCCGGGGCCGCTCACAGGTACCGGTACCAACACCTGGATCTATGGCCATGGCGAGACGGTGGTCATCGACCCGGGGCCGGCAGATGAGACCCATCTGGAGCTGGTCCTGGAGACGGCCACCCGACTCGGCCGGGTGGTGGTGGTCGCCTGCACCCATCACCACCTGGACCATCTGGAGGGAGCCGCCCGGCTCTGTGAGCTGTCTGGAGCACCGCTGGCGGTTCACTATCGCCGGGCGAGCGATCCGAGAACGCTGGCGCTGCACGACGGGGACCGCCTGCTGGTTGGAAGCGGTGAGCTGGTCGCCATCCACACCCCGGGTCACGCCTCCGACCACCTCTGCTTCTTCGACGAGTCGACGCGACTCCTCTTCACAGGCGACCACGTGCTCCAGGGAACGACCAGCCTGGTGGTCCCGCCCGACGGAGATATGGCCGCCTACATCAGCTCCCTGGACAGGCTGCTTCAGCTGCGGCCGGACCGGCTGCTCCCCGGACACGGAGAGCCCATCCAGTCTGGCGAGGCTGCGATCCGGGAGCTGATCGACCACCGCCACCAGCGAGAGGCCCAGATCCTCAAGGAGCTCGAGACCGGACCGGAAGGCCCGGATTCCCTGGTGCCCCGCCTCTATGCCTCCTATCCGCCAGCGGTGCTCACGGTTGCCGCAGGCACCGTCCTGGCTCACCTGATCAAGCTGGAACGAGAGGGGCTGGTGCGACAGGTCGCGGACTCCCCCGCGCACCAGTTCGAACTGGTGCGCGGGAACGGTCCCGCCTAGCGGCCGAAGTCGGGCCCGATGGGCCCGACTACCTCATCTGAAACGGCAGGTGGGCCAGGGTCCGGGTCATCACCCCGGAGGGGCCCCAGGGTACGATCCCCTTCCACGTGGTCTCGCGGTTGTAGGCGGTCCCAGCGATGTCGAGATGAACCCAGGGAAGCCCTGAGGTGAACTCCCGGATGAAGACCCCGCCGTTTATGGAGCTGGAAGCGGTACCTCCGGAAGTGTTGCGCATGTCGGCGATATCGGAGTTGAGGGCGATGTCGAACTCCGGGTAAAGCGGCAGCTCCCAGATCCGCTCCCCGGCCAGGGATCCGGCCCGGCGCAATTGGGCAATCAGCTCCGAGCTGGTGCCCATGGCGACCGTCACGGCGTGGCCCAATGCGGTCACAGCCCCTCCGGTCAGGGTTGCCACGTCCACCAGGTGGGTCGCCCCCCGGTCGATGGCGAATCCGATGGCGTCGGCGAGGACCAGCCTCCCCTCCGCATCGGTGTTGTCGATTTCGATGGTCTTGCCGTTCATTGCGCTGACCACGTCTCCCGGCTTGCCAGCGCCACCGCCGGGCATGTTCTCGGTGATCGCCGCCACCCCGATCACCTCGATCGGCGCCTTCATCCGGGCGATCAGCGCCATGGCCTCGATCACTGCGGCCGCACCGCTCATGTCGGCCTTCATGGCCAGCATCCCGGGATTGGGCTTGAGGGAGATCCCACCAGAGTCGAAGGTGATCCCCTTGCCGACCAACCCCAGAACCGGGCCCTTCTGCGGGCGACTTGTGGGGTGGTACCTGAGCGAGACCAGCTTGGGAGGCTCGTGAGAGCCACGAGCGACCGCCAGGAGGGCACCCATGCCGAGCCTCTCCATGTCAGCCCGCTCCAGTACCTCCAGTTCCAGCTGGCCTTGGCGTGTGACCTGTTCCGCTTCGGCGGCGAGCTGGGTGGGGGTGAGCTGATTGGCGGGCAGCCACTGCAGTACCCGGGCGCGGTTGGTCGTCTCCGCCATGAAGGCGCCTTCGGCCAGGGCGTTGCCGATCTCGGTGCCGGTTCCCAGCCCGATCACCTCCAGCACCTCGATGGCGCCGGTGTCCTCGCCAGTCTTGAGCTGAGCGACGTGGTAGTTGCCCAGCCCGACTCCCTCGGCGACGGCCCGCGCCACGGCTATCGGATCACCCTGGATGGGGTCCGCAGCAGCCAGCGCCTCTACCACGGTTCGGTCGACCAGCACGGCCAAGCTCTTGCAGAAGCGGCGGGTGTCCCTGACTGCGAATTGGAGGGCGTTACGCAGCCGGTAGCCGTCGAGCGCCTCAGCGCGACCGAGGCCGAGGAACAGCACCCGCGGGCTGGCGAGTTTACCCAGGGTCTGGACCAAGGTGCGGTTGGGGAATACGCCGGTAACCTCTCTGCCATCGCGCATCCGCCCCAGGAGCCCGTAGAGGGCCTGGTCCGCGGCCGCGGTCGACGGACCCAGCGGCCCCTCACGGAAGTACGGGACCACCAAGAGGTCGGCGGCAATCGCACCAACTTCGGTATCGGTCGCTCTCGCCTGCAAATTCACGCCCTCCTAGAGAAATCCGCGCGATTGCCACCGGCTCGTGGATACGCCCTGCCGGCCGATGGACGGATTCAGCCCGAAGTCAGTGGTGTGGGTCGAAGCGCACCTGCCGCAGGTCGGGGATCCAGACTCGGAGCGCGGTCTCAAGCTCGCGCCGCACTCCGGGTGTCAGCACGACCACGAAGTTGGAGCTCGGATGGGCTTGTACCACCACCTCGCCCGGCCTCGGCTGGGTGACCAAAAGGCTGTCGCTGGCGGGCCCGGAAGCAACCAGCCCCCTCACCCGCGCCGTCAGTTCCGAATCGGTCACCGGTCAATCATGGCAAAGCCGAGGCGGACAATGCCGGGATGTCCACCGCCCTCATCTCGCTCGGACCCGTCGCCAGCCTACTCTCGATGCGCCAGGTGCTGGAGCTGGAGGCCCGGCGTCAGGGCTTCGCCGAGGTGGGCGTGACCGACCTGGCGCCCTTTGATCGGGCCGCCGCACGTGCTCGACGCGCGCTGGCGGAGGGCAGGATGAACGGTATGCCCTGGTACACCGAGGAGCGGATCAGCCAGGCGGCCGACCTTCGTCGGCGCTTCCCGTGGGGCAGAAGCTTGGTCGCGATCAGCTACCCCTACCAGCCCGCGACCACCCCGGATCCCAGGCCTACCCCTCCACCCGACAGCGCAGAGCGGCCGCGGGGGAGGATCGCCGGATACGCCCTGGGAGAGGATTATCACCGTCGCGTCGACCGTGCGCTACGGCTCCTGGTCCAACGGCTGACCGAGAGATCCCCAGGGCTGCGCTGGCACCGTTTCATCGACCACGGCCGGGCACTGGACCGGGCCATCGCCGAGCGGGCTGGCCTGGGCTTCTGTGGCAAGAACACCCAGTTGATCACCAGACAGGGGGGCTCCTACGTGGTGCTGGCGTCGCTTGTCCTCAGCCTCGAACTGGCGCCCGACGTCCCTTCCAAACGGAACTGCGGGCGGTGTCGGAAGTGCCTGCCCAGCTGCCCCACCGGAGCGCTGCTGAGCCCTGGGGTGATCGACGCGCCTCGGTGCATCAGCTATCTGACCATCGAGCACGCCGGGCCGATCCCCGTGGCCTTGCGGCACCTGATGGGCACCTGGGTCTTCGGGTGCGACCTCTGTCAAGAGGCGTGCCCGATCAATCAACGGATCGGTCCGGCCCCAGCGGACCCAGGGCCGGCCTCCAGCCGGAGCGGCCCGGTGCCATTCCCAGACCTGGTCGAGTTGCTGGAGCTCTCGGAGCCATCTTTCCGGGCGCGGTTCCGATCGACGACGATCCGCCGCAGCGGTAGAGAACGGCTCGCCCGGAACGCGGCAGTAGCTCTGGGGAACGCCGCACAGCGCTCAGCGGTCGTACCGCTGAGCCAGGCGCTGGAGCACGATCCTTCAGCAGTAGTACGGGGCGCCAGCGCCTGGGCACTCGGCCGGCTGGGAGGCCAATCGGCCATTGGCGCCTTGACCGGTGCGCTCGATCAAGAAGTCGATCCTGAGGTGTTGGCTGAGATCAGGGACGCCCTCGAGACCGCTAATGAGGCTTGGAGATCCTCTCCCGCAGAGGTGCATTCGCTCGCTCATTCGGCATAATCGCGGCGGTGGCTGGCTTTGCCCCGGTCTGCGCTGCGGTCGACGTCCCTCAGGGAACTGGGCGGGTGGTCGACGCCGATGGAGTTGAGGTGGCCATTTTCCACGTCGACGGAGTGTTCCACGCCCTTGAGAATAGCTGCGCCAGCGGCGGGTCCATCGGCGAGGGGGTTCTGCGGGGACACGTTGTGACCTGCCCTCTGGACGGGGAAACCTACGACGTCAGAACGGGCATCTCCCCGATCTCGGATGCCATCTTCGTCAAGCACTTTGACGTGCGCGTCGATGGCAGCGGCAATGTGCTGGTGCGCGTCGAGCCCACCGAGGATGAGGATGAGGAGCTCTGATCGGACGCCTGGCCGCTATCGATGTCGGCTCCAATACCGTCCATCTGCTCGTCGCCACCGTGGGACCCAGGGGGACTAACCAGCGCCGTCACGCCGTCCACCTGATCGGGCTCGGCCGACAGGTATCTGCCAGCGGAGGGCTGGGGCAGGAGCTGGTCGATAAGACCGCCAGCCTGGTGGGCCACCTCCTCGAGCAGGCCCGCAAAGACGGCGCGGAGCGTGTGGGACTGGTCGGTACCGACGCGCTGCGCAACGCCTCAGACACGGCCCTGCTGAAAGCGCAGATCAGACAGCGCAGCCAGCAACAGTTGCGGATCCTAACCGGTGAGGCTGAGGCCAGGCTCAGCTACCTAGGGGGGACGGCCTTCCGGGTCGCGTCCGGCGCACCGGCCACGGTCGTGGACATCGGCGGTGGAAGCACCGAGGTGGTTCATGGAGTCGGCACTCGTCCTTTGAACGGCGGGAGCTTGAGACTGGGCTCGGATCGAATCCTTCTGGCAACTAACGCGGACGACCCACCCACGGCGCGCCAGCGGGTGGACGCCGAACTGAGGATCTCGATGGTGCTGGAATCGGCGCCGGAAGCGGCGGAGCAGGGGCTCCTGATCGCGACCGGTGGGACCGCCTCGAACCTGCCGGTCCTGCTGGGAGGGCGGCGGCCCTTTCCGGACTCCCGCGATGAGCTGCGAGAGGAAGACGGCTCGGACCCGTGGACCACACTCAGCCTGGACAACATTGCCCAGGCGGTTCGACTGACCTCGACCAATTCCAGCTCCGAGGTGGCGAGACGGACCGGGCTCAGCCCGGCGCGGTCCCGGCTGATGGCGGGTGGCCTGCTGATCCTGGTCGGTCTGCTGAGGCATTACCAGGCAACCGAGCTGGTCGTCACCGAGCGGGGGTTGAGGGACGGCGTCCTGCTCCGGCTGGCCGCCTCAATCGCCCGTCCCCGGAGCGCCTGACCCGCATCCTCTCCGCCGAGGCGCCGCTCTCGGCTTGCCCTAAGCTGGACCGGTGTCGGTCTTCGATTTCCACACCCACACCACCATTTCCGACGGAGCCGCCGACCCAATGGAGATGGCCCGGCGCTGCCAGCGGAACGGCTACGCCGCCTACGTCTGCAGTGACCATGTCGACGAGGGCACGGTCGGCAGTCGGGTTCCTGAGATCGTGGAGGCCTGCCGACGGGTGGCCGCCGAGCTGGGTATCAGCGCTATCCCTGCAGTTGAGGTGACCCGAGTCGCTCCGGAGCGGGTGGCCAAGGTGGCCGCCAAGGCCCGCTCACTGGGCGCGCTGCTCGTGGTGGTCCACGGCGAGACGCTTGGGGACTTCCCCCAACCGGGACTGAACCTGGCGGCCACGCGCTGCTCCGACGTGGACATCCTGGGACACCCCGGTCTGATCTCCCACGAGGCGGCCGATCAGGCAAGGATCAACCAGATTCACCTTGAGATCACCGCGGCAGGCCTTCACGGGCTGACCAACGGTCACGTCGCCAAGATCGCCCTGGAGGTCGGCGCGCCGTTGGTTCTGGACTCCGACGCCCACAGGCCGGAGAGCCTACTCACGCCCGAGCGCGCCCAGCAGGTTCTCGCCGGCAGCGGCCTGACCCTGGAGGGGGTAACCCGAGTCGCCGAGCTCGCCCCCTACTCCGTCTTGAAGAGGCGCGGAATAGAGATCTCCTAGCGACCTGTCGCGCGCTGACCCGGTGCTCGACTAGTTGCCGGCGGTCGGGACAGGACCTGGAACCGGCCCCGATGGAGAGGGGCCTGCGGTCGGGGTCGGCGTGGCAATCGGAGTTGGCGTGGGAGTCGCCGTGACATTGGGCAGCGGGGTCAAGCTGCCCTTGGGCGTGTTCGTCGGCACGGTCTCGATGTCGTCGAGGCTGGCCACCAGGAGAGACCCCTTGGGTCCTTGGCTGAAGGTGACGACGACGGCGTCCCCCGAGATGAGGTCCCCCAGCGTGCTGGCTGCTCCCCCTCGGGTAATAACGGATTTGGCGGTGACCGTCGCCTGGATCGGTTGCTGTCCTTGGGGCTGGATGGCGATCAGGTTCTCCTGAAGCCAGATGCCGACGATCGTCCCGTCGATTGGTCGGCCCACCAGGGAGTTGGCCGATGACGGTGAGGTCGAAGGAGAGACGACGGCGCCAGCATGACTCTTACCCGGAGAGTTGCCCACGGCAAAGATGGTCAAGGAGGCGACCCCCAGGCCCACCCCGAGGACGGAGAGGGAGATGATGGCGAAGAAGAGCAGGGCGAGCAGCCCGTGCCCGTGAAAGCCGAGGAAGTTGTGCCGCTCGCGCAGGCGCCGGCCGGCCCGCTGACGAGTGGCCCTATGGGTCCCGGTTTTGCCCCGGGGTAATCGAGTCTCCGCCAATTCCGCCTCCTCGAAATCCCGTGAGCCCTCAGGGAATGCTCTGGGCCATCACAGAACCCGGGCGGAGTATAGGGGACCGCCCAAGATCGCCCGATAGGGGCTCGGTATCATCAACTGCCACCCATGGCAGCCACGACGCCTACCTACGACCACAGCTCGATCGAGGCTAAGTGGCAGTCCCGTTGGCAGGACTCCGGCATCTACCAGATGGACCTGGAGAGGGTTCCCCGCCCGTACTACAACCTAATGATGTTCCCCTATCCGTCCGCGGAGGGGCTGCACGTGGGGAACATGTTCACCTTCTCCGGCGCCGATGCACACGGGCGATTTGAGCGCATGCAAGGCTTCGACGTGTTCGAGCCGATCGGCTTCGACGCCTTCGGCATCCACAGTGAAAACTTCGCCCTCAAGGTTGGTCGCCATCCGACCGAGCTGATCGCCAGCAACGTGGCCCGATTTCGTGAGCAGCTGAAACGGTTGGGCGCCCAGTTCGACTGGAGCAAAACGGTCGACACCACCGACCCCGCGTACTACCGGTGGACTCAATGGCTGTTCCTGACCCTCTGGAAGGGAGGCTTCGCGTATCGAGCCGTCCGCAACGTCAAGTGGTGCCCACAAGACCTGACCGTGCTGGCTGACGAGCAGGTGCTGCCGGACGGCACCTGCGAGCGCTGCGGAGCCGTGGTCATTGAACGGGAGCTGGAACAGTGGTTCCTGCGCATCACGGCCTTCAGCGAGAGGCTGCTCGCCAACCTCGACGAGCTCAACTGGTCGGAGAGCACCAAGCTGCTTCAGCGGCACTGGATCGGGCGCAGTCAGGGCACGCTGATCGACTTTCCGATCGAGGGTGAGGAGCCGCTTCGGGTCTTCTCGACCAGACCAGACACGATCTTCGGCGCCACCTTCATGGTGTTGGCTCCCGACCACCCGCGAACGCTGTCACTGACGGCACCGGACAAACTGCTCGAGGTGGAGGCTTTTGTGGCTGAGGCCGCCCGTCGAAGAATCGCCGGCCACCGGGACGACGAAACCGTCACCCGTGGGACCGGCCTGGGGCGGAACGCTATCCACCCACTGTCGGGAGCGCGAATCCCCCTCTTCTCGGCGGACTACGTTCTCTCCGGATACGGCACTGGCGCGATCATGGCGGTGCCCGCCCACGACGCGAGGGATCACGCCTTCGCCGTGCAGCACGGACTTCCGGTGGTCGAGGTGGTGTCTGGAGGCGCGGGGGGCGGGCCCCATGGGGGTTCCGGGGTGCTGATCAACAGCGCCGAATTCGATGGCATGAAGGCTCCCGACCCGGCGTGCGAGGTGATTACCGCGGCGCTGGTCGAGGCCGGATACGGACAGGCGCACGTCACCTACAAGCTGCGCGACTGGGGTATCTCTCGGCAGCGCTACTGGGGGCCGCCAATCCCCGCGATCCACTGTCCAAAATGCGGTGTGGTGCCAGTGCCGGAGGAGGACCTTCCAGTGCTTCTCCCCTATATCGAGGACTTTCGCCCGGTGGGCACCGGCGAGTCGCCTCTCGCCCGCGATCCGTCATTCCTCAACGCGACATGTCCCAACTGCGGCGGCCCGGCCAAGCGGGAGACGGATGTCTCCGACACCTTTCTGGATAGCTCGTGGTATTACCTTCGCTATCCATCGGTTGGCCACGATGACGTCCCCTTCGACCGCACGCTTACTCGCAAGTGGCTTCCGGTCACCTACTACGACGGGGGCAACGAGCACGCGGTTCTCCACCTTCTTTACTCGCGCTTCGTGACCATGGCTCTGCATCAGCTGGGCTATCTAGATTTCGACGAACCGTTTACCCAGTTCCGTGCCCACGGGACGATCGTGAAGGGCGGAGCGAAGATGTCGAAGTCGCGCGGCAACGTGGTGGTCCCCGATGAATACATCCGCCGGTACGGGGCTGATGCCTTTCGGCTCTACCTGCTCTATCTGGGTCCCTATCACGAGAGCCTCAACTGGGTCGACACCGGAATCAACGGGCCTTTCCGCTTCCTCAACCAGTTGCTGCGCCTGTTGGCGCGGGTGGGGCCGGAGCTGGACGATGAGCCAGCTGAGTTGGCTCGCGCCCGCCATCGCTGTATCCAGCAGGTCACTCTGGACACTCCAGACGCCAAGTACAACACTGCGATCGCGGCGATGATGACATTCGTCAAACGGCTGCGCGAGCACGAAGGGCCTGTGCCCAAGAGCGCTATGGAAACCTTGGCCCTCCTGCTGGCTCCCTACTGCCCCCATCTGGCCGAGGAAATCTGGGAACGCCTGGGTCGGGAATACTCGGTCCACCAGCAGCCGTGGCCTCTGGCCAACCCGGCTCTCGTCGTCGAAGAACAGGTCGTGGTGGTGGTCTGTATCAACGGGAAAAAACGCGATCAGCTGGTTGTCGCCTCGGGGACCGATGCCGCCACGTTAGAGAGAGAAGCACTCCTGCTCCCCCGGATAGAGAAGTGGTTGGATGGACGACGCCCGGAGCGCGTTTTTGTCGTTCCCGATCGTCAGGTCAATTTCGTTCTGGCAGCGTAGCCAGCTCAGTCAGGGAGCAAGCCGAGACACTCGCGCTCCGCCAGAGCCGGCAGCGATCGGCGGGACGGCGCTAGTCGGAGCGAGGAATCAAAAGCTTCTTGAGTGTGTCAAACCAGCGAGGATAAGCCTCAACACAATCATCATCATCGCCTGGGCAGACACCGCGCCCGTGGCAGTGAGAGCAAGCAGCTGGCCAACGTTCAAACTGTTCTGGCCGCCCAGTTCCCTTGCAGTAACTGCAGGTCCTACCCTTCACTTTTCAAGCATACGCACCTGGGCAGTCTGGGATCCCCTCCCGGAGCTGAGTCGGTCCGCACCGACGAGGCAGGCTGGCGTCAGAGTCGGCGCCCGTGGATCTGCCGCATTACAGCCACTTGTCACTGGGGAAGAGTGAACGGCAATGCTACCTATTCCTGAGGAAAGCCAAGTAGAAGGCGGCGAACACTACGACAATTCCAACATTCACTGCCAGACGGAGTCCGAATCGGTCTCTTAGGAAGATGACATCGACGCCGACGATGATGGCCACCATAGCGACGATATAGAGCGCCAGGACTAGATTCCTGCTCATTTCAAACCTCCTCCTTGCATCGAGCCTCTACGAACTCCGCCCTGAGGGCGGGACCTCCTGAGGAACCACCTTGTTGCTGCAGCCCGAACGCGAGAGCCCGTGGTTTCTCTCTCGCGCGACTCCCGCCACGCCCCAAACCTTGCTCGATCAGTTTGGGCTGCCGCCGTGCCGTGAGCTTTTCGAACATACCGCTGGCGCTGGCTCCGCGCTGGTGGTGGAGTCATCCGCCTACCCCGGATAATGGCCCTTGCTCGACGGTAACCCCCCAGTGTGGCCGACCGACCACCCGGCAAGACCATCGGGCGGCACGGTTGCTGCACTTCAATCGGAGTGAGGATCACCGCAGAAGTTCGACAGGATGGCAGCGAGGTCGTACATCACCGCCATTTCACCTCGGCCCGTAGCTCAGTTGGTTAGAGCGGGGTTCTTATAAAGCCCAGGTCCTGGGTTCGAGTCCCAGCGGGCCGACCGCACCTTTATCTAGTTCGGGTGACGCGTCGCCAAAGGCCTTCGGCTGATGGGTCGCACAACTTCGGCTGAGGTGTCCCAGCGACTTCGGCTGATTGGTCACAGTGGCGTTCATGAGGTACATGAGCGTGGCTGAACAGCGGTACCAGGCGGTCTTGGCGGTCCTCAGCGAGGGTCGGTCGATCTCGGGGGTCGCCGTTCAGTGGAGAGTGGATCGGCGCACGGTCCATCGCTGGCTGGGGCGGTATGAAGCGGGAGGCCTGGAGGGGCTGGCCGAGCGGTCGCACAGGCCGGTGAGCTGCCCCCATCAGATGCCGGCCCCTATCGAGGCGTTGGTCCTGGAGCTGAGGAGGACGCATCGGTACTGGGGAGCCCGACGGTTGGTACTTGAGCTGCTTCGGCGCCAGGTGGACCCGGTGCCGTCGGAATCGGCTGTCTACCGCTGCTTGGTCCGGGCCGGTGTGATCGAGGCGGTCGGGCGCCACCGCCGCAAGGAAACCTGGAAGCGCTGGGAGCGCGGGGAGCCCATGGAGCTCTGGCAGATGGACGTCGTGGGTGGCTTCCTGCTGGCCGACTGCACCAGTGCCAAGGCCCTGACCGGCGTCGACGACCACTCGCGTTTCTGCGTCTCAGCGAGGCTCATGCCCCCGGGAGCGGACCCAGTTGGTCTGCGACGGCTTCACCACGGCGCTGAAGACCTACGGCGTCCCTGAGCAAGTGTTGACCGACAACGGCAAGGTCTTCACCGGCAAGTACAGCCATCCCCCGGTGGAGGTACTGTTCGACCGGATCTGCCGCCTCAACGGCGTCGAGCACCTCCTGACACAGCCACGGACGCCGACCACAACCGGAAAGATCGAGCGCTTTCATCGCACGCTTCGAGTCGAGTTCGACACCCGCCAAGTATTTCGCAACCTCCCCATGGCACAAGCAGCGCTCGACGAGTGGGTGGCCTTCTACAACACAGCCCGGACCCATCAATCGCTCGGCGATGCCACGCCGGCGAGCCGCTTCCGACCGACCGCTCGCACGCTGGTGCCCGAGCGCAACGGTGAGCAGTGGGTGAGCCCTTCAGTGGCCCGCCATGGCGTGTTTCGTCGCTGGCAGCAGTCAGTGTGGGCAAGAGCTACAGCGGCTCCGCCTGCGACGTGCTAGTGAGCGACCAGCTGCTCCAGTTCTGGGTCGGGAACGACCTGATCAAGACCGTGGCCCGAACCAGCACCGGCGAGATACGGAAGAAGCGCGCCAGCGGCACCGCCAAAAGGGTGAGGCTGGGATCTGAGTGCGACACATCAACCGGAGCTCATCCGTGACAGATCGGCCGGTACCCTACAGGCCGACCATCTTTTGATCTCGGGGAGCGTACCGGGTACCCTTGGTGGCGCCGGATCGCAGGTGTTGCTCCCTAGCAAGCTCCGTAGACGAGATGCTCTCGAATCAGCTGACACTGGCGGGAATCTGCGCCCTGGGAGCACCGGCCCAGGCTGGTTGCCAGCCCGATCATTGCTGTTGCCGCGGAGATCACTACGGCCCGCGCCAACCTACAAGCCAGGTGTGAGGGGCACGCGATTCAGCTGCTCTCGCTAGATCCGGCAAGTGCGTTTCGTGTAACGAAACGGTAACAGCGCCGCGAGCGACTGTGACGCCTACCACCAACGTGGTACCGTCCGTCCCGCGTTGTTCCACTGAGTGGGAAAACAGCCGCCAGTGGGGAGGAATGCCTGGGAGGGCAGGGCTGAAGATGCGCCGTCTACTGTTGACAATCTGCGCAGTGATCGCTGTCACGGGGACCACCGCCGCCGCCGCTACCTTCGGCCCGCAGGTGGCCCAGCCGTTGGGACGACAAAGTGTTCAGACGCAGCGCGTGAGCCACACGATCACGTTGGGCCACAAAAAGAAGAAGAAGAAGAAGCCCAAGCACCACAGCGGAGACTTCCAGATCGGTCAAACGATGACGAATGGGGCGCACCAGACGGTCACTGTCACCAGCTTCACTCCCAATTCACCTGCATCTGAGTTCTCGACGCCCAACCCGGGGGACCAGTGCGTGCAGATCAACGTCTCGCTGAAGAACGGAGACTCCAACCCCTGGCTAGGTCCGCTCGACGAGCTTGCGGTGGTCGACGCCGAAGGGCAGTCTTACGACGACCTTGCCTTCGATTGCCAGGGCACTTCGAGTGAGATCGACAGCCTGGTGGTAGGGGGCCATGCGCAGGCCGTCCTCTTCTTCGAAGTGCCCGCCACAGGAAAGCTAACCCTGCAGTGGACGCCCAGCATCTTCAACGCGAACAGCACCTACAACACGCTGCTTACGCCGTGAGTAAACAAGCCGAGAAAGGCCCCGATCTGAGCATCAACGATCCTGGTGAGGAGTCACGGTAATGCGCCATTGGCGAAAGATGACTTGGGTACTGTGGGCATGGACCGCACTAGCGGCACTCTGGATTGGAGTGGGCTTCACCGCAGAGAACCCCAGCAGCTGCCACGGGTTGTCCCACTCCGCATGTACGGCGGCGACGAACGTCGGCGAGGGGATCGGGGTCTTCGTGATCGTGATCGTCTGGCTGATCGGATTTCTGTTCCTGAGCCTTATCTGGTTCATGACCAGACCGAAGGGCCGCGTGTGTCCTCGCTGTGGCGAGAACGTCCGCAAGGGGCAGACGAAGTGCGGCAAGTGCGGCTACGACTACGCGGCTACCCTTCCCGCTGGAGGCGCACCATCGGGCTGAGGCCCCGGTGGCGTTGTCCGTCGCTGGACGGTTCGTACGCGGCTTCGACTGGGACGCGAGGCCGGGAAGGGAGTCGTAATGGTCTCAACTGTGGTTCCGCCAAGCGGCGACCGCCCGTACTGGTAGAAATCTGGTCGATCGTCACAGTGCTGGAGAGTTAGCAGTAACGATCTCGGAACGCTTTCGCCGTACGCTTCGATCGGCTGACAGGCTCGACTGACCAGCCCGAAGCGAAGGAGGACCGCGGTGCAGCTAACTTCCGCTCGCCCGTCCGGGGTCTCGGGCGGGCGCTTGCTGCTGAGTCGGTCCGGTCTGGCCGCCTGCTTGGGTGCCGTCATGTGCCTCACCTTGGTGGCCTTTGCGATCCTCGCCGCCATGGGCCATGACAACCAGAACGGTTGGGTTGCCAACGGCCCCTGGATCATGATCGCCTTCACGTTCGCGGCGGTTGGTGTTGTGCTGGCACGGCGAGAGCCTCGGAACAGCATTGGCTGGATCTTGATCTGGTCCGGGCTCGCCTTCATGCTGACGACCGACGCGTCGGCCTACCTGGTACTCGACTATCGGGTCCTCCATGGCCAGCTACCACTGGGGCCGCTTGTGGTGTGGCTAAGCCCGCTCGGGGTCACTTCGTTTCTTGCCATCGGCCCACCAATCCTGCTCTTCCCGAACGGGCGCCCCAACTCGCGCGTATGGGCCTGGACGCTCTTGGGATACCTGGTGATCGGGCTGCTCAGCGCTGCATTCGACGTTGCGGCGACAGTTGTCGCAGCAGCCGGGCACCAGATCCGCATCAACGCTCCTGGCAACCTTGTTTCGCTACAGCACCCAACCGGGTTGGCGGGAAGCCTCGAATTTGTCGCGGGCCATCTACTCGTGGCGCTGGTGCCGTTCATCGTCGTCTGGGTGTTGCGCCTGTCTGCGAACTTTCGCCGCTCCAGAGGAGAGACGCGACAACAGTTGAAGTGGCTTCTCGGCGGTGCCGCGGTCACCGCTATCTCTGTAGGAGTCCTCGTGGTGGCCAGTGGTTTGGAGGGGCAGAGCGCCGGCCTGGGTAGCAGCTGGGCCGCCGACCTCTTTGCTGGACTGCTTGTTCTTGGCATCGCGGCCTTTCCGATCGGGATGGGAGTGGGGATCCTCAAGTACCGCCTCTACGACGTCGACCGGATCATCAGCCGGACTCTGTCCTACGCGATCGTCACCGGGCTGCTAGTCGGGGTCTACGCGGGACTCGTCACCTTGGCAACCAGGGCTTTGCCATTCTCTTCGCCGCTCGGAGTGGCGGCATCCACCCTGGCTGCGGTTGCCCTCTTCAATCCCCTTCGAAAACGGGTCCAGCGGCTAGTTGATAGGCGGTTCAATAGAGCCAGATACGATGCTGAAGCGACGATCGCCTCCTTCGCCCAGCGCCTAAGGAACGACCTTGATCTGGATGCGGTGAGTTCGGCGCTGGTCAACGCAGTCGAATCCTCGGTGGAGCCCGCTCATGTCTCCCTCTGGATGCGGGCGACTGGATCCTAAGGTGCGCGATTCGTGGCTGATAGAGAGTGAATTGGGCTGCGAGCGGAAATCCGTGCGAGAATTGGAACTCGGCTGAGGGGGCCGTGTGCTCCCGAATTCAGTTCGGCCACGATTCCGGCTCCCCGGCGGGGCCACTCCAGATGGGGAACCAGCGCAGTGTCACTAGTTGTCATCCTTTGCGAGGAACGGTTTCGCGAGCAGTTGGATGCTCTCGCGACCGATTCTGGGTACGCCGTTCCACGCCAGAGCGAGATCGGATCAGATCCGGGCTCAGCGATCCGCTCACGCCTGGAACGGGATCCCAATCTCGCCCTTGTGGTCAGCGAACTGGTGGGCCAGGGTTGGCTGAACGCGCTCGATCAGGAGAGCACGCGCTACTGGCTGGTCGAGGCCGGTTCGCCCAGCGGTCCCGGATTCCAACCGCCCAAGCGACGCCCCCATCGGCACCTGCTGGGTCTCGATGGGACGACTCTGGGTTACCTGCGACAGCTTCTCGACGACTGGCTGGACCGCGAACTGCTCCGAGTCGACTGCTTCACCTTTGCCTTCCGAGATGGCATGCCCCATGAGGCCGACTGGGTTGTCGACACGCGCTTTCTTGACAGCCCCTACTGGATTCCCGAGATGCGTGAGAAGCCAGGCACCGACGCCATGGTTCGCGAGTACGTCATGGAGCAGCCAGGCGCCCAGGAGTTGGTCGGTCAGTTCCTGCCCATGCTGCTCCGGTTGGTCCCGCTCTACCAGGCGCAGCGCCGCTCTGTCTTGAGGGTCGCGGTGGGCTGCACCGGAGGACTTCATCGATCGATGGCCATCGCTTCCGAGCTGGTCGAGCGGATCGACGGGTCGGGCTCCGCTGCTGCCCGGTACCTCAAGACCCCGCCTCTCCATCTGCCGCAGGAGCTCGACTGACAGCAGTCGGTTGGCCCTAGCCCTGGGCGCCGCCCAGGGCTGACACCACAGCCCGCGCACCCGCTCCTGGGCGCTCACCGAGCGCTAACCCTCCATGTGGCAACACAGAGCGCACCAGATCCTCGTAGGCGCTGCGTACCTCCGGGTAGCGTAGGAAGAGGAGGTGGGCGTACTCCTGAACCACCGGGCCAGGGGGCCTGCGCAGACGTAGATGGACCTCGGCGGGCAGGTGGTTGGCCTTGCGGCTGTTGCAACGCTTGCACGCCACCACCTGGTTCTGCCAGCTGCTGGGATTCCCGCCGCGCGAGACCGGTATCACATGATCGATCGTCAGCTCGGCCGGTGCCGCATGGATCCCGCAGTACTGACAGCAGTGCTCGTCGCGGAGCAACAGGTTGCGACGGTTGGGACGAAGCATCCGCCGGGGTACAACGATGTTGCGCAGCAGCCGGACGACGATCACGCCGTCGCTGAAGCGACGCTCGGCCAGCTCGTCTACCACCATTTTCTTTACTGCGTCGTCTAGGAAGGCGACTCGCTCTTTGGTCAGCAGCACCACCAGACGACGGCGGCTGATCACGTTGAGCGGCTGTAGCGAGGCGTTCAGCAGCAGCACCGGCATGGCGTCATTGTGAGCGAACCGGCGGCGGGAATTCAGCCCTGGCCCAGCCCCAGCCCCGTCCTCAGCTGCCCGACGTGTCCCAGGAATCCATGATTCACCGTCAACAGCACCAAAGCCAGGATCAACGCCACTAGCAGCACCAGCGCTATGTAGCTGGTGACCGACGGGCCCGATGTTGGAAGCGGAAGACCGGGTTGCGCCATCGCCTAGTCTCGAAGTGGCCGCCAGGCGGGGGGATCCTCGGCCCATCGACCTTGGTCGTCCAACCGGACCAGCGAAAGGCCCCACCGGCCGCCGTTCCAGCTCAGGGCCAGTGGGAACAGCCGGGCTACCTCCTCGCGTTGCCAGTTTGCGGTGGTCACCAGTTGCGCCGGGTCGATCTGACGTGCCAGATGTTCCAATCCGCCGATCAGAGAGTGTTGGCGGAGTGCCAGCACGGTGCCTCCCCCGGCGCGGGGAAGTGTGCGGATCAGTTCCTCCAGGATCGGGTCTGGTGGTTGGTCCACGAACAGCTCGCCGGTGCGCAGCGCCTCCAGCACCGCGCCCGGATGGTGTGGATCCAGAGCCGGCCACCCGGCCGGCACCCACCAGTCGGCGGCTCCGAAGCTGAGCAGCCGGGTGCTGTCGAAGGTGGCCTCGAAGCGGTCCGCGAGAGCGGCGAGTGCGGGCTCGGGCCAGGGGCCGACCACCAAGAGGGACCCACCCTCTTGCACCACCCGACGGGCCTCAGCCAACTCGGAGGAGTCCAGCTCGGCGGCGACCCGGGCTGCCACCCGGACGGAGAGATAGGGTCGATCGGTGAGGGGAGGCAGCAGAAACTCCAGGGCCACGTCCCCGACGTGACCCTCGCCGCTCAGCGCCTCCTCGGGAAGGTCGAGCGAGCGGCGGGCCGTCGCCACCGCGTCGGTAACCGCGCGGGGCGACAGCGGCTTCCCCAGCGGCGTCCAGCGATCTCCGCTAAGAGCCTCGAGCGGCGATCCCGGCCTGATCCGCGCCAACTCGGCCCCTTGCTCGAGGGCCTCACGGGCGATCACCGGGGACCCGCTCAGGTCCAGCTCCTGGACCCGGGTCGGAAGGGTGACGGTATCGTCGTCGATGATCGAAGCCCCAGCCGACGGCGGCGGCGGGATGCCTTCGGCGGGGCCATGCTCCAACCAGGGCGCGGAGGGACCGGCGCCGCCGACGGCCCGGGCCGAGAGCGGTGGAGGGGGCGCCCCACCAACCTCCAACAGGGTCATCATCACGCCAGCGACGCGCAGTGACCCACCAACCTGCAGTAGCGCCCGGGCGCCGGGCGCCAGCCGGCGACCATCGACCCAGCTGCCGCTGACCGCACCCAGGTCGTGCACCTCGATACCTTCCGGCACCCTGACCAGTTCCACGTGGCGGTTGTCCACCGCCTCGTCCGGGTCGAGATGACTGACGTCGACGTCAGGGACGGTCCCCCCCTGGACAGTACGTCCGAGAAGGATCGGGAAGCGCTCGAGAGTGACCGTGGCTCCATCGGAAGCCTTCAGCGCAAGCAGTCCGGTTGCGCTCACCGCGCTAGGACCCGAACCTGGGCCCAGGCCCCGCCTTCACGCTTCCACCCCCCGACTCTCCAATTCCGTTATCAGCTCCGGGACCACCTTGAGGACGTCACCCACCACGCCCAGGTCGCAGAGCTTGAAGATCGGAGCATCCCGGTCCTTGTTGATGGCGACGATGTGCTTGGCCCCCTTCATCCCCACCGTGTGCTGCATCGCCCCACTGATGCCGCATGCGACATATAGGTCCGGCTTGACCGTCTTCCCGGTCTGTCCAACCTGGCGTGCGTAGGGGACCCAGCCGGCGTCTACGACCGCCCTGCTGGCACCAACCGCTCCGTGAAGCAGGCCGGCCAATCTTTCCAACATCTCGAAGTTCTTTGGGTCCTGGAGTCCTCGACCTCCGCTGACCACCACCTTGGCCTCTTCCAGTTTGGGACCGCTGCTGGCCGCGACCACCGACTCCAACCGGTGGGCTCCTCGAGGAGCGCCCTCCGGAAGAGGAACCTCAATAACCTGAGCCGGGGCGCCGGAGGCGCTCTCCGCCGCCAATGACTTGGGCCGGAAGAGGACACAGGGGCTGGGGCCGCTCAGCTCGGTCAGAACGTTCTGGGTGGCGCCGAAGATCGAAGAGGCGGCGGCGAACCCTTCGCCGCGAGGCACGACGTCGGTGACGTTGGCGACCACGGTCAGCCCCAGCCGAGCGCTCAATCGGGCGCAGATGTCCCGCGAGTCATAGGTCGCCCCGAATAGGACCAGGTCAGGGTGGTGCTCCTCGACCAGGGCCGCCAGAGTCGCGGCCGCTGGCTGGGCCACGTATTGCTGAAGAGCCTGGTCGCTACCGGCGTAGAGCTTGACCGCTCCATAGGCCCCAAGCGTGCCGGCCACGGAGGCCGCAGCTGGGTCGAGTACCACCGCGTCGACGTCGCCAAGTTGGCGTGCTTTGGTGAGGACCTCCAGAGAGACCGGCACCGGCTCGGAGCCGACCAGCTCCACAAATACCAGGATCCTCTTGGCCATCCTCAGATCACCTTCAGTTCGGCCAGGTAGTCCGCAATTCGCTTGGCGGCGTCGCCCTGATCCTCGATTACCTCCCCGCCCTCGCGTTGGGGAGCCGGCTCCACCTCGACGATCCGTTGCCCGGCTCCGGCCGCTCCCACGGTTGACGGATCGATGCCGAGGTCTTCCAGTGAGGGCTGGTCGAGTGGACGGCTCCGCGAAGCCACGATCCCTTTGAGCGTGGGGTAGCGTGGCTCGTTGATCCCTCCGGTGACGGTGATCACTGCCGGTAGCTCCGCTTCCACCACGTCATGGCCGTTGGGGGTCTGGCGGTGAATCCTAACTTTCCCGGCCGTGACCTCCAACTCCTTGGCAAAGGTCAGGGAGGGCCACCCCAAGAGCTCCGCGATGGCGGCCGGCACGGTGCCGGTGTATCCGTCGGTGGACTCCGTGCAAGCGATCAGCAGGTCGGGGTTGACTCGTTTCGCCGCGGCGGCGAGGACCCTGGCCGTGGTCAGCGCGTCCGACCCGCTGAGACGCTCGTCGCTGATCAGAACGCCCTCGGACGCCCCCATTGCCAGCGCCTTGCGAATCACCTCTACCGACTTCTCCGGACCCATCGATAGGACCACCACCTCGCCCTCGTTGGCGGCCGCGACTTGGAGTGCCGCCTCCACCCCGTACGAGTCCCCGGGGTCCAAGACCACCTCGCCCTGATCGCGGACCAGCAGGTAGGACTTGGGGTCGAGCCGGCCAACCCCCGAAGGATCGGGTATCTGCTTCACCAACACCGCGACCTTCAACCAGGCGATCCTCCAATCAGCGGGGCCTCTGCAGGGAGCCCAGCCATCTTACCGAGCGCTCCTTCAACCCCATCTCGATCGCCGAGCCGGGCAATCGGGAATCGGGACGTATAATCGGCCAGCCCTTAGGAGGGTGCAGCAGACCGGCGGACGACCGTCGGCTTCTTCCAGGCCCCGTGGTGTAGCTGGCCTAACACGCCACCCTGTCAAGGTGGAGATCGGCGGTTCGAATCCGCTCGGGGTCGCCACCTGCAGACAGCGCCATGAGGGCCTCCGGGATGGCGCTAGGATCGCGCTCGATGGCGATGCATCCGGAGGCCAGCGCTGGCTTCGCCCGGGCCGCGGCGGCCTACGAGCGAGGGCGACCGAACTACCCGGCGGCGGCCGTGGCCTGGATCGCATCACGGCTCGGGCTGGGACCGGGAAAGTTGGTGGTCGACCTGGGCGCCGGGACGGGCAAGCTGACGCGCCAGCTGGTCCCCTATGGAGCCCGGGTCATCGCTCTCGAGCCGGTCAAGGAAATGGCCGCTGAGCTGGAACGGGCGGTCGCTGGGGTCGAGGTATTGGCTGAGACAGTCGGGACCGCGTCGCTGGCCTCGGGATCGGTGGATGCGGCGACCGCCGGACAGTCCTTCCACTGGTTCGCCGATCAGTCTTCGCTCCATGCAATCCACAGAATCCTTCGTCCGGGTGGGCGGCTGGGGCTGGTATGGAACCGCCGCGATCCTCACTCTCAGCTGTGGCAAGCGGTCGCCGAGATGATCGAGCCGCTTCGGACCGGGTCGCCTGACCACTCCAGCGGTGAGTGGCGCCGACAGCTGCGGGCCAGCCGACTATTCGGCCCACTTGAGTCCCGGGCATTCCCCCACGAACAGCAGGCGACACCAGAGCAACTCGTGGACAGGGTGCTCTCGCTCAGCTTCGTGGCCAATTCGGACGGAGGTGCTCAGGCGCGCCTTCGCGCCCAGTTACGGGAGCTGGCCGCTGAGTTCCAGGACCAGCCCGGTCAGGCGATCGCCCTCCCCTACCAGAGCGAGGTCTTCTCCTGCCGTGCCTGCTGAGGGCGGAGCGGATCTTCGGCTCGATCCTCTCCCGCGCGCCTTCCTAGAACAACTAGCTGGACATGAGGAGCTAATCGTCAGCTCCCGGGATCGATCGGGAGTTGGGTCGGTGCGAATGTGGTTCGCCGTCGTTCCCCCAGGCTTCATTTACCTGCTCACCCCGACTTACACAATCAAGTCCGAAAGGTGGCGCGAGGACCCCTGGACCCGCTTCCGGGTACCAGGCACCGGGGTCACCCAGGAGGCAACGGTCATGGCGGTGGGATGGGATGAGGCAAGATCCAGCGCCGCGGTGCTGACGACCAGCTTCTCCATGGCTGGGGCGGCCACCTCTGAGGCGTTGCGATGGATGCTTCAGGACGGCAGCCGCCAGCTGCTCAAGGCGGGAATCCGCCGACGCCGAGGGCCGGACGCAGCCACGGGCTCCGATGCCGCCGACGTCGGCTAGATATTTGCCGGAAGGGGGGCGCGGGTCGGATTGTCGGGCTGGCCGGAGGCGGCCGCTGCGAGGTGGGTCGCGAGGTGGGTTGTGCGAGTGTCGAAGCGAGTGGGACGATGTGACAGATGCCGAGCCGTGACGATGCGCTAGCGCTCCTCTACGACACCACCCAGACTGACAGCCTGCGGCGCCATGGGTTGGCCCTCGAGGCAGTGATGCAGCAGGCGGCTCGTCGGGTCGGCGCCGATGAGGAGCAGTGGGCGATCACCGGGCTACTCCACGACTTCGACTACGAGGCGCATCCCCATGAGCACCCCTTCTGGGGCCGTCCCGTGCTGGAGGCGCACGGCTACCCTCCCGAGATTGTTCTGGCCATCCAGGGCCATGCCACCTTCAGCGGGGTCTCCCGGGACACCGCTATGGCTCGATGGCTGTTCGCCCTGGACGAGCTGACCGGGTTTGTAATTGCGGTAGCCATGGTCCAACCGGGTCGCGACGTCAGCGCGGTCAAGACGTCATCAGTGCGCAAGAAACTAAGGGACAAGGCCTTCGCCCGCAGTGTGCTCCGGGAGGACATCACGCTCGGAAGCGAGGAGTTGGGAATCGAGCTTGACGAGCTGATCGACCTGGTGAGAGCAGCATTGGTCCCGATCGCCGCTGAGCTTGGCCTGGGGTCCGCCCAAATAGTGACGCCTATACTCGAGCGCTGACCTCACCGGGGAGGTGGCTGAGTGGCCGAAAGCGCCCGCCTGCTAAGCGGGTGACGGGGCATAACCTCGTCCGAGGGTTCGAATCCCTCCCTTCCCGCCAGTGTGATGTCTCAGGTCATAGTGCCCGTCTGTCGCAGGTGATAGTGCCCGATTTGGGCGGGCTCCTGGGGCTGGTAATCGCGGCCGGGGTCGAGGACCAGTTCGCGGAGAAGCGATCCGTCCTCGCGGATCACCCGGACGTGCTTGTTGGCCACCAGCAGGCGGACTGGCACGCCGGCGTTGGCCCGTCCCAGGCCGATGTGGCGAAGGCGGCTGAGGTAGCGAATGGTGACCCGGCCCTGCTTGTCCACCCGGTCATGGCGGACCCGGTAGTGAACCGCTGCATCCACCCCCTCGGGTCGGGCTTTGAGGCGGGCGTGGAATGCGGCGAGGGGGGTTAGGCCGTCCAGGGCCCGGTGAGGCCGGTGGTCGTTGTAGTAGGCACGGAAGGTATCGAGCTGGAGCTGCAGCACGGCTAGGGTGGCCGGTGCTGCCTGCTTGGCCAGGAAGTGCTTCAGGGTCTGGTGGAGACGCTCGACCTTGCCGCAGGTCTGCGGGTGGTAAGGGGTGGAGTGCTTGAGGACGATCCCCAGGCGCTCCAACTCGGTCTCGAGCAGGACCTTGCCGCCGCGGGACTTGCCGCTGTAGACGGCACCGTTGTCGGTGAGAAGCGCGGCCGGGTAGCCATGGGTGGTGCCGGCCAGGTGGAAGCTCTCCACCACGTCCGCCCCCTTCACGGTGGTGAAGGCGTTGCAGGCGAGGAGCAGCCGGGAGTGGTCGTCGAGGTAATTGAGGATCTCCACTCCGCTGCCGTTGGCCAGCTGCCAGTGGGTGAAGTCGCTTTGCCACATCTGGTTGGGGAGCGCCGCCTCGAAGCGGACAAAGGAGCAACGTGGTCGCTTGTGGGGTTGTGGGGTGATCAGCCCCTGACGCTTGAGGATGCGCCAGATAGTGGCCACCGAGGGGGCATCCAGGTGCTGCAATCGGAGGTGGTGGGCGATGGTGTTAGGGCCGCTGTCGTACCCTGCCCTGTCCAGTTGCTGGCGCAACTCGAGGATCGCCCTCTGGATCTCGGCGGCCACGGCATGGGGACACGATGCCGGCCGCCGTGAGCGTGGTTCGAGGGCCGGATCACCGCCTTCTCGGTAACGAGCGACGAGTTTGGTGACCCACGCCTTCGAGACGCCGGCGCTCCTGGCCACCTCCCGATGACTTCTGCCCTCTCGGACCACCGCTTCGATGACGTAGCGCTCCACTCCCATGGCCCACCCCCTTTGGTGGGCACTATGTCCTGAGACATACCGCTCCCGCGGTGGGCACTATGTGGTGAATTCCCACACCTCCCTTCCCGCCAGCGCGTCGACGTCCGACGAGCGTGCCTTCGTCGTCTCCGTGGCTGGTGAACCGCGGCGCAGGACTCCAAGCGAATCCGTGGGTTTAGTCTGAGGTGGTGGCCAGCGACGAGGATTTGATCCCCACAGACCAGACAACTCCCGAACGCAGCGAGAGCTTGGTTGCCCCCCCGGGCAAATTCCGGATCTACCTGGGGGCCGCCGCCGGTGTAGGCAAGACCGTGGCGATGCTCGACGAGGGCTGGCGGCGCCGGGAGCGGGGCCGAGATGTGGTCGTGGGTTTCGTCGAGACGCACGGACGACCGCATACCGCTGAAGCCCTCAGAGATCTGGAGGTGGTGCCCCGAAAGAAGGTTGAGTATCGAGGGGCAATGTTCGAGGAGATGGACCTCGATGCTGTTTTGGCCAGGCGACCACAGCTCGCACTGATCGACGAACTCGCGCACACCAACGTCCCCAACAGCGGGCGCCACGCCAAGCGATGGGAGGACGTCCTGGAGATCCTCGAGCGCGGCATCAACGTGATCACAACAGTGAACATCCAGCATCTCGAGAGCCTTGCCGAGAGCGTGGAGAGCATGACCGGAACCCAGGTCAGGGAACGGGTGCCGGACTGGGTGGTACGTCGGGCCGACCAGACAGAACTGGTGGACTCCTCGCCGGAGCAGCTACGGCGCCGGATCGTCCACGGCAACGTCTACCCGCCGGAGAAGGTCCCGGCGGCGCTGACCAACTTCTTCACGACGCACAACCTCACCATCCTGAGGGAACTGGCTCTCCGCTTCGTCGCCGACGAAACGGAGGAAGTGCTGCTTCGCGAAGTCGAAGAGGAGTCTTCGGCCCCGGTGGAAACCGGTGAGCACATCCTGGTCGGAGCCTCGGTGGGGCCCGGCAGCGATCGTGTCCTGCGCCGAGCCGCCCGGATCGCTGCCCGAGTCAAAGGTGATCTTCACGTGGTGCATGTGATCGCCGCCGAGTCCAGTCGGTCCTCCGACCGCGCCGGTCTAGAGGAGCTGCGTACGCTCACCATCTCACTGGGCGGCGAGTGGGAAACTCTGCACGGCGACGACGTGGCCACCACCCTGATCGCATTCGCCCGAGCCCACAACGTCACCCAGCTGGTGGTCGGCTCTGATCGAGATCACCGTTGGGCACTGGGGCGCGGCAGCGTCCTCAAGCATCTTCTGAAGCAAGCGGTCCCGGCTGGCTTGGACGTCCATATCATCGCTGGCGCGCCGATTCCCCGGATCAAGGGTCACGCCAAGGAAAGCGAGACCGAAGTTGGCTGAAATTTGGAACTGGCGCAGCCGAAGGTGGCTGCTCGGCTCGCTGGGTGCCCTGGCGGCGATAGTCGTCCTGGCCTCTGTGATGCTCCCGGCTCGGGCTCAGTTGGGCTCGAGTACTCCCAGCTTGATCCTGATCATTCCGGTCGTCGTGGGAGTGGCGATCGGCGGTTGGTCCGCTGGCGTTTTGGCGATAGCGGTGGGCTTCCTTTGCTACGACTTTCTCTTCATCCGACCCTACGGGACCCTGGCGGTGACGGGGTACCGCGATTGGCTCACGCTGGGTGTCTACGCGGTGGTGATGCTGATCGTGGCTCGGGTGGTGTCGGCGCTCCAACAGGCGCGAATTCAGGCCCGCCGGCGGGCTGAGGATGCTCGTCACCTCCTTGAGGTGACCGATCTCTTGATCGGAGACAAGCCACTGCAGGAACTGCTCTCGACTGTCGTTAGCACGGTCCGCTTGGAATTCCGCCTGAGCTCTGCCGCCCTGCTCCTACCAGTCGCTGAACACTTGACTGTAGCCGCCCAGGCCGGCGACCCACTTCCGGACGAGGTGCTGAGCGGCGGCACCATGGGGGGCGCACTTTCGACACCGCTCGCGCTGGCAGGGTTGAGCGGCCTGCGAGCCCTGCCCCTGGCGACTGCCGAGCGGCCGGTGGGCGTGCTCATGCTAGCCGGGCCACCACTCTCCGCTACCGACCATCAACTGCTGACCACCTACGCCAACCACGCCGCGCTCGCTGTCGAGCGCGCTCAGCTCCGGGAACAGGCGCTTCAGAGTCGCGTGCTCGGAGAGATTGACAACTGGCGGAGAGCGCTGCTGGCCTCGGTGGCCCACGACCTACGAACCCCACTCGCCTCCATCAAGGCAGCCCTGTCGGATCTGGCCGACACTTCGGTCGCGTTATCAGAGGGCGACCGCGGGGAGCTCCTGGCCACCGCCGAGGAGGAGACCGACCGCTTGACCCGTATGGTCAGGAATCTGCTCGACATGTATCGGATTGAGGCGGGAATGCGGCGCCTAGCGAGAGCGCCAACGGCCCTGCGCGAGCTCATCGACGAGGCCTCGGAGGCGATGCGCGGTCTGCTCGAGGATCGCCTTCTCACGGTCGACGTGGACAGTCAACTAAAGGTCAGCGTCGACCGTGCTTTGGTGGTCCGCGTTCTTGTCAACCTGCTGGAGAACGCAGCTCGCTACACCCCCAACGGAACCCCCATCGCAATCCGCGCGCGACGTCACGCCGAAAGGGTGGAGTTGGAGGTAGTGGACCAAGGCCCCGGGCTGAGCCCGGAGCGGCTGGCCACTGCATTCAGTCCTGTGCCCGAGACGCGGGGGAACTCACGGTCGCCCGAGCCAAGTGGGGTGGGTCTAGTGATCTGCAAGACCTTCATCGAAGCGACCGGCGGCAGGATCAGTGCCCGCTCCGGTCCGCAAGGAGGCCTCCAGCTGGACATCGTCCTGCCGGCGGCATAGCCCCCGGCCCGTGCCCAGCATCCTGCTCATCGACGATGAATCCGCGATCCTCCGCGCCCTCGGGATTGGTCTGCGGGCACGCGGGTACGAACTCTTCACCGCCCGCACCGGCGCCGACGGGCTGACTGAGGCAGTACGCCACCGCCCCGAGGTGGTGCTACTCGATCTCGGACTGCCGGACATGGATGGGGTCGAAGTGTGCAAGCGACTTCGCGGTTGGAGCGACGTTCCCATCCTCATCCTCTCGGCTCACGGCGAGGAGGATCGGAAGGTCGCGGCCTTGGACGCGGGTGCTGATGACTTCATCACCAAGCCCTTTGGCATGGCCGAACTGGAGGCGCGGCTCCGCGTTGCCCTACGACATCGCCGCGCACGGGCAGGCGGGCCGGAGCTGATCGTTGGACCACTCGCGATGGATCTGGCTGCTCACACCGCGACCATGGCCGGCCGCCGCATCTCCTTGACCGCCACCGAGTACGAGATGCTCGCCTACTTGGCGCAAAACGTCGGACGGGTGGTCACTCGGGAGCTCCTGCTGGCTCATGTTTGGGGGGGCGATACGGTGCCGACGCCCACTATCTGCGCGTCTACGCCAATCGTATTCGGCGCAAGTTGGGGGTTGAAAACGGAGAGTTCCTGGTCACCCATGCCGGCGTCGGCTACGAGCTGAGGCCGCCCGGATCCTGAGCGGAGGGAACCCCTCTCGCATTGCCTGCGGCACTTGGACGTCCGTACCGCCCGGCATCGCGACGATGGGACATCAAGAAGCCTTGGCGTACTGCCCGCGTACCGATCGATGATTCGGGTGTGTTGAGGGCGCGGCGCTAGCGTCGCTATGCCCAGCTAGCCGGAGCGTGTCGTCGCCCCGGGAAAGCTGCGGGGACGCACCGAGCAAGGGAGAGCGGCGATTTCCGGCGAGTCCGTCAGCCCCCGGGATTGCTCCTGGCGGCGAGCTTGGCCAGGGCCTCATTGAGCTGGAGCACATTGACGGTGGCTGCTCCCAGGAAGCCCAGGTACGGACCCTGCTCTACTTGGTACACGAGGTCGCGCACTGCCGCCGGAGAGAGCCCTCGCGCCTTGGCTACGGCGTCGACCTGCACCAGCGCCGCTTGTGGCGAGATGTCCGGGTCAACCCCACTCCCAGAGGTGGTGACGAGGTCCTCTGGGGGATTCTTGATGCCCTCCTTCGCCAGAGCCTCGATCTCTTCGTGAACTGCGGCAACCAGGGCCTTTGAGGTCGGACCTAGCTGGCTGCCGCCGGTCGCGAGCGGGTCGTCGGCGTCGGGGCGACCTTGGAACCAGTCCGGCCCTTTCCATTGCTGGCCCACCAATGTCGAGCCGTTGCTGGTCAGCGACCCGTTAGCCTCATGCGAGAACCACCATTGGGAGAGACCGGTTATTACCAGCGGGTAGATGATTCCGCAGACTAGGGTCAGGATCACAATAGCCACGATTGAGCGGCGGATCTGGAGCACCATCACGAGACCCTCATGGCCGTCAAAGCCAGGTCGATCAGCTTGATGAAGATGAACGGTGCGATCACCCCGCCAACGCCGTAGATCAAGAGGTTGCGCCGCAACAGTGCCGAGGCGGTTGAGGGCCGATAGCGGACGCCTCGCAACGCCAATGGGATGAGGGCGATGATGACTAGCGCGTTGAAGATCACGGCGGAGAGCACCGCGGTGTGCGGGTTGTGCAAATGCAGGATGTTGAGCGCCTTCAGTTGAGGGTAGGTGCTGACGAAGAGCGCCGGGATGATGGCAAAGTACTTGGCCACGTCGTTGGCAATCGAGAAGGTAGTGAGCGCCCCGCGAGTGATCAGCAGCTGCTTGCCGATCTCCACTACCTGAATCAATTTCGTGGGATTGGAATCTAGGTCGACCATGTTGCCGGCCTCCTTGGCCGCTATGGTGCCCGTGTTCATGGCGACGCCGACGTCCGCCTGCGCCAATGCTGGTGCGTCGTTGGTTCCGTCTCCCGCCATCGCCACCATGCGACCGCCTTCCTGCTCCTTCCGGATGAGTGCTAGCTTTGCCTCCGGTGTGGCCTCGGCAAGGAAGTCATCGACTCCGGCTTCGGCGGCGATCGTAGCCGCGGTCAGCGGATTGTCCCCGGTCACCATCACGGTCCGGATGCCCATGCTTCGCAACTCGTCGAAGCGGACCCGGATACCCGATTTGACGACGTCTCGAAGCTCCACGACGCCGAGAACCTTGGGACCGTCGGCGACCACCAGTGGCGTTGACCCAGCACGAGATAGCCGCTCAACAATTGGCCCGAGCTCGTCAGGAATCGTCCCGCCCTGCTCCCTAACCCAATTCCGCACCGCCTCCCCGGCTCCCTTGCGGATGTGCCGCCCGTCGATGTCCAGCCCTGACATCCGTGTGGCGGCACTGAATGGAATGATCTCGTGCTGGGTGCTTAGGTCACGGCCGCGTATGCCAAAGAGATCCTTGGCCAGGACCACGATCGAGCGTCCCTCCGGAGTGTCGTCGGCCAGCGACGCCAGCTGAGCTGCGTCCGCGAGGTCGCGCTCAGCAACTCCTCCTATCGGGGTGAAGGTAGCGGCCATGCGATTGCCCAACGTGATCGTGCCCGTCTTATCCAGCAGCAGCGTGCTGACGTCGCCCGCCGCCTCCACCGCCCTGCCGCTCATCGCCAGCACATTTTGTTGCACCAGGCGGTCCATTCCGGCAATGCCGATCGCCGAGAGCAAGGCGCCGATGGTCGTCGGGATGAGGCAAACCAACAAAGCGATCAGAATGACCACCGACACCTGCCCGTGCGCATACCCCGCGAATGGCGCGAGGGATACGCACACCGGCACGAAGATGATGGTCAACGCCGCGAGCAGGATGGTGAGTGCCAGTTCATTCGGGGTTTTCTGGCGGTTGGCGCCTTCCACCAGTTGGATCATGCGATCCATAAACGTATGGCCCGGCTCGGCCGTGATTCTGATCACGATTCGATCGGACAGCACCTTGGTGCCGCCTGTGACCGCGGAGCGGTCACCACCGCTCTCTCTGATTACCGGAGCCGATTCGCCGGTGATGGCTGACTCGTCGATCGAGGCCACCCCTTCGATTACATCGCCGTCCGACGGAACGATGTCCTGGGCTTCGCACACCACGCGATCCCCCTTTGCCAGGGTCGCGGCCAGCACACTCTCCTCTGAGCCGTCTGCGCGCAGGCGACGCGCCATAGTGTCCGACCGCATGCGACGGAGTGAGTCCGCTTGTGCCCGGCCCCGTCCCTCGGCCGTCGCTTCCGCGAAATTGGCGAAGAGCACGGTCAGCAGGAGCCACGCCGTCACCGCCCAGTCGAAGACCGACGGATGGAAGATCGATTCGATCGCGGTAATGATGGTTCCGATCAAGACCACGAACATGACCGGGTTCTTGATCTGGACTCTGGGGTCGAGTTTGAGCAGTGAGTCGAGCAAAGCACGGGTCACAATGTCCCGAGTGATCCACGGGAGCTTTCGACGGCCCCGGCCTCCGCTGGGGGCCACTGCCGACGATGCCGACGTGGACTTGGCCGCATCCGCCCTCGGGGTCACGTCGTCAGAGGCGCGGGATCCGTCACCAGGCAAAGCCAGGCCGATGTTGCTCATTAGAAAGACACTCCGTGGCGAACCAGCGCCTCTGCGATCGGTCCAAGCGCGATCGCCGGCACGAACGTCAAGCCCCCGACCAGGACCACCGTCCCGATCAAGAGGCCGACGAATATCGGTGTGTCGGAGCGCATGGTTCCCACCGAGTCAGGAACGTACTTCTTTGCGGCCAGCGCACCACCTAGCGCAAGTACCGGCAGAATGATGCCGAGCCGACCCAGTATCATTGCGGCGGCTCCGGTGAGATTCCAGAAAACTGTGTTGCCGTCCAATCCGCCCATCGCCGAACCGTTGTTGTTCGACTGCGATACGTAGGCATAGAGAATCTCGGAAAACCCATGGGGCCCATGGTTGAAGATTGAGCTCACTCCGGCCGGCACTGCGACCGCCAGTGCGGTGAAGGCAAGTACGGTAACGGGCATCATGAGCACGCCAATCGACGCCAGCTTGACTTCCCGCGACTGGATCTTCTTTCCCAGGTACTCCGGAGTGCGGCCGACCATCAGGCCCCCGATGAAGACCGCCACCACCGCGAACAGGAGGATGGTGTAGAGGCCGCTCCCAACTCCTCCCGGCTCCACCTCGCCCAGCATCATGCCGGTGAGCAGTCCGGCATTGCCGAGAGGCGTGTAGGAGTCGTTCTGACCATCGACCGAACCGGTGGACGTGACGGTTGTCGAGATGTCGAAGAGGGCTGACACCGCTGGACCGAAGCGGGTTTCCTTGCCCTCCATGTTACCGCCCGATTGCTGGTGCGACGTCAGACCTGCTGTGGTAAGCGCCGGATTTAGTCCGGTCTCCCCCCCAACACCGAGCGCAATACATCCTGCGAAAAGCACCACCATGGTTACGAGGAGTGCTACTCCTTGGCGAATGTTGCCGACCATCTTTCCGAAGGTATAGGTCAAGGCAAAGGGGATGCCAAGAAGTAGCAGAAGGTACAGGAGATTGGTAAGCCCTGTCGGGTTGTCGAACGGTACCGCGCTGTTGGCATTGAAGAAACCGCCCCCGTTGGTCCCCAGGTGTTCAATGACCGACATCGACGCTACCGGCCCGAGGGCAATGGTCTGCGAGACGCCGTTCAGGAGGTCATGGATGTGGGCTGGACTACCGAGCGTCTGGATCACGCCCTGCGAAACCAAGATGAAGGCGAACACGACGCTGATCGGAATCAAGATGTATAGAATTCCGCGGACCAGGTCCACCCAGAAGTTCCCGATCGTCGGGGACTCCCGTCGAACAAAGCCGCGCACCAGAACGATGGCGATCTGAATTCCGACTGCGGCGCTGATGAACTGCTGGACGGTCAGCGCCGCCATCTGGGTGAAGTACGACATCGTCGATTCGCCCGCGTAGTTCTGCCAGTTGGTATTAGTCATGAACGAAACAGCGGTGTTCAGCGCCAAGAAAGGAGAAACGCCAGTGAGGTGCTGTGGGTTGAGGGGCAGCGACCCCTGGAGGCGTTCGATCGTGTAGACAGCCAGGACGCAGACCGCCGAGAAGACCACTGTCGAAATTGCGTAGCGCTTCCAGGTCTGCTCCGACTGAGGATCTACCCCCAGAGCTCGGTAGATCGGTCGCTCGGCCCACGCCAGGAAGCGAGTCTTACCTTCATATACATCGGCCATGTACGGGCCAAGCAGCCGCCAGGTCAGTCCCAGGCCGACTATCAGCGCGAGAACTGCCAGCCAGAAGCCCATCAGAACCGCTCTGGCCGAATCATCGCGTACACCAGATAGACAAACGTTGCCGCAGAAACCATCAGCAGCAGGATGTCAGCGAAGTCCATCAGATCTTTTCTAGTGCGACCACGAAGAGATAGAGGACGACCGCTCCTACGATCACGAGCGCGATGCTGATGAGGTCAAGCACGGTTGGAGCGTAGCGCCGGGGGAATCAACGCAACCTCAACAGCAGCTTGCCAGGCGACAAAAACTCGTCAATTTCACACGTCGCGATCTCGGAGGATTCAGCACGTGCGCTGGTGCATGCGTACCATCCGGCCTATCGCCGCTCTCTCGAACGGGATGACCACCGCGGACGATTAAGGGGAGGCGCTCGAGTTGACCGACGCAGAGGCCACGATCGCAATTGCCCGGCCTATTGAAGAGGTCTTCGCGTTCCTCGCCGACGGTGTCAACGCACCGAGGTGGATGTCTTGGGTTACGCAGTCAACACTGGTGAGCTACGGCGGAGGGGCCGGTGCTACCTACGCGCAGCGAACGGTGCGGTCACAATTAGGGCGCGACGGCATGGTCTATCGCATCGTCAACTTCCACCCGCCAATAACGGTGGGAGTCGAAGCCTCGTCCTTGCCGGGACGGCCCACCGCGCGCTTCCACCTCGCCCAGGTAGGGCCGGGCAGCACGACCGTGACCATCCACGCCGAGTTCGCCCAAGGTGGGGCCGCGGCAGGTCGCCCTTCAGCCAGCGGGCGCTGGGCTCAGCAACTAGTGGAGAGCTTGCCCCTCATCAAGTCGCTGTTGGAGTCAGGCACCGCGCCGGGAAAACCGGCCTAGCAGGTGACGCCCACGCCAACGAGTTGCTCCCCCAGCCACCTCCCGCGGGGCCGGGCCGCTAGGCCCGGCCCCATTGCCCCTTTTCCTAGTGGCGCAGTGCACGCAACTCGAGCGTTGACCAGTGCACATCACGGTCTGTAGCTGCAAAACAACCCAGCTCGCGGTAGACTTCCCCCCAATTCTGGCCGCGGTTGCCGTCGGTGACACCCTGCCACCCATAACTGACTTGCCCAACTCGGATTCGCCGTCGAGAGTTCGGGCGCTTAGAACGCCATTCCACCCCAAACACCGTACGATGCCACGATGAGCCAAACACACCCCGCCCGAACGGGCGAGATTCAAAGCCTGCTCTCACTCCCGGGGCGGATCGCACGGCGCTATCGCGAGACCGCTAGCGAACGGCCCGACGAGGACGTCAATATGAGGGTGCTGACAGCCTTCGTGGCCACCTTCGGCACTGTTCGTCTTATCACCCACGGGATCCGCAATCACTGGCTGCCGCTGGGCAACATCGTGCTCGGAGGAGGCGGCAAGCGTCCCGGCAAGCAGCCCCTACATATTCATCACATGGTCTGGGGCATCCTGGCGCTAACCGGTTGCGGCTATGCCGGCCTACTTCAAACGGATCTGCGCTGGCGCCGCCGTATAGCACCCCTGTACGGAGCCGGAGTGGCTCTCACCTACGACGAATTCGCCCTCTGGTTACACCTGGAGGACGATTATTGGACCAAGCAGGGGCGGGACAGCGTGGATGCCGTAGTACTGCTCAGCGCCCTGTTCGGCATAGCCTCCGCATCGCCCCTGTTCTGGCAGCGAGCTCTGGTCGAGGTGACCAACACCGCCATTCCGGGGGCACCCCTGGAATCGGCGCCGACGGACTCTCCTCGCGCAAGCGCGCCGCGCCGGCCCACGGGAGGGAACCCACATGGCTGATGACTACCTGACGATCGATGGAGTGGCGGAGGAGCTCGCCCTCCCAGTTGAAATGATCCAGCGCCGAATCGAGTCGGGCGACATTCCCGTCCACTGGATAGAGGTCGGGGGAAAGCTCGAGATGCGCATCAGTGCTGCCGAAATCGGCGTGCATGCCTCGGGAGCCGCACCTACCCCCTTTCCCGCACCCGGGGGGTTCTCTCCCAGCGAGTCGCTCCCTGACCCCGAGGATGACGTGGCTCCAGCGAGCTGGAGCGTGCGTCAGAGCGACTACCAATCCGACGTCTGGACCACCGGCGAGGCTGACCCTCCCCCGGCGGCCACCTCCCCGCCCACGACCCCATGGGAGATCGAGGCGGTCGATGATCTTCCGGCAGCGGAAGAGAAGCCGGTGTGGCGACCGGATCCCGGCTCGTGGGAGGCGGAGTCTCTGTACGGCGCCCCCGCCGAGGAGAGCGCTAGTGAGGTCGAAGCCTTCAGCCCGCCCGCCACGGATTCCTACTTCCCCTTGGAGGAGGCGAGTTCCGACTTCGCCACTCCACCCCCGCCGGCGGCATCCCTGCCATTCGCGTCCGAACCAGCATCGGTCGACGATGAGGAGGAGGCGCCATTTGGCAGCGATGACGATGACGAAGATGAAGTGGTCGCCGTCGAGGTCGGGCTCGACCTCGAGTCGTCCGTTCCGCTAACTCCCCCGAGCGCCGCCCAGGCGGTCGAGGTACCTCGACCGTCGGCGCTCGCGGCGGCTCAGGGGCCGGACAGTGCCCTTGCGATCAACTCGATCGACGCCAGGGAGCTGGTTGCCGGACTCTTCGAGCGCTGGGAGAGGGCCCTGGAGCAGAGGATCCAGGCCGAGCAGCGCCTTCGCTTCGAGGCGGAGCTGGAGCGGCGCCTGCGCCAGGTTCGCGACTTGCGCCAAGAGCTGGAGAACACCAGAAAGTCAACGGCGGCACAGTTGGCCGAGCGAGAGCAGGAGGTCCTTGCGCTGCGCAGCCGGCTTCGTGAGCAAGACAGCACTCCAGGGAAGAATCGGGGTGGGATCTTCCGGCGCTGACCTCTCTGCGGGCGGGTCGAAATCCCGGCTTCGGCTCCCTTGCTCGGTCTGGCGAGTTTATGGAGGATGCTCGGGCGCCTGACTGCGAGAGGGCATCTTCTGGGTAAACCAACTGGGATGGATAGGGCTCTTACGCGCGTCACGGCCCCGGTCTCTGGCGGGAGTGACATCCGATGGATCCACGAACCGGCGTGAGTGGCGAGCGCGCGTCCGAGGAGATCAAAGCCCGCCTCGACATCGTGGATGTGATCGGCGGGCATGTCCGGCTCACCCGGGCAGGGCGCGAGTGGAAGGGGCTGTGCCCGTTCCACACCGAGCACACCGCCTCCTTCTACGTCAACCCGGAGAAGCAGCTCTGGAACTGCCACGGATGCCACGAGGGCGGCGACATTTTCCACTTCGTGGAACTGATCGATCACACCGACTTCCGGGGTGCCCTGGAGGAACTGGCCAAGAGAGCCGGGGTCGACCTCAGCCAGGACCGACCCCTCAGCCCGGCAGAGGCTCGCCGTCGGAAGCAGCGCGAGGCGCTTCTCAAGCTCAACCAGCTGGCGACTGACTTCTATCACCACGTCCTCCTGAACACCCCGGCAGGTGAGCAGGGCCGAGTCTTCCTCAAAGCTCGTGGGGTGACCCAGGAAGACCGCGAGCGGTTCAAGCTGGGCTACGCCCCGCTGGGCACCACCCAGGACAATCTGGTCCGATTCCTGCGCCAGCGCAGGGCGGACCCCGCGGACATCGCGGCGTCGGGGCTGGCCCGATCTGAGCGAGGCCGGCTGACCGACTTTTTCAGGCAGCGACTCGTCGTCCCCATCCGGGACGAGCAGGGCCGGCCGGTGGGGTTCGGTGGCCGGGCGATCGCAGATGGCACCCCCAAGTACCTCAACACGCGGGGGACCTCGCTCTTCGACAAGTCGCACGTTCTCTTCGGGCTGGATCTGGCCCGCGAGGCGATTCACCTGGAGCACCGCGCCGTTTTGATGGAGGGTTACTTCGATGTCATCGGCGCCCACCGGGCAGGTATCCGGAACGCCGTCTCGGTCTCCGGCACCGCCCTCACCGACGCCCAGGTCCGTCTGCTGCGACGGTTCTCGGACGAGGTGATCTTGTGCTTCGACGGGGATGCGGCGGGCCAGAGGGCGGCGAGCAGGGCAGTGGGATTGGTCGCCGAGGCGGGGATGAACTGCCGTCTCTTCACGCTGGCGGAGGGAGAAGATCCCGACGACCTTTCGCGGAGCGACCCGGCGGCGCTTCGCGAACTGGTGGAGAAGGCCCCACCCGCCTGGGAGGCGCTTGTGGACGGGGCCCTAGGCGAGGCGTCCCCGAGGGCGGGCGGCGAGGGTCAGGAGGCGCTCCGCCGAGCGATCAAGATCTTGGGGCGTATCCCCGAGGCCAGTATCCGCGCTCTATATGCAGAGAGAGTCGGCCGCCGCTTGGGGGTCGACGCGGCGCGGATTCTGAAGGACGTGGAGCAGGTTGGCACGACACAGCCGAACAAGTCCGCGGGAGCAGGTTTGACCAAGCCAACGAGCGGGGAGATTGCAATGGGAGCGTCTGCCCATTTGCTGGGCATGCTCTGGCACAGCCCCGATTTGGTAGGTGAGGTTCGAGATCAGTTTCAGGTCAGGAGGGACGATTTTCTCGATCCCCAGCACGGCGAGCTCTACCAGGCAATGGTCGAAGCCGCGCCGGAACGACTGCGCCCAGCAGATCTCGCCCCTGAGCTTCGGATGAGGCTGGAAGAGCTCCCCAGAGGTGGTTTCCCGGAGCTTGCCAATGACGCCGGAGAGGCTCGCCGTCGAAGGTCACTGGGCGACTACGTGAAGAGGATCCGGATCGAGACCCTAGAGAATCAGGCTGCGGCCCTTCGTAGGCAGCTCGGCCAGCTCACCCACCATCGAGAGGGCGAAGGGCCCCAGCTGGCCGCCGAACTAGATCGGAAGCAGCGACAGATCGAGGCCTTGCGGCGCAGCGGCGGAATGGAGGCATAGCTTGGTAAAGGCGATGAAGGCACCGGCGGCGGCTCCGGCTCCGCCCCGTACCGAGGACTTGGTGCGGTTGGCAGAGCAGCTCATCCTCAAGGGCAAGGAACAGGGGTTCCTTTCTCCCAACGAAGTTCTCGAGCCGTTCCCCGAGCTGGATGCCGACCCCGAGCAGATGGAGCGCCTCTTCGTCATCTTCCGGGAGATGGGGATCGTCGTCTCGGACGGCGACAAAGACTTCGACGCTGAGGAGGCCGACGACGACGTTCTGGCCGCAGACGCGGACGCCGTCTCGCTCGACGATCCGGTCCGGATGTATCTCAAGGAGATCGGACGGGTATCGCTGCTCAAGGCCGAGGATGAGGTCTACCTGGCCAAGCTGATCGAGCAGGGCGACGAGGACGCTAAGCACCGACTCACCGAGGCCAACCTCCGGCTGGTCGTCTCCATCGCCAAGAAGTACATCGGCCGCGGAATGTCCTTCCTGGATCTGATCCAGGAAGGGAACATGGGGTTGATCAGGGCGGTGGAGAAGTTCGACTATCACAAGGGGTACAAGTTCTCCACCTACGCCACTTGGTGGATCCGCCAGGCGATCACCCGGGCCATCGCCGATCAGGCACGGACCATCCGCATACCGGTTCACATGGTCGAGACCATCAACAAGCTGGTCCGGATCTCCCGGCGCTTGCTCCAGGAACTGGGCCGCGAGCCGGCCGACCCGGAGATCGGTGAAGAGATGGGAATCACACCGGAGCGAGTTCGGGAGATCGTGAAGGTGGCGCAGGATCCGGTCTCTCTGGAAACTCCCATCGGTGAGGAGGAGGACTCCCACCTGGGCGACTTCGTCCCTGACAGCGAAGCGGTGGCCCCTTCTGAGGCGGCTTCGCTGACGATGCTGCGGACCGAGGTCGAGGACATCCTCGACACCCTGACTCCCCGAGAGCGCCGCGTACTGCAGCTGCGGTTCGGTCTAATCGACGGGCACCAGCGGACCCTGGAGGAGGTGGGCAAGCGTTTTGGGGTCACCCGGGAGCGGATCCGCCAGATCGAGGCCAAGGCGCTGCGGAAGCTCAGGCACCCATCGCGGAGCATGAAGCTCAAGGACTATCTGGAGTAGCCCGGAGCCAGATGCCGCTCCGAGTCGGGACAGTCGTGCCGGGTAGACTGCCCGAGGTCCTTCCGGAGTAGCTCAACGGTAGAGCAGGCGGCTGTTAACCGCAAGGTTCACGGTTCGAATCCGTGCTCCGGAGCCATCGCCCAAATTCGACCGGGTTTCCGTCGCACCAGATCCGCCACGCCTCCGCAAACCCGCCACGCCATCGCTCGCTTCGTTGCCCAGAAGACGCGTTCTCCGATCCCACCGCCGCGGCAGGAGGTTAGGCTGGCGCCATCGCCAAGTCGAATGCGCCAGCAAGGACGGCCGAGTGACCGGACCAGGTCCGGGCTCAGCGGCCCAGGGTCACGGTTCCGTTGACCCCCGCCCCGATCACCCCCTAGAATCGAGTGCCTCCGCCGATCGGCGCTATCTGCTAGTCGCCCTCGGTCTGATCGTTGCGTTCATGGTCTTCGAGGTCGCCGTTGCGGCCTACGCCGGCTCCCTCGCGCTGCTGGCAGACGCGGGCCACATGCTCACCGACGCGGGGGCATTGGCCGGAGCGGTGTGGGCGAGCTACCTAGCCCTTCGGCCGACCAGCAATCGCTTCAGCTTCGGACTCAAGCGCGCGGAGATCCTGGCCGCCGCGGTAAACGGGGTGACCCTGTTGGTGGTAGCGGTGCTGATCGGCTCCGATGCCGTCGTGCGGCTGATCAACCCGGTCCCAGTCAAGGGTCTGGCGCTGGTAGTAGTGGCCGGGGTAGGTGTCGTGATCAACCTCGCAGCGGTACGGATCCTGGCCCGTGCTAACCAGTCTTCGATGAATATCCGGGCCGCTGCGACCCATGTGCTCACTGACCTCTACGCCTTCCTCGCCACGGTCGTGGCCGGCGCGGTGATTCTTTCTTTCGGATTCAACCGCGCTGATCCGATCGCCTCCCTGCTGGTGGTGGTGCTGATGCTTCGTGCCTCGTGGGGGATGCTCTCGGGGTCTGGACGGATCCTGCTGGAGGGCACCCCCGAGTCGGTCGACTTAGACCTCGTGCGGCGGCACCTGAACGAATTGCCGGAAGTCCTGGCTGTCCACGAGGTCCACGCCTGGACCCTCACCTCAGCTCTTCCGGTCGTCTCGGCTCACGTAGTCGTCTCGGACGCATGCCTGGCCGATGGAAGCGCGGGGGAGGTAATCGACCGGCTACAAGCCTGCCTGGCCGGACACTTCGACGTAGCGCACTCAACCTTCCAATTGGAACCTGCCACGCACGCCGCCCACGAATCACCGCAACACGACTGAGCTGTTCGAACACGAGCCATCGACGGAACATGTACAGCCGTTCACTTAGTGTGGTGCCACTACTCACGCTGCGGCGGATTGGGCCCCGTTGACACGAGCTAGTTGGGAGTTACTCGGTGAGACTTAGGTCGGACCCCGTCGCATCCGCTGCCGGAGCTCCACCGGGAACGTAGAACACATGTCCGCCATTTTTAGGGCCAATTCTGCCGAGTTTCTGCTCTCGATCCCGGAGCAATGTTCGGTCGCTGCACGATCCGCTTCACTCAGCAGCCGGCGTATCGCGTGGCATTCATCGCCGGCAAACGCACAAAGAGCACTCGATCCGCCGCTCGTCTTGCACTGCGAGATTGGTTGTGACGTCGACGGACTGGGGCGGATCCAGCGGGTAACGAGGCCGCTGAAGGCCGAAGTCGGGGAATGTGAGGTACCGCACCTGGAGCCACTCCCATGGCCCGTCACCTCACGCCGCCCCCATTTTTCACGTGGCGCTCGTCGCGCCTCTCCGTGGTTGGCTCGTCAACGGACAAGTCCATCGAGCACGTGCGCGTCCATCTCTCCAGGGTGTGCGGCCACCCACCAGGGTGGGGACACTCAACTGGTCAACCAAACGCGCGGTCGGTCACAATGAGCCCGTGCGCGTTTCAGTGAAGGCCGACTACGCGGTGCGTGCTGTGGTCGAGCTGGCGGCAGGGGGTAACTGCGGGCCAGTCACCGCGGAACACATCTCGAGCATCCAGGACATCCCCCTAAAGTTCCTCCACAACATCCTGGCCGAGCTCAAGCACGAGGGGATCGTCAACAGCCACCGCGGCGCCGCTGGAGGGTTCGTGCTGGGTCGAGATCCGGGGCTGATCACCCTGGGAGACATAATCAGGGTGGCGGATGGCGGGCCCCTCGCCCGGGTCGGAGACTACCGACCGGACGAGCTCGCCTACACCGGGCACACCGCTCCGCTGCGCGACGTCTGGGTCGCGGTCCGGGTGGGGATCCGCGATGTGCTCGACACCGTCACGGTGGCCGATATCTGCTCAGGCGAACTCCCGGAGGTCGTCCACGAGTTGCTCAAGCGTCCCGACGCCTGGGTCCCTAGGGTGAAGATCATCCCTGGCAAGGCGCCCCGGGCCGGCGTGCCGGGACCGCGGTCCAAATCCGGATCGACGTCTCCCAGCTGGGAACCAACTCACAGCTAACCGCGCTTCAGGCTCCGTTGCACCGACCGGCGGGGTTGGGTGCCAAATCACCCGCTGGCGGATGGCTCGAAGCGGAAGACTCGGACTGCGAGGGCTAGCACAGCGATTCCGATTCCGAGCAGCACCAGAAGGTCGGGCGTGACCGCACCGAAACTCTCCCCCAGGGCCATTAGCCCGCGAAGTCCGTCGGAGAAATACTTGAGCGGCATGATGACCGAAAGGTCGCGGAGCCAGACCGGAGCGCCGGACAGTGGGTAGAAGATGCCGGCGATGAACAGCTGGGGCAGGGTCACCAGGTTCATCAGGACCAGAGCTGACTGATCCCGGCTGGCGAGCCCGGCGATCAAGAACCCGCCACCCAAGAAGCAGAGAGCTCCGACCAGGAGCATTAGCACGACCCACGCTGGCGAGGGCCCCAAACCCACCCCGTACATGAGGTGGCCAACTCCAAGCAGCACCACCACTTGGACCGCAACCAAGACCAACTGTGAGGCGACGCTGCTTGCCAGAAACGCCCAGACCGGGATCGAGGTCGCCCTCACCCGGCGGAGCGTGCCACGCTCACGGTCACCAACCAGCCTGATGCCCGCGCTGAGCCCGGCGGTGAGGACGGCGTAAGCGAGGATGCCGGGCGTCAGGAAGTCGATGTAGTGGGCGTTGGCCAGCGAGCCGGCGCTCTCACCCCCCTTGGGATGCAGTTGGGACACCACAGGAATCACCGCCGGTGCGGTGCGCAGGAGCGCCTGGTTCAACCCCGAAAGAGCTCCTTCGGCGGCCGCCGCGAACCCACCGTTCTCGGTGATGTTCCCAGCGTTCTCCTCGATCGTTGCCGTGACCGGCGAGCTTGTTCCCGAGATCACCAACGCAAAGTCGACGGTGTTGTTGAGCACCTGCCGGCGAGCCGTCGATGCCGATACCACGTGGACTGCGAATGAGCTGCTGGGGAGTGCCTGCTTGAGGATGGCGGCATCCGCCGGCGAGGCGACGATGTCGACCGGGTTCTTACTGCTCTGGAACAGGCCACCGAAGATGACGATGAGCAGCAACGGCACCAGGATGTTGAAAACCATCACCTGACGATTTCGAGCCAGCAGTCTGAGATTGGCCGTGGTCAGAGCGACCAGGGGCAGCCACGGTGAGGCGCTGCGGAAGGTCGCCAGCGGCCTGCGCTCCCGCCCCTGACCCGCGGTCACGAGCTCACCTCGACACCGATATGGCGGCCGGTTCGGGCGAGGAAAACATCCTCCAGGCTGGGCGGGCGCACCGAGACGTCTCGAAGCGCCGCCTCGCCCAGGGTCTGGCTGAGGGCGGCCAGGATCACCCCGACCTCACGTCCCTGCAACTGCCAGCGTCCGTCGGCGTACTCGGCGCGCAGGACCCCGGGCAGCTCGCTCAGCTTGGCGTCTTGATCGGCCGCGACACTGATGCTCGCGGCCGCGCCCAGCTGAGCGATCAAGGTCGTCGGCGCACCCTGGTCGACGACCTTGCCACCGTCGATGATGTACACCCATTCCGCCAGCTGCTCCGCTTCCTCGATGTAGTGGGTGGTGAGGAGAACAGTGCGGCCCTGGCTGTGCAGGTCCTCGATCATCGCCCAGGTTTGGCGACGGCTCAAAGGATCCAGACCGGTAGTTGGCTCGTCCAGGATCACCAACTCCGGCTCGTTGCAGAGAGTCAACGCCAACTGGAGCCGTCGCTTCTGGCCGCCGGAGAGTCTCTCGGTACGTCGATCGGCCACATCCTCGAGATCGACCAGGGAGAGCAGCGCCATGGGGTTTGCCTCCCAGCCATAAAGGCGTCCAAAGAGGATGAGGGTCTCGGCACAGGTGAGGTCGGCGTAGAGAGCCCCCTCTTGGAGCTGTACCCCAATGCGGCCTCTGGCTTTGGCGGGAGACTCGCCTAGGACGACGACCTCGCCGGCATCCGGCAAGCGCAGGCCCTCAATGATCTCCATGATGGTCGTCTTCCCGGCGCCGTTGGGACCGAGCAGCGCCACGATCTGGCCCCGCTGAATCTCCAGGTCGACCCCACGCACAGCCTGCACGGGGCCGTAGCTCTTGTGCAGGCCCCGTACCGCAACCGCTGGGCCGGTCGCGTTAGCGGCCGGCCCACCTCGACCGTCTGGAATCTTCCAGCTCCTCCGTCTCAGCTCAGCATTCGTGCCCGTGGGCCAGCCCAGGTTACCAGCCGACCCTCCGACACCTTCCGATTTGAGGCTCCGCTTAGGATGAAGTGGCCGACCACACCTTCCAAACAAGCTGGGTTACCTTCCGTTGGTGAAAGCACTTTTGAGCAGGCTGCGGCGCTGGTTCCCAGTCCGAGTCGCGTCGCTCTACCTCAGTCGCAGTGGTCCCAATCTCGCCACCCTGATCGCCTGGAACATGCTCTTCTCCTTCTTTCCGATCATGGTGCTGGCGGCAACCCTGGCCAGCCTGATCCCCCAGCGTGGGGTCGGCATCGGCCATGGACTGAGCCGGGCTATCGCGGCCGCTCTGCCCGGAGGCAGGGGTGCTGCGGTGGTTCAGGCGCTCAACGCTTTTCACCACGACTCTGGCTTGCTGGCGATCGTGGGGATTGTCGGACTGCTGTGGAGCGGGTCGTCGCTCTTTGGTGCAATGGACAACGCGTTCGCCAGCTTGAGCAGGACGCACTCAAGGTCCTTCATCCCTCAGAAGCTCATGTCTTTCGGAATGATCGTTCTGTTCGCCGTGCTGGTTGTTCCGGTCGTGCTCAGCTCCAGCTTGCTGGCAGTCGTCAAGTCGGTGCCAGATATCCCCAGTTGGTTGAGTCACGGCCCCGCCGGCCCGATCCTCCAAGTCTGCCTGGCGATCGTCATCGGAACGTTGCTGTTCAGCGCTATTTACTTCCTCGTCCCCAAGACTCGCCGCGCTGCACGAATCGTGATCCCTGGGGCGGTCACGTCTGCAGTCCTGTTCGAGGCACTCAGCCTCTTATTTCCCCTGTATTTCAAGCTCGCACACGGTTTCAGCACCTACGGCACGACCTTCAGCCTCTTCTTTCTGATCCTGACCTACGTTTTCTTCCTTTCCCAGATCACCGTGGTGGGGTTCACCGTGGTCGTCGAGGGGGAAACTCCAAGTGCCAAGGCGGAGGCACAACCGCAGCCGGCCTGATTCGTGGCGGGCGGGAGGAGCGCGAGCAATCGCAGAAGGCTCGAACTCCCGTCGATAGTGCATCTCGACCTAGGAGGCGGTGGTTGCGCCCCAGATGCCGGCCCGGTATAGACGCCCCGGTAACTCCCTTCCCAGGAGGCCCTCCAACCACTGCGCCAGGGCGCAGGCGCGCTCCACGTTCACTGCCATCTGGGCGCCCACCCGTTCAAGGAGGTAGGCAAGATCCTCGCTGCAGACGTTGCCGGTGGAGCGGGGCGCGAAGGGACAGCCTCCGATACCCCCCACCGAACCCTCGAACCGGCGCACTCCCGCTTGGTAACCCCACAGAGCGTTGGCCAGTGCCATCCCCCTCGTGTCATGCAGGTGGAGGGAGATCCGAGAAATCGGGACGCGCTCCCCCACCTGCCCGACCAGCTGCACAACCTGGGCGGGGTCGGCGACTCCGATGGTGTCGGCGAGGCTGAGCTCGTAGGCGCCGATGGCGAAGAGCTCGTCGGCCAGATCGCATACCGCCTGGGGATCCACCCGGCCCTCGTAGGGACAGCCAAAGGCGACGCTGAGGCTGGCGTCCCAGTGAGTGCCGGCAGTCTCTGCCGCCTTGGCCACCTCGCTGATCTCGGCGACCGTTTCCCTGGTGGAGCGGTTCAGGTTGCGCCGATTGAAGCTGTCGGTGACACCCACGTTCACCAGCGCCCGCCGAACTCCCACACCAAGGGCCCGGTCCAGCCCCTGTCGGTTGGGCACCAGCACTCGAATCCGCCCTAGTGATTCGCTCCCGCGCTCTGCCACAAGCGCGCTCGTCAGCGCCTCAGCGTCGGACATCTTGGGCACCCATTTCGGGGAGACGAAGGAGGTCGCCTCGACCAGGTCAAACCCGCTGTCCAGCGATCCTTTTACCAGTTCCAGTTTCTGCTGCGTACTGAGGTTCTCGGGGAGATTCTGGAGCCCGTCGCGGGGACCTACCTCGGTGAACAGGACGCGCTCCGAGGTGGCGGGAGAGCTCATTTGCGCCGGAGTCTACTTCGGCGCGCCAGCGGAATGAGGTCATCCGCGCTGGGAAGCAGTGCGGCCGCGGCCGCGATCGAGGCCGCCGGAGACGTGCCCCGCCCCGCCCGGCGGGCTCGGAAAGCCGCCACTTTGGTGCGGCTCAGGCAGCTAGAGCAACAGAATCTTCGGGAGCCATTTTTGGACGAATCAATGAAGGCCCGATCGCAGTGCGCCGCACTGCAGATCCCCAGTCGGGCCCCGCTAGGGGAGCCGATCACGACCGCCAAGGCGATCGCGCACATCGCCCCCCGGGCTTCCGCTTGGCCAGCTTCCCGGCCCTGGCTGTGGAAGTGAAGGTGCCACGGTTCGCCATCGTGCTGGGCCAACTGAGGAGCGGCCTTGTAGCGAACCAGCAACGAGTTGACCCGAGCTGCGGCGCGGTCCTGCCACCCTCGGGCCATCAGCTCGAAGACGGATCGAAGCTCTGCGGCCAGGGAAACCAGGTCTTCGCCAGCCTTCCCACTGAGAATCAGCGTGTCGCCGGCGATCTTGGCCTCGACCTCCTCGGCCAGTACTCGCCTGGCCTCCTGTTCCTGAGGCAGCTCCCAGCGACGACCGCGTGACCACCCCGGGCTGAGCCGGTTGACCAGCTCGACCGCCGACTCCACCCCTTTGTCCGCGTAACTCTCGAACTTCATTTTGATCGATACCAAAAGCATGGTACACTGTTATGGCCAACGGTACAATCACCAGTTACATACAGGAGGCAGGCCATGTTTGACGGATCCCTATACCTCCTCGTCAAGGATCACCAGCGCGAGCTCCACGACGCGGCGCGAAGGCACCAGCCGGTGCGGGAGTGGGCGTGTCAATCAGACGAGGTGCAAGAACGCCGCGCGGCGGCCGCCCGAAGGCTGCTGGGCGCCTCGACCCACCGAGGCTGAGCCCGGAGCATCCCGCCCAGCGAGCCCCGACGGTGGACGCCGCCGGGGGCCGACCGCCACGGAATCACCGGCGACGGCATTGGGCCTCCGCGAGTGGTCCCAAGAGTCGCGGGAGCGCCCCTGATTCGAGTACCGGCAACGACCTCTGGTGGAGCTGACTGCCCGGCGGAGTGGGGAACCCTGCAATCATGGCTGAAGTGCTAGCCCCCGGAGCCGACTCGAGTCGGCCATCTTTCAGTCTCGGGCCGAGTGGTAGGCTACCCTGCTCAATGCCCTTCCCCGAGCAGGACTTGCTCCTTTGACCCCTGCATATAATTCAACCCGCATGGACGACAAGGTGATGGTCGACCTGCTCGAGCGGGTCGGTAATCTTTTCACCTCCAGCCTGGACCTCAAGGTCAACATTGACTTCACCCTGAGGGCGCTCTCGCAGCTGGTAGCTTGCGATGGAGCCACCGTCTTCCTGCTCGACGAGGACGAGACGCGCCTCACTGCCATGGTCACCTTTCCCTACACAGAGCAGGTGAGCAACGTCGCCTCATTCGGATTGGGAGAGGGAATCGTAGGCTGGTCGGTTGCAGAGCGGAAGGCGGTGCGGGTGGACGACGCCACCGTGGACCCGCGTTTCAAGGCCCTCTCCGCATCCCACGCGCCCCGCAGTTCGTTGGTCATGCCGCTGGAGTCGCCCAACCGGGTGGTCGGAGCGCTAACCCTCACCCGGAAGCGGGTCAAGCCATTCACCGAGTTGGAGCAAGCCTTGGTGCGAGTAATCTCCAACCAGGCGGCGATCAGCATCGACAACGCAGCCCTGCATGCGGCGGTCCAGCGCCAGCTGCAGGAGATCGCCCTGCAGAAGCACGAGCTGGAAGTAGCCAACGCGCAGATCCGCGAGAACAGCCGGCTCAAGAGCGAATTCTTGGCCAACATGAGTCACGAGTTGCGCACTCCGCTCAACGCCATCTTGGGCTTCAGTGAAATCCTGAAGGACAATCTGGCCGGCAAGATGAGCGCAGCTCAGCAGCACGAATGCCTGGAGAACATCCACACCAGCGGGCGACATCTGCTCAATCTGGTCAATGACGTCCTCGATCTAAGCAAGATCGAAGCCGGGCGCCTGGAGCTGCAGTACGAGGAATTCCCCTTGGGCCCTTGCATCGCGGAGGTGCTTACGGTGATCCGACCGCTAGCCGAGCGGGGTGGGGTTGCTCTCGAAGTAGACATCGAGAACGACTCGGTGATGCTTCGCGCGGACAAGGGAAAGTTCAAGCAGGTCCTCTACAACCTGCTCAGCAACTCGATCAAGTTCACTCCCGAAGGCGGCCAGGCGACGGTCAAGGCTCGTACGCGACCGCGGGCAGGGCAGTTAATTCTTCAGGTCAAAGACAGCGGTATCGGCGTCGATCCCCAGCACCATGACCAGATCTTCAGCGAGTTCTTCCAGGTGCAGGCATCTGACGACCGTCAATTCGAGGGAACCGGCCTGGGACTTGCCTTGGTGCGCCGGCTGGTCGGGCTTCATGGCGGAACCATCAAGGTGGACAGCCAGCTGGATCGGGGCACCACGATGACGGTGACCTTGCCCCTTCACGGCCTGCGCCCGGATGGCCAGATGCGCAATCGGATCCTGGTAATTGAGGACAATCCCAGCAGTCTGGAACTGTCCACCTTGGTCCTTCGTGGTCAAGGGTTTCAAGGTGGACACCGCTACCGATGGCCAGCAGGGACTGCAGAAGGCCAAGTCCCATCCCTACGACTTGATACTGATGGACGTGCAACTGCCCGGCATCGACGGCTTGACGGTGACCCGGCTCCTCAAGGCAGATCCGCGTACCGCCCAGACCCCGATCGTGGCGCTGAGTGCCCGGGCGATGGTCGGCGACGAGAAGGAGGCCATGGAGGCGGGTTGCTCCGGCTACATCACTAAGCCCATCGAGGTGAAGAACTTCGTGTCCACGGTCACCGAATACCTGGAGGCGCAGGGTGCATGAGCGGCGGTAACAAGACCATCCTGCTGGTGGAGGACGATCAGGCCACCCGCGATATCGTCAGGCTCGCCTGCGAGCCGCAGCACTACACCGTGGTGGAGACGGGAACCGGCCTCGAGGGGCTGGACATGGCACAGCAGACTTCGCCCGACCTGATCATCCTCGACATCAACCTGCCCGGGATGAGCGGCCTCGATGTCTGCCGCAAGCTGCGTGCGGATGGTTACAAGGTGCCGATCATCATGCTCACCGCCAAGAGCGACACGATCGATGTCGTGGTGGGGCTGGAGCTCGGTGCCGACGACTACGTCGTAAAGCCCTTCGAGGTTCGCGAACTCGTGGCCCGAGTGGGAGCGCATCTGCGCCGCTCGGACGTGGCGCCCACCGACCAGCTCAAGGAGCGCTTCGAATTCCCCGGCCTGACGATCGACCTCCGGCGCCGCCAGGTCTACCGGGACGGCGAGGAGGTCCAGCTCACCTTGACCGAGTTCAATCTGCTGGCCCTGCTGGCCAGCCGGCCGGGCCAGGTGATGAGCCGGGCCGAGCTACTTCGCCGGGTCTGGGGCTACGAGGTGGAGATCGAGACCCGCACCGTCGACGCCCATGTCTACCGTCTGCGGCGCAAGATCGAGCCGTCGGCCGACCGCCCCTCGTACATCCACTCAGTGCCCGGTATCGGCTACCGCTTCGCCGGCTAGGGCCGGACCCGGCGCGCGGCGCTCAGATCAGTAGATGAATCCCAGGAAGTAGCCCACGCTGGGACTCAGAGTGCGGGTGTCCTCCACCCCCAGGCCATAAACGTTCATCTCGGACTGAACCCAACTGCCGTTGGGCAGCACCTTGGTGACGAACCCCACGTGTCCGTCGTAGTCGTTGTCGAAGACGGCGATCGCGCCGACCACCGGCACCTGCCCCTCTGGCTCTCCATAGGCTTGGGCGTTGACCCACCAGTTCACCGCGTTTCCGCTCCAAGGTATGTAGCGCTGGCTGGCCACCCAGTACGTGCACTCCCCCCAGGGGAAGGGGTCGACTGCGGCCGGCTCGCTGGGAGCCACCTCGGGAACACCCACCTGCTCGGGCACGAAGTCCTGCGCCGGCAAGGAGGTGGGCGAAGCGGCGCGGGGCATGAGGAGGAAGCTGTTGGGGGCGAGCGTTGTGCTCGAGGTCAGGGCGTTGTAGTTGAGCACCACTCCGGGACTGACCCTGAATCGCTCGGCGAACGAGCTCAGGGTCTCGCCTGGAAGGACCCGGACCAGCACGGTCGGGCCGGCGGGAGGGACCAGCAGGTCCTCTCCCGATCCGAGCGTGGAGCTAGCGGTGAGCCGATTGCTCCACGCCAACTCCTCGATCGTGGTTTGGTACTTGGCGGCGAGGGTGGCGAGGGTGGCGCCAGCGGGGACGGTCACGACCGGAGCCGGTAACACCTGGATGGACCCAGGGACGGCCGCCGGTTTGTCGTAGTACTGACCGGCCAGAGCTGACGAGGGAGTGGGCCAGACCGAGGCCGATGTGGAGACAGTTTGGACGCCGTTACGGGACGCCGAGATCCAGCCTGCCAGCAGCAGGCCACTGGCGGCGAGGATCACGGCAATGTGCGTCAGTCGAGTGTTTGGACCCGGCAGAGCTTCTCCCCATCTGCCCGTGGCAGACACAGTCGTCGGAGGCGTCTGAACTCCCTCAAGCAGAACGCCCTCCACCCCGACCCTACCAGAGAAGTCGCGGGGGTGTCAAAGCACTCTGAGATCAGCCGAATACGGATCGCCGCGTAACGGCCGGGTGACGAGCGCGTCGCGACGGCGGGCCGGCGAGCAAATCGGAGTTTTCCTCCACGGCTGGGTGCCCTGACTATGCCTGGGACCGCCATGGCGTTCAACCTCGACTGCGTCGGCCGGCGCTACCAGGCCGCGCCCGAGGTGCTGGACCGGCACCGGCATGCCGCCTATGCGCACGCGGTTGGAGCAGGCAACGGTTTGGAGTTCAGTCGTCCATTGGCCTGCTTCGCAGCCGTCTACCTGCTCTGGCCGGTCGTCCCGCAGTTGTTCCAGGATCGGGAGGTCGGACTCGACGTCGCCCACCTGCTCCACGGCGAGCAGGAATTCTCCTTTGGGCGCCCACTGGCGTTCGACGAGGCGATAACCCCGGTGGGAGTGATCTCCCGGGTGGACCGACGCCGGGGTATGGTCTTCCTGGAGTTTCGCTGTGAGGGGCGGGACCAGGCGGGTCAGGTGGTGGCCAACTCCCGCAGTCTTTTCGTGGTGAAGGAGCCCGAATGAGCGACGGCAACGCTCCCAAGCGCTTCCCTCCCCTGGTGGGTGAACAGCTCCCTGAGCGGTCTCGCTCGATCACCCAAGAGGTGATCGTGGCCTACGCTGAGGCATCGGGCGATCACAACCCGATCCATCTGGATCCGGAATATGCGAGGAAGGCTGGGCTTCCCGGCACCATCTCCCACGGCCTGCTCACCATGGGCACGGCCTGCGCCAACGTGGAGCGGTGGGCCGGGGACGGTGCCTGGGCGTCGAGGGTGTCCTGCCGGTTCTCAGCTGCGGTGATGTCCGGCGACCGGCTTTCACTCACCGCCCAGGTGACCTCCGCCGATGAAGCTTCGGCGACTCTCGAGCTCGGCGCTCAGACCTCCACAGGGGAGCGGGCGCTGACCAAGGCGACCGTCGAGCTCCGAGCGCTCTGAGCGAACTCAGAAGATGCCGCTCGACTTCTCTCCCACTTCCGAGCAGGACGAGATCCGGGCACTGGCCCACCAGTTCGCCGAACAGGAGATACGGCCGGTAGCCGCGGACTACGACGAGCGAGAGGAGACCCCCTGGGAGGTCATCCGCAAGGCCCAGGAGGTGGGGTTGGGAGCTGCGTCAGGCATCCCCGCCCAGTACGGAGGGGGTGGGCTCGACACGCTGACCCACTTGATGGTCACCGAGGAGCTCGCCTGGGGCGATGCGGGGATCGCGGTCAGCATCGGGGCGAGCTCGCTGGCCGCGGCGGGGATCCTGGCGATGGGCACGGAGGAGCAGAAGGCGCGCTACCTGGGAGCGCTCTGCGATCCCAAGAAGGTCCGCCTGGCGGCGATGGGGCTCACCGAGCCGGAGTCGGGATCAGATTCGCTGTCGCTCCGAACGAGCGCGACCAAGGTGGAGGGCGGCTACCTTCTCACTGGCACCAAGCAGTTCTGCACCAACGGGGGGATCGCCGATATTCAAGTGATCTTTGCCACCCTAGACCGCAGCCTGGGGCCGGCCGGGATCGCCGCCTTCGTGGTGGAGAAGGGCAACCCTGGGATGAGCCAGGGACGCAAGGAGCGCAAGCTGGGCGTGAGAGCCTCCCACACGGCCCAGGTGATCCTCCAGGACTGCTTTGTAGCCCAGGACGCCCGGCTCGGGTTCGACGCCTCTGGTGAGAGCCAGGGACCGGGCGCCGCCGGGGCGATGACCATGTTGGAGGCGACCAGGCCCGGGGTCGCTGCCGGAGCCCTGGGGATTGCCCGGGCGGCGTTCGAGTTCGCGCGCGACTATTCGCTGCAGCGGCACCAGTTCGGCAAGCCGATCGCCGGCCACCAGGCGATCGCCTTCAAGCTGGCTGACATGGCGACCGAGATCGACGCCACTCGTCTGTTGATCTGGCGAGCTGGATGGTTGGCCGCCGAGGGCCGGGGGTTCGCGCACGCAGAGGGCAGCATGGCCAAGCTGATGGCGGGCGACGTCGCCATGCGGGTTACCGTCGAGGCGGTTCAGATCCTTGGCGGCTACGGGTACATCAAGGAGTATCCAGTGGAGCGCTGGATGCGCGATGCCAAGATCTACCAGATCTGGGAGGGAACGGCGGAGATCCAGCGTCTGGTGATCGCCCGGTCGGTTCTAGGAGTTCGTATCTAGTTCAGCCAGCGTGCACCGCCCCAACCGCGGGCTGGCGAACCACCCGGTGGGTTCCTTGCCAACCCGGCAGCCAGCGGCTGCCACTGAGAGCGCGCGGATTTACTGCTTCGGGACCGGCGTAACCCAGGACCAGACCCCGCAGCTGGGGCACTTCACAAATTTGAGGCCGCCGAAGCCATGGGGCATGACAGTCGCCACAAACGGTGAGAGGCTAAAGGTGTGACCGCACTTCTGGCAGCGCCAGTCGTATCTGCTTGCGAAGACGAACTGGGCGCCGAGTGCGATGGGAATGATGACAAGCGCAAAAAGAGGACTGTCCAATTCGCCGCCAATTATGGGTGAACAGAGTCAGCTCAAAACTCGCATAGGAAGGCGGCGGACACTTAGGTTAGGCGGGGCGTGTCTCTCCTACAGAGCAGGAATCTGCGGGACTCTCCCAACTCACACCCGGTCGACTCAGGTCGCTCGGCTGGTGACCGCCAAGCCAACTCCCAGCCCGACCATGACGACAGCGCTCGCGCCCTGAGCCTGCCTCAACCGGGCCGGCCGAGCGACGAGCCGTTTCCGCGCCGTGCTGGCCACCAGTGCCCAGGTGCTGTCCGAAACCAGCGCTATCGCAACCCAGACCAGTCCGAGAAGCAGGAGTTGCACAACGGTATGCCCCAGCGCCCGGTCCACGAACTCAGGTAGCACAGCTGCAAAGAAAACCATCGACTTGGGGTTGGTGACCCCCACCACGAGGCCGTCTCGAAGGATCCGCCCAGCGCTGCGCGGGGAGGTGGTGGTGCCCAGCACAGCGGCGGTGGACCGCCGTCCTCGCCAGGCCTGCACTCCCAGATAACAGAGGTAGCCGGCCCCAATCAGTTTGATGACTGTGAAACCTAGGGCGGAGCGCTCCAGCAGCTGGCCCATCCCCACCGCTACCACCACCACCTGGATGAACTCCCCTCCGGCGTTGCCGAGAACGGTGACCAAGGCGCCGCCTCTCCCCAACGACACGGCTCGGCTGACGATGAACAGAACGCTCGGACCGGGGATGACGATGACCAGCAGGGCAATCGCGCCGAAGGCGAGCAAGCGTGCCAGATCCATGCTGTCGAGGATAGGGAGGCTAACCCGCGAGAATGGCAGCCAGGTTGAGCGGTCGGCTGGGCGCTCTCAGGTGAAACTTCTTGCCGAAGTCACTGAAATCGACATGCTGCGAGCTGGTCTGCACCCAGCGCAATGGATACGGCTTGCCGGTGCTGGCGACGTAGACCGCTGCTGTCGGCGGCTCATTGACGACGATCACCGGCTGGCTGCCGAGAGTGCCCTTCTTTCCCTTGACTGCGTCGGGGGAACCCTTGGTGAGCTGGTCCGCCAATGCCTTGGGCGAAGTGAGCTCGCCAAACGCCTCGGTCAGCTGTGCCGCGGTGGAACTGCTGGCCGAGATGTAGACCCAACGGTCGCCCAGCGCCGCCTGGAGGCTGGTACCACCGACCTGATTCCACAGGGTTGAACTGCGAAAGTAGTCGACGCCGTTGAGCTCTTCCGCCTGGAAGGTGATCGCCGACGAGGTGAAGGTGCCTTCCCCCTCGTTCTGGCCCTCGATTTCGAAGGTGATTGATCCGGTGCTTCCCTGGACCGTGGAGGTGGCATGGATCTCAAAGGTTCGGGCCGAGCTGAGCGCTCTTGAGGCGGCTTTCAGGATCACCGTGGCGGTCTCTTGGTCAACCCCATTGGATGCCGCTGCGCAGGAGGAGAGGGCCGGGATGGCGGCGAGCGTCGCGATGCCGAGAGCCACGCGCAGGCCCGGCGCGCCGCCGGCCCGGATGGGCCGGAAGGGGAGCTTGAGCAATCCGGGTCCTCGTGCGCTGCAAAGGGAGGCTGTCCTTACCGCTGGACAAGGCCGGGATTGGCGCAGTCCTGGCTCCCCGAGCGGCCGGCGACCGCATGGTAGCCGAGCCATCTGGCGGAAGGTCCGCTGAGAACCCGTTCTCGGACCTCGCCTGGCGAGCCGTAGGTCAGCTCGCCAGGGCGTGTCCCGGCTAGCTGTCAGGGCCACCGGCTCGGTTGGCTACACTCGTTCGATGGCTATGTTCGACCTCACCGGCAAGGTGGCCTTGGTGACCGGCGCGTCGCGAGGACTCGGCCGGGCCGATTGCCTGGCCCTGGCGCGGGCCGGGGCCGACGTGGTGGTCACGGACGTCCTCATCGAGACCGACCCCGACCTCCTCAAGGTGGCCGAACGCACTTCGAGCGTCCTGGCCCAGGTGATGGCCGCAGAAAGCGTCGTCTATGCCGAGCGTACGGCTGCTGAGATCCGTCAAATGGGCAGGCGTTCGCAGGCTTTTCAGATGGATGTCACGGACCGGGAGCAGGTGCAGTCGGTGATCTCCAAAGCCGCCGAGGAATTCGGCGGGCTCGACATTCTGGTCAACAACGCTGGCACGCTCGACCACATCGGCCAGCTGGCAGATCAGTCAAGCGACCTCTGGGAGCGGGACCTCCGGGTGAACCTCAGCGGAGCGTTCAACTGCACGCAAGCAGCCTGGCCCTATCTGCGTGAGGGGGGATTCGGGCGGCTGATCTACATGTCCTCGGTGGCGGGCACGCTGGGTGGATTCGGCCAGGCCAGCTACAGCACCACCAAGGCTGGTTTGCTGGGGTTGATGCGTTCCGCAGCATTAGAAGGAGCGCGTCACGGGATCACCAGCAACGCAATCGTGCCTGGAGTGATCGCCACCGAGGCCTTCAAAACCGGAACTCCCAGCATGCGCGAGCGCATGGTGTTGCGTACCGCGATGCGGGCGCCGGGCCGGCCCGATGATGTAGCCCACGCAATTTGCTTTTTGGCCAGCCCAGAAGCGGGCTATATCACCGGGGTTGCCCTGCCGGTGGCGGGAGGCATCGATCTATTCACCTTTTGAGGTGAACCGCTGGGCCGGATTAGGCCATGCGGCGGTGCTTCCCCTGCTATAGTTGCGCCCGCCAGACGAAGTCCCGGGCGGCGATTCAAGGCACCACCGAGCAGTCCTGGCCAGAACGCGATTTGGAGGATGCTCGGATTGAGCCTCGCCGACGTTACCCTAACCTGCCGCGAGTGCGGCTCGGAGTTCATCTTTACTGCCGGAGAGCAGCAGTTCTATCAGTCGAAGGGGCTGGTCAACCAGCCCACCCGGTGTCAGCCGTGCCGCCAGCTGGCCAAGGCGTCACGACAGGGCTCCAACGGATATGCATCGGCTGGCCCGAGGCCCCCGCGGCAGATGTTCGACGTGGTCTGCGCCGACTGCGGAAGCATGACCCAGGTTCCCTTCCAGCCGAAGTACGACCGCCCGGTCTACTGCAGCAACTGCTTCGAGAACCACCGGGCAGCGCGCTAACCCCCGACCGACGGCGGGGCCATCCGGCGCAGGGCACCGAAACCCTGCTCGAGGGCGCCTGCGTCGACAGCGCTGGCGCGGATGATCACTCCTCCGGCAGCTTGCGGGTAGGAGCCGAAGCTCACCAGCGGGTAGATTCGCTCCAGCTCGGTCAAAGCGGGGAAGAACGCCGACTCGGCGATATCGGGAAAATAGAGTTCCCGGTACGTTCTTCCACCCTCTCCCCTCAGAAATGCGGGCTCGATCTCCTGGTCGAAGATGGCCCGCAGCTCAGCGGGCACCCCGGGAAGGACGAAGAGCCAGCGCGACTCGTCGGCCCCAGGCAGCGGAATCACCAGGGGAGGCGCGCCACCAACTGGGTTGCGCAGCACCCTCGCTCCCTCAGGGATTAGCGCCATCTTGAGGGTACCGGGATTGGGCTCCGGGCTGGCAGCCCGACCCTCGCGGTAACGCCGGGCGACCCGCTCCCTGACGCCGGCCAGTACTGCGGGGTCCTCCACCAGGCCGACCCCCAGCATGTCGGCCACACCGGCCATGGTCCGATCGTCCGGAGTGGGGCCCAGCCCCCCACAGCAGAACACCCGATCGGCCTCGCCGGCTCGCGCCAACCGAAGCTCCTGGGCGATCACCTCGACCAGGTCTGGAACCACCACGATGCGACGACAGGGGAACGGGCTCACACTCAAACGGCTGGCCAGCCAGGCGGAGTTCGAGTCTTGGGTGTGTCCGGAGAGGAGCTCGTCGCCCACTGCCACGATCAAGCTGGTCAAACCCTTTCTCCTTCTTAGGGCCGCAGCCGGCGGGGCCCCCCGATGGGCTCAATGATGATCCCCGAGGACCCGAAACCGCGCCGTTGGGTAGCTCCGAATATCGGGGAGACTCTTCCGCCGATATAATTCGGCGGCTCCGCTCAGCATCGCTAGCTGGCGATCTACCGGGTGGCGCACGACTCAACTCTGCTCACTTGCCGCCGCGCGCGGCTGGAGGACAACAGCGCAATGACCCGAACCGTGCTGATTCCGGTGCTGATCGCCGGCCTGGTTGCCCTGGCCTACGGAGGCTTCCTGGCCTACGGCGTGATGCGGCAATCTCCTGGCAACGAGCGGATGCAGGAGATCGGTCGGGCCATCCGGGAGGGGGCGTCGGCCTACCTGAACCGGCAGTACACGATCATCGCGGCGATCGGCCTGGTCATAGCGTTGGTGCTCTTCCTGGGCGGCCTTGTCACCCCGGCTCTGGGCTGGAAGACGTCCCTGCTCTTCCTGTTCGGGGCGACCCTCTCGGCCAGCGCTGGCTACGTGGGCATGAACGTCTCGGTGCGCAGCAACTATCGGACCGCTGAGGCGGCCCGCCGGGGCCTTGGGCCAGCCCTCAAGGTGGCCTTCAACGGCGGTGCGGTGACCGGCTTCTTCGTGGTCGGCTTCGGCCTGATCGGAGTCACCATCGCCTTCTGGATCCTGGATCAGCCCTCGGCCATCGTGGGCCTCGCCTTCGGTGCATCCCTGATCTCGGTATTCGCCCGCCTCGGCGGCGGCATTTACACCAAGGCCGCTGACGTCGGCGCCGATTTGGTCGGGAAGATCGAGGCCGGGATCCCCGAGGACGACCCGCGCAACCCGGCGGTGATCGCGGACAACGTGGGCGACAACGTCGGCGACTGCGCCGGGATGGCAGCCGACCTGTTTGAAACCTATGCCGTGACCGCGGTGGCGGCGATGCTCCTGGGCGGACTGGAGTTCCACAACTTCGATCTCACCATCTATCCGTTGCTACTGGGCGCCATCAGCATCCTGGCCTCGATCCTGGGGACCCTCTTCGTGAAGGTCGGCAAGGGCGGATGGATCATGGGCGCCCTGTACCGGGGCCTTGGTGCGGCAGGAGCGTTCGCCATCGTCGGGTTCCTGATCGTGACCCTGATCCTGAGGGCCAACGGCGGACTCTCCGCCAAGGTGCTCGGACACCCGGTGATCAACCTCTTCTGGGCGGGTGTCATCGGGGTCGTGATCACCCTGCTGATCGTGGTGATCACCGAGTACTTCACCGGGAGTCAGTTCAATCCCGTCAGGAGCATCGCTCGGGCCTCCCAGACGGGGCACGCCACCAACATCATCGCTGGGCTCGCGGTTGGGCTGGAGGCGGCAGCTCCCCCGGTGCTGGTGATCGGGGTGGGCATCCTCGCCGCCTACGCTCTGGCCGGGCTCTACGGCATCGCCATCGCGGCCATGAGCCTGCTCAGCATGGTCGGCATCGTGGTCGCGATCGACGCCTACGGCCCGATCACTGACAACGCCGGGGGAATCGCCGAGATGGCCGATCTGCCCGAGTCGGTCAGGGCCATAACTGACCCTCTAGACGCGGTCGGCAACACCACCAAGGCGGTCACCAAGGGATACGCCATCGGGTCAGCGGCACTGGCGGCGCTGGTTCTCTTCGCCGGCTACACCCAGACCCTCGGCCACCATAACTTCAACTTCAGCCTGGACAACCCGCGGGTGATCGTCGGGCTGCTCTTCGGCGGCATGCTACCGGTGGTCTTCGCGTCGCTCTCGATGCAGGCGGTAGGGCGCGCCGCGGGCGAGGTCGTGGAGGAGGTGCGCCGGCAGTTCCGGGAGATCCCGGGGATCATGGAGGGGACAGGCCGACCGCTCTACGGGAGGTGCGTCGCGATCGTCACCAGGGCCGCCCAACGGGAGATGATCCTGCCTGGACTGATCCCGGTGGCGGCTCCTCTGATCGTGGGCTTCCTGCTGGGCCCGGTCGCCCTCGGCGGACTGCTCATCGGCACCATCGTGGTTGGACTATTCATTGCCCTGCAGATGACCTCGGGTGGCGGCGCTTGGGACAACGCCAAGAAGTACGTCGAGGAGGGCAACTTCGGAGGCAAGGGGTCAGACACCCACGCGGCTGCGGTCACCGGGGACACGGTGGGTGACCCCTACAAGGACACGGCGGGACCGGCGATCAACCCCATGATCAAGGTGGTCAACATCATCGCCATCCTGATCGCGCCGCTGATCGCCACCCACTTCCTGATTCACTAGAGCAACATCGGAACCGCTGCAACTTGCCGCGGTGGCAGTCCAATGGAAGACCCTAAACAGACGGAGTACCGGCTCGAGATCTCCGAGCTTCAGCGCAAGCTGGTCGAGCTCCAGGAGAACGAGGCAGCCCCCGCCCTGATCGAGGAGTACGCCACCGAGGTCAAGGTCCTGACGGCACTTCTGGAGTCAGCCCAGCAGCTCCAAGAACAGGTCGCCGCAAGTCCCGAGCTGGCGGAAAGGCTGCTCTCCGGCGGCTTTCAAGCCGACAGCTTCAGCGACCTTTACGCCTTCGTCTACGAGCAAGCGTTGGAGATCGAATTAGCCGGGGCTGAATTCGCCCAGGCGATCCGGAAGACCGACTTCGCGGCCCTGCTCGGAGACTGACGACGTAGACGCCGGCGTCCGCGTCTCCCCGTGATTTGGCCCGGAGGAGTACCCAGGGCCGCGGCTGGCGCCGCCGAGGTCAGGCGATCAGTTGGCGCCGGTGCAGCCAGCGCAGATGCCGTGGCCGAGAAGCTCCACCCGCTCCAGCTCGAAACCGAGTGGCGTGGCTGCTGCCTCCACCCACTGCGGCACCTCCGGGCAGCTCACATCGAAGGTGCCCCCGCAGCGATCGCAGACCAGGTGCTGATGGGACTCACTGCCCGCCATCACCGCCTCATAACTGTTGGCGTGGCTGAGCTGGATCTTGCGGGCCAGTCCGAGCTCGACCAGCAGGTCGAGGGTCCGATAGACGGTGGTGCGCTGAAAACCGGGCAGCTTTCGGGCGATGCTGTTGCACAGTTCGTCCGCCGTGGCGTGGCCGGGATGCTCCAGGAGCGCGGCATACACCAGCCGCCGTTGGGGAGTTAGCCGCTTACCCTGCTGCCTCAGCGACTCCAGCCCGTTCACAGTAACCTCAATATACCTGTTGCACACTATTGCAACACGCCCGGCTGGCGGAACGCCGGCGACGAAAGGGGCTTTGCGGCTCTCCCAGCTATGATCGAGGCCAAGTGTCCGCCACTCCGGTTCCAAACACCCTGGCTGCGCTCGAGGACGCCCTGGCGAAGGTGGAAGATCCAGAGCTGCACCGGCCGCTGATGCACCTGGGGATGCTGAAGAACCTGCGGGTCGAGGGCTCGACGGTCAAGCTGCGGGTGATCTTGACCACCCCCGCGTGCCCTCTGAAGGATCGGATCCAGTCCGAGATCGAGGCCGCGGTTCTCGGAACGGTTGCCGGGATCGAGGCGGTAGAGCTGGAGTGGGACGCCGACGTCAGCCGGACTCGGGGGGTGATCGGGCGCCAGGAGATCCCGGGCGTGCGCAACATCATCGCCGTCAGCGCCGCAAAGGGCGGGGTGGGTAAGACCACGGTGGCGGTCAATCTGGCCTTCGCCCTGCTGAAGACGGGAGCCCGGGTGGGTCTGCTGGACGCGGACATCTACGGGCCCAACGTTCCGATCATGCTGGGGCTCAGTGAGCGCCCCTCAGCGATCGACGGCCGGATGGTGCCGCTCAAGAAGGGTGATCTAAAGGTGATCTCGATCGGGACGATCATCGACCCCGAGCGCCCGGTCGTCTGGCGTGGTCCCATGCTGGCAGGAGCGCTCAAGCAGTTCCTCTTCGAGGTGAACTGGGGGGAGCTCGACTACCTGGTCTGTGACCTGCCCCCCGGGACTGGAGACGTGCAGCTGACCCTGGCCCAGTCAATCCCCCTCACCGGAACCGTGATCGTGACCACCCCGCAGGATGTGTCACTGGCGGACGTGGGCAGGGGGATCGCCATGTTCCAGCAGCTGCGGGTTCCAATCCTGGGGGTCATCGAGAACATGAGCGGCTTTGTCTGCCCCCACTGCGGCGAGGTGACCGAGATATTCAGCCGGGGCGGAGGCCGCGAGCTGGCCCAGGCCCGGGAGATCCCGTTCTTGGGCGAGATCCCGCTCGATCCCCAGGTGCGGCTGGGTGGCGGCGAGGGCCAGCCGTTAGTGCTGTCTCAGCCGGAGTCGAGCCAGGCTCGGATTTTCGAGCAACTGGCGTCCTCTTTGGCAGGCCAGATCAGTCGGGTCAACTTCGAGTCCATGGCAGTGCCCGAGATGCCGACAGGTCCTCGGATCCCCCGGGGATAAGCTCGGCTGCCGAGCTAAGGAGCGAGCAGTGGCGGTGATCGAATCGGCGGTCCTGCTGGTCGTGGTGTTGGCCCTGGGCTTGGTACTGCTCAGGCGCTACCGAAGGAGTCGGCGAAGTAGGTAGCGAACGCCCTGCGCCGGCTCCCAGGTCGGGGGGCACCCCCGTGTTCAGGCAAGGACCCCAGGCATGGTCCGTACGGCAGCCTCCCGGATCGCCTCCCGCGCCTCCGGGCTGTCGCTGTAGACCCTGAGCCAGACCGTCCGCACCGGAAGAAGCCTGGCCAGTAACTCGGGAGCCGCCTCAACCTCGACCCGCCCTGATATGGGATCGAACAGCCGGAGCATCTGGCCGTCGCTGGCCGGGTTCTCTGGTCGGGGTGCGGTGCTGGCCAGATCCACCTCCATCCCCACGTCCTGGAACCGGGACGGCAACGCGGATCTGATCAACATCTCAATCTCGCGGGCGCTGTCGAGACCAGCCGGTGATCGGGGCTGACTCAATTCGCGGTAGGCCTCGAATGCGAGCCGGAAGGGCAGCCGCCTCGTGGTGACGGCCTCCCAGTGGCGTCCCAGGTTGCGCTCCTCCTCATCGCGAGGTTCGCGCTGGAGTCGCTCCACCTCGGTCATGAGGGACCAGTCGGTCAACAGCAGGTATTGGTCCAGATGGTCCAGCGGGTTCCCCGGAGGCATCAGCGCGGCGCAGGTCTTGGCGAATACCGGGCGCAGGTGGAGGTCGATCCGCCGCACCGTCCTGTGGAAATAGACGTGGTTGTACATGTACAGCCGGGCGGATAAGAACATCTCCAGCGCCGGGGCGCCATGCTGGTGCAGAACCAGGTTCCCGTCCTTGATGAACAGGTAGTGGCGCAGCCGGGCCAGGTCGACCGGCCCAACTGCGACTCCGCACATATAGGCGTCACGAGGAACGTAGTCCATGTTGTCGGTGCTGGCTGGGCCGCACAGCACCGGCTTGAGGGCTCTTAGCCAGCGCGGTGGCTCGAAGCCATCCAATTCCCGGGGCGCCATCACCCAGGCCACCCACTCGGGAACGATCTCCTCCCCCGGCTCGAAATCTCCTTCCGGGCTACGGCGGATCGCGCTGATCAGCGGAGCCAGCGGCCCGAGCACCAGGCGGCGTCCGATGTCCTCATGGTCAATGCCGTACTGGGAAAGCACCTCGGCATCGAAGAAGTGGCCGAAGGGTCCGTGGCCCACGTCGTGAAGCAGCCCGGCGATCCGCATCGTCTCCACCACCAGCTGACGCGAGGGCGCCTCAGGACAGCTCTCCCGAAGGCTCGCGTAGAGGTGCTCGGTGAACGTGCCCGTGAGGTGCATCGCCCCCACCGCGTGCTGAAAGCGGGAGTGCTCGGCGGTATGGAATACCCACCAAGCGGACTGGAGCTGATGGATTCGTCGCTGGCGCTGCAGCCACGGATGGTCCAGCAGGGCCTCCTCGGAGCCGGTGCCGTCGCCCAGCTGCTTGGTGATGCTGCAGTACTCGTACAGGGGGTCAGATAGCAGGTTGACCGCTTCGAACCGGCTCTCAGGCCCCTTCACCTTGTCCGCCATGTTAGGCGGCGACCTGCGCAGGATGGGCGTGCGACCGCGAGGCACTCGGGACCATCGAGATCCCGCTGGCTCGAATTGGCAAAGTGTTTGGTATGCTCAAACCAAGCATCCCCCTTTCGGCAGGAGTTGGCGCTTGAGCATCAGCAACGTAGCCGCCGCCGCCCGGCGTTCGGCCTCCCGGCGGCCATTGGGACCCCACTACAAGTGGGTCGCCCTCTCCAACACCACCCTCGGAATCCTGATGGCGACGATCAATGGCTCTATCGTCCTGATCGCGTTGCCCGACATCTTCCGGGGGATCCACCTAAACCCACTCGCCCCCGGCAACACTCCGTACTTCTTGTGGCTCCTGATGGGCTACATGGTGGTGACCGCAGTGCTGGTCGTCACGCTGGGCCGGATCGGCGACATGTATGGCCGTGTGCGCATGTACAACCTGGGCTTCCTGGTCTTCACCGCGTTTTCGATCCTGCTGTCGCTGACCTGGATGAGCGGCTCCGGAGCGGCGCTCTACCTCATCGTCATGCGGGTGCTGCAAGGGGTCGGCGGGGCCATGCTCTGGGCCAACTCGAGCGCCATTCTCACCGACGCGTTCCCCAGCAATCAGCGGGGAATGGCGCTGGGTACCAACATGGTGGCGGCGATCGCCGGGTCCTTCATCGGACTGGTTCTCGGCGGCGTCCTAGGACCAATCGCCTGGCAGCTCGTCTTCCTGGTCTCGGTCCCGGTCGGACTCTTCGGGACGGTCTGGGCCTACATCATGCTGCACGACACAGGTGTGCGAAACCCGGCTCGAATCGACTGGTGGGGCAACCTCTTCTTCGCGGTCGGGCTAGTCGCCCTGCTGGTGGGGATCACTTACGGAATCCTTCCCTACGGCAACTCAAGCATGGGCTGGGGAAACCCAATGGTGCTGGGAGCGATGTTTGGTGGCGTCGCCTGCCTGGGCTTCTTCACCTATCTGGAGACCAAGGTCAAGGCGCCGATGTTCCACATCCAGCTCTTCCGAATCCGCGCCTTCGCCATGGGCAACCTGGCGGCCCTGCTCGCGTCTCTCGCGCGAGGGGGGCTGATGTTCATCCTGATCATCTGGCTGCAGGGAATCTGGCTTCCCCAGCACGGCTACAGCTTCGCCAGGACCCCGCTCTGGGCTGGGATCTATATGCTGCCGCTCACCTTCGGGTTCCTGATTGCAGGGCCGCTGGCCGGGATCCTCTCTGACCGTTACGGCTCTCGCCTCTTCGCCACCGTGGGCATATCGATTTCGGCGCTAGTGTTCATCTTCTTCCAGGTTCTGCCAGCCAATTTCAACTACATCTGGTTCGCCGTGCTGCTGGCGGTATTCGGACTCTCCAGCGGACTCTTCGCCTCGCCCAATCAGGCAGGGATCATGAACAGCCTGCCGGCCAACCAGCGCGGCGCCGGCGCTGGGATGTCGGCAACTTTCCAGAACTCGGCCCAGGTCCTGTCAATCGGGATCTTCTTCACCCTGATCATCGTGGGGCTGTCTGCCAGCCTCCCCGGCACGCTGTACCACGGACTTCTCGCCCAGGGTGTGCCGGCTGCAACCGCGAGTGGGATCTCTCACCTGCCGGCCGTGGGCAGCCTATTCGCCTCCTTCCTCGGGTTCAATCCGATCGGATCACTGCTAGGACCGGTACTGCACCAGCTCACCCCGGCCCAGCAGGCTTACCTGACCGGGCGCGCCTTCTTCCCCCACCTCATCTCCGGGCCCTTCTTGAAGGGTCTTCATGCCGCCTTCGACTTCGCGTTCGCCGCCTGTGCGCTCGGCGCAGTCGCCAGCTGGCTGCGGGGCGGCAAGTACATCCACCAGGATGCGCCGAGCCCCGTTCTGGCCCCCGCCGCGCCGGCCCTCTCGCCGGACGCCGGACTGACTGCGGCGCCTGCGCTCTCCTCCGCGAGCGGCAGCGAGCCGCGCTCCGGGCAGAGGGAGCGTTCCCTCGAGCGGGCGCAGTCGGCGAAGCGCTCCGGTTCCGCAGAAGGTGTCCAGCCTTGACCGAAGCACCGGCTCTCAGTCCGATCGAAATTCCGCTATCCCCCCAGGCTCAGGACGATGGCCCCGTGGCGGCGCTGGAGCGCGCGGTCACGGTGATCTTTCGCTGGGCCCACAGCCGCGAGATTCAACTGGAGACAATGCGGCGCGCACGGTGCGATCTTCCAGTCGCCTCTGCCTCGATGCTGTCCCGGATCGCCGCCTGCGGACCGGTACACCCTTCCGAGCTGGCGGTGTACCACTGCGTCGACAACTCCACCATCACCCCCAGACTGCAGCGCCTGGAGCGGGCCGGGTTGATCAGCCGCGAGCCCGACCCACGCGACGGTCGAGCGGCCCTGGTAAGAATCACTCCCGCCGGGCAGAGGCTGCGGAAACGGCTCCACTTGGCCCGGCGAACCATGCTCCAGGAGTTGGTGCAGGATTGGGCGCCCAGTGAGCAGACGCTGGTAGCAAGCGCCCTTTCAAAGCTGGCGGAGCGCTTGGAGCTGCCGGGAGCTGCGGCGGTCCTGGCGCCTAAGTCGGCCTAGAAAACTGCCGGATAGCTACTCCTAGCATCGCCGCTGCGGCGACAGCAACCAGGCCCACCTCGAACCACACCGGAAGGTTCCAACTGCCCCAACTAACGCCGGGGTTGAAGGTGTGGCGGATTACCGGCGGAATATTGAGGAAGGTGAAGACTTCCTTGCGGAGAGGATCGACGGCGTAGGAGAGCGGGTCGAGCTTACTCAAAACCCCCAGCCAGGCTGGTAGTTTTGTGACTGGGAAGACGGCGCCCGAGAGAAAGAACATAGGCAGCACGAAGAGCTGCGTAACCACCTGGAACGACTGCACGTCCGAGATTCGCGCGGCCAGCATCACCCCAAACGCGGTGAGGGCGAAGGCGGTGAGCATCATCTCGCCAAGCAGAACCAGCAGCATCACCGGGTTGTAGGGCACGCCAACCAAACCCGCCAGCGCCAGCATGATGGCGCCCTGGATGGTCGCCACTGTGGCCCCGCCCAAGCACTTGCCCAAGACCAACGTCCAGCGGTGGACAGGGGCGACGAGCATCTCGCGGAGGAATCCGAATTCGCGGTCCCAGACGATGGAAATCGCGGAGAAGATGGAGGTGAAGAGCACTGTCATGCCTAGCACGCCGGGGAACATGAAGGTGCGGAAATTGAAGTGGTCGGCGGTAGAGATGACCGTGGACAGTCCGGTTCCGAGAATGAAGAGGAAAAGGACCGGCTGAGCCAGTGATGTGATGATCCGCATCCGATTGCGCCGGAAGCGGATCAACTCCCTCTTCCAAACCACCCACAGAGCGCGCATGTCGTCGCCGGTGCGACCCCCGGCCACCCGCACACCCGGCACTACCAGACTGGTCGCCACGCCTACCTCCTTCCCCTCGCCCTCATCCAGGGATTAGCCCGCAGTCGCTCCGATCCAGATGCCTCGGCGTCCCGAATGGTCCGGCCGGTATAGGTCATGAAAACGTCGTCTAGCGTCGGACGGGAGACGCGGATCGAGCGAATACCGATCCCCAGCTCGGCAAAGAGCCGAGGCACAAATTGCTCTCCGCCAGGCACGTGAAAAGTGACCGCACCCTCACTCATCTGGGCCTTGAGCTGGAAGTGCTGCGCCAGCCGTTCGATCGCCTTGTGATCGTCTTCGGTGTGGAGCTCGACCCTGTCCTCACCGATGCTTCCCTTGAGCGCTTCCGGTGTGTCAATCGCCACCAGGACCCCGTTGTCCATGATCGCCAGGCGGTCGCAGTACTCGGCCTCGTCCATGTAGTGAGTGGTCAGGAAGATGGTGATCTGCTCACGCCGGCGGAGCTCCTGGATGTAGCTCCAGATGTGGGATCGCGTCTGCGGGTCCAGGCCGACTGTCGGCTCGTCGAGAAAGAGCACCGATGGTGCGTGCAGCAGACCGCGGGCGATCTCCAGGCGGCGCTTCATGCCCCCGGAGAAGGTTTGCACCAACCCATCGCGCCGCTCCCACAGGTCGACCATCTCGAGCACCTGCTGCAGCCGCACCGCCACCACCTCCCGAGGGACTCCGTACAGCTCGGCGTGGAAGCGCAGATTCTCGGTGGCGGTCAGGTAGTCGTCGAGGGTCGTGTCCTGGAACACCAGCCCGATGCGCTGGCGAACGCTCGATTGGTCGGCCACCACGTCGTAGCCCGCCACTCGAGCGCTGCCCCCGCTGGGAAGCACCAGTGTGCAGAGCATGGAGATTGTGGTCGACTTGCCCGCTCCATTGGGGCCGAGGAAACCGAAGATCTCCCCGGTCGCGACTTCGAAACTGACCCCGCGGACTGCCTCAATCTCCTTGTAGGACTTCTTGAGGTCCCTGGCGATGATCGCCGCATCGCCGACGGTCCCGCTGACCTCCAAGGGCCGGGTCTCCAGCTGGGTCACTCGACAAGCTTGCCACACTGACCGATCTCGCCCGGAGAGCCGTTGGCGCACACACGGCGCCGAGCCACCTCCGAGCCAGCTGGGCGGCGCGGAGAGGGCGCGACGACGAGGCCTCGCGCGCACGGCCGCTTCGGCCCAAGGCGCGGTCCACCCGAGGGTGGTCAGCTGGCGCTGCTGGACTCGGGGTTGAAGTTGAGCTCGAAGACTTTCCCGTCAGGGGTGCGAAAGTGCTGCCACTGGTGACCCCCGGGATCTTCCTGAATCTCACCCAACAGCTCTGCGCCCCCGGCGACCAGCTCAGCGCGAGCAGCTCCCATGTCGTCCACCTCGAAGCCCGCCACCACCTCATTGCGGCGGAACTGAAACTCGGGATCTGGTCCCTCTGGCCCGAAGACCTCGAGCAGATCACCACTAGGAAGCTTCAAGACGGCGAAGTCGGCGTGCTCGAAGACGACCTGCATCCCCATAACAGCGCTGAAGAAGTCTCGCGTGCCAGAAAAATCGCTGGTCTTGACCCCTACCCAACTGATGCTCGAGATCTTCATCGGCTATCCTCCTTCGCCTCTCAGTCCGGCAACCAGGTTGGCGCCGTGCGGACTGCCCCACCCGGTGCATGGGTCCCACCCTGGTCCCGCGTCGTAGGCGCCGTTGTTCCCCTGGGTAATGTCTCGGGTCACGTCCTCGCTGTGGAGAGTCTGGTAAAGGAGGGGGTTGAGGTAGCCAGGACTGTGGCCGGTCGCCTGGGCGCAGCGGACCAGCAGAGCCGCCCACAGTGGCGCGACCGCGCTAGTTCCTCCGAACACCGCCTGCTGGCCATCGACAAGAACCTGGTAACCCGTCTCGGGGTCGGCGTCCCCCGACACGTCTGGCACCCCTCGACCGGTCCGGTGGCCCGGATCAACCGAGGGTGGGACATGGGACAGGTCCTGCCAGCTGGGGAGGGCGAAGACTGCGCTGACTCCGCCTCCTGTCGCGCCACCCTGAGGTCCGTCGTTCCAGGTCACCTCAGCCTTGACGACTCCTTCCTGGGACGTGAGCCGGGTGCCGCCACAGGCGAGTACGTGCGGGCTGGAGGCTGGGAAGTCCACATGGGCCCCGCCGTCGGTCAGACCATCGCTCGACCCATTGTCCCCGGCGGCAACGCAGACCGCGACGCCGACCAGTGCGGCGTCCTGGAAGACCTGATCGAAAGCCGTCATCGTCGCCGCTGGCCAGTTCGCCTCGGGGCCGCCCCAGCTAATCGAGATCGCCGAGGGACGGTTAGTCGCATCGTGAAGGGCTGCGTTGATGGCCGCCAGGAAGCCCTGGTCTGTGTTGGGGGCGAAGTAGATCGCAAGGCGCACACCCGGCGCCATAGCCCCGGACAACTCGATGTCCAACATCACCTCACCGTCGGGCCCGTCTGGCTCCCCGGTCGGAATGTTGGCGCCGCCAGCCACCGGGACCGCGACCAACTCGGGCGTCGGCACACCCAGCCCGCTGAAGTAGGTGCTGACATCCGAAGTGACGTAGCCGCCGCCCAATTCGATGAGACCGATACACTCCCCGACCCCGCTCGTGCCCGGCGGAAATTGGTAGAGTTCTGCAACCTGAGTGGGTAGATAACTGAGCGGCGCCGCCTCAGCCAGGGTCCGGACCGGCTGGGGCAGCGGAAGCGGGCGAAACTGGGTGCTCGCGACGGGGAGCGTATCAAGACCCAGGACCGCCACCACGATCTCGGTTAGCTCTTGCGGGACTCGTGGCACGCCACTTGCCGCCCGTTGCTCTCCTCCCGCCCCAACGCTGCGGCGGAGTTCAACTGCGAAGATCTCCCCCAGTCTCTCGAGCCTTCCTCTGATCTCGGCCGTCCGCCGCTCGGGAGCGGCACCGACCAGCTCGACGCCAGTCTGAACTGCCCACGCGCGCACCGCCTCAAGGTCATCGGGGTGGGCGCCGCGGAGGTCGGCGAGCTGCTCCCGGGACAGATGAGATCGGAGCCGAGGAACCAGCCGTCCGATGTCCTCCGGGTACGGCACCAGGGTATCCGGCCTCGGCCTGAGAACCAGCGTGATGACGGCGCTCTCATCAGCGTCGACCGGTCCGAGGTCGGACCTGGACGACTGGGCAGAGTTCAGTGGCGGCTTGAGCACAGTGGACAGCTCCAGAAGGGCCGATTCCGTGATCCCAAGTATCGCCATCGCCCTACCCGGCCCGGGTAGTCGAACTGAGACTGGAGGCTGTCCTTCGTGCGCCGATGACCGATCGCCTGAGCCTCTCTAGCGTTCTTGGGATAGTCCCCTGGTGATCTGGAGCAGGGCGACGAAGCTGCGGTAGACGGCGAGTGCGTTCTCGTCCTCCAGTCTCACCTCGAGCTCGGAGTGAGCCCGGACCCCCTTCACCTGGGCTGCCAGCTCGGTGAGGTCCGCGTTTCGGAGACGCACGGCCAATCGGAAAGGCGGCTCCAGCCTCGGGGGGCCGATCTTCGACAAGCGCTGAAGAGCGCGCGTCGCACCGTCACGAATCCTTTGGCGAGCCACTGTGGGATGGAGGCTCCGGGCCGAGAGCCGGCTCGCGGACTGCTTCACCACCACCATCTCCGCCGCGCCGAGGATCGGTTCGGCCTGGGCGGCGGTGTGCTGATCACCGCTGATGAGTGCCACCGGAACGTCGAAATGGCTAGCAACCAGCGCGTTGATGCCGCTCTCCCCGACGAGGCTCCCGTTCAAGGTGACACCCACGACGGCTGCCGGATTGTAGGTGTGCGAGAGCACCGAGGCGGCCGCGTCGACAGCGCCGTGGTAGCCGACGAAGAAACATGCGTCAAAGCTGCCGTCCAGCCCTTCCATCATGTAGAGGGGCTTGTACTGTCCGGAGCAGTACTCGGCGTCTCCGTGGAGCTGGTCTGGAGCCAGATTTCGCATCCCCCCGTGCGAGTCGTTGACCAGAAAGCTCTGGGCGCCAGCCTCCGACGCACCGTCGATGGCCGCATTGACTTCCTCAAGCAGCAGTCGCTGACCCAGAGCCTGTTCATCTCCGGGCATCACCTGGCGCCAGTCGACGACGCCCGCCACGCCCTCCATGTCGCACGAAATGTAGAGACGGATCTGCGCTACTCCTGCTGCACTGCCGGTAGAGCCAGGGTAGTTGGCGGCACGGCATCCGGGAGAGTTGGCACAGCCAGCCGAACCTTGCGACCTAGCTCGGGCCGGGAGCGATGCGATTTAGCTCAGCCCAGTCGTCGTCAGAGGCTCTCCAGGCGGCCGCCGCGGCATTGGCCAGGACCTGCTCCGACCGGGTCGCTCCCGCTATCACCGAGGACACCTGGGGTCTTGCCAGTAGCGTGCCGAACGCGAGCTGCAGCAGGGACAGACCTCGCTCCTGGGCGAACTTCTCCAGTGCCTCGACAGCGTCAAAGCGGGTCTGGTCGTCGAGCATCCCCTTGGCGCTCGGATGGCTGGCTCTCGATCCGGACGGAGCCGGCTCGCCCCTACGGTACTTTCCCGTGAGGAGCCCTCGGGCCAGGGGGAAGTAGGGGAGGAGACCCATTCCCAAGTGATCCAGCGCGGGTATTAGGTCACGCTCGGCTTGGCGATCGAGGAGGCTGTATTCATCCTGCGCGCTGATGAAAGCGCTAAGGCCCAGGGAGCGGGCAGTCCAGTTGGCCTCCACTACCTGCCAGCTGGGGAAGTTCGAGCACCCGATCCAGCGAACCTTTCCCACTTCGACCAGCTCGTGCAGACCCCCCAGGGTCTCCGCGATCGGGGTAGTCGGGTCCGGCTGGTGCATCTGGTAGATGTCGATGACCTCGACGCCGAGCCGACGCAAGCTCGCCTCGGCAGAGGCTCGAATGTATTCCGGTGCCCCACGGTGTTGGTTGGGATCCTCCCCAGCTCGAGGCATCCCGAACTTGGTCGCGATCAAAGCGTCCTGACGTCGTCCGCGAAGCGCCTGTCCAAGGAGACGCTCGCTCGCCCCCTGCCCGTAGGTGTCTGCAGTGTCGAAGAGGTTGATGCCCTGCTCGAGTGCCGTGTTCACGACCTGCGTCACCGCTTCATCCGGCATCCGGGTTCCGAAACTGTTGGTGCCGAGACCCACTTCGGACACTGCCGGTCCACCCAGACCCAGAAGGCGCGTGCCCATATCCACTGCCTTGCCCATAGGCGGCTTCTCCCCCAAATACCCTTTGCTGATCTCCCCATGGTGTCAGAAAGTGAAGTCGCGCGGCCGCCCAGAGAGAGGATCCGGTGGGTCGCGGGCTGACAGCAGCCTCGACAAGGTTCAACCGTGGCGAACTCCGGTTCCGCAGCTCGGGCTCTCCGATCCAGCTGTGCGGCGGGCTGCCGCCGGCAGGCGCTAGACGCTCTCCTCATCGTCGGACGGACTCGGATCGGAGGCATCTCTGGGGCTTGCATGCAGTGCTTCGCCGACCGCGGCCAGCACTTCGGTCAGATGGTCGAGCCGTCCCCTTTGGGCTTCCGCGGCGGCCTCACCCGCCGCGGCGGCCTCACCGCTGCGGCGCAAGGATGCACTCAGTGCCTCGGCAAGACCCAGCCACTCCGACTCCGACCACACCAGCCACTCACGGACTGCCTCGTTGACCGCCGCCACCGTGGCGTAGCGCAGCCGGCCCGCCATTCGGTCTGCCGCCTCGTGCGCCGCCTGGCGTCGGGCTCGCTCGCGCCAGCTTCTCCCGGCGGCTCCTGGCATCGCGCGCCTGATGGTGCGCAGCCCCATGGCTAGTGCGCCCGGTTCATCAACCACGCTGACCCGGATGCTTGGCAGGTGGGCCGGATCCGCCAGCAGCGGCGCCGCGGGCAACTGGATCTGGTAGATGCTTCCCACCTTCGCCAGGAATTCATCCAGAACGTTCTGTAGTCGCTCCGCCTGACTGAGCAGTACCTGACGTAGCGGCTCGCGGACGACACTCTCGAGCACTCGCCCGCTGTGGTACGCCGTGGCCTCCAACTCCTGCGGCCAGTCGTAGTCACCCGGCAAGCCGATGAGACGGTGCCTCAGGTCGGTCCGAATGGCATCCACCTGGGCCTGGACAGCAACCCGGAGCAGATCCGCCGCCTGGGCGGTGATCAGCGTCCTCCCTTCCTGCCCCACCCGGTTCAGCCGCGATTGGGCTTCCAGTACCCGGCGCTCGCGCTCTCGCGCCTCGGCAACGGGCATCTCCCACGATGCGCGCTCCAGCTCTAGGGCCGCGACGGCGACTTCCAAGGCGATGCTGCCAGCCCGAACGGCGCTATCCCAGGCAATGCCGCCACGTGACCGCGCGAGCTCACCGGCGAGCCATCGGGTTAAGTCGGCGACCCCAGGGTCGTCGCCAGATTCGAGCTGACGCCTGGCCGAAGTGGTGAAGATGGTGGGAATCGCACCGTCCAGAATGCCAGCGACACCCTGGCGGACGTATGCCAGCGTCTCTTCCCGCTCCGCCTCGGAGATGGCGTCGACCTTGTTGAGGCAGATCACGACCCGGGCTGCTCGGGCGGCCACCTCTCTCAACCACGCGGACTCGGACTGTGAAAGCGGCGATGCTGCCGTCAGGACCGCGAGGCCTACGTCGATCCGGGGCAGGAACGCGTGAGCCGTTTCGGTGTTGTCCTGGTGCAGACTTCCGGTGCCCGGCGTGTCCACCACCACGACACCGTCGCGCAGTAGTGGCGAGGGATATTCGACCCAAACCTCTCGAACCTTCAGTCGGTTGCCGGGATTCTCCTTCTCGGTGACGTACTCGGCGAGCCGATCCACGGGTATGCGCTCGACGCCAGACTCCATGGTCACCAGCGCGCAGGGCGCGGGGCCATAGCGGATCAGGGTTGGCTGTGAGGTCAAGGGGACCACTCCCATCGGGAGCAGACGGCTCCCCAGCAGAGCATTGATGAGCGAACTCTTACCACGTTTAAAGTCGCCGACCACGGCCACGTAGACGGTGGCCGTGGTGAGTTTCTCCGCGGCTTCCGCAACCACGCTTCTGCTATTGGCAGGTAGCAAATCGAGTTGGCTTAGTTCCGCCAGACGGGCTGCGAGCTTGGCCGAGTCCGGCGTTGCGATTTCATCGGCGCGCGCGGTGTCCGTGGGGTATGTAGTCATCTGATCCCGATAGCCAAACCGGTCACCTGCGGACCTTGTAGCTCGGTCGTAGAGTCAACGGCGACCAGTGCAGGGGCGTCGGCATTGCCCCGATCCACACCATGGCACGCTGCGGAAAGAGTCCTCGCGGGCGAGGTCGAGCCGCCCGGGCTAACCAAGGGTTGGCTACCCTCGGCTAGCATGCGGCCGCGTCCGCTGATGGGTTCAAACTCAAATCCTGACCAAAAGAAAGATGGTCAGGGGCTATCGGCTCTGGCTGCGGTTCCGGTGCAAAGCACCGCGGCGAGCCCCATCACCGTAGGTTCACCCTAGCACTTCCCGCCGGTCTCTACACTGCTCGATCACGCGCAACGATCGGCTGCGTCGTGGGCACGGTCCAACCGCCTAAGCGATGGTAGATGTCTTCGCCGTAGCTGGTCCGGAGCGGTTCCCCCTCAACCACCCGGAAAGTGCGCTGCCCGTCGTCTCGCCTCTCGGCTCGTAGGAACAGTGCGGAATCGTCCCGCTGGAGGTAGATGCTCTCGGCCAAGTCGAACAGGTGGGTGACGAAGAGGATCCTGACCCCGGACTCCGCCAGAGCACGAATGATTTGGCGGCCAATTTCTGACCCTTCTCGCTCGTTGGTTGCGGCGAAGGACTCGTTGAACAGCACTAAGCACCTTGAGGTTAGTTCTTCAGCGACGGTATTCATCCGGCTCAGTTCCTCGTCCAGCCGCCCGCTAACCATCGTGGCGTCCTCTTCTCGGATGAAGTGTGTGAACAGGCCATCGCACACACTCGACCGAAATGTCTCGGCGGCAACGAACATGCCCGCTTGCATCATCAGTTGAGCCAATCCAATGCTCCGTAGAAAAGTTGACTTTCCGCCGGAATTCGCTCCGGTGATCATGACCAGGGACTTGCCGTCGGCGCGGACGTCGTTGCCCACAATCGACCCGTCGACACGCAAACGTAGGCAGACGTCGTAGAGGCGATGGCCATCCAGAGACGGCGGGGTCCAAGGAAGGGGAGTGGGCATACACGTCGGCTCATTTAGTTTGACCAGCTTGCTCCGCAGGTTCAGACAGCCCACGTAGAACGCGAGCTCCGTTCGAAGCATGGTGAGAAAGCTCAGTATGTGGTCGGTCGCTTGGGCGAGGGCGTTGGCGGCGAGCGTAAGCCCGCGATCCGTCAGCTCCGACAGTGCCCGAGATCCAGCTTCGTCGCGAGGGGAGATCTCGAAGGAGTAGCTCGATCGCTCCTCTAACCCGAGCCACTCCTTCCAAGTCTGTTTGGTCCCACCCGGGGTCCGCAGAACGTAGTCAATCCCCTTGTTCCCCGACCCGAGCCCAGCGCTGATCACGATGCCTTCTTTTAGCCTCAGCCGCTGGAGATGCGTTTCGACGGCCTGGAAATAGTCCTCATCGAGTTCGCGCTTGAGCATGTCGAGAAATGTCACGAGACCTTCTGATTTACACCCTTCGCCGAATTCGGAGGCTAGCTGGCGCATTCGCTTCAGAGGCCCGACAAACAGCTGCAACGCCTCGACGGACCTGCGAAGAACCCCAGAAGGCGCCTTACGAAATGGGGCCCAAATGCGTCTCTCGCCATCCAGCGCAGCCACCGCCAGTCCGTACATTTCCCTGGCGAGGTCCGGATGGACGATAAAGTCGTTCAGGATCTCTTGGCGATAGACGATCCCAGCCGGATCGGTGAGGCTCGACAGCACTGCCCTCTTCGCTACGTCGAACAGGAACTTGTCGCCACCGGCCATGGATTCAAAGAGCGTGGTGAGGTCGAGATCCTGCGTAAGCTCCCATTCGTTGCCCACCTGTTCACCAGTCACCTGGAGATCGCGGTCTCGGTACAGTAGGTGGGCTTTCACGTCGCCAAACGCTCCTTCAGGCGCTTATACGTCAAACCGTAGCGCTCCGCTATCGCGAGAGCGTAGGCGAGACCGTCCGCCGGTCTTCTGACCACCTTGAACGTACGCTGCTCCGGATTCTCCGGCGATACGGTGCTGACCATGCTCACGATCGACTGGTCCAGCCCCGCAAGTTCATCGACGAAGGTCACGTAGACGCACAACAGGTCCGTAGCAACCAGTTTCTTGACCACCTCGCTTCCAAGAAAGCGCGCATCATCAAGAGTGGTTGAGGTGAAGATCTCGTTCATGATCACCACGCTCCGCGCAGTCGCCTCACCGAAGATGTCTCTGAGCCTCACGAGATCGGCTTCCAGTTTCCCCACCAGATCCGCAGACTCTTCTTCTTTCTCGAAGTGGGTAAAGAGTTGGTCGAACAAGAAGAGTCGCGCTGCAGTGCCAGGTACGAGGCAGCCGATACTGGCGAGGTGGTGGAGTTGGCCAAAGGTCCGTGCGAAAGTGGTCTTACCCCCTTGGTTCGGACCGGTGACCACGAAAATCCGCTCGACGCCGCTCAGCTCGAAGTCGTTGGAGACAACCAGCGACGCCGCCTGGACGAGCTTGCCGGCAAGTGCTAGGTCGAAGGTGTCTCTTGCCAGGATCTCTTTGGAGTCTGCGGAGACCTGGGGGTAGCAAAACGCATACCCAGCCGCTTTGAACTTCTCGGTGTATGTGAGGGAAGCCATGTAAAACTGGACCTCGCGGTCGAAGGTCTGGATCGTCTTGTCGAGGTAGTTGCGATGGCGCTTGCAATATTCTTCCAACGCCGCGAAGACATCGAGGTAAAGCCGCGCCACCTGGTCGAGAATGGACGCCTCGACATGGTTCATGTCCGGCCATTCGGAGAAGGCAATCCGATAGTCCTTGGACTCACGCTGCTTGAACCGCTCGAATGTCTCTTCCACCTCCGCGCTATAGTCCGGCTCCGACTTGTATCTGCGCACCCGTACCCGGTTGCCTTTGATGTGAACCAAGTAGGACACTTCGGAGAGGTCGTGTGTGATCTGCAAGGTGTCACTCACGAGGGACACGAACGTCGCGCTCTCTACATAAGCTGTCAAGTGAGCCCGGAAGGCCATCAACCCACGTGAGCGTACTTCTGTACTGTGTAGGCCGTCGGAGAGGGCGCGGACGGCATCGCAGTAAACGCTGACAGCATCGAGGAACCAGCCCTGCTGCTGGCGTGGGTAATGGAGCTTGCTCGACTGGGCCAAGTGCTCGCGCATCTCGCGCATGCCCTTGGCAAACGACTTCACCGCTTGTGCGACTTCCGCAGCTTCAAGGTCTCGAAACACCTCGTGGCGGTAGTGGACTGCGTCGAGATCCGGCAGCGGCTGGTAGAAGATGGGATTGAGCGCGTACTCCTCGAACCCGCTACTGATCGACTCAACGATCTGGTCAAGGTTCAGGTCAGAAAAGTAGGCGGGCTCCTCGGTTCGCCACGACGTTGCAGACTGACTGCCGGATTCGAAGAGAATGCTTCGAAAGTTCGATCGCTGCCCCTTGTCCACCGGCGTACTGGTGTCTACCACGTCTTGCCCCTCGTGCCGCCTTGGCAGAGATCTGGGCCGACATGGCCTCTCACCGCCGTGTTCGCGGCGGACGCCCCGATAGGGGAATGCGCTCCGTCGCGCGAGGGAGCGCTACTCATCCTGGCTTCCACCGTGGCTGCGGGACGTGGTGGAGCTCTCGCTCCGCATGGCCCATATGTCGCTCCCGGTGCTGCCCAAAGTCATCTCACAGGAGCTATTAGCCAATCTGGCGGTTACCGGCGAACTCCATCGCCGTGGGTCAGTGTAGCTCGGCTCGCTGAGAGCGGGCAAGAAAGGTTCCCGGGGACCTGTTTGTGGCGCGGTATGTCCCCCGAGGTCGCTGCCGCGATGTTGGCCGAACGCCCTGCCAAGGCGTGGGTTGCGCGCGCGAGCGCTGGTAAACCTCGGCTCGACACTTGCCGAGGGTCGAAACGGGATCGCTACCGACTCCGCGTTGAGCAGAGTCTTGGACGGGCCTAAGGTTTGATTCCCAGAAGCAGGACCGGCTCCCGGCTTAGCCGAACTCTCCGGATCACTCGTAGCGCTCGACCCCACCGGAGTGCAAAGCTTGCGAGCGTCGGTGAGCCACGCGGGATCGATTCGGGTCCCTTTGGGCACCGCCTAGGCATCGGCAGGACTGATCCGGCCGCCGTGGCAATCGTCGAGGAGGCAGGCGCGGTGGAGGTTAAAGAGCTCGGGCACCTGGTGCTGTACGTCCATGACCTAAAGCGGTCGGCCGAATTTTATGGGGGCGTTCTCGGTTGGAAGCGAGTCTCCCCAGAGGGGCTGCCGATAGCCGCTTTCTCCAGCGGCCGCACCCACCACGAGCTACTGCTGATCGAGGTGGGTCCAGCCGCTCAGGACCTGCCACGGGGCCGACACGTCGGGCTCTACCACTTTGGACTCAAGGTGGCCGAGTCGGACGAAGAGTTGAAGAGAGTGTTGGAACACATTCAGGAGCATGGGGTCAAGCTGGTGGGAAGCGCCGACCACACCGTGACCCACAGCCTCTACATCGAAGATCCTGACGGCAATGAGATCGAGTTGTACTCTGACGTGGCCGATGCCGACTGGCGCAGCGACCCCCATCTCCTGCTCTCCCCGATCCGTCCGCTGACCCTCTGACAGCCCCCGAGCGGGCTAATCTAGGGTTGGCCCTGGATATGCTTGGGAGCTATATGACAGCCTCACCCGCGAGTAACTTGGGTTGGACCCTTCCCGGTCTCCACTCGCTTGGGCGGAACCCTTGGACAATGCCCTGTCCGCACCTCCTCCGGTACCGGCCCTAGGCGAGAACGGTCTCGCGATTGGCCGAACCGGGAGGAGGGACGTTGCCACGGGGAGTTACGGAAAAATCAAGTGGGTCCCGAAGGATCGGATCCCCAAACGCCAAGCATCGGGACCGAGGCGGTCAGAAGCTGACGGCGGCTTCCAACCAGAAATGAGCACGGCCCACTGGGGGCGGGAGGGTTGAGTCGATGAAACGGCAACTGCTGGTGGCGAGCCTGGGAGCCCTGCTCCTAACGGCATTCGGTGCGATCGGCGAGGTCGGCACCCAATCCGCAACGGTGCTAGCCAGTTCCACGTCGGCGATTGCGGGGTGCGCGCCAAGCCAGCTCCACCTGTATCGAGCGGAGCGCCTAACCGTGGCTACGGACGCCCCTGCCTACACCCCCTGGTTCCAAGGCAACAGGCCCCGCAACGGCCAGGGTTACGAGAGTGCCGTGGCATACGCGGTGGCCAAGGAGCTTGGCTTCAAGGCGAGCCAGGTGCACTGGACCATCGAACCCTTCAACAGCTCCTATGCACCGGGGCCCAAGACGTTTGACTTCGACATCAACGAGATCACCATCACGGCGAAGCGAGCCACGGCGGTCACCTTCAGTGAGGGGTACTACAACGACCGCGAGGCGCTGATCACCGTGAAGGGCGACGCCATGGTCAAACATCACACCCCGGCCGATCTGAAAACCGTACGTTTACGGAGACCAGGTGGGTACCACCAGTCTCGCCTACATCGAGCAGAAGATCCAGCCGACTCAGACGCCATCGGTTTACGACAACCTGAACGACGTCGCCTCGGCACTTTCCGACCACACCATCCAGGGATTTGTTACCGACGCTCCCACCGCCCAGTACATGGCGGCCTCTGGCGAAGTCAAGCACGGAGTGTTGGTTGGGCAGTTCCCCAGCAACGACGAGCAGTACGGCCTGCTCTTTGAAAAGGGCAACCCGCTGGTCAGCTGCGTGAACCAAGCGATCAGCGCGCTCAAATCGAACGGAACCCTGAGCCGTCTGCAGACCAAGTGGTTGGGGATCTACGCAAAGATCCCGACCATCCAGCCTTAGTCGGGCAGCGAGGCTGGCTGCGTGATCTCGGAATCCGGCGGGTTCGATCAGGGATCGCTGATAGTCCCGGGGGGGCCACCATCAAGCAGCCTTGGGGGCGGATCGCATCGGCCAGCCCTCCACGGCCGGCGCGCCGTTGCCATCTCCGCGGCTAGCTCGGCGGTATTCCTGGGAGTGTTGGCCGCGCTGTTCTTTCTGGCCCCTGGAAGCGCCGTCGTCCGACGCACCTTCTTCAACATCCCCGACGCGCGTACGGCCTTCCTGGGTGATCCGCGCGCCGGGATATTCTCGGAGCTCTACGCACTGCGACTCAACATCGAGATGTTCCTCATCGCAGAGGTTCTAATCTTGATTTTGGCGATGGTTATTGCCATGATTCGCCAGCTGCGGGGCCCGGTCACCTTTCCCCTCCGGATGCTGGCCATCGCTTATACCGACTTCTTCCGTGGGGTTCCACTTCTTCTGGTCGTGTACGCCATCGGCTTCGGCGTGCCGGCCCTGAACTTGGCGGGGGTCTCCACCCAGCCGGTCATCGTCTACGGGTTGGTCGCACTGGTGCTCTCCTACTCGGCCTATGTTTCGGAGGTTTATCGGGCCGGGATCGACTCGGTCCACCCGAGCCAGGTTGCTGCCGCCCGATCATTAGGGCTGTCGCACGGCCAGGCGATGCGCTCGGTGGTCATACCCCAGGCGGTGCGGCGGGTTATTCCGCCCTTGCTCAATGACTTCATCAGCCTGCAGAAGGACACTGCGCTGGTCGCGGTTCTGGGGATCATCGAGGTGAATCGAGCGGCTGGGATCGTCAGCTCCACCGATTTCAACTACACCGGGTACACCGTAGGGGCCTTTCTCTTCCTGCTTCTCACAGTCCCGCTCGCACGTTTCACCGACTGGCTGATCGCCCGCGACCGCCGGCGCCGGCAGGCGGGCATAGCCCGCTGATGCTCAACAATCTCGCCCCGCCCGACCCCAATCTGGCTCTGCAGTTGGAGGGGTTGCGCAAGTCCTTCAGCACACAACGTGGTGCTGAGCGACATCGATTTGGCGGTGGCACCGCACGAGGTGGTCTGCTTGATCGGCTCCTCCGGCTCGGGCAAGTCCACCTTGCTTCGCTGCATCAATCTCCTGGAGGACGTTGACCAGGGCCGGATCAGCTTTTTCGGAGAAGAGATCAACGCCGCCACCGTCGATGTCAACCGACTCCGGCGGCAGATCGGCATCGTGTTTCAGTCCTTCAACCTCTTCCCTCACATGACCGTGCTGCAGAATCTCACCCTGGCCCCGATGCGCGTTCTGGGAAAACCTCGCCCACAGGCCGAGGCGGAGGCGGACGCCCTGCTCCGCCAGTTCGGGCTTCTGGACAAGCGGCGGGAGTACCCGGACCGGCTCTCGGGTGGCCAGCAGCAGCGAGCGGCGATTGCCCGAGCCCTGGCGATGCAGCCGCGGCTGATGCTACTGGACGAGGTCACGTCGGCACTCGACCCGGAGCTGGTTGCCGAAGTGCTCAGCGTGATCCGATCCCTGGCCCAGTCCGGGATGACGATGGTGATCGCCACGCACGAAATGGGCTTCGCCCGCGACATCGCCAATCGCGTCTGCTTTCTCGATGGTGGGGTGATCCTGGAGCAGGGTCCTCCGGACCAGATCTTCCGCCAGCCGCAGCAGGAGCGCACGAAGCAGTTCCTGCAGAGCCTTACCGCGGCGGGTCGACTCTGAGGTGCGGGCGGCGCTGCTAAGACGCGCAAACGTGGTAGCAGCGCGCTGCTCGAGCGCCCGTGTTCATCCGCGCGCTGGGGAGTGGATCGGCGAGCCGCCCCGTGCGTGCTCGGTAATGCGCCGACTTTTGGTGGCAGTTGAGTAACGGCTCCGAGAGGTGTCTATCGTCCGCCTCACGAACCTCACGCTTTGCTGGGAATTTCACCCAAAAACACGGCTGGGTACGATCCACGCCGCCGGTCTAAGGAGGGCCAAATGCAATTCATTCACAAGCCACATCCCCGAACCATCGCGATCTTGGAGGGAAAGACGGGCGGGCCAGTCAGGACAAAGGATCTGCTGAATCGTAGAACCGCGGTCGATCGCGTCAACGCGTGGTTAGCGGTGAAGATCACCCTGGGCGTTGGCTCGATGTGGTGCGCCTACGTCTTCGCAATAATCGCCCTGATCGGTCTTCCGGCGGCGCTGAAGCCAGGCGGCGAGGGGATCATCGCCTGGATCGCGCAGACCTTTCTCCAATTGGTCTTGCTCAGCATCATCATCGTGGGCACGAACATTCAGAGCGCTGCGGCCGACAAGCGGTCGGAGAACACCTACGCCGACGCCGAGGCGGTGCTACACGAGGCGCTGCAGATCCAAGCCCACCTGGCCTCGCAAGACGAAGCCCTCAACGCGCTGATCGCTGCCACTAAGGCCTCCTCATAGACGAGCCCCCATCCCACATAAACTGAACTGGATCGCCGGGACAGAATCCAGAGTGGAGGGCTGAGACATTTCAGGTAGGCCGGTTTTAGTAACGGGCGCCTCTCGCGGCATTGGCCGGGCAATCGCCCAGGCCTTCGCCACTGCCGGAGACCGGATCGCGGCCAACTACCGCGGCTCGAGAAAGGAGGCGGAGCAGCTCGTCCGCAACCTTCCCGGCGAGGGTCATGTGGCGATCCAGGCGGACGTGGCCGACCCAGATTCCGCCAAACGGCTGGTCGAGGAGACCGTGGCAGCCCTGGGCGGTCTCGAGATCCTGGTCAACAACGCTGGGATCAGCGTGCCCCATGACATCACCAAAGACGACTTCGAGACCTGGCGCGCGGCGTGGGAGCGGATTCTGGCTGTGAACCTGAATGGGCCCGCTTTCGTGACCTACTGGGCAGTCCAGCACATGCTTGGCAAGGGCGGGAGAATCATCAACATCAGCTCGCGCGGCGCGTTTCGAGGCGAGCCCGACCAGCCCGCTTACGGCGCTAGCAAGGCCGGGCTCAACGCCTTCGGACAGTCATTGGCTCGGGCACTGGGGGCCCAGGGGATCGGAGTCATGACGATCGCGCCAGGCTGGGTGTCGACCGATATGGCGAAGGACGAGTTGACGCGTCCGGCCGGACAGGACATCCTGGCCCAGAGCCCATTTCGCCGGATCGCCCGCCCGGAGGAGGTGGCGGCGGCGGCCGTCTTCTTCGCCTCGGCCGACGCGGAGTTCACCAGTGGCGCGGTGCTCGATATAAACGGCGCCTCCTATCTGCGGACCTGAGCTAAGGCCGAGCGGGCAGCGAGCGAGAGGTACCGGTCAGCCCGCGACCGTGATCGGCGGATATGCCCCGAACAGCCGCAGCTCAGCAGTCGCGACTCTCAGGGCTTCCAGCAGGTCCGGAAGACGGCGGGCGTCGGCTAGCTCGCCGTCCACGTAGAAGCGGTAGTTGAACGGCTGCTCGGGAATCGGTCGGGAGTCGAGTCGGGTCAGGTTGACATCATGTCCGGCGAATACCTGGAGGACCTGGGCCAGACCTCCGGGTCGGTGCTCCGCCACCACCCCCAGGGCCAGCTTCAGAGCTCCGGACGCAGGAGGTGCTCCCGGCCCCGGCCGCACCACCAGGAAGCGGGTGCGGTTGCTGGGCTGGTCAGCAATGTCCTCGGCCACGATATGCAAGCCGTAGCGCTCGGCGGCAGCCCGGCTGGCGATGGCGCCGTCCTCAGACCCTCCCCGCTCGGCGACCTCCCGAGCGGCGCCCGCGGTGTCGTGGACCGGGACCTGCGCGATCTGGCGCTTTTGCAGCCAGCCGGCGCATTGGGCCAGCGCCTGGGGATGGGAAAGAGCGCGCCGCACGGGGCCATCCCCTCGGCTCATCAGGTGATGACGAATCGGACTTACGTGCTCCCGTACCACCGTGAGACCAGGGTGAGCCCAGAGGAGGTCCGACACTTCCTGCACCACGCCGGCGACGCTGTTCTCGACCGGCAGTACGGCGGCCTGCGCCCGCCCCTGCTCCACCTCGTCGAAGGCCTCGGCGAAGGTAGGGTGTCCAACTGTTCGGCTGTGGGGAAAGAGTTGCTGGGCCGCCTCATCCGAGTAGGCCCCCGGTTCACCCTGGTACGCGATCGCACCCGACTCCTTGGCACCGGGTGCGACATCGCTCAAGAGCCTTCCGGGGTCTCCCCGACCGCGACGATGGCACCGCGCGAGGCGCTCCCGACCAGGTGGGCGTAGCGGGCGAAGGCGCTGGTCCCGACCGGAGCCGGCCGAGGCGACCACGCGGCCGCACGGCGGGCCCACTCCCCGGCTGGCACCGTGGTGGAGATGGAGCGGCTCTCGACGTCGATGGTGACCGCGTCGCCATCCTCGAGAAGCGCAATCGGTCCGCCCACGGCCGCCTCAGGAGCGATGTGCCCCACCATCAGGCCGTGGGTCGCCCCGCTGAAGCGCCCATCAGTCATCAACCCCACCGATTCGCCCAGGCCTTGCCCGACCAGTGCCGCCGTGACCCCCAGCATCTCCCTCATCCCCGGGCCACCGCGCGGTCCCTCATAGCGCACCACGACCACGTCACCCGGGACGATCTGCTGGGCCCTGACGGCAGCCATCGCGTCCTCCTCCGAATCGAAGACCCGGGCGGGCCCGGTGTGATGTCGGAGCTGATGGCCGGCCACCTTGACCACGGCTCCCTCGTGAGCCAATGGGCCGTGAAGGATGGCCATCCCCCCGGTCTTGGAGAGGGGCCGCTCCACGGTTGTGACGACTTCCTGGCCGGGGGTCTCCGGGAGATTCGACTCGGCCGCGCGGGCGGCCTCGCCAAGTGTCGCTCCGGTACACGTCCCCGCCTCCCCGGTGAGTAGATCCCGCTCCAGGAGCCGGCGGACAACCAGGGCAACCCCACCGGCGTTGGTGAGATCCACCGCGTTGTAGCGACCGCCCGGGCGGAGGTCGGCGATCCAGGGCGTGCGCTGGCTGATCGCATCGAATTCGTCGATCACCAACGGAACGTGAGCCTCACGTGCGATCGCCATCAGGTGGAGTACGGCGTTGGTCGACCCCCCCGTGGCCATCACCCCAGCCACCGCGTTGTGAAAGGAAGCCACGCTCAGATAGGAGCTGGGACGGCGGTTCTCCCGCACCATCTCGACCACCTGTCCGCCGACCGCTCCTGCCACTTCCGCCTTGGCGGGGTCGGTGGCCGCCACCCCACCCGATTGGAGCGGAGCGACACCCAGGAGTTCGACGGCCAGCGCCATGGTGTTGGCGGTGAATTGGCCACCGCAGGCTCCGGCACCCGGGCAGGCGACGTCCTCTAGCTCGGTCAGGTCGTGATCGGTCATCCGACCCGCCTCTACGCTGCCGATCGCTTCGAAGACGTCAATGATGGTCACGTCCCGACCGCGGAACCGTCCGGGCTGGATTGCCCCTCCGTAGAGCAGGCACCCGGGGAGGTCGAGACGGGCCAGGGCCATGGCGGCCCCGGGGATGGTCTTGTCGCAGGCGACCAGCGCCACCACCCCGTCCAAGAGGTGGCCGCGGCAGACGAGCTCGATGGAGTCAGCGATCAGCTCACGGCTGATGAGGGACGCCTTCATGCCCTGTGTTCCCATGGACACGCCGTCGCTGATGGCGATCGTGTTGAACTCCAACGGAGTCGCCCCGGCCGCCCGGATCCCGTCTTTCACGTGTTCAGCCAGTGCGCGCAGCCCGAGGTTGCACGGCATGGTCTCGATCCAGGTGTTAGCGATCCCGATCAGAGGGCGGGCTAGGTCCTCATCGGTCAGTCCGGTGCCCTTGAGCATCGCTCGAGCGGCGGCTCGCTCCCGGCCGACGACCAGTCCCCGGCTGGGCATATTCGAGCGGGCAAGGGTGCTCACCATGTGCTGGGTTCTCCTCAAAGCGACCGGGGCCAGAGCCTTGGCTTCCGGCCCACCCCGCGTCAGGAACCGGACCTGACTGGCCGGGCAGCGGGGCCGTCAACCGCTGGGGCGCTCCACAAGAGAGCACTCCCCGCCCGAGGATGGCAGGGAATTGGAGAAGCTGTCAAGGCGGCCCCAACCTTCGCGCCACGGGACGCGCTCCTCGGCTTGCGTGGCGGAGCGTCGACGCGTCACACAGAGGCTCGATTCAGTCGGGCCGGGTGGCATGGATTCTCCAGCTCGCGCACAGCTCCGTAACTTGACAGGCCAAGGGGCTGACTCGATAATGGCGTCACTTTGCCAAACGTCTTGCGCGTGCAGCTGATCGCGGCGGACCTCGAGGGTCTAGTACGCCTAATTCCTGGGGGCCTGATCAGCTAGCGCCTGCGCGACCTAGCGAAGTCACCGGCCCCCCGGAAAAGCCCGGGGGGCCGGTTTTTTTGTACCCACCACTCCCCCCCAACCCATCCCTCGACAGCGACGACATCCCGGCAAACCACCAATCAAACCGAAGGAGAGACCCCATGACCACCCAAGTGCCGAACCCCAAGCACCCGGAGATCTCTGCGGAGATCCCGGAGGACATCAAGCTCGACGAGGCGGGCCGCAACAGGGTGAGCCGTCAGAGCGCCGCTGATCCCCTTAGGCCGGTGCGTAGCCTCGCCGCCGACGCAGCGGTGACCGCCGCCATCGGCGACGCATACGGTTCGGACTGATCGGGGTTAGCCGGTGACCACCACCGCCACCATCGATCGCGCGGCCAGCCGGGCGCTGTTGGCCGGACACGTCCCCGGGACGACCGGTGCCGAGCTGCTGCTGGGCGCCCTGGTCAAGGAGGGGGTGGAGACGGTCTTCGGTATTCCCGGCGGTGCCAACCTGCCCATCTACCAGCACCTGCCCGACTTCCCACTGCACCACGTGTTGGTGCGCCACGAACAGGGCGCGGCCCACATGGCAGACGGCTTTGCCCGGGCCAGCGGGAAGGTGGGCGTGTGCATCGCTACCTCGGGCCCCGGCGCGCTCAACTTGATCACCGGCCTCGCGACCGCCCACTTTGACTCCGTGCCGGTCGTGGCAATCACCGGGCAGGTGGCGGCGGCAACCATCGGCACCGACGCTTTCCAGGAGTCGGACGTGATCGGCTCGAGCCTGTCCGTGACCAAGCACAGTTACCAGGTCCTCGACGCTGCCGAGATCCCCGGGGTGGTCATGGAAGCGTTCCACATCGCCCGGACAGGGCGCCCCGGGGCGGTGCTCATCGACATCCCAAAGGACGTTCAGCAGCAGCGGATCGACGAGGTTGCCGAGCCGATCCGACGGAAGCGGCCCCATCGGGCTCCGGGCCGGGCGGATCCGACCAAAGTGGCCGAGGCGGCGGCGTTCCTGGGCGTGGCCGAGCGACCGATGATCCTGGCCGGTCGGGGTGTTGCAATCTCCGGCGGCCAGGATGCCCTGCGACAGCTCGCCGAGGCCTGCGACGCACCGGTGGGCACGACGCTGCTGGGCACTGGGATCTTTCCCAGCAGTCATCCGCTGGCGCTGGGATTGGTCGGGTTCATGGGCACTGGGTACTGCAACCGGGCGGTGACCCACTGCGATGTGCTGCTCATGGTGGGGATGCGCGCTGATGACCGCGTCACCTGCCGGCTCGATGAGTTCGCCCCCATGGCGAACCACATCATCCACATCAACATCGATCCGGCCGAACTGGGCAAGACGGTCAAGGCTGACTGCCAGATCATTGGCGACGCCAAGGTCGTCCTGGAGGAGCTCCTCGCGCAGGTGGCGTCGCAGCCGAGACCGCCCTGGCGCGCCCAGGTCGAAGCCTGGCGGATCGACCATCCGCTGCGGTATCCGCACAACGGCCTGCTCCAACCGCAGGAGGTGCTGGCCGCCTGCTACGAGCGGCTGGGACCGGACGACATCACGGTCGCCGACGTTGGGCTGAACCAGATCTGGGCAGCGGTCGCCTGGAGAGGCGAGCGACCTGGCCACTTCCTCAACTCTGGCGGTCAGGGCACCATGGGCTTTGCGCTTCCGGCCGCGATCGGAGCCCAGGCCGCCCAGCCGGACCGCAGGGTCCTTAGCGTGAGCGGCGAGGGCGGCTTCGTGATGACGGTTCAGGAACTCGCCACCGCGGTTGAATCGCGGTTGCCGGTCAAGGCGATCGTTCTCAACAACCGCCAGCTGGGCATGGTTCGCCAGTTCCAGGACGACTTCTACGGGGGAGTGCGCTCCCAGGTGGACCACCTCCTCACCCCGGACTTCGTGATGCTGGCTCGGGCCTTCGGTTGCTTCGGGGCATCGGTCCGCCATTCCAGTGAGATCGGCGCGGCGTTGGACGCCGCCTTCAAACACCCAGGGCCGGCTGTGGTGGAGTTCGAGATCGACCCCAACGCGAACGTCTATCCGATCGTGCCGCTGGGCAAGGGGCTTTCCGACTTCGTCGAGTGTCCGAGCTCCTGATGGTTCCGCCTGCCATTGCGGCGCCGCGGCTCTCTCCGGGTACCGACGGCCTTACCACCACCCGGCACCCGGGCCGGATCAGGTTGATCTCGGTTCGAGTCGAGGATCGTCGCGGGGTCCTACAGCGGGTGACCAACCTGCTGGGACGGCGCGGGTTCGGCATCGAGACCTGCGCGGTCGGCCCCAGCGCAGAACCGGGTGTGGTCGCGATCAGCTTGCGCATCGACGCCGGATCCCAGGCCCACGAGCAGATCCTCAAGCAGCTCAACAAGCTGATCGACGTGGTCAGCGTCGAGGACATCACGAGCGCCTCCACGGTCGAGTGGAGCACCGCCCTCGTCGATCTCCGCTCCGACCAGGTGGACGAGACCATCGCCGGGCTGCCGACGGCGCTCGGTGGCCAGGTGGTGCGCCGCAATGGGGACCAGACCATGGTCGCAATCTCGGGCCCGCCCGGTCCTCTGCGGGAGTCACTGACGGAGATTCAAGGACGAGCCAATTCGCGATGGATTTGCAGCGGGCCGCTGGCGATGGCGATGACCTCCCCGGGTGCGTCCGGGACTAAGTCAGCCCCGGATCAGGTCGGGAGATTAGAGCAATGAGGATTTACTACGACGCTGACGCTGATCCGAGTGCTCTCCAAGGAGCCCGGATTGCGGTCCTGGGCTATGGCAGCCAAGGCCATGCCCATGCCCAGAACCTGCGAGATAGCGGCTACCAGGTGACGGTGGGTCTGCGCGCCACCAGCCGCAGTCGCCCCCAGGCGATCGCCGACGGCTTCGAGGTCCAGGAGGCTGCAGAGGCGGCAAGCGAGGCTGACGTGGTCATGGTGCTCACCCCTGATCACCAACAGGCATCACTTTTCACCGACGGCCTTGCCGAGGCGCTCCGCCAGGGCAGCCTGCTGCTCTTCGCCCACGGCTTCTCGATCCACTACGGAACCGTCCAGCCGCCCAAGCACTGTGACGTCGCCATGGTTGCGCCCAAGGCGCCGGGTCACATGGTCCGATCCTGCTTCACAGAGCAGATCGGCTGCCCGGCCCTGCTGGCGATCCACCAGGACACAACCGGCACCGCCCGAGAGCGGACCCTGGCCTATGCCAGAGGACTCGGGGCAACCCGCGCCGGGGTACTCGAGACCACCTTCCGCGAGGAGACGGAGACCGACCTCTTCGGTGAGCAGGCGGTGCTGTGCGGGGGAGTCAGTGAGCTGATCAAGGCCGGCTTTGAGACCCTCACCGAGGCTGGCTATCAACCTGAGCTGGCCTACTTCGAGTGCCTCCACGAGCTGAAGCTGATCGTTGACCTCATCTACCAAGGAGGCCTCTCGCTGATGCGATACAGCGTCAGTGACACCGCCGAGTTCGGCGACTACACGAGTGGCAGGGTGGTGATCGACGACCACGTCCGCCAGCGGATGAAGGAGATCCTGGGCCGCATCCAGGACGGCAGCTTCGCTGAGAGCTGGATCGACGAGAACCGTGGCGGACGGGCCGCGTTCCTCGCCCAGCGCGCCAAGGAATCCGACCAGCCGATCGAGAAGGTGGGAGCGCAGCTGCGCTCCCACATGCCCTGGATCCGCCCGGTCGCGACGGTTCCGGCCGTGGTCGAGCCCCCCACGTCGGAGGTGGTCCCGGTTATGGCGGGAAATCCGAAGGCGGCGTCATGAACTCCAAGGAGGGCTCAGTAGCCGGGACGCTGAGGAGAGTCGAACCGGAGCCTCCGAGCCAGGTGGTTCAGTTCCTCGACACCACCTTGCGAGATGGTGAGCAGTGCCCGGGAGCAACCCTGCACCCAGCGGACAAACTCCGGATCGCCCACCAGCTGAAGCGACTCCAGGTCGATGTCATCGAGGCCGGGTTCCCGGCCTCGTCGCCGGGCGATTTCCAGGCAGTTCAGCAGATCGCCCGCGAGGTCGAGGGCCCGGCTATCACGGGACTGGCTCGGACCAAGCGGGATGACATCGACGCCGTCTACCAGGCTGTACGGGACGCGCCGCGGCACCTGATCCATGTATTCGTCAGCGTCTCCGACATCCACATCACCCAGATGATGGGCATGGATCGAGCCGCGGTGCTGGCTCAGACCAGCGAGACGATCGCCTACGCCCGCAGCCTCTGCAGCGACGTCCAGTTCTCCCCTCAGGACGCTGGACGAGCGGATCTGGACTATCTGTGCGAGGTGGTCCAGGCGGCGGTCGACTCGGGCGCCAACGTGGTCAACCTACCCGACACCACCGGTTACTGCGTGCCCGACGAGTTCCAAAACCTGGTCGCCACCGTCCGCCGTGAGGTACGCGGGATGGACCGGGTGCTGGTCAGCGTGCATTGCCACGACGACCTGGGTCTGGCGACGGCCAACTCCCTGGCAGGGATCGCTGCCGGAGCCAGGCGGGTCGAGGGCTGCATCAACGGCATCGGCGAGAGGGCGGGCAATACCGCCATCGAGGAAGTTGTCGTGGCGCTCCGCGTGCGCCGTCCGATGCTGGGCCTGGCCGATAACATCTGCGCCACCGAGCTCGTGCCCACCAGCCGACTGGTCTCAGAACTGACCGGGATGGTGGTTCCCGCCAACAAGCCTGTGGTGGGTGCCAACGCCTTTGCTCACGCCTCCGGCGTCCACCAGCACGGGGTACTGCGGGACCGCCGCACCTACGAGATCATCTCAGCCGAGGAGGTCGGCGCTGGCGCCTCCAAGATCGTCCTGACCGCGCGCTCCGGCCGTCACGCTCTCCGGCACCGGCTTGACCGCATCGGGCTGGAGCTTCCTCCCGAGTCCTTCCAGGCGGTCTGGACCCGCTTTCTGGAGGTGGCGGACACGTCCAAAGAGGTGGAGGATGAGACGCTAACCAGAATCGTCGGGGAGGTGTCCATGATCCAGTCCGCGGCGGGGTCATCAGCCGGGTGACCGGCGAGACGCGGAGACTCAGCCTCACGGTTCTGGCCGGTGACGGCATCGGCCCGGAGGTGACCCAGGCGGCACTGCTGGTGCTGGAAGAGGCACTGCGCCCGGTCGGAATAGTCGTCGTCAAGGACTTCCAACTTATCGGGGGGTGCGCCCTCGACCAGACTGGGGATCCGCTGCCGGAGTCGAGCCTCGAGTCGGCACTGGCGGCCGATGCCGTGTTCCTAGGAGCGGTCGGCGGCCCCGCCTGGGACAACGCCCCGGTGCGCCCGGAGGCGGGACTGCTGCGGATCCGGGCGGGCCTGGGTGCCTTCGCCAATCTGCGCCCGGTCAAAGCCTGGCCCGGGCTAGAGAAATACAGCCCGCTCCGGGAGGAAGTGCTACAGCGGGCGGACATTCTTTTCGTACGGGAACTCACCGGGGGGATCTATTTCGGTCGGCCTAAGGGAGTTTCTGGTCAAAGACCCAAGCGCCACGCGGTCGACACCAGCGAGTACAGCGAGGCGGAGGTGCGGCGGACCGCCGAGGTTGCCTTCCGAGCCGCAGAGCAGAGGCGCTCGCGGGTCACCTCTGTGGACAAGGCCAACGTCATGGCCACCTCCAGGTTATGGCGAGAGGTGGTCACCGAGGTGGGCCAGAAGTTCCCCGCGGTGACGCCTGGAGCACTTTCTGGTAGATAGCTTCGCGCTCAGATTGCTCCAGCAGCCGGCGGCTTTCGACGTGGTGGTGACCGAGAACCTCTTCGGTGACATCCTCACCGACGAGGCCGGCGCCCTGAGCGGCACCCTGGGTGTACTCCCCTCCGCCAGCGGCGGAGGCGATGGCCCCTGGCTGTACGAGCCGGTGCACGGCTCGGCACCCGACATTGCGGGAAAGGGAATTGCCAACCCACTGGGCGCGATCGTCACCATCGCCCTCCTGCTCCGGCTGACTCTGAAGCTGGACAAGCTGGCAGATGCCGTGGAGCAGGCGGTGGCCGCGGTGATCGCCGGTGGCCGGCTCACCCCGGACCTGGGTGGCACCGAGAGCACGGCAGCGGTGACCGAATCCGTGCTGGAGCAGCTTTCGGTGCGAGTCGGCACCGCATGAGCGCCCAGGGCGGATAGGAGCGCCTCGAGCAACGGATGATGACCGAGGACCAAGCCAGCCGCTTGACCAGGCCGGGCGCGCCAAAGACCGCGTACCGGAAGATCTGGGAAGCCCATGTGGTGAGCGGCGACCCGGACGCCCGGACACTGCTCTACATCGATCTGCACCTGGTACACGAGGTCACGTCGCCCCAGGCGTTCGCCGGACTTCGAGCGGAGGGGCGGGTGGTCCGACGGCCCGATCTCACCCTCGCGGTGATGGACCATACCGTGCCCACCTGGGAGCGCAGCCGACCCACCCCCGACCCGGTGGCCGCCGAGCAGCTGCGCCAGCTGGCCGAGAACTGCAGCCAGAGCGAGGTCCCGCTGTTGGACCTGCATCATCGCCGTCAGGGGATCGTGCACGTTATCGGACCGGAGCTGGGTCTGATCCAGCCGGGGATGACCATCGTTTGCGGCGACTCTCACACTTCCACGCTCGGTGCGTTCGGGGCCCTGGCTTTCGGCATTGGCACATCCGAGGTGGAGCAGGTCCTGGCCACCCAATGCCTCTGGCAGGCTCCCGCCAAGACCATGGAGGTCCGGGTGGATGGATCCCTCCCGCCCGGCGTGAGCGCCAAGGACATGGCCCTGGCTATCGTCGGCCGGGTCGGAGTGGCTGGTGCCCAGGGATGCGTGGTCGAGTATCGCGGGAGCGCCGTGCGGGACTTGTCGATGGAGGGGCGGCTGACCGTCTGCAATCTCACAATCGAGGCCGGTGCGCGAGCCGGCCTGGTTTCGCCTGACGAGAAGACCGTGCGCTATCTGGCAGAGACGCGCCGCCTCGCCGAAGGGAGCAGACTTCGACCGGGCTGCCGAGGCCTGGCTGGGGTTCGCCACCGACGAAGAGGCCACTTTCGATAGAGCGGTGGCGATCAACGCCGCGCAGCTGGTGCCCCACGTGACTTGGGGGACCAACCCTGGGATGGTGGTCGAGGTCACCGGACGGATCCCCCACCTGAGCGAGTACGCCAACGACTTTGACCGGCTGCAGGCTGAGCGAGCGTTGCGCTACATGGGGCTGACCGAGGGAACCGCGATCGAGGACATCGCCATCGATCGGGTCTTCATTGGCTCGTGCGCCAATGGACGGCTGGAGGATCTCCGCGCGGCCGCGGCGATCGTGGTCGGAGGCAGAGTGCATCCGCGGGTCAGGGCGATGGTCGTCCCGGGGTCACAATCGGTGAAGCGGCAAGCCGAAGCCGAGGGGTTGGACCGGGTCTTCATCGATGCGGGATTCGAGTGGCGCGCGGCCGGGTGCTCGATGTGCCTGGGGATGAACCCGGACGTGCTGGCCGCGGGTGAGCGCTGTGCGTCAACGTCGAACCGCAATTTCGAGGGAAGACAGGGCCCCGGGGGGCGCACTCATTTGGTCAGCCCCTCGATGGCAGCGGCGGCGGCGCTGCACGGCCACTTTGTGGACGTCCGTGAACTTGCATCCACCGGTGTGGAGCAGGTGGGGTAGACCAGCGATGGAAGGGTTCACCGAGCACGGGGGTCTTTGCGCGGTTCTGGGTCGGGACGACGTCGACACCGACCAAATCATCCCCAAGCAGTTCCTCAAGCGGACCGACCGCGGGGACTACGGGGACGCCTGTTTCTTCTCCTGGCGATACGACGAACATGGTCAACCGCGGAGCGATTTCGAGCTCAACAAGCGCGCGTTCCAAGGCGCAAGCATTCTGCTCACCGGCCACAACTTCGGCTGTGGCTCTTCGCGCGAACATGCGGTGTGGGCACTGTCCGGAATGGGTTTCAAAGTGGTCATTGCGCCGTCCTTCGCCGACATCTTCAAGACCAACGCGCTGCAGAACGGGTTGCTTCCGGTGGAGCTGACACCGGAAACCGTCGCACGACTTCGACAGCTCGCAGACGAGGGAGGCTACCGGGTAACCGTCGACCTCAATCTTCAGCGGGTGCGGGACTCAGCGGGACCGATCGCCGATTTTGTCATCGATCCGTTCTGGCGGGACTGCCTGCTGCGTGGCCTCGATCCGATCGCGATGGCAATGACCCACGAGAACGCGATCGCGGCCTACGAGATGAGCCGTCCCGGCTGGCGCCCGTCAACCACGGCCGATGGAGTGTTTTCCTAGGCGACGCCGGCGCCTCGCCCGTGACCATACGCCTGTCGGTTCTGTTGCAGGTGGTGGCCAAGCGACTGGGACCCTGGCTGACTCTCTCCTAGAACTTGTAGAGCCGGGCGGTGTTACCCCGAAAGATCGCATCCTCCACTCCGTCCAGCCAGCCCTTGCGGGCGCCCTTGGTGACCCAGCCCTTGCGCACCGTCGTCCAGGCATTGCGCAGCTCGTGGGCCGCGAACCAGTAGGACTCGGGAAGTCCATGCCCGTCGGTCCCGCATAGGACTCGGGACGCGGGGGCCAGTTCCAGGACACGCTCCAGCCGCTCCGCCGACCTGGCCGGAGCGAACAGATTGAAGAGAGAGAGCTCGGCGTGGACGTTGGGGTGGACCAGCGTCAGAAAGGCCAGCTCCTCATGCCACGGATAAGAGCCGTGGATCAGGACCACGGTGGCCGCCGTTCCCTCGGGGGCGAGCAGCAGCTCCTCGAGGAAGAGTGGGCTGGACTCGCTGAGGCGGATCTCTGAGTCCCCGAATCCTGTATGGATCTGCACTGGGAGGTCGAGCTCGGCTGCCCATCCCATCATCCGCCGGGTGATCAGGTCCCGGAGTGCCTTGCCCCGACGCCGCGTGGGAAGCTCCTTCGTTGTGCGCAGGGACTCCTCCGCCGCCTTCTCGGTTGCACCAGGGTCCACCTTGAGGCCGGTGCGGTAGGCGAGGATCGTCTTAAGCCCGACGTACCCCTGCGCGGGCGCCTGGCGCACCGCATCCTCAGCCGCCGCCAGGATTTCCGAAGCGGTCGCTCCGTCGGTAATGAGCTGGTCGACCAGGGGATCGATGCGCATGATCGAGCGGACTTCGGCCCCGGTGAGTGCGGCCATCTCCTGGGCCACCGGGCCCGGGTCACTCAGGTAGGTGCCGGGATCCAACACCACCCCTTTGATGCCGGCGTCGGAAAAGAGCCCGGAGACGTAGCCGGGCCAGTGGGCGCTCGCCTGAGATCGGGCCAGTCCCAGGTCGTCGATCTCGCAGCGAAGGTACTCGGCAAGCCTTACCGCCATCAGCTCCTGACTCAACCGACCAGGGGAAGCTGCCGTGCGGCGCGCCCTGGACTCGTCGTCAGTAGCCAGGTGGAGCGCGATCGAGCTGAGGTCGAGCGGCTCCCCCTGGCCGGTGACAGGGTGTACGTGGCTGTCGATCATCGGCGCGAGCCCGCGGGGGTCGAGGTGGGGGCCACGCGGCCCCCACCAGTCGCCCGCTTCGGAATCTCTCCCTTGCCCCGCACTAGCCCGTGGCGGGCGAAGTGCTGGGCTGATCCAGGATGCCGGCTGCCTCGCCTCCCTCCTCCCCGAGAATCGAGCCGATCTGCCCGACCTTCTCCGGAGAGTTCGCTGAGAGGTAGACAACGAAGGCTATCCCCACGATCAGCCATCCGAGGTTGACGTAGGGCACGAAGGTGTACGGCGCAGGCGGTATGGCTCCCGAGTAGACCGACCCGTAAACCGCCAGCCCGAAGACCGCGATCCCGATCACTGGGACCAGGCCGTGTATGAGCACGTTGTAGCGCTGGGCGATGCGTCGGAAGTAGACCGAGCCACCGACGCAGAGAGCGACGTAGACCAAGCACACAGCAATGGTGCCTACGCTGGCGTAGAAGAAGTAGTTATTGGACGGGCCGAGGTTCCAGAGAATTCCGCTGACAAACGCGGACACGGTGGCCGCCCCAGCCAGCACCAGGATGGCATTGGTCGGCGTCTTCGCCACCGGGTGGGTTTGCCCCAGCCACTTGGGCAGGACCCCCTCCCGACCCATGGCGAAGAGCGTCCTAGTCGCAGCTGTTGCACAGGCCAGGCAAACGATGAAGGCCGACCCGATGGCGGCCAGGTCCACCAGGATGGACATCGGAGTCCCGACGAAGGTTTTGGCCAGGGTGGCCAGGATCGCCGGGTTGCTGGCCCATGCAGTAGACCCGGCGTTGTTTACCCCGACCCCGATGGCGATGTTGTAGGTGGTCCAGACGTAGAAGACGATGGCAAAGCAGACGGCCACCAGGACAGATATCGGGATCGCCCGCCGGGGGTTCTTGGTTTCCTCCCCCAGCACCGCCGCAGTCTCGAAGCCGATGAACGAGGTCACTCCGAAGATCAGCCCGTAGAAGATGCCGCTGAAGCCGCCTTGCAGGGTGTGGCCGAAGGTGAAGGGCTGCAGCGTCTGGCCCGACTTCCCACCTTTGATGGTCAGGATGACGTCCAGAATCACTATCACCGCCACCGTGATCCCGCCCACCACCAGCAGCGTCCTGGCGCTGAGCTTGATGCCCCGGTAGGAGAGGGTCACCAGGGCCGCCATCCCCACCAGGAAGATGATGAACCAGAACCAGCTCGGCTCACTGTGCCAGATCTGCGTCTGAATCAAGCTGGCGGTGAAGCCCCCGACCCCGCTCATGGTCATGGGCACGAAGCAGAAGAAGCCGAAGAAGTACATCCAGCCGGTGAGAAATCCGACCCGCTTGCCGAGCGTCCTGCTGGAGTAGGTGTAGGCGTACCCGGCAGAGGCCATCCGGCGCGTGAACCCGATCACCACAAAGGCCAGCGCCAGGCAGCCGACGCCACCGATCAGGAATGCCAGCGGAGTAGATGTGCCTGAGAAGGCGGCCGATCCGCTGGTGTTGTAGGCCATCGCCATCGCCGGTGAGAGCACTGCGATCGCCATCGCCACGGCGTCGATCGTGCGCAAGCTCCCCTTGCGCAGCTCGCCCGGGGCTTGCTGGCCTCCGCCTCCGGAAATCGCTTCACTGGTCGCGGCCATTCAGGTCGCCTCCTTTCCCTTAGTTGATGCCCCCTCGGGCAGCCCTTCCTCCTCTTGCGGCACCGGGGGGACGTATTCCACTTTTAGCCCAGATGCCATCGCGTTCGAACCGTTGAAGAAGTCGACCACCGCCATCAGCTCCACGATCTCGGAATCGCCCAACCCGAGTCCCCGGAGCGCATCTGTGTGGCTCTGCAGGCAGTAGTCGCAGTTGTTGGTGGCGGAGACCGCCACGGCGATGATTTCCTTGGTCCTCCGATCCAGAGCACCCTCTGCCATCACCACCTTGAGCTTCTCCCAGGAGACCGCCAGAAGAGCCGGCTGGTGAGCCAGCGCCTTCCAGTAGTTGGGCACCTTGGACAGCTTGCGGGTGGCCATGATGTCCTGGTAGACGTCCTTGACCAGCCCGGTGGCCTCCGACTCCTCGACGAGATGCACCTGCGCCATCCCCAACCCCCCCCTGGGCTCGCTCTCTCAGCGGCCCGCCGGCAGCGCCATCGGCTCGACTGCGGTGCGCCACCCGGCAAAGTCTTCGACCTGGCCGCGAACGATCTGCAGATACCAGTCCTGCAGTTCCTTGGTCAGCTCGCCCAACTTGCCGTCCCCCACTTGGCGCCCGTCGATGCTTGTGACCGGGGCGATCTGGACCCCGGTCCCACACAGGAACGCCTCGTCAACCGCCAGCAATTCGCTGCGGTCGATCTGGCGCACCTCCAATCGCCAGCTCCTGCGCTTGGCCATCTCGATGACACAGTCCCTGGTGACCCCGACCAGCACGTCGTCGGTGACCGGCGGAGTGACCACCACACCGTCCTGCACCATGAAGATGTTCGCTGACGAGGCCTCCGCCACCTGGCCGTCGTGGGTGAGCATCAGGGCCTCATCGAAGCCAAGGGAGCGGGCCTCGTCGGCGGCGAGGGCAGCGTTGAGGTAGGCGCCGATCGGCTTCGCCCGGGCCGGCATGGCGTTGTCATCGATCCGCCGCCAACTGGAGGTCATCAGCCTTAATCCCTTGTGGATGTCCAGGTATTCCCCCATCGGCAGGGTGTAACAGCAGAACTCGGTTGGGATCCCGGAGAGGGTGACCTTGATCGTGTGGCCGCCCTTGTAGATGATCGGCCGAATGTAGGCGTCCTGTTGATAGTCGTTGCGCGCCAGCAGTTCCAGCACGATCTCCTCGAACCGGGCCGCGGTCAGCGAGGGATCCGTTTCCAGGTGCAGGATTCGGGCCGAACGCAGCAGGCGCGTGGCATGCTCGCGCAGGCGAATCACGTAGAGCTGCTCGCGGGAGTCGTTCCAGTAGGCACGGATTCCCTCGAAGCACCCGGTGCCGTAGTTGAAGGCATGGGAGGTGATCGGGACGCGAGCCTGGTCCTGGTTCACGAACTCGCCGCCGAAATAGACGATCTCACCAGGCGCGCTCATACGTACCTCCCCATGCCACCGCTGACGTCGATCGACGCCCCGGTGATGTAGCTGGCCCGCGAACTGGCCAGAAAGGCGACCAGTCCTGAGACTTCGTCGGCTTCGCCGAACCGGCCCAGAGGAACCTCCGCAGCGGCGGTCTGACCGAGGAACTCCTCCTCGCTCAGATGCGGTGCCCGACGCTGGTGGATGTTGTGCCACTGGGGAGTCCGCACGAAGCCGATGTTTACGCTGTTGACCAGGATCTTCTCCGGGGCCAGCTCGATCGCCAGCGCCTTGTTGAACGCGAGACAGGCCGACCGGTCGACCGAGGTGGCAAAGAAGGCCGGGTCGGGTTGTCGACCATAGATCGCGTTGATATTGATGATGGCCCCTCCCCCGGCTTCGCGCAGGTGGGGAAGAGCCGCCCTAGCGCAGCGCATCTGAGAGAAGAGCTTGACCTCGAGGTCGGCCTGGAAGTCGGCATCGGTGAGGGTCGCGAAGGTTCCCGGGTGTGCCCGTCCGGCGTTGTTGACCAACACGTCGAGGCCACCCAGCTCGGTCACAGAATCACCGATGAACTGGACCACCTGCCGCTCGTCGGTGACATCGGCGACCTGCGCCACCACCTGCCCTCCGCCCTTCCTCAACTCCCCCGCGGTCGCTTCCAGCTCGGCCTGGTTTCGCGAGCAGATCGCGACAGACGCCCCCTCCGCCAGCAGCTCCTTGGCGATGGCCGCACCAAGACCCTTGGAGCCGCCGGTCACGATGGCCCGCCTTCCCTGGAGATGGAGGTCCAACCCCCTAGCCACCCACCTTGGGCAAGTTCTGCCCCCGCAACGCCAGCAGCGCCTGTCGAGGCGGATTGAAGACGTCGTACTCGTGGCACGCCACATCCCCGGTGCGGGCGGCATGGGGCACGTTGGCCGGGATCACCGCCACCATCCCCGGTCTGAGCAGGCGCACCTCGCCGTCGAGGTCGAACTCCAGCTCACCCTCCACCACCAGCGTTATTTGTTCCTCATCGTGGCTGTGCATCGGGGCCTCGGTATGAGGGGCGAAGCGCACTGAATTGAGCATGGTCTCCTCGCCGAGCGCGGGCCGGAATTCCAGCCCCGGTACGAACACCACTGGCTCGACTTCCTTGGCCAAGTCCACGAAGTGGCCCTTGGCTGTCGGAGGGTTGCCCGATCCCGGTTTGGCGAAGTACTGATCCGCCAGGCTCATAGCTGGCCTCCACTCGAAAAGAGCGAGCTGGCGAACTCCGCCAGTCACGCCAAACCTGCCGCCAACGTCCGGTCAGCCAGGGAGAGCGCCCCACCCGGCCCCAGTCGCAGATGATAGCCCACCTTCAGGTTTTACCGATAACATGAAAAGGTGGGCAGCACGCGATTGCCGCGCGAGTTATCGGTGAAACCGGTTCGCCACCTTACTGATGCGGCGCTGGAGCCGAACTCGCCGCCACCGCTCTCCGGGCCATCGGTCACCCTGGATCAGACCGATCTACAGATCCTGGTGCTGCTGCTCCGCGATGCCCGGCGCTCGGTCAGGGGGATCGCTGCCGAGGTTGGTATGTCTGCCCCCGCGGTCGCCGAGCGGATCGCCCGCTTGGAGCGCCACGGAGTGATCCGCGGCTACCGCGCCGAGATCGACTGGGGACGTCTCGGCTATGGGCTCTTGGTATACATCCGGGTCACCGGTGTTCAGGGAAGTGAGCAGTCGACAACGGTCGCCGAGCTGCGCCAGCTCCCCGAGGTGGAGCAGGTCGAGGTGGTCACCGGGGATTCCGATCTCCTGGTCCGGCTGCGGGCGCGGGACCAGCATCATCTGCGCGAATTGCTCTTCGAGCGAGTCTGGAGGATCAGCGGAATTGAGCGCACCGAGACCCTGCTCTGCCTCGGTGAGCTGCCTCCCAAGTCGTTCGACCTAGAGTTGGCCGAGTCGCTCCTGGCCCAGCCCGAGTCGGGCCGGGGCCGCTCCGAGAACGGCAACACCGCTGGGGAAGGAGAACGCCGTGTGTGAGATCTTGTTGGTGGTCTGGTCCGAGCCTCAGCCGTTCGAGCGCATCCTCCCGTGGGGCCTCGAGTTGGAGCGCCTCGGGGTCGGCGGATTCGGCTGGGGCGTGGCTTGGCGGGACGGCGACGAGGTGCGCCGGTACCGAAATCCGGTCCGGCTCAGCGACGACCCGACCGGCCGGGCGGATCTGATCTCCACTCGGTCGACCCACTTCCTCCTCCACCTCCGCCGGCCGTCCCAGCTCAGCACCGTCGCTCTGGCAGACACTCAGCCATTCCTGTCTGACGGCGGTTCCTTCGCCTTCGTCCATAACGGCCGGCTGTCCGGGGCTGCCGAGTTCCGCGACCGCTTTCCGGGAAAGCTCTCGGGCCACGCGGACAGCGAGGTCGGCTTCCGACTCTTCGAGCAGCTCCTGGAAGAGGGAGTCGCGCCGGCCGAGGCCCTGTCGGACGTACACCGGCAGATGGGCGGCAACGCCAATCTCGCCGTTCTGCCCGCCCGGGGCGAGGCCCTCTTCTACGCCGGTCACAAAGACAATGATGGGTGGCGCTTCGAGCTCGACGGGGCCGCGGTCGCGAGCACTGCTTTGCACTCAGCGGACGAGGCGGTCTTCAGCCTGTGCTTCCCCATGGCCAGCCGTCGGACTAGGCTGGCGCTGGGGGAGGTGGCGGCGCTGGGGCCGAGGCCAGCCACCAGGCCCACGGCGCCAGGGGTGGCAGCGCACGGCAGCTGATCTGACGGGAGAGGAGTCGAACGATGAGGAGAGGTAGATGACCGCCACATCCGTGCAGGACCTAGCCGTCGGCAAGGTGGGGTTCGTCGAGGAACATGGCCTCTACACCGACGCCATGCGGGCAGCGGCCGATCGGGCCATCGCCCTAGTCTCCGATAACGGGATCCGCACGGTCCGGATCGGCGTCGTCGACCAACACGGGTCGGTGCGCTGCAAATTCGTCTCCGCTCATGACTTCGTGCTCTCGCTGCGCAACGGCATCGACTTCTCCGGGGCGGTCCTGAGCCTGGATTCCGCCAACCGGGTATTCCCGCCGGCATTCGTCGAAGGCGGTGGATTCGGCGTCCCCGAGTTGACCGGATTCCCTGACGTGGTGCTGGTGCCCGACCCGGTGACTTTCCAGATCCTGCCCTGGGCCAATCAAACCGCTTGGGTTATCTCCGATGCCTACTTCAGCAACGGCAAGCCGGTCGCTCTCTTCACTCGCCAGGTGCTTCGGAGGCAGTTGGACGAGGCCAGGAAGTTGGGATACGAGTACGCCGCGGGACTGGAGGTGGAGTTCTACATCTTTCGTCGGGAGCGGCTCCGGATCGCCCTGGACGAAACAGGCTGGCCCGCTCAGGCTCCTCCGGTGACTGCGGTGGCACAGGGATACCAATACCTCTCGGAGACCAGGCTCGCCGAGATAACGAACGTCCTCGACCCCCTCAGGGATCATTTCGAGGCGATCGGTCTTCCCCTGCGCACCATGGAGGACGAGTGGGGACCCGGCCAGACCGAGATCACCTTCGATCCCCAGCTGGGGCTGGGTGCGGCGGACGCCATGATCCTTTTCCGGACTGCCGCCAAGCAGATCTGCCACCAGCTTGGCTACCACGCCACTTTCATGTGCCGACCGATGGTGCCCAACGTCTCCTCAAGCGGATGGCACCTTCACCAGTCGCTCCAGGATGCCAAGCAAGGCGGCAACGTATTCGCCAGCGACGACCAGGAGCCGCTCGCCCCGGCGGGGCGACAGTTCGCCGCGGGGATCCTGGAGCACGCCATCCCGATGACGATCTTCTCCACGCCCACGGTCAACGGGTACAAGCGCTTCAAGCCCTACTCGTTCGCCCCCAACCGGGTGAATTGGGCCGTCGAGAATCGTGGCTCAATGCTCCGGGTCCAGGGCCAGGCCGGAGACCCGGGATCGCACCTAGAGAACCGCCTCGGCGAACCCTCCGCCAACCCGTACCTCTACATGGCTGCCAACATCGCGGCCGGACTGGACGGGATCCGGCGCCAGCTGACCCCGCCGCCGATGGTCAAGGCCAACCCCTACTCAGAGGCGGCGGAGCCGCTGCCGACCAGTCTGGGCGAGGCCGTTGAGGCGCTCGACCGGGATCAGTTCTTCCGCCAGGCGTTGGGGCCCGAAATCGTCGACTATCTGGTGATGCTGAAGCGATTCGAGTACAACCGCTACCTTCAGGAGGCTGGCTCCGCCGCCGACCCGGTTGAGGTCACTCAGTGGGAGCAGAACGAATACTTTGACTTCTTCTAGCCGCGCTGCTTCTGGTCGGTGCCACTGATGGATGACACCTCGGGAGACGCCCCGTCGGTTCCCATCCAGCACCTGGTCCTGTTTCGCCTGCGCGAGGAGGCTGGTCCCGACGTTGAGGAGGAGATGCGCCGCCAGATCGCCAGGTGGGTTGGGCTTCCCGGCCTGCTCCGGCTGCGCTTCGGTCGGGACACGCTGGAGCGAGCCGACGGGTATCAGTTCGGTCTCTACACTGAGTTCAGCGATGCGGCTGCTTATGCCGCCTACCAGGTTCACCCGCTGCACCAGAGCTTCCTGGCTTGGGTTCTGGAGCGCCCCTTCGACGTGCTCCGCTTCGACTATCCCCTGATCAGGGGCGTGAGCAGCCTGTACGAGACGAGGGAAGGCTGAGTCACCCCGACGGGCTGTTCAGGGCGCATCGGACGCGCGGCAACCCGACCATTCACCAGCACCAGACTCAGTCGCGACCGGCCTGCCGAGCCGCGTCCTCAACCCTGGCGAGATAGCTATCCCACCAGCTCCTGTCCATGTCCGGCAGGTTGTCGTTTGGAGCCTGGTAACCAACTGCACCGTCAATGAGTTCACGGACGATGTCCGCGTGACCGGCGTGTCTGTTGGTCTCGGCGATCATATGCACCAAGATCCGGTTCAGGGTTACCGTGCTGTGATCCGGTGGCCACCAAGTCACGTGGCCGGTCGCATCGAGAGCGAGCGACCCGATTGTGGCATCCGAGTGCGCCCAGACTCGACGGTAGAGACCGACAATTTGCTCTCGCGATTCGTCGGGCGTGACCCACATGTCAGCGTTTGGCTCGGCGTCGGAACCCATCCAGGGCAGCGGTTCGCCGAACGGACGTCCGAAGGTCTGACCAAAGTACGCCGCCTCGACGCTGGCCACATGCTTCACCACACCAAGCAGGTTCGTACCCGTCGGCACCAGGGGACGGCGCACGTCGTACTCGGAGAGGCCGTCGAGCTTCCAAACTAAAGTGTCGCGCGCCTCCTGGAGATAGCGGTGCAGGTCGAGCTTCTGATCTGATTGGCTCACGCGGGTTATCTTGCCACCGGAGCGACCGTGCCCGCTCTGCCCTCGAGCGCGCGGGACCCGATCTGCGCCTGCTCCTGGACTCGCAGATGGCTGGTGTAGCAGGCCACAACCACGCTTGCTAGAACACCATCGAGCCGACATCGGGATCGTGGAGCTCGACTGACTTTGGCGCCGGCAGTCGCTCAAGGTTTCAGGCGGGTCACGAGCGTGTGCAGTTCGCCGGGCAGATTCGTCGAGGCGTCGCTGATCTGCAAACGCTTCGGTGAATGCGGCACCTTGAAGGTTCGCAACCGTACTGTTCCTCGTGAAACCGTCAATATTCCCGTGTTGCATTTGGAGTTGACGCGCGACTTGATTTCGTTGCTTTCAGTCTCTTACCGTACCAACCGCGTGCCCAATCGATTGACCCGAGTTCCCGAGTTACCTCCGCCATCATTGGAAGGGTTCGGCTGGCTGGTGAGCTTGGCCGATATGGGAATGAAGCTGTTTTATTCGACGCCGAAATCGGGGACGCTTGGGAACACATGGGTCACCCCGGCGACGCTACTGATCTCAGCATTGGCCACGCTGGGATCACTGGCCCTCGTGCTCATCTGTGCGCTGCAGTACACAACCACACTGGCGAGCTGGGCGGTGGTCCTGATCATCTTGGCCTGTTGCACTCTCGCCGTGGTATGTGCAGCAATCACGTGCACCGGAGCACTGCAGCGCCTGCGTGCCAACCACGACGGCGACTCGCGTGGGTAGTCCAGTGGATTGACCCGAACGATGTGGGAAACGCGCATTCCGCGTGTACGGGGTTGGGTTCCGTGTTAATCGCGTTGTCGCACAGTTGCCGCTTGCCCTCACTGTGAGCTAGTCTGGTCATCTATGTGCGGCCTCTGTAACATGCGGCCGGCGGCTTTCAATTCGGTGTGGTGCGAACGGTGCCAGCCGCTTGTGTTGGTAGTCATCCTGGCGCAGTACGATGCCTACCCGCCAGACAATTGGGGTGCCATGCGCGGCAAGCAGGAGGCCGAGAGGGCACTCGCCAGAATGCGCCGCTCCGCCAGCTAGTCTCCTCGTTAGCAGTAACTGATTTCTCCGACCGAAGTCCGCCGACGGTTCGCAGACGAACGCTGACAGGCGCGCCGCAGGCAGCCGGACGTTAGCTGAACGTGCGGAGCCAGTCCGAGATGACCGCGGCGGGATCCTCTAGCTCCACCCCCAGCTCCAACCTCCGATCTGACGCCGGCTGCTGCTCGACTATGAAGTCAACGTCCTTTAGCTGGTGGCCGGTCAGGATCGCAACCACATCGGCGTCCGGCTCGATCTGACCCGCCTCCCGAAGCCGTCGCAGCCCAGCCGCAGTCGTGGCCGAAGCTGGCTCGCAGCCAATCCCATCGCGGCTGAGTTCCACTTTGGCCGAGCCGATCTCCTGGTCGGTCACCGACTCACAGCGACCTTCGGACCAGTTGAGTGCTCGCAACGCCTTGGGCCAGTTGGCAGGACTTCCGATCCTGATTGCGCTCGCCCGCGTCTGAGGATCCACCTGCGGCACTAGGTTCTGGCCACCTGAGCTCCACAGCTCATAGAACGGATTCGAGCCTTCGGCCTGGACTACCAACAGTCGGGGGACCTTGGTGATCAGGCCGAAGCTGACTAGCTCCATCAACCCTTTGCCGATGGCAGAGATGTTCCCCAGATTGCCTCCAGGCACTATCAGGTAGTCGGGGACCCGCCACCCGCGCTGCTCCAGCAGCTCCACGACAACGGTCTTCTGACCCTCAATCCGGTACGGATTGATCGAGTTGACCACGTACCACCCGAGCTCCTCCGCCACCTGGCGCAGTACTCGCAGAGCCTGGTCGAAATTGCTTCCGGTCTCCACCACCAGCGCTCCGAAATCGATCGCCTGGGCCAACTTCGCGCTGGAGACCGCTCCCTGCGGAACGACCAATAGCGCCATCATCCCGGCCCGAGCGGCGTAGGCGGCCATCGATGAGGAAGTGTTTCCGGTCGAGGCGCAGGCCACCACTCGGGCTCCTTGCGAGACGGCATGGCTGATGCAGGCCGTCATCCCCAGATCTTTGAAGGACCCAGTCGGGTTCACTCCCTGATGCTTCACCTGAAGACTGTCCAGCCCAGCCCAGCGGGCCGCCGAAGGAGAGCTGATCAGTGGGGTCGAGCCCTCCCCGAGGGACACGGGAAGCTGGGCCTCGTCCAGAAAGGGAAGGAGCTCCCTGAAGCGCCAGACCCCGCTCCGGTCCACCTCCCGGTCATGGCCCAAGCGGCTGTGCCAAAGGCTGGGCCAGGTGATGGGGTCGGAGTTGGGGACCTGGTATGCGACCTCGAGCAGACCCCCGCAGCGGGGGCAGGCGTACGACATCGGAGCCAACTGGATTTCGGTGGCGCAGCTGGAGTCGGCGCAGCGGAGCAGGGAGTTGGTCATGAGACGGGTGTCAGAGGCCGAACTCCTCGTGCATCGCTCGCACTGCGGCTGGCACGTCCGACGCCTTGACCACCAGCGAGACGCTCAGCTCCGAGGACCCCTGGGCGATGGCCGCGATGTTGATGTTCAGGCGGGCGATCGAGGTGAAGATCCGAGCCGCGATTCCCGGTGTGCCCTTCATCCCCTCGCCCACCGACACCACCACACCAACATCCGGCAGTTCTTCGACTGCCGCCATCGAGGAGCCCCGGGAGAGCGAGCCCCGTTCGCGATCGAGGCGGCGCCTCACCCGGGGAGCGTCGCCGCTGTTGACCACGAAGGAGATGACGTTCTCGGCGGAGGACTGGGTGACCACCAGCGTGCTGATGCGATCCGCGTCGAGCGCGCCGAAGACCTGAGCCGCCAGTCTGGAAAAGGACATCGAGCGGGTGCCGGAGACGGTGAACATCGAGGCTTCCGAGGTGGAGGCCAGCGCCCGCACGCCGGGGATTCCTGGCTTGGAGGCTCCGATCTCGGTGCCAACCGCACCCTGGTTGAAACTGTTCTTGATCAGCACCGGGATCCCGGCCAGAAAAGGTAGGTCGAGGGCCTTCGGGTGCAGCACCCGGGCACCGAAGAATGAGAGCTCGATCGCCTCGCGATAGGAGAGCTCGGGAATGACCCGGGCCTCGGGCACGAGGCGAGGATCAGCAGTCATCATGCCGTCCACGTCGGTCCAGATCCAGACCGAGTTGGCCGGGAGTGCCGCTCCCAGAATGGTGGCGCTGTAGTCGGAGCCGCCCCTGCCGAGAGTGGTGCAGATGCCATCGATTGTGGCGGCCCGGAAGCCGGTAACGACCGGGATCACTCGGCGCTGAAGAAGCGGGCCCAGCCGGGCTCGAACCTTCTCGTTGGTGGGTTCGAACAGCAGCGACGCGTTGCCGAATCCGTCGTCGGTCACGATCAGATCGGTCGCGTCGACCGCTGTGGCATCGAGCCCTCCTGCCCGGAGCACGGCGGCCATGAGGGCGGTGGACATCACCTCGCCCAGCGATGAGAGGGAGTCGAGTGCCCGTGGGGTGAGCTCTCTGACCAGCGAGAAGCCGACGCAGAAGTCCTTGAAGGTGGACAGCTCTGCGTCTAGCTGGCCCTGGACATCCTCCCTCTCTGCCGGAGACACGAGGATGTCACACACTTCGGTGTGGCGCCGGCTGAGCTCCTCTCCGATCGCCTGCCAGGTCTCGGTTTCTCGCTTGCTGGCAGCGGTGGCCGCGGCCAGGAGGGACGCCGTCACCTGCTGCATCGCCGAGACGACTATCACCAGCTGACCCTCACGGGCGTGCTTGCGGATGATCCTGGCTGCCTCCGCCATCCGCTGCGGGTCCCCGACAGAGGTTCCTCCGAACTTCATCACCCGCAGGTAGGGCGTTGGGCTGATCACGAGAGGATGAGCTCCTCGCGGAGACGACCCTTCGCTCCTTTGTTGTCAGCTGTCAGGCGAAGCGCACGCGCTCCGACGCCTTGGGCCCGGAAGCGAGCCAAGAGCTCCTCGGCGATTTCGGAACCCGCGGTCCTGGTCACCGCTAGGACGGCCGAGCCTGCCCCACTGAGGAAGATCCCCAATAGGCCGGGATGCTGGAGCTCCAGGCACGCCTCGAGCCCGGGCATCAGTCGGGCCCGCTGGGTCTGGTGCCAGCGGTCGGAGAAGAACTCGGGCTCGAAGTCGAATTCACCTGAGAAAGCCGCCGCCACCAGAAGAGCGGCGCGCTGCATGTTGTGCACCGCATCGGAGCGACTGTAGGAGTCGGGCAAGACCGAGCGCGACTCGGACGTGGGCATTGGTCGATCGGGAATCGCCACAACGAACTCGAGCTCTGCGGGCACCTCGGCCTTGCGGGTCAGCACACGCCCGGAACCGGATCCCCCGGCGGAGACCACCAGCCCGCCCAGGTAGGCGGCGGCGACGTTGTCCGGATGTCCGTCCAGCTCGGCTGCGAGTCCGATGAGTGTCGCGTCGTCCGGTCTCCGAGGAACCAGTTGAGCCCCCACCAGGAGTCCGGCGACGATCGCCGCGGCGCTCGAACCCAGGCCCACGCCAACTGGGATCTCACTTCGGAGCCGCAGGCGCAACCCGGGTGGCGGCGCGTCGGCCCAGGCGGCCAGACGGATGATCGCCTGGGCGACCAGATTGGAGTCGTCGCAGGGAACCTCATCCGCACCCTCGCCCTCACAGCTGACCTCGAACCCCGGACTGGGCAGCGGGCTCGCCTCCACCGCTAGCTGGAGGTTGATCGCCAAAGCTGCGCAATCGAAGGCGCACCCGAGGTTGGCTGAAGTCGCGGGGACGACTACTTCCGACAATCCCTTTCCTCGGGACTGGACGTGAGCCATTTCGGCAGGGTGTCATGGGGTGCCAGACCGCCAATGCCCGAAACCGTGAAGCGGTGCCGGCTGGTTCGACTCAAGCAGCCACCCCCGACCTCAGCGAATCCAGCCTCTCCTCGAAGGCGTGCACGCTGGCAGCCACCGCTCGGGGCGGTGGCAGAACCCGACTCAGCGCATCGGTCGTCTTGAGCCCGTTGCCGGTGATGCAAAGAACCGTGGTCTCCCCGGAAAGGATGCGCCCATCCTGGATCAGCCGACCGGCAACCGAGACCGTCACCCCGGCGGCGGTCTCGCCGAACACTCCCTCCTCCTCGGCAAGGAGCCTCATACCGGAAACGATCTCCTCGTCGGTGGCGGAAGCCGCCCAGCCGCCGCTGGAGCGAATTACCTCCATGGCGCGATAGCCGTCCGCCGGGTTTCCGATGGCAAGCGACCGGCAGATGGTATCTGGTAGCTGTGGAAGGATCTCGGTGGCCCCCCCGGAAAGCGCGGTTGAGATGGGTGAACAGCCGAGTGCCTGAGCCCCGAAGAGCTTCACCGGCCGGGGCTCGACGAGGCCCGTCGCCACCAGCTCGCCGAACCCCTTGGCGATCTTGGAGATCTGCGCGCCGCCAGCCATCGGAACCACCACGTTGTCCGGCAGTCGCCACCCCAGCTGCTCGGCGATCTCGAAGCCCACCGTCTTCGAGCCCTCCGCGTAGTAGGGGCGCAGATTCACGTTGACGAATCCCCACGGATGTAGCTCTGCGATCTCAGCACAGAGGCGATTGACCTGGTCGTAATTTCCATCCACCCGAATTAGCCTAGCCCCGTAGATCGATGTTCCCACCACCTTGGCCGGCTCAAGGTCGGCGGGGACGAAGATCCAAGCCTCCAATCCCAGGCGAGCCGCCTGGGCTGCGACGGCGTTGCCCAGATTCCCCGTGGAGGCGCATCCGACCACCTCGAAACCAAAGGCTCTGGCCTGAGCCAGGGCAACTGCCACCACCCGGTCTTTAAAGGAGAGGGTGGGGAAACATGCGGCGTCGTCTTTCAGGTAGAGAGCGCGGCTCCCCAGTCGGGCACCGAGATGGTCTGCTCGCAGCAGGGGTGTGAATCCAACCGGAAGATCCGAGCGGAAGCCCCGCGCCACGGGGAGGAACTCGGCGTAGCGCCAGATGTCCTCGCTCCTTCGCTCGATCTGATCCTGGCTCACTGACTCACGTACGGATGGGAGGTCGAAGGTGACCTCCAGGGGGGCGAAGCAGTCCTCACACAGAACCAGGGGGCCGTTGCCGAAAAGCCGTGCGCACTGCTCGCAGCGCAATTGAAAAAGTTCCGACACAGTTGGCTCCTTTGCACATCAACTAGGTGGATCGCCTGAGTCCGTCCCGAGCGGAACACGGGCCGCCCAGGGAGTCGATCCGGGGGAGCTAGCGCCGAAACGGCACTAGGACTTAGTTCGCGAGTCCCCCGTTGCGCGCCAGGGCATTCGGTGTCCTTGCGCGGAAGACCAGGCCGATGCGGCGGCAGTCGTGCGGCACTCCTCGTCCTCTCTGGAACCAGCCCGAGATAGGGCTCGCCCAGCTCCCCATGCAAGCGTCGAGGCTCGACACGCCACGGCGCCACTTTACCGAACCGCCCCACCGTTGCGACCGGTTCGTCTCCAAGGGGGGAGGTCCCGGCCTGGCAAACTTCCAGTTGAAGATGAAGCGATATCGCGTCGGGGTACTGGGGGCGACTGGGGTGGTGGGTCAACGGCTGGTCCAGCTACTGGGCGACCACCCCTGGTTCCAGCTGACTGAGCTGGTCGCGTCCGAGCGCTCGGCCGGCCGCCTCTACCGAGAAGCGGTGAACTGGGGACTGGAGTCCTCGATCCCGCACGCTGCGGCGGGACTGACCGTGAAACCGCTCTCGACGGACCTCGCCTGTGACCTGGTGCTATCCGCTCTCAGCACCGGCGTCGCAGGCAACGCGGAGCAAGAGCTGGCCCAAGCCGGATATCCGGTGATCAGCAACGCCCGCAGCCATCGAATGGACGATGACGTGCCGCTCCTGATTCCCGAGGTGAACTGGGAGCACACCGCGATGTTGTCCCACCAGCGGTCCCGGCGCCACTACTCCACCGGCTTCCTGGCCACCAATCCCAATTGCTCGACGATCGGACTGACCCTGGCCCTCAAGCCGCTCCAGGATGCCTTCGGCATCTCCGAGGTCTCGGTCGTGACCCTGCAGGCGCTCTCCGGCGCAGGGCTCTCGGGGGTAGCGGCGATGAGCATCCAGGACAACGTCATCCCCCACGTCGCCGGTGGCGAGGAAGAGAAGATCCAGACCGAGTCGCTCAAGATCCTGGGCAGCATTCGGGAGCAGAAATTCCTTCCCGCCGACATCCGGGTGAGCGCCCAGTGCAACCGCGTGGCAGTTCTGGACGGCCACACCGAGTCGGTCTCGGTCCGCCTGCGCAGCACAACCTCGGCGGACGAGATCCGCCAAGCGCTCTGTCACTTCAGCTCAGAGCCGCAGCGACTCGGACTGCCCAGCGCACCCGCCCATCCGATAGTGGTGCTGGACGGTTTCGACCGCCCGCAGCCAAGACTGGATCGGGACCTGGCCAACGGCATGGCCGTGAGCGTGGGCCAGGTCCGGCCCTGCCAGGTGCTCGACTGGAAGTTCACCCTGGTGGTACACAACGCGGTTCGAGGCGCCGCCGGAGCGGCTGTGCTCAACGCTGAGTTGCTGGTCGCTCAGGGCTACGTCCGAGTGAGCGCGGACTGGGCCGTGAGGGCTGAAATCAGCGGAGCCGATCCTAGGAGCCAAGACTGAGAGGAGCTGAGTAGTGAGCGAGGTGGCGCCCGAGCTGCGAAAGCGAGATGTCGATTCCGATCCGCTAGCCCAATTCCAGCGATGGTTCGCAGAGGCGAGCGCGACGATGCCCCTCGCCGAGGCGGCGGCGCTGGCGACCGCGAACAGCGCAGGCCAACCCTCAGTGCGGATGGTTCTGGTCAAGGGATGGGACCAGAGAGGTTTTTCGTTCTACACCAACCAGGAGAGCCGCAAGGGGGGTGAACTAGCCACCAACTCGAAGGCGGCACTGCTCTTCTACTGGCCCACCCTGGGACGCCAAGTGAGACTCGAGGGACCGATCCACCGTGTTTCAGACGAGGAGTCCGACGAGTACTTCGCGAGCCGCCCCAGGGCCAGCCAGCTGAGTGCCCTGGCGTCTGCCCAGAGCCAGCCGGTAGAGGGCCGAGATGAGCTGGACCGAAGAGTCGCTGATCTGGAGCGCTCCCTAGAGGGTCTCCCTGTCGGACGGCCTGCGCATTGGGGCGGATACCGGCTCGAGCCGGTCGGCTACGAGTTCTGGCAGCATCGCCAGGATCGCCTGCATGACAGGCTCCGCTACCTCAACGACGGCGCTGGTTGGCGGCTCGACCGACTTCAGCCCTGAGCGGCCCACCCACAGCGCGCTCCTCGCTGGTAAGATTCCGGCCTGACGCTCCGGGAGGGGAGGCGGCGACGCCCGAAGCGATCAAAATGGCGAGTTTCGCCGAAGCCTTTTTGAGCTTCGGCCTGGCCCAGGGGATGACCCCCAAGTTGGTCGTTCGGAACGCCGAGTAGGATTCGAGATCGTGTCCGAAGCGGCGTTCGACCGCGATCCCGAAACCGACTTGCCGGTCGGGCGATTGGTCGAGCCTGAAGTCGCTCTGTTACCCAGCCCGATCACGCTCGGTGGCCAGTACGTAATCCTGGTTCCGCTGCTCCCGGCGAAGCACGGGCCGGAGATCTGGGAGGCCATTCGGGGCCCGGGCAACGACCACCTGTGGCGGTACCTCTTCGACGGCCCGTTCGTCGATCAGGCGTCGTTTCTGGCCGCTCTGGACCGGCTGGGTGGCTCGCCGACCCACTTATTCTTCGCCATCCTCGACAGGCAGACCGAGCGGGCGCTGGGTTGGGCGGCGTTGATGCGAGTCGAGCCGCAGCACCGATCTCTGGAAGTGGGCTACATCCTCTATAGCCCGGCTCTGCAGCGGACTCGGGGAGCTACCGAGGCCATGTACCTTCTGGCCCGGCACATCTTCGAGGACCTCGGCTATCGACGGTACGAGTGGAAGTGCGACTCGCTCAACGCCCCCTCGCGCCGCGCCGCGCTCCGGCTCGGCTTCACCTACGAGGGTACTTTCCGCCAGCACATGGTGATCAAGGGGCGGAACCGAGACACCGCCTGGTTCTCCATCCTCGACTGCGAGTGGCCCGCCCGCCGGGCGAGGTTCCAGGAATGGCTCGATCCCGCCAACTTCGATGATCAAGGGAAGCAGAGGCAAGCACTCTCGAAGCTCGAGCTAGGTGTGGAGACGGAGGCTGACAGGACGGAACGGTAGCCGCCGACGCCCACCACGCCCTGCTACGACTGCAGGTGGGCCGCCGGTAATCAGCTGAGGTCCTCCCGCCGATACAGCTTGATCGAGAGTGGAACGAAGACAAGCAATAGCGCCAGCGCCCATAGGGCCGTCGCCAGCTCGGGGTGCTGCAGCGGCCAGGCATTGATCGTCGCCGAGGGATTGGGGTTGCCAAAGAGCTCACGACAGCTGGCGGTGACCGTGCTGACCGGGTTCCACTCGGCAACCACCCTGAGCCACACCGGCATGTTCTGCAGGGCAACGAAGGCGTTGGAGACGAAGATCAAGGGGAAGAAGACCACGAAGGCCATCGCCTGGGCAGACTCGGGATTGTGCAGCCACAGACCGGCTGCCGCTCCGGCCCAGCTCATCGCGTAGTTGAAGAGCAGCGCCAAGGCAAAGCCAAGCAGCACCTCGGCTGGGTTGGTGTGCACCCGCCACCCCACGGCCACTCCGACCGCCACCACAACCACGAGTCCCAGGACCGCGGTCAGGAGATCCGCGGTGAGCCGACCAGCCAGGACTGCCGCCCGTGACATCGGCAGCGTCCTGAATCGATCGATGATCCCCGACTGGATGTCGTTGGCCAGCCCCACCGCGACCCCCGGGGCCGCCCCCGCCATGGTGATGCCGAAGATCCCCGCGACCACGTACTCGTGGTAGTTGCCGCCTCCGGGTAGACGGATCGCGCTGCCGAAGACGAAGGTGAAGAGGACCACGAACATGATCGGCTGGATGGTGACGTCGGCGAGTTGGGCGGGATCCCGCCACACGTGGATCAAACTGCGGCGCGTCAACACCAGAACGTCCTTGAGGAACCAGAGCGCCCTCGAGAGCCCGGCCTCGCCGGCCACGCGGTGCGTCGGCGCGATTTCAGCGACACTCATGCTGCTTCCTCACTTTCCGTCTCTGCTCCGTGTCCGGTAAGGGTCATGAACACGTCGTCCAGCGCAGGGCGGCGGACGTTGATGTCATCGACCAGGACTCCGGACGCATCCAGCGCCCGGACCACCTTGGTGACCAGTCCAGAGGCCGCGGCGGAGGGAAGCGTCAGTCGATGCCGCCGGCTGTCGACACTCACCGCGGCCGAAATCGCCTCACGCAAGACTCGACCGGCCGCGTCCGGATCAGCAGACTGCGACAGCGTCACCTCCAGGACCGCTCCACCGACTTGGGTCTTCAGTTCGTCCGGGGTTCCCCAGGCGATCACCTTGCCCTGGTCCACGACCGCGACGTGGTGGGCCAGCTGATCGGCTTCGTCCAGGTATTGGGTGGTCAGCAGGATCGTGGTACCGGCCTCTCCGAGTTCCCGGATCAGCTGCCACATTCCGACCCGGGCACGGGGATCCAACCCCGTTGTCGGCTCATCGAGGAAGAGCACCTCGGGTTGGGTGATCAAGCTGGCCGCCAGATCCAGCTTCCGGCGCATGCCCCCGGAGTAGGTCTTGGTGGTCCGGTCGGCCGCTTCTGAGAGTTCGAATCTCTCCAACAAGGTGGCCGCCCGGTGCTTGGCCTCACGTCGGGGAAGCCGACTGAGCTCTCCTACCATCACCAGGTTCTGGCGCCCGGTCAGGTACTCGTCAATGCTCGCCGATTGGCCAGCGATGCCCACATGGCGGCGAACCTGGGCAGGCTGAAGGGCCACATCGAAGCCGGCCACGTGGGCCCTCCCCCCGGTCGGCTTGGCGAGGGTTGCCAGGATTCTGATAAGTGTGGTCTTGCCAGCGCCGTTCGGCCCCAGCACCGCCACCAGAGTGCCCTTCTCAACCACCAGGTCCAGTCCATCGACCGCCCTGGTCGACCCGTAGAGCTTCACCAGCCCCTCAACGAGGATCGGAGGTGTCTCGCTCAATTTGATCCCCTTACTGACCGACCGGTAAACTACACGCAGATGGTAGCGGGCTTACTTACCTGCCGTCAAGTAGAATGAAAGAAGTGGATCATACAGATGAGCCTGGGGGACCCTCCACCAGGGATCGAATCCTCGAGGTGGCTCTCGACCTCTTCACCGACCAAGGGTTCGACAAGACCTCGCTTCGTGAGATCTCCGAAGCTGTCGGGGTTACCAAGGCGGCCCTCTACTACCACTTCCGAAGCAAGGAGGAGATCCTCTCCTCGCTGGTCGAGCGAGTCCACGGGATTGGCCATCACGGCCTGGACGTCTTGCCGCTTCTGAGCGAGCCGATCGATTTTGAGGCGGCCCTGAGCGCCTTCGAGGTGGTCCTCGACGAGGTGCTGGCCAACCGAAGGATCTTCGTGTTGATGGAGAGAAACCGCACCGCCATCGAGGGCCTCCGCGGACACGATGTGGAGCACCAAGCTGAGCACAAAGAGCTGGAGCAGCGATGGTCAGACTTCGTGGGAAACCCGAGGATCTCCCTTCGGGATCGGGTTCGAGTCGCGGCCGCCCTGGGAGCGGTCATGGCCGGCGCCGTCGGCACCACCCGAGGGCTCGGTGTCGAGGCCCCTCAGGGTCTAAAGGAGGAGCTGATCTCCGTGCTCAGGGACGTTCTCGGGGTGGTCCAGCCGGCCTAGCCTGGTGGGCCTCCAACTCACCCCAGCTCGATCTCTGCACCAGCCCGCCGTGGCTGGGATACTCATCCGCCGTGGCTGACTTCAAGGAAATTGCCAACGCCGCGATCGACGACCTGCTGGAGCTCCATCCCGAGGATGCCACCCTGCTGGGCGATCACCGGTTCGACGACCGGGTGGCAGATCGCAGCCTGGCCGGGATTGACTCCGCGTTGCGCCGGCTGCGAGAGCGGCGGCGAGAGCTGGACACGGTCGACCAGGCATCCCTCGAACCCGAGAGCCGGGTGGACTTCGCGGTTCTTCGAAACGAGCTGGCGCTCCGGAACTTCATGGGCGAGGAGATCCACGCGCCGACCTGGGACCCGTTGGTCTACAACCCGGGTGATGGCCTCTTCTCACTCCTGGTGCAACGTACGCAACCGGCAGAGGAGAGATTGCGTGCCATCTGCGGCCGCCTGGAGGCCCTGCCCGAAGTGGTCGACCTGGCCCTGACCCAGCTGGAGGATCCGCCGAAGGTGCACCTGGAGACCGCCCTCGAGCAGCATCCCGGGGTGGTCCAGCTGGTGCGCGAAGAGGTGGACCACCTGCAAGAGGAGGTGAGCGATGCCAGCCTCCGGGGAAGAACCGTCCGGGCCCAGGAGCGCGCTCTTAGCGCCTGGGAGAGGTTCGGCAGATATCTCGAGGACTCCCTGAAAACCGCCCATGGGGAATTCCGACTTGGAGAAGAGCGGTTCGCCAAGAAGCTGCGGCTATCCCTCCACTCCCCACTCGACCCAGCGGAGATCCTCCGGCGGGCCAACGCTCGCATCGAGGCGCTCACCGAGGAGATGGCCGGGGCGGCAGCCGCCCTGGTCGGTGATCAGGGCACTGATGCCGAGGTCATTCATCGGGCACTCGATCAGGTGGCCGAGGTCAGGCCTGACAACGATTCGGTTCTCAGCGAGGCCCGGCAAGTGCTGGCCGAGCTGACCACGACGGTCGCGTCGTCGGGTCTCTTCACAATCCCCGAGGATCCCTACGACCTGGTGGTCGTGCCCGAGTTCATGCGGGGAATCGCGTCGGCGTTCTGCATGCCCGCCGGTCCCTTTGAAGAGGGGGCGCATTCCCAGGTGATGATCGCCCCGACTCCAGCTGACTGGCCGCAGGAGCGAGTCGATTCGTTCTATCGGGAGGTCAACTCCGCAATGCTGGTGATGCTGATGGCCCATGAGGCGATGCCCGGGCATGTGCTCCAGCTGGCCAGGTCGCGCTCCTTTCAGGGGCCAACTAAGGTGAGGTCCGCGATCGCCAATGATCCTTTCGCCGAGGGCTGGGGCTGCCATGCCGAGCGGATCGTCGGCGAGCTGGGCCTTGGAGGTCTACCTGTGCGCCTCCAGCAGATCAAGGTGCACATCCGCTCCTCGATGAACGCCGTTCTCGACGCCGGTGTCCACGCGGGCGGGATGTCAGAGAAGGAAGCGATCTCGATGATGGTCGAGCGAGGCTTCCAGGAGCCGGCCGAGGCGCTGGGCAAATGGCGCCGGGCCTGCCTTAGCTCGGCTCAGCTCTCCAGCTACTTCGTTGGCTACACAGAACTCCAGGATCTTTTTGACAAACTGGCTCCGATCACCTCCTACGACGAGGTGCTGGCCCACGGGACGCCGCCGACCTCACTGTTGGCCGAGTTGCTCGCCTAGGCTGCCCCATCCGCTGTGGTGCCTTCGCAGAAGTGGGCGACGCGAGTGGTGCGACAGCTCCGACCTCCGGATGAACCGAGCCTTCGATGACCGACGGGGGATGACCAGCTTGCCAGATTCCGAGGGCCGGATCGATCCGGAACGTCTCCCCGAGCTTCGGAAGCAGCAGCTCACCGAGGAGGTCGTGAGCAGCTTTGCGAGGACTCCTTCACCTCGGCAACGCGCCCTGATGCAGAGCCTGGTTCGGCATCTTCACGCATTCATCCGAGAGGTTCGGCTCACCGATCAGGAGTGGCGAGCGGGCATCGACTTCCTCACCCGCACCGGGCGCATCACGGACCACAACCGCCAGGAATTCGTCCTGTTGTCCGATGTGCTGGGGGCCTCGATGCAGACCGTCATGGTCAATCAGCCGGCGGAGCCCACGGTCACCGCCTCCACCGTGTACGGCCCCTTCTTCCTCTCCGAATCGCCACGCTTCGACCTCGGCGATGACCTGGCCCGCGGGGCGCCCGGCACGCCTTGTCTGGTCCAGGGGTCGGTGCGGGGTGTGGGCGGGACACCAGTCGGCGGGGCGCGGATCGAGGTCTGGGGAGCTGACGAGGACGGTCTTTACGACGTCCAGCGCGAGGATGCGGCGCCGGCCAATCGGGGTCACATCTTCACCGACTCGGATGGTCGTTTCCACTTTTGGTCGATCAGGCCAACCGCCTACCCGATCCCGACCGACGGCCCGGTGGGCGAGCTGCTGCGAGCTGCCCGCCGGAGCGCGATGCGGCCAGCCCACCTTCACTTCCTTGTCTCAGCGCCTGGTTGGCGCACCTTGGTCACCCACGTCTTTGCCGCTGGCGACCCTCATCTCGGCCATGACGCCGTCTTCGGCGTCCAGCAGTCGCTGGTCGTCCCGATTCAAGACCACCCCGCGACGGAGGCTCCGCCAGGTGGTCAAATCCAAGGACCATGGGCCAGCTTCTCCTACGACTTCCTACTGGCGGCCGAAGTTCCAGGCCCAGAGTTGGGGGCGGATGGCTCGGGAGTTGCTGCCGGCGCTGGCTGACCTAGAGCCCGTGACTCAGCTCTTCCGCCATCTCCGAAGGCGAGGCGGCCTGAAGCCGAAGCGCACGATGGCCACGGCGAGTGCACCGGCGAGCGCAGCGGCCACCAGCGCAGCGCGGACGTCGACCCCCTGCGAAGGGGGAAAGGCTGTCCCGGCGGTGAGTGCGCCGCTGGTCCGGCCGACTCCAGGTACTGCCGCCGCGTTGAAACAGATGATCGGACTGGGACTGGGGCTGTAACTGGGCGAGGATTCGGGGGTCGGCGACGTCCCGGGCACAGGCGTCGGGGTGCCACTCGGTGGCTCGGTGGTGGGAGTGGGTGGAGCGGTGCCAGTGCCGCTGGATCCGGCGCTGGGCTCAGACGATGGCTCGGAGGTGGAAGTCGGTGAAGCGGTAGCAGCGGCTCCCGGGCCACCGCCGCTGGCAGCGGTGCCGGCACCGGTCGCGGGCGGCAGGATCACTATCGGGCCGATGCCGATGGGATTGCACCTAGGAGAGGGAGTCGGGGTTGGAGGGGCCGAGGGGGAGGGTGTCGGTGTCGTCGATGCAGCGAGGGGAGCGATCACTAGCGCCACCGGTTCGGTACCGCTGGGGAGGATCACCGGCGTGCCCACGGCCGAAGTCGCAAGGTCCACCGAGACCAACTCCGCCTGGCCCTGAGTGTTTGTGCCGTCCACATAAGCTGTGGCGCCGTCAGGGGTTGTCGCGATGTCTCGCGGGTGGAATCCCTGGGGCAGCGGGTCGGCCGCCGGTTGGGCGGCGCCAGTTGTGGTGTTGAGGTGGTCCAGTTGCTCTCCGCTGGAGTCGGTCACATAGAGATCGCTTCCCCCAGGACTCAGCGTCAGGCCGGCAGGCGTGGCAGAGTTCGGGAGGGAGATTGCCCTACTCGGAGCGTTCTGGTTGCCAAGGGCGATAACCGCCACCTGAGCCCCAGACGGCGGATCCGTCAGCACGTAGAGGGCACTGCCGTCCGCCGAGACCACCATCTCCCCGGGCGAAGGAACCAAGATGGGGTTCCCGGTAACGGTGTTGGTGGCGGTGGAGACGGCGGTTACCGAGTCGCCATCGCTGCCGCCGTCGACGAACAGCAAGTTACCGTCCGGGGAGATCGCCAGGTTCACCGCCGGACCCGTAGGAATCGGCGACCCAATCTGGGCAAAAGTGGTTGTGCTCACCTCCACCACCTGGTTCAGCCCCGACTCGGCCAGGTAGAGATCCTCTCCGTTTGGAGTCACGACCATCCCCGCGGGAGAGGTCGAAACCTGATGTACCAGGGTGACGTCGAGGAAGTCGTACGAGACCGTGCTCATCTCCGCGATCTCACCGTACTTGTAGGCGATGTATAGGCTCGAGCCATCCGGGCTCAGAGCCACGCTCGCGATGCCTCCCCCAACGGGAGCGGTGTTCGGGGTGACCGTCTGGGCGGTGGCGTTGTCCACGAAGATGGTTCCGGACGCCCCGTCGGCAACCATGATCTGGTAAGCGCCAGACGTCGCCGCCAGTGAGACGAGGCTTCCCCCAAGAGCGAAGGCGCACAGCCCGATCCCTGCACCGGCCGCGAGGATAAGGAGTCGTCGCACGTCCGCGGACCGGACACGGGCCTGGGAATGACGCCAAGAGACCGAACGACGGGTCACTTGTGGCGTTTCCATTTCGGAGTCAGAGACGCCGCGAGTCCGAGGATGGTTCCCTGCGGCGCTCAGATGCGGCCAGACGCATTTGGCTATCGGGCGCCCCTAGGCAGCCCAGTTTCGGCCAGACGGCCGACCGTCGTTATGGGGCCAATCCCGGTCGACCCGTGCCGAGATCCGAAGTACAGATCGCCTACACTCCTGGAGTTCGTAATCGGGCTCTGGGGACGCGATCTAGCTACCAAGGTGGGCCGGATGGGATTGGCGCCCACGACGACATCCCCAAGGGAGAGCGGTCCGATCCCCTGATAGGGAAGGGAGGCTCTTTGAGGTCATTGCGACGGCACTGGAAGTGGTGGCTTTCGGGTACCGTCGCCTTGGTCCTGTGTGTCACGGTAGTCGGGCCGTTTCTCTTACTCCACGTGATCGAAGGTCCCGCACCTGCACCCCTGTCGATCAAGAATTCCGGTCACAGTCCGACAAGTTCTCCGGGCACGCCGGTGGCGCTGGCGAGCGGCAAATACACGATCGCCTCCGGCTCCCAGGTCGAATACCGGGTAGCCGAGATCCTGTTCGGTCAGAGCGCGATCGCGGTCGGGAAGACCAGCCACATATCCGGCTCGTTCACGCTTCAGGCAAGCACCGTGTCGGCAGCCTCTTTCGCTGTCCCGTTGTCGACGGTGATGAGCAACGAGCCCCTTCGAGACCAACAGTTCCGAACTCGGATCATGGACGTCGCCCAGTACCCAGACGCCGTCTTCACTCTCACTTCGCCGATCCAGCTGGTGTCGGTGCCGAGCATCGGCAGGATCATCGCGGTGGAGGCGACCGGGAACCTGGCCATCCACGGAGTCACTCGCAGCGTGACCTTCGCGCTCACTGCCGAGCGCACAGCAACTGTGATCGAGGTGAGCGGTTCCATTCCGATCACCTTCGCCGACTGGCACATCGAGAACCCAAGCGGAGGGCCGGCGGAGGTCGGTAGCTCGGGCAAGATGGACTTTCTGCTCCGTCTCAGCCGCGCGCCCTCCACTCCCTGAGCATCACGCCAGGCTGGCGCGCAGGGACTCAGCCTGGCCAACCGATCAACGAGTAGGTGAACGTCCTGCGAGGCCTGATGAACGACCCGCCGGCCGATCTCGGTCTTGAATATGACGTCCTGATCGTCTCGGCCGTGGGCGTCTCGGACGCCGCCACACTGGTTGAGCGACTCTCCCACTGACCCGCGGGCTAGCGGCGCCGATGCCTGGGAGCCGTGGTGACCGCAGCGAGTCAGCTCAGAACCGGGACCAGGCGAGCAACCCGCGCCGGCGGTCGCTTAAGGGGAGCGTCAGAGAGCCAGGGCCGGCGTGGTGAATGTCGAGCGGGGTCGCCTTCGGCTTCGGCCGCTTGCGGTCCCCCTATGGCTGGCCGACGGGGCTGGAAGCGCGAGGAGGGCTGGACCGGATCCCGCCACCACCATCCGCACCCGCACTGCCCGAACTGCTCGGTGCACCAGCAGCTTTACCGCCTCAACGCTGCGCCCCATTAGCAGAGCGATCTCGCCGAGCTCGAGCTCCTCTCCGTAGCGGAGCCAAAGCGCCCGGCGTTGGGAGGCGGGCAGCTCCTTGGCGACATCCCAAACCTCGCTGACCAGCACCTTGTTCACCACCACGTCGGCCGGGTTGGCGTCGCCGTCAGCCGACAGCACCGACTCGTCCAGTCGGCTGGTCGGTCGATTCGACCGGTAGTGGTCGATCACTCGGTTAGCGGCGATGGTGTACAGCCAGGGCAGAACCGACGGGCGGAGCGACCGGTAGTTCTTGGCCCCCGCCACCGCCTTGCAGAAGACATCGCCCGTCAGGTCCTCCGCCTCCGCCCGGGTACCGACTCGTTTCCTGATGTAGCGGAAGATGGCGGCGTAGTGCTGGACGTACATACGAGCCGTTGCCGACTCTGTTCCCGCGTCGCCTAACTGGTGCACTCCCCCAGCAGTGGCGAGATCGATCAAACAGTTGATCTCCCGGTGATCGCTTCCCCGCGCTACTCCAGAAGCTAGCACAGCGCGTTTGAATCGCGCAAGCCCTTTGACCTTAAAATCCCACGCTTTTCGCAGGATTACTGAAGAAGCTTGACGACACCTTCGGCGCCGGATTTGGACGCCTGAATGTGCGCATGGCAAACTTTTTCGTCCCTCGAGATGGACCGCGTCGAACACCGCTGCTCTGGTGTCGGTGACGGTGTACGACGAACAGATTTTTGGGGACGCGAAGTGAAACACATCGAGCACTTCTCCGTTATTCCTGAACAAGCGGGGAAGTGGGCGTCTGCGACGTGGTTCCCGGAACCGGGCGCGGGGAAGGGGCTGGGAACCACCGGGGAGCTAGGAGGAGAGAGGTGTCGGCATTAGAGACCGAGATGTCGGTTGTCAGCCCGTCCTCGCGGTGGCGCGCCGGGGGCGGAAGACTTGACCGGGCCAATCGGGAGATCCGCCGGTCGCTGGCAGAGTCCCGTCGGAGGAGTCAGCTCCAACTCCGCAAGCGCCGCTGCCTGAATGCCATCGACGAGTGCCTCAGCAAATTGGAGGAACTCCACGCCAAGGGTGCGCGGATCGCCCGTCGAGAGGGGTGCCGGAAGGTGGTTGCCCAGCTGGTGGAGAAGGTGCGCGAGGACCCGCCTGAGGCGGTCCAGACCGCGCGCAACTCCTACGACCTCCATGCGGCACTACTCAACTGGGAGTCGCTAGTCCTGGACGCTCTGATCCCTCACCGGAGAGAACGGTTCCCCGACCTCAATCAAGAGCAGGAGGACTGGCCGAGGCCCCGGCGTCGGCGTCGCAGGACGCCCAACTCGAGGGCGCTCGCTCCCGCGTAAGGCCGAGACCGCCGGCCGGGCAGAGAAGCCTGGGCGGCGTTGCCGAAGCTTCTCCCCACTTCTTGGCGGCTATCCTCGGCAGGGTGGGATGCAGCCCGACGCGTTGGCCCGCTGAACCAATTGGGGCCTTCCCGGCATGCTGAGAGCGACCTCCTGGGAGTTCATGGCGCAGGCAAAGTCGTTACTCGCCAAGGCCGCAGCGGGGCTGGTTCTTCTCGTCGCCATCCCAGCCGTGATGATCCTTCCGGCCCGAGCGGAAGTTACCGCCGCCGGAACTCCACCATCCATTCCTTCCCTGCCTACCACCCCCACCGGAGCAGACATCTCATTTCCGCAGTGCGGCCAGAGCCTGCCGATCGGCCAAGCGTTCGGAGTGGTTGGAGTCAACTTCGGTCGGGACAACACTCTCAATCCCTGCCTGGAACAGGAGCTCGAATGGGCGGCCGATGGGACCAGTGGGATCACAGCGCAGCCCAACGTGTCGGTTTACCTGAACACCGGCGACCCGGGGAACACCTACGCCGGTCTCCCGATCGGAGACTGGCCCTCCTCGGGTGACACTCCATATGGAGACTGCTTATCCACCATGGCGTTCGGCCATCTGTTTGGCCCGGGACAGGTGTCGACCGCGTGCGCCTTCGAGTACGGCTATCAGAAAGCGGTTCAGGACCTCTCCTGGCTACAAACCGCGACTGCGGCGGATCGGCTTCCCTCGTCCGCTCGCGACTATCCGGTCTGGCTGGATGTGGAAACCTCAAACACCTGGCAGACCGCAACCAACCTCAACCTGGCGGACCTGCAGGCGATGGTGTACGCGCTAGGGCAATGGGGAGTGCTGAATGTCGGCGTCTACGCCACTCCGCGGCAATGGCAGGAGATCACCGGCGGAGCGGCCAGCCCATCGCTGGGGCCTCTGCCTCTGATTCGGGACTGGATCCTCGGGGCCGGATCACTGGGAGCCGCCGAGGCTGAGTGCCATCTCCGACCGTTCACGGGCGTGAGCGTGGCCCTCGCTCAGTTCCCGATGGGTGATTTCGACGGCGACTACTCCTGTTGAGCCGGCTTATCACGAGAGCGTGGCCACCGAACTCGCACACCTTCGCGGCTGGACGTATGATGTTGCGGGAGCAATCAAATCGCTAGTCAGGAGTCCCGCATAGACCATGAAATTGCCACGCAGCTTCCGCGACTTCCCGACCCGCCTCGCCACCGGCGCATACATCCTCCACGCGGGCTTGGGTAAGTGGAGCGTCGACGAGGCGCATTCCACGGCACTGCACCAGACCGCCAGCAACGCCTTCCCTTTCCTAAAGAGCATCCCTCCTTCCCGCTTCGCCCGGCTCCTCGCCGGTGGCGAGATTGCCACGGGGGCTGCTCTCCTCACTCCGGTCGTGCCGGCGGGTCTGGCGGGTGGGGCGCTCACCTTGTTCTCGGGGGCGCTCGTTGCCATGTATCTGCGGACACCGGCGATGCACAACCCGGGGAGCATCTGGCCAAGCCCCCAGGGAATCGGGGTAAGCAAGGACGTCTGGATGCTCGGGATCGGCCTGGGCCTCTTGGTGGAGTCCGCGACCGAGCGCTGACGCCGGCGCTGCACCCGCGGTTGAGTCGCGGTGCCTGAGGTCGACGACTGCTTGGCGCCGAAGCTCAGCCGACTCGCCGAACTAGGGAGGCGTGGCTCTCATCAGCCGCGCCGTATCAGCTCCACCACAGGGATCACCCGGTCGGTCTTCTTCTGGTACTCGCCGAACTGCGGAAAGCGGGTCGCCTGTTCCGAGTAAATACGATCGTGCTCCTCGCCCCCGACCGATCTCGCCGTGGCCGCGTACGCCTCGGCACCCACTTCGACTTCCACCTCGGGGTGAGCCACCAGGTTGTGGTACCAGTCAGGGTTAGTCGGGGCACCGCCCTTGCTGGCGAACACGAAGCGCTGGCCCTCGAGGTCCAGGTACATGACCGGATGTAGCCGCTCCTGACCACTCTTGGCACCTTTGGTGTGGAGGAGGAGAACCGGAGCACCTTCAAAGGGACCTCCCACCTTCCCCTGGTTGGTCCGAAACTCCTCGATCACTGACTCATTGAAGCCACCGCGATTCGTGCTCATAACTCACCTCTTCGACGTCCAATCACTGCGTGGGATGCTAGCTGTGGCCGCTCGCCAAGCCCGCAGACCCTAGTAGTTTCGACCATTCTGGGCACGGAGGGCGGCCAGTCGCCGCTGGTATTCCTCCTCGTCGATCTGCCCCATGGCGAGCCTACGGGCCAGGATCTGCTCGGGCCCCATGTTCCCCCTCCCGCGGGCACCATTGAAGTAGCGCCGCCGCCTGGAGAACATGAAGATGCGCACCCCGATGCTCACCAGCATCAGCAGCACGATCAGCACCAGCAGCCAGCCTCCGAAACCAAAAGGCCGAAAGTAGAGCAACAGAAATGTCACCGCTTTTCGCTCCTAACGAGTTGCAAGTGTTCGCCGCACCGGTACATCCTACCCCGAGCCATCACCGACAAAGTAGGGATTTTCCTTAGAGATCTGGCGGCTGGTCGCGTCGCGTGGCGGCTTGTGCTGCCACCGAGTTCCCTCCGGTCCCGATCCGCCCGACCATTCGGGCTCCGCGTCGTTCAACGTCACCCAGAGAATCCCATCTTGCCGGCCAGGAACCGCGTATCCAGCGTTCGTATGGTCAGCCTCGCTCCCTCACTGGGGGCTGAGTGGGTTGCATAATCACCGCGCACCGGTGACCCAGTACGCAGCGCCCGAGTGACGGATCGATCCACTTACTGGCCAGCCGGTGGCGCTGGTGGGAGCCAGGCAGGGTCGTCCCAACCGACCCGAGGACGCTTGTCCCTTCTGCCCAGGGGGACTGGAGGCTTCAAGTCCGTACCAGGTACGGTGGTTTGTGAACCGGTGGCCCTCCCTCCCCGGGAAGCGATGCGAGATGGTCCTCTTCTCCCCCGACCACGATGCCAGCCTTGGTTCGCTGGAAGAGGCACAACTTCGCCGGGTGATCGATCTGTGGGTGGAGCGCACGAAGGCGCTTGGCGCCCGCTCGGACATCGCCTACGTGCTCATATTTGAAAACCGTGGCGCTGAGGTAGGCGCCACGATCCCGCATCCACACGGCCAGATCTATGCTTTTCGCGAAGTTCCCCCGTTGCCTTACCGAGAGCTTCGCCGCCGCGGTTGCGCGATCTGCAAAGAGTTGGGCGGGCAGAGCCCCGGGGGCGAATCGCACCAATCGCGCCTCATCAGCGCTGCCCACGGCTGGCAGGCCTGGACCACTTGGGCACCCTCATGGCCCTACGAGATGTTGATCGCGCCGGAGGAGCATATTCCAGACCTTCCCGCCGCATCCAGAACGAACGCCGACCTCTCCCATGTCCTGAGGTCCAGTCTTTCGAGCTTGGACCTGCTGTTCGGATCTCCAATGCCTTACATGATGTGGTGCCACCAGAGGCCGCTGGACAACCGCGATTGGCCGAGCGCGCACGTACATTTTCACGTTGCTCCGGCTTGGCGAGAACACGGGGTGATGCGGTACGTCGCTTCCGGTGAGCTAGGTTCCGGGGTGATGTTCAATCCGGTCGACCCCGCTGACGGCGCCCGCAGATTGCGCGAGGCGCTGGCTGAACAATCTGCACGCAGCCGGCCCATCCGATGACTGAGAAGGTGGTCGCCCGCGCCCCGGGGCGAGTCAACCTCATCGGGGAGCACACCGACTACACAGGCGGCCTGGCGCTGCCGATGGCGATCGAGTTGGAGGTACGGGTCACGCTCACCTTTCCCAAAGGTGGGGAGGCGTCGCGTCTCTTCTCACTCACGTCTGATCGGGAAGCTGGAGAGGTTCGATTCGCCGTGGAGAACGCCAGCATGGACGCGGGATGGCTCAGTCAAGTTGAACCCGAGTGGGCCCGCCTGCCGGCGGCGGTCTTCGCCGCGGTCGGGGACCGCCGATCGGCCTCAGGCACGGTGAGATCAACCCTGCCGGTCGGGGCGGGGCTCGCCTCGAGTGCCGCGCTCGAGGTGGCACTGGCCCTGGCGCTGGGACTAGATGGTGATCCTCTGTCGCTCGCCCGCCTCTGCCGAGACGCGGAGCGAGTCGCGACCGGAGTGCCGTGCGGACTGATGGACCAACTCGTTGCTATCGCCGGGGTACCCGGTTCCGCCCTGCTAGTGGATTTCGCGTCTGAAGCTTTCCAGGCCGTACCGGTACCGAAGGGCTTAGACCTGATCGTGGTCGACTCTGGTCAGCGGCGACAGCTGAGCTCTTCGGCATACGCGGTGCGCCAATCAGAGTTGCAAGAGGCGGAGCGACAGATCGGGTCTTTGCGCGAGGCCGAACCCACCGACCTTGAACAGATCAACGACCCGACGGTACGTCGACGGGCACGTCACGTCGTGACCGAGAACCAGAGAGTCCTCGCCGCCGCCCAGGCCTTGAAGAACGGCGATTTTGCTTCGCTTGGCCGCATCATCTCCGAGGGCCATCGGAGTTACACCAGCGACTTCGAGGCATCAACCAAGGCGGTTGATCAACTAACGCTACAGCTAGCTCAGCAAGACGGCGTGTATGGTGCGCGGCTCACTGGTGGTGGATTCGGGGGCTGCATCGTAGCGGTGGCTGAAAATGGGACGTTCGCTCGCTTGGAAAGGATGGGCATCTTCCCCGGAAGAGCCTGGCTAGTGACGGCGAGCGGAGGCGCGTCGGTAAGCACTGTTTGATACGAGGCGCCCGGCGCATTTCAGAGTGCGAATCGGAGCGGCGCGCCGGGTCGCGACTCGACTGTGTGCGCACACGCATGCGCAGGCGAAATTCTCCGGGCGTTGACGCTGTCGCCGTCGCCGCGTGCAGTTGAAGTTGGTCACACCACGTCCCGTGGAGGACCCAGCACCGAAGCGAATACCGACCTGTTTCTCCGGGTGCTGACCACCGTAATGTCACCCTCCCCCACTTGTCTGGGCCCATAGGCCGGGGGGCGCCGTCCGGGCGGGAGACCAATTTGGGCCGAAGCCGAGCGGAGCTGACGCCCAGCCGAGGGGTGTGCCCGCCGCTCCCGGTCCGCGCCCCGAGCCGCACTGGCTAGCCTGGTCGCGAGCGCCTGAACGAAGCAGCTCGGAGCGGCTGCCGCAGCGCACCCGCCGAAGTGCTCAAGATGGGTCGATGCGATCAGTAATTCTGTTCAGACACGCCAAGTCCGACTGGCAGGTGGACGTGGCTGGTGACGATCTGGCCCGCCCGCTCTCGAAGCGAGGGCGGAAGGCAGCACAGTCAATGGGACGGTTTCTCGGGCTAGCCGGGCAAGTTCCTGACGTGGCCATCACCTCCCCCGCACTGCGAGCGACCGAGACGCTGCGCCTGGCAAAGGAGGCTGGCCGCTGGAGCTGCCCGGAACAGAGCCGGGAAGGGTTGTACGGTGACGTCAGCGCCGTTTTGGAGGAGATCCGGGCGGCCTCGGCCGAGACCGGGGTGTTGCTCTTGGTCGGGCACGAACCCACCTCTTCCCAGTTGGCGGTTCTTCTGGCCGGCGGTGGTTCCCTGCGACTTCCGACGGGAGCGCTGATCCGAATCGACCTGGACGTCCCCGATTGGAAGAGCGTGGGGATCGGCTGCGGTCAGATTGCCTGGCTGGTGATCCCTCGACTCTTCGCTAAAGGGGACTTTGAGTTTGCCCAGTGAGCCTGGCGCCAGATAGTGGCGCCGTCTGGACCCGGGCACCTGTTAGGAGAAGTCGTCCGATCCCCATTGGCCGAAGGCCAACTGGAGCTTGAGAGACGACCAACTCGATCCCTTGTAGGTCGTCTGATCCCCTTCTCCGTTCGGCAGTTCACTCTCCCAGGACAGCTGAGAGGGCGATGCCGCCCCGATGACCACGGTCGGCCTTCGGGTCTGCTTCGGAGAGGGGTCACCACCGGGGAGGGCCGCCTTGCCCAACGCGTCCTCTGGAGCGAGCAGCGCGCCCAACTTCCCACCTACGAAGAGCTGTAGACGTCTGCCGAATGGGGCGTCCATCAAGCGGCACCGAAATCGGACCGGATGGTTGAGCCAGCGGAGGCGTGGACTCGTCCCGGGCAACTTCGCGGAACTCCGGCCACTACCGGTTCCTGATCAGATGCGGGTGCGAGTTGAAACAACCCGCGGAGACGGTTGCCATCCTCTGCGTCGCGCCCGTCGGGAAAGTGCATCTGTAACAAAAGTCACCAACTTTGCGGGTCAGGTCCAAGGGGCAGCGCTGCCCGACACGGCTCCCAAACCGAGTTCAAGAACTGTGTCTGAGGCTAGCTCCCGATCGGCCAACCCGAACCACCATCACGGTCTTGAAACCGTCCCGACACAGCCTCTTTCGAAGTGGCCCGACCGATCTGCGTGACTTCAAGCCCGGCCCGAGCCGTGTCGGTGGCGCGGGTTGACCTATCAGCGAGCCCGCTGCTGGGCTGGGACCGGGCCTCTCAAGCCTCGCGGCTGGAGGCCGCCTGACCCGGCGGCACCGGCAAAAGCACTGCTCGGGCGATGACATGTCCTCGCAATCCAGCGCAGTCCAAACACGACGAGGAGAACGCGGCCGACGAGATTGCTGGCGGCACTAAGCTGTCAATCGAGCGAACGCCGCCCCATCGGCAGCGGTCAGAGAATGAGGTCGACAAAGGAGGGAACACACCGTGCCGCGAGACGTCTTCGAGGCCATCCGAACGGTCCTGGCGGTGCGCTCTTACCAGGACCAGGAGGTCCCTGCTGATCTGATCAAGCGGATCGTGGAGTCGGGACGACTCACCGCCAGCTCGATGAACCTGCAGCCCTGGCACTTCGTGGTGGTCAAAGACCGTGAACGCCTTGGGCAGTTGGGTTCCCTGGTGCGCAGTGGGCCGTACATCAGCCAAGCCAGCTTCGCGACGGTCGTGGCCTACGAGCTGGACAGTCGCTTCGGCGTGTCGGACGCTAGTCGAGCGATCCAGTCGATGATCCTGACCGCGTGGTCCGAAGGCGTTGGATCAAACTGGACCGGGTTCGGCGGACTCCAGGGTGTCCGCGAGTGGATCGGGCTGCCCACCACGTATGAGGTACTGGCGGTCATACCGTTCGGCTTTCCCACCAGCTCGAAGGTGCTGGGAAAGAAGAACCGCAAGCCACTGAGCGAGGTGGCGTCGGAGGAGCGCTACGGCGAGCCGCTCCGCTAGCGCTTCTTAGATCGCCCGCCGCCCAGTCCGACAAGCACCATCGCGGGCGGTCCAGCTGTCTCAGCCGCTTGGGGCGATCAGGAAAGATCAGCTACGGTCGCGGGTGAACCACGCCGGCTTCTGGCCAGTGGCCATGCCGCCGCTCGAGGAATATTCGAACTTGATCCCGCGGTGGCGAAGCACGTCCAAAGCAGCTTCCAGGCCGGGAGCCGAAACCACCCAAAGACCGCCCCCCGAATGCCGGTTGTCGACCACCTTGAAGCCCTGGGCACGAAGAAAGTCGGCGGTCGAGGGCAGATCAGGGGGTGCTGGACCAGGATTTGCCGCCTGCGGCTCGGGGTGCGGTTTGTGACCATTGGTGGGCGCCCACGGTTTGGCTCCTGAGCTCGTCCCTGGCTTGCCCTCGGGGCCAGCTTTCCACTTTGTCTTGAGCGAGGCGTCGTATTCCTGCCGCCTCCTCGGGTCGCTCAGGATCCGGTAGGCATTGTTGATCGCCGCCATCCGCGACTGGGCAGCCGGATCCTGGTTGCGATCGGGGTGCCAGGTCTGAGCCTGAATTCGGCGCCCCTGCTTCAGATCGACAGCCGTGGCGGCCATGGTCACCCCGAGCAGGGCATACAGTTCTTCGTCGTCAACTCCGTCCGAGTAGCGCATCCACCTGATTGTGCAGCCTCGCGTAACTTCGGCCGAGAACGATCCAGCCACTGTTCCGCAACACGTCAGCGACTGCCAGTGAAGTGACGACCGCTTCGGCCGAGAGGCGCCAGGGGACCGGGGCTCCCCTCTCTTCTGCGCGCAGTCGAGGCCCGCTTGGTTACCCAAATCGACTCCCCAACCCTCTACAAGAGCCTGGTTGCCCCTCTGGTGAAGATCGATGCTCTGGCCGGCGAGCGGGCGGGAGACCGGCCGGAGGTGGCCTGCGAGTCACTGGAGGTAGCCGAGGAGTTCAATCGCACCCACGAGTTTTTGGCCGGAAAGCACTCGGCTCTGGACCTACGGAGATCGGGCCGGCTAGCTGCCCGGAGCAGGCTCCGGCGCGGATCGCGCGGCCAAGTCGATCCAGGAGTTGATTAGAGCGAACCCCTGGTCAACCCAGCGCGGGTTCGAGAGGTCGATGTCCAACGCGAGCAGTAGTTCGGTCGGTGGCTGGGAGCCCCCGGCCGCCAGCAACTCGAAGTACCGAGGCACGAGGGCTGCTCGGTCCTTGAGGTAGGTGTCATAGAGCGCCAACGACACCAGATGGGCGAATACATAGGAATAGGTGTAAAAGCGCGCGTAGATGAAGTGGGGAACCAAGGACCAGGTGAAGCGGGCCCCGGGGGGCGCTACTACATTCTCGCCATAGTACCTTTGCGACTCCTCCCGCCAGACTGCCGCCAAGCGATCTCGATTCAGGCTCTCGCCCCGGATCTTGGCTGCGTAGGCGCGTTGCTCATATCGAGTCATCATGGTCTGGGAGAAGATCGACGTGAACGACCGCTCCACGCGGGCGCTGATCAATCCCAGTCGGGCTCTGGGGTCGGACTCCCGGGCCAGTAGGTGGTCGAAAAGCACCATCTCGTTGAACGTGGAGGCCACCTCCGCCAGACCCAGACCCGACTCGTACACCAGCTGACCCTGTCTCTGCTTGGCGAGCGCCGCATGCAGTCCGTGCCCCAGCTCGTGCGCTAGGACCTCCGCGTCCTGAACGAGATCCGTGTAATTGGTTAGTACGAATGCCGCCCGATTCTGGGCAACGCCGTCGCAGAAGGCCCCGGATTGCTTACCCGCCCGTGGTTCGGCGTCAATGCGGCGCTCATCGAAGAACGAAGAGAGGATCTCTTCGGCGCGGGGAGAAAATCCACGCATGGCGTCGAGGATAAGATCGCGGCCCTCATCGAAGCGGCACTCCCTGACCGGCCCGAGAGGCGCTCTCACGTCGGAGAGTAGCAGCTTCTCCAGTCCCATTAGCTGGGCCTTGACGCGGAAGTAGCGGTGAGCTGTCCCGTAGTTGCGCTCGACCGCCTCGATCATGGTGTCGACAATGGAGTCTGGAAGGTCGTTCGCGGCATTGGCCTGCTGCATCGGCTGGGGCTGTGGGTCTGGCCCGGCGCTCACGAAGTGGCGCAGCCGATCCTGCATCAGCCGATCCCCGACCAGGGTGTCGTAGACCTTGGCCAGCACCGCCGTCCAGGGCTCTGCGGCCGAGTGAAGAGCGGCCATCGCCCGCCGGCGTACCTCAGAGCTCTCGTGGTGCTGGTATGCGCGGAGGTCGGCGATGGTGCACACACGCGCCGGCTCATCGCCAATCGCGAACTGGGCCGTGATGTCCGAGGTCGTCTGACCGAAGAGCTGCTTCCAGGCGGAGACGGCGGCGGTCGCGCGCTCCGCCAGGGCCTCCTCCACCTCGGCGCTCAAACTGTGAGTCGCTTGTTCAGTGAGCCGCTCGAGGAAGTGCCGACCGCGCGCTCGGGGAGTTGACTGCGCCAGTCGGCTCGCGATTTCCGGTGGTAGGGCTTGCCATTCCAGCTTGAAGAACCGGGTGAGATTCGTGAACTGGACATCCGCCTCTTCGGCTGCCTGGCTCAGGTCCTGGTTCTCAGCAACGCCGCTATCGGCAAATTGGCGCAATTGGGCGTAGGAGGCGGTCGCCAGGCTCCGACTGAGGAGCTGGCTAAGCTCGTCGAGGAGGTGAGCAAGCTGCTCCTCGTCTAGCTCGCCGACCCTGCCCCGCCACCGCTCCTGAAAGGCCGCCGCGTCCGTCAACTGCTCGGCCCAGGCCGCTCGAGCCTCTTCGGCGTCTTGATGAATCGCCGACAGGTCCCAGCGAATTCCCTCCGCCCTGGTCAGTCCCTTGCTGGCGGTGGCCGCCATAGCTTTCTCCCTGCGTGTCGACGAGCCGTCGCCTCGGAGCCGAGGTGGCGATGATCCCGTTGATCGAAATGGGTTGTCAAGCGAGCCACCAAACAGCGCAATCGTCGGTGAGCACTACCACTTGACCCCATTGGCGCTGGTCCATGGGATTCGGGGACGATCGGCTCGCCGCCGCCGTGCTCGATTTCCCCTAACGAATAAAGAACTACCGCGCGCAGGCCTCGGTTGCCCCAACTGCCGAATCGAGCTGCTCGATCGTGCGCGGACCGATGATCGGTACCGCAACTCCTTCCCGATGCAGCAGCCATCCCAAGGCCACCAGCGCCGACTGCTCTCCGCGCTCAGCACAAAATGCCTCGTACGCCCACCCGTTGGCGGACCCCTCCCGCCTGCTCCGCATAGCGGCTCCTCTCGTAGCGCGGGCACGACTGAGCGTTGTCCACGACCGACGAGCGCTGGCGCGCCTACCAGATCGTGATCGTGCGTGCTTGAGGGTGGCCGCGCATCCTCTCGTCCTTAGTGACCAGTTGCCAGCCATGCTCGAGCGCGGTGGCGTAGATCAGTCGGTCGGCCGGATCTCCAGGAAAGGAAGTAGGCAATTCGGCCGCGGTGGCCGCCACCGCCGGGGAGATGACCGCGGTGCGCACCATCTCCGCCAGCTGGGCGAGCCAAGCCCGCAGTGGCACGCTGATCAGGATTCGCTGGTGCGCAGCCAACCATGCCAGCTCGAACCAGGAAATCGAGGCCACCGCTATTTCATCAGCTCCTTCGATCGCCGCGGTAGCGGGGCGGCTAAGCCGCTCTGGCTCGGCTGACCACCAATGCAGGGCGTGGGAGTCGAGAAGCACAGTGTTCAAGGCAGATCCCATGGAGCTCCCGTGGAGAACAATCCCTCATCATCCGCGCCGCTTCGAGCAATCTGGGATAGTCGGCCGCGGCCGGCGATCGGTCCCCTCGCGCCCACCAACCGAGCGACCGTCCGGCCGTGTTTGGTGATCTCGATCTCGTCCCCGCGGGCGACGTCGTCCAGTAGTGCTAGGGCTCGGGCCTTGAACTCAGTGGCAGTCATTTGTCTGGTCATATGGTCACTATAATAGGCAGACCGCTGGATCGCACTCGGCCACGCCCTCCGGCCGAATGATCGGGTCCCGCCGTGATCGGTTTCGCGCGGCATTCTGCTCCAGACCTTCACCGGGAACCGGGGCCCTGCGGATCGGGCAAGGAGGTTCCGCAGCACCGCGCGGGGTCCCGAAAACCCCTAGGCAGAGTCCGCATTTCCTGTTAGGGTTGCCCCGATGAGGGGGGGATTTCTCAAAGCCGGACTCTTCGCTGCGCTCATGCTGCTGATCGGGGGCATCGTGGGGCTGACAGCCAGCGCCGCAAGCGTCTCTGTCGGCCTCGCCTCCGCCCGATCGGTCCAAACCAGCTCCAGGGCGACCGCCACCGCTCACGTCATTGCTGTTAGCAAGAAGAAGAAGCACAAGAAGCACAAGAAGCATCACAAGAAGACGAATTCCACATCTACTCCGATTTTGGGCAGCGACTTCGGCGACGTCGCGCTGGGCACCTATCAAGCCGCCTACGACATCGACATCCCTGGACTGGAGAACACCGGCTGGGTTGATTCCGGCCAGTACACCCTCTCCAGCGCCGCTGTGGCGGAGTTCAAACTGGGCTTGAACACCTTCAACAGTGAGTACGGCGCCCGCTGCGCCAGCGAGGGGACGGCGATGCACATCACGAACTGGAACTGCACCGAGTCCTATCAGTCCTGGAACGGCACTTCGTTCGGTTTCAGTTTCTCGGCGACCGGAACAGATGCTGCGGGCACCACTTTCACCGAAACCATCTCAATCCGCTACACCAAGATCAGCTGATCACACCCTCGCCAGGCTGAACTGCTCGCTGGTCTGGCCAGCCCTACCCTACACTTCACCCAATTTCCGTCCTGCCCTCGACGTCACCCGGCAGCGCCTGCAACTCGCCGGGACCGTGTAGGGAAAGTACGAGTCCACGTCTGGCCACGTCCGGGGTCGGATCGGGGTACGGTTGCGCACAACCGGATTACCGCTCCACGATTCAATGGCACGCCTACAGATCCGCGCTCGACTTCCGCGAATGGAGGACATTGATGACAGGCGGCTCGATCCCGTGGTTGATTCATCCCAGCTCGCTTGCCTCAGCGGAGGCGGCCGGCTGTCGGTGCCGGCCTCCACTCGAGTCAGGGGCAGAGCCTGCCAGGATTGGGAATGGGTACTGAGAGTTCATCCGCACTGCTGCTCGACCTCTACGAGTTGACGATGGCCCAGGCATACCGTGAAGAGTCGATGGCCAGCCGTCAGGCCACCTTCAGCCTCTTCGTTCGGGCGCTACCCAGTGACTGGGGCTATCTCGTCTCCGCGGGTCTCGACGATTGTCTGTCGTGGCTCGAGAACCTTCACTTCAGCGAGGCGGACTTAGCCGCACTGGCAGGTCTGGGGGTCTTCACCCAGGATTTCCTGTGGTGGTTGGCTGAGTTCCGCTTCAGCGGATCGGTCCGCGCGGTGCCGGAGGGCACCATCGTCTTCGCCGACGAGCCGCTGCTCGAGGTCCGTGCACCGATCGCAGAAGCCCAGCTGGCCGAGAGTTTCCTGCTCAACCAAATCACCCTGCAGACCAGCGTGGCAACTGAGGCGGCGCGCTGCCGACACGCGGCCCGGGGACGCAAGATTGTCGACTTCTCACTCCGCCGCGCCCCGGGGACAGATGCTGGGATGAAGGTCGCCCGCTGCAGCCGGTTGGTCGGTCTCGACGGCACGAGCAACGTCGCCGGCGCCCTCGAATACGGGCTCCCCGGTCGTGGAACGATGGCTCATTCCTTCGTGCAGGCCCACACTGAAGAGATCGAGGCATTTCGGGCCTACGCCCATATTTTCGGACCATCGACGGTGCTCCTGGTGGATACCTACGACACCGAAGTCGGAATCGAACGGGCAATCCAGGTGGCGCACGAGATGCACGAGCGGGGCGTCGAGCTCCAGGGAATCAGGCTCGATTCGGGCGACCTGGGAGCACTCGCCAAGCACGCTCGACTCCAGCTCGACGAGGCGGGCCTCCCCGCGGTCACGATCTTCGCCAGCGGGGGCCTGGACGAGTATCAGATCGAAGATCTAGTGGGTCGGCAGCAGGCCCCGATTGATGGCTTCGGCGTGGGCGCGATCCTGGGGGCCGGCGGTGCGGGGCCAACAGTTGAAACGGTTTACAAATTGGTTGACTTCGATGGCCGGCCGGTTCGCAAGACCTCTGCCGGCAAGGCCACCTGGCCGGGGAACAAGCAGGTTTGGCGCGGACCCGAATGGTCCCATGACCTCCTCACCCTGGGCGATGCTGCTGCCCCCGATACCAGCCACCGGCCGCTGCTGGAGGCGGTCATGGAGCACGGGCGGCGGACCGAGCCGGGGCAGCGGACGCTCACTCAGTCAAATGCTTGGTTCGAGGCGCAATGGGAGAGTCTCCCCGGAGAGACCAAGAAGCTCCGGGCCCCAGCCCGGTATCAGGTGAGCCCCAGTGAAGAACTTCTCCGCCTCACCGGCGAGCTGGACCTCCTTCGCCAGGGTGCGATCTCGCCCTGACCGGAGCTCCTGAGTGACAGAGCTACGCCCCGGGGCGGGTCCGGAAGCGGGTTTGGATTTCGAGTCGACAAGCCAGCGTGAGTGGATGCGGTAGGCGCTGCTAAACATCTCTAAGGGGGACTACCGAATGGACGAATGGAACACGTTCTCGCAGGTTTCGGGTGACGCGGCTGGCGCACTGGTTGGGCTCCTTTTCGTGGCGGTCTCCATCAGAGTTGACGTGATCGCTCGAAAGGTCGAACTGGCTAGCAGGGCAGCCCAAACGCTGGTCATCCTGGGCACCGCTCTCTTCATTGCCATCTTGCTCTCAACGAAGGAGGTGGATTTCGCTCTTGGCTCGGAACTGGTGGTACTAGCCCTGGTCAGCGGCAGCGGCTTGATCGTCCTAGATAGGCGCGCAAAGAAGCATGCCGATGGAGAGGCTCTTGCCCGAGTACTCGACATCGCCAACTTCAACGCCGGGTCCACAGTTCTCCTGCTGGTCACAGGCGTGCTTCTGCTACTTGGATTGCGCGGTGGTCTCTACATCCTGGTTGCTTGCGTGATGGCGGAGTTGGCAGGTGGGGTGGTCAGCGCATGGCTGCTGCTGCTCAGGACGACAAGCGACACGGTGACGGCTGAGCGCTAGCTGCTCCCAGCAGATACCTGCCGAACCGCCCTCGCGGCCCTAACGCGCTATCTCCAGTTAGCGGAAAGCTGCATGCCGAAACCGGTTGCGGCGCGATAGCTCATTCGTGTCGGCCCAGCCTGGAGAGATCGCGGGGTCTCGGGCCTACGCCAATGCTTGCGGGCCATCGACGGTGCTCCTGGTGAACACCTACGACACCGCGATCGGAATCGAACGGCCCATCCGCGTGGGCCACTAGATGCGCGAGCGGGGGCCTGGACGAGCATCAGACCGCAGATCTACTGGGGCGCCAGTAGTCCCCGATCGAAGGCTTCAGCGCGGGCGCGATTCTGGGGGCGGGCGGCGCGGTGCCGACCGGACTGGCCCGCAGACCTCCTCCCCCTGGCTGGTGCGGCTGCCCCCCATAGAAGCCAATGGCCGCTATTGAAGGCGGTCATGATGCGCGGTCAGCGGGCGCTCACTCTGTCCCATGCTTGGTGCGAGGAGTGGTGGAGAGTCTCCCCGGCGAGACCAAGCAGCTCCGGCACCCGACCCCGTCGCAGGTGTGTCCAGGTGAATTACTTCTCCGCCTCATCAGCGGGCTAGATGTGCTTCGCCAGGGTGCGAGTTCTTCCTCAGCCGGAAGAGGAAGGGCCTGACGGCGAAGATAGCCTCTCACCTTTTCCGGCAGACCGAGCTACCCCAGCGCAACGGGAGTCGCCTTGACCCGATCGCTGCTCACCCGTGTCGGCTGCCGGGTCATTCCCTAGAGCTCTGATGAGCCCGACACACAGCCTCCGCGAATTCTCGGGCACCGGGCTGAAAGGGCTCCAGCACCTCGTAGTGATGCTTGTGATAGATCTTTCCGGAGTCATTGACCCAGAAGATATCCAGGCCAAATTCCTGGTGTTCTGTGCCGTCATCGTTGGTGACGTAGCGTGCAGCGCTCTCACTGATCACGAGATCGCCAACTGCGGCGAGAAGGGAGCGCCGAGAATCGTAGTGAGACAGGGCCGCGAACCACTCCGCAGGGTGAGCATGCACTTCCGCAGGCCGCAGAATGCGGCTGCCGAAGCGCGTTTGCGCCTCGGCGGTGTGGAGGTCGGAGATGGCCGCGGCGTCCTGTCTCTGGTACAGGGCCTCCACGTTCTGCAGCCACTCCGCGGGATTGGCGACACCCATATGAACTCCTCCTAGGTGCTCGGTCCCCGTCCCGACCACGATGGCCTCTCCTGAGACCACAGGTCGCGCCGGGCCTCCTCAAGGTCGTTGACAGCCGTCCAGGCTCGCTGATAGTCTACCGAACGGACTCGTTCATCGGATCCGTCAAGACGAACGGAACAGACCGATGATTTTGTTCAGGGGGCGGTGTGAGGATTTGGCCCGGGTCGCGTCCCAGGAAACTGTGCCCTACCCCCGCGCTCAGCCATAGCCGCGCCCGGACCGGCGGTGCCCTGGCCAGCCGGCAGGTTCGCTGCGGGTCCAATCTCCCCTTCTCAGCAGTACCGGGGATCAGCTCAGAGAGCCATCAACACAGCCGACGAGGGCGGGCGCGACCTCGAAGCTTCCCTCGCCTTGGTGGTTTTTGGAAGGCGGGCAAGGGGCAGGCCTGATGCCCATCAGATCAGCCGATGGACGGACCTTTACCGAGGACTTTTTACTTCGGGTTAACGAGGCTCGTGGCGGCTTGTCGAGCAATGACACGCGAATCGCAGACTACATACGCGAACACATGGCAGAGCTGCCCTTTCAGACGGCCGACTCCCTGGCGGCGAGCGTGGGTGTCAGCCGCGCGGGGGTCGTCCGCCTAAGTCAGCGCCTCGGGTACAAGGGGTTTGTCGATGTGCGCAACGCCTCGCGAAAGGATCTACAGAGGGCGACCTCTCCTCTACAGCGCTTTATCCCTGACCGAGCTGCGCCCCTCTTCTCTCGAATCATGGCTCAGGACGCGGCCAATCTCGAGCTCACCAAGAAAATGGTCGCCGACCGCTTGCCTCGAGCGACGGAGCTGGTGGGATCGGCTGAGCGCGTCTACGTGGTCGGGAACGGGAAGTCGTATGGCCTGGCGATATATCTCCATCACCTGCTCAACGGGGTGCGGCGCCAGGTCAAGATGGTCCACCCCTGGTTTCGGCAGGTGGTGATCGAGATGACTCCTCGGGATGTCGTGATCGCCTGCGTCTTTCAACGCTATGCAAGGGAGACGGTCCGCGTGATCAGGTTTGCTGACGAGGAGTCAGTCCCGGTGGTGGCCATCACGGATGGCGGAGATCATGAGTTTCTGAAGTCAGTGGAGCTCGCACTGGTCGTTCAGACGGACTCACCCACCCTGTACCGAAGCATGCTGGCGCCGGTGGGGGTAATTCAGGCCTTGGTAGCCGAAGTCGCTGCGGCCAACCCCGCTGCCGCCAGGGCGGTCCTGACCGACTCGGAGCGGTTCAACAAGGGCCACGAGTTCATGAGCGAGTAGCGAGAACGCACGTGGCGGATCTAATGAAGAAGACCGATGCAGTCCGGAGGTGGCCGCCAAGGCTTGTCCCCGGAATGAGGATTGGAATCGTGGCGCCTAGCAGCCCGGTCTTCGAACCCTCCACAACCTCTCGAGGTCTGGCCGCACTCGCCCGCATGGGCTTCGAACTGGAACTGGCGCCGCACGCTGGTGACTCGTATGGCAGGCTGGCCGGACACGACCCCGATCGTGCCGAAGATCTGGTGGCAATGCTCGAGCGACCAGACATCGACGCGGTCGTCTGTCTCCGCGGTGGCTATGGCGCTCTGCGAACTGCACTAGCTCTCGACCTCCCCAGACTGAGAGCGCGCGCCACTGCGCGGCCCAAAGCTTTTGTCGGCTTCTCGGACATCACGGTGATACATGCGGTGCTAGCGCGCGAGCTCGGTTGGGTGACCTTCTACGGGCCCATGGTGTCGACCTTCGCTCAAGCTACCGACTACACAGAGGCGGCGTTCATTCGGGCGCTGATGAGTGCAGGCCCGTTCGTCATCGAGCCGGACCCAGACGATCCCTACACGGAAACCCTCGTACCCGGGAGTGCTGAGGGGGAAATCGCTGGGGGCTGTTTGGCACTACTTACGTCGCTCATCGGCACTCCCTGGGAGCCCGATTTCCAAGACAAGATCATCTTTTTTGAGAGCGTTCACACAGAGCCTCATCCGATAGAGACTCAGCTCTCCCAGCTCGTCGCCGCAGGTAAGCTGGCCAACTGTCGCGGTGTAGTGATCGGGGAGCACGCCGACTGTGGCGCCAAATCGCCGGGTCCGACGCTCGGACTCGAGCAGATTTTTCGGGATCTGCTCGTCCCGCTTGGGGTGCCCACGCTCTACCACCTGCCGATAGGACATGGAAGGAGCATCGCCACCATACCAATCGGCGCCAGAGCACGCCTGGACGCCAGCGCTGGTCAACTGACCATCTACCCGGCAAATCCAGAGTTGTGATCTGTGGTATGTACGCGGATCGAAGTTCACCAGCTTAGCTGAATGGGTTGAATCAACGGTGAATCAGTCAGATGGTGTGGAGGGCCAGACGTGAATGGGGCGCAAATCCGAAGTCGGTTCCTGGCCAGGCGGTGGGCCGCTGCCTGCGCAGCGGTAATCGCTCTCGTAGCTACCGGCGCAATGAACGGTCCGGGCCAACAAGTCCGAGCAAGCTCCTCCGGCCAGGGAGGAACCGTGACATTTGCTCAGCAAATCGATACGCCACCGAGCTACATATTCCCGCTCTACCCCGGAGACGCGTCCGGAAATAACAACATCACCTATTTTCAACCTCTGATGTGGCGTCCCTTGTATTGGTTTGGTCACCCGGCATCCAGCGCACCGACGGTCGACTACGCACTGAGCTTGGCCTATCCACCAGTGTTCTCGCGTAACGGCAAGACGGTGACCATTAACCTCCGATCGTACAAGTGGTCTGACGGTAGAGAGGTAACCTCGCGGGATATCACCTTTTGGCTGAACCTGCTGATCGCTAACCACGACGAGTGGGGGATCTCGGCCCCCGGAGACTGGTCCACTCACATCGTCAGCATTTCGGCCCCGACCAGTTCGCAGGTGAAGATCACCTTCAACGTGGCTTTCAACCACTCTTACCTTCTCTACAATGGCCTCTCCCAGATCACCCCGATTCCGCAGCAAGCTTGGGACAAGACTTCAGCGACCTCGGCGGTCGACTCCTATGACACGACGACAGCCGGTGCTGTCGCGGTGTACAACTACCTGAACGCTCAGTCCACGACCCTCAGCACATGGGACACGAATCCACTTTGGCAGGTGGTTGACGGTCCCTTCCGGCTCGAGCCCAACCACGGATTTGAGCCAAGCACCGGGTACACCGTCCTGCTTGCCAACTCTCACTACTCCGGCCCCGATAAGCCGAAGATCAGTAAGCTGATAGAGCTTCCATTCACCAGTCCACAAGCAGAAGTGGACGCTCTGCTCTCGGGCCAAGTGGACTATGGATCGCTTCCGTACAGTGATCTCGCCCTGACCAAGTCCTTGGAGAAGAAGGGTTTCAGGCTCAACACCTGGCAGTTTTGGGGATTCAGCGACATCATGCTCAACTTCGCCAATCCCAAAACTGGGCCAATCATCAGCCAACTGTACGTGCGCCAAGCGATGCAGAGATTGATCAACGAAGCGCAGTACATCAAGTACATCTTCAAGGGCTACGGATCGGCGGTCAATGGTCCAGCGCCGGTTCAGCCCAAGAGCGATCTGGTGAGTCCGCTCACCGAGTCCGCACTTTACCCGTACGACGTGGCGGCCGCCAAAGCGTTGTTGAAGAGCCACGGCTGGAAGGCAGCCGGGAGTGGGCCGGCACGATGCGAGAACCCGGGCGAGGGACCCAACGAGTGCGGCACGGGAATAGCGCAGGGTGCCGCGCTGAGCTTTACGCTGATCTATGAGAACAACCTGCCCGAATACACAGATGAGATGGAGGCCCTGCAAACGGCATTTGAATCCGCGGGGATCCAGCTCAAGGTGGTCGGCACCACTCCGGATCAGGCGGCAACGGAAACCTTCGGTTGTGTGCCGAGCACCGGAGTCGGATGTGGATGGAATATGGTCTATCTGGGATCGCCAACCATCACCTACGTTCCGGTCTACTACCCCACTGGGGAAACGCTATTTGAGACTGGCGCTCCGATTAACTTCGGCAACTACAGCAACGCCAAGATGAATTCGCTCATCGCCGCCAGCCACGTCGCGCCCGGCGTTAGCTCCCTCTACCAGTACGAGAACTACGCCGCACGGGAGCTGCCCGCTCTGTGGATGCCCAACAGCGTCTACCAGATCTCGGTGATCAAGGAGGCCATCAAGGGGATCACCGCCCAGGACGCAACTGGGCACATCTATCCTGAGGACTGGAGCGTTTCGAAGTGAATCTGCTGGGCGACACGCCCAAGGCCCGCTACCAAGCATCGGTCGCTGCTGAGCGTTTGCGTCGGCCGGCCGAGATGGCCGTTCGGACGCGCGATGGAGTGCGCCTGGCGGCGGACTGCTATCTTCCCGACGAGGCCCGGACTCTCCCCGTCCCGTGTGTCGTGCGAGGTACCCCCTACGACAAAAGTGCACCCGGAGTCGACTACGACGCCCAGTTCTTTCGCCGCAATGGCTACGCCTATATCGTTTACGACACCCGGGGCCGCGGGAAGTCTGAAGGGCATTGGCGGGCCCACTGCGCAGACGGCGAGGACGGTTACGACGTTATCGAGTGGGTAGCCGACCAACCGTGGAGTACAGGCAAGGTTGGCACAACCGGAGTCAGCTACAGCGGCTGGAACCAGTGGGCCGCCGCCAGGGAACACCCACCCCATCTGGTCTGCCTGTCGTCTTTCGCGGCAGCTGGAAGATGGATGCAGGAAGTTCCCTACACCAACGGTGTGTTCCAGCTGTACTACCTCTACTGGCTGATGGGAACGAGCGGTCGAATCCAGCCAGAGTGGGCAACCATCGACCCGGGTGAGTTGCTCTACCGGCTGCCTATTCACGAGGCCGCACTCGAACTGGGGATCGTCGATCAGTCCTGGATCGACTTTCTAGAGCACGATACGCTGGACTCGTTCTGGCAGGAACTGCGACTTGATCGCGACTATCCGTCGCTCGACATTCCGTGCTTGCATGTTGCCGGTTGGCACGATCGCGAAGACCTTCTGGGCGCTTTCCACCACTACCAATCTATGGTCGAGGTCTCCCCTCGGCGAGAGGATCAGTGGCTGATAGTGGGCCCCTGGCCCCACTCTGCGGTCCGCCATCCGCTATCTGAATACGGAGGGGTCGACTTCGGCCCAGAGGCCGCGATGGATATGGACCAAGAGGTGCTTCGATTCTGCGACTTCTGGCTCAAAGGGGAAGTCAATGGTTGGGACGAGACACCGCGAGTCCGTCTCTTCGAAACAGGGACCAATCGCTGGCGTGGCGAGGAGGTCTGGCCCCAGGCATCGAGCCAGCAGACGTGGTATCTGAACGCGGTCAGATCGGATCGGAGCCTCTCTCGGAAGATTGCCTCAGATGGTGAACCGACGACAACATTCATCTATGACCCGGAAGATCCAGTCCGAGTGCCCGGTTCGCTTAGCTTTGGGGCCGTGCTCGCTCCCTCGCTGGACGAGGAGTACCTGCTCCACCGGGAGGATGTGCTGGTTTACACCAGCGAACCGCTGCTCGAGCCAGTACGAGTCTGCGGGTGGCCCCGTCTGCTACTTCTAGGAGAGAGCGACTGCCCCGACACTGACTGGCACATCAAGCTGCACGATATTTGGCCAAGCGGCCGCCTGATCCGCGTCAGCGGAGGATGCCTTAGGGCTGCGTGTAGGTCGTCACTAGACTACATGGTGACCCTTGAACCCGGAACCGTATATGAGTTCGATATCGAGATGGTGCCAGTGACCCACGCCTTTCTACCGGGGCATCGGCTTGGCCTGTCGGTTACCAGCAGCGATTTCCCGTGGTTCGCGCGCAACCTCAACCGACCGGGAAAGATTCTCTTGCAGGAACGGCCATCGGTCGCGAGAAACACCGTGCATCACTCGCAAAAGCACGCCTCGCGGCTGATTCTCCCGATTGTCGGTTGATCTCCCAGGGAGGCGTCGGGCCAGCATAACGTCTGCCCGAGCGCCTACGCCGACGGTTACCTTTGAGATCCACCCGGCCGTCTATATGCCCCAAGAAGTATGTCATCGCTAAGCGATTCACCGACGCGTTGCTCGTGACCATTTCCTTCTCCGGTAAACCTCAACCCTATGGAGATCCGATTGTCTCCTCGGCCATAAGGGTTGGTCGTCCGGCGGGCCGCCCCCTCACGCGAACACATCTCCCTCATCGAGTCGGTGGCGCTTCAAAACGTTCCCACGATGAGCGTGTCGCCAGCGTCGAGAGCGTGTAGGGAATGCCTGCACGAGCGGCAGCGTGGGCCACGTCTAGTTCACCGCCCGGTGTCGCGATGCGTGTGAAACCGGGCGGCGCCAGAACGAGCGGCAGGGGTAACGGCCTGCCGACGGGCGTGGGCGAGGTGTCGACGCGGCCGACATCGTTTAGCACTCGCGGACGCAACTCAACCAGTCGATACGCCGCTACGTTTCGGCGGAGCGAGATCTCGTCTTCAGCTCCGCCGTCTATGTAGTCGAAGACCCCCCGCGGCCGGCGCCGTTGCGAGGTCCGTCGCAGATCGGCGACACTCGCCGTGGCCGGAGTCGACGCGGGTCGGAGTTCCACTCGATAGGACGAAACCGCAGAACCGACCGTAGCGTTTCAACTACGTCCACAGCGACCTCGCAGAGGGCAGGCGTTCAACTATCCTCCTCGCGCAGGCGATCACGGTTGGGTCTACCGCTCGACCGAGCTGAGCAGTGCTGAGGGTCCTCAGTCCAAGCACTCCAGAGGGATGCGGCAGGCCAGGCAGGCGTTGTCGTGCCACGCCGTCGTTCTCTCGGACTCCGAGAACGTCCTCTGAAGTGGGAAGGTGACCGAGAGGAGGGCCTCGCGGTAACAGTTGCACGACGCCGAGGGGGGTCCCCAACCGGCCGCCTCCACCACCCGGACTTTCCGACCGGACGGCAAGGTGACAGCTGCGAGCGGGGTCTGGAGGGTACTCCGCCGGTTCCGGTCAGATCGGGTGCCGAAGGTCTGAGGCGCGCCTGCCGAGGTTCGCCTGCTCCCGCGCACCCGTGCGCGACGCGTGGTCAGAAATAGAAGTCCTCAGGCGTGAAGCTGACTGGTTCCTGGGGGAGGACCCCGTGCAGGTCCTTCTTGAACATCGTTATTTGGTAGGCGTTGCCGGGAAGGAAGAGGACTGGCAGCTGTTTGGCGATAAAGTCCTCGTACTTGTAGATCGCGGCAGTCTCTGCTGGCGACGAGGACGCCTCGGTGGTCGCCCGGATGTCGGCGTCGGCGGTCGGATTGGAGTAGTCGCCGATGTTGCTGGTAGCGCCAGTCGCGAAGATCTCCTCGCCGGTCGGCAGAAAGTCTGGAAGGTATCCCCACCCCTCATAATCACCCAGCCCCCAGTTGGTGCAGGGGGACTTCGTCGTGCAGCCCTCAAAAAGCGTACCGATGACCTGCGATTCCGGCGCCGATGAGAGTGTCAGATCAATTCCGGCGACGGACTTCAGGTCCGACTGGAAGCTGGCCATCTCGTTGGCCAGGAAGGTCGAGCCACTGGCGTACAGCAGGGTGATCTTGGCGGACTGGTGACTCTTAACTCCCTTGCCGCACTCGCCGGCCGCCGTACCCGGCTTGGTGCAGACACTCAGGCCACCTGGATGTACCGTCCAGCCATTCTCCTTGAGCAGGGATACCGCCGAGGATGGGCTGTACGGATAGACCTGCCCCTTCGCCTCGAGCGGACTCTCGAAGACGTTGTTGGGGGGCCACGTCGGCACCGGCCCATTTCCGATGGTCCCCAGCCCAACCTGGAATTTCTTGATGTATTGGGGTTGGTTGATCAGGTGTTGCATCGTCTGGCGGAAGTAGAGTTGGTCGAATAGCGCGCCCTCGGTTGGACTCGTGAAGTTGATAGTGAGCAGGTAGAAGCCCCATTCCCCCCAAGGCGCGTACGTGTACCCGTGGGACGTCAGGTAACTCTTCTGACCAATGTCCTGGGTGGGCAAATATCCGTAGTCGACCGATCCACTTCGGAGGGCGTCGAACTCCGCGGTGTCACTGGTGAAAGGCAGTTCCTCCAAGGCGCCGATGTGCGCCTTGTCGGGCCCTGAGTAGGCCGTGTTCGGAACTAACTTGAGGTACCCACTGGAAGTGATCTGGGCTAGCTTGAATGGTCCGTCCACCACCTTCCACATGGGGTTGCCGGAGTAGCTAGCGACGTCCTGAGACTGTGAGTTGATGAACTGAGCGACCGCTAGCGCCCCGTTCGTCGCCGTGCCGGGTACGGTGCTGTCGTAGTTGCCCACAGACCCGGTGAGCGACAGCCGGTCCCAAACGGCCTGGGGGATGGGCGTCACCTGGCTCAATTCGTTGTAGATGTACCAGGTGGGGTTGTAGGAATGGTTCAGATGCAGCACCAGCGTGTAGGTTCCAGTCTGCTGGTAACTGGTCAGGTTAGACGGGAATCCACCCGGGACCGCTCCGCCGTATCCGGGGCCGGGAAGGGTGCTGCTGCCAATGTTGGCTGCGGCTGGTGACTCCACCGCCTCCAGCAGGTTGATCCAGAAGATCACGTCTCTCGCTGTCACGGGCTGTCCGTTCGACCAGACCCAGTGTTTGAGGGTAATCGTGGCCACAGTGTCGTTATCGGAGAACACGGGGATGTTCGCAACACTGAGCTTGTAATCCATTACCGGCTGACCGTCTTGGCCGAACCAGTAGAGCGGTCGGTAGAGCAATTCAGAGAAATCAACCAGATTGCCGCCATAGAAGTAGTCTCCGGGCGTCATCGGTGAGATGTAGTTGGGAATATCTCCTGGCTGCTCGGCCATGGTGACGACTCCCCCGTTCTTTGCCGGCGCTGCCTGCACGGGGCCGGTGCTCACTGCGGCCAAGACTGCCAATGTCACACCCAACCCGAGGGCGAGTCGCACTATCCGCGCCTTTGGCCGGACTCCCCTCACGATCACAACCAATCCCCCTCACATTGTCGCCACGGGAAGACCTTGCTTCCGCTAGAGGTCGGTAACCCGCGATCTTGCCCCTTCTCGCGGCAAAGCCAGGCCCCGCCAAGAGTCACTTAGCCTACTACGACCGCGGTACCTCGTGGCACTGGCTCGCGCCAACGCCCGGGGCGAGCACTTCGCGAAAGCACCGGTTGCCGGCGGCTCGAAGTCCGGCCCCCCTGGGTTGGCAATCCATTTTTGATTCGCGACTCACCCCAGCGGGGCGCTGATGCCGATCTGCTGGCGGCCTCCCGCCGTGGTCGGTTACTGGCCCAAAATAGGAGCCATGAAGCTGACTGGGCCCCAGATCGCCGACGCGTGTTCTGCCTTTGCGAGGTGGCTGCGATTCCGGGCGATGATGAGCGACGTGCCGAGTGTCGCCTACGGGATCAGCCACCGAGACCGTAACGTGCTAGCGGGAGCGCTTGGGGTGGCGAATCTCAGCAGCGGCGCTCCGGCCCTTGCCGAGAGAACCGGATACCGGGTCGCCTCCATAACCAAAACCTTTACAGCAACGATGGTTATGCAGTTAGCCGACCAGGGCAAGCTGCGTTTAGACGACCCGGTCAGCGCCCACCTGTCGTGGCTGCCGTCCGCTTTCACCGATTCAGGCATCACTCTGCGCCACCTGCTCACCCACAGCGGAGGCGTCATCCGTGATGGATCGGGGGCATGGGGAGACGACGACCTCCCTGATCAGGCGGCGTTGCGCCGGGATGTGACGGCGCGTCCGACGTTTGCAGGTCCCTCAGTGGGATTCCGGTACTCAAATGTCGCCTACGCACTGCTGGGCGAGATCGTCGAGCAGATCACCAAGCAGAGTTACGCAGAGGCGATCGAGGCACGGATTCTCGCGCCAACCGGGATGCGGAGCTCGGGGACCCGGCTGACGCCTCCACTTCGCAGGAATCTGGCTACGGGGTACTGGAGCCGGCGACCTGGTGAGCCCTACCAGGCGACCCCGGCAACGGAAGCTCGGGCGTTCGAGCCAGCCGGGGGACTGATCTCCACCGTTCCCGACCTCTTGCAATACCAGCAGGCTCACTTCCTGGGCGATCATCGCCTCGTCTCCGATCTCAGCAAGCGGGAGATGCAGCGCACCCAGTGGCAGCGCGGCGTGGAGCCGCATCACGGCTACGGCTGGATGCTCTGGACGGTGGACGGCGCCCGTCTTTGCGGACATAGCGGTGGCTACGCCGGATTCAACACCAGAATTGGTTTCGACCCTGAACAGCGCATAGCCGCGGTAGTGCTGATGAACACCCTGGGAACTCTGCCCGAGCTCGCGGTGGACGGGTTCTTCCACATCCTGAGCCGTGTGCAGAGCCTCTGGGATGCGTCGGTAGGCGGCGGATCGGGAATGTCCAGAGCGCAGCTGGGCAAGCTGGAGGGCCAGTACCGGGGCCCTTGGGGCGAGTGGTTAGTGATTCGGATCCGCGACAGGCTCTACCTGGCTGACTCGACGCTGGACCGCCCGTTCGAAGAGGCCGCCCGGCTGAACCAAGTGCAGGGGACAGCGAGGTTTGTCATCGCTGACCACGAGGACTACGGCTATCGTGGCGAGGAGGTGGACTTCTCTCTCGACCCCAGAGGCATAGCCACGAAACTTCAGTACGGACCGCACACGTATCTGCGGGCCGACGTATAGGGCTGTCCGCACTGGTCAAACCTGCGGACGCACGCCGCAGTTATGGTCGACCTGCGCTTGCTGGAGAGTTTCTCCCTGACCAGGGCGATCAACTCATCTACCCGGGCGGGAAAGGAGCGGCTACGCGGTCGGGTGTACCCACGTACCAGTGCCGGTGGCTGTCGGTCATCTCCCTGCGAGAAAGGGCTCATGCCCCAGATCGCGATTCCCCTCCGCGATGCCGCCGCCGTTCTACGGGGAGCAGACCACGGAGAGTAAGGCGGTCCTTCCGGCGACCCGGCAATCTTGCTCGAACCGCGTCGGCGCGTCGATCGAGGGCTGACTCGCACTCCGGGTGGCGCCGACCAAGGCCAGCAGCCTCAGTGGATCACGCGGCGTAAGGCGGACGCTTCGCTGCGACTCGGATAGCTTCGGACAGCTGGAACGCATTAAGGCGCTGCCCCGTCGCGAATTCGGCATCGATCCCGGCTATAAATGCGAAGGCGGGAGCGAGCCTGGAAGCGTGAACCATCCCTATCTTCATCTCTTCGGTGTAGTGCGACGCAGACATCGGAGTGTCGATAGGCGCCCCGGTAGTGATGGTGTTGACCGCAATGTTGTTCTCCTTGCCTGCAAGCGCAAGGACCTTCATCAGGCCCTCCTGGGCATGCTTCCCGGGAGTGTATGCGGCCTCCTTCACGAAACCACTAAGTGCGGAGCCTGAGGAGACGTAGAGAATGCTTCCACTGCGGTTTTCTACCATGCCCCCCCAGACCGCTTTGGACAGGATGAATGCGGCTTGGACGATGATGTCCATCTCTCTGCGCCAGTCGGCCAAGGTAATATCGGCAAACGTGCGCTCTCGGAGGACGGCAGCGTCGTGGATGAGGGCCCGCGGTGTGCCGAAACGCGTGAGGGCACTCTCCACCGCATCCTGAGTGGCGGCAGCGTCTGACAGGTCCACTTGGATAGAGAGGACCTCGGTGCCGTCACTTGTGAGCTCAGCGGCAAGCTTGTCCAGCTTCTCGGCTTGGACGTCGAAGAGGGCAAGTCTCATGCCGGCTGCGGCCAGTTCCCTTGCGACTTCTCGTCCAAGCCCTTCCGCGGCTCCTGTCAGAAAAACAACCTTGCCACGAACATCAATCACTCAACCTCTCCCGAATAAGAAATCCTGCAGCTCCCGTCGCGCCTCTGACAGGCCATCAGTCAGGCGTCGTCGGGTACGGCCTGTACTGGTTCTCGGAGTCCCTCAGCTCTCGCCGAGCGATGGAGCGCTTCGATGGTCCGGAGTGTTCCCAGCGCGTCCTCGGCACCGAATCGCAGCGAGCGGCCGGTCAGTAGCGCATCGGCAAATTCCTCCGCCTCCAGTTGGAACTGATCGACCCCGCCGATCCGCTCCGCGCGGGTTTCCCCACCCGACGTGACGTGGATCCGGACGTCGCTGGGCGCCGGCACAAACGCAGTCGGGACTTCGACCTGCCCCGATGTGCCCACCGCTGTGTAGGTGCCTTGTCCAGATGCTCGAAACCCACAGTCGAAGATGGCCGTTCGGCCTCCCCGGAATCCAAGGCTGGCGGCCAGGGAAACCTCTACGTCAAACTCGGGCCGGAAGTCCCACTGCGCGGAGGCCCAGATCGGCTCTTCCTGGAACAACATCCTCGCCGCGGTGATCGGGTAGCAGCCGACGTCCATCAGGGCACCACCACCAAGCTCTGCGCTGAGTCTGCCGTTGCCGGCCGGGAAAGGCTCGAGCATGAACGTGAACGCCGCACGAACGAAGCGGAGCTCCCCGACCTCCCCTCCTTCTATGAGCTCCAGTACCCGCCGATGTTGGGGATGGAACCGGTACATGAATGCTTCCATAAGGAGCACGCCGTGGGCCCTACAAGCCGCGATCATCCGGAGGCCCTCCGCGGCGCTCAGGGCCAGCGGCTTCTCACACAGCACCGCCTTGCCTGCCTGGGCCGCCTTGATCGTCCACTCCGCGTGGAGGCTGTTCGGAAGTGGGTTGTACACCGCGTCGATCTCGGGATCGTCGAGCAGCGCTTCGTAGGATCCGTACGAGGTGGGAATGCCAAGAGACGCGGCGGCCTCGCTGGCCCGGCCGGGGTCGCGGCTCGCGATCGCCATCACCACCCCGTTTCGCGACTTGACGACCCCTGGAATGAATCGCTTGACAGCGATATTGGAGGTACTCAGAATCCCCCACCGAATTTCCTCAGCCATTCGAGACGAGCTCCAGTTCACTGTTGGCAATAACCTTGGATTTTGGCGGGGTCAGGGCCTCGGGCGCTGCTGGCACCATCGGTGGCGACCGAGGAGCCAAGGGTCGGACGGTGCTCCGCGAAGCGCTCGGGGCCGTGCCACGCGTGCGGTACCATAGCGCGGGACTTCAGTACTGTCAACTGTCGACAATGTGGCCGGCGGACGAGCTTGGGGAGGAGACATGACCACTGCGACGTTGGTGACCGCTGAGGGGCTCACGCTACTGTGACCCTGCGCGTGGTCATCACCACCCCTCTCGAAGAGGATCTTGTTGAGGGTCTGATCGGCGCCAATCCAGGAGTAGAGGTCATCTACCCCGCTCCCCTGATTCCCGCGCCTCGCTACCCGGCGGAGCACCGGTACCCCAACTTCGATTCGCTTTCTACCCAGGATCAGCAGGAGTGGGAGGACCTGATCGCCAGCGCCGACGTCCTCTTCGACTTTGGGCCAGCGCCCCTCCGCGCCACCCTGGCAAATAGGCCCCAGCTCCGCTGGATCCAGGCCACCAGTGCTGGGGTCGGTTCTCTGGTCGCGCACATCGGACTGGCCGACAAGCCTGATCCGCTGATCACCACCGCGAGCGGGGTGCATGCCGGGCCTATTGCCGAGTACGTGATCCTGGCGATGCTTTGGTTTCGCAAGAACGGTCGGATGCTCCAGCAGCGCCAGCAGGAGCACCGTTGGGAGCGGTTAGCGGTGGATGAGCTGGCCGGGACGATGGCGACGATCGTGGGTCTGGGACGGGTCGGCGAGGCAATCGCACTCAGATGCCAGGCGATGGGTGTGGAAGTCGTCGGCTGCGGACGCCAGCCCCGGGCCAATTCGCCATGGCACTACGTGACGATGGAGTCGCTCGACCAATGGCTGCCACGGTCGGACTTCGTCGTGCTCTGTCTTCCCGATACGGCCGAGACCAAGCAGGTGTTTGACGCCGACCGCATCGCCAAATTACGTTCAGACTCGATCCTGATCAACGTGGGAAGGGGCACCACAGTCGATGAGCCGGCGCTGATCGATGCGCTCCAGCATGGGAGGCTGGGCGGTGCCTTCCTGGACGTGGCCGCCCACGAGCCGCTCGAACCCGAGAGCCCGCTCTGGGACATGCCCCAGGTCTTGATCACGCCTCACTCGATCAGCACCGTACCAGCCGAGAACGCGCGGATAGTCGAAATCTTCCAGGACAATCTAAGCCGATTCCAAGAGGGCCTGCCACTACTCAATCTGTTCGACAAGAAGGCCGGGTACTAGGTAGCCATCTGTGCAGCCGGATCGCTTGAGTAAGCATGACCAGTGACGTTTCTCGTGCAGCGCTGATTACTCGGGGAACCTCTGGCATTGGCATCGCCTCCGCGCGACGCCTGGGCGTCGACGGATTTGGGTTCGTGATCACAGACCGGGATCCAGGTTCCTTTTGTGAGTGCGGACGTGCGTGATCTGGATGCGGCTGAAGTTGAGACGTCGCGTGCGGCGCTTACTCGGCGTCCAAGGCTGCCGGTGACACGCTTGCGGACGGCTGCAACAGCTGACGGCGCTCCACAACAGACCAATCAGGTTCGATCGAGTTCCCGGAGGACGGAGATGTTCACGAGCGACCGGGCACGTTGCGAGGTGGCAATGCCCAGATATAGTGTTGCGCCGGTTATCAAAGGCGGGGTCTGAGTGGTTGCTAGAGAGAGTGTGTTGACTGACATCTATGACCCCCGCAGCGTGCGGAGCCAGTTCCCCGCTCTGTCCGACGGGTACGCCTACCTGGATGGAGCAGCCGGATCGCAGTTATCGCAATCAGTGATCGATGCTATCGCCGACGCCTACCGATTCGGCCTCAGCAACACAGACGGAGCCTTCCCCTCGAGTCGGCGTGCCGACCATATCGTGGCCGATTGCCGCCAGTCTGTTGCCGAGCTCGTCGGCGGGGATCCGGCCGGCGTGGTACTGGGTCCGAATATGACCACCTTGACCTATCGGCTGGCGTTCGCAATGGCCAAGAACTGGAGGCCGGGCGACGAAGTGGTTGTGTCCCGGCTCGATCACGATGCCAACATCCGTCCCTGGACCCAAGCCGCGGAGGCGGCGGGTGCAACCGTTCGCTGGGCTGAGATCGACCCGGCGACAGGTCAGCTGCCAACTCTGCAGTACCTGGAACTCGTGGGGGAGCGCACCAAGCTGGTCGCCTTCACCGCTGCCAGCAACGTGTTGGGAATACGACCCGACGTTGCCGCCATAACCGGCATTGTCCACGCGGCGGGAGCGCTCGCCTACGTCGACGGAGTCCATGGCACGGTACATTCCCCGGTCGATCTGGGCAACCTGGGAGCCGACTTCTACGCCACCAGTGCCTACAAATGGGGCGGACCTCACGTGGGCGCGGTGATCGCCGACCCAGCCTTGCTGGAGATGATCCACCCCGACAAACTGCTCCCGGTAACCGACCAGGTGCCCGACCGCTTTGAGCGGGGGACTCCACCCTTCGCCGATTACGCCGGCGTCAGCGCAGCGGTCACCCATCTGGAGGGCCTGGCGCCAGGAACTGGCGACAGCCGACGGTCTCGCATTGTCAACTCGATGACTGCGGTTGAGCGCTACGAATCTGAACTTTTCGCCCTAATGCTTTCAGGGTTGGAGGAGATGGGCCACGTCACGTTGTATGGCAGTTCGGAGCGGCGCGCCCCGACCGCCTTCTTTGGCATCGCTGGCCTCGACCCGTGGGAGGTGGCGGTCAAGCTGGCGGAGCGCAAGATCAACGTGTGGAGCGGCGACAATTACGCGTACGAGGTCACCGAAGCTCTTGGCATCCGCGAAGCTGGCTGCGCGGTGAGGGCCGGGCTCGTGCACTACAACGATCACTCCGACGTCGATCGCCTGCTCGAGGCGGTAGCCGCCCTCAGATCCTAGCCGCCCCACTCAACGGTTGCAGTGACCGGCACCGCGTCGGTGAGCGGCCGACAATGTACCGCTCATCGATGGCTGGTACATCAAATTAGGTACCCTCCAGTCCCACTGGCGCTTGAGTACGGTCCGCTTTAGGAATTGAAGCGACCCGGGCTACCTGCATCTGGCGAGCAGGCAGGCTGGCGCGGGGTTCCGCGAAGCTTGGCGTGACGTATCCCTATGGGCGTCCGCCCGATCGCTCCCCTCCTACCTCCCAGGAGTCGGCGCCCACGACGTGCACCCGGGCGCATCCGGCGTCAGGGCCCAAGCGGTAGCTCCCGATGGCGCGCTGGTCGAAGACTTTGTCCTAGTGACCACCGATTCGGCGGTCTACGTACTGAACGCCCCCTCGCCCGCCGCGACAGCCTCACTGGCCATCGGGGAACTCATAGCCGCGACGGTTTTTCCAGCGTAGCCCGGGGCATCCGGTTGGCTGAACAGGCGGAAGCCCATGAACTCGCAGGCACTCGGGGAAATCCTGCCGCCCTCGGACTCTGTCGCGTACAGCATGAGCAGCGCGCAACGTGGCGAGGGGCCTTCAGCGCTCCGGAAGTGGATCGGCATAGCCGCCGCCTGATGAGGTTGCGACCTCCGGGACTGCGCCGCCCGCACTTTCGGGTCCTGCAATGCCCAACGGGCCGGGCGTACCGACCGCGAGGCCGATGAGGATAACCGCGCCACCGAGGATCTGGAGCGGCAGCACCCGCTCTCCGATCAGCAGACCAGCCGCAGCCACCGTGACGAAGGGCTCCAGGTAGGTGTATGAGGCCGTCCGCGCTGGGCCCAAGGTGCGCATTGCTGCTAAGTACAGCCAGTTGACAACCAGCACTGCGGGAATCGCGCTGAAGCCAAGGAGACCCAACCATGCCCACGTGACCTGGGGATGGTGTGTGATGCCCTCCACCAGTCCGAATGGGGCAATCATGACTGCCCCGGCCAGCGTGATCAGCGCGGCGAGGGAGATGGGCTGATAGCTGCCGAGTAGGTCGGGCAACAATAGTAGGTAGACTGCGCTGACGATCGGTCCGCCGACCGCGAGCAGCACCCCTAGCCAGCTCAAGTGGCCGATACCCCCCGTAAGAACGACCAGCGCAACTCCGACAAGCCCCAGCGCGAGTCCGAACCACACCCTGGCCGCAACGCGCTGCGAGCCATGCCAGGCAAGCCATGCGGTCACCAGGAGGGGGGTAGTCCCCAGAAACATAGCCACGAAGTCGGCGTTGGTGAGTGCCAACGCCCCCGTGAAGGCTGCCTGGCTTATTGCGATTCCAGTCGCTGCGGCCCATAGGATTAGCCACCATTCGCGAGGGTTCGGCCAGCGGATCGGACCCTCCACTCGGACCGCGAACCACCAGAGGAACGCGCCCCCAACGAGGAAACGGAGGGTCGAGTAGGTCAGCGGCCCGCTGTTGGCAAGCGCCACCTTGACGACAACAATGTTGACGCTCCAAAGAATCGTGGCTGCCAAAATCAGTGCATCACCGCGACCAAAGCCGCCGCGCCGTCGCAGAGTGGTGGACGCCGAACTCGCCACTCTACGTTTTGACCTGGGCGAAGGGGGCCGCAGGAATTCCTCCAGGCCAGGCGATGCTCGGGATCAGCGCGGTAATCGAGCCGTCTCGCCGAGGCCGACGACTACCTCCCATCCGCACGATCACTGAGCAGGGCATTCGACCGAACGTCGCCATCGGTCGCCAAGATTGGGAAAGGCAGACGCCGTCGCGATCCCGAGCTGTGGGGCGTGAGCCGTTCTACAGAACCCCACGCCGGACCTCTGGACGTACCTTACGATTCAGAAGGCGACCACGTTGCTCCGGGGGAGTGAAGCGGTTGTCTTCCACCACGATCTTCCCACCGAGCACGGTGGCCACGGGCCAGGCGCCCACCCGCCACCCTTCCCACGGCGTGTAGTCGGACTCGTGGAGGGCGGAGGCGGTGATCACTCTCTCGGTTTCCGGGTCGATCAAGGCAAGGTCCGCGTCGCTGCCGACTGCGATCACACCTTTCTGGGGATAAATGCCCATGATCTTGGCGGCATTGGTCGAGGTGAGCTCCGCGAACCGTCCCAGGCCAAGGCCTCGCCGCTGTACCACTTCGGTAAAGACGATGGCCATCCGCGGCTCGACTCCGGTATTGCCGCCCGTGACGTCGTCAATCCGCCGACCAGCTGTCTTCACCGCATAGGTGGTGCACAGTTCATCAGTGGCGAAGGTGGCAATCTCGCCCCGAGCCACTCCCTGCCATAGCTCGTCCGTGTCCGCGCCGCTCTTCAGCGACGGGTAGGTGTGGTACTTCATACCGTCCGGCTCTTGGTAGTCGTCATCGGTGTGGAGCGCGTACTGATGCAAGGTTTCACCGAAAACGGCAACACCTTGAGATCGCCCCTCGGCGATCGCTGCGACCCCAGTGGCCGCGCTCACATGCATCATGTAGAGCACTGAACCGGGCACACTCTTGGCCAGGCCGATCACGCGCCGGAATGAAAGTTCCTCGGATAGGGAGCTGTGTACCTCGGACATGTGCTCGAAACCGACACGGCCCCGGCGCAGGTACTCCCGGTACATGTGCATCACCAGGTCATCGTCCTCGGCGTGGATCGCCAGAAGGCCGTTGTGCCTAGCCGTGACTTTGAGCATCTCCCAGATGCTGCCGAAGGGAACCTTGGTGGGCGCCTCGCCGGGAGTCACGTCACTGGTGAAGATCTTGAAGCTGGGGAATCCCATAGCGATCACATCTGGTACCTGCTCCAGTTTTCCGGGCTCGATCTCGCCACTGAGGACGACATGAAATGAGAAATCCGTGTAACTGCTGCCCAGCCACTGAGCCGTGCGCGACTCGAGCGTCTCCTTCAGGGTTTCCTCCGGAGCGTTCCAGGCAAAGTCGAGAAGACAGGTGGTGCCACCGTGGAGGGCTGCCAAGCTGACCTTCTCGGCGCCAGCCGTATAACTCGGCTCACCTCCGCTTGGATCGGCGACCTCCATGTCGCAGTGGATATGCGGATCAACACCTCCAGGTACGACGACTAGGCCGTCTGCCCGAAAGGTCCGGGCAGCTGGCTCCGCGACGGTCCCCTGGGTCAGGAAAGCAATCTTTCCCCCGGCGACCCCGATGGACAGCCGCTCGGCACCTGCGGGTGTGACTACCAGACCGCCTTGGATCACCAAGTCAAGCATGACGTCCCTTCTCAAGCGAGTGCGCGAATGCCGTCATCCCGTCGAGTATAGGATCGCGGAAGGGCTTCGTGTTGACTGTCGACTGTTGACAAATCTGCGCGACCGCTGCAGTACGGCTGCGCCCAAGGGTTGGCGGTTCTTTCGGCGCCACGACTCCGTATCAGTGAAGCGAGTCGTCCCCTATTGAGGCGCCCCGGGACACACTCCCCCGGGGCGGGGGCCGACGTCGGCGTCTCCGCGCCCGGTGCAGATGGATTACCCCATCCAAGAGGAGCCCGCCTCCCACCGCCTCCGGAGCAGCCCGGAGGGAGGCTCGGCATTCCCGAAGGTGGGGCAGGAGGGCCAGATCGATCGGCTTCGAAGTGCTCCCGCGACGAAGCCGTGTGGCGGGATAGGCGCGGATAGACTCTCCGCGATGGCACGAGCGTCAAGAGCCGGCTACCGACTGTCCCCGGTGGTCGGACCACCAACCCTCGGCGCGACTGCCTTGGAAGCGCTCAGAGCCTCCATCCTTCGGGGGAACATCGGCTTGGGGGAGCGGCTGGTGGAATCGTCGCTCTCCAAGGAGTTGCAGATCAGCCGGGGGCCTCTGCGCGAGGCGCTCGCTCTGCTAGAGAAGGAGGGCCTGGTTGAGAATCACCCACGCCGGGGGCGGGCGGTCGTCCAGCTAACCCTGCGGACGCTAGATCAGCATTACAGTCTGCGCAAGTTGCTGGAGATGCAGGCGGTCGGGGAGCTAATTGAAACCCTCACCCCCCGCAAGGAACGGCTCCTTGACGGGTGCGTCAGGCGAATGGCCGATGCTGCGGATAGCGACGACGCGATGCGGTTGGCCCTGGCGGACCTTGCTCTACATGACACCGTCTACCAGCTCAGCGAGAACGATTTGCTTTTGAAGGTGTGGCAAGAGAACGTCGCAGGAAAGCTGCGTCTGCTCGTCAATATCACGGGGAAGACCCATCGTCCCATGAACACGGTAGGCAATCACCGCCTGCTGGTCGAAACCATCATCGGGCGGGATGTCGCGGCTGCCAAGCGCCTAGTCGCGGAGCATGTCGACGACGCTTGGAGGCGTGCCGCGGAATCGCTCTCGGCTGTAGCGGAGGCCGGCTAGCACCTTCCCGGCCCCTAGCCCCACCCGGGCCAATCAACTGTACCTTCGGTCCGAAACCAGTGCGCGTCTCGGAGTTCGGTCAACAGTTGACCGTCGACCGGTTGACAAAGGTCTCACGGGTCCTTACCTTGGTGGCCTACGGCTGGGGGTGGTGGGCAGGCGGAGCGGCAGCGTTGCTTGCGCCCCAACCCGCCTCGTGTTTGCCCCTGGTGCGGTGGAAGTGACCGATCGACAGAGCCTCTTCGGGCTCAGACCGAATTGAAAGGGAGGTCGTAAGTGAGGGTTACGTCAGTAGTTCCAGCTTTGGGCATCGGCCTTGCCCTGCTGATCACCGCCTGCGGGCCGGCGGCCGGGACCGGGTCTACCTCAGCGATCCAGACCAGCTCCGCTGGTAAGACAGTCACGTTCGGCCTTCCGCCTGATGAAGTCCCGAACAGCATCTTCCCGCTGCTCGATCAGGTATCGAACGCGAACCTGTTCGATCTTCAGTACCTCCTGTACCGACCCCTCTACTGGTTCGGAGAGAACCAGTCGCCTGACCTCAACCTGAAGTACAGCCTGGCGGGGCTACCCACGTTCTCCAATAACGGGCTTACTGCAACTATCACCTTAAAGTCCTACCACTGGTCCGACGGCCAGCCGGTCACCAACCGGGACGTTGAGTTCTGGATGAACATGCTGATCGCCAACAAGGCCGACTGGTTCGACTACGTGCCGGGGCTGTTCCCGGACAACGTGGTGTCGATGAGCTTCCCGGCCGCTACCCCGGATCAGTTCAGTCTCACGTTCAACAAGGCATACAGCCGAACCTGGCTGGAGTACAACGAACTGAGTCAGATAATTCCCCTGCCACAGCAGGCGTGGGACATCACCCGTACTGGTGGCCCCGACGGAAACTACGATCAGACCACCAGTGGCGCACAAGCCGTCTTCAAGTATCTGACGAGCCAAGCGACCACCATCTCCACTTATGCCACGAACCCCATCTGGAAGGTCGTCGACGGGCCTTGGGAGTTGACCTCTTACGCCGCCAGCACGGGCTACTCCGCGTTCTCCCCAAACCCCGACTACAGCGGTCCCCGGACGGGCAACGTGACCCACTTCGTTGAGGTTCCCTTCACCAGCGACGCAGCCGAGTTCGATGGCCTGCGAGCAGGGGAACTCGACTACGGGTACCTACCTTCGGAGGACCTCAGCCAGGAATCCTATTTCAAGAGCCACGGGTACAGCATCTCGGACTGGGTGGGCTGGGGGCTCAATACCATGATCCTCAACTACACGAACCCGAAGGTCGGCCCACTCCTGTCGCAGCTCTACATCCGCCAAGCCTTACAACTGTCAATCGATCAGCCGAAGATCGACAGCGCCGTGTTCAAGAACACCGCCTATCCCACGTATGGCCCCGTTCCGGTCAAGCCCAGCAATCCCTTCCTCACCTCCGTCGAGAAACACAACCCGTATCCGTATGACCTCAGCAAGGCCAGTGCTCTACTCAAGAGCCACGGGTGGGCGATACACGCGAACGGTGAGGACCGCTGTCAGAATCCCGGGACCGCTGCAAACGAGTGCGGCGCCAACATCTCTAAGAACGAGGGCTTGGCTTTCACAGAGGACTATGCGAGCGGCTCTGCCCCCTTTGAAGCCGCCGAGCAGGCGATCGCATCCGCGTGGACCCAAATCGGGGTGAGCATCACCCTGAGAGAGCAGCCACCTAGCCAGATCTTTTCCAACCTCTCGCCGTGTGTCAATGGGCACGGAGGGTGCTCTTGGCAGATTGCCAACTTCGGCATCCCCGGGTCTACAGGCACCTACTCGCCTGACTACCTACCGACTGGAGAGACCTACTTTGCCACTGGCGCTGTGACCAATTGGGGTGGCTACAGCAACCCCCGCATGAATTCGTTGATTAGTGCGACAGAGCTCAACTCGAGCCTCAAAGTGTTCGACGCCTACGAAGACTTTGCTGCTAAGCAACTGCCCGACCTGTGGGAACCCGACTACTACTACCAGATCTCGGTGATCCGCAAGGGTTTGAGCGGGGCGGTTCCTCAGAACCCGAACCTCAACCTCAACCCCGAGATGTGGACCTTCAAGAGCTAATCAGGTGCACGCTGCCTCCCGCGCAGAGTGCGCTGGGGGGCAGCGGAGCGGCCCGGTTGCCAGCTGGCCCGCTCCGCGCGACTCAGTATGACCACCCATAACCGACGGTTCCTCGCCGAGCGCGAGCAGGAGTTTCTAAATGGCAATAATCCGGCTTCAACACATCGGCGTCGCAGTCAAAGACCTTGATGAAGCTTGCCGCCGACTGGAAGCGCTCTTTGGGCTCAAGGCCCGCGACTTCCGCGAAAATCAAGGGAAAGGGATGCAGCGCGATGCGCGGGTCTTGCTCGGCAACGAATGCTGGCTCCATCTTGTTCAGAACTGGGATCCTGAATCCCGGGTATACAAGTTTCTCGAATCACACGGCGAGGGCCTGGAGCACATCGCGCTCGAGAGCGATGACATCGCTGGGGACGTGGAGCGTGTTAAGGCTGGCGGGGCGACCGTCTTCCAGAAGCGCATCTTCGACGCTCCCGACGGGTTCGAGGCGTTTATCTATCCGGAGGATACCTCCGGATTCACCGTCGAGCTGATTCAACCTCACGCCGACAGCTGGGGCTACCCGGATGATTCCAACGCGGGGGCGGCGAAGGGGTGAGCCCGAGCGGAATCCGCATCGGAACTGCTGAAGCGAAGCCGGGTGATTTAGCCCGGGGAGTCATTCCCTACGGGACCGACGCCATGGGGCACGCCCTCGAAATCCCATTGATTGTGGCTCGTGGCACCGAGGCCGGTCCCCGACTTTGGGTGAACGCGGGAACTCATGGGGACGAGGCCGAGGGCGCACTTGCACTCTTCAAGCTCCTGGCCCAAGTGGACCTGCGGGACCTGAAGGGGGCAGTGGTCGCAGTCCCCATGCTGAACCCGGCGGCATTCATCGCGGGAACGAGGGGTGACCCCCTCGACACGTTCTCGTACGACCTGAATCGGATCTATCCGGGCAAGGCGGACGGCTACGCCACGGAGAGGCTGGCGCATGCGCATTGGCAAGCCATGCTCGGCAACTGCGATCTACAGATCGCGATCCACTCCGGCGGAGACCACTCATATCTATCTCACATGATCTTCGCGTCGGACAACAGCCTCGAGCTGGCGGGCGCGATGGGGGTTGGTTGGAGACTCGTGTTCGGCTCGGCGACCGGCACCGGCAACCCCAGTTCCCAGCTGGCCGCCGAAGGGATACCTGGGATAACCGTGGAGCTAGGAGGTCTCTGCCGCTCCCTGACCAAGGACCTCCACCTGATCGCCCAGGAGTACGTCGCAGGGCTCATCAACGTCATGCGCCATTACGGCATGCTTCCCGGAGAGGCCTCTTACGAAAAGGAGTGGCTCCGTGGTCACCAGGTGGCCATCCTGGCGCCCGCCGGCGGCCTCTTTGTGGGTGATGAAAATCTACTCTTTGAGTCGCCGGTGAAATCCGGGGCCGTCTTGGGCCGCATCTACGACTGCTACGGCGACATAGCTGCCGAGATCACCGCTCCCCAAGATGGATTGGTCTTCGGGCTCCGCAGCCGACCTCAGGTAAAACCGGGAGATTGGTGCTGCTTCTTCGGGGTCATCGATGGCACTGCCAATGACCTGGCTCGCCCTGTTGGACGGGGATAGGCGGCACCCATGCGCTCGACCTCGAGCTGGCTGGTCGCACTTGGCGTTGAGGCGTCTCTCGCGTTGAGCGAGGCGCGCACGGCATGAGTCAGCTCGATCTCGCGGTCGTCAACGGCACCCTGGTCGACGAGTCGGGCGAGCGGGCCGTCGACATTGGCATACGGGGCGACACAGTCGCGCAGATCAGCGAACCGGGAGGTCTCGGTGAATCGGCGAAGACCGTGGACGTGTCGGGCCGGTGGGTATTGCCCGGGTTCGTCGATGCGCATTTCCATTGCAGAGCGCCCGATCACCCGGAACGCGAGGACTTCGCCTCAGGTACTAGTGCAGCTGCAGCGGGAGGTGTGACAACCATCCTCGAGATGCCGGTTGCCGACCTCGGTGTCAGCACCGTACAACGCTTCATTGCCCGTCAGGCGCTCGGGGAGTCGCAAGCCGTGACCGATTTCGGGCTGCTGGCGGGCTGCGGATCACTGTCGAAAGCTGAGATCGACGGGCTGGCCGCGGCCGGCGCCGTGGGATTCAAGGTCTTCACCCATCGGCCAGGACCGGGCAGGGAAGCCTCGTTCGATGGGTTGTGGCTCACGGAGAATTCCGATCTGCTCACCGCGCTCGAACTGGTGCGGGATACCGGGTTGCCCTGTGCTTTTCACGCTGAGGACGACAGCCTTCTCGAGTTCTACGCGCAACAGGAGCGGCAAACCTCGACGCCTACGCAGCGCTACCGCGACTCTCGACCTCCTGCGGTAGAAGCGATGGCCGTGGCGCGACTGGCGATTCTGGCAGAGGCCTCTGGGGCTCGAGTGCACATAGTGCACGTCACCTCGAAGTGGGCGGTCGACGTGATTCGCACCGCTCGTGCCCGAGGCACCATACTCACCGCGGAGACCTGTCCCCACTACATGTTCTTCACCGACCGTTCGACCCAGGAGGTGGGGGTGTGGGCGAAAGTGGCACCACCGCTTCGTGCCCCGACCGACGCGGCTTCCCTCATCGAGGGGTTGGCAGAGGGGACGATTGAAGTTATCTGCAGTGACCACGCGCCGTTCGCGGAGGCTGACCGCTCGGGCGTGGACATCATGGAGGCACCGTCTGGTGTACCTGGGGTGGAGGTCTTCGCGCACCTTGCCTTGGATGCCGCGCTCCGGGGTCAGCTCGAGCTTCGGACGGCCCTCCGCGCACTGACGGCCGGGCCCGCGCGTCTGTACGGGCTCTATCCGCAGAAGGGGGCTCTGCTCGTGGGGTCGGACGCCGACTTTTTGGTTTACGACCCGGACCAAGAGGCAACCGTGAGAACCGCGAACTGGATCAGCCGAGCACGTGCGAGCGCCCGCCTGTTTGAGGGGCATAGCTATCGTGGCCAGGTCAAGATGACCTTTGTCCGGGGCAACCTTGTGTATGCCAGCGGAAAAGTCGTGGGCAGTGCTGGATACGGTCGCATGGTGCGCCCACATCGGTCAGTCGGTGTGGACCACCCACCAGCCCTCGCCGGAGCAGCGAGTTCGGCCGCCGCAAGTTGATGCACCAGGATATCTCGACACAGAGGACTGTTCTCGCCGGCGGAGAGGTCTTCGACGGTGACTCCGACGGTCTGTCTAAGGCAGACATTGCCATCCAAGGTGACCGAATCGTTGCGATTGGCTCGGACCTAGATGGCGACGTCGCCGTGGACGTCACCGAGATGACGGTGATCCCGGGGCTATTCGACTGTCATGTCCACGTGTCGGTGTCCAGCGTGGATGTCGTGGAGATGCTCAACCAACCGTTCTCGCTTCAGTTCTTCCTCGCCATGGTGAATCTGCGACGGACCCTGGACTGTGGGATCACCATGGTTCGAGATGCCGGCGGGGCAGACCTCGGAGTCAAGGAGGCTGTAGCCAGGGGGCTCATCGACGGCCCCGACCTTCAGATCTCCATCACCGCGCTAGGTCAGACCGGCGGCCATACAGACAACTGGTATCCCTGCGGGGTGACCGTTCCCGCGGAGTTGCTAGCGCACCCCGGCCGTCCGGACGGGATCGTCGATGGAGTCGACGAGATGCGCCGCAAGGTTCGGGAAGTGGCTCGAGCGGGCGCGGACGTGATCAAAGTCTGCACCACCGGTGGCGTCCTCTCTCCGCGCGATAACCCACACCACAGTCACTTCAGTCCGGCTGAGCTCGACGTACTGGTGGAGGAAGCCAGCCGACTGGGCCTGTGGGTGATGGCCCATTCCCAGGGCTCTGCCGGAATCAAGGCCTCGGTCCGCGCCGGCATTCGATCGATCGAACATGGGGTTTATCTGGACGATGAGGCCGTGTCGCTGATGCGGCAGAGCGGCACTTGGCTGGTTCCTACGCTGACCGCTCCTCTGGCAGTCATCGCGGCAGCTGAAGCCGGTGCCGAACTGCCCGGTCCCGCTCTGCAAAAGGCGCAGGAAGCAGTGGCGCAGCACCGTAAGTCCTTCAAGTTGGCCGTAGATGCGGGCGTCAGAATCGCGATGGGGACAGATAGTGGGGTGACGCAGCACGGTGCCAACTTGCGGGAACTCTCCCTCATGCACGAATACGGTCTGACTGCGCCGGCCGTCCTCAAGGCGGCGACGGCATCGGCCGCAGAGCTCCTCGGAGTGGAGGAGAGCCGGGGAACCATCGCCGTGGGAAAGCTGGCTGACTTGGTTGTGGTCAACGGCTCGCCCTTCGACCTGGACGGACTTACCGAGTCAATCTCGACGGTCTACAAGCGGGGTCGGCCAGTACGCACGCCCAACCCTGCCCCAGCCGGAGGTTCAAACGAGAGGTGAGCGAGGTGGATCCTGCCTTGGACGTTCCGGTGTTTCGGGTTCCCGTCCCGGCTGTGCGCAAGTTCTGTCTAGACGCAGTGCACGCGATCGGCTTCGCCGATCCAGAGGCCGAGCTCGTTGTCGACGCCCTGGTAACCGGATCTCTGCGCTCGCACCCGGGTCAGGGGCAGGGAGTGCAGCAGCTACCTCGCTACCTCGCGCGGGTTAGAGCCGGCGTGATTCGTCCCAAGGCCCGAATCACTGTCAACCGCACGGCGGGCTCCGCAGCGACGATGGACGCTGACCGCGCCGCCGGGTCGATTGCCGCAAGCCGGGCCATGGATCTGGCAGCGGAACTCGCCGTCGAGCAAGGAGTCGGTTGCGTAGCAGTGCGTGACAGCACTCATCTGGGCGTGGTTTCCCACTACGCCATGCGCGCCCTTAGGACTCCGTGCATCGGGATCGCGTTCACCAACGCCGGTCCCGAAATCGCGCCCTGGGGCGGTACAAAGGCGATCGTCGGCACCAATCCATGGGGGGTGGCGGTACCGACCGCCGAGCCGTGGCCGATCGTTTTGGACATGGCCAACAGCACCGCGGGCAAGGGCATGGTGCGGTGGTTCCAGGAGGCCGGGCGTTCAATCCCGGATGACTGGGCTCTAACTGCAGATGGACAACGAACGACGGATGCGGGGCTTGCCATGCTTGGCACTCTCTTTCCCCTCGGAGGACCCAAGGGCTATGCCATGGCCGTCGTGGTTGACGCCCTCACGGGGGTCTTGGCGGGAGCTGCCTTCGGGCTATCCTGCTTCGCTCTCGACCACCAGAACGTCGGCCATCTAATGATCGCCCTCGACATTTCGCGATTCACCGCTGTCGACCAGTTCACGTCGCGCATCTCGCAACTGATCGAGGAGATCCGATCGACTCCGCTCGCCCCCGGAATCGACCGCGTATGGCTCCCGGGTGAAATGGAGTACCACCGCAGCCAAGAGCGGGAACAGAATGGAATCCCTTTCGACGCTCCGTCACACGCCGGGCTGATGGACCTCGCCGTCGAACTACATCTCGATCGCGCGCTTCTGGAGCCCATCCAGTGAACGCTGCGGGATCGCAAGTTGCCGAGCGAGTTCCCTCAGCTGACCTTGTTGCGCAGTACCTATCCATGAGGCCTGAGATTGACTCCGCCATCCAGAGCGTCCTGCTCAGCGGAGAGTTCGAGCGAGACCAGCCACTGTGGGACTTTGAGGACGAGTTCTCTCGTTCATGCGGACTGGATCACGGAGTCGGGGTCGCGAGCGGACTCGCAGCCGTCATGCTGTCGTTGAAAGCTCTCGGAATCGGACCGGGTGATGAAGTGATCACGGTACCGAATACGGACATCGCCACTTGTGCCGCTGTCACCCATGCAGGAGCCCGAATCGTCTGGGCCGACGTCGACGCGACGACCCACAACATAGATCCTGTGGCAGTGGAGCGGCTAATCACTCCCCGCACCGCAGCCATCGTGGCGGTATCGCTGTACGGACTCCCGGCCGATTTCCCTCGCCTTCGCGAGATCGCAGATCGTCATCACCTGCGGCTGGTCGGAGACGACGCCCTCGCGTACGGGTCGACGATCGACGGTGTCCCGGTGGGTGCCTTCGCCGACGTCAGCTGCTTTAGCTTTGCCCCACGAAAGGTGCTGGGCGCCTATGGCGATGGCGGCATGGTGGTCACCCAGGACCCAGAGCTCGCGGCCAGGGTGCGGCAACTCGCTGGCTATGGGGAGACACGTCGGGAGAGCATGTCGGACGAGGACGGGAGGGTTCGGCTTCGAGTCGAGGGATACCACCTGCACCTGGACGTTCTCCAAGCCGCGGTTCTCCGGGCCAAGCTCCCTCATGTTGCCGCCTGGGTGTCGCGACGCCAAGAGATAGCTGCTAGCTATATCCAGCTGCTATCCGAGAGCGACGTGGTAGTTCCGACTGTGCCGCAACGTTTCACGCATGCCTTCCGCAGCTTTGTGGTGCAAGTCCCGCAGCGAGACGAGGTGTACGACCGACTAACCGCGCGTGGCATCGGCGTCTCTTTGCTCTATACCCCGCCCCTTCATCTCCAGACCGCTTACCGGAGCCTGGGACACAAAGTAGGCGACTTTCCGGTCGTAGAAGCGTTGGCGGGGAGCCTATTGTGTCTCCCCCTCTATCCAGAGATGTCCGACGAGTCAGTGGAGTTGGTGGCCTCCGAACTGACCGCCGCCATCGGGGCGTCCCTCTGATGAGATCGACGATCGACCTCTCTGGGGATCGGTTGGAGCTTGCCAGCCCGGCCCACGTGCGGGAGGCGGCGAAGGCGGCACTGGACCAGGGTGAGACCCACTACACGACGAGACCGGGGCTCATCCCCCTCCGTCAGGCGGTTGCCTCGCGACACCTGGAGAGGACGGGGACGACAGTTGATCCTGTTCGCCAGGTGCTAGTGACATGTGGCGAGGAGGAAGCACTTTTCGTCGCCATCCACACTCTGGTTGGGCCTGGCGATGATGTTCTGGTTATTGGCCCATCGCCCACGTCGGATGCCGCCGTGGTTGCGCGAGCCGGTGGCACTTCACGCTATCTCGACTGGCCGTCGGCGGGATCCGAACGCGACGCATGGCCAGAGGGTTCTGTGCTCGAGAACACGCGGGTGATTCTCATCCGCAATCCCGCGCTCTCAGGTGAGGTACTGGACGACCCGCAAGCTCGGGCGATCCTCACGCAGGCAGCCGCCCACAATGCAACGGTCATCGTGCTGGAGACTCTCGCCGACTTCAGCAGGGATGGACGGCAGCTGCGCGGCTTCGCCTCAATTCCGGGTGCAGACCTGCGCACCCTGGCGATCGGCGGTTTCTCGGCGTGGGGCTTAGACGGATGGAGAGTGGGTTACCTGATCGGTCCCGAGTCGCTCGTGGCACCGATGACAAACCTCAAGCAGGCTCTCAGTATCTGCAGCCCAGCGCTGGGTCAGTATGGGGCGCTGGCAGCCCTGACGGGCTCACAGCAGTGCGTGGACCAGGTGCGCGCGGATCTGGACGAGCGCTGGCACGCACTCGTCGGAGAACTGGATCGATCTGGAATCCCAGTCGAGACCCCGGCCGCCGGCTACCACCTGTTTGTTCCTGCGCCCGAACTCGGAGAAGAGCCTGCCCGCACGATCTGGGATGCGTCCGCGGTCCGAGTCGCGTCCGGAGCCGACAGCGGGATCGCCCAGACCATCCGGATCACCCTCAGCCAGCCAGCTCCGATCCTCGTCGAGGTCGCCCAGAGGATCGCGCCAGTCCTTCTTGGAGCGACGGGGGGACATGGGAATGGCTGATCGCCAGCCCGGCGGGCCCCTCGTGCGCCACACCTTCTCCGAGGACGGAACCCAGCAGCGCTATCGGTTGATGGAGATCGCCCAAGGCATCCCCGACGTGATTGCGCTGGGGAGGGGCGATCCGGACCTCCCTACTCCGGGGCACATAGTCGACGCAGCCAAAGCCGCTATGGACGTCGGAGTCGACACGGTGAGCGACCCTCGCGGACTTCCGGAACTGCGTGCGGCCATCGCCCAAAAGCTGTGGCGCGAGAACCAAGTCGAAGCGGATCCTGAGCACGGTGTGGTTGTCACCACGGGAGGTCAGGAGGCAATGTACCTGGCCGTCCAGGCCCTGTTGAAACCCGGCGACGAGATCTTGGTTCCCGACCCACGGTATACGTCGTACGACGTCTCCATAGAAATGGCCGGCGCACGGATGGTGATGGTCCCGACGTCGTTGGAGGATGGTTTCGAGCTCCACGCTGACGCCGTCGAGGAGCGAATCACCCCGAGGACGCGCTGCCTTCTGCTGCTCTCCCCCAGCAACCCCACCGCTGGCGTTCTGTCAGAACAGAATCTGCGGGAAGTTTGCGCTGTAGCAGCAAAGCACGATCTCACGGTGATTTCCGACGAGATCTACGAGAAGCTGCTCTACGACGACGCCCGTCACGTGAGTCCGGGCTCCCTCCCCGACATGTCCCAGCGTACCGTGACTCTCAACGGATTCTCCAAGACCTTCTGCATGACCGGCTGGCGGATTGGGTACCTGGCTGGCCCTCGGCCGGTGATGGAGCGGGTGGCAAGCCTCAAGGAGCTTCTGAGTGTCTGCGCCCCTGTGGTCTCGCAGCGAGCAGGGATAGCCGCGCTCTCCGGCCCCATGGACTTTCTATCCGAGTACTTGGAGATCTACCGTCGTCGGCGAGAGATCGTCCTCAGTGGGCTGGACCGACTTGGCTTCAAATACGGGAAGCCAATGGGTGCCTTCTACGTGTTTGTAGACGCGTCTTCAATTGGAATGAGCGCTATGGACCTGTCTCGCATGCTGCTTGAGGAAGGTCACGTCCTGATCTTTCCCGGTACCGGGTTTGGAGCGAACTGGAGCGACTTCCTCCGCATTTCCTGGGTTCAACCCGAAGAGGAGGTCGGTGAGGCGATCGCCCGGATTGAGCGAGTGCTGCGGGCCCGGCGTGGCTGAAAGAGGCGGGTTTCGGATTGTCTGGTTCGAGGACCGCCCCGACCCGGACCTTGAGTTGGCGCGGTCCCTTCTCCCGGATGGCTTCTCGATCGACCTGGTCTCTCCGCGTTCGACCAACCTTCAGGAAGGCCGACCGGGCCGGCTGCTGAAAGGGGCCGACGCCATCCTGGTGCAGCGCTCCTCGGTCTCAGCGCAGCTTTTGGACCTCGCACCGGCGGTGCGGCTAGTCCAGCTCTATGGGGTTCGCGACGAGGGGATTGACCGCGCTGCTGCGCATCAGCGTGGCGTGACGGTCGCCGTGATGCCGTTGCGCGGATGCATCGCCGTCGCTGAACTGGCGATGACCTTGGTGCTCGCCCTCTCGAAGCGGCTGACATGGGCCCATCAAGCGACAGCAGAAGGCCGCTACCGGGGCCTGGGTCTGGAACCACGGCAGACCAACCAGACCACTCATGCATTCCAGTGGATGCGGCTCGCCGAGGTTTTTGAGGTTAGCGGCACGACCCTCGGGATCATAGGCCTGGGAGAGATAGGCACCGAGGTGGCGAAGAGGGCGCGCGCCTTCGGGATGAACGTCGCGTACAACAAACGATCGCGGCTACCCCTCAGTTCGGAGCGCGAGCTGGAGGTGACTTGGAGAGATCGGGATGAACTGCTGCAGTCTTCTGACTTCGTGCTGCTCGCACTTCCCTACGCCGATTCGGTTCATCACTTGATCGGCCGCCGCGAGCTCGAACTCATGAAGCCGAGTGCCTTTCTGATCAATGTCGCCCGGGGACCGCTGATCGACGAGGCAGCCCTGGTGGACGCCCTAGACCGGTCGGTCATTGCTGGAGCTGGCCTCGATGTATTTACCGAGGAGCCGCTTCCCTTCGATAGTGCACTGGCAGCGTCAGACCGCGTCATCCTCACTCCCCACATCGGCGGAGGGTCGGGTGGGGCGCGAGAGAAGCAGCTTGGCGATGTCCTCAGCAACATCACCAAATTCGCGAGTACCGGCCACGCTCAACATGAAGTCCCGACCAGCCTAGGAGCGGATGATGATAGAGACTAACGAATCACATTTGGTGGAGGTGTCGGTAGGCGGGCAAGTCTGGCCTCCCGCCGCGGAGAAGAACCCCTATAAGGTCGACTCTGAAGGAATCCCTGCGGTGACGCTGGGCATGGCTGGAATCTGTTTCACGCACCGGGTGGGTGACCCCGCCTTCGGTTGGGAGGCGGACCACCTCGAGCCGGCGGTATCGATCCGGCATCCCCAGCCTGGACCTGAGCACGCGCTCCACTACATGGTTTGCATTGGCAACGAAGCAGTGATCACGTCGGGCGCATGTGCAGGGGTGCGAGGCGTTGTGACCGGAGAACATGCACACGTCCTCGTCGATTTCCCACCGGACCAGATCGACCTGCTGACTATCGGGGATCGGGTGCAGATCCGCTCGATTGGACTGGGACTGCGGATCACCTCCCATCCTGAGATTGTGGTGCACAAGTGCAGCCCGAAACTGATCCAGAGTCTAGGCCTCAAGGAACGCGACGACGGTCGGCTCGAGGTGCCCGTGGTAGCGGAGATTCCGGCACAGCTGATGGGCTCCGGTGGTGAGCTCAACGCCGATTACGTCGACCAAGACTTTATGACCGGCGATCGAGCGGAACTAGGCCGGCTGGGCTTGGACAAGCTTCGCATCGGTGACCTGGTGGCCGTTCCCAACCACAACCACACCTGGGGTCGGGGTTTCCACGAGGGGGGGATGACCATCGGGTTGATCATCCACGGGGACTCGGCGTGGACCGGACATGGTCCTGGGGTTCTCGACCTGATGTCCACGATGGAGGGAACGATCGGTCCCGTTATCGATCCTGACTCCAACATCGCGCTCCGGCTTGGCATTCGAGATCGTGGACAGATGGCGGCCCGGGTTTCGCCGGAGAGACGTAGCTCGTATGCCCACGTGGAATCCGCTCGATGACTCAACAGTTTTTTGCTCAGCCCGTCCGAGGCGCTGGCTCATCCCAGGAGGACCGATAAGTGGTACTAGCAGACAATCGTGAACAACTGGTGGGAGTCGGAGTCCAGGGCACCGTGGTTTCCCCGGAATGCCCTCCCCTTCCGGCCTCCCCTTACCAGATCTCTGCAGGCGGGAGTCCCTACCTTCTGCCGACACCGGGCGGCATCGTGTACAACGTGAAAGTGGGCGACGCGGCCTTTGGCTGGCTGGCTGACATGGTCCAGCCTGGCGTCAGCATCCGCAATCCGCAGGATGTCGCCAACAATGCGCTCAACACCCTGTCATGTCTCGGCAACGAGGCCCGTGTGGTGTCCGGCGCCGCGATCGGCGCGCGAGGGACGGTTACTGGCAAGAGCGGAAGGTTCGCCGAGCATGTGATCGTCCACTTCAGCAAGGACGTGGTTGACAAGATCGCCCTGGAAGATCGCGTCCTGATCAGGTCGATCGGCCGCAGCCTCATCCTCAAGGACCATCCCCATGTCCAACTCAAGAGCATCTCGCCTCAGCTGCTCGACGCCCTTGAGCTGTCCGAGCTCGGCAACGGCCGGCTCAGCGTGCCCGTACGGGCCGTGGTCCCCGCCCACCTGACAGGCGCCGGTGCGGGCCTTGGCAGCGAAGCGGGATGCGTGCAGATTCAGAGTGAAGACGCGGCCGCGCTCAGCGAGAACGGCCTGGATGGACTTCGCCTGGGCGATGTGGTTGCGATCCGTGACTACGACTGTCGGTGGGGGAACGGCTTCCTCAAGGGTGCGGTCGCAGTAGGCGTGGTCGTACACGGCGACAGCCCCCGGAGCGGGTTCGGCCCTGGGGTGACTCCTCTGCTCGCGGCGGTGGACGAGGCGGTCGAGCCGGTGGTCGTCAAGAGTCGCAACATCACCGACCTTCTCGGACTCAAGGCGTAGCGTGGGCGACACTCCACCGAGTCTCTCCGGTCGGGTCGTTGTCGTAACGGGAGCCGGTGCCGGACTGGGTCGAGCGGCGGCACTGCATCTGGCCCGAGAGGGTGCGCGAGTTGCGGCGATCTCGCTGGTCCAAGCCGAGTTGGACGAGTTGCAAGTGGAGTGCGAGCGCGAGGGGCTCTACCTCCTTCCACTGGTTGCCGACGTGGGCAGCTATGAGGAGGTTCACGGAGCCGCTGCCGCCATCTTGACCGAATTTGGAAGCGTCGACGTTCTGATCAACAACGCAGCCATCATCATTGTCAAGCCCATCGAGGAGACTTCCGTGGAGGAGTGGGACCGGGTGCTAGCCACCAACCTGCGGTCTGCCTTCTTGCTGTGCCGCGAGCTAGTCCCGCAGATGAAGCGGCAAGGTAAGGGACTGATCGTCAACGTGTCCTCTCGCTCGGGGACGGAGGGGTTCGTAGGGGAGTCGGCTTACTGCCCTTCTAAGTTCGGCCTGGAGGGCTTGACCCAGACGTTAGCGCTGGAGCTTGAGTCACAGGGCATAGTGACCGTCTCGGTCACCCCTGGAATCGGCATGCGTACACCAATGTCCATGACCACCTATACGGAAGAGCAACGGCGCGTCTGGCGCGATCCGATTGAGTTGGCCCCAGGATTCGCTGTCCTGGTGCGGGAGGCTGCGGTCCGCGACAGCGGCGGCCGGTTTGACCTCTGGAAGCTTGCCGTCAAGGGAACCCTCGCGGTCGCATGAGCCTCGGTTCGCCTCCCACGTGATTGCGCCCGAACTCAGGACACGCTGGGCCGATCGCTTGCTGCGGCGCATCGGTGTGGCGCAAGATCAGGTCGACGGCAGCAAGGGAGGGGTGTGGTGAGTCAGCTCGAGATCCTCGCGTTCGATCCACCGGCGGATAAATACGTATGGACCTTTGGTGGGAACGCGCCGCTTGCACGGATTCGACCGGGCACCGTTCTTCAGTTGTTCACCGAGGACTGCTTTGCCGGCAAGGTCAGGAGCACCCAAGACTTAGTCTCCGCGGTCTGTGAGTTCCCCTTTCTGAACCCGCAAACCGGCCCGTTCTACGTGGAGGGCGCGGAGGTCGGGGATACCTTGGCGGTTCACTTCATCGACATAGAGCCTGCTCGAGACTGGGCCGCTTCCTCGACCGTCCCTCTGTTCGGGGCATTGACCGGCACGCATCTGACCGCACTACTGCACGACCCGCTGCCGGAGACAGTCTGGATCTGGGACCTTGACCGGACACGGCGAACCTGTCTGTTTCAAGCCCGCTTTGGTGACTTCAAAGTGGAGTTGCCCATGGAGCCGATGCATGGCACCGTCGGCGTCGCGCCTGCGAATCTAGAGGTCCGCTCCGCCTTAGTGCCGGACGCATTCGGCGGCAACTTGGACACCCCCGAGATGCGTGCCGGCGTCACCTGCTACCTCGGTGTCAATGTGGAGGGCGGGCTTCTTTCACTTGGCGACGGTCACGCACGCCAGGGTGAGGGTGAGACGTGCGGCGTAGCGGTAGAGGCGGCAATGAACACCGTGATCGTGGTCGACCTGATCAAGGGTAGGCCCTGCCCGTGGCCGCGCATCGAGTCGGAGACCCACATCATGTCGACGGGTTCTGTCCGCCCGTTAGAGGATGCCTTCCGAATCGCCCAAGCTGACCTCATCCACTGGCTGGGCGAGGACTACGGACTGGAGACCATGGACGCCTACCAGCTTGTGACCCAAGGCGTCCTCGCCCCCCTGGCGAACGTCTGCGACACCAACTACACGTCGGTCGCGAAGTTCCCCAAGCGGTTCCTCCCACCAGGCCAACCCATGGGAGGAGCAGATGCACGCCTTCGGGAGGTCGGCTCTGAATACAGGCGTCTCAACGGCTAGGTAGGGCGCCGGATCGCGGAACTCGCCGGACTCGACCGCCGTGACCCATCCGAGGCAGTTTTCCTCCCTCTGAATCTTCCACACTCAGCCCGCGCAGGCGCGACCCTCCCCACCCGCAACGCCGCTCAACTGAGATCGAGTGATAGACTTCGCATTCTCTATGCTCAATACCGTTTCCTATTCGGCACGCTCCGAGTTGGTTCCTCACGAGGGCTCAGATCCAAGCCCCTGCCCAGGCGACCGGCGATGGAATGAGCGAGGTCGACCGCTTGAGCGCCGAGAGCGACAATCTGCCTCGAGGATGTCTCCGATTTGAGGACCGTGAGCGTAACGGCCATCGGGCGTCCCTCGTGGCTGGCCCTCGGTATCACTGCGGCGGTGCAGACGATCCCGACTGTGGTCTCCTCGTCGTCAATGGCGTATCCCCGCCCCCGGATCGCTTCCAGATCCTCCAGCAGTGCGTGCGCCGTCCGGTGCGACTTCTTTGTCAACTGGATCAAGCGAGGTCCCTTCTCCAGCATCGACGCGACCGCCTCCGTATCCTGGCTCGCCAACATCGCCTTACCAGAGGCCGTGCAGGTGGCTGGAGCCCCGATGCCAAAGTCGGAGGCGAGGCGGACTCCACGCGAGCCGTCTCGACGAGCGAGATGCACCACCGTGTGCTGGTCCGCGGCAAGGCAAGCGAGTTGGACCGTTTGAGAGGGGTCAACCTCGGAGCGAACGATCTGGTAGAAGGCTCGGACCTCATCCACGGTCGCCAGGTAAGCCGCACCGAGCTCGGCAACCCGCTGACCAAGCACATACCCATCGGGGTCGCGGCGCACCAAGCCACCCAACTCCAGGGCGCGGCAGATCTTGAGGATCGACGACTTCGGGTAATCAAGCCGTCGCGTGAGGCCAGCGAGGGACAGGGGACCGGCGCCGGCGAGAGCGTCGAGGATCTGCGTAGCGCGCAATACCGCGGGGGCTATCGCCGCCACATGCCCGAGGGAGCTGTCCTGCTCCCCGCTCGCTGGATCCGAAGTGACCGTCAAAGGTATGGCCGCCCTGGCCCACGTGGCGCGGCACGGTTCACCGCGAGGATGATCTCCAGCATCGTCGACCGCAGCGGCATAGGCGCCTTGCTCCCTCCTCCCGGTGGTGCGGTTCTCGCTGTACTCCCCCTACGGTCATCGTCTGGCATGACGCTATATGTACCGCTTTAGCCTTTCCGGGCGTCGGCGTCTCGCCGAGAGGAGACCGCCGACGTCGAGTCGTCGGAGCCGAATATCGGATCCGAGATCACCGTCCCGGTCTTCGCCTAAACAACTCGAAGCGGTTCGGACGTTCCACCACATTCTCCTTGGCGCCACGCTTGAGCCCTAGGAGCACCAATCGGCGAGCAAGTCTAGAGGAGGGCGACCGACGACCGAGCGCAAGGTAGAGACGCCGACATGGGACGAAGAGCGCGTGCTCGCGCTGTTCGAGAGCTTATCCAACCGGGGACGGTGGGGAACGAACGACGATCGGGGCACGCTCAATTTCATCACTCAACAGACGCGGATCGATGCAGCGCGTGAGGTCAAAATTGGACGATCGGTGTCGATAAGCCGGCTGATCGACACCGGAAGCGAGGTACAGAGTCCTCCCCCCGCCCGCCACCGCATGCACTACTACGGGGCAGACTCGATCTCCTGTGGGGACAGTCTCGACATCACCATCCATGGCATGGCCACGACCCACTTGGACGCGCTGGGCCACGAGTCGTTCCGTAAGGTGCTCTACAACGGCCGATCGATGGATGAGAACGTCCTTGCCACTGGGCTCCAGTGGGCCAACATCGAGGTGCAGCGAGACGGGATATTCGCCCGGGGTGTCCTGCTGGACGTCTGTGCTGCCAGAGGTGTCGCGTGGCTCGAACCCGGCGACCGTATCACGGATGCGGATCTGATTGCGAGCGAAGCACTCGCCGGTACCGAGGTGCGCTCCGGAGACGTCGTGGTCGTCCACTCAGGGTACGACCGTGCCTTGGAAGACGGCGGGACGGTCCGCTCCTCGACGCGGGCCGGCCTGGGTCCCGAGTGCCTGCCATGGCTGCGCGACCGGGAGGTCGCGGTCTTCGCGGGCGACTGCATAGAGCAATTGCCATCTCCCTATCCGCTGATCCCCTACCCACTACATCAGATCGGATTGGCAGCGATGGGTCTGGTCCTTCTCGACAGCGTGAGGGCTGACTACCTCGCCCAAGCCTGTCTCGCCCTGGGACGGTCTACCTTCCTCTTTACGGCAGCGCCCCTACTGATCTCCAAGGGGACAGGTTCGCCGGTCAACCCGATATGTACCTTTTAGGGCGTCACCTCTGATCCCGCAGCCAGGAGGCAGTTGTTCGACATTGCGACGTGTTCTGCCGCGCGAATGGCGTCGTCTCTATCGGACGGCAGCTCGGATGACCACCCTTCACAGGAGCGAAGGCACTTGAACCCAGCCAATGGAGTCTCGGGCAAACACACGTCGAGGCTGGTGATAACCGACTCCGATGGGCGACCTGAGGCTTTCGTCCCCTACGGAGTGATTCGCGGCGTTCGGGGAGGTCCCTCGGCGGCAGTGGTTGCTGGTGCGCACGGGACGGAGATCGGGTCCCAAGACGGCGTCCAAGCTCTCTGGCGTGAACTTACCCCAGACGAGGTATCTGGAACGCTGATCGTTGTCTTCGTTGCCAATGTGGCTGCGGCCGCGGCGGGGACTCCCGCGGTGCACCCAGTTGACGGCAAGAACCTCAACCGCGTTTGGCCTGGGGATGCTCAAGGATCCGCATCCGAGCGTCTCGCTGCAGCCATCTGGGGTAGCCTCCTGAAGGAGTGCTCTCCTGTGATCGATGTTCATGGAGGTGAGTGGACTGAGGATCTGCACGCCTTCGGCATCCTGCACCGGTCCGGCGAAGCCGAGTTGGATGAACGTGCGTTGCGGATCGCCCGCCAGGCGAGGTTGCCGTATCTGGAAGTCACCGAGGCCTCGGGCGCGTGGCTGGGGCGGGGCACTCTCTCCGCCCAGACGGCACGAGACCATCGGGTTGGCATCACTTTTGAGATCGGCGGCGCAGGTCGTCGAACACCAGGCGAACTGGAACTGACGACGACGTCCGTCGCCGCGGCGCTCGCAGCTGCGGGGATCCTGAAGACTCCACCCGGCGGCACCCCCCCTCCCACCGTCGTGTTGGACGGAAGCGACGCCATTCGGACTCAAACCAGTGGAGTACTGGTTCCGCTGGCAGCGGTGGGCCAGGATGTCGCAGCTGGGGAGGAACTATGCCGAGTCACCGACTTCGACGGAGAGGCCCTTGAGAGCGTTCGGTCAGTTCACGCGGGCCGCCTCCTGCTTAGGTCAGTAGCCCGTGTGGTGCCTGCTGGCGCGCTGGTCGCCAAGGTTGGGTGGATACCCCTGTGAACGGGCGCCACCCGCGAGAGATGACTTCGGCCATCATCTCAGCCCGCGTCGCTTCGGTGCACGGTTCTCCCATCGCCGGACTAGAACTGCGCGCCAACGCTCTCAAGGCCGCTGGAGAGGATGTAATTTCATTTGGGGCGGGGGAACCCGACTTCCCTACACCGTCTTCGATAGTGGAGGCCGCGGTACGAGCCTGCGGGGACCCGCGGATGCACCACTACACGCCTGCTGCAGGACTGCCCGAACTGAGAGAGGCGGTCGCGACGGCCAGTAACCGAAAGGGTCTGGGGACGCAGATCGGTCCGGAAAATGTTCTCATCACCAGTGGAACGAAGCAGGCGATCTCTCACTCCTTGGCTGCCCTGCTGGACCCCGGAGACGAAGTGCTACTGCCATCCCCCTACTGGCCGACGTACCCAGAGGCGGTGCGGATCGCGGGAGGGACTCCAATCGTTGTGGCCGCGAGCGAGGCTCAGGGATTCCGGGTCACGGCTCAACAGTTGGAGCAGCACCGGACAGAGCGTACGAAGGCGCTCATCTTCGTATCCCCGTCTAATCCGACCGGCACAGTTTACGATCGAGCCGAGATTGCCGACCTTGGCCGCTGGGTGCACGATCACGGACTCTGGGTGATCTGTGACGAGATCTACGAGCACTTCACCTACGAGGGATCGGAGTTCCACTCCATGCTCTCCGTCGTTCCGGAGCTCCGCGACAGGGCGATTCGCGTCAATGGGGTGGCAAAGTCGTACGCCATGACTGGATGGAGAGTGGGTTGGCTGATTGGGCCGCGCGGCACTATCGACGCAGCGTCGAACCTGCAGTCTCACGTATGCGGCAATATCAGCAATATCGCTCAATGGGCGGCCGTAGCTGCCCTGCACTCGGACCCCCAGCTGATCGCTGATATGCGCGGCGCCTTCGAAGGCAGGCGTTCTCTGGCGTTGGACTACATCGCCCGTCTACCAGGGTTTGAGTGCGCTCGGCCGCAGGGGGCGTTCTATGTTTTCCCGTCCACGACGCAGGTCATCGGGCGAAACCTCTGTGGCACGACAATTGAGACGTCAGCTCAACTCGCCCAAGTCATGCTCGAGGAGATCGGCGTCGCGGTAGTTCCGGGCGAAGTTTTCGGTGCCCCCGGGCATCTCCGCTTTTCGTATGCATTGGGGAACGAAGATCTGGCCCGCGGGATGGAGCGGATCTCGCGCCTACTCGCGTAGTGACACCAAATCTGCCCCCTCGCTTCGAATTGCGATCTAGGCGCCGGAGAGATCGCGTGCCTGCGCCAGTCATATCCTTTCGCCCCGACCTGCGTCGACAAAGAGCGTCCGACCCCGTCCGGTCGTGGTCGCGAGTAGTGGCGCGCTCAAGACGGCTTGCAGGGAGGGGACCAGCACCCGAGCCACTATTGGCGTCCGGTACGGACGTGATTCTGGAGGTCAGTCATGCCCGATCTTGAAGCCGTGATGCGCACGACAGGAGCGGTACGGGCATTTAAGGACGAGGCCATCCCGAATTCGGAGGTTTGGGCGGTGCTAGATGCAGCGCGCTACGCTCCAAGCGGAGGCAATCGCCAGGGTTGGGCGGTAATCCTGATCAAGGAGCCAGCCTTGCGCCTGCAGATCAGGGAACACTACGTGCTCGGCTGGCGTGAGTACATGGCCCATGTCGAAGCTGGATTGGTTCCCTTCGCACCCGGGCCGGATGGCTCTTGGCACGAACCCGCAGTGGATCTTGCCGACGCTCGGTTGGTCGCGCAGCCCAATGATTTTGCCGATAACCTTGAGTCAGTCCCCGTGATGCTCGTCGTCGCGGTCGACCTGACCCAGTTGGCTGTGACCGACAACGGCCTCAGCCGCCAGAGCATCGTCGGTGGCGCGTCTATCTACCCATTCGTCCAAAACATAATCCTCGCCGCGAACGCCAGAGGACTCGCCGGCGTCGTCACCACCGTTCTGACGCGCGAGGAAGCACAGCTACGCGCGCTTCTACATATCCCCGAACCGTGGGCGATCGCCGCCTTAGTCGCTCTGGGCCGACCGAGGCGCGCCGTCCGACGCCTCACCCGGCGACAAGTCTCAGAGTTCACGACCATCGATCGCTTTGACGGTTCGGTCTTGGAAGATCCGAGCCATCCTGACCGCGACAGCCCGGCGGGATGAGCCTTGGGCCGATGGACCTTGTCGAAGCCTTCCCACTGATCGCTTCTACTCCCGTCTAAGCCTCGACGCGGTGCTATACTAGCGGTTCCTATGCACAACGGTGTTGCGTATACGAAACGCACATGATCGGTGACCCGGGTGCGCGAGGCGGACCAGAGCATCACTGCCCGGGCGCCCGGATGCGCCATCGAGTATAGGTCGAAAAATAGGGGGCGCTAGTGATATGAAGGCCAAACTCGTGGTGTCAGCTGTCCTTGCGGGGTTGTTAGTTTCCACCGTTGGCGTTGCCACTAGCACCGCGAGGTCCCAATATCAGGGAACGGCCACCTTCGCCCTCCCTCCCGGTGAACCCGGAAACTATATCCTCCCCTTCATGCCTGGGTACTTGGGGAATAACGTCGACATCTTCCAGTTTCAAAACCTCCTCTGGCAGCCGCTGTATTGGTTTGGCAAGGGCCTAGACCAAGGCATCAATTATGGCCTGAGCGTTGGTAAACCGCCTGTTTTCTCCAACGGTGGCCGTACGGTCACGGTAACGATGAACCAGGACTACAAGTGGTCAGACGGACAACCGGTCACCAATCGGGACGTCGAGTTCTGGATGAACATTTTTAGTGCTGAGAAAACCAACTATTACGCCTACTTCGAGGGAAGTCTGCCGGACGACATTACCTCGATGAGTTTTCCCGCTAGCACCCCCTACCAGTTCAGCATTACCTTCAACAAGGCCTATAGCCACCTCTGGGTGCTGTACAACCAGTTGAGTGAGATCTGGCCGATTCCGCAGCAGACTTGGGATAAGACGTCAGAGAACGGTCCCGTTGGGAACTATGACGAGACGACGGCGGGAGCGGAGGCCGTGTACAACTTCCTCAACTCCCAGGCTACGGACGAATCCACCTACACAGACTCCCTCTGGCGCGCCGTCGACGGACCGTGGGTGGTCCAGGCTTTCAGTCCTGCCACCGGCGCCGCAACCTTCGTGCCAAATCGCCAATTCACGGGCCCTGACAAACCCCATCTGGCAGCTTTCGAAGAGGTGCCGTTCACTTCCGACGTTGCCGAGTTCGATGCCCTCCGCTCCGGGGAACTCGACTACGGCTACCTGCCCACACAGGACATCTCGCAGGAGAAGTACTTCACCTCGCGCGGCTACAAGGTAGCCCCGTGGATCGACTTTGGGTTCAACAGCTTCTGGCTGAACTTCACCAGCCCAACGGTTGGATCCATTTTCAAACAGCTATACATTCGTCAGGCTCTTCAAGAGCTGATCAACCAACCCCAGATCGTCAAAGACATCTATCACGGCCAGGCATACCCTGACTATGGTCCGGTGCCGGCGAAGCCGGCCAACCCCTACACGGACAAGATAGGCACCGACAATCCGTACCCGTACAGCGTTACCAACGCCGAGAAGACGCTCAGGAGCCACGGCTGGACCGTCCATCCCAAGGGCGTCGACGTCTGCTCAAAGCCGGGTGACGGGCCCGGAGAGTGCGGTACCGGTGTGGCTCGTGGCGCCGAGCTCAAGTTCTCCGAGCTGGTAGCTACCGGGTCAGCCCCGTTCACCGCGGAAGTGGAGGCGATCCAGTCCGCTTGGTCGGAGGCCGGGATTGAGGTCACACTGAAATCGGAGCCAGAGACCCAGATCTTCGCAACCATGGAACCATGCAGCGACGGCGGCGTCGGCTGCAGCTGGGAGATTGGCAACTTTGGCGCGCCAGGTTCGACCCCCACGTACTCCCCGGAGTATCTCCCACTGGGAACCCAATGGTTCGCTGCCGGAGGCGGGACCAACGCTGGCGGCTACGACAACCCGAAGATGAACGCGATCATCGCCAACGCCACCACGGACTCGGCCGTGTCGGCGATCCGCGCCTTCGGCGTATACGCGGCTGAGGATCTACCGAACCTCTGGCTCCCGGACTATCCGTACCAGCTGTCGGTGGTGAGTCCAAAGCTCAAGGGGGCGCTCCCCCAGGATCCCAATCTCAATGTGTATCCGCAAAACTGGACGTTGAGCCAGTAATCCACCAAAGTGAAGAGGAGAGAAGAGGGGGCATCCCGGCCGCGCCCTAGTCTTGAGGTGTAGGCTCGCTCTCGATGCTAGAAGTGGACGGTCGTCATGTGTTCACGACCCTGGAAGAGCTGATCCAGCCGAGCCACAGCGCGCTGGTGATTGTCGACATGCAGCGGGACTTTTGTCTCCCCGGCGGGGCCTTCGACCAACAAGGAATCGACATCTCGATGTACCGGGAGATGGTCCCGAGGCTAGCCCACCTCCTCCGCTCCGCTAGGGAGACCGCAGTACCGGTGATCTTCGTGCAAATGACCGTCCTTCCCGGCCGACGAAGTGAGTCGCCCGCCCAGATCAGATTCAATATGCGAATGCACCTCGCGGACCGAGGGCCTCTCAAGCCCCTGTGGTACACCGTGGACGGGAGTGAGGGGCAGGCAGTCATTCCAGAGTTGGCACCGATCGAGCGGGAGCTCCTGGTACGTAAGTACCGATCCAGCGCCTTCTGGGGGACAAACTTCGACCTGCTTCTCCGAAGCAACGGGATCCAAACCCTTGTAATGACTGGGTGCACGACCGAAGGCTGCGTCGAATCGACCGCGCGCGACGCAATGTTCAACGACTACTACGTCGTCGTTGCCGAGGACTGCGTCGCCAGCGACGACCGCCAACAGCACGAGGCGTCACTGCTTCTCATGAGGCACAGGTTCGACGTGGTGGCATCGCCGGAGATCATCAGCACCTGGGACTCTTTGGCGCCTTAGCGGGGCGCCGACCCGGCCTGACTTACGGCTGCTTTGCCCGTGCCCCAAGAGCCATTTCTGCCGGGAACTGCTCCCGAAATGAATTGGCAATGTCGATTCGGCGGGCAATCCAGACACCCTCCTGACCCTGGGCATACTCAATGAACCGTGCCAGGGCGTCAGCCCGAGCCGGATGCCCCGAAATTCGAGGGTGGAGCCCAACGGACATCATCCGACTGACATCATCACCATCGTGGAGCAGCCGATGAAGCTCGGCCTTCGCATACTCCAGGAAATGCTCCGGGCTGCCGTATCCCTGGGCGACGACGAATCGGGCATCGTTGACGACTAGGGAGTAGGGGGTGATGAGATGGGGCTTGCCCTTAACCACGGTCCAGTATGGCAGATCGTCGTTGTAACAGTCGAAGTCGTATACGAATCCGCCCTCCTCAACGACGAGCTCCCGGGTGTTGGTGCTCATCTCCCGGCAATACCATCCGAGCGGGCGGTGGCCGGTCGTGGTTGTGATCGATCTGACGGCGCGTGAGATCGCTTCCCGCTCCTCGTCGCGATTCATCTCGAAGTGGTTGCTCCATCGGTATCCATGTCCGGCCACTTCGTCACCTCGCTCGGTGAGCTTGCGCGCGACGGCTGGATTGCGTTCCAACGCCACAGCGGCCGCGACGCAAGTGACGTGGATCCGAGCGGCCCCGAATATTCGGAAGAGCCGCCAGATTCCTGCTCTCGAGCCATACTCGTAGGCAGACTCGATGGCCAAATCTCGCTGCCCTTCGACTTTCCACGGCAGTTCGTACAGGTCCTCGTTGACATCGTCCCCCATGGCGTAGGTCTTCTCCGAGCCTTCCTCGTAATTGACCACAAGTTGGACGGCTACTCTGGCTCCGTCGGGCCATTGGATCTGCGGTGGGTGCTCTCCGTAGCCAACGAGCTCACGTGGCGGCCCATCCACAGGCAAGTCCTGGGTGGCGAAGAACTGCGAGTTGTACCGTATAGGCATCGGCGAGCCCTCCAAACTGACGTCGCGCCCGCCTTTGGGCGGCACCTTTCATACGATCGCGGAGTCGGCGGGTTCACGGAAGCTTATGTCGTGCCGCGAGGCCCTGCCCTGCCTGAATCATAAGGGCGCTGTAGAACCGCCTCGGCGAGCACGAGAGCGCAGAGCGAACTCCTCCCGCACAGCGGTCGCGTGGCGCGCGGTGCGGAGTGGTCGTCAGCCCGCCAGAAACGCCGCTAGGGCGCGAATCAGCTACTGCGGATCGTCGGCGCCGGAGAGCTCCCTCGCCGAATGCATGGCCAGCTGAGGCATCCCGACATCAACCGTCGCCACCCCGAGATGCGCAGATGTGATTGGTCCGATCGTAGATCCGGAGCGGCCATCGGATCGACCGGCGTGCAGCTGATAGGGGACCTTGGTGTCCTTGCAAGCGGCACCAAAGATTGCGTGGGTCCTCGAGTCAGTGGCAAAAGACTGAGACGAGTGGCGTTTGATCGCTGGCCCCTGATTGAGATGAACCAAGTGGTGCGGCTCACCCCGCTTTAGGTAGTTCAGGTGCGCCGCGTGTCCCATGTCGGCAGAGACACAAAAGGAGTTGGCCATCGCAGTCAGATAGCTCGCCCGACTGCCCCCTATCGCTAGGACCATTCGCTCCAGCACGGAGGCCAGCAACGCGCCGTCTGCCCCAGTCGAGGATTGGCTGCCAACTTCCTCATGGTCGAAAAGAGCCCGAACTGAGGGCTTGCCGGTGGAAGGACGCATAGCGCCGGCACTCTCGACGATGGCCCGAGTCGCACAGTATGCGGATGCCAGGTTGTCCAGGCGCGGTGCGCTGATGAACTCTGAATTTCCACCGGCGAGACGGCTCGGCTCAAGTGGATGAGCCATTACATCCCAGCTCTGAACGGACTCGCTCTCCACGCCAAGTTCACTCGCGAGGAAGGACCGGAAGCTCGGGGGATCAGATGCGAGTAACCCCCATATCGGGATCATGTGGGTTTGGGGATTTAGCCTCAACCCCTTGTCGTTGACCTTGGGGTCGAGATGAACGGCGAGTTGTGCCAACCGCAGCAGGGGACGGTCGACCTTGAGCAGCGCAGTTTTCGTTTCTCCGCCCACGTCCAGGGTGACCCGGCCAGATAAGCCAAGATCGCGGTCGAGCCATGAGTTCAACAGAGGGCGTCCGTAGATCTCAACACCCAATTCTCGATATCCGGCCGCGTCGATCTCCGGGCGTGGCCGGACGCGTAGGTTAGGGCTATCCGTGTGGGCTCCTAGGATCCTAAGTCCTGCGTCTGCGGTGACGTCGCTGGGAGTAGACCATGCCACGAGAGTGCCGCCACTGATGACAAAGTGGCGCCCACCCGCGGGGAACTCCCTAGTGACGTCCACCTCCTCGAACCCTCCTTTCGACAGCATTGCGGCAGCCGCTGCGCAGGCGTGACAGGGCGAGGGAGAAAGGTCTACGAAGCCAAGAAGTTGGGTCGCCTCTTCCGCGGGTGAACCCACGGTCATTTGCGGGCTGCCAGCTACCGACGGGCCATCGCAGTACCGAACATCTCAGAGCACACGCAATTACTTGGATACTCTGAATGGATTCACCGGTGGTTGAGCGCTCACGCTATAAGAGGCTACGACGATAGAGTCCCGTTTTGCTGCTACTTCGGGCCGAGAGGGCCCGCATCGCCATGGGCCGGAGTCAGCTGGCCCGGTACCGGGTCCCGGCCCTGGAGACAGTGTTAAGGATCGCCCGGGAACCGCTAACGGCGGACGCGTGATCCTTCGCCTCGCATGAGGCGTTCGACGTCGTCGAGGCTGGCCATCGACGTGTCTCCGGGAGTGGTCATCGCTAGTGCTCCGTGCGCCGCACCGTAATGAACAGCTGTTGCCAGCGGTTGGCGTTCCAGTAGGCCGTAGATCAGTCCCGACGCGAAGGCATCGCCCCCACCTACCCGGTCCAGGATCTCCAACCCAACTCGATGAGGCGCCTCCACCTGCCCCTCCTCCTGCGACCAAGCGATCGCACCCCAGTCATTCACTGTGGCGGTGCGCACCGTCCTCAGGGTGGCCGCGATCACTAGCAGGTTGGAAAACTGAGCAGCCACCTCTTTGATCATCGCTTGGAAACCGTCGACATTCCAAGCTTCGATGCTGGCATCGAGGTCCGTGACCTCCACACCAAGGCAGGCCGTAAAGTCCTCTTCATTACCCAGCATCACGTCAGCGAAGGTGGCAAGGCGCCGATTGACCTGGCGAGCGCGGGTTTGGCCGCCGTTTGCCTCCCACAGGCTTGCGCGGTAGTTGAGATCGTAGGAGACGATCGTCCCGTGTTGTTTGGCCGTGACCATGGCCTGCTCGATGACGTCTGGTGTGCGATCGGATAGTCCCGCATAGATACCGCCGGTATGGAACCATCGGACTCCAAGCGTCCCGAAGAGGTGATTCCAGTCGACCTCATCCGGTCGGAGCATGCTCGCAGCGGTGTGGCCCCGATCCGAGGTCCCTACTGCCCCGCGGATCCCGAATCCGCGCTCGGTGAAGTTCAAGCCGTTCCGGACCGTGCGCCCAACGCCGTCATAGGGGACCCAACGCAGAAACGACGTGTCCACGCCGCCCTGGAGAATCAGGCCCTCAACCAGTCGCCCCACCTCGTTATCGGCCAGTGCCGTGATTATGGCGGTGCGCAGGTTGAAGCAGCGACTCAGCCCGCGCGCGACGTTGTACTCACCGCCTCCCTCCCACACCTGGAACTCACGCGCGGTGCGGATGCGCGCCTCTCCCGGATCGAGTCGGAGCATTACCTCTCCCAGAGCCACCACGTCGTAGCGACACTCTTCCCGGGGGCGGATCGGCAGTTCGGTCATTGGAATGGTGTCAGGCCCTCGCAGTTGCCTCTTGCCGCGGAGGCTCGTTCAAGTTCACCTCTGCACGCACCGATTGCGCGGTGGCGACGGCATACTTGGCGCGGCGTGTCACCTCGCCCCAGTCGCGGTCAGCCACGATCGATGGCTCGACTACCCAGCTGCACCCAACGGCATGGACAGCGGGGTGCGCAAGGTAGGCGCCGATGAGTTCGGGTCCGATCCCGCCGGTCGGCAGGAACCTCAGCCCGGGGAAGGGCGACGCGAGTGCGGTGAGCAGACTCATGCCGCCCAGAGGCTCAACAGGAAATAGCTTCACGAGCCCTATTCCGGTGCCTAACGCTGCCTGGATCTCGGATGCGGTAGCCACTCCAGGGATCACGGGGACCTGCAAATCGAGGCAGTGCAGTACCACATCTAGACTCAGTCCTGGGGCGACGATGAACCGAGCACCTGCCTCGACCGCGCGATCCACCTGCTCACGGGTCAGGATGGTTCCGGCGCCCACGAGCAGATCGGAGTCCGACGACATGCTGCGCACTACCGCTTCGGCAGAGGAACTCCGAAACGTGACTTCAACACAGGGGAGTCCACCCGCTCTGAGGGCGGCGGCTAGAGTCGCAGCCTGAGGTACGTCGACAGCGGGTAGTACTGGGACGACGCCGACACTTCCCACTTCGGTCAGCACCTGGCTGATCTGCCCCACGGGTACCTGCCTCCACAACGGATCGGCCAGTTCCGGCCGGATCGCATTAGTTAAAAGGTGCGGTCCGAACCTTGACGGTCACGTCAGGATACTCTAGACTGCCCGCAAAGATGGATCTGAATTCCACCAGGCGGAATTCTCCACGGGGAGTTGAGGGGCACCGGGTCCTTGATCGATTCCTTGATGTCCTCGAAGCCATCGTTGCCGGGGCGCCGGAGACGTCGCTCGAATCGGTGTCTGCGGTAACTGGTCTTCCCAAGCCAACTGTGCACCGAATTCTGGCTGGGCTTGCGCGGCGCGGGTACGTCGTGGCGATGGGGCGTGGGCTCTATGCCCCAGGTGCACAGCTTCTGATGCTTCTAGGGCGCACCCACGGGTCACTTGGCTACCCTCGCGTCGCCCACCCCTACCTCGTGCATCTCCAAGGTCAAACCCGGCACACGATCCACTTCGGATTGCTAGTTGGCGGAGAAGTCGTCTACGTCGACAAGCTGGAAGCTGACCGGCAGGATCGATTGACCTCGATGGTGGGGATGCGCTTGGCACTCCATTCAACCGCGATTGGCAAGGTGATCCTGGCCCACCTGCCAGACGCGCGCCGCGACTCGCTGCTGGATTCGACTCCTCTAACCTCGTACACGCGGCACACGGTCACCGACCGCGCCCGCTTGCTGACGGAGCTGGCAGGGATCCAGCGTCAGGGATTTGCCCTGGACAACGAAGAGAATGAGTACGGCGTTCGCTGCGTGAGCGCACCGGTATTTGGACACCGTGGCGACGTCGTCGGCGCCATCAGCGTGTCTGGAAGGTCGCAACTGTTCTCGACGTCCCAGGCGTCTAAGTTTTCATCTGCAGTCATTGCGACGGCCAACCGCATCTCGACGGCGCTGGGAGCCACCTCTCCCGAAGGGGTCGACCGTGACCTTGAGCTCAGGCTGGCATAGGTGGGAATTTCAGTGGACGTGGATAGCTGGCGGTCGGCGAGCATTGCCGGGCAGGGCCGAATGGGCATCGCTTAGATGGGCAGTGATCGGAGCGCTGCCCCACGATTCTGGAGGTTACACGAAATGATCCCTCGAACCCGGAAGCCTCGACGCTTTCTCCAATGGACGCTCGCTCTAGGCGCCCTGCTCCTGATCCTGCCAACGCTCGCTACTCCGGCAGCTGCCTCCAGCTCAGCCAAGCCCCGCAGCGGTGGAGTAGCCACGTTCGCCGAGACTCCTGGATCCCCGCCTAACTACATCTTTCCCCTCTACAGCGGTGCCGACTGCACTTCGGCCAATATCAGCCAATTCATACCTTTGATGTACCGACCCCTCTACTGGTTCGGCGAGAACCAGTCGGTCGTTCTCAATCCGTCGCTGAGCCTCGCCAGTCCTCCCGTCTACTCTGATAATGACACCAAGGTCACCGTCAACCTCAAATCCTACAAGTGGTCCAACGGCGAGAGCCTCACGGCCCAGGATGTGATTTTCTGGCAGAACATGGTCGAGGCCGAGAAGGCGAACTGGTGCAATTACGTACCCGGACTGTATCCCGACAACGTGACTCAGGTCACGGCAGTTACTCCGACGCAAGTGACGTTCACTCTGAACAGGTCCTATGCGCCGGGCTGGTTTACTGGAAACGAACTGAGCCAGATCACGCCACTGCCGCTCGCCTGGGACCGTACCTCGGCAACCACGACGAGCGACTGCGCCACCACTGAGTCTGATTGCGCCGCCGTTTACAACTACCTGAGCTCGCAGGCAAACGACCCGCAGACTTATGCGACGAATCCCCTGTGGAAGATCGTCGACGGTCCCTGGCGGCTGACCGAGTTCACCACCCTGGGGAACGCCACTTTTGTCCCGAATCCGAGCTATTCCGGACCGATCAAGCCTCACCTTGCGGAGTTCAAGGAGGCTCCGTTCACCACGGCTGCGGCGGAGGACGCCGCAATACGCTCGAACAGTGCGGACATCCAGGTCGGGTACATCCCACAAGGCGACCTACAGCCCAAACCAGCAGGCAAGGCTGTAGGGCCGAATCCGCTCTCTGCAAAATACAACTTGGTCCCGTGGCCCAATTTCGGCTTCGGATATATTCCCCTGGACTATCGGAGCGCCACCATGGGTGTCGTTTACCACCAGTTGTACGCACGACAGGTGCTGGAGTCCCTCTTGGACCAGCCGCTGATCATCAAGACGGCGCTCAGGGGTTACGGGTACGTCCAGAGTGGACCGATCCCGTCCGATGGTCCGGATCCATACGTCACAAAGGCCGACATGAAGGTCCTTTACCCCTACAGCCCGAGTCACGCTCGCGCCCTGCTGAAGGCTCACGGATGGGCTGTGAATGGATCGGGTGTGGTTGCTTGCGTTCGCCCGGGAGATGGTGCCTCAGACTGCGGTACTGGGGTGACCCGAGGCCACCTGTTCACGGTAAACATCACCTTTGCGTCTGGCATCCCGTATCTGGCGGCGTCAATGGAAGCCTACAAATCAGCAGCGTCCGAAGTCGGGATCACAATCAATCTGAGTGAAGCGCCGTCAAGCACGGTGATCAGCGACCTGTTTGTATGCACCACCGCCACCTGCAGCTGGGATGCCCTGGACTGGGGTCTGATCGGCTGGGGCTACGATCCGGACTTCTATCCGACCGGAGAGGAGTTCTACAAGACCGGCTCTGGCGAAAATGTGTCGGGTTACAGCAACGCCGAGATGGACCGTTTGATTGACGCCAGCGATTACAGCTCGTCACCCGCAGCTCTGCAGGCATACGAGAGCTTCGCTCGAGAGCAGTTACCGGTTCTCTGGCAGGAGCTCCCAGACCAGCAAATCAGCGAGATCGCGAAAGACCTCCACGGGGTCACTCCGCAGAACCCCACGCTCGCGATTAACCCGGAGAACTGGTACTACACCGGTTGACATCGTTCGACACTCGTGACGTTGATCGGGCTGGTGGCCGCGCGCGTCCAGATCCAGGCCGGGGCAAGGTGGCCGCACCGCTGTGAAGATTACGGCGGTGGACTGCCACGTCCTCCTCGATCCTGGGTACAAGGTTGGGGCCACCAGCTCGGCGCAGGACGACTTGGTAGTCGAGATCCACACGGACAGTGGCCTGGTCGGCATTGGCGAAGCTGACGTCAACCCCTGGGTGGGCTGGGCATGCATCATGGCCCCGGGCACACACACGATGGATCGAGGATTGGGCCATGCGCTCCTCGGCCTCGATCCGAGTGATCCCGAGGCGGTCTGGGAGAAGCTCTACCGGGATACCGCGATGACCGGGCGCCGGGGCGCGCTCATCCATGCCTTGGGGGCCATCGACATGGCCTTATGGGATCTTCGTGGCAAGGCCGCTGGCGTTCCGGTATGGAAGCTTCTGGGCAGTAAATGCCGTGACAGATTGACTCCCTATGCATCGTTGCAACCGGAGATCGCCGACTTCGGCGGTTACGTGACCGAGATGGTGGACTGGGCGACTCGCGCGAAGGCCCTGGGCTACTCCGCCGTCAAGCTCTCGCTCACCTTCGGGGGACCGTACGCCCACATGGGCGTGCGGGTGCCCGATGAACGGCTGGCGGATGCAATTCGCTCAGTACGGGACGCGATCGGACCAGACGTCGTGATCATGGTTGACGTGCAATATGCCTTCCAGAGCGTGAGCCAGGCGGCGGTGGCGGTCAACCAGTGGAAGGATCTGGACGTTTACTTCATCGAGACGCCACTCTGGCCCGACGACCTTGATGACTACGCGGAACTCGCGCATCTGATAGATATCCCCATCGCTTCGGGAGAATGGCTCAGCACCCGCTTTGAGTTCGAGGATCTTCTCGACCGGGGCGAGGTGGCTATCGCTCAGCCCGACATCGGAAGGGTGGGGGGGCTCACGGAGGCCCGCCGCGTCTGCCAGTTAGCCGAATCGCGCGGCCGCCGGGTCGTGCCGCACGGGTGGAAGACCGGGATCTCGATCGCGGCAGCGGCTCACCTGGCGACAGTGACCGACCACATGCCATTCTTCGAATACCTGCCTCCATCACTATCCGAATCACCCCTCAGGCAGAAGTTGGTGCGGGACGAACACGCTCTCAGTGATGGTCAGCTCGCCGTACCCGTCAGACCTGGTCTAGGGTTCGAACTGGATCGGGATGCGCTTGAGCATTTCGAAGCGGCGGCCCGCTCGGTGGCTGGACCCCTACCGGGCGGCGGACATTTGGAGCTGACCTGAAAACTCCGGAAGAGTGGACCTACTCGGCGGGATGTTGGGCACCACTCCACACCCCGCGCTCGTCGCGGCCACCGGCGCGCAAATGGGACTAGAGGTCGGGCCTGCTTAGGTGTACGGGCTAGTTATCTGTCCAGCCAGCTCCGACCGCGGAGGCCAAGGATCAGGCGGCGGCCACGTTGTTTGACGTGCTGATACGCCACGGGTGGATCGTGGATGGCAGTGGCGATCCCCGCTGGAAGGGCGACGTCGCTGTGATTGGCGACAAGATCGTCGAGGTGGGAGGGGGCAGCGACTCCACCGCTCATCGCGTCATCGAAGCGGAGGGCTTGGTGGTGGCGCCCGGGTTCGTTGACGTCCACAGCCACACGGACTTCACCGTCCACGCCAACCGAACGGCCCAGAGCACGATTCGACAGGGAGTGACCACCGAGGTGGTGGGCAACTGTGGCATCACCAACGCTCCCATCAGTGATGCGTCAGAAGCGGATGTAACCGGTCAGCTGCGCACGCTCGGCTACGACGGACCGATCCCGTGGCGCTCGTTCAGGGAATACTTGAGCGACGTCGAGAGCGGTGGAATTAGCCAGAACCTCGCATGGCTGGTCGGCCATGGCACCGTCAGGCTTGCGGCCGGAGTCCGCGGCGTGGTCCCGTCGGAGGACGAGCTGGCACAGATGGAGCGGTATGTGGAAGAGGCGATGGAGGCGGGCGCCTTCGGCCTTTCCACCGGCCTAGAACTCCGCAATGGACGTCTTGCCGAGACCGCCGAGGTCATCCGTCTGGCGGCGGTCGTCGGCCGCTATGACGGGTTCTATGCGAGCCACATCCGCAATCGTGACTCGCGGCTGCTCGAGGCCGTCCGAGAGTTTCTGACGATAGTCCAGGCCAGCCGCACCCGCGGGCAGATTTCGCACTTCAATGTGCGGCACGACACCGGTGTGCCCGATGGCGGGTGGGAGCAAGCGGTGGAGTTGATGACGGCGGCACGGGGCCGAGGCGTCGACGTCCAGGCTGATACCACCCCACTGACAGAAGGGGACGGCGACATGACCGGCATTTTGCCGGACTGGCTCATAGCGGATGGGCTGGACAAGGCAGCGGTGCTACTGGGTGATCACCAGGTGCGGGAGCGCTTGCGAGGCGACTGCGACCGTTATTGGCGGTTCATACACAAGGGTCAGTGGGGGCGAGTCCATCTGGTGCACAGCCCCCAGTTTCCCGAGCTTAACGGTCTTTCCTTCCCGGAGATCTCCGCAATCCGGGGGGTGGACGAGTGGGATTGCTACTTCGACATCCTCCAGGCAGCGGGGGGAGATATGGACGCACTGACGATGGTGGGCCAGCTCTTCACTGAAGACCAGATCGCAAAGCAGGTGTCGCATCCCTTGTTCAGCCTGACGGCGGACGGGTATGCCAGCTCCGTGGAACCTCCCCTATCTCTGCTCACCCGGTCGCCGATTTCCTTCTGCGCCCACGTGGCCTACATCAGTCACCACGTACGGGAAGTCGGGACCCTGTCGCTTGAGGAGGCGGTCCGTAAGATGGCAAATCTGCCCGCGTCCCGATTCGGGATTCGGGCACGAGGCTTGTTGGCCGCGGGCTACTTCGCCGACTTGGTCGTCTTTGACTACGACCAGATCGGGAGTTCTTCAAACTTTGACCACCCCGCCGTCTACCCGCAGGGCATTCCCTATGTTCTGGTCAATGGCAATGTCGTTGTGGACGCCGGCGAGCACACGGGGGCTCTCTCGGGGCGGGTGCTCCGAAGGCACTGAGCGAGGAGTCGCAAGTGGGATGAACGTCGGGCGGGCGACTTTGCCAACGTCGGCGGAGAATGCAAGCCGGGCGGGCCCGGAGCGACTCAGCGCTAGACCGCAGTCATGCCTCCATCCATCACAAAAGCCGAGCCGTTTACGAACCGAGCGTCGTCACTCGCGAGAAATGCCACACCCGCAGCGACTTCCTCGGGCGTGCCCATGCGGCCGTCGAGTTGCCGAGCTTCCATCGCTCTCCGGCTGGCTTCGGGGTCCGGCATCCCCTCAAGGATTCTCCCGACCCACTCTGTGGCGACCGTTCCTGGGCAGATGGCGTTCGCTCGGATCCCCTGGCGCGCGTGGTCGGCAGCGATTGCGCGAGTGAGACCAATGACCCCAGCCTTGGTGGCGCAGTAGGCTGCGCGTTGCGTGAGGCCGACCAGGCCGCCAGCCGACGACACGTTGACGATTACTCCCCCTCCGGCAGCAATCATGCGGGGAATCGTAAGCCGACAGGTGTGGAAGATCGCGGATAGATTTATTGAAAGCAGTCGGTCCCAGTCGCGGACGTCGGTCTCGATTATGGTGGCAGCGACTCCAACTCCGGCGACGTTCACTAGCAGGCGTGGCGCGCCGAGCTGATCGTAAGCCTCGTCGAGGGTGGAGGAGATCCTTTCTGCCTGCTGAAGGTCGCACTCAAAAACAATCACCTGTCTAAAAGGGCCGCGCGTGGCGATTGCAGTTTCTGCCAAACCCTCGGGATCGACGTCAAGAAGCGCGAGCGAGTAGCCCTCCTGGGCGAGCCTAACCGCACACGCCCGACCAATCCCGCGTGCGGCGCCCGTGATCAGTGCAGCGCGCGGCGGTGCCTGGCCGGCCGACTCCATCTCCGAGTTGGTCAGGGTCTACAACCTCAGCTAGATCGGCCGGGCGTGTTGCCGTCAGGAGCTCGCTAATTTTAGCCGCACAACTGGCGGCTGCCGTCGCCGTCGTCAGGCCAGACGGGTCAGGACGCAGCAACCGGCGTCCTCGGCGGTCTGCCACGCGGCGCGGTCGCCTCCGCGCAAGGTCCGGAGCTGGCTCAGAAGGAGCGGCGCTCTGTGGGTGCCCTCCAGCGTTTGGCTGCAATCACGACCGGGCGTCGGCAGCGTTCTGCGCGGGAGCCTCGGGACAGGGGCCGCCGTCCGCCGCGACCCCTTTCACGAAGGGACTAAGGCTGGCTTGGTGAGCTGGGCGGTGGCGTCAAGCCTTTGCCTGTGCCTGGATCGAACTCCCCCGAGCCTCAACGTGGATCCGCCGATTTCGGCTCACCGCCGAACTCGGATGGGTTCGGCTGGTGCTCTGAACAGCCACTTCGGCTGCCGACTGTTGACCACGTTGCGGGCCAGCTTCCAGAGTCGGGCAGGGGTGGGCACGATTCGTTCGAAGCGCGGCCACCCCGCCTGCCAACTGATCTACCGGCGACTGGAGGCGGCGATGGCTGAGCTGCGCCAGCGACCGGGCGGACGGCCCGCGCCAGCCGAAGCCGAAGGATCCTGGACTTCAATCTGGCACCTGGAGACCCGTCGCTCCGCTTCGCTCGAGGGCCAATCCCTGAAGCTGACGCAGGCGGAAACGTCTCTGGCGGAAGTTCGCGCCGTAGTCAACAACGAACTCGGACGGATAGATGAGGGTGTCGGCGGCCCTCCCCGAAACCCCGCCCCCTCCCCCAGCGCCGCGTTCGAGCCCTGGGCGTTTCCGGTTGCACAGGCGCGGGTTGGGTCGGCGAAGGTAGACTGCCGACAGTCGACAATGGCTGGGACCGTGTCTCCGGGCTGGGACCAGCCCACGACCGTGGGGTTCTGATAGATCCAACGGGAGGGCAGATCGTGCAGGTTAGCTTGATGAGCCGGGCGTGGACTGCGGGAAACGGGAGGGGCAGGTGGCGGAGGTCCTGGATCGGCCTGGGGTTGGCAGCGACCCTTCTACTGATGGCGAGCGGCGGATCTTCACTCAACGCCAGCGCCTCCGGCTATCACGGCACGGCGACATTCGCCCTCGCTCCCACCCAGACCTCGCACTACATCTTCCCGTTCACAAGCGGTGCCTACGCCAACGACACTGAGCTGTTTCAGTTCCAGAATCTGATGTGGCGGCCGCTGTACTGGTTCGGAAACGACGGTGAGTTTTACGTCAACTACAAACTCAGCATCGGCGAGCCTCCCGTGTACTCCAATGCTGGGCGCACGGTCACCATCACGCTCAAGCATTACCAGTGGTCGGATGGGCTCCCGGTCACTGCTCGCGATATCGAATTCTGGCTTGACATCTACAAAGCCGAACCTGGCGACTACTACGGGTATGTGCCCGGGGATATCCCATCCAACATCGTGTCGATGAGTTTCCCCACAAGCACTCCCTACACCTTCAGCCTGACCTTCAACCAGGCCTACAGCCCCCTTGATCTCCTCTACAACAATCTCAGCGAGATCTTCCCGATCCCACAGCACGTCTGGGATCGCACTTCGTTGAGCGGACCCGTCGGCGACTACGATCTGACTACCGCCGGTGCCACCTCCGTTTACAACTTTCTCAACACTGAGTCGGCTGACCCGTCCAGTTGGACGGACAGCCCTCTATGGAAGGTCGTTGATGGTCCGTGGCGACTTTCATCCTTCGATGGAACAACAGGCTATGACGTGCTCGTCCCCAACCCGAGCTACTCCGGGCCGAACCGGCCGAAGCTGGCCAAGCTCGAGGAGATCCCGTTTACAAGTTCGACCTCGGAGTTCAATGCTCTGCGCTCGGGTCAGCTCGACTACGGCTACCTGCCTGCATCAGACATTGCGCAGCGTCACTATCTCAGCACGCATGGCTACCACCTGGCGGCCTGGCCGGACTGGGGCTTCAATTCGTTTTGGCTCAATTACTCCAATCCCAATGTCGGGGCCATTTTCAAACAGCTCTACATACGCCAGGCTATGCAGCACCTCGTGAACCAGCCCGAGATCGTCAGTGACATCTACCACGGCGTCGCCTATCCCTCGTATGGGCCGGTTCCGCTGACGCCAAAGAGCACGTACCTAACGACCTACGAAAGTCACAATCCCTATCCCTACAGCCCCAAGGCGGCACGGCAACTGCTCGCCAGCCACGGATGGTCGGTCCACATTACCGGCATCGACTCTTGCATCAAGCCCGGGACCGGAGCCGGCGAATGCGGCGCCGGCATCGCCAAGGGGACGCAATTGAACTTCACAGAACTGGGCGCCACCGGTTCGCCGGAGTTCACCGCGGAGCTGGCGGTGATGCAGTCCGACTGGTCCTTGGCGGGAATCCACCTCACCATCAGAGAAGAGCCAGCCGATACCATTTTCTCCGAGGCTGTCCCGTGCACCAGCCAGAGCAGCACGGGCTGCAGCTGGCAGATCGCAGACTTCAGCCCGCCCGGATTCTCCGTCACCTTCTCACCGCAGTACCTCCCGACCATCGCCGTTTGGCTGCAGACTGGGGGAGTACTGAATGCCGGCGGCTACAGTAGCTCCGCTCTCGACCAGCTGATCAGCGCTACAAATACGGTCCCCGGGTCGGCGCCGTTCAAGGCTGAGGAGAACTATGTGACCAAGAATGTTCCATGGATCTCGGAGCCGAATTACCCCTATCAACTGTCGGTGATCAGCAACAAGCTCCTCGGGACCCTCCCCCAAGACCCCAACCTGAACATATATCCGGAGGACTGGTCCCTCGCAAATTGAAAGGGCTCTGTTCGCGGGTACTCGCGCACCGGTCACGGCCCCGAGGCGGCCGAGGATCCGCGGCGCATGGGTGATCCTTGATCACGCTCTGTAGCGAGCGCATCTTCGATGGGACCGGGGATCCCTTTAGCGGGGAGGTCAGGCTCGCCGGAAGTCGGATCGATCGTGTCGAACGCGGGGTAGTACCCCTAGGATCGGAGCACGGCCACGTGCTGGACCTCGGCAACTTTTCCGTCCTACCAGGGCTGATAGACGCTCACACTCACGTGGGCTTGGTGAACGTCCCTCCAGATCCAGGCGCGGCAGTCGCAGTGGTCGCCGCCCAGATCTTTGAGAACCTTCGGCTCGCCCTTTCCGAGGGCTTCACCACTATCCGCGACCTTGGCGGGATTGACGGTGGCGTGGTCGAGGCGGTGAACCGGGGGTTGGTGCCCGGGCCCAGGATCCTGCCCTCCGGTCCGTTGATCAGCGAAAGCGGCGGACATGGCGACTGGAGGCCCTGGTTCGCCCACGGACCATGGGAGGGCAATATCCCCGGCCTAGTTCAGCCTGCTGTGCTCGCTGATGGGGTGGCGGCGGCTCGGCTGGCCGGTAGGAGTGCTCTGCGGGATGGGGCAACTCAACTCAAAGTCGCTGTCAGTGGAGGGTTTGCCTCCAGCTTCGACCGGCTCGACGACTTCCAGTTCTCAGTTGATGAGCTGCGAGCGCTCGTGGAGGTAGCCAAGGCCCGCCACACATACGTGACTGGCCACGCTCACCACTCGGAGGCTGTCCACCTCGGGCTGGAGGCTGGACTCGAGTGCTTCGAGCACGGCACTTTCCTCGATCAGGATGCTATCGACGCTATGTCTTCTCGCGGCGCCAGCTTGGTGGCTACTCTGTCACTGGTCGAGAGGTACCAGGACCCGACCCAGCGGGAAAAGCTAAGGGATGACCTTGCTGTCCGCGCAGGTGCGGCCTTCCCCGCGATGGCGCGGTCCGTCACCTTGGCTATCGCGGCTGGAATAACCGTGGGCTTGGGCACCGACTTCACCGGAGCACCGCAGTCAGGTCGTGGGCGTGAACTCACGGTTCGAGCGCACGTAACCAATCCCCTCGAGGCGATCACCGCCGCCACCCAAGCCAACGCCCATATCCTCCGTCTCGACTCGGAGACAGGTTCACTGCGAGAGGGACTTTCTGCCGACGTGGTGGTGATGGAGGGAAACCCGCTCGACGATGCTGGGCTCTTTAGCGACGCAGACAACATCCGCCTGGTGGTGCTTCGCGGACGGCTGTACAAGAACACGCTGCCAGAGCAGCTGGCGGAAGCCGCCGACGCTGCATTTGCACAACCGTGAGCTGACTTTAGTGAGTCGAGTCTGGCCGGCGCATGCTTTCCTCAGCCCTGCGGACTAGCTGGCACACTTCATCGGTCGGCAGGCCGTCGCGCACGCTGCCCTCGGTACCATAGGTAGTGTCCGCAACGAACAGAGCATTGATGACGGCCTCGTCCGTCGCCTCGACAGCGGCTTCGAAATAACGATCCATCGTCGAGCTATCCTCGACGACGGTGGCAGCCAGTGGAGCCGAGGCGCCCGACCCGTGGGCTACGCGTCGAGCCGTCGAAAACGCGACCACGAACTCCCCGCTCTTGTGCCGTCCATAGGTTCCCGTGCGCGCCAACCCGGTCTGCGCATGTCGAGCGAGCCGCTGGAGTTGTCTATGGTCGAGCGGGGCATCGGTGGCCAGAACGACGATGCAAGAGCCCGCCGACGGTCCGTCTACTGCCAGGCGTGGTTGGGAGATTCGCTGACCGACCAGCACTCCTGCGACAACGAGATCGCGCGGCTCGCCGAAATTCGCAAGAACCAGCGCACCAACGATTGCTTCAGCCCCATCCAACTCGACCTCACGCGACGAGGTCCCGATCCCGCCTTTCCACCCATAGCAAGTCATCCCTGTCCCAGCGCCGACCACCCCCTCTTCGACAGGTCCGCCTGTTGCCGCTTCGATCGCCCGTCGTACGTGATCCGGCCGAACGTGGAGTCCCCGAATATCGTTGAGGCCTCCATCGTTACATTCGAAGACCAGCGGATTGACAGTGTCCGTACTCCGGCCAATCTCAGGATTCCGATCCAATGCATCTAGCACCAACCCTTCCATCGCCGCCCCAACAGAGAGTGTATTGGTCAACGCCACCGGCGTTTCCAGGAGACCGAGCTCGTTGATCTGACTAAGGCCAGCCGGCTTTCCAAACCCGTTGATTACGTGAGCGCAGGCGACAACCTTTTCCCGAAAGAGGTTATCGCCGTGCGGCAGTACAACGGTGACGCCGGTGCGTATCGCACGGCCATCTGGCAGGTCCTCGAAGAGGCGAGTATGTCCGACCCGGACACCGGGCACGTCGGTGATCGCGTTGTGCGACCCCGGAGTGAGCCGACCAACCTGTACCCCCAAGTCTCTGGCTCTAGGACGGGGACCTGGGCATCTCGACCCTGCGGTTACTCCGCTCACTCCTGCGTCACCTCAGCCGGCGGGTCGCTGTTATGACCTCGGCGGAATTGGTCGACCACATCCCGCACTCGTGCGAAACGAAGACTTGGATAGGTAAGGCAATGCTCGATGAACCTTTCGAGAAGCAGCAAACGGTGTCCTCTGCCAATAACTTGAGGATGCATGGTCAAGTCAAAGACCCCGTCAGGGACTCTGCGTACCATGTAGTCAATGTCGGAAGCCCAGATCTCAAATACCTTGTCCGGATTCGCCAGCGTGTTAGCCGTGAAGCGCGGTGAGTTAACGAACTCGAACTGGGGGAAATCGTCCCAGCTCCAGCTGACAGGAACCTCAACCAGATTAGTCTCCGCGCCGAAGCGATAGCCGCCGGTCGTAGCGGGGACATCGGAATGACGCGCAAAGTAGAGACTGTAGTCGTCAGCCGCCATGCTGGAATCGTATTCGAACCCCAACTCCAGCAAGATCCTGACACTCTCCCAGGTCAGATCCCACCCGGGCGACCGATACCCTGTGGGACGGATCCCGAGGACACGGTCTAGCGCTTCGAGGCCGCGCTCGAACATCGCCCGCTCCCCTACTGGGTCGCCGAGAAATTGAGTGGGGCTCTCGTGCAGGTACCCGTGGTGGCCGATCTCGTGGCCCCGAGAGACGATCGCGTGCATCGCCTCCGGAAATGTCTCTGCCGTGTATCCAGGAGTGAAAAATGTCGCCGGAATTGAGTATCTTTCGAGCAGTTCCAGCACCCGCCAGATCCCGACCCGGCCGCCGAATTCTCCTCTCGAGAGTATTCCCGGAGTGGGGGTCTCGACGTTGTTCATCCATGCGGTTACGGTGTCGAAGTCAAACGTTAGGCAGACGGTCCCCGGCAACAGCGCACCCTCGGACGTCACCCCGGCGCCCCGCTGGCTGGGGTCGCGGCGAGAGCTGCGTCCAGCGTCGGCGGCTCAGGCATCATCTCCACGGCAGCCTCCACAAACCGACAGTCTCCCAGGGGAGCAAACTTTCATCGGTGACCATATTGTCTGATTTCACGTGAAGGGTCACAGATTGATTCAACTGGATCTGAGCGAGGTTACGAGGGAACCGGTTGACTGGAGATTCAAAAGTCTTCCGCCGATGTCCCAAGGGTCGACTGTCGGCGATATGGGACGGACGGGGTGGAATGCTCTCGGCGGTGATTTGATCGCGCCCGTGCTGCTCCTAAAGGAGTCCGCCCTCCACTCCAACATCGACGTGATGGCTCACTACTGTGCCCGGCACCAGGTGAGCCTAGCTCCTCACGTCAAGACACCGATGTCACCGCAGATTGCCAACCTTCAGCTGGCTGCGGGAGCCTGGGGGCTCACAGTGGCTAACTTTCATCAGGCGCAAGCCTTCCGTCGGCTGCGTGCGGGAAGGCTGATCCTGGCCAACCAGTTCCTTGAACCCCGCGCGCTTCAGTGGATAGGGTCCGAGCTCTCGCGGGACCCCAGGTTTGAGTTCTTCTGTCTGGTGGACTCTGCTGAAGCGGTCGACCTCATGGACGATTGCCTTTCTGATGCCGGCTTCCAAGGAAGGTTGACCGTCCTTCTCGAGATCGGTGCACCCGGAGGTAGGTGCGGCTGTCGGTCGATCGAGGAGGCGCTGATCGTCGCAGACCGAGTACGCGGGGTCCGCCACTTGTCCCTGGTTGGCGTGGAGACGTACGAAAACGTGTTCCCAAATCAATCTCAAGACGCGGCGATCCCGCTAGTCGACGCACTCCTCGACCAGGTACGGGAATTGGTCACGGAGTTGGACGCGTGGGGGTACTTTGAGGACCGAGACGAGATCCTGGTCACGGCCGGGGGCAGCCAGTACTTTGACCGCGTCGTGACCAGGCTTGGATCAGGCTGGAGCAGCTCGAAGCCCGTGCGGGTCGTGCTGCGTTCCGGTTCCTACGTCACCCACGACCTGGGGGTTCATGGGCGCACACCGCGGCTTGGGGACCCTGGAGAGGACGAAGTCGGCTTTCGCCAAGCCCTCGAGCTGTGGGCGCTCGTGCTATCGCGTCCCCAACCCGATCTCGCCATTCTGGGCTTTGGCAAGCGGGACGCCGCCTATGATCGCGGGCTACCAGTTCCCTTCGCCAAGATCGGAAGGGCGGGGTTCGAGAGCTTGCCTCCCGGCGAATTGGAAGTGATGGCGCTAAATGACCAACATGGTCACGTCCGAGTGCTGCCCTCCAGCTCCATTCGGGTGGGTGACCTAGTCGGAATGCACGTATCGCACCCGTGCACCAGCTTCGACAAGTTCCGGCTGATACCCCTGGTGGACGATGGCTACCGGGTCACCGGCGCCATCCGCTCGTACCTCTGAACGAGCGCCGCCCGGGCGGGAACCGCGCAAGAGACGCCGGGCCCTGGCGCCGATCGGTGCCCGCTCCCAACCGGGCGTCGAGGGTCTCGTGGGAGAGCTCAAACCATCGCCTCTCGGGCGAGTCTTGCGGCGGGTGGGTGCGCCGGACCCAGCCGGCGCAAGCGTGAAGTTGGGGGGGTGACCGCCTAAGCGGGCCACGACTGCGGCCCAGGGTGAGGCGCTCCGGACACCCCTTCACGGGCCCGGGGAGGTCGCCCGGCTGAAGGGGTGAAAGGTCTCCGAGCGATGCCAGATACCGACTGCTGGCGCCGTTTTCGCTTCTGATGCGCCCGGGGCGTACTGCCGATCGGGGCCTTCTTCGGATGGCTGGCAGCGTTGCCGGTAACCTTGACAGTCGATCACGCCTCGTGTAGCCTGTCTACTCAATCGGGAGAGCGAGGGCACCCTTCCTCCGCTGTGGCGGGCAAGCCGACAAACTGCCCGAGCTGGCGTCCTACGGCCCGACTTCTCACGGGATGACCTCCGCGTTGATTGACTCTCGGCGCATCGCACAAGAGATAGCACCGCAACCGAGATACGACGGCTCTCTAAACTTGGCGAATTCGCTTGGAGTCGGCGGAGCCGGCTCCCCTTCACTCCCCGCCACGGCGAGCCCCAAGCCTACCAACGCCATCGGACGACCCGGGCCATGTGGTACGAAATATCCCGGGACGGCTCCTCATCGATCGTCAAACGCCCCGTCTAGCCGAGGAGCGCTAGGCGGCGCGCTGTCCCCGTCAAAGCCTAATCGGGTCTAACAGAAGGAGCGATATGGCAGATGTCCAGCAGCCCGCAGAGGGCCGGCTAGAAGGTAAACGCTGGCCTCTCATGCACGGCAAACTCACACCCGTCGACGACATGAGATACGCGATCGAATACAACTATTACCTGTTCGTGCTCGCGTGGTCCGGGATGTTCAAGCAGCTGATCGACGAGAAGGGCGAAGAGGGCCGCCGTTTGGCAGCTCGGGCGTCCGAGTACATGGGCTACAAGTGGGGCGAGGCCATGCTCTCGGTCACCGATCGAGAGCGTGAGGCCAGTTCTGCCGCAGACGTCGCGAAGGCGTACTCAGAGAGCATGCAGTTCTTCGGCTATGACAACACGATAGTCGAGTCGAGCGAGCGCCGAGCGGTAGTGCGGGTGACCAAGTGTCCGTTACTCGAACATTTGCGCCTTCAAGATCCGGACTTGGTCCCACACTTCTGCTACGTGGAGCCGAACCTGGACGTGGGGTCATTTCGGTACATAAATCCGGCCATTCGGCTCGAGATCCCCTGCAAGTTGTCCGAAGGCTCTCCCTACTCGGACTATGTCATCACCATCGCCGAGGACGGCGATCCTCCCACCCCTGAGCTTGTCGACACCGGGACGGAGAAGTTTAAGGAGTATCTGGCCAAACGGGCCAAATCCGCGGCGAATGGCTAGCAAGGTACTTTCCAAAGCCAACCGCGGAGCGGTAGTTCGTGCCTAACGACCGCTCCGCGGTGGTGCGGGAGAACGCCGACCGGGTACGACTCGCTTTGAAGGCGCTCGGTTTGGGCGCTGTCGTGTCCAGTCGCCCGGAAGACGTGGCCTATCTGGTTCAACCGGCGGCGTTTCTCTACAGGGTGATCACGGAGGGGCGACTGGCAGAAGTGGTCATCGTCGAGGATGACGGCAGTCCACCGCTCTTGCTAACGATGGACGCGTACGTGCCGTACTATGAGAGCGTAGGTGTTCGGGCCGTGCCCATGTCTGAGATGACCACCACCCTACGTGGGGTGGCCGCGCGGGCCCGCAACGGGATTGGTGTACCTCCAGTCGTGCCGGTATCCCTGTATCGTGACGTTGAGGAGGCTGCGGCACCTGGCCAAGTCCGCCTGATTGACCCTATGGCTGATGCCCGACTGTGCAAGTCTCCGGCGGAGATCGCATTGATGCGAGAGGTCGCGGTTCTGGCCGAAGCCGGGATGCGGGCGATACTTGATAGCTGCAACGACGGTACTCTGGAGTGCGAAGCGGCGGCCGCTGGCGAGCTGGTCATGCGCTCCAGCGGTGCCGATGGGCTGTGTTTCTCCACGGTCGTGAGCAGTGGCGCAGACCTCGGGTTGATGCGAGAGTTGACCAGCGATCGTCCAATGCGAACCGGTGACTGGGTTCTGGTGGATATGGGGTGCCAGCGCGATGGATACAACGTCGAGTTCGCTCGCAGCACGATGATTGGGGAACCTTCCGCTCACTATCGCGATGCCTACCGCGTCGTACTCGGCGCACAACGAGCTGCGATTGCAGAAGTCCGCGCGGGTACACCGGCTCGCAATGTTGATGCTGCTGCCCGTGCGTACATCGACACCGCCGGATTCTCAGCTTACTGCTTCGGGCACATCACGGGTCACGGAATCGGTACTGGAGTCTGGGAAGCCCCGACCCTAGGTCCAGACAGCGACGAGACCCTGAAGGAGGGTATGGTGGTCGCAGTTGAACCAGGGATCTTCATTCCCGGCGTCGGTGGAGTTCGTGTAGAGGACATTGTGGTAGTCACCGGCCCGGGAAGCGAAGCAATCACCGGGTTCCCGGTTCTCGCCGAGATGGCATGAGCTGCTTTCAATGCGGACGGACGGAGCGCGGTCACGCGTGCATGAATGCGTAACGTCGAGCTCGCCGAACTCGGGGAGATGCTTCAGCAACCGTGGCTGGCGACGCTAGCGACCTATCGAAAAGACGGGTCAGTGATGCTTTCCCCGGTCTGGTTCGAATGGGATGGGGCGGCATTCATCGTGAGTCTAGTCCGTGGTCATGGCAAGGAGAGGCACCTGCAGCGTGACCCACGGGTGGTCTTGGTACTCGCGGAGGAGGAGACGTACCCTGGCCGGGTGGTGGAAGCGTCCGGGACCGTAACCATCGAACCCGATCCGCAGGGTGAAGCGATTCTTCGGATAGCCACGCGTTATGTTGGTGAGAGGCTGGCACGCCGCTATGTTGACCACTACGACGACTTCGAATGGGAAGTCATGCGCCTCGTTCCCAGCCGTCTCAGGGCACTAGACCATCGCGACGAGCCGCTGATGCGAGGGGCGGAGCCGAAGTATCTCGAAAAGGACTACACGGCCGCCGAACCTCGGACGTTTTAAGTTCAGGGTCGGTGGTGTGCCAATTAGCGGTGGCGGTTCTAGTGAGCCTAACGAGGTCGCGGAGCGAGAGATGGTAGAGCGCTCCGATCGGTCGCACAGGGCGCTCGGCGACGAGACACCTCAGTGCCTAGGGAGGGTTGGTATTGCCTGAGCAGCGCCAACGCCTGCGCGATCACTCTGTAGTCATAGGCGTCATTCAACCTGGACCTCTCAACTCCATCACTGATGTCGATGGTGTCGCGGTTGGGCATGCGACGGTGTGGGAGGGTGAAGCGCCCGGTTCGCCAGGCCATGGCCCGGCGCGGACGGGCGTTACCGCGGTCGTGCCTCACCCCGGCAACCTTTTCCGGGAGCGCCTATTTAGCGGCTTCTATGCGTTGAATGGATACGGAGAACTCACCTCCCGGAGTGTTATCGAGGAATGGGGCCTGCTCGGGTCTCCCATTCTGCTGACCAGTTCGCATAGTTTGGGGACCGTCCATGAGGCCACCGTGCGGTACCTCTGCAAACGGGACGCCGCGATCGGTGATGACGACGTGGCACTTCCGGTCGTCGCCGAATGTGACGATAGCTTTTTGAACGACAGTCGCGGATTCCATGTACGTACCGAGCATGTCGAAGCCGCGCTGGAATCGGCAAGTAACGGACCGACCGCCGAGGGCACCGTCGGAGCCGGCACGGGCATGGAGTGCTTCGGATGGAAGGGGGGAATCGGGACCGCATCCCGCGTCATCACAGCACGAGGTGCAACTTGGACTATCGGAGTCTTAGCCCTCACGAACTTCGGCTCCCCCCCAAACCTGATCGTAGCCGGTGTCCCAGTGGGCCAGCGGCTAGTTCCGCCCGGTCCCGCCCGTCCTGAACACGGGTCATGCATCGTCGTAGTTGCGACCGATGCCCCTCTCGACTCGCAGCAGTGCTCACGTCTCGCCAAGCGGGCATCGTTAGGTTTGGGACGGATGGGATCCATCGGCGCTGATGATAGTGGTGAGCTCGTCATCGCCTTCTCCACGGCGCATCGCGTACCTCGATCGTCGCCAACCGGAACCTTCGACCACTCAGCAGTATTGGTTGGCCAGATGGGTCAGGAGGACCATCCAATAGACGCCCTCTTCGCCGGGGTCATTGAGGCGACTGAAGAAGCCGCCCTGGACTCGCTCTTCACCGCTAGTACCGTGAGTGGTCGAGGGGGCCACGTCCTGTACGAACTGCCAATCGGCCCCACCCTAGATCTGCTTCGCAGCGCCGGGCGCCTGTGACCGTGCAAAGCCCCTCCCTGCTCCCCTCGACCGGCGGGGTCGGAGTCTGATGAGCCGTCGCGGTCAAGTCCCGGGAGATCTCAGTCCGACTCAGGGACTCGCTCCGCGTCCGCTTGCTTGCTTTTAGGCTCGGCCGTGCAACACCAACTGTCCCGCTTGTGAAGCTCGAGGCGGGCGACCGCACCCAACCAAACAACCACTGTTCACGGGAATCTCCCGAAGGCGTCGTCGCGCAGGGCTTAGCAGAAGATCGCACCGGCTCGCGAGATGACCGCGTGGTGCGTCCGCCCAATAACCAATGTCCGGGCGTGCACAGGGCTGGGTGATGGGAAAGGCGCCGATTCGGGTACTAACATGGCCCGACTACGCGGTGCAAGGAGTGGCGACTCTCTTCACCTCCACTACGGGTATGGAGGTCGAGTGGAATTCCTTTGATCAGAATGAGGAAGCGTTTCTGCGCTGCACGAGCGATCGAGAGCGCTACGACGTGATTTTCGCTGATGGGCTTTGGCCCAAGCGCTACCTGGCCAGCGGTTTGATTCAGCCGGTCGCCGCCGACGCTTTCGATGGATGGCGAGACGTCCACCCCGTCATTTCACGGTGGTGCTCTGTCGAGTGGACCGTCGCTGCACGTGAAGTGTTGGCGTTCCCCTGCTATTGGGGCGTCAGGGGCATGCTCTACGATCCCCAGACAACTCCCCGTCCGGATTCATGGAGCTCGCTAGCCGAGGTGCAGCCGGGCCGCTTGTGGCTCAACAGCCAGGGTAGCGAGGTAATGGCCGAGGTCGCGCTAGGGATGGGTATAGAGAAAAGTCGCGTTTACGAGATGACCGCGGGTGAACTCGAGCACGTCGGGGACAGGCTGTTGGAACTGGTTCCTCGCATCGGTGGGGTGTGGCGTCTAGCCCCTGAGATTGTTGCGGCGTTTCGAGCCGAGGCGAGTCTCGCGGAGGTCCACTCGACCGTCCTTATCGACAATATTGAGCGGGCGGCAACCAGACGGCTCGCCGTGGCGGTGCCCGAGGAAGGGACCGTGGCGTATGTCGATGGGGCCATGCTCGGAGCCGGATGTAGGTGTCCAGACGAGGCCCTTGAGTTCATCCGCGCGTTCTCATCTCCAGCCGGGGTCGAAGCCCAGTGGCGGGAGTCAGACGGGTATCCCTGCGCTAATGCACTTGGCTTCGAGCGCTTGTGGAAGGAACCGGACTTTAGGTCAAAGCTCGAGCGCTCAGGCGCAACCTTCGACTCGCTAGCTCGGGCTGTGATGTATCGACCACCTTCGGACATGGACGGGTACCGGGGCATCTGGAGATCCTTTCTCGAGCGCCTAACAGTTCCGATACCTCGATCTGTGCGTGAGTCAGTCGGACTAGAGGCGTAAGACCTCAAAGCCGCGCTGCCAGGCGATTCACCGGTTGTGGGAATGGCCGCATCCCTTGCCGATGCGTTTCTTCAGCCTGACCGGCAGGTCGTCACTCTCAGCGCGTTGGGACGTCCTGGTACCGACGCCGTTTCAGGTGACTTCTCTCGAGAGCGCTGCAGGGGGGTGCAAGTGGCGCTGGAGCATTGCGCCCAGCTCATGAGTCCGCCAAAGCTTGTGGGGAAGATAGCGTGAGGCCGGGTGGCCCAACTCCGGTGTGCCGGGGTTCGAATCTGGTATTCTCGGCGTCCCGCCGACTCCAGAGCGCAGGCTCTGCGGTGACGCTTTTCAAGGCGAATACCAGACGTGAGAGGAGCGCACATCCCATCAGGACAGCACCTGTCAGAACAGGACCAGTCTAGATCGGCCACCTGCCTCGCTAGGGGCCCTGCAAAAGCTCAAGGCGACATCCACTGCTGCGCCTGGGGCAGGTTCGCTTGAGGTGACCGGACGCGCTAGGCGCCCGCCGACACTCGCCGACGTGGCGAGGCATGCGGGGGTCTCCATCTCAACAGTGTCCCGGGTTGTCCGGCGACACGCGGATGTAAGTGACGCGTCGAGGCAGACCGTTTTGGCCAGCGTCAAGGAACTTCACTATCGCCCCTCGTCGATAGCACGCGCGCTGGTCTCCGGAAGGTCGAGTACTGTCGCGCTGCTCGTGAGTGATATCAGCAACCCGTTTTATCCACAGCTCGCAAGGGCTATCGAGCGAGTAGCCGCGCACCACGGATATGCCCTCTTGATATGCAATACCGAGGACAGTGTGGTCGAGACCCGCCGGCACCTAGAGCGGCTGATTGCTCATGGCGTGGACGGGGTCATCCACGGTTCAGTCGGGACCGACGAGGATGCCATCGATGAGCTTCTAGACGACAGGGCACCCGTGGTCTACGTGAATCGACGGCCCAAGCGGGCGGACGCACACTACGTTGTGGCTGACAATAGGGCGGGCGCCCGTGACCTAGCCCATCATCTTCTTTCCCTGGGCCATCTGCGTACAGGATTCATTGCCGGCCCGGACTACGCCGCCAACGCAGTCGAGAGGTTGGACGGGTGGATGGAGGTGATGGGCTCGGCGAAAGGCGCCCAGCCCCTCGTCTCTCGCGGTGGGTTCGACGCTCGACATGGACGGGAAGCTATGCGGATGTGGTTAGACAGTGGGGATGCTCCAACCGCGGTTGTCGGCGTCAACGACAACGTGGCAGTGGGCGCCATGGACGCAATTCTGGCCGCTGGGAAGAGCATTCCGGCTGACATCTCCGTCGCCGGCTTTGATGACGTCGAGCTCGCCAGCTCTAGGATCCTTGATCTCACCAGTGTGTCGTACGACACTGAGCGACTGGCCGAGCGGTCGATTCAGATACTGCTCCGGGCACTCAGAGTTCCCGCAGCTGCGCCCATTCAGGAAGTCTGTCCGGTGGATCTTCACGTCAGAGGAAGTACTGGACAAGCGCCTCGGCCGACCGGTAACAGGGAGGCGAGCCAGCCAGTGAGTCACGCCCCAGGTCTATCCCGGCGGAGGTAGGTGAGTACCCGGCCGTCCAGGTATGACCTCTTGCTGGCCGTCCGACCGAACCACGAACCAAAGGACCGCTGGGGCGTTCCGCTCGGCATGTCGAGTGCGGACTCGAGGTCGACTAGGCAGTCCTTATCGCGGCGGTTGCCGATCGAGAGGGCGCCCCGACAGCTCCGGCTGATGCGTTCGGGTCGACGCGGACCCGGCTCAGCCGTGACGGGCGATGGCGGCCGGGCCCTTGACACCTGCAGCGCTCGAGGAGTATCCTCCCGCTCTCTGGCAACGTAACCGACAGCGCTACCAGCCGCCGGAGAGGCGCACCGGTCGTGCCCTCAGCGACGGCTCGGTCGGGTGGTCGAATCTATATCCAGAAACTGAGGAGTGGGAATCAGGTGGTGCATTCCAATCGCGGTGGGCACGTCAAATCGCGTCTGCGCCTGATCTGGTTCGCGGCAATAATTCCACTCACTCTCAGCTTGGTGGGGATGGGCCAACTCACTGTCCAGGCGTCGAAGGGCGGAGGGGTGGTGACATTCGCCGAGGCGCCGAGTTATCCACCCACCTACATCTTCCCCATGATGCCAGAGCTCCAGCCACCAGATTTTCAAGAGCTATCGGAGCAGTTATGGCCTTACCTCTATTGGTTTGGCGATAGTGGCAAACCGCTTCTCAACGAGTCGCTGAGCATCGCAAAGCCACCAGTCTTCTCCGACAACAACACCGTCGTGACGATCACTCTCAAGCACTGGCTCTGGTCAGATGGTCAACGCGTCACCGCACGCGACGTCGTGTTCTGGCTCAACATGGTCAGTGCTGTCACGGATCCGAACAGAGTTCCCATCGGCTCGAACAGCGAACCCGGGCCCGCCTGGGGATCTGCGGCGCCAGGGGGCTTTCCTGAGAACATCGTCAGCTACTCAGCAACTGGTACCTACACTGTGGTGCTCAACCTGAACGCGTCTTACAACCCAACCTGGTACCTCTACAACGAGCTGAGCCAGATCGTTCCCGTGCCTCAGCACGTATGGGACAGGCTCTCAGCCAGTTCCCCGGTTGGCAACTACGATGCCGCAGCTGCGGCCCGGACCACCCTTCCCGACACCAGCCCAGCTTGGTACGTGCCAGCTACCCCCGGGTCTGCAACAAGCGGAGCTCTGGGAGTTGCACAGTTTTTGAACTCCAATTCCGAAGACCTCAGCACCTACGAAACCGACCCCTTATGGAAAGTGGTAGACGGTCCGTTCAGGCTGGCACAATTCACGACCGCAGGTTATGTGAAGTTGGTGCCCAATACGCTCTACTCAGGTTCGCCCAAGCCGACCATCAGCGCCTTCGAGGAGATCCCATTCACGAGCGATTCCGCCGAATATAACGCCATCCGCAGCGGGAGCGTCACGATTGGATACTTGCCCGTCGAGGATCTCAGCCAACGCGCCTCCCTTGAGCGAACGGAGCACTACAAATTCAGTTCCTGGAACGAGTACACGTTTGACTACATGCTCTACAACTTCACCAATCAGAGCGTCGGACCAATCTTTAAGCAGCTGTACTTCCGCCAGGCCTTCCAGTCGCTGGTGAACCAACCTGAATACATCCGTGACTTCCAGCACGGCATTGGCTCAGTGGCGAATGGCCCGGTGCCCAGTTATCCCCCGGGGAACGTGTTCGAAAGCCCCCTCGTCAAATCTGGAGTCGTCTACCCGTATGACCAGTCGAAAGCCGTCAAGTTGTTGAAATCCAACGGTTGGACGGTGATACCGGGCGGCTCGAGCTATTGCTCTAGACCTGGCACCGGAGCTGGTGACTGTGGTGCGGGCATTGCCGCCAATCAGAAAGCTACCTTCAAAGTGCTGTATGCCAGCGGCACGCTCTCCCTGACCAATGAGATGACTGCTATGGAGTCGACGATGAAAGCCACCGCTGGCATCAGTCTGACACTCACCGCTGCGCCACTCGCTGACGTGGTTAGCACGAGTTTCTCCTCATGTACCTTCGCATCGCCGTGCAACAACTGGGATCTCGCCGATTGGGGGACCGGATGGACTTACTACACTGACTACCTCCCCACTGGCGAAGAGTTCTTTTATTCCAACTCAATTAGCAATGCTGGCGACTACTCCTCGTCCACCATGGATAGTGACATCGAGGCAACTAATACCGCGCCGACCTACAAGGCAGAGATCAGCGCCATCTACAAATACGAGGACTTCGCGGCTACTAACTTGCCTGTCGTGTGGCTTCCTAACGGTCCTTATCAATTCACGATGTACAAGAGCAATCTGAAGGGGCTGGTCCCCCAGGGAATCTTTGCGGAGATCTACCCACAGTTTTACCGGCTGAGCTGAGTTCGATCAGCGAGGGGAACGAGGGTCGTCGGCAACGTGGCCGCGGAGTCGGGCCTCGGCCCGTTGCTCGACCTTCGCCCGATCGGGGCACGGAGACGCGGTCGAAGGGCCATCTCCGCGCATCGGTCTGGCGGGCCCATAGCGCGTGAGCTCCCATGGCATGTCGGCTGAGTGGATAGGAGAGGCGCCTTGCGTACTGAGCTAGATAGTCGGGGATTCCGGATCGACGGCATCGAGCGACCGCTCCTCGCGGCGCAATTTGAGCCGTTTCGTCAGAACCCGCTGTATTGGCCGCGGAGTCTCGACTCGATCAAAGCCGCTGGTATCGACATCGTCTCGATCTTCATCTGCTGGGACTTTCATGAGGTCGCCGTGGGCGCCTTCGACTTCGACGGCACGACCAATCAGTCCAGAGACCTCGCCGGCTTCTTGCGGCTGTGCGAGGAGAAGCAGCTGATGGTCTGGGCTCGGCCCGGCCCCATCATGGATGACGAGTGGGAAACCCGCGGCCCGGCTCGAGATGTGATGACCTTGGATCGGCTCCACCCGGAATTCCTGCGCCGAACTGAGGAGTACGTAGCGGCGGTCTGCCGCGTCTTGGTTCCGCAGCAGACCTCTAGGGGAGGGCCTATTGGTCTCATAAGCATCGACAACGAAATCCTCTACCCATACAGCACCCCAGAGAGCCAGGCCGCGATCGATGGGGACGTCTGTGTCCCATATGACGATGCCTACTACGAAGATGCGTTCAGGGTCTGGCTCAAGGAGAAGTTCGATACGATCGCCGAAGTCAACGCGGTGCTTGGCACCTCGCTCACATCGTGGAACGATGTTCATTCTCCACAGTACGGTCGCGATTCCCTGGCCTATTCCTATGAGGGATACGCGTTCATCAATAGCAAAGTGCACGAGTACACTCGACGATGCCGAGATATGTATCTAGCTAACGGCATTGACGTACCTCTGAACACCAACATGAAACAGCTCTTGGCGTACATTGACTGGCCCTCGATCGCTGCCGAGATCGATACCGTCGGAATGAACTTGTGCGTCCCGAGGGACATGCCGGGTGATCAGGCGCTCGCAGCTAACTGGTGGATTCGGCTGCAGCGCGCCCAGTTCGACTTCGCGTGGTCCGCAGACCTGCAGGCTGGGTGGATCGGCTTGGATGATATGTTCGGCTTCATCTCGGCCGAGCACAGCGAGTATCTGCCGATGGCATCTCAAGCGGCGGGAATGCGCGGTGCTAACTTCTATTCGTTTGTCGAGCGGGATGATTGGAATTTCTCGCCTGTCAGCGCAACAGGGAAAATCCGGCCCACACGCCACGCCGCCTTCCGGCGGGTGGTGGCGTCGTATGCGGGTGTGGGACAGCGCGACGAGCAGCTGGCCGATGTTGGCCTCCTCTACAGCATCGCCGATCACCAGTCCATCTACCTGAACTCAGCGAAGGACTGGAGTAACTTGCCCGACCATTGGGCGATGTTCGATGAGCCCAAAGGATCCCCAGAGTGGTGGGCTACGTTCCGACGCCTAGTCGAGGCTGACGTGGACTTTCGGATCTGGATCCCTGGGGTCTCGAGCGGGAGTCAACCCCGCATCCTGGTACATGCCGGGATTGCATTGGATTGGTCCAACAACCTGGACCGGCTCAGCGAGGCGATGCGAAACTGCGAGTTTGTCGTGGCGGTGACCGAGCCCGCGACGCGGACTCCCGATGGAGCGCTTCACTCTGCGTCGGTGCGATCGAGAGAGGAGGCAGAGCGTGACGGGCGGCTCGTCCGCTGCGCTGGTGGCGAGATCATCGCGAAGCTCGCATCACTAGGCGCCGGTCAATACGTGCGGGCGGAGGGCGGAAGGATCTGGACGTTTCTCTACCGCAGTGAGGATGGAGCGCTCGTGGTGGGCGCATGGAACCCCGGTGGCGCGGCCTTCGATGGCCTCGTCCGGATCGAGCCAAGCCTGCTTGGAGACGCCGCGGCTGAGTGGTGGATAGATGAGCCGAGGTTGGGAACGCGAGACTCACAACCCCCTGGGTCGTCAAGCTTCCAGCTCCAGCTGGCGCCGCACTCCGCCCGCGTGTTTCGCCTGTCGCGCCACGACGACGCCCACTCTTGACCTAGTGCAGCCGCTCGGCCATCGGATGGAACTGGCAGGACCTGGTCGGCACTCGGCGGTGGCCGTGAGCCCCGCACTTGACGAATTCCCTCGTCGGCGACGCGCGCCAGGCAGCAAGGGCCCGCACCGTCGGCCCCACCTCCGGCGCGCATGCCGGACCGGGCATGCTGGGAGCTCACGCCAATGGGTGAATCGGGCCCTGCTCTGAGAAAAGTCTCAGGTCATGACTTGGAGCGACCCAATCGGTCAGCTGCTTCAGCTTCGCTCGGGATCGGTACCATGCATCCAGGTCAGTGTGCAGCCCTACGGGTAGTCCCGGTGCAAAATTCTCTTGCACCATGACTTGGTCGCCGGCCAGCGCCAGGCGACCTCGCGTCGTGTCCACCAGGAGTCCCTGGGAACCGGGCGTGTGGCCCGGCAGGTGGACGGCTCGCAATCCCTGGCCCAGGTCCGCGTCCCCGTCGAGGAGCTCCATCTGCGCTTGATCATAGGGCGGCGTGAAGCCGCCGCTCGGCGCGAAGTACTCGCGCCGCATGATATCTGCGGTCGGGTCGAGCGCGTACGCCAGTTCCTCTCGTTGGGCGAGCACCTTTGCGCGGCGAAACATTCGATTCGTCCCACAGTGGTCGTAGTGAAGGTGGCTGCAGAAAATCATGGAAACATCGTCCGGCTCGACTGACAATGCTCTGAGGAGTGTGAGAGGCTCCTCCTCGGCATCACGCCAGACGCGCTGCGGATAGGAGCCACGAACCGCGGCCACGGATTCGAAGCTAGTGTCCATCAGCACGGTTCGTGGGCCCTTGAGGAGGAACATCGTGTGGGGTATGACCAACGGATGTCCCATGCCTTCTGTATAGGTGGCCATCGACTGGTCCATTTCCGACCGGCCTGCGCGGAGCGCCCAGACGCGCCAGTGGGTCATCTCCGATGGGTCACTTTGTCGTGTATCCGCCGTCAACGACCAGGGCGTGGCCAGTCACATACGCTGATCGGTCCGACACCAGATACAACACCGCCTGCGCGATATCCTCTGCGGTGCCAATCCCCAGGGGGTGGTCCGCCTCGTCCTGGGCGCGGGCGGCGGCGGGATCCTCTTGTGCCTCGTAAAACTTTATTAGGAGGGGGGTCTCGATTGAGCCCGGGCACACGCAGTTCACTCTGATGTGATCAGGCGCGTGATCGATAGCCATTGCCCTGGTGAGGCCAATCAGTGCGGCCTTCGATGCCGAGTAGGCGGCGTATCGACTAAATCCGACCAGCCCCGCTTCAGACGCGATGGTCACGATGCTTCCTCCATTGGCTTTCTGCATTGGAGGTATGACCGCCCGCGATGCCAGGTATGCGGAGCGAACGTTGGAGGCGAAGATCAGATCCCACTCGGCCTCGGTGGTTTCGACGACAGACCCCACCCGCGCTATGCCCGCGTTATTCACGAGGATGTGGATGCCCCCGAAGCACTCGTTCGCGGCGTCCACCGCCCGAGAAGCCGTCTCGGGGACAGTAACGTCGCCCACTACAATCGCGCTCCGTTGCCGGTTCGCCTCGATCTGGGCGGCAGTCGCCTCGAGTCCTTCGGCCCGCTTGTCAACCAAGACCACGCTCGCACCCTCGCTGGCGAGCAGGACCGAGACGGCCGCGCCAATCCCCGATGCGGCACCGGTCACGATGGCCACCCTGTCACGCAGTTCGTGATGCTTCATTCGAGTCGGCTCCACAGATCGCGCACACGCACAAAGGCACGCGAATAGGAATCAATGGTGGCTTGAAGGTCCGCCTCGTCCATTGCGGTGGATAGGTTGAGCATGCCTCGGGGTGCCGCGTACACACCTTCCAGCAGCAAGGCCATGTGTAGCGCGGCCACCGCGTCACGACGGGTATCGGCTGCCCCATCGGTCGCTCCAGCCACTGTGCCCGGATGGACCTGCAGTATCGAACCAGCTCGGGTCACGTGCGCCGGAGCACCGGCCGTGGTGGCGGCCTCCTCCAGTGCGGTCGCCAAGTTGAGGCCTCTCGCGCTAAGGAGGTCGATCCCGGGCTGATCAAGCGCCTGCACAGCGGCTAGGCCGGCTGCCATGGTTAGCGGATTGCCATTGAATGTCCCAGAGTGCACGACTCGATCTCGCGTGGACCCAGTTGTCACGCTGAGCACTGCCGCGCGGCCTCCGACGGCTCCGACCGGCGTGCCGCCGCCGATTATTTTGCCCATGAGCACGAGATCAGGTGCCAGCTGGAGGGCACCGTGGACACCGGAATAGCTATTGCGCAGTGACTGCACTTCGTCAAGAACCATGAGCGCCCCGTTGGCGGAGGAGACAGCGCGGATCGTTTCGAGGAATCCGGGCTCGGCTGGGATAACCCCGCCACTGCCGAGAAAAGGCTCGACGAAGACGGCCGCGGTCGACGGCCCCACGGTTTCCTTTAGGGCATTCGCCTCGTTGTAGGCGATCCGCACGACGGAAGGGTCACCCTCCATAAAGTCGGGTACAGCTCCGTGGTAGCCTCCCTCGAAGAGCACGATCCCCGTGCGCTGCGTGTAGCGCCTGGCGATCCTTAGGGCCAAGAGGCTTGCCTCAGTGCCCGAGTTGGTGAAACGAACCTGCTCAACCGCCGGGTACCGATTAACAACGAGCTCTGCGAGCTCTACCAGCGGATTGTGGGGGCCCGAGAACGCGATTCCCGAGGCTACCGCTCGGGCAATCGCCTCCACCACGGGCGCGAAACCGTGACCGTGTACGAGCGACGTGTAGTTGTTGAGGAGATCGCGGTATTGGTTGCCATCTACGTCAAGGATCGTGCAGCCAGCCGCTGCTTGAAGGGCGACCGGATAGGGTTCAAACTGGGTTACTTCGCGGGTCTCCCCTCCGGGCAGCACGACGCCGAGCCGTTGCGAGACCACTCTAGATTTGGCGGTCCTGCCCTGATATTCCTTCTCAAGGTCGCGCCAGACGGATGCCAAGCTAATCCTCCCCCTCGGATCGAGACACGGGCTTCGAGCCCGCAGAGCGGGATATTTTCTCCACCCACAGCGAAACGCCACCGCCGCGACGTGACTCGGGGCGGGGACCCATGCTAGCTTGGATCTCGGGCCCGCAGCGCCATGAGCCCCTGTCCGACTTTCCCGGGAGCCCTGGAGACGATCTTCTGTTCAGGCACGGATTTTGGAACATCGGCCGTCGGAGGTCGATCAGGGGCGATTCCGGATGCGGGGGCTCTTTCGAGGAGGTTCCGACATGACCACCGATTGGATTGCCTCCTCAGACTCAAGTGATGCAGAGGATCCTGCGCGTAGGTAGGTACCAGCCGGACTTGGCGTGACGGGTTCGCTGGCGACCGTCTCCACCCATCTGGCGATGACTTGGCGCCAATTAGGCACTGCTCAGTTCTCCGCCCCTGACGCGGCAGCGCCAACGGCGCCGCGGTCGACTCTCCGGCCCCCGGAGCAGCCCGGAGATACCGGGCTCCCTCGTCACGGGCGCAGGTAGTTCGATCATGGGCAACGCTCCCGGTATCGATGTCAGGCACGGTAAGCGTGCGCGCCGCCCCAGGCACGTGTCAAGGGATGGATCGCGCTTAGACCGTGCACGATCGCCGTTCCAACGCGCCCGCAAGCGACCCACTATCCCCAGATCCCGTCGCGGAAGGACCGCCCTGCCCGGTCGGATCTCACAATATTCTGGTCGGGCGCCTGATGCGGGGCGGGAGCGCACTCAGGCCGCCGCTCGGCAGCACCGCGCAGGCGGAAGTTCACCGTTCTCCCGTGGATCTCGTGGGCTCACCCCTTGACATTCAGTCGGGCTCGGCCTACACTCGCGTTCGATCCTGGTAGCGATACCGGAATCGTTCCCGACGCACCAGGTTGGATCGCGCTTGCGGCTCTGCGCTTTGGCAAGTGCGCCACGCCATATCCCGTAGAGGTCCGCGGAGGCTGGAATGCCCAGCGACGTGATAGTCGATGGCTGCGTAGAAGGCACAACTCTCGTTCTCTCTCGCGGGATTTGGCCCAGGGACTTACATGCCAGTCTGACCCGCGGGTTGGGGAGTTGCAAGCAGACCGTCCGCGGGTTGGGTGGCGACGAGGCTCCTGGGTCGTCCGTCTGGACCTGGTCGCCCGGTGCCCGCGTCGGCTGAGCCCGGCTCCTCGCTCGACGTGAGCGAGAGCCACGAGGAATTGCTGGACGTTGCCCGGCAGATTCGCGTCGAGGTGATCAAAGCCGTCGCTCACGCGGGCGGCGGTCACATCGGGGGCCCACTGTCTGCCGCTGAGATCCTCGCTGTACTTTTCTTCCAGGAGATGAGGGTGCGGCCCGACGAGCCATCGTGGCCGGAGCGCGACCGCTTCGTGCTCTCCAAGGGGCATTCCTCGATTGGCCTGTACGCGGCACTGGCACTGCGGGGCTACTTTCCCATGGAGGAACTCTCCACCTTCGACGCGATCAATTCGAGACTTCAGGGTCACCCGGACATGACCAAACTCCCGGGGATAGACATGTCGACAGGCTCCCTAGGTGTGGGGATCTCCGCCGCCGTGGGACTGGCGATAGGAGCGAAGCGCCGGGCCCTGCCGACTCGCGTCTACGCACTGCTTGGCGACGGAGAATGCCAGGAGGGCGAAGTCTGGGAGGCTGCTTACGTTGCCGACCGCTATGAACTGGACAACCTGGTCGCGCTGATCGACCTCAACCGCCTGGGGCAGTTTGGCGCTCGCGGGGAGTCGGCTGACGTGAGACTCGCACCGTGGCGGGACGGCGAACTGGCGCTTCGGTGGCAGGCGTGTGGTTGGCATGTGGTGCAGGCAGATGGCCACAACCCGACGTCGCTGCGCGCCGCCCTGCGCCTGGCTCGTGACACGCGCGGGATCCCGACAGCCATCGTGGCCGATACGACCAAGGGGCGCGGGGTGTCATTCATGGAGAACCGCTGGTACTGGCACTCCCGAGTGCCGACAGCCGAAGAACTTGCCACGGCGCTCGCCGAGTTGCAGGAGCCGAAGGCATGACTGTAGCGCCGATTCAGGCCGAAACAGCGATGGGCCGGCCCTTACGCGAAGTCTTCGCAGCCGCGCTATCTGAACTGGTCTCGGAGTTCCCCGAGATCGTCCTGCTGGATGCGGATGTGGGCAACTCAACCAGGGCCGACATCTTTGACCTCAATCATCCAGACAAATACCTGGCGATGGGCATAGCTGAACAGAACATGATGGGCGTGGCGGCCGGGCTGGCGGCCATGGGTTACGTACCATTTGCCACGACTTTCGCTGTATTCGCAGCCAAACGCGCGCTGGACCAGATCCGGATCCTTATCGCCCAGCCGAGTCTGCCGGTGAAAATAGCGGTAGGCTACACCGGTCTCCTGACGGGAAGAACCGGAAAGACCCACCAAGTGGTGGAAGATGTCACGATCATGCGGGCAATGCCCCACATGGTGGTAATCGACCCCACCGACGAGGTGGAGATGCGGCAGGCGGTCAGATCCGCGGTCGAGCACCCGGGGCCGGTGTACCTTCGTGTTTATCGCGAGAGGACGCTTACCGTGTTCGACGAGAGGTACCGATTCGAGCTCGGAGCGGCCCAGACGTTGCGGCTCGGGAGTGATGTCTCCTTGATCAGCAGCGGTCCCCAGAGTGGTCGCGTTTTGGCGGCGGCGAGTTTGCTATCCGACAACGGCGTACAGGCTCGCGTCACTCACGTCCCCACGATCAAGCCGCTCGACGAGGCGGCGATCGTTGCGGCGGCCGAGGCTACAAACCTCGTGATCACCGTCGAAGAGCACTCAATTATCGGAGGCCTGGGGGGCGCGGTCGCCGAGGTGTTGGGCGAGCAACGACCAACCCGGATGCACAGGATCGGTCTCCGGGACGTGTTCGGCGAGTCGGGGGCGGACGCCGACCTTCTCGAGAAGTACGGACTGGCGCCAGCGCAAGTGGCTGACCAGGTGCTGCAGTTTGTCAACCAGACCCGCTCTATGCCAGATCCGGGTTCGGTTGCAGTCTCATCAATCCGCAAGAAGAGGTAGTAGGCGTGAGCGAGGTGGTAGACGCGAAGCTTAGAGCCGTCGAACGACGCGATGCGCGGACCCTAGACCTTCCCGGTCGTCAGTGGGCCCTGCTTCTGGGGCCTGAGAATGTCGGGGCCAAGAACGCCACGTTGGGCTTTTCGGTCTTCCCGGGTGGGTCTGCACCGCCCGGCCATGTGCATCCCGCTGAAGAAGAGATGATCTACGTCGTGTCCGGACGAGGGCAGCTCGTCTCGAACGATCTGACTGTCACCCTGGTACCGGGGTCGGCGGTCTACATCCCACCCGGGGTGGAACATGCCACCGTCGCAGACGAGGGCGAGCCCCTTCACCTGGTCACTGTCTTCTCGCCCCCAACCGTCCCCGGCTCACACGAGCAAAAGCGCTGAGACTGAGGGCAGGATCGCAGCGAACCTGCGGGACGGCCGCGGCCCCGTACAGCTTCTCCCCGAGCGCCCTGGGTGGTCATTACGCCGTTCGCCGGCTGGGGCCAAGGCCCACTACTGATCCTGACCCGACTCGGCCATCGTATCGGGGGCTGCGGCCGGTATGGAGATGAAGGGAGTGCGGCCGCTGTGCTCTGCCACGACCTCTCTCCACCTCTGCGCTCCCGGGGGCGGAGGTGCTGACTTCTGAACCCGGGCCAGTGCTCCTCCCCTTCCCAGACCGGATCTCTCATTTAAGCTTGGGTGGGGGAGGTAGGGCGTCGCTCTGTGTCACCGGCCAGCCCGCGCGGGTCGGGACGCTCCCAACTCTCGGCACCGGCCGCAGTACGGCGGGATCCTGCAGCGTGCTTCGTCTACAGTTGACGGGGGACGGAGCGATCTCCTATCCTTCGGGACACACTCTGGGCCCTCGCCCTGAGTAGCCCGGCTTGGCCGGAAGTTTGGGGAGGCGAGATATCCACGTGATCAAGCTCAGGATCGATCACCGACGGACGCTGCGACTGGGGGCGACGCTCCTCCTGCTCGTGGTGCCCATGTCCCTGGCCCTGCTCCAGGCACCGGCCGCCGCCTCGTCTGGTTACAGCGGCACGGTCACCTTCGCCCTACCGCCCGGAGAGGTGCCGAACTACATATCTCCCTTCGTCTCGGGCCCCAACTCGAACAACCAGGACCTCTTCCAGTTTGAGAACTTCCTCTACCGACCCCTCTACTGGTTTGGCAACAACGGGGAGCCCACGATCAACTACCCACTCAGCATCGGCAAAGTGCCCGTCTACTCCAACGGGGGTCGGACGGTCACCATCACCATGAACCACTACACCTGGTCGGACGGCCAGCCGGTGACCAACCGGGACATTGAGTTCTGGATGAATCTCCTGGTCGCCGAGAAGGAGAACTACGTCGGCTACGTGCCCGGGAACATTCCCGACGACGTCACCTCAATGAGCTTCCCGGCAGCCTCCCCCTACCAGTTCAGCATCACCTTCAACAAGGTCTACAGCCACCTGTGGCTGCTCTATACCCAACTGAGCGAGATCTTCCCCATTCCCCAGCACAGCTGGGACAAGACCTCCGCGACCGGCGCCGTGGGGAACTACGACACGACCGAAGCCGGCGTCAAGGCGGTCTACGCCTACATCACCGCCCAGGCCGAGGACGAGGGCTCCTATACGACCAATCCGCTCTGGCAGGTCGTTGACGGGCCATTCAAGCTGTCAGCCTTCGCGCCGTCCACTGGGTACGCTGCCTTCGTCCCCAACACCGCCTATACGGGCCCGCAGAAGCCCCACATCGCCAAGTTGGAAGAGCTGCCATTCACCAGCGATTCAGCTGAGTTCGATGCGCTGCGGTCGGGAGAGATTGACTACGGCTACCTCCCGTCGGAGGAACGCAACCAGGCCAGTTACTTCACCTCACGCGGGTACAAGATCGTCAAGTGGCCGGCCTTCGGTTTCAACGACTTCTTCCTCAACTTCACCAACCCGAAGGTGGGCGTGGTCTTCAAGCAACTCTATCTTCGCCAGGCCATGCAGTCGTTGATCGACCAACCCAAGATCGACGCCGACGTCTTCGCCGGCACCGCCTATCCGACCTACGGGCCGGTGCCGATCGTTCCCAAGACCCCGTACCTGTCCAAGTCCGCCGAGGGGAACCCCTATCCCTACAGCGTGTCGGCGGCCAAGGCGCTGCTGACCTCGCACGGCTGGTCCATACACGTCGATGGCACCGACACCTGCATTCGACCCGGCAGCGCGAGCAATGAGTGCGGTGCCGGAATTGCCAAGGGAAGGCAGCTCTCATTCACCGAGGAGGTGGCGACCGGATCTGCTCCGTTCACCGCTGAAGTCGAGGTGATGCAGTCCGCCTGGTCGGAAGTGGGAATCCACGTGCAATTGCAGCAGAAGCCACCGCAGGAGATCTTCTCCGGCCTCGTGCCCTGCACGGGTGGCTCCGGCGCCGGGTGCTCGTGGCAGATGGCCAATTTCGGCGCTCCTGGCTCGACCCCCACTTACTCGCCGCAGTACCTCCCGGATGGCGCGATGTGGTTCGAGACGGGGGGCTCAGACAATCCGCAGGGCTACAACGACCCCAAGGCCAACGCCATGATCGATGCGGTGGAGACGAACTCCAACCCGTCGCTCGTGGGAAAGCTTGACGCCTACCTGTCGAAGGAGCTGCCCGCCCTCTGGGAGCCGAACTACTACTACCAGGTCTCGGTGATCAGTTCCAAGCTGCACGGAGTGGGCGCCCAGGACCCCGACCTGGACATCTACCCGCAGAACTGGACCCTGGGCTGACCTCCTTGGTCCTAGCGAACGACCTGACCAACTCATTTCCAGAGGCGGATTAGCCGGAGTGGAGTCCGAACCGCCCTCGTCGCCAGCGGTGTCTGCTGCCCAGCAGACACCGCTGAGGCGGGGGCTGGCCAAGCGGGCCCTCGGAGTTCGCGACGGCCGCGACAGTCCGGCGCTAGGGCTCATCCGCCTAGCCGCACAGACCCCCGGTGTGATCCGGCTTGCTCGAGGCGAGCCTGACATTCCGACCCCGAAGCACATCATCGATGCCGCGAAGGCAGCTCTGGATGAAGGGCGAACCGGCTACACCGATCCGGCGGGAATGCCACCGCTGCGCGAGGCTATAGCCCGCAAGGTTGCAGCGAGTGGGCTGGTCTACGATCCGGCGACCGAGATCATCGTTACCTCGGGCGGCCAGGAAGGAATCGCCCTGGCCATGCAGACGCTGCTCGACCCAGGCGATGAAGTGATTCTCGCGGTGCCAACCTACACCTCCTATGAGGCGAACGTGGTGTTGGCAGGGGGGGTTCCCGTCTGGGTGCACACCCGTTTGGAGGACGATTTCGCGCTCCTGCCGGATGCGGTGGTCAAGGCTCTCACCCCTCGCAGCAAACTTCTCGCCATCGTCTCGCCCAACAACCCCACCGCGACGGTCTTGACGACAGCTCAACTTGAGGCGCTGGCGCAGGTAGCCCAGGAGCACGGTCTTCTCGTGCTTTCCGACGAGCTGTACAGCGAAATTCGCTATGACGGACTGAAGTCTGCCAGTATCGCCACCTTCCCCGGGATGCGGGAGCGAACGATTGTCGTCAACGGATTCTCCAAGACCTACAGCATGACTGGCTTCCGGGTGGGTTATATGCTTGGTCCTGCCGATTACATGCGCGCCACCGTCGAACCAAGGCACTCTTTCTCGATATCGACGCCTATGGTTTCTCAGTACGCTGCGCTGGCCGCGTTGGAGGGACCTCAGCAGTTCATCGCCGAGATGATCTCGGAATACACGTCCCGGCGCGACACCATGGCGCGGGCATTTGACGACTTGGGGATACCCTACAGCCTCCCACAGGCCGCCTTCTACTTCTGGGCCGACATCAGCGCCACTGGTCTCCCGTCGGTTGAGTTCTGCCAGCGGGGCATTCGCGACCACGGGGTGTGGTTCTCTCCCGGTGCCAGTTTTGGAGAGGGCGCGGAGGGCTTCATCCGTATCTCCTTCTTGGCGCCACCCGACGTGCTTACTGAGGCATTGCGCCGATTCGGGAATCTATATCGGGAGTGTGTCGCCCGAGGCTGATCACGGGATCGCTGCCGCTTTCGCTGTCTTAGCTCGTACCCCGTGACAAACTCTCCACGGCATCGATCACCTGTGCGACCTCCGCGTCGGACATCAGTGGGAATACCGGAAGACCGACCATGTGCCGGCCGACGTCCTCCGCGGTCGGAAGGGTCCCGGGGCCCTGACCCAAGTACCCAAATGCCGGCTGCAGATGAAGAGGAGGAGCGTAGTAAAGCCGTGATGCCACGTTCTGTCTCGCCAACCCCTGACGGAAGCCAAGCTGATCCTCAACCAGAATGTTGTAAGCGTAGTAGACATGTCGGGTGTCCGGCGCTTCATAGGGAACCTGAACGTTGCTCAACTCCGAGAATGCCCGGTCATACGAAGACGCGATGCGGCGCCTTGCCTCGAGACGTCCCTCCAGTGTGGGGAGCTTTGCCCGGAGTATCGCGGCGTGAAGAGAGTCTAGCCTCTCGTTGAAGCCTTGCAGCACTACTTGCCACTCGCCAGCGCCCATTAGATCTCGATAGTTGGTGTTGCCATGGTCGACATGGCCATAGTTTCGGAGAATACGTAGGCGCTTTTCGAACTCCGGATCGTCCGTGACGACCATCCCGCCATCGGCCACCCCTCCGAGTGGTTTTGAGGGGGCGAAACTGAAGCATGCGAGATCACCAAACGTACCTGCCCTCTTGCCGCGATACAAGGCTCCCGTTGCAGTAGCGGCATCCTCAACCACCAGTAAGTCATGCAGCCGGGCGATTTCCAGGATCTCATCCATGGCCGCCGGGTGTCCGAAGAGGTGTACCGGAATCACGGCACGGGTCCGTGAACTGATCCTTGACTCCAGAGAAATTGGGCTCAGGTTGAAGGTCCGTGGATCGATGTCTGCCCAGACGACACTTAAACCTGCGTGCGTTATCGCGGTGGACGCCGCGCTGTCGGAGTTTGGTGTGGTGATCACTTCCGATCCTGGCTCGAGTTCGGCCGCCAGCAAGGCGAGCTTTAGAGCCGCCGTTCCGGATGAGACCCCTACAGCGAACTTGCGTCCGATGTAGCCTGCAAACTCAGCTTCGAACGCCAAGAGTTCTGCGTCAAGAACGTACCGCCCACTTTCCAGCACGCGGGCGATCGCCTCGTCGATCTCCCTTTTACAGGCCTGGTACTCGCGCGCAGGGTTTGTAATCGTGACGACCGCGCCAGTGTGATCTGCGACGTCTGCCGGATTAGACGAAGCTCCAACGTCTGACACGAGAGTCGATTCTACATCATCGAACTTGGGCGTATTCGACAGGGAATGGTGGTGTGCTGCACTTGCGCGAAACCTGCAGAGATTGGCGACAGTACGGACCTATACCGGCTTTCCGCGTGCCTGCCGGTTCGAAGACTCTGGAAAGCAGGGCCTTTCTCTGCCGCGCGAGGCACTCCGGAGGTGGCCTGGGGCTCTGCCGATGGGGCACGACGGCGGGCTTCGCGTGGTAGACCGGATACGACCCCGGAATGCCTCCGGGACTCCGACCAGAGCGGCGACCAAATCTTCCAACTGCCACCCGCCACCGGAGAATACGCCGCCGCACCTACTCCCCTAGTCAGGCTCCTCCAGCTTGGGGGAAAGACGTCCGAAAGACCGCGTTCGGCGATAAAATGGTAGGCATGGACCGATCCTCTCCGGATAGGCCTATGGTGCGCCCAAACAATGGTCATGCCCTGACCCTGGTCACGCCCCCGACCCTCGCAACAACAGCCCTCGGGGCATTGAGAGACTCGATCCTCCGAGGCCAATTTGCACCCGGCGAGCGTGTGGTTGAGGAGTCCCTCTCCCGTGAACTGGGAATCAGCCGCGGCCCTGTTCGAGAGGCACTCACGCAGCTCGAGCGCGAGGGGCTCATCGAGGCAATTCCCCGCCATGGCAAATTTGTTGCTCGGCTCAGTCCGGAGATTCTCGATGAGCACTACAGCTTTCGAAAAGTGCTTGAGGAGCAGGCTGTCATCGAGCTGATTCGGCGCTTCAGTGCCAAGAAGCGCCGCGTGCTGGAGGCCTCGATCGAGCGCATGAAGGACGCGGTTGCCGCCGGTGATGAGTTAAGTCTCGCGCTCAGCGACCTTGCCCTTCACGATTCGATCTACCAGCTCGCGGACAATCACCTAATCATGAAGGTGTGGCGAGAGAATCTCGCCGGAAAGCTTCGGCTGCTGGCTAACATCACCGGTAGAACCCACGCTCCGGCCCTAACTTTGGCGAACCACCAGGAACTTGTTGACGCTATTTGCGCCAGGGACACCCTCACTGCCAGGCAGCTGGTGCTGGCCCACGTCGACGATGGATGGGCCCGGGCGAGGCGTTCACTTTCAGCCGCCTCTCGCGACACGGCGCGATCCTCGGCTAAGCATCCGCAACGCCCGTCGGTTCCGGCATATCCCGGCGCCGCCCATTTAGCGCCGAGCGTGGCGCCGGGGGAGCTGTAAGCTCCGCCCGTGTCGGCGTGGTCTCTGGGCTGAGATCACGGCAAGCCGGGAATCCGCGAGCATGGCTCCTGCCATAGGCCGGCGGGCGTAGATCACTTTGCTCTCGAATTAGACACCATGCGCCCCCACCCACGGGCCCCGACAACCTTCCCTTGTGCGAACACGGGTTGCCCGCGCACGAAGGTGTGAGTCACCCTGCCCCTCATCGTTTTCCCATCGAACAGACCAGCACTTCCACGAGAACGAGTGAACCACTGGGCGGTCTCCACCACGTTCGCTGCGCCGGGGTCGTAAAGCGCAAAGTCAGCGTCAGAGCCCGAAGCCAGCACGCCCTTGGCTGGGTACAACCCATATAGCCTTGCCGGTCCGGCGGTCAATGCCCTCACGACGGTGGCTAACTCCAACTGTCCCCGCAAGGCAGCTTCTAGGGCAAGTTGCGCAAAGATTTCCACGCTTGGGACGCCCGAGGGCGCGCCCATCATCCCAACTTCCTCGCGATCCGCCGGAGTAAAGGGGGCGTGATCGCTGCAGATCACTTCCAGCGAACCGTCGCCAACACCTTCGATAAGGGCCCGCGCGTCATCATGAGTTCTAAGAGGTGGGGCCACCTTGGCGGACTTCCCCACCGCGCGGAAGTCGTCTAGCGTATAGAACATGTAGTGCGGGCACGTTTCCGCCGTCAAGCGGGCTCCTCGCGCTCGTGCAACCCGGATCACGTCCAGCGCCCATCGGGAACTCACGTGGACAATGTGCACGCGAGCACCCGACTGCTCCGCCAGGATACTGATTCGCGCGACCGCCATTGCTTCCACAACCGCCGGCCTTGCGCTGGCGTACCGGTCAGCACAGTCAGGGAGGTGACGGTAGCGCTCATCGTAGAGCCGCAGCAGACTCTCATCCTCGGCATGGAAGGCGCACGGCAAGCCGGTGCTCTTGACCAGCTCCAGTGCTCGCAATATCTCGCCGTTGTCGGTCAGCCACAGGCCTTCAAAGGCACTCTGTCGTGAAGGGAGCGGAGAATGGGTAAAGACCTTGAAACCGACCGTTCCAGCATCGGCTAATGCACGGATTTCCGCCTCAGACAACGTGCCACAGCCAGCGAAGAGTCCGAAGTCAACGTAGCAATCACGCTCGGCGAGGGCCCGCCGCGATTCAAATCGACTGACGGTAGTGACCCCTAGGTCAGCAACCGGCATCTCCAAGATCGTCGTGACGCCACCGGCGGCGGCTGCCATGGAGCCAGATGCAAAATCCTCTCGCTCCGGATGGTCAGGCGCCCTGCAGTGGAAGTGCGCATCGATAAACCCAGGCAGAATCCACTTGTCCTCGGCGTCGATCGTACGATCCGCCCCGGACAGCCCCCCGCCTTCTGCCACCTCAGCAACCACCCCATCCCGAATTCCTAAGTCGACGGGCCGCGTCCCTGTCTCGTCCACCAGGGTGCCGTTGATGATCGCGAGATCAAACCGACTCATTTCAAGCTGCCACAGTCGGCGGGGCGGGATACCGTGCTTGTAGAAGCGCCCCGCGCCGCCGCGAACTCACTCTGCATGCCTCTGGACAGGTCCCTGCGTGGCAGGCGCTTCAACCGGGGTCGCACCAACTGCTGGCAGGATGGTCGCCACCTTCACCTCTGCATGCAGTGTGCACGACTCTATACAAGCTTGCAGTAGTGCCAGGCTCTTGCAGTGGTCTCGCGCGGTCGGCTCGGGCGGGTGAGAGAACTCCACCACATCGAGAAAGTGATCCAGAAGCAGGCGAGCATCGTCAAAGAACGGTCGGCAGTGCTGAGTATGCATTGGTTCCAACGGCTGAAGATCAGGCTCGGCATCCCAGGAGTTGACGTGTAATGCTCCATCCGTCACGGATCGGAAGAGGTCCCCGAATGGATCGAATTGCACCAGCAGTCCCTGCGCCATGTCGGTGCGCCACGAGTACCCCAGCCGATCGCTGCCCGATGTCCAGGTGCCGAGGTATGAAACGTTGACACCCCCGTCGAGGCTGAGAAGAGCGGCGACGCACGAGTCACCGGCGTACACGCTCGTGGTCGGATTCCAAGACACGGCCGTGACAGCCCGAACCTCCCGACCGTATGCGTAGCGGATCAGGTCCAAATGGTGAATGCTTTGCTCTAGGAGCATCGGGTGCTCCATCCGAAGCGGGTAGTCATTTAGTCGGGGGTCCTTTCCGTTCCGGTTGCGCACGTACCGGAAGTCCCCGTAAAGCAACTCGCCCATCGCCCCGTTGGCCACGATCTGCCGTAACTCCTGTACCGCCGGGACATAGCGAAAGTTCATTCCCACCAACAGGGGGACGCCTGCGGCCTCCGCCTGTATCACCATCTGGGCCGCTTCTGCCATGTTGTCACTGAGCGGCTTCTCACAGAGAACGGGCACACCCGCAGAAACGCACATCGCCACAGATGCCCGATGGTCAGCCGGGGGGGTGGCGACAATAACCCCATCGACTCCTCCGGCTTGGAGGGCGGCCCCGAGCGAGGCGTAGGTCGCAACCGCCGGCGTCAACTCGAGTGGGCGAGGCTCCGCGATCGCATGCAGCGCCGCTCGGCTCCCCGCAGAGATCACGTCAGCCCAGGCGCGACCTCGAACGCCAAAGCCCACGATGAGCAGCCTCGTTCCCGGCAGCTTCGTCATTCGAGACACGCCGGGGCGGCGTGAACGCGTCTACCGTCTGGAGCCCATCCCGGGAGGGAGGTAAGCGCAAAGCAGCTCCCGAGGACGAGGTTGACCGCAAGACTGGCTCGGAGTGCGCGTGACCATCGTCGGGGCCCCGAATGGGTGTCCACTATGCCGCTCGAACACCACGCACGTAGACATCTGAGACGGCCCGCAGTTTCTCAAGGTCGGTCGAAGGGTCTCCGTTCACGACGACGATGTCAGCGAGCTTCCCAACCTCCAAGGTGCCCAGATCGTGATCCAGCGAGAGGAGCTGAGCCGCAGAGAGCGTGATTGCACGGAGAGCTGCCCAGCCGTCCTTACAGACGCCGACCTGCACCATGAATTGCAGCTCCGGGACGATTTCTCCGTGCGGCACAAGTGGACTGCCGGCATCCGTCCCGAACGCTACCGGCACGCCAGCAGCGACCATGGCCCGGAGACCATCGAACCGAGCGCCGTCGCCGATCTGACGCTGCCTGTGCTCGACGGCCGCGCGTGGCATGCCCGCCGCCAATCCGTCTCGGGCTTGCAGGACCAAGGGGGAAAAGGTCGTGACCAGCCAGACCTTCCGCTCAAGCATCAAGTTCAGCGTTGCCTCGGAGACTGCGGCCCCATGCTCGATGCAATCAACGCCAGCTTCGATCACTCGCCGGGCCGCCTCTCCGGAGCCAATGCAGGCCGTCACCTTGAGGCCGAGAGAGTGCGCCTCGCTCACCAGCGTCAGCAGCTCAGCCTCGGAAAACTGGCAGACTGGTCCGCGGTCCGTTGGCATGTGGGGCCAATAGTGGGTTCCCATGATCTTGATCCACGCAGCGCCAGCTTTGGCCTGCTCTCGCACTGCCGCACGGCAATCCTCGATTCCGTCAGCTTCTCGACAGGCCCACCAGGTGTGTCCCCCGGTCATCGTGATCGCACGCCCCACCGGCAGGAGCCGAATGTAGGGACTTATCGACCGGTCGACTGCCTGCTTGGCGTAGATGCCCACACCGTTCATACCCAGGTCTCGGAGCGTGGTCAGCCCTGCGGCGAGAGACCGTCGAACGTTCCTGGCCGCTCGCCAAGAACCAATTTCGTCCGTGTCCCGTGACTGTGCTTCGAGATCATGCACTCCATCCCAACCCAGGTGTGCGTGGCAGTTGGTGAGCCCAGGAATCAGCCACTTGCCGGACACGTCGATCACCTGGTCGCTTGGAGACACTGACACCTGTGGGCCGATTTCGACGATTCGCTCCCCTTCGACGACGACATCTACGTCACGCCGCGACTCGGCCGCGAGGTCCAGAACGGTACCGCCTCGAAAGACCTGTCTCATCCCCGGTCTACCCGACCAGTCCGAGTTTGCGCAGGGTTGCTCCGACAGCCTTCAGGTTTTCCAACTGCATTTCCGAGTAGTTGCGGCTCAGCATCACGCCCTTGGCACCCCCCTTGACCGCCGCTTCCACCATCTGCTCCGCGTCGCGAGGCCCTAGTTCCTTCTCTACTCGCTCCATCCCCAAGCCGAGACCTGGATAAACACTCACCGACGGACCTAACGCGGCAACGTAACGGGCCGTTTGAATGCGGACGTACTCCGGACTAAACCCGCGCTCGGTTAGCTCAGCAAACGGCGCTTCGTCGAGTCCGAGCACCTTGTACATAATCGGTGCCCAATCGGCAGCTGATGCATCACGTAGGACCGTTGAACAGAGCCCCTCGAGGTACTTCTTGAAGCGCTGCCCTCCGGGAACGTTGTAGAGGACCGGCTTAATCCAGTCTGCGTACCCGCGATACTCCCCGGGATCGTGTTGCGCCCGGAGCCAGGGGTTGAAGGTGTCAATCATTTGCCAGATCCCGAGGCCCACCTCATATCGCTCGCCGTGGAACTTGACCTGCCCAGAAATGCTTCGGTAGAGAGACTTGTGTCCGTCGAGCCAGACTGCCTCCCACTGGGCGATCTCGGGATAGGTGCTGAGGATGCGGAGGAAACTGATCAGGTAGCCATCCAGGGGGCGCTCTCCACGCCGGGCCGCTTCAAGGAACGAGCTCATGGCCCGATATCCTTCCGCCGCTCTGATCGCGTCCACTCCCCGGCGGTGACCCTCTTCGCGGCAGTGGTCACAGAAGCAGGTCGCCGACTCCCCAGCCAGGAGGTTGGCCATCGGCCCCTCGCGCTCTATCCCCCACATCACCCCGTCAAGGTCATATTCAGATAGCCAGTTGTCGATGACGCCCGCCCACCATGACCGGTAGCTTGGGTTCCGCAGGCAGGGTCGGCTGGAACGTCGTCCAAAACAGTCGATCTCTAGTACATCGGCAAAGCCGGGCTGCCAGAGGGGGCGAATCGAGGCATGCGCAGTCTCGCAGTAGTAGGGATAAATCTTCACTCCCCTCTTGCGCGCCTCCGCAGATACGTCAGCGAGGGCGTCAAATCCCGAATAGAGTTCGTCCGGAGCGGAGAAATGCTTGAGGCTTGTGCCCTCGTAGTAGCGAGGGTCGTACTTGAAAAAGGCGCCGCCACGAAGGTTGTCTGGCTCGGCGACGCCGTGGTCGGGAAAGCCATCGGTCGACCTTCCGGCATTGCCTCGGCTCCACGATAGAGCCGAAACACAAATAGCATTCACTCCGGCCAAGTCAACCAAGCGATCGAGTGTCGGACCGACACCCTCGTCAATAAAGCTGATAGCGCCGATCTGAATTCCGACGAACGTACTCATTCGGATACCCTCATCAACCTGCACCTGTGGTGATCAACTGAACAGCAATGTGGCCCGCACGGCGCAACTCGGCTAGGCGTGCAACCGCGGCAGGCAAGCCCGCCACGTGGGGAGTGAGAATCGCGGTCGGACAGGAGCGAAGGCGGCTGGACAGCGGGAGAGGCTCCCTGCGGAAGACGTCCAGCGCTGCACCTCGAAGACGCCCCGCCAAAAGCGCATCCGCCAGTGCGCTCTCGTCTAGCAACCGGCCCCGGGCCGTGTTGACGAGCCCGGCTCCGGGCTTCATGAGTCGGAGTTCGCGGACTCCGAGGAGCTTATCGTTGTCCTCATCAAACCGGGCATGGACTGAGACGTAGTCCGATACGCGGAGGAGTTCGTCGAGCGGAAGGTACTGGACGCTCTGCTGCTGCTCCTCCTTCACGCTCAGACGGTGGTGTTTGGTGTAGAGCACACGAGCTCCAAGCGCGTTCAGGCTACCCGCTAGGGCCGAAGCAATCGACCCGTATCCAATCAGGCCTACCTGGGCTCCGAAGAGCGGTCCAAAGTCCTGGAGGTTCACCCAGTTGAACGCGTGAATCCTCTGCGTGGTGAGCTTCGGAGGCTTCTGCCGGGGATCAACCGGACCGCTCAGCAGGCTCCGAGCTTCGTCGGTTCGATGGGCAAGCATGAGTAGCATTAGAAGCGCGTGCTCTGCCACGGCGGCCGAGTCTGCTGACGGTACGATCCGAACGGCGACGCCCCGTGAGCTGGCGACCTTCTCCGCTGAGGCCGCGGTTTCAGGCAGTCCTACGACTGCGGCAAGCCGCGGAAGCTCCACCAGATCCTTTCTCGCCGATGGCAGGGCGCCGGCAATGACGGCTACCGACACGCGATCCTCGTCTTGCGCGCCGGTCGACCCCAGCGAAAGGGTGATCCCTGCCGAGCTGACGATCTCGTCGAGCATCGTGGCCTCCTTCGGACCGAGATCACCCACGACCGTCACGACCGCACCCCGACCCACGGCAACACTCACCGAACCACCGCCAAGCGAACCCCACGTCCTGATCGGCGGAGCCCGCTGGTTTGTTTGGAATCCGTCCAGATTCGAGGCGTCCCCAGTAGCGGGTGACTCGGGCCATTGCCTGCGGCGCTGGCTAGCATGTAGCGCTCCCGGTCTGGTGGCTCCGGCGCGGTCCAGACCGGGCACCTCTGACGTGCGGGCCTCATCCGGAGGTCACCCTGGAATGGGAGGGACTGCAACCCACGTGCGCAGCGCCTCGGCTCGCTTCACCGCCTCAAGAAGGGCTAGGGTGGCCAGGTGATCTCTGCCGGTTGGCAATTCCGAACTCAGGTGTTGACTCTGTCTGACTAGCTGCGTTAGAAGGCGGGCGGTCTCGCCGTGAAACGGCTCGAGGACCTCGAAGTTGCGGGCCACGAACGGCTCGATCTCGACCTGGTCCGGCCGTGCTGTCCGGAACAACCCTGCTTCCTTCTCGCTCACCCAAAGGTCGCCGAAAGGATCACTCTGGACCGCGACGCCCAATTCAAAGTCAGTGCGCCAGCGGTACTCCATTCGGCGGCTTCCCGACGTCCAGGTCCCCACGTAGGTAACAGTCTGTCCAGATGCGAGCTCCATAATCACCGCAGAACACGAATTGCTGCGATAGACACTTCCGCTCGGATTCCAGTTTGTTGCCGTGACACGGGCGACGTCCGTGGCGTATCCATAGCGGATCAAATCCAAATGGTGGATCGACTGGTCAACCAACATCGGGTTGTCCATAACCAGTGGATAGTCGTTGAGCTCCGGGTGACGCCCATCTCGGTTGGTTATGTATGTGAAGGTTCCGAACAGCAGCTCACCGAGGTCGCGCTCGTGAACCATTCGCCGGACCTCGGCCGCGGCAGGCACATAGCGGAAATTCATTCCAACACTCAGCGGCACGCCCGCACTTTCGGCCGATTGGACCAGTTGCACCGCCTCCGCGAAATCGTCGCTCAACGGTTTTTCGCAAAGGATGGGAATCTTGCGCTGGACGGCCCAGTTCACCGCTTCAGCATGGTTTGCCGGGGGCGAGGCGATGATTACGACATCGGGACTACTCGCGTCCGGCAATGCGTCGAGGCTCGGGTAGCTGGCGGAGCCGCGCTCACCGGCGAGGCGCGGGTCCACTATGGCGAATAGTTCGGCGTCGTCGGACTCCTTGATGGCTCGAGTCCACTGCCTTCCTCGGACGCCGTGACCAATGACCAGGATTCCCAGGTGCTTAGATTCCAAGGCGCTCCTTCGGGATCTCATCTAATGCCTCGGGCGAAGACCGAAGTTCACGGTCGGTTGAATCGGGCCCCGGCGAGACCGTTGAGAGCTGCGGCATAGCACGTGGCAATACCCTCCCCGAAACTAACCTTCGGACGCCACCCCGTCTCTTCTTGCAGCGTTTGCACCTTGGCCGCCTGATGGACCATGCCGTTGCTCTCCAGGAGCACCTCGCCACTGAAAGGCTCGCTTCGCAGTTGCGCAACCTGGGCGACGACCTCGCGCCAGCTGACGGCAGTTCCAGAGCCCAGAGGGAAAATGGTCGCTGATAGGTGCGGCTGCAAGAACAGCTCGGCGATGGCGTTCGCCGCATCGGTCACGTACAGCCAGTCTTGGGCACCAGGATCCTCTTGGCGCACAACCGGCTTCAGTCCTTGGGCAGCCGCCCTGATGGCCGCGGAGAGCGGCGAGATGCCGGGCCGAGACTCTGAGGAGATCTCGTCCTCCCCATAGAGCCCCGCAGGTCGGACAACTCTGCAGTCTATTTGCCACATCCGGGAGAGCTCGAGGGCCATCAGCTCGCAGGCCAACTTGGAGGTCGCATAGGGGCTGGCGTCACCCCGGATTGGATTCCCGATACTCGGTGGTTGCGAGACCAGAGAGTCGACCGCGGTCGAAGAGATGTACAGCAGCCTCCCTCCGCAACCTTGCTCCCTTACGACCCTCAGCATGTTTAGGGTCCCCTGCACGGCCACTCGAGTGACCTCGCCACCTTCGCGGCCCCGACCACCACCTTCGGGAGTGAGACCAGCGGCGTGGACAACCCCACTGAGGGGTCCAATTTTGTGCAGTTGGTCGACGATCTCGGATGAGGTGACGTCGCCTTGGATATACCTGACTCGGGCCCCGCGGGCCGCAGACCCGCTGGCCACTTCATTCCAACTCGCACTGTCAACGGCGATAACCGCACGCTCTCTGCGACTGAACTCGCGGACAACTGCCCGCCCTAGAAATCCCGCGGCACCGGTGACCACCACCGGCCCGGTTTCACCAAAGGCCTTCACTACCCTTGGGCCCTTCCACGGGGTGATGTCCGAGCTCCACCAAGGCGGCTCAACTCACGTGTCTCACGCGGGATCTACCAGGTGGCCCAACTGCTCTTGTGTCTCCGCGGCGGTCAGGCCAGCGATAAAGCCACCCTCGGTCATGCGTTGCAAGGCTGCCTCGTGGGTGCTGCGACGTCCTGCAGAACAACCGTCTGAGACGAGAGTGACGTCATAACCCCGGTCCGCCGCGTCCCGGGCCGTGAGCTCGACGCAGCCATCGGTCACGATCCCGGTGAGGATGATCGTATGGATGCCCATGCGTCGCAGCACATCGTCCAGGTCGGTGCTGTTAAAGGCACTCGCCGACGTCTTGGTAAAGACCATCTCATCGCCAACTGGCCCGACTTCGGGCAAGAATTCATCGTCGCGAGCGGTCCGCTCGACAAGATCGGATTTGGGGTCGGGCATGTAAGCTCGTCCGGCATCACGGTGGTCACGCGTTCTGAAACCGGTGCGGACGTGAATAACCTCCTGCCGAGCAGCGCGAAACGCCGCCTGCACTTCTGCGACCGTCGGTAGGATGCGGTCGATTCCTTCCCAGCGTTCAGCGAGCACATGAGAGAGGTTTTGTTCGTCGGCCAGTCGGCCCATCCAGCCATCTCGGTGGGCATCCAGAATTTGCAGGTCAATCGTGATAAGGGCGATGCGACCGGATTGCCACACCTGCCTTGAGCGCGGGGATATCAGCGCATAAAAGGGGTCGTGTAGGACTGGCCGATCCGCCAGCCGGGACGGAGTCGTCGTCGTCGCAGTGCGTGCCATTCAGACACCACCACCACTTGCGCAACCGGCCGGGCCGGAGTGTGACAGGTACCTTCCGGCGGGGATCACCGACGGCGAACCGCCCGACTCCGATTGAGGCCAGAGCAGCGCCGTCACAGGTCGCTGAGGCTCGCGGGGTGGGCTTGCCGACCCTTGACAAATACCCGGTCTACCTCGGCCACGGCGGACACCGACTTGCTCGGATCGCTGTTGACGACGACAATGTCGGCCAGCTTCCCCTTCTCCAGGGTTCCCAGGTCGCTCTCCAGGCCCAAAAGGCGGGCCGGACGCTCGGTGAGGGAGCGAAGCGCGTCCCAGTTGTCTTTGCAAACTCCGACTTGAATCATGAACTGCAGTTCGGGGGCTACCTGGTCGTGCGGTACAAGCGGGCTCCCTGCGTCTGTTCCGAACGCAATGGGAACCCCGGCCTCTGCACTCGCCTTGTTACCTGCGAAGCGCGTCGGATCATTCATGGAGTCGCGCCGGCGCTTAACGTCGGCCTCGCTCATCCCATGCGCAAGCCCATGCTCCGCCTGGAGAATGATCGGTGAGAAGGTGGTGACTATCCACACTCCCTTCTTCAACATCATTTCGATGGTTTCAGGAGAGACGGATCCCCCGTGCTCCACGGAGTCAACTCCGGCTTCGACCACCCTGCGAATCGCGGTGTCGAATGTGGCGTGGGCGGTCACTTTGAGACCGCCTTGGTGTGCCTCGTCGACGATCGCGGCAAGCTCCTCGGTGGTGAACTGGGGCAGTGTGTGGGAGGCCATTATCTTGATCCAAGTGGCGCCTAACTTCGCCTGTTCCCTCACGGCCTTCCGACAGTCGTCCACTCCATCTGCTTCGCGACAACACCACCATGTATGGCCGCCAGTCATCGATAGCGCCCTGCCGACGATGTGCAGACGCAGGTATGGCGACAGTCCTTCATCGATTGCCCGTTTGGCAAATGGACCGGTGGAGTTCATCCCGAGGTCGCGAACCGTCGTGACTCCCGCGGCCAGGCTTCGCCGAACGTTCATCGCGGCGCGCCATGAGCCGAGCTCCTCCGGATCCTCGGCCTGTTTTTGGAGTCCGGGATCGCCGATCCCCTTCGCGTCCCAGCCGAGGTGGGCGTGGCAGTTGAAAAACCCGGGCAACAGGTATTTGCCGGCGACGTCGAGTACGTGGTCGCCACCGACGGTAGCGACCGATTCCCCGATCTCGACGATCCGATCACCCTCGACGACAATGTCGTTTCGGAGCAACTTTTCGCCGACCGCATCGACCACCGTGCCGTTTACAAATACTGTGCGCATGGACCCCATCCTTTCTGTGCGGCGACTACTGAGTAACGCGGCGGCGTAGCTCTACTCATTAGCCGGCCCTTTTCTGCTTCGCCACGCTCGACTGACCGCAGAGTGAAGAGAGGCGAACCGGTGCGGTCGAGCGCCGCCAGGTCAACCAGAGCACCTCACTTTGCAATCAGCCGTTTCTGACAGAACCACCCGGAGGCTGATCTACGAGTGCAGAGGCAGGCCCCTGGAGCCCGACCTCCATGCGCGCAATAACTCGAGTCCGCAGCCGCCTCCCGAAGCGGGACTACTCAGAGCATAGGTAGGCCGATCAGCGGCTGTCAACCGTTGACGGCTTACGAAGCCCGGACGGCGGAGCGCAGCGCCCTTTGGCTACCCGGTCCCGCCAGTCCCATGCGCTCTCTGGCTACAGTTGACGATCTCCGATCCGGTGCCCTGCCCTGGCCCGGGGCTTGCGGGGACTGAAGGGTCCCGCCCGGTGTGGGGTAAGCGCGCCAGTGCGCTTTCTGGCCCCCTCGGAAGCTTTGATGAGGTCTGGTCAGTTGAAGGGTGGAGCCCGCTCGGTCGGCGATCAGAGCGGATGGACCCGCGGCCCCACCACCACCGCCACCTTCACGATCGTGGCCACCGATGGGAGCGATTGGGGAGTCGCCGTTCCTCGAGGCCCTCAGGGTGGGGGCAATCGTGCTGCGGTCGAGGCCAAGATCGGCGCCATCGCCGCCCAGGCCAAGGTCAATGTCGGATGGAGGGCGGAGGGGATTCGTCTGGTCAAGCGCGGCGAGTCAGCCCTGGCGGTGGTGGAAGCCCTGGTCGCCGGGGAGGCGGCGGCGCGGGCTCTCGAATACGCCAGGGCACTGGCGCCGCTGGTTCCCCGGGAGGAGTCCGAGTTGCTCCTGGAACTGGAGCTCTTCGCGGCTTCGGAGAGGCTCTCACCCCTCGACGCGGTCCTGGCCGCCACCGCGCTGCGGCCTGGCCCTGGCCTCGGCGGGTGGGGCCTTCGCCGAGGTTGGCAGGCTCTCCCACCTCGACCCAGGGTGAGCAGGGTTCCTCAGCTCAGCCCGGGAACTGGGCCAGGGCGCCCCGCACCCAGAGCTGCGCCACCGAAGAGCCGCCGGATAGGCGAAGTTGCGGCGAGCGAGATGCGTCGGCGGGAGCAGCCGCCGAGGCCGGGACTGTAGATCAAATTTGTCGCGTCCTCGCCAAAATAAGCGCAACACAACTGTTTGCCAATCGGTCCTGCTGATCGCATTCCGCTGGCTAGACAAACAGGCTCGCAACGTCTACCAGATCACAGCGTGAATGGTAGACTGGTCCCATGCACAAGACTGCGCTGCGCCTCGACGAAGAGTTACTGGCAGAGGCCCGGGCCGTGCTGGGGACCAAGTCCGCGACCGATACCATCCATCAGGCCCTGGCCGAGGTCGTGGCCGGTCAGGGTCGGGCCCGGCTCTTTCAGCGCCTGCGCACCCTGGAGGGCCTGGACCTCGCCGACGAGACGGTCATGCGCTCGGCGTGGCGCTAGGCAAGGCTCGCTACCTCGCCGACAAGTCGGCACTGGCCCGGGTTCACCTCGATCAGGTGGCCTGGCGGGTGGGGCCGCTGTACCAGGCCGGCGACGTGGCCACCTGCGGCATCGTGGATCTTGAGCTGCTCTTCAGCGCCCGCAGCGGCGCTGACTACCTGGACATCCTTCGGGACCGGCGCAGCCTGCCCCGGGCGGAGGTGGGCCAGGCACAGTGGGAGCGGGCGGTGGAGGTTCAGACTGCGCTGGCGCGCCAGGGCCGGCATCGGGGCGTCAGCATTCCCGATCTCCTGATCGCCGCCGCCGCTGAGGCCGCGGGCCTGACTGTGCTCCACTACGATCAGGACTTCGACCTGGTAGCCGAGGTCACCGGACAGCCCTGTGAGTGGGTTGTGGCCAGAGGGAGCGTGCCCTAGCCCCCGACCAGATCCTCTCACGGGATCCCAGCTGATCGTCTCAACTGGCCACGCTCGGGACCATCGACGCCGGTCAGAGCTCGGAGGCGGTCACTGAGAACGCCGCAAAAGGGTCGGCCCCCATCCTCCCAGACCCGACAGATTGCGGTAGTTTCGGCGGGTGGGTCAGATCAATCGGTCCGGGTTGGAACACGAACGGAGCCTTAGCGAATAGTTCCCCCTAAGCGACGGTCCTCTGTCGACCAGATCGCCAGCCAGCTTGACTCCCCGCGATGTGAAAGATGTAGAATATATGATACTGGGGCCAGGTATATTCTCAGTTCACCCGACGCCTCGCCACGCCATCACGGCCGTTCTTTTCGGTATCCATTCGTCACTTACGCGCCATCCAGCTAGCCGGTGCCGGAACCACCTGCTCAGCGAGCAGATCAATCTGGTGCTTGGCATCGACGATCGCCGTCCGTCCACGAGTGGAGCACGGCTAGCGCGCGGCCGGTTGATTCGTCGGAACGGCGGGTGGTGCTAATAAGAACTGAATAGGGGTTGTAAACGACAGCGATGCGCTGGGTAACTGCGCCAGAGGTGGATGAGCTGCTAACTCCAGCACTGGCGCTCGCCGGGATCGACGCGGCTATGGGCTGGCTCCGATCTGGCGACGTGCATCTGCCCAAGAGGGCTCGCATCGACGCAGGAACAACGACCCTCCTCACGATGTCCGCGGGCACGCCGCAGGGATTCGCTATGAAGGCTCTTACGCTCACTGAGTCCAATGAGGCCCGCAGCCTCCCCACAATCCAGGGAATGCTTCTCATTTTCGCCGCTACGGACGGCTGTCTGCGTGGGGTGATCGACGGCGCCGCCATCACCGCGATCCGGACAGCGGCAGTCGCGGCGTGGGCGACCAAGTATCTAGCTCCGCAGGAGGCCACTCAACTTCTAATTGTGGGTGCGGGAGCACTGGCAAGGACTCAGGTCGCGGCGATTTTGCCTGTGCGGGCAATCCGACGGGTCATGATTTGGAACAGAACGCCCGAGCGGGCGAGAGAACTTGCCGGCGAACTCGCGGAGCTCTATCCACAGTTGGAGATTTCATCATCGTCGGACTTACACCGCGACGCTCGGAATTCGCAGATCATCTGCCTGGCGACAGCATCGCGCCAACCACTCCTCTCGTTGAGCGACCTGCCAACGGACTGTCATATTAATGCGATGGGGGCACATGAGCCGTCAGCCCGCGAGCTTGCTTCCGACGTAATGGCGATGGCCGACATCTACGCCGACACAACTGAGGGCTGCTTGAACGAGGCGGGCGATCTGATCATCCCGATCGAGGAAGGGCTCCTCACGCCTTCGAGAGTCCAGGCGTTAGCTGGCGCTTCCATTCGGAGGTCTCGGGTGACGGTCATGAAAAGTGTTGGCTCGGCGCTATTCGACCTCACGTGCGGCTCACTCCTCCTCGATGCAGCTGACCAAGGCGCACATGCGACCGGGAGCAGCAAATCGCTCGGCGTCGCAGTCAAGCTGTGAGCTCGCAATTGCCGGCAACCGCCGAGATCGTGATCGTGGGCGGCGGGGCCATGGGATGTTCGCTTGCCTACTATTTGGCTGCCCGCGGAATCACTAGCGTCTTGCTAGAGCGCACAAGCCTAGGCTCAGGCTCCACTGGGCGGTGCGCGGGCGGCGTACGCCAGCAGTTTTCCACGGAGGTAAACGTACGACTAGGCCGACGTAGCATCGAAATCCTCGCGACACTCCATGAGGAGCTAGGGTTCGACCCGCTGTACCGGCCGATTGGGTACCTCCTGCTCGCGACCAGCGAGGCACGCGCCGAAACGCTCAAAAGCCAAGCGCTTCTGCAGCAGCGCCTCGGAATCGACACCCAGTTGCTAGACTGCCCGGCGGTCACCCTCCTCGTTCCTGGGATCGAGACCCGCGACGTGGTGGCGGCGACCTTTTGCGGGTCCGACGGCCTAGCGGGGCCCAGCGAAGTCACGCTAGGATACGCGGCCGCAGCAAGGCGTCTCGGCGCTCGAATCTTCGAGGACGCAGACGTCACCGAAATACAGTCCCATCACGGAAAGGTGATTGCCGTAGAGGCTACCGTTGGTACCGTTGCGACCGAGACGGTTGTGATCTGCGCGGGTCCACAGGCTCGGAGCGTTGGAAGGCTGGCCGGCGTCCAGCTACCAGGGGACCCAGTCCGTCGTCACATATGGCTCACTTCATCGTTCGCGCGCCAGCCAGAAAACACGCCGATGACGGTCGATCTGGAGTCGACCTTCTACTTCCATCCCGAGGGTGATGGTCTGATGATCGGTATGGGGGATCCGGCCGATGCAGTGGGTGAGTACCTGACTGTCGACTGGGCAACTCTCCCCCGTCTAGTCGAAGAGGGATCCAGACGACTGCCCGCACTTGCCCAAGCCTCGGTCGTGACCGGTTGGGCGGGTCTGTATGAGATGACACCAGACAAGCAGCCGCTGGTCGGTCCGGCAATTGGTCTAGACGGATTATGGCTCGCGTGTGGCTTCAGCGGTCACGGGTTCATGATGGCTCCGAGTGTGGGTGAGAGCCTCGCCAGGCTTATAGCCGGCGATCCTCCGGTCGTAGATCTCTCAGCATTCTCGATGAGCCGATTCACCGATGGTGTACCGACTCCCGAGTTAGCCGTGATATAAGCCTCGCGCAGCGATCGCCAATATCGGTGCAGACCGACGTTGGGGCCAGCGAGCACGCGAAATTGAAGTGGTCGCGACGACGTGGCAAAGAAACCTTCCGCGGGGTGCGAGTCCGACCATCACATGGGCAAAGTGCACTCCGACTCGTGAACCCGCGACGGCGCCCGACCTAATTCGACTACCGGCCAGCCAACGGGAAGGGTACTCGCGTCAGGTCAAGCCATGTGCTGCCTGGTCTAGGACGGGTGGCCCATCACCCCAAGGGATACGAATGTCGAGCAGCGGTGCGTGTTGCTGGGCCCCATACATGTCGGATTCCCCCAGAGACCCTTGGACCCATGGTCGCCTAAACGTGAATTTCAGCGCCAGGCCAGGCTCGAACACAAACGCCGACGTAATCGCTTCTTCTGACAGACCATACGCTCTCGCCACGGTAGCGGGCGTTAGGGCGGGTGAGCACTTCACATAGTCAAAGATATCTCGCCGCTCGAATAGGATATCTAAAGTGAGCCTGTAGGGTTTTGCGTTCTTACTGCGAATGACTTTCGCTAACTCACGGAGTGGGTACGATAGACTGCCGTGGTCACCGCCGGTTGCTTCCCTGCCATCATTCAACTCTGGACTACCTCCACCTCGATACGAAACGGCTCGAGTGGATCCGACAATTCGAGAAGATGGTAGATTGAAAATTCATACACGGGGCCAACTGGAATCTCCGATGGAGAGTAGGGAAACGCAAGGTTTCCCGCATCATTGAATTGACCAGGGTAATCGAGATGGAGCAGGCTGCCGGACACATGATGACAGACCGCGTTCGCCAATTCCTGCGTCGGGGCAACTACCTCCATCACGAGTCCTAGCTCGTGGGATAGCGGCTGGCGCACGGGCTCGAGTTCACGCATGACTCCATCGCGTCCGTAGACGTGGTAAATCACCGTGTACTCCTCCGGACCGACGCCGACTTCCCTGAAGTAGCTTGCGGTCCGCCGGCGGACCTCTTCGAGAGCATAATCAATCTCTTGGATCATCGACGGGCATCGAATGCCTGCGATGCTAACTGTCCGGAAGCCACTGTGGACGACGCCCTCCAGCTTGACCCAGTAGGTAGGAGATGGCAGCCAGGTGGTCCCGGCCACTCTGACTGTGTTCGAGGTCAGTTGAACGATTTCAGTCTCGCTTAGGTCTATCGCCCCTCCCGGCCCCGGCTGCATCACCGGATCTTCGCGCTCATAGAGAGAGTGCGCGGCGACGGATGTCACGGTGCACCTGCGTAGCGCACTCCCAGGTACCAGGTCGAAGTGGTCAGCGCCTAGCGTGCCGACCATAACGTCCATTGCTTGCGGCTCGCACGCGATAGCACCGCACTCAAGGATCTTCCCCATGTGAGTAGCCAATCCTCGATCGTACCCGCGGAGGATCGGGTATGCGGCAAAAGAGCATCGTCGCATGCACGGCCCGCCAGCACGACCTGGGCCCCCGCTTTGAGCGCTGCGACGATCGGTTCGGGGCCCATCTGAGCAACGATCCGAGCAGCAGATCTGACCGTAGTCGCAGTTAGAGCGTCGCCCGATTCGAACTCGCTCACCTTCCCCTGAGCAAGCTTCGCTAGCACGTACTCGATGGACAGCTCAGAGCTTATGGTTGCCAGTCTAAAGTCCCACCCATGAAGGGAAGCGAGATCCAACACGATCGCCTTCGTCCATGCCAGATTGAGATCTCCGCCGGCGCCACCGGCGCTGCCGATGATCACAGGGACTCCGAGTCGAAGACCCGTCCCGATGATGACCTCAAGTTCGTGTTGCACCTCCATACGCGCTGCGAACGACGTTCCTGTCCCGAGATAATATGGGCCGGGGTCAGTCGATCCGGCATCAACCGCAATCACGTCCACGGCGTAGGCAGTCGCACAGCGTAGGAAGTCCGCGACGTTGAACCCGTAGCCCAGCGTCCCGGTCGGAGCCAGCACCGAGATTCCGAAGCGGCTCTCGGTATACATCTGAGTCAGCCTCCCAAGTGTCTCGGATAACGACGCTGATTGCCTAGGCTAGTTCCCTACAGTAATCGACACTACGGCCAGTCTGCGAAGCGCTCAGAACTCGCTCGCAATTGAGCTGTAAGGCCGAATCATGTTTGGAGACTCTCGCTGGGGTGAAGCGCTCCGGTCTCCGTTAGCCTGTTCCTCAGCCCAGACGGCAGGGTAGTACTGCGCACCCTTCCCCCCCGTATCACGAGTTCGACCCGCGACATATCTCGGAACAAGTCAGGGTCCTCAAGGGGATCGCCCTTCACCGCCACGATGTCGGCGGCGAGTGACTCCTTGATCATTCCGGTCACGCGGTCGATCCCTAGGATTGCCGCGTTAACGCCCGTTGCAGCGCGGATCGCCTCAGCGGGACTCGTGACGTGTGCCCGCAACGCAAGCTCATCGCCGCGATTCCCCTGCGCGGCGCCCACTAGGTCGGTCCCCAACCCGACGCGCACATTGTGCGCTACTGCGATCCGAATCGACTCCTCCATGGCGCCTCGGATGCCTGCCGCCCGCTCGCAAAACTCCTCTGGCATCGCGACATCCGGTGAGCGATCTTCCATCCGTTTGAAAATCGTCAGCGTGGGAACCAACGATGCACCGGCGTCCGCCATGGCCTGAGCAGTCGCCTCATCCAGGTAGCTACCGTGCTCGAAGCATCTAATTCCGGCGGCTAGACCATGCATGATCGATCGGTGGTGATGGGCGTGAGCGGTAACGTACGTGCCGTGCGCCTGCGCAACCTCGACTGCCGCTTCTAACTCGGGAATGGAATATTGTAGGGCTTCGATCGAGTCGGTGTAGGACGCAGCGCCACCGTTCAGTGCGACCTTGATCTGTGTTGCACCGTCGACGATTGCCCGACGAGCAGCGAACCGCACACTATCCGCGCTGTCACAAGTTGCATGAGGCTGGACCAATCCCCGAATACCCGGAACCACTGACCGATCCTCGAAGGGAAGTGTGCGATCTCCGTGTCCGCCGGTCTGACAAATAATCGGGCCGGACGGCAAGATGTGCGGACCTCGCACGAGCCCAGACTCGATCGCTCTGCAGACTCCGCCATCTACTCCGGCTAGATCTCGCAACGTGGTAAATCCAGAATCCAGGGCCTGCGAGCAGTTGCGAAAGATAAGGGCTGCCATCTCACCGACCGACAGGGTATTAGCCGGCTGAAAAGTGAGAATACCGACGTGGCTATGCGCGTCGATCAGGCCCGGCAGGAGTGTATAGTCCTCCAGCACTACCGCCTCCGATGCGCTACCGGTTCGGTCGGAAGGGCGTCGAACGATCTGCCGAATATGGCCGTCGGCGACCGTGACCTCGCCTTCAAACGGCGGAGCCCCCGAACCGTCTAGTATCCGCTTCGCGTACAGCGTTAGCGTTTGCATGTGTGACATCGCCTCCCTCTGCCTCGAGTAACCCGTGTATCGTATCTGTCGCGCGTGCATCGGCGGCAACTCTGTTCCGACCCGCCGAGGCCACACGCTCGAGTAACGCCAACAGCGGCCGACCTAGTCAACCGCTGTCTCACGTCGTTGACGCCTCCGAATTGAGCTGTCCAGCGAGTGCCACCAGATTGTCCCAGCACATCTCTCGCTGGTCGCGCTCGATCTCGTGGATCATCGTGATGACGTGCCGTGTCAACGGCATGCCCAACCCATGCAAATCGCCTCTGGAGGCGACGATTCCCAGTTGTTCGTCGACTTCGGTCGGGCGGTGGTGCACGGCCAGATCCCTCCAGATGCCCGTCTTCTTCTTTGGGTCGTTTCGCCTTTGCTCTACGAGTACCGCCAGGGCGCGCGCTACCTCCCGATCACTCGCCGGCCGTCTCGGCAAGTACATCGTGGGATCGAAATCATCAAAGTGCTCCAAGGCGACACCTTCGGCATCGGCAACCTCGCACACTTCAGAAGCTAGCTCGACCATCAAGCATGGGAACCTCTCAATCACGTTGGCAATTGGTTCGTCCACAAGTGCGGTGGCGAACAGCATGCAAGCATACGCCAGTTTCGACCAGAGATACCCGGAAATGTTAGTGGTAGTGCGGACATCTCCAAAGCACTGGAGTGCATCCACCAATTGACCCACTGATGAGTTGCCGACCCGTCGAGTTCGCCCACATAGAATGCGCCCGGCCCTGCGAAGTGGATGATCCCCGGCGCTATGAGATCCGCCGAAAAGTTCACGAGAGCTCCAATAACTCGGTTATCGCCGACATACTGGGCGATCACAGGCTCGCACAATCCGTTTTGCAGAGAGACGACAGCGTCGGCGCTGGCTAGGAATGGGGCTAGCCACTGGGATGCCTGCGCGGTGTGCTGACTTTTTACACACAGGAGGACGGTTCCGAGCCCCTCGAACCTCGCTCGAGGAGTCTCCGCATCGACCGCGATCGTGAACGTGCCCCCGTAGCCCCGGATCTCCAGCCCGTGCTTACGCATTGCCCGGACGTGGCGCTCGTTGCTGTCGACGAACTTGACGGTATGGCCGGCCCGGACAAGATGGGCTCCGACGGTCGCCCCGATCGCCCCCGCTCCGACCACAGTGAATCTCACGCAAGGTGCCTCGCAAGTTTGGCCGCTGCCCCTGCATCACGTCGGCGGTACGCGGGGTCATCTGGTCACCCCCCAAGATAGTGGCCGCCGTCGACACTGATGATCTGGCCTGTGACCCAGCTGGCTGAATCTGAGACGAGAAACGCGACTACGGTTGCGATGTCGCGCGCTGTGCCAACTCGATTGAGCGCGGAGCGAGCTGCGAGGGATCGCCGCTGCGACCCTGAGAGGTCCGACCACCAACGTTCCGCCGTTGGTCCGTCTAGAACGAATCCGGGCGCGACCGAGTTTACTCTGATGTGAGCTCCCCCGAGTTCAACCGCTAACTGGCGGGTGAGTCCGATCACTCCTGCTTTGGAGGAAGCGTAGGCTTGGATGCCCGTCTGGCTCACAGATCGCCCGGCATACGAGGAGATCGTGACGATGGCGCCATAGCCCAACGACCGCATCGAAGGAACAGTAGCCGCGATGAAATTCAGGGTGCCGTCGAGATTGATCGCAAATAAGCGGTGCCAATCATTCATATCCATGTCGTCGACTGGACGCATGCGTTGCCCACCAATACCGCCCGCATTGGTCACTAGAATTGAAGGCAGCCGACGGGTGCGAGAGGCGAGTTTGACGAAGTTTTGGACCTCGGAGATACTTGTCACGTCGACAACTCCGGTGAGGCACTCGGCGCTGGAAGCTCGAGCGACCTCGGCGGACGTCGCTTGAAGCCCCTGCTGTCGAGATCACACGCGGCGATCGCCGCTCCGGCAGAAGCGAGCTCAACACAGATGGCTCTGCCGATTCCATGGGCCGCGCCCGTGACGATGGCGATCCGACCGACCAGGCCGCCGTCTGACGTCGCGCGTCTATCCATGGCGACCGGACGCCTTCCCGGTCAGCCTAGGGGCGGCAGTGAGCCGCGGTGCGGTGGTTTGGTAGGTCCCGAGTATGCACTTGCCAGGGGGGAGGTTTGCGCGGCGCCCTCCTCCGACCAGTCCAATTCACCCCAGAGCACATCTGTTCGCCCTAAATCAGAGATGGCGGATCTCCCTTGACGGTACACTAGTCGGAATGTAGTATATATCAGGTAGTAGCCATCCGGCTCGTCATCCGAGGAGGGGTGCCATGCCCGTCGTTAACAAGAGACTCGGGCGGTGGGCTTGCTTAGGGCTCATCGTGATTGCGGGCGTGGTTGCCAGCGATATCCCGGCCACCGCGAAGGCTGCCGTGAAGTCCGGGGGGACTGTCACGTTCGCGCTGCCTCCGGCGAACAATCCCTCCTTCATCTATCCGCTAATGACGGCCGCGCAAGACAGTAATCCGAACCTATTCTTCCTCCAAGAGGTACTGTGGCATCCACTTTACTGGATCGGAGCTGACGGCAAAGAGATCGTGAACACTCAAAGCAGCGTGGCAGAGCGCCCGTGTTCTCGAACGGCGGGAAGACTGTGACCATCACCCTCAATCACTACAATTGGCCTAACGGCCAGCGAGTCACTAACCGCGATGTCGAATTCTTTATGAACCTTCTCATCGCGAACAAGGAGTCTTTCTGGGACTATTCGCCAGGGGAGTTTCCGGACAATGTGACATCGATGAGCTTCCCAAGTTCGACGCCAGAATCCTTCAGCCTAACCTTCAACCGAGCGTATAACAGTACTTGGCTGGTCTACAACGAACTCAGCCAAATCACGCCGCTGCCCCAGTACGCGTGGGACCGCACATCCGCGACCGCTCCCGTCGAGAACTACGACCTAACGACCTCGGGCGCCGTCGCCGTCAATACCTTTCTCTACGACCAGGCCGGCGACCTCAACACGTACGCCTCAAACCCTCTGTGGAAAGTCGTGGATGGCGCGTGGCTGCTGTCGACGTTCTCCCCTGAAACAGGGCTCACCGAATACGTCCAGAACCCAAACTACTCTGGCCCGGATCACCCGCATATCTCCAAATTGGAATTGCTCCCTTTTACTAGTGATTCCTCGGAGTACGACGCGCTTCGTGCCGGGGAACTTGACTACGGATACCTCCCCCAGCAGGATCTCGGACAGCGCACCTCGCTGAAAAAGATGGGCTACGATATCGAGCCTTGGCTTGATTGGGGCGTCAGTTTCATAGTGCCGAACTACACGGATCCTTCAACCGGCGCGATTGTGAAGCAACTCTACTTTCGACAAGCGATGCAGCACCTTATCAATCAGCCCGAGTTGATCCGTACCGCGCTCGGCGGACTCGGGTACCCCGATTACGGACCGGTGCCTATTGAACCGTCGAGCCAGTGGACCACGGCACAAGAGCACAAGAACCCCTATCCATACAGCGTCGCGACGGCGGAGAGTCTGCTGAGGACTCATGGCTGGACAATTCACCCATCGGGGGTTGACACATGTGCCAAGCCTGGATCGGGGTCCGGAGAGTGTGGGGCCGGAATCCGGCAAGGTGAACAACTCAACTTCACGATGCAATACGCTAGTGGCGTAACCACGTTCAACGCGATAGTTGAGGCTATGGGCTCGGCCTGGTCACTAGCTGGAATTAAGATCACACTAACGGCAGCACCCGCCCCGACAGTGGTGGACACAGCGTACACTTGCGCGTCCACACCTAGCGACTGCAACCGCGATTTCGAAAACTGGGGCAACGATGGGTCTCGTGGACATATGCCTACTATCCAACCGGCGAAGATCTCTTCAAGTCGAACGGCTATTCGAATCCAGATGGCTATGCGAATTCTGCCGTCGACGCGGACATCACAGCAACGACCGATCAACCCGGGGATGCAGCGCTCCACACGTACGAGAACTTCCTAGAGTTGCAACTGCCGGTCATCTGGCAGCCAACCTGGCCGTACCAAATCTCCGTGATCAGCAAGAAGCTCCATGGAGCAGTGCCGCAGGACCCCAACCTTCACTTCTACCCTGAGCTTTGGTCACTATCGTGATCGACGAACGAACCTCGGCCCTCCGGAAGCGGTGCGCTGGAGCCTGGACCGCGCGGGAATTACAGCTGGGACATATCGAGGCGAGAACGTGGTGATGAAGCCGATCGACGCGGCCGGCGTCTCCAGTGTCAACTTGAGACCGTGACCGCGCCGCGTAGCCGCTACGCTGGCTATCGCTCCTACGAGTATCTGGAAGCAGGCGTAGACTTCCCCGAATTCGCCTTGGCTCCGGAGCTCGGGCGGGTCCCACTGTACAGCGAGATACACCTCAACAAGGCCCAGGCGCATCGGGCCGCGAGGCTGCTGCGGGACAATATCACGATCTCCCTCCACGATCACCTGTCCATATACCCGGCCGATATCAGTCAGGCTCCGCAACTGATACGCACAGGGCGAGATCGGACCGGGTACGAGGGTCTAGCACGATCTGGGCTGACGGCGCTCTTCGACAACTTCCTGGACGGCATAGGCTGCATCACGAGTCGCTCCGGATGGAAGTGGTCCGACGTGATCGCCGACGTGGGAATGAGGTACTGCGACTTCGCCCATCAGGACTTCGTTCTCCGTGCAGAGGGAGTCGACGACGTTCGGAAGGCGCACGCGACCGGCCGCGTTGCGCTAATCCCGGGCCTCGAAGCAGCGACCATGATCGAGAATGAGTTAGATCGCATCGACATCCTATACGGCTTTGGGATTCGGCAGCTGGGCATTACCTACAACGAGGCGAATGCTCTGGGCTCAGGGCTCAAGGAGGAAACGGACGGCGGTCTCACATCCTTCGGTCGAAGGGCGGTGAGGCGCATGAATCAACTGGGCATGGCGATCGATCTGTCGCATGCCGGCGACTCGACGAGCCTAGACGTAATCTCGGCGTCCTCCGTTCCTGTGTTGATCACCCATGCGGGTGCAAGATCCGTGTGGAACACCCGCCGAATGAAACCCGACACTGTTTTACGGGCCTGCGCCGCAGCCGGCGGACTGATCGGAATCGAGGCAGCGCCACATACCACCATATCGCAGGCCCATCCACGCCACTGCCTCGACTCGGTAATGGATCACTTCACGTACCTAGTCGACACGGTGGGGATCGAACACGTCGCGTTCGGGCCAGACACGATCTTTGGTGACCATGCGGCATTGCATCAGGTTATGGCAGATCAGTTATCCTTGAGTGCCGCGCAAGGGCTATCACACGAGAGAGTCGAGTTCGTCGACGGCATGGAGAACCCTGGAGAGTGCTTTTCAAACATCGTGGCTTGGCTTGTTGTCAAGGGATACTCCGACGATGAAATTGCTGCGGTAACCGGCGGCAATGTGCTCAAGGTACTCCAGCGAATCTGGGTCTGATCTACGCGAATCCCCGACGAGAGGAGTAGAGAGCCGCGCAACGAAAGTAACGATCATTGGACGGATCCCGAGATCGTGATCAGACTGCGACCTCAGACAGGTCTAAATGGGTCGGGCGTGGTGAGACGTACTGGGCACGGACAGATCTCGGGTCGCCCAAGGAATGTCCCGCGTCCCATCGTTCACTCTCGGGAGCTGGCCTGCCGTTCGGGTGCCAGCGAGGGCAGTCATGGACTCCGATGACGACTTAGCATTCGCCTCAGCGGTGACTCACGCTCGCCTAATTCGGACAAGGGAGCTGTCGTCTCGCGAGCTAGTTGAGCATTACCTCAGCAGGATCCGTGCCCATAACCCGGCCCTCAACTGCTACATCACTGTTGATGAGCAAGGAGCACGCTCGGACGCAACCGCCGCTGATGCAGCCGCTCATGACGACTATAGGCCGTTTCGGGGCGTCCCGATAGCGATCAAGGACATGGCTGACACCGCCAACCTTCGGACCACTTGGGGTTCTGCGGCGTTTCGCGGACGGGTTCCCCACCATGATGCGCTGGTAGTCTCGCGGCTGAAGGAGGCTGGGTTCGTGATCCTCGGCAAGACCAACACACCCGAGTTTGCCTTTGGGCCAACCGACCCGATCGGCTATGGAGCTTGTCACAATCCCTGGGACTTGACGCGGTCGGTGTCGGGTTCATCTGGGGGCTCAGCGGCGGCGGCTGCAGCGGGATTATGCTCGGTAGCCCATGGGAGCGATGCGGGCGGTTCAATTCGACAGCCTGCCGCAGCTTGCGGCGTCGTCGGGCTCAAGCCGTCCCGAGGCAGGGTGCCAAACGAACTGGCAGGATTCGACTGGCTATCGCAGGAAGGACCACTGAGCCGCAGTGTGCAGGACGCGGCGGCTATTCTGGACTGCATCGCTGGTCCAAGTTCTGGAGATCAGTACCGGCTTGCCCCGCCCCAGCGCCCCTTCGCTGAGGAAGTGCACGAACCGCCACGCGCCCTGAGGATCGGGTGCCTCACCGGTTCGAATCATCAGCTGCACCAAGCATCCGAAGGAGGGTACACCCTGGAGCAGACGATGAAGGATGGCGTTCTGCGAACCGCCTCAGTCCTCGAGGGGGCCGGGCACTACGTGACAGAGGACGGACCCGACTGGGGAGGAATGACTCATTCTGATGCGACGAGCCAATATCTCGCTGCGGCCTGGATGGCTTTGGAGCCGCAACTGCCACCCCTCGCGATGCTAGATCCTATACAGCAAAGAGCCCTGAGTGAGATCCGGGGCGTCTCACTCCAGTCTTACCTTCAGATTATAAATCGCGCTCAACTCCGCGCCAGAGTCGTCGAGCGGTTTTGGACGAGACATGATGCTCTGTTGACGCCTACCCTTGCCGGAGTCCCACCGCTGGTGTCCGAACTGCGGCGACCCGATGGCAGCATGGGCGAGCTGAACGAGGGCCCGTTCACCTTCTTCTGGAATATCACAGGGCAGCCAGCTATTTCGCTACCTCTTCACCAGACGGACGATGGATTTCCGATAGGAGTGCAAGTCGTCACACGCGTCGGCGATGAGGCCACCCTTATTAATCTGGCTGCACAGCTTGAAGAGTTGATGCCGTGGTCAGCGCGGCGTCCCCTTCTCGTTTGATCGGGGCTCTGGTGGCAGCATCTCATGGCCGCCTGTCAAACCTCGAGGTTCAGGGTTCACTCTCGAGCAAGGCGAAGTTGCCGTTTCCCAATCGCGCCAACCCGCTTCCACAGTTCTGCTGTGGCCTCAACCCCTCTGTGGAGCTGATCCAACTGCAGGTGCTCATTCGGCCCGTGAGCGTTAGCATCAGGCAGTAGCACGCCGAACAGCACGCAAGGTACCGTAAGCTCCTGGATCATTGAAGCTACGGGCGGAATACTCCCCCCTTCCAAAGTCAGCCTCGGCCTCATCTTCCAGGTTCGATGAAGGACGCCCAACGCCGCCTCGACTGCGGGGTGATGTATCGGAGTTCTCAGCCACGGTGCCTCCTGGACGATAGTGACGTTGACAGCGACATCGTGCGGAGCTAACGCCGTGATGTACCTTCTTGTCAGCTCCGCGATTTCGTGCGGATCCTGGTCTGGAACAAGGCGAGCGGATAGCTTGGCCGAACACCGTGCCGGGATGATCGTTTTTGCCCCGATATCCGTATAGCCGCCATAGATGCCACACACGTCAAGTGATGGTCGAATTGTTCGCCTCTCGAGTAGCGTCCACCCTGGCTCGCCGACAGGTCGTCGCACCCCGCCCATCGTCAGGAACGCCTCTGCATCGAATTCGCAATTCGAAAGCACGTCGCGCTCGTCATCCGTAGGTGGCCTCACGCGGTCGTAGAATCCTGGAATCGCGATACTGCCGTCCGAGCTATGCAGCCCAGCGACCGCCGCTGCAAGCGCGTGGATCGAGTTTAGAGCCGTGCCACCATAGAGCCCGGAATGTAGGTCCCGAGGCATCACCTCGAACTCAATCTCCAAGTACACCAGGCCACGAACTCCGACATTTAGACTCGGCAGTCGCGGGCCGAGCATGCGGCCACTCGCTACCAGTAAGTCAGCATCAATTTCGCGACGGTGCCGATGAAATTCCTGGAGAAACGCTGCAGAGCCTGACTCCTCGTCGCCGTCCAGGATCAAACTAACGTTAATCGGGAGACGCCCATCCACGGCAAGCAATGCCTCGACCGCCTGAGCGTGCATTACGATGTGCTGTTTGTCGTCCGCCACCCCCCTCCCCCGCAGACCACTGGCCACTTGGACGGGTTCGAAAGGGGGCGTCTCCCAATCGGTCAGGCGGCCAGCCGGTTGGACATCGTGATGCGCGTAAACGAGAACCGTGGGCAGGGCCGGGTCTTCAATCCGCTGCGCGAAGACGACTGGAGCCCCGGCGGAGTCCCAAACCTCAACGTTGCCGAATCCAGACCGTTTCGCGAGGTCCGCGCAGTATATGGCTGACTGGCGAAGGTCATCCTCATAGCCCGGATCAGTACTGATGCTCGGGATTCGCACCGCGGCCTCGAGGGCCGAAACCAGTTCCGCACGATGGTCTCCAAGCCATTCATTTAACGCGGGAGTAGTGGCGATTCGCAAGGCCCCCTCAGAGACTTCGTAGATTAGCTAGGCTCCGAGCTGCGAGGTCCAACCCGCAACTTGTCTCGAAGTTATAGCCTGAGCCCCCGCAGCGCAGATGTGCGGACGAGCGGCCCACGTCAGTCCTCAAGCCTTCCCGCCCATAGCCCTCGCGTATGCACGAGGTGACGCCCCATCAGACCCTCAGTCGCCTCCGCATCGCCCCCGATTACCGCGTCAAGCAGGGCAATGTGCTCTTGCGCACTGGCCGCAAGATTGCCTGTCTCGGCCATGTGCTTCATACCATGCAGCCGAGTCTGATCTCTGAGCGTAGCGACAAAATCAACGAGGCGGTTGTTGCCCAAAACCGCGAGTAAACCCAAGTGGAATGTGCGGTCGGACCGGATAAAAGGCACCAAGTCGCCTTGGTCAGCATACCGCTCGGTGGTCCTGGCGAGCTCGCGGAGGGATTCGGGGTCCTTGACGCTACGCTCGCGAGCAATTCGAACGACGGCCGGCAACTCGACTAGCTGCCGCAGTTCAAATAGCTCATCCAGATCATGATCGGTGAGGGGCGGCACCCGGAAACCACGACTTCGTATCACCTCCACGAGACCTGCCGAGCCAAGATCGAACAATGCCTCCCGTATGGGGGTCACGGAAACGCCCAGCCGCTCTGCAAGATAGACGACCGGGTAGAACTGCCCCTCTTCCAATTCGCCCGCGACAATGCTTGCCCTTATTGACTCGCGAGCGCGAGCACGCAGGCTCGTAGTTTCTAAGCGTTCGAGCTCTAAACTTTCGGGCCGCCGGGCCGTCCGTGCCCGCGCGGAGGTCATGACTTGACCGACGGCCGTAACGTTTTGGGTGCGCGAGCTAGGCTGTAGGTTGTCACAGAAGGTACCTGGCATGAGCTCGCGCTCTGGGGCCAATCCGATCGGGTGCGTGGGCTGCATCGTGGGAGATGAGTTGCTGGCAGCGCGTCCATCTGAGTTTTCACTAATAGGGCCCTGAATGCGCCGCCCGGAGAGCTTGACGTGTTGAGTGCTATGCCCTCCTCTCTCGTCGCCTGCATCATGAGACCCGCTGCCTGAGACTCGATTTCCTGACGAAGGCCAGCCCGCAGGTCGAGACGTCTTCGGCAGCGGCAAGTGCGGCGTGTCCTCGAATGCCGCGGGTCATACTCCCATGAACCTCCTCCAGGCTAGCGCGTGTTTAAGGTATCATATTTTCCCTGACGAGTCTCTATTTTCGTTATGAGACCTCTTGATCCGCCACTATGGTCACCGGGCCGATAGCCCGCGGCAGCGTGGTCGGAGTGCTCCAAGGTCAGGAAAAGCTACGCTGCCTAGAACTCTTGCCACGAGCACTCGCTGGAGACAGGTGAGCCGCAGCGAAACTCCCAGCGCCTCGAAGTCCAGCGGTCGGAGTGGCACCTAATACCGGTATATCGAGTGGTAAGGTCCCAATGATCCCTGAACGGCAATGAGTGAGGTGCACGTCTTGACATCCTCGCGAACTGCGAGTCAGCTCACTATCCTCGCGAATGCGCAGGTTCTAGACCCGGTAAATGGTGAGATATCGGATCCTGAGGACATCGTCGTTGACGACGATCGGATTGCCGCCGTGGAATCGAGCCCATCCAAAGCTTCGGGAACTCGCATCGACATGCGAGGCTTGGTCGTTATGCCGGGGTTAGTCGATTGCCATGTACACGTTAGTGCGTTCTCGGCCGACGACTCCGCCGTCCCCGAGGCGTCTCCGAGTTACGTGGCTGCCTGGGCAGCATGGTCCCTCAAGCAGATGCTAGTACGAGGGTTTACCACCGTTCGGGATACTGCGGGGGCAGACTTCGGCCTAGCTCAGGCTCTCGCCGAGGGTCTCATCTTGGGGCCGCGCCTCCTATTCGGCGGACCCGCGCTCTCTCAAACAGGAGGTCACGCCGATGTCCGCGGACCCGGGCGCCGGGTTCTCGACTCTGGAATGAAGTTCCCCGCTCAAGCAATTATCTGCGACGGTGAGACAGAAGTTCGGCGCGCTGTCCGGCAGGTAGTCCGCACTGGAGCGCACCACGTGAAAATGATGCTCTCTGGGGGTGTCACCTCTCCCGCCGACCGCGTGCGCAGCACGCAATTCTCGGATGCGGAGATCCGGGCAGGGGTGGATGAGGCTCGAGCTGCCGGCCGGTATGTCCTAGGGCACGCGTACTCCGCCGATGCAGTCAACCGAGGGCTCGTAGCTGGTGTGAGGTCTATCGAACACGGAAACCTTCTCGATGACCTTAGCATCGAGTTTCTGCTACGCAATCGGGCGTATTTGGTGCCAACGCTTGTGACTTATCGTGCACTTGCAGAGGAGGGGAGCTCCTGGGGGCTCCCTCCACTGGCGCGCCAAAAGCTGAACGAGGTTCTCGACGTGGGGATGTATGCGCTGGAGAGAGCGGACAAGGCCGGGGTACAGATAGCGTTCGGTACAGATTTGCTCGCTGGCATGCAACGCCGGCAAAGTGAGGAGTTCGCGATCAGGGGCGAGGTTCAGTCTCCCCTCGCCGTCATTAGAGGAGCAACGATCACTGCTGCGAAGTTGCTTTGCCTTGAAGGTGAGATCGGAGAGGTACGAGCCGGCTATAGTGCGGACATTATTGCAGTCGCGGGCAACCCGCTCAATGACCTTAGGATCCTCGCTGACCCAGCCTCGAACGTGCGGTTGGTGATGCGATCAGGGAAAATAGCGAGAAATACGCTCTGAGCGGCGCGCAGCCGATCCCTGTCCTCTAGAAGCGCGATCTCATGGCTGCTGGATGCGTCACAAGTCGAAATTGCCACCTTTGACAGCCCATTCCCGGTCACCTGAACCCACCCAGGGGTACCGCGCACCCCCAAACCGGGTTGGGCTATAAGGCGCGCGCCACGGTCTGATAACAGGCCTCGTCCGCGGGGATCCTTCAAAGAACGAGTCCCGAAAATGGACCTGCATGCACCGTTCGGACGAATCCCCGGCCGCAGGCGCTACTTAGCGCAGAGCTTCGCCAGAGGCAACAAGTTGCTCACGACTCCCGCGGACGAGTCGGGCTGTGGGGACCTTCTTCCGCACTTTGAGGAATCCTTGCTCCTTCCCGATACCTAACCCGGGCCGGCCGGCCCGTCTCGCAGGGGAGTCTTGCGCGGGGCGACGTTGCCGGGACAGCTAGCCGGGAAGCTTGGCGCTGCCTTCTCTGGACTTGAGGGGGATCGTACCCTTGAGCTTTGGACGGCGTCAAGTGGCGGTCGGCCCGACCGCCGGCCCCCCTGCCCCAGAGCGGCCCCACAAAGGTGGTTGCGGCCGGTGAGGGGTCATGTGAGACGACGCTAGCGCTTCTCTGGATCACGTCGGGATCCGCACCTAGTGTGATCTGCTCTCAGCTTGCCCTAGTCATCGGCTCGAGCATTACGGCACGAGGGCCCTCATTCCGCCGCCTCCGAGCTGCCCAACCCTAGCCATCTCTGGCACCAGGGTAGCCCAGCTTCCTGGATTGGATCGAAGTGCTTCTACTCGGCCGTTTGGGATATAGCTGTGCGGTCATCGCTGGCCACGCAGTCCGCGAGTAGCACGACGCCCATCATTCGAGGCGACCAAACTAATGCACACCGGTCCTGAGGGAGGAGCACATCCCAATATCGAGAGCACATGCTTGCGACCCGATCGTGTCGACCAGACTAGCGCCCCACGACTCGCACAGATGAGTATCTGCTCAACTGGTGCGACTACTCGGTCGAAGGCACTCGACGTTTTCGGGCGCTCAAACTGTGGCAGTCTTGGGCCCATTTGGGACTGCAAGCTCTAGAGCAGCTGGCTGGGTGCAACCCTCTGACTGCCCGAGGTGCCGAGTCGGAGGAATTTGGGGTGGTGCCCGTATCCCGGTACCACGGGGAGTGTCCTTTCGGCGCCCTCCCCACAATTGGGGAGAGTCCAAGACGCCAACGGTGCGCGGGGCGATGAGGATCAGATTCGATTTCCGTCGGAGCTGCAGGTCACCGGAGTCGGTGCCCTGTCGACAACCACGCTGCGTGTGGCCGAAAGTCCTCGCGCGTCGGAATACTCGACTACAGTGCGACCCGAAGAGACGTGAACCGTTTGCTGCGCGGACGCAGCGACTGGGCGGAGAAGTGAGAGACTGCTCGTAGGTGAAGCCACCCGTCAACCGCGGGCGGAAGGGTCCGAGACGGATGTGTCTTGGCGAAGAAGCGACGCTGGATCTCGACTGGTGGGCTATGCGCCCGTAGTGAGCTCCGAGAGACGCCTGATAGCAACCGCCGACCCATCCCGCACTGTAGCCCCGTGTAGCCTGGCTACCGGTGATGCACTTGCTCGCGACCTTTCCTCCCCCAGCCGACCCACCCTTGACAGGCTCTGGGCGCTGCCTGGTACGATTCCAAGTGCGCGCTAGAGGTATTCGCGTCTGAGGGGAGCTGTAAATCTGATGCCTGGTACGCTCTCGAGAAGCTTGCGGAAAGCCCGCGTGCTGGGAGCCGCTCAGGTCGTGGGTCTCCTCGTCGCAATGGTCGGTCTTAGCACGGCGGGAGTTAGCGCAAAAGCGCCGAGTGTGGTGACGTACGCGCTCGGTCCCGGCCAGACACCCGCTCAAGTTTTCCCCCTCGTTCCGTCATCCGTCGCCGATCCTACCGAGCTGTATTACTTCATCGAAGAGATGTACCCGACGCTTTACTGGTATCAGAGCGGGACCCATCTCGCAGTGAATCCAGCTCTAAGCCTGGCGGAGTTGCCCGTATTCAGCGTTGTCGATGGTCACAGTGTTGCCACGATCACACTGAAGGATGATGACTGGTCGGACGGAACTCCAATCACCACACGCGACGTTCAGTTTTGGATGAACTTGCTCGTCGCGGAGAAGGCCCAGTGGTGGGACTACTCGCCCGGTGAATTCCCCGATAACGTGATCGCGCAAGATTACATCAACGCGCACAAGTTTAGCTTCACCTTCAACAAGGTCTACAACACGTCCTGGCTGCTGTACGATCAACTCTTCCAAGTGGTCCCAATTCCACAGCACGCTTGGGACCGAACGTCGGCTACCGCTCCTATCGGGAGCTACGACCTCACCCCCGGCGGCGCCCAGGCGGTCTACACCTACCTAGAGAGTGCCGGCAGCGATGAATCCACGATGGCCACGAACCCCCTTTTTCAGATCGTTGACGGCCCATGGAAGCTCTCGCAATTCAGTTCCGCGACGGGCTATGCCTTGCTCCGACGCAACACCGAGGTAAGAAGTCCCGGACCAAGGCCCAAAGTTGATGAGCTCGCCCTCGAGCCATTCACGAGCGACTCTGCGGAATACGATGCCCTACTCAGCGGATCGCTCGACTATGGATATCTGCCCTCTGCCGACGTTGGGCAAGTCGCGGCCTTCAAGCGCAAGGGTTATACCGTGAGTCCGGAGTACAGCTGGGCAGTTACGTACATGCCCTTGGCGCTCGACAATCCTTCTGACGTCGGACCAATCATGCAACAGCTTTATGTGAGGCAAGCTCTCCAACATCTCATAAATGTCCCGGAGTATATAAAGGACGTCTACCACGGATATGCGATCGCGTGCTACGGACCCGTGCCGTGTACCGGCGATTCCCAGTACGTCCAGTCTGCTGAGCTACACGATCCCTACCCGTATGACCCGACGGCAGCAAGGCAATTGCTAGCGCAGCATGGCTGGGCGGTCCACCCGGGCGGAACAACGGTGTGCGCCCACGCTGGAAGCAGTAAAGACGAATGCGGTGCAGGGATCGCGAAAGGGGCGATGCTGGATTTCAGCGACTTGTACCCCAGCGGACTCCTCGACGTTCAAGTCGAGATGGAGGCGCTGAAGTCCGCGTTCAGCCTGGCGGGTGTCCAAGTCGCCCTGAAATCTGCCCCCTACTTCACAGTGCTCGACGACATCGATCCCTGCGACAAGACGACCGGCCTCGACTGTGGTTGGGATATCGGCAACTGGCAGAATCCGACATCCTGGAATTACCAGGGTTATCCGAGTGGTGAGTTGGCATTCGCGTGCGGCTCGTATGACAACGCGGGCAACTATTGCAGTTCAACAAACCAGCACAATATTGGTGCGACCCTGACAGGCGCAGGTCTAGGACCTTTGTATGCGTATGAGCGCTACCTGGAGGATCAGGTTCCAGTCTTGTGGCTCCCCGATCCTCCAGCCCAACTCAGTGTGATCAGTCCACACCTTCATGGGGTCCTCCAGAGTCCAATGACCCTTCTCAACACGCAATCCTGGTCGCTCAGCAGCTGATAGACGGAAGGCCTTTGAGCAGGTCGACCAGTTTCGCCTCAGTCACCTTTGTGATGTCGTGCGTTCCACCACCCCTCAGCCAGGACGGTGGACTCAGGGGGATGGGGCGTTGGAGCACTCCACTGTGAGGCGGCTGCATCCCCCTATCAGATCGCGCACTGCTGGACAGATGTGTCTCTAATCGAGCATCGGGCGCCATCCCACTGATGGACCAGCGATCTGACTCGGTAGCGACGGTTGGGGGCGGGCGATTGCCCGTGCTCGGGTACTCTGACCGACTAAGCGTCACGCCCGGCGACACGATCACCTTTATGGTGAGTTGCCTCAGCGAGACGTACACCGCTGAAGTGCTACGCGTCACCGGCGGAGGACCGAGGCCTGAACTAGGAGTGTCATGCCCGGTCCAGACGGAGTCCGTCCCAGGGAGCCGCGCTACCCAGTACGCCGGACAGACGCAGTGTTTGGTGTCCGGCTCGTTTCTGGAGTATGGGCCGCTGGCCGACAGCTGCGCTGACTTTACCTTCGTGACGTGGGTGCTGCCGACGCTCCCTGTGGCCGGTCGACCTCAGGCGATTTTCGCGAACGTGGGCAGTAAGCGCTCTAGTGGGCTTTCCCTAGGGCTCACGAGCGAGGGTCACCTGCAGATGGTCATTGGTGGGTGGCATTCCGCAGGCTGGCGCATAACCCTCCCAGAGCCAGTCCGAAGTGGGTCGTGGTACCGCGTAGGAATGTCTGTCGATAGCCGTGGTGACGTCATTCTTGGGCAAAGGCAAACGACTCCACGTTCTCAGGGCGGCGACCCGATCATCGTTGAGGGCTCGTCCGTAGCGACTCGTGGAATGGAGCGTGGCTCTTGGATCTCGGTCGGAGCAATTGGAAACGGAAATGGGCTTCAACCTAGTCTGGCCGGAATCCGTCCAGGGGCGTTCAATGGCAAAGTCGCGAGCCCGCACCTCTCAAGTGGCTCAGCGGACAGGTCTCGGATGGAGATGTTACTCGGAGCTAACCCGCGGGATCTGAGCCCATCGATGCTGTCTTGGCCGGCACCTTCCGCACAGAGCGGGGGCGGCCCAGCGCCGTCTGGTCTTCAACCCATGCTCTTCAACTCACCGCTACGGGCCGTCACCGGGCCAAATTGGGACGGACGGCACCTCGACTGGCGCTTGGTGCCCCAGGAATACGACGCAATCCGATTCCATGAGGACGATCTGGACGATGCAAATTGGTCGCCCAGCTTCACGTGGACCGTGCCTGTAGATACGCCGTGCGGTCTGTACTGCTCGCGGCTCTCTACGACTGATGGTGAGGACGTAGTCCCGTTCTTCGTGCGCCCCCGATTCGGCAAGCCGACCGCCCCGGTCGCCTTCCTCGCCCCGGTATATACATACCTCGCGTACTCCAATTCCGACTATTCGGACGCGACCAAGATCGCCGGCGTGTCCGAGCCACATGTGCTTACGGAGCGCGAACGGGTCGTCAACGAACACCCTGAGATTGGGAGATCACTCTACGACCAACATCCGGACGGGTCAGGGATTGCGCACGTGTCGTGGCGTAGGCCTATGGTCGATCTGCGTCTCGACCATTCACTGTGGACCAAAGGCGGGAGCGGTGGAGCTCAGCGGAGATCTCTACCTCATTGACTGGCTCGAGGCGCTCAAGATACCGTACGACGTGTTCACGGATGCAGACCTCCACAGCGAGGGCGTAGACCTACTGTCCTCGTATAAGGTCGTCATAACCGGCGGACATCCTGAGTATGTCACTGAGCGGATGCTCGACGCTCTGGAGCAGTACGTAGATCGTGGGGGCCGAATGATGTATTTGGGAGGTAATGGGTTCTACTGGGTCACGACCATCGATCCAGAGGATCCCGCCCTCCTTGAGATTGGCGTGGCGACAGCGGCACTCGTACTTGGACGAGCGAACCCGGAGAGGAGAATCACTCCTTCACCGGCGAACCTGGCGGCTTGTGGCGCCACCGTGGTCGTGCGCCTCAGCGGCTTACTGGGGTTGGCTTCGATGCACAAGGAAGAGGACCGTCGGCGCCGTACGTCGCGCTGCCGGTCGCGCATGATAGAGCATGGGACCAGATTTTTGAGGGTGTCGACTTGTCCAGACCAATTGGTGATTTTGGAAGTAACGGCGGAGGTGCCGCCGGGGATGAGTTAGACCGCTTCGACGCCAGTTTGGGGCGCCACACGGTACAACTCTGCTAGCCACGTCGTCGGGGTTACATAGCGATCTTTACAATCGGGCGACGGAAGAGGTTGGCCAAATCGATGGGACCGAGGCGGGCACACGATGCTCCGAAGTGCGTTCTGACATGACGTACTTTGAAAATGGGCGTGGCGGCGCCGTCTTTAGTGTAGGGTCCATTGCATGGTCAGCGAGTCTCGCGCATAACCAGTATGCTAATTCGGTTTCAAAGATTACTGAAAACGTTCTACGCCACTTTGAGGGGATTACTCCTTGAGGTGCAGCTGGGGCAGCGATCTACCGACACCAGGTCAGCGGCCGCCGTCAGCGCGAGTCCTTGGGCCTACTTCCCTCGACGTGGCTGCGCAGGCGTCATTCCGTAAGTGCTTGGAGGAAGTTACTTGTCTATAGAATCCTTTTTTCAGATCAAACCCGACTCCGGGGGTATCGCCCATGGGTGGGTCGAGGTGCCAGGGGTGGCTCCAGCGTGGGAGCTACCGGTGGTCGTGGCGCGCGGGCATGAACCTGGCCCGACTCTGGCTCTGACAGCTGGCGTCCATTCGTGCGAGTACGCTGCCATGGAGGGGCTGCGTAGATTCGTGACCACAGTTGAGAGAGCTCAACTGAAGGGCACGATCATTGCTATCCTGATGGTGAATACCCCAGGGTTCCCTGCTAGAACCGTGTTTCTAAATCCACGAGATTCCAAGAACATAAATCGCGTGTTCCCGGGCTCCAAGACGGGAGGCCCTGCGGAACGAGTCACTGACTTCCTCATGACGGAGCTGGTCGCTAAGTCAGACGCGTACATCGACTGCCATGGCGGAGATATGGTCGAGGCTCTCCGTCCTTTCACTCTGTGGGTACAGACTGGAAACCAGGATCTGGATGACAAGTCGCGGACGATGGCGGAGGCCTATGGGGAGGTCATGATATTCAGTGGCCCGCTGGCCACCAACCGCGGGATGGGGTTTGCCGAGGCGGCAGCGATCGGGATCCCCTCCATGCTGGGGGAGGCAGGGCAACAGGGAATAGCTGACGAATACTCAGTGGATATCCACGTTCGCGGATTGCAGAGCGTCCTTGGTGTGTTAGGCATGGCGAGGCCCGTGCCCGGACGCCAAGCGCCTCAGGTTATGGCCGAGGAGGTTTGGCTGTCCTCCTCGACGACTGGCCTATTCCACCCGACGGTATCGCTCGGCGACGCCGTCGAGGCGGGTCAGAAGCTTGGAGTCGTAGCGGATGTCTTTGGGGAGACCCTAGAGGAGATCATTGCACCAATCGGCGGCAACATCTTCGTCCTCCTCACTGGGCTAGCGGTCAACAGCGGTGAGGCCCTGTTGGAGATTGGAGTGAAAGGGTAAGAAATGGACGCCGCAGACCGCATGCGATCGAAAGACTTTCTCCGTGGGCGCGTGTCGGACGACGGCAGCCTAGCGCGACAGCAATCTCACCAGCAAACCGAGTACAGAAGGTGAGGCGATCACCGCCTAGACATCTGAATTCATCGATCGTTCGGTCATGACGGCACCCCTCACTCGGGTGAAGCTCGACTCGAAGCAGTTGCCGGAGCTGACGCGCACGGCGATGCTTCGCCTTTAGCCTAGTGGGCCATCTCGGTCAGCACGACATTCAGTGTGTCGCCTAGCAGCCTGACTTCCTCAGGTCCGATGACCAATGGGGGTCGGATCTTCAATACGTTGGAGTGGGGTCCGGTCGTGCCGACCAATACCCCTCGCTCGCGCATGGCGTTTGCGAGGCCAGCAGCGGGCAGTGGCAGCCTACTAGATTTGCTTTGGACCAACTCAACTCCAACGAGTAGACCCCTCGACCGCACGTCGCCGATCACGCTGTGGCGGTCTTGAATCTCATCTAGTTGAGATCTGAACAGTGCGGCTACAGATTCCGTGTGGGCCAAGAGGTCTAGCTCGTCGATGACGTCGAGTACTGCCAGGGCCGCCTCGCATGCCACCGGATTCCCACCGAACGTACTGAACCACGAGTTGCGCTTGGCGAAAGCGTCAACAATCTCTGCTCGTGTCACTACTGCGGCGACTGGATGTCCATTCCCCATGGGCTTGCCAATGGTGACTATGTCCGGGATCACGCCGTACGCTTCGAAGCCCCACAGTCTCGACCCAAATCGGCCGAAGCCGACTTGGACCTCGTCGGCGACCAACAATCCGCCGGCCTCGCGCCAGCGACGCGCCACGTCCACCAGGTACTCAGCAGGAGGCGTGAGGACTCCATCGCTGGTAAAGCCAGGGTCAATCAGCAGCGCCGCGGGCTTGTGACCCCTTGCACACAGCTGGTGGATTGCATCCGCCACGTGTCCGGCGTACTTGGCCGGCCAGTCCTGACTGTCGCTTCGATAGCGCCCGCGGTAGGAATCTGGGGCAGGGAGCAGCGCCACGTGGTCGGGCGCATAATTGGGCGGCCACCCTTCCGGAGAAAGCTCCGCCACGGCGCTACTAACCCCATGGTAAGCGAACTTGGTTACCACCCCCCCAGTTCCTCCGGTCGCTGCCGTGGCGAGTCGCCATGCGAGGTCGTTCGCCTCGCTGCCAGAGTTTACGAACAGAACGGTATCCAAACCCGGGGGCATCGATGAGACCAAACGGTCAGCAAGGCGCAGTACAGATGAGTGTAGGTAGCGCGTATTGGTGTTCAGTGCGCTTGCCTGCCTCGAAATGGCTTCGACGACGCGAGGATTACAGTGACCGACGACCGGGACGTTGTTGTAGGCGTCGAGATAAACGCGCCCCGATGCGTCAGATACCCACACCCCGTCGCCGCGAGCGAGGTGAAGCGGGTTCTCATAGGATAACGGGGAGATTGCGGATCCGAGTCGCAGGCGGCGCCGCTCTTTCAGCTCGCCGATGGTCGCGCCAGATTCGTCGAATGAATCGGGATGCCTGGCGGGCCTTAGGCTTGACCGCACCGTCTGAGACCATTCGCGGAATCCCTGTTCGTCTGCCACACGAAGCATGGCCGAGGGCCCGGCCTGCCAGGAGCGGACATAGTCTCCCGTCTCAGGGTTCTTGTCGGCTTGCCAGGCGGAAATGAGAAGCAATGTTGACCACCTGGCCAGTAGCAAATCCGGGAGGACTCTAATCTCCTCGTCTTCGAGCACCGTGATGGAGTCGTATCCCCCGACAACCGCGTTCAGCGAAGCGATGGCGTGCTCCGACTCAAATACTGACTCAGCGCAGACGGCTAAGTCGCAGATCAGCGCGGTATGGACGATGTCGCCGAAGTCCAGAATGCCGGTTACGCGCTGATCGTCTCCGAACAGAACGTTGCTGAGGGACAGATCATTGTGAATCGTCTGACTCCGAAGTGCCGAGAACAACCCCGCGGTATTGTTCTCAAAGTGATCTAGCGCACGGTCAATAATTTGGCGCTGATCGGGGTCGGCAATGTAGGCTAGGAGAGGCCTGAGGGTCAGCAACTGTTGCTGGTCCCATACGAGAGCACGACCTGCCGCAGGGTGGAAGAAGCTCCTCAGGGCGCGTCCGAGTCGGGCTGTCTGCGAACCCATATGCCACCAGGTCGCAGCGCTTATGTCCGGGGCTCGCAGGTGATGCCCCGGCATATAGGTCAGCATCCGCACAGTATGGATGCGGCCTCCGGGGTCTTCGACGTCAGCATGGAAGCCTCCGGTGGTGGTGCGAATCAGGCGCATGACCGGCAGCGTAGGATCTGTCTGCTCAACGTGGAGCAGAGCTTGATTCTGCAACGAGATCACGTCTGGGCCATCGGAGGGACTACTGATCTTGAGGATGGCCCCAGTGCCATCAGACGCCACGAGATGAAAGTTTTGGTCCCGCTCGCTGACCAGTTGGAAAGCGGTTCCGGTAATCGCGAAGTGGTGTTCGGCGAGTAGCTGAGCGTGGGCGGCGGTGAAGTGGGGCACGCGCGCCGCCGTCGGCTCTTGTGGCGCGATGACGTGTCCAGGGACGTCCCGCTTGCGCTCCATCTCCCGAGTATAAGTGTGGGCCACTGACAGCGAGAGCGGAGAAGAGCAACTCATTGGCCGAATGGAAAATCTCATCACCCAATCGCTCCAGGGGAGACGGCTACCGACTTCGCACTAGGCAACGGCACATCACACATTCTTGGCACGGCCGCCGGGCGCGCCAGTCCAATTAGCAGCAGTGCAGAGCAGTGAACGGGGCGGAGTCTGCTGGCTCCGCGCGCGGCGTTCTCCGGCGACCAGGCGCTGCTCGTCTTCTCACCCGGGACCGAGACAGGGAGGTATGGAGGTCCCGCGCCGGGCCGATCCCAACGTTCCGGGCCAGCTGGGCCGACCGAGGATACTGACCCAGAGAACCGCTGAGGGTACACGGAGACCACGGTGACGGATCCCAACCGCCAGGCAGCGCTCCCGCCAGCAGATCGGTGGGGCGAAGTGGCTGGTGAGCCTGCGACTGGCGATCGGGTGCGTCCCTTTGAAGGATCAGAGGCGCCCGGATCGGCGATGGCAGGAGACCGGTGGGAATCGCCCCGGTCGGATCGCGAGCGGGGGAGGGGTCCTTGGCCCATTCCAGGACCAGGTGGTCCCGGAGCCGAGCTCGGGCTCGGGAACGGCCAGCACCCCTCCCCTCCCCCAGACCCGCCCCATAAAGGGAGTTGCGGCGGGTTGGGGAGAGGGTTGAAATAGGAGAAATTGCCGATAGCGGCGGTATTTGCGATTTCGGCAAATAGGCTAGTCTTAGGGAATATAGTCTGGTAGACTCGGATTCGTGACCATCACAAATACGCCGGCACGAGAAATTGAACTCATTGACAGGGCAATTGCCTGGCTAACTGACCGCCTCCCGCCCGGGTGGATCGTGGAGCGGTCTACACGCGAGGTGCCCAACCTCGATCCACTGGCCCCGGCGACGCGAATCGACGCTGCCATCGATCTCCGTTCGAACAATGGCATGTCCACGACCATCGCCGTCGAGGCACGGAAGTCGTTCGCACCCCGAGACGCTGAGCGGCTCCTCGGTGGGCTTTCAGGGACGGTTCGTAGCCTCGCTCCCTACATCCCCATCCTGGTCATCGCTCCATGGCTGAGCTCGAGGTCCCAAGAGCTGTTAAAGCACCGGGGCATCAGTTTCCTAGATCTCACGGGCAATGCGTCGATACAGCTGGACAACCCGACGCTCTACTTCAGCACCCAGGGATCCGCTCGCGACCCACAACCTCTGCCCCGCGGAGAGACTCGCCTTCGCGGCCCCAAGGCCGCTCGCCTCATCCGTCTCTTAGTTGATGTGGCTCCCCCTTTCGGGGTAAATGAGGCCGCAGCCGCCAGCGATCTTGCGCCAGGATACGTCTCACGTCTGCTCGATGCGCTGGACCGCGAGGCGTTAATTGACCGATCCCGAGGGGGAGGCATCCTGCGAGTGGACATCGCAGGTCTCCTTCGCCGGTGGGCCGAGACCTACGGAGTCTTTCGCAGTAACAGTCCGTCGTACTTCGTAGCGCCGAACGGCCCGGAGAATGCACTCAGCCAAATAGCGAGCATTGACCCAGTGTCAAGGTTCGTCATCACAGGGTCGTTCGCCGCAGTTCGCTTGGCTCCCGTGGCTGCCCCTGCATTGCTAATCGGGTACTGCGACGATATACCCACCGTCCAAGAGGCGTACGGCTTCCTACCTTCTGACCGCGGAGCGAACCTCATACTCCTGCGACCGTTTGACTCTATTGTCTGGGACCGAACGATCACGCAAGGCACCATCACCTACGCCGCTCCTTCTCAGGTTGCGGTTGACTGTCTGACGGGGAATGGCCGGATGCCGGCAGAAGGACAGGCGCTCATCGAGTGGATGATCCACAACGTAGCGGACTGGCAGCTTCCCGAAATGACCGCGGCGATGCAGCGGTCGCAGGAGGAAGAGCAGGAGGAAGAAGAGGAAGAAGGAGAAGGAGAGGAGGAGGAGGAGGAGGAGGGAAGTTCATGAACACGGACGCCCCTCTTAACCCGGTGTACGTTGCGGCTAGAAAGGTCCTTCTCGACGCTCTCTACGCTCTCGCGGCGCACGGTAGCGCCGTCATTCTCTGCGGCGCTCAGGCAGTCTATTTGCGCACAGGTGGAGCAGATCTGGCTATCGCCCCGTACACTGCGGACGGCGATCTTGCATTAGATCCAGATTTGCTCCGCGAGCTCCCGCTACTTGAAGCGGCTATGCAGGAAGCCAACTTCACCTTACGCACTGGCGATCGGTATCAGCCTGGCATTTGGGTCGCCCCTGCTGAAGTTGGCGGAGTGACCCAGTGGATTCCAGTCGACCTAATCGTTCCCGAGGGCGTCGCGGCCAAACTTGGCAGGAGAGGGGCACGCCTCGGTCCACACGGCAATCGCGCCGCGCGAAGAGCTGTGGGTCTGGAAGCGGCCCTAGTCGACAACTCCCCGATCGAAATTAGCGCACTCGATCCCGCCGACGCGCGGTCAATCGAGGCTCGTGTCGCGGGCGCTGCGGCACTGTTCGTTGCCAAGGCCCATAAGCTCCACGATCGAGTCGCCGAGGGACAACCGGCGAGGATCGCGGACAAAGACGCTGGAGACGTCGTTCGGCTGATCCAGGCAACCGTGGCCACGGAGACTGCCACCACCATAAGAGTCTTATGGGACGATTCCATCGCCGGACCGGTCACTCGATCTGCCTTGGACTACCTCGAGGAGCTGTTCGGACGACGAGGCGCTACCGGGATCCGAATGGCATCGCGCGTACTCTTTCCAGCACTTTCAGAGGAGACCATTGAGGTCGTATGCACTGCGTACATAGGTCAGCTCAAGGACGCCATTTAGTCTTTGCTCGCGAGCTTCGCCCGCGAATCGGGTCGGGGTACCGCCGCAGATCACGGCACTTTGGACTGGTGGACTGTCTTTCGCGCACAAAGCGGTTCTAGCAAACGGTCTACCCTTGAGGAAGCGGGCGGCAGCGAGGAAGAAGTCAAGCTGCGTCGCTAACCGTGTCGTCTCCACGCCCGGGACCCTGTACGAGCGGGTACTAAAGGCGTTCGAGGAGCGTCTGCTTCTTAGATTCGAATTCTGCTTCCGTGAGAACGCCGGCTTTCCGGAGTTCGCCAAGCTGGCTGAGCTGGGCCATGACATCAACGGGACCAGCAGACGACGCAAGCGTTCCAGCCTGACTCACACGAGCGGCATTGGGGCCAACTCGCTCTCTTGCCAATTCAACAAATGCCTTTGTATCGGCCTTCTGTATTTGCTCGATCTCCTCTCTGCCGCCGCTACTATGGACAGTGATCTTCGCGAAAAGCAGGCCCGACGAGTGAGTCACTGCAGAAACCTGGCTAAGCGCAATATCGAAGTTCCCCTTGCGTATTACTCCCCCGTGGACGAGCAATATTCTGCGTGACGTAAGCACTGCCAGGACACCATGGCCGTGGCTGCGAGCGCTAGCCAAGCACACGACCTCCTCGTCTGGGGCGAGGTATTCTTCGAGTTTGCGGAGAGCGAGACTGCCTCCCAGCGAGGTGGAGCGTGGCGCGTTGGACATTCGAGCCTTCGCGGCTTTACGTCCTGTCTTAGTGCTCCCTCATCCCCCGCATCATCGGCGGGCATGGTGACCTCATCTCGCGGTGTGCGGTTGGTGCCTTTGCTTCAGCCGCTCAGACTGAGTGATCATAGCCTAACCGCGGTGCCTTGCTGGTAGCCCAAACGAAAGCCTCGACGCCTCCTTCAAGTCGGTCCTGTTCCACTTCGAGCCCAGCACGCCCGGTCCGACCCTGGATCAGGGGAGTTGCGGCGCCTGGGGGGAGGAGGTGGAGCTTGGAGGGCCGTCAGGATCGGCCCCAAGCTCCTCAGGCGGAGCAAGATCTCCCTGATGGATCAAAACTCCAGTGAGCACCGGATCCGGGCCGCGGCCTTTGAGTTCCTGGACCAACTAACGATCCAATACGGAGAAGTCCTTCCATCGACAGAGCTCAGGGCTGGCTTCGTCTTCGAGGGTCAGCGGGTCCCGCTGATGGGCCCCCAGGGGATCTTCAAGCCGGCCTTGCTCGAGTGGCCGCTGAGCATCACCACAGCGCCTTTGGTCCCCGGCAAACCCAGGCCTTACGAGGATGAGTTGGGTGGCGACGGCTTCGTTCACTACCTATATCGTGGGCTCGATCCCGAGCACAGGGACAACCGGGGTCTAAGGGAAGCCATGCGGCGCCAGCTGCCGCTGGTCTACTTTCACGGCGTGGAACGGGGTCAGTATTTAGCGGAATGGCCGGTGTTCATCGTCGGAGATCAGCCAAAGCGCTTGACCTTCACTGTGCAGGTAGACGATCCTTTGGCCAGCGACCTACATCCCGGATACGAGCTTTCAGACGATGCGAGGCGGGCTTACGTGACTCGCCTCGCCAAGCAACGGCTACATCAGCTAGCCTTTCGGCACCGCGTGCTGCGCGCCTATCGGGAGTCATGCGCGATGTGTCGCCTGCACCACCGGGACCTACTAGATGCTGCCCATATCCTCCCCGACACTCACCCAGAAGGGGAGCCGGTAACCTCGAATGGTCTGGCCCTTTGCAAGCTGCACCACGCTGCATTCGATCGCAACATCGTCGGAATCCGGCCAGATCGCGTGATAGAGATCCGCCACGATGTACTGGAAGAGATCGACGGTCCGATGTTGCGACACGGTCTACAGGACCTCCACGGTTCTCCGCTTCTGGTCGTTCCGCGTTCCGAAAGAGATCGTCCCAGCGTCGAATCCTTGCGCGAGCGCTATCAACTCTTCCGTGCGGCGAGCTGACAAGTTTGGGAGGCTGGGCTGGGGTTGGATTCGAGAGCACAGAATCCGCGCGCGTCGTTTATTGCGGATGTATGCGGACTCTTCAAGAGGATCCCAACCACGCGGTGACGACTCGCGGTGTCGCACCTAGGTTCACAACCCGTGGATATGGTCACGAGCGAAACACGGTGTCAGCGTGCCATTGCAACTGGAGCGCAGAGGGGCGCTCCCCTGAACGGTGTGGACACCATAGGTCCTGACCCCGCATCTCCCAGCACTCGTGACCGTTCTCGTAGTCCTGCTTGAGCTTAGGACTTACCTGGAGGACAAGTGTGGAGGGATGAACACCTAGGTACCCGGCATCGAACAGAGAATGAATGTCGGCGCGTAGCAGCAGTCCATTGTTCAGTTCGTTGGAACCACCGCGAGCGGCGGGCCGAATGTGGCACGCTTCCAGTGCTGGCAGTACGCGTTCTCGACTGAAGGCGCAGCGGCGCTGATAGGCGTCTGTGACCAGGGCCTGGAATGCCCCCTGCCCCAGGCGGTGCCACGACAGCCCCCGAACGAATTCGACCGGACTCTCCTCACCCAACTCGTCCTGGCGCCCCCCTGCAGCGGCAAGATGGTCCATCGCCTGTTCCCAAAGACGCATCCCGATCTCCGACTCCGTGTCATAGCCCTTGCCCTGGACGATGTTGGTCGCCCACCCCGGTGGCTCCGGGATCCAGTTGTCTCGGGAGAACATCGTGGGATGCCGAAGCATGAGGCAGCCTAACTCTTCCTGATCACTCACCGGTGCTCCTCGGCGTAAGCGCCGCAGGCGCGCCTGAAACTCCTCGTAGTTATCAGCTCCGTTGCCCGCGCCGAAGGTTCTCCAGGCTAGGAAGACTGGCAGTAGGGTGAAGCCCTCAAACCATCCCACCCCACAGATCGCCCGCTCAGGGGCGTGCAACTTGAACAGCAGGGGCTCGCCCGGCCGGAGAGCGTGGAACGAGTCCTTGGCCTGAGGGCGCCAGAAATTCACCTCGTCGAGTTCGGGGTGAGACGCCAGGTGAAGGTACCAGTCGCGGTCGGTGAGCGCAACGAACAGCCGCATCGCCACTCGAGTCTAGGCGAGTTGGCCCGGATTCTGAACGCCCTGTCGCCAGACATTTCATTAGACCACCCGCGGCCCGGGCGACCCGCAGGCCAAGGTGGTGGAGGCGGGGAAGCTAATAGGTCGTAACCGCCGGGACGATACCGGATTAGGTCGAGGGCCACGGACCTCTTTGCCTGCTGGACCCCCGTCGCGGCCGTCGCATACCCGAAGATGCGGGCTGATATCAGCCGGTCAGCAGGTGCGGGTCTTCCTCAGGAGCCAGCAAGACAGTTCCGCACCTCTGGCTTTGGTGCTTGTGGACTGGATATCAGTTGGAGCAGAATGGCGCCGGATGACAGACCTCGAGGGACTAGCGCACCCCGGCGTCGCCGAATCGTCGGCCAAACTCTACATTGATCATTTGGAGCGGGCCAGCACTGAGACAGCGTCCGACGCCGCTCGAGCGGCCATGCGGGCGCTCATCGACACAACCGCTGCGGCCCTGCAAAAAAGAGCTGATCTGGATCCTGGCGAGATCAAGTTCAGATTCTCGTCGCTTGATGATGTGGCCCCGCACGATCTGCCAGCGTTCTTGAACCAATTCCAACTGGGGCTAGGCTGGGACGGGGCGCGGATAGTCGCCATGGGCACGGAGGCCGCTGGCGATCCCGCGAACCCCGAAGCTCTAGCGTACGAGTGCCTTCAGACCGCACTAATCCTTTCCGGATCGCCCGAAAGCGTGCTCAAAAGTCTGCTGAAAGAATCCAAGGGTTCGCTCGCAAGGCCGATGCCGCCAGAACCTTGGCGACCCATCCACATCCATCCGAATGACTTTGACCAAGTCCAGCAGAGCTATCCCTTCCACACCTGGTGCAACTTGGCCCGAGTGGTGGCGCCAGTTCAGGAGAACTGGCGCGAGCTGATGGGTGTCGGCGCCACCCCTGGTCTTGGCGATCTTGTGTACCAGATTGAGCGCTCCGGTCTTCCGGCCAAGCGTTCGTCCGATGGCGCTGTGCCGGTGCCGCGGCGCACTGACTGGTACGTGGACAAGGTTATTCCGTCAATCCGAACCACGGCGCAGATCCTACTGATCCATGGCTTCGGCAACAGCAGTGGCTGGAACCGCAACGATCTCCGACTTATCAATGCGTTCTTGGGCTACGAGCCCGAGTACGCTCACCAAGCTCGAGTGGGTCAAGGTCACCCCCGGGCGAGGCGATTGGCTCTGGTCAAGAGGTGCCGGCGACCACCGCGTGGTCTTCACCCGCGCGCTGGGCTGGCCTTGGCGGGACGAGTATCTGGCAGCGGTCCGCCAAGCCATCTCATGACTCGGAGATCCGGGGAGTAACCTAACTAAAGGTCTCGGTTGGGACCAGCTAGCGGCAGCTCCGCAGCCCGGGATGGACCTTGGGCCCCGCCGCCACATCCCGTCAGTTGCGGCGGGTGGAAACGCCGATACCCGGAAGGTCTGGACTAAGGGCTACCAAGTATTGAACCGGTGGTGGGTCCGCGTCCAGTCTGCGTTGACAACGTGATCTCATGCGGCGCGAGAATTCTGTAAGGGGCAGAACTCCTCGATCAAGTCGTTTCCACGGGTCCGTCGAGGTGCCCCAAGTCGAGTGCTCCTTGTAGCTTTTCAGCGGTCGCGATAAGGGACTGCATGAATTCATCGTACCGCTCTGACTCAGTAATGTTTCCCTCGCCGCAGGATGCGAAGACAGAAGCATAACGGTGTCGTTCATCTGGCCAGTTCCACTCCAGCGGCCGACCGAATGCCGCCTCCACCTGTGTCCGACGAGAAGCGATCTTGGTCATGAGGCGGGCGTTACGCTCCTTATCTCCTTCGTCGATGTAGAGCTCGCAGCCGAGTCTTCCCCCTCTCTTGAAGGCAAACACGTAGTGGCTTCCTGCGAGCGGGGACGCTATATCGAACCAACTCCACGACGCGGGCTGGCCACGAGTGGCCACCCACTCGGGATAGTCACTGCGCAGCCGCTCCACAAATTTTGTCCAGAAGTCGAGGTAGAGCGATTCCCTGGAGGTCACGAGGTCGCGGGCCATTTCGACGAGATCTCGCCCCTCGTCGGTGACCCACCAGTCGCCACCCCTGATAGACCTCGTTACGCCGGCCCCCTGCTGGACGATCAAGCCAGCCAAGCCTGATGGGGTGTAATGTTGCCCGTCAGCGTCCCAAATCAATGGGCCGCCAGAGTCGCTTGACCATCTGGCGCATCCCCGCTTCGGGTCTGCCTGTACCCAAGCCGCAATGCTCGCGCGAACATCGCTATTCACGCCCTCGGGGCGAAGACGGAGGATGGTACCGTCATCCAGTGCGCGGGCTGCTAGGAGGCGGTTGGTTGTTGTCACGTCCTTCTGCCGTTGCCGCTTCTCATCCACGGCTTTGACCTCGGCCTGCCGGGGAGTGACCGTAAATTCCTCTACGTCCTTAACGGGGAAAGAGCTGTGAAACCGTGACCATGGTCTCGAAGTTCGTTCTATATGCCTGGACACGTATCAACGTTAGGTCAAGCCCCATCTCGGTAAGCCATACAGCAGTCGCCGTAAGGACCGGTGGGAAGTCCCCAGCAACAATCGCGATACGGGGCCGACGCAACAACTCAGCATCGAGCTCGCCTGCATGAGCCACCAAGCGCTGCAGTGCAGCTTCCTCCGACGTTGGCGATCCGCGCTGAGTCAGGAAACGAGCGTGCTGTGCGGACAGACTCTCTAGCGTAAACCGGCTCGCCATAGCCGCGTACTTCACGGCCTGCATCTCAACCGTGTCGGGTGCCCTGTCGCGTTTAAGTTCCGCTACCAGGAGACGGCCATCCGATGCTAGACCGAGCACATCGAGACGGTCCGTAGGATTCGCGCCTGCCGCCCACCAACGGTCGAACTCAAAGGTAACGACTAGAACATCATCCCCCAGGATCGCCGGATGAGCTAACACCCATTCTTGAAGATCGTGGCGTTCGCGCAGCCCGACCTCGGCAAGGGTGACCGGCTCCGCCGGGGTCGCGGCACTTCCAGCCACTGTGAACAGCAGATCTCTCGGCATCTCAGGCTCTAAGCATAGTCGGCGCCCGGTAGGATCTGGCCCGACACGGCGGGTTGGGCGCAGGCCCCGCCCCCGAAGTCTTCCAAGTTGCGTTCGGCATGAAGGGCCGGCCACGTCTGGTGCCGAGGAGGCGCTCACCCAAGTCGGACGATACTCCCGATCAACCTAGACTCCAGCCAGTTCCACATTCATGCCGCGGCCTTTGAGTTCCTGGACCAATTGGCTGTCCAAGCCGACGAGGTCCTTCCGGCGACGGAGCTCAGAGCGGGTTTCCGCGTTGATGGTCGGTATATCCGACTGCCAGCTGGTAGCCTCGTCGACTCGCCCAAGTGCCCTCGCGCGTGTTTCAATAGCGAGGCAGAACAGTCAGCGCCGCCCCATGGCGCACGGCTGTGGCGTGAGATGTGGAGTAGCGATGCGGATCGACTCAATTCAGGTAATAGGCCTTCCACCCGTGTTGCAGTTCGAAGCTCACACGCTATCAGACCTCGTCGTCATTGCGGGGCCGAACGGAGTCGGCAAGACGCGACTAATCCAGGCTCTAATCACGTACCTTCGGGGAGACAACCAGGCGGCGAACGTCACCTGTGACATTCGGGCGACCTCGGAATTGGAAAGAGGAGGCTGGGGCAAGGACGCGCTCGACCTCAGCGTCCCAGCTTGACCTTGCTCTTTACCAGTCCGCCCTACAAGCTAATCGGCGACGGCGCAATTGGCGAAGCAGCGTCCTCCAATTCGAGAGCGACCGATCTATTCAAGCGCTAAAGCCGCTCGCATTCAGTTGGGACATGCCAGATCCTACTGAGGAAGAAGTTCCCTGGGATGTAGGTCTCGGCTATTGGCGCAACCGGTGGCAGGATACTGTCCACTCGATGTTCCGCATGATTCAATACCAAAAGGAGGACATAGCAAACCGCGCAGTCCAATTGCGTCGAGAAGGCCGAACCAGCATGAATCTGCGCTTCCCAGACCCCATGGAACCATTCAAGGCGATATTTTCAGCATTGCTTCCCGGCAAAGAACTGCGCGATCCCTCACCGCGTCGCCAGGTCCTTGAATATGCCTCCGATGGACAAGAGTTTGATATCGAGACTCTGAGTTCAGGAGAGCACGAGGTTGTCAACGTCGCATTTGATTTTCTGCTTCGGCGCCCCGAGCATTGCATCGTGTTCTTCGACGAGCCTGAGCTCCACCTCCACCCGGAGCTTAGTTACCGACTTTTAGAGGTTCTTCAAGGTATTGGGAGTCGTAACCAGTTCATTTTGAGTACGCATTCGCCCGATATCATCACTGCGTCTCTGGATAAGTCGGTCGTATTCCTTTCTCCTCCGCTGACCGACTTAAAGGGTGACTCGTTGAATCAGGCCGTACCGGTCACCGAAGATGACCAGACCCATCGGGCTCTAAAGCTCCTTGGGCAGTCGATTGGCATCGTGGCGCTCGGCAGACGAATCGTTCTTATTGAGGGAGAGCGTTCCAGTCTGGATAAGGAGGTCTACGGAGCACTGATCAAGGATAGGTTCCCCGGCATGGTACTCGTCCCGTCGGGAGGCAAGCATACGATCCAGTCATTCGCGGCGGTCCAGGATGCGGTTCTGAACCAGAGTATCTGGGGAGTCCAATTCTTCATGATCTGCGACGGCGACTCCGCACCTCCAGCGATGGCCGAAGAGGATAGCCCTTCGACTCGTCGATTACGTGTCCTCAGTCGATATCATCTCGAGAACTACTTTTTGGACGAACATGTGCTATCGCGTGTCTTCAAATCTGCCGAGGGACCGGGAAGCTGGCTGCGTGATCCGGCGCAGATACGGGAGAGGCTCCGAGAGCTTGCCGCTACCTCGATATCATACTCAACCGCTCTCGCGATAGCTGCCGTTATGCGGCAAGGTGTCGGGGGCATAGATCTCATGCCGGATAAGTGTCATAGTTTGGGTGAAAAGGAGGTTGTCCGACTGCTAGTAGAGAGGGCGCGCCAAGAGCTCGAAAGGATCGACGGAGTGCTGAATCTGGACCAAGTATCGGCTCTGGGCTCGGAGTACTATCAATCGCTGCAGGCGAGCCTCGACAGTGACGACGACACATGGAAGACGCTGATTCCAGGACGACAGATCCTCGCGAGATTCGCTAGCGTGGCTCAGATTCAGCTGTCTCGCCTAAAGCGGTCATACATAGTCGAGTGCGGTAGCGACCCTGAGGGGCCCTTTGCTGAGATCTTGCAGATCTTCACGTCCTTTGCCGCAACTGAAGAGACAGCGTAGAATGCTGGTGCGGTCGGTGGCGGTGAGCACCTGCCCAGGCCAACATACCGCTTCACTGTCGTGTGGGCTCGATCGATGATACGATGCCAGCTTGCTCAGTCACATAGTGGAGGTGGTGGCACGCCGCAACGCCGTTCCGCGCGCCCAGGTATGGCAGGCTGATTCACGGACTTACTGTGGGTACCACTACAGGGCGACTGCTCGCGCACCATTCTCCTTGAGCCACTGCTTGTGGATGGCAAAGTCAGGTATTGTCGTTTCAACGCTGCGCCAAAAAGCAATCCCGTGGTGGGGCTCGGCTAGATGGACTAGCTCGTGGACTACGATGTACTCCACAATGCGGGGAGGCAGCATCACGATCCGCCAATGGAAGGCGATCTTGCCGTCTGGTCCGCATGATCCCCAACGGTAGCCCAAGTCCCGGATGCTTACATCAGCAGGGTTGACTCCCGTTCGCGACGCCAAGCGAAGCACCTGCGCGTTGAGCCATGCTTGTCCGTAGGCTAGGTACCATTCTCTCATGTGCTGGTCCCCATTCTGGGCTGCAGCTCGGACCATCCTGAACCGGCCGCCCTCCAGCTTTACTGGGACTTCCTGAGCATCCACCAGCAACAGACGATAACTGCGCCCCAGGTAAGGGAACCCCTCGCCCGTGACGTATTGCTTGGCGGCCGGCCGGTTTACTAGCTCCTTTTCGGCTAGCTTTTGATAGATCCAGAATCGCCGCTCCTGTACAAATTGGGTCAGCCGATCGGTGGATACGCTCGGTGGGGCAAATAGTATCAAGCCGCCAGCGCGATCTATAGTCAACTGCAGAGTCCTGCGGCGCGACGTTCCACGGAGCTCCAGCTCCAGGTCACCGACCGTTAGGTTTCTCATGACGATCTCAGTGTGCGACGGTTCGCTTTGGCCACTTCCATCAGACGGCCCGCCACAGCGTCGGCGTGTTCGAAGTCCACAATTTCGTAATCATCGAGAAAGGAGAAGATCTGCCCTCGCAGGACCTCCTGTGCATGACGATTTGACCAAAAGCCCACCACCGATGTCTCCAGGATGATCTGATCGACCAACTGGACGGTGAGACCTGCGAGCCATCGTAGGTCCCCAGAAGACACTGATAGCTCCTTCTGGCGCTCCTCTTAAGAACGTCTAGGAAAGGGGCTTGCGTGCGCGGATCTAGTCCGTAAGCCGCCTGACTCCGACCCGCCTGGACTTCCTCGACGAACTCCTGAAGGGCCAGCGTCAACTGAGCCCAATTCTCGCCGAAGCGACGCAAGATGTCGTCAAGGCGCTCAGACAACCTCGCATAGTGCCCCGGATCTTCGTCTAGATGCTCGCGAATGTGGAAGCGGATCGCGTGCTCCATCTCCGAGGCCTTCGCTCTCGCTGACGGTTGCACTCCCACGTGCTCTGCAAACCGCGCGTCCGTGATAGAAATGGGCGGGATCTTGGGATCAATGCCGAGTGACACAATGTGGTCATCAATTAGGCGGCGGACCTTGCCACCAACTACCTTCCCAAGAACCGGCATGCCCTCCCTGTATCTGTTCCTCGCTCGAGCGTAGATGAATCCAAGACTCTTCGCGTCGCGGATATAGGGCAGCGCCTCCGGCTGGGGTAGGACCAAGTCGAGCGTAGCGAGAAACTGTTTGAGCTTCACGGCGAACTCAGCCCGCAGGCGCTCATCGCGCAGAAGATCCGTGCAAGCGTCGGCATCGCCAATGTTGACTACGCCGCGGGTTAGGAACAACGCCACGCAGCGGTCCCGGCGGTCACGGAGTCTGGGGATCTCGTCCCTGAGGCTTACGAGTGCCCCGTCGATATCGTCGGAGCTGTACGCGGACAGCGCGTCCTTCAAATGACGGGCGACGCCATAGTAGTCGACGACGAGCCCTGCCTCCTTATTGTGCTCCGGCCGATTGACACGCGCGATCGCTTGAAGTAGCTCGGCCTCCCTGATTGGCCGATCGAGGTACATCACACCTTCGACCGGAGCGTCGAATCCAGTAATCAACATTGACTTTACGATCAGGAATGCCAGGCGGTCCGACTTCTCAGGATCCAGACGGGTGAGCGGCTTCTTAAAACGAGCAATGCGCGTTTCGATCTTGGCAGCATCCGTCCACTCCCTCCAAGCGGGGTCGTCGTTATTGTCGGGCGAGATGATGGTGCAGAATTCCAGCCCCTTCAGGAGGTCCACGTTCCGCCACGCGCGGACAAGAGATGCAACCTTGCGTGGCTTTGTTGCAAGGGACTCGTCGTCGAGCTCCTTAGTCGCATCGTCGAGCTCCGCGGCCTCCTTGACCAGCTCGTCACGGGCCTCCCTCAGTGCCCCGAGGTATCTAACGGCCGCTAGCCGGCTATAAGCGACAACCTGCGCCTTCAGGTAGTTGGGGAGAATAAACTCGGCATAGTGGCGGATCATGTCGCGGGCTTTGGCGGCTATGAGTTGGGGAGCTTCGAGAACGTGGCCCTTCGTGGCGTACTTCCTACGAATTGCATCGAGCTCATCAGACGACGTTCCCTCGAACATGTCCTCAAAGAACTGGTCTAGGTCCCTGCCGTCACTCACAGCTCCCTTAGCGGTACGGCCCTGATAGAAGATTGGTACCGTCGAACCATCCGCCTCTGACTGCCTGATCGTATAGCGATCGATGAAGTCACCGAAGATCTCGTGGGTCTTCTTCTTGGCGCCCATGATGATGGGCGTACCCGTGAAGCCGATTCTCGCGGCGTTCGGCAAGGCGGCCAGAAGATTCGCGTGTAGGCTGCTCGCCTGGGACCGATGAGCCTCATCGACAAGCACCAAAATCGCATCATCGTTGTTCAGGACAGGAAACGGCGCTGTGACCGTCGTATCTGTGCCGACCGCGTCCATCTGGTACTTCTGCACCGTGGCGAAGACGAATCCTGGGCCCTTCTCCGCGAGATACTTCTTGACCTGAGAAATAGTGCGGCCTATTTTCACAGTCTCGCCCGCGAGTGCGGCAGTGTCAGAGAGTTGCTTTTGCAGATCCTTCCGGTCGGTAACTACGACGACCTTGAAGCGTCGTAGCTCGGAGATCGACCGAAGCTTGCGCACTAGGAACACCATCGTGAGGCTCTTTCCGGATCCCTGTGTGTGCCAGATGATCCCGCCGCGGCGGTCGTACTCGCCGTCTTGTATGCGCGTCTTCTCACGGAGCAAGCGTCCGATCGCCGCATGAACGGCGCGGAACTGCTGGTATCTCGCCACGATCTTTGTTGTCTGCCCCGACCGGGGTTGGAACAAGGTGAAATGTCTGATGATGTCGAGCAAGTTAGTGGGTCGCAGCATCCCTCCCACCAGCCGGTTCTGACTGGACAGACGATCACGCCCGACCTCGGCGGCTACTTCCGCAATCGATACCGGGGCAGTGTCCTTCCACTCCAGGTACTGTTCGGCGTCCGCGCTGACCGTTCCCACTCGGGCCTCATCGAAGCACGTGGCCACGACGAATTGGTTCGTTCGGAAGAGGCGCTCGGCGCCTTCGTCCGCGGCGACCTCCCCGGAAAGCCTGCGCCTATTGGAGTACCGCCGAAGCTGATCGATAGCAGAGGCCAGGGGTTCCGACGAGGCGGGACTCTTGCACTCCACCACGACGACTGGGATCCCGTTGATGAAGAGCACGATGTCTGGGGTCACGTAGCCCTTTGCGAAGCCCCCAGGGCAGTCCACCCTAAACTGGTTGATGGCCGTGAAGGAATTGTTTGATGGATGCTCCCAGTCGATGTAGTGAGCAGTCCTTGACCGGCCCTGGTCCCAGTTGGGTAGACCCTCTACCACGACACCATTGAGGAGGAGATCCATAGCTTCCTGGTTTGCTTCCATGAGGCTGGGGGAGGCAATCCTGTCGATAGCACTAACTGCCTGCGAAACACGCCCATCGTCGAGCCAGGGCGCCCCATCGCGGAGGTTGATTCGTGAGATTGCCGTGGAAAGCTTCTCCTTTAGCAGAACCTCTCGAAAGCTAGCACGACCGGTCGCTCCTGGATGGTCGACATCACCATCGATCACTACCCACTCCATCACCGCGAGCTGATCGAGGAAGGGACGCTCGACCTCGACGTACTCAGGCCCGATACTCAACTGAGCTGCCTCTTACAGGAGTCCGTGATACGAACTCGGCCGGTCAGGAGTCCTTCGCTCAGGGCAGTCCTAACCAGCCGCTGTTTCAAAAGATACTGCTCTTCGGATTCAATCCCTTGCGATACGGCCCGCATCACTTGCTCAATGCGAGCCGCCTCCTGCCCGAGGAGGCACAGGAAGCAGCAGTGAGCTTAGGGTCTCAGACCGAATCGCAGACATGATTCCCCCTTGCTCGTCTCGCTTTAGGTGAGTCAATACCCACGGCGCGTAGTTGAACTGCAAGCATGCCAGGTAAGGCGAATATAGAGATTTGTCAAATGTCAGCGTCCACACATGTTTGGAGGAGAGCGCCTTTCCAATGTTCGTCGGGACCAAGCAACAGCGGCCTACCGTTCCCATGATAGTGATCATGACGTCGTCGGGGAAGACTTGGTAGCGCGCAGCTCACCGAACTTTGCGTTCGAGACGAAGCGGGTGTAGGTCGGAACAAGGCGCTCGACCTCAACGTTGTCGATCCCAAGAAGGGGGATACCCTGCTCTACAAGCTCCGCCTTCAATAGCGAGCTCCCGAATGGCCCACTTCTCATTGCGGACCTGCCGTTGACCAGTAAGCGAGTCAGCGGGACCACAGTCCAACTTACCGGGATAGGCCCGAGCTCCGACTGCTGGAAGGCCTCGGGATGCCTGTGAGGATCGCGCATCTCGAAGTTGTCATCGACTCCTCGCGTTAGCAGATCCTGCAGTAATCCACGCTTCACCGCCTGCAGCTTTGCGATGGTCCGCACTGTTCCATGAAGGACGGCATCAGCCGTGTCAAGGATCTCGGCAATCTGCGCCTGCGCGATCTCGTTTGGTACGTAGGGGATAACAAACCGCTGAAAGAAAGTGGATGAGAGGTTGGAAATCGTGGTACCGCCGCTATAGCGAAGCATTTCCCGCTTCGCGGCTTGGCTGCCCAGCATCCAGTAGAGCCACCGTGGCTGGGTCCCGGGCCGGGCGCGGACGATCCGAAGAAAATTCGAGGCCGCGATGGTTAGGCCGGCGGCGGATTCCCCTACGGCTCCACTCTTCCCACATAGCCAGACGACACAACGAGCGTATCTGTCGGTGAGATCCTTGCCCGGTCATACTCGCGCTGAGAGAACCATCTCAATGGGAGTGTCTTGGCGTCGATAGTGCGGTCTTCCGCGATGTCGCCATTGCGTACTACGAGCACGGGCACCGCCGCCATAAGGCTCGCCTCGTCGCGGCCCCAGAATCCGGTGATCGGGTCCCCGACAAGATCAGAGAGGGATATCGGTCGGGGGTCCGTACGAATAGCCCAATCCACTGAGCAACTCTCCAATTCTTCTGGTTGCGCCACTGCGCTCCTGCTCAACAGCCCACAGCGGCACTCGATACTTATCCCACCAACTCTCGAACGCCGAAGCGACCAGGCTATGTTGAGATGCGACGGATCGGTCCAAGGTGGAGGTAAGATCAGCTTCTAATATCCCCAGCACGAGCCTCTCAGCACTAGAATCATCGAGCGCGCAACGAGCACTTGAGATGCGCGCGACGAGATCCCTCTGGAGTACCCTGAGCTGCTTCTTCACGCCTGTGAGCTGCTTCTTGGCCGACGCCGTTTCTTCCGCCGAGAGCTCCTCGGCGTCCTCGCCACCGTTGGACTCCTCCTCGGCGTCGCCGGCGGCAGGGTTCAGCTTTGCTTCAAGCTCGGCCCTGTGCGCCTGCGCCTGTTGGAGATCGGCCAAGTGCTCCGGAAGAAGAGCCCTGACCAACTTATGGTCGATTCCATTGCCCCTCGAGGACTTGAATTTGTCCTCCAGCGCGGAGGCGATGCTCTCATCCCACGCCTCTAAGAGCCCATGGAACCCGCGGGCCGCAATCGTTCTCAGGTCGTTCTGGTTCTCACCCCACCAGCTAGCTATCACACCCGCAACTTGAAACCGATCGAGTACGGCTGTCGGGCGAACCGCAGTCTGGAAGCTGGTGAGCAGATTTGATCTTAGCGACATCAGCTGCCGTGTGGTCGGGAGCTCGACGATACCAATCTTATGATCGCGCCACCAGACGTCAACCGTCGACCTTAGTGCGGCTGATTGCGCGAGGATGCCGGGATCGTCCGCGACCCTTCTTCGCAGATCCGACCGCTTGGACACCGATTCAGTGAAATCGAAGTAACCATCACCTCGGTCCGCGATGAGCGTGCTCGGATCGAGCCCTTGCGTGCTAAACATTGCTGACTTTGCGTCCACTTCGGATGCGGGGATGCCTCCGTGAAGGTGAGCTCGAACGTCCTGCGGCTCGATCGGCGGAGAATTGTCGACGTAGCGCCTGATATTCAAGTTGTCATCGTTGGCCCTGAGTTCTTCTCGACTAATCATGCTCGCAAAGCCAGGGATCTCTCCGCCGTCTTCTAATGCGCTAACGATCTTTTCGACATGCTCCGGGTGGATCACGTTCTGCGCGCGATCCTCGTGATACTCGCGGTCCGCATTGATAAACAACACCTTGCCCCTCCGCGTCGCAATCTTGGACCCCGGGGCCCGAAGCACAAGGATGCATGCCGGAATCGCGGTGCCGTAGAAAAGGTTTGGGCCTAGGCCGATGACCGTATCCAGAATGTCTTCGTCCAAAAGCCCGGTCCTTATTGTCCTCTCTACGCTGCCGCGAAAGAGCACTCCGTGTGGCATGACGGTGACAACCGCGCCCCCAGGACGCAAGACCGCGAGCATGTGTTGGACAAACATCAGATCGGCTTTCTTCCCAGTTTCGGGGCTGAAGCCAAAACGAAAACGTTCCGGATATGGAATGCCTTCCCTCGAGTAGTTCTGGCTGAACGGCGGATTCGTGATCACCCGGTCGAACCGCAGCAGTTCGCCGCCCTCCCTGTGTAGGGGATGGCTCAATGTGTCATCGTTTTGAATATCCGCGCCCGCGATGCCGTGAAGGAGCATGTTCATTTTGGAAATGGACCACACGCTACCGTTCGACTCCTGCCCGTACAGTCTGAGATTCTTCGCGTTCATCGCGTGCTCATCGAGAAATTCCTTTGAGAAGATCAGCATGCCACCGGACCCCGAGCACGGGTCATAAATGCGCATTCCTTCTGCAGGCTGGGCGATACGCACCATCATCCTGACAACTGATCGCGGCGTGTAGAACTCACCACCCTTTTTTCCGGCTGTGTCTGCAAAGTCGCGAATGAGGTACTCATACGCCGCGCCCAGTAAATCGGGGAATTCAAAATCTTCATTCCGAAGGCGGTATCTTGAGAAATGGTCGATCAGGGCTCGCAGCTTCTGGTCAGACATCCGGGATTGGCCGACCTTCCGGTTGAAGTCAATGTGCGTCAGGACGCCATCCAGGCTGATGTTAGATTCCTCGAGCGCGGCAAGGGCCTTGTTCAGTCGTCTCCCACGCTGTGGTGGAGCTCATTCCTCACGTTGTGCCAGCGAGCTTCTGCGGGGACAAAAAAGCTCTCCGCGTAGAAACCTTGGTGATTAGCGCGACGTTCGGCCTCTTCTCGAGATCTGCCCTTGTCGATCTCCATGTCGACAATTTCATGCCAGCGCTGGTCGAAGACGTCCGAGCACCGCTTCAGGAAGAGCATTCCAAAGATGTATTCCTTGAATTCCGAGGCATCCATCTTTCCTCGGAGGATGTCCGCCGCAGCAAGCAAGTGCCGCTCCAGTTGCGCCAGGGTCAGTGGCATCTCGCGCCCTTGGCTAATGGGGTGTGAGGTAGCGGGCGGTCAGGAGGTCGACCTCTCCAGAACCTCTGACGGTCCGCCCACTGGCGGGCCGCCACGCGGAGTGTCTGAGTTTCGGCTTGCCGGTTTGTCATTCAGCAAGAGGGTAGGTTAGTCTCGCCACTCATGGGTCGCCTCGGGGAGGGCCCTGAGAGAGCTCAATCAACATTGCCTCGGTCCCTCCATAGCCATTGGACCGAAGGACCGACTCCACCGCGGACAGAGATATGCACTCTCACCACGGTTTACTGATGTCGCCTCATCCTTATCTCCCCCCCTTTCGGCGTCAGCCGGAAGGGGCCCGCCCTCCCGCCTCCCAACCCCCCAATCCCACTTCCCAATACCCCCACCTCCGCTCTCCTCCGCCCCACCTCACCCGCCCCAACCTCGCGCTTGCCGCGGCTCGCCAGGGCGAGTCGCCGCAAGACTCAGGGGTTGGGAAGGGCCGCCGGATACTACTTCGCGGAGGGGACGAGTCCGGGGAAGACTCAGGGGGGCTGGGAAGGGCCGCCGGGCCGACTCGCCACAAGCGGGAGGGGTGGGAAGGGCCGCCGGATACCACTTCGAGATGGGGGCGGAGTCGCCGCAGGACCCGGGCGGCCTGGGCGAGCCTGACCAGCGGGACCGGGCCGGGTCGCGCCTGATCTGGAGGCGGATCCGCCCGCCCGGTATCAGCCGCCGAGCTGGAGGAACTCCGCCTTGGCGCTGTCTGTGATGAGCGGGCCCACGGCCCAGCAGGAGCCGGACTCGGGACAGCTGACCGCGCTGAGGCCCCAGCGGGCGGGGACTCCCTTGACGACCTTGTACTGCGAGGCGGTGATGCTCTCGATGAGCGGCCTGCCCTCTGCTCCCTGCTCCCCGACAGCGATGCAGGGGCCGCCCGGAGGGCAGCTGATCCCGGCCAGGGCCCCCTCGACGGCCGAACCACGCCCTGGCAGGTGCTCTGGCACAAGCCGCCAGCTGCCGGAGCCCGATCGCTGGAGCAGAAGCGGGACCGAGTACCCGCCCTTCTTCTCGATCCCGTCTCCCACGGCCCAGCAAGTGCCCTGGGGCTCACAGCTGACCGAGCTCAGGTAGTCTCCCCGAACCGCCTTCAGGTTGGGGCTCGGGTCCACCTCCCAGGTCCCGGCATCCTCGCGCAGGACGAGGGTTCTGCCGGAGTAGTAGTTGCTGTTGGTGGTGGGCAGAGGGCGAACCTCGCCGACCGCCCAGCAGTTGCCGCTGGAGATGCAGCTGACCGAGGCCAGCTGGCCCTGCCAGCCCGCCGCCAGTCCGGGGATCTTGGGGGCCTGGACGATGGCGTCCGAGCTCCCGTTCCAGTCCTCGATCAGCGGCCCGCTCTGCGTCGCCCCCACCAGCAGGCAGTCCCCGGTGCTCTCACAGCTGATCCCGCTGAGCGTCGGGCTGTACTCGCCCGCGGTCTCCTTGGCGGTGTCCTGCTCCGCGTTCCAGGCCCCACCCGAGAGCCGGTCCAGGATCGGGTCCTCGGCCCCGACCTGGCCCACCGCCAGACAGCTGCCGGCAGAAGAACAACTGACTCCGCTGAGCTCGGTGTAGCTGAGTCCGGGGCTGGGCGAGGGCGGGCTCGAGCTGACGGTCCAGCTGCTCCCCGAGTAGGCCTCGATGAGTGGCACGGTCTGGTACACCCCGACGGCCAGGCAGCTGGTGTCGCTGGTGCAGGTGAGCCCGAGCAGGCTGGCGTCTCCCCCGGGCACTGCTGGGGCCTTGACCGAGTGCCACTGGGCTGCGGCCGAGACCGCCCTAGCTCCGGCGCCGGGCCCAGGCGCGCCGAGATGCAAAAGCAGAGTCCCCAGCAAAAGCGGCGCCACGGCGACGCAGCAAAAAACGCTCCTCCCCCGCATCGCGGCGAAGTTTGCCGCGCCCGAAGCCGGCTGTCAATGCCCGGGAGCTAGTGGACGAGACTCCCACGGCGCCGGCTCGGCAGTTCCCGCGATCCGTTGACATGGCGAGCGCCGGTAATACCTACTAGTCGACGGTGGCAGATGCGGGCGCACAGGGAAAGATGGCCGAGCTGCGCCGGCTGTCGTTTGCCCTGGTCGTGCTCTGCCTGGCCGAGTTCGTGCTGGGGATGCTGCTCAACCTGTTCGTCTCGATTCCCCAGCACCACCTGGGAACCAGCGGCTCCGACTATTACCTGAGGGCGGTGCAGAGCCTGCACTGGGGTCTCTCCCACGGCAACCTGCTGGCTGCCCATGCGGGCCTCGGCCTGCCCATCTTCCTGGTCTCTCTCCGACTGGTGAAGGTCACCTTCCAGCAGCCCTCAAAGGGGCTGCGCTGGGTGGCTCTGCTGGGGCTGCTGGCGGTGGTGGCGGCGGGCTTCAACGGGGCCTCCTTCTTGAGCTACCACCGGGAACTCAACTCGATGCTCATGTCGTCGAGCTTCGCGCTGGCCGTCCTCTGCTTCTGCTCGGTCATCTACTCCTTTCCTCCTGTGACCCGGTGGAATCGGTGCCGCTCCACGTCTGCCATATGGCGAATAAGCCCGAGCGGGCGGACATGTCCGAAGGAGGCACCGACCGGAGCGCCATCTGCTCCGGTGTGAGCCCGGCTCACCTCATCTCCCGGGTGAGCCGATAGGCGGGCAGGTACTCGACGACATTCGAGCGCTGGTCAGTGATCTGGACGCTGGGATCTTGTCGTTGGTCCTCTCTGGGGTCAACCGGCATGTCCGGGTACTGGCGGCCACCGACCGCATCCTGGCAACGCCTCGCCGGCCCTGTCCGCTGCCGTCCCCCACCTATTCTCGGCATTTGTCGGCGAGCGCGGTCGGGGCCCTCTGTCGCCCGACGATACGGTGGCGCCGTGACGGATTTGAGGGGATCGATCTGGGCCTCGCCCTTGAAGCCACTGCTGGCCTGGCTTACCGATCGCCTCACCGACGGGGTGGAGCGCCGCGTCTTCGCCGCCTACGGGGGGGTCCCCTAGCCCAGGCCCAAGGCCAGATCCTGGACTTGCGGGCGGGCACCGGTGCAAACCTCCGCCACTATGCGAGGGAAGGGGTCACGGAGCTCGTCCTGCTCGAACCGGCCCCGGCGATGCTGTCCCGGGCGGGCGCCAAGGCTCACCGCCTGGGCATCGCGGTTCGCCCGGTGCTGGGCGAGGGCCGCATCCCTCTCCCAGTCCTCTCCCAACTGCTGGTTGGGAAGGCTGAGCTCAGCGAAGCGGGGAGATGGAAAGTGGGCCAGGCCACAGCAGGCGGGAAACGCAGGTTCGGGCTCAGGCTCCCCCGGGCCAGGAGACGGTGTAGAGCAGAGGCACCTCAAGTGGCCAGGCGTCTCCCAGGGCCTGGGCCACCTCCCCCTCTCTGGCTTTGGGCAGGCAGAGGCGGCGTCTGGCGAACGTCAGGTACTCCGAGCGCAGCGAGTCCCGGCCCGGTCGGGGCTGTCTCAGCTCCGACTCGACGTGGGGACTGATACCCAGCTCGCGCACCACCGCGATGAACAGATCAGCCGTGGGATCCTGGGGACGGCTCAGCCCCCAGAAGCGCTCCCAGAGTGGATTGAAGGGGCTGGTGGGGTGGGTGTCGGGCAGGGTGACTACGACCAGCCGCCGCGCGTGCTGGGAGAGAGCTACGAGGAAGGGAGCCAGGGCGGCCACGTTGTAGGCGACGTGGTGGCAGACGACGATGTCAGCGGGTTCTACTTGTGCTCCCGCCTCTGGCCATTGCCCCACCACCTCCCGATGCGGGACCCGGGCCCGCTCCCATGCCGCCCGGAAATTGGCCAGCATCTCCTGGCTCTCGTCCACACCGATGACCGACCGGGCCCACTCCCGCAGAGGCAGACTGGCCAAACCACCCCCGCAGCCGACATCGAGGACGGTGCCTCCACCTGCCAGGCCGCCTCGAGCGAGCCTAGTCGCGGCGGTCTCCTTCTGCTTCTGCAAGTCCTCGTCGTCTGCCGCAAACAGGGAGGGCGGAAGTGGCCACGGGGGATCCTCGGCCTGGGCCAGGATTCGCTCCGGGATGGCCCACTCTGAGAGGGCTTCAGCCCACCGCTGGATCGCCGTGGAGGACCGGTTCATGGGCCAACCATAAACGGGCTCCACAACGGCTCCCCCCTGCCGCTCTCTGCCGTCCCACCTACCGGGCCCTGCGCGGCCAGCGCCGGAGGCTGGGGGACAACTTCGAGCGGACCTGGATACCTGCACCACGCCCAACGTGGCCACTGATTGCGACCTCGTCACCGTGGCCGAGGCAGGAGACCGCTCGATCCTCTTCGCGGCGGAATTCTGCGCCCCCGCCGCCAACCAGGAGAGTAGCAAGGAGGAGTACTGGGAGGTGCTGCGCAGCCTGGGCCGTCATCTCGACAGTGAGGGAGTATCCGTCTGCTCCCAACTGCCGTGGCCGCGACTCACCACCAACGCTGTCTCGAGGACCCGACGCCGATTCTTACTCGGAGCCAGGGTGCCAGGTAGCAGAGCTGCTCAGCATTCCCAACTGGCACTGGAGCGGGCTGGTGGAGACTGGCTAGAACCAGCCGGACCCACTCCAGCCCTGCTGGGGACTGTCGCCGGCGCGGGAACACGCGCCCGAGCCGCCAAAGAGAATACGACTAGTGCTAGACTAGTCTGATGGAGATAGGAGCCTACGAAGCGAAGACGCATCTCTCGCGGTTACTCGACGAGGTCGCCCGGGGCGCGCGCATCACCATCACCAAGCACGGAGTCCCGGTCGCTGTTCTCGCCCCATTAGGCTTCGACTCCTCCCCCCAGGCGACGGCGCAGGTGGTAGAGGATCTGAGTCGGTTTCGTAAGGGAATCACTCTCGGTGATCTGACGCTCAGCGAGCTGATCCAAGAGGGTAGGAGCTGAGCTTCGTCCTGGACGCCTCCGTCACGCTTGCCTGGTGCTTCGAGGACCAGACGACTGTCCTATCCCAAGCAGCCCTCAAGCGTCTCATCGAGGAGCAAGCCCTTGTCCCAGAGGTGTGGCCTCTGGAGGTAGCCAACGTCCTGGCCCTGGCGGAGCGCCGGGGCCGGATCCGCGCCGAGCAGTCCCAGCAGTTCTTCCGGCTCCTCGACCGGCTGCCGATCAGGGTCCACGAGCTGGGCCGGGAAGCCATCTTTGGTCCGGTCCTGGCGATCGCCAAAAGCCTGCGGCTGACCGTCTATGACGCCTCCTACCTGGCGCTCAGCGAGAGGTTGGGCGTGCCTCTCGCGACCACCGACGTCGCCCTGCGGCAGGCGGCCACGGCCGCCTCGCTGCAACTTCTCTCGCCCTCCTAGAGAGAGCTCCGCCGGCGCCGATGAGTCCCTGTCCCCCTGGTCGCCGCCCAGTCAATGACCAGGCTCGCGTCCACGACCGCCACGGACTAAGGACTCCCTGCCCCGGTCCTCCAGGACCATGTCAGCCGCCGCCGTCCGGCTTCCCGCGCCAAGCGCTTCCAGTGCCGACCGAGCTGTTGCTTCATGACGGATTTCGACACCCCTGGGTGGAGCGTTTTGGTGATGCCTTTCCGCCGACCTGGCACCCTCCCGACGCCACTTCCTCTCCTACTGGCTCCAGCGCTCCGGGTAGAGGTTCAGCGAGGGATCCTGGGGCAGCACTCCTTTGAGCTTGGTCTTGTAGACGGTGATCTGGTAGGCAGGTGTCGGCAGGTAGATCACCGGCACCTGCTTGGCCAGGTAGTTCTCATAGGTGTACATGGGACCGAGCCCCGGCTGGGTCAAAGTGGCGTTGATGAGGGAGTCCGCCTCGGGGCTGCTGTAGCCTCCGCTGTTCCCCGAGCCGCCGGTCTTGAAGAGCTGCTCACCGCTCGGGTAGGCGTAGTACTCCCAGCCGGAGTCACCGCCCATCTGCCAGTTGCAGCCGGTCCCGGTGCTGGCGTCGCAGCCGTAGATGGTGGTGGTGACCGAGCTGAACGGTTCCTGCTCCACTGTGAGGTTGATGCCGGCCTGGGAAGCGCTGGAGCGGAGCGCCTCCATCTCATCGGTGGTCGCGACCGAGCCGGTTGCGTAGATCAGCTTGAAGGAGAGACCCTCGCCCTGGCTGATGCCCGCTCCACACTCACCTGTTCCGGTGCCTGGATGCTGGCAGGTACTGGTGCCGCTGGCATTCACCTTCCAACCGTTTGAGGTCAGCAGTTGGCGGGCATGGCTGACGCTGTACGGATAGGGGTTGGTCTTGGCCTGAGGCGAGACGAACTGGTTGCTGACGGTGGTCGGGACCGGCCCATAGGTGGGCTTGGCGTAGCCCTTGTAGATGTGGGTCACGTAGCTGGGCTGGTCGACCAGCGACTGGAGGGCCTGGCGGAAGTAGAGCTGTTTGAAGATGGGTCCGCTCTGAGGGTTGTTGAAGTTGATGCTGATGTAGTTGAAGTTCCACTCCCACCACGGGCTCACCGAGTATCCGTGGGCCTTCAGATAGCTGACCTGGGAGGTGTCGGAGGGTGGCAGATACCCCACATCCAGGCTGCCCGATCGCAGGGCATCGAACTCCGCGGCGTCGCTGGTGTAGGGCTCCTCCACGAAGGTAGTCACCTTGCCGGTGGTGGGCCCGGGATAGCGGGGATTTCGGGCCAGCTCGGTGTAGCCGGTGGCGGGCAGATAGGACTTCAACATCCACGGTCCATCGACCACCTTCCAGAGGGGATTGGTTCCGTAGGTGGAGACGTCGTGGGACTGGGTGTTGAGGTAGTTGTAGACCGCGCGCGCTCCGGCCGCAGTCTCGTCGTAGTTACCGATCGGGCCCTGGGTCGAGGTCTTGTCCCAGACGTGCTGGGGGATGGGGAAGATCTGACTCATCTCGTTCTCAAACAGCCAGTCGACGTTGTAGTTGGCGTTGAAGGTGATGGAGAACTGAGTTGGACTCGGGTAGGAGAGCGACTGAATGATGTCCGGCCAGGCTCCCGGGACGTAGACCCCCCAGTTGTCCTTGTTGGCCTCGAGGAGATTCATCCAGAACTCAATGTCCCGGGTCGTGACCGGCTGACCGTCCGACCAGAGCCAGTGCTTGAGGGTGACGGTCGCCACCGTGTCACCGGCCGCGTTGACCGAGAAGTCGGGGTAGTCGGCCAGGCTCTCCTTGGCGTTGTAGGCGGTGGTGCCGTTCTTGCCGAACCAGTACAGCGGCCGGTAGATGATCCACTCGAATTGGTCCTCGTTGACCAGGGTGAAGTACTGGGAGCTGACCAAGGGGAAGACGTAGTTTGGCGTGTTGTCTGGTTGGAGCGCGAAGGTCGCGGTGGAACCGGGATCCGACTTCGTGGCAGCCTGGGCCGGGGCACCAATCCCGTATCCAGCGATCACCAGGGCAAGCACCGCCAGCCCGGTCACCCGTGCCATCAGCCTGCGACGTGAGATACCTACTCCGGGCATCGCTCGGTCCTCCTGGTCAGCAGCCGCCTCCTTCTCGTTGGTCGCAGCTCCCCCGGTGCCGAGGAGCACTCCCCGATAACCTCAGAGTGTCCATTCTCTGGTCCCGCCCCAATCACTCCGTGCCCAGCGCTCCGACCGCCTTCACCCTGAGCCTGATCGCAGGGTTCGTCAGGTAGGCCAGGGGTATCTCCTCGATCTCGACGATGTCGACTCTGCTCGGGTCGGCGCCGGCCTGGATGGCCTGCTGCCGCGCCTCCTCCGAGGCCTGGGCGATCGCCTCCTGCCGCCCGCCAGCGCCGATCTGGGCGATGCGGTCGACCTGCCCGCTGACCGAGGCGATGGTGGCCCCGATGGCGTTGGCCACATCGAAGTGGTCAGGCCGATGGATCTCGCTGACACCGGGCAAGCTCTCGGGTAACAAAACGCTGCCTCCTCCCACGGCAATCAGTAGGCAATCCGCCCGGGATGTCTTCACCCGATCGATTGCCTCCGCCAGGCGCTGATCGGCCCGGAGCAGAGCCTCTCCAGCCAGCGTCTGGAAGGAGGATGGTACCGGATGATGACCCACTTGGGCCCGACCCTCCAGCACCGCAGCGTCAGTGAGGGTGAGGGTCGACCCACCGAACGCCAGCGCCTCCTCCTGCAGCCGATAGCCCACGCTCTCGGGCCCCAGCCTCGGCGCATCCCCGTCGGAGCTGATCATGGTGCCGCCGCCTATGGCGATCGTTACCAGGTCAGGCATCCTGAAGTTGGTGCGCACCCCCCCGATCTCCACCCCCTGAGATGACTGTCTGGGGAATCCCCCGATCAGCACGCCGACGTCGCTGGAAGTTCCGCCCACGTCAAGCACTACCGCGTCCTGTGATCCGGTAAGGAAGCCGGCGCCTCGGATGCTATTGGCCGGTCCGCTGCCGATGGTCAGGACGGGGTACTGGACGGCGTAGTCCATGGCCATCAGGGTGCCGTCGTTCTGGGCGAAGAAGGTCACCGGATCCAGGGCCCGGGAGTGCAGGGAGGCCCGGACCGCGTCGGTGACCTGGCGGGCGACCCCAACCAGCGCTGCGTTGAGGACGGTCGCGTTCTCGCGTTCCAGCAGTCCCAGCGACCCGACCTGGTGACTCAGGGAGACGTGGATCTCACCGAGTTCTCGGCGCACCACCTGCTGAGCCTCCAGCTCGTGGCGTGCCGACACCGGCGAGAAGACGCTGGTGATCGCCACTCCGTCGGCCTTTGGCCCCACCTTGTCCAGAAACCGGGCGATGGCGTCCCCGTCGAACGGTGCCAGATCGCGTCCGTCAAACTCGATCCCACCACCGACGATGATTTCGCCGACGGATATCACCGATCTCAGCTCATCGGGCCATCCGAACAGCGGACGCACTGCGTGGGTGGCTGGGCTCCCGATTCGGATCACAGCTACCCGGCCCAGCTGCCGTCTCTCCAAGACCGCATTGGTCGCATGGGTGGTGCCCAGCATCACGTGAGTGATGCGAACCGGCTCGACTCCCGGCGCAGCCAGTACCGCGGCGATCGCCGCCTCGATTCCCCCGGTCACGTCCCGGGTCCCGGCAACCTTGGCCTTGGCCAGCAGCTGGTCGTTGCGGTCCATCACGACGGCGTCGGTGTTGGTACCTCCAACGTCGATGCCCAATCGGAGGTCAATCCCGGGCACGGGCGAGCTCCTCGACCGGGACGAAGTCGAAGTCATAGCCGAAAGGGCGAGGTCCGGCGAGCGCGAGTCCGGCTGGGGTCCGCCAGACCGGGGCACAGGGGAATCCGATCACAGTCACCCTCTGGCCGTAGCGGAGGCGCTCGGTGGGGATCGCGTCAGCGGAGTCGGTGTCCAAGACTGTGATCAGGTCGGGAACTGAGGCCAGCACCTGGCCCCCCTCCAGTGCGACCAGGTTCTCGTTCTGGATCTCGATCCGAAGCGACCGTTCGCGGTCCGCGCCCAGGCCCTCCACCAGAGCCGACCCCCGTACGAACCCCTGGGTGGTCCGACGTTCGACATCGACCACCCTGCCCACGATCAGCTTGACCGCCGGCAATTCCTTGATCAGAGTTGCCACCGGATCGGTGGCGGTGGTCTTTACCAGGGTGCCGATGCGGATAGCCAGCGAGACCGAATTCAGAACCACGGCGGTTCTGGCCTGGCCGGCTGTGAGCGAGTACTCGGAGGAGGAGGAGGATCCCCCGAAGACCACCGTGGCGGCCCTGGCCAGCCGCTCCAGCCAGAAGCCGTCCAGGGTGCGGAACTCCACCACGTTGCCGCGCTCGTCGGTCATCACCCCAGGCGTCGGGGGTATTCCGGCCAGTTCGAGTGTTGAGTGCTGGAGCTCCGGGAACGCACGCCCGATGCAGTCCGCGTCCACCACCGGCAGGCCCAACCGAGCCGCCCAAACGATCGGCATCAGTCCGTTCGCGCCGCCGATCTCGGATGACATCAACGCTTCGACCGGGCGCTGCCAGATGGCCTCCAGCCGCTCGCGCAATCGCCCACCCTCGTCGCCGTTGTCGATCTTCTCGATGCTGACCGTGGGAGCTCCGACGGATCCGCCTGGCATGATCAGCGCCTGGTCATCTAGCTCCTCCAGGCCAATCAGGGGCACAGGGCCGTAGTCGGCGACCGCCTGCAGGGCCATCAACAGTCCGACGGAGGAATCGCCTCCGCCCCCGGTTCCAAGCACGGCGCACCCGCGAGCGAGGGCGGGCAGGTTCGTCTCGTCCAGGAGCTGTTTCATCAGGTGTCACGATAGTGGCGGGTCGCTTGCCAGGCGGGGCCCACGGCGGCCCATGCGCCGGAAGGCAATCGGCTCATAACGGTGGGCGGATTCTTTTGGCAGCTGGACGGAACGGCGGCAATGGCCGCGGGCCAGAGCTCAGAGGTCGGGAGGGTACAGGTCGGAAAGCTTGAGCCCGAACAGGGAAAGCTCAGGTCTGATGAGCGCTTCCTGCTCAAGCAGGATCTTGGTCCGACCAACTTTGAGCTGGAAGTCGCTACATCCGAGCTGCTGGGCAGCGGTGGCGTTCTGCCTCGCCCCTGGGTATGCCCGAAAGACGATCGTGGCCGAAGTACTGCGCGCGGCGCAGCTGAACGGTCCGGGCGGAGACACGGTGCGAAGCCGGTTGATGAGCCTGATCAGCGAGCGGAGCTGACGGCCGGGGCCGAGGATCAGTGTGCGGCTAGCTGGGCCGGCTGGCAGATCCGCTAGAGAGATGGAGGCGGACAGGTCGTAGGTGGGGACCAGGGTCTGGGCTGCCCTGCCTGGGAGCCAGACGACCTCGGCGTCGATCCGAACTGCGGTCAAGCCAGCTCCGATTGGCGCAAATGTGCAGAGCAGCCATGCGGTTCCGATTTCGTGCGGGAGGTGGTCAAGTGACCAGGTCAGCTCCTGCGCTGTGATCCCCTGCGGGTTGGATGCGGACCCGGATCCCGATTGGCTGGTCCCTGAGGGAGGATGGCTCGTCGCGAAGGCCCAGAACTGGGCGAATGAGACCGGCACTTCCCAGAGCGTGTGGAGCTCGATCAGGTCGTCCGTGCCAATCCTCTGGAAGGGCTGGTCCAGTTCAGCCATAGGTGGCCTCTGCAGCGGCTGCGCCGATGCCGGTAGCACAACTGAGGCCAGCATCTCGCTGGCAAGCCTGACTGCGGCTTGGCGGTTCGCCTGATCGACCTCACGCTCGGTCCCCACCGGCGGTGCGGCCAAGGCGGTGACAAGCCCGAATCCCGCAATTCCGAGCGACGCTGCGACGAGCAAGAGGGCGGCGAGTGGGCGCCGTCGCCGGGTCGGGGGGACCATGTCAGTCAGGATGACGCTGGGAGGAAGTCCCAGGTTCCAAGCTCACGAGTCAAGCGGCCCTGGAAAAGGGTTGGCAGGGGCGTGCCTCTTCGGTACGCTTTTGCGGCCGCAGGCGAAGGGGCCTGCTCACCCACGCTGCTCATAGCTTCTCGAGCATCGTCGGTGGCGGCCCGAGGCGAACCGGAGGGGGAAATGCTAGGGGAGCGCGGCGGGGGGAGCGCGTCTCGGCGGGGAAGATTGCGTATCTCCCCGCGGCGTCGCCAGCCGGGCCCTGCGCTAGAGGCGCTCCGCCCGAATCGGAACGGTGGATTGCGTTGGCCCGTGGCACCTGGCCGCCGGCGGAGAGGTGGCCGAGTCTCTCGGTCGATCCGGACGCTCCGCTGCGGCAAGCTGGGCGGGGCGCTCCTGATCGCAAGCATGCTGGCCCTCTCGACCGCAATGACGGCCGGGGCGGCCTCGTCCGGGCTGAGCAGTCTGATCGGGGGACGGTTCACTGCCGTCCCTGCGTCTGAGCTGGGAACTACTTCGGCGATCTACGACGACGCCACCTGCCCGACCGCAGAGAACTGCTACGTGGTCGGCAGCGAGTCGGGGCAGGGCATCGTCACCAGCACCGCTGACGCGGGGGCCGACTGGACCACCGCCACCATCCCCGACAGCGGGCAGCTCGACGCCATCTCGTGTCCGACCGCCGAACGCTGCTACTTGGGCGGAAGTCTCTCGGCAAGCGGTGCCTCGGACCCGCAGATCTTCCAGACGACAGACAGCGGCGGCAGCTGGACCCAGGATTCAGTGCCGGCCGGGGCGACCATCGGCTCAATTGGCTGCGGCTCTCCGAGCAGCTGCATCGCGGTCGGCAACGCGGGCGGAACCACGCTAAAGAGTTCGGTCCTCACGACTGACAACGGAGGAACCGCCTGGGTCTCGGAGACCCCGCCCAGCGCCAATCTCACCACCGTGAGGTGTGTCGACGACACCCACTGCTGGGCAGCAGGGCCCGGGGTGTGGTTCACGTCCGATTTGGGGGCGACCTGGCAGGATCAGTCCCCACCCCAGCCGGGCCCCTCTCCCACTCCCCAGCCGGGCGGAGGCTTCGGCATCGGCAACGTCGGCTACAGCGAGCTCATCGACGTGGAGTTCACCTCGAAATCCGACGGCTGGGTGGTCGGCGGCGACCAATGTGGCGGCGAGGGGGCGACTGAATGCGCAGGGATCGAATACGCCACCACCGACGGCGGGGCGACCTGGGTGCCCTCCGCCAGTTCTCAGGAATTGCCGTTCGGGTGGCAGATCGCCTGCCAGGGGAGGGTGTGCCTGATGGTTGACCAGCGATTCGCCAGCACCGAGATCGTCGACACTGTCAACGCTGGCGACAGCTGGACCGAGCTCGAGAATCTGCCCACCCTGATCAACGCCCTGGCCTGCACCCCGAGCAGGTCACTCTGCGTGGCGGCGGGCGGGAGCCAGAGCGGACCGGCTCTGCTCACCCTGGGCGCCAAGACCGCGGTAACGACTCCCCCGCCCGCCGCACCTTCACTGACCGGCGAATTCAACCTGACCGTCACCTACACCTCCTACTCGGGCGGCTCACCGGCGGCTGCAGCCCCCCCGGTCGGGCACACCGGCACCGACCTGGTCGACTTCGTCTACAGCTGCCCAACCGGGCAGCCCTGCGGCGTGCGCATGGTCTACCCGTCCGGGTCGAGCACTGGGGGAGTTCTGCCTCCCGGGGACCTCTTCGGCCCGAGGTCGATCATCCCTCTCCGTCAGTCGGGCAACCATTACTACCTCAAGTTCCAGTCGATCCTGGCCCCGTCGTCCGCTGGTGGCGCCGGCCAGGCCGCCCGCACGGTGCTCCTTAGCCCGACCAGAGCCCGGTTGGAAGCCGATGCCACGAGCTGTACCGGAATCCTGCTCGGAGAGAGTGAGCTTTCTCTGACTGTCACGGGGCTGACGACCAAGAACGGCCGGCAGGTGGCTGACGCGCTTTCGGGTACCGAGCGGTGGCCAGCGGTGCGGCACTGCTCCGGGGCCGATTTCAGCCACTGGGTCTACGCCAACCTCACCATCGATGGGGTCGCCAAGGGTGCGTCGGCACCGCTCACAGTGAGCAGCATCTCCTCTGCCCTGGTGACCCCGGCGGAGGCCTTCGGCAGCCCGGCCGCCGATGCCGTGGTCGCTCTGGTCACCCTGTTGTCGGTGCTCTTCATCACGTTTCCGGCCCAACTCTTCAACTACACCCTCAAGGCCAACTACGAGGAGGTGCGGAAGTGGTGGGAGGGTCCTGTCCGCTTCTTGGAAAAGCTGCGCCGGAGTGCACACAGGACCTCGGAGAAGCGGCGAGATCGAACCACCTTCGCCGCGGTGATCCTGATCGGAGCAGTGCTGGATGGCTTCCTGGACCCCAGCTTCGGATTCACCGCAAGCTCGGCGCTGACCCTGGTGTCACTTGTCGTCGCCCTCTCGGTCTCGATCGCGGTCCCCAACCTGGCGGCCTACTGGTATCGCAAGCTGCGTCATCGCCCGACCACCTTCCGCCTTCACGCGCTTCCGGCCGGGCTGGTCGTGGCCCTGGTCTCGGTGCTCATCTCCCGACTCACGTCGTTCGAGCCGGGATACCTCTACGGACTTGTGTGCGGCGTCGCCTTCGCCACCCAGATGGCTGTCCACGAGGACGGCCACGTAGCCGGGATCTCCTCGCTGTGCAGCATGGCGGTGGCAGCGATCGCCTGGGTGATTTGGATTCCGGTGCACTCAGCGGCGGCACTGCCGGGAGCGGCCGGCTGGCAGGTGCTGCTCGCCGACCTCCTGGCGGCGGTGTTCGTGGGTGGCCTCGTGGGCAATGTGGTGGGACTCTTGCCGCTCAACTTCATGCAGGGCGGAACGCTGGCCAAGTGGCACAAGGGCGCATGGGCCGCGGTCTACGCGGTGACAACCTTCGGCTTCATCCAAGCCCTGCTCCAGCCAGGCTCGGCGGTTTCCCACCACGGCTCGGCTCCACTGGTGACGGCACTGATCCTCTTCGTCGGGTTCGGAGGCTTCTCGATCGCGTTCTATCTCTACTTCGACGTCAAGAAGCGCGCGAGTGAGAAGGCCGAGTCCACCCATGAGACCGGCGAGTCAGTCCGGCAAGGGCTCTGGCACCAGTTCCTTCTCGGCATCGGGCGCACGCCGCCGCCGGCCGATCCCAGCCCCGTGGCGGGGGTAACCACGCCGCCAGTCGAGCCCACTCCCTGACCACAGTCTGGCTCGTCCCATGGGAGTCTTCGGACCCGCGTTCGGTTTGTGGCAAACCCGCGGGCGCGCGGAGAAGGGCGCCGCGTCTCAAGATCCGGCGGTACGATCTGGCCCAGTTCGCCAGAAAGGCGCCGGAGGAGGTTTGACGACGGCAGACGACCCGAGCCCGCTTCGGCAGCTGATCGCCGGGGACAGGCTGGACCTACCCCCGGTGCTGCTGTGGAAGCACTTCCGCACCGACGAGCCTCGAGAGCTCGCGCTTCGGACTGTCGACTTTTACAGGCGGTACCGGCTGGCGGCGGCGAAGATCATGCCCGACATCCCGATCCTCTTCGAAGACTTCGCGATCACCTCGTTCAGACAGCTCCGCCACCTGCGCCATTTCGGCAGAGTCGAGGACGTTCCGCGGGCAGCCGAGTACATCCAGACGGTTGAGTTGGCCCGAGCGCAGCTCTCGGCCGACGAGGTGCTGCTGGTGACGCTCTTCTCTCCGCTCGGACTGGTGGGGCTGTGGTCCAGCCCCCAGGTTCTGCGCGAGCTCAGAGACAGTGACCGGGTGGTTGCTCATCAGGTGCTGCTTGCTCTGGCCGAGCTGACGAGCCAGCTGGCGGAGAGGTGTGTCGCCGTGGGTGCTGACGGTGTGTACTACTCCTGCTGGGGACAGGACATGCTCTCGACGGAGGAATACCGGGAGCTGGGGGTGCCCTACGACCTGGCAGGCCTCAAGGGGGCCAAGGCTGCCGAGTTGCGCCTGCTGCACGTCCACGGGGCGCTTGACGACGTCGTCGAGCGATACGCGGACTACCCCGTCCAGGTGGTGGGCTGGAGCGAGGCGGAGAGCCAGATCACCCTCCCGGAGGGGGCGAGGGCACTCCCGGGCAAGTTCGTGATGGGCGGGATCTCGGAGCGCTGGAAGGCGGGCTCCGAGAAGGCCGACGGGCGGCGGGTAAACGAACTTCAGGCCCGGATCGGGTCCGGCTTTGTGGTGGCCCCGGGGTGCTCTCTTCCGGACGAGATCACGGATCAGGGGCTCCAGAGCCTGCGGCGGTTGGTCGAGGAACGATAGCCAGAACAGGCTCCCGGAGCGGAGCCAGCCCCGTACGGGTCTCCAGGGGGACCAGTTGTGGGGTGGGGGGAGTGGATCAGGGGGGCTCGAACAGGAGCCTTCTCTTCGCAGCCGAGCTCTTCAGCAGTGCCGCCAACGAGCCGAGCAGTAAGCAGGAGTACCGGGGGGTACTCCGGACACTGCTCCGTCACTGCCAGCAGGAGGGCGTCTTCTTCTGCCGGGAGCTGGGCTTTCCGCACCTCTACACCTACCAGGCAGGACTGGGCCAACTGGCACCCAGCACTCGCCATCACCGGCTCCTGCTGATCCGCCAGTTTCTTCGCTTTCTGGAGGGCTGCGGCTGGGCGGAGCGCGGACTGGAGCGAGCGATCAGGCTGCAGCCGCTGCCCCCGCACCACCCCCGCCCGGCACTCTCGATGGAAGATCAGCTGAAGCTGATCTCGGCCGCCCCCGACCACCGGTCGCGCCTCCTGGTCTCGCTGATGCTGGCAACCGGAGCACGACCCGGGGAGCTTCTCAACTGTGATCTCGCCTCGCTCCAGGATGGACAGCTGCAGCTGCGTGGCAAGACCGGCGAACGCTGGGTACCCCTTCCGCCGTCGCTTCGACAGGAGCTGGAAGGGGAGGTCTTCGAGCGACTGGGTGAGGGCCCGTCAGCGCCGCTGCTGCGCTCCCGCCAGGGGCGGCTCAGCCGGCGAAGGGCGAGGGAACTGCTGGACGACTGCTCCAAGCTGGCGGGTCTTCCGAAGATCAGCCCACATCAGCTGCGTCACGCCGCCTCCGCCCGCTGGCTAAGGGCCGGGGTTCCGCTTCTCCTAGTGTCGAAGGCCCTCGGGCACGCTCGGCCGAGCACCACGCTGGACCACTACGCCTCGGTGATCTCCCAGGACCTGGAGAAAGGGCTCTCGTTGGACCCACTCGAGGCAGCGCTCTCGCAGAGGATGGCCGAGGCGGAGGAGCATGCATGGTCGCCCGCACCTGTGTCGAGTCTCGCCGAAACGGAGAGCCCCAGGACCTTTTCCGAGGTGTGACGCGGCGACCGAACCAGCCCGTGAAGTGCGATTTCTATCGGAACAGCGAGGCGGCACTGGATCGAAGGAGCTGGCCCGGATGCCTCAGACTTTCGGGGGTGACACGACCTTCGATGTTCGAGTTCGCGGGCGGCGAGAGCGCCTTCTTGGCATTGGCGACGGCCCACCACCGGCGCTGTCTCGAGGACCCAGTGCTGAACCACCCGTTCTCCAAGGTGAGCAACCCACAGCACGTCGAACGGCTGGCGGAATACTGGGCGGAGGTCTTCGGCGGGCCGCCGACTTACTCGGAGTCATCCGGCGGACACTCTGGGATGCTGGAGATTCACGCCGGCTGCCAAGCCCAGCTCGATCTGGGCGACCGCTTTGTGGACTGCTTCGTCACGGCGGCGGACGATGCCCATCTGCCTGCCGACCCCGGATTTCGAGCCGGTCTGCGCAATTACATGGAGTGGGCGGTTCGGGAGGTCCTGGCGTATACACCGGCTGGGTCCACCGTCCCACGCGGGTTGCCGGTACCGCTGTGGGGCTGGAACGGGCTGGAGCCGTCCCGGCAGGAAGAGTCGGAACCCGACTGATCTATAGATACCACCAGAGCAAGGCTGGATTTCCAGCAAGGTTCGGACAGGTCGACGCCGCACGTCCATCCCCGGTGAGCGCGTGAGAACTCCTCAATCCCTGCGCAGAGGCAACGGCAGCCGCGCCACCACCACGTAGGGCCTGCGCTGCAGCGCTGCGGTCAGGACCAGGTCCAAGTGGTTGTGGAGTAATCGGTGCCACAGCCGCCGCGGTACTACCACCGGGATCAGTACCACCACCTGATGGTGGGCGCTCGGTTTCAGCGATCCGATGTACCGCAGCAGCGGACGGGCGACTGAGCGGTAGGGAGAGAGCAGCACCACCAGGGGCACGCCGGGGTCCCATTTCGCCCAGGCGGCTTCCACCTCGGCCTGGGCATCCTTGTCTTCGTCGAAGACTACGGTGACGGCAACAACCTGATCTCCCATCGAGAGCGCGTCGGAGAGTGCCCGGCTGGTCAACAAGGACAGCGAGGTGAACGGCACCACCACGGTGGTGGTGCCGCGCTGGGGTTTCGCCGGGCGCTGCCCGAGGTGAATCTCTCGCGCAACCACGCGGTAATAGGCGCTGATGCGGAGGAACAGCCAGATCAGGAGCGGTATCGCGATCACCACCACCCACGCACCCTCTCTGAACTTGGTGAAGACGAAGATCAGGGTGGCAACACCTGTTGTCGCCGCACCCAGACCGTTGATGGTGACGCGCCAGCTCCAGCCTCGGGGCCGGGCCTTTAGCCAGTGGCGGACCATCCCCGACTGGGCCAGGGTGAATCCGGTGAAGACACCAATCGCGTAGAGCGGGATCAGGGAGTCGGTGTTCCCCGCGGTTGCGATCAGCAGGATCGCCGATAGCACTGCCAGTGCCCAGATCCCCTGGTTGAAGACCAGTCGATCGCCGCGAATGGCGAAGGCATGAGGCAGTCGGTGGTCCTTGGCCAAAAGGCTGGCCAGAACAGGAAGGCCCCCGAAGGATGTGTTGGCGGCGAGCGCCAGGGCGAGTGTGATCAGAATCGAGATGACGGCGAAGGCCCATCCTCTGCCCAGCGCATAACCGACGATCTGGTTGAGAACGGCGTCGTGGGTGCGCGGCTGCACGTGAAACCGCTGGACCAGTATCCCGAGACCCAGCAGCATGGTTGCCAGCAGGACACCCAGCATGATCTCGGTCTGGCGGGCCTTGACGACCTGGGGTGAGCGGAACAGGGGGACGCCGTTGGCGATCGCCTCAACCCCGGTGAGAGCACTGCAACCGGCAGAGAAGGCCTGCAGGATCAACAGGATCCCGATCGCCTCCAGGCCGTGGGTAGCCACTTGAGTGGAGCCAGGAGCACGCACGGCCAGGCCCAGCGGGTGGACCAATCCGATCGCGATCACGATCAGGATGGCGGCGATGAAGGCCAGGGTTGGCACCAGGAAGGCCCTGGCTCCCTCGGCGAGGCCCCGAAGATTGAGGAAGGTGATCACGGCCAGGATGGCCAAGCAGATCGGAATGGTTAGCGGCGCCAGGCTGGGAAAGGCCGAGACGAGCGACCCGACCCCGGCAGCGATCGAAACTGCCACGGTGAGGGTGTAGTCGACGATGAGGGATGCGCCGGCCAGTAGCGACAGGCGGGCACCGAGGTTGGCCCGAGCGACCGCGTACGCTCCTCCACCTCCCGGGAAGGCGGCTATCACCTGGGTGTACGAGGCGACCAGTAGCACCAGCAGGCCGACGATGGCTAGGGTGATCCAGGGTGCAAGCCGCAGCGCGGCGAGCCCTCCCGCCCCCAGAGCGACCAGGAGCGCCTGGGGACCGTAAGCAACCGAGGTCAGCGCATCCAGCGAGAGAGCCGAGAGCCCCTCGACCGGAGTGATCTCCTCCTTGCTCGCCTCACTCGATCTGAGAGGACGACCCAGAAGTCCGCGGAGCCGGATCATGACCTCACCAGGGATTCAGTGGACCTCACTTGGTGAACTTCTACGACCAGAGTCTGCCTCAGGCCGTCGTGGGTCATGGGAGCGTCCCGCCATATGGGCCCTGGGAAACTCCTGACCAGGGATGGCCCGGCTAGCTGGAGAGATCGTCGAAGGCCGATTTGAGAGACTTCGTCGAACTGGGCAGCCGCCTACGATTGGATGGCTTGGCGTTGCCCTCTGGCGACTGGAGGGCATCAGGATGACGGCGCTCAGCGGGTCCGCGGTGCGACCGGGGTGGAGCGATCTCGACGATCTCGCCTGACCCGCTGCTCCTGCTCGCGCTGGCCGGCGCCGGCTTCGGCGCGGGCGCGATCAACGCGGTCGCCGGCTCGGGCTCGCTGCTTACTTTCCCCACCCTGCTCGCGCTCGGCTACTCCCCGCTGGTCGCCAACGTGAGCAACACGGTCGGCTTGGTCTTCGGAAATGTCAGCGGATCCGTCGGCTACCGGCGCGAGCTCAAGGGCCAGCGAGGCAGGGTGCTGGCGCTGGGCGGGTTCTCTCTTCTGGGCGGAATTGGTGGGGCAATCCTCCTGCTCGCGCTGCCAGCCTTTGTCTTCAAGCTGGTGGTGCCGGCGCTGATCTTGCTCGCGGTGATAGTCCTGTTGCTGCAACCACGCCTGGCTCGCCGGCGAGCTGCCAGACCCCCGTCTGGAGCCGGACGGGCGGGCCTGCCCGCCGCGATCTTCGCTACTGGCGTGTACTGCGGCTATTTCGGTGCAGCCCAAGGGATCATGCTGATGGCCACGTTGGGCGTGTTCATCGAGGACACCCTGCAACGACTTTCCGGGCTGAAGAACGTCCTAACCTTGATCGCAAACGGTGCAGCAGCGGTTGTCTTTATCGGCTATGCACCGGTTCGTTGGGAACCGGCTTTGGTGATTGCGATATCCAGCATCCTGGGAGGGCAGTTAGGCGCGAGATTTGGTCGCAAGCTTTCGCCTGCCGTGCTGCGCGGAGTGCTCGTCGTCGGCGGCTTGGCCGCAGTTGTCAAGTTGCTGGTCTGACTCCTCGACGCGAACACGTCATTCGTCGCTTCACCGCACAGGTACCCGCTACTTAGATGCGTTCCCCAATGCTCTGGCCCTGCACATAAAACAGTAGATAGTCCGGTCCGCCAGCCTTGGTATCGGTGCCGCTCATGTTGAAACCACCGAAGGGATGGACGCCCATGTAGGCCCCGGTCGAGCGGCGGTTTATGTAGAGATTTCCCACGTGGAAGCGCTCCTTCGCGACCGCTATCCGCCGCGGGTCGCGACTGAAGAACGAACCCGTCAGCCCGTACTCGGTGGCGTTGGCGATCTCCAGCCCATGCTCGTAGTCCCGGGCTCGGATGACCGCGGTCACCGGGCCGAAGATCTCCTCCTGAGCGATCCGTGCGTCCGGCGCAACCCCACCGAATATGGTCGGCTCGATGAAGTGGCCATCTCCTGGGCCATGACCGCCTCCAAGCAGGAGCTCGCCCTCCCCTCTTCCGATCTGCAGGTAGTCGAGGATCTTCTCCTCCGCCGCACCGTCAATCACCGGGCCCACCGACACTTCCGGGTCGACCGGATCGCCCATCCTCAGCCGGCCGGCCAGCTCCAGCACCCGGCGGACCACCTGGTCGTAGGCGGAGTCAACCACCACCGTCCTCGATCCGGCCGAGCACTTCTGGCCCTGAAATCCAAAGGCGGAGGCGGTGATTCCCTGGGCGGCCAACTCCACGTCGGCGGTTTCGTCGACCACCACCGCGTTTTTGCCGCCCATCTCCAACTGCACCCGCTTCAGCCAGCGCTGCCCGGGATGAACCCTGGAGGCTCGCTCGTAGATGCGCACGCCGACCTCCTTGGAGCCGGTGAACGCCACGAAGCGGATCTGCGGATGGTCGACCAGGGCCTCGCCGACCACCTCGCCGCGCCCGGTCAGCAGATTGATCACCCCCGGTGGTAGCCCGAGCTCGTGGAAGATGTCGACCAGCCAGGCGGCTGACGTGCTCGAGGTCTCGGCCGGCTTGAGGATCACGCAGTTCCCTGAGACCACCGCTGCACTGGTCATCCCAGTCGCCAGCGCCAGGGGGAAGTTCCAGGGAGAGATCACCGCGCCCACGCCGAGCGGCAGGTAGCGGAACTCGGTCAGCTCCCCCGGCCAGGGCGCCTGGTGGTCTCTGGCGTTGAGCTCGAGCGCGTGCCGGGCGTACCACTCAATCAGGTCGACGACCTCGGAGACCTCGCCGTCCGCCTCGTCCCAAGCCTTGCCAACCTCGTAGACCATCAGCGCCGCCAGTTCGCCGCGCCGGCGCCGCACCACCTGGGCAACCCGAAGAAGGAGCGCCACCCGCTCCTCGACCGGGGTCCTCGACCAGTCGGCGAACGCCTGCCAGCCTGCGGCCACCGCCCACTCCACGTCCTGCTGGCGTCCGGCGGCGTGGCGCCCGATGATCTGCTCCGGGTGAGCTGGGTTGTACGACTCGATGACCTCCTCGGTCTCCACCCGCTCCCCGCCGATCACCAGAGGGTAGTCCCGGCCGAGCTTGGCTCGGACGTCAGCTAGGGAGCTGGCGAACGCTGAGCGATTGGCCGGTAGGGAGAAATCCAGGGTCGGCTCGTTGCTGAAGGGCGGCAGGGACAAGGGGGTCCTCCTTGATGGTGTGGAGCTAGCCTCGAAACATGTTGCGGACCAGGAACAGCACGTTGGCCGGCCGCTCGGCCAACCGTCTCATGAAAAACGGATACCAATGGGTGCCGTAAGAGGTGGCGATCAGCACCGTGAAGCCACGCTGCACCAGATCTCGCTGGAGCTGGGGACGGACTCCGTAGAGCATCTGGAACTCGAAGCGATCGCGCCCGATCCCGTGCTGCTCGGCGAAGGAGATTGCGTGGTCGATCATCCGCTCATCGTGGGTGGCCACCGCTGTGTAGCCCGCCTCCACAAGGGCCCTTTCCATCAGCTGGAGGTAGTTGCGATCGACGTCCGCCTTGGCCGGGAAGGCGACCTCCTTGCTCTCACGGTAGGCGCCCTTGACCAAGCGCAGATTCGGTTTCAGGGGTAGTAGGGACTCCAGGTCGGCGGCGGTACGGCGAAGGCAGGACTGGAGCACCGCGCCCACGTTGTCAAAGCCTTCTTGGCGAAGGCTGCGATAGGTGCTCAGGGTGGACTCGACATGAGATGAGTCCTCCATGTCGAGTCTCATGAACAGCCCTAGCTCCCGGGCCAGCCCCAGCAGCTCCGTCATGTTGGCCACCGCCAGCTGCTCGTCGAGGTCGGCTCCCACCAAGCTCAGCTTGATGGCGGCGTTGGCCCTCAACTGCTCTGAGGCGAGGCGCCGCAGCAAGGTCTTGTAAGCCTCCACCGCCTGCTGCGCCTCCGCCTTCGAGGTCACCGCCTCGCCGAGCTCGGTTGCATTGCACTTGAAGCCCTGCTGATTCAGCCGCCGGATCAGTTCCACGTCCTGGTCCAGGGATTCGCCAGCCACGAACCGAGCGGCGCCGAGCCGCATCCCGTAGCGTCTGACGAAGGCCTCGGCCAGCCGGTTCTGGGAAGCCGCGAGGATCGTGGTCCGGGCAGCGCTGTTGAGCGACGGCACCGATCAGACCCACAAACCACGCATCGGTAGATCCGGGTCGGTCGGTCCACTTCCCATCAGATCGATGCTACCGGAGAGGAGCTCGAATTCGGGGGGCGAGATGCCTCGAGAACGGGCACCCCGAGTCCCCTAAATTAGTGGGTGTGAGCGAGGAGCCATATCCCAACCGTTCGCTCGGCACCGAGGGTCTCTCGGTATCGGCGATCGGTCTGGGCTGCATGGGCATGTCCCAGTCATACGGGCCGGCGGACGAGACCGAGTCACTGGCCACCATCGACAGGGCCCTCGAGCTCGGGGTCACCTTCCTGGACACCGCCAACGTCTATGGGAGTGGGCACAACGAGCGGCTGGTCGGGCGGGCGCTCCAGGGCCGGCGCGAGCGGGCCGTCCTGGCGACCAAGTTTGGGATCGTCAACAGTGACCCCGACGGACGCGCGGTCAACGGCCGGCCGGAGTACGTCAGATCCTGCTGTGAAGAGTCGCTGGAGCGGCTCAACACCGAGTACATCGATCTCTACTACCAGCACCGGGTCGATCCACTGGTGCCGATCGAGGACACAGTCGGCGCGATGGCAGAACTGGTAGAGCAGGGGAAGGTTCGGTTCCTCGGTCTCTCGGAGGCGAGCAGCGACTCACTGGAGCGGGCGGCGGCCGTCCACCCGATCAGCGCGCTTCAGAGCGAGTGGTCGCTCTGGACCAGGGACATTGAGTCAGAGGTGCTGGCCACGGCCCGCCGGCTCGGGGTCGGGGTCGTCCCCTTCAGCCCCTTGGGTCGCGGCTTCCTGACCGGCAAGATCCGCTCCACCAAGGATTTTGGCCCGGACGACTTTCGACGGGACCACCCTCGCTTCCTCGGCGAGAACTTTCAGCGCAACCTGGAGCTGGTAGCGCTGGTCGAACAGATCGCGTCGGAGCGGGGGGTCACCCCCGGGCAGCTGGCCCTGGCGTGGCTCCTCGGGCAGGGATCGGACGTGGTGCCGATCCCGGGAACCAAGCGCCGAACCACCCTCGAGGAGAACGCTCTTGCTGCCCGGGTCACCCTCTCCCCGGCGGAGCTGGAACGGCTCAGCTCTCTCGTTCCTCCCGGGGCATTCGTGGGCACCCGTTACCCGGACAGCCAGTACAACTACGGGTCGAGTCCGACCCGATCCGCCACCGGCAGCTGAGCCTCCCTGCCCGGGATCACCGCTCGTAGACGATGAATGAGGTCCGGCGGGCCACCTGGTCGTAGAGCGACCTGGCCGGAGCGTTGAACTCCTGCGTCTCCCAGTAGGTGCGGCTGGCGCCACGCCGGTCCGCCTCGGCGAACGCCGCTTCGAGCAGCTCCCGAGCTACCCCCGTCCCTCGAGCGCCGGGTTGGACGAACAGGTCTTCGACGTAGCAGTAGGGAGCGGCGGACCAGGTGGAGGGGTGAAAGACCAAGTGGACGATCCCGACAATCCTTCCGCTTCCATCCTCGGCGACCAACCCCATCAAGGACCCCGAGTCGGCGACAAGCCGTTCGAAGGTCGACTCGGTCACCTGATCATCGAGCTCGGCGCGGTAGAAGCGAAGGTAGGCGGCCCAGAGTTCACGCCAGGACGGGAAATCTGTCGGCGCGAGCGGCCTCACCACGTCCCCAACCTCGGGCTGATCAGAAGTGCTCCAGCAGCCACTGGTGGACCAGCGGGACCTGGTCCACGAGGAGGGTCAGGTGACCTGCTTCCGGCAGGTAGTGCAGATCCGCCTGCGGCAGCTGGGACGCCAGCCACTGGCCATGGGTCGCGGGGACCATCAGGTCTTGTTGGCCTTGCCAGAGCTGGAGTGGCACCCGGATCGCGGTGAGATCGAACCCCCAGGGGCCAACCAGGGCCAGGTTGTCGTCGATCCAACCATCCCCGCCTTGCTTGAAGGCATCCACGAAGAGTGAGACCATCCACTCCCCGAGATGGTCGCGGACCGCCGCCCTATCGGGGTCCGAGAGCACCGAACCCATCCCCTCTATCAGCCCGTCTACGTCGCTCGCCATCTCCGCCACCTCGGCCTCGACGAGGGGCCGCAGGGTCTCCTCGCCGGCTAGTACGGCGTCGAATTCCTTGACGTTCCCCTCGCCCATCCCTGCCAGGTAGTCGAGGCCCTCGGCGTCGTAGGGGGCGACCGAGGCGATGGTCGCCGCCGCCACCACCAGGTCGGGCAGCTGGGCGGCGCAGCTGAGGACATGGGGGCCCCCTGCCGAGTAGCCCCAGGTCGCCAGCTTTTGGAGCTTCAGGTGGTCGGCGATCTCGGCGACATCGCCTGATACCTGAGCCACCTTTCGGCCTTTGGAACGGGTCGAGGAGCCGAAGCCCGGCCTGGAGTACCCGATCAGGCGAAGACCTCTCCGCTCGGCATCCTCGGTCCAGCCTTGGTACAGACCCTTTGCCCCAGGCATCCCGTGGTGCACCACCACAGCCGGGTCGCCCGACCCGCCCCGCGTCGACCACATCGAGGATTCGCCCGTCGGCCGTCTCGACCTGAACCTCTCGCACCTGCACGCCATGCCCTCCTCTCAACTCGCTGTCAACCGGATGCCTGCCGGTACATGATCCTCCACCGCCTTGGGCATCCTCCTCTTCCTTCGATCGTTCACAGGCAACGCGGAGCCGAATTCGGATCGCCTCGACTAGGGCATCACCCCAATGGGTGATTGACAAGTTGCGGGAGGCAACATATGCTCCCGCTGGCCTAGCTGGCGCCGCCCAAGGGCGGCTGGGCATCAGTGGAGGGAGTGCGCTTTCGAGACGGCTTCTGCGCCGCGGCAAGCCAGGCGGGACTGCTGAACCGAGAGCGCCAAATCGGTACCTCGGGGCCCGCAGTCAGGAGCCGCGGAGAGATCGGAGAAGCCTGGGACAACTGCTCAGCGCTGTATCGCGGACCCGTGCGGGTGCGCGTCGTTTGGTAGGGCCACCGGTGACTAGTAACCGATGGGAAACGTTTGGGGAGGCACAGCATGGGATCTAAAGCTCAGGCACGGAGCCCGCGCGTGGGCGCCGCTCGAATGACGGTTCTGGGGGTGACAGCGCTCGCCGCGCTGGTGTTCGCCGCCGGAGGCACCGTCGACGCTGCAAGTAGACCCGCCAAGGCGGTCACCGCAGCGTCGACTGCTCTGACGCCGAAATCGTTCACACGCAACTTCAGCGCGATGTTGGGGCTCAAGGCGCTAGTCAAGGAGGGGTCAGGTGGCATCACCGCGATCCTGCCCGACACGGTCAGCTCGGCACGCTACACCGAGTTTGACGAGCCGTTCTTGACCACAGCCTTGGAGACCTCCGGATTGCCGGCCGACGACATCACGGTGGAGGACGCCGACGGCGTCGACGCCACCGAACTGAGCGACGCCGAGGCGGCGGTCACCGCGGGCTCCAAGGTGATCATCATGGATCCCCTGGACTCCGGCGTCGGAGATGCGATCGAGTCCTACGCCAAGAGCCACGGCGTGGCTGTCATCGACTACGACCGACTCACCTTGGGCGGCAGCCGTGGGTACTACGTGAGCTTCAACAACGTCAAGGTCGGCACGCTGATCGGAAAGGGCTTCGTGGCCTGCGTGAAGGCTTGGCATATCAAGAAGCCGGAAGTGGTGGTCATGCACGGGGCGGTGACCGACAACAACGCCACCCTGTTCGCCCAGGGCTACGACGCAGTGCTGTCGCCGTACTTCAAATCTGGCAAGTACGTTGACGTCGCCAACACCGCCGGCACCTGGGATCCTCCGACCGCACTGACGGAATTCCAGGGCGCCTACACAGCCCATCCGAACATCAACGCTGCGGTTATCCCGAACGACGAGACCGGTGCTCCAATCATCAGCTACCTGCAGTCGTTGCACGTCAAGCCAAAGACGTTCCCGACAACCGGTCAGGACGCGACCCTAGTCGGCCTTCAGAACGTGCTCAGCGGCTACCAGTGTGGCACTGTCTACAAGCCGATCTACGAAGAGGCGCAGGCCTCGGTGGCGCTGGCCATCTACCTGCGGGCGGGCAAGACCCCCCCGGCATCGCTGGTCAACTCAACCACTGAGGACACCGTGAGCAACGTGGCGGTGCCGTCGGTTCTTCTGCAACCCGAGTGGGTTACCGCCAAGAACATGAAGTCGACAGTGATCGCGGACGACTTCGTGCCGGCATTCGAGCTCTGCGCGGGTACGTTCGCCAGTGTCTGCAAGAAGGCCGGGATTAAGCCGTAATCCCCACTTTCTGAACTCTCCTAAAGTGTCGCCTTCCTCGACCGACCCGACCCGAGCACCCGGTGGGGGCGGGGACGATGAGTCCCCTGCCCCTCCGGGCAACGGGGGGACGCTGCTCGAGCTGCGGGGGATTACCAAGCACTTCGGCCCGGTGGAGGCCCTGGTCGGGATCGACCTGGACATACCGCCGGGCCAGGTGACCGCCCTGGTCGGCGACAACGGCGCCGGCAAGACGGTGACGATCAAGGTGATCTCCGGCATCCTGCGCCCCGACAGCGGGACGCTGGCCTGGGAAGGCCGGGAGGTGCAACTGCACAGCCCCAAGGATGCTGGGGCCCTGGGCATCACCACCGTCTACCAGGACCTGGCGCTCTGTGACAATCTGGACATCGTTCAGAACATGTTCCTGGGCCACGAACCCTTGCACTTCGGAGTTCTCGACGAGGTCACCATGGAGCTGAAGGCGCGCGAGACCCTGGACTCGCTGGCGGTCACCACCGTTCGCTCGATCCGCCAACAGGTGGCATCGCTCTCCGGCGGCCAGCGACAGACGGTTGCCGTGGCCCGGGCGGTGATGGCCCGGTCCCGACTGGTGATCCTGGATGAACCGACCGCGGCGCTGGGCGTGGCCCAGACCGCGATGGTCCTGGGCTTGGTCAAGCGGCTGGCCCAGCAGGGGGTGGCCGTCCTCATGGTCTCGCACAACCTCAACGACGTCTTCGAGGTGGCCGACCGCCTGGCGGTCCTGCACCTGGGCCGCCTGGTGGCGACCGGCCCGGCTGCCGAGTTCGACCGTCAGCTGACGGTCGAGTACATGACGACCGGGCGCTCAGAACGGGCGCTCGCTGCCGGTCGAGCGGGCAAATGACCACGACCACCACCGGACCGCCCGGAGCGGGCCGGGACCAAGACGCCCGCCCGGGCGCGACGACCGGAGAGGACCTCACGCCGGACACAAGTGAGGCGGAGTCCCAGGCCGAACCTGTAGGACTGCCACCGGAGTTGATCGCCAATTCCATTCCCGAGTACCTGCGGGCCTGGTGGGCGCGGGTACGCGGGGGCGACACCGGTGTGCTCCCCATCGTCATCGGACTGGCGGTGATCGTCCTCATCTTCCAGTCCCAGAGCAGCCTCTTCCTATCCGCCGAGAACATCACCAACCTGCTGGTCCAGGGAACGGTGTTCGTACTCTTCGGCATGGCCGAGGTGTTTGTCCTGCTTTTGGGTGAGATCGACCTCTCGGTTGGTTACGTGGCCGGGGTGGGTGCGGTAGTCGTGGCACTCCTGGTCGGACCTGTCGGGCTTCCCTGGTACCTGGCCATCCTGGCTGGACTTGCCACGACCACCGCCATCGGCCTGCTCCAGGGAACCCTGGTGACCAGGCTCCATCTCCCCTCCTTCGTGGTCACCCTGGCCGGCCTGCTGATCTGGGAGGGGGCGATGATCCAGATCGTCAACGTCACCAGTCCCTCCAGCGGCGGGGTGATCTCCGTGTCCAACCCGGTGATCTTCAACCTGGTCAACGGGAACATGACCGCGATCGAGGGGTGGATCACGCTGGCGGTGATCATGGTGATCTACGCGGCGCTGACCCTCCGGCGCGAAGCTCGGCGCCGGCGCCGCGGGCTCTCAGCGCCACCGATCATCCTCACCGTCATCCGGCTGGCGATGGTCACCGTGGCGGGGATTCTGCTAGTGCTGATCTTCAACACCCAGCGGGGTACCGCGGCGTCTCCCTTCAGTGGAGTCCCGCCGGTCGTGCCGGCCATCGTGGTGGTCGTCGTCGGGGCCACCTTCCTGCTCAGCGCAACCCGCTTCGGGCGCTACGTGTATGCCATCGGGGGGAACGCCGAGGCGGCCCGCAGGGCGGGCGTCAACCTGACCTGGGTCAGGACCGCAGCGTTCGGGCTCTCGGGCCTGACCGCCGGCCTCGCCGGAATCGTCTACGAGTCGCGACTCGGCTCCATCGCGACCGACCTCGACGGCGGGACCTACGTGCTCTACGCGGTGGCGGCTGCGGTGATCGGGGGAGCCAGCCTCTTCGGCGGACGGGGCAAGCCGGTGCACGCGCTGCTGGGCGGGATCGTCATCGCCGCGATCTACAACGGCATGGGTTTGCTCAACATGTCGGCCGCAGTCCAGTACATGGTCACGGGCCTGGTGCTGCTAGCAGCACTGACGGTGGACAGAGTGGCTCGCCGCGGACGGGCGTTCAGAAGCGCCGACGGCTAATCTCGCAGCACCACTGAGCGGACGTACTGAGGGGACGGCTGGGGAGCGACCCACTTCCTGCGGACTGGGGGGCAAAGATAGTGGCTCGGACTGAGAGAGGGGCAACCCAGGAGGCTGTTCGGCGCCACAACCTGGCCACGCTGCTGGGGCACCTCCATCGTCACGGACCCACGTCGAGGGCCCAGCTGACGAGGTTGTTGGGGCTGAACCGGGCGACAATCGGCAACCTGGTGGACGAGCTCGCCAGCCGGCGATTGGCCATCGAAGCGCCCGAGCCGGAGCGGGGAGCCCAGGGTAGGCCCTCCAAGGTGATCAGCGCGCGTTCCGACACCTTCATGGTGGTCGCGGTCGAGATCGGCGTGGATGCGATCACGCTGGCCCTGGTCAGCCTGGGCGGTCTTGTCATCGATCGGGACCGAAGGCTCCTCGTGAACAACCGGGATCGGTCCTTCGAGAAGGTGGTCGGCACCATTACCGAGCGGGCGACCAACCTGCTGCATCGGTCCGGAGGAGCGTTCACGACCTTCGCCGTGGGGGTGGCTGTGCCGGGAGCGGTGCGGCCCAGCGACGGGCTCGTCCACTTCGCTCCCAACCTTGGCTGGCGGAACGTCCCGCTTGCCGAGCGGCTCCAGGGCGCCATCGCCGAGAACGCCAAGGTGCTAGTTGGAAACGACGCCAACCTCGGGGCCATGGCCGAGCACTCTCGAGGCATCGCCAGCGGTGTGAACGATCTGGTCTACCTGCACGCCGAGGCCGGGGTGGGGGGCGGGATCATCACTGCCGGCCGGATGCTGGAGGGCTCGAGCGGATACGGCGGCGAGGTCGGTCACATGCAGGTCAATCCGAACGGCTCCTTCTGCCACTGCGGAGCCCGCGGCTGCTGGGAGACCGAGGTCGGCGAGGACGCGCTGGTACGGCGGGCGGGAATGAGCCCTGGGGGGCGGTCGCCCGCGGAGCAGGTGGTGCGCCTGGCCCAGCAGGGAGACCCCAAGTGCCTGGCCGCCGTCGAGACGACCGCCCGCTGGATCACTGTGGGATTGATCGACCTGGTCAACAGCCTCAACCCCGCGATGCTGATCCTGGGTGGAATGTTCGAGGAGATCCTGGACCTGGCGCGTGCAGAGATCGTCGAGCAGCTCCACCAGGGCATATACGACGCCGAACATCAGCGGGTGGAGCTGGTCAAACCCCGATTCGGCCGGGACTCCGTCCTGATCGGCGCGGCCGAGCTCGCCCTCCAGGTGGTCCTCAACGACCCGGCCTCGATACCCCCCTTCGACCCTGAGCAGCGATCCAAGATCGTGCCCCTGCCCACCCGCTTCGAGGGAATTGCTCTCAACCGCCTCTAGCCGGGACCCGCAGGCTCAGCCCGATTTGGCGGGCAGCACCTCATCCAACTTGCCCGTCTTGACGTCGTAGACGAATCCCCTGATGGTGTCCTTCCTTGGTATGAACGGGTTGGCCTGAATCCTGCGGATCGACTGGCGGACGTCGTCAGCCGGATCCGAGAACGCCTCCAGCGCGAAGCTCGGCCGCAGGCCCGTCTCCTCCTCGATCTGGCGCTTGACGTCGTCGTCGTGGAAGGTGACCATGCCGCAGTCGGTGTGATGGATCAGGATTATTTCGTCGGTTCCAAGTAGCCGCTGGGAGATGACTAGAGAGCGGATCGCGTCATCGGTAACCACTCCGCCCGCATTGCGAATCACGTGTGCCTCGCCCTGCTCGAGTCCGAGGATTTGACCGACACTCAGACGCGCATCCATGCAGGCGAGAACTGCGAGTTTTGGGCTGAGCGGGATGGAGACGCCGGCGCGGGCAAATGAGGCGGCGTAGGCGGCATTTCTTGCCAGCAGCTGGTCAGTGATAGACACGAAGAAACCTCACGAATCAAAGGAAGACTGCGAGTGCGTGTGCGCCGCCCCAATGGTGCCGGACCGGTTCCTAACGCACGCCGCGTTATAGCGAACGTCGACCCGCGCGACCCGGTCTGGAAGGTCGGGAACAATCACCGTCAGGAAGCGCAGTTTATGGAAGCGCGACTGCCTCGTGCGTGACCTCTCCCGTCTCAGCCAGGTGGCCGCTCGAAGCGAGCACAGTCCGTATGGCTTCCGCAAGCGCGAGAGCTGAAGCGGCGTCCAGCTCGACGGCCACCCGCGCACCGGGGCCGAGAGACGGATTGAGGAAGTCCAGGTTGAGAGTGTGTTCGTCTGCGGCATGCACCGGGTGGTCGAAGTAGACGCTGGCACTGGACAGCTTGAACCACCCCTGCCTTCCCTTGCCGCTCCCTCGGAGGCTCAGCGTCTCGGTCTGGTAGGTACACATCTCAGGCTGCCCCGCCGGCCAGGAGTCGGCTGTAGAACTCCCATATCTCCTCCCAGCCCTCCTTGGCAGCCTCCGGGCGGTAGCTGGGTCGGTCGGCGGCGAAGAAGGCATGGCCAGCGCCCGGGTAGCTGTGGAATTCATAGTCCGCTCCCTGGTCCTTCAGGGTCTTGTCCAACACCGCGACCTGCTCGGGAGATGGGTACTTGTCCTCAGCGCCGAAAAGACCGAGGACCGGGCAGCGCAGTTGGGGCGCGAGGTGGAGCAGTGAAGTGACCTTGAGAGGTAGTTCCGCCGGGGGGTCGCCGACGATGAAGGCCCCGTAGCAGACGACGGCGGCATCAAGGGGGAGGCTGCAGGCGGCGAGAAAGGACTGGCGTCCGCCGGAGCAGTAGCCGATAACCCCCACCTTTCCGTTGCTGTGGGGAAGGGATCGGAGATGAGCTGCCGCTCCCCCGACGTCGCCGACCAGGCGCTCGTCCGGAACCCCGCCTTTCGCCCTGACCGCGGCGGCGGCGTCGTCGGGGCTCGCCCCGGGAGCATCTCGCGAGTAGAGGTTGGGACAGAGCGCCAGGTATCCGTTAGCGGCGAAGGTGCGCGTCACCTCCTTGCTCCAGGCGTCATATCCGGGCATGTGGTGGATCACCACGACGGATCCGAATTTGCCCTGGTCCAGAGGTTGGGCCAGGTAGGCCTCGATGTGATCGCCGCCGTTGCCGGTGATGGTCACCGACTCCGCCCTGATGTCCTCGCGCATGGTGCTGGTACCTCCGGGAAGTCGTGGATTGGCGGTATGGGACCCTGCCACACCACCGAGCGGCCGGGACTCCTCGATTTTCTCAGTTCGGATGCGCGGGGTAGCTGTCGCCTACAGAGGGTGAATGTCACGCCCACCGTCGCCGCGCTCGATCAACCGCGGATGTGGCAACCTATCGCTCATTCATGAATGAGGCTGCTAATCCGGGGCCGGACAAAAGGCCGGACCTCGGCACTAGCTCCATCGGAGTGGTCGGGGTCGGCGTCATGGCCGAGGCCATGATCGCGGGATTGCTACACCAGGGCCTGGTCAGAAGTTCACAGGTGGTCTGCAGCCACCCCCGCATGGAGCGGGTCCGTGAACTGGAGGAGCGCTTCGGGGTCAGGGTGTTGGTAGACAACGCCCAAGTGGCGAGGGGCGCCGACATCCTGTTGCTGACCGTCAAGCCTCAGGTTCTGCCCAGTGTGCTGAGGGAGCTGCAGGGAGTGGTGGGGGACGACACCGTGGTGATCAGCATCGTGGCGGGAGCCAGCACCGGCTCCATCAGCTCGGGACTCAACCATCGAGCGATCGTCCGGGTGATGCCCAACACTCCAGCTCAGATCGGCGCTGGGATCAGCGTGTGGTTCGCCACCAGCGGGGTCTCCTCGGAGGCGAAGTCGCAAGTGCGGGCGTTGCTCTCGGCCTTGGGTTCCGAGTTAGAGGTGGAGGAAGAGCGACAGGTAGCCATGGCCACCGCCGTGAGCGGCACCGGGCCCACCTACGCCTTCCTGTTCGCGGAATCACTGGTGGAGGCCGCCGTTCACCTAGGCTTTCCCAGGCATCGGGCCCGGCTTTTGGTGCTAGAGACGCTGCGGGGATCGATCGAGTTCGCCATCCAGAGCGGGGAGCACCCGGCCCAGCTGAGAGACATGGTGACTTCTCCAGGAGGCACTTCGGCCGAGGCTCTAGCAGCCCTAGAGCGGGGACGCTTTCGGACTGTGATCGGCGACGCCGTCTGGGCGGCCTTCCGCCGCACGCTAGAACTGGAGGCATCGATCGAGGGGAGCGTTCCGCCCCCTCGCATCGCGGACGCGGAAGAGACTCCGGCCGACTAGCCGGGTCTACCGGCAATCGAGATGGTGGCGTCGATCCTGGGATTGCCGCGCCCCTGCCGGATGCCCGGCAGAGTGAGTGAGCTGGACCAGCGCGTCGACGACTACCGCCCCACGCTCCCCGACAATCAGCGGATTCAGATCCATCTCGGAGATCTGCGGATGCAGTTCGGCCGCCAGCTCCGAGACGCTTGCAATCACCTCGCAGGCTGCCTCCCGGTCACGGGCCGGGCGGCCCGGGACAGCTCCGAACACCGATCTTCCGCGCAGGTGATCCAGCAGCTCCTCAGCCTGCTGCGGGGTGATCGGGGCCCGGGCCACTACGACGTCCCCGAGGGCATCGGCCAAGATGCCGCCGATCCCAACGAGGACGACCGGGCCGAACGATGGGTCCGCCTTGGCGCCCACAATCAGCTCGAGTCCCTGCGGGAGGGAACGCTGGACTATCAGTCGGGGCCGATCCATCCCAAGTCGACTGCCCGCGTCCAGCAACTCGGTCGCTGCTTTCTCTACCTGTGCCTCGCTGATCAGGTTAAGTCGCACACCTCCCACCTCGGTCTTGTGGGTGATGTCGGCGTCGAGCAGCTTTACGGCAACTGGCAGCGCCAGTGCCTGTGCCGCAGCGACCGCCTCTTCGGTACTGGAGACGTCCTGCTCCTCGACCACGGGAACCCCATAGAGAGACAGGAGTTGCTTGGATTCATGCTCGTCAAGGCGCCGCGCCGGGCGCGCTGCAGCATTGGCCAGCAGCCGTTCAGCGGCGCGCTTTCGCTGAGGGTGGGGGCCTATCAACGCCAGCGGGCGTTCCCCCTCCCGGCGCCGCGACCACTGATACAGGACCGAGATTGCACGGACCGCGCGACCCGGGTCTGAGAAACAGGGCACATGCACGGCTTCCAGCTGGCGCCGCGCCGAAGCCGATCCACCCACCCAGACCACCACCACCGGCTTGCTGGTGAGCGCCTGAACCCGGGCGAGGACTCCCACGACCTGGGCTTCCATCAGCGCGACGTTGCCCAGCACGACCAGCACGACGTCGGTCTCCGGGTGCTGCGCGCAGAGCTCGAGTACCCCCTCCAGCCGGTCTAGCTGAGACACCATGGTGGCGGTCACATCGATCGGGTTCCGCGCCGAACCGTACTTGGGAATTTTGGAGGCCATCTCCGCCTGCCACTCCGGTGACCACTCTGGGGTGGTGAGCCCCGCCTCCTGGCACAGGTCGGCGACCAGAACCCCGGCCCCTCCCGAGATCGTCACGACAGTCGCCCTGGGCCCCGCCATCCGCTGCCCGGTGGCAAAGATCTGGCCCAAGTCGAGCAACTCTTCCATTCCGCGCGCGCGGGCGATCCCCAGCTGCCGGAAGACTCCATCGAAAACCAAGTCCTCACCGGCGAGACTTCCGGTGTGGGACGAGGCCGCCCTCGCCCCGGCAGACGTCGCGCCAGCCTTGACCAAAGCGATCGGCTTGTCCAACTGGAGCGCCCGAAGACCGGCCGCAATCAGCCGATCCCCGTCCCGCAGCCCCTCCACATACCCGATCACGGCCCCGACGCGCTCGTCTTCCAGGAGAGCCTGGATCACCTCGGCGACGGTGATGTCGGCCTCGTTGCCGGTGCTCACCAGATAGGCCAGCCCCAGGCCGAGAGCCTGGGCGACCCCGAAGATCATCGAGCCGAAGGCGCCGCTCTGGCTCACCAAGGCGACCGCGCCCGGAAGCAGCTCCAGCTGGTCAAGCGCGGTCGTGAACGTGGCTGTCAGCCCCGACCAGAGATTGACCACCCCAAGGCAGTTGGGTCCGAGCATCCGAGTACCGGCTGCGGCGAGGAGCAAGTCGGCCTGGAGCTCGGCTCCCGCCGGCCCGTTCTCGGCAAACCCTGACGCCAAAACCATCACCGACCTGATCCCCCGGGCGACGCAGCGTCGGACAGCGTCCGGTGCCTGCTCGGCGGGGAGGACGACGATCGCACAGTCGATCTTCCCGGGAATGGCCTCGAGATCCGGATAGGCGACCAGCCCCTGCACCACCTCCCGGTTCGGATTGACCGGGAAGAGCTGACCGCGGAAGCCGTATCGCTGTCCGTTGTGGTGCAGGTAGGCGAGGATCCGGCCGGAGATCTTGGTACTGTCGCTGGAGGCGCCGATGATGGCTATCGACTGGGGGTCCAAAAGGGCACGAAGGCCGGGGTCGTCGCTCACTTCCGGCGCCCTAGCGGGGCTCGATCTCCCGCGCGCCCTGAGATGGCTGGACGGAAACCGATTCAGTCAAAGGGACGCGTCGGCTGAGAAATGGCATCGGTATCGAACTCCGCACCTAGGCTGCTCGCCCACGACCTCCCTCCTGTGGATGTGCAATGCCCTACTTTATGTTCCAGTGGATTTTGAACTCAGCCAGGAGCAGGATCTGTTCCGCCAGACGCTCCGGGCATTCGTGGCTGACCGGATTTCACCGGCGGCGCACGACCTGGAGCACCAGGGACTCTATCCCCAGGAGATCGTCGACGGCCTCAAGCAGCTTGGCCTCTTCGGCATCTCGGTCCCCGAGAACTACGGCGGGCTCGAGCTCGACCTGGTCTCCTTTGCGATTGCCTTCGAGGAGATCTCAAGAGGTTGGATGGGCGTGGCGGGTGTGCTCGGGAGTCACACCCTAGCCTGCCGGCTGCTGGCCAAGTACGGGACAGAAGACCAGCGACAGCGCTTCCTTCCCGAGCTAGCCACCGGCATACGTCAGTCGGGCATCGCTCTCACCGAACCGGACGCAGGGTCCGACCTCCAGGGGATCAGAACGACCGCACGCCTGGAGGGCGACCGCTACGTGGTTCGGGGGACCAAGACCTGGATCACCAACGCGCGTCACGCCAACCCGCTGCCAGTACTGGTGAAAACCAACCCTTCCGCAGTGCCGGCTCATCGGGGGATGAGCGTCCTGCTGCTGGAGCAGGGCATGCCAGGATTCGCGGTCTCCAAGGACCTGGGCAAACTCGGCTACAAGGGCCCTGAGACCTGCGAGGTCGAGCTTGGCGACGTCCAAGTGCCGCGCGAGAACCTGCTCGGAGGCGAGGAAGGAAAGGGCATGCAGCAAGTGCTGAGCGCCCTGGAGCTGGGACGGGTCAATGTGGCAGCGCGGGCCGTCGGGGTCGCTCAGGCGGCGCTGGACCAGTCCCTGGCCTACGCCAAACAGCGTCATGCATTTGGCCAGCCGATATCCGACTTCCAGTCCATTCAGATCAAGCTCGCCGACATGGCCACCGAGGTGCAGTCAGCGCGGCTTCTCACCTGGTGGGCTGCATCCCGACTGCAGTCAGGAGGACGGGCCGACGTGGAGACGGGCATGGCGAAGCTGTTCGCCTCCGAGGTGGCGCTCCGGGCGGCCACCGAAAACATGCGGGTCCACGGGGCCTACGGCTACTCCACCGAATTCGAGGCAGAGCGGTTGTACCGAGACGCTCCTCTGATGGCGATCGGCGAGGGCACCAACGAACTTCTGCGGACGGTGATCGCCCGCGGACTTCTGCGCTGATCCGTCCGTCTTAGAAACCCATGTCGGGCGAGCCGGGCGCGAACTTGGAGTTTCCAGCTCGCTTCTGGTGCGCTGGCGTGGCTGGCTAGCGACAGAGCTAGGAAGCCGTCGCAGAAGGGCGCCTCGGTCCCACGGCATCGGCGGACCGGGCGCCCCAGGGTGCGAACTTATGAAGTGCCGCTTGAAGGAGACGAGGTCCCCGAGCCTGCCATGTCGGGGCAGGTCTTGGAATTCGGCCCGGCACCGTTAGGTCCGGTGGGCGGAGTTGTTGCCGGCGTGGCCGACGCCGCGACCTGCGCTGCCGGTACGTTCCCCGAGGCACTGGCCGTAGCGGCGGTCAGGGAGGCGACCCCAAAACCGAGCCCAGCCAGACCGGCCACAGCGGCGCCGACCACGAGTAATCGTTTGGTGATTCGCTTCATACTCTCGGTCCTCATTGGTGGCACTCCCCGCCCGGATGTCGGGCGGATGGGTTGACCACCCACCCAGTCAACTCCACGGGGCTGGGCGCCACCTGAATGGGTCCTCACAATCTAGCGAGAGTTGCCGATGGCCTCAGCCGGCGACGAAATCCCGCCCGAACTGGGCGTGAACCTCGCCGTTTGTGGCGTGCGACTCAGCTGAGCTGACGCTTGATCTCACCGGCGGCGGCCAGCAGCTCAGGGCTGCTGAGGTTGGGATTGCCGAATGTGAATCCATCGATCCCGGCGTCCAAATATGTCTGCAGCACTTCGGCAGCCCGCTCCGGGAGCAGGGGATCGCCGGTGATCGCAAGCCTGGCCGGAGGAATCCGTTCCTTGATCTGTCGCGCCTGGGCCTCGTCAGTCGCCAGCAGGCAGGGTTGCATCACGGTCTTGGTGATAGCCGAGAAATCCGTCCCCTCCTCGGCGCAGTACCGCTCAAGTACGCTGAGCTTGCGCTGGGTGTTCTCCAGACCAGGGAACCAGTTCGAGATGTCGGCGTATTTGGCCACGATCCGCAGGGTTCGCTGTTCGCCAGCCCCACCAATCAGAATCTTCGGTCCGCCTTTCTGGATCGGACGGGGTACGTTGAGCGCGCGGTCAATGTGGTAGTACTTTCCAGCGAAACTCGGTCGGTCCTCGGTGAACATGAGCTTGGCGATGTGGGCCGCCTCGTCGAGGCGATCCATGCGTCTGCCGATAGGTGGAAACTCGAAGCCGTAGCCGGCATGCTCATCTTCATTCCAGGCTGCCCCCAACCCCAGGATCGCGCGCCCCTTGGAGAGCACGTCCAAAGTTGTGACCATCTTGGCCAGCAGAGCAGGGTTTCGGTACGTCACCCCGGTCACGAGGGCGCTCAGTCGAACCTTCTCCGTCCTTTGAGAGAGTGCTGCCAAGGTGGAGTAAGACTCCAGCATCGGCTCCGTTTCCGGACCTACCCCGGTGATCTGGTAGAAGTGGTCCATCACGGTGATCATGTCGAATCCGGCAGTCTCAGCCGCCACCGCCAGGTTGGCGACACGATCGAAGATCTCGTCGCCGGACGTGTCGGGAAAGCTGTAGTTGGGCAGGTGATACCCGAAGAATGGTGCGGCCATTGCTCATCTCTCCTGGACTCCAAATGACGCCGTCCGACGAGCGCATTGGGAGACTTACTTGCTTAACACAGATGCCGCCACCGGCTGGGCCTAGCTGACGCTTCCAGCTTACAACTTTGGTACACGCGCACTTGGCGCGTCGGTGGTTGGTGGACTGAAGAGAGGAGCTGACAGGGATGGGCCGAAGCCCATCCCTGTCACTAGATCCTAGAAGTAGCCGGGGGCGCCGGTGATCAGGGCCGACATATTCGGCGTCCCGATGCCCGTCGCCTCGTCGTAGTCCGGCGTCACTGGGTACAGACCGTTCTGATTTTCGGTCTGGCGCACCCCGGTGATGTCGTGGAAATAGAGACCGTAGTCCGCGTTGAACAGGTAGTACAGCAGGTAATTCGCGTTGCCTGTGCGGTAGCCCTGGTAGCTGTCGCGGTCAGCAAGGATCGCAGCCCACAGTGGCGAACTGAGGCTCGTCCCACCAATCTGGAACCAGCCCGGTGCGGCGGCATCAGTTATGCCGTAGCAGACACTGTTGTAGTCGTAGGCATACGTGGTTATGTCGTTGCCCGTGCAGTACTCGGCATAGCCAGTCAACTCGTCGGCGTTAGCCGAGACATCGGGCACCTCGCGGCAGGCCTGTCCGACTGCCGCCGTAGCGCAGTTGCTTGGGCCCGAAACGGTCTTCGAGTTGTTGACGCCGGGACCGCGCTGGTAGGCGGGGCGACCCCAGAAGATGCTGCTTCCGCCACCGCCGGCGCCGTAGTTGGTGCAATCGGCCATTCCAGTTGTTGAGCCGTTGCAGAGATTTAGCTCGTTCCAAACCGTTTCGATGCCCGTCGGATAGCTGGGGGTGGAATTGGTGCCGGGGTTATCCGTCTCGAAAGAGGTACCGCCGACACTGGTCACCCAGGGCTGCGTGGCAGGATCGCCGACCTGCTCGGGATGGCTTGCGTACGTGCTCTGCGTCCCATCCCGGATGCAGTCATAGGCACCTGTGTCTCCAGCTGAGGAGAACATGCTCTGGCCCTGACTCGCCATCTGCTCGAATACGAGGTTCTCCGCCTCGGCGTAGCCGAGTCCGGCATCCGGCTCGCACACGCCCCAGCTGGAACTGATCGATGAGGCCGAGTCCTGGTTGGCGATGTTGGTGTACTCGTCGAGCTCGGTCGCACCCGTGAAGTCGTTGGGAGCGTTGTAAACCTCAAGGTCGCTGAGGTCCGGCGCGACTGCCAGCACCTGCTCGATGTCCGCCTCAACCTCTATGTCGCCACCGTACCCGTCCACGCAGGTGTCGCCCTTCGGGCAGTCGGCGTCGGTAAGGGGACCACCGTCGGTCGGGATGTTGGTGATTCGCGGGTTGTACTGGTTTCCGTAGAACGTGTGCGCCCAAGTCGTGATGTCAGATTGGGTATAGGCGGAGAGCTCGAATACCGCGGCCGTCACACCGGCGCCCTCTCCCCGCGCACCTGCCTTGGGAGCGTTGTACATGCTGTTGGTTTGCGAGGGACTCAAACCGGTGCAGTTCGGCCCCGCGCCGTAGCCGTACGCGCCACCAGCGAAGATCGCTTCCAGCTGCTTCAAGTTGGACGGATAGGGAGTCTCGCAGCTGGTCGGCTTCGGGTGGTTGGTCTGGGTGACCTGAACCGAGTCGTGAAGCCGAACTGTGTTGGACAGCCCAACCACTCCCAGGACGCTGGCCTCCAAGCTGCTCGGCAGCGACGCCGCATCGCTGTTGGAGAAGAAAGAGATGCCGTTGGGATTCACGTAGTTGTCAATCGAGGTCGCGAAGGCGGTCTCGACTTGCGAACTGCTGCCGATCGCGCGCAGAAGGAACGGGGAGCTGGTGGACTGCACGGTCAGTCCCTTGCCCTCAAGGTAACTGGTCAGGGCCGCCGTGGTGGAAGCGGCAGGGGCGAATTCGGAGTCGAATTGACCCTGGGCGAGCCACTGCCCGTAGGCTGCGCTCCCAGGCGTGTACTGCTCGGTGAGAAGGGTGTTCAGAGCGGCTGCGTTGCCTGGCTGAACCACCACCTCGACGCTCATCTTCGGGCTCTGGAACTGACCCGTTACCGTCGAATTCGGGGCGATGTAGCTGCCAGCGATCTGCACCATGGCGGTGGACGAGGTAGCCGCCGAGGCCCCAATCGCGCCCATCGTGCCGGCTGTTAGGCCGGCCCCCACGATCGCACACAGCGTCGCGAAATGCACATGCGTTCGGCGCATCTTCCGGTCCTCCCCACAGTTCAATTTCCCAAGAAGAGCGGCGCCCACCGCTCGCCACTTCAGCCGCGTAGCGGACAGCACTGTAATTCCCCTTCAGCCATCTGTCAACGGCTTCGGTCGTGAGGAACTGCACATCCGAAGGGCACGTCGCGGATCCGTCTGAGCGAAGTGCGGCCCCCTCGCGGTGCCCGAGTTCGAGCGACGCCGTCCCGGGCCTCCTCAGGGGAAAGCGGGATGTGCCAGATATTGTGCCTGACGTCTTGACAGCCCACTACATGTAGGGGAAAATCTCTGCAGTCGGCGCGGTTGGCGAACCGCTACGGCAGGTGGGAACGCGACGGGATCTGAAGCGGGAGGAGGTGCGATGACTGCAAGTGCTGCCAGCGCTGGACATCTGTACAGGGACGAGGTCCTTGAGATCGAACCCCAAGGCCTAGAGCACATCACCGAGGCTCAGCGGCACGGCAGGCCTTTCCAGATGTTCACCCTCTGGATGGCCGCCAACCTGGTCCTGGCTACGTGGGTCATCGGCAACCTGGCGGTGGGAACCTTCGGTGTGAGCATGGTGGGTGCATTCATCGCGCTAGCCATCGGAAACGCTCTCGGCGCGCTCCTCCTTGGCCTTCTGAGCACCTTCGGACCTCGCCTCGGAGTCCCGCAGATGATCCAGTCGAGGGCCCCCTTCGGGCTGCTGGGCAACTTCGGGCCGGCCGGTCTCAACTATCTGGCTGGGATCGGCTGGTTCGCCGTCAATACCGTATACGGCACCTTCGCTCTGGCGGAGCTCGCTCACCTCAACTACTTCATCGCGCTCGCCATCATGGTGGTCGGCCAGGTGGCGTTGGCGGTCTATGGGCACAACATGATCCACGCCTTCGAGAAGTGGATGAGCGTCGCCTTGGTACTGGTGTTCCTGATCCTGGCGGTCTTCACCTTCAAGGCCGGCCACTATGGGCTTCCCTTCAACCCCAAGGCGCCGGTCCCATTTGGCGGTCAGACCGGCGGCTTCATCATCACCATCGGGCTGGCGCTCTCCTACGCCATGGGTTGGATGCCCTTCGCGTCCGACTACTCGCGGTACCTCCCCAAGGTCACCAAGCCCTCCAGCATCATCTGGTGGACCGCGCTCGGAATGTTCATTCCCTGCCTGGTGCTGGAGTGGATGGGGGCACTGACCGTGTCGATCGCCATGCCGGCGGCGACGGCGGCGAACCCGGCCAACGCGATCGCCTTCCTCATGCCCGGCGCGCTCTCCTCGGTGGCCCTGCTGGCGATCGCGGTCGGTACCGCCTGTGCCAACGCCCTCAACATCTACAGCGGTTCGATGTCGGCATTGGTGATAAAGGTCGATCGGTCGCCACTGGTGCGGGCCGCCTTCGCAGGGCTCATCTTTGGGGCCGTCACGGCGGGGGTGCTGCTGGTGGCCAACTCCACCCTTGCATCCCAGAAGCAACCTCTGGTGGCGGTTCCGGTGGTGGCTGGCGCCGCAATTCTGGTTGGACTGGTGGTGGCCGCAGCGGTCCGCTTCCGCTTCCGGCGCTGGCAGGCCGCCATCGTTGTGGGTGCCCTGGGAGGACTCCTTTCAATCGGAGGTAGCAACCCGAACCAGGCCGCCAGCCAGTACAGCGACTTCCTGCTGCTGCTCTCCTACTGGATCGGCCCGTGGGTCGCTGTGGTCTTGGTCGACTGGTTCTTCAAGCACCGCGGCTCGTACGACCTTCATGCCCTCTACGACCAGAGCTCGAGGATCCGGGTGGGAACCATCGCCTGGGTGGTGGGCCTGGCGGTGTCAGTTCCCTTCATGAACCAGACCTGGTTCGTGGGTCCGGTACCCTCCGCGTACCCGCAGTTGGGAGATGTCTCCTATTTGGTGAGTTTCGTGGTTGCCGGAACGATATTCGCCATCTTCGGTCGGCCACATGCCAGGCCCGAGGGAGCTGGAGTCATCGAGGTCACCGGGGAGGCGTTGGGCTCCTCCGAGCCCTCCCCTATGGCTGAGTTCGGCTACGCCGGCCGAGAGGCCTGACGTCGCGACTTCAAATTCGCCGAGAGACCCCGCGCACGACCCGGCAGCAGCGGATTGAGCCCCTGCCGGGACGGCGCGGCCACACCTTCCAATAAGACACCGGTCGCCGGTTAGTCGTGGCGCTGCAGCCAGGCCCTCACCACTGACAGATAGGCATCCGGTTGCTCCCAGAAGGGGAGGTGGGAGCAGTTTTCGAAGATCACCTGCTCGCTGCCCCTGATCCCCTTCACCAAGGTCTCCTGGATCTTCGGTATGGCCTCGTCGTACTGGCCGGAGAGCACCAGGGTGGGAACCCGGATCTCGTTCAGCCGATCGGCGACAGCCCAGTCCTTGATCGACCCGATCACATGGAACTCCGAGGGCCCGTTCATGGTGTGGTAGACGGTCGGGTCAAGGTCGAGTTGAGCCAGTCCGTCGATCACGCCTTGGGGCCAGGGATCGAGACGGCACAGATGGCGGTGATAAAAGACCTCGCAGGCGGCGGTGTACTCGGGGTCCGACGTCGTCCCGTCGGCTTCGTGGCGGCGCAGGGCCGACTCCACCTCGGGGGGCAGGTCCGAGCGCAACTGCAAAGTCCCGGCGACAAATTCGGGAAATGAGGCGGCCGAGTTGGAGATGATGAGCGACTGGAGCCCGCCGGGCTGGGTTAGCGCATGCTCCTGGGCAAGGAAGCCGCCCCAGGACTGGCCCAAAACGTGGTATCGGCCTGAGATCCCGAGGTGGCGAAGCAGGTTATCCAGCTCGTCGACGAACAGCTGAACTGTCCAGAACTCGGCGCCGCGGGTGGGCAGGTGAGTCGACTTTCCGTTACCCAGCTGGTCGTAGAAGATAACCGCTCGATCCTCGCTGGCGAGTTCCGCCAGCGGGCTCAGGTAGTCGTGGGTTGCACCTGGTCCACCGTGCAGCAGGACCACCGGCGCCGGACGGTCCGTCTCGTCGGGGTGGAGCTCGCCGAACACCCGATACCAGGTTTCGAACTCTCGGAAACGTGCGCGGCCCTCGAAGGAAGGATCGGTCACGGCCCTAACTCTAAGGTGCTTAGTGCGGGCAGCGATGGGTCAATTGATGGTGGGTTGGGTGGGCGGGGGCGCCACTACGTCATGGACTCGGAAGTCGACGACCCGGGGCGGCTGGTCGGCCAGGGTGGCGGCCACGCGGTACTCTCCGGCCTTGGGAAAGACCACGTTCAAGGTGAGAGCCAGGACGGTGCGGAGGTCCGCCCCGGTCGGCAGGCCGGCTGGCCTGGAGGCGTTGAGCTGGGCGCCGACGCTGGCGATCTGAGCCCCGACCGAGTCCTCGACGCTGACCTGCAGGCGGTAGGGATTACCGCTGGCGGTCCACGGCACCAGCACGGTGACTGCGACGCCGATCTGACTCACCATCGGCTGACCATTTGGGGCGGTCGGATGGCGCCAGTGGTCGGTCCAGCCACCACCCGAGATGTAGAGCATCCCGTTGACCGCCTCTACGTGGTTTGCGAGCATCAGATTCTCGATCCGGGGAGCGTCCATGGCCGCCTCAGTCTGCATCAACGCGCTCACTCTGGACGACGGAGCCACGCCCCTTCCGAGGGTCCGATTCTCGCCGCCGATCCAGGTTCAGTCAGCCGGCACCAGGTCGCGGCCGCGGCTCGAGCATCTCTTCCCGGAGCTGCTGCAGCCCCACGCTGCCCAGGTTGAGCGCCTGGCGGTGAAAGGTCTTGAGGTCAAAGTTGGAGCCCCAAGACCTCCGCGCCTCCTCCCGGACCTCGAGCCAGACCCGCTCGCCGAGTTTGTAGGAGATGGCCTGGGCGGGGATCCCGAGGTACCGGTCGACCTCGCCAACGCAGAACTCGTGAGACCGTCCTGAGCACTCGACCATGAAAACTACCGCCAGTTCTCGGGACCAAGTCCGGCCGGGGTGGAATGGCTGCGCCTCTGGAATTGCGAATCCCAGGTGGAGGCCGATGTCGACCACCACCCTGGCTGCCCGGAAGGCCTGGTTGGCGAGCATGCCCAAGTAGTAGTCGGGATTCTCCAGGTATCCAAGTTCTCCCATCAGCCGCTCGGCGTACAGTGCCCAGCCCTCGGCGTGCCCGGAGATGAGTCCCAGCACCCCCTGAAATGGGTTGAGCCGCTGGCCGAGCCAACAAACCTGGCCCAGCTGAAGGTGGTGGCCTGGCACCCCCTCGTGGTAGGCGGTGGCTATCTCTGTCCAGAGAGGAAAGTGAGTCCGGCCCAGGGTCGGGTACCAGGTGCGCCCGGGCCGGCTGAAGTCCTCGGTTGGGGGGGTGTAGTACATCGCCGGACTGCCGCCGGGCGGCGCCAGCATTGCCTCCACCCGCTGAACCGGGGCGGGGATGTCGAAGTGGACGCCGTTTAGGGCCGCCATGGTCTGGTCCAGGAATTCCTGGTTCCAGCGCAGAAAGTTGTCCTCGCCTTCGATTGCCCGGTTGGGATCGGTTTCCAGCAGCCGGGTCACCTCTGCCAGGGTGCCACCGGGGCGGATGCGCTCGGCCGTGCGGGCCATCTCCTCCTGGATCCGGGCCAACTCCTCCCAGCCCCACTGATAGGTCTGTTCGAGATCGATCTCGATCCCGTTATAAAACCGGCAGTTCATCTGGTAGAGCTCGGGTCCGCAGCCCTCCTCCTCGCTCGCCTGGCTGAGGTAGCTCTTCTCCAGGTAGTCGGCGATCCCGACATAGGCCTGGTCTGCTCGCTCGGCGGCCGGCGCCAGACGGGAACTCAGCTGCTGACTCGCACCCTGGTAGCCCGCCGCCAGGCCGCGAAAGAAACCCGGATGGCTGGCGGTTCCCGCCCAGGCGCGGGACCGTCTAGCACACACCTCCGCTTGGTGGCGAGATGACACCAACCGGCGGCTCACGCCCAGCTCCAGCGTTTCCTGGATCCCCCAAATGCACCCGGGGACCTTCTCCATGCGCTCGGCGATCGCCTCCCAAGCGCTTTCGTCGCCCCGCGACATCAGGTCGAACACGCGGCTGGCTATCGTCATCGGACCGAAGACATTGACCTGCCGCATCCAGTCTCCGGATTCGTCGATGTCCACCTCGATCTGTAGTCGATCGCGCATCACGGCAGTAGCCAGTCGGTCGCGATCCGAATCTGGCTCGAGCGCTTCCACCCGGCGGAGCGTGTTACGAGCCAGCTCTGCACGAGCGGCCTGGCCCGCCGGCGAGTAGTCGGTCATCTCAGAGTCGTGACCCAGGGTTCCCCGGCTGGATGCGGAATTGGGATCTAGCGCCGAGTTCCGGGCCAGGTACTCGTGCGCGATCTCGTCGACCTTGGACATTCCCTACCTCTCGTTAGCGCGGGTTGACTCGACTCGATACGGGTTTGCCGGCCCCGTCTCAGCGGATGTTCTCGACCACCACCGCAATACCTTGCCCCACCCCGATGCACATGGTGGCCAAGCCGAACTGGAGCTGACGTCGCCGCAGCTCATGGACGAGCGTGACCAGGATCCTACTGCCCGAGCAGCCCAGTGGATGGCCCAGCGCTATCGCGCCCCCGTTGGGATTCACCCGAGCGTCCTCGCTATCCAGACCCAACTCCTGCAGAACCGCCAGGGACTGGGCGGCGAAGGCCTCGTTCAGCTCGATCAGATCGATGTCGGCAAGGGTCAAATGCGCTCGCTCGAGCGCCTTCTTCGTCGCCGGCACCGGGCCGATCCCCATCACCCGGGGTGGAACACCGGCGACCGCCATGCTTCGGACGATCACCATCGGCTGCCATCCGTGGTCGGCGGCGAATTCAGGCGAGGTCAGTAGCAGTGCCGCCGAGCCGTCGTTGAGTGGGCTGGAGTTACCCGCGGTCACCGTGCCGGCGGCCGCGAAAGCTGGCTTGAGTTGGGCCAGCTGTTGCAGCGTGGAGTCCGCCCGCGGGCACTCGTCCACCGAGACGGTCCCCTTGCTCGTCACTACCGGAATCAGCTCATCGCCAAAGGTTCCGCGCGCCTGAGCCGCAAGCGCCTTGCGGTGGCTGGCCAGGGCGAACTGGTCCTGCGCCTCGCGGCCGATGGAGAACATCTGGGCCACGTTCTCTGCGGTCTGGCCCATCGAGTCAGTGCCGTAGAGCTCCTCCATCTTGGGATTGATGAAGCGCCAACCTAGGGCAGTGTCGTGGAGCACCCTCTCCCCGCGGGAATATCCACGATCCGGCTTGGCGGTCACCCAGGGCGCCCGGCTCATGGATTCGACTCCGCCGCCGATGATGGCGGCGCCATCCCCGTGGGCAATGGCCCGGGCGGCATCGGCGACCGCCTGGAGGCCGCTGCCACAAAGTCGGTTGACCGTACAGCCCCCGACCTCGACCGGAAAGCCAGCTAGCAGAACTGCCATCCGGGCCACGTCGCGGTTGTCCTCGCCAGCCTGATTGGCACAGCCGAGGTAAACGTCCTCCAGTTCCTTTGGATCCAGGCCGACTCGGTCGACCAGCGCCCGCAGGACGAGCGCCGCCAGATCATCGGGCCGCTCGGAGGCCAGTACCCCCCCATACCTTCCGATGGGGGTTCTCAGCCCGTCGATGATTACTGCCTCACCCAACGCGTGCCTCCTGGGTCAAGATTTGCGATTTTGGAAAAGCGGATCTCGGCGTCGGACAGCTTGTGGGCATCCGGGCGAGTGATTGGCCGCCGCCTCTTCCTATCTCCCGCCCAAGCTTAGACCGCGCCGGCTGCGACCCTCTCGAGGCGCCTGGCTCAGGCGGAGAAGTCGTCGTAGATCGACTGCCTTCTCCGGTCGCCGGGCTGCACCATCTCGGTTACCCGGCGGGGATGGACGGCGGCCGCCCGACCTCGCCATTCTCGCGGCGGACGTCTGGGCCGCGTGGACCTGGTCTGCGCCGAGCGGACCGTCCTACTCCCCCTGGAGGGCTTGGGACTCGCCCTGACGATGCCACGCCACAGCGCATCCATGGCGGAACCAGCGAGGCCGACCAACGCCGAGGCCAGCGCGGTCAGCATCCCCGCCAGCATCGGGGACTTGGATCGGAAACCGCTCCAGAGGATCTTCCTAAAGGCGATCAGCACGAGAAGCCCGTCCGACAGGAGCAGGATGGGCAACCATCCTGCAATCAGGCTGAGCGACGCCTGTTGGACAGCTGTCGCCCTGCGGGCCGCCACCAACTTTGCTTCGTACTGACGGTATGCAACCAGGGCGGTGTCGATCTTGGGGATCTGGGGAGCGTAGGCGACCACGCCGTTGGCCAGGCCGCGGGCCACCACGTCCAAGAATCTGGGCTCGGCCAGCAACTGGGAGTCCTGCTGGTTGCTCATGAAGCCGACCTCGATGGTCACCGCTGGCATAGGTGCATGAACCCAGAGTTGAGGAAGCAGTTGGGTGCCTCGATCCCCCATACCGGCGGGTGCGATCGCCGTCGCCAGGCTCGCGCTCAGCTTGCTGGCGAGCGGTGCGTCACTGGTGTGGGGCATGAACACCGTCGCCCCCTCCAGGGTGTCGTTGGTCCAGTCGTTGACCCACAGGCTGAGGAGGACCTGGGCGTGGGCATCGACCGCGATCTTCTCGGCGTTGGCGATGCTGACGTCGGTGTCGGTGGTTCTGGTCATCACCACCTTGACGCCGAGAGCCTCAAGGTCCTTGCGGAGATCAAGCCCCGTCGCGAGGGTCACGTTCTTCTCTTTCAGCCCATTGAAAGGTGATGTGGCGCCCGGGTCGTACCCCCCGTGGCCGGGCATGATCGCGACCACGTACTGTTTGGGCGCTGTCAGGTGATCCGCGCTGGGGACCGGGGCGCGCACCGACGCCAGGACAGTCCCGGTGACGAGACCTCCGCCGAGAGCGGCGATCCCGAGGGCCAGGGCTAGGACGTAGAGGGAACGGGTTGGCCCCTTGCGCATCGCGACGGGGCCAGTATATGCACAGGTTCGGATCTCGTCCAATCAGCGGGCGGGGAGGGGATGGGGGCGGGACTCGCATCCCGATCGAGCCCAGCCCCATCCGGTCGCCCACGGCCGATCGGGGCCTTTCCCAACCTGAGCCCTACAGTGGGCTGGTTCACCTGTCCAGAGGATCTCGATGCCGGAACCCGAATCACCCAAGGGGAAGCCGCTCACGCCGCTGGAACTGCTGTTCGAGGCGGACGCCCAACCCCAGTTTGAGTTGCCGGCGGAGCTGAAAATGCTCTATGGCGGCCCCTTCGGCCTGCCGCCGTCGTTGCTGTACTCCAATTTCGTCAGTTCGCTGGACGGAGTCGCCGTCGTGGGACCTTCATCCGGGTCCCAGCTCAGCGGCGAAAGTAAGGCCGATCGTTTCGTGATGGGGCTGCTCCGCGCCTCCGCAGACGCCATCCTCATCGGGTCGGGCACGCTCAGCGGCAGCCCAGGCCACATCTGGACCGCAGAACACGTCTACCCTGCGCAGGCACCGGCCTACCTGGAGCTGCGCCGCATCCTGGGTCTGGCCGTGCGTCCCACGCTGGTGGTCGCGAGCGGCTCGGGCGAGGTCGACCTCCGCCACCCCGGACTCGCCGCCCCAGCCATGATCCTGACCTCCAGCGAGGGCCAGAAGAGACTGGCCGGGGCCCACCAACACCAAGTTGTTGTGATCGGCAAGGGCCCGGAGATCGACCCGGAGCAGCTGGTAGCCGCGATCCGGCAGGCTGGCCACCGGAGGATCCTCACCGAGGGTGGGCCGCGGCTGATGGGCCAGCTGATCGGTGCAGGGCAGGTGGACCAGCTCTTCCTGACGGTCTCTCCCCTCTTGGCTGGCCGAACCAAGTCCGAGCCAAGGCCCGGCTTTGTCGACGGGTTGGACCTGCTGGGTCGTGATCGATCCCCATGGCTCCGCCTGCTGAGCGCCCGCCGTGACGGGTCCCACCTCTTCCTGCGCTACCTGGCGGCGGGCGCGACGGGCCGAAGCTAGGTGGCCCGGGGCGTATCGCAAGGCCAGTCCGTCACCAGCCGAGCGCTATGATCGGAATTGGCCAACCTTGCTGGAGAAATTGACATGAGCGACACCGTGGACGAGACCAAGACGCTCACCGATGCTGAGTGGCGGGCCCGCCTCACTCCTGATGAATACCGAGTTCTGCGAGAGAAGGGGACGGATCCTCCATTCCGGGGTGAGTACACCCACCCCGGGCGCCAGGGGCTATTTCGGTGCGCAGGCTGCGGCTTCGAACTCTTTTTATCGGATGACCAGTTCGACTCCGGTTCGGGATGGCCGAGCTTCACCTCTCCGGTGGACGCCAGCCATGTGGAGACGGAGGATGACCGAAGTCTGGGAACGCGCCGGACGGAGGTCGTGTGCAGTCGGTGCGGTGGTCATCTGGGACACGTCTTCGATGACGGTCCTAACCCCACCGGCCAACGCTGGTGCATCAACTCCACCAGCATCAAATTGGAGCCGAAGGCGCCCTCCTGATCTCTCAGCGATCGAACTTCGTTCCACGGTCACCACTCGACTAGGGCCCAGATCTCGGGTCTGATCGGACCTCCGGCGTCCACACCCGCGAAGAGGCGGGCCGACTCCATCACGTGGTCCATGGCGGAATCGTGCTGCCCACTCGCGTGCAGCAGGTCGGCCAGGTTGGTATGCAGAGCCGCCACTCGGTGGCGGTCACCGTGCTCCTCTCCCAACTTCAGGGCTTGCTCGGCATGGATCAGAGCCTCGTCCAGCCGATCGAGGTCTGCCAGCAGGCGCGAAAGGTTGTTCAAGGCCGCGACCGCCGCCCCTGGGTCGGCGAGACCCTGGGCGTGCTCCAGACTCTCCAGCAGGAGCGGCTCGGCAACCTTCGGCTGGTCACGCCTCGCCGCCAGAACCCCCAGTACGTTGGTCGCCTGGGCGAGCGCCCGAAGGTCATCTGTCTGTCGAGCGAGATCTAGCGCCCTCTGGCCTAGTTCGGCCGCTCCGGCTAGATCCCCCTGGCGGTAGGCGACAAGGGCAAGGTCTCCCTCCAGCCGAGCTCGTCGGGCGGTCTCGCCGTCCGGCAGCAGATCGCGCGCGGTTCGTAGGTGGCCTGCGGCCAGCGGCCACTCGCCGAGCCGGTGCTGGATGTCCGCCAGCCGGTACTCGACCTCTGCCAGTGCCAGGTCGTCAGAGTCGAGTCGGGCGGCGGCAGCCTCGAACGCATCGAGGGCCTCGCTGTAGCGGCCAAGCGACACCAGGACGTCTCCTGAGGCCACCAGAGCCGGAACCTCTGGGTAGCCGAGCGCCCGCGCCTGAGAGATATGGGCGAGCGCCTCCGCGTGTGCGTAGAGGGTCCGGGAGCGCTCGGCCGCCAGCCACCACCACTGGGTGGCCTCCAACTCTCGACCCGACTGCTGGAGATGCTGGGCCACGGTCGCAGCACGGACGCTGCCGGAGTCCCGCTCGTAACGGCGGGCCAGCACGTCGGCCGCACGCCCATGGATCAGCCGGCGACGGGCCAGGCTGGTGGCGTCATAGGCCACCCGGCGAAGCGCTTCGTAGGGAAAGTCGTAGGTGGGGACCCGGGAAGCCTCGTGGGGTGGCGCCTCGATCAGCAGGGCGTGTGCCAGGGCCGTCTCCAGCCCATCCACCACCTCGCCCTCGGCCCGCCCGCTCACCGAGCGAAGCAGATCGGCGTCAAATCCGCGACCCAGGATCGCGGCTGCAGAGATGAGCTGAGCGGTCGGTTGGCCGACTGCGCCGAGGCGCCGGGAGAGTACCTCCCGGGCCGAGGCCGGGGGCCCGACGTCGGCCCCGCCGTCGACCAGTGCGTCTGCATAGGCGCGCACCAGCAGCGGCAACCCCCTCGTCTCTTCCAACAATCGCCCCGCGTCCCCGAGCGATGCGCCGAGGGCACCTAGCAGCTCGCGGATCGCGTCCTCGCCGAAAGGGCGCAAGGAGATGAGTCGAGCGCGAGCGGATTCGGCGGCGCTGGCAAGCGCTGTTGCCACGCCTCGGAGGCGCTCGGAGTTCTCGACCGACCAGCTGACGATCACGAGGAGCGGGAGCTCCGAGAGGCGCCGCACCAGATAGGCCAGCACATCCAGGGAGGGCTGATCCACCTGCTGGAGATCCTCCAGGACCACCACCCCCGGACCGTCAGCGAAGGCTGTCCGCAGGGTGGCTGCGATTGCCGAGTAGAGGCGCGTCAGTCCAGTCGGACTTGAAACCGCGGGCGGGGGAGCGGACCTCCCCGAGCCAAGCTCGGGAACAATTCTGCTCACCTCCGACGCAACTACCGGGCTCAGCTTGGAGGCGAGATCGGGGAGGAAGGCCGCCAACGCCCGGAGCAGGTCGGCGATGACTATGTAGGGCAGCCCCAACTCGCCCTCGTGCCCTCGAGCCAACACAACCCTGGTTCCGGCGAGATCCGGCGACTGGCAGAACCTGGAGATCAGGGCGCTCTTGCCTGATCCCGGCTCGCCCACCAGCGCCACCAGCTGACCGTCCGTCCTAACCGCTCTCCATGCCGAGGCTATCTGGGCTAGCTCATCCGACCGATCGACGAAGGCCCAATCGCCGGACCGGTCGCTGCCGGTTGGCCGGGAGGTCTCCGCTGTGGCCACCGCGCTGAGACGGATCGCGGAAGTCGGGGGCGGTTGCGTGGGTCTCAGCGAGCCGGCCAGGACCGCCTCGTACAGCTCTGTGGTGAGCGGTAGCGGCGCCACACCCAACTCGCTGTCCAGAACCCCAACGCAGTTCCGGTATTGCTTCAAGGCCGCTGATCGCTGGCCGGTCTTGGCGTAAAGACGTATCAGCGCCTGGTGGGCGGGCTCGTGGAGAGAATCGAGAGCGAGCCACCGACGCGCGTGGTCGAGTGCCCGGCCCGGGTCCGATTCGGCGTGGATCTCCACGAGCTTCTCGAGGGCGCTCCCCAACTGCAGGCGCAGCCGCTCGGACGTCTGCGCCTGCCAGTCGTCGAATTCGGGACTGTCGCGCAACCCGAATCCGGCCATGAATTCATCGCGGTAGAGCCGAACGGCCCGCTCCAAGGACAGCGGGTCGCCGGCTCCCAGCAGGCGCTCGAAGTCGTGCAGGTCCACCTGCAGTGAATTTGGGTCCAACCTGGCCGCCTGGCGGGTGACCCTCAGCGAATCACCCATGGCCGCGACCGCTACCGAGAGGGTTCGGCGCAGTGCGGCCCTGGCCCTGAGATCGTCGGAGTCGGGCCAGAGGGTGTTCGCCAGACGCGATCGACTGTGGTCACCGGGGCTCACCGCGAGTAGTGCCAGCAGGGCCATCGCCTTGCGCGTGTCGAACGACACCGGCCGTCCGGCGCGCTCCACCACGGGCGTCCCGAGCAGGGCCAGGCGCAGTTCGGTCACCCTTTCTCCAGCATTCCGAGCCCACCCCGGTTAGTGGCTCCACGTGAAAACTAATCGCTTCCCGGCCCGCGCCGTAACGATTTCTGGACGATGACCTGCCAAGCTGCCCGCGTGGAGAGCACCAACCAGATCCCTGCTGCACCGTCCTTGGAACAGGTTTGCCGGTCTCGAACCTCTCGGCGGTCCCCCAAATGACGCCCGTAACTGAGCAGCTCGCGGGACCCGAGGATCCCAACCTGACCGTGGCCGACGTGACTCCAGAGCTGTCGACACCGAAGGCCAACGGACAGGGCCAAGGGCGGGGTCCCTGGCGGCGACGCAAGCAGTCAGAGGTGGCACCGCCCCCGACCGGCGAATCCCCAATCGCGCAGCACTCTGCGAAGTTCGAGCTCGCGCCCAACGACCCGATCATCGGCTTCCTGCAGAGTTCGGTCGGAGCCGTCGACATCACCAACCTGACCTTTGACTCACCTGCTCTGATCGAGATGCGAGAGCAGGGCGTGGTGTTGGTTGTCCCGCTGGTCTCGTCGGGCGAGTTGATCGGGCTGCTCAGCCTGGGCCCTCGTCTCTCCGAGGCCGGCTACTCGACTGACGACCGACATCTCCTGTCCACCCTGGCCGGCTATGCGGCTCCGGCCATGCGAGTCGGGCAGTTGGTCAACCAGCAGGCCGCCGAGGCCCGCGACCGGGAGCGCCTCGAACAGGAGCTGAAGGTTGCCCAACTGATCCAGCAGCAGTTCCTGCCCAAAGAGGTGCCAGATCTGCCGGGCTGGCACCTGGCGGCTTTCTATCAGCCCGCCAGGACTGTCGGGGGCGATTTCTATGACTTCATCCCACTTCCCGACGGGCGGATCATGCTGGTGGTGGGCGACGTGACCGACAAGGGAGTGCCCGCGGCCCTGGTCATGGCCAGTACCCACGCCCTGCTCCGCTCATCCGCCCCCAGACTGATCTCCCCCGGACAGGTGCTTGCGCGGGTCAACGACCTGTTGGTGGCCGATATCCCGGCCCACATGTTCGTCACCTGCCTGGCTCTGATCCTCGACCCTGCGACCGGGCGGATCGTGTACGCAAACGCCGGTCACGACGTGCCCTATGTGCGCACCGGTGACGGCGTTGCGGAGCTGAGGGCCACCGGCATGCCCCTGGGGTTGATGCCGGCGATGGAGTACGAGGAGAAGGATCGGGAGCTGGCGCCGGGCGACTGCATCCTGCTCCACAGCGACGGACTGGCCGAGGCTCACAACGCGGCCCGGGAGATGTTCGGATTCCCTCGGGTCGCCGAGCTCGTAGGGCGGGGGCCATCGGGCGAGGATCTGATCGATCTCTGCCTGACCGAGCTGGGCGCATTCACCGGCCCCGACCACGAACAGGAGGACGACATCACGCTCGTATCCCTGCAGCGGTTGGAGGGCATCTCCCACGTGGCGGGCCAGGGATGAGCGATCAACCGACGCGCGAGCTGGCGACCTTCGCCCTCCCCAGCCAACCGGGAAATGAGCGGCAGGCGCTGGCACTGGTCGCCGACGCGGTGTCCGAATCGGGCCTCTCAGCGGACCAGCTGGAGCGGCTCAAGACGGCGGTCGCCGAGGCCACCATGAACGCAATCGAGCACGGCAATCACGATCGCTCGGACCTTCCGGTCGAGGTCACCGTGTTCGAGGAAGAGGGAGACGTCGTGGTGACGATAAGCGACCGGGGCCAAGCGCTGACCGGCGCACGAGTGACCCCGGTCGAGCCAGATCTCGACGAAAAGCTGGCCGGACTTCAAACACCAAGAGGCTGGGGACTCTTTTTGATCCGGCACATGGTCGATGCGTTTGACGAGATCCGCGAAGGGGACCGGCACACCGTTCGACTCACCATGCGCCCGGGTCAGCCGCCGGCCAAATCAAGGAGCCAGGCATGAACACCACGTTCGGCGTCGAGGTCCGACCAATCGAAGGAGGGGTGGTGCTCGAGCTGGCCGGCGACATCGACGGCACCGCCAGCGCAGGGCTGAGTGAGGCTTACGAGCGCGCCGTGACGGAATTCGACCCCAAACAGGTGCTGCTGGACTTCGCCGCGACCGAGTACATCAACTCCAGCGGGATCGCCCTGATCGTCAGCGTCCTGGCCAAGGCCAGGGCGGAGCACCGCAGCGTGCTGGCCAGCGGACTCTCGCCTCACTACCGGGAGATCTTCGAGATCACCCGTCTTTCGGATTTCATCCAGATGTACGGCGATGTCGAGCAGGCGGTGAATCAGATTGCGGAGTCGGCGCGATGAGCGCGCCATGGCAGCCGAGGGAGGTGACCCAATGAACGCACCCATGGTGACTATGGAAGTGCGCCGGGGACCGAATGGATCCGCCATCGTAGACATCAAGGGGGAGGTGACGTCCTCCTGCGAGCCGGTGTTGATGTCGGCCTACGAGGACGCCGGCGGTGCCCAGGCCAAGCGGGTGGTCCTGAACTTCAGCGGGCTCGACTACATGAACAGCGGGGGAATCGGAATGCTGGTGACCCTGTTGGTCCGGGCCAACCGGCAGCACCAGCAACTGGCGGCATTCGGGCTCAGCGAGCACTACCGCCAGATCTTCGAACTGACCCGGTTGAACGAGGCGATCGAGATCTACCAGGACGAACAGTCAGCGCTCGCGGGCGCCGCGGGCTGAGGGGTCAGAGATGGCAGAGTCATTGGATCCTCAGGACACCAAGGGCGCAGGCGCGGTGGAGGAACCACCGGCTAGCGGACCCGCGCTGCCCCGCAACGCGGCCAGCTGGGCCAGCAAAGTGGACCGTCTGCAGGTCGAGCAGCGGGACGGCGTGCGGGGCACCAACGTCGAGGGGCGACGGCTGACCAGCCCGATCCAGGGGTTCGGGAAGATGTGGCAGAAGACCTACTCGACCGACCTCGGCACGACCGCGACTCCGCGCGAAGTGATCGCCACCTGGAAGGCGCACTTCCCCGAGTTCTGGCCCAAGGGCAACCGCTTCGCCGGGGCGCTGGCCGGGATCAGCCCGGGCGACGTGGCCCTGCTGGACCTCTCGATGGGCGGAGTGAAGCTTTCGACCGGGGTCTTCGTGCTCTATGCCGACGAGGAGTCGTTCACCCTGATGACTCCCGAAGGCCACATGTTCGCCGGCTGGATCTCCTTCTCGGCCGAGGATGTCGGGGGCCGGACTGTCGCTCAGGCCCAGGTGCTGATGCGGGCCAATGACCCCCTCTACGAACTGGGGCTGACCTTCGGAGGTCACCACAAGGAGGACGTCTTCTGGTCGCAGACGCTGACTGCGCTTGCCAACCGCTTCGGAGTGAAGGACCCGGTGATCCAGACCAAGAGCGTTTGCGTGGACCGCAAGCGGCAGTGGCGGAAGGCGGGCAACACGTGGCACAACGCCATGATTCGAAGCGTGTTGCAAACCTCAACCCGTCCGTTCCGGGGTGGCACTCGTCCGACCAGTGGAGGGAACATCGCCCCGCATGAGTGAGGCGCCCGACGCCGTCGTCGTCGGTAGCGGGCCCAACGGGCTGGCGGCGGCCGTCACCCTGGCCGCCGCCGGGCTCGAGGTGCTCGTCATCGAGGGCGCCGCGACGGCCGGCGGAGGCTGCCGAACTGAGGAGCTGACCCTGCCCGGCTACCAGCACGACGTCTGCTCTACGGCGCATCCACTGGCGGTAGCGTCTTCGTTCTTCCGGCGTTTCGACCTGCCCTCCCGCGGCGTGCGGATGATCCACCCCGAGGTGGTCTACGCCCATCCCCTCGACGATGGACGGGCCGCGATCGCGACCAGGTCGGTGGACCAGACCGCAGCTGGTCTTGGTGTCGATCGCAGTGCCTACAGGCGTCTGATGCGCCCCCTGGTCCGCCACTCGGACGAGATCGCCGGCTGGGTGTTTTCCGCCGAGCGGCGCCCGCCCAGCAACCCCCTGGCCCTGGCCGGCTACGGGTTGCTCGGGATGCGATCCGCGAGCTCTATTGCTCGCCGATTTCGATCTCCGGAGGCCAGAGCTATGTTCGGCGGGGTGGCGGCCCACGCGATGCGGCCCCTGAACTCCCCGCCGACCGCTGCCTTCGGACTGCTCCTGGCCCTCCTCGGCCACTCCGTCGGGTGGCCATTCGTCGAAGGGGGAAGCGGGCGTCTCACCAAGGCGCTGGTAGAGACCTTGGAAGCGGGTGGAGGCCGGCTGGAGACCGGCCATTGGATACGAACGCTCGACGAACTGCCCCCGGCCAAGGCTGTCCTCCTCGACGTCACCCCGCGGCAGTTGTTGGAGCTCGCCGGCGACCGCCTGTCGGGGCACTACCGGAGCGCGCTGGAGCGCTTCCGATACGGCGCCGGAGTCTGCAAGGTCGACTTTGCTCTATCGGGCCCTGTCCCTTGGACCAACCCCGGCTGCCGGCAGGCGGGCACGGTCCACGTTGGGGGAACCTTCGAGGAAGTGGCCCGAGCCGAGGCGGATGTCGCGGCCGGTCGCCACCCTGTGTTCCCCTACGTGCTGACTGTCCAGTCCAGCATCGCCGACCCGACCCGGGCCCCCCGTGGTGGCCACACGCTGTGGGCCTACTGCCACGTCCCTTCGGGATCGGACGTCGACATGACCGCGCAAATCGAATCCCAGATCGAGCGTTTCGCGCCCGGATTCCGCGATCTGATCCTGGCCAAGGTGCATCGGACCGCGCGGGACCAGGAGGCGCATGACCCCAATTGCATCGGCGGAGATGTGGCTTCCGGGGCGCAGGACTTCCGACAGACGCTCCTGCGACCGATGGCGCGCTGGGATCCGTATCGGACTCCTGTTCCGGGAACATACATCTGCTCCTCATCGACCACCCCGGGTCCGGGAGTGCACGGCCGTTGCGGCGAGCTAGCGGCGCTCTCCGCCCTGCGCCACAGCTTCGGAATCGGGGAGAAACCCGACCTGGCACGGCTCGCACCAACTCCCATTTCGGTGCCCGCCCTGAGCTGAGCTGCGTGGCCGCCATGGTGGAGCGTCGTTGGTTTGACCCACTCGACGGTCGTTGACCAGGTTGGATTACGCGGGGCCAGCCGATCAATGTTGAGATCAGCGAACGCGCGACCTCCACCTCGTTGTCATCGTCCGGTCATCTGGGGAAGCTAGGCTCGATTGATGAGTCTGTTATGACCAAGGCGAGCACGGTGGCAGCGCCCCGAAGTCAGCCCCCACGCGACCCTGCGGAATTCCTTGGTGTTGCGATTGGTTGGGAAGGCCCCGGCGGTGCCCTCGCTAGACCTCTTCGAACATGAGGTCCTGCGAGCTCTGGTGGCAGAGCTGCCTGTCCCGGTCTCCGTAGTGGACCATGACGCCAAAGTGGTCCTGTGGAACCCGGCTGCCGAGCGACTTCTAGGCTGGACCGAGAAAGAGGTGCTGGGTCGGCGATTGCCAACGGTGTCCCGCGTTGGAGAGCGCGAGTTCCAGGTCCAACTGGACGCCGCGTTCAAAACCGGTGATGGGATACACAAGGTGGAGGCAGTCCGGCGCCACCGGGACGGCCGGGCCATACCGGTCCTGCTGTCTACCGCCTCGCTCTGGGACAAAACAGGTCGGGTGATTGGACTGCTGGCCAGTTACGAGGACCTCCGCGACCGCAAGCGGAGCGAGTCGAAACTTCGGCGTCAGGCCCATCACGACGAGCTAACCGGTCTCTACAACCGTCGAGGCTTTCTGGAGCGGCTGCAGAAACTCCTGAGCCACGCCAAGGGAGGCACAGCAATCATCTCCCTCGATCTGGATGAGTTCAAGGCGGTCAATGACACATTGGGCCATCCGGTGGGCGATCAGCTGCTGAAGGCCTTCGCCAGGCGACTCCGGGCCGCCGTACGCCCTGGTGACCTGATCGCCAGGGTGGGCGGAGACGAGTTTGTTGTCGTCATAGCCGGCATCTCGCGGGCCGAGCTGGAGTTGACTGCCCGGCGTCTGTTCCACCAGCTCGGTCACCGGTACTTGATCGGCAAGCGAGAGGTGGTCACCGCGGTGAGCGGGGGAGTGGCCCTCTGCCACGGTGCAGCCGAGGCGGAGTACGCGATCAACCGCGCCGACATCGCCCTCTATCACGCGAAGCAGAATTGCCCTGGCCGCTACCAGGTCATCGACACCGATAAGCCCGGCTCCTTCGTCAGTCGATCCGAGTCGGCTGCGCAGCTGGCCCACGCCGCCGAGCGTGGGGAGTTGCGGCTGCACTTCCAGCCGTTGGTGGCTGCCAGCACGGGCCGAATGACCGGCGTTGAGGCCCTGGTTCGCTGGTGCCAATCCAACCGCCGCCTCACCTCCCCGGACCGCTTCATCAAGCTCGCCGAGCAGACGGGAAGCATCACTGGCATCGGCCGATGGGTCCTCCAGGAGGCCTGCGAGTCACTGGGTGAATGGGAGAGAGTTGATCCAGCTGCGAAGTCGCTCATGATGTCGGTGAACCTATCTGCGGTCCAGTTGCAGGATTCCCGTCTTGCAGACGAGGTGCGACAGATCCTCGACCAGCAGCGGCTGGAGCCGGAGAGGCTGTGTTTGGAGGTTACGGAAAGCGCTCTGAGCGACGACCCAGACGCCGAGGGCGTGGTTCTGGAGCGACTGCGGGCGCTTGGCGTTCACCTAGCGCTCGATGACTTCGGCACCGGCAACTCGTCTCTCACCGCACTCCGGCGCTTCCCCTTCGACATCCTCAAGATCGACCAGTCTTTCGTCAGCGGAATCGGCAACGGGGAGCAGGACAGCGCAATCGTTGCCGCGACCATTGCCCTCGCCCAGGCGCTCGGGCTCAGGACGGTTGCGGAGGGTGTGGAGACCAAGGCCCAGGCGAGGTTCCTAGTCGACAACGGCTGCGATGAGCTGCAGGGGTTCCTCTTTGGCCGTCCGGTACCTCTCGCGCTCCTCTCCGCACCGGCTGCGACGCGCCGCCTGCACGCCGTGGGGTGAAGAGCTTGCCGACTGCTCGAGCTCCTGACTTCAGACTAGTTGACCGCGGCGGCTGACACCTGCTGGTCAATCGGCCCTGCGGCAGCTGCCGCAACGCCTCGCCGGGGCGCCAGGACCTCGTCGATGAGCCCGTACTCCAAGGCTTGCTCGGCGGTCAGGTAGTAGTCGCGGTCGATGTCGCGCTCGACCTGCTCGAGCGGCCGTCCAGAGTGGTGGGACAGGATCTCGGCCATCCGTTGGGTGTTGGCCAGAACCTCCCGCAGCTGAATCTCCATGTCCCGGGGAGCACCTCGGGTGCCCGCTGAGCCCTGGTGGATCATGATCTTCGAACTGGGCAGCGCCATCCGCTTACCCGGTGCCCCGCCGCAGAGGATCATCGCCGCGGCCGACATCGCCATGCCGATGCAAAGCGTCGACACCTCGCATTTGACGTGCTGCATCACGTCATAGATGGCCATCCCCGAGTACGCCAGCCCTCCAGGCGAGTTGATGTAAAGGTGAATGTCGCGGTCGGGGTCCTGACCCTCCAGGTAGAGGATCTCGGCCACCAGAAGGTTGGCGATCTGGTCATCTACCTCCTGGCCGAGAAAGACGATGCGCTCCTTGAGCAGGAGCGAGTAGATGTCGTAAGCGCGCTCGCCCCGCATCGACTGGTCCAGAACCGTGGGAATGACAGATCCCATGATCGGGATGGCGTCGCTCTGATCCCAGTACATTTGGCAGCACCTCCAGGCGTTCATATCTCACCGATGATATCGCTAATATAAGATATCAGAGCAGAGATAACGAGCCGGACCCGATCTCATAGATGGGAGCCAGATGGGCAGCCGTACCCACGAACCGGTCTTCCCCGGCTTTGGCGAGATGGCGGCCCGGCGCCATGGTCTGGCCTCGGAGCTGACAGCGCGCCGAATCCGTCTCGGGCTTTCGCAGACTGAGGTTGCGGCGCGCATGGGCACGTCGCAATCGGCGGTGGCCCGTCTCGAGTCGGGGTCCGCAGACCTTCGACTCTCCACTCTGGAGAGATACGCGGCGGCCCTGGACCAACAGCTGGACTGGCGGCTCCAATCTCGAGGTGAGACCCACGACCCGTGAGCTTCTCGACCGGTCTGACCGAGAGGACGATCCGCTGGCACCGGGCCGTCCTCCGGGCGGCTTCCAGCAAGATCCGCCTATGGCCGAATGGCTGGAAGCCCGCATGTTCGATCGGCGGGTGATCTGGATCAAGGGACGGCTGGACGACCTCGCCGCCACCGCGGCCGCGACCCAACTGATGACCCTAGACGGTGTGGGTGACGACCCGATCCGCATCCAGCTAAACAGCGGGGATGGAACGATCAGCGCTGCCCTGACCGTGATGGATACCATCGCCGCGCTGGGGGTACCGGTCGAGGCGATCTGCACCGGGCAGGCCGAAGGTCCAGCGCTGGGGGTGCTAGCAGTCTGCCAGCTGCGGCAGGCGACAGTCCATTCCAGGCTGAGGTTTCGAGATGCAGAGATGGCTGCTAACGGAAGCGCAGCCCAGGTTGCGCAGGCCTTGAATCAGCACCAGCGTCTGGTCGAGCGTTTCATCCAGGAGGTTGCCAAGGCCACTGAGCAACCGGCCGAGCGCGTCGAGATTGACCTCACCAGTGCTCGCTACTTCGATGTCGACGAGGCGATCGAGTACCACTTGATCGACCGCATCTGGAGCGGGGCTCGAATCGTAGACCGTTAGCAGCTCCCGGATGTTCGGCCAGAAATTCCATGAATTGCTGGTTTCCTGCCTGTACCCAGCGGTAGGCGGGCGTTGCGATCCGTCCCCGTGGCTCCCGTCAACCTGTCTTCAAGTGCACGGTCGACTGCCGTCATCGGGCGGTGGCATTGGGATTCGAAACTCGTGCGGGTGCTCCTTCGGGTGGAAGCTCCATGGTGTAACCGCCTCCCACTCGCTCGAAACCAAGCCGGCCGTAGAACTCCTGTGGCCAGTCCTCGGCGTCTGCTATGAGAAAAACTAGCTCGCACCCTGAGGTCCGAGCCAGTCCCACGGCATCTAGCACGACCGCCGTGGCAAAGCCTCGATTGCGCCAATGCGGCTCGGTCTCGACGCTCTCGACTTGGGCGACCGGAGCGATCCGGTACAGATCGCACCGCGCCGCGATGCCGTCGGCTCCGCGGACCACGTGATGGGTGACCTCGCAAGCCCGGTAGGTCACGACTCGACGGTCCACTAGCTGTCGGACGGTGTCGTCGGACGCTCCCGGGAGCTCGCGACGCCAGCCGGTCTCCATCACCGCCTTCACCTCGTCCAGCGTGACCCGCTCGACGGGGACGCGCGGGTGGCGGTCGGGAACGCCTCGCAGCACCATGGTCACCCATGGGTGCACCAGATAGCCGCGCCGTCTGAAATGGTCGAACCAGGTTGGGTCAAGACCCTCCAACTCGACCTCGATCGCCCGGTGGCCGAGGCCCGCTCCACCGAGAACTCGATCGGCCTCCCGAATGACTTGGGACGGGTCGACGAAGCGCTCCAAGACTAGGCAGTTGTGTTCCCACGAGCTTGGGAACTCGCGGTTCAAGACTGCGAATCCACCTGTCACCGGGACCACTTCGGTGGCTGACCCACGCTCGATTCGGTGCACGAAGTCCCGGGTCCGCGCCAGGTCGGTGGCGCTCGACGAAGAATGCTCGGCGGCGCATACACCCATCGTCCGATCATCTCAAAGCGTGCTTTGGCCATGGAGCGCGGTTGAGCTGCCATGCCACGAGCTAAGGACCCGCCGCAGCTGACGCCCGGGTTCCTCAGGTTGGGTAGCCGCGCCGTGATAGCCTGCAAAGCAGGGGACCGCGGGGGTTGCCGGGGAAGGTCAGAGACGCGACGCCCTGGCTGCGAATTTCGGGGAGGATCTGGCTTGCGAGCGGTGATTTACGAGCAGTTCGGTGGGCCCGAAGTACTGCGACTGGTCGACCGGTCCGAACCCACCCCGGCCCCGGGCGAGGTTCTGGTCCGGGTCGCATTCTCGGGAGTAAACCCGACCGACTGGAAGACGCGCCGAGGCCCCGCGTCTAACGCACCTCAGCCAGACCCCCCCTTCCCTCAGCAGGTACCGAATCAGGATGGGTCGGGCACCGTAGTCAGCGTGGGGGACGGGGTGGATCCCGCCCGGGTGGGAGAGCGGGTATGGCTATGGGAGGCGGCCTACCAGCGAGCCGATGGAACAGCTCAAGAATTCGTTGCCCTGCCTGAGAGGCAGGCGGTTCCGCTGCCCGAGGGAGCCACCCTGGAGTTGGGGGCTAGCTTAGCCATCCCCGCCATCACCGCCCATCGGTGCCTGACTGTGAGCGAGGAGGGGCCTGATCACCTTGGCCCGGCGTCCCTGGCGGGCCGCACGGTTCTGGTAGCTGGGGGAGCAGGAGCGGTCGGCCACGCAGCGATCGAGCTCGCAGTCTGGTCGGGGGCACGGGTCCTGACCACGGTCAGCTCACCCGAGAAGAGGGGCCTTGCGCTCGCGGCAGGGGCCCACCATGTGGTCGATTACCGCGCCCAAGACGCGGGACCCGTCATTCGTCAGATCTCGCCGGCGGGAGTGGACCTGATCGTGGAAGTGGCGCCCGGCGCCAATGCGGAGCTAGACCAGGCGGTCCTTAGCCCCCGTGGGACGGTCGCCGCCTACGCGAGCGACCGCGAGGCGGTTTCACTGAAAATCCGGCCCGGCATGGTCCTCAATGCACGCTATCAGTTTGTGCTGATTTACACCGAGCCAGATGCGGCCAAAGCACGGGCAATAGCCGATGTGCAGTCCGCGGTGAAGGCCGGAGTTCTGCGAGTCGGTGCCGGTGCCGGGCTGCCGATACACCGCTTCCCGCTGGCGCGTGCCGCCGACGCGCATCGCGCGGTCGAGGACAACATTGTCGGAAAGGTTCTGATCGAGATCTGAACCGCATCCGCTTGAATTCCCAGTCCTGGCGCAACGCGAATTCGTGGCTGTCGCAATGCGTCGTCCGTGCTGGCAGGCGCGACGTCTCGCGGTACTCGGCTAGGCTGCACTGATGCTGATGTCCCGGGGGCTGGGACGGGCGTTGGACTTCCATACAGGGCGAGTTCGATGATCAGCTCGCGGTCCGCAGTCTGGAAGTCGCGCCTGCGTACCAGCTTTCCCTATTTGATCGGGTTGGGGGTTGTCGTCGCCCTCGTCGAGGCGGTGAACCCTGACCACTTCGCCTCGGCCGCAAGTCGCTTCAACCCGGTGTACGCCCCGATCATCGCTGCGCTTTCCTTCGGGTACTACTTCCTGCAGGGGGTGCGCTGGCAGCCCCTGCTGACTGCTGTGGGCGTGAGGCTGCGGCTCGCCGACACGGTTGTGCTCAATTTCGCGGGACAGGCGGCGGGACTGCTACCCGGGGGGGAGTTGACCCGCGCTGTGCTAGTCAGCGAGGTGGCTCACATCGAGGTGGGGTCCGCGATCGCCACTATCACGGTCCAAGAGTTGATCTACACCGTTCTGCTCATCGCCGCGGCCGTGCCCGGAGCCCTCCACCACACGATCGCTGCGGTCGGTGTGTCAGTCGCATTAGCAGGGGTACTGGCCATTACCGGGATCCTGACCGTTCAGCCGGTATTCGAGAAGGTGGTGGCACTCGTCGAGCGACTGCCGGTGCTCAATCGCTACACGCCCGACGTGGTCGAGCTCCAGCACGACACGGTGAGCCTGCTCCGGCGCTGGGACACGCTCACCTGGTCCTCCGTCAGCGCGATTCAGGCGGTCGGAACCATCACCATGTTCTGGCTGGTAATACAGGCCATCGATCCCGGCCGCGTGAGTTGGCCCACCGCTGCCTTCGCCTACGCGGTGGCAGCGATCGCTGGTGCGCTTTCGCTCGGTCCCGGCGGACTAGGTGGCTTCGAAGCGGCGGGCGTGGGCATGCTGATCGTGGTCGGAGTTCCCTTTCAGATCGCGGTAGCCGCGACGGTCCTGCAGCGTGCCGCGGACAAGGGGCTGGGGACCATCTATGGAGCGTTCGCCTACGTATATGCGCGCCAGCACTTCGCGCTGAAGCAAGCGCGGGTTATCCGACACGGTCAGAGACGAGGGCGCTCCACCGGCGAACGGGACGAAACTCCAGCACCGAGCTGATCAATACGCGTGCGCTAACAGTAGCTCTGCTTGGCCCCGTCACTTTCCTTGGCGCAGCTGCAGTCGACCAACGATTTGCGCCCACGTTCCGTTACTAATTCGTGACTAATTTCACGGTTTCATCACTGGTACGACCCAAGTGCCACGGCGGACCGCAGTTCGACGAGTTTAGTCTCAACGATCACACTGCCAGGGGAACTCTGGGCTTTCATTCACCGGATCTTGCGGTCGCCCGCACCACTCGGGACCGCCGCACGATCCGTACGAACTCACCAAGTACGCTCTCGTCGATGATGGCGGCAGCCACAGATCCGTTGGCGCGCGCGTGAATGCGGTGGCGAAAACTTGAATCAGGCGCCTCAAGGAGTTGATCGTAAACCGCCCTCAAGAGTTGGCTTTGGAACAACTACAGTTGGGTACGCTACCGAACCCACCCAGCAAAACCGAGCAGGATCCGTACGATCCGGCGTCATCCTCGGTGGTCTGGTTCGGGCGATTTCGCCATAAGCAACAATGTGAAGTTCACCGCGCTGCGGACTTCGCGCGCAGATCGCCTAATCTGTTTGCTCAATGAATAGCCAGGGAGCGCAGTTCCGCGCTTTCGTACGGCAGCGGACCGACGAAATAAATATCTTGTGGTTAGTCTTCCCTTCGCGGGAGACCTCTCCCCTCCCGCAAACTCCTTCCCCTGGCAGGACCCAAGGCCACCGGGCCGATGAACTGCCAACGTGACACTGGCTCCGACGAGTTCGCAGTGACGGGCGCTCGCCTTCAAACCGGGTGTCCCGTCGCTGCGGACTCAACCAGGGGCCGTGGAGCGTTCCTCTAGACGGGGCGGACCTTCTCGCCTAGCCTCTGCCGTTCGCGTAAGCCGGGATGGCGCCGACCTTGTCGAGTTCTGTCTTTATGACTCGATAGCACTCGCAGGAAACCCGCTCCAAGCCTTGGCGATCGACAATCTCCACGTGCCCGCGGTGGTAGTGGATCAGCCCCGCCTTCTGCAGCACGCCGGCCGATAGGGTCACAGTCGCACGGCGCGAGCCCAGCATCTGCGCCAGAAAGTCCTGGGTGATCATGAACTTGTCGGATCCGACCCGGTCATGGCTCATCAGGAGCCACCGGCTCAGCCGCTCCTCATTCGAATGGAGTCGATTGCAAGCGGCGGCTTGGGAGATCTGCCCAAACAACGCCAGGACGTAGGTCTGCACCAGTTGGTTGATCGGGCCACTGGCGGCGATCGCCTCGAGGAAGGATTCGGAGGACATCGTCAGACAGCGCCCGGCAACTTGGGAGATCGCCCGTACCGCTAGGGTGCCCCCGAAGGTTACCGGCACCCCGACCACCCCCTCGTTACCTACGGTCGCCACCTCCACGATCGCGCCATCCTCGAGGGGGGTCACCAGGGAGATCACTCCGTCGAGAGGAAAGTAAACCGCGTCCACCAACTGGCCCGGCTCAAACAGCACCGTCTTGACCCTGAGGAAGACTGGCGCCAGCTTGTGCAGGAGGCGCTCACGGTCCTCAGTCGGCAGGCAGGCGAGAATTCGGTTCTCATGGAACTCTTCGATTTGCTCTTCTTCCCAGTCGCTCGTGGGACCCACTCCTGTCGGTCCCGTGGCTCTGTCGGGCTGCGGCCTTCCTAGCAGCCGAGGGCCATGGTTTTCTGCCGTACACAGCTTAGACCACGATTTTGCCAAAAGCTAGTATCTAGCCGCAACTACCTCTGGGATCTCTCCATCACCATCTCGAGTAGTCGGGGCCCGATCACGGGCCACTCTTGGGCCAGCAGGCTGTAACACAGGGTGTCCCGCCGGCTCCCATCGGGTCTGAGTTGGTGGCTACGCAGCCTCCCCTCGTAGACAAACCCCAGCCGCTCCAGCGCGTGCTTGGAGCGAAGGTTGAGACTGTCGAGCCGCCAGCCAACCCGCTTCAAGCCAAGCACCTCGAAGCAGTACTGGAGGAGCACGAACTTCTGGTCCTCGTTGTACCCCTGCCCCCAAGCAGACCGCTCCAACCAGGTCCAGCCCATCTCAACTCTTTGATTTCGCAGGTCGAGTTCGTACAGGGTAGTGCTGCCTAACGCTCGACCGTCGATGAGACGAGAGACGAAGAAGGACTTCCGGTCTCGACCGCTGCCAATCAGCACGTCGGAGATGAAGTTGCTCATCTGGGTGAGGTTGTTGGGCTGTGGAGCGAGCCGCCAACGCCAGATCTCAGGGTCTGCGGCCGTGTCGAAGAGACGGTCCGCGTGCTCAGGCAGTAATGGCTCCAGCCGAACTAGCCGGCCGGTGAGGATAGGTACCTCGAGATCGGCCTCCCGTCCGGGTTCGGGCACGTTCACGCTCGAGTCGGCTCAGATCCACACTGACCCCCGGAGGCAGTCGAGGCAAAGCTGCTCAGCCCCAGACCACTCCGAACGCGATCTCCCCCGGCGGAATCCACTCCCGCCAGGATAAGCGAAGCCGCTCAACTGATCCGCCGGCTTGCAGCTTGGTCAGCGCGGAGTCACGGTCCGCTGCCTCGAGGGTCCCACCGCGACCTCACTCTGGATACCATTCAACTCCGGTAGCGGGTTGCGACGGAGGCGCGGATGGTCTGTTCTAGCTGCGGAGCCCAGGCAACTCCCGGAAGCAAGTTCTGCGACAAGTGTGGAAATCGCCTGGCTCTCGCGTGTCCCGCTTGCGGGTTCGCGAACGATCCGGTCGCCGCGTTCTGCCGGGAGTGCGGTACACCGCTGAGCGGTGCGATGGCACGAGTTCCGAGTGCGACAGCTGCGCCCCCCACAACCTCCGCGCCTCCCACTGCTTCGGCTGTGCCGGAATCGGCGGGCATGGTGGAGCTCCGGGTCGTCTCCGTCCTGTTCGCGGATCTGGTGGGGTTCACATCGCTGTCGGAGTCCCGTGACCCGGAGGCGGTCCGCGAACTGCTGAGTCGGTACTTCGACGTCTGCCGGGAACTGGTCGAGCGCTACGGCGGCACGGTGGAGAAATTCATCGGTGACGCGGTCATGGCGGTGTGGGGAGCCCCGGTCGCCCAGGAGGACGACGCTGAGCGCGCGGTCCGGGCGGCCCTCGACCTGGTGGAGGCGGTCGCCGCCTTGGGAGAAGAAGTCCATGCGCCCGAGCTGGCGGCTCGCGCAGGAGTTCTGACAGGCACAGCTGCGGTCAATCTGGGGGCCAAGGGGCAGGGGATGGTGGCCGGAGACCTGGTGAACACGGCGTCCCGGATCCAGTCCCAGAGCCAGCCCGGGACGGTGCTGGTGGGCGAGGCCACCAAGCGGGCCACCGAGGCTGCCATCGCCTATCAGGAAGCCGGCACCTATGAGCTGAAGGGCAAGGCCGAGCCGGTATCTCTCTTCCGAGCACTGCGGGTGGTCGCGGGACGAGGCGGGCTGCTCAAGTCCGAGCGGTTGGAGGCGCCCTTTGTGGGCCGGGACCGCGAGCTGAGGCTGGCCAAGGAGGTGTTCCACGCCAGCACCGAGGGCCGTCGGGCTCACTTGGTCCAGGTGACTGGCATCGCCGGCATCGGCAAATCCCGGCTGGCCTGGGAGTTCTTCAAGTACATGGATGGGTTGATGTCAGGCTACTTCTGGCACCGCGGCCGGTGCCTGGCGTACGGCCAGGGCGTCACCTACTTCGCTCTGGCCGAAATGGTCAGGGGCAGAGCCGGGATCCTCGAGGGAGAGGACCGTGACTCCGCGCTGATCAAGCTGCAAGCGACGGTCGACCAATACGTCCCCGATCCCGAGGACCGACGCTTCGTACTTCCCCGTCTGGCCCACCTGATCGGGTTGGAGGACAGGACCTCACCGGACAAGCAGGATCTATTTGCCGCCTGGCGGCTGTTCATCGAGCGACTGGCTGAGCAGAGCCCAGTGCTGATGGTCTTCGAGGATATGCAGTGGGCCGACCCCTCGCTGCTCGAGTTCATCACCTACCTGATGGAGTGGTCCCGGGCCTACCCCCTCTTCGTGATGAGTCTGGTCCGGCCCGACTCACCGGCCGCAGGTCTGGCCGCCTCAACCCGGAACGCCACCTTGATACACCTGGAGCCGCTCCTGCCTGCGGACATGGACAAGTTGCTCACCGGGCTGGTCCCGGGGCTGCCCAAATCGGTGGCCGAACGGATCAGAGGCCGCGCCGAGGGAATCCCACTGTATGCCGTCGAGACGGTTCGGATGCTGCTCGACCGGGGGTTGCTGGTCGAGGAAGGGTCGTCATATCGGCCGTCCGGAGAGATCGACACCCTTGAGGTGCCGGAGACCCTGCAAGCTCTGATCGCGGCTCGCCTGGACGGGATATCCCCTGAGGAGCGGCAGCTGGCGCAGGACGCCTCGGTCTTGGGCAAGACGTTCACGCCCCAGGGACTGGCCGCCGTCTCCGGTAGGGAGGAGGCGGAGCTTCGGCCTCTCCTGGCATCGCTGGTGGCCAAGGAGGTTCTGTCAGTCCAGGCTGACCCACGATCGCCGGAGCGGGGTCAGTATGGGTTCCTCCAGGACCTGGTGCGCACAGTTGCCTACGAGACCCTTGCCCGCAGGGATCGACGGGTCAAGCACCTAGCGGTGGCCGGCTACCTGGAGCGGACTTGGAGCACCGACGCCGAGGAGATCGTCGAGGTGGTTGCCTCGCACTATCTGGAGGCGTGGCGGTTGGACCCCGACGCGCCCGACGCAATCGAGATCAAGGCGAAGGCCCGGGACATGCTGGTGAGGGCGGCGGAGCGGGCGGCCGCACTCGCCGCGGCGGAGGAGGCTCAGTCTGCCTTCGAGCGGGCAGCTGAGCTGAGTGAGTCCGAGCGAGAGCGGGCAACTCTAACCGAGCGCGCCGGGGAGATGGCCGAGCTGCGAGGTCGGCTAGACGACGCCGCCACCCACTACGCGGAGGCCAGTCGGCTTTATGGCGCAGCCGGTGAGGCCCGGACAACGGCGAGAGTTCAGGCCCGGCTGGCGGGCGTCGAATGGGTTAACGGGCACGTCGAGCAGGCGACTGAGCGGATGAAGACAGCCCACGCGGAACTTGCCGAAGATGAGCCGGACGCGGACCTGGCGCTGGTATTGGCTCAGCTGGGGAGGTTGCTTGTCCTAGGGGGTAGCTATGCGGAGGCATCCCCTCTCCTGGAGCGCGCCCTCGAAATTGCGGAACACCAGGAGTTGCCCGAGGTCTACTCGCAGGCGCTCAGTAGCAAGGCCGTCGTACTCATGCGGAGCGATCGCCTTGCTGAAGCCACTCTGGTTCTCAAGGGCGCGCTCGAGGCGGCTCTAGCCCATGGGCTGACAGCGGCGGCGATGCGTGCCTATAACAACCTCGCGGTGGTGTTGGAATCGCAGGACCGTTTCCCCGAACTGGTGACTTCCTGTGATCAGCAACTCGAGTTGGCCCGCCGCGTCGGAGACCGCTACTGGGAGCTGAGAGCTCTGGTCGGTCCCCTGACCACGATGCTCACTCTCGGTCGCTGGGAGGAGGTTAGGGCTCGGTACGATGAGGCGCGAGGGGAAGAGGAGTTGATGGCGCTCGAGCAGTCCAGTGCCGATTTCGTAGACATGACTTCCCTCGAGGTGCGCAGCGGCAATCTAGAAGCGGCCAAGCGACTCATGACCCTGACCCAGTGGGCAGAAAGCTCGGAGGACTGGCAGAGTCGCTCGACCTTCGGCTTGGCGACAGCCGAGCTCCGATTGGCCGAGGGCCGGCCGGCCGAGGCCTTGACCGCGGCCGAGGAGGTTCTGAGCACTGCGGCTGGGATTGGAGTTGGGCCGACCAACCAGATGGTGAAACGGGCCCTGGTGTGGTCGGTGGAGGCCGCACTGGACCTCGGCGATCTGAGCAAGGCGGGGGAATTGCTTGGGATTGTCGGGGCGGCCAGGCCTGGACAGGTGAGCCCATGGCTGCGAGCCCAGGTCGCCAGGCTTACCGCACGAGCGTGCGCTGCGGCTGGCGAGCACGAGGCGGTCGAGGCGGGGTTCGAGGTCGCGGAGGTCGGGCTTCGCGCCCTGGCGGCGCCGTACGACCTCGCGGTCGCACTCACGGAGCACGCTGAGTGGCTGATCGGGCGAGGCCGTCAGGATAGGGCGGGACCTGTGAAAGCCGAAGCGCGCGAGATCTTCGGGCGACTGCAGGCGCTTCCGTGGATAGACCGCCTTGGGCCACTTGCCGCGGACGAGAGCGTGCCCGCTTGAAGCGACTGATTGCGCCCCCCGGGGGGCGGCTCATCCGGCCCGCCCTTCAGAGCGCCGGGGGCGATCGCTAGAGCGCCATCCCCCAGTTCCCCTCGAGCGCGCCGGTCAGGCGCGCAAGGACTTCACCGCGCTCACCTCACAGCGAACCGCTTGGCACCATCCTCAAGAGTGAAGTCGTGGCAGCGGAGTTGTCGTGCCACACCCCTTTCTGTCACAGCTGCTGATACCATCGCCACCAAGCTGCGGTCGGAAGTACGCGCAGCCCTGTATAGAGCGGTGGGGAACAGCGATCGGGGGCTTCGCTGAAGCATTTCGATTGCCTCACAGCGGGGGAAAGCGATGCGGGTCGGTGACATTTTCAAGCCCTACCGAGCGGCGCTTTCACATCGAGACCTGCGCCTCCTGCTGAGCGGTGAGGTGATCTCTGCCACAGGATCATGGGCCTACAACGTGGGGCTTGCGGTCTACGTGTTCGACCGGACTCACTCGGCGATCCTGGTGTCCGCGGTGTTCTTGGTGCGCTTCGTACCGGCGATGTTCCTCTCGCCTTACGGGGGAATCGTGGCCGAGCGCTTTGAGCGGGTGCGGCTGCTGATCACCTGCGATCTGGTGCTCGCGGCGATGCAAGTTCTTCTGTGTATCTCCGTCTTAGTGCACTTTCCGATCGAGGTAGTCCTCGCACTCGCCGGAATCGCAGCCATCTGCGCACAGCCCTACGGGCCGGCGGTGGCAGCGATGATCCCCCAGCTGGCGGGAGAGGACGACCTGGCGGCGGCCAACGCCGTCAACAGCACGATCGACAACATGGTGATCATCGTCGGGCCCGCGGTGGGAGCGCTGCTGCTGCTTGCCGGTACCGCGGCGACCGTCTTTGCGATAAACGCCGCCAGTTTTCTAGTGGCTGGTGCGTTGGTGAGCCGGCTGCGGGCCCGCTCCCGGCCCAGCGACGTAAGCGAAGGGGGCACGGCTGGAGTGCTTCGCCAGGTAATGGCTGGCTTCCAAGCCATTCGAGAGTCTTCGACCGTGATGGTGTTGGTGAGCTTCAGTGTCCTGGCGAGCTTCGTCTACGGGACCGACACGGTGCTTTTGGTCTACATCAGCAAGCTCCAACTGGGCACCGGTGCTACCGGCTTCGGCTACTTACTGGCGGCACTGGGCGTGGGTGGCATTCTGGGTGCGCTTTTCGTAAACCAGCTCGCCTCGAAGCCGCGCCTGGGAATCATCATCACCCTGGGGATGGTGGTGTATTGCGTACCCACCGCCCTGATGCTCCTGGTCCACGCCCCAGTCGTGGGCTTCCTACTCGAAGTCGTTCGCGGCGGGGGAACTTTGGTGGTGGACGTCCTGGCGGTCACCGCAATGCAGCGCTCGGTGGCGCCCAATATGGTTGCCCGCGTCTTCGGCGTCTTCTTCGCACTGGTGTTGGCCGCGATCTCACTGGGCTCGGCATTGGGTGCGGCAGCGATAAGCACGCTGGGCTTGCGTGGGAGTTTGTTGCTCGCCGGGCTAGCCATTCCTGGATTGGCCGTTTGCGCATACCCCTGGCTGCATCGAATGGATCGCACCGCGGTCCGACGCGTCGCAGAGCTCGCTCCCAGAATCAAGATCCTCGAGCAGCTCGGCATCTTCTCTTCGGGATCCAGAGCAGCCCTTGAGCGACTGGCAGCCTCCTGCACCGAGACGACCGCTCCCGCTGGCGAGGTGATCATCCGTGAGGGAGATACGGCGGACGCCTTCTACGTTCTCCTCAGCGGAGAGGTAGCGGTCTCAGCGAAAGGTGAAGCGCAGCACGCCCGTCGACTCCGAGTCATGGGCCCCGGGACCTATTTCGGGGAGATCGGCCTCCTGGCGCGGGTGCCCAGGACCGCCACGGTCAGAGCGCTGGAGGAGTGCACGCTGTACCGGATTCCCGGGCCCGACTTCGTCGACGCCCTCACGACCAGCAACCCCAGCGGCGGTCTTCTGGAAGGGGCTAAGACCCGGCTCGCCCGGACCCACCCGTCCTACGCGCCGACCCTCATCGGGGAGTCGCTGGCGCCCATATCCCACTAGGGTCATCGAGTCGCCCGAGCCGAGCGGGCTCGGCTCGCGTTTCCACTAGAGCAGCTTCCTGGCTGCTGCTGGCGGGTGCTAAGGATCGTTCCGATCAGGCCCCAGCGGCTGCCCCTTGAGCTCCCTACCTGCGCCCTTGCCAGCCTCGCCAATGCCGCCGACTCCCGCGCCTCTGCTTGCCGCCGCGCCGTGTACTTCTCCGCGCTGTATGGATTCATCATGTACAGTATCTTACTATATAGCTATATGGCTGTCAAGCTCTCATCGCATCGGATATTGTGATTGGGCCGATCGGAGATAACGTCGAGTAGCCATCGAGCAGACGACCTCTCTGTTATAGTCGGTTGGCTATGCCTCCTCTCGACGAGGGTCCTGAGCTGGTCAGGGCCCGCCCGCTCATCGAACCGTCGGCACCCATGGAGCTGCTCTGGCTGGGCCATCGTTTGCTCAACCCCCGACCAGAATCGTCCGGGCGCTTCGCGGCCATGGAATCCGAGCAGGGGGAGCGAATAGCCGAACGGCTTCGCTCCTTCTGGGGCGACGGAATCAGTGGAGGCAGCGGGGAGCTCGTGGTGCTCGCCGACTATGCCGGGCTCCTTTTCGCTCGCGACCTGGACCAGATACTTGACGACCTTCCAGTTGCGGGGGTGGATCTGTCTGTCGTCGGCCTGCGCGCCGAAGCGCCGGCGGACCGCGTTCGCTTCATCGAGCGGCTAACCCTCCTTCAGCGCGACCGCCAGGTCCGACGGCGATATGCAGGCGTCCTGCGCAACCTGTGGGAGCTTATGCGTCCGGAATGGGAGTCAAAAGGGCTACCGGAGGTGCTCCTCGTCTGCCAGAGAGCGGGTCAGCGACTCGACCTCGGGATGCCATTGGACGAGGTGGTTCCCGCCTATGCCGAAGTGGAGCGCAAGAAGGTCGAGTGGCACAACTTGGTTGAGAGCGCGGCGGAGATGGGGCGGCTGGCGATGGTCCCCGGGTACTTCGGCGGCAAGTGGAGTCTGTGGGACCTCCCTGACCACGTTGTGGTTGGCTTCAGCTCCAATTCGGACCCCCTGATGGGCGCCAAGAGAAGCGGCCAGAGGCTGGCGCCCCGGCTGCGCGCCCTTGGAGACCCGACCCGGCTATCGATTCTGCTATACCTCGCCGAGCGACCGACCAGCGTCGGCGAACTGGCGCACCAGTTCGAAATCGCCCAGCCCACCGTGAGCGCCCACCTTAGATCCTTGCGCGGTGCGGGCCTCGTGGCTGGAGCGAAGTCAAACGGAAGGACCGTGTACCAAGTGGACCGCGAAAGGCTTAAACAGCTGCTCGAAGACCTCACGGAATCTTCCGGCATCGAGCAGAGCGGCTGATCGCGAGAGAGCGCCCTCTAGACAGCGGAAAACGGGTTTGCTGTTTCGCTGCCGCGAGCCAGCAAGCCTGACCGTCGGCATTCTCTGATCTACGTCTGGTCCCGGCACCCGTGCCTGCCGCGGCTCTTGCCCTCCGTTCCTGTGTTGATCTCGTACCGAAGTGGCGCCGGGATCCCTAGTGCCCTGGACGTACGCTCCGCTCATGTCCACGGTCCCGTCCCTCGGTCTCCAGTCAAAGCTGCACCGCGGAAGGCACCACATCCAAAGGCCATCTGGGCGGTTTACGGGTTCCTTGCGATCCTGCTGGTCGCCTACCTCACCTCGCTGATTCTGCTCGGGCCTGCGAAGGCAGCTAGACCGCAGAGTTCCTCTGCTCCTGGGCGTCGCTCTCTTGTCCTGGACGGTAGGGAACTTCTTCTTTAGGTTGGAGTCCCTGAGCGGACGGACTCCGCCGCAGGCGTCTTTGGCCGACGTCTTCTACATCGGCTTCTACCCCATCGCTTATTTCGGAATAGTCCTGCTGATGCTGCGGTCGGCGAGGAAGCTTGTCCCGGCGACCTGGCTGGACGGAGTCGTTATCGGGCTCGGTGCCGCAGCCGTCGTCACATGTTTTGGCTTCGCCCGCTGTTGCACCAGGTTGAGCCCCGCACTCTCGGAGTAGTGACGAACCTGGCATACCCCATCGGCGACGCTCTGCTGCTCGTGTTCCTTTTGTGCGGCTTCGCAAGCATGGCCGGAAGAAGCCGTACCCAATGGGTCCTGCTGAGCTTGTCGTGCGTCATCGTCGCAATCGGTGATACGGCCTATCCGCTGGACACGACTCGTGTTCCCCCGGAGTCTGGGCAACGCTCGATCTGCTTCGCGCCGACGGGACTTGTCTCCGTCGGCTAACCAATTGGTTTCCTATCTAGATCCGGGACGGAACCTCAAGGCAGACCACACGCCATCAATCGCTACTTGGCGAACTGGTTGGATCCCGCTTTCTTGCAGCAGCGCGGCGACGGAGTCGCGATTCAGATCGGTCGCCAACTGGCCGGCCTTCGGATACATCACCCAAGTCAGCCGGTCACTGGACACTGCCTCAACGATCTGAGCCCGATGATTCTCGAGCGCGGTTCGATTAGCGACAAAGAGGAACAGGGCAGCGTTCTGGGGGCCATCACCGGCCGCTTCGTCTCCGGCCCATCGTTCGGCGAACGACTGGGGAGCCCCGTTGCATTCCACAGGCTGCCCGGGCGTAAGTTGAAGCTTCTCTGCCAACTCCATCCAGCAATCTTAGGCAACTGGTTTCAGCTGGAGTGGCCGAGATTGCGCGCAGCGTCACCCTCGCCGCCGCTGACCGCGGTGTCGAAAGGGGAACCGGGCGCAAGCAGCCCGCGGAGGCGCCAGGTCGTCGAACCCGGCCCGAACATTCCGCCCTTGCCGACGCTTCATTCCGAACGCAGGAACGTGGGGCCGAACACCAAGTCAAAGTGCGCGTTGTGGGACCCGAGGATCCTACGGAGCGGGAGACGGGTCTCGAACCCGCGACCTTCTGCTTGGGAAGCAGACGCTCTACCAACTGAGCTACTCCCGCATGCGGGCGCGAGTATACCTTGCTCGAATTGCCGCTCTTAGAGCGGCGTGATGAGCTCCCAGCCGGCCGGCGACGGGTCAGGCGGGCAGTACCTCGGTGGCCACGGCAGAGCCCGCCGTGGGTGGCACTGCCTGACCGGCGTGGGTGCTGGTCTCCACCGTCTCGGAGACCATTTGGACGAATGTCGCAAGCTGGCCCTCGGCATCCACCACGCCCCCCATCGAAACGATCACCCGGTAGCTGGGGCGGTCGGGATCGGGGATGATCAGGACCCAGCCCCCGGAGATATCCACCTTCAGGCCGTCGGTCAGATCAAGCCGTTCATTCCGGTGGCTATCGACCAGACGGCGCATGACTTCGCCCTTCGCCTCCCAAGGACACGGCACCGACGCCTCAAGGTGAGCGCCAGGGGCGAGCTCGCGGCGCATCTCCGAAAGTCTCGAGTGGGTGGTGACCAGCATCTCCACGGTGGTCAGGAGGGTAAACATGGCGTCGTAGGCGCTGAGGTGGGAGGGCCAGATAAATCCTCCGGTCTCGTCGAAGGCGATCAGGGCGTCGTTCCTGGTCGCGGCCCGCACTATCGATGCGGTGTCCGCTCTGGTCAGAACCACTTTGCCGCCGTTGCTGGCCGCCACCTGCTCAAGCCGGCGCGAGGCTGAAACCGGTGCGACGATGGTTCCCGGACCCTTCGCTCTAAGTCTGAGCAGGGTGAGCAGGCAGGTCGCCTCCTCGTGACTGATGATCCCACCCTCGTCGTCCATCAGCGTCAGGCGCTGCGACGAGGCGTCAAAGCGGGCGCCCAAGAGGGCGGCCACGGTCTTGGTGATCGCCGAGGACTGCCGAAGCTCCTCTTCTCGGTTGCGCGCCTGGGGCCAGAGGGACGCCTCCTCCTCAAATCCCGATCGTAGGGTGATCGCCTCCACGTAGGCCTCGCGAAGCAGGGTCGGGAGGATCAGGGTGGCGCTGCTGAATCCGAAATCGATGAGCACCCTGGGGTGGGCTGCGCGGATGGGATCCAGCGCCAGCTGGCTGGCGGCGTGAGCTGCATAGCCCGCCAGGGCTCCCTCGGCATCGGTGATATCAGTGATCTCGCCCGGCAGCACCCGCCGGAAGTCCTCACGGAAGAAGGTGTTCTCGAGCTTGCGCTCCTGGCGCCGATCGAGTGCTATGCCCCGATCATCTAGCACCAACAGGTCGGCGGATCGCGCATCGAGCGGCGAGGCCAGGACGTGGACGGTCCCTGCCACGCTCGACTCCCTCGTGTAGTGGCATGTGACGGGAACCGGGAGCTCGCCCAGGTCCACCACCCGCGCTCCCGCAGAGAGCATGCCCGAGATCATGGCTCGCTTGATCATCCCGGAGCCTGGGCTTCGATCCCGACAGATGGCCAGCTGGCTGCCGCGAGGCTGGGTGGCCGACCAGGCGGCGCCGAGTCGGGCGCACCACTCCGGGGTCAGCTCGACATTGATGATCCCGGTGATCCCCGCCTTGCTGAACAGGCTGCTCCGCCAGGTGCCGGCCCAGATGACCGATTCATGGACGACCGACCCCGCCTCGATCTCCTTGCCGGGCCAGATCCTCACCCCCTGCTCCACAACCGAGCCGGCGCCGATGGTGCAGTCATCTCCGATCACGCTGGAGTCCTGGAGCACGACATCGGGCTTGAGCGTGGCTGAGCTGCAGACAACCGCCTGGCGTAGGCGGCCCCGTTCTCCTACATAGACCTGGGGCCAGAGCACGCTGTTGCTCACCTTGGCGCCTGCGTCCACCACCGCATATCGATCAACAACAACCGGTCCGTTGAGAAACGCCTCGTGGCCGACGACCGCGTCGCGGCCGATGAACGCCGGACCCTCGATCCTGGCTGTATCAGCCACCGAAGCTCCTTCGTTGGTCCACTGGGATGGACCGGTTCGTCGGCCGGCGATCTCACAGACGACCCGGCCCTCCAATGCGTCCCAATTGGCCTGGAGGTAACTCTGGACGCTGCCGATGTCACACCAGTACCCCCTACCGACTGTTGCCCAGAGCGAGTCCTGTCGGCGCAGCATCTCCGGGAAGATGTCCTGGGACCAATCCGCCGGCTCACCCTCCGGGCAGTAATCGAGCACCGATGGTTCGATCACATAGATCCCCGTGTTCACCTGATCGCTGAAAACCTCTCCCCACGATGGCTTCTCCAGGAAGCGCTCCACCTGACCGTCGGCCGCCGTGATCACCACCCCGTACTCCAAGGGGTTGGGGACTCGCGCAAGCACAAGCGTTGCGTGCGAGTGATGGGCACGGTGGAAGGCGACAGCCTGGGTGAGATCGATGTCGGTGAGGGCGTCGCCGCTGATGACGACGAACGTTTCATCGAGCAGGCTGGCCGCGTTCTTCACGCTGCCAGCGGTGCCCAACGGTCGGTCCTCGACCACGTACTCCAGCTGCATCCCGAGCTCGGCGCCGTCGCCGAAATAGTTGCGAATGCTGGCGCCGAGGTATTGCAGGGTGATTATCACGTCGGTGATTCCGTGCCTCCGCAAGAGCCGCAGAACGTGCTCCATGCAGGGTCGGCCGACCACCGGGACCAGCGGCTTCGGGCGGCGGCTGGTAAGTGGGCGCAGGCGGCTGCCCTCACCTCCCGCCATCACCACCGCTTTCATCGGAGCACGTCCTGACCCGCCCTGTTGTTCGAGGCCCGCCCAGCTCCCCTCACTCCGATGATACGGAGCGGCGCCGGTGGCGGCGGCTCGGCAACCAGAGAAAAAGTACGACCAGGAACGCGGTCGCTAGGGTGACAGCGGCGGTGCCGACCAGCTCCGCCGTCTCCGCGGACGGCGGGTAGGTGAGCGGCTCCGGCAGCGGTTGCAATCGGTGCAGGTAGATCTGGGCCGGTGCGAGGGCGACCACATAGCCGTGTGCTTTGGTAGAGAAGACCGGGCCGACGGTGGCGAGCCCCGAGACTACGCCGCTCGGGGGCGCCGCCCGGTACCAGGTGTACCCGCCATCGGGGGTGAGCATCGTGCCGAATCCTGCCGTTCCCACATACGCCGATGTCGATCCGTCTGCCACCAAGGATGTCACGGTTGGCACGCCGCCAAGGCCACCGTAAGGCAGTATCTGCAAGGCCCGCGACCAGCTCGCCCCCTCGCCTCTCCAGATCAATCCCCCTGCCTCTCCGACCAGGACCACTCCGGACGCCAGCTCCGCCAAGGCTCTCGTCTGCTGGCCGAAATTGGGGGCGCCGGTAACCGGAGCCCAGCCCCTGCCAAAGTGGCGCTCCCAGAGCCTGCCGCCGACCAGCGCCAGCCAGGGCAACCCGGTAGTCGGAGGAGCGATCACCGCCGTACCGGAGCCGGACGCCACCAGATTGAGGCGGCTTCCGAGCCTTCCGCTGAACAGGCCACGCGCCGTGGCAACCGCCAAATACCGGTCTCCGACTCCCGCCAGGGCAACGGATCGGGGCACCCCACTGACCCCGGGCAACGGATGAGAGCGTCCTCCCTTTGACACCTGGACCAGTTGACCAAGACGATGGGCGACGACCCCCAGGTTCCCGTCGGCCCCCACCGCCACCACGGGGCCAACGCCCGATACCGTCCCCGACGCTGACCTGGTGGGCGTGAAGCTCCCCGAAGCCGGGGAGTACCAGCCAGCTATTCCGCGCGAGATAGCGAGGGTGATCGATGCCGCGTCCGAGGCAACCGCGGAAATGGGTGGAGAACTAGGCGGCGCGGTGACCCACCAGCTTCCTGCCGCCAGAACAGGGATGACCGACCGGCCGAGGATCAAGCCCAGTGCCACCACGGCTCCGGCGACGATGCGGCGAGCGGCGCTCATGTGCTACTGCCCATAGAGGCCGCTCACGATGGTGGCCAGCAGGAAGAGGTCCGCCACGACGTGAACCAGCACGGCGGGTAGGAGGCTGTTGCAGCGCTGAGTCATCCACCCCCAGACGAGACCGAGGACGATCACGATCGGAATCAGGCTGTCGACTGGGCCCTGGTATTGGATGGCAATGTGGGCGACTCCGAAGATCAGAGCCTGGACCACGAGGGCTGCCCCGCGAGAGTGCTGCCGCTCCAGAGCACCCAGCAACACTCCTCGAAACTGAATCTCCTGGGCGATCGCGCTGGCGGCGTTGGCAACACCGTAGGCAACGGCCGCCGAGCCCCCCAACGAGAGCAGGGGCACCCCCTCCCGCCCGATCAGGGGACCAGGAAGCGCAAAGGCGACGATCAAGAACAGCAACGACACCGAGACCGCCAGTCCGACGGTCGCCCATCCCGGCCTGATCCAGAGCCTGATCTTGGGCTTGGGCTTTGGGGTGAAGTAAAAGAGGGCACCGGCCATGACCAGGGCCACCAGGACCCAGGCAAGCCCGGCGTAGGCGTTGCGGGTCACGCCATAGGCTTCGCCTATCTGGGCCGGTGCCGGCCCGCCGTACTCCAGGAGCCAGATCCAGCAGGAGTACGGCAGGGTAACGGTGAGCATGGCGAAGGCAACCGGGGCCTGGGCTCGCAGCGAAGGCAGAATGACTGTTGCGACTGTGATGGCCGCGAAGTACCCTGTCAGCCGCCAGAGGTCTGGGTCGACACTCTGGGGGTCGCCGAAGAGCCTGGGAAGCAGCATCGTCACCGCGGCGCCGGCAAGAATCAGAGCGAGCGGACTCCAGGCCCTCGCGCGAGCGATGGCTGGCTGGATAGTCGGAATGCCCCGGCGGTGAGCCATTCCGGCGATCACGGTCGGTGCTCGATCGACCTCCGACTAGTTGTTGGGAGCGCCCGACGGGGGACCGGCCGCCGGGCTCGGGCCTGGCGCCTGGAACGGAGCGTCGAAGCCTTCATCGTCCTCGTCCTCACCGCGGATCCGGTCGACCAGGTCGTATACCCGGTCCTGGACAGTTCCGGAGAACAGGAATGCCACCCCCGCAGCGGCCATGACCCCAGCAGCCAGCCATGCCTTGGTGTGCCTCCGCCGCCGTCGGGGAGGCTCGATCCCCGTCTTGCGCAGCGAGCCCTCGACCCGCTTGCGGGCATCGTCAGGGAGCGACTTGGTCGCCTCGTAGGCAGCCTGGATCACCAGTTCAGCGAACTCCGCTGATCTGTCCTTGGCCACCGCGAGGACATCTGCCGCCCGCTTCTGAGCGGTGTCGGCCGCCGGCTGAACCGAAGTTGCGATGCGGCTCGCGACCTCGGGGAGTTGCTGCGACACAGCCGTCAGCGCGGGCCCGACCGCCTCGCCGGCGCTCTTGACCTGACTGCCGATCACCTCTGCCACCGCCCCGGCGGCGTCCCCTGCGGTTGCTCCCAGCCGTTCGATCGGCCGACGCTTGTGCCCAAATCCCATGCTGGTGCCTCCTGTCCGATTGCCCACCCCGAGTTTACCCACGATCATGCCCCGACCCTAGGGGTTGTGGGAGTTCGCTGCCGTCGCCGTTCTCACTCGGAGGTTGTCCTCCTCGGCCATCCCTGGGGGAAATGCTGCAGTGGGCCGTGTCCGGCGCCCAGACCGGGTGCCTCCACGATGGCGGCGACGGTGTAGGCCTTGGCCATGGCGATCGCGACGGGTGGATCGATCCCCAGCGCCAGATTGGCGGCAATCGCAGCCGAGAACGTGCAGCCGGTGCCATGGGTGTGCCGGCTGACCACCCTCACACCCGAAAGTCTGGTCACCTCACCCAGGTGAATCACCAGGTCGACCGGCTCTGCCGGTGAATGTCCACCTTTGACCACCACGTACTCGACCCCACGCTCGGCGATGGCAAGGCCCGCTCGAAGCGCCTCGGTCTCGGAGCCGACCGGGAGACCGGAGAGCACGGCGGCCTCCGGCCAATTGGGAGTCACAACCGTCGCCAGCGGCAAGAGATGCCGGCGCATGGTCTCCACCGCGGACTCCTCGAGCAAGCGGTCCCCGCTCTTGGCCACCATCACCGGGTCGACCACAAGCGGCCCCCAATCGCGTCGGCTCAACTCGGAGCAGACCTGGGTGATGAGCTCGGCCGAGAGCAGCATCCCGGTCTTGGTCGCGGCCGGGCGAAGGTCGGAGTCCAGTGCCTCGAACTGCTCGTGGACGAATTCCACCGGGAGCGAGTGGATGGCTCGAACCGTCACGCTGTTTTGAGCCGTGAGCGCCACGGCCACGCTGACACCGTAGGTGCCGCACGCGGCAAAGGTCTTCAGGTCAGCCTGAATTCCAGCGCCGGCTCCAGAGTCGGTGGTGGCCACGGTCGCCACGATTGGTACCTTGGGCCGCTCCTCAGTCACCGGGCCGATCCCACGGCACCCTGCCCTTGGCCCCGATGACGCTCCCAGCGGCGAGCTAGCCAGTAGGCGACGGCCGTGACCAGTATTCCGGCGAATCCCGAGATATCGGCGGGCTGCCCGGCGAAAAGGTGCTGGGCCAAGGGTGAGGCGAAGCCCCACTCTCCGGGCGGCGGCGGCTCATTGAAGAAGAGCACGGTCGCCAGTGTGCCAGCGGTGAAGGCCGCCATCAGTGGCCAGCGGAAGCCGTTCTGGTACCAGTACCCCCGGGGAGCGACCAGCTCCGCCGGCCGTTGCTCTCGCCGGCGCCAGAGCGAATCGAGGATCACCAGGACCCCCCAGGCTGGGAACCAGACGTAGGTGATGGTGAGGAAGTCCACGTAGTTGTCCTGGAAGCCGACCCCGGCAAAGAGGACCAGCGCTGCGATCAGACCGCCGAGGACCCCGACGGTGGTGGCGGCGACCCAGCGGCGGATGCGAATTCCTATCGCGAGGGCACAGAGAGCGGCGGAGTACACGTTGAGGTAGTTGGAGCTGAGCTCGGCCACGATGATGAATGCGGCGAAGCAGTAGCCAAACCACACCGGCACCGAGGCCACGATCAGGTTGGGCAGCAGCCGTGTCGGGTCGATCGTCTGGATCGCAGCTCCCAGCAGGCCACAGAGCACCAGGCTGACCGCGCTGCCCCCGCCACTCGCCAGGGCAACCCTCGCCGCGGAGGACTCCGCGGGCAGGTAGCGCGAGTAATCGGCGGCGTAGGTGACCCAGGAAACGATCAGAGCGAAAGTCAGGGTGAACCCGAGTGCCATCGCCGCCAAATGAGGACCCAACCCCAGTCGGCTCTGAAGCAAGAGATCCCAACGATGGAAGGTGAACAGCGCCAGAACACCGCAGACCATCAAGAAGGCGGGGACCTGAATGTGTTGGAAGACCGAGATGGTGCGGTGACCGTAGACAGCGACTAAGAACGAGACCCCTGCGATCGCCAGCAGCAAGAGTGGCCCTACCGGGGCTGGGGTCGGGTGGAGAAGCGGCAGGGCCTGGGTGGTGGTCACGGCAATCGCGCAGTCGTATGCGAACCAACCGATCGCGATCAGCATCGTCAGCAGACCGCCGACCACCGCTCCACGGTGGCCGAAGACCATTCGTGATTGGACGATCTGGGGCGCCCCCGATCGGACACCGGTGATGCTCAGGAGCCCAAGGAAGGCCGCGCCGGCGACGGCGCCGGCGATGAGGACCACGGCGGCGTCCCAGAACCCCAGCCCCGCGGCCGAGATCAGGAGGGCGCCCGCAAATAGAGAAAAGAAATCGGAGAGGGCACCGGCCCAGATGAAGAACAGCTCCCGGGGACGACCGTGCCTGCTCTCGGGCGGAACCGGTTCCAACCCCCGTAGCTCTATCCGGAGGAACTCGTCGTCCCGCTCCGCTTCCGTCTGATGCCCGGTCGAATCGTCGGCTGCGCGGGCCCCCGGCGGGAGCGGTTCTGCCATCGCGGGACTTCCCCTAAGCGTGCCTACACTCCGGGGCTTCGGCAGGTGGAGGCTTCCCGACGCTGGTACTAACCAGATCCGGTCATCAGGGTTGGCTAAATGCCTCTCAGCGCCTGCCGGCGCACCCCTAGCTGGGAGTCGCTCCCCCAGCGGCGAGTATAGCCTCCGCCGACCGAGACGAACCGCCCGACAACCGTAGTTGCCGCGGGTGGGTCCGGATAATTGCTCAGTGCAGTCCGACCCTCTCACGTTCACGGCCCGCTGGACGGTGCGTCAATACGAGGTTGATGGACAGGGGCACCTCAACAACGCCGTGTACCTCAACTACGCGGAGGAACTGGCATCCCGCCACTCCGAGAGCCTGGGGTATGGTCAAAGTTGGGCTGCCGAGCAGGGCGGCGCGTGGGTAATCCGGCGTAACGAGGTCACCTACCACTTCCCAGCGAGGTTTGGCGACGAGCTGGAGCTAACGGTCCGGGTTGAGTTGGTTCGGGGGGCCCGGGGCCAGCGCCGCACGACCATCGTGCTGGTTCCCGACGGAACCCTGGTGGCAGAGATCTTTACCGAGTGGGTGTGGGTGAGGGCCAGCGATGGTCGGCCCGCCCCGGTGCCGCAGGTGCTGGTGGACCTGGCGGCTGCGGCCACCGCGGCCACCTTGGAGCGGAAGCGGGCCTCGCGGGATTAGTTCCAGAAGATGACTTTCGACAGAGTCCCCTCCCAGAAGCTCCGCTTCCAACGCACGCACCCCCGCCCTCGGCAACAGCACGGCCAGAGGCAGCAACCCGCTCCCTCAAGTTGCCTGCCTGTTCGATTCGCGCGTCATTTGTCGCAGTTCTAAAACAGCTTCATCGGAGGGCGTTGAGGCGCTCAAGCCACTGCTAGCATTTCGAGAGCATGGGGGACCGCCTCGATCTCACGATCCTGATGCCCTGTCTCAACGAGGCGGGAACCATCGGAGCATGCATTGACAAGGCCAACTACTTCCTTGTGCACTCGAAGATCACCGGGGAAGTACTGGTTGCGGACAACGGGAGCACAGATTGCTCCACTGCGATAGCCTCAGCAAAGGGCGCCCGGGTAATAGAGGTGTCCGCGCGCGGCTATGGCAGCGCCCTGCGCAGCGGGATCCTGCAGGCGCGGTCCAAGTGGATCGTGATGGGCGATGCCGACGAGAGCTATGACTTCGAGCACCTGCAACCCTTCGTGGAAGCGTTGCAGGGTGGCGCCGATCTGGTCATGGGGGATCGCTTTGCCGGGGGGATCGAATGTGGAGCCATGCCAATCCTGCACCGATATCTGGGCACTCCGGTCCTGAGTTGGTTGGGCAGGCGAATTCTGCATTCCAAGATCCGAGACTTTCAGTGTGGGCTCCGAGGCCTCCGGCGTGCTGCAATGCTCGAACTCGATCTGCAGTCCATGGGCATGGAGTTCGCCTCCGAAATGCTGATCCAGTCGGAGCGGAGCGGACTCACCATCGAGCAGGTACCGACAACTCTTCGACCGGACGGTCGTTGTCGCCCACCACATCTCAACACTTGGCGAGATGGATGGCGCCACCTCCGGCTTCTGATGGTCTACGCCCGTCAGCGTCACTATCTCGTGCCCGGTGTCGGAGCGCTCTCACTCGGAATTATCCTGGAGGCGCTGCTGGCTCCCGGTCAACTGTTCTTAGGCCCGGTGCGCCTGGCCGTGGGTACTTCGATCGTTGGGCTGCTGCTCTGTCTGCTGGGAGCTCAGATCATTTTTCTTGGGGTCGCCACTAAGGACTACGCCCAGCGGAATCGCTACTCAGACTGTCCAACCTGGAGGTTCAGCACCTTCTTCACGACGCAGACCATTTTCCGAGTCAGCATTCTGCTTCTCCTCGTCGGTGTTGTCGGCCTCCTCCACGTCATCGCTCTGTGGGACGCCAACTCGCTGCGCTACCTCAGCACAGCGTCGATCACCGGAGTGTTTGTCCCTGTGGCCACGCTCCTGGTGGTGGCCAGCACGGGGATCTTCACCATCCTGATGTCGGTTCTCGATGAACCTGCGGGCCGGATGGCAAATGCGGAACTGAAGACGCACATCCACAGCGAGAGCCCCGATGAGCCCGCGGCTATCCTCGCTACTCCCGTACCGCTCCACAGTTGACCGTCTAGCGAATCGTCGCCTCTAGCGGCACAGCGTGCCCTCTGATACCTGCTACACAGTGACTGAATATCACGCGTCCCCTTCGGCCGGAGTGCGGTTCCTCGAACAGCGGCCTCTCACTACTTCAACCGCCACAACTGCGCAGATCTAGGCTTGCAGCCGAGAGGTACGGGAGGTCGGCGGCCCGATGCACGTAGGCCCGACAGTGAGATCCAACCTGGGGTGTTGCCTGATGGCGCCACTCGTCTGCCCTGATCGTGAATGCCCCCAACACGGTCACGATCAAAATCGCTGTCACCGCGACCCCTCCGAGCACGGCAGCCGGTCGCCTCAGACGACTGCTACCAAAATGAATCAGCGGCAGCACTAGCAGGGGAACCAGCGGCAGAAAGTATCTGCCCTCAATCCCCGGACCCCGGAAGCGCCGACCCAGGTCCACGAGACGTACATGCTCTCGACGATGAGAACCGAGACAATGGCAACCGTCACTAGACCTAGCAAGGAGCGCATTCGTCGCGAGCGATCGTCCCGGCCATCGGGCATGCCCGCAATGCAGCTGGCGGCCACAGCAACCAGTACCGCCAAACTGCCGATCAGATAGACCACCCAGGGGTAGTAGTAGATCCATCCGAAATACCCCACGAAGCCGACCAGTTGAAAGGCGAAGCTCCGCAAGACGTACCACAGGCTGCCCCCAATCACGCCAGCTGACGCCAGCACGTGGTGCAGTTCGAATAAAACCTGACGTCCGGGATGCACCCCGGGCGGGTACCAAGACGCAAAAGCGTGGGTCAGACTCCACCAAACGAAGAGAAGCGCTAGGAGAAGGGCGACTACCGCCGATGCCAAGCCCTTCCAAGGCAGTCCTATCCCGCGTCGAGCGTCGCCTGAGACCGGCCAGGATGCGGTGGCCGCCAGCAGGATCGTCGGAGCGTAGACCGGGCTCGTCGTGGTCAGCACCACGCTGATGGCCTCGAGCAGGACCAACCGCAACCAATAACTTCGCATCGTCTTGGGCCGGCGAAACCACGACTCGGTCAGGAGGGCGATGAACAGAAGCCCGAGGGCGACGAGAATCCCGTCGTAGGACGGGCCCCACTGGAGTTGGAGGGTGCTCGGGAGCCACAAGATGACCAACAGGAGAACCTTTCCGTAGGGTGCGACTCGAATCGCGAAGTATCCGATCGCGACCACCGTTAGCCCGTTGAGAGCGGCCCCGACGTAGTTGGCGCTCAGCCACGACAGATTCAGCAAACGGGCAATCTCGAGGCCAACGATTTGGGGAAGGAACGCGACGGGCCCATAGCCGAGAGTGAAATTTGGACTAAGCGGAGACGGCCACGCACCGCTCTGCAGAAACACGCTGTGCGCTACGCCGTGCAACCTGCTCGCTTCGGCAAGTACCTGCGACAGACTCAGCGTCGATAGTCCTGCGCTTTGAAGGCGAAAGAGCCAAAAGGTCCGGACCAGTGATAGGGGCAACCAATCGCCCGGCTTGCCGTCGTGGTAGTGGCGTTGGAAAAGCTCTCCCGCGGTGTACAGGTAGGCATGGCCAACCTGGGAGAACGAGTCGCTCACGATGAACGGGAGAACGGCCCAGAGGTAGAGCCCGCCCAGTAAGAGGGAGATGACTAGATACAGGTTGGGCAGGCTGACCCTCAACCCTGCGGGCCACCGGCTCGCATCTACTGGTGAACGCGCCATTCAGTCCAGGCCTTGCCTTCGCGCTGCGCCGGTCTCGGCGGTGCCAGGATTTGCCAGCCCGTAAAGCGATTCGGCGGCTATCGGCGTCCTAACACCGAGTGTTTCTGCCGTGCGCAAGACCAACCAGATCGGCCGCCATGGAACCGGGAACATCAGGGATCTTGGTCCGGCGAGCCGGCGAAGCAACTCAATGAACTCGACCGGTGGCCCGTCGACCGGGGTCAGGGTCTGGGGCCGCCATTGGCCGTCTTCGGCAAGCGTCACCACCAGGTCCTGCAGAGTGCGAGCCGATGTCGTGTACTGCAGTGCGTGAGCTGCGGGAACCGGAAGCAGCGGGAGCCTCGCCACCCTGGCGAGCTTCCCCACCATGCCCCCTGGTGAATCACCCCGCACCAGCCCCGGGCGAATTACCACGCCGCCGCGAGCGATCATGACCGACTCAGTTGCCTGCTTGTTGAGGGCATACCCCCGCTCGCTCGCCACCGCCGCTACGATCGAGGAAATCAATATTCCGCGACAGCCGTCGGGAAGGCTGTTCATCAGCGTGGTGGACCCCTGAACATTGACTATCCGAGATTCCCGCCGGTCTCTCACGGCGAAGTCGTAGGCAGCGTGAACCAGGCAATCGAGTGGCATCGCCTGGCGAGGCAGGGCAGCGTCCTCGAGGCTCCAGTACAACCACTCGACGTCGTCGATTTCGGGATCCCGGCGGCTCAGTGCGAAAACGCGCCAGCCCTTGGCCAGGAATGCTCGGCAGACGAGACCGCCCACATAACCGCTGGCGCCGGTCACCGCCACGCTGGCCATTTCAGTCGCCCAGCCTCAGCGACTCTTCGGCGATGCGGTTTGCGTTGGCCATGATCGTCAACAGGAATCCGGTCGGTGCAAGAGTCGGAAAGGTGGCCGCATCGATCAAGTGCACGTTAGGCCACCAGGGCAGCCGACCGCAGCGATCCGTGGTTGTTCCGTCGGGTTCTCGCGGCGAGTACGGGAAACTGCCGCCCCAGTGGTAGCTTCTTCCTGGTGGAGCTACCTTGGCGGCGGGCAAAATCGGCCACAGGTCGAGGGCGTGGCCGGCGCTGAGCAGTGTGCGCACGACGCGGCGGACGTTGCGGTCGACCAGCGACATCGACTCTCCCGCCACCGAGATGCGCGCCTGGTCTTGACCTACGCCCGCGACCACACGCGTAACCGTTAGCCGCGGCGACTGCTCCGAGTTCAAGTACACGATTCCTGCTGAGAGGTGCCTCAGGAGTGGTCTGCGAAGCGCGGCGCGCCCCCGAAGGAGCGGTGGCAGAGCGCCGTTGAATGAGGGATCGTAGGGATAGAACTGCAAGAACGCTTCGTCCGCCGAGTCGGGCGCGATCAGCATGGCCGCTTGCGCGACGGTAAACCGCGGATGATCCTCAGGGTTCGGGACCGGCCGACGGGACCAAAAGGGGACGATTAACTGCCGCGTTTCGAGCATTGTCGTGTACCGGATCGCTGGCGCAGAATTGAACACGATACGGGTGGAGCCCAGCGCCCCCGCACCGAGGTATACCCGGTCGGCGATAAAGCTGGTCGGTGCGCCGGCAAGCGTCATCCCGTGAACCACCGCCTGGCCTCCGTGGCCCGCGGAGATGGAGAGGGCACGCACGTTGTGGTGATAGCGGATCTGCCGTTTGACCACCCACCTCTCGAAGAGCTGCCTGGTAGAGAAGAGCAGATCCCACACGCAGCCGCTGTTACACAGTCCGCAAGACACGCATTCGTGCGCACGAAAGCCAACCCGAGCGGCGCCGACAACCAGGCGCCTGTCTGCAAGGCGCTCCTCCGCCCGCGCGCTCGCCTCGAGCATGAATCGACTCCGATCTGCCAGCGGGGGCAGATCCAGTAGGTGGCCGTACGTTGGTAGTACTGACGCCAGGTTGTCGTTTCTCCCAGCCACCGGCACGGCGCTCATGACGTTTCGGTAAGCCTCGTCCATGGTCCTTCCGTCGTCCGGCCACGATTTCAGTGCCCGCTTTGTGAAGGGATAGGCTTGAGCGCCCCAGACGTTGCTGAATCCGCCCAGGGCGCCAGAGATCGCCTTGACCTCAGGACCGCCCACCCACTGAACGCCGGACATCTGACCGAAGTCCTCAAATGGGTAGGTCGACCCCAGCACCGACTTCTCGGGTAGGACTTCCGCGCCTTCGGCCCGGGCAATCGCGGTAACCGCTCGACGGTCGTCAGCGGGCCACTCGCCCGGCAGCAGATCGCGTAGCCGCTTGGCGCGGAGCCGGTCTGCTTCGGGCATCCGCGCTCCAATGTCGATCACGGTGATTTCCAAGTCGGGTTGATTCAGGAGTCCGAGAATGCAGCCGGCGGCAGCGGGGCCTGAACCAATGACGAGGGCCGTTCGCACTTGGGGAGTCTAGCCGCCGCCCCGCGGGTCCCCAAGTTGCTCCGTGTTCACTACCGAATCGGTCGCCCACCTCTGTGCCGAGCACACCCCCAAAGTCGGGGCCCTGACCTCAGATCCTCAGTCCTCGGTGGCGGGCGATGCTGCCGGGCCGCCCCGAATCGGCGTGGCGACGCCCACTCGACCGAGGCTGAGGAAGCCAGCGAACATGACCGCAGCCCCAATCGACTCGAAAACTCCGAGCTCGGGCAAGTTCCCGCCCACTGTCTTCGCCAGGGAGAAGCCCAGCGCTACCGCCAGGGCGCCGATGGTGAGGAGCACGTTACAGAAGACTCTGTCGATGCCAGCCCGCCTTTGTATGAAGCGGAGGGCGGAGAAGGCGGAGCCGCCGGCCAGGACCAGCGTGCCCAAAATGTTGAAGGTGACCGCCGCGACGAAGAGCGGTGTCCCGTGACCAACCAGGGCGCCCCCAAGTACGCCGGCACTGGTGTTGAGCTTGGAGGCATTGACCGGTACCACCGCGGCGTCGACCGCCAGGATCAAGGTGAGTAAAGCCAGGACCGCTGCGCAGAGTTTCGCGACGCGAGCAGGGGCCATGAGGAACGTCGTCCCCAGTGCCAGGTAGATGACCCCTAACACGCCTCCCAGAAGGTAGAAGGCTCGGAAGAGTGGAACCGAAAACCCGAAAGCCTGCCCCAGCGCCTGGGTGAGCGCGGCGGCTGCGAAGATCGCCAACCCGATACCCCAGGCGGCAAAGGCGGGTCTGCGACTGCGCCACCAGCGTGTCCAAACCACCGCTGAGAACGCGGCCCCCAACAAGCAGGCCGCGACCGCTGAGCCCATCTTCTCCCCGCACCCATCCGCATCTGCCCGCTGGATCGAGGGTAGCACTCGCGGACCGGCCCCGAGTTTGTCGGCGACCATAATCGGCAGGTGCGCTATCTCGATCTGGACGGCCGCCGACTGTCCGTCGTGGGGTTGGGCTGCTGGCAGTTCGGCGAAAAACAGTGGGGGTACGGGTCTGAGTACTCCCAGGCCGACTCGCTAGCAATACTGCAGCGGGCCCTGGAGCTCGGGGTGACCGTCTTCGACACAGCTGAGCTCTACGGGTCGGGGCGGAGCGAGATGCTGGTTGGGACGGCACTCAGCTCCTGGGATGGGGACCGTTTCCTGGCGACTAAGTTCCTTCCGATCATGCCACTCCCCCGGGTGATGCTGGCTCACTGCGCTCGGAGCCTAGATCGACTCCAGGTCCCGATCCTGGATCTTTACCAGCTTCACTGGCCCAGTCCGGTGGTGCCGCTTTCAATCCAGATGGCCGGGATGCGCCGAATCCTGGGCCTCGGGATGAGTCGATACATCGGCGTCAGCAACTTCTCACTAGCTCGGTGGATCGCGGCCGAGCGGCACCTGGGACAACCGGTAATCACCAATCAGGTGAGGTACAACCTGCTGCAGCGCGGCCCCGAGCTCGGCCTGCTCGACTACGCCAAACAGCATTCCCGGATCATCATGGCCTACAGCCCCCTGGCCCAGGGTGCGTTGAGCGGCCGCTACAGTGCTGGGCAAGCACCGCGCGATTTGCGCCGATCCAACTCCCTCTTCACCGACTCCGCTCTCTCAGCGGCCACTCCGCTGGTCGAAAAGCTCAGGGAGGTCGCCCAGGCCCACCAGTGCGAACCTTCGCAGGTGGCGCTGGCGTACCTGATAGCTCACCCACAGGTGATCGTGATCCCCGGGGCCAAGTCGATCGCTCAGCTGGAGTCGAACGTGGCGGCCGCCGACCTCCGGTTGGCTGACGACGAGATGCTGGAGCTTCGGCGCGCAGCAGACCTCTTCCACGTCTCCCGGGTCAGCGCAATCACCGAGGTGGCGGGACGGCTGCTAACGAAGCGTCGTCGTCACCCCCAGACCTAGGGCAATCCAGTCGCCAGAAATAGAAGGGGCCGCCAGCGGCTCATTCGCCTTGCATTGAGCACGCGGCGAGCTGCCCTTTCAGGTCATACGCCCGGCTCCAAGGGCAGAAATGGCTCGGTCCCTGCGGGTGGCGGGCCGCCAGGACTCAGCTGACCGGAGGAGGGCAGATTGAGCCCCAGGATCTCGGCCATTTGGAGCCCGTTGACGACCGCGTAGTTGGAGCGGTTGTTGTTGAACAACAGGTGAACCTCGTCCGATTCGGTGGCCAGCCTGCGGATGTCCTCCTCCCAGTCGCGCAGCTCCTCGGGCTGATATAGGTAGTTGAATCGATCGCCCGAGGTCTTGCCCCGGGCATACCAGGTTGCCGAGTTCCTGCCGTGAAAGCGCACCGCCGCCAGCCTGCGGTCGGTCACCTCGACCAGGCGAGGGAATGACCCGCTTCCAATCTGGGGTTCATCGACCACGCACAGAGATACCTTGGATTCGCGCAGCAGGTCGACAAGTTGATCAAATCGCTCCGGGTCCACCCAACTCCGATTGCGCATCTCCACGATCACCAGGTCGTCGGGGTGGCGCTCGCGCACCCGGGCCAGTCGGTCCAGGTTGAGCGGAGAAGCGCCGAACCAGGGCGGGAACTGGTAGTGGATCGCCTTCAGCTTTCCACCGTCGCGCAGCGGACCCAAGCAGGCCGCGAAGCTGCTCTCCTCGTCCGAAGTGGGCTCCCGCGGCTGGCCATTCTCGCGCTCGTGGTAGGTCAGCGATCGGTAGGCCTTGACGTTGAAGAAAAACTCCTCAGGCGTGGCATCCACCCAGTTGGAGGTACGCCTTGGGGGTGGGATCCCGTAGTAGGTGCTGTCTACCTCCACCAGCGGGAAGTAGCGAGCGTAATAGGCCAATCTATCGACCGCCGGCAGGCCCTCGGGGTAAAAGCCCTCGTGGTCGCTCCAGTTGCAAGTTCCGACTAGGATTCGGCCCGCCACCGACCAATGCTCTCAGGTCGAACGACCGATAGACAGACCGGTAAGCCGGTAGGTCGGTTGCCGCCACTGACTGCGCCGACGGAACAACGGACTAGGATGGACACCCGGCCCGGTCGGGATAGTTCGGCATCAGGGAGCAGACCGTGGGGGATCAGGTTTTCGTCGACCTAAACCTGGTGGCGGCGACTGTCAACGGATCGGGCAGCCAGTCGGCCAACCTGGTGCTGACCCGGGCCGTCTTCGCGATGGGGATTCCGGTCGCCCCGAAAAACCTCTTCCCCTCCAACATCGAGGGTCTGCCCACCTGGTTCTATCTGCGCGCCAACTCCAAGGGCTACCGCGCGGGACGGCGGCGCGCAGACCTCCTCGTAGCACTCGATCGCGCGACCTACGCGGCCGATATCGCGCGGCTCGAACCAGGCGGGGTGATGGTCTATGAGGAGGCCTTTGGGGCTCCCGACTCGGACCAGGAGGTCCCTCTGCACCTGTATCCCGTACCGTTCGGGAAGCTCGCCAAGGAGTCCTTCCCCGATCCCGACCTTCGCAAGTACCTAACCAACATGCTCTACGTGGGCGTGGTGGCGGAGATCCTGGGAATCCCAGACGCCGCATTGGAGCAGGCCCTTACCGCAGCAGTTCCGAAGCAAGCCCAAGGCGTTAGCCGCCAACCGCGATGCGATTGCGATAGGCCGCGAGTACTTCCGTACCACATCTCAAGAAGACCGACGGGCTCCAACTTCTCCCACTGTCGAAGACAACGGGACAGCTTCTCCTAGAGGGGAATCAGACAGCCGCGCTGGGCGCGATCATGGGCGGCTGTACCGTCCTCGCCTGGTACCCGATAACCCCAAGCTCCTCGTTGGCCGAGCACCTGATCAGCCTCGCCGACCGTTATCGAGTCGACCCCGAGACCAAGGAACGCCGGGTCGCGACGATCCAGGCGGAGGACGAACTGGCAGCGGCCGGGATGGTGCTGGGGGCGGGGTGGGCTGGTGCGCGGGCGATGACCACTACCTCGGGGCCAGGGATTTCCTTGATGGCCGAGTTCGTAGGCCTCGGGTACTTCGCTGAGATACCAGGGGTCTTCGTGGACGTTCAGCGGGTCGGTCCGTCGACAGGACTTCCGACCAGGACCATGCAGGGCGATGTGGGCTTCGCCTACACCCTCTCTCATGGCGATACCCGACACCCGGTTCTGCTCCCCGGCACTGTTGCCGAGTGCTACGAATTCCTCCAGCAGGCATTCGACCTGGCCGAGCAACTGCAGACGCCGATCTTTGTTCTCTCCGATCTGGACCTGGGCATGAACCTTTGGATGACTGAGCCTCTTCCTTACCCCGAAGGACAATTCGACCGCGGCAAGGTGCTCCACAAAGAGGAACTGGACCACCTGACGCGCTTTGAGCGGTACCGGGACGTCGACGGCGACGGGGTGCCTTGGCGAACTGTCCCCGGGACGGAGCATCCTCTGGCGGCCTACTTCACCAGGGGGTCGGGCCACGACGAGGCGGCCCGTTACACCGAGAGCGAGGAGGCATATACCCGGGTAATGGACCGTCTAGCGCGCAAGTTGGAATTGGGACGTGACCGGCTGCCCGGCACCGGTGCTGGAAGCCGGTTCGGCCGAGGTGGGCGTGATCGCCTTCGGCAGCTCTCACCACGCCGTGGTTGAGGCTAGGGACATCCTGGTGGAGGACGGATTAGCCACCGACTACCTGCGCCTTCGGGCGCTTCCGGCGGCAGGTGCGGTCGCGGAATTCGTGGCCCAGCATCAGCGGGTCTACGTGGTCGAGCAGAATCGCGACGGTCAGATGCACCAGATCCTCCAGGTGGAGCTGGGAGCACACCTCGCAGAGCGGCTGTGTTCGGTTCGCCACTACGACGGGATGCCCCTGTTTGCAGCGGATCTGGTCGAGGCGATCCGAATTCAGGAGGGGCTCGATCCAGTGGAAGCCCCGATCGAGGCCGCGGTCGGGGCAGCCGGCTGATGGCGGCGGTAACCGCTAAGACCAACCTCCTTGGCCTCAGCCGCGACGACTACAAGGGCCTGGCAACCACCCTCTGCGCCGGATGCGGCCATAACTCAATCACCAACCACATCGTCAAAGCACTCTACGACCATGGGGTGAACCCCTATCGCTTGGCGAAAATGAGCGGGATCGGATGCTCCTCCAAGGCGACCGCCTACTTCGTCGAGCGGGCTCACGCGTTCAACGCTGTTCACGGCAGGATGCCAGCGGTCACGACCGGAGCCGCGGTCGCCGACCGGGAGCTGTTGTTCCTTGGGATCAGTGGCGACGGCGACACGGCCAGCATCGGGCTGGGCCAGTTCTGTCACCTCCTTACGGCGCAACGTCGATTGCACGTATGTGGTCGAGAACAACGGCGTCTACGGACTGACCAAGGGCCAGTTCTCGGCCACTGCCGACCTCGGATCGGTACAGCGGAAGGGCAGGGTCAATGAGCTCGAAACCATCGACATCGCCGGCCTAGCGGTGCAGCTAGGCGCATCGTTTGTGGCACGCAGCTTCTCTGGCGACGGGCCTCAGTTGGTTCCTCTCCTGCGCGCTGCGCTCTCCCACCGTGGTACCGCCGTGCTCGATGTGATCAGCCCCTGCGTAACCTTCAATGACCATGAGGGATCGACCAAGAGCTACCAGTACGTGAAGGAACACGATCTAGTCCTGCAGGAGCTCGACTTCATTCCTCAGCAGGCCGAGGTCGAGGTGAGCTACGCAGAGGGAACCACGACCGACGTCGAATTGCACGACGGGTCACATCTTCGCCTGAGAAAACTTGGGCACGATCACGACCCCCAGGATCGGCTGGCCGCTCTGCAGGTCGTCGATGAGGGACGGCGCAGCGGCGAGGTGGTGACCGGACTGATCTACGTCAACCCCACGGCAACTGACCTGTGCACTGCGGAGAACCTACCTGAGACTCCGCTGCGAGATCTTGGAGAAGATCAGCTGAGACTGACCCGGGAACAGTTCGCCGAATTGATGAACGGTTGGTCCTAGGCCGACCTTTCCGGCCCCGCTGGTCATTCTCAGTGATGTCTCAGGTTGCAGGCTTGGCTTGCGCTTAGCCTCGACCTGAGGACAAGGCCGTTCCCGAAGCCGATTCTGGGAAGGGTCCTGCAGGAAGGAGGCAAATCATGGACAGATTGACCAAGCGCAGCGTGGCCGTCGCCGCCGGGGTGCTGTGTGCGATGGCGGGAGGGATCACCGTCGCGTCAGCTGCGGGAACGCCCAGCCCGAGCGCCTCGGCTTCTCCCAGTGCTGGGACCGCCCGCCATCTCCACCGCCCGGCGCGGCTGGCCGGCGAGGTGGTCTCCGACAGGGGGACTGGCGGGGCACTCGGAGCCGGACAGCTGGTCGTGCAGGAGCCCGACGGTACCCGGCTCACTCTGAGCCTCGCGACCCGGACCAGGGCCTGGAAGTACCAGGGATCTGGGGTCAAACCGATTTCAGAGAGCCCCTCGTCCATCTCTGATGGCGAGATCGTCGTGGTCGCCGCGCGGAACTGGGCCGGTAACCAGGTAGCCGCGCGAATCCTCGACCTGGGATTCCAAGCAGCCAGCTAGCACTCAGCTCGAGGCGGCACTACCGATCATGTCCTCCCCGGGGCGGGCGGGCCTAAACGTTGGCTCGCCCGCTACCTTGGGGGTGCCCGCGATCAGACGTACTGGTAGCCCTTGGGAAGTGGGCGCGGCGCTTCCGGGCCGACGTAGATCGCTGACGGCCGGATCAGCCGATTGTGTGCGGCCTGCTCGCAAATGGCGGCGGTCCACCCCACGGTACGACTGCTGGCAAATGTGGGAGTAAACATATCCCGGGGAATTCCTGCGGTGTTCATGACCACTCCGGCATAAAACTCGACGTTGGTGTACAGCCTGCGCCCAGGCTTGAGCTCGTTTAGCACCTGCAGCGCGGTCTGCTCAACATGCTGGGCGAATTTCGCCTGCTCTCCTCCTAACTGGAGCGCTACCTCGCGGAGCAGAGTGGATCGCGGATCGTCTGTCTTGTAGACCCGGTGTCCGAAGCCCATCAACCGCTCGCCGGAGAGCACCTTCTCCCGTAGGTAGTCGTAGGCGCGGTCCGCGCTGCCGATTTCATCGAGAGTGTGCAGCGCTCGAGAAGGCGCTCCGCCATGTAGCGGCCCCGACAAGGCGCCGATAGCGCCAACCAGCGCGGAGCCTAAGTCGGCACCGGTCGAAGCGATGACGCGGGCGGTGAAGGTGGACGCGTTAAATCCATGATCCATGGTCAGGATCAGGTATTTCTCGACCGCTCGCGCATGCTCCTCATCGGGCCGTTCCCCGGTTAGCATCTGCAGATACGAGGCCGCATAATCCAGGTCCGGATCCGCCGGGACCGGTGCCAATCCCTGGTTAGCTCGGTACAGCCCAGTGAGCAACACCGGCACCAGCGCGGTCATGCGTACGGCTTGTTGGCGCACCTCTTCTGCAGAGATATCCATGGTCGGTTGGAGGCCGATAGCGCTGGCCACCAGCGACACCGCCGTGCGCAGCGCATCGAGGGGAACAAAAGGGTCGATGTGAGCGATCTCTGGCAGCAGCTTGACAACCTGGGCCGGGAGGGCACGGAGTTTAGCCGTCTCCTCGCGAAATTTCCTGGTCTGGTCGGGGTCCGGTAGTTCGCCCTCGATGAGCAGATGCCAGACCTGTTCGAATGAGCACTCGCGCGCGAGAACGGTGGCGTTGTAGCCCCGGTAGTGGAAGAATCCCTCCTCGCCTCGAACATCGCCGATGGTGGTCTCGGCGACGGCCACCCCCTCCAGTCCGGCGGGCGCTAGTACCGGCCCCTTGGCCTTCGCGTCCTCAACCGCGTTGCTCATTCGTGCCTCCCGTGGGTCATTCAGACATGGCCCCCCAGCTGCGACGACGCGCCAGGGACTCGAGGCGGAGAACTCTCTTCCCTAGCGGCGAAACGAAAGAGGAGTACCCAACAGATCAGCGATCCGCCTGCGAGCAGCGCGAGCATGAATAGAACGACCGCGATCTGACCAGCTGTGGTCATAAAAGACGCCTCCGTGTGCAACTCGTATTCTAGTGTTCTGGCGCGCTTCTCACTGCGCTGATCGACGAGCACCGCAGCGGCCTCGGCCGCGCTCGGGCCGTGGCTGGTCCCGCTCTGCCCGAGCTTTCAACCAGAAGGACCAATTTTTGGTGCCATCTTGAGCTCGCCTGCGGTCGACCCACGCCTGGCCCGGATCGCCCTCTGGGGGCTGGTTGCCGCGACTGCGGCGGATGCCCTCGGAGCCACCATGATCCTGCCCATCCTTCCCCTGTTCGTGCGCCATGCCGGGGCTTCGTATGGAGAGGTCGGACTGGTCACCGCCGTCTTTTGGATGGCGGGCTTGGCCGTGAGATATCCGGTCGGCAAGCTCTCGGACCGTATCGGCCGCAAAGGGCCGATCCTGGTCTCCCAGGTGATCTACGCGGCGGCGACTGCGGCATTCGCTCTGTCTCCTTCCCCAGGCTGGTTCATCGTGCTGCGGGCCATTCAGGGCGCAGCGTCAGGAGCGGCCACGGTCTTGGCCCTGGCGGCGGTTGCCGACTTCGTTCCACACGAGCGACGTGGCCGGGCCTACGGCTCGCTCACCGGCGCCAACATGGCCGGGACCGTGGTTGGTCCGCTGATCGGAGCTGCTCTGTTCCAGATCTCGATAGCTGCGACCTTTCTGGCCTCGGCCTCGGCCGCGATCGTGGTGGGGGCAGTGATTCTGGCCACCCTTCCCGCAATTTCTCCAGTCGCCGCGGAAAGTCGAGCCCGCGCACGCGCCGATCGCCCTCTGGCGGGATCCCATCATCGTGGGGGTGACCATCGCCTCCACTTCGGTAGGCGTACTGATCGGGATGTACGACACCGTCTGGAGTCTGTTGATGCACGTACGGCACGCCACCGACCTCGAGATCGGACTGTCGTTCACCCTTTTCGCGCTTCCCTTCACCATCGGCTCGTGGCCGGCGGGTTGGCTCGCGGATCACGTCGACAATCGGTGGCTGATCGGGACAAGTTGCCTGGCATCGGGGTGCTTCGCCATCATCTACCCGTTCCTGCCCAACCCTGCCTGGCTGATCAGCCTGGGCATTTTTGAGGGAATCTTCACAGTCACCGGCGCGCCCGCCCGGCTCGCGATGCTATCGCGCCAGGTGCACGCCAGTCAGATGGGTAGGGTCCAGGGCCTATATGGATCGGCCCAGGTCGGCGCCTCGGCAGCCGCGGCAACAGTGGCGGGCTACCTCTTCGGGGTGGGTATCTCGATACCCTTCGTGGTCACGGCGATCGCAATGTGGCTGTCGGCGGTAATTTTGGTTCCGCTCTGGAGGGGTGTCGACGGACATCCCCTGACGGCGCATCCCGCCCACATCGAACCGGGCTTGCCGGGCAACCCCTGACCAATGAAAAAGGGAAGGCCCGGATCCCTCAGGATCCGGGCCCCCACATTGGCATTTCCGCGAATTAGTTGGTCGGCAGAATGATGCGCCGCGCGGTCGCGTTGAGCACGTCGGCGAACGACGTATAGATCGCTGCGATCGCGGTAAGGATTCCTACGTATCCAGCGATGTGCCCGAGGGTTACACCTGCGCTGAACCAGTCCCAGAAGCTAATTCCCAGGAAGAAGAACGTGACTGCCAGCAGAAGGAACACCACCTGCACGGCACGGGTGCCATGCAACGAGGCGATGAACATGTAGGCAGTGAATATCGCCCACCCAATGAAGTAAAGACCCACGATCGGACCTACCGTTGCGGGTGTCACTCCCTTGAGCCAAACAGCGATCAGCAGGTAATAGCTCCACCAGAACGCGCCGTACGAGGTAAAGGCGGTAGCTGCGAAGGTGTTGCCCCGGCGAAAGGCCCACATGCCAGCGATGAACTGAGCGGTACCTCCGAAGGCCGCGGCCATTGGCAGCACGGCAGCCGTTGCGCCCGATCCGATGATGCCGGAGGCGATGGTCATCGCCATCAGCGTGGTGAAGGCGAATGCGGCGAGCCCTAGTGGCGCCGGATCCGCGATCGGGTTCGGGGCCTCAGCGGTGTGCATCACCGGGGCAGGCCCACCAGGATTGTTACTAGCCATGGTTGTAGATCACCCCTCTTGAAATTTGCTCAAAACTTGACTGTCCGTCAGAGAGCTGCGCGGTGGTTGCTAGTTTTCCTTTCCCTCCTCTGTTACTGCCCGGCTGCGCAGTTCCTCCACCACCGCCGGGTCGGCCAAGGTGGTGACATCGCCGAGCGGTCGGTTCTCTGCCACGTCACGCAGCAAGCGGCGCATGATCTTCCCCGAACGTGTCATGGGAAGTTCAGGTGTGAACAGTATGTTCGCCGGCATCGCGATCTTGCCGATCTTCTTTCCCACGTGATTGCGCAATTCAGTCAGCAGTTCGACTGAGCCCTCCTGGCCCGCCTTCAACGTGACAAATGCCACGATCGCCTGGCCGGTTTGAGCGTCGTTGCGAGCACAGACGGCCGCCTGGGCGACTGACGGATGGTCGACCAGCGCGCTCTCAACCTCGGTGGTGGAGATGCGGTGAGCGGAGATATTCATCACATCATCGATGCGGCCCATCAGCCAGTAGTCGCCGTCGGCGTCTTTTCGGGCGCCGTCTCCAACAAAGTATGTGTCCTTGAAGCGATTCCAGTAGGTGTCCTCGTACCGCTTCGGATCCTTGTAAACACCCCGCAGCATCGCCGGCCACGGCCGGCGGATGACCAGATAGCCACCCTGTCCTGGCGGGACCTCCTGGCCCTGTTCGTCGAAGACGGCGGCTTGGATGGTGGGGAACGGTTTGGTCGCGGAGCCCGGTTTGATGGTTGTGATTCCCGGCAACGGGGTGATCAGGATCATGCCCGTCTCGGTCTGCCACCACGTGTCGACAATCGGGGTCTTGCCCAGTCCGACGTTCTCTCGGTACCAGAGCCAAGCTTCCGGGTTGATCGGTTCGCCGACGGTTCCCAGCAACCTGAGGCTGGTCAAGTCATGTTTCTGGGCATACTGCGGACCCCACTTCATGTGGGTCCGGATCGTGGTCGGAGCGGTGTAGAGGACGTTTACCTTGTACCGCTCGACGATCTCCCACCAGCGCTCCTCATTGGGGTGGTTTGGAACCCCTTCATAGATCACGCTGGTCGTGGCGTTGGCGAGGGGTCCAAAGAGGATGTAGCTGTGGCCGGTGACCCAACCGATGTCGGCGGCGCACCAATAGACCGTCTCCGGCTTGATGTCGAAGATGTAGTAATGGGTGGTGGCGACTCCCACCAGGTATCCGGCCGTGGTGTGCACGATGCCCTTGGGTCTGGCCGTGGTGCCGCTGGTGTAGAGGAGGTACAGCAGGTCCTCCGAGTCCATCGGCTCGCAGGGACAGGTGGCTGGATCGTCGCTCTGGCCCTCGATCATGTCGTCGACGTAAATGTCGCGGCCGGCCTGCATGTTGACGTCACCGCTCGTGCGGCGAGCCACCACCAGTGTCTTGATCGTGGGGGTCATGGCAGCGGCGGCGTCCGAGTTGGCCTTCAGCGGGATCTTGCCGCCTTTGCGCCAGCCCTCATCCTGCGTGATCAGGAACTCGCACTCCATGTCGTTCAGCCGTCCCGCTAGTGCCTCCGCACTGAAGCCACCGAACACCACCGTGAAAGGGGCCCCGATCCGGGTGCAGGCCAGCATCGCGGTCGGCAAATCCATGCACATGCCCATGTAGATCCCGACAGGGGTGCCTTTCTTGACTCCGAGCTTCTTCAGCCCGTTGGCAAAGCGGACCACATCCTTCTGCAGGTCCGCGTAGGTGACCGTGCGCTTCTCGCCCGGCTCCCCCTCCCAGTAGTAGGCGACCTTGGAACCGAGACCGGACTCTACGTGCCGGTCGACGCAGTTGTAGCAAACGTTGAGCTTTCCTCCCAGGTACCACTTGGAGTAGGGGGGGTTCCACTCGTAGAGCTTGTCGAAGGGCTTGAACCAGGTGACGCGCTTGCGCCCCTCCTCCTCCCAGAAATCCTCGAGGGTGCGGTCGTAGATGCCAGGCTGGGCGTTTGCCTGGGCAGCGAACTCCGGAGGCGGCGGGAACGATCTGCCCTCTTCCTGGAGAGCGTCGATCCGCTTGGCGTCAACGGTCATCTCTACCTCCTAGCTTTCGAACAACCCCGAGACCGAAGCAGGCACACGGCGAGTTCCCGCCCGGGCACCCCCGCGCAGCTCCCACTGGGCTGCAGGGTAGTCGCGAATCGGGCCTAGGGCGAGCCGGTCGCGGCGAACGGCATGAATTGGCCGGGTGAGCGGCGCAGTTACGGGCCTCAACGGTTGGCGCGTTGCAGAAGCGGACTGGTCGGGGGATGATTCCGCCCATGTCCTGGCTGGCGGTGGTTCTGATCGAGGCCTTCCTCACCGCTCTGGCGGCACTGAGCGTATTCGTGTTCCTCAGACGGCGCCATCTGGTGTTCAACACCGTTGAGGAGCGGGCGACGTTGAGGGCACTTGCGTTCGCCACCTCGGCCGTCTCGACCTTGCGCCAGGGTCTCTCTTCCAAGTCGGCGGTCAGGGTGCTCCGCTCCTTGGTCCCGGAATCCGGAGGGCCGGCGGCGGCCCTCTACGACACCCGAAATCTGCTGGGATTCCAGGCTCGCCCCGGTAGCCGTGCCGACCACCATTCCCGCCATGTGGCTGAGGAGGCCGACCAGGTTCGGGAGGCGCTCACCTCCGGCCGGACCAAGCTCCTCCGGCTGCATGCCCAGGAGCCGACCACAACCTGTCCGCTGCGCGTTGCGGTCGTGGCCCCGATCACAGTCGACGACCACCCGGTGGCGGCCCTGGTCACCTATCACTCTGTGGAGCCGAGTCCGGCCCAGCTGAGCGTCGCCACCGACCTCGCCGAACTGCTGGCGACCCAACTCCGGCTGCAGCGAGCGGACCAGCAGCAGGCCGCCCTGGTGCGTTCAGAGCTACGGGCGCTGCGTGCCCAGATTTCGCCGCACTTCATCTACAACACCCTGACCACGATCACCAGCTTCGTGCGCACCGACCCCGAGCGGGCGCGGGACCTGCTGACCGAATTCGCTGACTTCAGTCGGCGAGCGTTCCGCGGCCCCAGCCACGAGTTCACGACTCTCGCCGACGAGCTGGTCTACGTCAACCAGTACTTGAAGTTCGAACAGGCTCGTTTCGGGGATCGACTGACCGTCCGCTACCACATCGATCCCGAGGTGCTAAGCACGGTGGTGCCGGCTCTTCTGGTCCAGCCACTGGTGGAGAACGCCGTTCGCCACGGCATTGAGCCCCGGCTGGGTAAGGGACAGATAACCATCGAGGCAAGCGACCAGGATGACGAGTGCCTGATCATGGTCCGAGACGATGGCGAAGGGCTGGACCGGCCGCTCGACCTAGCCGAGCATCAGGGCGCCCTGGGCAACATCGACCGGCGCCTCAACCACGTCTTCGGACCAGCGCACGGGCTGGAGATCGTCTCAGAGTCCGGCAAGGGAACCTCGGTTCGGGTGCGGATTCCGAAGTACCGACCTGGTGTGAAGGCATCCTGAGCCGATGGAACCTCCTTTTCGCGCATTGGTGGTCGACGACGAGGCGCCCGCTCGGGGGGAACTGAAGTACCTCCTGAGGCAGTCGCCGCGGGTCAGGGAAGTGTTGGAAGCAGAGGGGGCCAGCGAGTGCATGGACCTGCTCGCCAACCAGCAGATCGATGTCCTGTTCCTGGATATCCGCATGCCCGGGATGGATGGGCTCCAGCTGAGCCAGGTGATCACCCAGCTGCCGAGCCCGCTCCCCGTGGTATTCGTGACCGCCTTCGAAGAGCACGCCATTGAGGCGTTCCAGCTGGCCGCCTTCGATTACCTGCTGAAGCCGGTCCGGGTAGACCGGCTCAACCTGACGCTGGAGCGTCTGGCGCTGGCGTCGCGAGACTCGGCGGCGCGGCTCCGCCGGGAGTCCAGCTCTGACCCCAGCGCCTTGGAGGATCGACTCGCGGTCACCCACCGGGGCCAGATCCTGCTGCTCCCAGTGGAAGACATCCGAGTGGCCGAGGTGGACGGAGACCGGGTTGCCGTGGTGACCCACGAGGGACGCTACATCGCCCGTCTGCGGCTGCACGACTTGGAGGAGCGACTCTCCCGGCAGGGCTTCATGCGAGTACATCGCCACTACATCGTCAACCTCCGCCATGTGACCAATGTGGAGTGCTTCTTCAACAGCACTTACCTGCTCCGGGTCCAGGGGGTGAACGATCTCCCGGTACCGGTCTCGCGCCGGCATGGCCCCCAGCTACGGTTGGCCCTCGGTCTCTGAGCCGTCGTGCGGGAGCTGGTACCCGGAACCCTGGACGGTGAGGCAGAGGTTCCGGCGTCAAGTGGGCTGCTGGAGTTCGAAGAGCAGACGGAGGTCGGCGAGCTCTACCTGAAGGCCTTGATGAGGCGGCAGCGCCGCCTCAGCCTGGGAGTAGCCCTTGCCTTCGTCGCCTTCTTGGCGGCGCAGCCACTGCTGGCGTTCTGGTGGCCTGAGTGGGGCGCCCTGAGGATCTTTGGGCTCCCGGTTTGCTGGTTGGTGTTGGGGGTCTTCTCCTACCCGCTGCTGGTCTGGCTGGGCTCGATCTACGTACGGCGGGCAGAGGAGGTCGACGACGAGTTCACCGACCTTCTCAGGTAGGCGGTAAGAGGAGTGGGATCGACCGCGGCGGTACTGGGCCTGGTGGCGATGGCGGCCGTGAGCCTGGGGGCGGGGTTGTTCGCGAGGCGCTGGTCCCGGACCACCTCCGACTTCATGGTCGCGGCTAGGGCCGTTCCCCCCCGGGTCAACGCCGCGGCGATCAGCGGCGAGTACCTGAGTGCCGCCTCCTTCCTCGGCATCGCCGGACTGGTGATGCAGTTCGGCTACGACGTGCTCTGGTACCCCGTTTGCTACGCCGGGGGATACCTCCTCCTGCTGCTGTTCATCGCGGGGCCACTCCGCCGCTTCGGCGCCTACACCATCCCGGACTTCGCCGAGGGCCGCTTCGACAGTCCGAGATTCCGCCGCTTGGCTGTGATCCTGGTACTAGTCATCGGCTTCTTCTACGCCCTGCCGCAGATGAAGGCGGCCGGGCTGACGGTGCAAACCGCCTCCGGACTGCCCTACGGCGTCGGCATCGGGATCGTGGCGCTTGTGGTGGTGGCTGGGGTGGTGGGCGGAGGGATGCGCGGAATCACCTTTGTGCAGAGCCTCCAATTCGCGGTCAAGCTCTTTGCGATCTCCGTACCGGCCTTCCTCCTGCTGATCCACTTTTCCGGCACCGGGGTGCCCTTCGTGAGGGGAGCGGGAGGGATAGACAGGCTGACGGCGACGACCCGGTTCGAGGTGACCCCGGGGGAGCTCTGGCAGATTCCGGGCAACACCGAGGCCAGGGTGGCCCACCCGGCGGTCCTGGCGTGGCAACGACACCAGGCCGCCTCGAGCGCGAGTGCTCCCTCGGCTGGATTCGAGGGGGGATCGGCTCCGACGGTCACCGCGAATCCACGACACGCGCGCGTGCTTCGGTTGCAGACGATAGGCCAGCTGCCAAAAGGCACGATCACCTGGAGATCGACGGACGCCGTGACCATCGCCAGCGGACAACCTGCTCCCTTCGGAAGCGAAACCCCCGCCAGCACCACCAGCTCCTGGATCTCCCCGTTTGGGCCTCTGGCTGGGGGCACTGGCCACCCGCTTCTCTTCACCTACTCCCTGATCCTGGCGATCCTGTTGGGCACCATCGGACTGCCCCACATCCTGGTCCGCTTCTACACCAACCCCGACGCCAAGGCATCCCGCCGGACCGCTTTGCTGGTCCTGGTTCTGCTGGGAACCTTCTACATTTGGCCGCCTATCCTGGGCGCTCTCGGTCGCTCCTACGATCCGAGCCTGTACGGGACCAACCTCACCGACGCGGTGGTGCTCATCCTGCCGTCCCAACTGGGCGCAGGATGGCTTGGACAGATGCTGTCTGCGGTGGTCTGTGCGGGAGCCTTCGCGGCCTTCAGCTCGACGCTCAGCGGGCTTCTCGTATCTCTCGGGGGTGCTCTGGGCCACGACGTCTACGGCCGCTGGCTACGGCCCGCCGCCGGACCGACGGCTCGGCGGCGGGCTTTTCAACTGAGTGCGCTCGGCGCCGGTCTGGCGGCCGGTGCGCTGGGGCTGGCGGTGGAACAGTTCGACATCAGCGTCCTGGTGGGATGGGCCTTTGCGATCGCGGCGAGCTCGTTCTTTCCCCTGCTGGTGCTGGGAATCTGGTGGCGTCGCTTGACAACCTTCGGCGCCGCCGTTGGGGTCGCCCTGGGGGGCGGCGTGGCCACCTGCGCGATCGTCACGACGATGGTGGCGACGGTCTCCTCCCCCCTCGGCCTCTTTCTGGCGCAGCACTCGAGTCTGGCAGTGGTCTTGGCCCAGCCGGCGATCGTGACGGTGCCGCTGGCGTTCGCCTGCATGGTCGGCATCTCACTGCTCCGGCCCACACCCCCGATCGCGGTGTCCGCCAAGATGGTCCAGCTCCACGCCCCGGAACGGCTCGGTCTGCGCCGGGAGTACATCCCCGAGTGAGCTCCGCCGCGGCTTGAACGATCGCCGGCGCCGGGCCATCGCCGCGGACGCTCGAGCGGACTCCCTTCTCGACCAACCCGCTCCCCGCTCTCCGCGAGTGGGGCGCGCGATCATACCCGCATGCAGAAACAGGATCTCCCATTCGTCACCTCGGCCTGGCTGACGGAGCACCTCGGGGAGCCGGGGCTAACCGTCCTCGATGTGCGCTGGGCCCTGCCCGACGGGGCCGATCGGAGCAGCTACTTAGAAGCTCATATACCGGGCGCCCGGTTCGTCGACCTGGACCAGGAGTTGGCCGACCCGCCCGGCCCGCGTGGTCGACACCCGCTCCCATCGAGAGAGCGGTTCACCGCCGCAATGCAGCGGGCCGGGGTCAACGGGAACGGTCTGGTGATTGCCTACGACGCGGGCACAGCGGCTGCGGCGCGGGCCTGGTGGCTGCTTCGGGCGGGAGGGCACCCTGGCGCGAGGGTGCTCGACGGCGGGCTGGCGGGCTGGATCGCCTCCGGCGGCGTGGTCGAGGCCGGGGATGTGGAGGCGGGTCCCGGGGACTTCGTGGCACAAGGGTTCCGCGGATGGATTACCGCCGAGGAGACGACCCATCTGGTGGCGTCCGGGCAGGCGGTCGTCGACGCTCGAACGAGCGACCGCTTTCAGGGTGGCACCTCCCCCTACGATCCGCGGCCGGGGCACGTGCCGGGCGCGCACAGCCTCCCGTGGATGGATGCCTACCGGGCGGGGCGGGTACTACCGTCGGAGGAGTTGGTCTCCCTGATGAATGAGGCGACGGGCGGGCGCGCGCCAGCCGCCGCCTACTGCGGATCCGGGGTCACCGCCTGCGCCCTGATCCTGGCCCTGGAATCGGCCGGTATCCGCGACGTACGGCTGTACCCGGGGTCGTGGAGCGAATGGGCCCAGGACCCGGAGCGGCCAGTCGAGCTGTAGGCAGCGCTGGGCTCACTCGCGACGGGTGACTTTGTAGGCCGAGGCCTGCTGCAAGGGCCGCATGACGATCTCGTCCAGGTTGACGTGCGGCGGCCGGGTGACCGCGAAGGCCACCACATCGGCGACGTCCGCAGCGGTCAGTGCGGTGATCCCGCGATAGACGGCAGCCGCGCGCACCTGGTCACCGCCATAGCGATTGAGCGCGAACTCTGTTTGCACCATGCCTGGGGAGACCTCAGTCACCCGAATCGGTCGACCAGACAGCTCCAGACGTAGCGTCCGGGTTATGGCATGGACCGCGTGCTTCACGCTGGTGTAGCCGCCACCGCCCTCGTAAACCTCCAAACCGGCGGTGGATGAGATGTTGACGATGTGGCCCTGACCGGACCGCTCGAGGGCCGGGAGCAGGGCGCGGGTCACCTGCATCAGCCCCAGGACATTGACCTCCCACATCCAGCGCCACTGCTCGCTATCCGCCAGGGAGACGGGATCAGTCCCTCTGGCGCCGCCGGCGTTGTTGATCAATACCTGAGCGTCCTCAGCCTCTGCGCAGAAGGCGGCGACGCTCGCCTCGTTGCTCACGTCGAGCGCCATTCCCTTGCCACCGAGCTCGTCCGCGATCAGCTGGAGCCGCTCTTCTCGCCTGGCCCCCAACAACAGTCGAAACCCTTCCGCGGCCAGCCGGCGGGAGATCGCCTCACCGATTCCCGCGCTGGCGCCGGTGACGACGGCCAATGGACGGGACACAGTCGGTACCTGTTCCGGGTCGGTCTCAGGCTCCATCCGCACCTCCTTTCGAGTCCCTCGCTGAACTAGGGCGCCAGCCTAGGCCGTGTCCGCTCCATCCAACTCTCGTTCGAGACCGGGTCCGTCGGTGACCGGGAGCCGGCAGGCAAAGCCCTGGCAAACGTATGCCGTCGGGTCCCCGTCCAGCAACGGTCGGTCGAGCACTAGCGGAGCTCCCTGCTCAGCTGAAGCACGCCCACTACGCACCTGGCCGACTCCCACGACCAACTGTGGTCGGAGTCGGGACCGTGCCCGCAGCAGGAGGGGCCAGTGGGCCAAATCCCCAGTCGGCACTACCAGCGCTAGCTGGATTGGGCCTCGTTCCAAGAGTGCCGCGGCGCACAGGAGCGCGCCGAAGGAGGATGGGAAACGGACCATCGCGCTCGACATGGCCTGCAGCACATCGGTGGCGCGCTCGAGCCAGGGTCCTCCACCCATGAGGGCGTCCAACCGCAGGAAAAGTTCGGTGGTCAGGGAGACGCCGGAAGGCTGGGCCCCATCCTCCAGCGTCCGAGGACGGGCCTTGAGATGCGGGTCATGATCGAGCGGAACGTCGAACCAGCCTGGCCCTTCGGCGTCTCGGTAATCGCGCTCGATCCTCTTCGCTATGTCCACTGCGAGATCGAACCAACGCGGTGCGCCCGTGGTCTCGTGGAGTGCCAGGGCTGCCAGCGCCATCGCCGCCAGGTCATCCAGAGTGGCCACGAAGCGCGCACGGGTCCCATCGAACAGGTGGTGGAGCTGACCGCCGACCGAGGCCTTCGCCACGATCACCTCGGCGGCCCGGGCCGCAGATTCCAAGTAGCGCGACTCGCCGGCCACCACCGCCAGCTCGGCGAGAGCGGCGATCGCCAGCGCGTTCCAGCCGACGATCAGCTTGTCGTCCCGCCCGGGCTGGAGGCGTCGCGATCGATCTCGTTCCAGCGTCTCCACCATGGACTGGCGAATGGAGCGCCGGTCAGCCTCCTCGGCGCCCCCCGGAGCAGCGGAGCTTCGCCCACCGCGGAGCACGAGCCCACCCTGGTCGGTATGGGCGTCACCCTGGCCGCCAAACAGCTCCAGCGCGAGCTCGAGCCGCTCCGGGCCCAAGGCGGCCGACAACTGCTCCGTCGTCCAAGCGTAGAAGGCGCCCTCGCCCTCCGCGGTGTCGGCGTCGAGACTAGCCGCGAACCCACCCCCGGGCAGCTCCATCTGATCGATCAGGAAGTCGGCGGTGTGACGGGCGACGTCAAGGTGGCGTGGGGTCCCGTGGACCAACCAGCCGCGGAGGTAGAGGCGGACCAGCTGGGCGTTGTCGTAGAGCATCTTTTCGAAGTGGGGCACCGCCCAGCGTCGGTCAACGCTGTAGCGGTGGAATCCCTCGCCGAGCTGGTCTCGGATCCCGCCGTCGGCCATGGCGTCGAGAGTCCGCAGGACCACGGCGCGGGCGGCGGCGCTCTGATTCAGGACCTCCCGAGTGAGCAGGAAGTCCAGCACCGCGGCCTGAGGAAACTTGGGCGCTCCGCCGAAGCCCCCGAACTCGAGATCGGCGCTCTGGATGAGGCGCTCTTCGGCTGCCGCCAGGGTCGCGCCTAATACCGATTCGACAGGAGCCGCGCTGATCAGGGGAGCAGGCCTGAGCGCCTCGCTGAGCCGGTCGGCACTCTCGACCACGTCCTGGTAGCGCTCGCGATAGGCGCCTGCGAGCGCTTCCATCACCCGCCGGAACCCCGGGAGGCCGGCGCGGTCTTGGGGCGGGAAGTAGGTTCCGGCGAAGAAGGGACGTCCGTCCGGGAGCAGAAACACCGTCATCGGCCATCCGCCTCCGCCGGTGAGGGCTTGGAGGGCATCCATGTACACGCGATCAACGTCGGGCCGCTCTTCGCGATCGACTTTGATGTTGACGAAGAGCCGGTTCTGCACGTCAGCCAGCAGCGGGTCCTCGAAGCTCTCGTGGGCCATTACGTGGCACCAGTGGCAGGCGGAGTATCCGACGCTGAGCAGGATGGGTCGGTTCTCTTCCCGGGCCCTGCGAAACGCCTCCTCTCCCCACGGGTACCAATCGACCGGGTTGTCCCGGTGCTGGCGCAGGTATGGACTGGTTTCCTCGCCCAATCGGTTCACTTGGGCAACGTACTACCAGAGGCCTGTTAGGCGAGTTCGCGGACGGCTGCGACAATCGATGAATGGCCCCAACCAGATCCGCCCCAACGTCAAATCTCCCACCTCTCGGGCTGAGGCTGGGGCTGGACGCCACCGCAGCGCTGGTGCGGGCAATGGGCAGTTACCGGTATCTGGTCGCCGACCGTATCGGGAACGCCACCTTCGCGCTCCGACCAGCGCTGCGGCGGACCACCATCCGGAACTTCCAGGCGGCCTTCCCTGAGCTGGGCGAGCGCGCCGCCCGACGACTGGCGGCGCGTAGTTTCAGGGAGTATGCGAGAACCGGGATCGATTTCCTATATGTGCAGCACCTGCCCCGAACCAAGGTGCTCTCCGAGATGCGGGTCTTCGGCTACGAGGCCTACATGCAGGGACGCCAGTTGGAGGGCGAGCCGGGGATCCTGGTGGTCATCCACCACGGCAGCTGGGATACGCCCGGGCGCGCTGGCGATCGCAAACGGGGTGCACCTGACCTCGGTGATGGACGACGGTGGGAGCGCGACGCTGGCGAACCTGGTCATATGGGCCAGAGCGGAGATCGGGATCGAGGTGGTGCTGGCCTCCAAGTCGCCGCGGACGCTGCTGCGGCGACTCCGCGCAGGGCAGTGGGTGGCCCTGGTGGTGGACATCCCGGGGGACACCCCCTCGGTTGAGGTCGACTTTCTGAACCACAAGACTCTTTTCTCCTCAGCCCCGATCATGCTGGCCGCGCATACCGCGGCTCCGGTGGTCCCTGCAATCAGCGTCCGGTCCCCAAACGGTGGCTACCTGGTGGAACTCTTTCCTCCGGTGACGATCACGCCGACGACCGACCCGGAAGAGGCAATGCGCCAGTTGATTCCTGTGTTCGAAGCGGCGGTGAGGCGCTGGCCCCAGCAGTGGTATCCCTTCCGGCGAGACCTGTTCATTGACCTCCCCAGCGACTGATCCGTCGCGTCAACGACGCCTGCGGCTGGCCTGGTTCGGTCACGCGGTGGGCAATCGGGCGGACGGGCTGACCACCTACTCAGCGGAGGTCGTGGGGGGACTCCAGGAGCGGGGGGTCGAGGTGTGGTTTCACTACTCCACCCAGGATGGGACCACCACTCCGGTTGATCAGTCGCACCGCCGGAGCTGGCCTACGTGGCGCTTCAAGACGGTAACCGTCCCCGGGTGGGGCTTCCGACCACGAGTGGCCCGCTGGCTCAAGGAATTTCGACCCGACGTGGTCCACACCTCGCTCAGCTTCACTCTGGCGGACGGATGGCTCGGCCGCCAGGCAAATGCCACCGGTGCGGCCACGGTTGCCACCTTCCACCTGCCCTTCGGTCGTCCCGGGAGCGGCCGCGCGGTGGTGATGCGTGAGCTTCACCGGTTCTGGGCCCCCCGGCTCCGCGGATATCAGCGGGTGATCGTCTTTTCCGAGGATCATCGTCGCCGGCTCGCCCAGGTCGGGGTCGACTCGTCCCGGATCGAGGTGCTTCCCAACGCGGTCGACACCGACAGGTTCACGCCCGGCACTTCGCAGCTGCGCCAGGAGCGCCTCGGAGGGGCACGCTTGGTGGTCGGATTCGCCGGCCGGCTGGACTCGGAGAAGGGCGTCCGAGAGCTGCTCGCCGGGTTTCAGGGTGCCGACCTCGGCGACGACGCTCGTTTGGTGATCGCCGGCAGGGGAGCCCTGGAGCGGCTGGTCATCGAGGCGGAGCGCGACCCGCGAGTGATCTATCTCGGGCAGCTTCTCACCACCCCGGAGCTGGTCGACTTCTGGCGGGCGGTAGACGTCTTTTGCCTGCCCTCCAGCGCCGAGGGTCTGTCGATCTCTCTCCTGGAGGCGATGGCCAGTGGCTGCGCGGTGGCGGCGACTCCGGCAGGCGGGGCATCACTGGTCGGGCGCGTTGCCGCCCAGCTGGACCCAGCCCACCTCAGCGATTCGATAAGCGCGTTGCTGGCGAGCCTCGAGGGGGATCCCGACGAACGGGAGCGCCAGGGACAGATGGCACGCGAAGAGGCGGTGCGTCATCATGGAATGGCGGCCATGTTGGATCGACTTCTGGCTATCTACCAGGATTGCCGGAACCCTCCGACGGGCGCTCGTCTGTCCGGAGGATGACGCGGAAGAAGCAACTGGATTACGCGCTAGGTGAGTTTCAGGCGCGGGTGGTCCCAGGTCCCGACGTGGAGGAGTGGTTGGTGCGCGATCTGGTCGAAGCCCGTAGCTGGATCGATGTCATGGAAGGCGATCCCACCCGGCCGCCGGTCCCGGACCGATCACGGGCGGCCAGGCACTAGTGGCGGAGAGCTCTCGGACGGCGCTAGTGGTGGACAGCGGAGCCTGTCTGCCGCCTGCTCTGGGAGAGTCGCCGTGGGTCAACGTCGTGCCTATGTCCATCGAGCTCGATGGCCGCCTGCTCCGGGACGGAATTGACATCACCAGCCAAGAGCTCTATCGAAAGCTGGCCGGACCCGGCCCACTGCCCACCAGCAGTTCGCCATCTCCTGGCGACTATCTGAAGGTCTTTCGGTCGATCTCCACGCCCGACATCGTCTGCCTGACCATCCCCGAGCAGTATTCGATGATGGGGCGCTCCGCCCGGGTGGCGGCCGAGATGCTCCGGAGCGAGCAACCCGAGAAGCACATTCAGATCTTGGACACCGGTACCGCCGCTGGTGGCTACACCCTGGTTGCCGAGGCTGCCGCCGCTGCTTGCGCCGCGGGGATGGAACGGGAGAAGGTAGCGGACCACGTCCGGGAAGTGGCGTCGAGTGCCCGGGTGATCGCGGTCCTAGACACACTGCGATTCCTCGTCCGGAGCGGGCGGGTGCCCGCCTTGGCCGGACTGAGCGGGGACCTGCTCCATGTGCGTCCGGTGTTCGCCTTCGCTGGCGGCGATGTCCGCCGTCTGGGCTTGGTCAGGGGGACCAGGCGCGCCCTTCGGGCGGTAGCTGAGCACCTGCGCGAACAGACTCCTCCGGAGACCGAGGTGCGGCTGGCGGTCTTCTGCGGCGACGCTCAGGATGCCATACCCGAACTGAGTCGCCACCTCCTCGAGCTGTTCGGCGAGCGCCCCGTCGAGCGACTAAACCTGACGCCCGTGATCGCCCTCCACACAGGGCCCGGCTTGATCGGCGCCGCCACCGTCGCCGACCTTCCGCTCGAGGCCTGATGTCGGTCGCCACCGTCGGCTTGGGAGGCAAGCCGCTGGGCATCGTGCTGATCTGGATTGGCGCCTACCTGGTTGGCGGCGTTCCGATTGGCTGGCTGGTCGGCAAGCTGGCCGGGATCGACCTCCGGAACGTCGGGACCGGGAAGATCGGAACCAGCAACCTCTTTCACAGTGCCGGGTTGCTCCCGGCCGCCGTGGCGGGGCCGCTCCAGTTCCTCCAGGGATTGCTCCCAGTTCTAGTCGCGCTCTTGCTGGGAGCTCCAGCATGGGTCGCCGCCGGGGCCGGGCTGGCGGCAGTGATCGGGAACGGTTGGCCGATGTACATGCAATACAACGGCGGGCGGGGAGTCGCCAGCGCGACCGGAGCGGTCGCGCTCTGGTCATGGTCGGGATTCGCCTTCGTTCTGGCGCTGGTGATCGTCGGTGGAATACTGCGGCGAAGCGCTTTCGGAGTCCTGCTCGCCTACGCGGGACTTCCGATCGTGCTCTGGCTCACCCGCGCCTCACCGGCATTCGCGATCACCTCCTTGGGAATCGTCATCTGCCTGGTCCTCCGGCGCTTCGAGGGTTACCGGGCTGGGCGCTCCCGACCGGAGGACGCACCGGACAGTTGGGTCGGCCGGCTTCTGTTTGACCGAGTTCCGAGTGGCTCGACGGCGGCCACCCAGCCGATAGACTCGGATCGATGACCGACGGCCCGGTCCGCCTAGAGCGAGACTCCATGGGGGAGATGGAGGTCCCGTCGGATGCCTACTACGGGGCGAGTACCCAACGGGCGGTGACCAACTTCCCGATCAGCCGCCTCCGGCTCCCCCGCGGCATGATCGCCGCCTTGGGGGACATCAAGCGGGAGGCCGCCCGGGTCAACCTTGAGCTGGGGCTCCTCTCGCCAGAGCTGAGTTCCGCGATCGCCAGCGCCGCAGACGAGGTGAGCCGGGGCTGTTTGGACGATCAGTTCGTGGTCGACATCTTCCAGACTGGCAGTGGGACCTCCTCGAACATGAACGCCAACGAGGTCATCGCCAACCGCGCGCTCGAGCTGCTGGGGAGCGGGCGGGGCGAGCGCACCCGGATCCATCCCAATGACCACGTCAACCTCGGGCAGTCGAGCAACGACGTCTTCCCCTCGGCGATCCATCTGGCGGCGCTCGCGACTCTTCGCGATGAGCTGGTGCCCGGCCTGCGGCAGCTCGAGGAGAGCCTGGGCCGCCAGCGGGACCTGCTCTGGGGGGTGATCAAGACCGGTCGGACGCATCTCCAGGACGCAACCCCCATCCGCCTGGGCCAGGAGTTTGAAGGCTACCGGGGCCAGATAGAACGGTCCCTGGCGAGACTCGCCCTGGCCCGTCTTCAGCTGGTCGAGCTCGCCCTCGGAGGCACGGCGGTGGGGACTGGGATCGGGACTCACCGCGATTTCGCCAAGCGGGTGATCGCGCGCCTCGCACCCCAGTACGACCCCGACCTGAGAGAGACCGATGACCACTTTCAGGCCCAGAGCAGCCTGGATGCCGTCGTATTTGCCTCGGGGGCGGTTCGGGGGGCCGCTATTGCGGTGCACAAGATCGCCAACGATCTACGACTTCTCAGTTTCGGTCCCCGGGCGGGGGTGGCGGAGTTGAGCCTGCCAGAGGTCCAACCCGGCTCCTCGATCATGCCGGGCAAGGTGAACCCCGTGATATGCGAGTCGGCCCTCATGGTGGTCGCCCAAGTGCTGGGTGACGACTCGACGGTCGCCTTCTGCGGATCTACCGGCTCCCTTTTGGAACTGAACGTGATGTTGCCCGTGGCAGCCCATAACCTCTTAGAGGAGATAGAGCTACTGGGTCATGCCTCATCCAACCTGGCGGGCCAGGCGGTGGACGGGCTGTTCGCCACTGAGCGGGGACCGGAACTGCTGGAACAGGGCCTCGCCATCTGCACCGGTCTGGTGCCCGCTATCGGATACGACGCCGCAGCCGCGATCGCGCACGAAGCCCACCGGACTGGACGCACCGTGCGCCAGGTGGCCCTGGAGAATGCGGGTATCTCTGCCGCGGAAGTGGAGAGGCTGCTGGATCCGGAGCGACTGGTCGAGCCGGGCTTGGAAGCGCAGGGGAGCGGCTGACGCCTCTAGCTGGGCTCAAAGAGAGTGGTCACGTACCACTCGCCGTTGACCTTGACGCAGTCGAGCTCATCCGGGAGACCGAGCTGGGAATCACCGATCGAATCGCAGGTGTACTCCTTCGTCCCCTGGTAGGGAGAGCAGATCTGCGCCGAGATGGTGATGGTGGCCTGACTCGGACCCTGGGACACGTAGGAAAGAGCCGGGGCGGTCACGTAGACGCGCCGAGAAGTGAGGGACTTCACCACCGCTGCCGCCTCGGACTTCCGATCCGGCGCCAGGTAGCCGCGGACCTCATTGACGTCCTTGTGCTCCAGACCGATCAGATAGCCGGCGACCGCCCCCGTCGAGGAGCTGTGAGATGCGTCGGGGAGCGGATGGGTGGTCAGCAGCCGGATCAGGATCAGCACCCCCAGCGCTGCCGCGATGAGGAGGGTGAATCGTCGCTGGCTGATCCGGCCGGTGGGTCGCAGCACCGGCACGGCGGCCGGAGGCTGGGCCGCCTTCTCAGGAACGCGGCTGGACCCACCCGAGTTGGTCATGAACGGCCCCCCGTAACGTCGGCCCTGTCCCGCTCGACGGCTCTCGACCGTTGCCTTCGGTACCCTGCCCGCGAGTCCCTGAGGGGGGCCATGGGAAACCAAATCATCGGTTCGGGCGTTCTACTTGGTGGGCACGGCGCGTGCACGGTGCCTCCCCACCCGGCCGGGTCCCGACCCTCATCGGCCGACCCTTGGCCCCGCGCCGTGCCCAAACCGCTATCAATCCTCATCCCAGCCTTCGGCGGCATTTCAGAGATGACCCAGTGACCAGCCCCCGCACCCGGCGCCACAGCCTTCGGGAAGGTGTCGAGTGGCGCCGGATTGCAGCGGCCATCGGGCTGGCCGCAGTGGCCTCGGTGGTGATGCTCGCGATCCCTTTCACCGCCCTGGCCCGCGCCTACGGAGCCCTCCCCACGGCAATCACACAGGCCAGCGACACCGTGATCTACGGCCAGGGGGGCGTCGAGATCGCCGACCTCCACCCCTCCGGCAGCAGTCGCATCCCGGTCCCGCTTCACCAGATCGCTCCGGTCATGCGTCGTGCGGTGGTCGCGATCGAGGACCACACCTTCTGGACATCCCCCAGCTTTGATCTGGGCCGCATATTGCAGGCCGCCTTTTTTGACGTGGTTCACCACAGCGCTACCCAGGGTGCCAGCACGATCCCGGAGCAGCTGGGCAAGATCCTCTACCTCCACGACGACAAGTCGCTCACCTACAAGGTCAAGGAGATTCTCTTCGGCGAGGAGCTGACTGCCAAGCTTTCACGTTCTGCCATCCTCGATGAGTACCTCAACGACGTGTACTTCGGAGCGGGCGCGACCGGGATCGAAGCGGCTTCGCGTACCTACTTTGGGATCAACGCTTCGCAGCTCGACGCCAACCAGGCCTCACTGCTGGCGGGTCTGCTACCGGAGCCCAGTTACCTCGACCCCTTCCTAAATATGCCGGCGGCCCGGCAGCGCCAACAAGTGGTGGTGGCGGCCATGAGACGCCAGGGGTACCTCACCGCGGCACAGGTGCGATCGGTAAGGGCCGAGCCTCCGGTTCTCGCCGCACCCGGCGGGAGCTCGATTGATCTGGCCCCCTACTTCGTCGACGAGGTCGAGAGCTGGCTGCAGAGTCGATACGGAAGTGGGTATCAGAGCATCGGACTTCGGGTTCAGACCAGTCTGAACCTCGCTCTCAATGACGCGGCGCAGCAGTTGGTCGACGCGACAGTAGCGGACGGGGCGGCCCAGCACATGACCGATGGTGCCGTGGTCGCCGAGAACCCGCAGAACGGACAGGTTCTCGCATGGGTCGGAGGCGCGGGGTCGGGCGGCCCGGGAGGAGAGATCGACATGGCCGCAGTTCCCCGCCAGCCGGGCTCGGAATTCAAGCTCTTCAACTACCCAACGGCACTGATGAACCGCGACATCACGATGACCACGCCGATCTTGGACTCGCCGCTGACCGTGCCCTTGGCTGGCGGCGGCTCTTACACCGTGGTCGACTACGAGGGCGTCTACGCGGGAGTGGTCCAGGCTCAGGTGGCACTGGGGAACTCCCTCAACGTTCCTGCCGTCAGGGTCGAGCTCAAGACAGGGATTCCCAACATCCTTGCCACTGCTCGCAACATGGGGGTGACCACTCTGACCGAGCCGGACTCCGACTACGGCCCGAGCCTCACCCTGGGCTCCTATCCGGTGCCGCTTTGGCAAATGGCCCAGACGGGGGCCGTCTACGCGGCCGAGGGCGTGCTCCATCCGACAACGTTTGTGCTCCAGGTGGCCAACTCCCAGGGCAAGGTGATCTTCCGGGCAAACCCCTCTCCTCGGCGGGTGCTCTCGCCCCAGGTGGCGTACATCATGAACACCATCCTTTCCCGCAACAGCAATCGGCTGCTGGCCTTTGGCCCTGACACTGCGCTGGTCGTCTCCGGCCACACCGTCGCGATCAAGACCGGGACCTCGACCGACTTCCGGGACAATTCCGCAGTTGGTTGGACACCCAACCTGGTAGTGGCCGACTGGGTGGGCAACGCCAACGACTCACCCATGTACGGTGGCGGGGTCAACGGGATCACTGGCTGCGCCACCCTCTGGCACGATTTCATCGTCAAAGCGCTCGGGAACACCCCAAACACTTGGTACACGGAGCCGAGCGGGCTGTCGACAAGGGTGATCGACGGCGAGACCGACTACTACCTGACCGGCAGCGGACCCACCACCTCCGTTCTGGGTGGAGGAACGTCAACGCCTACTCCGAGCCCGAGCGCCGGCCCGTCGGCGTCACCATCCTCGACCCCATCACCAAGCCCGAGTCCCAGCCCGACGTCGAGTCCTTCCCCTACTCCGACAAGTACGCCGAGCTCAGGCTGAAGCGGCGGCAGCTTCGGCTCGGGCCAAAACCTGTTCGCGGTCCGGCTTGACTTGGCGCATCGGACCCTGGCTTGCCAGTGCATCGCCGACAACGGCCATCAGATTGTCAGCCCGGAAGGGCTTGGGAAGATAAGCGAAACCGCCAGCCTGCATGCTCACCCGGAGGTCGAGGCGCGGTTGGCGCGCACTGGTGAAGATCACCGGGGTCCAGCTCCATTGACTCCTGGCCAGCAGTCGACGGCACACCTCGAATGCGCTCATCTCGACTAGGTTGAGGTCCAGGATCGCGCAGACATAGCGCCCCTGACGAGCTTGGGCCAGGGCGGACTTGGAGGAGTCGGCTTCGACGACCTCGAACCCCAGGCGGCGCAGGATCGACGCGGTGGCCGTGCGGCTCACCTCATCACGGTCGGCCACCAGGATCGCTCGCTCGCTGGGCGACTTTGATGAGGCGACTTTGGGGCCTGCTGGGCTTGACATCTCGGCCAGTCTAGGTGGGGCTCTCCTGAACCTGACGCACCTTCCTGCACCAGTCCGGCAATGATCTGTAACGCTTGGGGAACCGCAGGCGACGGGCCTGTCGCGAGCGCCGACCACCCGGCGATGGGGTCCTGCCGGACAGCACTTGCGGATGGCTCTCAAGGGTGATCAGACACCGCGATCTATAGCCGGACCGGCTGCACTCTTGGGGGGCGCCCTGCTGCTCACCGCGGTGCACCTGCACCAGGGTCAGACACTTGTCGGCAGCACCCGGGCGGTGCTCACCAGCGGCCGCGCTCCGGGTTCGTTCTGGGACGCGTGGCTCCCCGAGCCGGCCGAGATCGCGGTCGCTGTGGCGGTCGGGATCCTGCTCCTCAGGAGCGTCTTGGTCAGGTGGAAGGGCAGGTCGCTACTCGGATCTGGCGTGCTCGGCCGCGCTCGGCTCGCTGGTGGTCCGGACCTGCGCGCGTTGCGCCGGCGGCGATGGCGCGGGTCGGGTGCTGAACCCAGGGTCCGACTGGGTGACCACCGCCGCCGGTCGATCTGGCTCCCTGGGGATGAACACCTCTTGGCCCTGGGTCCGACCGGTTCCGGCAAGTCGTCCGGTCTGGCCATACCTGCGCTGCTGGATTGGCCAGGGCCGGTCGTGGTGACCGACCCCAAGGGTGAGTTGGTGCGGATGACTTATTCACATCGCCGTGCACTGGGCGAGGTAGCTGTCTTCGCTCCCCTGATGGACCCCACCGCTCGGTGGAACCCGGTAGCTGCAATTGGCAGTTCGGAAGACGCCCTCCGGGTCGCCACGTTCTTGATGGGCCGGGCGCCGGACCGTGAGCCGTTCTGGCACGACCTGGCCCGACAGCTGCTCCACGGACTGCTGGTCGAGGCTTCTGACCGACGGGTAGCTCTCGGTTGCGTACTTGAGATTCTGCAGTCGGTGCCGGCCGAAGCAATGCCAGAGGCGGTTGGCCACCCGGTCGCTAGAAGGCTCGTGCAGGGCGCGCTCAGTGGCGGTGATCGCACCGCAATGGGAGTGGTTGCAACCTTGGTGTCGCAGCTCGGGGCGTTCGGCTCAGACCAGGTTGTTGAAGCGACCTCTGGCAGCGACTTCGATCCGTCCGGAATCGCCAGCGGAGAGCTCAAGACGCTGTACTGCGTGGTGGCGCCGCACGATGCTCCGGTGCTGCGCGGGTTGATCTCAGCCCTCATATCGTGCTGCTGGCGCAGCCTCTTCGCCAACCCTCCGGAGACGCCCGCGCTATTTGTCTTGGATGAGTTCACCCAGCTCACGAGCCTTCCGGAGCTGCCAGCGCTTGTCCAGTTGGGGCGGTCCCAGGGGGTGCGACTGATGTTGATGGCCCAGGACCTGGGTTCGATCAGCGCTGCCTACGGCGCCGAGGCATCGGCTGCGATTTGGTCCAACTGCCGAACCAAGCTGCTCTTTCCGGGAATCTCCGAAATCGAGCTGTTGGAACGGGTGAGCAGGTTGGCTGGGACCTCCACCTTGTATCGACAGTCCGACTCTTGGCTGAGGGAACCGGTTTCCCCACATCCGCTGCTGCAACCGGACGACGTGCGCCGACTCAAGTCAGATCAGGCTCTCATCATCCGCGGAGGGGACCAGCCGGCAGTGATCGCGCAGCATCGCTGGTACCGCGATCGCGGACTGACCGCGAGGGCCACCCTGGGAGAGCTAGTAGAAGTCCCATCGCCAGCACCCGGCAGGCCGCTGCGGGATTGGACCGACCAGAACCCAAGGTGGTCGGCCGGCCCGCACCCCCTCAAGTGGAGCCAAGCGGACGTAGATCCCTGAGAGCTGAATACGAGCCCGTGGTCGGGCCGGGGGGAGTGGTGGAACTACTGGCGACTTTCAGCACCGGTTTGGACAACGTGATCCACACGGTGACGGGCCTGGCGCTGGGTGCGGTGGCGGTGCTCTGCCTCAGCTTCGCCGCGATTCGCTACATGACGGCCCTGGACAACAGCCAACGTCGCGCCGCCGCGGTACAAGGCCTGGTCACCGTTTTGCTCGGAGTACTGCTGCTGGTCAACGAGGGAGCCGTGCTGAGCTTCGTGGAGGGGCTCTCGGGGAGCAACACGGCCTGCGCCACCAGCAACTGCTCCGGCACCGCGCACTGAAACCTGTTCTCCGTCCTTCGGCTGGTCCTGTTGGGCGGCACCTCGTGGGGACTCGCGATCGGTGGCGCGACGCTAGTGCCGACGGGCGTGAACCTGCCGATCGTCGCCGCGGCCAGGTTGTTGGCCGTGTCAACCTCGGCGACCCCCAGCCCGAGCCCGACCGCCACGGACGACCAAGAAGCCGCTGGGAGCGACAGCCAGCAGTGCGGCGGGATCACCGACCCGATGTGCTACATCATCGACGCCTTCGTGAGCGGTCCGGTGGCGATCATGGGCAGCCTAGACGGCAGCCCCGATCCGGACCACATCAGTCCGAGCACGGGGGCTATCACGTCCGGCCCGTGGCAGATCGTGACCACCCTGGTGGGCAGCAATCCCGCGGTCGACAACTACAACGGCGCCTGGGGCGAGCCGGCGCACCAATGCGGGAACCAGGGATGTATCCCTTGGGTTCAGGACCTCAACTCGATCATGGTCCCGCTTTCGCTGAGCCTGCTGGTGCTGGCGTTCGCCATCCAGGCGACGCTGTTCATGGTCGGCCAACAGCTGAACTTGCGATCCGGCCTGGTCCCGTGCCTGATCGCGGCCGGCGTAATCGGCGCAGGGCTCCCACTGCACTTGGCCGGCCGGGTGATTGACGCTGGTACCTGGGCGTCCCAGGCGATCCTGCAGACGACCTTCGAGCACCTGGGGGACAAGAACGGACAGCCCCTCGACCTGATGACCGTGCTGGCGATGACCGCCTACTGTCCCGAGGACAGCCCGATCGCACACCCGGGGATCCACCTATCGGAACCAGGGCCCGCGCCGTCCCAGCAAGTGCTAGTGCAGCCCTGGATGGATCCCCGCTTTACCCAATCCCACTGCATCGGTTCGGACGATCCCGACTTCACTAAAGAGGTCCTCGACCGAAGCGAAAACTTCTTTGGCCCGCCGCTGCATGACGCCAACTGCGACCGCGGCGACGCCGTACCAAGCCAGCCGCTTTGCACGGACACCGACGATCAGGTAAACAACAACGCTGGCCAGGAGTGTCTCGAGGGCCGTGGCGGTAGTGATCTCACCGGAGTTCAACTGGGCGCCCTGCCCCTCGCCGGTGAGCCCCGGGCCGGCGATGGGCAGAGTCCGTCCGACTGCCGCTACGCCGACATCTACTGGGGGACAGTTCCCTCCTTCACCGACGTTTGGAAGGGGGTGGGGGCACATGGTCGCAACGGTTTTGACGTTCCCGACGGGATACAGGGAATGCTCGCCTACACGGTCCTCACCGCACTCGCGCTCTGGCTTGCCCTCACCTATGTCGCGCGCTACCTGGCTCTCGCCGTCCTAGCCGGCTGCTCCAGCCTGGCGTTCCTGCTCCTGGCTCTTCCCGGGGGCCGAGCCGCATTCAGCCGGTATTGGCGAACCATCGTCGAGCTGTCCGCTGTCGTGGTGATCCAGACCCTGCTTTTCCTGATCTTCGTAGCGATCGTCTCGACTGTGTCGGGACTCTCTCCCAACCCCGCCGCTGCTCATGTCGGGGGCTGCCCTCTCATCTCCTCCTCCGCATCGGCCAGTTGCGGGGCAGGCTCCGCAGGGTTGCTGGCCGAGGTGGGAAGCGGCAACCCCGGGAACCAATTCGCCAAGTGCCTGCTAGCGATCGTCACGGTCTGGTTGATGTTGGAGGTGCCCAAACGGCTCAGCCGTGGGGAGATGGCCACCGTGGGTGGGCTGCGAACTCTCATGGCAGCTTCCGGAGGAGCCATCCTGGGAGGGGTCGCGGCTGCGCGAGGAGAGCTTCAACCCCGAGCTTTACGGTTTGGGTCCCACTTGTTGCCGGCCGGCAGATCGCTGCTCGGCCGACCTGCTCTGCGTGACCACAGGCTGGCGGATCGGCTCGAGCGGGGAGAGGCGAGCTCACCCAACAGTTGGCCACGGGTGGCTGGACGCGAGACTCGGGATCAGTTCATCGGCCGAGCCCTACTCGACGGCCGCGAACAGCGTCCAGAGCTTCGGCGTCTCTTGGGCTTGGGTGCTTCCGAGCTGGCGGATCTGCGCGAGCGTTCAAAGCGGGACTTCGAAGTCTCATCCAGGCTCGGTCGCGACTACATCGCTGCCGGTGGGGCTCGAGTGCACGACCTGGATGCCGCTTACCTGAACGCGCTTCGGCGCGGCCGGCTGCGGCACGATCCGGCGCCGAATGCCGAAGACTTCGGGACTTCGTGATGCACGCGGAAGTGCTCCAGCCGATTTCCAGCGTGCCTCTGCGCTGGGGTGGCTTCACCGTCCAGCAACTGGTTTGGCTCGGAGTAGGAGCCTCCCTGCCCTACCTCCTGCTCCGAGTGCAGGTAGTGCCGGAGCTCGCGATTTTGGGATCTTTACCCTGGTTAGCAGCGGCGCTCACCCTAGCCTTCGGTAGACGAGAGGGAAGGCGACTCGATTCCTGGGTCGGGGACTGGCTCTGGTTCCAACTTCAGCCCCACCAACTCCGACATCCGGGAACGCTGGAAAACGGAAGCGCCGAACCGCTCTACGTCTCCATCGACTCGCAGATCGGCCCCGCTGAGCCCAAGGTGCTTCCGGGTGCACGCGCCCTGCCGTGGGTGGCGCCGTGGTTCTAGCCGGCGTCCGCAGCTCTCGGAGCTCGACGCTCCAGTTGATTGACGTGGACCACTTGGAGAATCAGGTCGCTCATCTGCCTGGAGGCGGTCAACGAGCAGCGTTGACCATCGAGCCGGTCAATCTGGCCTTGCAGAGCGACTCGGAGCAGGAGCAGGTGTGGCGGCGATATCGGCAAATGCTCACGTCGCTATCAGGCCCTGTCTCCATCTATTCGTCTTCGCAACCGGATATGGAACGCGTTGAGTGGCTCCCCGGCACGCAGACAGACCGCTCTTTGGACCACCTCGCCCGCGAGGACCACGAGTTTCGCCAGCAGCTCGTCCGTGGTCGACTTGTGCAGAACCAGCGCCATCTTCTGGTCGTGTGGGGCGGGGAGCTGGCGGATCCGTTCTCTGCGGTCAGGAGTTCTGTGTCGCGGTTGCGCAGGGGCCAATGGCGCTCCTCAGGGCCCCTGCCGGGAAGCACTGAGGTGGGCCTCGAGCAGCGTTGCGAGGTGATCGCCGCTGAGGTGGGCCAGATGGGGCTGCACGCGCGGCGGGTCACCGACGGCGAGTGGCTCGAGCTTCTGCAGAAGCTGGCCTCGGGCCACAGCAATCGGCAGCCGGACACGTTCGCCAGTTGGATGGCACCCACCAGCGCCGAGGTCTTCTCCCGTCAGATTCGCCTTGGCGGGACATGGAGCCGCAGTCTCTTCGTCGCCTCCTATCCCCGGCGAGTTGCGATCGGCTGGCTGGCCCCACTTCTGCGGGGTCTGGAATGCGACGTGCGGATTGCGCAACACGTCGTGCCACTGCCCAAGTTGCTAAGCCTGAACCGGCTCCGGCGCAAGATTCGCGGTTTCGAGACAAGTCTGGTTGTCGACCACTTGCGCGGCCAGCGCCCAGATCGTGGTACCGAGACCGCGCTGGGAGACGCGCTCAACCTGGAGGCGCAGGTGCTGGTGGAAGAGGAGCGGCTCTTCCAGCTCGAGATCTTCGTGACTCTCGCGTCGACCACCCTGGCGGAGTTGGACTCCTGCTGGCAGCAACTCCTGACCACGATGGCCGAACTGGGCTGCGGGGTGGTACCCCTGACTCACCGACACGTGGACGGCTGGAGGGCAACCGTGCCGACCGGGGTCAGCCCATTTGGTTGGGGCCGGGACATGACCGCCAGCGCGCTCGCCACCGGGTTCCCATTTCTCCGCAGCAATCTCTCCGCCGTCTCCGGGGTCCTACTGGGGCCCAGCCTGATCTCTCGCGAGCTGGTGACGCTGGACCCCTTCGACCGCTCAAACCCGAACTTCAACGTGATCGTTCTGGGCACTTCCGGGGCGGGCAAGTCATACACCGCGAAGCTGCTCGCCGCGAGACTGGCACTCCGCGGCTGCCGTCTGCGCTGCATCGATCCTCTCGGTGAGTATCGCCCCTTGGTTCGCCTCTTGGAGGGAACGTGCCACGAGATAGCGCCCGGGAAGCGGTCGGGACTGAGCGCCCTCGGGCCGGCGGGAAGCGACGCGGAGGAAGGGGAGGAAGCCTCGGCTCGCGCAGCCAGAGCCCTGGTCGTCCTGGAGCTCCTGGCGGGAGGACGGTCAGGAGGTTGGGCCCTCCCCGAGGATGAGTCCCTGGAATTGGAGGCAGCGCTGACCGCTCTGTTCTCGAACAACCCAAACCCTCAGCTCTCCGATTTGGTGGCATCGCTCGAGCAGGCCGGGGACTCGATGCTGGCTCGTCGGTTGAGACGCTTCACCGGAGGCGTGATGGGTGGGGTGTTCGACGGCCGCAGCGACCGACAGCCTGAAGGGGCAGCCACTGTCTTCTCACTGGCTGGGTGGGAAGGCGACCGCGACCAGCTGCTAGCACCAGCGATGCAGATGATCCTCCTGCAGCTCGAGGCTGATATTTCGCGCCACCAGAGCGTGCCCCGACTGGTACTGGTCGACGAGGCGGAGATCCTCTTGGCCCGACCCCGAAGCGCAGCGGCCCTCGAAGCCCTGAGCCGCCGCGTGCGCAAGTTGGGCACGGGACTGATGGTGATCTCGCAGGTGGTCGAAGACTTTCTCAACTCGCCGGTCGGAAACGTGATAGTCCGCAATTGCCACACCAAGCTCCTGCTCCGCCAGGAAGAGGTGGCCATCCCAGCAGTGCGTGAGGCGTTCGGACTCTCCTCCGCTGAATGCGACCTGTTGCGGGACGCCAGCCCGGGCACGGGGATCGTGATCGTTGGTCGGGAGCGAGCCGCGTTTCAGGGTGCAGCGCCCGCCGACCTTCATCGGGTGCTCTGCACCGATGCCCGAGCGATCGCTTGATCCCCAAGGGCAGGTGGGTGGCGGCACTGGCAGTGAGCGGATGCGCAATCCCCATGGTCATGGTCCTGAGCTTGGTCGGCCTCGTCTCTGCGGGTGCGGTGGCGGTCGGTTGGAGCTCGGTCAATGGGCTGCTGCCTGACCCGGGAGGCTTTATGCTGCCAGCAGGGACGGACATTCCGGACGGGTCAAGCGGCTTCCCTTCCTGGGCGCTCCCCTGCGGCCCGGAGCCCGGTGCGCTGGCGGTCGACCCCAGCGCGTGCACAGGCTCCCCGGAGCCGTTTCCTGCCGACTACGAGGGTTTCTCGACCGGGCAGTGCACGTGGTACGTCGCAACTCGACGGCGAGTGATGTGGCATACCGCTGGTGGCGAGCTTGGTGGGAATGCCGGGCAGTGGCTCGAGTTGGCCTCAGCCGCCGGGTACTCGATAGGCCCCGACCCCCAGGTGGGCGCAATAGCCGTCTACACCGACTCGGGTGCTGGACACGTTGCTCTGGTTGTGGGCGTGGATTCCTCGGGCGATTACACGGTGGCGGAGGCCAACTGGGTATTCGTCGGGTCCCGCCCGCCCTATGTGGACCTACGGGGGGTATCGGCGGGAAAGACCGGCGACGCATTCGAACAGTTGGCCGGATTCATCTACGGTCCCTCGGTGCCGAGTCCTTCCGTATCCTGAACCGGTGGATAGCCAGGAACCGTGAGTCTATGCCGGACCTGAGTGCCTCCGGGACCGATCGCCTGCGGGGTCTGGACGCACTAACCTCCGACGTCCGCTCGCTGCTGCGGCGCGCCGGCAAGGTGCAGCGCCAAACCGCCGATCTGGGCGACCCGGAGGCTGTCGCCCAGGGCCGGGAACTCATGGACGCTACGGAGCGGCTGCTCGAACTTCTGGAAGAGCGACGTCGCGACGAACGCCAGATCGCACGACAGCGTCTGCTCGGGTCCGCCGGCAACGTCGACCAACCGTAGGCGAATTGGCGGATGTGAGCGCAGCCCCGGAGTCCGTAATAAGCCCCGGTTATTCAGGCAGGCATGGGAAAATCGGCGGTGGACTACCGGGGGCACACTCGCGCCATCTCCACAATCAACTCTGCGTCCCGCGTGGCCGGTGTGAGGTTCGGCGTGTGGGCCAGTAGCGGATCAAACATCGCGGCGAGGACAAGTGTGTGGAGAACGGCTTGATTACTAGCATTCTCAATTGCCGAGCACACGCCCTACGGCGACATCTAATCCCGGTCGGCTATCCGACGGTTGGTCGCTCCGATCCGACGTGGGCCCTGATCCTCTGCGGCGCGACATCGGCGCTACCGCGCAGCGTCACGAAATACTCGCGTAGCACCCTCAGTTCGGTCGACTTGCGCGGTTCCAGTTCTCCACGCCCTTGAGTTTGGGTCTCCGCTCGGCGATCTGTTCCACCAGCGCGTCAGCGGCTTCCCGCTCCAGTCGAAATTCGAACCCCTCGGGAGGGTGACGGACCAAGGCCTCGGCACTGTTGGAATGGCCTTTCTTAAGGCGCTCGACATCGACTCCGCTGGTGTCGATGGTGAACACCACGATCCGATTGCCGGGAATCCTAACCTCCACCCCGCGCAGAGATGACCAGCTCGCAACCAGGTCGCAGTCCCGAGAGACGCGACGGATACCGCGCGGGCCGACAAAAACCTCGTTGTGCGCTTGCCCCAGGAACGAAGCCAACACGACCACCACCGAGGCGAAAACACAGAGAACCAGCACGCCCCAGTTGTGGCTCAGCACACCCAGCACAAGACCTACTGGGACCAGCACCGCACCGACGGTGATTCCGGCGCTCAGCGCTGCGCGCCGACGATGAGCGGTGGACGGTCGAATCCTAATCTCGCCTTCATGTAGACCCGCCTCGCGGTCGAGATCTGACACTCAGACTGCCCTCCGGCTCACGCGGAGGCCCGAACCATCTCGCGGGCGCGCCCCAGGAGCCACCCGACCGCCAGAGAGCCACCGGCCAGGGCGGGAACCACGAAGGGGTGGCCTGTCCGCGAGCGCAGGCTGGGTGGTCCAAAGTTGTCAGTCAAAATCAGCGCCGCACATGTTGCGGTTCCGCCCCAGGTCCAGGGCCGGCTTGCCGGTGGGCTGCCGAGGGCGACCATTGCGGCCACCAGACTGAGCAGCAGCTGACTGGCCGCGCGCGAACCGTTCGTACCCAACATGACCGGAAGGCTCTTCCGCCCCGCCTGGCGGTCCCGCTCGATGTCCGGCCCGGCGTTGGCCAGGTGGAGGCCGAGCCCGAGCCCGCCGGCAAGGATCACGACCTGTCCTTCAGAAGGCAGCGGGACGCCTACGGCGGCCGGCCCGAGCAGAGGCACGCTCGCGAGGCCGGACGCGAACGGAAGAAACGAGAGTGGGGTGCGACTGAGGCCCAGGCTGTAGGACCAACCGCTAACTAAGCCCCAGAGCATAACCAGCTGAGCGCGGCTCCCTGCCAGGCTGGCCAGACCGAGCGAACCGATGCCGCAGGCGAACCCGATCACCCAAGCATGATGGCGGGGCACGTCTCCGGTCGCGATCGGCTTGTACTGCTGATAGACCCGATCCCATGGAGCGTCAAAGGCGTCATTCAGCACCCCCGTGCTGAACTGGGCCAGAGCCATCGCCGCGGTCGCGCAGGCCAGATTGGCAATTGGGCGACCCTGTGCACCTGCCGCTCGAGGGAGATGCCTGGTTCGGTTCCAAACGCTCCAACCGGCCAGCGCGGTCACGGTGGTGCAGACCGCAGACGGCCCTGGATGCAGAAGTAGCAGGTAGCCCCGCGCCCGCCTCAGGGTGCAGTACTTTGGCATGCTCATCCGGCTCATGGTCGCTGTACGCCCGGCCCGCTCGCAGTGACGGAGGGTGCAGAGCGCTTTCTGGCGGCCACCCTCCGCCGACCGACTGACGCGACTCCGGTGTGGTTCATGCGCCAGGCAGGCCGTTCGCTGCCCCAATATCGGGCGCTGAGGGAGCGCTTCGGATTCATGGAGCTCGCCACCAACTCTGAGCTGAGTGCCGATGTCACCTGCCTTCCAGTTGATGTTCTGGGGGTGGATGCGGCAGTCGTCTTCGCCGACATCATGCTGCCCCTTCAGGGCATGGGCGTCGACTTTGAGATTCGCGAGAACGTCGGTCCGGTCATCGCACATCCGGTCCGTTCGATGCGCCAAGTGCGCCAACTCCGGGTGGTCCAAGCGGAAGAGGCGACCCCCTATTTATTCCGCGCCATCAAGGACTCGCGTCAACGACTGGGTCGGAGGGCAGCCCTAATCGGGTTCGGGGCAGCTCCTTTCACGATGGCCTGCTACTTGGTAGAGGGCAAGGGCTCTCGGGATTACCCGCACGTTCGTGCCCTGATCCGCTCGGAGCCGCAGCTCTGGGACGAGCTCATGACGACGCTGACTGAAGTGCTAGCCCGCTATCTCACCGCGCAGGTGGAGGCCGGCGCTGACGTCGTGCAGCTTTTCGACAGTTGGATCGGGGTGCTGGATCGGGCCACGTTCGCCCAGCACGTTGCTCCGCAGCTCCACTCACTCATCGAGCGATTAAGGCCAAGCGTTCCGGTGGTGTACTTCTCGACCGCCTCGAGCCACCTACTTCCCGCGGTGGCGGCCACCGGGCCGGATGGGGTGTCGGTCGACTGGCGGCTGCCGCTCGCGGAGGCCTGGGACCTGATCGGCAGAAGTCGCTTTATCCAGGGCAACCTCGACCCCGCCACCGTTCTATCGCCTTGGCCCGCTCTCGAGGCAGGAGCTCACGAAGTGCTCCGCCAGGCGGGGCATCGCCCCGGCCACATCTTCAACCTCGGACACGGAGTTCTCCCGGACTCCGACCCGGACCTGCTTCGTCGGCTGGTGGAGCTGGTCCATGGATGGGGCCCCTCGGTCGATGAGGCTCCGCGCGCGTGACGGCACCGCAGCCCATCATCGATCGAGGATGAATTCGGCGGAAGCTGGTCAGGCGTTGAAGTCAGGGGTTGACCCCACCCTGGCAGATGGGTTACCTTCGACCCTCGCACGACACGCGCTTATGTGGGAGGACGTATGCGCGGAGCCCGCTTTGCCGGGCACGTTTGGCTTGCTGCCGGCGTGGCCGGACTGGTGTGGGTTTCATCGATTTTCGGAGCCAATCTAGGGGCAGTAGCCCAGCAGTCGACCGACGCTGTCAATCAGCAAGCCCTGACCAACCTACTCGATCAGTTGGAGGCACAGGGGGAGGTGGCTGATGCCAGCTCGGTCAAAGTACTGCTGACGAAGATCGAGACGAACCAAGCCGAACTCAATTCGCTCAATGAGCAGTTGAGTAATGATCAAACGACCCAACAGGTGCTCCAGATTCAGCTGTCTGGGGACACCCAGGCATTGGTCAGTTTGGTCAGCACCGCCTACGTCGACGGCAACGGGGCCGCCGAAGTGGCCAACGCTCTGGCATCTCCCAATATGGCTCAATTCTTCGACAATGCCACCCTGCCCAGCGCCATCGCCTCCCAGGTGGGTCAGCTGGTGAGCTCCATACAGTCCGACCAGCAGTCGATCTCCAAGGCTGACCAGCAGCTTGTGGCCGATGAGAGCGGCGCCGAAGCGATCGAGTCGCAGCTGGGTATCCAATCCAACGAGCTTCTCGCCGAGTTGGTCCACCCGACCGCCACCGTGACCACCGGTGACTGGGCCTTTGCATTCGGAACCTGCACCTACTGGGCAGCAGGTCAGTGGCGGGCCAACGGCTGGGATGTCAACTGGGGCGGCGATGCCTATCAGTGGTGGGGCAACGCCGCAGCGGCCGGCCACGCGGAGGGCAGAACGCCGATGGTGGGAGCCATCGTGGTCTGGCCCCCCGACTCCGGCGGAGCCTCCGATGAAGGTCACGTCGCGTACGTGACCGCGGTCTCAGTACCCGGCGCTGGGTACCCCGACAACTTCGAAGTCTCGGAGATGAACTACTACGGGGTCGCCGGTGGCGGCTTCGACCGGGTCGACTACCGAGTCGTGCCGGACACCGGCTCCGGCTTCGACGGCTTCATCTACCCACCCAACGCGGGCGCCTGATTTGGCTCAGCTGACCTGGCCATCCGCCGCGCGCCGGGTCGGCGTCATTGTCCGCCACGAGGAGAATCTGCCGATCCGGCGGATTCCCGTACTGGCGAGCCGCCTGCGGGGCATCACTCTTGCCGCGGTACTCCTGGTGAGCACACCAGTCGTGGGCGCCCTCGCCACCGGCAGCGTCGACGGACCACCCTCCACTGCTCCCGCCGCGATTGCTCAGCTCGCCAGCCAGGCGCGAAGCATCCTCTCTGTGAGCGACTACCAGGTGACCCTCCCCCTCCAGGAGGCACAGGTTCTGCCACCGCCGCCGCCTGCCGCCGCGGGGCTACCCTACGGTTCGGCGTTCTGGCGGGCAGTGCCGGAGCCACCGGTTGGCACGATCATGCAGATCATTTGGTCGGCGGCTCAGCAATACGACGTCTCATATTCCTGGCTGCTTGGAGTCGCCCAATGCGAATCAGGGCTCGATCCCACCGACGTCAACAGATCATCCGGGGCGAGCGGTCTCTTCCAGTTCATGCCCGCGACGTTCCACGCCCACGGAGGCACTGACATCTGGGATCCGGTCCAGCAGTCCGACATCGCCGCCAAGATGTTCTCCATCGGGGAGTCCGGCGAGTGGGTCTGCAAGTAGGCTGAGCCACCGGGCGAGAGCCCCGGACGGCCGGATGAATCGAGGCAAGGGGGGCCGCGCCCAACTCGAGCCGCAGGCCCACCCGTAGAATTTGCCGGTGCCACCAGTGGACAGCTCGCCCGACCTTGCTGCGCTGCGTGGTTGGCTCTGGGGGCACCAAGGCCGCTGGGTGGAGGCTCTGGAGGAGTTGGTTCGGTGTGAGTCCCCAAGTGGTGATCGTGATGCGCTGTTGGCCTGCTCCCGGGTTGCCGAGCGTCTCATCACCGAAGCGATGGGGGCGGTCGAGACTCGGGAGGTCGAGGAGGGGGGAGTCCCCTGCCTGGTCATGCGCTGGGGCGAGCCCGGAGGGCGGGGCCCTCTGCTGCTGGGCCATCTCGACACGGTGTGGGACAAGGGAGCGTTTTCACCGCTCTTCGAGGCGTCCGAAGGACGCGGGCAGGGCCCGGGCGTTTTTGATATGAAAGGCGGGGCGGTGGTCGCCCTGGCGGCTCTGGCCGGACTCCGAGAGGCCGGCGGACCGAATGGGCATGCTCACCCTACTGCTGACCGGCGACGAGGAGGTCGGCAGTCCGGGTTCGCGCCGCCTTATCGAATCTGAGGCCCGGGCAAGCTCGGCGGTGTTCGTGCTGGAGCCCCCTGTCGGCCGAGCGGTCAAGATCGCCCGGAAGGGGGTCGGCGGCTACCGGATCACCGTCCGGGGCCTCGCTTCCCACGCTGGGCTTGACCCCGACGAGGGGTGAATGCCCTGGTGGCGATCGCCCCTCTGGTCGCCGAGATAGCTGCGCTGGGCCGGCCCGAGATGGGCACAACCGTCTCGCCCACCGTACTCCGAGCCGGAACCAGAACCAACGTCATCCCAGCTCTCGCCCAGCTGGACGTGGATGTGCGCTTCTCAACGGCCAACGAGGCGGCTCGAGTCGACTCGGCCATGCGTCGGCTCCAGGCCGCGCTGTCCCAGGCGACGCTGGAGGTGGATGGGGGCATCAATCGGCCGCCGTTCGAGCCGGCGGCTTCAACTGAGGCTATTCGCGATGGCGAGGGAGGTAGCGCTCGAACTGGACTGGAGCGAGCTCGAGGGCGCCACCGTGGGTGGCGGCAGCGACGGTAACTTCACCGCCGCTCTGGGCATTCCAACCCTGGATGGAATGGGGATCGTGGGCGGCAATGCGCACGCGGCAGGGGAGTGGGCAGCAGCTGGCTCGATTCCCGACCGGGCAGCATTGCTGGCAGGTTGCGTGTCCCGCGTCTGGCAGGGCGAGCTCGGATGACGGATCAACTACCCCAGTTGCAGGTGGAGCGTGCCAGGTTGCGGACTCGTCGAGCTGCCCCTGGTCTCACCCTTCACCACCAGCTTCGGCACTCAGACCGTGCGCCGGGCCCTGCTGCTGGAGCTGACCGGAGATGGAATCGCGGGGATCGGGGAATGTGCCGCGGGCATCGAACCCGGGTACTCCTCAGAGACCAGCGCCGGTGCGGTGATTGTCACTCCGCGACTACATCATGCCGTCGGTTCTGGACAGACCTGCGGCCGATCTGGCTCGACCACGCCAAGAGTTGGGCCTGGGTCCGCGGCCACCACATGGCCAAAGCGGCGGTCGAGATGGCGCTGTTGGACCAGGCAGGCAGGGCCAGCGGGCAGAGCCTGTCCAAGATCCTGGGCGGAGTGCGTAGCCGGATCAGATGCGGGGTCAGCATCGGCATTCAGCCGTCGGTGGCGGCGACGCTCAGCGCGGTCGAGGGCTATCTAGACGAGGGATATCAGCGGATCAAGCTGAAGTGCAAGCCTGGGTATGACGTGGAGCTGGCAAGGGCAGTGCGCCAGCGCTTCCCCGCCACCCCTGTCATGCTGGATGCGAATAGTGCCTACTCACTGAAGGACCTGGATCAGTTGCGCGCACTTGACGAGTACGACCTGATGATGATTGAACAGCCCCTGGCTCACGATGACCTGATCGACCACGCCGCGCTTCAGTGTCAGATCGAGACCTCGATCTGTCTCGATGAGAGCGTGGAGTCGCTGAGCCGATCTCCGAGCGGCTATCTCCCTGGATTCGGGTCGGATCCTCAACATCAAGGCCGGTCGGGTGGGCGGTCTGCTCTCGTCGGTCCAGATCCACGACACCTGCGGCGAGGCGGGCTGGCCGGTTTGGTGCGGCGGGATGCTGGAGACCGGGATCGGCCGCGCGGCCAATCTGGCACTGGCATCCCTGCCCGGCTTCACCCTCCCAGGCGATACCTCGGCCAGCGGCCGCTACTTCGAACGGGATTTGCTCCTGCAACCGTTCGAACTGGCCCCCGGACGGCACCATGGCAGTACCGACCGACCCGGGGCTCGGAATCGAGATCGACCAGAAGCGGCTCGACGAGATCACCGTCCACCGGGAGGAGCTTGGCACCCAGCTTGAACTGCCCGGGGCTGCCTCCCCGCGACTGATTGGCCGAGCCTAGGGTACGATCGACCATGCAGGTGGTAAACACCAATCAACTTAACACGCTCGTGGTCGTGGGGGAGGCCAGCCTCGCCCGTCGGGCCGCCGAGCTGGTGCCTTCCTTCCGCGTGGTCGGGGCCAGCCAGGACGGAGAGCTGGCGGACCCCGCGACGAGCCTCGCCCGAATCGCGGCGATGCTCGAGCGTGGCGAGGCCCCGACCGCGGTCCTCTGCAGAGGCAGCCCTGGCTTCACGATGCTCTCCCAGCTGCGCCACTTTCCGGCAAACCGGTGCTACGTATTTCCCGAGGATTCGCCCTGGCCACTTGCCCACCTTGCAATGCCTGGTAGAAGCGGCCGGTATGACGCTTCTGCAGAATCTGGATAGCCTGCCGTAGCACTGGTGGGTCGGACCGTCCAGGGCGTGCGTCGGCCAGGTTACGAAGACGATCCCGACCGGGTCCGGGCTCGAGGCGGAGGAATCTGTTAGCCGCCTCAAGGCGGCCCAGGCGCAGAGCGCCGTCCCGGCCGCCGACCGGCCAAGTGGCGCCTGCGCGACGACTTCGGCTGGGCCGACGCACCGACTGTCCAGGTGCCTCCCGCACCGGTCTCCCTGAAGGGAACCGCCGACAACCCTGAGCCGAGAGTCGGTGGTCCTCGACGCATCCGAGACCCCGCACCAGCCGGTCATCGGCCTACCTGCCCACCGACCTGCTCCGGGTCGCTGCGCCCGCGGGCAGGAGGCGACTAGATGCCCAACTTGCCCAAGCGGCGCAAGCCTGCCGATCCCCAAACTCTCGACCGGATCCGAAGCGAGATGCGGCGGATCCTGGCCCTTCTTGACGATGCCGCGGTGAGCGGAAACCTGAGCCGGCTGGGGCAGGCATTCGCTGGTGATGCGCTGGCTGAGCTCGAGCTCGATTCACCGCCTACCAGTCGGCGGGGATACAGGTGAGCCCATTCCGAGAATCACTCAATCTGGAGATCTCCGAGATCGCCGGTCAAGGGCAGGCCACCGTGCGGCTCCGCTATCGGGATCGAACCAGCTTCCTGACGACCGACGCCGCCCCCAGCACCACCAACGAGCCGGTTCAACTGCGAATGCTGCTGGACGGCCAACACGAGCCGTGGCGGGTAACCTCGATCGCTGAGGAGTGATCCACCAACTTGGCGCCGCCGGATCTCGTGGTACGCTGAAGCTGAGTCAGAGCCAGCCCGTGGATGTCACCACGCGGCCGTCACCAGTTCCGTGATCGGGTGCCCATGAGCCCAAAGCGCACGCCCAAACCGGAGGAGCCGGGCGCCGAGCTTGATGGGCCAGATGCTGCCGAAGCGGCGCCGGTCGACGACGACGACGAAGAGGAGTTGGAGATCGCGGAAGAAGCCGAACCAGATCTAGTCGCGAAAAGCCGCTGGCGCCCGTCGCCCGAGTCGCGCCCCGGCCGTCCCCGACCCGCCCCTGGGGTGGAAATCGCGGGGCCGTCTCCATGGAGGACCTGAGTCCCGAGGAGCTCACTCCCGAGATGCGCTGGCCTCCGGGCAGCTGGGTGAAGGTCAACGACGTGGTGCGCCACAGCACCGGCGAGGCTATCGAGGGGATATCCGTCGGGGACGTTGGCCAGGTAATCGCGGCGTTGTCCCAGACCCTGGTGGTGCTCTTTCCGACCCGAGACAATCGGCGCGAAGTGATCCACATCGACTCCATCGAGGCCGTCGAGAAGAAGCCCAAGGGTCTCTGACGCGTTTCCTCCAGTTGGGAGACGGCGAGCTTGAGTGAACCTCAGGGCGACGGCTTGGGTCGCCATCGAGACCTGTTGGTCCTCCATGGCCTCCGCTTCTTCGGCCACCACGGTGTCTCCGACGGGGAGAGGCGGTCCGGGGGTGAGTTCATCGTGGACCTGGAAGTTGCCGCCGATATCGGCCGCGCCCAGGTCAGCGACGATGTGGCTGACACCGTCAACTATGTGGAGCTCTACGGAGTCGTGCGGAGATCGTCGAAGAGCGCGAATTCCACCTGGTCGAGGCTATGGCCGCCGAAATCGCGGAGTCCCTTCTGAAACTGCCGAAGGTGGAATGGGTACACCTCCGGGTCACCAAGCCGCCCCGACTTCCAGCCCAGGACACGGGATTCTCGGTCGAGGTCTTCCGCCCCGTCTGACGGCGCCACAGCCCTTCGCCTGACGGTGGACGGACTCCAGTGGAGCGGTATTCGTCTGGAGCCAACCTTGGACCATCTTCGATTTGCGGACAATCTTGACAGCGAGCCGGTCATCGCCCTTGGCCTTCCCGCCTCCCGGCTTATCCTGGCCGGTCTCGGTGCCGCGGCCACTTGGGCAGTGTGCAACTCCGCCCTGCCGACACTTCTACGGATCGTCGTGGCTGGCCTGATGGCGCTCACCATCTCGGTTCTGGCCTGGGGGCGACACCAGGAGGTGTCCCTCGCCCGTTGGTTCTGGCTCTTTCTCGGCTTCGCAGCCAGGGCGATGATGCAGTCTCGGGACCACCACCAGTGGGTGGGGGCGGAGTCGAGATGTGCGGATCGCCCCGGTGCCGATGCCCCGACGCCGGGTCGATCACCTCTCGGATTTCTCCCCTTCTGGAGGTGTGTCAGATGCTCCAGGGGATGCTGGCTGGCGGCGACCCAGATCACGGACGAAACGTCTGATACTCCATCCGTTCCTGGGGAGCTGGCCGCCGGGTCGACCTCACTCGGGCCGCCGCTGGGCCCTGGGACGCCGGTGAACTTGTCAGGGGCGGCACCTCCCCCGACGGTTGCAGTCCGATCCCTGGTGTGGCAAGCACCGGAATCCTCCAAGCCGTCATGAGGTCGAGAGGCTGGGAGAGCCGCCCCCAGACGACCTGGCTCGTCCAGGCACCAGACATCCTCGACCTGGTGGGCGAGGAGCGCGAGAAATTGGCTGGCGAACTGGAGAGCTGGCTAGAGCAGCTGCTCCTGCCGGTGCGCCTCCTGGTTTGCTCCCGGAAGGAGCCGGCAGGCCTCGATCGGCCCTCATCGACGTCAGGAACCAAGGGTGCCGAGCTCCACCAGTGGCTGGCGGACCATCTGATGGAGCAGGGAAGGCAGCGGCCCATCTTTAGGCGGAGCGTGTTCATCTCGATGGCCGGGGACGGCAGCGACCTATCGCTGCCGGCATCGGTGCACAAAACGAGCCCCCAGGCGGGTCCCCGACCCATGGCGGAAGGTCGCCAAAAGGAGAGTCCCACCTTGCTGCGAGCGGGAGGGCGCTTCCTGAGCTCGCTATGGATGGAGCGGCTCCCGGGGGTGGATGTTTCCGCCGGGTGGCTGTGGTCGTTGACTGGGACCGAGGGTGAATTCGACCTGGTCCTGGACATCTGGCCACGACGGGGCGGGGCGGTTGACCGCTCGCTTCGACGTCGGATGCGCGGACTGAGAGCGCGGGAGCTCGCCGCTGAGGAGCGCGGAGAGGGCGGCGACCCGAATCTCCGAGCCGCCATGGACTCAGCTTCGCGGCTACGCGAGGTGCTGGCGAGGTCCGAGGGGAACCTGTTCGACGTGGCGGTGACCGTGACCGTCGCCGGCGACACTCCAGAGGAGACGCGGCAACTTGCGCGCCACCTACGTGAACGGATGAGGGCGTTGAGGGGTCACTTGACGCCGGCCTGGTGCAGCCAGGAGGCGGCGCGACTGCAGACCGAACTGGCGTCCACCCGCCCGGTCGGGCCACAGCGGGTCATGCACAGCGCGGAGCTGGCTACTCTCTGGCCCTGGCTGGACAACTGGGACGGACAGACGGCCGGGGCGGTGAATCTCGGCCGTCATATGCGAACCGGGGCACCGATCTGGGTCAACCTCCACGATGCGGCAGCGCTGCCCAACGCCAACCTCGGAGTGGTCGCTTCGTCTGGAAGCGGCAAGTCCTACCTTGGGGGAATCCTGGGGTTGGAGGCGGTGAGGCTGGGCATCCGGACTGTCGTGCTGGATCCCGAGAACGAGCATCGCCGGTGGTGCGAGGCGGTGGGGGGCGAATACCTCTCTCTGGGAGAGTCGCCAGACTGCGGATTCAACCTGCTCGAGATGGCGGAACCCGGTGAGGCACCGGGCGCGGTAGCGGAGCTTGTCTCACTGCTCTGTGGCCAGCTCTCCCCTGCTGAGATCGGGCATCTCTCGGAGGCGGTCCGGTGGACCCTTAGCGATGCCGGGTCCGGCACGGCTGTGCTGTCAGACTGCCTCTCCCGGCTGCGCCGGACCGAGGTTGGAGAGCAGGTAGCCCACCGGTTGCTGCCCTGGCTCGATGGAACCGCTGGGGCGCTTTTCAACTCGCCCGGTCGCGGCCCGGCCGTGAAGATTGCCGCCGCAGTAGGGTTGCGCGAGCTTCCCGCCGCCTGGGTCCCGGGAGCCACCCTCCTTGTGTCGCACTGGCTTTGGTCCTGGATCCGCTCCCACGACGGTCGCAAGCAGGCGATCGTGGACGAGGCCGGTCTGCTGGCCGACAATGCCCCCCTGCAGAGGCTTATGGCCCACCTGGCGCGGCGGATCCGCAAGTATCACGGGTCGCTGGTACTTCTCACCCAGTCGGCCGGCGACCTTCTGGGGAGCGCCCCCGGGGAGGTGATGGCAGTCAACTCGGCGACGATGCTCTTGGGTAGCCAGCACCCGGCGGCTGCCCTCCGGCTGCAGCGCGGATTCCTACTGGATGACGCGCAACGGCACTGGCTGGAGCGCGCCGGTCGGGGGCAGTTCCTGCTCCTGCTGGGTTCAAGGCGGTCCCCAGTGCAGATCGGGGCCGCCGCCGGATACCACCGACTCCTCACCACGGAAGGGCCCGGTTAGCAAGGGCTGGTGGATCGCAGCCCGACGCGAGCCGACCGGGGGGCGGGTCTAGAATCAACCGCCATGGGCCGGGTGTTATTCGTGCGGCTGACTAACTCCGGCAGGGCCAGCGCCACGGAATGGACCACTGCGGTGGAGGGGTTCGCGCTGAGCCGCACCTGGAACTCCGGGCCACTTTGGTTGGCTACCGACGAGTCGCGTGGGCTTTTCGAGATGGAGTACCTGCGCCACCTGCGGCTGGAGTATCGGGAACCGATCTTCGCTGGTGGATTCGTGCGGCTGGCCGGCGACGAGACGGACGCCCTGGCGGTCTGCTTTGGGCTGCTGCAGCTGACCGGGATCTTGGGGGGCAGAGCACTGGTCACCGATCCTGACAATCCGATCCGCAAGCTACGCAACCTGGCTCTAGTGGAGGGTGACGTGAGCGGTCCGCGAAACATCGACGAGGTGATGGTCTCCGGCCCGATCCACAAGCGGCTCCCCGGTGGAACCATCACCTTCTACCCTCCCCGTTACCGTGGAGTGACTCTGCCCGGTCCAGCCAGCTCGCCCGGTTGGTGGAGCTTCGCTATCCAGGGAATGCGGGATGGGGCGCCCGGATTCCTGGAGGCCGAAGCAGAGGCGATGCGAATCTACCGCAGCCTTCGGGCGATCGGCTGACCCCTTGCGCGCGGTGGTCCAGCGCGTGGTCAGGGCCACCGTTACCGTTGATGGCGAGGCAGTAGGCAGGATCAACGCTGGTCTACTGATCTACCTGGGCGTCTCTCCTACCGACGGCGAGGAGGTTTCAAGACACCTCGCCGGCCGGCTGGTTGCACTCCGGATCTTTCCCGATTCCCGAGGCAAGATGAACCGTTCACTCTTGGACATCGGCGGCGATGCACTCGTCGTGAGCCAATTCACCCTCTTTGCCGACACCCGGCGGGGCCATCGTCCCGCGTTTACCGGAGCAGCAGGCTCTGAGCGGGGACGGCAGCTATATGAACTCTTTGCAGACGAACTACGCCGGCTTGGTGTCAGCCGGGTGAACCGGGGACAGTTTGGAGCCCACATGGTGGTCGACGCCCTCAATGACGGTCCGGTGACTATCGTGGCAACCAGCTCCGAAGCCCCCTGGCAGGCCGACTGCGGCTGACCGACACTCTCTACCTCCCCGAGCGGACATAGGGAAGAGAGCATTTTGGTCAGCGGGGGGTCATTTCGTGAGCGAGCTAAATTCTTTGCTCAATTCCTGGGTCCTTATGGGCCAGGGCATCATCGGGAGTCTGGGCACGCTCGCCTTTGTCAGCGCTTTTGTCTGGCGTGTGGTTGCACCCAACCCGCACAGCGCCATGGAGGCCCAGCGCTGGCTGGGACGAATCGCCGTTGGAACGCTGGGGGTGGAGCTGGCCGGAGTGCTTACGCACGTCCTGCTGTCGGCGGTCCCACATAGTCTCGGCTGAGTGCTGGCATCGCTCGCGTTCCCCAGCTTCGACCTACATCCGATCTCCCTACTCGACCATCTGATCAGCGGGACATTGAACGACTTCATCACCTCGTCCCGCGGTGTCCTTGACACCACACTTCGCAGCTATCTCTTCGGCACCTACGACGTCGCTGCTCCCCTGCGCCACCAGCCGTTCACTGACACACCGGGGGTATCCCAGCTAAACCACCTGCTGCTTGGTGCGGCTGGAGCGCTGCTGGTCGCCGTTTTCACCTACAGCTCGTTGCGTACGGTCGTTGGCGCGGGTGACACGCGACACCACCTGCAGCTGATTTTGCCGAGAGCGCTGGTAGCGTTGACGCTGGCCGTCGTAAGCCTTCCACTTCTGCAGCAGGCAGTGAATCTGAACAATGCGCTGAGCGGTGTCGTGACCGGAAGCGGAGATGTGAGTCTCGCCGAGCTACCGTGGGCGTCACCGCTCAACGGCAGCGCCGTGCAATCAGCTTCCACCAATATTTTTCTGCTCTTATTCGCGGCCGCGCTGGTGATTGCGGTGGTGATCTTGGTGCTCGCCTACGTCGTGCGCTACACTCTCCTGGCGGTTCTCTGCGCCGCCGCTCCGTTGGCTGCGATCGCCTGGATCCTCCCGGAGACCAGGGGGTTCTCACGACAGTGGCTTCGGGTGTTGGTCATCACATTGTTCATGCAGTTTGTGCAGTTGCTGGTGCTCCGCAGCGCGATCGCCTTGGCTTTTGCCCATGGACGTGGAGTGGTCGGAATCCTCTATGCCTTTGCGGCTCTCTATCTAATGCTGCGGGTGCCGGGGGCACTCAATGTCGCGTCGCATTACGGAGCCAGCGCCGAGAGCGCGGGCAGACGCTGGGCTAGGGCCGCGCGGCGGTTGGCTGCGCCTGAACTCTGAAAAATCGAGTCAGAGCGTGACGTACACCTCGGCGACCGCATTGGCCCAAAGGCGTTCGAGCTGCCCGAAGAAGTCACTGCCACGAAGTGAGGGCCGCCCCTGGAGGTCGCCGAAGGTTAGCTCGGCGCGAGCCACTGGGAGCCTGGGTGACCATGGCTGTTGGGAGATATCGAAGTTGGTCGCGCAGTTCGAACAGGCAGCGCGCATGGGGTCCGGCTGCGGAAAGCGGAGCTTGAAGAACTCCAGTCCGCACCCGCATCCCGGGCAATCGGCGACATATTCGCCCGGAGGGTCCGTGTCGAATCCTTCCGGGCCTGGGTCGGGGTAGCAGCGGAGCACTCCCGCTTCGAGTCGCACCTCGCCTCGCACCGGGCCTGCCATGGGTAAACGACCGGGTGCGAGCAGGAGGCGGGGGAACGAAGGTCCCGGCAGCAGAATTGCAGGCTCCGGTCCGTGGGTAGCCAGCCCGCTCTCGATCAGCAGTCGGCTCGTGTCATCCAAAACCCCCGGGCTGGGCACGAACTCCGGATCCTCCGGAATCAGATGCAGCCAAGTGCGGTGGCCGTGTACACCGTGGCCGGATTGGGCCGCTGTCAGGGAAGGCATCTGGATCTGATCGTACCCGGCCCACTTCCAGCCAGCGATCCGGACAAGAGAGGTAGTGAGGATGGGCCGGATTAAGTCAGCGCTAGCCCTGGTCGGGGCCTGCGCTGCCGTGTCGATCGTTCTCCCTCCGCTGGCCGGGTTCCTGAATGCGGTCGGATCGGTCACACTCTTGGCACTGGGGGGATATTCCGCCTACCGGGCGTGGGCCTGGCTGGAGTCGGTGGTCGAGGCATCGAGGCGACCGACCACGGTGCGCCGAAACATGAACCGGTCAGATCCCGCCGAGGAGTCGGTCCCATCGCCGTCGCGCGGGCGTTCCCGGGCACCGCGGGACCTGGCTCGGACCTCGGAGGAGGAGCATCCCCTGCGCTTATCGAGCGGGCTGGCCGCGAAGCGCCGAGAGGCGGAGGCGCCGGAGCGCTCGCTCGAGAAGCCGCGGTCGCGAGGTGGTGCTCCCGTTTCAAATCTAGGTTATCCACAGCTACTGCTAGGATCGAGAAGTGGAAGTGATCAAGATCAAGCCCCGGGGCTATTGCCACGGAGTGGTCGAGGCGGTCCGAGCCCTTCGTCTAGCCGCTGAAGAGCACGAAGGCGAGCCGGTGGCGATGCTGGGCTACCTGGTTCACAACGAGCACGTCACCCGCGAGTTTGCTGAGCGCGGAGTGAAGTTGATCGATGCTCCGTCTCGGCTGGAAGCGCTTGAAGAGGTGACCCAGGGAACGGTCGTCCTGACGGCACATGGTGTCTCCCCGGAAGTCAAGGCGCGCGCCCTCGCAAAGGGCCTCAACGTCGTCGACGCCACCTGCAGCGACGTGGTGCGCACCCACGATCTGGTTCGCCGACTAACCGGCGAAGGCTACACGGTGATCTATATCGGCAAAGTAGGCCATCCAGAGCCGGAGGGTGTGCTGGGCGAAGCTCCCGACAGCATCCACCTGGTCCAGTCCATTGAAGACGTGGACTCCCTGGAACTCTCCAATTCCAAGCTGGCTGTTACGACCCAGACCACGCTCTCGGTCTGGGACACCCAGACGATCATCGACCGACTGCGCGGACGCTTCCCGCACATCGAGGTCCACAACGAGATCTGCAGCGCGACCCAGGATCGACAGCAAGCCGCCGTGGAAACGGCCAAGGAGTGTGACGTGGTGATAGTGGTCGGGAGCGCCCGGAGCAGTAACAGCCAGCGGCTGGTACAGGTGGTCCACGACCTTGCGGAGCGCCCCGCCTACCTGGTGGACACGGTCGCCGACCTCCGTCCCGAGTGGTTCATCGGGTGCGAGCGGGTCGGGGTCACAGCGGGGGCATCTACTCCGACTGGCCTGACCCGTGAGGTAATCGAAGCACTAGAAAAGATGGAGGCACCCGAGCAAGGTGCGGCGCGGCCAACGGCGAGCCGAGCGCCCGCATAAGGTCCGCTGGCCTAGCCACCCGAGCAACCGCGTCGGGGGGTCATCAGCGCCGTTCGCTCGGTACCATCTGACCAGCTTGAAAAATGCCGCCGACCGCCCCATCGTCGCGGAACTTGTTGAAGTGTCCCCGCGCCCGCTGGACCGAGCGCGGGTCGCCACATTGCTACTGGCTTCGGCACCCGTCGCGGCGCGGCTGGGCTGGTGGTGGTGGAGCCGCAGCCGGCGCCGGTCCGTGCCCGTCTACGCCCCGACCGACCAGGCTCCGGCGGCGGTCGAGCACACCGAGGTCGAGATGGTGAGGAGGACCATGGGTCGATGGCGGGTGCGCGTCGTCAACACTCGCTGGGTCCTGCCGGTCTCGCCGGCCGTCTCGACGTTCTCAACCCGGCCGCCAAGAACCAGCTGGCTCGGTCCCGTGCTGCGCCTGACGGGGGCAGCTCTAGAGGCTCACCCGCGTAGATCTGCTCCAACAGTTCCCCGTCTGCCGGCGCCCCCCTCACGGCCGCGACTTTAGCCTGCCCGTCGGGTTGGAGCGGGTTTAGCGAACTACCGTCGCCGTCGCGACGCTGCCACCCGACCACTTGGGATTTCAAGCGCAAAAGTGGGTCTGTGATGGGTTCGCGGAGACTGTCCCCCGAAGGGGACCAATCTGCTAGAAGGTGATGCGATGATCGCGGTTCGGCTCTTATCTCTTCTTGTCGGTTTCCTGGTGACGGTGGGCACGCTGGGAAGCGTGATCCGAACGGTCATCGTGCCGCGGCCAGTCTCTTCCCGCCTCTCGACCCTGGTCGCTTCGGTGGTGCAGGGGATCACGGGTCTGGCGGCCAGGACCCGATCCGACTACATGGCTCGGGATGCGATCCTCGCCCAGGGTGCCCCGCTCTTCCTGGTGCTGCGCCTTGTGGTTTGGATCGGCCTGTTGGTGGCGGGGTTCAGCCTCCTCTTTTGGGGAAGCAGTTCGGGCAACTTTGCCGATGCGATCCGGCTAAGCGCCTCCTCGATCCTGCCGCTTGGTATCGCCAGGGCTGGGAGCGGGGCGGACACGGCGATCGCATTCTTAGAGTCGGCATCCGGAGTAATCGTCGTCGCGCTCCAGATTTCGTATCTGCCAACCCTCTACAGCTCGTTCAACCGGCGCGAAACGCTGGTGACCATGCTGGACAGCAGCAGCGGGTCGCCGCCCTGGGGTCCTGAGATACTGGCCCGTCACGCCCTGATTGACAATCTCGACCACCTGGCAGACCTCTATCGGAACTGGGAGCAATGGTCCGCCGACATCGCCGAGAGCCACACCAGCTATACCACCCTGCTCTACTTCCGTTCACCGGAGCCCCGGACCTCCTGGATCCTCGCGCTCTTGGCCTGCATGGACGCCGCCGCCCTACAGCTCTCCCTGAATCCGCTCACCGCACCGGCGTCGGCGAGACCGTTCCTGCGTATGGGTGTCGTCTGCTTGCGCTCTCTGGCCCGGGTCACCGGTTTCGCCTACCAGGCCGACCCGCATCCCGATGATCCGATCCAGATCAGCTTCGAAGAGTTCCAGTACGGCGTGAACCGGGTGCTGAAAGTCGGGTGGGAGGCGGAGCGAAGCACCGAGGACGCCTGGCCGCACTTCCGCGGCTGGCGAGTGAACTACGAGAGCGTGTCCTATCACCTGGCCAACCTCATCGACGCTCCCCCAGGTCCTTGGTCTGGGACCCGCCAGGGTCGCCTCGAGTCATCCCTGGTCCCCGCTCGGCCGCCCCACCGCGCGCCCAGTAAGGAAATGCAGAACCTGCTCGAAGTCACCCAGAAGCGCCGCGCCCACCGCGCCGCCCGCAAGCGCACGCCGGTACGGGTCGAGGATCCGACCATTGATCCCGTGGTCGCTGCCGAGTCCGAGGCCTAGGGCCGCACCAGCTGGATCGGCGGGCTAACCCGCGGCCCGGGCAGCGAATGCGGATTCGGCGAGAGCGTAGCTGCGGCCGCCGCGGCGCTTGGCAATGTACATGGCGTTGTCCGCGTCCCTCAGCACAGCCATCAGGTCCGCGTCCGGAGCCCCGCAGGCGATGCCGATACTGACGGCGGGGACGACGCCGTCGATCCGGGTCTCGGAGAGAACCTCGAGTATCCGGCGAGCTGCCGTCTCGGCGCCATCCTCGGTTGCGTCGCTCAGGAAGGCGGCGAATTCGTCGCCTCCGGTGCGAGCAATGAGATCACCGTGGCGCATCACCCTAGTGGCGGCCTGCGCGATGCCGACCAGCAGGGCGTCGCCTGTCGGATGTCCACGGGCGTCGTTCACCGCCTTGAGGTCATCAACATCAATCGCCAGAATCGAGAAGGGTCGCCTGCCCCGCGTCTCCGCGACCGAGAGCTCGAAGCCGCGGCGGTTGGCTATCCCGGTTAGGGGGTCTGTGGCAGCTTCGCGCCGGCTCGCCTGGAGCGCGAGAGCGTTGGACAGTGCCAGCTCCGCGATGTGCCCTAGCGATACCGCCCGGGCAAACAGCTCATCGGAGATCGGCATGCCCCTCGAAGAAACCGTGAGCACCCCATGGAGGACCCCATTGGGGCAGATCGGGATCCAGGCCCCGTGGGTGGTCCCGGTGCTCAGCAGATTTGCCCGCAGTGTGGGGCCAACGGCATCGAGGTCGTAGGCAGCGCAAGCTGGGCTGCCAGTTCGGACCACCTCGGCCATGTAGGGATGCTCTGCCAACAGATAAGTCGAAGTAGACCGATCATCGTTGTCATCGAATTCCCACGCCCCTACGGCGGTATCTCCATCGATCCGAAAGTACTTTGCGCGCCGTCCCGGGGCGCCCGGCGGCGAGACCATAACGGCGGCGAGCAGACAGGCCTCCGTCAACACGGCGTTGGGCTCGAGGATAGACGTGAGGTGCTGGGCCGCCTGGCTAAGTCCGTCCGCCTGGCGGATCGATTCTTCACTCTGGGCGACGGCCTGCTCGAGCCTGTCCCGAAGTCCATGCGTCGCGAGTGTCAAGACAACGATTGCAGCGCCCCAGAACGCGGTTCGACGGACCATCGTCACCAGCTGTTCGTGCTCGCCAATGGAGAGTCCCATGATGGCGGCGATGGAGACCGTGACCACCACCGCCGACTGCCACTTTTGCTGATATATCGCGGACCAGAGAACTGGGACCAGGAAGATCGGCACCATGCCGGTCGCGACCGTCCCGACCGAAACGATGATCAGGGTTGCCGAGACGACGTAGAGGCAGGGTGGGATCACAGCCAGCCACTCGGGATAGCCACGCCAGGAGAATGTGTTGCTGACGCAGACTACCCCCAGCAGGACCGTGCCGGTTACAAAGGGAAGCAGATAGCGCGGGCCTGCCGGTAGGGCAGCGCTGATGTCCGCGATCACCGCCAGTCCGATGAAGGGAAGGGCCCGTCGGATCAATCTCCTGCGCTCCGGGGCGGGGTTGAAGGGGGACAGGTCATGGGCGGCAGAGCGAATCGTGACCCAGCGTGCCGCAATCGGACGGAGGTTGTTGTTCACCGGTGACTTCGATTCTGCTTCCCCGACCGGAATTCCAAAGCACGAACATGCCACAAGATCGTTTCGATCTCGGGCCTATGGTGAGCTCCGCAGTGGGCGCATGCCGGAAGGTCAAGAACTGCGCCCCCATCCGATCCGGTGACCGTTGAGGGCGGGCCAATCAGGACCCTAATTCCGGGGCAAGTCTCCCCCAGCCGCAGCTGATTCCTGATCGTCACGCCGAATATGACGACCTTGTAGTAGGGCCCAGGCCCGGCTAAGAGCCACCGAAAACGATGCAACAACCAGGTAGACCAGCACCTGCATCGCATCTTGCTCATGAGGGTTCAGGACCAGGACGATGCTCGCGACCAGCTCGCCGCCGAAGCTCGCCAGCGAGAGCGCGAGGAGAACTGGGTGGGCTTCCGTCCGGTTCAAACGGCGGTGAAGCCGGACCGTCTGGTAGAGGCAAGCCAAGGCTAAAACGGCCGCGGGGTACCCGAGGTCGATCCCCGGAATGAGGGCCAAGAACGACAAAAAGAATGCGTTTATCAGCGAGGTGAAGGTGCTCCCGGCGAGGGCTCTGCCCCCCGCCTGAGCGTTGTCACCGAACACGGAATCGGGGCGGAGCGATATGGCGACAAAGAGGAGTCCGACCAAAGCTGCGGCCGAGGAGGCCCCGGCGGCGAAGTAGCCTGAGTAGCCCTCAGGAACCATCCGCGCCCACTCGGCCCCACCCCATATTCACGCGCGAATTCTGCCATGAAGCGACCATCTCGCCGAGTCGCCCTTGAAAGGCTAATCCACCAGCCGCCTCAGATTCGCGATCCTTCCCGACGCAGTCGAGAGATACCTATTGACAATAATCTCTCGAGACAGTATTCTCGCCACATGCCTCTCCAAGACCCCGATCCGACTACCGACCTGCGACGCGTCAGCGACGCAAAGACCATGCGGGCGCTCTCCCATCCCGTGCGACTGGCGCTGATCGAATCGCTAAGCGTGGATGGACCACTCACCGCCACTGAGGCTTCGGAGCGGATCGGTGAATCTCCCACCACCTGCTCATTTCACCTTCGCCAGCTGGCCCGCTACGGCTTCGTGGAAGAAGCTGGCTCTGGTCCTGGACGAAACCGTCCCTGGAAGATGACTTCGATCGGCATGACGATCTCGGCCTCTGACTCCGATCGCGAAGCGGACACCGCCCTTTCCGTCCTCAGGAGGCTATTCCGAGAGCGCTACTTCAGCCGCCTGCAAGCGTGGGAGGAGACGAGGGGCACCTACCCCAAGGAGTGGCAGGACGCCTCCAACGAGAGCGAATACGTGCTCTGGGTGACGCCAGAAGAGGCCAAGTCTGTCGTCAACGAGGTTTTCTCGACCCTGATCCGCTTCCAGGACCGGCTTGCTCATCCCGAACTCAGGCCCGAGGGGTCGATGCCCGTTGAGGCCCTGACCTTCTTCTACCCGTTCCGGCCCCCGGAATCGAATATCTCGCCTGCGCGCACTTCGGCTCGCCCGCGCATGGGTCCCAGGGGTCTGGCTTGAGGTGAGGCAGCTCTGGGATAACCGCAACGCGCGGCTCTACCTCTCAAGCTCGGTCCTCTCCACGTTCGGAGACCGCGTCCTCTACATAGCGGCCGCCATATGGGTCCGTGTACTGACGGGAAGCAATGCCGAAGCCGGCCTCACCTTCTTCTTCCTGGTCCTTCCCCAGCTGGTCTTCTCTCCGCTGGCAGGGCTGCTCGCCGACAGGCTACGGCGGCGACCGTTGCTCATCGTTTCCAACTTCCTGGGAGCCGGCACGGTGATGCTCCTGACCCTCGTCAGGGGCCCCGGGGACGTCTGGATCATCTACCTGGTGATGGTGCTCTACGGGACGCTGGGCACGGTCATCAGCGCCTCCGGCACGGCGTTGATGGTGACTGTCGTCCCCAGTGACGGCCTGGGCCAGGCCAACGGGTTCCTGCAGACGCTCTCCGAGGGCATGCGCTTGGTGACTCCGCTGGTCGGTGCCGGAATCTTTGCTCTCCTGGGCGGCGCCGCCGTGGCCGAACTTGACGCGGCGACATTTCTTCTAGCTCCGCTCCTGCTCGGATCGATGCGGCTGCACGAGCCAAGGCCGGAGCGTCGCGACGAGCGTTGGCGGTCAGAGACCACGGCTGGCTTCCGCCACATCTGGGGCACCGTCGAACTCCGTCAGATCTTGCTCACCATGGTCATGGTGGTAGCGGTCCTGGGCTTCTTGGAGACCGCCGTCTTCGCGGTCGTGACCGACGGGCTCCACCGACCAGCCTCGTTCGTGGGACTGATGATCTCCATTCAGGGGATCGGGGCCGTTGCGGGTGGCGTGTCGGCGGCCAAGACCATGCGTCGCATCGGAGAGGCGCGACTGGCGGCACTGGGGATCGCGGCGATGGCGGTCGGTTCCGGATTCCTGATCTCGCCTGCGGTCCTGCGGGGAAGCCTCCCCGGACTGCTGGTGGGCGGCGGCGCCGTGGTGTTGGGGTTCGGCCTTCCCTGGATGCTGGTCGGTGCCAACACTCTGATCCAAAGGCGTACCCCTCTACGTCTCCAGGGCCGGGTTGACGCCGCCTTCGGAGTCCTCTGGGGTGGTTTCCAGACTCTTTCGATCGCGGTCGGCGCCCTCCTGATCGGGGCTGTTGGCTACGTTCCACCGGTTGCCGCCACGACTGTCGTAGGCCTCCTGGCGGCGACATTCCTCTATTCGCGGGACCGCTCCAAGGCTGCGGATCTGGACGAGCTGGACCGCAGTTCGCGCCGAGATCGCGAAAGCGCACAGCTGTCCGAGCATGTGACGCGCGCGACCGCCGAATAGTTCGGGCAAACCCGGGCACAATTCAAATGGGCCGCCGGCATACCCCTTCGGGATCGCAATTGGCCCAGGTCTAACCCGACGTCGGTCGCACGCCTGCTGGAGGGAGGAACTGACGAGGGGTGAACAAGGCCAAGACCGCACTGTCACTGAACTTGCGGGCCACCGTGATCGCTGTTAGAGTCAATTCCCGAGACAATCACATCTCACGTCCCTGCTTATGTCTCCAGTGCGAATCAAACGAGCCCTACGCGCCGTCGCCCAGTTGGGCGTTGTTTTGGTCGCGGCATTGGCTGCTGGGCTTCTGGTCACCGCACCGGCTTCCGCCAGCTACTCGTCTGAGATCGCCGCGCTGCAGCAGCAAGAGTCCGCCCTTCTGAGCCAACTGCAGTCGCTTCAGGGCCAAGCCTCGTCCGCGGGGCAGCAGGCCGCCGCGACACAGCAACAGATAAGCGCGGTGCAACAGAAGCTAACCGTGGACCAAACGGAACTCAGCCAAGTCACAGAGGCCCTGGCACAGACGAAGGACCAGCTGGTGACGACCCAGGCGCAAATGACAAAGGATCGGACTCAGCTCGCCGACCTAATCGTGATTCTTTACCAGAGAGGTTCCAACGATTCCTTTGCAGCCGCCATCGCCAACAGCTCGAATATCTCGACACTGGTCGATGACACAGTTGATATTCAGACACTTCGCCGCCAGTTCGACAGCCTGACCCAGCAGCTGCTGGCGGATACCGACTCGCTGAAGAAACTCCAGGCACAGCAGCAGATTCAGGACCAGCAGGTAAACGCCCTGGTCGTCAGCGTCCAAGGTCAAGAGAGCCAGCTTGAGTCGCAAGAGAATGCTTACAGCGCAGAGCAGAGCAACCTCAGCGGCCAGGCTGGCGTGATCTCAGGTCAGGTCCAGCAGATTTCCACTCAGATCGTGCTGTTGCGGGAGGAGGAAGCAGCAACGGGAGGCGGTGACGGATCGGTAGGTCAGGAGGGACTGATTATCAACATCTGCCCGGGCAACGATCCCGGTTGCTACACCGGACCGTACGCAGGCCGGGACGCCTATCCGGTGGGTCAGTGCACCTGGTTCGCAGCAAGTCAGGCGTACGTGAACTGGCTGGGCAACGCCGACCAATGGATCGCCGGAGATGCTGGAACCGGGGAGTACCCGATCGGATCCACTCCGGCGGTGAACTCGTTCGTGGTCTTCGACCCGGGCGGGGCGTACAACATCCCCTATGGTCACGTGGCCTGGGTGGTGCAGGTTGGCCTCGGCCCAAATGGCTCCGAATTCATGGTGGAGGAAGACAACGTTGTCGGCGGTGGCCGCGAGGACATGCGTCTTGTCCCCAACACCGAGGGCGTCATGGGGTTCATCTACACCTGATCCATGGCCATTGAAGAGAGGGGCACGTCGCTGCTGACGGAGGCACCTGAAAGCAGCGAAGCGACCGCCGAGCCAAGCACGCGCCCGCTGGTCGTTTATCACGGCGATTGCCCCGATGGGTTCGGGGCCGCCTTTGCGGCCTGGAAGCGGTACGGGGACGAGGCCGACTACTTGCCAGTCAACCACGGCGATCCGCCGCCGAAAACCGAGGGCCGCCAAGTCCTGATCGCCGACTTCGCCTACGACCGACGTACCACCGAACGCTTGGCCGAATCCTCGGCAAGCCTTGTCGTCCTCGACCATCACCGCTCATCCGCCAGCGAACTGGCGGAGCTCCCCTACTGCGTCTTCGATATGAATCGAAGCGGCGCCGTCATGACCTGGCAGTATCTCCACGAGACGCCGGTTCCGGCGTTGCTGCGCTACGTCCAGGACCGTGATCTGTGGCGTCACGACTTGCCCGAGAGTGAGGAGGTGTCGGCCGCCCTTCGGGCCCACGACTTCGACTTCAAGATATGGGATTCCATCGATGTTGAGCAGCTGCGTGTCGAGGGCCGAGCTTTGCTCCGTTACCAGCGTCGCATGGTCGAGCGAGTGGCCGCCCATGCATCGCCGGTGGAGATCCTCGGAACTGTTGTGCCCACGGTGAACAGCGCGGTACTGCAGAGCGAGCTGGGCGATGTACTCGCCGCAGGCCACCCGTTTGCCGGAGTCTGGTGGCAGGGCAGTGGCGACATGGCCCGCTGGTCTTTGCGCTCGAGCCCGGGAGGGGTTGACGTAAGCCTGATCGCGGCTCGCTACGGTGGAGGTGGGCACCGCACGGCGGCCGGCTTCAAGGGCCCCACCCCCAAGGACGGCAAGCTCGCGCCTCCCCCCGAAGGCGGCTCGCCGACAAACAGCTAGGGCAACTGGTCGGGGTCGACCAGTTGGCCCGGGGCGGGAAGATCCAACGATCCTGCCCCGATGCCGTCGTCCGGGTCCAAATCAACCAGGAACTGGTGGCATCGGGTGGCCTCGTCCTCCTCGCCGATGGAAGCCGCACTGACCATCAGCAAGAACAAACTCCGCAGGAAACCTCGGTTGGTGGGCTCGGCCCACTGCACCTGTCCAGTTCCCCCCCAACCGTTCTTGCGCAAGCGGTCGAGACCACGGTGGTAACCCACTCGGGCGAAGGCGTAGCTCGCGACCGGATCCCCACCGGCATAAGCAGCCTCAGCGATCCTAGCCCACCCATCGAGGAAGGCGGGATAGTTGCCGCACAGGGCGGTCAGCGCAGCGAGCCGCGCTGCGCTGGGGGTCGAGTTTGAGTTGCCCAGGATCTCCGCCAAAGACGAGATCGCTGACGCATGCTCCGCTGGAAGCACGGTCCGGTGGGCTGGCTGGATCTGGTGCCCGTGGGGCGCCACAGGCAGGCTCATCACCGGCTTCTGGGCGGCGCCTGGATTGCTGCTCATGACTCCCCTATGGTCGCCGTCTGAGGCGACGGCGGTGGTACCCCGTAGCGGATTCGAACCGCTGATCTCCGCCTTGAGAGGGCGGTGTCCTTGGCCACTAGACGAACGGGGCGAGCGTGCTCAAGGCAGTCCGCGCTCCTGCTCGGTCCAGTATATGTTGGGTCGGCGATCGTCCTACGCTCGCGGCTGGGGCCCCGCCGGCCAGATCGCGAGCGCCGCGTCGATCAGCGCAGCGTGACTCTGGACTTGGGGGTAGTTGCCCCAAAGAGCTCCGCTCACGGGGTCAGCTACCTCGGACAGCTGGCCGGCCGGTCCAGCCAATTCGCAAATGGCGAGCAGACGGGCTTCGGCAGCGTCACGCCGCCCCAGCAGGGCCTCAACCCGAGCGGCCCAGAGGCCGGGGAAGATGAACGGAAAGCATGGGGCGTCCAGGTCATCTCGTTCGGTCGCATGGCGAGCCATCAGGGGACCCCGTCCGAGCTCGAGCGAGATCCGGCGGAGAGTCGACTCGGCGTGCTGTTCCCCGAGGTGGATGAAGGAGACCAGGTAGGCGGCGAGCAGCGAGGAGTCGGCAGCGGCGTCCTGAAACGACATGACCAACTCCCCGTTCGGTCCCCTCCCTCGCTCGATCACCTCGGCGCGTATGGCGGCGGCCTGCTCACGCCAAGCGGCAGACGGTCCGGCGATTCGACTGCGCGCCGCAAGCTCGCAAGCAGTCTGCAAGGCCGACCACGCCATGATCTTGCTGTGGACGTAGTCCTGCGGGGCCCCCCGAACCTCCCAGATGCCGTGATCAGGAAGGCGCCAACGCCGAGCGGCGGCTTGGGCTAGCGCAGGAACCTGCTGAAGCAAGTCGTCAGGACATCTCCAGCCATTCTCGAGCTCCAGAGCAAGTCTGGCTAGCTCCCCAAGGGTGTCCAGTTGTGCCTGCCCCGCTGCTCCGTTGCCGACGCGCACCAGCGCGTCGGAGTATCCCCTGAGTTGCGTCACGACGTGCTCGGGGGGCAGTTCTAGCCCCGACAGTCGACTCACGGGCGACGGTAAATCGGGTCGGTCGGCCAAGAGCTTTCCCAACCCGAGCGCAACCGCTTCCGCCTCCGGATGGGCTCCGGCGTGCACGAGCGCGATCCCGGCATCGGCACAGTCCCGCAGCCAGGCATACCGGTAATCCCACGATCTTTGGCTGGTTGGCCACTGGGGGATCGAAGTAACCGGTGCGGCAACCAGGAGTCCTGAGTCCCGCCCTTGGAGCCCACGCAGCGTCAGCAGGGACCGATCGACCGCATCAACGGCCCAAGGCGGCCCCTCCTGGACCAGGCCGTGGAGCGCGTACGCCCGGTGAAGTCGTTCGACCCATCGCCGGTCTTGGGAGATGGACGAATCAATCAGGGAAAGTGTGGTCGCGATCGCCTCGGTTGGCGCTCGTGTGGCGAGGGCCAGATGCGGCGGCATCACCCCGTCCGCCGATAGGCCTCCCAACCAGACTGCCAGACCTCCGCGGGGTAGCTGGGCGAAAAGGCCCTCCCGGCCGTGCTCGGCGGGCGCACTCACAACCAGAGCCAGCGGCCCGCCGGGGCCGTCGGGGAGAGCGTCTCCCCCGAGCTGGGCCCCGAAACTTGCCTGAGCCCAGCCCGATCCGCCGCCGGCACTCGGGTCGGCGAGAGAAATGTGGATCAGCTCACCGGGCCTGCCTTCCACCAGCCAAACCAGAGCGCTGGCACCGGCGCCGTCATCAACCAGCGCGCACTGGATTCGAAGGCGTTCTGGGAAGGTGAAGGTGATGACTCGAGATGCGCTCTCCCAGGCGGCTGACCCAGGGTCCCCGAGCGCCGAAGTAACCCCGACCGACCCTCCCCTGCCGGGATCCAGGAGCGCGCCGAGACGAAGCGGGCTGTCAAAGTCGGGCCAGCACCAGAAGTCGCAACCGCCGCTCGAATTGACCAGGGCTCCCGTCCGACCGTCGGCCAGACAGAAGTACTCCTTGATCGGCCGGTCAGCGCCTCCAGTTCGACCCAGAGGAAGACTCTCTCGTCTTGGGCTCACGCCCTCCAGGCTATCCAGCCGAGCCTACTTGGGGGCTCCTTTGGGATCAGGCAGACTGCAGAAGGGCGCCGATGCCGGCGATCTTGGCGGACCACTTCGGGTCGCTGGCGTAATCGACGTTCATCCCGGCTGGGGTAGGCCCGTTGTAGTACTGCCCCGCCGCCACCGTCCCAGCCTGTCCGCCGTAGTTGGGGACCTGAGAGCCCGGCGGCGTGAGGTAGTACACCGAGACGAACCAGGACACGTACGAGATGCAGTCCTGGTCACTGGTAAAGGTCTCGCCGTCCACGAAGGGATTGGCGTCGAATGCGTCAAACCCGAAGAGGTTGTGCTTTTCGGTGTAGAGGGCGGAGGTGCCCCATCCGGTCTCGAGGACCGCGTCCGCCACCAGGTAGATAGCGCTGACGTGATTGGTCTGCTCCGCTTGGAGGAAGTAGCCCGCGTCCGCCGCGAGTGGGGTTCCCTGGAGAAAGTCCTGTATTTGCGCCAGGGTGATTCCACTTGGAAGCGTCAGGTTGGTCTTGGCGCTGAACGGCCCGCCAGTCCCCGCGGGGATGGGTGGGGTCGCAGTAGGAGCCGGACCCGATGGGGTGGGGGTGCTCGCCGGCGTCGGAGTCGCGCTCGGTGCACCGGCGGGTGGACTGGAGGCTTTCGCCAAGGGAGCACCCTGAACGATGGGCGGATTGCTCGCCTGGGCGGCTTCGAACTCCGCTACCAGCTCCTCGGCTGCGAGTCGCGCCTCGGTCGCGGAATCCTGTTGCTGCTCTCGTTGCAGAGCGGCTTCGCTCGCCTGCTCCTGGCGGATGTTCTGGGCCAGCCTCTTCAGGAGATCGCGCTGCGATGCGGTGAGCTCCGACAGCTCGATCTGGGTGTCCAGCGCGCTGCTGAAGTTCGGGCTGGCCAGCACCGAGACCAGCCCGTTGGGGGCACCGGTGTACTCCGCCGAGACCAGGTTGGCCAGCCGCCGCGTCTCCTGCGCCGTCTGAGCCTGGTCACTGGCGATCGCCGCACGCGCCGTCTGCACCTGGACGCCGAGGCTCGCCAGCTCTGCCTTGGCCTTCTTGACCAAGGCGGCCAAGGTGGCGGGTGACTGTGAGGTCGCGGGGGTGCTAGCGCTAACTAAGGGAGCTCCGGCGCCGGCGATCAGGGCCAGCGCACCGGCGCTGGCGATGACCGCGGCAGCCGCAGTCCGTCCCCACGTCCTGGCTCCGTCAACCACGGGTCATTCTTGCCTCGGGGTTCGAGATCCGACCTGCATGTCGCAGCCCCGCTTCGGGACCGTCACCGGAACTGCAGCAGAGTTCAGTCGGACCTCTACACTCGAGCTTGTGAGTGCCCGGGCCCCTGCCACCTTGGTGCTCGCCGAAGACGAGCCGATGATCGGTCGGATCCTGGAGTTCAAACTCAAGATGGAGGGACACAACCTCCACTGGGTTCGCAGCGCCGGGGAGGCGGAGTCATTGGTCAGGAGCGGAGGAGTGGACCTCCTACTGTGCGACGTGACGCTCGAAGAGGACGGCCGGGATCTCTGCCGCCGGCTAATTCGGGAGGGTCTGGAACCTCCGGCAGGCATCGTGCTGATGCCGGAGCAACGGGATCCGCGAGGCCGGGAAGATGCCTTGGCGGCCGGTGCCCGGGAGGCGATCGTGAAGCCGTTCAAGCCAACCGTGGTCGCCGCCACCATCCGAAAGCTGCTCGGCCAGGAGGGCTAGGGCGCCCGAGAGCGGCTTCGGTGCCCTACCGGTCGCCGATCTGCCGTAGAAGCTCGAAGCGGTAGATCCCCGTGTCGTGGCCATCCGCCCAGATCACCTTTAGACCGTAGTTGCCGACTAGTTGGATGTCGGCAAGCTCGTCCTCTCCCGGATGGAGATGTGGATCGATCTGGAACCGTCCCGGGCGCCCCATCTCGCCCGAACAGAGGGCACAGGGGCAGGAACCGCGCAACCTGGCGAAGGGGATCGCCTGGCCCTGCCCATCCATCCACTCCACCAAGAGCGCTCGGGCCGCCTCGTCGTACCCGAACCGAAGGGGGGTGGTGCTTTCGATCGAGGGAACGGGGAGCGGGCTGCTCGACACTCCCCCTATTGTGGCCACCTTTAGTCGAGCACGTGTCGAACGTGAGTATCGGGCGGATCACCATCGTCGCTGATCGGGCGATCCCAGACCGTATGCTGACCCACCATGGATGGCCCCGACCGGCAGTACCAGGACGATGAGATCGGGGCCGACCCCGGTACTCCGATCGACCGCAACCTAGCCCTGGAACTGGTCAGGGTCACTGAGGGAGCTGCCATGTCGGCCGCCCGTTGGATGGGCCGGGACGACAAGATCGCCGCCGACCGCGCGGCAGTCGAGTCGATGCGGCGCAGCCTGTCCCACGTCGACATGGCTGGGATTGTCAAGATCGGGGAGGGGGAGAAGGACAAGGCGCCGATGCTCTACATCGGTGAGCAGATAGGCAACGGGAGCCCGCCTCTGGTCGACGTGGCGGTGGACCCGATCGATGGGACCCGCCTGGTGGCTCGAGGTCTACCGGGCGGCATCGCCACTGTGGCCCTGTCCGAACGCGACACCCTGCTGAAGACGCACTGCGCCTACATGGAGAAGCTGGTGGTTGGCCCCCGGGCTCGTGGGGTGATCGACCTGCGCGTCTCGCACGCCGAGAACCTGCATCGGATTGCGGAAGCGGAGGCTCGGCCGGTTCACGACCTGACGGTGGTGGTCCTGGATCGGCCCCGGCATGAAGAGCTGCTCAAAGAGATCCGCGCCACCGGAGCCCGGGTCAAACTGATCACCGACGGGGACGTCGCGGCGGGGGTGATGGCGGCGCTTCCCGAGCGGACCGGGCTCGACGTCCTGCTGGGGATCGGAGGTGCCACCGAGGCGGTTCTGACCGCCTGCGCGGTGCGCAGCCTCAGAGGCGACATGCAATGCCGACTCTGGCCCCGCGACGATGATGAGCGGGCGCTGATACATCACGAAGGATTCTCCGAAGACCAGATCTTCCGTGCGGAGGACCTCTGCGGTGGGGAGAACATCTTCTTCGCCGCGACCGGTATCACCGACGGAGAGCTGTTGGAAGGGGTCAGGTTCTCCGGCGAGACGGTCGAGACCCACTCGGTGGTGATGCGATCCTACAGCGGGACGGTTCGATGGATCGACGCCATCCACAACCTGGTCCAGCTCAGGCAGCGGAACGCCCTCGCTCGGTCCAACAACTGACGGCCAGCCCCGGGGCTTGGGTCACATTCCCCCCGGAGCGTCCTCCAGCCTGAAGCCCACACCTTCCGCCCCACAGACGATGCACTTGTCCGGCGGCTCGAGCCCCCTTTGTGTGCCCCCGCATTTGCCGCACACCCACTGGTGGCGGGCAAAGAAGGTGACCAGGTCGGTTCGCGATATCAGCCCAACCAGTTTTCCGTGACGGACAACGGGCAGCCGCCGGATCCGTTGGGACATCAGGATCTCTGCCGCCAGGCTAAGGGGAACCTCCTCCTCGATCGTCCGAGGCTCGGGCGACATGATGTCGGCGACCGTCGTGCCCGGTTTCAGGACCACGTCCATCTCGCTAACCACGCCCACCACGCGGTGATGATCGTCCAGCACGGGCATTCCGGTGATGTGGTGCTGCCCCAGCATCTCCGCCACCTCGGTCACCGGCGCGTTGGGACCGATCGTGATCACCGCGCGAGTCATGACCGACGCCACGATGGCCCCGCCCTGAAGGCCGGGCTCTGCCGGTGTCTCCATCCCAGGTTCTCCTCGGATCCAACTTGAGGGCGCCCACACGCAGACACCCTGGTCGCGCAGCGTAACGCCGGGGAGGCTCCCCGGGAAGCGGGTCGGGCCCCGTCGCCGGCTGAGCTCCGTTTGCTAATGTGCCGAAGTCAGCACTTACGAATTGAGTTGAGAGGGCACGATGAGCAAGGTAGCCGATCCCTATTCACCTAGCGCCCGACACACCCTGTCCAACCCCTCCCAAGAAGAGCTTCGGAAGCTGACCGCGGCGATGCCGACCGCGCGCCTCACTGCCTACCACAACTACAACGTTCAGACCAAGGTGTTGGCTCGCAGCACCGGCTCGACCTACATAGTCACCGACGATCCCACGATCACCTCCAGCCAGACGATCACCACCGACGAGGGTCGCCGTGTCGCCCGGCTCCAGGAGGAGTACCTCCGCGACCAACGCGTGATCGTGATCGACGGCTACGTCAATAACGACCCCGAGTTCCGTTCGCCGGTCCGCCTGGTGATCGAGGAAGCCGGCGCCAACATCGCCGGGATGCAAGACCACCTCCTGTTCAAAGACGAGCAGATCGACGGGGACTTCCGTCCCGAATTCACCCTGATCTACACGCCCCGGCTGGCCATGCCAGGCTACCCCGAGGACCGGCTGATAGCCGTCGACTTGGAGAGCGGGATCACCCGCGTGTTCAACTCCGACTACTTCGGCGAGTCCAAGAAGGGGCTGTTGCGGATGTGGAACCGATTGGTCTACCAGCGCGGCGGCCTGGCGCTCCACGCCGGCTGCAAGGTGATCCCCACCGAGCGTGGGGAGCGGACGCTGCTGATCGTGGGTCTTTCCGGTACCGGCAAGACCACCACCACCTTCACCCGACAGAACGACAGCAAGCCGGTACAGGACGACTTTGTGGCGTTGATGCCCGGTGGAGTCGTCTATGGGTCCGAGAACGGCTGCTTCGCCAAGACCTACGCCCTAAGCGCGGAGGACGAGCCGACCATTCACGGGGCGGTGCTCTCCAGAGAGGCCTACCTCGAGAATGTCTCCCAGCACGAGGTGGGAGGACCGGTCGACTTCTTCGATCAGACCTACACCCAGAACGGCCGCGCCGTGTTCCCGATGACGGCACTGGGGTGGTCACGAGACGCCCGGGAAATCCAACCCGTCTCTTCGCTTCTGATCCTCAACCGCAACGACGGGATCATCCCCGTCGTCGCCCGACTGTCGGTCGCGCAGGCGGCAGCTTACTTCATGTTGGGTGAAACCAAGGGCACGGAGGCGGGGGGGGCCGCCGAGGCCGGAAAATCACTGCGCGTTCCAGGGACAAATCCCTTTTTTCCACTTCTCCACGCCCAGCAGGGCAACCGGTTCCGGGAGCTTCACGCCCAGGGAAACTTCGACGTCTTCCTGCTGAACACCGGCTGGATTGGCGGCGGCGCCGGCGACCAGAGATCCAAGAAGATCCGCATCCCTCACTCGTCTGCAGCGGTCAAGGGCATCGCCGAAGGGACCATCACCTGGGAACGGGACCCCGACTTCGGCTACGAGGTGGCGGTAGCGGTACCCGGAATCGACGATCCCGAGTTGCTCCAGCCCCGCCGGCTGTATGAGCGCCAGGGCCGCACCTCAGAACACCGGGCAATCGTCGATCAGCTGCGCCGGGAGCGAGCCGAGAATCTGGCCAGGTATCCCGGGCTGGATGCCGAGGTCGTGAGGGCGGTCACCGGCTGATGGTGGTCCCGGAGGCCTCGGCACTCCTGGTTATCGACGTCCAGGCTGGTTTCGACGATCCGGTCTGGGGCAGGCGCAACAACCCTGATTGCGAGGCCAACGTGGAGTCGCTGGTCCGGGCCTGGCGCGCCCGTGGCCAGTCGGTCGTATTCGTGCGCCACGACTCAGCGGAAGGACCCGGCTCTCCACTCTCTCCCGGGCAACCGGGAAACGCGTTCAAATCGGCTGTGCACGGGGTGCCGGACGTGCTGATCACCAAGCAGGTCCACTCGGCCTTCTACGGGCGGCCCAACCTCGATGACTGGCTACGGGATCGGAAGATAGAGGTGGTCGTGGTCTGCGGCATCGCAACCGACCACTGTTGTGAGACTACCGCCCGGATGGCCAGCGATCTCGGCTACCAGACCTACTTCGCTCTGGACGCCACCTACGCCTTCGATCGTCTCGGGCCCGACGGCGAGACGGTGACAGCGGACGAGATCTGCCGGGCGACCGCGGCCAGCTTGCACGACGAGTTTGCGAGCGTGGTGTCCACTGCCCAGCTGATCGACGACTGACGGAAACGCGGCGGCGCCGCGCGGTGAGGCCGCCCAAGCCCTTCGTTAGGCGTGGCCGCCTGGCGGGCGAAGCAGGACAGAGTCGCTCTCGGGTGGCAAACTCAGCAGATGACCTTTTCGCAGGGCGGACGGCCTCGATGAACGGTCAGTCGGTCGCCCGGCCGTCCAAGCAGGAGTACTTCATGCTCCTGGCTCTGGCGGCGCGCACCCGGGCCGACTGCCTTGGTCGGAGGGTCGGAGCGGTGGTGGTGCGCGACGACCGGGTGATCAGCACTGGATACAACGGCACCCCCATCGGGATGCCCAACTGCTCCGAGGACGGCTGCCACCGATGCGCCAATCGAGATTCAGAGGCCTACCCGGCCGGCCGCGGCTACGACTTGTGCATCTGCGTTCACGCCGAGCAGAACGCGGTCCTGGCGGCTGCCCGGTTCGGCCAGTCGACCCTCGGCGCCACCCTGTACTCCACAATGCGCCCCTGCTTCGGATGCCTCAAGGAGTCGCTGCAAGCTGGGATCGCCGCGGTCCACTACTTGGAGGACTGGCAGCTAGCCCCAAGCGAAGACGACGCCGCCCTGGCTGCCCAGTACGCGGCCCTGCGATCACGCTTCCAGGAATTCAGCCAGGAGCCGATTCCGGATCACCGCTTGGCCAGACTCCTGGCCGAGGAACGGATAGGGACAGAGGCATGACCTCAGCGGACCGCTGCGTGCCACCCGCGGTCGCAGGCCGCTGGCCGGTCGCTCTGCTCACGGTGAGCGACCAAGGCGCAGCAGGAAACCGTGACGATACCAGCGGGGACTGGCTTGCCACTCGCCTCCTGGAGTTGCCCGGAGAGCTGGTCTCTCGGGCCCTGTTGCCCGACGAGCCAGATCAGGTGGCCGGCTGGCTCCGCCAGACCATGAAGGCGCTCAACCCGGCGCTGATCGTATGTACCGGAGGCACGGGGCTCCATCCCCGCGACCGCACGCCGGAAGCGGTTCGCTCAGTCGGTGATTACGACGTCCCCGGCTTCGCTGAAGCGATGCGTTCTGCGGGGTTGCGACAGACGCCTCACGCGATGCTTTCCCGCCAGGTGGCGGTGGTGAGCGGCAGGACTCTGGTGCTGGCCGTCCCAGGAGCTTTGAAAGCCACCCAGGAGAGCCTGGAGGCGGTATGGGCCGCGCTCCCCCATGCCTTGGAGATGATCGCCGGTGTGCCTCAGGCCAGTACCCTCGCCGGCCACGCAGGCACTCCTCACCGGGCTGACTGAGGGTGATGGCGATCATCTCCAGTCGGCAGGGAGCCTCCGATCGGGCTGGCTAAACTGGTGAGGTGCCTTCGAAGGGTGTCGTGTTCGACCTCTTCGGGACCCTTGTCGAAGGCTGGAGCGAGGCCACCGCGAGGCTCCGATCTGAGCAGATTGCCGCCGCGCTAGAGGTCCCGGCAGCGGCGTTCCTCGGAGTGCTGGAAACCAGCTACACGGAGCGCGCTGACGGATCGCTCGGCCCGCCCCGCGAAATGCTGGCGAAACTCTGCGCCCGAATCGGGGAAGAACCTGCCCCGGCCGCCTTGAGCCGCGGAGCTGAGCTCCGTGTCCAACAGTTTCGGGAGGTCCTTACCACCCCTGCGCCATCGACCCGAGAGTTACTCCTAGGACTGCGTCGGCAGGGGATCCGCCTCGGCCTGATCAGTGACTGCTCCGCAGAGACGCCGATGGTGTGGCCTGAGCTGGAGTGGGCTCGACCGATCGAAGCTGCGCTGTTCTCCTGGGTGGAGGGGATGCGCAAACCTGACCAGCGACTCTACCGGCGAGTGGCTCGGCTGCTGGACCTCCGCCCGGCCGAGTGCCTATACGTTGGCGACGGGGGAAGCTACGAGCTGAGCGGCGCAGAGACAGCCGGGATGCGGGCTGTGCGGCTGAGCCGGACTCGAGTCGACGGCGGGAAATCGCTCCAGTTCGACCCAGACCCAACCTGGCGCGGTCAGCAGATCGGTGATCTCGACGAGGTGTGGGAGCTCATCAGGAGCTGACCCCGACGAGGGGTCGACCCCCCGATCGGTATGCTCGGATCGGATCTGCGGAAATCGGGTGGAGTGGGAGGCGTGCCGGTGGCGCAAGCTGAGTCTGGGCGGAAGCTGGTAACCCTGATCCCCGGGGACGGGATTGGCCCTGAAGTGGTGAGGGCGACGCAGGCTGTCATCGAGTCCTCCGGCGCCCGCATCGACTGGGAGGAGCATGAGGCGGGGGCCAGTGTGTTCCAGAGGGGCCTGCCCTCGGGTGTGCCGCGGGAGACCGTCGAATCGGCCAGGCGGACGGGCGTCGTTCTCAAAGGCCCTCTGGCAACTCCGGTCGGTTTTGGTGAGAAGAGTGCCAACGTGACGCTGCGAAAACTCTTCGAAACGTATGCCAACATTCGACCTGTACGCGAGTTGCCCGGCGTGCCAACTCCGTACAGCGGTCGCGGTATCGATCTGGTGGTTGTGCGAGAGAACGTCGAGGATCTCTACGCCGGGATCGAATACATGCAGACCCCGGGAGTGGCCGAATGTCTCAAGCTGATTTCCCGCAAAGGATGCGAAAAAATCGTGCGAATGGCGTTCGAATTTGCCCGTTCCGAGAGTCGCCACACCGTGCACTGCGCCACCAAGTCCAACATCATGAAGTTCACCGAGGGCTTGCTTAAGCATACGTTTGAGGAGATCGCGCCAGAGTACCCGGAAATCGAATCGCAGCACATCATCATTGACAACTGCGCCCACCAGCTGGTCAAGCGGCCGGAGCAGTTCGACGTCATCGTTACCACCAACATGAACGGCGACATCATCAGCGACCTCAGCTCCGCACTGGTCGGGGGTCTTGGTTTCGCGCCGTCAGCGAACATCGGCAACGACGTCGCGATATTCGAAGCGGTCCACGGTTCTGCTCCCAAGTACGCGGGCAAGAATGTCATCAATCCGACTGCGCTGATCCTGACCGGGGCAATGATGTTGCGCTATCTCGAGCAGGTGGAAGCGGCGGAGAATGTGGAGCACGCGGTCCTGCGCACTCTGGAGTCAGGCGTAAAGACCAGAGACATAGCCGGCGAAGGCCCCGCGGCGTCCACCACCGAGTACACGCAAGCGATCATCTCCCACATCGGGGAGCGGTCTACCAGTTGGCCGGCCCGAGAGCACCATCCACTCCAACTTCCTCAGGTGTCCAGTGAGCCCGCATTGGTCCATCCGTCCGCCCGTCGAGACATCGGGATTGACATCTTCATCGAGTCCGATCTGGACCCGCTGGCGCTCGGGCACAGCCTCGAGCGGGCGACGGAAGGAACCCCTCTTTCCTTGGAGTCGATCAGCAATCGGGGCACCCAGGTCTACCCGGCGACCGGAGGGGCGACAACTGATTGCATCGACCACTGGCCCTGCCGCTTCATGATCCGCGACCTCCAGGGCGAATTGCAGGAGTCGGACGTCATCGCCCTCCTGCAGCGGGTCTCCGAGGAGCATCGCTGGGTGCACATTGAGCGGCTGCCGGTATACGACGGGGAGCGCGGCTTCACCAAAGCGCAGGGCGAGGACTGAGTCGGGGTTGCCCTCCGGCTTCTTCTTGCAGAGCCGAGCCTAACTGACGGCCGCCAGAACCGCCGCGGCGTGACCCTCTGGAACTACGGCTTCCCAGACTCTCTCGACTTTCCCATCTGCGCTGATAAGGAAGGTGTGCCGGCCCACCCTGCCCTCGGGGTGCTTCTCGGTGGGCGCCCAGACCCCGAATAGCTCGGCGACCTGATGATCCGGATCTGAGAGCAGGGGAAGGTCGGGTACGCCACAGGATTCAGCGAATTTGGTCTTGTCTTCGACGCCCCCGACCGAGCAGCCAAATACCTTCACGTTTCTCTTGGAAAACTCCCCGAGAACTCGCCCGAACTGTCCGGTCTCGATGGTGCATCCTGAGGTGTAGTCGGCCGGGTAGAAGTAGATCACCCACCGCTGCCCGCGCAGCTTGGTCGTGTCAATGATCTCGCCCGTCCCGGCTTGTAGCATGAAATCGGGGGCCCGGTCACCGGCCTTAAGCATTTCCGCCTCCTCGAATGCCCTGTAGTGCTATCCAGTCTGGCGCTCTGAGTCAGCTTACCCAGAGAGCAGCTGTCTCGCCTGCAGGGCAACGCTGAGCACCACCCTGGTCTCGGCATCGTCCAGTGAGGCGTTGAGCAGGTCCTCTATCCGCTGCACCCGATATGCCAGCGTGTTGATGTGCACGTGCAGCTGGCGACCCGCTGCTCGCTGATTCCAGCTCTGGGCGACCAGTGCCTCCAGGGTGGGGAGCAGCGGCGTGCGGTGGCGCTGGGCGTAGTCGAGGATCGGACCCAGTGTCTCGTGCACGAATCGGCGCAGGACGTCCGGGTCTCGGACCTCCAAGAGCAACCGCAGGGCCCCGAGCGAGCGGTAGGAGGTGATCTGTCCCGCGCCACCGGCTCTTCGGGAGAGTCGGAGCGCTTGGCGCGCCTCCTCGTGGGCCCGGGACAACTCCAGTGCTGAGGCCGCAAGGTTGCCCATACCAACGGAGAAGTAGATCCGACGACCCAGTCCCTGGGCGAGGGCGAGGATGGCCCGGGCGAGCTCCTCCACTCCTGCCGGGTTGGGCACCGCCGACCCGTGGGTACGGTCCGGCGAGATCGCCGGTAGCAGCAGCACGGAATGGTTGGCTCGGGCCACCACCAGCGAGCCGGGAGCCCGCCGTTGAGTGAGCTCATTCAGGTCACGCTGCAGTCGTTCGCGGAGGGGTTGGGTCTGAAACTTGGCAAGGGTGCGCTCGTCGTCCGGTTCCAGCACCAAGACCCACGCCTGATCGGGAATTCGATAGCCGAGGCGTTCGGCTCGGACGGCTAGCCGGGCGATGTCCTCGGGGCTCTGGCCGGGTGTTAGCAGGCCCTCCAGCAGATCACCTCGCAGGCGCCGCTCCACCTCCGCGGCGGCCCGCTCCTTGAGCAGTTCCAGAGCTACCACGGTGGCGCCGTGCTCAAGGGCCCGACGCGTGCCCGCGCCGGCACCCGCCACCGTACCCTCCACAGCCAAGACGGCCACCAGCTCCTCGCCAGCACGCACGGGGTTGAGGATCAGATCCAGTCGGGGACGGGTCAGGCTGATCCCAACGGGGCCGGTGGCGGCGGCTCCGGTGAGCGAGGGTGGAACCTGCAGTCGGGGCACGGGTAGCCCGCGACCAGTTCCGTGCTCCAAGCGGAAACCCAGCGGGTCATAGAGGCCGACCTCGCCGCCAGCCAGGGCCGCGATGGCGTCAAGGATCTTGGGCAGACCGGCTCCGGAGAGCACCAGCTCGGTGAACCGCTCGTGGACCGTCTGGGAGAGCTGAATCTCGACCAGCTGGAGTTCCAGTCGGTGCTGCAGTTCGCTGCGCTCGAGGACGCCCGCCAGCGCACCAGCGATGGCGGAGAGAACGGCCACCTCGTCCGGGCGGAACTCGTGCCGTTGGACCGTTTGAACGTTGAGCACTCCAACCATCCGGGGGCCGGCCAGGATCGGAACCGAGAGCATCGACGTGAAGCGCTCCTCATCAAGCCCCTCGATCCACTCGAAGTGGGAATCCGTCGATACGTCGGCGACCCAGAGCGGTTCACGAGATGCCGCCACCGCGCCGGTGATCCCCTGCCCCGGAGCCAGGAACACCTTGCCTACCGCGGCTTGGTTAAGTCCGTTGCTCGCAGTCAGGATGAGCCGCTTGCGGTCCGGGTCGTAGAGGTAGAGAGCACAAACATCCGCATCGAGAACACCTATCGTCTCGCGGAGCACCAATGAGAGGAGCTCGTCTCGCTCCATGGTCGACGCCGCCTCGACTGCAAGTCGCTGCAGAAAGAGAAGCTCCCTGAGCTCGCGCTCGCGCGGCGATCCGGTGCGGACGACGGCCGCCGTCTTAGCCATCGCCCGCCGCGTCTGGGCTTGTGCCGGGCCGTCGGAGATCGCCAGAGCGGCCCCCTCGCTTCGCCACCAGCGTGACTGCGCCTATCTCGGCCCAGGGATCCAGGCTCTTGATCATGTCGATCACAGTGAGAGCGGCGACGCTCACTGCGGTGAGCGCTTCCATCTCGACCCCGGTGGTGCCGTGGCACCTGACAGTCGCTCGAATCAGAACCCGGTCGGGATCGGTGGCGAGCTGCGCGTCAACGGCAACGTGGGTCAGGGTGATCGGATGGCAGAGCGGTATGAGTTCTGGGGTGCGCTTGGCGCCCATGATCCCGGCCAGCCGGGCGATGGCAAGGACGTCCCCTTTCGTAGCGCCACCGCCGGCGATGGCCTTCCAGGCCGTCTGATTGACGCGGACCTCGCCTTCGGCGGTCGCCTGTCGGTCGGTGCTGGGCCGATCTCCGACATCCACCATCCTCGCTCTCCCCTGGGCGTCCAGATGGCTGGACTCGGGAGCGCCCTTTTCAGTCATGAGCTTGCCGCGCAGGCATTCACCCCTTTGGGCACGGTCCCGCTTCCGATGGTCACCCCAATGATGAGGTCGTTGGGCCGGGCGGCCTCGCAGGAGAAATTCAGGGTTCGGTCAATGTCGATGAGGCGGAGCGAAAACGATGGGTGGAACCCTCGGGCGAGCGCTTGAGGAATGAGCGAGGGAAGAGTCATCTGACCGATCGCCAGGCCGGAGAACTTGAGGTGGATCGTTGGGGTCCCCAAACCCCCGAAGACGACGGGCCCGCTGATCACCAAGGGTCTGCTGAGGATCGTTGTCTCACCGCTCACCACCACCTGTCCCTGGAGAGCGTGCACCTCCAGGTCTGAGAGCCCGAAGTAGGTGCTCAAGCTGTCAGCCAGAAGCCCGCTGGCTTCGGCATCAGTCAGGTGTACCAGCGCGACGGGCTGCCCGTTGGTCAGCGCGTATGAGACGGCCTCGGCTGCACTCAGCTGAAGCGCCGAGGGGGACGCCGGAGTCACCGACGGGTAGTCTGGCGGGGTAGTCCAGAGGTGGACCGCGTAGAGCAGCAGGGCCACGACCACCACCACCGGGATCAAGCAGCCCAGGCAGTTGAGCGTGCAGCTCCGGCGAAGAGCCCCTAACAACTCAGCTGACCCTCATCTGGTCAGCCCGCCAGGCCGAGAGCGCTTGGCGGTGGGAGGTGAACACCAACTCGGGCAGGTGTTCGGCGTCGAACCATCCCAGCTCGGGCGCTTCCGCTGTTGGTCTCGGCTCGCCACCGGTCACACGACCGAGGTACGCCAGAACCACCAAGCTGCCCTCCTCGGTGATGACATGGAAAGCTCCGGCGAGCTCGCCGACCTCAGCTTCGCAGCCGGTCTCCTCACGACACTCCCGCGCAGCGCCAGCCGCCGGGTCCTCCGAATCGTCGACATATCCACCCGGGAAGGCCCAGCCGCCCAGTCCTGGAGAGATCCCTCGACGGATGAGCAGGAGCCGTCCCGCTCGATCACTGGCCAGCAGCGCGGTGGCCACTTTGGGGCCCTTCCAGGCAACGAACTCGCACCGCGGGCAGGCCGGCAGTTGGCGTCCCTCGATCTCGCGTGGCGCAAGACCCGCGCCACAGCTGGGACAGAAGCGGAACTCAGTGTTCAATGGTTCCGCCCGGCCATCGCAGCCACCTCCTCCAGACCAGATTCCGCCGATCGGCTTCGCCTCAGGGCGAGACGTGGCGGAATTCGCCTCCGAGGCCCTCAGATGATACGGGGCCAGATGCCGAACTCAGTAGAGGCTATCGGTCGGTCAGCCGCCGCAGGTGGTCCCGGTTCCAGTCCAGCGGAGCGTCAAGCGATCCGGTGCCCCGTGAGATCGCTTGCCCCCCGAATCGGCCCCTGAGCCGATCCAGGGCTAGGTCCAGACGCTCACCTCGATCGCTAGGCTGCCCGAACAGGCTCATCTGCCGCGCCTCACTCAGTCCTTCCGCGCCAACTCCCAGCAACCGCACCGGTCGACCCTCGCTCCAGGTCTCGGCGAATAGTTCGAGGGCATGCGAGCGCAGATCCTGGTCGGCATAGGTGGGTTCGGGCAGACGGCGGCGCCGGCTGATCGTTTCGAAGTTCGCAAAGCGCATCTTAATGGCAACAGCCTGGGCCAACAGCTCGGACGCCCGCAGACGCTTTCCAACCCCAGCTGAAAGCGCTGCGATCCGCGCCTCCAGCTCGCGTCTCGAGACCAGGTCCTCGCCGTAGGTCTCCTCGCGACTGACAGACTTGGGCGTGCCCGGCACGGTGACGGGGGACTGGTCCACTCCCCGAGCCCGGAGCTGGAGTGTCCCCGCGTTGGGACCGAGCGTCTCCAGGAGAAGCGCAGTAGGTGCAGTTGCCAACTTCCCCAGTGTGTCTATTCCAAGCAGTCGGAGCTTCGCGGTCGTCTTGGGCCCGGCACCTGGCAGCCTCTCGACGGCGAGCGGGGCGAGAAAACTCGCCTCACCCCCGGGGGGCACGATCACCGTGCCCCTGGGCTTTCGTAGGTCTGACGCGACCTTGGCGACAGTCTTGGTGGTCGCGACCCCGACGGAGCAGGGCAACCCCAGCTCCGAGTCGAGCCGGGCAGTGATCGCGCGGGCGGCTTCAGCGCCGCCTCCAGTAAGCGCCTCCGTGCCCGTCAGGTCGAGGAACGCCTCGTCGAGCGACCCGGGCTCGACCAGTGGGGTGTATTCCGAGAAGATGGAGAAGACCCGCTGGGAGTTCCTCGCGTACTCCGCGATGTCGACCGGCAGGATGATCAACTCTGGGCAGAGCTGAAGGGCCCGGCCCAGGGGTAGAGCGGAGCGGACCCCGAACCGACGGGCCTCATAGGAAGCCGCAGCAACTACCCCTCTACCCGGGTCCCTTGACTGACCGGGGTGAGATTCGTGGCCACCACCGACCACCACCGGCTTGCCGACCAGTTCCGGCCGTCGGAGCAATTCGCAGGAGACGAAGAAGGCATCCAGGTCGACGTGGAGGATCGTGCGCGTGCTCGCCATCCGAGTGCCGCCCCGGGCTCAGAGCTCCCCGGGGAAGGTACCGGCGACGAGTGCCTCGAGCGGTTCGAGCTGTGCGCGCACCCACTCGCGCTCCTCGGTCCGGAGCGCTTCGAGCTCAGTCACCACCTCCTCGAGAATGGCGCCCTCAGCGACCGGCCGGGGCTCGCCAGTGCGCCGCTTGAACTCCGCTCCGTCAGCCTTCAGGCTTCTGGGAGAGATGGTGACGCGTAGCGGGATGCCTCGCAGGTCGGCGTCGGCAAACTTGACGCCAGGACTGACGTCTCGATCGTCGAAGAGGACCTCTATCCCCGATTCCAGGAGATCTCGGTAGGTGGCCTCCGCCAGGCGGGTAACCGGCTCATCCTGTCCAACCGATACCAGCGCCACCTCGTAGGGCGCAACTGAGATCGGCAGGGTGAGACCGCGCTCATCGTGGTGCTGCTCGGCCACGCACGAGAGCAGACGGCCCAGTCCGATGCCGTAGGAGCCCATCACGACCGGCTGCTGGTGCCCCTCTTCGTCGGTGAACGAGGCGCCCAACGCGACGCTGTACTGGGTGCCCAGCTGGAAGATGTTGCCGTACTCGATACCCCGGCGGATTCGCAGCGGCGAGCCGCAATTGCTGCAGGGATCACCGGCCCGGGCAGCGGCCACCCTGGCCACCACGTCGGGGCTGGAATCGCGGGAAGGGTTGAAGTTACGCAGGTGCCAGCCACGACGGTTGGCCCCGGTCACCAGGTTGCGACGGCGACTGATCGCCTCATCGACCACCACGATGGCGGCGCCGGGAGCTAGGCCGTGAGGCGACATGAAACCGGGAACCCCCCCGGCCTGCTCCACCTCCTCGGGAGTGGCGGGCCGCAGGTCGATGGCCCCGGTGGCATTGCGCAGCTGGGCTAGATTCACCTCAGCTGGGCCAGGCACCACGGCTAACACAAAGCGCTGGGCCTGGCCGCGCTGCAGCTCAGCCATGAAGGCGACGGACTTGGCGATCCTCGAGGGGTCCACCTTGAGAAAGGCGGACAGGGCGGCGACGGTCTCAGCCCCGGGAGTCTCTACCTCCACCAGATTCTGCTCGGGCTCAGTCTCGAGCTCACCGAGCGCGCTCTCGGCAACCTCCTGGTTGGCGGCGTATCCACAGCTGTCACAAAAGACGAGGGTGTCCTCTCCGACATCGGTCAGGTACATGAACTCGTGGGCCAAGCTGCCGCCGTGCACCCCGACATCGCTGAGTACCGCCACAACCGGGACCCCTGCCCGCGTGGCGATCTTGAAGTAGGCGCGGAAATGGGCGATGTAGGCGCGCTGCAGTCCGGCTTGGTCGCGGTCCAGCGAATAGGAGTCCTTCATGGTGAACTCCCTGGTGCGCAGCAACCCTCCTCGTGCGCGAGGCTCGTCCCTGAATTTGGTTTGGATGTGGTAGACGATCCTGGGCAGGTCTCGATACGAGCTCACGTTGGAGGCCGTCAGATCTGCCACCACCTCTTCGTGGGACAGAGCAAGCGCCATGTCTCGGCCCCGGCGGTCCTGGAATCGGAGCAGGACCTGGTCGATGTGATCCCAGCGCCCGCTCCGCTGCCAGAGGTCTCCAGGTTGGACGACGGGCATGGAGAGCTCCTGGCCACCCAAAGCGTCTATCTCGTCCCGCAGGATGCGGCGCAGCTTCTGCTCGGTTCGCCAACCCATGGGCAGGAAGCTGTAGATCCCGGTCGCCAACTGCTGGATGAAGCCGGCCCTCAGCAGTAGCTGGTTGGAGATCAGTTCATCACCGGGGGCGCTTCGCCGAGTAGCGCCGAAGAGACCGCTGACTCGCATCAGTCAAGTGTACGAAGCACTTTCGGGGCCTCCATGTGCTTTCCATCGGGGTCTTCGTTCACCCGAGCAGCGCCAGGAGGTCGTCCCACCGAGCGAGCCGTTCCACTCCGCTGCCAAGCCCGCTCGCCCCCGGAGCCAAGATCGGCCTCATGCCGGCCGCACTGGCTCCCTGGATGTCCGCCTCCCACTCGTCCCCCAGAAACCACACGGATTCGGCAGCCAGCCCCAGCCTATCCAGCATCTCAGCAAAGATCCGCGGGTCGGGTTTCCGCCAGCCGATCTCGCTCGAGAAGAGGGTGGCATCAAAGTACTGGCGCAGCCCGAGGTGCTCCAGCTGCTCGTCCATGAGGTGCGGTGGAAAGGGAGCGTTCGAGCAGAGCCCGAGGGGCATGCCTTGCTCATGCAGTCGCGCCACCACCCTTCTGGCCGACTCGATCGGCATGACTCCCTGTATCCACGCCCGCTGCAGTGCGTTCGCGACCCGATCACTGGTCTCGGCGTCGGGACGGCAGCCCATGAGGCTTCGCATCGCCTCTCTGTGGAGAGTTTTGAAGTCGACCTCGCGCCAGGGGTCGGCGCGCTGTTCGGTGTCAACCATCTCGTCTACCAGGCGGTCGAGTTCCAGCGCGAACTCCGCTGCGGTCCCTCGCCAGCTGGTCTCATCGAGCGCGAGCTCCTGGGCCAGCCCGGCCCCCGCCTTAGCGATGGCCGCCTCCGGTCTGGTGAACTCGACCAGGGTTCGGCCGTAGTCGAAACAGATTCCGAGCGGGCGCTCGGCTTTGCTCACGTGCCGGATCCGGCCTCCGGAGGACGGTGGCGCCCCCGCTGGCGGCGACGGCGGCGCCGGCGACGCTCCGCGCTGGAGCCGGCCTCGGTGGCGAGCGCGGGCGACGGCTCCCCGACCACGGGGCGCCGTCCCTGGCCACGGCTGGACGCCTGCTGGACTGACGGCGCGGCTGCGGGTCGACGGCGACGGCGACGGCGGTTGGGAGCGGTACCCGGCCGGGCTGGGCTGAACCTCGCCAGAAGACGATCCTGGTGTTGCGGATCCCAGTTCCCTGAGCCTATCTCGCCGTACGCTGCCACCCGGGCGTCGAATTCGGCCATGAATTCGGGTAGGGGGCGTTTCTCCTTAACCGCGTTGGTGATCTGCTTCTCGGCCCACGGCTGATATCGGGGGGATTCCGGGTTGAGGAACTCAGGTGGGGGACCGCCGAGAGGCTGGTCAGCGCCGACCGTCTCAGGAGCCTCCTCGTCAGGTCGGTCCACTTGGCGAGTATAGGTCGGCCCTGGAAATCCCCGGCCTAGGAGTGGGGTTCGCTCGCCACCTCGGGTTCGGGCCGACCCTGATCGGCCTGCCGGCGGTTCAGCCTCAAGGCGAGGGTTCCGTTGGTGATGATTGCCGTGCGGGGCGCCCGCTTGGCGACGACGCTGTCGTGAGTTACCACCACAAGGGTCATCCCGCGCTCCCTCCAGAGGTTCTCCATCAGCCCAACGATCTCTCCCCGGGTCACCTCGTCCAGGTTCCCTGTCGGCTCATCGGCCAGGATCACCTTGGGCTCCTTTACCAAGGCCCGGGCAATTGCAACCCGCTGCTGCTCCCCGCCCGAAAGTTCCCCTGGGAAGTGGCCAGCCCGGTCCGCGAGTCCGACCTCGGCCAGCGCCGCCAGGGAGCGGGCGCGACGTTCCGAAGTCGGAATATGAAGCGGCACCAGAGCTGCCTCCACGTTCTCGGCCGCCGTCAACGTGGGCATCAGGTTGTAGCCCTGGAAGATGAAGCCGAAATTCTTGGCGCGAATATCCACAAGCTGGGACTCGCCCAGCGCCCCCAGGTTTCGGCCATCGAACGTGACGCTCCCGGTGGTCGGGCGTTCGAGTCCGCCGAGCATCAGGAGCAAGGTGGTCTTGCCGTGCCCGGTCGGGCCCTGGACCGTGAGGAATTCCCCGTCCTTGATCACCAGGTTCACATCCTTGAGAGCGGTGACCCTGCCCCGTCCCTTCGGGTAGATCCGGGAGAGCTTTGTCAGCTCATACATTGAACTGCTCCAAGGGCAGCGAGCAACGGCCCAAGGCGAACGGTGTTGAACTCACCATCGGCGCCTCACTCCACCCGCCGCAGCGCCTCGGCAGGCTGCAGACGGGCTGCGCGCCAGCCCCCTAGTATCCCGGCGATTAGCCCGCCGGCGATCGCCAGTCCGACCGCCAGCCCCAGGGTGGCCAAGCTGACGGGTGCGGTCAGATGCAGAGGGATGACATGGTTCGTCGGGGCAAAGGTGTGGGCGAAGGAATGGCGAGGGGAGGTTGACGAGCCAGACGCGCCCGGAAAACCTCCTCCAAAACCTCGGCCGCCAGCTGGCGAGGAGCCAAGGCCCGCCGCCGGGACGCTCGCAGTTAGGTTGGGTGCCACCTTGGTGACCAGGAATGCGCCCAGTACTCCGAGCCCGATCCCCAAGGCGCCTCCAACTATCCCCTGAACTACTGACTCACCCAGCACCTGTCCCACGATCCGGCGGCTGTGCCATCCCATTGCCTTGAGGGTGCCGAACTCACGGACCCGGCGGGTCACCGATGCGGCGGTGAGCAGCGCCGCCAGCACAAATGCCGCCAGCAGCACCAGCACCGTGAGCCAGAGCCCGAGCGAGTCGACCAGGGTGGCGGCGGTGCTGAGCGAGCCAGTCACCTGACTGGCGAGGTCCTGAGCTGTCGTGACGGTAGCGCTGGGCATCAGCTTCTGGATCTCCGATTGAACCGTAGAGATGTCAGATGCGCTGTTGGCGGTGACGTAGATCGTGTTCACCTTCCCGCTATCGCTGGCCAGCTTCTGAGCCTGACTGAGCGGCAGGTAGATGTCCTCAGCCGAGGCTGCTGCCGAGACTGAGACCAGCCCCAAAACGGTGAAGTTCGTCCCCGCCACGGTTACCGTCGAGCCCGCCTTGAGGGAGTGCTGCTTGGCGTAACTGGTGCTGACCAGCGCCAGCAACTGGTCACTAGCCGATCCCTTCTGCACTCGCGTGAACCAATCGGAGGCCACCTTGGTGCCGGAGGTGATGTTGGAGGCGCTAAGCGGCCCGAGGCCTGGATCGTCGGCGTTCACTCCGGCAACCGTGAACGTCGACACGCTGAACGGAGTCGATGAGGCCGAGGAAGAGGGGGCGCCGGAGGAGGATGCTCCTCCCCCAAAGGTGAACGTTCCCGAGATGTGGATCGAACTCAGGCTCAGAATCCCGGTCGCGCCCGCAACCCCCTTGAGACTCGATATAGAGGCAACGCGCGACGCATCGATCGTGGTTAGACCAGGAGCGGAGCTGAGTCGATCCCGGCTGAAGGTGTGACCGGATGAGGTCGGTGGAGGACCACCTCCGAAGTGGAAGCCCCCGCCGGTGCCGGCGGCGGCCGCCTTGGTGACCGTGATGTCGGTCCCGACACCGTAGAGGGAGTGAAGCACCTCGCCCTGGGCCGACTTGACTCCGGCAGCTGCAGCCGTGACGGTAACCACCAACCCGACGCCGAGGGCGAGCCCAATTGCGACCACACTGGCCGAGCGCGCCCGGCGCCTGAGTTCGCGGCTAAGGTAGCGGAAATACAAGATTGCTCCCGGTGTCGGTTCCGAGGGGTGCCTAAGGTCCGCAGTACAACCGACGGGTCTGTGAGTGCCCTGCATAGCGGCTGAGAGTTGGCTGAGCGCGCCTCGCTCACTTCACCCTCAAGCTGAAGCGGCAAGGGCACTAACGTTCGCGGGGACCCCCGGTGTCCGGGGGGTAATTGCTGGAGGCGAGGTCGTGGACAAATTGCTGGCGGAAGGGCTGTGGCAGATCGACACCCTGCTTGGGGGATGGGAGGAGGTCAACTCGGCCTTTCTGATCGAGGCTGACCAGCCTTGCCTCGTTGAGACGGGGCCCCAGCGCGATGTCGACCAGGTTCTAGCGGGGCTCAGCCGGCACGGCCTGACCTCAACCGACCTCGCCTGGGTGGTGGTGACCCATATCCACCTGGACCACGCGGGCGCGGTGGGAGAGATCGCCGAGCAGTTCCCCCGGGCCAAGGTGGTCTGCCACCCGAAGGGGCTGCGCCACCTGGCCGAGCCCACTCGCTTGATCGCCGCCTCGGTACAGGTGTACGGCGATCGGCTGGTCTCGCTCTATGGCGGGATGACACCGGTCGACAAGGATCGGCTGGTGGCTGCCGAGGATGGTGGTGTGCTTGAGCTCGGCGCCGGGAAACAGGTGACCCTGGTCTACTCACCCGGTCACGCGAAACACCACATCGGAGTGTTGGAGTCCTCGAGCGGAGTCCTGCTGGTTGGAGATGCTGTGGGCGTCAAGTTGCCGGGGGGAGGACCGCTGCGACCGGCCACACCGCCAGACGACTTTGACCTGGAGCTGGCAATCGGCTCACTGCACAAATTCCGGGACCTGCGGCCAGAGCACCTGATCCTGACTCACTACGGCTCGGCGGGCCAGCCCGAGGAGGTACTAGTAGAGGCAGAGGACAAGCTACGGACCTGGGCGACCATCGCAGCCGGTGCTTATCGGGAGCTGCCCGAAGCCGATCACATCGAGCAGGCGCTCCGAGAGCGACTCGGTCCCGCCCAGGACGTGGATCCCTCCCGACAGCCGGCGGCAGACACGCTGACCGGCCTGCGCTCTAACGCAAGAGGGTTGTTTGGGTGGCTGGAGCGGCAGTCCCAACTTGACCCGAAATAGGTCAGATCGGGACTCCACCCGCTGACCAACGCCAAAAAAGGAACAACCCGATCGGGCAGTTTGCAGATTTGAGCTTGCGGGCGGTCGAGTTGGTGAATACAATGCGCGTGATCGCCCGGCTATGGGGTTCGGGCTCCAATTACAGCGGAGGGGTAACAAAATGGCCGTTACCGGGTTTTGCATGAAATGCAAGACGGCGCGGGAGATTTCCAACCCCCAGCCGACGCAACTGAAGAACGGCAAGCCAGCGACTACCGGTACTTGCCCCGTCTGCGGAACCAAGATCTTCAAGATCGGGAAGGCCGCCTGACGGCGTCCTCGCTCGGCCCGGGCCTCGCCTTGGCGAGCGTCCGGGGCTGGTGAGCCAGGTGGTCTCGCTTGAGACAGCCATCCGTGGACGGGAGAGGGCTTTGGTCGACACACTCAGTCGCTGGGTGGCGATCCCGTCGATCAGCACCGACCCGGAACACGCTGGAGAAGTACGTAGTTCCGCAGAGTTCCTGTCACAAGCTGCGCTAGACGCCGGCTTTCAAGTCGCCGAGGTGTGGGAGACAGCGGGTCAACCGGCGGTGTTCGCGGAACGCATCGAGGACCCGAGTTTTCCCACCGTCCTGGTTTACGGACACCACGACGTGCAGCCGGTCGATCCGGTCGCGGAGTGGGCCAAGGCTCCCTTTGAAGCGTTGGAGCGAGACGGAGAGCTGCTCGGTCGCGGTACTGCGGACGACAAGGGGCATCTGGTGATGCACCTGGAGACGCTCCGTGGCTTCCTAGAAGCTCGCGGAACGCTTCCCGTCAACCTCAAGCTGATAGCTGAGGGCGAGGAGGAGGACGGGTCCGAACATTTCGAAGAGTTGCTGATCGAGCATCGCGATCGATTGCAGGCGGACGTGGTGGTGGTCTCCGACACCTCGATGCCGTCGGAGAGCATACCCAGCCTCACAGTCGCGCTCAGGGGCCTTGGCTACTGGGAGTTGCACGTCGAAGCCGCCTCCACCGACCTTCACTCCGGGGAGTACGGAGGTGCTCTCCTCAACCCGATCACGGTTCTAGCGGAGCTGGTGGCAAAGCTGCACGACGCAAAGGGGCACATCGCAGTGCCCGGCTTTTACGACGACGTCGTGGAGCTAAGCCCCGAGGAACGGTTGGAAGTGGCGGACGTCCCCTTCGATGAGGAAGAGTTTGCGGCCGACGTGCACGGAGTCCTGGGCGGGGAGGCGGGCTTCACCACTGCCGAGCGGCGGACGATCCGGCCTACATTGGATGTGTGCGGAATATGGGGCGGTTACCAAGGTGAAGGATCAAAGACGGTGATCCCCGCCCGAGCCGGAGCCAAGCTTTCGTCACGGCTCGTACCCAATCAGCAGGCCGACCGCCTGACCGTGCTGGTGGAACGGTTCCTCAGGGACAGCGCACCTCCAGGAATCAGGATCCAATTCAAGACCATTTCCACCGGTCGTTGGGCGGTGACGCAGTCCAGCAACCCGGCGGTGAGCGCTGCCGCAGCGATCCTGGAGGAGGTGTGGGGCGAGAAGACGAGATTTACTCGAGAAGGTGGAAGCATTCCCCCAGTTGCGTCACTGGCTGAGCAGTTGGGAGCACCCTGTGTACTGCTCGGGGTGGGACTGCCCAGCGACCGCATCCATGCGCCCAACGAGCGGGTCGTCCTGAACCAACTCTTCCGGGGCATGCAGGCCGTGGCGCGACTGTGGGAGCGCTACGGCGAGATGGGAAAGGCGGGACTCAGCGCACGGCTGGAGCCAGCAACTCCGGCAACTCGAGAGTGAAGTCCGACGCTGGGCGCTGCGTGAACAGCACCACCTGATCCCCGGCCTCGAGCAGCGAATCGGCCGAAATCTCGCGCCCGTCACGCACGACCAAGAGCAGTCGCTCCGAAACCAAGTCAGGGATTTCGCTGACCTTCCGCCCCACCGCACGACCCACCGGAACCGTCACGCGCAGCAACGACGCCTCGCTGTCACCACCAAGCGGTATCTGCAGGACATCGCCGTCGCTGGCCAGCCCACTCTCGATCACGCCGAGTATCAACTCGGTCGCCGAGACGGCGACGTCCACTCCGAGTTTGTGAAAGAGCTGCACATTGCGTGGGTTGTTCACCCGAGCGATGGTTCGGGGCACATGAAATTGCCGCTTGGCGAGCTGGCAGGCGATCAGGTTGTCCTCGTCGTCTCCGGTCACGGCGGCTAACACATCCGCCCGCTCAATCCCACTCGACGCGAGAAAGGCCATCTCGTCGCCGTCGCCCACCAGGCTGGCACAGCTGCCCAGCTGGGCCGCGACCAGCGCGGCTCGCACCGGATCTTTCTCGATGAGCGTCACCTCGTAGCCGCCCTCCAGGAGATGTCGGCTCAGGTAAAAGCCGACCTTCCCGGCGCCGACGACGATGACGTAGGCGGGCCTCTCAGGCACCTCCTGATGCCCCCGGCGCTGCGACCAAGTGGCGAGCGCGATCGGCCTCTTCTGGACCTTCCTCGAAGAAAGTTCTGGCGATGGCCGCCCCCACCACCGTTGGGCAGAAGGTGTACAGACCCATTTCCCGATAGACCCTCTCGCGGATGGGATCGTAGATCCGGGTCATGACCCGCGGTACGTTAAAGATCTCCTTGGCGACCTGAGCCGACATGATGTTGCGGTTGTCTCCGTTAGTCACAGAGATGAAACAGTCCGCATTTGCTGCTCCGGCCTGTTCAAGAGTCTCTTGATCGATTCCACTGCCCAGGATCGCCTGGCCGGGGAAGCTCTCACCCAGCCGGTCGAAGGCCCGTCGGGAGACGTCGACAACGGACACCTCGTGGCCCTCGCCGGCCAGATCTCTGGCCAGCGTGGAGCCGACCCGTCCGCAGCCAACGATCACCACCTTCACGATCTCGAGTATATCCCCGATCGGAGCCAAGACTTTCTTGGTTCCGTCCATTGATCGCGGCCGGCGGTCGCTCGGATGTCCTCGGTCGTTTCAATTGGTAGCCCCGGCCGGGAGCATCGACCCTTTCATCACCGCGTTTGGGTACCGATGGTTGGCCGTCGGGCAGACCAGTCGCGTCCGAAGGGGTGACAATGACCCCATATGGCATCTAGGATCTTCCGCGCCCGCCCACAGGGTGCGCCGACCGATGAACGGCAGGGCATACTCTGGCCGAGTCGAATCGCTGTTCCGGTGCGCGGCGATGCCGTCGACAAGGATGCGGTCAGGGCCGCCTGCCGGTTGGCGCGACCAGCCAAGGCCGACATCCTGGTGATCACCGTCCTCGAAGTGGCCCGCAACCTTCCGCTGTCCGCCAGCCTCGGCAATGAGCTCGGCCGCGCCGAGGAGGTCCTCATGGACATGGAGGAGCTGGCGTCGAAGCTCGAGTCCAAAGTACAGACCGCGGTGCTGCAGGCGAGGGAGGCCGGTCCCGCCATCGTCGACGAGGCGCGCCGATGGGAGGCCGACCTGATGGTGGTTGGATTGGGAATCAAGCCGCGCTTCGGCGAATTCAGCCTGGGGCGGACCGGCGCCGAGCTGCTCAACCACGCCCACTGCCGGCTACTGCTTATCCGCGCAGCGCTGCCGGAGACCGCGTCGACGGTTCGGGACGACATCTCCTGATCGAGAGAACCCTGCGCTAACCCGCCGACCCAGGCGTTGCCGTACCACTCCAGGCGGAATTGATTGCGGCAGTACCGCACGGCGGCCGAAGGCTCTCAGCTCTCCCGCTTCGCCTTGTTGCGCCGCTGGACCAAGCTCCAGATGACCCATCCGATCGCACCCACCACCGCCACTCCTAAAGCGATCAGGAAGGCCCGCCCACCGACTCGCAGGATGTCTCGATAGTGAGCACCCGACAACGTCCCCAATTGAGAGCACGGTGACACACCACACCAACGTTCCGATGACCATCGCCGGGTAGAAGACGCGAGCGGGGATATGCCGCGATCCCGGCGGCATACGACGCGAGGTTCCGCGCAATCGGGAGCACCCGTGTGATGAAGACCCCCACCCCCCCTCGTCGACGCAGCCAGTTCTCGGCGCTGTCTAGGCGGTGGCTCTTGATTCCGACACGAGCGGCGATCCGGGCCACCACCGGCCTGCCCAGGTTGCAGTCCAATCGTGTACGAGACGGAGGCGCCGAGGGACGCCCCGGCCGCGGCACAGGCGATGGCCGGTGCAAGCTGGACCGTACCCTCGTGAACCAGGAAGCCGACGGTCAGTAGGACCGTCTCGTCGGGTAGCGGCAACCCGGCGGATTCAACCGCCAGCCAGAAGATCAGGAAGGCGTAGATGCCCACCGCCGGCAGGTGGGTCAGCTGGAAGAGGATGTGGCTCAGGGTCGCCTACCCCAGCATACCGAGGACATCGGCCGTGACCGCTAGTCCTCCTCCAGATCGCCCGGAGGAGCCACTCCGGCGATCGATCCGACCAGGTCCCCGTCGTCCAGTCGCATCAGGATCACTCCACGGGTTTGGCGTCCGGAGATCCTCACTCCTGCGAGGGGAATCCGAATGATCTGCCCCATTGTGCTGATCAGCATCAACTCGTCTGACAGATCTTCGACGATCTGCATCCCGACGATCTCCCCGACCTTGGAGATGGCGTGCTGATCCAGCGTGTAGACCCCCTGTATGGCACGACTCTTTACCGGGTAGTCAGAGACCGGCGTCAGCTTCCCATAGCCATTCTGCGTCACCACCAGGACGTGTCCCTCGGGCCTGACGATGTCGGCCCCCGCCACAAGGTCGTCGCCACGCAGCCGCACCGCGGTGACCCCCTGGGTGTCTCGACCCATCGGGCGCACCTGCTTCTCGCTGAAGCGAAGCGCCTTGCCCTGGCGGGTAACCAGCAGGATCTGATCGCCGCCGGTGCTGATCCGCACCCAGTTGAGCTCATCGCCCTCGCTCAGGCTCATTGCGATGAGACCGTTGCGCCGCACCGACGCGTAAGCGGCGGCCGGCGTCTTCTTTATATGCCCATGCAGGGTTGCCATCACCATGTAGGTCTCATCGGAGTAGGCGTCGACCGAGAGCATCGAGGTTACCCGCTCGCCTTGGTCCAGTTCGACCAGGTTGATCACCGCCGTGCCCTTGGCCTGACGGGAAACGTCGGGGACTTCGTGCGTGCGGAGGCGAAAAACCCTTCCCCGGTTGGTGAAAAAGAGCATGTCTGAATGGGTCGATGCCACCTGCAGGTGCTCTACGTAGTCCTCGTCGCCGACCCGCTTGGCTCCCATCACTCCCTTGCCACCACGCTGCTGGGAGCGGTAGTCGGTCGACCGGTGTGCGCTTGATGTAGCCGCGATGGGTGAGCGTCACCACCACCTGCTCACGGGGGATCAGATCCTCCTCGTTGAGCTCGATGTCGCCGTAGGAAATCTCCGTGCGTCGTTCGTCGCCGAACTTCTTGCGCAGCGCCAGAATCTCTTCGCGGACAACCCCCATCAGCCTTTCCCGGGTCTCGAGGATCGCCTCGAGGGAAGCGATCCGGTCCATCAGCTCGGCGTGCTCTTCTTCCAGCTTGGCGCGCTCGAGGCGGGTAAGCCGACCCAGCCGCATGTCCACGATCGCCTTGCTCTGCCGATCGCTCAGGGAGAACCGCTGCTCCAACTGGCGCTGGGCAGCCGCCTCGTCGGGTGCCGCCCGGATCAGCTTGATCACCTCATCAAGGTTCTGCAGGCAGATGCGCAGACCTTCGACGATGTGGGCCCGCTCGCGAGCGCGCTCCAGATCGTGGCGGGTTCGCCGCTCCACGACATTGCGGCGGTACTCCAGGTAGTGGTGCAGGATGCTGCGCAGCGAAAGTACCTGGGGCTGACCGTCCACCAGTGCCAGCAAAATGCAGGAAAAAGTGGACTGCAGCTGGGTGTGCTTGTAGAGGTTGTTCAAGACGGTGTAGGGACGCGCGTCTCGCTTCAGCTCGATTACCAAGCGCGTCCCCTCGCGCCGCCCGGTCTCGTTTCGCAGGTCGGCGATGCCCTCTAGTTTGCGTTCGTTGACCAGCTCGGCGATTGTCTGCAGCACGCGGCTGGGGTTCACCTGGTAGGGAAGCTCAGTCACGATGATTTGCTCGCGACCGGCCTTGGACTCCTCGAAAATCACCCGAGCGCGCTGGACAACCCGGCCGTGGCCGGTGCCGTAGACCTGGGCCAAATCTCGGGCGTAGATGATCCCGCCGGTGGGAAAGTCGGGCCCGGGGATCAGCTTCATCAACTCCTCGGTGGTGGCCTCGGGCCTGTCGATCAAGTGCACCAGCCCATTGCAGACCTCGGTCAGGTTGTGCGGGGGAATGCTCGTGGCCATCCCCACCGCGATCCCGGACGCCCCATTGACCAGCAGGTTGGGCATTGCCGCCGGAAGGACGGAGGGCTCCTTCTTGGTCGCCGCATAGTTGTCGACAAAATCGACCGTGTCCTTCTCGATGTCGGCCAGCATCTCGGCGGCGATCGGGGTCATCCGCGACTCGGTGTATCTGTAGGCCGCCGCCGGATCCCCCTCGGGAGAGCCGAAGTTGCCCTGACCATCGACAAGCGGATACCGCATCACCCACGGCTGGGCCAGGCGGACCAGGGTGTCGTACACCGAAATATCGCCGTGGGGGTGGTAATTCTTGAGCACCTCCCCGACGATGGCTGCGCACTTTTGGGTGCTGGCCCCAGGAGTCATCCCCTGGTCCTGCATCGCGTAGAGGATCCGACGCTGCACCGGCTTCAGCCCGTCGCGGACGTCTGGCAGCGCCCGCGCCACGATGACACTCATCGCGTACACCAGATACGACTCGCGCATCTCGGTGACGAGCTCTACCCCACGGACTCCTCCGGCCCGGCCGCCTCCCTGGTCAATGGCCACCGGTTACACCCCGGACAGCGGCATGAATGCCGGCTGCTCGACCGCGGACTGCCAGGCCTCTGCGAGACCCGCGCGGACTGCGGTTGCGGCCACCCTGATGGCGCTGGTAACCGCTCGGGCGTCGGAGCGGCCGTGACCGATGAACACCAAGCCGCCCACCCCCAGCAGGGGCGCACCACCGGTTTCACCCCAGTCGAGGCGCCTGCGGAGCCGGCGAAGTGCAGGCAGCAGCAGCAGTGCCCCGAGGCGGGACCGCAGGCTCGAGTTCGCCTCTTCGCGCAGCGTGGCAATGATGGCCTCGGCGACGCCTTCGGCAGTCTTGAGCGCTACGTTGCCGACGAACCCGTCTGACACCACCACGTCCACCGCGCCCGATACGAGGTCGGTGCCCTCGACTGGGCCGAGGTAGTTCAGGTCCAGCTGAGAGATCAGTTGATGAGCAGCCTGAACCTGGGCATTGCCCTTGGTGGGCTCCTCGCCGTTGCTCAGAAGCCCCACCCGCGGCCGGTCCACCCCCAGAACCTGGCGGACGTACTCGCTGCCCAACTGGGCGAACTGGGCGAGCCACTCGGGGCGACAGTCCACCTGAGCTCCGGCGTCCACCAGCAGGGTGTGCCCCGAGCGCGACGGGAAAACGGTGCCGATTCCCGGTCGGACGACTCCGGGCAGGCGGCGCAACTGGAGCAGGGTGGCGGCCATCGTGGCGCCGCTGTTGCCAGCACTGAAGCATGCGTCCGCCCGGCCGGAACCGACAAGTTTCACTGCGACCGCGATGCTGGACCGCGGTTGACTCCGCAGCGCTCGCGCGGGGTGTGCGTCCATGGCGATCGCGTCCTCCGACTCCTCCAGGGTGAGGCGGTCGCCAACGTCGCCGCCGCTCCCGATGAGCGAGTTGAGCTGGTCAGGTCGCCCAACCAGGATGAGGCGAAGGTCGCGCTCCTGACGGAGAGCAACCAGGCTCCCAGCAACCAGGGCCTCGGGGGCCCGGTCGCCACCCATCGCATCCACCGCGACGGTGGGGATAGCGGTGCTCAAATATCGAGGGTCCGGACCGTCTTGGCGTGGGATTGGATGAAGCGCTTGCGCGGTTCCACCGACACCCCCATCAGACGGTCGAAAATGTCGTCGGCCCGAATCGCGTCTTCGACCTCTACCTTGAGCAGTACCCGGTGCTCAGGGTCCAGGGTGGTGTCCCATAGCTGGTCGGCGGTCATTTCGCCGAGTCCCTTATACCGTTGAACCTTGCTCTTCTCCCCCATCTCCTTGAGCGCGATTCGGAACTCCTCCTCGCTGTAACACCACATCAGCCGCTTGCGTGTGCCCTCGATCCGAAACAGCGGCGGCTGGGCGATGAAGAGATGACCCTCGTTTATGACCGGCTGGAGATAGCGCCAGAAAAAGGTGAGCAGCAGAGTCCGGATGTGGGACCCGTCCTCGTCGGCGTCGGCCATCAGCACGACCCGGTTGTAGCGCAGCCGCTCCAAATCGAACTTTTCGCCCACACCTGTCCCGAGCGCGGTTATCAGGTTGCGGATCTCTTCGTGCTGGAGGATCTTGTCCTCACGCGCCTTCTCAACGTTGAGGATCTTGCCTCGCAGCGGAAGGATCGCCTGGTAGCGACGATCCCTCCCTCCTTTTGCGGTACCGCCGGCGCTCTCACCCTCGACGATGAAGAGCTCGCAGAGGTCCGGGTCGCGCTCGGAGCAGTCGGCAAGTTTGCCTGGCAGGGTGGCGGACTCCAGCAGCGACTTGCGCTGCACCAGCTCTCGCGCCCTGACCGCCGCAGCTCGAGCACGAGCGGCGGTCAGCGACTTTTCGATGATCCGCTTGGCGTCTGACGGATTCTCCTCGAGGTACTGGTTGAGCGCCTCCGAAACCACCGTCGAGACCTGGCCGGCAATTTCAGAGTTGCCAAGTTTGGTCTTGGTCTGACCCTCGAACTGGGGCTCCTGGAGCTTGACGCTGAGCACAGCAGTGAGCCCCTCGCGGACATCTTCGCCGGTCAGGTTGCCGTCGCCCTCCTTGAGGATTCCTGCCTTGCGGGCGTAGCGGTTGAGCGTGGCGGTGAGGGCGGTCCGAAAGCCGGTCAGATGGCTTCCGCCTTCGATGGTGTTGATGTTGTTCGCGTAGGCCAGCACGTGCTCGGCGAAGCCGCTGTTGTACTGAATCGCGACCTCGACAATGCTGCCCTCGATTTCTCGCTCGGCGTACATCGGCTCGGCCTGGACCGCACCCTTACCCCGGTTCAGATGGTGGACGAACGCCTCGATTCCACCCTCGAAGTAGAAATTCGCCTCGGCCCAGGGAGTCGTGCGCTCATCGATCAGTTGGAAGAGCACCCGTTTGTTGAGGAAGGCCAGCTCCCGCAACCGGGTCAGGATGGTGTCGCGGTTGAACTCCTGGGATCTCGGTGAAGACCTGTGGGTCCGGCCAAAAGCGGATGGTGGTTCCACGTCGCTCCCCTCTGGTGTCCGCCTCGCTGCGGAGTTCATTCATCGGAACTCCGCGGGAGTACTCCTGACGGTAGATGCGATGGTCGCGGTAGACCACCACCTCAATCCGCTCAGAGAGGGCGTTCACCACCGACAGTCCGACCCCGTGCAGACCCCCTGAAACCTTGTATCCGCCGCCACCGAACTTTCCCCCAGCGTGGAGCTTGGTCATTACGACCTCGAGGGCGGGCCGGCCTGTCGGCTGGTGGATGTCGACCGGAATTCCTCGGCCGTTGTCGCTAACGAGGCACGAGCCGTCGGGCGACAGCCTCACCTCGACCTCGGTGCACGCGCCGGCGAGGATCTCGTCAACCGAGTTGTCGACGATCTCGTAGACCAGATGGTGCAGTCCGTGCGTGTCGGTGGACCCGATGTACATCCCTGGGCGCCGCCGGACTGGGTCCAGCCCCTCCAGCACCTGGATCTGATCCGCGGAGTAGCCGTTTCCCGCAGGCCTGGGCGCCCTGCTACGGCGGGGCCGCTTGGGGGCCGACTCCGGGGGACCCTCCTCTGGCTGAATAGGCAGCCACAATTCGGGTTCAGGATCTACCAAATCTCTCCTCTTGGAAAAGTGCACGGCGCCGATGGCGCTGGCGAGGCGCTCCAACATCACGTGGGGAGCGGTTCCGAGACTTCGGTGGTACGGAAGCCACACCCAATTTTAGCAGTCCGTAAGGGGTCGCCAGAGAGGCTGGATACGTTCAACAGGCAGGTCGATTGCACGTCCGGGGCCAATTAGCGTTATCTTTCGCCATGCATGGCGGCCCGCCGCACTCGCGGTAGGGCCTGCCGGAAGCAGGCCTCGTGCTCGAGGCTTCGGCCTCAGCCAAGGAGACCGACACCACTCAGCCTGTTCCAGGCTAGTTCTCAACATACGGCTCGTCCGGAGGAAGTGGCGCCCTGACGCCCCCAACGCTGACTCTCAAGCACCTCCACCTGGTGGTGCCCGAGGCAACTGAAGCGATGTCGTTTCTCGAGGCCCTCAACGGCCACGGGAACGGTGGCGCCCGTGAGCACTTTGCTGCTCAGATCGGTGCGCTGGACGACTTCGCGGTCGTCGCGGGCCTGGGAGACACACCCGAGGTCACGCTTCTGCTTCCCGGGCTCGACGTCACCTGCACGCCTCTGCGCACCCCCCGGGCCAAGCTGGACCACACAGCCCTCAGGGTGGACAGCGTCCGACCGGCCCCTCCGGAGCGGGACGACCTAGGGAGCAGGGTGCTCCGGGTCAGCTGCCGCAGCCCGGTCGTCAGCGCCGAGGACGGTATCGCTAGTGACACCTTCCACCTGATGGACCTGGCCAAGCTGGCACGCGGCTCCAAGGAGCCTGATCCCATCCTGCTCCAGACGCTCGCCCTGGTCGATGGCCTGGAGAGCGCCGAGCGCAATCGGGCGGCCACCCAAAGGACCCCCTTCAACGGAGTGGTGGAGATCTGGCGCTGCCGCAACTGCCGAGGTCTCTGGAGAGCCGACCGCGATGAGCGCTGCCCGTCCTGCGGCAAAGAATTCACCGAGGAGGATCGGCGCCGACCGGAACTGGGGCGCATCGAGTTCACGGTTCCCAAGGACCACACAATCACCATCGCCGTGGACTCGGCGGTGATGGTGGAGCCCGAGGACGAGCCCCATTACCTGGGACGGGTCACCAGAGTCGACCACCGACGCCACCTGGTGGAGGTCGCCTGCAAGGCGTACGAGGCGGCCGGAAGCCAGGGTTGGATAACCCCCTCCTTCAACAAGCAGCTCTACGCCTCCAAGCGCAGCACCCTCGCCTCGATAGCGTCGGGGGACGCCCGAAGCCTGCTGCTTGCCCAACTCCTCACCGATCCCACATCGGTGTACGCGCCCGAGGTCCAGCCCCGCAGCGACTGGCTAACCCCGGGGATGTACAGCAACCCCTCCCAGGACCGGGCGATCGGGATCATGGTCTCTCTGGAGCCCGGGCAGGCCGCTCTCATCCAAGGTCCTCCGGGAACCGGCAAGACGACGGTCATCGTCGAGGCGATCAAGCACCGGTTGGCCGAGCGACCTGAGCAGAGGATCCTCGTCTGCTCCCACAGCAACCTGGCGGTGGACAACGCTCTTGAGAGGCTCGCCGGAACGGAGGGGCTTCGTGCGGTCCGAGTGGCCAAGGCAGAGCGGGTCCACCCGGCAGTGGACGCGTTCCGAGTTGAGGATGAAGATGACGACCGTCTGATCACGGCCAACGTCTTCTTCGCCACCTGTGCTACGGCGGCCACCTCGTCGATAACCAACGACGAGATCTACGACATGGTCATCTTGGACGAGGCCAACAAGGCCCGCATCGACGAGGCCCTGCCCTGCTTGCGCCTCGGTGCAGCCGTGGTGATGGTCGGGGATCACAAACAACTGCCTCCCGTCGAGGATGACGCGATATATCAGATCGTGGAGGACCACCCCGACCTGGAGGAGATCGTCGACACCAGCCTCTTCCAGCGGTGCTGGGAGAAGGGCGTACCTGACCAAGCCCGGTGCCTGCTGGTGGAGCAGCACCGGATGCACCCGGAGATCTCCTCCTACATCAGCTCCGCCTCCTACGACAACCAGCTTGAAAATGCTCCGGAAGTCCTGGAGTACGAATACGTGACCCGGCGTCCCTTCCCCGTGGCGCTGCACCTGGTGGATACGGCAGGTCTCCGCGGCGGGCGTGAGCGGCGGGGAGCGGGCGGCGCCCTGCGCAATGACGCGGAGGTGCGGGTCTGTGCCCAGGTGGTGCGAATCCTTGACGAGCGGGCCGACCCGGGTCTCTCGCTTGCTGTGATCGCCATGTATGCCGACCAGGTCGACCGTCTGCGCCAAGCGCTCAGCCGGCGCCACTTCCGCCGCCAGGTGCGAATCGACACCGTCGATTCCTTCGAAGGCCGGGAGGAGGACATGGTGGTGATCTCACTGGTGCGCAGCAACGAGCGGGGCAGGATCGGCTTCCTGCGCGTCCCCAACCGCCTCAACGTCGCCATCTCCAGGGCTCGGCGTCTCGTGGTCTGCGTGGGCGACGCCGCGACGCTTCGGGCGGGCGAGGAGACCATGTATGGGCGCCTGGTGGAGGCGGCCCGGGCGTGCGGCGGCTACCTGATGGCCACCGACCTCTTGGGCGGACGAGCGAGTGCTCGGCCAAAATCGGCCCGTCGGCCCGCCGCCGGGGCTCCTGGAACCTCGCTGGAAGGCGATGCCAATGCTCCGAGGCGAAGCCGGCGGAGGCGGCGGCGACGGCCAGCGGGCACCCCTGGTCAAACGCCGATCGCCCTCGGCACCGCCACCACAACGCCCGCTCCGTCGGGGGACGTGGCCGACCCTGCCAATCAGCCCGCGCGGCGGCGACGCCACCGGCATCGCTCCCGCGGCGGCTGGATCGGCCCACCGGCGGCGGTAAGCCCTGACGGAACCCCGCCGGCAGATCCGCCCGTGGGAGCGCCAAGGCCATCCGGAGACGGTGCTCGGAGACGGCGAAATCGACGCCGGCGCCGTGGTCCCCGACCTCTGGGAGAGCAGCCAGCCGGCGGCCAGCCGATCTCGAGCGGTGGATCGCCGGAACGGACTGACGGCGGGAGCGTGGGTGGGGGGCAAACCTCGGCGTGACCGCCTCCCAAACCCCCAGGCTGCTCGTCGTCGGGGCCGGACTCATGGGCTCGGGCATTGCACAGAACGCAGTCCAGAGCGGTATTGAGGTCCAACTATTCGACTCGCGCAGCGGAGCCGCAGCCGATGGCCGCGTCCAGATCGGCGAGCGGCTGCGGCGCGCTGAGGACGCCGGACGCCTGCTGCCGGGACAGGCGGAAGCAGCCTTGGCTCTCCTGTCCGTGGTGGATGACCTCGAAGCCGCGGCGGACGCTGATGTGGTCGTCGAAGCGATCACCGAAGAGCTCGAGGCCAAGCTCACCCTGTGGCGCCACCTGGACGGGATCTGCGCCAAAGAGACCCTGTTCACCAGCAATACCTCCTCCATCCCCATCACCAGGCTGGCGGCGGCGACTGCGCGTCCGCATCAGTTCATGGGAATGCACTTCTACAGCCCGGTCCCGGTGATGAAGCTGGTGGAGCTGATCCGCGGAGTGCTCACCTCCGATGCCACCTTCTCCACCGTCGAGGCTCTGGCGCTACGGATGGACAAGACGCCGGTGAGCTCCGCTGACACCCCTGGGTTCATCGGCAACCGCATTCTCATCCCCTACCTCAACGAGGCCATACTCGCTCTCCAGGAGGGTGTCGGCACGGCAGCGGATATCGACCAGGTCGCCAAGCTGGGGTTTCGCCACCCCATGGGCCCGCTGGAGTTGGCGGACTTCATCGGGCTTGACGTTGTCCTCGGAATCTGTCGGGTGATGTACCAGGGACTGCACGACCTGCGCTACGCTCCCAATCCTCTTCTCGAGCGGCTGGTGGAGGCGGGCCAGCTGGGTCGAAAAACCGGCCGAGGCTTCCATTCCTACGAGTCCTCGCCCGAGGGGCCTGGCTGAAGATCAAGCCGACTACGGGCTGATCGCCTCCGCCAGATAGCGAACCGCGATCGGATAGCGATACTCCATGCCAGAGTGACCGCCATCGAAGAGCTCCAGCCGCAGATTGGTCAGTCCCTGCTCTCGGAATCTCGCCGCCACTGCTGCGGCGCTCACTTCGAGGTGCCACTCGTCTCCCCGCCCACTGTCTAGGTAAACGGCGCGCAGAGACCGGGCAGCTTTCGATCGGACTTCGATCAGACGCACCGGGTCATGATCGAGCCAGCGCTGCCACACCTGTGGACGGATGATCCCCGTGCTCTGGTCGAATGGAAGCTCGGGCGTCCCGTCCACCCCCGCCGAATAGCAGGCCGCCATACACCAGGTCGCCACCAGAACATCGTCCCCGGGGCGGGAGAAGGCGGGTCGGGTGCCGAAATCCGCCCAGAACTTGAGATAGGACCCCTGGTAGTGGTCGCGGAGTCGGCGGACCACCTCAGGGAACTCCGGCATGTAGCAGTACTCGAAGAGGGCATCCCCTGCGTGGCTCGCGAGGGCCCCGAAGAGGTCCGGGCGGAGCAGCGCCGTAACCATGGCTCCGTATCCCCCGCTCGACTTGCCGGCAACCGCGCGATGGTCCCGATCGGGGAGGGTGCGGAAGCTGGCGTCCACCGCCGAGACCACCTCCTGGCACAGGTAGCTGTGATACCGGCCGGTGCCAGTGGAGTCCAGGAACTGGCTGCCCCCAAGACTGGTCCAGCCGTCGGCGAATACCAGCAGGCAGGGCGGGACGCTCGGGTCGCTGAGGAGTTGGTCGAATAGCTCGATCGAGGTGTGTCGCAATCGCGAGCGCGATTTCCACATGTCGAGCTGGCCTCCGAGGCCCTGCAGGAGATAGATAACCGGCAGCCTCCTATCCGGGTGCGCGCCGTATGCGGGAGGCAGGTAGACCCAGAGGGGACGGTCGGCGGGGTCACCCAGGGGGTTTCCCCGCAGCAGTTGGCTGTGAAGCACCATCTCGACCAACTGCCCCTGCATCGGCCAGGCCCAGGGCCCACCCGGCGGTGGCGCGACCTCGAGGAGACCGCCCGACGATTCCGTGTCAGTCATTGGCTTGTCTCCGTGAGGGGTCATGCGGCGCCGAGCGTCGAGAGTAGGATCTCAGGGAAGGGGAGGAGCGGGCGCTCCGGCGTACCCACCGGGTGTGTCGTCGGGATCCCCTAGGAGGGGCACGAACCGGCACTCGCCTAGATCCTCCCGGACCCAGTCCGTGCCCGCGCGCCGCAGGCACCATAGCCGCTCGTCGAGCGGGCCGATCAACGGCACGATCAGCTTTCCCCGGCTGGCTAGCTGGGAGATCAGCTCGGGGGGAACGGTTCGCGTCGCGGCCGACACCACCACTGCCTCAAAGGATCCCCAGTCCGGCGCGCCCCGGCGCCCATCGCCGACCAGCACCAGGACCTTCGAGACTCCAATCCGATTGAGATTTCGCCTGGCCTGGACCGCGAGCTCAGGGATGAGTTCGACGGCGACCACCCGCCCGGCTCCGGCGGCTCTGAGGACGGCCGCCAGATAACCGCTGCCAGCTCCGATCTCCAAGACCGAGTCGCCGGGCGAGAGATCCAGCGCCTGGACCACGACAGCCACAATCCACGGCTGAGAGCAGGTCTGGCCGAGGCCGATGGCCAAAGGGCGGTTCTCATAGGCGCTGGACTTCACCGCCGAAGGAAGGAAGGCTTCCCGTGGAACGCTGACCAGGGCGTCCAGCGTGCGGTCGCCGATCCCCTGTTCGCGCAGGAAGGCAAGGAGCTCGGAGCGACCGAAGCTCAGCTCTCGCTCAGGATCTGAATGCAGTGGTCGACGTCCTGGGAGTAGAGGGTTGTGGGCACCCGGTTGGGGATCGCGCCCTTGCCCACAGGCAAGTAGAACCCATGATCCGTGGGCTTGACGAACTCCGTGTCAACCAAGGCGATTCTCACTGAGGTGTTGACCGGGGGAAACACCGCCACCATCCACACCTTGGCGCCCGGATTGACGTCAGCGGAGCAGATGTCCAGGCGATTGCTCGAGACGACGACGATAGGCCGAATCGGTTGGTAGTAGCTCTTCTGAACCGCGGTGTGTACCCCGCTGGGATCCAGGTTCGAGGTGATCTGTGACTCCAGCACGGTCTGGGTCAGATCGACCGCCGTCGTGGAGGCCCCGGGGTTGGTCGCCGTGACCACAACCTCGAGGAGTGGTCCCAGCCCAGCTAGCGACTCGGCGTCCTGCTTTTCCGAGCCGGTGAGGAGAGGCAGAACGTCTCCGAGCTGGACCCGACGAAGGTAGTAGAAGTGAAGGTAAGTGGGATCGACGTAAAAGCCCCCGTCCGGGGTGCTGGTCACCAGTGCATTCTCCAGGGGGCGGACGTGTTGATTGATGGGAAGCCCGCTACCCAGCGCCGCCACGGCCTGCGCGGCGGTGGGGTTGGAGCTGCAGGCGGCAAGAAGCAAGAGACCAGAAAGCGCCAGGGCGATCCCGCCCTTTGGCCAGTGCCGGCGCCCCTCGGACGCGCCCGCGACCGTGGGCACAGCCAGCGCCCTACTGGGGTGGCGGCAGCGCCCGGCCATCTCGGGTTAGCAGGTCACTCGCCAGGAACACAGACCGAGCGCGGTAGCCGGCGGCCTCGACGCGCTCCCGACCGCCCTCGTCACGGTCCAACAGCGTGTAGATCGCCACGATCCGAGCCCCGCTCGCCGCTACCTTTTCGGCCGCCTGCAGCAGTGAGCCTCCGGTCGTCAGGGCATCGTCAACCAGTGCGACCGGCTCTCCGGGCTCCGGGACCGGTCCGGCGCACCAGCCACCCATGCCATGTTCCTTGACCTCCTTGCGGATGATGAAGGCGGAGATCCGTGGGCCCTGGTCGAGGGCACTGCAGAGGGCGACAGCGGTCACCATCGGATCGGCCCCGACTGTCGGGCCACCAATCTTGCTCACCCCGTCCTCTCTGGCGAACCGCAACAGCGCCCTGCCCACCAACAGCGACCCCTCCGGATCAAGCGTCACCATCCGTCCGTCGAAGTAATAGCGGCTGCGGCGGCCACTCGCCAGCACGAAGTCACCGACCCGAAAGGCCCGATTCAACATCAAGCCCAGCAGCTGCTGGCGCTCCGTGTCCTCCGGGCTCACCCCGGGGTCGCATCGGGGCGCCAGCGCAACACCGGATGGCGGGCGGCCGTGACCTCGTCGACCCGCCCCACCGGGGCCTGATGAGGTGCGGTGCGAAGGATCTCCGGGTCACGCCCGCCTTCTTCCATGATCGCCTGGACGACCGATGCCAACTCGTCCAGAGAGCGCTTTGACTCGGTCTCCGTCGGTTCGAACATCATTGCTTCGGGCACGGTCATAGGGAAGTACACGGTCGGCGGATACACGCCGTAGTCGATCATCCGCTTGGCGATGTCCAGCGCGCGCAGCTCGGAGTAGGGAGGCTGGGCGCGCTTGGGGCTGGCTACAAATTCGTGGAACGAGTCACCATCGATGGCGACCGGCAGCCACGGCTCCAACCGATGGCGCAGATAGCGCGCGCCGAGCACCGCGTCACGGGCCACCTGGGGAATCCCGTCGCCGTAGGCGCGGATGTACGCATACGCTCGGACCAACATCCCGAAATTTCCATAAAAGGAGCGAACTTTGCCAATGCTGTGCGGCCGCCGGTAGTCCCAGGTAAACATGCCGTCGGTGCGCACGATTCGCGGCACCGGTAGAAAATCTTGCAGCGCGTCCGAAACTCCGACCGGGCCGGCACCGGGGCCGCCGCCGCCGTGCGGCGTCGAGAAGGTCTTGTGCAGGTTGAGGTGCACCACGTCGAAGCCCATGTCGCCGGGCCGGGCGACGCCCACCAACGCATTTAGGTTGGCGCCGTCGTAGTAGAGCAGGGCGCCGGCCTCGTGGGCGAGACGTGCCATCTCTTCAATGTTCTTTTCAAAAATCCCCAGTGTGTTGGGATTTGTGAGCATCACCGCCGCGACCTTGGGGCTCAACTTGGAGGCGAAGTCCTCCAAGTCGACCGTGCCATCTCGGGCACTGCGCACCGTCACCACGGCCAGCCCGCACTGCGCCGCGCTCGCCGGGTTGGTGCCGTGAGCGGTATCGGGAATTATCACCTCCGTGCGCGCGCGGTCCTCGCGGCGCAGGTGATATGCCTGAATCATTCTCAGCCCAGTCCATTCCCCGTGCGCCCCAGCCGCAGGCTGGAGAGAGACCGCCTGCATCCCGGTGATGTGGCAGAGCATCTGCTCCAACTCCCACATCAACTCCAGCGCTCCCTGGATCGACTCCACTGGCTGGAGCGGGTGAATGTCAGCGAATCCGTCCAGCGCGGCCGCTTGCTCGTTGACCGCCGGGTTGTACTTCATCGTGCAGGATCCGAGCGGGTATGGGCCCTGTTGCAGATTGTGGTTGCGCCGTCCTAGCCGACCAAAGTGCCGCGCCAGCTCGGGCTCATTTACGGCGGGGATCTGCGCCCGTCTCCGCCGTTTCCATTTGGCCGGCAGCGCATCCCCCAGCCCGGGCGCTTCGACGCCGGCTGCTGGGAGCCCCGGACCCGGGCTGTCGCGGCCGGCCAGCTCAAAGAGAAGGGGCTCGGGGCCGGCCCAGGCGGGCTGCGGAACCTGACTCAATTCGGCGCTCCTACCGGCACGCTGGGCGCGGAGACCTGACTGAGCCTGGTCACCAGCCGGTCGATGGCAGCCGGAGAGGTCATCTCTGTCGTGCAGACCAGAAGGCAGCGGTTCAGCTCCGAGTTCACCAGGCCGAGCGGGTAGCCGGCCAGGATTCCCTCGGTGGCGAGCTCACGCGCCAGAGGCTCGGTCGCAACCGGGGTCTCGATGACGAACTCCCAGAGAAAGTCGCGCTCGGGGAACTTCAGACTGAAGCCGGGAAGCTGGACCAGGCGTTCGGCGAGGTGGTGTCCTCGACGGTAGGAGATATCGGCGATCCCTCGCAAACCAGCTTCGCCCATCTTCGCCATGTAGGCGGTGGCCGCAAGAGCCATCAGGGCGTGATTCGTGCAGATGTTGGAGGTCGCTCGCTCGCGGCGGATGTGCTGTTCGCGAGTCTGGAGGGTCAGGCAGTACGCCCGACCTCCCCTGGAGTCGGTGGTCATACCAACCAGCCGGCCGGGAATGCGGCGCACCAGCTCATCCCGACAGGCGAGTAGCCCCACTGTCGGGCCCCCCAGCTGGGGGGGTATCCCCAACTGCTGGCCGTCGGCGGCAACTAGGTCGGCACCCAAGGCGCCCGGAGGATCGATCACCGCCGAAGCGATCGGGTCGGCTACCACCAGGGAAAGTGCCCCGGCCTGGTGAGCCAGTTCGACCAGATCTGCCACGGGCTCGAGCAGCCCGAGGAAGTTGGGCTGTGGGACGACCAAGACCGCCGGCTCCCCGCTCGCCAGCTCGGCGCGGGCGGCTTCTAGGTCGGTGGTGCCTCCCCGTTGGGGAACTCGGACCAGCTCCGCGCCGCGCCCGGAGAGGTAGGTCTCCAGGACGGCAAGCACCTCCGGGTGGAGCGTTGAGGTGGCCAGGACCCGTGGTCGGCCGGTGTGCAAGGTGGCCAATAGGGCACCTTCAGCGGTAGCGGTAGCCACGTCGTACATCGATGCGTTTGCCACGTCCAGATCGAAGAGCTCGGCCACCATCGACTGAAATTCGAAGATCGATTGCAGGTACCCCTGGCTGGCCTCGGCCTGATACGGGGTGTACGCGGTGTAGAACTCCGGACGTCCTATGGTGGCCCGCACGATCGCTGGGATGAAGCGCGAGTAAACCCCTGCTCCGAGAAAGCAGTCCCACTGCGACAGCGGTCGGTTCCGGCCGGCCAATCTGCGCATCTCCGTGATCAGATCCAGCTCGGAGAGAGGAACCGGAAGCTCAAGCTTGGGGTCGCGCAACCCCTCCGGAACGTCCCTAAAGAGCTCGCCGACCGACTCCACACCAAGAGCCGCGAGCATCTCCGCCCGGTCTGAGTCCGAATTTGGAAGATAAGCCATATGAACGCTCCCGCCCCCGGTAAGAAGTCCGACCCCTAGTGCGAGTCCGCCTCCGCGAAGGAATCGTACGCGGCGGAATCGAGGAGATCCCCCGGAAGATCTCCTAGGACGCGAACTCGGATCAACCAGCCCTTGCCGTGCGGATCTTGATTGACGAGCTCAGGCGCGCCACTGACCTCGGTGTTGACGGCAATCACCTCGCCACTAACCGGCGCGTATAGATCACTCGCCGCCTTGACCGACTCAACCGCCCCGAAGCGGGACCCGGCCTCCACGGTGGTCCCCACCTTCGGGAGCTCCAGGAAGATCACGTCTCCAAGTTGGGCCTGTGCATGGTCAGTGATGCCCACGGCCGCCTCCCCTTGACCATCCTCACGGACCCACTCGTGAGTCTTGGTGAAGCGATACGCGCTCAAGTCGGGCACCAGCTGTCCTCCCGTTCCGATCAGCCCGCCGCGTCAGCCATCCGGTCGCTTGTAGAAAGGTAGCGCCACCACCGGTGCGACCGCCCAATGCACAGGGTCGGCCCGCAACATGATCCGCAGCTCGGTCCCGAGCGCGGCACTGCCGGGATCGACGTATCCCATGGCGACCCCCGATCCCACCGTGAACCCAAAGGTGCCGCTCGTGACCTCGCCTACCTGCTTCGAGCCCTGGTAGATGGGGTGGCCATGGCGGGGGATCTCTCGGGGGCCGAGTCTCAGGCCTATGAAGGCTCGGGGTGGGTTAGATGCGATCTTCGCAAGCGCCTCACTGCCGACGAAGGGGCCCTTGGCCGGCTTGACTACCCAGCCCAAGCCTGCGCTGAGGGGATCTCCTGACTCGTCGATGTCCTGCCCATACAGCCGGAAGCCAGCTTCCAGTCGGAGGGTGTCCCGAGCTCCCAGGCCCGCCGGAACCAGTCCGTGGGGCTCTCCGGCCTCCAGCAGCGCCGACCACAGGGGCTCCGCTTCGCGTGCGTTGGCGTAAAGCTCGAACCCGTCCTCGCCGGTGTATCCGGTGCGGGAGATGCGCGCCTCCACCCCGGCCACCGCGCCAAAGCGGTGGTGGTAGTAGCGAATCGTTTCCACATCGTCGTCCGCTGCGAGCGACTGAACTACTGCCTTGGCGCGAGGACCCTGGACCGCCAACAGGACGGTCTCGGCCGAGACGTCGGTGATCTGGGCGGCGTGCCCGGACAGGTTCTGGCGCATCCAGTCCAGATCGACATCGTGGCGGGCGGCGTTGACCACACACATGTATTGGTCCTGGTCGCGGTAGACGAGAAGGTCGTCGACGATGCCCCCGTCCGGAAGGCACATCACCGTGTAGAGAGCTCGTCCAGGGGTCAGTTTGGAGACGTCGTTGGTGACCAGCTGCTCAAGGAAGTCCAGGGCGCCAGGCCCGGTGACGATTGACCTCGCCCATGTGGGAGACGTCGAAGAGTCCGGCCTTTTGGCGAACCGCGACATGCTCTCCCCGGATCGAGCCGTAATGAAGCGGCATGGAGTACCCGGCAAACGGGACAATCTGGCCCCCCAGCGCGCGGTGGGAGGCATCGAGCGGGACAGTCTTGATCGCTTCGGTCATGAACCCTCGATTTCCCCAAGGATGTCCATCAATTCGACGTCGTGCTGCGAGCGAGCCTCGTCCACCGCCCGTCGGAGCTGAGCCACCCGGGCTAGCGGCCAGCTCAAGTGGGCCGCCAGCTGAAGGTCGGTCGGCGTCGAGGCCAAAGTGAGACGTAACTCCGCCTCCGCTGCGAATAGTCTCTCCGCGTCCGCGGCCCACCGCAGGTCCTCCACCCTGGCCGCCTCCTCTTCCGCCACCAGCGAGGTCATGACCTGGTTCACCGCCTGGCGCACCCGCGCCAGGAACTGGCCCGCGGACATAGGGCGGCTGCGGTCGAGGCCGTGAACAACCGTCACCAGGGCGGTACTTCCCTCCTGAAAGAGATCCTCCACCGGAAGGGTCTCGGACTGGTGGGCCTCCGCAGCTTGGAGCACTAGCCAGAGCGTTCCTTCCACCAGCTGCCGCGCGGCTCCAGCGTCCGTAGACGGAGCGGGAGGTTCGGCTAAGAGCCTCCCCAGCTCTGCCTGGCTAAGTCGGTGGAAGCTGGCCACCAGCTGGCGGACATTCTGCGCGGGGTCCGTTCCTGCTCCCCCACTTCGGCATGCGACTCCGATCGGCCGCTGACCACGATTCGAGTATAGGAGCGGGACTGACGGTCCTTGAGCCCGGAATCTGCCGACACTCGTAAACTCGGCCGGTGGCCCCGAGTCGGCTCCGCGTCCCTCCCGACCAAGACTTACTGATCTTCGGTGCCACGGGCGATCTCTCCCAGCGGAAGCTGCTTCCGGCCCTGTACGAGCTCAGCCTCCAGGGCCTCCTGCCTCGCCACTGCGACATTTTAGGAACTGCGACCAAAGGGCTTGGCGATCACGGATTCCGGCAGATAGCTGAGAGCGCGGTCAAACAGTTCGCCCGGTCAGGGTACCAGCGCGACGGCTTTGCAGAGTTCGCTAAGCGGCTCCGCTATCTCACCACGACTCACGATCAGTCTGGCACGGGCGAGAAGCTGTCGAAGGCGATGATCCAGCCCCGCCGGTTGATCTACCTTGCGGTTCCTCCGTCCGCATTCGTCCCCATTCTCCAAGAGTTGAAGGGCGCCGGCTTGGCGAAGGGGTCGTCGGTGATCATCGAGAAACCGTTCGGGCATGACCTGAAGTCCGCAGTAGAGCTCAACGTCGCGCTGCACAAGACGGTTCCAGAGGAGCGGATCTTCAGAATCGACCATTACCTGGGTAAGGAGACGGTGCAGAACCTCCTGGTTTTTCGCTTCGGGAACACCTTGGTAGAGCGCATATGGAACCGTGACGTGGTGGATCAGGTGCAGCTCACTGTCGCCGAGGACATCGGCATTGAGAGCCGGGGCAGGTTGTATGAGGAGACGGGTGCCATACGGGATATCTTCCAGAACCACCTGCTCCAACTTCTCGCACTCACATGCATGTCACCCCCGAGCTCATTCGACCCTGAGGCTCTGCGCGACGAGAAGGTGAAGGTACTCAACTCGATACGCCCAGTTGCACCGAGCGAGGTGATCCGTGGACAGTACACGCGAGGCTCCGTGAACGGAAAGATGATGCCCGGCTACCGCGAGGTCGACGGCGTCTCGCCCGACTCAACCACCGAGACGTACGTGGCCATGCGATTGAACGTCGACACCTGGGATTGGGCCGGGGTCCCGTTCTACCTTCGCTGCGGAAAGGCCCTGTGTACCCGTCGCACGGAGATCATGCTGTTCTGCCGCGACGTGCCGCTCCACCTGTTTGCCGGAACCGGTATCGAGCACCTCACGCCGAACAGGGTCACGATCCGGATCCAACCGGAAGAGGGTATCTCCTTCTCGTTCATGGCCAAGCAGCCTGGGGCGACGGTCGTGGAGCAGCCGGTGCGAATGGATTTCTCCTATGGGCAGTCGTTCAAGACAGAGCCTGCCGAAGCTTACGAACGGCTCCTACACGATGCACTCCTGGGAGACCACACGCTGTTCATCCGACAGGACGAGACCGAGGCGGCCTGGGCTGCCTTGGAGCCCGTGCTCGAAAATATGCCGCGGGTCAGATTCTATCCGGCGGGCAGCGAGGGTCCCGAAGGTGTCAATTCGCTGCTCTTGTCCGGGGAGTGGCACGATCTCTCGCATCACAGCAACGATCACGAGGACTGATCGTCTAGGCGGCTCCGCTCCTTTCCGGGACGAGGTCGGGGACCAGCTGGTCTGCCTCTATCCAACCCTCTGTTGCACCCTCTCCGGTACCAGCCCTGACCTGCACCCAGCGGCCGGTCTGGCGCAGAGAGACCAGGGGGCTGGCTGGCAGGACCGCCAGGGTTCGCTTGGCGCCGTAGTCCGGCGCCGAGAAGAGTGGATAGCCGGTACCAGCCCAGCTCTGGACGACCGTGCAGGGCCCCGGAGGAATCGCCCGAAGGCGGTACACGGTGGCGTTGTCACGCTCGCCATGGGTCAGGATCCGGAGGAGGTTTAGCGCCCGCAGAGTCGCGCTGCGCTGCCCCTGCGCGAGCAGGGTCAGCTCGGTACCTTGGGCGCTCGGATGGCACTCGATGCGTACCTTGGTCTTGGGCCGCTTCACCTTGCTCCACTGACCAAAGAAGCCGTTGGCCAAAACCTGGGCTACCTCTGCGGTGTTGTCATCGATGATCCGGAAGCTGAACGGGGGCAGAGCCAAGACCTGCTCCGCGACGGCGAATATCTCTCGGGGCGGGGCGTACACCGTCGTGACCCAGCGATTCGTGCGCGGGCGCCCGAGATAGAGCATGCGGCGATTCTATGGCGCGCGGTTGGGCGAGTGATGTCGGCCAGAGAACCGACTCAGAACGAGCCCCATCATCTGAGTAGCGGACGGCGGCGAAGCAACAGCGCCTCGAGTCCGTGCACCACTGGGTCAAGAGGGCCCAGTACCGGGGCGATCATCAGGCCGCTGTAACTGCCCATCCGGCCGCTCCATTTCGTCTTGAACTTTGCGTAACCGTGTTCTGGATTGGCTCTGTCGAACCGTCGCGGTACTCCCCACATGTCATAGATCTCGCAGCCACGTTCGACGCCCCAGCGCATCATTGCCCACTGCATCGCGTAGCTCGCGTGGGCCCGCGGGACCGCGGTGCTGGTACCGCCGAAGAGGTGCACCAAACGCCGACCGAAGGCGACCGTGAGCCCGCCCGCCAATGGCTGACCGTGGTACGACGCGATGAAGATGGTCGCCCCCAGCTCTTCAGCTGCCGCTTGGTAATAGGTGAGGGGGCGGGAATGGAGCTGCTTTCGGCCCACCGTATCCATGTGGAGCGAATAAAAGGTCGCCACCGCCTCCGGCGATCTGCTCCGCCGTGACCACCACTCCTTCGCGTTCGGATACGCGAATGCAATACTTTGTCGCCGCCGGAATCCGGGCGTAGAGAGCCTCGACGCCTCCGCGCAGATCGACGAGCCATGTCTGCCGGTGCTGTACATCGAATGCGGCCTGGCGCAGCCCGCAGCGGTCACGCAGGAGCTGGGCATCCGACGAATCAACCGGCCATTCGGGATCGCATTTGAGCTGGAGGGCCCTCTGGCGGCGCAGCCGCCGAGCCGCAGCTCGGAACAGGGCACGTGCTGCCTCAACGTCACCTAGAGAGGAGAGCACTGGACCTTGGGGGGAATATCCCCAGCCAAGACCACCCGGTCCGATCCGCTGCTGGAGGACTTGGATCGCCCCCACCCATTCTGCCTCGGGACCTCGCACTGCGGCTAAGCGAAAGGTTCGCCAGCCGTAACGACGACGCAACTCGCCCCAACCCCAGGATTGGAGCAGGTTGCCTGTCTCCTGGTCGCTGACATACCTATCCCAGCGCTGTCTGGCGTCATCGGGAACGTCGACAACCCGGACGACGGGGGTCCTCTGGACCTTCAATCTCCGGGGTTCACGTCGGCTCGCATGTTTTCCATTATCCCCTGTGCAGATCGGCGCCCAATCTATCCTGAATCTGCGGCGTATCATCGAAATACCATGCGTCGCGGTCCGGTTGTGGGTGCGGTGGTAATAGCCGCTAGCGGCTTTCTTGGAAGTCAGCTGCAAGCCATAGCGGCCAGCCCCGGAACCTCGTCGATTAGCCACCATTCCGGGCTGGTTGGACTCGTGGCCAACCCGACGGTGGACTTTGTGCTCCTGCTCGTGGCGCTCCTGGGCGTTGGGCTGGAGGTCGTGCACCCAGGGAGCTTCATTTTCGGCACTGTCGGGCTGGTGGCCGGAGCCTTGGCGGTCGCTCGGGCTGGCGAATCAGCCCGTCGATTTGGTCGGACTGTTCCTCGTCGGATCGGCCGCGGCACTCCTGGTCATTGACACCGCGGTCCAAAGCCACGGAGTGATCGGGCTGGGTGGCGTTCTGGCAGCTGTTCTGGGTGGCCTAGTCCTCTTCAACAGCGGCTCCGGCGATGGTGGAGTGAGCCTCATCGCGCTTATCACCGTGCCGGTAGTGATCGGAGCTACCTGGATCACCCTCAGTCGCCGCGCTCTTCGGGTTCGGCGGCTGCCCTACGCCTCCAGTTCGCATGAACTCCTGGGGTTGACCGCCGTGGTGCGCGAGCGCGCAGATCCAACGGGGATCGCTGCCGTCGACGGTGAGCTCTGGAGAGTGACCTCTCGGCACGGCGAGCCGATCGAAGTCGGCACCCCTGTGGAAGTAATGGCCCAAGATGGCCTTACGCTGATTGTGGATCCGCTGCCCGGCCTTATGACCGCCAGCGATAAAGTAGCTACCCCTGGCGCGAACGCCGGGGCCCGGCTGGGATAAGGAGGGCGAGGCGATGGGTGGCGCAGCTCTGGTCTTGGTGGTGGTCGTGGTGCTCCTGTTGACCACGTTCGCCACCAGTTTCCGTGTCATCAACGAATACGAGCGCGGGGTCGTGTTCCGCCTGGGGCGCTTGATCGACGTGAAGGGACCTGGTCCGCGGCTGATCATACCCATTCGGAATCGATCGACTACTCAAGATCGATCTCCGCATCAACGTTCATCAGGTGCCGCCACAGGACATCATCACCAAGGACAACGTGACGGTTCGGGTGACCGCGGTTGTGTTCTTCCGAGTGGTGGACGCGAGAGACGCCTACGTCAAGGTCAATGACTACCGGAACAGCATCTCCATTGCCGCGCAGACGACCCTTCGCTCCATCTTGGGCCAGTCCACTCTGGATGAACTCTTGAGCCAGCGCGACAAGGTAAACGCCGAGTTGCAGACGGTGATTGACGACCAAACCGAGCCGTGGGGAGTCAAGGTCACCGCGGTTGAGGTCAAGGACGTTGACCTACCGCAGTCGATGCAGCGAGCGATGGCAATGCAAGCCGAGGCGGAACGTGAGAAGAGGGCCAAGATCATCCGCGCCGAGGGCGAGTTCCAGGCCGCCCAGCAACTGACCGATGCCGCGGCCGTGATCGGTCAGCAACCCGCCACCCTGCAGCTCCGCTACCTGCAAACGCTAGCCGAGATCGGAACCGAGCAGAACACGGTGGTCGTGTTCCCGCTGCCACTTGACCTGATCCAGCCCTTCCTGGAAATCAACGCCAAGGCCGGGGAGAGCAACGGCAAAAACGGCGGCTGCCTCAAGGCACTCAAGGAAAGCGCGGCTCCGGCAACCGCTGCGAGGACCCCGAGGGCCAAGGCCGACTGATCGGCACTGACCAAGATCTGTCGGACGGGGTGGATCCGGAGGAGATCCCCCTGAACTCCCCGGTGCCTGCTCTTGGGCTCCGGGGAGTTCGAGCCATGGGCAGGCGAAGCTGAACTGGAGGCGCTGTCCGGGGCCGGCGGCGATGGTGATGTGGTGGTGCTTGCCACGGCCAGCGCCCCGGAGGGTGAGGCGACCTTCGGGCGCTGGAATGAGATGGGACTCGAGCACTACCAGTCGCTCGGACTGCCAGGTCCGGGCGCTACCGGTCCGCACCCGAGAAGACGCCCAGGCCGCCAGAACATGCCGCGACGGTCCGCGAGTCCAGCCTGATCTTCTTCTCGGGCGGGAATCCCGAGTATCTCGCTCGCACCTTGGAGGGCACCGCGCTGTGGGCAGGCGATTCTGCAGGCGCTTGGCCAAGGCGCGGTCTTCGGCGGTTGCAGCGCCGGCGCCATGATCGCCGGGGCTGCCCAACAGTCCGGGCCCGCTCGCGGGCGCTTCCGCTTCAGCGGCGGCCTGGGGCTTGCCCCTCGGGACGTCTTTGGAGTCCACTGGGACTCGACCGTTCATGCGGCTTCTCCGGCCGGCGGTGATCCGGCGCGTTCCCGCGGGCTGCCGCCTGATCGGCATCGCTGAGCGGACAGCCATCCTGACCGAGAGCGCGGCTGGAGGGTGTTCGGAGAGGGGACGGTGGAGGTCCGAGACGGCCTGATTCGGAGATCTTATCGGGCAGGCGAAGTCATCCCGGATGGTCCTGTCGCCGACCGCTACGTGAAGCAACCAGAGGTGTTTCACGTGAAACAACCCGCCGCTTCTATACTGCCGGGGATGTCTCGCCCTCGGGTGATAACTGTGTGCAATCAGAAGGGCGGGGTCGGCAAGACCACAACCGCCGTCAGCCTCGGCGCCGCCCTGGCCGAGAGGGGGCTGCGGGTGCTTACTAGTTGACTGCGACCCGCAAGGGAACGCCACCTCGGGGCGTCGGGGTTCGGCCATCGGACCTCGCGAGTTCGATCTATGACGTCATTGTCCTGGGGCAGCCGCTGCTGGAAGTCGCACATCGAGATCGAAGGGGTGCCTGGGCTGACCCTGGTCCCATCCAACGTCTCTCTAGCAGGATCGGAGCTCGAACTTGCCGAACTCCCGCTTCGCGAGTCCCGACTACGGCTTGCTCTGGATGGTCTGGAGGACTTCGACTATGTCCTCCTAGACACTCCTCCGTCGCTCGGGCTGCTGACCGTCAACTGCCTTGTAGCCGCCGATTCGCTCCTTATCCCTCTCCAGTGCGAGTACTACGCCCTGGAGGGGCTCTCGCTGCTGACCAAGACCCAGTCCCTGGTACGCCAGTCGCTAAACCCGGCACTGACCCTGGCCGGGATCGTCCTGACCCTCTTCGATCCGCGGACGATCCTCAGTTCGCAGGTGGTGAGTGAGGTCCGTCGCCAGTTCGGCGACCAGGCGTTCACCACCGTCATCCCCCGCTCGGTCCGTCTCAGCGAGGCGCCAAGTCATGGCCTGCCGATCACCCTCTACGAGCCCACGGGACGAGCGGCGGCGGCCTATCGCGCGCTGGCCGAGGAACTACTCGCGCGAACCGCACCGGTCGCCGCATGACCAAGAGGCGCGGGCTCGGGCGCGGATTGGAGCAGCTTATTCCCGACCGGCGCCACTGACTTCAGCCCAATGCTCGGGGGGCAGGGGACCAGGGACGTTCCGATCGCGCTGATCGACCCCAACCCGGAGCAGCCTCGGAGCTCGTTCGACGAGGCATCGCTGCGGGCTCTAGCTGAGTCGATCCAGACGTATGGCTTACTGCAGCCTTTGGTTGTCGAGGCGAACGGCCCGCGATTCCGCCTAGTAGCTGGGGAGCGGCGCTTGCGCGCGGCCCAGCTGGCCGGGCTCGGCAGAGTGCCCGCTCTAGTCCGGCCGGTTGGCCCCGATCGCGAGAAGCTCGAGGTCGCGCTGGTAGAAAACCTTCAGCGAAGTGACATTTCCGCTCTCGACGAAGCCCGTGCTTTCGCCCGACTGTGCGACGTCTTCGGCCTCACTCAGGAGGAGGTTGCCCAACGGGTAGGGCGGAGCCGGTCCGGGGTAGCTAACACCATGCGCCTGCTGCAGACCGCTCCAGCGGTGCAGTTAGCGATTCAGGGCGGGCAAATTGCGCCGGCTCATGGGAGGGCCCTGCTTTCGTTGCCGGACTCACAGGCCCAGGAAAGGATGCTCAGCCGGATCGTCGCCCAGAGCCTCTCGGTCCGAGAAACCGAGCGTCTGGTCGCACAGCAGGCGACCGACCAACGCCCCGGCCGACCGGCTCAGGCCGACAACGACTCCGGTTCAGCGCTGGCTGCCATCGAAGAGGCGCTCACCCAGCGGCTCAGCACCAGAGTCAAGATTCTGGCGGGGCGCAAGGGGCGGGGGAGGATCATCATCGAATACTTCTCGGACGAGGAACTGAACGGACTTTTAGAGCGGCTGGCGATCTCGATCTAGCCAGAGGGCCAATTTCTCCCCTCCCTATACTGCCGGGGTGCAAACTGACTCGGGGATGGTTTCCGATCGCGCTGGAGATCGGGGCACCACACAAAGTGGTAGTCGTCCTCGATCTCTGGTCCGGGACCTTGTGGAGGTGGTCGCCCTAGCGGCGCTGATTTATCTCCTGATCGCCTTCGCGATCCAGCCGGTTCATGTCGAGGGGACCAGCATGTTCCCCGGTCTCCAGAACAACAACCTGCTGATTGCAGAGAAGGTGTCTTTGTACTTCGAGGGTCCGTCCCGCGGAGACATCGTGATCATCAAGCCGCCCATTCCGTCGAGCGACGACTTCATCAAACGAGTCATTGGTCTTCCCGGAGAGTGGCTGCGCATCGCCCCAGCGAGTGATCACGTAGGCCATGTCTTCATCAGCGAGACCAAGCCCAAGTCAGCTACGGGAGGCATTCAGCTGAAGGAGCCTTACATCAACGGTGTGTGGGCTGATGAGGTGGAGTGCTGCACTGCGACGGGCACCTTTTCGCCGCTGTTGCCGCTCACCGGACGGTGGGTGCACATCCCGGCGAAGGACTACTTCGTGATGGGTGATAATCGCAACTTTTCCGAGGATTCCCGCACCTTCGGCTTCGAGCCTCGGAGTGGCATCCGAGCAGTTGCCATCGCCCGTTTCTGGCCGCTCAACGAACTTGGCCTTGTTCCGGGACAGAAGCCGACAGTCAGCCTGGTTTTCGCGGCGGGAATGGTGCTACCGACCCGGCGGCTCCGCCGTCGCGGCGCTAGGAGTAAATCCAGCTCCCGCCACCTCGCTCCCAGGTAGCGAGTTCTGCGTCGTGGAAGAAGAGGGCGATCTCCTCTTCGGCACGACCAGGGCTGTCTGAACCGTGGATGATGTTCTGTCCAATGTCGATTCCGTAGTCGCCGCGGATGGTTCCCGGAGGTGCGGTCGCTGGGTTGGTCGGCCCCATCATCTCCCGGACCATGCTCACGACGTTTGGTCCCTCCCAGACCATCGCGACCACCGGAGCGGAGGTGAGGAAATCGATTACGGCGTCGAAGAAGGGGCGGCCGCGGTGCTCGCCGTAATGCTGCTCAGCGACCGCGCGGGAGACGATCGTTAGCTTGAGGCCGACGAGATGCAGGCCTCGGCGCTCGAAACGGCCCACCAACTCCCCCACCAGTCCCCGCTGGACTCCGTCAGGCTTCACCAGGACCAAGGTTCTTTCCACCGTCATTTCCTCCAACCCTCGTCCGCTTCTGCGCAGCACTTCGGAGGCCAGATCATTCTTCAACTCCGCCGGCGATAGCTGCCAGAGCCACCTCCAGGTCGGGTCCTGGCCCGACCGTAGCCAGGCGCCAGCCACTCCGTGTGAACGTTCCCTGGGCAGTAGCTTGAACGTCCTCGGCGCTTACCGACCTCACTGCGGAGATCACCTCATCAGGCGACATCACAGTACCTGTCAGAGCGGCCTGATGTCCTAGGAACTCGGCCATTGCGCTGGTGCCCTCGAGTTGAAGACGCAGCCTCCCCTCGATCTGCGTCTTGGTCCGCTCCAGCTCTTCCGCGCCGAGGCGCTCGCGTACCAGACGCCCGACCTCCGCCAGGGCGCCCCGAATAGCTGTGTCGACCTGCTCCGGCTGGGTAGCGATGTAGACGCCGAACGAGCCCGAATCCCGGTGCCGCGTGGCAAAGGAGTGGATGTCGTATGCCAGCGCCTGCTTTTCTCGGAGTTCCAAAAACAGGCGGCTGCTCATTCCCTCGCCCAATAACGTGTTGAGCACATCCAGCGCCCACCGCTCGGGATCCAGATATGACGAGCAGCGCAGCCCGAGCAGGAGGTGAACCTGTTCGCCCCGGCGCTTGCGCACCCTAGCCACGGGATCCGCTCCAAGTGGTGCCGGAACCCCACCGTCGCGGTGGTGGCCGTGGTTGAGACTCGTTCCTGGTGGCGGCAACTGCTCGTCGAAGCAGCGGTCCACAAGCACCCGGGCCTTGTCCGGATCGAAGCCGCCGGAGAGCACCACCACCACCCGGTCTGGCACATACAAGTCCCGGCGATAGGCGTTCAGCTCGGCTGCGCCGATCCGCGCCAGCGAGGCCTTCGTACCGGCGGGGTCCCGTGCCAGAGGGTGATCTCCCCACAGGAGCTCGTCGAAGATCATCTGCACCACATCACCGGGCTGGTCCAAGTACATGAGCAGCTCTTCGATCACGACGTTGCGCTCGCGTTCTGCTTCGTCTTCGGCGATCCGGGGCGCGAAAGCCAGATCGAAAAGCAGCCTCAGCGCCAACTCCAGATGGGCGCCCGGAACTTTCACCCAGAAGGTGGTCAGCTCCTTATCGGTGCTCGCGTTGAGGACACCCCCGATCCCCTCGATCGACTGGGAGACATCGCGACTGGTGGGAAATCGCTCGGTGCCTTTGAACACGATGTGCTCCAGAAAGTGCGAGATACCAGCGAGCCGCTTGGTCTCCCAGCGCGACCCCACTCGTATCAAGATCGAGGCGGCAACCGAGTCGCGGCCTGCCATGGGCGCCACCACCAGCTGGGCACCGTTCCGTAGCTGGATCAGTTCCCAATTAGGGTCCGTGCGCCTGGGGTTGGAAGGTGCTCCGGAACTGATGGTCGTCACCTATCGCGCGACCTCGGCGCGCTGCTGGACGCGGGCCAGGGTGAGCGCGTATGTGAGGTCTAGGGTCGCGGCGTTGCCTGCGATGCGGATCTCGTTGACCACGTTGGACTGCCGCCAGTCCAGCACGAACGATTGGTATTCCGTCTCGTCGAGCTCCTTCATTTCGGTGAACGCCACCGCCTGATCCGCGAGCGGGCCGGTCGAGACCTGTTGCCAGCCTTCGGAGGCCAATTGCTTCTGATCCAGACGAAACCCGTTGGCCGCCCCGTCGGCGGTGTTGTACATCACCGCGTAGCTGGCAATCACGACCGGCCCGACCACCTCTTGTGGACTCACCTCTCGGTCGAAGGTAGCGACGTAACCGGTCGAGCGACCCTCCGTCTCGTATTGGTGCAGCACGGAGGCTTCACCGCCAGAGGCTTCCTTGTTGCTAATGACACCGGTGTTCTTAGATCCACTCTCAGCCACGAACCCAGGGTATGGCAGTTGCGACAAGGTGAGTACCAGCGAGCGGGGCGGGGTTTGGATCAGCGCGGCGGAGCTACCACACCCGACTAACAAGATGGCAATACCCCCACCGAGAAGTGGGCCGGCCCAACTCCGGCCGGGGCTCCGAATCAGCGTCCGGTCGCTCCGGAAGGCCGGATGGTCACTCGGCGTTCGCCGTCGGTGCCACTGCTCTCCGTAGTCACGGCCGGGTCCCCGGCCAGCGCCAGGTGCACTGCCCGGCGCTCGTAGGGCTGCATGGGCTCGAGGGTGACCGGGCGACCGTTGCGCGCGACCCCGGCGGCCAAGCGGAGGGCCATCTGAGCCACGGCGTTTTCGCGGCGCTTGCGGTAATTTGCCACGTCCACGATGAGGCGAGGTGCTCCGGGCGTCAGGCCGCTCTCGCCCAGCATCAAGTTGATTACGGTTTGCAGGGCACGGAGAGACTCTCCCCGCCACCCGATCAGCACTCCTAGGTCTACGCCCTCCACCTCGAGCACGACCGGTGGCGGCTCTTTGCTCTCGCCAGTATCAGAAGCGACGGCGGACACGGACTTCACGTGGACCTCTGCCTCGATGTCCATCAATCGCAAGATCGTTTGGAGATTTCTCTTCCCCACCAGCCCTTGGAGAGGAATTGGCTGGACTACGACCCGAGCCTTAGCCCCAGAGAGTCGCTCACCGGGAACTCCCACTCCGCCCTCGCTGATCACTTCGACCATCACCGAGCCTGGCTCCAACCCACCCGCTCGACACGCGGCTAAGGTCGCCTCTTCGACGGTGGCGCCCTCGCCCTCAAATGTGACTTCGCTTGGTGCCATTTCGGCCTAGCGGCGAGGCCGCCCTCGCTCCCTGTTCCTAGAGCGACGAGCCTGGGGCCGGTTCTGGGGGCGTCGTGGGGTGCCGGATGCCACGTTGCCATTGCCAGATCCGGCCAAGGCAGTCGCCGGCACCTGGGCCGCAAGGGCCTGCCCCATGGGCGAGTTCTTTGGCCGCCAACCCGCTCCGGGGAACCACGGCGGCACTCGTAGGCCACCCCAACCCATCATCGAGAAAATCTGAAGGACCATGATTCCGCTCTGGGTGATCCAGTAGAGGCCAATGCCCTGACTGAAGTTCAAGGCGAAGACGGCGATCAGTACCGGCATCAGGTACGTCGTCTGCGCCATGACCCGGTACATCTGACGTTCCTGATCGGTCATGTCGGGGCGCTGCTGCTGCATCATCATCTTCGACTGCGCGAAGGTCAGCACGCCTGCCAGGATGGGCACGATTATCAGCGTGGGATGGGTGAGCAGTCCCGCCTTCAGGGCCGACTTGTCGAGATTTGAGATCCAGAGAAAGCTGGCGTGGCCATGAAGCCCTTTGGACAGCTTGTTGATGGACCCGAACAGCGCATAAATGAAAGGCAACTGGATCAGGAGGGGGAAGCACCCTGAGAGCTGACTCAGGGGGTTGATCTCGTGCCGTTTGTAAAGCTCCATGGTTTCGGCTTGTAGCCGGGGCTTGTCTTTCTTGTATTTCGCTTGCAACTCGCGCAATTCCGGGCCTATCCGGCGCTGGTCTGCTTGGATCTTCCATTGCGTGCGAATCTGCCAGCGGAACAGCGGGAAGAGAAGTCCGCGGATGACCATCGTCAGCACGATGACAGCCACACCAAACGCACCGATCGCCGCCGTTGGCCCAAAGCCTTGGAAGACGTGGTCGAGGAATTGCAGCGTCACCGCAATCGGCGTGAGCAGGACGTAGAAGAAGATCGCCAGAATCGGGTTGGACGGCGGCGGCGCCGCGGGGTTGACGAAGGTCAGGAACTCACCGCCCATGCGTCAGCTCCTCAGGCAGCGGCACTGGGTCGTACCCCCCGGGATGGAATGGGTTACAGCGCACGATCCGTCGGATGCCCATCCACCAACCTCGTCGGAAACCGTAGAGCTGGATCGCCTCATAGGTGTAGTGGGAGCAGCTGGGCTCGTAGCGGCACGACGACATCATTCCAAATACCGGGCTCAGAGTGGCCTGGTAGATTGCGATTGCCCAGAGAGAAACCTTCTTCACCGGCTGGCTCCGGACTGGAGCAGCGACCGCCTCAGCGAAGCGGCTAGTGCTTCCGAGTCGGCCTCTACCGCGGGGGATTGCGGGCGGAGCACAACGTCGTAGGCGCCCAGTTCACTCAGGCTCTCACTGATGACTGCCCGAAGGCGCCGGCGCAAACGGTTCCGCGCCACTGCTCCCCCGAGACGCTTGGTCACCACGATTCCCACCCTGGGGTGCCCAGCTGAATTCGGCCTCACTTGGACGCGCAGCGTCGAGTCCCCTGCGCCCCTCCGCTCCGCCCTCACAGCCGCGAAGTCGGCGGAGTGACGGAGACGGTATTTGGTCTTCACCGCACGGGCGCGGGTGTCAGACGCAGGCGGCCCTTCAGGCGGCGGCGCTTGATGACACGAACACCACCGGGGGTCGACATTCGGGCCCGGAAGCCGTGCGTCTTCCTGCGGTAGCGCTTCTTGGGCTGAAAGGTTCTCTTGATGTCCAGATTCCTTTGCGTCCTCAGACCTGGGGCCCGGCAAGGGCCCTCAAAACCAAGTCCGCCGCGGGCGTTGCTCCTCTCGGTAGACCGGCGCTGAGGATAGCAGACGGCGGCGAGCGGCCCCCGATCGGGCCTCGATCCGGCGCCCATCGCCTGGTCACTGGGTGGGGGCTGCCGTGACTCCTCGCGGCGTGGCATGAGCCTCGCCCTCGGGCCAATCACATCAGCCCTTCGGAGCGGTTGACTTCGCCTCCACGCGGACTGCAGCACACGCTTATTGCGCAGCTTCGCGCTGGGTGCGTCCGTCGCTCGACGGAACCTCGCAAGCTTTCCGGCAGATGTGCGCGTAGAGCACAGCAGCGTTCACATCACACGAAAGCGGAGCGCATGTGCGGCCGAGAGACGGGCAGCTGGCTTCCTGGAATCCTCTCAGAAACTCCTTATATTCGTGGCGCTTTCTCGGATCGCGTCGACGCGGCTCCTGCTCTCAACGGCGGTTTCGTCCCTCCCTCCGAGATCCCGTGGTTTGCTTGTGCCCGAACATCTGCACTCCCATACCGGTTGTGTACGGTGTGCGACATTGATGCGAATGTCGCTGCGTTGCACGGCAACACTCCGTGTAGCAAGGCTCGTATCAGCATTGCGCGGCAGGGTGGTCGGTGCTACCATCCGGGAGCGACCGCAGGGGTGGGCGTGACCCGGTCCGAGCTTCTCTCTTCTACAGGGTGAATCTACCCCTCGAGATGGGTTTTCCACTCCTGTGCAGAAGGTGTGAATTGCGCTCCGTTCCGTGCGCTCTGACTCCCGTGCGGGGCTCTCGGTGAGCCTCTCCTCCGACCAACTCTGGACCGCCGCTCAGGAGGAACTCCGCTTCCAGGTGAGTCGCCCCGGCTACGAGGCCTGGCTCAAGAACGCACGACTCCTGACGTTCGACATTGAGGAGGCCCGGGCGACCATCGGGGTGCCGACACCCTTGGCCCGGGACTGGGTCAGCGACCGGTATTCAGCGGTGATCCGCGAGACCCTCTCAGCGATTCTGAACCGTGACGTGGAGGTCGACTTCGCCGTTCAGACCGCCGGCGAGGACGGAGCAGCGCCGCTGCCTCTCGACGCCAAGGGGCCGGTAGTGCTGACCGACGACCGCTCCGAGGGTATCGCCGAGACGGTCCCGGGCCTCAACCAGCGCTACACCTTCAACGCCTTCGTGGACGGCAACAATTCACGTTTCGCCTACGCGGCCTGCCGGGCGGTGGCCGACTCGCCCAGCCGGGCCTATAACCCCCTGTTCCTCTACGGAGGGGTGGGGCTGGGAAAGACGCACCTCATGCACGCCGTTGGCCACGCCGTCTGGCAGAGCCATCGGCTGCGGGTCGCCTACGTCACCTCCGAGAGCTTCATGAACCAGATGATCACGTCGATCCAGGAGAACCGGATGGCCCAGTTTCGGGCCCGCTACCGCACGGTCGACGTGCTTCTGGTAGATGACATCCAATTCCTGGCCGGGAAGGATCGGACCCAGGAGGAGTTCTTCCACACCTTCAACGCCCTGCAAGAGGTGAATCGCCAGATCGTGATCAGCAGCGACCGCCCTCCTCGCGAGATACCCACCCTCGAGGAGCGGCTCCGGACGCGCTTCGAAGGGGGCCTGATGGCGGACATCCAACCCCCCGACTTCGAGACACGCTTGGCGATTCTGCGGAGCAAGTTAGACCCGGCTCATAGCCCGCTGAGCGAGGAAGTTCTCTCCTTCATCGCCTTCAAGATCCAGAAGAACATCCGGGAGTTGGAGGGGGCGTTGATCCGCGTCTTAGCACACGCCTCGATTGCCGGCGGCGAGAGCCCGTCGATGACCCAGGTATCCGAGATCCTGCGCGACATCATCCCTTCCGCCGATACCAAGCCACTGTCGGTCGACCTGGTGCAGCAGGTGGTCGCCGACTACTACGGTATCTCGGTCGACGAGATGCGCAGCAAGCGTCGGGACAAGCACATCGTCTTCCCCCGCCAGATGGCTATGTACCTCATCCGAGAGGAGATCGCGATGAGTCTGCCGGCTATCGGCCAGGTCTTCGGCGGTCGCGACCACACGACCGTCCTCCACTCCTTTGAGAAGATCTTCAACGAAGCCAAGGAAGACCCCAGGGTCGCCGACGACGTCGCCAGGCTGCGGGAGCTCCTCCTGTCTCGCTAGACCGGATCAGCACATCTTTTCCAGTGGCCCTGTTACCCGAGACCCAACCCCTGTGGGCAACCCCGAACGGCCCGGAAAGTGCTCGCAAGGCAGCCGAACCACACAGAGATTTCCACAGGCTGTCCACCGGCAAACCGAGTTCAGCTTCGATCAGTTTCCCCAACCTTCACTCCCCTACTATGGCTACGGTTTTACAAACTCGTACCAAGAGCGGCGAGGGGCTGTTGAAAGGGAAGGCGGAGAGCTCTTGAAGCCAAGGAGGCCTAGTCAGTGAAATGCACCATCTCGCCCCAGCAGCTGGGTGCCGGTCTCAATTCGGTGGGCCGAGCGGTCTCCAGTCGGGTGACCCTGCCTATCTTGAATAACGTCTTGGTCGCAGCCAGGGGCGGTTCCCTCCAGCTGACCGCCACCAACCTCGACCTGACCATCCATCACTCTTTGGCCGCCGAGGTCGAGGAGGAAGGAGAGGTCACCGTCCCGGCCCGGATGCTCTCCGAGTTCGTCAGCGCTCTCCCGGAGCAGCCGCTGCGCTGGCAGCTGGACACGGCTCACCAGACGGTCAGCCTCCAGAGCGGTCGCTTCGATGCGCACATCCGGGGAGTCGACGCGAAGGAATTCCCCCCCATCACCGACGTCCTAGAAGGGGACACGGTTGAGTTAGAGCCCCAGGCGCTGCTTAGCGCCATCGACCAGACGGTGGTGGCGGCCAGTTCCGACGACGGCCGGCCGATCTACACCGGCGTCCTGACCGAGATTGCGGGGCCCGAGGTGACTCTCGTAGCTACTGACGGACATCGCCTGGCGATCAGGGTTGTCAGGGCCGCCGACGGCGAACGCCAGGGGGAGAAGCTGGGCGTGATCATCCCCGCGCGAGCGCTTACTGAGCTCTCCCGCCTCCTCAAGCCGGTGGTTACCAGTCCGGCCACGGTGAGTTTCACCGTCGGCGCGACCAGGGCCCAGGTAAAGTTCCAGCTTCCCGGATACGAGTTGACAGCCAGGCTGATCGATGGGGTCTATCCAAGCTACGAGAAGGTCATACCGACAACGTCACAAACGGTGGTTCGGGCATCCACCGAGGAGCTGCGGAGGACCACCAAGGTGATCTCCCTCTTCGCCAGGGATGCCGCGAATGTGCTGAAGATTCGCTGTGAGCCGGGCCAGATCGTTCTTTCGGCGAACACCAACGAGGTGGGTGACAACGTGGCCGGGGTCGATGCCTCCGTCGAGGGAGAGAGCCTCGGAATCGCATTCAACGCCCGCTACGTGGCGGATGTTCTCAACCTGATCGACTCCCCCGAGGTGGAATTGATCCTGAACGGGCCGCTCTCACCTGGCCTGGTCCGAGCCCCCGGGGACGACAGCTATCGCTACGTGATCATGCCCGTGAGGGTGGCGATCTGAGGGGACTGACGGAGCTGCCCGCTTGTACCTATCGGAGCTTCGCCTGCTCTGCTTTCGCATTTACCAGGAAGCGTCGCTAGAGCTCTTCCCGGGGGTGAACTTGGTCCTGGGCCAGAACGGGCAGGGCAAGACTAGCCTGCTCGAGGCGATCGCCACTCTCGCGCTCACCCGGTCCCCGAGGTCGGCGTCCCTGGGAGATTGCGCCTCGTGGGGAGAGCCACGGATGGGTGTAGCCGCCCATCTAATTAGCCGTCTCGGGGAGAACGATCTGGAGCTGCGGGCCGAGCGCCAGCAGGAGACCGAGCGGTGGGTCCGCAAACTGCGCCAGGATGGGGACCGGATCCAGCCTCGTCAGCTCTTGGGACGTTTCCGCGTGGTTCTCTTCTGGCCCGAGGACTTGCTCCTGGTAAAGGGTGGGCCCGAGCCCAGGCGGAGGCTCCTCGACGTCGTTTTGAGCCAACTGTCGCCAGCTTATGCTGAGGCGGCGACCAGATACCGGAGGGCGGTCGATCATCGCAACTCGCTGCTCCGCCGGGTGCGGGATGGCCTGGCCACACCAGCAGAGCTCCAGCCCTGGACCGAGGCCCTGGTCGAGCACGGGTCGGTGGTCGTCCGGGAGAGCCGGCGCTATCTGGAGGCGGTGCAGCCGGTAGCTGCCGAAGCGGTCATCAAGATCGGCGAGTCAGCCGAACTGCAGCTGCAGTACCGCCCCGGACTGGGCCGAGGGGCCAGCCTGGACCGATCGGCGGACCCCGCTGATGCGCTGTGGCACGCCCTGTCGGTGACTTCGGCCGAGGAGGTCGCACGAGCGCAGTGCGTAGTCGGTCCACACCGGGACGACTTCGAGGTTCTGCTTGGAGGCAGACCAGCTCGGCAATTTGCGTCTCAGGGACAGCAGCGGAGCATCGTGCTGGCCCTCAAGGTGGCGGAGGTCAGGCAGCACCTCACCCACGGTGGAGAGACTCCGCTGCTACTTCTCGACGACGTGCTCTCTGAGCTCGACCACGACCCGTCGGACGGGACTGATCCAGCTACTCTCCGAGGAGCTGGCGGTCGAACAGACACTGATCACCTCGACGGAAGACCCTCAGATCGGCGGAGAGGTGGCCGTTTCGCAGATCCTGCAGGCCAGAGGAGGCTTGCTTTCACGACAGGAGCAGTCGGGCTGGGAGCTGGCCGAATGGAAGGCATAGAGGCGATCCTGCCGCGGGTGCTACGCCGTCTGGGAGCCACCGGACAGGTCCGGCAGGTGCGGGTCGAGGCGGCCTTCGCCAGGGTGTGTGGCGCGTATATAAGGCCCCATGTCCGGGTGTTCGCCGTCGAGAGGTCGGTCCTCGTCCTGGCGTGCGCCCACCCCGCTATCGCCCATCAGCTGCAGATCGAGGCGGCAACGATCCTTGACGCGGTCAACGCTGAGGTTGGGGGGCGCCCGCTAACCCGGCTGCGCTTCGTCCCGGAGGCAGGGACGCCGGCACCTCGCCCTCGAGGAAGCTGAGAACCACCTCGGCAGCGGCCATGGCAGCACGCGGCCGCGCCCACGCCCGTGCTCCCCGTTGCAACTTGTCAAGCAGGGGGTCGGCCGGTTGGACCAAGCGGGCCAGAAGCGGGCGCAGCTCCTCATGGCGGTGAACGTGCAGCCCTGCGCGGGCCGCCACTAGGGCGGCAGCGTTTTTCTCCTCTTGCCCTGGCAGGGAGTCGGTGACCAGGAGAGCCATGCCCGCCGCTGCTGCCTCCGCTAGGGTGCTCGGGCCAGCCTTTCCGAGGTAGATGTCGGCCGCCTGAAACCAGGGCGTGAGCGAGGCTTGGGAGGCCAGCGCGACCGTCGGAACAGCCAGCGGATGTCGCCGCAACCACTCCAACAGCCGGCGATTGTTGCCGCACGCCACAACGACTTGCAGGGGGAGAGCGGTCGCGCCAACAGCGATGACCAATCTCCGCAGATTGCCAGCACCCTCGGCCCCCCCGCCCACCAGTACGCAGAGGGTATTGGGATCGAGCCCTAGCGACCGCCTGCGATCAATGCGCTCAGCCGAGGTGGGCGGCTCGATGGCCAATGCCGGGTCGATGGGCAGCCCCGTCTCTCGGATCAGAGAGGCTGGCAGCCCATGACGAAGACACCAGTCGGTCGCCTCGGCGGTAGCCGTCAGCATGGCGTCCGGACGCGGTGACAGCCATCCCCGGTGACCACCCACCAGATCCGTCATGACCGTGACCATTGCCGGGGGCCGGCCCGCTGCGACAACGCTCCTGCTCGCAGACTGCGCCGCCGAACCCAGAAGCGGGTGGCAGTTGACGATGACCCGGGGTGCTCGGAGCCGGGTCCGCGCGGCCATTGCCGGACCGAGCTGGTGGAGGAGGAATCGGTCCATTCCCGAGTTCAGTTGGTGCAGGCTGAAGCCTCGGAATAGCATGCCCCAAAGCGCCGGGGAGGTCCGCACAAGGGGGCCGTAGGCTCGGGCGAGGGAGCGCGCGGTGCGGCCGATGGGGTCGTTCGTCGGATCGTCTAAGGCAACCGTCACCCGACCGTCGCTTTGTGATTCCAGGGCTGACGCCAGCGCTCTCGCCACGCTGACGTGACCGCCGCCGGTTCCGGCCGCCCAGATCTGCACTTGCGCTGGGTGCGGGTCGCTCAAGCTGGGGACCTCTTTACCACATGTTTGGCCTCTGGCGGCGATGGTAGAGTGATCTCGCTGGCCGCGGTCTCGCGCAGTCTCGGCGGAGCGTGGGATTTCAGGGTGGAGCAAGCATCGGGGCCTCATGTCCAGCGCCCCTCGGGGCGCAAACGGCACTGATTCCGAACGACCGCGGCCTGCGGGTGGAGGAGGTCACCACCTCTGAAGGGCTGAGGCGGCTCAGCCGCGATTGGAACGAGGTCGAGGCAGCTGGTGAGCCCATCAACCCATTCCTGTCTTGGGACTGGCAATGGAGCTGGTGGGAGGTCTACGGCGACCAGCGCGCCTCCGTTGTCTGGTCGTCTCGGATCCGGCCACGGTAGTCGGCGTCCTCCCGCTCCAGGTTGCCGCTGACCACCCCACGGTGCTCGGATTCGCCGGGGGACCAGACCTCTCAGACCACCTCGGTTTCCTCTTCCGTCCGGAGCTAGCCGACGAGGTGGCGCTGGCCGCGCTGGACTACCTGTGCCAGGAACGAGGCGATGCGCGAGTGTCGGCCTCTGGACCTGCACCTGCTTCTCGACTCGTCGCCGGCTCTGGGCGCACTGCGCCGAGCGGCGCGCCAGCTCGAGCTGGGAGAAGAGCTGACCCAGCAGGAGGTGAGCCCTCGGGTGAGACTCGGCGGCGACTTCGAAGAATTCGTCAGCGGGCGACTCAACAAGAAGGACCGCCACGAGCTCAGGCGCAAACTGCGCCGGCTCGATTCTGAGAGGCCGGACTGGAGTTTGGTGACTGAGGCCGATCTCGGCGCAGAGGACGCGATCGAGGCGTTCTTCCCAATCCTCCGGGCAAGCGGCCCACATAAGGTCGAGTTCCTCACTCCGGATGTCGAGGCCTTCATCCGTAGTGCGTCCCGTCGACTCCACGAGAGAGGCTGGCTGCGGGTCCAGTTCATAAAGGCTGAGGGGCAATTGATCGGGGCCACTCTCGGCTTCACCGTCTCCGGCACCTGGAACCTTTACAACTCGGGATATCAGCCCGATGCAGCCTCGCTGTCCCCGGGGTTTCTCTGCGTTAGCGAGGGCATCAGGGTGGCCATCAACGAGGGTTGCACAACCGCCGACTTCCTTCGTGGCAACGAGGCCTACAAGTACCACCTGGGAGCCGTTGACGAGCCGCTCTGGCGCCTCCAGATCAGCTTGCCCGAAGCGAAGGAGAGCCGCTTGTGACTCCAACCTCAAGCGGCAACGGAGCCAGCCCAGGCGACACCATCGCCTTCCTCTCGCTGCACGCGTCACCCCTGGCCCGGCTGGGTGAACGCGAGAACGGTGGGTTGAACGTCTACGTCCGTTCGGTTTGCGAGGAACTCGGAGCCCGGGGAGTTCACACGGACGTCTTCATTCGGCGCACCGATCCCGACGAGCCCTCGGAACAGGCCATGGGTCCTAGGAGCCGGGTGGTGGCGGTAAACGCCGGGCCTGCACGGAAACTCACTAAGCCGCAACTGCCCAACACCCGGGACGAGTACCTCGAGGCGGTCCGCTTCTACATGCAGCGCTCCGGGAGGCACTACCTCGCCATCCACAGCCACTACTGGCTAACCGCGGACGTGGCGGCCGAGCTAGCGATGGATCTGGGCGTGCCGTGGTTGCACACCGCCCACACCCTGGCCGCCGTGAAGGGCGAGTACGGCTTCGATGGGGATGGGCCTCAGCGGCTGGTGGCGGAGCACCGTGCGGTCACCGGTGGGGCCCGGCTTGTGGCCAACACCCCGGGCGAGGCCAGCGCTCTGAGAAGGCTTTACGGCGCCCGCCCGGGGCAGGTGGTGGTGGCACCGCCCGGGGTGGACTTGGTGAGGTTCCAGCCCCGCGACCCGGACCGCCTAAGGCGCAGGCTCAGGCTGTCCGGGCGCAAGGTGGTGCTCTTCGCAGGACGCCTTGAGCCACTGAAGGGTCCGGACACACTGCTGGACGCCTTCGCCATCCTGGCGAAGCGGAGCGATCTCAGGGATCCGCTGCAGCTGTTGTTCGTCGGCGACGACAGCAGCGACGGCGCAAAGGTCGGCCAGAGGAGCCTACTGGAAGCTCGGGTTCGTGAGCTCGGCCTCACCGACAAGGTCTGCTTCCTGGGCGCCAAGCCTCAGGACCGGCTCGCCCTGCTCTACTGCCTAGCGGACGTGGTGGTGGTGCCTTCCCACACCGAGTCGTTTGGGCTGGTCGCCCTCGAGGCACAGGCCTGCGGGACCCCGGTCGTGGCGGCCTCGGTTGGTGGCCTGCGCGATGTGGTGGCACACGGCAGGACCGGGTACCTGGTCGAGGGCCATGAACCAGCCGACTATGCGGAGGCGATCGGAAAGGTGCTGTCCAGTCCGCCAGGGGATGAGGTGGTAATGCGGCAGGCCGCCTGGAGGCGGGCCCAGACCTTTACCTGGGAACGAACGGTGGATGCCCTCCTCCCGGAGTACGGGCTGCCCGCCAGCCTAGCGGCCGTCGCCGGTAGGGAGGTCTGACCCGCCCAGTCAGCCGCTCCAGACTCCCAACGCGAGGAGTGCGGAGCTGGCCAGCAGGAGCACGGCGGTCTGGCGGACGGCGCGCTGGCGGAGGATCGACTCCTTGGATCTGGAGTTGCGAAGGGGTCCCTCCGCGAGGGGGGCGAGCAGCCACGGGAGAAAGCACTCCGCCCCGTCAAGACCGGGGATGGTGATCAGCAACGGGACCGCCAGCGACAACAGCAGCAGACCGTGGAAGAGCATCCGCGACCCGCGCACAGTGAGACCGGCCACCGCCCCCACCTCCGGATCCGTCATCTCGGAGGTCTGGTCGCGAAGCTTGGCCAGTATCAGCAGCGCGGCGACCATGCTGGCCGGCAGGATGGCCGGCAGGAGCCCGAGCCAGCCCAGCCTACCCGACTCCACGAAGACCGCCCCCCAGCCAGCGAGGAGCTCGGCTGCCGCCACCATTGCCAGCTGGGCCCAGCTGAGGTCTGGCCTCGCTGTCAGGGGAACCCACCAGACGAGGATGATCGCCGCGCTGACTGCTCCCACCGCCAGGAGCCACCAGGCGGTTGAGGCGGCCAGCCACGCGCCCAACACCAGCGCGAGGGCGAGCCACCCGAGGGCTAGGCGCGGGATCCGATCCAGCTCGGGAATCCGCAGCAATCTCGACGATGTCGGGTGGTTCGTCTCGGAGCTACTCAGGATCTCCCCCAGACCCAGCCCCAGCGAGACTGCGACCCCAAGAGCGGCCAGACTCTTGCCCGCCGGAACTGCGCCGTAGTGAGCCGCCACTCCGGTGCCGACCACGACCGGAGCTACCGAGCTCAGCAGAATCGTCGTCTGGGTCGGCCAAGGGATGAGGTCCCACCGGGAGCCACGCTCGCGGGTCGACCTCATTCAGCGAGTGAGGTTAGTTGGCCGAAGCCAGTCGGCGTAACCCCTGGATCAACCACCGACGAAGCTTGGAGCCCCGGCATTCAGAGGCAGTTTGGCCGAGAAGCCAGTCAGAGCTTCGACTCCGGTGCCGTCATCGTTGGCCAGGAAGACCTGGACCCGGCCGTCGACGCTGAGCGTGAAGGCAATTTGGCGACCTGTCGTCGTTGCCGCGGCCGCCTCGGGATACTGCCCGTTCCTCCCGCCCACGATCGTCGTGACCGTCCCGGTCGTGGTCGAGACGGTGGCCAAGGAGCCCGACGGCTCCTGGACAAGCACGGTGTCCAGGTCGAGGAATGCCAGGGGCTGTCCGGCGGTAGCCGACACCTCGCTCAGCGGCGCGCTGGTGTCGAGCGGTTGGTAAATCCAGAGTGCCGCGGTGCTCCCGCTTCCCACCGAGAAGGCGAGACTGCCACCGCTAGGACTCCAGACCGGGTCGCCTTCGGCGGCGACAGCCGTAGTGGAAGTGGGCAGGAAGGTGATCGCCTTGAGCCCGGGGCTCAGCAGTGCCACCCGCGGCGGATCGCCGGTTGGGGCTGCCACTGCGGCCACCACTTGGCCATCAGGGCGCCAGGTCAGAGGACCTTCCATGGACGGCGATGTGGCCAGGGTCAGCGATGTGGCGCCGGAGACGGTGTATACGCGAAGTGCGCCCCCTACCACGAAGGCTAGTTGCTGCCCGTTCGGGCTCCATGACGCCGCGTTGCTGCCGATACTGCCAAGAACGTCGGTGCTCTTTCCGGTGCTGAGATCGATCACCTGAATTGGCTGACCTCCCGCCAGTTCGACCGCGACCGATGTCCCATTTGGTGATGGCCATGCGTAGACGAACTGATGTCCGGCGGGCGCGGTGGTGAGAACCCGCACCGCAGGCGGGTCCCCGGGCACCTGCGGGGGCGACGCTGCGAGAACCTCCGTGTATCCGCCAGCCGACGCCCCGGCCGGGAAATCAACGGTCGTGGTGCTGCCCAGGGCGCTGACGGTGAAGCGGACCTTGGCCGGGCGCTGCAGTTGGTTCCCGTCCACGTCCAGCGCCGACTTGGAGATCGCCATCATGTAGGTTGCTCCCGGAACCAGCGGGAGGTTCGGCTCGATCAAGAACCGCCCTGGGACCCTCGAGCTTTCGGCGAGTTGGTACCCGCCGCTGAGAGCTGGGGTGATGGTGATGGCCCTCCTCACCGCTGCTGGATTCATGTCGCGACTGAAGTTGATGGAGATCGCCTGGTCCGGCCCGACCGCTCCTCCGTTGGAGGGGGTAGTGGATGACACCTGAGGACCACCCTCGGTGGAAAACTCCCAGGAGTGCGAGAGGGAGTTGACCGCCCCGTCGGCAGCCTCGATGCCTCCCCTGAGCGCCACCCGATAGGTGGTGATGGTGGCCCATGGATGGTGGGGGTGGACCAGCGCCATCACCCGCGGAGTCCGCCAAACGAAGTGACAGCCGGTCTTCCGACCGGCTGCCGCGTTAGCGATCACGCAGCCGGGCGGCCAGTGGTTCTTCCGGGTCCTGAGGTATAGACGTTGCTCGACCGAGAACTCGTTCATCGCCGTGTTGAAGGTGATCACCAGTGGGTCGCTGGTGTGGACTGACCCCTGGCTCGGTGACGGTGAGACATCAGTGATCTGGGGCGGCGCGAGCGGGCCGCAGCCGGTGAGGAGGGGAGCGAACAACAGCGCCACGACAGTGCTGGCGAGGAGTAACGGGCGCCTGGAGCGGAATGCTCCCGGCAGCATCCTCCGAAGTGTCAGCCGATCTCCGCGAGCTCGATCGCTGGAAGTGGCCCTTGCGGAGAGCCAACTACGTCGATCCGAGCATCGCGTTCTGCGCTGGCGGTCGCCGCGACGCCCTGGCCCTCGGTCAGAGTTGGGCTGTTCGAGCTATAGCTTCCCTTCCCCTTGCCTTCTGCCATCAGCACCACCGAAACCTGCTCTCCGGCAGTGGTGACCAGGATGGCGCCGGTGAGCGGTCGCTCCTCGACGAATTCGATCAGTGCTTCGAAGTCGACTATCTGGGACGGCAACTGGAGGAAGAGGGTGGTGCCCACTATCAGCCCGCCGACCGACTCGACCAACGGGGCCGGCAACTCGATGGCGTCAATCAGCCCTTCGCCGGCGCCGACACCGCGAACCACCTCCTGAAGCGCCGCCCGGTGGCGCCGGTAGGAGCCGGATGAGCGGTGCTGGGCCTGGACGATCGCCCCCTCTCGGAACAGTATGTGGCCGACGTTGCGGGGATCCTTTTCTCCGGTGATGCTGACGTAGCCGGAGAAGCCGTCCTGGGCGAGGGTCCGGAGCAGCATTGGGAAGTTCAGGAAGCTGGCCTTGAGACCGCTGTGAAGCGAGGACCCAGAGGGCATCGGAATCAAGACCGAGAGCTGGCTCTTGGTCGCCCCTGCGACCAGGGTCGAGCTCGGCACCGCCGGGCTCACGCCACCCGGGGCCTGGTTGGCAGGGGCGGTCCGGGCACCTGGCCGGTTGGGAATGGCCGGGCTGGCTGCCTCGTCCCGGGTCGCATCGGCGACCGGCGAAGGGGCCGCCGTCGGAGCCACCCGAGGCGTTGCCGCCGGGGTCGAAGCCGGTGCTGCCGGCCGGGGCGCCACGAAGGCGCGCTCCGGCGCCGAATCTACAGGCGCGGGAGCCCGGTAGGCAGGGATTTCAGAGGGCTGGGTGGCCCTGGCCGTAGCCTCGCCAGAGGCGACCGTATCCAGCCAGTCCTCGTCTTCCGCGTCATCGTCGGGCGCGGTCACTCTGGATGGGGCGGGTGTGGTCGCCGCTGCCACCGTGACCGTGACCTCAGCTGCGGCTATCGCCTGGTGGTTGTCCTTGCCGTTGCGCCAGACCGCAACCAAGTCCTCTGTGGAACTGTTGATGGTTTCCTCCGGAGGCAGCTTGGCACGCGGGTTAAAGCTGTACTCGCCATCGCGCCAGCCCAAGGCGTCGATCACAGCGGACTCGCCATCGGCACCGCCGCCGACGGCGTGGAACAGGTGCCCGAACAGGAAGTGGAGTGAGCACTGGCTGCCGTTGCTGGCAAGCGAGAGCGTCCCGGTTGCCCGTTCCTGCTGCATTGTCTGAAGCAGTTCGGCGACGGTGGTTGGCCCGAGGCTCCCCTGATTTTGCATTCTGCCGAGTAGCTCCAATAGGGCAACCCGAAGAAAAATCGGGGCCGCCCTCCCCACTTGCGGACCGCGCGATACTAGCACAGGATAGCTTCAGTTTTGGAGGCGCATCGACGGTCCTGAAGTGGCCGTCTGCCAGAATTCCCCGGTGATGGCGCCGGTAGAGTCGCGGGCGGCGGCGGACTGGGATGCGCGCCTTGGTCAGTGGCCGGCGGCCAATCTACTGCAGTCCTACAGCTGGGGCGAGGTCCAGTCCAAAGCCGGCTGGGAGACCCACCGGCTCGAGGTGCCGACCTCGGCCGGAACACTTCCGGTTTCGGCTCAGGTGACCAAGAGCGGCCTGCCCGGCTTCTCCCGCATCTACGTGCCACGGGGACCGGCTTGTGCAGCGTCCGACTTGGAGAGCTTCCGCGCGGTTCTGGCTGCTTTGGTCGATCTCGGCCGTACACGACGCGCCCTGGCCCTGGAGGTCGAGGTGCCCTGGACCGAGGGCGCAGTACCGACGGAACACCCGTGGTTGGGATGGGCGCCCGGTCACGCACGCCAGCCGATCGCGACGGTCGTGGTAGACCTTCGACCAGAGCCGCCGGCGATCCTGGACAGCTTTCACTCCAAGGCCCGCTACAACGTCAGGCTGGCGGAGCGCCGAGGTGTGGTGATCAACGAGGAAGCGACCGTTGCCGAGCTGAAGGCCTGCATCGAGGCGACCGAGGAGCGACAGCGGATCCACCTCCCCAGCGCCCAGCATCTGGCCGAGGTGATGGAGCAACTCCATGGCAGCGCCCGCATCCTGGCGGCCCAGGTGGATAGAGAGGTGGTCGCGGCCATCCTGACCGCCTCCTTCGCTGGTGAGGCGGTCTATCTATACGGAGGTGCCACCGGGCGTCATCGGGACCGGATGCCCAACCAGCTCCTCCAGTGGCGAGCGATGCTACGAGCCCGAGAGGAGGGATGTCATCACTACGATCTCTGGGGGATTCCAGAGAACCAGGACCCCGGCCATCCATGGCGAGGGTTGGCGCAGTTCAAACTCGGCTTTGGTGGCGAGCAGATCCACTACGCAGGATCCAGATTCCTGCAGCTTCGCCCGGCCGGCGCAACCATCCTGGCAGTAGCAGACGCGGCCCGTCGCAAGGCGAGAACTCGAGGCAGGAGATGAAGAGAGAAGGCTCGGGAGAAGCCGCTGAGACCGGTGAGGCCTACTTCCCCACCTATGAGGAGCTGGCCGCCGAGCTGCTGGATGGACTGGAACGGGCTTCGCTGGTGGTCCACGATGTGGGACACGAGCTGGAACCGAGCAGTGGGGAGCGCACCTTCCACGCCTCAGTGCGACTTCCCGCGAGCGAGCCACCGCATCGGTACGCGGCTACCCTGCACTTCCACTGGGACGCCCTCCTCACCTACGTCGGTGCCTACGGCCCCGGCAGCGACTGCGAGCTCTACCACGACGAAGAGGAGGCGTGCTCACACCGGCACAACCTGCCCCGACCCTTCGTCGAGTTGGTGGCCGAATTTGACCTGGGTGAAGGCGGCTACGAGGTGCGAGAGCTGAGCGAAGTCAGCGGCTGGCTGAGCACGGTGGATGGCCTGCTCCAGCGGGCGGTTCCCGATCAGGAGGCCAGGTCGGTGAGGATCGGGCTGGCGGCTCGGGATGGCGGCATCCTGGTGGAGCGCTTCCAAGCTGAGCAAGCTTGGTATCTCGATCTGAGTGAGCCCCCCGACCTGAATCCGCCGTGCGAAGTGATCGCGGCGACTCTCAAGGCCACCCCGGCTCTGGCGGATCGGCTTCCGCTCTAGCCCTGTGATCGCCGACCAGCCGGTTCCTGGCCAATTCCGCCATGGAGAGACCTTCGATCGGGTGGATCCACTTCGGCACCAACTTTGCGGCGCCTCGAAGGAGATATTGCCGAACTAGAAGCGCAGGGTGGGGCACAGTCAGCTCGGGAAGATCCCAGCGCTGGCCCTCGATCAGGATCACATCGACGTCGAGGGTGCGAGGGCCCCCGGTCACCTGACGGAGACGCCCGGCGCGCGTCTCTGCGTCCTTGGCCAGCTCCAGCCAGCCCAATCCCCGTCGCTCACCCGAAACCAGCAGGAGCTGGTTCAGGAAGTCCGGCTGGGAAATCGGTCCGATCGGACTCGTGTTCCATTGCGGGGTTGAGCTGAGCACCGAGATGCCTTCCTCAGCTAAGAAGTCGAGGGCAAGGTCCAGCCACGCGGGCCGTGGTGCCAGGTTGCTGCCGAGCGCCAGGAGCACGCGTGGGCTCGGATCCGATGAAGCCACCTTGGTTCAACCTGGAAAGCGCCGGGCGAGCTCATCGGTGACCCGGACTACGTCGCGGATCTGAGCGACGTCGTGGACCCGCACGATATCCGCACCCGAGACGATCGACCAGGCAACGGTGGCAGCCGTGCCCAGGAGCCGTCCGTCGACTGGGCGCTGGTCGAGCAGCCAGCCGATCAGCGACTTGCGCGAGGTTCCGACGAGGATGGGGCAGCCCAGGGTGCGCAGCTCCAGGAGACGTCGCAGGACTTCGTAATTCTGGGGGGGCGCCTTGCCGAATCCAATCCCGGGATCCAGCACGACCTGCCCCCGGCCAATCCCAGCGCCCTCGGCAAGCCGGAGCGACTCGCGAAGCTGGGCGAGAACCTCGCCGAGCAGGTCCAGGTAATCGGTGCCGACTTGGTTGTGCATGCAGATCACCGGCGCGCCAGCTGACGCCACCACGGCGGCCATCTCGCGGTCCCGCCGAAGTCCCCAGATATCGTTCACACCGTCGGCCCCTGCTTCCAGCGCCTCCCTTGCCACCTCGGCCTTGCTGGTGTCCACGAAGATCGGCACAGCGAGGTCATCTGCCAGCAGGCGCACGGCCGGCACCACCCGGCTGAGCTCCTCGTCGACCGAGATCTCATGGTGTCCGGGACGCGTGCTCTCCCCGCCGAGATCGATCGCATCGGCGCCCTCGTCGACCAGTCGCTGGGCACGCGCCAGAGCCGCTTCGGGACTGCTGCCGACTCCATCTCCGCTGAAGGAGTCCGGGGTCACGTTGACCACTCCCAGAATGTAGGTCCGAGCTCCGAATTCCCAGAACCCCTCGCCCAGGCGGAGCTTGGGGGGAGGGCCGCTGAGGTGCTCGACCGCCTCTCTGAGCGCATGTGTCACTCGCCAGTCGGCAGGCTCTCCCCTCAATTCGCGCAATCCACCCAGCAACTGGCCCAACCTTCCTTGGATCAAGGTCGCGCCGTTCGCGGCGGGATCTACTCGATCAGGCCCGATCTGGGCCAGCGTGGTCGCTAACTGTGCTGGATCCGCGCCTGCCTCCACTAGCAGGCAGATCTGGCTTCGAGCGCCCAGCGTGGCCAGGTTGGGGTAGGGTGCGATCAGCCGCACCACGGGCGACCTGGTGGCCTCGGTGGTCATCGCTGCCAGTTTGCGGCAGTTAGTCACACTGTCGGCAGGGTCGGCCTAGAATCAGCCCTGCAATGGGAGAGGGCGCACGGGGCCCCGGGCTGAACGTTGCCATCCTGGGCCACAGCCACGACGGTAAGACCACCCTTGCGGAGTCGCTGATCTTCGCTGCTGGGGCGTCTAATAGGCTCGGGTCAACCGACCAGGGCACGTCGCTCCTGGATTACGAGCCGGAGGAGCAGCGGCGTCACATCTCGGTGCAGCTCGGGATCGCTTGCCTGAGATGGAAGGACGCCGAGCTCGCGCTGCTGGACACGCCCGGCTTCCAGGACTTCGAGGGTGAGGTATTGGAAGCCCTTTCCGTCGCAGACGCGGCGGTGGTAGTGGTCGGCGCCAATGCTGGTGGCAATCTGCCCGTGGGCGCGGAGAGCACCTGGGACCTGCTGGCAGAACGCCAGCTGCCCCGGCTGATCGTTTTCACCAAGCTGGACAAGGAGCACGCGGACTTCGAGGCTACCTACGCAGGCCTGCAGCGACGCCTCACCCCCAGACCGATCGCGCTTCAGATCCCCATCGGAGTCGAGCATTCATTCAGAGGGGCGGTCGATCTGCTCTCCGGAAAGGCCCTGATCTTCGACCCCCAAGGGGGCTACAGCGAGGCTGACTGCCCAGACGAGCTCACGGGCGCTGTCGCCCAGCGGCGCCAGGAACTGGTCGAGGCGATCGCCGAAACTGACGATCAACTCCTGGAACGCTATCTCGACGGCGAGGAACCCTCGCCTGATCAGCTTCTCCAGGCACTCCACGACGCGACTGCCGGGGGCAAATTGGCGCCAGTTCTCGTGGCGGCCCCCGCGCACGCCCTGGGCGCGCGGCCGGTTCTGGACGCCGTCGCCAACTGTCTCGGTCGGTTGAGTCCGGCTCCAGAGCAGGCCGGCCCCCCAACGCTCTACTTCTTCAAAACGGTTGCCGACCCTTTTGGCAAGATCTCCTACTTTCGGGTGGTCACGGGAATCCTGAAGGCTGACGCCCACCTCTTCAACTCGCGCACAGGGGCGGAGGAGAGGATTGCCAAGCCACTGCGGCCCAAGGGCAAGACGCTCGAGCCGGTCGACCAACTCGTCGCCGGCGAGATCGGAGCGGCGACGAAGCTGATCCACGTGGCGACCGGCGACACCCTGGGACCCAAGGGGGCGACGGCCAACCCGATTCCGGAGTTCCCGCCAACCTCGTACACGATGGCCATCAGGCCCAAGTCGAAGGGCGATGAGGAGAAGATCCATGCCGGGCTCAACCACATCCTCGAGGAGGATCCAACCCTCAGGATCGAGCGTGAGCCCGGCACCCACGAGACGCTTCTCCACGGCCTAGGAGATGTCCACCTCGAGGTCACGCTCGAGAAACTGCGGCGCAAGTACCAGGTCGAGGCGGTGCTGGCGCTGCCCACCGTCCCCTACCAAGAGTCGATACGTGCAACCGCTCGCCAGCAGCACAAGTACAAGAAGCAGTCGGGCGGTGCCGGTCTCTACGGGGATTGCACCCTGGAGGTAGAACCGCTGCCGCGGGGCGGCGGGTTCGTCTGGGAGGACAAGATCTTCGGCGGGGCAATCCCCCAGCCCTTCCGTCTCTCGGTGGAGAAAGGGGTGCGCCAGGCGTTGGACCAGGGCGTGTTGGCCGGCTACCCAGTCGTGGACATCAAGGTCCGTTTGGTGGACGGCTCGACCCACCCCGTCGATGGCAAGGACATCGCCTTCCAGTTGGCCGGTGGGATGGCCCTGCGCGAGGCCGTGGAGAAGGCCGGCGCCTACCTCCTGGAACCGATCATGGAGGTGTCGGTCGTCGTCCCGGCCGCTCACATGGGAGAGGTCATCGGCCAGCTCAACGCGCGGCGGGGCCACATCGGCGGGATGACACCGGTCGGTACCGAACTCGAGCAGGTGACGGCCCGGGTACCTTTGGTGGAGATGTACCAGTTCCCGATCGAGCTCAGAGCCATGACTCAGGGTCGAGGACGGTACACCATGATCTTCGACCACTACGAGGAGGTCCCCTCCCAGGTGGCCCAGCCGATCATCGCCGCTCGCCAGCAGCAGCTTCACAACCGGGAAGCAGCTAGCGCCTGAGGCGGCGGAAATCTCCGCGGCGAGGTATAATTGCGGAAGCAACTACTGTCACAGGACGAGGCCCGTCCGCCAAGGAGTCCAGAATGCCGGCAATCACTGCGGAGAACCCACTAGCCCTACCGCGCGTCGCGCAACTGGACCCGACTCTGACGGTCGGCCGGCCGGTGGTTTCGATCACGGTCGCCCCCAGCGACTTCGAAGGGGAGGGCTTCCCGGTGCGCCGCGCCTTCGCCGGAGTCAGCAAGTCCGATCTCGACCCCTTCGTGCACATGGACCAGATGGGGGAGGTCGATTACGCCCCTGGGGAGCCCAAGGGCACCCCGTGGCACCCCCATCGTGGGTTCGAGACCGTGACCTACATGATCGACGGCACCTTCCAGCACCAGGACTCGAACGGAGGTGGCGGCCTGATCACCAACGGCGACACCCAGTGGATGACAGCGGGCGCTGGAATCCTGCACATCGAGACCCCCCCGGAGCGGCTGGTGATGTCAGGCGGGCTCTTCCATGGCATTCAGCTCTGGGTCAACCTCCCGGCTGCGAAGAAGTGGTCTCCCCCGCGCTACCAGGACATCCGCGCAGGCAAGGTGACCCTGCTGTCCTCGCCAGACGGGGGTGCCTTGGTGCGCGTAATCGCTGGCGATGTGGCGGGACACTCCGGACCCGGTATCACCCATACGCCCATCGCCCTGGCTCACGTCACCCTGAGCCCGGGAGCTCAGTTGGTCCTGCCGTGGAGGCCTGACTTCAACGCCCTGGTGTACGCGCTCTCGGGTGCTGGTTCGGTCGGAGCGGCTGGTGCCAGGTTCCGGATGGGGCAGCTGGTCGTCTTCGGTTCCGGCGACGCGATCACCGTCTCAGCCGACGTCACCCAGGACAGCAATACCCCCAATCTGGACGTGCTGATCATGGGCGGCCAGCCGATCCGCGAGCCTGTCGCTCAATACGGACCGTTCGTGATGAACAGCGCTGACGAGTTGAAGCAGGCGTTCGAGGACTACCGGGCTGGCAAGCTTGGCGTCATCCCAGCCGGCCAGATCGACGCCCCCGCCCGCGGATAAGGGCGACTGCCCTGGCTGCCCTCCGCTCCGACCGATCTGACAGCACGTCGCCCCCGCGCAGCCCTTGCGGCGGCCGACAGCGGTCCTATCCAGACAGGAAGCTGAAGCGGACCCGCCGCTGATTGTTCTCGGCGTTGGTATCGATCAGCGCCAGGCTCTGCCAGGTTCCCAACTGCGGCGTGCCCTCAAGCACTGGCACCAGCACCGAGGCGCTCAGAACTGCCGGCACCAGATGGTCCGCACCATGTCCTCTGCTCCCGTGCTGGTGCCGGTAAGAGTTGTCGCGGGGCAACATCCGATCGAGCCAGCTCAGCAGGTCGGCCTCGCTCCCCGCTCCCAGCTCGATCAGCACCAGTCCCGCCGTGGCATGGGGCACGAACGCCAGGACCAGCCCATCGCCCTTGTCGGAGCAGAAGCTTCGGAGTTGGTCGGTGAGATCGGTGCAGCGAGTTCCCGAGGTCTCGACTCGAAGCTCTTGGGAGATCAACCTGGGCCCTCGCTACCGATTGCGGACTCAACCTCTGCATGCGCCGGTGGAAGAACCCGGCAGCGCAGTGAGCGTAACCGCACGCGTCTTCCCAGTTCGACCACCGCGTGGGCCCTCCGGGCTCGTCGCGGCCGTCTGCCGCCAACGGTGGGCGTCAGCCGACTGGGGGACGCCTCGTCAGTCCTCTACGACGCGGCGTAGTACCCGGCCTTGACCATGCCGATCAGGTGGCCCTCGGGATCATGAAACATGGCGATGGTCGGGCCGCCGGGAATATCCGACACGGGCACCACGATCCTGCCCCCCAACTTCTCGACCTGATCCAGTTTGGCCTGGAGATCGTCGACCTCGACGTAGAAGGTGACTCGGGAGGACTCCTCGTCACTCCCCCCGGCGATTCCACCGGCGATCCCGCCGGTCTCGACTACCCCGTAATCCATCGGATTGCTGGAGTCGATCTTCCAGGCGAAGAGTTGTCCGTAAAAGTCCTTGAGCCCCTTGCCGTCTTTGCCGACGACCTCGAAGTGCACGACCGGATTGCCCATTTCAACTCTCCCCAATGTCCGTTTTGAAGCGTCGCCGGCTCCCGGTTCCTCAGTCTAGGCCCGCCTCTTTATCAAGGGGCTATCCGTGGGGATCGTTCTCCCGAGCGCCCAGGTCGAGCGCTCCAGCCAGCGCCAGCCCCGCCAGGGTCTTGGCGTCTCTCAGAAGACCCTGATAGGCGAGCTCGGCGACCGCCGACGGGGAAAACGACTGAGACTGGAGGATCTCGTCAGGGTCCGGGGCGGCCCCCTCGACTCTGGTCAGCCCCGTCGCCCGGAAGTACCAGAAAAGCTCGGTACTGTATCCGGGCGCGAGGAAGGTGGCTCCCACCCCGAGCCAGGACTCGGCGGCGAATCCCGTCTCCTCCGCCAGTTCGCGGCGCGCCGTCTCCAGCGGCGATTCCCCGGGCTCACGCCCGCCGGCCGGCAGCTCCCAGAGCAGTTCCTTCGCGGCGTGACGATACTGGCGGACCAGCACTACCGACCCGTTGTCATCGATCGCGACCACCCCAACCCCTCCTGGGTGGTGCACCACCTCGCGCTCGGCTTCCTGACCCCCCTGCAGCCGAACCCGATCGACCGTGATCCGGAGCCGCCGCCCCACAAAGCGCTCCTGGCTGAGGATCAACACCTCAGGTTCGAGTTCGGGCTGCGTCATGGCTTCGAGCATAGGCCAAACCGACCGTGGTTATGATGGCGCGCATGTCGTTGAGCGCCGCCTATACCAACCCTTATGAAGTGACCGCGCTTCAGATCGCGGCCGCCCGCGCTCAGCTCACATTCCGCTCCCGGCACCGACGCACTCCGAGGCAGCGCCTCGCGGCCTCCGACGTCCTTTTGGAGCACGTCGAGCGCTGCCGGCTGCGTTCCAGCCGAGTGGTGACCGGCTGGGTGTTCGATCAAGTTGCGGAGCTGGCGAAGTCCGTCGATCCGGGGCTGAGGGTTGCCCTGGGTCTGAGCCGCGATCCCGATCACGTAGGGCACATCCTCTTCCTGGTACAGGCGCGGCTGATGCGGGCCGCCCAGGATGAGCGCAGCCGAGGGCTTGCGCCTGTCATTCCACTCTTCCCCGCCTCTTAGCGAACCCCGGCGCGGCCGCTCCGACTGGTCGATCACTGCCTGCGGCACCCTGGGCATTGACGATCTGACCACCGCCGCCGGACGGCGGAGAGAAGTCCCAGGCGGTTCGGCGCTGTACTTCGCACTGGCAGCCAGCCGATTCTGCAAGGTGCGGGTGGCCGCCGCGATCGGACCTGATGGCCGCGCTTTGCTGGAACTGCTCAACGGCCCCAACACCGACACAAGCGGGGTGGCGGTGCTCCCGGGGTCTACCTACCGCTGGCGGGCAGAACACCACCCAATCGACGCGGTTCCGGTCGCCGAGGAGCAGCAGCTGGGCGTGTACCTCGACTGGCACCCGGAGCTGTCAGCCTCAGCCCGAGCCAGCGAGATTCTCTTCCTTGGGTCTATGCACCCAGCCCGGCAGCTGGAGATTCTCGAGCAGTGCCCGGGAGCGCTCTTGGTGGCCCTCGACACCATGCGAGACTTCATCGCCACTAGCAGTGCAGAGCTTGATCAACTATTGCAGCGGGTCAGCATGCTCTTTGCTAACGAGCCAGAGCTGCGGGCGCTCATCCCCGCGTCGCGAGCCCGCGGAATCAAGCTGGCCAACGAGGTGCTCTCGCGGTGGCACCTTAGTCTGCTCATACTCAAGCTAGGTCCCCGCGGCGCAGTCGTGGTCGCGCCCGACGGTGTCCGCGAATTTACAGCAGCACCGGGCGCGCCCGTGGTCGACCCCACCGGCGCAGGTGATGCTCTCGCGGGCGGCCTGCTAGGTCGGCTGGCCCAGCTGGGCCGAGTCGACCGCATCGCGGTGGAGCAGTCGATGTCGGATGGGTCCGCCGCCGCACGGGCTGCGATTTCCGCATTCGGCGTCGACGGCTTGCGCCGCACGCTGGGCTGAATCTCCGATCGACGCCAAGCCGATGGCGCGGACAGCCGACCAGCTCCCAGTTGGGACGGCGCTGTGGCTTACGGCACAAAATTCCTGTCGATACCATGCTTCTGGCCACCAACGTCGCAGCCGCAGGTGACGTGGCGGTCGAACCGCCCGGCGCTGCGAACCCTCAACCGTGCACGGTCTCGAAGAGCAGGATCAGGGTCAGAAATATCAAGACTGCTGCGGTAATTCCACCGACAACATTCGCCACTCGCCCGTTTGCCCGGTGTCCCATCAAGCGCACGTTGTTGCTGATCCGGAGCATGAATACCAGCACCACGGGCAACAGGATTCCATCCACTACCTGAGTCACAATCAACACCGCGATCAGATTCACGCCAGGAATCAGCACGCAGATGCCGCCGGCGGTCAGCAATCCCACAAAAACCGCGTAAAACAACGGCGCCTGACGAAGTGAGTTGGAGACTCCGCGCTCCGTCCCGAACGCCTCGGTGACGGCGAAGGCGGTGGACAGTGGCAACACCCCGGCGGCCAACAGAGAAGCTCCCAGGAGACCGACGGCAAAGAGATACTTGGCGTCCACCCCCGCCAGGGGTCGGAGGGCGTCGGCTGCCTGGCCGACGTTGGTGATGTTGGTCAGGCCGTGGGCGTGGAGGGTGGCGGCAGTGGTAATGACGATGCAGGCCACCACCAAGACCGCGAAGATGCTGCTGGCGATCACCTCAGTTCGTACATAGCCGTAGTCGGCATCCGAGGTGCCTTTGTCGGCCACGGCCGACTGCAGGTAGAGCTGCATGTAGGGGGTGACCGACGTGCCGATGAAGGCAATTAGTAGAAAGACGAAACCGTTGCTGCCGGAGATGGTGGGGATCACCGCGTTACGGGCCACCGCGCTCCAGTCGGGGTGCACGATGAACACGGTGATCACGTAGCTGACGAACACGACCCCCATCCCAAGGAACACCCGCTCGACCTTGGCATAGCCGGAGCGCAGCACGAGCCAACCCAAGAGCGCACCGGTAAAGGGCGCACTGAGCTCGGGAGGCAGCCCGAAGAGCTGTAGGGCAGCCGCCACCCCGGCGAATTCGGCAATCGTTGTTCCTCCGTTGGCGACCAGGACAACTGCCGCTGCCACCAGCGCCCACCGCACGCCGAACTCCTCTCGAATTACGGCCATCAGTCCCTTGCCCGTGCTGACCCCGATCCGCGCGGCCATCTCTTGAACCACGATCACGACGAAGGCGATCAGCACCAGCACCCAGAGCAGGCGATAGCCGGTCTGGGCACCCGCCTGGGAGTACGTGGCGATACCGCCGGCGTCGTTGCCAGCGTTGGCGGCGATCAGCCCCGGCCCCAGGATGGCGAAAAAGCGCCACAGGCGAGGGAGCCGACGCGGCCGAAGCCGACGGGGAAGCGTCGGTGGCCGCCTGGGCACCGATGGGCGCGGCCAGCGGACCGATTGCGTCAGGCTCCGGCGAGCCCTCCCCTCAGCTCCGGCTGGGGCCGGGGATTGCTGCGGCTCGGGGGCAATGCCCCCTGGTTCGTGACGGGGGTTCATCACGACGCCTGGGCGAGCGTGGCCGGGCTCGGACCAGCGTTAGTCCTCGACCGGCGATCGCCATCATTCCCCAGGCCTCACCCGCCGCCGCAGCGGGGACGGCAGGACTTCGGCTAGCACGTCATCCACGGTAACGATCCCCTGGATTCGGTCCTGCTCGTCGACCACCGGGACCGCCAGCAGGTTGTACTTGGACAAAAGAGAGGCAACCTCGTCCGGGGACGCATCGAGTGGGACCGAGATCACCTTGCGGATCATGAATTGGGATATCGGGGTTTCCGGGCTCGCGACGATCAGATCCCGCAGGCTCAGCACCCCCCGAAGGCGCTCTTGGCTGTCGATCACAAAGATGTAGTAGATGGACTCCGCCTCGGGCTCCAGCTGGCGGATCCGTTCGATGGTCTGGGCCGCAGTCAGGCGCTGGGGAACGGCCACGTAGTCGGGTGTCATCAGCCCGCCGGCCGTGTCCTCCTCATAAGCCAGCAATTCCTGGACGTCCCCCGCCTCCTCGGCCTGCATCTCCGCGATCAGCTGAGCCCGACGTTCGGGAGCGAGGTCGGCGAGCAGGTCGGCAGCCTCGTCCGGGGCCATGGCGTCCAGGATGTCGGCCGCGCGCTCCAAAGAAAGGCGTTCCAGTATCTGGGCCTGGATCGTCTCGTCCGTCTCCTCCAAAGTGTCCGCGGCAGTCTCATCGTCAAGACTGGCGAAAACTGCCTGCCGGTCAACGTTGCTCATCTGCTCGACGATGTCGGCGATGTCGGCGGGGTGAAGCCGAGCCAGCTTCTTGTACGACATTCGCAGCCGCATATTGCGACCGTCACCGCGGATCGTCTCGACGGTATCCCAGGCGATGAACTTCTGGGCCCAATCCCGGCGCAGCAGGCGGGCGACCCGCTTACCCAGCTCTTCCATCCCGAGCCGTCGCAGGAGGCCTCGGCCCCCGATATCCACTCCAACCACCAGCAACTTGCCGCCGACATTAGCCAGCTGGAGGTCGTTGACCCGCACCACGCGGCGCCCGTCGGTGTCGATCAGCTGCTTGTCCAGGACGTCGCGGCTCAAGTAGAGCTCATCGTCCGCGGGAAGGTGAGCCGACAACTCGGACACGGGTGCGCGCAGGCTGATCTCTCGCTCCGTGTATTGCCTGACCTCGGCCCAGGGAATGATCAAGGGGTCACGGCCGCGATGACTGACCACCAGCGCGGTGACCCGCGGGTAAGGCTCCCCCATCCGCGCCACCAGGTCGCGCACAGTGCCTACTGTGTGCTGGCGCACATCAACGACGGTTGCGCGCAGAAGCTCGCTGAAAAAGATCATGGCCGAGGTCTCCGCGTTGCTGGGTCCCCGGCGACACAGTCGGAGAGGGGGGGGTCGTCCTGGGAACCGTATCCTACCAGGGAAACATATGAGTTCGAGTGAACTGGAGAATTTCGAGCGGGCCTTGGTCGTGATGGCCCATCCAGACGATGCCGAGTTCAGTTCCGCCGGGACAGTGGCGCTCTGGACGGACCGGGGAATCGACGTCCGCTACGTCATCTGTACCGATGGCGCAGCGGGAGCGGCCGATCCATCCATCGAACTGTCCCGACTCGCCTCGATCCGCGAAGTGGAGCAGCGGGCAGCGGCCGCGGTGCTCGGGGTCGACGAGGTGACTTTCCTGCATCAGCCCGACGGCGAGCTCCGGGTCACCAGTGAGCTACGGGGCGAATTGGTGAAGCTGATTCGCCAGCATCGGCCAGACCTGATCGTCTGCCAGAACGCGGTGCGCAATTACTCCAACCTGTACGGCAACCATCCTGACCATCTGGCAGCGGGACAGCTTGCCATTGAGGCGGTCTACCCCTACGCCCGGAACAGATACGCCTACCCCGAGTTGCTGGCCGCCGGCCTGCAGCCGCACTCCGTGCGGGAGGTCTGGGTGGTCGGTACTGAAAACCCCGACCACTTTGTCGATATCACTTCCACTGTCGACCGCAAGCTCGAGGCGCTTTCCCGACACCAGAGCCAGCATTCGCCTGAACAGGATTTCCGGGCACGGGTACGAGAGCGGATGGCGACCGCGGGGGAACCGCACGGCTTCGCCTTCGCCGAATCCTTCCGCCGTCTCTCAAGCACCTAGCGGTATGGCCCCTCTGACCATCACGGTCCTGCACGGGGACCAGACCGGAGAGGAGTTGCTGCTCGAGGCTCTGCGGATCCTGGACAGTCCCCAGCTCGCCAATCGGGTGGTGCTGGAGCATGTCGATCTCAGCCTGGCCTCGCGCCGAGCCACCGACAACGAGGTTGTCCACCAAGCGGCTCAGATGATGAAATCCAGCCACTTTGGACTCAAAGCCGCCACTGTGACCCCCGAGGGACTGGGGGAGATCGACAGTCCGAATGCGATCCTCCGCGACGAGGTTGGCGGCGACGTGATCGTCCGAACCGGGCAGAGGATCCCGGGAGTGGCACCGCTTGGCGGTGTCCACGCCCCGATCACGGTGGTCAGGATGGCGGTCGATGACGCCTACGGAGCCAAGGAGTGGCGGGAGGGCGAGGGATCAGAGCAGCTCGCCTTTCGCACCACCAAGATCAGCCGCGAGCACTCTCGGCGGGTTGCCGAGTACGCCTTCGTCGAAGCCGCCCGGACCCAGGCGACGGTATTCGGCGGACCCAAGTTCACCGTCTCCAAGATCTACGAGGGCATGTTCAAGGAGGAGATGGACTCCGCCAGTTGTCGGCATCCGGAAGTCCGGTATGAGCCACAACTGATCGATGCGACATTTGCTCTTCTGCTCACCCGCGACGACCGGCTTGTGATTCCCGCGATGAATCGAGACGGTGACATCCTCTCCGACTTGGTCCTTGCCCTCTACGGCACGCTGGCCGGGAGCGAGTCGCTGCTGATCGGGTTCGATGACTCGAGTCACCCCAGTTTGCTCATGGCCGAAGCCCCCCACGGCACGGCCCCGGCCCTGCAGGGTCGGCACATCGCCAACCCCATGGCCATGATCCTGGCAGCGGCGGCCGTGCTTGAGCACACCGATGACCCCTTCCTTATCCAGTACGGAGCCAGGGTGAGGTCGGCCACCTTGGGCGCGGTGTTCGACGGGGTCCGCACCGCTGATCTTGGGGGCCATGCCCGGACCGAGGAGTTCACCGAGGCGGTCCTGGAGCGCCTAGAGGCCTGACCCCGCTGAAGTACCCTCGAATGGGATCGATCTCGATTGATCTGGGTATACTCGGCTGGAGGAGAGATGGACATCTTGGCATTCCTGCGAGAGAGAGCTGGGGCGTTCCGGTGTCCCATGTGTCGCCGGTCGCTTGCCGATTGCAAGTTGCGGCAGCTCGACCACGAAGGGCAGAAGTACACCGTCGAGGTCACCTGCCGAAACTGCGAGCTCACCTTCCTGGTAGCGCTGGAGCTGGCTCCCAACGACGAGTCGGAGGCCAAAGAGGGAGAGCCAGAGCTGCAGATGCTGGTCAGCTCGGAATCGGAGGCCGAACCGATCAGCAACGACGAGCTGCTCGAACTCCATCGCACCCTGAGCGGACACTCGGGGCCGCTCACCGCGCTGCTGAGAGAGCGCGCCAACGACTGACCCGACTGTTTCGAACCCGGCGCAATCCAGGATTTACCTCGATCACGCCGCAACTACGCCGCTGCGGCCGGAGGTCCTGGAGGCAATGGCCCCGACCCTGACCGAGACCTACGGCAACCCCTCAAGCGTCCACGCCGCGGGCCGAGCCGCTCGCGCCCTGATCGATACCGCCAGGGATCGTCTGGCCGCAGTTCTCAACGCCAAGGCACGCGAGATCGTCTTCACCGGCGGGGGGAGCGAGGCGGACAACCTGGCCCTTCGGGGAGTGGTCCGTCGAGTTGAGGCCCGGGGAGGCCACCTGATCGTCTCAGCCATTGAGCACGAGGCCGTGTTGGAAACCGCGCGAGATCTGGGCGACCTGGGGTTTGAAGTGACCGAGCTGGCGGTGGACCGGGATGGCCTCGTCTCATCGGACGACCTGGAGGCCGCGCTTAGACCGGACACACGGGTGGTCTCGGTAATGATGGCCAACAACGAGGTCGGCACGATCGAACCAATTCGCGAGCTCGCGGAGGTGACCCACGCCGGATCACGGGCGGTATTTCACACGGACGCAACCCAAGCTCTGGGCAAGCTCAAGCTTGACGTGCAGGAGCTTGGCGTCGACCTCCTGACGGTGTCCGCCCACAAGGTCTACGGGCCTAAGGGAGTGGGGGCGCTGTACGCCCGCCACGGTATCGGGCTGGACCCGATCATCACCGGAGGCGGCCAGGAGAGGACCCGGCGTTCGGGCACTGAGAACGTCCCTGGGATCGTGGGATTTGGGGCTGCGGCGGAGCTGGCGGAGGTGGAGCGAGAGCAGGAGATGGAGCGACAGGGTGCTCTTGCTCGCGATCTCACCCGGCAGATCCAGGCCGGGGTGCCGGACGCCATCTCGACCGGTGCCCCCGCCGGCGCTCGGCTTCCCAACTTCGCCACCTTCGTGTTTCCCGGCATCGAGGGGGAGCTCCTGCTGTTGCGCTTGGATCGGGCAGGCGTCTGCGGCTCGTCGGGCTCCGCATGTACCAGCGGTTCGCTTGCTCCGTCCCACGTGCTCCTGGCGATGGGATTCTCGCCCCAGCTGGCCTCCGCCCAGCTTCGCCTGACATTGGGACGCTCAACCACAGCTGACGAGGTGAGACGGGCGGCCGACCTGGTCTGCCGGGAAGTGTCCGCACTGAGGGCGGGGGCACTCGCCAACTAGGACTGTCTCTCGGGCCAGCCGCCGGCTCGCCAAGTCGAAGCGCCCGCGAGGCAGACCTGGCACCGCTTCCAGCGCCGCCTCGGGGGCCGTGCCCGGTAAAATACGCGCGTGTCAGTCGGATTTACCGGTCCTGCGCCAGTTGCCATGCGGATCTCCTCCCGGGCCCACTACGGGCTGCGGATGCTGACCGAACTGGCAAAGGCCCACGGCGGGCCACCCCTGAGCCTCGCGGAGATCGCACGCAGGGAGGCCATGCCGCTTCCGTACCTGGAGCAGTTGGTGGCTCCTTTGCGTAAAGCGGGCATCGTGGAGGGAACGAGGGGGCTGCACGGCGGCTACCGGTTGGCGCGCCCGCCTCAGGCGGTGACGGTTCTTGAGATCGTCGAGCTGATGGAAGGCCCGGTGGCCCCGGTGGAGTGCTTGGCCGAGAACTACCAGTCCGGATCCTGTTCGAGGGAGCCGGAGTGCCTGAGCAGGCCGCTATGGGGTCGACTTCAAGAGGCAGTCCAGCAGGTGCTCGGCGGCACGACGCTCGCCGACATGCTGCGCGATCCTCAGATCCCGGAGCGGGAGTGCCCGGTCGCAACCCTGCCGATCCTCCAACACGAAGGGCAAGCAGCTGGTGTCTAAGGTGAGCCCGGAGAGAGGGCGGCTCGAGATCGAGAACCTGGAGGTCTCGGTCGACGGCAAGCAGATCCTGGCCGGCGTGAGCCTGACAGTACCCCAGGGCGAAGTCCACGCCCTGATGGGTCCCAATGGAGCCGGCAAGACCAGCTTGGGCTATGCGGTCATGGGCCATCCCAAGTACCAGGTCACCGGCGGCGATATCCGCTGGAAGGATCAGAGCCTGATCGGGATGCTTCCCGAGAACCGAGCCAGGATGGGCCTGTTCCTCAGTCTTCAGTACCCGACCGCGATCCCCGGGGTCACCACAGTCAACTTTCTCCGGGCCGCGCTGAAAGGCCAGGGCAAGTCCCTGCCCGCTCGCGACTTCTTGAAGCTGGTCCGGGAGCAGATGACGGCGCTCAAGATGGACCAGGCGTTCATGTCTCGGTATATCAATGACAACTTCTCCGGCGGTGAGAAGAAGCGGATGGAGATCGTCCAGCTGGCCGTGCTGAAGCCGGAGATGGCCATCCTCGATGAGACCGACAGCGGACTCGACGTCGACGCACTTCGCACCGTTGCTGAGGGCGTCAACAGAGTGCGAACCGACGGCATGGGCGTGCTGATCATCACCCACTATCAGCGGATCTTGGACTACATCACGCCCGACCGCGTCCACGTGATGGCCGCTGGACGGGTCATTGCCTCTGGGGGAAATGAACTGGTCGACGAGATCGAGAAGGTCGGCTACGACCCGATGCTGCACGAAGCCGGATTGGACGCGACCGACGAACCCGCCGCGTAGCGGGGTAAAATACCTAGGATCAGGTCGGAATAACGCCTCACGGTGGGGATTGAGCGAGGAAGAACCAAATGGCAGTCGCTGCGAAGGACCTGACGAAAGACTACAAATACGGCTTCAATGACGGCGACGAGTTCGTCTTCAGGTCCGAGCGCGGGCTTTCACCTGAGGTCGTCGCCGACATCTCTCGGCGCAAGTCGGAGCCGGCCTGGATGCTGGAGTTCCGGCTCAAGGCGCTCGAGCACTTCAGGCAGCGCCCTATGCCCAGCTGGGGGGCCGATCTGAGCGGGATCGACTTTGACGACATCTACTACTACGTGCGGCCGGCCGAGGAGCAGGGCCGAACCTGGGATGAGGTGCCCGAGGGCATCAAGCGGACTTTCGACCGCCTGGGGATTCCTGAGGCGGAACGGAAGTTTCTGGCGGGGGTTTCAGCCCAGTACGAGAGCGAGGTGGTCTACCACTCCATCCGCGAGGACCTGGAGAAGCTGGGCGTGATCTTCTGCGACTGTGACACCGGTCTCCGCGATCACCCAGAGATCTTCCGCAAGTACTTCGGCACGGTGATCCCGCCCAACGACAACAAGTTCGCCGCGTTGAATTCGGCGGTCTGGTCCGGGGGCTCGTTTGTGTATGTGCCCAAGGGAGTTCGGGTCGAGATCCCACTCCAGGCGTACTTCCGGATCAACACGGAAAGCATGGGCCAGTTCGAACGGACCCTGATCATCGCCGAAGAGGGCAGCTTCGTCCATTACATCGAGGGCTGTACTGCTCCCACCTACAGCAAGGACTCGCTGCACAGCGCGGTGGTGGAGATCATCGCCATGCCCAACTCCCACGTGCGCTACACCACCATTCAGAACTGGTCCAACAACGTCTACAACCTGGTCACCAAGCGGGCCATCGCCAAGGAGCACTCGGTGGTGGAGTGGATCGACGGAAACCTGGGCAGCAAGGTGACCATGAAGTACCCCTCGATCTACCTGATGGGCGAGGGTGCCCACGGCGAGGTGCTATCGGTTGCCTTTGCCGGGGATGGCCAGCACCAGGATGCCGGTGCCAAGGTCATCCACGTTGCCCCCAACACCACCAGCACCATCGTCAGCAAGTCGGTAAGCAAGGGCACGGGGAGGACCTCGTACCGTGGCCACCTCAAGGTCTACCCCAAGGCCCACGACGTGAGGTCCAGCGTCCGCTGCGACGCCCTTCTCCTCGATGAGCAGGCCCGCAGCGACACCTATCCATACATGGACGTGGAGGCCGAGGACGTTCAGATCGGCCACGAGGCGACGGTCAGCAAGGTGGGTGACGAGCAGCTCTTCTACCTGCAGTCGAGGGGCATCTCGGAGCAAGAAGCGACCGCGATGATCGTCAACGGCTTCATTGAGCCATTCGTCAAAGAGTTGCCGATGGAGTACGCCTTCGAGCTCAATCGCCTGATCACCCTCCAGATGGAGGGCAGCGTCGGGTGAGCAGATCGCCGCGGAGGGCGGTTCGCCCCCGGCTCGGCTGAGCCGGTCTTGACCGAGACCGCCGCATCTTCCCGCCTGAGCCGGGAGGAGGCAACCGCAGTCGCCCTGGCCGGCGGGGACCCGGACTGGCTGTCCAGCCTGCGCCGAGCGGCTCTGGCAGCCTATCGGGAAGCTCCCTGGCCGTCCTCCTCCAGGGATGAGGACTGGCGTCGAACCCCCCAGATCGACAAGCTCGACCTGGCCAAGTTCGTCGAACCCGCAGCGCTCGGGAAGGGCGAGATCCCTCCGTATCTTCAAGCGGTCCTGGACGGCCCACCCGCGGCCGGAGACGTCTCCCAGGTGGTGATCTCAGATGAGCGCGGGAATCTGGAGCCGCCCCCATTGCACAGGCGGGATGAGCCGGTTCCACTGGCTCAATCGCTGGTAGAGGGTCTTGCCACCCCAGGAGCACCATGGCAGTCGCTGGCGGGCACCATCGCCGCGCCCGGACTGCGCAAATGGATTTCTCTGAATACCGCCCGGACCATCGGCGGTGCCTGCGTACGGGTCGGGAGGGGCCAGCAACCGGGCGGCTACGTCCGGCTCCTGCACGGAGTGAGCAACGCCAGCGCAAGTTTTCCACGCACTCTGATCAAGCTCGAGGAGGGCGCGAGCCTTACCGTGGTCGAGGAGTGGGTCTCGCCGAGCGAGGATCCTTCACTCCTGGCGCCGGTGGTAGAGATCGATCTGGCCCGGGGAGCCCATCTCACCCACGTGATCTTCCAGCGGTGCGGCGATCAGACGGTGCTGCAGTCCACCGTCCGGGCCAACGTCGGTCAGGAAGCCCGTTACGAAGTTTGCTGGAGCATGGTCGGCGCCGCCTGGCAGAAGTCCTACTTCGAGACCGTCATGCTAGGTGAAGGCTCTGAGGCTCGATTGGTCGGGCTATGTGTGGGCCGCCAGCGGCAGCACTGCGACCTGCAGACGCTGCAGGATCACGTAGCCCGAGGCGCGGTTAGCGACCTGTTGTACCGGGTGGCGGTCGCGGACCGGTCGCGATCGGTGTACGCCGGTCTGATCCGGGTCGAGGAGGGGGCGCAGAAGACCAATGCCTATGTGCAGAACCGCAATCTCCTACTGAGCCCCCAAGCCAAGACGGACAGCAATCCGACCCTCGAGATCCTGGCCAATGATGTTCGTTGCACGCACGGCTCGACGGCCGGTCGGATCGATGACAACCAGCTGTTCTACTGCGAGAGCCGGGGGATCGATCGCGAGCAGGCGCGACGACTGATTGTCGAGGGCTTCTTCGCCGATGTCGTCGACGCGGTTCCTGAGGGGGCCCTCCGAGAGTCCGGCCGCAAGCTGGTGCTGGAAGCGCTGGACGATTTGGCCAGTTCGGGCGCGCTGGCCGGCGCCCCACGAACTGCCTGATGGCGGAGTGGGTGCAGATCTGCGATGCAGAAGCCATTCCGCCGGGCCATGCGGCGCGGGTCGAGATCGGCGATCTGCCCATCGCGGTCTTCAATGTCGAGGGCACGTTCTACTGCCTGGACGACACCTGCAGCCACGCCATGGCCTCGCTGTCGGAGGGGGAGCTCCACCCCCAGACGTGCGCCATCGAGTGCCCACTACATGGGAGCCAGTTCGATCTCAAGACCGGCGAACCGATCGGGCTCCCGGCGGTGGAACCGGTGAGGGTTCACCAGGTCGAGGTGCGGGATGGCGAGCTCTGGGTCTCCCTGAGCGAGGATGAACTGTGATTCCGGCGTCCACGCTCGAATCGGCTCGAATCCGCGCTGATTTCCCCATCCTCCAGGAACAGGTCAACGGTCGGGAACTGGTCTACCTCGACAGCGCCTCGACCTCCCAGAAGCCGGAGGTGGTGATCGACGCGGTCTCGGACTATTACCGTCACGCCAACGCCAACGTGCACCGTGGTGTCCACGTGCTCGGCGAGCGGGCGACCGAGGTCTTCGAGGGTGCTCGTGAGGCGGTCGCCCACCTGGTGGGAGCCGATCCCCGCGGCGTGGTCTTCGTGCGCAACACGACCGAGGGAATAAACCTGGTCGCCCAGGCCTTCGCTCGAGAACGGTTCGGCCCCCTGGACCGCATCGTGTGCACCGAGATGGAGCACCACTCAAACTTGGTGCCCTGGCAGCAGGTCCGCGACCAGACCGGCTGCCAGCTTGAGTTCATCCCGCTTCAGCCGGATGGACGTCTCGACCCGGAGGCAACAGAGCGTCTGCTGCGGGCCCCTACCCGGCTCCTGGCGGTGACTCACGTGAGCAACGTGCTGGGGACGATAAACCCGGTCGGTGAGCTGATCACCCGGGCACACGCCGAGGGGATCACGGTCCTGGTGGACGGGGCTCAGGCGGTGCCGCACATGCCGGTCGACTTACAACGATTGGACGCTGACTTCTACGCCTTCTCAGCGCACAAGATGTGCGGACCGACTGGGATCGGTGTCCTCTACGGTCGGCCCGAGCTGCTGGACGCCATGCCCCCATTCCTGACCGGCGGCTCGATGATCTCGGTGGTGACGCTGGAGAAGACGACTTGGGACGAGATTCCCGCACAAGTTCGAGGCGGGAACCCCGGACATCGCTGGCGCGGCCGGGCTACAGGCGGCCGTCGACTATCTGCAGCAGGTGGGATTGCCGGCGATCCTTCGCCACGGCGCCGAACTCACCGAGTATGCCGACGAGATGCTCTCCGAGGTACCGGGACTGACCCGCTACGGGCCCAAGGGTCCGGACCAGATGGGAATCGTCTCCTTCAACCTTGCCGGAGTACACCCTCACGACGTGGGCACGATCGTCGACCGCTGCGGAGTCGCGATCCGGGCCGGGCACCACTGCTGCCAGCCCCTGATGCGAAGGCTTGGGTGGCTGCCACCACCAGGGCGAGCTTCTACCTGTACAACACACGCGACGACGTGGACGCTCTGGTAGCGGCGCTGGGCGAGGCCAATCGCATCTTCGCCGACTGAGCCAGACCCCTGCGGTTGGAAGGACAGCCTAAAGCCGCGATTCCAGCAGACAGCCAGCGCGAACGTTCATAGTGTCCGCGACGCGATCGCTACGCCCCTGTATTGCTGGCGGGCGAGTGGTACTACCTCCCGCCACTGACCGACTGCAGGATGGTGATGCGATCGCCATCGGAGACTGGACCAGCCAGCTCCTCCGCCCCTCGCACCAGCTCTTCATTATGGAAAACTTCACGTTTCTGCGGGGACGCCCGTGCTCATCAGCGAGATGATTATGTAGCAAGGGGTGACGCGCGATGGCCGGCGTCCAGGGCAGCACCGACGTCTGCTGGCGACCACCGGGAACTCCACTTCTCCATTGGTGAAATCCCGCAGCAGACCTGGGATCCATACCCTGACCTTCGGCATCATGCGGCGGTGATCGCACGCACGCTAAGGATGCGAGGAAAGACTCCGGGAAGCGACTCCAGTGTTCGCCAGTGTCCCAGGTAGCGTAGAGCTCGCCGCTGGTGGTACCAAAGTAGAGCGACGTGGATTCGCCACTCCCCGCTGGTAAGTGCGTCGCGGAGCACAGTTCCGTAGTTGTGGGGGGGCAGCCCCGCTCCACAGGCGGCCCACGTGTCTCCGTAATTCGTCGAGCGGTAAGCACACACACGGCCGTCCACCGGGAGCCGCACCTCATCGCTGGTCAGGGGAACCACGAACAGCGTCGCCGGCGGCCCATCGAGAACCGCCATCCCGAATCCAAAGCCCGAAGGCAGACCCGTTCTCGATGCGCTCCCAACTGTCTCCTGCATCGAGCGATCGGTAAACGCCGGTGTGATTTTGCTGGTATAGGCGGTCGGGTCCGTGGGTCGAGCACCAGCCTGTGGACGCACCGATTCAGCTCCGAGTACTTGGGCTCCTCCGCCTCGTATGGCGGCAGTGACGCCCTTGTTCTTGATCGTTCCAGGTGGCGCCGTCGTCGTCGCTGCGCAGCGTACCCACCGACGAGATCCCAACCGTGATCCTGCCCGGCCGCCGGCGATCGCTCAGCACGCTGTGGAGGCAAAGACCTCCGAAACCGGGCTGCCAGCCGGAGCGGGTGGGATGATCGGTTACCGACTGGTACTCCTGCCATGTCATGGCGCGGTCATCCCAGCGGAAAAGTCCCGCCTGCGCCACGCCCGCCACCAGCTCGTCCGAGTCCGCCAGCCTGTGCAGCGTCCAGATGCGCTCGACCGTCGGTCGGTCGCCCCCGCCACCGAATCCCGGACCAGAACCGAGTGTCTCCCAGGACTCGCCGCGGTCCAGGCTCCGTCGCACGTGGGGGCCGTACACGTAGCTGCTCAGACCGGCCAGTATCTCCAGCCGGCCATCCCTGATCTCGAGACCATACCGTCGGTGACTTCCCAGCCCGACAGGTACGGTCCTTTGACGACCCAGTCGGGGTCGGTGGGATCCGTCCCCGACTGTTCGAGTACAAAAAGCCCCTTGGCAGTGCCGACGGCAACAGTCCGCATGACGCTTCCTCCCTTACCCGACCGTCGCAGCGCAGCTTAGCGAACGACGGTCGGCCGCGGGGACGGGCGGCAGACCCGCTAATCAGCCGGCCTCGCGCGTGCGCCACGGTCCGGCATAAACTAGACGGCGACAGCGTCGTCCGGCCGTCCCGGCAGGGTCGCAAGGAAGTCCCTGTCGCGGCGGTACCCCAAGAAAAAGGAGGGAATGCCCATGCCCGAAGGTAGTACTAAACGGACTCTCACCATCTTGGGGACCGACTGAGGACTGTGGCCGGGACCTAATCTCTCTCGACGCGCTGGTCACCCACGGATCTCTGAACCGGGTCAGAAGCCCGGAACCGTGGCCGTCCCGCGTCAGCAGTACTCATTTCGCAAACCAACAGCGGGGACTGGAGCACACCTCCAGTCCCCGCTTGTGTTTGTGCACCGGCGTACGATGAATAAGTGGCACAAGTCAACCCAGTCGGCCTGGACGACGAGCTTTTCCGGGAGATCATTCTTGACCATTACCGGCATCCCCGCCACCGTGGTCTGCTGGATCCGGCCGACATCGCCACCCATGGTCACAACCCGCTCTGCGGCGACGAGGTAGACCTCACCCTGCGGGTTCAGGAAGGGCAGGTCGAGGCGGTGGGTTTTGAGGGCCAAGGGTGCTCGATCTCGATGGCTGCCGCCTCGATGATGAGTGAGGGTATCCAGGGCACGTCGTGGGCGAGACCAGGGAACTGATCAGGCGGTTCCGTGCCATGCTTCTCGGGGGAGAGGACCCGACTACTCTGGGGGAGATCGGTGACCTCGAGGCGCTCGCCGGAGTGCGGCGCTACGCCGCCCGAATCAAGTGCGCCATGCTGCCGTGGACCGCGCTCGAAGCTGGCTTGACCCAGCTGGAGGAACAAGATGGCCGATCCGACGACTGAGGCCGAGGAAGGAGCGCCGACGATCGCCGGGGAGCAACTCGCCGCCGGGCCGATGGCAACTGGAGACGACGTCCACGAGGCGCTCCGAGAGGTGATCGACCCCGAACTGGGCTTGGATATCGTCAGCCTGGGGTTGGTCTACCGGGTGACCGTGGATAAGGATGGCGATGCGGTGGTTTCGATGACTCTGACTACGCCGTACTGCCCGCTGGGGCCGATGCTGGAGTCCCAGGTTCATGCCGCCACCCAGTTCCTGCCAGGAATCCGCGACGTCAAGGTGGACCTCATATGGGACCCGCCCTGGGACCCCCACACGATGGCCTCCGACGAGGCCAAGCTGGAACTCGGCCTCTACTGACCTCCGGCCGGCCGGTCGCCTGGTCGGGAACGACCGGTGAGCTTCCACGCGCTAGGAAGCAGCACCGCGGCGAGTACTGCTTTCAGGGCGTCGCCGAGGAGGAACGGAGTCACTCCCAGCGACAGTGCCTCCGACGCACCAACGTGGAGCCGCCAGGCAAGCCAGGTGGCGCCGAACAGATAGATGACGGCGTTTCCGCCAACTAGGGCCAGGATCACCGTAACCGGGTGCCGATCGAACCCGAGTCTGGCCAACTGTCCCAGGAGGCAGGCGGCGAACACGAACCCGATGACGTAGCCGAAGCTGGGGGACGACAGCATTGACAGCCCGTGGTCCCCACTCGCGAACCAGGGAACTCCGACCAACCCAAGGACCAGATAGAGCAGCATCCCGACCGCGCCCCGACGGGTCCCGACGGCGAGGCCGCCCAGCAGCACGGCAAAGGTCTGACCTGTGATCGGAACTGGGGTGAAGGGGAGCCGGATCGATAGTTGCGCGGAGAGCCCCACCAGTCCGGCGTACCCGACGACGACCAGTACGTCCCTGACGCGCTCGCCGGGAATGAGGTCGGCCAGGACCGGACGAGGGCGTGCGGTGGTCGCAACGTTGAGCACGGCGGGGGACGCTACCGGGGTTCGCCGATGCCTGTCAACAAAAAGAGGCTTCGGTAGGACACGAATCGGTCCCGAGAGCGCGGTTGAAGCCCCAATTGCGCGCGAAAGCCCGATCATGGACGGGTGGGTATCGGGGACCCTTCGGCTTTGGGTCATGAGTCGATCGCCAGTGAGGCGCCGCGGCAGGCTGGCGAGGCCGTGAGCGGGATCACCATGGATCCTCTCCTAGCCCGGAGCGCTCACCCGACGGTGCTGGCCGCTCACGATCTGGGAAAGCGGTTCGGGTCAACGGTTGCCGTCGATCACCTCAACCTGGAGGTCCATGCGGGTGAGATCTTCGGATTCCTGGGCCCTAACGGAGCCGGCAAGACCACCACCATGCGGATGGCCTTGGGATTGGTACGGCCCAGCTCCGGCTGGGTCGAGGTTTTCGGCCACGATGTGGCCCACCACGGGTCGGTCGTGCTGCCCCGGGTCGGACCGCTGGTGGAGACCCCTGCGCTCTACCTCCACCTGAGCGGGCGCGACAACCTCGCGGTGCTCGCTGCCCCGCTGGGTGGTGTCCCGGCCGGACGTATCGACGGCCTCCTCGAGTTGGTCGATCTCTCGGACCGCAGGAAAGACAAGGTCAACACTTATTCCCTCGGCATGAAGCAGCGGCTGGGTTTGGCCATCGCGCTGCTGCACGACCCGGATCTGCTGATCCTCGACGAACCGGCCAACGGCCTCGACCCGGCCGGGGTCAAGTCAATTCGCTCTCTCTTGAGGCAGCTCAGTGACTCGGGAAAGACGGTCTTCATTTCCAGTCATGTCCTCGGAGAGGTGGAGAGGCTCTGCGATCGCGTGGCGATTCTGCGCCAGGGAACGCTTGTCAAGGTGGGCCGGATTGAAGACTTCCAGGACTCCAAGAACTCTTTCGTGGTGGAGGTGGAGGACGCGCAGGGAGCCCTTGACCTGATCAATTGCCAGCCCTGGGGACAGAGCGCTCACTTGGACGTCCACGGCCGAATCGTTAGCGAGGCGCCGGGTGGGCAAGGACGAGAGCTGAACGCTGTGTTGAGCCGAGCCGGCTTCGTGCCGGACGGGATCGTCAGGCAACAGCGCGACCTGGAGGAAATCTTTCTGGAGTTGACGGGAGACGACCAGTGACCGCCCGTCCGATCGGCGCAGCCGCTCTGCCCGGTTCGAAAGGCGCTCGCCCAGCATTCACCGGGACTCTGCGCGGCGAACTCTACAAGCTTCGACGCAATCGACCGTCTCAGGTGATGGTCGGGCTGGGGCTCCTATTCCTCACATTGATCATGCTGCTGTATGCCACCGAGCCGCAGTACCACACCTCTCTGACCTACCATCCGCTGGCCGGCTTTTACAGCCTGCTCCATCCGCTTGAGGTATTCCTCTCGGCCGGCGCTGGGATTGCAGTGCTCCTGACCGGATCCCGGCTGCTGGGAATGGAATACGACCTTGGCACGGTGCGTGTTCTGTTCTCCCGCGGCACCGGTCGGCATCAGCTGCTGCTCGCCAAGATCACCGCGCTCTCAGTGTTCGCGATGTTCATGTTGGTTTTCTTCAGCGCTCTCGCGGCGATCGGTACGGTGATTGTAGTTCAGCATCAGACCGGCTCACTGGCTACCCTGGGACGCTTGCCGGTAGCCGCCTGGGAAAGCCTGGGACTGGCGATTCTCTCCTGCGCGATCAGCGAGTTTTCCTGCGTTTTGCTGTCAGTCGCGATGGCCGCCTTGCTGCGCTCGGTGACGGGCGGGATGCTACTGGCGGTGCTATTTTTCCCCATCGACAATGCGCTGTCGATTTCGCTCCGTCAGCTGTCAAGCGTCACCAATTCGAAGCTCTGGGAGAAGGCGACCGCTTTCCTTTTAGGGCCTAATCTCAACCATCTGCCCGCGCTCCTGCAAGTGCACCAGTCCGCTGCTGTGACCACCCTGACCACCCCAGCAGTGCCGACCTCGCTGACCGAGACGATGATCGTGATCGTCGCCTGGTGGCTATTACTACTGATCGTGGCCTTGACCTCGGTAAGTCGCCACGACGTACTCAACTGAGTTCAAGCCCCGCGGCTGGTGATACCGCTCCTACACCGGCGCGCAGGTGAGTAGTCACGCCTACCGGGTTTCGCTCGGGGAGCGGCGGTCTCTCGAGCAATTTCTGGAACTGCTCTACGCGGGCTCCAACCGGCTCAACCTGACCCGAGTGCCGCAAGCCGAGGCGTGGTCTCGACACGTGGAGGAGTCGCTCGACCTGCTTCCCGTGCGTGACTGGTCTGCCGGTGAGCGCGTAATGGACCTCGGGAGCGGCGGCGGCATTCCTGGGATCCCACTGGCAATTGCCCGACCCGGGCTCGAGATCGAGCTCATCGAGCGTGACCGGGCCAAGGCAGCTTTCCTTGTCAGCTGTCTCGCCGGCCTGGAGCTCGGAGCGGTTCAGGTCCTGGCCCGAGACGCGCGGGAACTGTTCCGCACCCGGGACTTCCGGCCTGCCGATGTACTGGTCTCGAGGGCGGCTCAGCCGCTACCTGAGCTTCTCCGGGTCGCCAGCAGATTGCTGCGTCCAGGGGGCGACGCGGTGGTGCATGTGGGGGCATCGGCAACGCTAAATGGGGAAGTCGCTAAAGCGGCCGCGCGGGTGGATATCGGTCAGCTGAGATTTGAGCGTTCGGGCCGCAGCCGGTTTGTGCGCTTTACCAGGATGGCGCCGGGCTAGGTGGACTCCGGGGTCAGGCAGGCTCGCCCGGAGCGCCAGACCTGTATCGGACGAATGTCAGGGTTCCAGCCGAAGCCGCCCTCGTGGTCGGTGTTCCAGAGAACCACGTCCGACGCCAATCCCGGGGCGACTCTGCCCCGGTCCGACAGGCCAAGCGAGAGGGCCCCTCCGAGAGTGGCTCCGGTAAGTGCCTGCTCCACGCTGAGCCCCAGCTCCGTGATCGCCAGCCAAACGACCAGGCTCATGCAGGTGGTACCCGAGGTTCCCGGGTTGTGATCGCTCCCCAGTGCCACCGGTACCCCGGCGGCCAGCAACTCCCGGGCCGGAGGTGCCTGCCCGAGCGCGAGTGCGGTCACGGGGCAGAGTGTCGCCACCGTAGAGGACCCGGCTAGGGCGGAGATCTGGCTGGCACCGATCTTCAGGAGATGGTCAGCCGAGGTGGCGCCGACGGCGACTGCCAGCTCAGTGGCTCCGGTGAGCGCCAGCTCATCGGCGTGAATCCGAAGCTGGAGTCCGGCGGCCCGGGCAGCCCGCAGCAGCTGTTCGGATTCGGCTACCGTAAAAGCGCCTTCGTCGCAAAAAACGTCGGCAAAGCACGCCCCTTCGCTGGAGGCGTCCGCAGTCCAACTCGACACTTCCTCGACGAATTCCTGGCGCCGGCCAGCGAATTTGTGGGGCAGCGCATGTCCACCCAGGAAGGTCACCACTAGACGCGGCAGGCGGCCATCGCCGGCCAGTGATTTCAAGAGCTGTACCGCCCGCAGCTCCCCCTCCCGCTCCAGCCAGTACCCGGTCTTTGCCTCGACGGTGGTGGTTCCCGCCGCCAGCCACTCCTTCAGTCGGCCCCGCACGCCATGCTCCAGTTGGTCCCAGGCAGCCGCCCGGGTGTCCCGAACCGTGGCCGCGATCCCCCCGCCACGCGCGGCGATCTCGGCGTAGCTCGTTCCCGCTGAGCGCTCAGCTATCTCGGTGAGCCGAGGCTGAGCATAGATCGGGTGGGTGTGGGCGTCGATCAGTCCAGCGGTGAGGAGCGCGCCGCCACAGTCGTAGGTGGCCACGTCGTCGGGAGAGGCGAGGGTCCCACTCCTTGCAATCGCCAGGATCGAGTTCTCGCCGAGCAGCACGTCCACGTTCTTCGACACGGCCTCGCCAGCCGTGAAAAGTCGGCCCACGTGCGACAGCAGGGTGTTCAAGGGGCTAGCTCCTGGAGAGCTCTCTCCCACGCTGGCTCCAACTGCAGGAGCACGTTCTCCAGCTTGTCTGCCACGCTCCCGAGTCGCAGGTGTCGGCCATCCCGGACCACCTCCTCCCCACCCACCACCACCGAGTGCACATCGGCGGCGCCGGCCCCAAACACCACCCGTGGCACCAAGTCGGCCAGCCCGGCCCCGGCCAGCCTGGTACTGGACAGTTCTAGGGTCGTGAAGTCCGCCAAGCTACCCCGCTTCAAGCGGCCCGCGTCCCATCCCAGCGCCGCCATCCCCTGAGCGGTGGCCGCTGCCAACAGCGATCCTGGACTGAGCCAACCCCGCTTACCCGTTACCAGTCGGCGGTCCAACTCAACGGCCCGTGCCTCCTCGAAGAGATCCACCACGGCGTTGCTATCGCTGCCCAGGCAGAGCGCACTTCCCGCTTCTTCGAGCCGATCCGCGGGACAAACTCCGTCGCCGAGGTCTCGCTCGGTGGTGGGACAGATGCAGATCCGGGTGCCACTCTCTCCCAGCCGGCTGATGTCGCCATCGGTGAGGTGGATGGCGTGAACAGCAGTCGTTCTCGGGCCCAAGGCCTGACAGGAGTCCAGCAGTTCGGTCGGAGTGAGACCGGTGGCTTTGATGCAGGCAGAGTTCTCCGCCGGCTGCTCCGAGAGATGGACGTGAAGGGGGGCATCCCGGTCGGCAGCCCACTGCGACACCACCCGCATCGCATCGGGATCCACCGCCCGAACGCTGTGGATGGCCGCGCCCCGGCGCACCCTGGCGCTCTCAACGAGTCGATCGGCCCGCTCTGCCCAGGCGGAGGCCTCTCGATCCGTGAATCTGAGGGCGGCGCCCGCCAGCGGGGGATCTTCAAACCCGGCTCGCAGGTAGCAGGTGTCGAGAAGAGTCAGCCGTATACCAGCCTCGGTCGCAGCGGCTACCAGGGCATCCTCCATACGGGGGGCCGGGTATGGCTGGCCCCCTGGCTGGTGGTGGAGATAGTGGAACTCCCCAACCGCGGTGATCCCGGCGAGTGACATCTCCCCAAACGTTGCCCGGCAGAGCTCAAAGTATTGGTCGGGCTCCAGAAACGAAGCCAGGGCATACATCCGACGCCGCCACTCCCAGAAGTCCCGTCCACCAAGATCGGGCGCCTGGCACCGGCCACGCAGCGCCCGGTGGAAGGCGTGGGAGTGCACATTGGCCAAGCCAGGGAGGGTCAGGCCCGAGAGTACCTTGGCCTCCGGAGGCGTTTGGGCAACGCCCAGCTCCTCCACCCGTGTCAGCCGACCCCCGTCCGCCTCTAGCAGAACCCTGGGCAGAAGCTGGTCGCCGGTCCAGGCTAGCTCGGCCAGCCAAAGGGACATCAGCCCTCCTGCATCGGGATTCGAACGCCGCGCTCGGCGGCTGTGCCTACGGCGATCTGGTAGCCCGCGTCCGCGTGGCGGATCACCCCGGTCCCCGGATCGTTGAGCAGGCATCGCGACAGCTTTTCGGCGGCCAGCTGAGTTCCGTCTGCCAACGCCACCAGGCCGGAGTGGATCGACCTTCCAATTCCGACCCCGCCCCCGTGGTGCACCGATACCCAGGTGGCGCCGCTGCAACTGTTGAGGAGGGCGTTGAGGATGGGCCAGTCGGCAATCGCATCGCTGCCGTCCTTCATTGACTCCGTCTCCCGGTAGGGCGACGCCACGGAGCCGGAGTCGAGGTGGTCACGGCCGATCACGATTGGCGCCTTCAGCTCACCGCTCGCCACCATCTCGTTGAAGCGCAGCCCGAGTCGGTCCCGTTCGCCGTAGCCCAGCCAGCAGATACGCGCTGGAAGACCTTGGAAGGCAACCCGCTCCGAGGCCATCCGGATCCAGCGGGCCAACGCCTGGTTCTCCGGGAACTCCTGAATGGCCGCCCGATCGGTGGCAGCGATGTCCTCCGGATCGCCGCTCAGGGCAGCCCAGCGGAAGGGGCCTTTTCCCTCACTGAAGAGGGGACGTATGTAGGCGGGGACGAATCCCGGGTAGTCAAACGCCCTGGTACAGCCGCCGAGCTCCGCCTCGGCGCGCAGGCTGTTGCCGTAATCGAAGACCTCGGTGCCCCGGTCCTGGAGTTGCACCAAGGCCGAGACGTGCCGGGCCATCGACGCCCGGCTGCGCCGTATGTACTCGTCCGGGCCCTCCACCCGCAGGTCCGCCGCCTCGGGCAGGGTGAGACGTTCCGGCAGGTACATGAGCGGATCATGGGCGGGGGTCTGATCGGTAGCGACGTCGACCTCGAAATTGCGCGCCACGATCTCAGGAACCAGCTCGGCGGCGTTGCCCAAAACCGCGATCGACACCGCTTCCTGAGACTCTCTAGCCGCCTCAGCCTGCTCGAGCGCCGTGTCCAGATCGGGAGCCCATCGGTCAAGGTAGCGATGGGCGATACGGCGCTGGATGCGCTCGGGGTCGATCTCGATGCAGAGGGCCACCCCTCCGTTCATGGTTACCGCCAGTGGCTGAGCCCCGCCCATGCCTCCTAGACCCGCCGTCAACGAAACGGTGCCCGCCAGTGACCCGCCGAACCGCTTGGCGGCGATCGCCGCGAATGTCTCGTATGTGCCCTGGAGGATCCCCTGAGTGCCGATGTAAATCCAGGACCCCGCGGTCATCTGCCCGTACATGGTGAGCCCTGCCAGTTCTAGACGGCGGAACTCCTCCTGCGTTGCCCACTGGGGTACCAGCAGGGAGTTCGCGATCAGGACTCGAGGCGCCCACTCATGGGTGCGGAAGATCCCGACCGGCTTGCCCGACTGAACCAGCAGCGTCTCGTCGCGTTCCAGATCCCGGAGGCTCCGCACGATGGCGTCGAAGGCGTCCCAGGAGCGGGCGGCTCTTCCGCTCCCGCCGTACACCACCAGCTGGTCGGGGTTTTCCGCAACCTCCGGATCGAGGTTGTTCATCAGCATCCGCATCGCCGCTTCCTGGGGCCAGCCCTTGCAACTTATCTCGGTGCCCCGGGGAGCCCGCACCGGCCTCGCGGAGCTCACACCAACCTGCCCACAACCGACTCGGCTTCGCCCAGGATCTCGCCTGAACGCACCGCTGCAGCCACGGCTTCCAGTTGAGGGGAGAGAAAGCGATCGGGCCCGACCCCCCCGCCGAGGCGGCGCACCAGCGCAGCCACCCGCAGGTCGGCCGGAGAAGGATGAAGAGGTTCTCGCAATTCGAGTGCTCTGGAAGCCGCCAGCAGCTCCACTGCCAGTACCCGCGAGAGATTGGCAACCACCTGGCGGAGCTTCCGCGCCGCTCCCCAGCCCATCGAGACGTGATCCTCCTGCATCCCCGAGGTGGGGATGGAATCCACGCTGGCGGGCGCCGCCAGCCGGCGGTTCTCGGCCACGATGGCGGCCGCGGTGTACTGGCCGATCATCAGGCCAGAATTGACCCCCGGGTCTGGTGCCAAAAACGGTGGCAGCCCCCCGGAGCGTGCAGGATCTAGGAGGCGGTCTACCCGGCGCTCTGCGATTGCAGCGACCTCGGCCATGGCGATGCTGAGAAAATCGCAGACGAAGGCCAGCGGCTCGCCGTGGAAGTTCCCGGTCGAATCCAGCCGCCCGTCGGGCAGCACGACCGGGTTGTCTACCGCGGACCTAAGCTCTCGGTCCGCCACCTGCCTGGCGAACTGCTCGGTGTCCCGGGCCGCACCAACCACCTGGGGTGCGCACCGAACCGAGTACGGGTCCTGGACCGTGTGTGGCGAGTCGCGGTGCGAGGCCAGGACCTCCGATCCGCCCAACAGCAACCGAAGGTTGGCCGCGCTCCGGATCTGGCCCGGATGAGGCCTGAGCTCGTGAAGGTCCGCCGCGAATGGGCGGTCCGTCCCGAGGAGACCCTCGGTGGACAGCGCGGCGCCGATGTCCGCCGTCGGGAGGAGAACTGCCAGGTCGGCCAGGGCCATCACCAGCATCCCCAGCATGCCGTCCGTACCGTTGATCAGGCTGAGGCCGTCCTTTACCTCGAGTTGGAGTGGTCGGAGGCCGGCTCGTGCCAGGGCTTCGGAACCGCCTAGCACCTGGCCGTCCGCGCATCTCCGCCGTGCCCTCGCCCACCAGAACCAGGGACATGTGGGCGAGAGGTGCTAGGTCCCCGCTGGCCCCAAGGGAACCGTGCTCGGGAACCACGGGCGTGATCTCCGCGTTGAGCAGGTCGACCAACCCCGCCGCGACGACTGGCCGGCTGCCGGAGAAGCCCATGCACAACGTGCGGGCCCGCAGCAGCATCATCGCCCGCACCACCTCGCGCTCCACAGGCGGACCCATGCCGGCCGCATGGGAGCGGATGAGGGCATGCTGGAGCTCGGACCTTCGCTCCGGCGCAATCCGGGTGTTAGCCAACAGGCCGAATCCTGTCGACACTCCGTACACCGGCATGGAAAGCTGACCCGCGGCCTCGACACGGGCTCGCGCCGCCTCCATAGCCTGTACGGCCTCTGGGGAGATCTCCACCCGCGTCCCACGACGGGCCACTTCAACGACTTGGTGCGCCTCTACGCCGTCTGTCCCGATGGTGACGGTCCGACTCGCGGAATCCTTGGTCATCGTTGCTTCTGCCCACGCGGTTCCAGCGTTTGCCGGGTCATGTCGGAGTCAGCCCATCGACTGGGTGGAAAATCTTCCCCGGGTTCAGGATCCCGCTCGGATCCAATGCCGTCTTGAGTTGGCTCATCAGCATCACGCCCGGACCGTGCTCTGTCTGCAGGAATCCCATCTTTCCCAGTCCAATTCCGTGCTCACCGGTGCAGGTGCCGTCCATCGCCAGGGCGCGCGCAACCAGCCGATCATGAACCGCTCCCGCGGCGGCCATCTCCTCGGCGTCATCTGGGAATACCACAAAGGTGAGATGAAAGTTTCCGTCTCCGACGTGGCCTACGATTGGCGCCAGAACACCACTCTGCTCAATGTCAAGCTTGGTTTCGGTGATGCAGGCGGCCAGGGCCGAGATCGGAACGCACACGTCGGTGGCCCACGAGCCGGCGCCGGGGCGCAGTGCCTTCGCAGCGTACAGGGCGTGATGGCGGGCGTCCCATAACCGTCTTCTCTCGGCCGGCGAGGCATACCACTCGAGTCGCCCGTGGTGCGCGGTCACAATCGCCGTCACCTCCTCCACCTGTTCGGCGACGCTTTTGGGACCACCGTGAAACTCCAGCATCAGGGTGGGTGCGACCGGATAGTCGAGCTGGTTGAAGCGGTTGAGTGCATCAACCATCACTTCGTCCAACAACTCGATGCGCGCCATGGGAACGCCCAATTGGATGATCTGGATCACCGCGTCGACGGTGTCACGCAAATCCACCAGGCTGCAGACGGCGGCGACAACTGTTTCCGGAATTCCCCATACCCGCACCGTGGCCGTCGCGATCACCCCGAGCGTTCCTTCGGACCCTACGAAGAGACGGGTCAGATCGTATCCCGCGGACGACTTGCGAGCCCTGCCACCAGTCTTCACCACTCTGCCGTCGGCCAGCACGACAGTGAGCCCGAGCGTGGTGTCTTTCATGGTTCCGTATCGCACGGCGTTGGTACCGCTGGCACGGGTCGCGACCATTCCTCCGATGGTCGGGTCCGAACCGGGGTCTACCGGGAAAAAGAGCCCCTCGCTGCCGAGTCGCTGGTTTAGTTGGCTTAGGGTTACGCCTGCTTCGACGGTGACGTCGAGGTCATCCACTCCTATGCGCAGAATTCGGTTCATCCCGGAGAGGTCAAGCGTGACCCCGCCCTTGATCGGAATTACTCCACCCTCAAGTCCGGTACCGGCACCGAAAGGAATGACAGGAACCGCGTAGGACTGACACGTGTTCAGGACGGCGACGATGTCCTCTATAGCGGTGCAGGAGACCACCGCGTCGGGAAGTGCAGGGGAGTGGTGCGACTCGTCTCGGCTGTGACCCTCGAGCGCGGCGGGATCGGTACTCACGCGCGACCCCAGCAGCGCTTTCAACTCAGCTACGGCGTCCGCGCTCCGCGCTCGGTCAGCCACGGTCACCGTGCGCGCACCCGCCCATCCCCCCGACTCCAGCTGACCCGCCGCCAGATCACTCTAAAGGCCCCTGGTTTCCCGAAGTGCGGCCTGCGCCGCCTCCCGCTCGTCCCACGGGACCGCCCCGGACGCCCAGAGGATGCTGTGCTCGTGGCCCTTTCCAGCCAGCAGGACAGTGTCGCCGGGAAGCGCGCCACCGACGGCAATGCGAATCGCCCGATCACGCTCGGGTTCCCGGTAGAGGTTCGCTTGCGGGTCCGCGCCGGCTGCGACCGCGCCACCCCAGATCTCGTCGATGATCGAGTCCGGATCCTCGCTCCTCGGGTCCTCCGAGGTGATCACCACCTGGTCCGCCAGTTGAGCTGCGATCCTTCCCATCTCCGCCCGCTTGGCAACGTCTCGCTCCCCAGCGCTCCCGAAAACAACCCACAATCGCCCCGCTGTCGCCCCCCTGAGCTCGTGCAGGGCGACCGTGAGGGCCGCCGGGGTGTGGGCGTAATCGATCACCACGGCGAACGGCTGGCCGAGGTCGACTCGCTCCATTCGTCCGGGAACTGCCTTCAGCTCGCCCAGGCCCGCCACTAGGCCGGGGAGCGGTTGCTCCAGCAGCAGACCGGCGGCCAGCGCCGCCAGGGCGTTGCCCACGTTCCAGCGTCCGGCGCTGTTCAGCCGGACCCGGACCTTGCCGCTCGGAGTAACAGCTAGGAAGGAGATCCCGGTCCCGTCGGAGGCGATGCTCTCGGCGCGAAGGTCGGCCTCGGGCGCACCGCGCGCGCTATAGATGAGGAGGCGACCCGAGGCTCGCTCGCGAAGAAGCGGAAACGCCCGGCGGTCGTCCTGGTTGAGGACGGCGAAGCCTCGCGACGACGAAGCGCGATCCAGGAGCGACGCTTTGGCCTCGAAGTACGCCTCCCATGTCTTGTGGAAATCGAGGTGCTCATGAGTGATATTGGTGTAGACCGCCCCTGCGAAGCGGATCCGGTCGAGCCGGCCGAGCGCCAGTCCGTGTGAGGTGGACTCCAGTGCGATCGCCCGGCAGCCCTGATCAACCATCCGCCGCATCCAGTACTGGAGATCCAGCGACTCCAAGGTGGTCTGGCGAGTCAGGTTGGGTTCGATCTCCTCGCCGACTCGAAAATCGACCGTGCTAAGGCTGCCCGTCTTGCCCATTGCGTGACGAGAGGGCGGCGTGGATCATGGTCGTGGTGGTCGTCTTACCGTCGGTGCCGGTTATCCCCACGACCGGAACCGCTTTGGAAGGGTGGCCGTAGAAGGCGTCGCCGAGAGCCGCTAGCGCCGCCCTGGTGTCATCAATCACGACGACGCGATTGGCGTGGATGGCGTCGATTGCATCGACCGGATGCTCGACCAATGCGACCGTCGCCCCTTGGGCGAGTGCTGAGCCGACAAAGTCGTGTCCGTCGTGGTGCTGGCCGGGAATGGCGACGAAAAGGTACCCCGGCCGCACCTGCCTCGAGTCGTAGGCGATGCCGGTCACATCGAGATCGGCGACCCCTACCAGAGCGAACGGCAGTCCGATCGCGGCAGCCATCTCGGACCAGCGCATGCCCCAAGCCTAGCTGCCGTCGGGTCCCGGTACCGCACGCCACAATGAGCGCCATGCAGGCGATGGCCCTCCGGGCCCCGGGAGAGGCTCAAACCGCGCCGCTGCAGCTGATTGAGCGGCCGGCTCCGGTGCCCGGACCAGGGGAGGTTCGACTGCGAGTTGAGTCATGTGCCATCTGTCGGACAGATCTCCAACTCGTCACCGGTGATCTCCCCGCTAAGGTCCTGCCAATCGTGCCCGGGCACCAGATCGTGGGCTTGGTGGAGGAGCTCGGCGAAGGCGTCGCTGGAGAGCTCAAAGGTCGGCGATTAGGGGTGGGCTGGCTGGCTTCAGCCTGTGGCAAGTGCGAGCTGTGCCGCGGGGGCAAGGAGAACCTTTGCCACCAAGCGACTTTCACTGGCTGGGACCGAGATGGGGGCTTCTCGAGTCAGGTCGTGGTTCGAGCGGACTTCGCCCAGCCGCTGCCCGACGACCGAGACCCCGTGCAGTTGGCTCCGCTCCTCTGTGGCGGGGTCATCGGCTATCGCGCCCTCCGGCTCACCGAGATCGGCCGAGGTCAGCGGCTCGGGTTGTTCGGATTCGGAGCTTCAGCTTTCCTGGTGACCCAGTTGGCCATCGCTGAGGGGTGTGAAGTAATCGTGGTGACTCGTGACCAGGCCGCCCGAGAGAGAGCCAAACAAGAAGGCGCGGCCTGGGTGGGGGCGCCCGGCGACGACCTCCCAGCTGGACTTCGGGCCGCGATCACCTTCGCGCCGGTAGGGGCAGTGGTGATCGACGCTCTCCGGTCCCTCGATCGCGGTGGCATCTGCGTGATCAACGCCATCCATCTAGACCGCGTCCCGGAATTTCCATATGAGTTCCTCTATTGGGAGCGCAGGCTTCTTAGCGTTGCCAACTACACCAGGCGCGACGCTGCCGAGTTCCTCCAACTCGCGCAGAAGATCCCGGTGCGAACTCTGGCCGAGATATTCCCGATTGGCGAGGCCAACTCGGCGCTGATCAAACTCCATGAGGACGGTCTCGCGGGAGCCGCCGTACTGGTTCCCTAGATCACGAAGGCTGAGCCGAGAACTCGTGCTGCAGCCTGGTAACGGCTTCCCTGGCTGCGACCGCGAGCTCCAGAGCCAGCTTGCGATCCAAGTCCAGAGAAGGAGTGGTGTGCAGCGACCGAAGCCGATCCTCAAGCATCTGCAGCTGGCCGGCAATCTCGCTCGGAGTCGCCAGCGCTCGCAGGCGCGCCGCCTCTAACTCAGCCAAGTCCCCCTTCCGCTTCGCCCGCTGGTATTCGCCGAAGACCAGCCGGTCGCGGTCGGCGGCCAGCAGGAGGCGTACCGCCGTCCGTCCCGATTCCGAGATCTCTTCTGCCGGTTGGTGTAGCCGGCACAGCCCATCGAGCGCGGCGGCCAGTGCTCCCGTGATCGCGGCCGCCGCAGCCCCTCCCGCCGCATCGAGAGGTGAGATCGTCCGGGCGACCGCCTCGAGGAGAGACCAAGAGGCCACCGGCCCCGGCTGGAGCCCTCCCAGTTCAGTGAGTGAAAGCAGGGCGCACACCGCGGTGATCCGCCCGATGCCGCCTGGGACCGGAGTGACCCATTGCGCCTCCGCGCCGGCCTCCGGAGTGATGTCGCCGCGGAGCTGTCCGTCGACCAGGGACGTGCCAACGTCCAGGACGGTCGTTCCAGGTCGGATCGCAGCCCTCGGCATGACCCCTGCGATGCCTATGGCAGAGATCAGCACGTCGTAGGGAGGTAGAGGATCAACCTCATCAATGTTGCTCTGAATGACAGATACCTGGGCGCCGGTGGCAAGGAGCCTCTGCGCAATCGGACGGCCTCCGGTCGGCCCGTGGCCGACCACCAGGATCCGCGCGCGCGAGCAGTCGACGCCAAGATGGACCAGAGTCGCCAGGCACGCCTCGGCAACCGGGGTGCCGCGCCGCCTCCCTTCGGCGGCAGCCGACAACGCCGCGGGCGTGACCGCCTCGACATCCTTGCTGGCTGGGAGATGCGCCGCCACCACCCCGGCGGGCAGTGATCTGACCGGTTGGACCACCACGACCCCGTTGACGGTCGGATCGACGACCAGGGCGTCGAGCACGGTCAAGGTCGTCTCCGGGTTGTCCCGGGGTACCACGCGGTGCTCGACCTCGACGGCGCCCGCGACCGCCTCTCTCTCGAGCGAGCGGGCGAATGATCCGCCCGCGACGTTGCCCTCCTCGACCACCACGCCTAGCCGAAACGGGCGCCTCCTGGCTCCGGCCCGGCCGCTCAGCTGGGCACGCAACTCCTCCAGTAGCGGTGTCAGGTCGACCCGGTTAGCGGCGGACGAATCCATCAGAGGGGTGCCTCAATTCTCGGTGACCGCATGGGGTCCGCCCGACTCCAGATCAATACCTTCTGGAGCCGGCCAATTGGCGCCATGCCCTCGCGTCCGAGACACCGGTCGTTCCGTGAGTTTGGGAGGGAGGGCGGAATCTCCCGACCGTAGCAGGCGGGATCCATCACCTGCTTGCCATGGCCTCGTTCAGGCATGGAGCGGATGAGTAGCTTCGCAACTACCGGAGCTCACCGACATTTGCCCTGGCGGACGCGCAAGGGCGTGCAGGCCAATTTCACAGCGCATTCTCAGTCCCATCTGGGTCAACACTCGAAGACCATCTGTCACACTACCCGGGCCCGTCGGAATCGAGATGGTGACAGGGGGGATTGCCTCGGCAAGATCCGAGGCATCATCGCTGGGAAGGCGCAGTTGAGGAGGGCAGCCTTGGTTGAGGTCCTAACCCTGGAGACACCGGAGCTGGGGGATCGCACCTATCTCATCCATGACGGTCAGCACGGGATCGTGGTTGATCCCCAACGGGACACCGATCGGGTCGTGTCGCTGGCCGACTCCGCCGGGGTGGAGATCAGCTGCGTGGCCGAGACCCACATCCACAACGACTACGTCTCGGGCGGTTGGGCGCTCTCCCAAGCAGTGGGAGCCCGCTATCTGGTCGCCGCGGCCGAAGAGGTCACGTTTCAGCGTCAGCCGGTAGCCGACGGGGACACGATCGGCGTGGGCTCCATGGTCCTTCAGGCCGTGGCCACCCCCGGACACACTCCGGGTCACCTCTCGTTTCTGCTCTCGGCCGGAAACGGACCTGCCGCACTCTTCAGTGGCGGCTCCCTGCTGTACGGGTCGGTGGGGCGCACCGACCTGATCTCGCCAGAGCGCACAGAAGAACTTGCGCATGCGCAGCACCGCTCAGCTCTGCGCCTGGCCGCACTGCCAGCCGAACTCGACCTCTACCCTACCCACGGCTTCGGAAGCTTCTGCTCCAGCGGGCCAATCTCCGCAGCTGATACCGGCCACACCATTGGAGCCCAGCGGGCCGCCAACCCCGCCATCACCGATGATGAAGACGGCTTTGTGAAGGCATTGCTCGCTGGCTACTCGCTCTATCCCCGGTACTACGCCCACATGGGAGCTCTGAACCTCCATGGAGCGTCAGCCCCGGACCTGGGACTGCCCCGCGAGATCGGGCTGGAGGAGGTCGGCGAGCGGATTCGAGGCGGCGAGTGGGTCATCGACCTGCGTCCCCGGACCGAGTTCGGTCCATCTCACGTGACCGGTACGGTCAACTTTCCCACCGGCGACATGCTCGCGACCTATGTGGGCTGGGTCGTGCCTTGGGGCGCGCCACTAACCATGCTGGCCAGCTCTGCCACAGCGGTGAGTCGCTCCCGTCGAGACCTGGCCCGGATCGGGATCGACTGGATAGCGGGCTGGTCGAGCGCTCCCCTCGAGGAAGCGCAGGCCGCCCTGGGACGGTCCTCGTACGTGGTGACGGACTTCCGCGGCCTGGCTGCTGCAGTGCGCTCACAGGATGTTCAGATCCTGGACGCGCGCCGTCCCGACGAGTGGCGGCAGCAGCACATCAAGAACGCCATCAACATCCATCTCCCCGACCTTGTCACCAGGATAGACGAGCTCCCCGACCGGCCCACCTGGGTGCATTGCGCCGCCGGCTACCGGGCCTCTGTGGCCGCCAGCCTTCTGGATCGGGCCGGCCGCGACGTGGTCCTGGTGGATGACGACATCGGGCGGCTCGGGGAGGTCGGGCTAGAGCTGGAGCGCGGCTCGGAGTAGCCTCGCAGCCCTCCAGGGAAGAGTTCAGAACCGACCTATGATGGCGGTGTGACTGCCGACTGCCTTTTCTGCCGGATCGTAGCCGGAGAGCTGCCCGCAGATGAGGTCCATCGGGAGCCCGGCATCCTTGCCTTCAAGGACATCCACCCCGTCGCCGAGACCCACGTCCTGGTCATCCCTGATCGGCACATCGAGGACCTTCGCAAGCTTCGGCATGAGGACGCCGGTCTCTGGCTCCGTCTCACCCAGGTCGCAAATGAGGTGGCCGCTGATCTCGGCCACCAGGAGGGCTACCGCTTTTACGTGAGCGTTGGATCGGCGGGCGGGCAGACCGTCCCCCACCTCCACATTCACGTCATGGCCGGGACCATGCGGCGCCTGCCCGTCTGATCCGTCCTGCCCTCCTCGGGTATTCTTGTTGGCAGGTCGGATTTTGGCCCATGGTGTGTGCGGTGGGAGTGAACTTTTCAGATGCCACTGAGTTCTAGGGAATTGGTCGACCAGGCGCGTCAAGAGGTTTCGGAGGTGGCACCTCAGGACCTACGAGCTAGACCGGCCAAAGAGGGCGCCAGCCAGTTCCTCGATGTCAGGGAGCCGGAGGAAGCAGCCCAGGGAGTGCTACCGCAAGCACTACACATCCCCAGGGGATTCCTCGAGTTGCGTGTGGAGTCGGCCATCCCTGACCGCTCGACGCCGATCGTCGTCTACTGCGCCTCCGGGGTGCGGTCGCTTCTTGCAGCCAAGACCCTTCGCTCGATGGGCTATTCCGATGTGGTTTCGCTCCAGGGCGGTTTCAACGCGTGGAAGGACCAGGGACTGCCATACACGGTGCCGCACGCATTCACCGCGGAGCAGCGCGAGCGCTACAGCCGCCACTTCCTGCTCTCCGAAGTGGGCGAGGCCGGGCAGGCGCGGCTGCTCGACGCCAAGGTGCTGGTACTGGGGGCCGGCGGCCTGGGGGCTCCGGTCGCCTACTACCTGGCCGCCGCAGGGGTTGGGACGATCGGGCTGGTTGACTTCGACCGCGTGGAGCTGAGCAACCTTCAGCGTCAAATAGTGCATACCGTGGACCGGATCGGGATGCTCAAGACGGCGTCAGCGGCCATCGCGCTTCGGGACCTCAATCCGGAGGTGAACGTGGTGGAGCACAACGTCCACCTGGACGGCTCCAATGCGGCCGAAATTTTCGGCCAGTACGACGTGATCGTGAACGGCAGCGACAACTTCCCCACCCGTTACCTGGCCAACGACGTCGCAGTGTTTCTGCGCAAGCCGCTGGTGGATGGCGGGATATTCCGCTTCGAGGGTCAGATCACCACCGTCGTCCCGTTCGAGTCGGCCTGCTACCGCTGCCGCTACCCGGCACCCCCTCCCCCCGAGGAAGCACCCAGCTGCTCCGAGGCGGGTGTCCTCGGCGTCCTCCCAGGGCTGGTCGGGACGATCCAGGCCACCGAGGTGATCAAGCTGATCCTGGGCATCGGTGAGACGCTCAGCGGAAGGCTGCTCCACGTCGACGCGCTGGCGATGGAGTTCAGGGCCTTCCGCGTTCGCCGCGATCCGGAATGCCCGGTCTGCGGAGAGAACCCGACCATCACTGAGCCTATTGATTACGAAGGCTTCTGCCTCAGTCCCAACTCGGTGGCGCCCGCGGAGGCGGTCGCCTGACTCAGCCGAGATCGAGGATTGTGCGAACGCATCGTTGCTCCCAGTCCGGTTGAGTCGGGATGCACCTGGGTACGATGACTGTCGTGAAGCTAGCCACGATCTCGCTGGACGATTTGATCACTGCGGTGGAGACAGCTCGGGACAAGGTGATGGCAGACGAAGTCCGCTCCCTGGTCAAATTCGGAATCCCCAAGGCGATGGCGCAGCAGATGGTTGCCGCGCGGTTCCAGCAGAAGGTTGGAGGCGAAGAGGGCGAGGGCGGCGAGACAGAGTCTCCAGCCTGGCCTGATATGAGCTGAATCAACCTGCCGCGCCCCCCAACGCTCGCCAGGGCGGACAGGGGCAGCGTGGAGGAGTTGGTTCCATTCAGTCCCTATCGATCTGACCGGCAGTACGCCCGGTTGGAGACTTACCGCCGTCTCGGGCTACCCGACGCAACCTGGGCCGCCGAGCAGTTCAGCCTCCGGGTACACCTCTCGCAGGGAGGTCCCGAGGGAGCTGAGCAGAGGGTGAGCGAGGTGTGGGAGTCGGTCGACCGGCTTCCTCTCCAGGTCAAGGACATCCTTCGCGGGGTCATCGACGAGTTCCGACTCGACTCCGAGGACACCTTTCCGGTGGACACCTTGGGGACGTGGCGCGACGGCACCATGCGGATCAACCGCGACTGGTCCCTAATTCCCGCGCTTCGCAGCCCCGGCTGGCATCGCGAACTCGGCTACGACTTGATGAGAGCTACTCTCGTCCACGAGTCGGGCCACGCGCTTGTGGAGGATCCCCGCGGCGGGGTGCGACTGCGCGACACCGTGGCCCTGATCGCCGCGTCGGGATGGCTGCCCCATCCGCTCGACGATTCTGTGCCCTATGGGCCGATCGGCCGTCAGGTCTCCTCGCTCAGCGCCTATTACTTGAATCGGATGCAGCAGATCGACCCGCGCTGGGATGGGGACCTGTCACTCGGCAGCCCCTCCCTGCCACCGAGCGCCCAACTGGACCGCGACGTGATGCGCCAGGTGAGTACCTTCAATCGGTTGCGGACCAAGGACCGCGGGTCGCTGCGCCTTCAAGGGTCAGACGAGTTGATCCGCCGTCTGCGCCGCGAAGAGCCGGCCCGCCTGAATCGCGAGCTGGCGGCACGCGGACTGGCCCTTGAGGATGTCGACTCCGCCTTGAGGAGGAGGCGGGGAATCTCCTTGTATGCCGAAGAGTCGATCTCCGAGACGCCGGCGGAGATCTTCCGGTGCATTCATGCGCCCTTTACCCGGGAGGAGCACAGCCGCCCGGCGCTGGTCGAGGGTGAGCGGGTGTTGCTGGACCCGTGGCGGATCGCCGACCGCGCGGTCGGCGCACGTTGTCCGGCGCTCGCTCCGGAGCATCCCTGGGAGGCGTTGCGGCTGGTGCGACGCGGTGCGGGAAGGGAGCTCGGAAGATGAGCCGGATGAACGCAGTCTTCCGACTTCAGGAGGCAGCCGGCAGGAGGTCCGCAGAGGTGCGGGAGTCCCCACTCCAGCTTGATGGCGACCCCGAGCTTTGTCGCCGGATCGCGGAGTATCTGGATGGACCGGTCACGTCCTTGGGGGCATCTCTGGATCAGGAGACCGGTGAGCGCGGGACCAAGGTGGTCACGATTTCCCCCGGCGAACCGGGGTGGCTGCTCGGCTGTCTTCACCGGGCGGCCCGGGAGTTGGGGCTGCTTCTGACCGAGGACGCCGACCGTGAATAGTGGGGATCCTCGCTCTTCGCCTTGTCCCGTCGGGGGACAACAGCTATGGTTCTCCCCTCTTTAGCAAAGACGGGGGTGGCAGGTGAGGGGTTGGGGACGGACGCGGCGGATTGCGCTCATGGTGGGGGTGGGCTCGGTGGTCGTCTGGACGGCCGCCTGCGCTAGCGCTCCGACCAAGATCCCATCTGCTTCCGCGAGCCCGTCGGCCTCACCGACCATCATCGCGCCCGGCGTTTCCGCGACGCTCGCGCAACTTACTCTGCCGCCGTATAGTGTCTCGACCGCCAATCCCCTAACGGATGGCGTGTCGGCAAAAGCCGTGGTGGCGAACTTTGTAACTGACAATTTTATTGAGAACCAGGCGCTCGAGAGAGAGGATGCGCAGTTGCTTGCGTATTCGGATGCGGGCGGAATGCTTGCCCTTGACGAAGCGACCATCACTTCCAATCGCACTTCCGGATCACGGATCCTGAGTATCGAGGACTCTATTTCTAGCCTTGTGCTCGGCCGCGAAGTTGACCCAAACGACCCTTCTGCGCAGGCGATGGTGAATGTAGAAGGAGTCGAGCGGACAATGACGCGCGACGCACAGGGGCACATCTTGCGCACGGTTGATGATTTTCACGTCCTGATTTGGATGACGTGGTCCACCACACTCCAAAAGTACTTGCGATGCGACCTATCGGTGTTGTAACCGCCGCGTCGCTGTCGATTGCGATTAGCTGTGCGCTCCAATTCGTGGACGCGCATGCGAGCTTCGGGATTGCCGGGTCCAGCGTAGGCTGCATAGCTGGTAGCTCGGCCGCACAGTTCGATGGCGCATGCATCGTTTTGGAGGGCCCGTCTGCTCCGACCCGGCCGTCGCTTGACCACCCGTGGGCCAAGTCACCGCCCACGGCCCAGCCCGCCTGCACCCCATATGACACTACCATATGGGCTGCTGCCGCGGGCACGGGCGGAGACGCGCTGGGCGGCGCCGTTTGGAGCCCGGGCGGTCAGCGCATCCCGATCGTCTACTCCACGCCCATAACTGACTGGGGCTGGGTCTACAGCGTCTACTGCGGCTCGCCCGGGGTCGTCCGCTTCGTTCGGGTTGTCTCGGCGGCACGTACTCCCAGTCCATGTCCAGTTGCCGCGGTGGCCTCCGAGTGCCTCCCCGGACTCGATCCGAGCTCGTTTTTGGCCGCTGTTGAAGGGCAGGTACCGCCCGAGACCATCGCGGCCACTCCGCCGCGGATTGGGGTGGCTGGGATTCCCGTTGAAGTCGAGCTGATCCCCGCGCAAGCAGCCAGATATGCGGAGATCGACCTGACGGTGCCCGACGCCGGGGACGGCGACCCGGGAGAGTTATTGCATGTCGTATGGGTAGTCGAGGCGATCCCGGAATCCGTGTTTTGGACCTGGCCCGACGGATCGTCGTCTGATAGCGGGAGGTGGATTCCTCAGAGCTACATCGAGGTCGGCTCGGTCCGCGCCAGGCTGGTTTACCAGGTGACCGCCGAGGGCTTCTGGTCTGATGGGGTAACCGTCCATCACCTGACGTCTGTCTCGGTCGGGACCATTACCGTCTCCGCGCAACTCGCCTATTCGGTGGAGCAGGTTCAACCGGGATTGGGCTAGCGAGGGCCCGTTCTGCCGTTAGGTAGACTGGGCGCCCGAGACGCCACGGCCGCCTAGCTCAGCTGGTTAGAGCGCACGGTTCACATCCGTGAGGTCGAGGGTTCGAGTCCCCCGGCGGCCACCAAAGTTGTCATTTCGTGCGGGCCCGCCTGATCGGTCCCCGAGCACGGTTTGGGACCGGCACCGGATCCACGGTGGGAGCGGCAGGCGCCCTGCGTTCCGCACGCCGACCAACCTGCAAATGCGATCCTTAGACTTCCATGCGCAACCCGGGAAGCAGAGAGCTCCGTCGCCGCCAGGCTCGGTTGGAGAACCAGCAGCGGAGCGCTGTCCGAGAGCAGACGCCAGCGCCGCGCCGAGCCGACATGATGCGCCGGGGCGGTCTTCTCGAGGGCCTCGCACCAGCCGTCGTCGTCCGCCTCACACTGGCGGTCACGGCGGTGAGTGTGATCTTGATCGCCGCTGCGGTGCTCGGGCTTTTGGTGGAGATCGGCCAGAAGGATCTCTTTCTGGGAGTTGTGATCGTTCTGGTCTCCCTGATTATCACCGGGGTCACCGGCTCAGTTGTGGCGCCCGCGATGCGAGCAGCTCGCCGCGATCGCCGGGTGCCAGCGCGAAATCTCCAGGGCCCTCTGGTTGGCGCCAGTGTCGTTTCGCCGACGCCAGGCCTGGCCACCGTCGCGATCAGGGTGGACAAGGGGATGGAGCAGTTCCGCGTCCGGTCCGAGCTCTTCGAGAAGCTCCGCACCGGCGGCCCGACGGTCATAGGGCTGACCGTGACCCCCGGGCTGAATTACGTCCAAACACTGACCGTCATCCGCCGGGATCGACTGGCCACCATGACAACTCCGCCAGTGACCAGGGCAATCAGGATCTCGGTCTGGCTCCCGCTACTCTCGGTCGGGGCCATAGCGCTGGCGCTTGCCCTGGGCTGCCTGGTGGGCGTCGTGTTGCCGCTTTCCAGCAGCCCGGTTCACCCGCTGGTCACCGTCGTGCTGGCCGTCGGGTTGACAGGGGCAGTGTTGCTGTTCACCCGCTGGTATGGCGGGCGCCTGGTGAGGGAGCTCGGCCTCGAGCAATAGCCGTTCGGCGGACACCTCCCGTGCCGCTGGTTCCGCGTACTGATGCTAGACTTCGACTCCCCTGCACCCGGTCCCCAGCCGGCTGCATACCCAAAGGACCTGGGAGGCGTGTGACTTGAACCGCGAGTACGAACTTTTCTACATCGTCCGCCCTGATATCGACGAGGATCAGGTGCGCACCGCCATGGACGAGGTGGCCGCGCTGATCGCCGGCCACGGCGGCGAGATGAGCAAGTCTTCCTTGTGGGGACGTCGCCGGCTCGCCTACCCCATCGCCGGCTTCAATGACGGCTACTACGCTCTCAAGGAGCTGACCCTCCCCGCGGACAAGGTCCGCGAGCTGGAGCGCCAGCTCCGCCTTGACGAGCGGGTGATTCGCCACCTGATCAGCCTGAAGCAGGTCTATTACCTGCCTGGCGACGAGGACCGCCGGGGTAGGGTCCGGACCCGAAGCAAAGACCGGGGCGAGGACGCTGACGGTCCCCTCCCCGATGGCGGCGGGCTGACGGACGATGTTTTGGAGGCCGAGATCGCTGCGGACGACGGCTTCCCCAACGATTTCGAAGCCGCGGTGGATTCAGCGGAGCTCGATGTCGACCAGGATGGGAAGGAGTAGCGATGGCAGGTTCCCTAAACCGGGTGATGCTGATCGGCCGATGCACCGCCGATCCGGAGATGCGGTATCTCCCAAGCGGGCTTCCCGTGACGCAGCTGCGAATTGCCACCAACCGGTACGGCAGTTCCCAGGACGGAGAGCGTCGCGAGTTCACTGACTACCACGATGTGGTGGTCTGGAACATCGGCCAGCGAAAGCTGGCGGAGTTGGCCGGCCAGTTCCTGCACAAGGGTAGCCTCGTCTACATCGAGGGTCGGCTGCAGACTCGCTCGTGGGATGGCCAGGACGGTCAGAAGCGCTATCGCACCGAGGTCAACTGCAACGACATTCAATTCCTGGACCCCAAGGGAGCGCCCTCCGAGGGAGCGGATGCAGGTCCGAGGGTACAGGCATTTCCCACCTCCGGTGGGAGCGAGGAGACTGCGGCAAACCCCGCCGATCTGCCAGATGGGGACATCGACCCCGACGACATTCCTTTCTAGGCGTGACGTGAACTCTTCACACGGAGGCTGAGAGAACAGACCATGTCGGAGTACGCGCGGCGACGTCCGCGCAAGGTTTGCAACTTTTGCTTGGAGCGAATCGTAGAGGTGGATCACAAGGAGGTCTCTCGTCTACGGCGCTACATCAGCGAGCGAGGCAAGATCCTCCCTCGGCGTGTCACCGGAACCTGCTCTTTGCACCAGCGCCGACTCACCGTGGCACTCAAGCGTGCACGGCACATGGCGCTGCTCCCGTTCGCCACCGACCAGCACTGAGCCAACTTCCCCCGCCCGTTTGGCGGCTGAGCATCGAATTCACGTACGGCGCGCTACAGTGCCTGGAGTTCGTCGACGAACAGGAGGTCAGACGCGATGGCGCTTACCAGCAACCCGGTCAAACCAAGGGGCCAGGCCCCTCCACCGGGAGTGCCCCGCATTGGCCCGATCACACTGAGCATCGATGTCGGTGGCACCGGAATCAAGGCGGAGCTCCTCGATCCTGTGGGCAAGCCTCTGAAGGAGTCGGTGCGGGTCCACACGGAATATCCGCTACCCCCGTCAGCCATGCTCGATGTCTTCAAGAAGCTGGCCGGAGAAAGTCCAGGCTTTGGCCGGGTCTCGATCGGTTTCCCTGGGGTAGTTCGGGGGGGCCTGATCCTCAGCGCCCCTCACTTCATTCGGGAGGGTGGAGAGGGAACCCCGATCTCGAACTCGCTGACACAGGCATGGGACCACTACGACCTGGCTGGTCAAGCGGCGCGAGCCTTGGGTAAGCCGACCAGGGTCGGAAATGACGCCGAGGTGCAGGGCATGGCCGTCGTCAAAGGAAAGGGTCTGGAGGTGGTCGTGACCCTCGGTACGGCCTTTGGCAGCGCCGTCTTTCAGGAGGGGAAGCTCGGGGTCCACCTGGAGCTCGCCCACCAACCTTGCCACAACAACAAGACCTACAGCGAATACGTCGGCGAGGCGGCCCGCCAGAAGGTCGGTGACCGACGCTGGAACCGCCGAGTACTTCGATCCGTCGAGCTGGTTCGAGCTCTGCTGTTCTTCGACCATCTATTCGTCGGAGGTGGTAATTCCTCTCGGGTAAAGATCCCACTCGGTGACGATGTGACCTTGGTCGACAACTCGGCCGGTCTCCTGGGCGGCATAAGGCTGTGGGACCCAGTCAAAAATGGGGGCCGCCAGGTCCGATAGACTGGGGTTCGCCAGGGAGGAAACGCTGCCAACAGCTGCCCCCGCACCCAGTTAGCTCAAGCTTGAGAGGGCGTGCGAATGTCTTCGCCGTTGGCTCCGGGCCCGGCCCGGATCCTCGTGGCCGATCCCATCGCAGAGGACGGGATCAAACGCTTGCAATCTGCGGGCGAGGTCGAGGTTGCGCTCAAGCTCACTGAAGATCAGCTGGTAGAGCGGGTCGGACCCTTCCAAGCACTGGTGGTACGCAGCGAGACCAAGGTGACAGCCAGGGTGATTGCGGCAGGGGTCAACCTGCGGGTCATCGGGCGAGCCGGCGTCGGGGTCGACAACATCGACGTCGAGGCAGCCAGCGCCCACGGCGTACTGGTTGTCAACGCGCCGACCGGCAATACTGTGGCCGCGGCCGAGCACACCATGGCGTTGATGCTGGCCCTAGCCAGAAACGTGGCACGGGGAGACGCTTCCCTGCGCGCCGGGAAGTGGGAGCGGTCCAAATTGGTGGGCAGCGAACTGCGCGGCAAGACCCTCGCCGTAGTCGGGCTGGGCAAGATCGGGGCGGAAGTCGCCCGAATGGCCCAGGGCTTGCAGATGCGGGTCATTGCATTTGACCCACTCGTGTCTCAAGAGAGAGCCGAGCAACTGGGGCTTGGACTCTTCCCGCTTGACCAGATCCTGCCCCAGGCAGACGTGCTCACCGTCCACACCCCGCTCAGTGACGCAACTCGCGGCCTGATCGGGCCAGAGCAACTGGCCCAGCTGCCGAGGGGCGCCCGTGTCCTGAATGTGGGTAGGGGCGGAATTGTCGACGAGACCGCTCTGGCCGAAGCCGTGCGGAATGGCCACCTCGCCGGCGCCGCGGTCGACGTGTTCACCAAGGAGCCACCAGATCCGGAGAGCCAACTCTTGCACGAGCCCGGCATCCTCGTCACCCCCCACCTTGGAGCGTCAACGGTCGAGGCCCAGCTTTCGGTGGCAACGGATGTAGCTGACCAGATCGCCGACGTGCTGGCTGGGCGCCCCGCTCGCTGGGCAGTCAATGCGCCGGCGATAGCGCCCGAGGAAGCGGGACTCGTGGTCCCCTACCAGGTCCTGGCCTCCAAGCTGGGCAGCCTTTACGCGCAGCTGGGCGGGGGCGGGATCCGGGGGGTGCATCTGATCTTCCGCGGCGACTTAGCCACGGTTCAGCCCAGCTCAATGACGGCCGAGGCCCTGGGGGGGATCCTCCGGAGTTTCACCCATGACCGGGTGACGGCGGTCAACGCTAGAGCTGTTGCCCACCAGCGCGGGATCGAGGTCACCGAGCAGCGTGGCTCAGGGCCGGTGACCTGGGCGAGCTCGTTGGTGCTGCGGGTGGACGGTGACGGCCCGGCCGAGCTGGAGGGCACCATCGCTGCTGGGGAGGCTCGAATCGTTCGGTTGAACGGGCTTCCCATCGACCTGAATCCGGATGGGCTCTTTCTCTTTTTCGGTCACCGAGACCGGCCTGGACTGATCGGTGCCATCGGTCAGGTTCTGGGGCAGGCCAACGTGAACATCGCCGAGATGCGGGTCGGACGCGACGCGCCGCGCGGCCGAGCGGTGACTGCGGTGAAGATCGACGATCCGGTCAGCCCGGAGCTGGCCGACCAGTTGCGAGCCATCGACGGCGTAACTGAACTCCACTTGGTCGAGCTCTAGCGTCCGATGGCCGAGGTCTCCCCCTTTCGGGGCATCCTTTACAACCCAGCAATAGTGCAGCTAGAGACGGTCTTGGCGCCCCCCTACGACGTGATCAGCCCGCGATTGCAACTTGAGCTGTATGGGCGGGCCCTACAGAACGTGGTCCGGGTCGAGTTGGGACGGGACTTCGAGAGCGACGTTCCAGGCGTGCGCGACCGGTACACGCGGGCTCGTGACCACATTCGTGTCTGGCGGGAGCAAGCGGTCCTGGTCGAGGATGCACAGCCATCCGTCTATGTGCACCGGCATGGGTTCCGGCCCCCGGGAGGCGGCGGTCCACGGGAAAGGCTGGGCTGCTTTGTCGGCGTCGAACCGGTGCCTCACGAACGGCGAGAGGTGCTCCGCCATGAGTTGACCCTGACCGCGCCGCGGGAAGACCGGCTGCGCCTGCTCCGCGCCACCGCGGTCTTGAGCTCCCCGGTTTTCCTGCTCTACGAGGACAGTTCGGAGGTCACTAGCGAGATGGAACGAGTGACTTCCGAAGGCCAGCCGTTCGCCGAAGCGGTGGTCGACGGCGAGTACGGCACCGAGCGCCATCAGCTCTGGAGAGTCTCCGACCCTGAGACAGTGGCCAGGGTCACCGGAGGACTGAGTCGGGCCAGACTATTCATCGCTGACGGTCACCACCGATACGAGACCGCGCTGAGTCTCCGGCTGCACCGTTTTCTTGCGCTGGCTTCGCCGCTCGACGACCCGGGCAACGTCATCCTGCCGACCCACCGGGTGGTCCCCGATGCGAACAAGGGAGTCGTCGAGCTGACCGAGTCGCTGACCGCTCGCGGCTGGTGCTCCGAGGCCGCCGACGGAGTCGGCGCCGCTGTGCAGAAGGTGGCCGGGCTTCGGGAAGCAGCCCACGCGTTCGCGATCGTGGGATCAGACGGTATGACGGTGGCCAGCCGTCCCCGGCAGTCCGGAGACGGCGGCAGCGTCCGATTGGCACTCGACGTATCCGTATTGGAAAACGAGATCCTGGGACCACTTCTGGAAATAGATGCTGGAGACGCTGAAGCGGCGCGCCTGCTCTATACCCGCGATCCCGAGGAGGCGCTCGAGCTGGCTTTGGCGAACCGGGGGGTGTCGTTTCTGTTGAACCCGCCGACCGTCACGGAGATGGCGGCGGTAGCGGTAGCCGGCGAGGCGATGCCCCAAAAATCAACTTACTTCTTCCCCAAGGTTCCAGCTGGGCTTGTGTTCATGAGCACCCAGTGAGGCATGCGGGCCTCGGCGTCGCATCGCCGCGCCCGCTCTCCAAGGTGTGCGCGAGTTTGGGCTGACGGTAAATTCGGGTAGGGTTTACAGCGGAGTGCCTACTTACGCGTATCGCTGCGAGGCCGGCCATCAATTCGAGACTGTCCAGGGAATCACCGATCCGGCTCTGACCAAGTGCACGATTTGTGGCGCTCCGGTCCGACGGGTCGTCTTCCCCGTCGGCATCGTCTTCAAGGGCCAGGGGTTTTACAAGAACGACTCGAGAGCGTCCTCCTCGAGTGCCATCGCCCCGGCGGCGACGACGGCGAGCGAAACCAAGGATGAGAACAAGTCGACCGCCGCACCGGCGAAGTCTGAGACCGGCGCCAGCGAGACTAAGTCAGCGAAACCGAAAAAGGGTTCAGCGTCAGAGAGTGCCGCCCCTGCGGGCCACGGCGCCTGACGCCGGGAGTAAATGATGGCCGAGCCAGTTCAAGTCAGCGACGCAACCTTCGACAAGGAAGTGATCAAGTCGGAAACGCCAGTCCTGGTGGACTTCTGGGCCGATTGGTGCAATCCGTGCAAGATGCTGGCCCCGATCGTCGAAGACCTGGCAAGTGAGTACGGCGCCAGGGTCAAGGTAGCCAAGCTTGACGTCGACGCCAACCCGAATATAGCTGGCCAATTTGGGGTGATGAGCATTCCGACGCTGATCCTCTTCAAGGGGGGTGAGGCGGTTCAGCGGGTGGTGGGCTACCAACCGAAGTCGTCCCTCAAGGCGAAGCTCGACGCCCTAGTCTGAGATCAGGGAGCCGGCGCCTGAAGAGATACGATCAGGCGCCTATGCCAGACTTTCAGGAATCCTTCTCGCGCGCCCTGATGGTGGCCGCATCGGGTCTCGGAGTCGATGATGTTCCCGACCCGGTCGTGGAGCCGTCCGCGGTCCCGGAGGTCGGGGACTACTCTTCCGCACTTGCCTTCCGCCTGGCCAGGCTACTGAAGCGGCCGCCGCGGGAGATCGCCACCGAACTGGCTGCTCGCCTCGCAGACGCGACCGTCAGCCACTGGCGCGAGGTGACGGTCAGCGGTGCCGGCTACATAAACATCAAGCTCGACTTTCAGTCGCTCACCCCGGTCGTGATCGAGGGAGCACTCCGACTCGGCGAGATCGTAAGTCCCGACCCTAGCGCTGGGGCAAAGGTGGTGGTCGAGCACACGGCGACCAACCCGAACAAGGCGGCTCATGTGGGGCATCTGCGCAACGCCTGCATCGGAGACACGGTGGCGCGCCTACTGCGAGCCCGCGGACACCAGGTCGAGGTACAGAACTACATCGACGACACCGGTGTACAGGTGGCTGACGTCCTGGTAGGGATCCGCCATCTCGCGCTCACGCCGAACGAAGGCGAGTCGTTCGACCGCTTCTGCTCCCGAGCCTACGTCGAGGTCTGTCGACGGTATGAGGCGGAGCCGGAGTTGGTCGAGCTGCGTGTTCGTACCCTGCGCCAGATCGAGGCTCGAGACGGAGAGGTCGCAGTGGCAGCCAAGGAGCTGGCCGGGAAGATCGTCGACGCCCACCTACTGACGATGTCGCGGGCCGGAGTCAGCTACGACCTGCTCACCTGGGAATCGGACATCATCGAGCTCGGCTTCCTCGGTCATGCGCTCGACTGGATGGAGGAGGCCGGCGTGATTCGGCGACCCTCGGATGGACCATTTGAGGGTTGCTGGGTACTTCCGTTGGAAGAGGGATCCGGCCAAGAGGAGTTTGGTCGAGGGTGAGGCCAAGGTGCTGGTCAAAAGCGACGGCATCGCCACGTATACGAGCAAGGACATCGCCTACCACCTGTGGAAATTCGGAGTTCTGGGGCTCGACTTCGACTATCGGCTCTGGTCGCCGCAGGGACCGGCCAGCACCACCGCCGACCCCGATCTCGCCCAGCTACCCAAGGACCGCTTCGGCCGGGCCGCCCGAGTCGTCAACGTGATCGATCAACGGCAGACCGCGCCCCAGCTCGCGGTTAAGGAAGCGCTGCGTCGGCTGGGCTTCGAGCCCCAGGCGCAGGCCCTTCGCCATCTCGCCTACGAGGTCGTCGCGCTGTCACCAACCGCCGCCGCCGCGCTCGGGGTCGATACCAGTGAAGGCAAGGCGATGTACGCGCTTAGCGGACGGATGGGGATCGACGTCGGCGCTGACGATCTGCTGGACGAGGCAGAGCGGCAGGTCCGGTCGAAGGCCCGAGACCAGACCGTCGCAGCTCGCCTCGCGGCCAGCGCAGTCCGGTACTACCTTCTCCGGTTCGGCCTCAACTCGATAATCAACTTCGATTTCGGGGAGGCACTAAGGACGAGCGGAGACACGGGAGTCTATCTCCAGTACGCCCACGCGCGGGCGTGCGGAATCCTCACCAAGGTGGAAGCGCTGCCTCTGCCTCAAACCGTGCCGGAGCTGAGCCCCTCCGAGCAGATTCTGGTCAAGCTGTTGGAGCGATTCCCCCGCGTGGTGGCGGAGGCGGCCGATGGCCTCAGTCCATCAACGCTGGCCGCTTACACCTTCTCATTGGCCACCGCGTTCAACGACTTTTATGAGCATTCTGGCCGTCTCTACCAGCTGAAGGATGAGCAACTGAGGGCGCTCCGGCGTGGGCTCGTCGACGCCACGCGGGCCACGCTGGCGAGATCGCTCGAGCTGCTCGGACTCACCCCGCTAGCGCGTATCTAAACTCCCCGGTGCAGGCGACGGCTTCCCATTGTGCATACTTTGCGACCGTGCCTGAGCTCCCACTGTTTACTCTGCGCGCGGTGCTCTTTCCGCACATGCCGATGCCGCTACATGTCTTTGAGCCGCGCTATCAGGCCTTGATCCGAGACTGCCAGCGAACCGACGGCAGGTTTGGAGTTGTCGCCATCCGCAATGGCGATGAGGTCGGAGGACCGGCCGATCCAGAGGAGGTCGGGACGGTAGCTGTGATTACGAAGATTCGCCCGCTCTCAGACGGGCGCAGCCACCTGGTGGTGACCGGCGCAACCCGCTTCAGGATCAAGGAACTGGTGCCCGGCGCTCCCTACCTGCGCGCCGAGGTTGAGATGCTGCCAGACCGGTCGCCTGGCCTAACTGCCTTCATCCTGGTCAGCGAGGCAAGGGCCGCGCTCGCGAGGTACACGGCGGGACTTGCCAGAATCACGGGCCGAACCTCGAGCTCCAACCATCTTCCGACGGATCCCTTGCTACTCTCGTGGGTGATAGCCGCCGCCCTGGTAATCGAGGTGCCGCACAAGCAGCGTCTGCTGGAACAGCCGAGTGTCACCCAGAGGCTTCGCCAGGAGATCGCGCTGCTGAACAGAGAGTCAACACTGCTTGATCTCCAGTTGGCGAACGGACTCGAGGCGGTCCCCACCTATGGCAGAAACTAGGCCCGACCTGGTCTCTCGTCAGGGCTTCCTGTCGAAACCGCAGCCAACTCGGCTCGGACCTGACTCGGCAGGGCGACTCCGGAGATACGACCTAGCTCTATTGGATTATCGCTAGGTAGCCGGGGGCGCCGGCCTCGGTGCCCGTCAGCTCCGAAGGCGAGATCGTGCCCGCCCGGCTGAGCTGTATCACGTACACAGCTCCGGTAAATCCAGCTACATGCCCGACCGACACACTGGTGACTAAGCCCCCCGCGGCAGGCTGAGCCACCGGCGTACCGGGTGAGATCCCCTGCATCTCGAGGTAGATGGTCTGCGTTCCGTCATAGCCAGACGTGATCTTCGGTACCCCGGTCCCGCCGCTGAAGCGAAAGACCACCCAAATCTGTGACCCATGCACGCCGTACTGAACGCCCTCCACCCGATAGCCGCTACCGGTGCTGCCCAGGGTCTGAGTACCGGTCAGTGCCAAAGCGGCCGGGGTCGGCACCGGCTTGGCACTGCCCCCCGGGCTGGGCTTGGGCGAAGCCGGTGCAGTGGCCTTGCTTCCCGGATGGTGGACTACCGCTGGCTTGCTGCTATGGGTGAGGTTCCAACCGATCAGGACAACCGCCAATGCCGCAACTGCAATCAGCCCGATCCGGGTCCAGCTGCGGTCGCCCGGGCGGTCATCGCTCGTCGGACCGGGCGGAGCGGGGCGGCGAACGCCCCTTTCAGCACTTCGGACTGGGCGCTCGCGGTCGAGACCAACAGTCGGACTGTCGGCCTGCAGCCCGGGCACCGCCGCCGCTGCTGGCCGAGTTGGAGGAGGCATGATGTCCGCCGGTGGCGGCGGTGCCGATTCCCGCTCGACGGGAGGTGCGGAAAGGTCGGCTAGGTTAGAGGCCCACGTGTCTTTAGTTGGCGTCGTCGGAGGAAGCTTCCCCCAGGGCATCTTCAGGTCGGTGGCAGGTTCCCAGCCAGGGACTACTATCGAACTGGGGCGGTCCGACCCCGTGGGCTCCGCTTCGGGCTCGGACGCAATGACCGTTGGGGCGGTTGGTGTGTCGTCGTCGCTTGCCTCTTCCCGTCCGAAGAATGGTTCCGCTTCGCCCTCCTCTGCGGCCACCGGGAACGGGACACCGGTTGGCGTGGGCGGGCGGGAGTCCGCGCTCTCCTCCGAGGCGTCGGAAGGCTTCGCCTCCTCTTCTTCGTCGTCATCGACCTCGCTGACGCTCTCGGCGGGTGACTTTTGCGGCGGTTCAGCTAGCCATAGCTCCTCGGGTACTGCCGCCAGCGCGTCTGAGGGAAACACGTCAGCGACTTGCGCGCCGAACGAACTGCCTTGGGATAGTCCCGATCCGAGTTCCTCGGGTCCATCTGCGCTGGGCCCGGCCACCTCGTCATCGGTTACCTCAGGCACGGGGTCGCTGGTGGCCGGCCCGGAGTTCACGAGCTCGCCGAGGACCGCGGATCCGATGCCCATCGCACCAAATGGATCCGGAGCCTTCGGCAACAGCTCGCGCACGCCATTTTGATGGGGTTCGGGCGACGAGAACGCGGATGGTTCTGCAACCGTCACCGACACCCGTGAGCGCTCCAGTAGTGCGACAGCCTTGTCAGAGGTCAGCCGCACCGGCGCGAGAACCGATATTCGCTCCGTCTCTTCTCGTAGGTAGCGCATGCCCGTCTTGCAGCGCTCGCACGTTATTAGGTGAGCGTCCAATTCCAATTGACGCTCTCGAGACAGCTCCCCGTCTAGCGCACAGCTAAGCGTGAGGAGGCTGCACTTCATATGGAAATGTCGCGATAAATGCTGCCGAATTCACGCCTCGCCGAGGCCACCAGCCTCGATGCCGCTTCAGGTGAACACTCTGTCGCGACCCCAATTTCCCGGTAGGACAGTTTGGCTAGGTCACGTAACAGCAGTGCCGACCGGCGACCAAACTCAGTCGCCAGAAGTGCCCGTTTGGCGGTGTTAATTCTGGCTGCGTCTGCGGCTGCCGGGCCGAGGCTGAGCGTGGCAGGTCGCTTGGCGAAGATGCGTGCGACCCCTCGACGCTGCGGCGGGTAGTGCTGATTTTGCTTGGCCGCTCGGGTGACCGCCCGGTAGAGAATTGCCCTGCCGTCGCGCTGCAGTGCCGCAGCCGGGAAATGGCGAGCGTGGTACAAGCCGGCAGTCACGTACTCCACCGCATCCTCCGGGCTACCCGTGAGATGAAGGGCGTACGTAACTAAGGCGTCGAGATGCTGGCGACTCAGGTCTTCCAGCGTGCTCGCGGCGATCTGCGGTCTTTCTAGGACGGTATTCATGACGTTGCGTGTGGTGACACGCGAGCTGGCCAAAGCATAACCCGGGGGCCCCTTGTACGCAAGCGACCCCCTGGGCATCCGGTTGGTCGCACCCATGGACCGGCTGACCTAACTGCGGGCGTACTCACCTCACTGGGTCGCTGATTCGAACAGCCCCAGTCCTTCGGCGCCAAAGTCTGGCACGAGCAAGCCGACCTCTCGGTAGGCGCGCGCCGGGACGCCGATGTCCGCGAGCCACATTCGACCGACCAGGTCGGGCTGCCGCAGGCATCCGGCCTTAGGGATTGCCAGCATGAGGGTGACCTGAGCTCGGACACATCCCCCGTTGATTGCTCCGGTTGTGGCGTCGAGCCCGCTCGGCAAATCGACCGCCAGCACGGGAGAACCTGATGCGTTTACACGCCGGACCGCCTCGGCGACTGTGCCGCGGACGGGGCCGGAGCTGCCGGTGCCCAGAAGCCCGTCGACCACCAATCCCGCGCCCCCGATCGCCCACTCGAGCGCGGACTGTGTGCCGGGTTCGGCCGGGTGCACCTCCGCTCCCGCGGCGGCCGCCGCGCGCGCCTGTCTACCGTACCCGCTCTTGGGGTCGCTCAGGTCACCCAGCACGACTGCGCGTACCGAGTGGCCCCAGGCAGCCAGATGCCTGGCGCAGCCGAGCGCATCTCCGCCGTTATTCCCTCGTCCGGCAAAAACTGCCACCGGCGCGGACCGGGGCATGTCAACCGTGAGTCGGTGAACCAGCCTGGCGCACTGAAAACTGGCGAGAGCCATTAGCGAGTCAATGGACACACCGTGGATTCCCGCCGCGTCGTCCAGGGCGCGGGCCTGGTCTGCCGAGGCAACTGCGCCGGTGATCAAGACCCTACCAACCGGGCCTCGACCTCCGTCGACGGCGCGGGCTCCGCGGCGGCTGCCCAGGCGACCCTGACGCGATCCCCGGGCTGGAGGTCGAGGAGGTCTGCCGCGCTTTTGCTCTTCCCGGCGATCTCGAGGTGGTTGGCGCTGTTCCAAAGCAGGCCGAAGTCACTCTTGATCTCCCCGTAGGTGCGGACCAATTCGGAGATCACCGTGCCGTTGCCAACCGCGACGCTGGCTGGCAGCGGGGAGTACCAGGGAGTTCGAGCGACGGTGAGGATGACGTTGCCGAAGTGGTCCGTAACTAGGACTCGGGCGGTGCTGCCTGAGCTGTCACCCTGGGGCAGGAACGCACTGACCAGCCGTGGGCTGCGGATCTTCGGGCCTAGGTCTTCGAAGCGAACCATCCCGGCCGCGAGACGTGCTGCCAGCGGGCCGATGACGTCCCGGCCATGAAACGTCGGGCTGATCCGCCGCGGATCCAGTCCGCTGGTCTCCACCCGCACCGCCTCACGATCCTGACCGCGGCTCCATAGGAAGTGAAGCAACCCATTATCGGGAGCAACCACCAGTTGGCGATCGACCCGGGCGGCGACAAGGGCGCGGCTGGTCCCCACTCCCGGGTCCACGATCACGCAGTGGACGGTTCCCTCGGGAAAGGCCGGTGCTGAAGCGGCCAGCCAGTAGGCCCCGGCGCCGATGTCACGGGGGGGCAGCCCGTGGGTGATAGCCAGCACTCGCACACGAGGAGCGACCTGCATGATCGCTCCCTCGAGCGCCCCAGCGTAACCGTCGGCCGAGCCATAGTCGGTGATCAGGGTTAGGATCGCGGCCATATCTCGGCGTCATTGTCACCCATGGCCGACGCGGGCTCAGCGGGGACAGTTGGAATCTGCTATGAGGCCAGCTGACGAGTTGCAGCCGAGACACTCTTAGCTAGCCCTTTACCGTGATTGAGATGACCGCTCGAACCTCCGACGGCGGAACACTCAGGGTCACGGTGTAAGTCCCAGCGGCGAGCGCCCCAGTTCCAGGTGAATTCGCACCGCTGGAAGCTCCGGCAGCGGCGCGGGAGGCGATCGTGCGTCCAGTCCAGGTGACCCGAAACAGCTCTCCCCTCAGAGTCCGCGCACTGCTGGAGACCTGGGGCAAACGCGTTAGTGAGAGACCGACTGTGGATGGCCCGGTGACCGACGCCGCCAGGGGGCAGGACGACCCGGTCACATGGACTGTGAAAGTCTTGCTCTGACCCTGAGTTAGCGTCACTTGGAGCGTCGGCACGACGCTCAGCTGCACGCCCGCACTGTGGCACGTGGCAGGCGCGGCCACTTTGGCATGCGAGGAGCTCACTCCCGGCGGAACCAGGGCCAGGTACTGGCGGGTCGTTGAGGGCTGGCTGACATGGACGGCGACCAGGGGAATCACGACTGCAGCAGTGAGCGCCGCGACCGCGAATCCCGCTACAGCGCGCCGGTGCCTCGTCGAGGGCGCCCGTAAGTCCAGCCAGCGCTGCCAAGGAGTGGACCGGCTGGTCAGCATTCGCCGCTTCAACTCCTCGCGGAACTCCGGCGCCAGGCGCATCTGCGACAGTGAACTGCGCAGCTCCTGGCCGAGCTTCTCCTTCAGTCTGTCGTCGTAATCCATCTCAGGCGCAGTGCCTCCAGGGCCCGGCTGAGCCGGGACTTGACTGTTCCCTCGGCCACCTTCAGGGCGCGGGCGGTCTCCTCCACGGATAGGTCGAGATACACCCGCATCACGATCACCTCCCGCTGCTCTACCGGGAAGCTGGTCCAGCGCCTGACGCAGGTCCGCGGAGACGGCCAGTTCGTCGAACGGATCGTGTGTCGAAGGATCAGCCGGGACGGTGTCGGTGGGGATCGGAATCCGTCGGCGCATGTGGGAGCGAGCGGTGTTGGCCACGATGGTCATCAACCAGGCCCGCTCGGCCCCGCGATCACGCAAACTCGAGCGGGCCCGCCACGCGCTGACGAATGCGTCCTGGACGCAGTCCTCAGCCAGGCTGCGATCGCGTAGGAAGAGGTAGGCGGTGCGCAAGGCTAGGTCCCCATACTGGCCGACCCATCGTTCGGCCAGGGCTTCTGCTTCAGGATCAGGACGCCTCGACGACACCCAGAGGTTCCTCCAAGGGTTCGACATCCATGCTGGAGAGCAGCCGGGGATGGGAGTCTAAGCACGCCGCGTGCACAGTGACGCATTTTGGAACGGAATTGGACTGGCTCCCGGTACGGCAGAGGTTCGTCAAGGAGGGCAGCAAGCGCCTACGGTTGAGACAGCGCACGTGGCTCACGGGATCAGAGCGAGGGGATTCTGGGCGCCACTGACTCCACCCGCAGGCCGGGCAAAGAACGTGCCGTCGCTCTGCGCTCAACCGGTCCAGCAAGGTTGTGGTCTCACCGAACTCACTCCGCAGCGCGGATAGAGTCAGCCGAATGGGCTCCGAGGTGCTTCTGGCGGTTCTGGCCTTAGCCTTCGCCGCCAGCATCGGTGCTCACTACACAGGCGCCTGCATGGGAATGCCTCACGCCCTCGGACTGGTCACCTCGCGCCGTGCCCTGTTTCTCATGGCCCCGGTAGCCCTCCTAGGCGCGGCTCTAGCCAGCCACGCGGTGGAGGCTAGAGTTGGAACAGGCCTAGTCGTGCATCGCCTCACCCTGAACGACGAGATCGTGGTGGTCGCCCTGGCCTTCGGGCTAACCACTGCCTACAACCGCTTACGCATCCCCACTTCGACAATCCAGCTCCTGGTTTTCTCCTTGGTGGGAGTGGCCCTCGGCGCCAGGGCTGGAGTTCAGTGGCCGGCCATCGGCAGCCTGGTGGTGCTGTGGGTACTAGCTCCTCTGGTGGCAGTCGGGCTCGGGTTTGTGCTCACCCGACTCTTGGACCGGGTGCACTCGCTCCGTTCCAGTCCGGCCACGTCTCAGCCAAGCCAGTTCTGGCGCCTCGGCGCGTCGGTTCTGGTCCTGATCGGCCTCGCGGCATCATTCGCCATGGGGGCCAACGACGTGGCCAATGCGACTGGTGGCCTGGTGGGGGCCAGGGTGCTGGCGGCGGCCCCGGCGGGTGTGTTTGGAGGGGTCGGCCTGGCAGCAGGCGTGCTGATCTGGGGCCGGCCCCTCTTGGGACGAATGGCTTTCGACATCGTCCATGTAGACCAGGCGATGGCAGCAGCTGCGCAACTCGTCCAGGCCGCGGTGGTGCTGGCTGCAGTCGGACTCGGCTACTTCACGTCGCTGAACCAGGCATTGGTCGGGGCGATGACCGGAGCCGGACTGGCGCGTGGCCGTGGCGCAGTTCAGACAGGGACCCTGCTCGGGATCCTGCGGGGGTGGGCCGTCGGTCCGGCGTCGGGACTGGCGCTCGGGTTCGCGATCAGCTCCTTGTTGGTTGCTGGGTTTGGGACGCGCTTGCTCGCTCCCTAGGGGAGATAAAGAAGAAGCGGGGTGGCTTGGCAGCCACCCCGCTCCGTCGTCGCGCCGGCCCAGGGGCCGGTCAGGTTTTCAGTACTCCGGCATTGGGGGAGCGGCGGCTCCCTTCTTCTCGGGGATGTCGGTGATCAGCGACTCAGTGGTCAGCAGAAGCCCGGCGATCGAGGCCGCGTTCTGCACTGCCGACCGGGTCACCTTGGTCGGGTCGATGATCCCGGCCTTGACCATGTCCACGAACTCGCCAGTCGACAGCGTCGTAGCCGTGCCCGACGGGGAGGCTGCGCACGCGCTCCACCACCACCGAACCTTCGGCCCCAGCGTTGTTGGCGATCTGCCGTGCCGGCTCCTCGAGAGCACGACGCACGATGGTCACCCCGATCTGCTCGTCGCCCTCCAGCTTCACCTTGTCGAGTGCCTTCTGGGCCAGCAGTAGCACGGTGCCACCTCCGGGGACAATTCCCTCCTCGACCGCTGCACGCGTGGCGGACACGGCGTCCTCCATCCGGTGCTTGCGCTCCTTGAGCTCGGTCTCGGTGGCGGCCCCAACCTTGATCACGGCCACTCCACCGGCCAGCTTGGCGAGTCGCTCCTGGAGCTTCTCCTTGTCCCAGTCGCTGGTCGACTTGTCGATCTCGGCCTTGATCTGCTCGATCCGGCCCTTGATCGCGTCGCTTGCTACCCGCGCCCTCCACGAAGGTGGTGTCGTCCTTGGTCACCTTGACCCGACGGGCGTGGCCCAGCTGATCAAGCTGCACGGAGTCCAGCTTCAGCCCCAGCTCCTCGCTGATTACGGTGCCTCCGGTGAGCACCGAGATGTCCTGGAGCATTGCCTTGCGGCGGTCACCGAAGCCTGGGGCCTTGACCGCCACCGCGGTGAAGATCCCTCGGATCTTGTTCACGATCAGGGTTGCCAGCGCTTCGCCGTCCACGTCCTCGGCGATGATCAACAGCGGCTTGCCGCTCTGATGAATCTTCTCTACCACCGGCAAGAGGTCGGCGATCGCCGAAATCTTGCGGTCGGTGATCAGGATGTAGGGGTCCTCCAGGACCGCCTCCATAGCCTGGGCGTTAGTGACCATGTAGGCGCTGATGTAGCCCTTGTCGAACTGCATCCCCTCGACGAGATCGAGCTCGGTCTCGATTCCCTTGGACTCCTCGACGGTGATGACTCCGTCCTTGCCCACCTTCTCCATGGCGTCGGCGACCGTCTCACCGATAGCTGGGTCGGCGGCCGAGATCGATGCCACCTGGGCGATCTTCTCCCGCTCGCTGATCGGCACGGAGTGCTTCTTGATCTCCGTGACCACGGCATCGACGGCCTTCTGGATTCCGGTCTTGATCTGGACCGGGTTGGCCCCGTGGGTAACGTGCCGGAGGCCCTCATTGATCATGGCCGCAGCCAGCACCGTTGCGGTGGTGGTGCCGTCCCCGGCGATGTCGTTGGTCTTGCTGGCAACTTCCTTCACCAGCTGGGCGCCCATGTTCTCGAATGGGTCCTCGAGCTCGATCTCCTTGGCGATCGTGACGCCGTCATTGGTGATCGTCGGGCTGCCGAACTTCTTGTCCAGCACCACGTTGCGGCCCTTGGGCCCGATCGTGATCCGGACCGCGTCCGCGACCTTGTCTACACCCCGCTTTAGGGCTGACTGGGCCTCCGTGTCGAATAGCAGTTGTTTGGGCATTCGTCTCTCCTGTTGTCCCCATCCAGACAGCTGAGGTTTGCCCGCTCATGTTAGCACTCAGGCACCTCGAGTGCTAGCAGCCTTGGGCGCTAAGTGCCAAGGCGAAAGACGACCGCGCCGCGGCTGGGCGATCATTCCAGGTGATGGAGGAGGACCTACCTGTCGGGCGCGCCTTTCAGCCTGCTTCCGACTCGTCCACGGCTGAGCGTGTTCAGCGGTTTCTGATGGCCCAAGGATGGGCGGCGCTGTCCATGGGGGAGCATTTACGGAGACTGACCTCGAGAGGCGTCAGGCCTGAGGAGGTGCTCTGGTGGGTGCCCGGCCGGGCCGACGAGGTCAGGGCGGCGGCACTCCTGCACGCGGGGATGCTCGGGATGCTGCTGTGCTCCGCCGCCGAAGCTCCGGCCGCGTGGGAGCTGCTCCAGGCAAATCGGGCGCAGATCGACCGCCTGGCGGTGAGGGAGGGGGCGGTTGACCTCTCCGACCTCAGGGAGTTCACGCTCTATCCGCGTGAGCTGACCGTTGCAGCGAACCTACTCACCCCCACCGGTTCGCTTCCACCAGCCCGCCCTGCCGGGCCCGAGGACGTGGAGCAGATCTACCAGGTCTACGCGACTGTCAGCTGGATGAGCCTGGACAGCCCGCAGGCGTGGCGGGATCGGTTGGCTACGCAACGGTGCTGGGTGGCGGAACTGGACGGGCGTGTGGTTGCCGCCGCTCGCTGGACGATGTCCTTCGGCCGATGGGTCGAGGTGGGCGGCGTGGCGACGCACCCGGATTTCCGGCGTAGACAAGCAGGCTCCGCCGTCACCCTAGCGGCGGCTGGCGCGGCGCTCGCGGAAGGTGTGAACGTTGCCCTGCGCTACGGTGAGCCGGCTCTTGCCTCCCTCTACCATCCGTTGGGGTTCGAGCACGTCGGGCGGGAGCTGGTGTTCTACCGGAGGAGCTGAGCCGAGGTCGACGTATGATCGCCGCGTGCCCGATCTAAAGTCGGTGTTGGCGTGGTCTGCGGTCGCGGCCGGGGTAGCCATAGCTGCGGAGCGGAAACTCTCCAAGTCCCTCGCCGACCCGGAGGCGCCAGTACTTGACTGGGATCTGGTCAAGCGGACCGCCTACGCTCGCTGCGGGGGCGACGGCATGGCCGACGTGGAAGCTGCTGGGCGCGACTATGACCCCTTGGTGAGCGAGCTGGTTCCGATGCTGGCAGAGGCTTGCAACACGAGCCGGCAAGAGGCCACCTTCGGCAGGGTCAGAGTGGTTGGGCGGTACGGGTTCATCGACCAGAACGTCTCGATGATGAGGCGCATGCTCCGCCCCATCGAGGAGCGTCAGGGCGGGTGGGCGGCGCTCCGGCCCAGTCCGCTAATGAGAGTTCCGAGCAGCCTCTACATAGGGACCCTGCTCGGCTTCATGGCTCGGCGGGTGTTGGGCCAGTACGATCCGGTTCTCACCATCCCATCGGGAGCCGACAGCACCGAGGGGGGCGTCGAGCCGCTGCCCACGCCGGCGCTGCTGATCGTGGAGCCCAACGTTCGGCGCTTCTCCGAGTCGTCTGAGCTGCCGATCGATTCCCTCCGGCGATGGCTGATGCTGCACGAGCTGACCCATGCGTGGCAGTTCGAGCTCCATCCCTGGTTGCGGGAGTACCTGGGAACGATGGTGGGCGAGTTGAGCCGGGTTCCCGGGGGCGGAAAAGGCCTCGGGCTGGAAGAGCTGATGCAGACCGCTCGAAGCCTCCGTCCCCAGCTGCTCTTGGTGGGCAAGGTCCAAGCGGTCATGACCGTGCTCGAGGGTCACGGCAATTACGTGATGCGGGAGGCTGGCCGCCGCCATTTCCCCGACTTTGACACTCTGGACGACGCATTCCGGCGCCGCCACGATCCCCCCCAGGCGACCGAACGGCTCTTGCTCTGGATCTCCGGGATCGCGTTCAAGCTTCAGCAGTACCAGCAAGGGGAGCGCTTCTTGCGGATGGTCCACGAGGCGGCTGGTCAAGCAGGTCTGGATCGAATCTGGACCGGTCCGGAGAGCCTCCCAGGCTGGAGTGAGGTCCGCCATCCCGAGCAGTGGCTACGGCGCACCGGCTTTACTCAGTCGGCTCCAGAGCCTGGACCCACGCAACCTCAGCCCGCAACCGCCTAACTAGTCCAACCCCGCGACTGTTTGGATGGCTCTATCTAAGAGCACTATTCGATCGGCGCGGCTACACTTCGCAAGTGAAACGTCCGGCGCGGACTCTAGTGGGGGCGAGCTCGTCGCCTGTCTGGCCGGGTGCACCAGTGGAGCACGTCTCATGAAGACTTCCCAGCGCCGGACCGGCCCATCATCACCGGCCACCGCCTTTCGCGACGAAATCGAGCGCCTGCGAGCTTCCCTCCGCGAACTAGGCGCCAATTGGCGGCGGCAGCCAGCCCTGATCCCGATCCCGATCGGGGGTCGATCGGTGCCACCCCAGGAGAGTCCTCGGCCCGCTCCGATGATTCACTTCGCATTCGGGCGCAAGAAGGACAAGGATGGCGAGGCCAACGACGATGGCGAGAGCGGGTCGGACTCTGAGGATGACCCGCTCGACCTCCCGCCTATTCCGTCCGCTGTGGGGGATAGGGAACCGCTGGCCGACCTTCTCGACGGCAGTGCCTCCGATGCCGACGGCGTGGGCGCGTGGCAACCGCTCGACGCGCCTGCTGCAGGAACCTCGTCCGACGACTTGAGTGCGGATGGGGCGGCCGATGCCCCGTCCGAGGGGGATCTTCCGGCGTGGAGCGCTCGTAGCTTTGCCGTGCCCGAGGCACCGGCGGCTGGCGCCCCCGGGACCGAGCCTGACGAAGTCACCCCGTGGGGTTCAGGCAACAGCGACCACGAGCCGACCACGTTCGCGCCGGAAGTGGTTGACCGCGGAGGCGATCAACCGGAGAACCTGGCATGGCTCCCTTCCGGTGCCGGGGAGGAGACCGCCCCGTGGGCGCTCAACGCTGATTCGCCCGCAGACGATGGGCAGGAGGCGGTGGTGAGCTTCACCGAGACGGACGCCGAGCTCGAGGTAATCGATGATGGCGATGAGATCGAGCCGGAAACTCCGGAGCAAGGTGCCGCTGACTCGGGTCTGGACAGTATCTCCGAGGTGCTCACGGTTCCCGACCAGCCATGGACGATCCCAACCTTGGTGGTTGAAGAGGTGGTCGCATTTCCGCCGGCGGCGCCGATCGCGCCCGGGCCCGGCTCGGCTGGTGTACCTGCCCTGCAGACGAGGACGTTCCCCCTGCCCGAGGGCGAGGTCGTCTTCCGCAACCTCAGGGCTGGCTTCACCGATCCTGCCCGTCTGCTGCGTCACCTTGCGGGCGAGGGGCATACGGGCGTGCTACAGGTGCTCGGCCTCGACGGGGCGAACAGCTACGTCGTCCTGGTCGATGGCTATGTCGTGGCAGTGGCGAGTGACCGCGCAGGGCAGATCGCAACCAGCAACCGGATCTCCTTCCCCAACTTCCCCAACAGCCAGGACACCATCAACGTGATCACCTATCCACGCCAGATCGCCAGGGGCCTGGGATTGCTGCTCCACGCACCGGTGCGCTTCGCCGGGTTGGGAGCGATGTTCGTCAACCTGGAGGGACTTCGCAGCTACCTAAGCAAGTACTCCTCCAGTGGCGGACTGATCGTGCATGCCCAGGAGGGCATCGGAGTCGCGCTCTTCGAGGACGGCAAACTGGTGGGCGCCTACGCCAACGGAAATTCGCCCACCTCTGACCTTGGGCAGCTGCGCGATCTGGTCAAGGATCTGGAGGCCGAGATCGATGTGCGCTTCGGCGGACCACAGGACCTGGAGCCAACTCCGCTTGACTCCTTGCTATCCGGCCATCCCTTGTGAGCGTTGGCCCTGGCCAAGCGGAGGGGGACGATCGCACTGACAGCCAACGCCAGTTCTCCCAGGTAGCCGAGGCCTACCGCCAGAGCCCAACCCATGCCGATCCGGTCTCACTGGCCCGGTTCTTAGGCGTGGCGGAGCTGCGCCCCAACCACCGGGTGCTGGACATCGCGACTGGTACCGGCAATGTCGCGTTGGCGGCTGCCCCCCAGGTAGCCGAGGTGGTCGGTCTGGACCTAACCCCACAGATGCTTGAGCAAGCCAAGGAGCTCGCTGCGGAACGGGAGATCCGGAATGTCACCTTCATCCAGGGCGACGCCGAGCAACTGCCATTTCCCGCGGCCAGCTTCGACCGCGTTCTGGTTCGATCCGCGCCGCATCACTTTCGGCAGCTGATCACCGCGCTGAGCGAGGCGTATCGAGTGCTCCGTCCAGGAGGAGTATTCGCGGTCAGCGACTGCTCCCCCCCGCCGGTGGTGCGCGATTGGCTAGAGGTGGTCGAAGTCGGTCGTGACCCATCCCACTTTCGCAGCCGCGCACTGGAGGAGTGGCGGGCCTTACTGAGTGCGTTGGGCTTCACCGTGGAGCACGCCGAGCGCATCGAGCAGGAGAAGGACATTCTCGAGTGGTTCGATTTGGTGAGCCTGCCTGAGAAGCGCAAGCGGCAGCTGCTCGACTACTACGAGACCGCCCCCCAGGCAGTCCGCGGTCAGCTCCTTGCCCAGTGGCGAGAGGGCCGCCTCTACCATCGCTACTGGCATGCTCTGATCAGGGCCCGGCGGCCGATTCAGCCGTCGCTCTGAGCTAAAGGGCTGGGATAGGCTTATCCGGTGGCTGAACCTGTTGACCTGAGCGGCGTCCATCGCGAGCTCGACGCGGTCAAGCGATCGGTGTGTCACTGCCAGCTGCGCGGCGAATGCCTCGGATGCAAGGGCATCGAGATGGTGCGCCAGCAGATGGAGGCGGTGGTGGCCGCCGCTTCTCAGCCGATCCTTCTTCAGGTGGCTCAGGAGACCGCGGCCAAAGAGATGCTGACCCAGTTCTCCCAGATGCAGGAAAGGCTGATGGACGATCCTCAGATGCGCCAGGCCGCCGAGGCGGTCAGACAGCGCCTGATGGACGACCCCGAGGCCCGGCGGATGATCGAGGACCTGATGCAGAGGCTCGGGCAGGGCGGCGATTCGGAGAAGGACCAGCCTGAGTGAATCGCTCGCGGCGCTCCGTCCTGGTGCTGCCCGGGAGCAGCCGAAGGATGGCCGAGAAGGCGGCGACTCTGGACGCCGCCGAAGTGATCCTGGATCTGGAGGACGCGGTCCCCAACGACCCAGCGGAGAAGCGGCGGGCCCGCGAACAGGTCGTGAAATCCGTGAAGGAACTGGACTTCGGCGGCCGGACGGTTTCGGTCCGGATCAACGGGGTGGGCGGCCGCTACGCACTCTGGGACGTGCTGGCCCTGGTTCCCGAGGTGGCCGGCAAGATCGCGTGCCTGGTGGTGCCCAAAATCAGCTCGGTGAGCGAGGTCGCCTTCGTCGACCACCTGCTGACAGCCCTCGAGGACGAGCAGCGGGCCACTCCGCCGATCGGGCTCGAGCTGCAAATCGAGGATCCGGTGGGACTGGAAGTGGTGACGGAGATCGCCGCGGCGTCCCCGCGGACCGAGGCTCTGATCTTCGGACCGATCGATTTCTCTGCTGCGATGGGGATGCCGGACCCGACCGGCGGGCAGGAGTCCGCCACCTATCCCGGTGACGTCTGGCACTACGCGCTATTTCGAGTCGCTGTCGCGGCCAAGGCGCGCGGGCTCCAGGTGATCGATGGACCCTTCACCGAGATTGGCAACCTGGAGCTCCTGGAACGGTCCGCCCAGAAGTCCGCGCAGCTCGGCTACGACGGCAAGTGGGTCATCCATCCCAGTCAGCTGGAAACCGTGAACAGGGCATTCACTCCAAACGCGGAGCAGGTTCGTCGGGCGGAGGAGATCCTGGCCACGCTGGAGGCTCGTGGCGGGGCCTCACGGCTGGGCGGTGAGATGGTGGATGAGGCACATGGGCGGGTTGCGCGAGAGGTGTTGCTGAGAGCTGGCCGGAGCGCCGCCCGTTGAGCCGCCTTTGAGCAGGGCTGCACCGGACGCACCAGGCGAACGCTTCGCCACCAAGGTGGTCCATGCCGGCGGCAGGGCCGACCCAGATAGCAAGGCCCTGGTCCCCCCCCTTGTGATGTCCTCGGTATTCGGCCACGGCAATCCCCGGGGTTACTCCTACGGGCGTGATCACAACGAGAACTGGGAGCGTCTGGAAGCCGCGCTAACCGAACTGGAAGAGGGGCGCGGAGCGGTTGTGTTCGGCTCGGGAATGGCTGCAACCTCGGCGGTAGTCGAGATTCGCGGAATCGGACAGAAGATCGTGATCGCCAGCGACTGCTACCAGGGCAGCCGCCAGTTGCTGGGTGAGCTGGCGCAGGCAGGGCGCTGTACCACCGAAGTGGTGGATGCCACCGACTTGGATTCGGTGCGAGACGCCTGTCAGGGTGCTGCCCTTCTGATGGTCGAGTCACTCGGCAACCCGTTGCTGTCGGTTGCCGACCTTCGCCGCTGTGCTGAGGTCGCGCACCAGGCCGGTGTCTTCATCTTGGTCGACAACACGTTCGCCACTCCCTTGTTGGTGCGGCCGCTGCGCCTTGGTGCGGATGCGGTGACGCACTCAGTGTCGAAGTACCTCGGCGGACACAGTGATCTGATGCTGGGTGTCGTCGTCACAAACGACCGTGATTTGCTGCCAAAACTGCGCCAACAACGTAGCGTCGGCGGAGCCATACCGGGGCACCTTGAAACCTGGCTGGCGTTGCGTGGCCTGCGCACGCTGGACGTGCGTCTACAGCGCCAGATGACGACCGCTGCATTTTTGGCAGAGCGGCTGCAGCAACTACCCGGAGTGCTTCGCGTGCACTATCCGGGACTCCTTGAACATCCCCAACATGAGCTGGCGGTGCAGCAGATGCGAGGCGGATTCGGTGGCATGCTGGCCGTCGAGCTGGACTGTGACGCGTCCGCCGCGGAGAGGGTCTGCGCGGCCACACGCATCTGGACCAACGCGACCAGCCTGGGATCCGTCGAATCACTCCTGGAGCGCCGGGCCAGATGGGCCGGGGACGAGCACCTGCCGGCGGGGCTGCTGCGACTCTCGGTCGGGGTCGAGGACCCGGACGACCTGCTTCAGGATTTGACTCAGGCGCTGGAGCAGGCGGGCGTCACCGCGCCGGCAAATCAGCGGTCTGGAGGGCAGCCGACAGTAGGCTGACGATGGCGTCGCGCACGAAGAGCAGGTCAAGCTCGGCGCCGGAAACCGCCCACGCGGTCACTACTCCGTCGAGCATCATCGCGATCGCCTCGGTGAAGTCCTCGATCGGCGTTGTGGACGGCGCCTCCCCTGCCCGCACTCCGTCTTCCAGATAGCGCCTGACGAAATTACGGATGGTGTCCGACCGGAGGCGCATCACATCGCGCACCTCCTGGTTGGCGGGAGCCTCCGCCAGCGCCCCCAGGATCAGTCCCGCGCCTTGCTTCGAGAGCATCTCGTTGAGGTAGTACCCGACCCCCGCCCGCAGCCGCTCGGTCGGGTTGGCGATTTCCGAGAGCTGGCGGTTGAGGGCCGCGATCACCGAGTCCGTCTCGGACATGCAGATGGCTGTGAACAGATCAGCCTTGCTGGGGAAATACCGGTAGAGCAGCCCCACCGAGACCCCGACCTCGGCAGCGATGTCAGGGACGCTGGTGCCCTGGAAACCGGAGACCGAAAACGCCCGCGCCGCGCCCTCCAGAATTCGCTGGCGCACCTGATCCGCGTGGCTGATCGCGCTTGCTACCTCGACGGCTCCCAAAGTTCGTGCTCCTTCGCTGCTCCCGCGGCACCTTTGACAAGGCCCCCGGGCACTCCACATAATCTAGCTGAATGAACATTCATTCACCGGGTGCGAGGCAGCCAGGGGAGCCGGCGGGGATGTTCTGGCGGCTGGGCGGCTTCGCCTACCGCTTTCGCAAGTTCATTCTTCCCGGAGCCTTAGCGCTAGCCGTTCTCCTCGTCGGGCTCTCCGGGCCCTTCGGCGGCCAGTTCACCTCGGGAGGCTTCTCGGTCCCCGGATCGCAGAGTCAGGAGGCCAGCAACCTGCTGTCTCGTTACTTCGGAACTGCGACGACTCAATTGCTGCTCGTCTTTCACAGCCCGCTACCCAATGCCGCGTCTCCAGCCGTTCAATCCGTGGTCAACGACTCTTTCCGAAGACTGGCCGAGCAGCCAGTAACCGGCAGCGTGCTCGATTACACCAACACGCGAGAGCAGATCTTCATCGGAGACCACGGCCACGACACGTTTGCCGTAGTGAATCTAAAGCTGAGCGAGACTGCGGCCACGTCGCAGCTCTCCCACCTGACGTCCTTCATCGATCGACCGTCGGGTCTACAGCTGTACATCAGTGGCTCAGCCCCGATCGATGCGTTGTACAACTCCGCTTTGGAGAAGCAGTTGCAGCATGCGGAGCTGATCGCCCTGCCGATCTCCCTGCTCCTCCTCTTCCTGGTGTTCGGTTCGGTCATGGCGGCCCTGCTGCCGCTCGTCATTGCGGGCCTGGCTGTGCCGACCTCCCTGGCGGTGATCAGGATCCTGGCCGCTCACTTCGGGATGTCGATCTTCGTGACCAACGTCGCGACGATCATCGGGCTGGGGCTCGCCATCGACTACTCCCTGTTCTTCGTCAAGCGTTTCCGCGAAGAGATCCCCAACCACGAGTCGGCTGATGCGGTTCGCATCGCCACAGCCAGCGCCGGGAAGGCCATCGCGGTCTCCGGGACCGCGGTGGCGATCGGCCTGCTGTCGCTGACCCTCTTTCCCGCCTCAGCCCTCCGGAGCATGGGCGTTGGAGGAGTACTGGTCGTGGCTCTTACGCTGCTGTTTGCACTTACCTCGCTGCCCGCGCTGCTCGGGCTGCTTGGCCCGCGCGTCAACTGGTTGACCTTGCGCCGCAGCCTCCGGGGGACCCACCTGCGTCCCGCCCGATACTCATCCTTCTGGGGCCTGGTGGCTCGGACCGTGATGCGCCGACCCGTCCTGATCGCCTTGCCGACGGTGGCTCTACTGCTGGTGGTAGGGACGCCGTTCCTGCAGCTCAGGCTGTCGACCGGTAGCGATGTCGCCAACATCCCGCCCGGCGAGGCGCGGACCGGCTATGCCCTGCTCACCTATGACTTTCCCCAGGCCGGCGGTGTCGACGACCTCAACTTGGTGCTGAAGTACGGTTCGTCCCTGAATCGCCGCCTTTCGCCGACGCAGCTGTCGCAGCTCGAGAGCTACCTCAGGAAGCTCGGCTCCGTCCCCGGAGTAGAGGGTGTCACCGGCGCCCTGACGCCGCCCCCAGGTGTCGATCGCGCCACCTACCTGAAGCAGCTGACCCTACCCGCGGCCCAGCGAAGTGCTTCGCTCAACTCGTATATCGCTGGCAACCTGGCAGGCCCCCTCGCCCAGTTCGAAGTAGCGAACGACTACTCCCCTGACACCAGCCAGGCGGCAACCTTGGTCCACCGCCTTCGGAGCCTTCCCGGTCCGGTGAGTGCCCACGCCCTCTTCGCCGGCGGAGGAGCGCTGTCGGTGGACTTCCTGCAAGCCTTCGGCGCCACCATTCCGTGGGCGGTTCTGCTGGTCGTGGCGGTAACCATGGGCGTGCTCTTCCTCACCTTCGGCTCGGTCCTCCTCCCGATCAAGGCGGTGCTGATGAGCTTGATCTCGATCTCTGCTGCTTTCGGAGCGATGGTCTGGATCTTCCAGGAGGGTCACTTGGCCAACGTTCTCCAGTTCACGCCGGCGGGCAATATCACCGCTACCACCCCGGTCCTAATGTTCGCCATCCTCTTCGGACTGTCGATGGACTACGAGGTCTTCCTTTTGTCGCGAATTCGGGAGCGCTACTGCGAGGTGGGAGACAACCGGGACGCGGTCGCGCACGGGCTCACCGTCACCGGGGGGGTTATCACCTCGGCCGCCCTGATCATGATCACCGTCTTCAGCTCGTTCGCGGCGGGGGATGTACTGGAGATCCAGACTCTGGGAGTTGGGATGGCAGTTGCGGTGGCGGTCGACGCCACTCTGGTGCGCGGCATCCTGGTTCCAGCCCTGATGAGGATCCTGGGGCGGGCGAACTGGTGGGCGCCGTCGGCCGTCCAGAACTGGGTCGCCAAGCTAGGTCTTTACGACCGGGCGACAGTTCCCGAGGTGCAGGTCTCGGCCTGACAGTGGCCGGGACTGACCGCGCAAACTCCCCACCGGTCCCCTGGTCGCGGATAATCGGCCAATGATTTCGGCATCCACGGAGACGACCGAGCGTCGTACCACGCTGCGCCGACTCGACGACATCCTGGAGGCGTTGGAGCAGCTGAATCTGCACGAGAGCGCCGAATTGACCGATCGGATCCGGAATTCGCTGGCGGCCCAGGGGATCCCCTACGAAGACGGGGCGGAGATCCGGGTGATCATAGAGCGGGTCTGGCGCAAGCAGGAAAGCCATATGGCCAGTGGACGTCCGGATCGGCGCAAGTCGCCCACCCGTCGGAACTCACCTCACCGTCCGCCCGGCCACGACGTGATCGAGAGCATCATCCGGCAGTCACACCAGGGGCCCGACTGAACGATCAGGGCGGTAGGTTCGATGAGCCGCTGCTACTGGGCGGTGAGACTGACTTGGCGACTGTCGAGGCGAGGCTAGAGAAGTTGCGCCCAGAGGTGTCCCGCAGGTACCGGCAGTGCATCTCGTGGGGCGTGAGCGCACTCGGGGTGATGCTGCTGACGATTCTGGTGGCCTTTCTAATCACCAAGAAATCAGAGCCAGCAACCGGCGTCGACGTGATCGTGGGGTGCTTGACCGCTCTGCTCACGCTGAGCCGATCCTGGTTTCTACTCTTCCAACTGTTGCCGTTGAATAGAGAGCGCAACCTTCTGAACTTGGAACGGCAGAGGTTGAGCGCGCTCAATTGACAACGAGGCGGAACGACCGGCGTGAGCTTCTGCCCGCGCCGGTGACCCCGCCCGACAGGGCCGCCCACCGAACCAAGCAATCCCGGGACCGCGCAGACGCTTGAGGTATGCGAGCCAGCTTCGGCCTGGGCGGCGAGTCGCCGAATCAGCGGGTTCTGTCTCCGCTGCTGAACTACGGTCGGGCACCATAAACTCGGAGTGTGCTGGGCAAAGGCGTCGCCTCACTCTTCCCCCGACGACTGGCGGCGATCATCCGCTGGCACGATCACGGGCAGGCGGCCCAAGCGGCAGTGGTAGCTGCCCGAGCCGGAGTGGGGTCGGTGGAGGTCACCGCCACGACCCCGGGGGCCTTCGAGCTAATTGGAGCGCTGCGAAAGCAGCGTGATCTAGGCCAAATTTGCACCTTCGGGGCGGGCACCATCACCGACTCCGAACTGGCTCGAAGGGGACTGGATGCCGGTGCCCAGTACCTGGTCACCCCCTATCTGGTTCCTGCAGTCGTGGAGGTCGCGCGCAGTGCCGGGGTACCGCTGGTGATGGGGGCCCTAACGCCTTCCGAGATCGCCCAGGCGGAGCAACTGGGGGCTGAGTTGGTCAAGGTGTTCCCGGCATCCACTGTTGGCGGGCCCGCCTATATCCGAGCGCTGAGGGGGCCAATGCCGCTCAGTCCAATTTGGGTGAGCGGGGGCATCCAACTCAGCGACTGCGAGGAATACCTCCGGGCCGGCGCCGACGTTGTCGGCCTCACCAACGATCTCTTCCGGCCCGAGCTGCTGCGCTCCGAGGACTGGGACGGGCTTACCACGCTGTGTGAGCGGGCCCTGGCAGGCGTCGGAGCTGCCAGCTCAACCCGTCCCACCGCCGCTGCGTGACCCCAAAACTCAAGGTCGTAGTCGTCGGCCTCGGCGCCATGGGGTCGGCCGCAGCCTTCCATCTGGCCCGCCGCGGCGCTCAGGTGATCGGTCTGGAGGCCTTCGGCCCCGCCCATGACCAGGGGTCCTCTCACGGAGAGTCGCGGATCATCCGGCAGGCCTATTTCGAAGGTCCCGGTTACGTACCGCTGGTGCTCCGCGCGTACCAGCTCTGGCGGGAGCTGGAGGCCCTGAGCGGGGAACAGTTGCTGGAGACGACTGGTGGAGTGATGCTGGGCTCGCCCGAGGGGGAGATCGTGTCGGGCGCACTCCAGAGCGCCCGGCAGTGGGGCATCCCTCACCGTCTTCTCTCCGCCGCCGAGCTCCACCGAGAATTCCCCGCCCTCAGCCCCCTCCCCGATCAGGTGGGCCTGGTGGAGCCGGAAGCAGGGGTTCTGGCACCTGAGGCGGCGGTCCTGGCCCACCTGCGCCAGGCTGCCAGTCTCGGCGCAGAGCTCCATTTCGGTGAAAGGATTAGCGGCTGGGAAGCCTCCGGTTCTGGCGTTTCGGTGCGCAGTGAGTCCCGCTCGTATGCCGCCGACCGGCTGGTCTTGGCGGCCGGGTCCTGGAGCGATCGCATCCTCCAGCTGCCCGGGCTCAACCTCCAGGTGGAGCGCCAGGTGATGGTCTGGTTCGAGCCGGACGACGTAGCGCCGTTCACGCCGCCCCGTTTCCCGATCTACCTATTGGAAGGATTCGACGGCTACCAGTACTACGGTCTCCCCAGCAGAGACCGAAGGACCGCCAAGGCAGCTCGGCACCACGGTGGGGAGCAGACGACACCGGAGACCGTTCGGCGAGAAGTCACCGAACAAGATGTAAAGACGGTGCGAGACGGACTCAGAGATGCCGTTCCTGCCCTCTCGAGGGCGCGTCTGGCGCGAAGCGTCACCTGCCTCTACACCAACACCCTGGATCGGCACTTCGTGATCGGATTGCATCCCGGCTCAGCCTCGATCTCGCTGGCTGCAGGGTTCTCGGGTCACGGGTTCAAGTTCAGTTCTGTGGTCGGGGAGATCCTGGCCGATCTGGCAACCGGCGGAGCCACCGATCACCCGATCAATGGTTTCGACCCCCTTCGGTTCGGGGTTCACCAGAGCGGCGGAAAGGCGATCTCCGGGTCCGGCGGAACTCCGACTCCCAGCGCCGACATCACCTCCCCGATCACGTAGATCGATCCAAGCGACACGACCAAGCCCTCTGGACCGGCCAGAGCTCGGGCCCGGTCCAGCGCCCGGTGGACCGGCACCACAACTTCAGAGGAGCTATTCCATGCTCCGCTCAGGAGATCGGCGGAGGCTGCTCGGGCCGAATCAGACTCGGTGAATACGACATTCTTGAAGGGAACCGCCCTGAGCAGCTTGATCATCCCGCGAAAGTCGTGGTCCTCCATGGCCCCGAACAGCAGGGCGGCGGGCCGCTCCGCCACCCGCCGTCGGATCTCGGGAATGGCGGCCGCGACAGCCGCTGGGTTGTGGGCCGCATCGATCAGCACCTCGGGCTGCCACGCGATGGTCTCGATCCTGCCCGGCCACCGAACCTCGTCGAGCCCAGTCCTGATCGATTCCTCCGGGATGCTGAATCCTAAGTCGACCAGGCAGTCCGCGACGGCCACCGCCAGCGCTGCGTTCTCCATCTGAAACGAGCCATCCAGGCCGATCCGGAGCCCCTCTCTATCGGCAGTGGGGGTGCTGACGCGGAATGTGTCCAGTTCGCCGGATGACGCGACGACATTGATTTCCCGATGCAGCTGCCACAGCCGTGCCGATGCTCTTCTGCAGGCCGCCTCGACTGCGGGTCGCGCAGCGGCCGGAGCACCCGAGACCACGAGGTTATTGGGCTTGATGATCGCCGCCTTTTCGCGGGCGATCTGGCGGACAGTGTTTCCGAGCTGGGCCTGATGGTCCAGTGCGACCGAGCTCAACACAGCAATCCCCCCGTCCCAAACGTTGGTAGCGTCCAGACGGCCCCCCAGCCCAACCTCGCAAACGACCAAATCGGCAGACCAGCGCCGGGCAGCCAGGAAGCCCATCGCGGTGAGCAGCTCGTGGTGGGTGGGGCGGCCGACCCCGCTGCCCATCCGGTCCGCCACCTCACTCACCTCATCAGCGATGGAGGCGAAGAAGGACGGGTCGATCGGAGCCCCGTTCAAGCGGATCCGCTCGCGATAACTGGTCAGGTGAGGCTTGGTCAGTAGAGCCACCCTCATCCCAGCCCGTTGGGCAATCTCGGCTGCCATTGCGCAGACGGAGCCCTTCCCGTTGGTACCGGCGACCAGTGCTCCGCGGAGGCCGAGCTGCGGATCCCCGAGCCTACCCAGCAGTCGGCGAGTCGAGTCCAGTCCCAACCGCATCCCGGGCGAGCTGGCTCTGACCAGTCGCAGCAGCGCCTCGCGGTATCTCTCCGTTCCGGGTTCGTGTGACCCTGGTGTGGAATCCAACTCGACAGACCTACAACGCCCGGAGGAGACATTCAGCTGAGCTGAGTCTCTTTGACGTGCTACAGTCCGGGGCTTTCAAACAACAACAGGGCCACGGCTCCGGCCGGGGACCGGGCCATGACGGGTTCACATCCCTGACGTACATGTAGCCCACCCGTGGCATTCTGAGGTGATGCAGGTTCTCCGGCGCCGATTGAGCCCGGCATGTGGCCTCCCGCTCATGGCGATCCTGGTGGTGGGCTGCGGAAGCACCGGGGCACACTCCGGCTCGTCTCCGACCGCTAGCGCGAGCGCGGCGCTACCCGGTCTGCTGGGGCTTGGCGGGGAGACCTCCAGTCCGCTCCCGATCGGGGGGCCATACGCCGTGGTCGGTAACCTGGGTTCAGGTTCAAAGACGGTGGAGTCGGAGCGTGTGCCCGTCACGGCTACCGCCGCGGTGACCGCGCTCGCGCAGGCGCTGGGAGTGCCGGGCCCACCCATCAGCACGGCTTCGGGACTGGGCTACAACCTGGGATCGACCAGCGGATACCAGCTGACTACCAATCCCACCCTCACCACTTTCAATTTTCATCCCAACACCCCTACCGACGAGGTCGGAACCACTCCCACGGTCGCAGGAGCCGACGCATTCGCCGAAAACTTTCTCAGTGCAGCGCACGTGCCGGCGGGCGGGGGCGTCATCCCGATCACTCAGCTGAGCACCACCAACGGCTCAGACCGGTCGGTGTATCTCCAGTGGTCCCTCAACGGCTTCCCCGTGGTGAACATCCTGGGCCAGCCAGAGGAGATCTGGGTCAACGTGGCCACCGATCAGCACCAGGTCACGCAGCTGGTAGGCATCAGTGGCGCGATCCCCTACGGGGCGACCGGTCGCCCGGTCGTCTACCCGGCGATGGCCCCGTCCGAGGTGGTCCAGGACCTCAATGCAGGGACCATCAACCCCAATCTTTACCTGCTCTCGTTGCGTGGGAAGCCCTTTACCTTGCCTTCTCCGACCGGTAAGGGGCCGGTCACGCTCGGCGGCGAGTCGCTCGCGTTGGTCGACAGCTACGGTACGGCTGTTCCGGTCTACGTCTTCCAGGTGCTGGAGAATCCCGCCGTCAGCCAGTTCGTAACCTGCGCCGTGCCTCCGAACGGCTGCCTGCCGTTGCGGTTACGCAGCGCCGCACCGTCGCCGAACGATTCGCCCACCGGCTGACCGCGGCAGCTAGGCCCTAGCCACCCTGAGCCACCGGAACCAGCTCCTTGAGGGCGGCGATCAGGTGGATGACCGAGTCACGCGCGTCGCCAAAGAGCATCAGGGTCTTGGGGTTGTAGTAGAGCTCGTTTTCGATTCCGGCGAAACCTGGGTTCATGCTCCGCTTCAGCACCACCACGTTGGCCGCCTGGTCGACGTTGAGAATGGGCATCCCGTATATCGGGCTAGAGGGATTGGCGCGAGCTGCAGGGTTGGTGACGTCATTGGCTCCGATGACCACTGCCACGTCGGTTCTGGCGAAATCGGGATTGATGTCGTCCATCTCATAAAGCTGCGTATAGGGGACATCCGCTTCGGCGAGTAGCACATTCATGTGGCCTGGCATTCGCCCGGCCACCGGGTGGATCGCGTACTTCACCGAGACGCCGCGCTTCTCCAGCTGGGCTGCCAGCTCGCGGACCTCGTGTTGAGCCTTGGCCACCGCCATGCCATAACCGGGCACGAAGATCACCTGCCGGGCGTAGCCGAGCAAGATCGCCACGTCTTCGGCGTTGACGCTGTGGATGTTCTGGTCGGCGCTCGGGCCGGCGTCCTCCGCCCCGCTCACCTGGCTGCCGAATGCACTGAACAGTACGTTGGCCAGCGACCGGTTCATGGCCCTGCTCATGAGTTGGGTGAGGATGGTCCCCGAGGCTCCCACCAATGCCCCAGCGACGATCAGGACCTCGTTGTCCAGGACAAAGCCGCTGATCGCGGCAGCCAGGCCCGTGAACGAGTTGAGCAGCGAGATGATCACCGGCATGTCTGCGCCGCCGATTGGCATGACGAAGGCGACCCCGAAGGTCAGGGCGAGTGCCTCGAATACCACGAAGAGCCACGGCGATGCATCGACCCCGATCAGGACGATCCCGATCGCCAGGATCACCGCCAGAAGCACCGCATTGGCGACGCGCTGATTGCGGAACGTGATCGGACTGCCGCGGAGGATGCCTTGCAACTTGCAGAAGGCGATCAGGCTGCCGGAGAAGCTGATCGAGCCGATCAGGCAGCCGAGCATGATCGGCACGGAATCGCTGGCGGAGATGGTCGAAGTCCCAGCCGCCAGATGCGCGGTCCGACGTACGAATTCGGCGGCGCCAATCAGCGCGGCGGCGCCCCCTCCCATCCCGTTGAAGAGCGCAACCATCTGGGGCATGGCCGTCATGCGCACCGCACGAGCTGCCACCGCCCCGATCACCGCGCCCACGGCCAACGCTGGCAGCACGGCGATCCAGGGCAGCGCTCCCAACCCGACGAAGGTGACCACCAGCGCCACCAGCATTCCGAGGGCGGCGAGGCGGTTTCCCTGCCGGGCGGTTGCCGGGGATCCGAGGAGCCGGATACCAAAAATGAAGAGCCCGACGGTGATCAGGTAGCCGAGCGCAACCAGTTGCGGGTAGTGGATCACCTGAGGGCGGGCCGCTCTGGTTCAGGGCGGCGTTTGAACATCTGCAGCATTCGATCGGTGACTACAAAGCCTCCGACCACGTTGATTGTGCCGAGCAGCACCGCCAGAAATGCGATCACGGTGCCCAGCGCGCCGTGCACCCCGGCGGCGATCGTCAGAGCTCCGACAAGCACGATCCCGTGGATCGCATTGGTACCGGACATCAGCGGCGTGTGCAGCGTGGCGGGCACCTTGGAGATCAGGTCGAATCCGATGAAGACGGCCAGTACGAAGATGAACAGCCCGATCAGCAGGGTGCCGCCGAAGGCACTCATGGCCGAGCACCTCCCATCACCTGTCCGTCGTGGGCCACGCAGGTCGAGGCGACCACCTCATCGTCGAAGTTCAGCTGAAGCTGGCCGTCCTTGATGAGAGAGAGAGCAAAGCGGGTTACGTTGCGAGAGTAGAGCTGGCTGGCGTGGTAGGCCATGCGGGATGGTAGGTCCAGTGGCCCCAGGACCCACACTCTGCCACTTTGGATCTCCTTTCCCGGCTCGGTCAGCTCGCAATTGCCCCCGGCCTCTGCCGCCAGGTCGACCACCACTGACCCGGGGCGCATCTTGGCGACCGCCGCCCTGGTCACCAGAATGGGAGCAGGGCGCCCGGGCACCAGAGCGGTGGTGATCACAACGTCGGCATCTGCCACCTCGCGCTCGAGTGCCTCCTGCTCACGGCGCTGGGTGTCGGCAGAGACTTCGGCGGCATACCCACCCTGGCCCTCAGCCGCCTCGACCTCCTCGCCGACTTCGACGAACTGCGCTCCCAGACTCTCCACCTGCTCTTTGACCTGGGGCCGCACGTCGAACGCTCGTACCACCGCCCCTAGACGCCTGGCCGTTGCGATCGCCTGAAGGCCGGCCACTCCGGCACCAAGCACCAAGACGCGGGCCGGGGTGACGGTCCCGGCGGCGGTCATCAGCAGGGGGAAGAATCGCGGCAGCCGTTCGGCGCCCAGCAGGACCGCGTGGTACCCGGCGACGGTGCTCATCGAGGAGAGCACATCCATGTCCTGGGCCCTGCTGATCCGCGGCAGGCGATCCAGGCTGAAGGCGGTCACCCCCCGCTTGGCTATCTGCTCAATCACCTCAGGCTGGGTGAGTGGTTGGAGCAGTCCCACCAGGACCAAGCCCTTGTGCAGCATCGAGATTTCGTCGCTCCCTTGTCCACGAGCGAGTGGCGGTCGCACCTTGAGCAGCAGGTCGGCGGTCGTGAGCACCTCTCGGTGGGTTGCCAAGATGGTGGCCCCCACATCCCGGTAGGAAGCCTCCGGAAAGTAGGCCGCATCCCCGGCACCCTTTTCAGCGACCACCTCCGCTCCGGCGGCGATCAGGCGAGCGGCGGACTCGGGCACCAATGCGACACGCTGCTCCCCCGCGACCAGCTCTTTGGCCACTCCAATTCGCACCGACCGACTTTATCGGGTCACGACCCTGCAATAGGAGGGTCCCACCAGGGCCCGCGGTCCGTCATCCTAGCCAAATGCCGGGGATCGAGCCTTACTTGCGACGAATGCTGCATGGCTGGCAGCCGATCGTGGTTGCCAACCGTCCTCCGGTCGAGAGCCAAATTGGTCACGGGGGCACCGAACGGATAACGCGCGGTGGCGGCGGGCTGGTCACCGCCATGTCGGCACTCGCCCAGGCCAGCAACGCCCCATGGGTGGCCGTGGCAAGGGGCGAGTCAGACGAGCGCCTTGCCGAGCGGGCTGATCAGCACGGTGTCTCCCAGGTCACCTCAGACGATGGGAACAAGTTCCGCATCGCCTACATCCACCCAGAGCCAGCCGCCTACGACCTCTACTACAACGAGATCAGCAATCCCCTGCTCTGGTTCATCCAACACTACCTCTGGGACCTGGGCCGAGAGCCGATCCTCGACTCACGCACCGAGCGCGCCTGGCGCGACGGCTATGTCAAGGTGAATGAGGAATTCGCGGACCGCGTGGTCTCTCTGGCGGAGAGATCCAAGGATCGCCCGCTGATCCTGAGCCAGGACTACCACCTCTACCTGATGCCTGGAATGGTCCGCAGGCGACTTCCAGAGGCTCACCTGCAGCACTTCATCCACATTCCCTGGCCAACGCCGCAGTACTGGAAGGTGCTGCCTCGGCACATGCGGGACGGCATCCTGTCTGGTCTGCTGGGCTGTGATGTAGTCGGTCTCCAGACCTCGCTCGACGTTCGCAACTTCCTGCTCACCTGCGAGGAGAACCTGGGGCTGGCGGTCGACCACCGTCAGTCCACCGTGTTCTTCGAGGGTCGAAGCGTTTGGATCCGCGCCTACCCGATCTCGATAGACGTGCGCGCAATGGTCGAACTCACCAACCATGAGGAGGTTCTCCGTCAGGAGGCGTTGATCGCCGCCTGGCGTCCGGAGCTGCTGATCCTCAGGGTGGACAGAACCGATCTGAGCAAGAACATCGTTCGCGGCTTCCTCGCTTACGAGAGACTGCTGGAGAGCCACCCCGAGCTTCGAGGACGGGTGGTGTTCTGGGCCCTGCTGCAGCGCAGCCGTCAGAGCGTGGACGCCTACCGCTCCTACCTGGGCGCGCTGGTGAGTACCGCCGCTCAAGTCAACCGCCGCTTCCAGACAGGCACGTGGATGCCGATTCGACTGGAAGTGGAAGAGAACCTCTTCAAGGCTGTCGCCGCTTACAAGAGCTACGACGCGCTCCTTGTCAACCCCATCTACGACGGGATGAACCTAGTTGCCAAGGAAGGGGTCATCTGCAACGCCAAGGACGGGGTACTGGTGCTGAGCGAGAACGCCGGGAGCTACGAGGAGCTTGGCAGCGAGGCCTTGACGATCAATCCCTTCGACATCGACCAGACTGCTGAGGCACTCCATTCGGCCCTGACCATGCCCAAACGGGACCGCTCAACCAGGGCCAGGCACATGCGGCAGACGGTTCGAAAGTACGACATCGTGCGCTGGATCACCGCCCAACTCCAAGATCTGAACGAACTCGTGGCCCGATGATCCGTCTGTGAAGGTGGATCAGGCGGCCGGCACCAACTCCTCCAAGACTGTCGCGAGCAGTTTCGCCCACTCGTCCGGACCCTCGAGGCAGACGTCCGCCTCCTCGCGAACCTGATCCGGCGTCTCCTGGCTGAGCACTCCGATCGCGAGCGCCAGCTCCAGATCGCCCGCCCGACGGTGCAGTTGGACCATGGCCGGGATGTCGCCCAGATCATCGCCGGCGTACACGCATCCACGGGGCGAGATCCGGTCGAGCAGCTGGACCAAAGCGGTGCCCTTGTCGCCAGCGTGGCGATCACGCAGCTCAAGCACTCGTCGGCCTCGGAGCAGCTCGAGCTCCTCGCGGTGCGATACCAGGGAAAGGATCCGACGGAGCTCCAGGCCGATGGTGTGACGGTCGGGGGCATTTCGGTAGTGCACCGCAACCCCGAGCGTCTTGGTCTCGACCTCCACTCCGTCTAGGCCGCGAAGTGAGACCTTCAGCTCGGAGGCGAGCCGCTGCAGCCGCGGCGATGGATTGGAAGGTGGCAGCGGGCGGGGTAGGCTTCCTGCCTCCTGCCACGGCTCCAGGCCGTAACTGCCAAGGAGCAGCACGCCCGGCAGCGGGCACTGGACGAAGAGGTTTGCCAGGTCACGCCCGCTGATCACCGCGACGGGGGTCCGGAGGGCCAGTGCAGCCAGGGCCTGAGCGGCGATCGGCAAGGGACGGGCTCGGCTTGGATTCCGCACGACTGGCGCCAGGGTGCCGTCGAAATCGGTCGCCACCAATAGGCTGCCGGAGCGGGCCAGTCGAGCCAGCGGTGCGGCCAAGTCGTCGAGAGAGCGAGGGGAAGAGCCCGCCACGACTTGATGATAGGCGGCGGGGAAGCGCGGCCCGCGATCCGCTACGCTGCGTGGATGGTCAGCCCTGAATTGCCGGAGCAGACCGTCGCAGAGCTGGTCCACGGACTCACGGACGATGTCCGCCAGCTGGTCGCGGACGAGGTGACTCTGGCCAAGGCGGAGTTGAAGTCTGCCGTCCGCCGGGGGATCCGGGTCGCCGTGGGCGCGGCCGTGGCTGTCTTGGGAGCCAGCCTGTTCCTGATGTTCGCACTCATCACCTTGGTCGAGTGGCAACCGAATCACACGCTGGTCGCAGGAATAATCGGTTCGGCAGGCTTGGTGCTCCTGCTGCTGGGGGCAGTCGTGATCTGGATCAATCGGCACCTCTGGCCGTTCAAAGAGACCAGGGCCAGCCTTGAAGAGGACCTTGAGTGGGCACGTCGACTGAGCAAGCGCGCCAGGCCGTAGCCGCGACCCGGGTACGGGTTGTGGCCAGCGCAGACCGCCTCGAAGCGCGCCTGCGCTACGACCTCGATCCCCGGCGGCGGCTACGCCGCGACGGACCCAAGCTGGTGGCAGGACTCGCAGTGGTCGTCTTGGTCACTGCCGTATATGTGGCACGATCTCGTCGTCGCCGACGGCTCGAAAGTCCCCGGGAAGTGGATTGGATCGCTCAGATGCCCAGGGAGTGGCGGGAGCGGCTGCAGGAGCTTCTTGCCGAGGCGGCAGCTGAGGGGACACTTGCCACTGAGCCCCGTCATTCCCCGCGGGCGCGCCGGCGCTCCCTGGGCACCAGTTTGGCGATGAGGGCAGCTCGAATGGCGGCCCCCGTTGTGATCTCGGCGGCCGCTGACCGAATCGGCCGACGGCACGCGGGAGCTGGTTCCAGCGGGGCGCGACTCAGCTAGCCGGATGCGCTCTGTCGCCGACGTGCGCCGAGCTTTGGCGCGGCGGCTCGTCCTTACGGAACTCTGCTCAGCGACGCCGCTGGAAGATCGCGCTCGCGATCAGAAGAACGTAGGCGACGACCAGCAGCCCGACCCAGATCGCTGATGTGGTCTTGTTGTACGGACCTCGTTCGACGAAGGCCAGCACGACCTCGCCCGCGATTCCCCCGGCTACTGCGGCGACCACCATCCGCCGTCCAACGAACCTCGTGATGATCATCAGTCCGCCGCCGACGAACCCGACAACCGCGGCGGTGACGTCGAGGGCAAGACCGATCAGTCCGAGGACCACGGGCCAGAAATTGACCATCCCCCCGGACAGCTGGGGGGACGCTGCCTGCACGGCCCGGTACAGCTCGTGCCCTGAGAAGTAGCCTGCGGCCGCGGCCAGTCCAAGGGCCGCCACGCCGAGCGCCCTCGGGGCCAAGAGGACCCGGGCTAGAGAAGCCGCAACGCCCTGGAAGTTCATGCGTCTCCGCTCTGGGATTCATCGTGCCGGCGACACCGTCTACCGTCGTGGGCGAGGGCCCTGCGATGGTAGCCCGCGGCCGTCAAGGATACCCGCGCGAGTTGCCGGGGAAGAGGATGCTCCCGAAGTCGTGACACCAGCGCTACAAATATAGAAGTGGCACGTATCTGTCTCCTGACTCTCGCTCACGACAGCTCCCCACCTGAAGCGGCGACCTGGGCAACTGCCGCGTGCTCGATGGCCTGCGCCAGTTGATGCCGGTGAAAAACCCGGAAAAGGCCTTCGTTTCGGGGCAGAAAACGCGGCGAGAGATCGGTCGAGCGTTCGCTCGTGCGCCAGTTGAACGGATCGGTGGTCACGGCGCCGACCCGCGTCGCACCAAACTGGCGGCTCGACTTGAGTTAGGCTGCGGTAGAGATGAAAGCAGTTGAAATTGCTGTGTTCTATTCATGAGTCGGACGGGCTAAGGCGGCGATGCCTGTTCCACGCATTCACCGTCAGCGCTCGGCTGGACCGATTCTTCGAGGATCACGTCGCGTGCCAACAGAGATGATCGGAGTCTGCACGAATAGCGGGACATGATTGAGGAGACGTGTCGATTGATGGGGCTAATTGCCCGGTTCTAGAAGGTCTTTCGGGGCTTGCTACTCATAGCGCAGAACCTCTAGCGGACGGACCCGCACTGGCCGCCATGCAACCAGAGCCGCGGTACCAACCGCGACCAGGATTGCGCCTAGAACTATGGCCAGGGAGAGTGGTGTCGGAATGCCCAGCGTCACCTTCAGCACGCCTCGTCCCAGCGGCACGAGGACGAGGGCGATGGCGGCCATGCCGAAGGTGGCGCCAAGCCAGGCTACCGTTGCGGTCTCCACCAGGACCTGCGAGTAGACCGCTCGGTTGCTGAGGCCAACCGCCTTCTGTACTCCGATCTCGCGCCGCCGCTCCATCAGGGAGAGGGCAACCGAGTTGGCGACGATCACGATCCCGGCCAGAAGGGCCAGCGAGGCGATGGCGGTGAGGAAGATGATCGCGTTATTGAGGAACTGGTCGATGATCAAGGTGAAGTCGGCGAGATTCACCACCAGCGCGGAGGGATCGGCCTTGCGCAGGTGGGTGGCCGCAGCCTCGGCGCGGTCGGGCGGGAACTTGAGCTCCACGACCTGTTCGACCTTGGTGCCGCCCACGGCCAGCGCAGTGGCAGTGGTGCCCAAGATGGGAGCCACAGTTGTGCTGAAAGAGATTCCCTTGCCTTTGGTCACGATCGGGATGTAGAAGCCGACCACTTTGAGGGCAACTACCGTCGGGTGGGGCGCGAAGGAATCGGTCACGGACACGACGTCGCCCACCCTGAGTCCATACGGGGCTTGGCGCAGCGCCGCGCTCACGAGCACGCCGTTGCTGGTGGCATCGCTCAGTCGTAACTGCCGGCCGCTCGTCACATCCACCTGAGGTCGGATGCCGTCCTGGACCGGGAAACCCTGGATTCCGCTCAAAAGGACTAGCGCGTTCTGGGCTCGACGGCGATGCGCTGAGCTGGTGCCAACCTGATCGAAGGGGCGGCCGTTGATTGAGACCGGCGCGGACAGGGCAGCCAGGGTCACGAGCTCCTTCTTGCTGTGGAGGTTGGAGGCGGCCTTGAGCAGTGGGCCAGCGCTCTTGTTGGGAGCCACCGCGATCACGTTGTAGGTGGTCGCCTTGGTGATGAAGCTGTCGAGGTCGCCGCGAATATCGGTACCCAGGACCAGGATGAGCCCGACTGCGAACACCCCGACGAAGAGGGCGACCGCTGTGGCGGCGGTGCGCGTGCGCTGACGGGACGCGTTGCGCAACGCCAGGCGGATCACCGACCGCGCCGGCCTGGGCACGTAGACCACGATGAAGCCGAGCAGCGCCGCGGCGATAAGCAATGCCCCTACTGCGCGCAGGCTGGGCACCTGGGCGATAGCGATCGAGATCAGCAGGGGGAGTCCAACCAGGATTACGTAGGAAGGGCTGAGCCGCTCGGGCACGGGCAGGCGCCCGACTACGAACAGAGCCCCGCTGAAGATCAGCGTGAGAACGAGCAGCGCTATCCCGGTGCCCAGTACCAACCAGAACGCCAGCCACGGGGACCCGAGGATCGCGGAAGCCAGCAGCCAGAAGAGTGCCCCGACAAGTGCCAACAGGGCAATGCTGGAGCCCACCACTCCCGCAGTGGGGCCACCGGGCATGTCCCTAAGTACAGCGACGGGTCGGACCCGGCTGAGTCGGACGATCGGCAGTATCGCGAAGATTCCGGTGGTGGCGACGCCAATTCCCACTCCGGCGAGGATCACTTCGGGGCTGAGTACGAAGTTGATCTCGACGCTGGCGATGTTCTGGACCAGGACCCGTACTGCATCCGACAGGGCGATCCCGGCCACCGCGCCCGCCACCCCGCCCATCAGCCCGAGCAGGGCCGCCTCCAAGCCGAAGAGCATGTACAGATCACGACGCCGGTAGCCCGTTGTCTTCAGCATCGCGATCTCAAGCCGGCGGCGAGCAAGGCTCACCTGCATGGCATTGACGATCCCGATTCCCCCGATCAGCAGCGCCGCCAACCCGGCGACGGAGAGGAATTGGGTCAGGTTCTCGCTGGCCTTCTTGTCTGAGTTGAGCGCCTGCTTGACCGTGGACACCGTCGCCAGAGGCATCTGGTTGCGCAAGGTAGTCGCGACGGTATTGGCGTCGGCTGCGGTCTTGGTGGTCACGTAGACAGCCGCGTACTCGGCCTCGGTTCCCGTGCCGAGGACACTTCGGAGCTGCGATCTTGAGACCAGGATGTCGTCGGTCAGACCCGCTGGTGGCGACCCGGCGAGTGTTCCCCCGACAGTCCACTCGACCGGCCCTTTGGCCTGGGGGACGTTCACCTCCACCTCTCGCCCCACCGCTACCCCGAGCAGGCTAGCGACCGACCCTGAGAGGACCATCGAGTGAGGTCGGAGGAGCACCTGGTGGAATGTGCCGAGGGCGCCAGTTCGCAGCGGAAGGTCTCCCACCAGGGGAAAGTGCGCCGAATTCACCGCATCGATGGTCACCGACACTCCCTGACCGTTGGGCCTGATGAGGGTCGCCTCCAGCTCTTGCACCGCGGTGTACCCGGTGATCCGCCCCTCGCTGCGGAGCTTCTGAAAGAAGGCGAGTTGGCTGGCTGGAAAGGGAACCGCGACCGAGACCACCGAGATGTCTCCACCATTGGCGGATCGAACATTGGCAGTCAGCGACGCGGTGACCATCGCCGCTGCCAACTGGAGGCCGACGATGGCCATCACCCCTACCCCGACGCAGAAGCCCGCCAGGACCGTCCGATTGCCGCCCCGGAGGAGCGACCGCGTCGCGTAGCGGAAGTAGAGCCCGGCCTTCACCGCGAGCCGGCCCTGGGGCCGGGGCTGTCGCTGATCAGAATTCCGTCGGCCAGCTGCAGCCAGCGGGTCGCGTACTCACCCACTGTGCGGTCGTGGGTGGCGATAACCAGGGTCGTCCCGAGCCGTTCCCGTAGGTCCCAAAGTAGATCGAGGACCTCCGCTCCCTGGGCGGCAGCCAGGTTCCCGGTCGGCTCATCCGCTACCAACAGGGGGGGCTCGGTGGCCAGGGCCCGGGCGATCGCCACCCGCTGTTGCTCACCTCCTGAGAGTTGGTTCGGCCGGTGCTCCAGGCGGTTGCTCAGCCCCACCAGGCCCAGCAAGTCCTTGGCCCGATCGGAGGGCGATCCGCGCCAACTGCCGGCGTAGAGGGGGACCTCCACGTTCTCGCGGGCGGTCAGGGTGGGGATCAAATTGAAGGCTTGAAAGACCATGCCGACCGTCCGGTTGCGTATGCCCGCCAGTTGGGACTCGCGCATGGTGGAGATGTCCGTGCCGTTGAGCAGCACCTGCCCAGAGCTGGGGCTGTCCAGGCCGGTGATGCAGCCCAAAAGTGTGCTTTTGCCACTTCCAGATGGTCCGGCCAGAGTGACGAACTCGCCTCGATGAATGGTGAAGTTGATGTCGCGCAGGATCTGCAGCAACTCCCCCCCGAGGGGTAGGGAGCGCACTAAATGACGGACTTCAAGAACCGGAGTGCCCGAATCGCTCGACGTCGCCGCGGAGGCCGTCGCGCTGCCGGGGTCAGCCACTCGTTGGGCCGAGTGGAGCCGCACCGCCCAGGCGGGTGGCTACGCCTAGCGTGCTCGCGTTGGCCGTCGTCAAGTTGTGCACCTCACATATATTGACGTGATCTTGCTAGCCACCGCTCACCGGTCCTGCGAACTCGCCATGCCCAGAGGGGCCAATCTGGGGCTGGTCCAACGAGCTCTGACCCACCTCAATGGCGCCGTCAACCTGGTGGGCCTGACTGACAATCACATGGGCCGGGCGCGCCTTTCCCCTTTGGCGGCGATCCCCGACTGCCTCCGGTTCGGCCTCCGACCGGTCCTGCACCTTTCCTGCCGTGACCGTAACCAGCTGGGGCTGCAGCAGCAGGTGGCAGGGGCCTCCGCACTCGGCGCCGCGGGTGTGCTCGTGGTGCAGGGCGATCGCCGTGGCGGCTTGGCGGTGGACTCGGCGATGCGGGCGACGGAGGTTCTCCGTCTGGTGCCCGACTGGGCGGCACCCAACCGGGTGCTTCGGGGCGCTGTGGTAAATCCTTTCGCGGACCGGGCACGCGAACTCGCACTCCTGGCGCGCAAGGTGGCCGCTGGCGTCGACTTCGTCCAGACCCAGATGGTCTTCGACCTCCCCGCGTTCGATGACTTCCTCCGCGCCGCCGGTGATGTCCTCCCCCCAGAAGTGGGGGTTTTCGCCAGCGTCGGGATCCTCAGAGCCGCCCGCAACCTCGAGTTCGTACGACGCGCAATCCCCAACTGCCCGGTACCCGAATCGCTGGCGCGGCGGATCGGAGAGGGTCAAGGGATCGCGGTCGCGGCAGAGCTGGCCGCCGAGATCGGAAGCCGGCCCGGCCTGCGGCTGCACGTGATCCCGCTCGGCGCAGAGCAGCACACGCGGGATGTGGTTGAGGCTTTCGATGGAGCGCGGGTGCGTTCCGGTGCCGTCTAGCCGGTCGTTGTGAGCCTAACCGGGTCGGACGCTGCTGGTCGCGACCCCGGGGTCGGCTTCATGCTTGGGCCGGACGACTTTCTGGGCGATATGGAGACTGCGGAGTTCCGGGCTCTGGCACACGCCACCGTCGACCAGATCGCCGACTACCTGGAACGCCTGCCGACGCTTCCGCCACTCTCGCGGTCGCAACCGGGAGACCTGGCCACCGCCTTGCCTGACGAGGCCCCGGTGGACGGCGAACCGATGGAGCAGATTCTTCGCGATGTCGACCGACTGATCCTGCCCGGGATCACCCATTGGTCGCACCCCCGCTTCTTCGCCTACTTCACCAGCTCCGGCTCGGCGGCCGGAATTCTGGGGGAGATGATCACCGCCGGGATCAACGTCAACGCCATGCTCTGGCGCACCTCTCCGGCGGCGACCGAGCTCGAGTTCGTGGTATGCCGGTGGCTCGCCCGGATGATGGGCCTGCCCGACCGCTTCGACGGACACATCAACGACACCGCCTCAGCCTCCACTCTGGTGGCCCTGGCTGCCGCCCGCGAGGCGCTCGGTCAGGACATCCGGCAGCGAGGATTGGCCGGCCGGTCGGATCTACCTCAGGTCGTGGTGTACGCCTCGGGTCAGGCCCACTCGTCGGTAGAGAAAGCGGTGATCACGCTCGGTCTGGGGCGCGACAGCTTCCGGGCGGTCCCGGTCGATGCCGGCTTCCGGATGGATGCCGTGGCCCTTCGCCGCCTGATCGAGTCGGACCTGGCCCGAGGGCTGCTCCCGGCCGCTGTCGTGGCCACTGTGGGGACCACCGCAACGACCAGCATCGATCCCGTTATCGAGATCGCGGAGCTCTGTCGCAAGCACCACATCTGGCTCCATGTGGACGCCGCCCATGGGGGGACGATGGCGGTGGTACCCGAGTGGAGGGGAGTCCTGGCAGGAGCGGAACTGGCGGACTCATTGGTGGTCAACCCTCACAAGTGGCTCTTCACCCAGCTCGATTGTTCGGTGCTCTACACGAGTAGGCCGGAAGAGTTGAAGCAGGCCTTCTCGCTCGTGCCCGAGTATCTGGAAACTCCGGAGGAGGGCCGGGAGAGCGGCTTCGGAGCACGCAACCTGATGGATTACGGGGTCTCCCTCGGGCGCCGGATGCGGGCGCTCAAGCTCTGGTTTGTGCTCCGCCACTACGGGAGTGAGCAGCTGGCCCAGCGCATCCGTCAGCACGTTCAGATGGCTCGCTGGCTGAGCGCACAGGTAGAGGCCACGCCGGAGTGGGAGCTTTGCGCGCCAGTACCAATGGCCACGGTTTGCTTCCGCCACCGGCCGCCCGAAATCCCGGAGGAGGCCGGGCTCTCTGTCCACAACCGCGAGATCATGGCCCGGGTGAATCGGAGCGGCGCGGCGTTCATCTCCCACGCCGTGTTGGACGGCCGATTAGTGCTGAGGGCGTCAGTCGGCAACATCCGGACCCATCCCGATGACGTCAAGGCATTGTGGGCGGCGCTGCAGAGCGCGTCCGAGGGGTAGCCGGCCGATTCAGATCTGGAAGAGGCCGTCCAGTCTGCGGTACCGCTCTCGGCGGCGGGCCGGATCGACGCCTTCCCTGACCAGCTCCTCCAGTCTCGCCTCCAGCCGGGGGCGCAGCAGTGCGGCGGTTCCGTCCCAGTCGGTGTGGGCCCCACCTGGTGGTTCAGGGACGATCTCGTCCACGATCCCCCACTCGAGCAGGTTCTTCGCCTCCAGGCGAAGTGCGGCCGCGGCGCTCTGCTTGCGCCCGGCGTCGCGGAAGAGGATCGCCGCCGCGGCTTCTGGCGAGGCTACGGATAGGAATGCGTGCTCCAGGATCAGCACCGAGTCGGCCAGCAGGGTGGCCAGTGCGCCGCCGCTACCGCCCTCGCCGATCACCACTGCCAGGTAGGGGGTGGAGAGAGCCAGCTGGGCCTCCAGGGTCTGGGCGATGGCCCACGCCTGGCCGCGCTCCTCAGCCGCCACCCCGGGGTAGGCGCCCGGGGTGTCGATGAAGCTCACCACCGGAAGCTGGAGTCGTCCGGCCAGAGCGAAGAGGCGCTGCGCCTTCCGGTATCCCTCCGGGTGGGCCATTCCGAAGTTGCGCCGGCCGCGCTCCTCCAGAGTCCGGCCCTTCTGGTTGGCGACCACCCCCAGGCGGCGTCCGCCGAGCCGGGCAAGCCCGATGACCATGGCGGCATCGTCGCCACCCTGCCGGTCTCCGTGGAGCTCGATGAAGTCGTCGAGGCAGCGTTGGATCAGGTCGAGAGAATAGGGTCGATCGGGGTGGCGGGCTCCTTCGACCTGGGCCCACGCCGAGGCTTGCTCCTCGACGGACGCGCTCCCGTCGCCCTCACCCGGACTCATGCGGCGGACTGGTCGGTCTCTCCCGCTGGGGCTGCCAGCACTCCGAGAAGCTTGACGAGCACCCCGCGCAGTTGGCGTCGGTCAACAACCTGGTCGATCAGTCCCCGCGCGTGGTGGAACTCGCTCGTCTGGAAGCCGGCGGGAAGCTGTTCGTACGTCGCCTGCGTGATCACCCTGGCGCCGGTGAAGCCGATCATCGCCTTTGGCTCAGCTAGGATGACGTCCCCCAAGGCGGCGAAGCTGGCAATGCTGCCCCCCATCGTGGGGTCCACCAGTATCGAGATGAACGGGAGATGGCGCTCGGCCAGATCGTGGAGGGCCGAGACGCTCTTGGCCATCTGCATCAGGGAGAAGACGCCCTCCTGCATCCGGGCGCCCCCGGATGAGGTGACGCAGACAAATGGCATGCGCTTGTCAGCGCTGGCCTCGATAGCCCGGGCTAGCCGCTCGCCGACAGCGGTGGAGAGGCTGCCGCCCAGGAAACCGAAGTCAAATGCCGCCAGCCCGACCGGGATGGAGCTGATCCGCGCAGCGCCGCTGAGGATGGCATCCGGGAGGTGCTGTCTGATTCGCGCCTCGTCCAGTCGGTCCACGTACGCGCGGGTGTCGAAGAAGCCCAAGCGGTCGCGGCCCTCCAGCCCGACGTCCCAGACCTGGAAGCTGCCCGGATCGGCCAGCTGGCGGATCCGCTCGTGGGCGCTGATCCGAGCATGGGCCCCGCAGGCTGGGCAGACGTAGAGGTTCTGGGCTGCCTCCTCGGCCGATTGACTGGAACTGCAAACCGCGCATACGACCGCAGCCATCTCATGGGCTGCGTCGGACTGCGGCGCGGAGTAGGTGGGGTTAGCCGACATCGATTCCTCCCTCACGAGCTCAGCGCTCGAGGCGCCGCGCGCGTGCGCGGCTCCGATGTCACCGGTGACTCAAGCAGAGTCCGCAAACACCCCGCAAGGTTACGGCTCCGCCGGGAAATTCGCGTACGGCCGTAACCGGTGAGCCGTATTCTGCCTTCCATGCGTGTGGGGTTGCCATGGTTCGGGGAGTCCAACGCCATCGGCACCAACGGACTTGGCCCGAGCTCTCCCGGGTGTCGAATAATCGGCATCGGGACGGCCGTGCCGGGTACCCGGGTCTCCAATTCTGAGATCGAAACCTTCCTGGATACCTCGGACGAGTGGATCCAGTCCCGAACCGGGATACGCGAGCGGCGAGTTGCCGAGCCGGAACTGACCCTACTCGCACTCGCGGCCCGCGCGGCCCGGGCGGCCTTGGCGGCGGCGGACGTGAATCCGAGTTCGGTCGACACGGTCATCTGCTCGAGCAGCTCCCCCGACGCCACCTTCCCATCACTAGCCTGTCGGCTGCAGGCCGAGCTCGGGTGTCCCCACGGCCCGGCATTTGATCTGCAAGCGGCCTGCTCCGGCGCCGTCTACGGGCTGGCCCTGGCCCAGTCGATGATCCAGAGCCAGCTCAGCCGGACGGTTTTGGTGGTGGCTGCCGAGATCTTCACCAGGGTTGTCGACTGGACCGACCGATCTACCGCAGTCCTCTTCGGCGACGGCGCCGGAGCATTCGTGGTTGGCGGGCACGAGGAGGCGGGAGCCGAGATCGTGGCCATCGACCTGGGTGCAGATGGGGCGGGCGCCGCAGCTTTGGACACGTTCGCCTACCGCGCCCCGGAGGACGCCTCCCCCGGTCCGCTGCCTGAGTACACCAGGTCGGCGAGATCGCTGGACCGAGTGGTGCACATGGACGGGCGTGAGGTCTTCCGCTTCAGCACCAAGATCTTGGAGCAGATCGTGGTTCGCCTATCTGGCGCGGCGGGCATCGAGCCCGACCAGATTTCCCTCTTCGTGCCGCATCAGGCGAATTCCCGGATCCTGGCGACCGCGGCCGGCCGGTTGAACGTGCCTTTTGAGCGCTTCGCCTGCAACGTAGAGCGGCTGGGCAACACCTCCTCCGCGTCGATCCCTCTGGCGCTGGCGGAGGCTCAGCGGGAGGGGCGCTGCCACGACGGCGAATTGGTCTGTTTGGTAGCCTTCGGAGCCGGGCTGACCTGGGGCGGGGTCCTGCTGCGCTGGCAACCGACTGGGGTGCTCATCGACGACCCCAGCGAATCAGGCGGCGGACCGCTGGCCGCGGGAGCGCGCGAGCCGGTCGCCGACGATCACAAGGAGTTCTCCGGTTGAGCACGCGGACGGCTTCGGAAATCCGCCGGGTGGTGGTCACGGGTATGGGGGCGGTGACCCCTGTCGCGGTGGGGGTGGGTCCCACCTGGGCGGGTCTGCTGGCGGGGCGCAATGGCATCGCCAGGATCCAGAGCTTTGATCCGGAGCCCTACGCCTCACAAATGGCTGGAGAGGTGTTGGACTTCGATCCAGTCGACTTCATCGACCGCAAGCAGGCCAACCGAACCGCCCGCTTCACCCAGTTCGCCTTGGCGGCGACGATCGAGGCGATGGAGCAGTCCGGTCTTCCGATCGACGACTCCAACCGATACGAGGTTGGCGTCATCGTCGGCTCAGGGATCGGCGGCCTAAAGGTCACCGAGGAGGCCAGCTACACCCTCCGAGACCGTGGCCCCAGGCGACTCAGCCCTTTCACAGTCCCGATGATTCTGGCGGACATTGCGGCCGGCGAGATCGCGATGCGGCTGCAGGCCTGCGGTCCCAACTTCGCCCTTGTCTCCGCTTGCGCCACCGGGGCTCACGCCATCGGCGAGGCCGCCGAGATCATCCGTCGGGGCGACGCGGTGGCCTGCCTGGCCGGGGCCAGTGAAGCCTCGGTCACGCCCCTGGCGGTCGGCGCCTTCTCGGCCATGCGAGCGCTCTCCCAGCGCAACGATGACCCCGAGCATGCGAGTCGCCCCTTCGACAAGGGCCGCGACGGCTTCGTGGTCGCGGAATCCTGTGGAATCGTGGTCCTAGAAGATCTCGACTACGCCCAGCGCCGCGGTGCTCGGATCCTTGCCGAAGTGGCGGGATACGGTGCCACCGCCGATGCCTACCACTTGACTGCTCCCGACCCCGGTGGTCGAGGAGCGCGGTACGCCATGACCAGGGCTCTTGAGAAGGCGGGTGCCAGGCCCGAGGACGTCGGGTACATCAACGCGCACGGCACCTCCACGGAGCTCAACGACACCGCGGAGACGGCGGCCATCAAACAGGCCCTGGGGGAAGACCGCGCCCGACAGATTCCGATCTCCTCCACCAAGTCGATGACCGGACACAGCCTGGGGGGTGCGGGCGCCATCGAGTCGATCTTCTCGGTGATGGCGATTGTGGACGGCCGGGTGCCCCCAACCATCAACTATCAGGAGCCTGACCCGGACTGCGATCTGGACTACGTGACCGAGGGAGCGCGCAGGGTTGACCCGGAGCTGGTGCTCAACAACTCCTTCGGCTTCGGCGGCCACAACGCCTGCCTAGCCTTCCGTCGCTACTCCGACTGATTCGGCGTGCCGGCCCACCACTGATCTGACCCGCCGGGTGCGGCGAGCCCGAGTCGGCGGCGCCTCCAACCCTGGCCGAGCATATGCTCCCCGAGTGCCTCTCCCCATTCCCGCTGGGCGCGGTCTCCGGCTGGCCGCGGGAATGACCCTTTTAGGTGTGGTCCTGGTCGCCTTCGGAGTCACTGGTCCGATGAGCCGGTCGTCCGCCCTGCTCGCCGCGTCAGTGTCCCGCAAGAAGCACGCGTGCACTAATCAAAGGGAGCTGGCCAAGTGGACCGTGGACCAGCTTGCCGAACAAGTCGTTGCGATACCCGCTCAGGAGACCGACGTCGAAGCCGTCCAGCCCGAAGTCGCTCAAGGCGTCGGCGGCATCCTGCTGTTCGGTAGCGCCGCCCCATCCGACCTGGGGGTGGAACTGAGCGCGATCGAGACAAGCGCTCCCCGAGGTGTCAAGCCGCTGGTGATGACCGATGAGGAGGGAGGCGGCGTTCAGCGGATGGCAAACCTCGTCGGCTCGCTGCCCTGGGCGCGGCAGATGGGGAGCAGCATGACCGCGGCTCAGATAGAGTCCCTGGCCGAATCCGTCGGGCGGGCGATGCTCCAGCAGGGGGTGACGATGGACCTCGCTCCCGTCTTGGACACCGACGGTGGGGTCGGTCCCAGCGCGGTCGACCCTGATGGATCCCGCTCGTTCAGCGCCAGCCCGACAATCGCGAGCGAAGACGGTCTCGCCTTCGCTGAGGGACTGGTGGCAGCCGGGGTGATCCCCGTGGTGAAGCACTTCCCGGGGCTGGGCGGTGCCACCGCCAACACGGACGACGGGCCAGCAGCCACCCTCCCATACTCGACCCTCAAGGGTGCCGGGCTGTTGCCGTTTGAGGCGGCGATCGACGCGGGTCTTCCGGCGGTCATGGTTTCCAACGCCTCGGTGCCCGGACTGACCACCCTTCCGGCGAGCCTTTCGGCAGCGGCCATCCGAGGGTTGCTCAGGGGGCGCCTTCATTTTCGGGGTCTGATAATCACCGACTCCTTGGACTCGGGAGCTATCACCGCCCTCGGACTGAGCGTCGCCCAGGCGACAGTCGAATCACTCTCGGCCGGGGCAGACATGGTGATGTTCTCTGCGGGCAGCCCGGCGCAGGTGACCGCGTCTATCGACGCGGCCGTGAGCCGTGGTGTGCGGGACGGCCAGGTGTCCCGCGTCCGCCTGATCAACGCCGTTGGAGAGGTCCTCGCCGCGAAAGGCGTCACCCTCTGCGCGGCCCCTCCCGGGTAGTCCCCCTCCGAGGACTCGGGCGACCAGGGTGCGGCCGGGCCCGGTATCCCGATCCCGAGCCCAGAAGAGCCGATGGTTGTGTCCCGTGATGTCCCTCCCCACTCTCGTCCGTACCCCGGCCGAGCGCGATCAGGTCCGCAACCGGAGGACACACTTTGGCTGGCCAAGCCTTGGGCCGTCCAGATCCAGGTGCGATAATCGCGCGCCGTGGACGAGTATCGGTCGGTCAATCTGGCCAACTGGGACGAGCGTGCCCCGGCGCATGCCAAGTCACCTGACTACGCTGTGCAGCGGTACATCGACGATCCGACCTACCTCAGCCACGTGGTGCGCTTCGATCGGCCGCGCTTAGGCGCTATCGATGGTCTGCGGGGCGTCCATCTCCAGTGCCACATCGGCACCGACACCATCTCACTGGCCCGGCTCGGGGCGGAGATGAGCGGGTTGGACTTCTCGCCGGCGGCGCTGCGCGAAGCGCGCCACCTGGCGGCCGCGACGAAGACCGCTGTGGAATTTGTCGAGGCCGATCTGTACGACGCCGTAGGCGCCCTGGGAGCTGGCCGGTTCGACCTCGTTTACACCGGTATCGGCGCGCTCTGCTGGCTGCCAGACATCGACCGCTGGGCGGCCGTGGTCAGCGCGCTGCTGGCGCCGGGCGGTCGCCTCTTCATGAGAGAAGGCCATCCGATGCTCTGGTCGGTTGGCAATCCCCGCCCCGACGGATTGCTGGTGGTTGAGTACTCCTACTTCGGGCGAGGTGAACCGATGCGTGACACCGATGGCGGCACCTATGTGGCGACCGACGTGGTCTTCGAACAGAACCTTGCCTTTGAATGGAGCCACGGATTGGGAGAGGTCGCGTCCGCCTTGCTCGGGTGCGGATTGCGCATAACCGCGCTCACGGAGCATGACAGCGTGCCGTGGAACGCACTCCCAGGGCAGATGGAATCACTGGCGGATGGTGAGTTTCGGCTGGCCGATCGCCCCTGGCGCTTAGCCCATAGTTTCACCCTGCAGGCGGCCAAGGAGGCGCAACCGCCCGGTGGTGCGAAGTGACGAGCGGCACCACGCTTCGACTCGCGCCCGGGGTACCACGGGACGGATTTCCTGCGCGGTAGGTGCGGGTCCATGCCAACTCCCCACCCTGGCTGCCATGGCCGCGCCTATCCGGTAGGGCTGAGGAGACCCACTCCCGGCGAGCGAGTCGGTGGCGCGCCGTCCCGATCGGCCGCCAAACGCCATGCGAGGTGTGTGGACTTGACGTCAGTGGCGCCCTGTCGCGCTGAGGATGTGAAGGGGGATGAGAAGTGAAGCTCGACCGGGCGGTCCTCGAAGAGTTGATGGTGCACCCGGGCGACAAAGCAGGACTCGGCAACCGCAGCACCAGTGATACGAGGGTCGACTGGCTGAGGAAAAAAGGACGAGCGGCTAGGGAGGTGGCTCAGGCAGATCTGCAGGGCTTCGTGGATGATCTGAGGGGATCGCAAGAGTTGCTGTTTGCGAACGGGACCCACGCCGTGCTCATCATCCTGCAAGCGATGGACGCGGCTGGTAAGGACGGGACCATCAAGCACGTCATCTCGGGCGTCAACCCGCAAGGGTGCGAGGTGCATGCGTTCAAGGAACCCTCAGCAGAGGAACTCAACCATGATTTTCTCTGGCGCTACGGCAAGGCGCTCCCCGGTCGCGGTCGGGTTGGCATCTTCAATCGCTCGTACTACGAGGAAGTGCTGGTGGTGCGGGTTCACCCTGATCGATTGGCCCTCGGCGCCGGGGTACTGTCCCTCCGGCCGGATGAGCGATTTTGGCAGGATCGGTACGATGACATCAACGCCTTCGAGCGTCACCTCCACCGCAGCGGCACCGCGGTCGTGAAGTTCTTCCTGAACGTCTCTCGAGAAGAGCAGAAGCGGAGACTTCTCCAGCGACTGGAGGACCCGACCAAGAACTGGAAGTTTTCCTTTGGCGATTTGACCGAGCGCTCGCACTGGGACGAGTACCAGGCGGCCTACGAAGATGCTCTCAGCGCTACGTCAACCCCGTGGGCGCCGTGGTATGTCGTTCCGGCCGACCACAAGTACGCCATGCGAGCCTTGGTGGGCGGGGTGGTCGTCCATACGGTCGACCATTTGCGCCTGCGACTCCCCGAGGTCGCGCCGGATCAAGCGGCGGACCTAGCTCGTGCCAAAGCGCAGCTGCTGTCAGAGTGAGGATCCCGCCCGCTCGGGCCAGGGAGCTACTCATCGCGAAGAAGTGCGAGCTGGCAAGGCCCGTACATTGACCACCATCCCGCGGGTGGAGCTGCTCGGAAGTTGGGATAGAGGGCCGCTGCCGGCGTTGCCGCGTGCCTATGGCGCGGTCGCGAAGACGTAAGGTCAGCAGGATGGGAAATCAACCGATCCGGCTAGGAAGGATCTTCGGGCTCGAGATCAGCTTCAACTGGAGCCTGATCCTGGTCTTCTTCCTGATTGCTTGGACCATGGCGACCGAGGTTCTGCCGTCCGCCGTTCCCAACCAGTCGTCGGAGGCCTACTGGGCGAGCGGCTTGGTGGGGGCGGTGGTCTTTTACGGATGTCTTCTGGCACATGAGATTTCCCACGCACTCATGGCTCGACGTAAGGGGGTCAGAGTCGACGGAATCACGCTGTGGCTGTTCGGCGGGGTGACCCAACTCTTGGGTGAACCCACGAGCGCGAAGGACGAGGCTCTGATCACTGTTGTTGGGCCGCTGACGAGTCTTCTGATCGCCGCCATCGCCTTTGGCCTGACGGCGGTGATGTCCTCCGTCGGCGCCCCGGCATTGCCCACCAACTTGGTGGCCTGGCTGGCAATCCTCAACTTGGTTCTGGGATTGTTCAATCTGGTCCCCGCCATTCCGCTGGACGGGGGCCGGCTTCTCAGCTCGCTGATCTGGTGGCGGACAGGATCACGTCAGCGAGGCACCCATAGCGCTGCACGAGTCAGCCGATTCTTTGCGGTGTTGGTGGTTGCTCTCGGACTCTTCGAGTTGCTGACAGGTGACTTCATCAGCGGCGTCTGGCTGGTCTTCATCGGTTGGTTCCTATTCTCTGCCGGTAGCGCTGAAGATCGGCAAAGCCAAATGCGATCCTCCTTTCAATCAGTACCGGTGTCGGCTGTGATGACGACCCCGGTGGTCACGGTTCCGGACTGGCTCAGCGTCGATCAAGCACTGGGCGCCGTCACGGGCCAATTACGCGGGACCATCTGCGCGCTCCATGACCAGGCTGGCGCGCTGTCCGGTTTCGTGTGCTGGCAGGATCTGTTTGCTCTGAGTTCCGAGGCGCAACGCGGGCACCGGCTGCGGGACTTCGCGCGGCCAAGGGAGTCGTTCCCAACCGTCAGCCCGGAGGAAGCCCTTGACGCGGTGATCGCCCGGGTCGGGCCCTTGCTGCAACGAGGGGTGCTGGTTGTGGAAGGTGGCACCCTACTGGGGACCCTGTCCAGCGCTGAGATTGGTCGGTTTGCTTCCGGGCGCCGGCCCAGCCCAAGCAAATCGGGCCTGGCGGCCTGACTCCCGTGCCCCAGGAGGATTCGTATCGGTGGTGGCGCGCTCGTGCTGAGAGCCTAGCTGCCTCTGGCGGGGTCGATAGGGCGACCAGCGCTACGCGCCCAATCGGCCAGCTGGCGCCTACTCGCATCGCGCTTGCCTACCGAGGCGGGATGCGTCAGCGATCCGGAATCGGCGAGTCATCTCCAGCCAGCGACCTGCACGCGCTGCGCAAGCGCCGTCAGGAACTGCGTCACCTGGTGGAATTTTTCCCGGCCGCGCTGGACCAGCGAATCTTTCGCACTTTCGCGGGCCAGCCACCGGACCTGCAGGACTGGCTGGGCGAGTCCCACGATGCGCAGGTACAACGCGCGGCCTGGGATGCTTACGCTCACCAGGTGATGAGCACCGGACGTAACCCGGCATCGCCCCTCCTCGAGCTGGGCCGAATGGCGCGCACCGACTCGAGTGGCGGCCCAGCGCCGCAATGAAGGTCCTTGCCACCTACAGCATCAAGGGGGGAGTGGGCAAGACATCCGCCGCTGTGAACCTCGCATACCTCTCGGCACGAGAGGGACGACGCACGCTGCTGTGGGACCTCGACCCGCAAGGCGCAGCAACTTTCCTCTTCCGAGTCCGGCCTCACGTGTCGGGTGGAGTCAAGGAGCTGATCAAAGGTCGGACGCCGATCGACGCTGTGATTAAGGCAACAGACTTCGAGAATCTCGACCTGATTCCAGCCGATTTCTCCTACCGCAGCATGGATCTGGCACTGGACAGTGAAAAACGCCCCACTCGGCGCATCGCTCAGCTGCTTAGAGGGCTGCGCCCCGAATATGACATCGTGATCCTTGACTGCCCTCCGAGTGCGTCATTGGTATCAGAGGGAGTCTTGCGAGCGGCTGATACCTTACTAGTTCCCTTGGTGCCGTCGACTCTGTCAGTGCGCACGCTTGATCAACTTTCCGACTTTCTCGCCAGCACCAAGCCGCCCCACCCGACCGTTCTCGCTTTTTTCTCTATGGTGGATCGGCGAAAGCGGTTACACCGGGACACGGTAGAGCAACTCGCGGCCGAGCGCGCTGGCATAGCCGACGCGCTCGTTCCTGCGGCTTCGATCGTAGAGCAGATGGGCCCGAGACGGCTGCCAGTGGTGGTTCTATCACCGAGGAGCGCGGCGACAGACGCCTACGAGCGACTGTGGGCCGAGGTTAGCAAGTCTGCCTAGAGAGGCATCCGCCTGGAGCACGACGACACGGTCCTGTCCGCTTTCGCTCGGCGCCGCCACTAGCGGGTGACGCGCAGATTGACCCAATGGCCGCTGACGCAACCTGCGCTCCGGCCGGCAGAGGAGACGCAGTTGGCTGTGGTCGATTCAGCCCAGAGCCGCCTGTTGCGGGCGAGTCGACTCCTACGGTGATCACACAACGAACCTCGGGATATGGGGCGTCGGAGATCCACTGACGTGAACCCGAGACGGGCCAGCGACAGTCGCCTGACAGGTAGGTTACGGCTGATCTGGAAGCAGATCTCTCTGTGCGGTAGCGCGCCGATCTTCCAGCGAGCGACGCTACTGTGGGCTTGGGGGAATATTCAACAAAGCGGTCCGAGACCAAGCACGAGCACAGTTTCGAGCCCCACTTCTGGAGGCAGCTTGTGCTCATCTCTCGCAACAGGTCGGATCGTATGGGCAAGAATCGTCGAGGGCTTTCGCGTTGGTCTGGTGTTGCGCTAGGGGTAGGGGCAGCCGCCGCCTTGATGATCTTTGGCGGGGGTGTCGCCGCGGCAGCCACCACGGTCAGTCTCGCAAGCGCAACGCCCTTCGCGGTGCTGGCGGGAACCTCCGTAACAAACAGCGGTGACTCCATCGTCTCCGGAGACGTCGGGCTGTACCCTGGCTCAAGTATTACTGGGTTCCCCCCCGGCGTCGTTGAAGCGCCCTCGTCGATCTATGACGCGGACTCAGCCGCACTCGACGCCAAGAACGACCTGACTACGGCTTACGGCCAGGCGGCGGGAGAGGGATCAGCAACTACCGAGCCCGCCGATTTGACCGGCCTCACCTTGGCCCCGGGCGTGTACCAGACGACTTCAGACGGCGCGCTGGCTCTGAACGGCGCACTCACTCTCGATGCGGGTGGCGATCCGAGCGCCGTGTTTATATTCCAGACGGGATCGAGCTTGGTCACCGGGACGAGCAGCACGGTCCTGCTGACGGGCGACGCTTCGGCGTGCAACGTCTTCTGGCAGGTCGGCAGTAGTGCGACCCTGGACGGGCCAACATTCGCCGGTAGCGTCCTGGCTCTGACTTCGATCACGGTAGGATCTGCGGTTTCCGTCGACGGTCGGCTCCTCGCCAGAAATGGCGATGTCACGCTGATCGACGACACGGTCAATGCCTCGGGCTGCATTCCGGCCGGTTCCTCGGTCACATCGACCGGCGGATCCGGCGGACCAGGGACTCCGGTCACAGGTGCCTTCGGAGGAACCACCCTCCTACTCGGCGGACCGATCGTCATCGGCGGCCTGGTGCTGCTCGGAGCGGGTGGAGCGCTGGTGGCCGCGCGTCGACGCCACAGCAACCCGGCTCGATAGAACGCCACTGTGACCAATCAGCCGAAGTCGCTGGGACACCTCAGCCGAAGTTGTGCGACCCATCAGCCGAAGGCCTTTGGCGACGCGTCACCCGAACTAGCACACAGCTGGTGGTGCCCGCAGCAGGACTCGAACCTGCAACCTTGGGATTAAGAGTCCCCTGCTCTAACCAATTGAGCCATGCGGGCCGACCGCAACCGAGTCTACCGGGTAGGTCGAGATCGGAGAACTGAGACTACGGGCAGCGGTTGACAATCACCGGCGCGCCAGCAATGCCCGCACTAGGGAGGCGATTCCCGGTGACCAGCGCCAGAGCCGCTATGGGGCGGTCGTCGCGGGTTCCAGCCTCCAATCTAGGCGACCTCTCCGGCCCGACAGGAAGCTCAACTTGAAGATGCTGCCCTCTCCTAAATGGCTCTCCAGAGAGAGCCGGCCTCCGTGGGCCTCTGCCACTCTGCGCGCAACCGTCAGTCCGAGTCCGGTTCCGGGGGTGTGAGCATTTCGAGCGGCCGAAAGCCGGTGGAATTCGGTGAATACCGCTGGCTGGTCGGACGGGGCTATGCCGGGACCGGCGTCGGCCACTTCCACAACCAGAAGCGAGCCTCTCTCCCGGATCGCCAGGCGAATGGGTCCGGGAGCCGTACCGTACTTCAACGCATTGTCGACGAGGTTGGCGATTGCGCGGGCCAGGAGTTCGGCGTGCCCATCGATCACGAGAGCTTCGCTCTGCCTCGTGACGATCAGCTCGAACCCCCTGGCGAAAGCAAGCGCTTGGTAGGTCTCCCCCACCTCAGCCACCTGCTGGCACAGATTCACCTCTGTCCATCCGCTACGGTCGAGATCTAGCTCCCGTGCCCGGCTCAAGTCGGTGAGCCCTTGGACGATTCCGCTGAGCCGTGCGAGAGACCGTCCCTGGCGCGCTACCGCATCCCTCAGTTCCATCGAGCTTTCGCTGGTGAGTTGAGTCAGCATCTCCAGCGACTCTTGGGCCACTAGGAGGGGACCCCGAATCTCGTGAGCCAGCACCGAAAGGGTTACTCCGCCTGGTTGACTATGGTCGACGGGCATTCCTTCGCGTACCAGGATGGCCGTCCATCCTGATGCCGCTTGGAGAGGCAGCACCTGGTACTCCAGCAGACGCCCTGTTGTCGAATCGCCGAGGGAGACGGCGGCTCCTCGATGTATTGCGTCGCGCCGTGCGTTCTCCACGGCACGACTGGCGAGATAACCTCGGCCTTCGACGAGCGATGAGAAGTGAGACGAGTTCCGGAATGCCGGGTTCGCGTACGCTAGTCGGCCGGCGTAGTCAAAAACCGCCATTCCTTCCGTCCAATTCCACACAATTTCGCTGGCCACGTCGGACGCGGGTACCGACGGTTGGACATCCGCGGAACGCCAAGTTCGTCTCACGATCGAATCTCAAATTTGTACCCGACGCCGCGCACTGTGTGGACGAACCGCGGGTGGCTACTCTGGTCGCCGAGCAGCCGTCTCAAATCCACTACTGCGTTGTCAACCGCTCGGTTGTAAATGTCGGAGTTGATACCCCAAAGTTGGTAGACCAATTGCTCCTTGCGCAGTACCCGACCTGGTTGGCTGGCTAGGGCATGCAGTAGGGTAAACAACCGGCGAGGGAGGGCGATAGCGGTTCCGTCGACCGTACACGTCCAAGTTCCAACATCGACTACGAGGCCGCCAGATTCGATCCGCGTGGGTACTGCGCCTTGACGCTGTAGTAGTCGCCGCACCGCAGCGCGGAGCACCCCTGCATCCTCCTCCTTGCCAACGTAGACATCAGCGCCACTTGAGTATCCCGACACCTTGTCAAATGAGTCGCTCTTAGCGCTGAGCATTACCACCGGAACGTCGTTACCCGCTTCTCGGAGCGTTCGGAGTACCTCGATGCCAGTCACCTCGGGCATCGCGAAGTCGAGCACGACGCATTCCGGATTCCTGATATTGATCAGTCGAAGTGCGTCCCGCCCTCCCGACGCGGTCACCACGCGATACCCGTCAGTGGTCAGTAGGTTGGATAGGGCCTGAAGGCTATCTGGGTCGTCATCGACCACAAGTACCTCGACTCGGCCCACGGCTGCCATCCTCGTCCCTCCTACCTCGTCCACAGGGTAGACCCTGAAACGCCCACCCGCGGGAACTGTGCAGTTTCCGTGCGCGATCCGTGCAAATCAACTTCACCGACCGAGCAAAAGTCGGTGCAGCGCGCCTCGAGACTCGGTCTGCCGTGGGTACTGGAGGCGGACTGATGAGGAGGCATCTGGGTGGACGAGAGCGAGTTTGCGATGTGGGTCAGCCCGCTCCGGGCTGGTCAACCCGAAGCGGTCGCATGGATGTTCGGGCAATTCAGGGGCGACGTCGAGCGATGCTTTGGGCGCCGACCTGCAGAAGATCGGGCGGACTTGGTCCAGGACGTGTTCGCCGTTGCTATCACACGGCTGCACACCTTCCGGGGAGACAGGGAGGCCAGCTTGCGCGCCTGGCTTCGGAGCATCGCCTTCCATCGCTGGCACCACCGCTGGGAGGCTGACCAGGTGCGTGCCCGACACGCCGGCCCGTCTCTCGAGGTACTCCTGGAGACCCACCCTAGCCACAGTGTCTTTCGAGACGGCGACACCGACCCGGCCGGCACGGTGTGCCAGACCGAGACGGTGCGGTGGGCTCTGGGTCGGCTGACCCCGGGGCAAGCCCGAGTTGTCCATGCGCATCTGATCGAGGGCCGAACCACGCGGGAGATCGCCGCGACTTGGGGAGTGCCGAGGGAGCGAGTCCGGGGGCTTTACAAGCGGGCGATCTCGAAGCTGCGTACCAACGAGTGCACGGAATGGCTCCGCGAGGTCGCCTGATGCCCACGACGGGCCATCCTTCATGGACCGCGCCCGTTCGAACTGATAAGCTACTAAAAGGTCACTAAGCTCATGCCCCCTCTTGAAGGGTCATTGGGTGCAGAAGCCTCGGGATCGACGTGGGGGCACCAAAGTCGCTCCGACGGGGGTAGGCGCGCCAGGGAGGGGGGTGGCCGTTGAGACGGCGCGCCGCGGTCGTATTCGGGTTTGTCACCTTTTGTGCCGCCTTGGCTGGCTTTCTCCTGATTGGAGTCGCTGCTCAGAGCGGTGAGGTGCGGGTGCTAAGTGCGAGCCGCACTATCACAGCCGGCGAAGTCTTGCGGGCCAACACCTCGGACCTGAGTCCCGGTGGGGAACTGGTGCACTTGAGCCCCGCAGCCCAGACCGATGCCATTCTCGAGGGCAGCTTTCGCCTGGTGCAGGGCGCAGTCGCGCTAGTTACCATCCCGGCGGGGGCGCTGATCCTGCGCCATGATTTGGCTCTCGGCACGGGCGATTCTCTCCGGCAACTCAGCCTCACCCTCGCGTTCATGCCCGCAGGGTTGGCAAGCGGTGACCGGGTCGACCTATTTGCCGTATCGGGACCGCAGGCCGGCAGTGTCACACCGGCCGCGGATCTGTGCGGCGATACGCCTACGGTAGGGTGCGTCGTCCCTCTCGCTCAATCAATCGCGGTAGTCACTGCCGATCAGGCATCGCGCACCCTCACAATCACCGTGCGTCCTGATCAGGTCGCGCCTTGGCTACTACTCGATGCCACCGAGTCGATTTGGGCAGTGCCGGCCGGGGCGATCAGCTGCGAAGGGTCAGAGCAGGCGATCTCCAACCCGTACCAGGCGCTGCTGGCAATCAGTCGAGGAACTGCGGCGCGGGCCTGCTCCCGTTTGGTGCCGCGGTCGGGCTCCGGGTAGCCCGATGCTATCGCGGCTCCGCGGGTCACGTCCTCCCTCGATCCACTTGATCGATGGTCGTCTCACTTCCAGGTCCGACTCCACCCGTCCCGGCGGGTTGTTGGGGGTGACTGGATCCACCGGTGCTCCTGGGCGCACCTTTCTGAGCATCAATCTGGCCTTTGGATTTACGGCTGAAGGGCTGAGCGTGGCCCTCGTCGACGCCGATCCACATCTTGGGACGATCGCGGTGCAGCTCGATCTCGCAGAGGATCGGTCTCTGATGTACCTCGCCCACGAAGCGACCCTCAAGACCGTCGACGACGACTTGATCACCGGGCACATCCAGAGCACCGGCGGGGTCGACGTTCTGGCGGGACGAACGGTGCCGGGGATCGGTGATGTGACCTCAGGCTCGCTGACTCGCGACGTTCTTGCTCGACTTCGCCGCCAATATGACGTGGTAATTGTGGACGTGGGTGCGCTCGACTGCGTCGCCGCCCAGACCACGGCGCTGATGTGTCAGCTGCTGGTGTGGGTCGTGGTACCTACCAAGCTGGGCACCGACCTTGTGGATCGGGCGCTGTCTGGTCCCTTGGCGAGTCAGGTTCGAACACGTCCGAGTCTCGTGGTGCTGAACAAACTCGGAAACTTGTCCCTTCGCGAGGTCGAAACTTCGTTGCGTCGCAGATATGGGATGGCCGTTGCAGCGGCGATCGGTCAAAATCGCAGCGCTTGTGTAGAGGCAGAAGAGCGCGCCCGGCCCGCCGTTCTGGAGGGACCCCTCGCGCGGCCACTCAGACGATGCGTCAGGGAGGTCGCCTCAGCATTGGCCAAGACGTCGGCCTATCCCCAGCTTGGTGGCGAAGAATTTACCCAGTCAATCGGGGCGCAGATGGTGCGCCGGGACTCGCTGTGATCGCGGGTGAACTCGGCGTGCCCGCTGCTCCAGACACCAATGAACAAATCGCAGAGGCCAGGATCCTGAGCCGCGTGCAGTCCGGGATCACTGAGCAACTATCCCACCGTGCGGAGACCCGAATTCGAAACGATGACCGTCCTTGGATCGAAGCTCTAGTCCAAGAGGAGGTCGAACGGTATCACGTGCGCGCTCCGCACGACGGATCGCCTGTACTCGACCGCGACAGCTACGCGATCCTTGGTCGGCGAGTCCTGTTGCGTGTGACCCCGCTCGGGCCACTCACAGAGTTGCTCGCCGATCCGCTAGTGGAGGAGGTAATCGTCAACGGACCCAACGAGGTCCTGGTAGTGCGGGACGGAATGCAACAGGAGGCCGGAGTGCAATTCGCTTCCGAAGAGGAACTCCTCCAAACGGTGCGTCAAATGCTCGGGAACGGACCGTCGCGACTGGACCGAGCGAGCCCTATGGTGACTGCCACACTGGACGACGGGTCTCGACTCAATGCGGTTCTGCCGCCGGTTGCGATGCCGATGGCGGTGACAATTCGTCGGCACCAGTTGGCCAGGTTCGGACAACTGGCTGATCTCGCTAGTGCGAATACGTTGCCGTGGGATGTCGTACCGGTATTGCAAGCCGCGGTCCACGCGAGGCTGAACCTCGTCGTCTCTGGTGGGACTGGCAGCGGCAAAACCACCATGCTCCGACTACTGATCAATGAAGTCCCACTTGATGAACGTGTCATCACGATCGAAGATCAGCGGGAACTGCACCTGCGGTCATCGGTCGGGGGACGGGCAAACACCATCTCCCTCGAAGCGCGCGAGCCTAACACAGAGGGAAGTGGGGAAATCACTATCCAGCAGCTTGTCCGCAATGCGCTGCGACAACGCCCAGACCGCATTTTCGTCGGAGAATCCCGGGGACCCGAAGCGCTAGATGTCATCGACGCTATGGGAACTGGGCACGACGGCAGCGGGACCACGATCCACGCTAACAGCTTGCGTGACGCCCTGACCAGGCTGGCGGCGCTTGTCCGCCGCCATCCGGCGCAAGTCCGCGCGGACCCGAATTCGGTGGCAAGGGAAATTTCTGCCAAGGTGGATATGGTCATTCACCTGACTAGGTTCCGAGGATCGGACGGGCGAGACCGCAGGGTAGTAGGGGCACTCGGATTGGTGACAGGCCAAGTCGAGGGTGAGATCCCTGTCGTCGAAGAACTCCTCCGATACGATCGAGCTCGAGGCGACTGGAGGTGGTCCATCAGCCGCGTCGACGACCTTCCGCGGAAGATCGGTGACAAGTTTGATGCCGCGGGAATCGATCTATCCCGAGTTGTGGCATCTCTCGGGAGCGCATCGGCCCGTAGGGGCTAGCTCGTGCACTACCCCGTCTTCGTCTTTGCACTACTCGGTGCCGGAGCCGCCGGGTGGGTCGTGGTCCTCGTGACCATGCCTCTGAAAGGCAACCGTGGTGATGCGGGCCATACGGTGCCTCGGCGTCAGCGAGCCGTGCGAACCCTGATCTCGCACCTACCCCGACTATGCAGTGCCGCCATTGCCGGCTGCATAGCCTACGCGTTGTTCGAGTTGGTGGCTCCCGCGGCGGTCATTGCGGTGCTTGGGTGGGGCGCGAGTGGTGCCTTCTACAAGTGGCGCGAGTCCCGTCGATCTGCGCTGCTTGGCGCCGCCCTGCTTGACGCCGTTGACCTATTGGCGCAACTGCTCCCCGCCGGCCACAGCACCCGTCAGGCACTGGTCGTTCTGGCTGCAAGCGGTCCGATCGAGCTCAGGGGTGAGATCGCGCGGATCCTTAGCCGACTAAACGAGGTGTCCCTAGACGAGGCCTTGGTTGAGGCGCAGCAACGGCTTCGTCAGCCGCTGTTCACGCTGATCGCCGCCGCATTGACGGTGGGCAATCGGTCCGGTGGCCGCCTCGTCCCATTACTACAAGAGCTGGGCCGAGCCGCTCACCAGTCCGCCGCCGTGCAGGGTCAGTTGCGCGCGGAACAAGCTCAGGGAAGATTGGGTGCCCTGGTGATCGCGTTGATGCCGCTGGCGCTTTTGGCACTCTTGCACTTGGTCAACCCGGAATACCTGGCCCCGTACTCCACGGTCGAAGGGGAGTTGCTACTTGGGGCGCTAATCGCTGTCATCGTCATCGGGTATGCCTGGATGATTCGGATTCTCCAGATTCCCCAACCGGACCTCCTTCCCCTCGCGCCGCAGACTGCGGGATTGGAGCCCGCCTGTACTTCGCGGGTCGTGACTTCAGCGCGTCGTCCCTCGGAGGTAGTCTCACGCATAACGGGGGCGGCGGGCCAACTCGATAGTGAAGTCCCGGCGAGCCGACCGTGAGGCCATCCGCGCTCTTCGACTTGAATGTAATTCTCGGTGCCGCCGCCCTGGCCACACTGGCGGGATTCCTTGCCGCGGCATGGCCGCGCCGCCCGTCGATGGAAGAGTGGCTGCGGGTCCGCTCGACCCGTCGGTCTAGCGAGCGAAGGGAGCGACGACGAAGTTGGTATGGGCGGGCGAGGGCTGTCGTCGTCCGGCTTGGCGGTTCCACAATCCGGCACTCGCCCACGGGAATCCAATCCGCCGTTTCCGGCCTCCTCCAGAGAGCGGGCATCGCCACCCAGCCTGAAATCTTGGTCTCGCTGACATTGCTCCTTACCTTCGTCATGACATGCGTGATGGTGGCGCTCGTCGATACCGGCCTTTTCCCTCCCAGCCTTGCAGTGATCGCTGTGATGGCTACGCCACTCTTGGTTGGGGGCCGGGTTGTCCGAATCGCGAGCCGGCGGCGTAAAGCCATCATCGATCAACTTCCGATCCTGGTCGACCTGATGGCGCTGGAACAGGGAGGTGGTGGGGTTGGAGCGAGGACCGCAATCGAACTGGTGGTGAATCGCCTTCACGGGGAGGCTGCGGCGGTCCTCCGGGAATGCCTCGCTTTATCAGCGATGGCCGGAACGCCGCAGCTGGATCGTCAGCTGGAAACCGCCGCGATGCAGCTCGGCATCCCTGCATTCGCCGCGCTCGCTGCGGTGGTACGCATCCAGCGGGAGGAGGGGGTCTCCGCCACAACTCCGCTTGGACAACTTGCCAGTGGCCTCAGGGACCGCCAAAAGGACGAAATGATCAGCCGTGGGCGGAAGGCGTTGGTGACGATGCTGCTACCTGTCGGTCTTTGCATCCTCCTTCCGTTCGTGATCATCATCCTGTTCCCGGCTGTGGATCGGCTGTCAACCGCATTCTCGTGATATCAAAACGGGAGAGGGGGCAGGCGATGGTCGAATTGGCGATAGGGGTCACTATTTTCCTTACTGCGAGCCTCGGCGCCGTTCAACTCGGTGTTTCCGCGGTCTCTGCGGAGGGAGCCCAGATCGCGGCTTTGGTCGGGGCGCGGGCGGCCTCGGCGGTACCGATATCCGGTGATCCCTCAGCCAGATTGTCGGAGGGGCAAGCCGCCGCTGTGGCTTCGCTTCAAGACTCCGACCTGCAGTTGGCTCATCTCGAGGATTGCACAGCTGTGCCGCGCATTTCCGTCGGTTGCGGCCTACCCGACCAGTGCGTCGAGTACGACGGGGGCTACCCGCGTGCAGCCACCCTGCAGGCGTGTCCGTCACCCACGTCTGGCGTCCCCGGACTTCCGTCTCTCGGACCGTCCCCCGACGAATTGGATGGGAGACAGAATCCCGCCTGTAAATCGTCTGACTGCTTCGGAAGCGCGCGCTCCATGGCTTCCTGCGATCGGACTCTTGCCGTTGGGGAGATATTCGTCTGTCTCGCCTACACCTCGTGGCCCGCGACGGCGGTCGACATCTGGATCCGTGGGACGCTACGTACGCTGGTGCCCCTGGCCAGCTCCGCTGGCATCGACGCATTTCCCGTCAGTGTCCAGCTTCGGCTCCAGGTGGAGTCGCTGACCAGTTGAAGTCCCGCTCAGGGAGGCGAGCAACTTCGGGGCAGGCGCTGGTAGAGCTGGCACTCGTGCTGCCGGTGATGCTGGTACTTAGCGTTGGGGCCGTTGCAGTCGTGCAGCTCGCGCGCACTCAGGTCGCCATGGGCGCGGCAGTAAGTGCCAGCGCGTTGGTCGGGGCACGAGGCGTGGACGCATCACAAGCGTGCGCCGCGGCTCACCGAGAGATCGCCATGCTTCTATCCGAGAGCAACGGACTACTTCCACAGGACCTAACCGACACTCTTCAAGGACGGTGTGTGGGACCTCTGTCGATCAGCAGCGCGATGCCAGCGAGGCTCGGGGGAGGATCATTCGAGCTTTGGTTTGGTTTCGGCGGCCCCGATGACTCGTTCTGCAGAATTGGGTCCAGCCCCGATGCCGGAGTGCCAACCGACGGCGACATAGTGGCCATCGTGGTTGATCGGCCGAATCTCGCGTGGCTCCCGCTGATAGGTTCGTGGCTGTCTCCGAGATTAGTTGCCACAGCCACCGACAAGGTAGACCCGTTTCGAAGCCGCGACTCGCAGGTTGATTCGACCGGGGACGACTGCTGAGGCATGGATGAAATGGTGTAATCGAGCAAGGAAGCAGCGCGGTCAGATCCTTCCGATCTTCTGCCTACTGCTCGCCTTGCTACTTCTTCCAGTCGCGGGCCTCGCAGTCGACGGAGGTCTGGCTCTGTCCAGTCACGCAACGCTGGTGGGAGCCACCCAGTCGGCCGCGGAGGCAGCCGCCCAGGCGGTCGACGTGACCGCTCTCGAGAACTACGACATCTTTCGACTTTGCACAGCGCCGGACGGTGGTCCCGACTGCGGAAACGGGCTGGGTACCGTGGGAGAAGTAGTGGCTGACGTCCTGCGGTCAACGTACCCCACCTTGCCGGCGACATGCACGAACGAGCACATTCACCCACAAGGCACTGAGGTCGTTGGAAGTTCCGGATGCGCCTTTGACGTGATTGCTAACTGTGAGGACGAAAGCTCAGTCGGCTCTAGTGTAGGCGTGATCCCAGACGAGGTTGAAGTGCTCGCGTGGCAAACCTTGCCGCTCCCACTGCTGGTGTTCCCTGGATGGACGGACATTCACCTGAACGCTTCGGCGACTGCCTGGATGGAGCACGGGTTCGGTGAACCGAGCATTAGCCGGGCTGGCGGCGACGTGTCGTGCTAGGGTCGACGAGTCCAAGCCAGCCAAACGAGCATCCCCGGTCTCGTCCGTGACCGTCGAGTGACATTGCCTCCGCCTCCACCCGAAGTACGTCCCGGAAGTGAAGGAGCCTCGCTTCTCTGGAGACCGGCTCAGGTCGATGCGATCACTGCGTCCGTGCGCCACCCGCTCCTCGGGATAGCTGCTGCCGGTGCAGCATCGCCGCATGAGCAGAGGCCGAAGCTGCACACATGGCCGCGACTCCGAGCTTCGATGAAGAGAGTCACCCAGCTCGGCTCGACCGCAGCCCCCGAAAGTGACCACGGACGGACGGCTGTAATATCGCCGCCACCGCGGGGTCAACCGGCGGTGGTCGTCGTGGGTGGTGGTCGCGGCGGCGCTGGTCGCACGACCCTCGCGGTAGAAATTGCGACCGCGCTCGCGTCTAACTGGAGTGGTTTCGGTGGGCGTGTGATGCTGGTCGACGCGGATCCGTTTCACCCAGATTTGGACGTCAAGCTGGGAGCTGCGGACCTAGACTCGGACCGTAGCCCTAGCGCCCGGATAGATCGTGTTCTGCTCCAGCTACAGGAACTTGCGGATGGGCGCGTGAACATTGATTCGGCGCTCTGGAATCAACCCGGGTCGGGAGTTCGAGCATTATTCGGACCTGAGCACACCGCCGAGATCGGGCGTGAACATCTGGACTACCTCTATAACTACGTCCTCGCCCCAGCGTTCGATGCCATCGTGGTCGATGCTGGTCCGAGCTTCGCTGTCTCAGATCGACTGAGTCCCGAGCAGGCGGCGTTCTGGCTCACCATGGCAGACTCCGTAGTGATCCCGATTCGGCCAACGCTTTCAGGCGCGAGGTCGGCAGTACAGGCGCTGCGGGTCTTTGAGCGACTTGGCGTCCCGAGGCAGCGATGCCGACTGTTGATGGGTGTGAGCAGCGCCGAGTCCTCCAGTGCCTCGATCTGCGAGCGCTGGCTCAGCGAATTTGTGGTCGTCCGTTGGCCTTGGGCGCCCGAAGTTGCACGTCGGGCTGAGGTAGCCCATCGCTCGCTGGCAGAATTCGACCGAGGCGTACGCCAGACCGTGGGGTCGCTCCTCCCCGACCTCGTCGCACGTCGTCGGACGAGGGGCTGAGATGGCGCACATAAGGAGGTGGCAGCGAGGGATCTCGAGGCGGGCACGCGGCGTTGCCGAGACGACGGAGAGAGTCCGTCAGTTGGTGGACGGGATCGAGAACGCGGTCAGTGCGGGCGACGACCTGGAGTTAGCTAGCTTCCTCGCGCCCCCGGCGCTTGGTTACGCTCTTGCTGAGACGGCGGCAATGCGCAGGGCCGGCACTACTTGGCTTCCAGCACGCACTGGACTTCGGTGGAGCGGGAGCGACCGCGTCCCCGAGGGCCCTGGGCGGTTCTGGCTCAGGCTGCGCTTTGACGACCACACCCAACTGCGCTCCTCGGGTAGGACTGAATGCGCCGCTCCGCTACCGCATGAGGTGGAAGTTGAACTCGATACGACTTCGATACCGTGGCGACTGTGCCAGGCCGAAGAGATCTTTTCTGTTTAGGGTCGCAGCCGCGTGGCCGAGGAATGCGAATTCGGCCTTCATGGGGAGGAATCGCCGCTGGCCTCTGAGATACTCGGTCTCTAGAACAGAGGTCATGCTCAACGGAGTCCCACGAAATCAATGTCCACCGAAAGGCTCTTCGAGGGAGAGCTGGTTCGACTCGGCGCCCCACGACCTGAGGACGCGGCGGTCTTCGCTCGCTGGAGTGAGGACGCGGAGTACAGGCGACTCGCTGACACGGATGCGCCTCGACCGCTGTCGGCGGAGTACTTCAGCGACCGCGACCAGGTGGCAGAGCCTTCGAGTTCTGCCTACGAATTCCGTGTTCGCACGCTCGAGGAGGACCGGCTGGTCGGTTTTGTCGCCCTTTTCAGCATTGAGTGGCCCAACAGCCACGGCTGGATCGCGGTTGGGATCGGCGATCCAGCAGACCGAGGGAAGGGGTACGGCAAGGACGCCGTTTGCCTGGCGCTGCGCTACGCCTTTCACGAGCTGGGACTGCGACGGCTGAGTCTGGATGTCATCTCAGACAACCTCCCGGCAATCTCCCTCTACCGAGGACTGGGATTCCGGGAGGAGGGCCGGATGCGCGAGCGGGTCTACCGAGATGGCATCTCCTCCGACCTGATCTATATGGGGATGCTCAGGCGGGAGTGGGAGGCTGCCAGAGAGGCCACCCCAGGTCCGACGAGTCGGGGCTGAAGCAGTGAGTTCAATTCCGCCGATCGCCCCTGATCCCAGCAGCTGGCTACCCTGGTTCAGGCGAAATCGGATGCTCGCCTCTGACGAGGATCGAGAGCAGGCGGTGAGGGAGCTCACCGAGCACCATGTCCAGGGACGACTCAGCTCCGACGAGTTCAGCCAGCGCTCTGAGCTCGCCTACGGTGCCAGAACCAGCGGCGAGCTGGACGACTTGCTGTCGGATCTGCCGGGCCGCCCCACCGGGGCAATGGTGGTTTGGGAGGGTCTTCGGTCCCTCCGCCCGACCGGTCCCCGTCCTGGGTTCGCCTTCGTCGGATTCTGGCCCCGCACCGCAGCGCTCTGGGCCGACTTCATTGCGCTCGGGGCGTTGGGGTACGGCACCCAACTGCTCGTGAGCTCCTTTCCCATGGCGGGCCCGATCAGTCTCTTCACCCTGGTTTACTTCGTGGTGCTTTGGGCGACGACTGGCCGGACCCTGGGGCTGTGGCTGGTGGGCGCTCGAGTCGTGCGGCAGGAGGACGGGCGCCGCCTAGGCCTGCGCCGCAGCCTGATCAGGATGCTGGGCTTCCTGTTCGACACGGCCACCTTGCTGACGGGGTTCCTGTGGGTGGGGGTCGACCGCCGCAAACAGGGATGGCACGACAAGATGGCTGGTAGCTACGTGGTCCGACGGCTGACCTGACTCGGCCCCGGGCGGTCCACTGCCTCCGCCCTGACCGGTGGCAGACACCCACTCGCCTCGGAAGCGGCGGGAGAGTCGGTGCAGGGCTGCGAGGAATGGCAAACCAAAGACCAGGACCATGAGAGCGTTGCCCCCGGCTCGGAAGGAGTCGTACCCGGCTGAGGTGACCAGGTAGTACTTGACGAAGTGGAGGAAGGCAATCGCGGGAGCGAGGGATGGGCTCCAGCCGATCTGGGGTGAGGAGTAGTAGAAGGTCCAGTTCCAGATGTCCATCACGGCACCGAACCCGAAGCCCGTCACCACCCCGACGGCGGCCAGCAGCAAAACGTCGCGGCGTCGAGGTCTTCGGTCGGCCATTGCCAAGCCCGCTAGCCCGGCGACCGCCCCCACCCAACCCACCGCGAATATCTGATAGGGGACCCAGGGGCCGATGCCCCCAGTCACCAGGGCTGAGACGAGCAGCGAGCAGGCGCCGAGCAGGAATCCGAACTCGGGCCCTAGCGCGTAGCCGCCACAGAGCACCAGCAGAAATATCGGACTGAAGCCTCCGATCCCAGTCACCAGCGCTGCCCTCAGCCCAGCGTCGACAGCGCTCAGGGCGGCCAGGAGTGCGAGCTGGCGAGAGTCCATCCTCCTCGTACCAACCTCGATCGCCAGCAGTCCCAGGACCGCCCCAAGCCCGATCGCCAGTGCGGGAGTGACTGCCGGAAGACCCAGTCCGAAGAACGGCCACAGGAACAGGCCCATCCCCAGTATTGAGATAAGCAGGAGGATCACGCCGCTCTCTCGCCTCGGTCCACGAGCCGGCCAGACTCCAACTCCTGGACTCGGTCGCCTATCTGTTGCGCGAACAGAGAGTCGCTGGTGGCGACCAGGATCGCCGCTCCTCGCTCTGCCAGCCGATCCAGAACCCGCATCAGCAGTTGCCGTGAGGTGGGATCTGCTCCCCGGGTCGGCTCGTCCAAGAAGACCATCTCGGGCTCCCCTACCAGGACAGCGGCCAAGGCTGCCCGCTGTCGTTGCCCGGTACTCAGATCACGGGGATCTCTGGCGGCCAGATCGGTCAACTGGAACTCTTCCAAGATCGGCCAGGGGCTGCAGTCGAGCCTCAACCAGCGAGCGGTCTGGGTCACCTCTTCGAGCAGGCTTGGTTGATGCAGCACTCCGCCAGGCTCCTGGGGAAGGTAGGCGCGGCGGCCGGGGCTCCGATCGACGGCCCCGGACATTGGTCGGAGCAGGCCAACGATCGTGCGGAGAAGGGTGGTCTTGCCGCTGCCGTTGGCGCCCGTCAAGCAGAGTACTTCTCCCTTTCGGCAACCCATGCTGACCCCGGCCGCCACTGCCTCCTCGTGTCCCACCGTCAGGTCACGCGTCTCCCAGGCAACGGGACCCGGGGGGCGCCGAGGGTGAGGGGGCAGTGGGGTGGGACCCAGCTCGGTCCCGAGAGCGGGGGTGAGCGAACCCTGGTCGAGCTCGAGACGTCGGGAGCCTGGCGTATCGACCCTCCAAGGACGGTGCTCGGCGATCACCACCGCGAGACCCTGGCTGGCGAGCGTGCTGCACTCTCGCCTTAGGGCGTCAGCTCCCTGATCGTCCAGTTGCGAGGTTGGCTCGTCCAGGGCTAGCAGGCGGGGCCGCATCGCCAATGCGGCCGCCAGCGCCACCCGCTGCCGCTGCCCACCTGAGAGCGTGCTGATCCGTCGCCTGGCGAAATCCTGGATCCCCATCTGGAGGAGCGCGTGCTCGACCCGGTCGCTGATCTCGGTCGGCGGAAGACCCAGGTTTTCTGGTCCAAACGCGACCTCGCGGCGCACCGTGCTGAGCACAAACTGGGACTCCGGTTCTTGGAAGACCATGGCGACCTCCCTGGCCAGTCGACGGGTGGAGGACGTCCGGAGGTCCTCTCCGAGGACGCAGGCCGCGCCGCTCGCCTGTCCCCCGTGGAAGTGGGGCACTAATCCGTTGAGGCTTCGCAAGAGCGTCGTCTTGCCACTGCCAGACGCGCCGCCTAAGAGAGTCAGGCCGCCGTCCAGCTGGAGGGTGATCTCGCTCAGAGAGCTCGATGAGCCCTCCGGGTAGCGGTAGCTGAACTCCTCGTAGCGGGCTGCCGCATTCACGGGAGAATCGCCGGTGTAGAGAGGGCCAGGCAGCAGAGGACCGGCCACCAGTTCATCTCCGGAAGGAGAAGGGCGGGATACGGCTGCCAGCTTGGGACCTGGCCGAACACCAGAGCCAGGACGGATCCCACCATCGCCGACAGCGACCCCGCCGCGACCACCAAATCGGAGAACCGCCACCTCGAGGTGGAAAGCGCGGATCGGCGCCCGGATCCGAACGCTCTCGCCTCCATCGCCTCGGCCAGCAGGACCGAGCCCTCGATGGTGGTCAGTACCGAGGGCACCACGACGGCGGTCCAAGAGCGCATCCCCCGGGGGCGCCAGCCCCGCATCTGCTGGGCCTCCCTGACTGACACGAAACTGTGGCCGAGCCGGGGGACCAAGGTCATCGCCGCTCCCAAGGCAGCCCCGGTTCGCGAGAGAAATGCGGGCAGCGAGTCCACCAGTTGGTGGGGCTCAACTACCATCGAGAGACAGATCCCGGCGACGATGCACGCTCCCAACCCGAGCGCTATGTCCACCCCGTAGGCGGCCCCCTCGAGCGTGAGGGGACCGCCCAGGGCCGGCAGCCAACCCGGGAGATCCACCAGGACGTTCTGCCCGGTGTGGCTCAGCAAAAAGTTGAACGCAACAGTGAGCAGGCCAGCCACCCCCACAGCCAAGAGCGCGGGCCCGATCCGGGTCCCCTCGCGCCGCCGCCGCAGCAGCACCGCGAGGGCCGCGCCCAGCGTCAGGGCTCGCAGGAGCGGGTCCTCGCTGCCCAGACTGAGTAGAAGCACGGCGGCAACCCAGATGGCCAGCGCGCGGGGATTCATTCGATCAGGACTTGGGAGGCCGAGGCGGAGGTGCCGCCGTTCCGGAGCTCGAGTCATACCTCCAACCGAGAGCCTGACCGGATTTCAGCTCGACCTCGCCGATGCCGGTCGAGGCAGACTTCCACTTGGATCCTCCCGTCCACACGAAGAGCGCCCAGTAGGGCTTGCCGGTGGGGAAGCAGGTGGTGTACGACTCGGGATCGTGGTCGATCTGGCAGATCGCGTCACCGTAGCTGAAGTGCTGGATCGAGAATTCGATCCCACTGCGCCGGAGGGCCGTCTCTCCTTTGATCTCGCTGCCGCTGAAGTTGACGCAGCTGTCAACCACCTTGTGGTCGCCGAGCTCGACCACCACCTCAACCGAGTGGCCAGAACCCGAGCATGTGGCTTTGGGGGTTGAGCCACCGCCGCCTCCTCCGCCGCACGCCGAGAACAAAACACCAATCGCGATCGTGGCCAGTGCTGCGCTGGCCCACTGAGACGACCTCATCGTCTCTACCTCCTGGCGGCGCTGCTGTCCCGCCACGCCAGAGGTGGACCTGCCGCCGAAGGCCGACCGTCCCGTTGCGCGCGGGGGTGCTTCGAACCCGCAGGGCCGGTCTCCTGGCTCACGGATCAACACCTGTAGCCGCCTTCCCGGGTAGGTCCCAGTGGCTCGCTGGCTCAGGTTCCCCGCTCACAGTTGCGCGACAGCTCCGGCTTTGGGGTTGCTCCCCGCACCGGATTCCCATTCGCCCTTCGGGCTATTCGGTTGTTCCCTGAATGGTAGGGGCAGGGCGGCTAATTGGGAAGGGACTGCGCGCTATCGAGCGAGCGGCCCTCGGATTACACCGGCCGGGAGGTGACGGCCCAGCCGCTCGGCGAACACCATGAGTCCGCCCGCCACCGCCGCCCAGAGGAGCCACATCCCAGGCCGGAGGACCGAGCCGACGATCAGCCCTCCCAAGGTCGGGCCGATCAGGAGGCCAACGCCCCAGGAGAGGTTGAAGGAGGCCATGTAGCGCCCGCGCACGGCGGCGGGAGCGAGGTCAGCGACCAGCGGTCCGATCGTGGCGCTGAGAAGGCACTCCCCTGCTCCGAAGCTCACCGCGAACACCCCTAGAAGAAGGCTGGCAGGCAGGCCGTGGGTCAGGCTCGCCACCTCCCCGACCAACCAGGTCAGAAGCCAAGCGCCTGCGCTCAGGGCCAGCGTCCGGGACCGATCGAGGTGTCGCACCGCGCGGCTGATCGGGAGCTGGGCGATCACGATGAATCCCGTGTTGGCGGCCAGGATCAAGCCCAGGGCCAAGGTGGGCACGCTCAGGAATACTCGGGCGTAGAGAGGCACCGAGGTTTCCAGCTGGGCATAGGTCGACATCACCAGAACCGCGTTGAAGATGATCAGCCCCAGGAACGGGCGGTCGCGCAGGACGAGCCGATAACTGGCCTTCTCATTCGGTTCAGCCTGGTGCCGCCCGCTCGGCACCAAGGCGATCACCAGTACGCCGAATAGGAGGAAGCTGAGCGCGTCTGCTAGGTAGATGGCGGTGAAGCTCGCTGGCCTCGAAGTGGAGACGATGAGGCCGCCGATTACCGCGCCGACGCCGATCCCCAGGTTGGTGGCCGCGTACTGCAGCGAAGCAGCTGCCGAACGCTGCACCCGAGTGGTGACCGCCGCCAGCAGAGACGCCATCGCGGGGTAAAAGCAGCCAAGCCCGGCTCCAATGAACAGCATCGATGCGGCCGCCTCCGGCGCCTCGGTAGCGAAGCCGAACCAGAGATAGCCCAGTGCTTGCAGGACCAGGCCACCCAACATCATCGCGCGCGGTCCGAGGCGGTCCACCAGGGTCCCGCCCACCGCCCCCGCGACGAGAGATGCAAGAGCCGCGGCCGAGATTATGGCGCCGACCTCGGGTATCGGCAGGCCCCGCACCACGTGTAGGTAGATCGAGCCAAAGGGCAGCACGAAGCCATTTCCCACGGCGGAGATGGCGACCCCCAGGATCACCGTCCAGACACTGGATGGCAGATCCGGCTTGAGGCTACGCAGGTAGCCTCGAGTGGTTCCGGGAAGGGTCGGCCCGAGCTCCGGGGAAATTAGCGCGGGGTCGTCCTCCGCGCCCCGGCCCTCTCCTGTTGTGGGGGACATCGGGAAGCTGACCTCGAGAGAGCGGCTGCCTGGGAGCGGCGCGGCCCAGGTTAGCAACCCTCAGGAGACTGCCGGAGGACGCGGAGGAATCTTCGCTCGCTCATCCACGGAGCACCTTGAGGAATATCGAACGTGTTGCAACCAACTCTGGCCCGAGGAACCGCCTGCAATTCACCCTCAGCGGTCGGACCGATCGCAGCAGAGATTGCGAGTGGATGGTCCGGGCCATCCAGCAGGGCGACGCCTCAGACGAGATGTCGGCCTAAGAGTCCATCTGGTCCGGCCGAAGTCCGAGATCGCCCCTCTGACTCGGTACTCCTCCGGGGGCATCTGGAGCCCTGGTCTATCCTGAGTTGCTGATGCCTGTCCGCGACGACCTGCGCAACGTGGCGATCGTCGCTCACGTCGATCACGGCAAGACGACCCTGGTCAACGCCATGCTCCAGCAGACCGGATCATTTCGGGCCAACCAGGAGATCACCGACCGAGTGCTTGACTCGGGGGACCTGGAGCGCGAGAAGGGAATCACCATCCTAGCCAAGCACACCGCGGTGCAGTACGGCCCGACCAAGATCACCATCGTTGATACCCCTGGGCATGCCGACTTCGGAGGTGAGGTCGAACGCGGGCTCTCCATGGTCGACGGGGTGCTGCTGCTGGTGGACGCCTCCGAGGGACCGCTGCCCCAGACCCGGTTCGTTCTACGCAAGACCCTGGAGGCTCGGCTGGCGGTCGTCGTGGTGGTCAACAAGGTGGACCGGCCGGACGCCCGGATCGAGCACGTCGTGCGCGAGATCGAGGACCTCTTTCTCGACCTCGGCGCAGACGAGGAGCAGATCGTATTTCCAATTCTCTACGCCAACGCCAGGGCCGGCTGGGCCAGCACCGATCCCGCCTTGCCGGGCAGCGACCTGGTGCCGCTCTTCGACGCCATCGTTCGCAGCATCCCCGCCCCCTCATATGAGGAGGGGCATCCGCTGCAAGCGCTGGTGACGAACCTCGATGCCTCCGCATATGTCGGCCGGCTGGCCATCTGCCGGATCCACAACGGAACCTTGCGCCGGGGTGAGAACGTCGCCTGGTGCCGGGTCGACGGTTCGGTGGTGCGGGCCAAAATCACTGAGCTCTACGCCTCCAAGGCTCTGGATCGGGTAGACGTCGATTCGGCCGGGCCGGGAGAGATCGTCGCCGTCGCCGGGTTCCAGGACATCTCCATCGGGGACACCTTGGCGGACGCCGACGACCCCAGGCCCTTGCCAGCGATCCTGGTGGATGAGCCCAGCCTGGCCACCACCATCGGAATCAACACCTCCCCGCTCTCGGGCCGCGACGGGAGCAAGCTGACCGCCCGCATGATCAAGAACCGCTTGGACGCCGAGCTGGTGGGCAACGTATCCCTGAGAGTCCTGCCGACTCCGCGGCCAGACACCTGGGAGGTGCAGGGCCGGGGAGAGCTGCAGCTGGCAGTCCTTGTCGAGACCATGCGGCGCGAGGGTTTCGAGCTAACGGTTGGCAAACCGCAGGTGGTGACCAGAGAGATCGACAGCAAGATTCATGAACCGATGGAGCGGGTGGCGATCGACGTCCCCGAAGACTACGTCGGCGTGGTGACCCAACTGCTGGCGCTGCGCCAGGGCCGCCTGGAGGAGATCGTCAACCATGGCACCGGCTGGGTGCGGATGGACTACCGGGTCCCCTCTAGAGGTCTGGTGGGGTTCCGCACCGAGTTCCTGGTCGAGACCCGGGGGACCGGGGTGCTGCACAACGTCTTCGATGGTTGGGAGCCCTGGCACGGTGCCCTCAAGACCAGACGAAACGGCTCCATGGTGGCGGACCGGAGCGGGACATCGACCACCGAGGCGCTGATGTCGCTGCAGGAGCGGGGAACCATGCTGATCGGGCCCGGAACCCAGGTCTACGAGGGCATGGTCGTCGGGGAGAACGCTCGCTTGGACGAGATGGATGTGAATCCCACCAAGGAAAAGCAGAAGACCAACATTCGCTCCTCCACCCAGGAGGAACTGGAACGGCTCACTCCGTATCTCCAGTTTTCCTTGGAGCAGGCGCTGGAATTTATCGGTGAGGATGAGTGCGTCGAGGTGACTCCGGGAGCGGTGCGACTGCGCAAGATGATCCTCGACCAGAGCCTCCGCGCTCGCGAGCGTCGCGTGTCCCGTCGAGACGGAAGCGCTTGAGGGACCCGATGCTCGATCCCGAGCTCTCGATCAGCCCGCCGCGGTACTGTCAAAGTTCGTGAGTCAATCTGTCGTCTCTTCCTATATTTCGCCCAAGTGCGAAAAGCGATCTAAGAGCGTCATCGAGGGTCGCGGCCTGCACGCAGTCGCCGACATCGGGGCAGGTGAAGTCGTCGCCGTCAAGGGTGGGCACCTGGTCGGCCAGGCGACGCTGAAGCAACGCGCCGAGGTAATCGGCAACTCGGATATCCAGATCACCGAGGAGCTGCATCTGGTGTCGCTGGACCCCTCTGAATACGAAGGAATCATGCTGTATCTCAACCACTCCTGCGACCCTAACGTGGGGGTTGCTGGCAACGTCGTGTTCATCGCGATGCGTGACATCGCCGCCGGCGAGGAGTTGACCATCGATTACGCGATGATCGATGACCATCAGGACACGTTGACCTGCAAATGCGGAACTGCCCAGTGCCGCGGAGTTGTCTCCGGCCAGGACTGGCGCCGGACGGAGCTGCAGCAGCGATACGGTCGGTACTTTACCTGGTACCTGCAGGTCAAAGCCGGCCTGCTTCCCTGATACGGCGCCTTGAGACGGACATGGGCGCCTCAGCTCAGTAACTAGGCTTGCGGAGTGACCGCGACGCCGATCCCTCACCAGCTGCGCACGGACCGTCTGCTCCTGCGCGGCTGGCGTTCGACCGACCGAGAGGCCTTCGCAGCGCTGAATGCGGACCCTGAGGTGATGGAGCACTTCCCCTCGGTGCTCTCCAGGGAGCAGAGCGACCGCCTGGCCGACCGGATCGAGGTGCGGTTGCAGGAGCAGGGGTGGGGGCTCTGGGCGGTCGAGGTCAGCTCCAGCGGCAGCTTTGCCGGGTTCGTTGGGCTCAATCCAGTCACCTTCGCAGCTCATTTCGTACCTGCGGTAGAGGTCGGGTGGCGGCTGGCCCGGCAATACTGGGGAGTGGGCTACGCCACCGAGGCCGCCGGCGCGGCTGTGACCTACGGCTTCGAGGTGATGGGCCTGCAGGAGATCGTTTCCTTCACCAGCACCGGCAATCGCCGCTCCCGCCGAGTGATGGAGAAGCTGGGGATGCATCGCCTGCCCATTGAGGACTTCGACCACCCCGGAATTCCCGAAGGACACCACCTGAGGCGCCACGTTCTCTACCGACTGAAGAACCCACTCTCCACTTGAGCAGCGGCTCGCGACCGGGGCCATGGCTTGCGAATCGGGCCGCCGAACTAGGTCGATGGTCGGTCGAAGACCAAGGCAGCCCGTGAGCTCCCGGCTTTCGATGGACCTTCGGCCCTTGCGGCAGAGCGCCGACCTCAGGCGCCTCTACGGGGGCCGGGCAGTCTCCCAGCTGGGGAGTGCGATCACCACCGTTGCGGCGTCACTTCAGGTCTACGATCTCACCCATTCGTCTCTCGCCGTGGGCGGATTGGCTCTATCAGCGGCCATTCCCACTATCTCCGGCATGCTCCTGGGTGGGGGCCTTGCCGACTCCCGGGACCGCAGGATGCTGATCGTTTGGACCCAGGTGACCTCCGGTCTGATCGTGGCTGGTCTCGCCGTAAACTCGATTCTGGGACCGCAGCTGTGGCCCATCTACCTGTTGGTAGCTGCCAGCGGTGCATCACTTGGTGTGGGCTTACCTGCCCGTTCAGCCGCCATCCCGACCCTCATCCGGCCCGAGCTGATGCCGGCGGCAGCAGCGCTCAATGCCAGCGTCAACCAGGGTGCCACCCTGGTCGGCCCCGCGATCGCCGGGCTCCTGGTCGCCCGTTTGGGCTTCGCGCCGGCGTTCGGCGCCGACTCGGTCTCATTCCTGGCGTTCGCCTTGGTTGCCAGCGGCATGGGCCCACTCCCGCGCGGTCAGGCGGGGAAAGGGGCCGGATTGAGCTCCTTCGTCGAGGGGCTGGCGTATGTGCGCCGAAACGGGCTGCTGATCAGCCTGCTCTTGATCGATCTCAACGCCATGTTCTTCGGCATGCCCAGCGCGCTCTTCCCGGCTATCGGCACCACTCGGTTTCATGGCGGGGCGACGGCGGTGGGACTGCTCTACTCCGCCCCGGCGGCGGGGGCGCTGATCGGAGCCGCCACCAGCGGCTGGATCACCAGGGTGTACCGCGCTGGGCCGGTGATCCTGGGGGCTGTCCTGGTCTGGGGCTCGGCCATCGTGGGATTCGGACTCTGCCCGATATTTCCCTTGGCCATGGCATTGCTGGCACTGGCTGGTTCCGCTGATCTGGCCTCTGAAGTTCTACGCAACAGCCTGATGCAGCTCTCGGTGCCAGACGAGCTGAGGGGACGGCTCAACGCCCTCTGGCTGGCCCAGGTGAACGGTGCCCCGGCGCTGGGCAACTTCGAGGCAGGAGCGGTGGCCACACTCACCGACCCCACGATCTCGGTGGTCTCGGGAGGGCTGGCATGCATCGCCGGGGCACTCGTGATCGCCCGAATCTCTCCGTCGCTGCTCCGGGCTCGCCTTCGCTCCGGCTTGGTGACCAACGCCCGGGAACCTGACCCGTCGGCAGGACTGCCGCCCGGTGGCCACCCGGGAATCGAGGGGGACTGATCCCCGACCGGCCGTACGGCCGGCACGGTAACTTGTCCATCAAATCCACCGGCTCTCCGGACGACCGCCACCTATGGAGGCAGCCCATGACCCAGTTCGCTTATGACGAACAGATAGCCAGCCAGGCCGACGCGGTGGCGGCAGTGCTGGGCTCGGTCGAGGTTCCCGACCTGGATCCGGCCCTACCGCTCCTCTTCACCGGAATTGGCACCTCGCTGCATGCCTGCCGGGTCGCCGCCTACTGGGCCCATGAGATCTCCGGAGGCCGCCTCAACCCGCCCGCCCTGGAAGCTCACGAGCTGGCGCTGCACGGGTCGATTCGGCCAGGAGACCAGATTGTGGTGGTCAGCCATCGAGGTACCAAGCGCTTCCCCAATGCGGTGCTGGATCGAGCCCGAGCAGCGGGAGCGACCACCGTGTTGGTCACCGGCTTGGGAAACCCGAAGCCGGGTGGCGACGTCGTGCTGAGGACCTGTCCCGATGAGAGGGCCGGCACGCACTCGGTCTCCTACGTTACCGCCCTCGCGGTTCTGGGCCGGTTGGTCGCAAGCATGCTCCGCTCGGAGGCGACCGCCTTCTCCCGGTCTCTGGAGTCGGTCCCCGGGACAATCCGGGAGACGCTGGCTCTGCCAGCCCCCACCGAGATCCCAGGGCGCCTTGTCAATCGCGAGCCACTCCTGGTGGCGGGGTATGGGATCGACGCGATCACCGCCGAGGAGGCGGCGCTCAAGCTAAAGGAGGGCGCCTACCTCTGGGCTGAGGGGGTATCGGAAGAGTTCGCCCTGCACGGCACCCCCGCGGTGTTCGACTCGCGGATGGCCGCCATCCTGATCGAACCGGGGAGGGACGACGGTGGCCGCTACGCGGAATTGCGCCAGCTTCTGTTGGAGCTGGGACTGGAGGTTATCTCGAGCGGTACCGGAGACGTCGATCTTCCTTTTGCCGCGGTGGACTACCTGCTCCGCCCGATGGTGTCGATCGTTCCCTTACAACGCCTGGTGGCCGAGCTCGCGCGCCAGCGGGGATCGAACCCGGATCGCATTCATGCAGAAGTGGAGCCCTGGGGGAGAGCGGTCGGAGCGGTGCATCTGTAGCCACGAGACCGCCGCCGTGGCCCGGAGTTCCATTCGGGAAATTGAGTCCCCGAGATCGAACAACTCATGCCTCATCACGCCATCGACACTGCTGGAGATGCTCGCCACTGCTGGTGCTGCCTTGGTGCGAGCGAAGGGACACCGCTCGCAGGTCGTGATTAGGCCGGATAGCGCATATAAGCAAGCGTGCCTCCGCTTGATTGACGGCAGTCAGGAGGCGGGGGCGCCGTATTGATTGGGGGCCGGATCGCCCGGTTGCGCTGCTAGATAAAGGATGACGATCCAACCAATCAAAGGAATTAGTCCTATCAGCCACCACCAACCGCTGCGTCCGGTGTCGTGCAGCCGCCTAAACAGAAGCGCCAGCCCGGGAAAGAGAATGGCCAGATCGAACAGATCGGCCACGATCACAAACGGGTGAAAAATCGAATCCACGATGTAGAAGATGATGGCGATCACTAGGTTGATGGCAAACGGCTTCCAGAATTCGCCTAGATTGGCCCGGCCCTCGAAGCCGAAGTAATTGTTCAGCATTTTCAGGTAGGCGTCTTGGTAACTCATCGATGGGCTCTCCTCAAAATTGGGCTTAGTGTGCGTGTTGTTTTTACCGGTCGCCGGCGTCGCGTGCCACCGATCAGAAGCATTTGATGCCTTGCGGCCTGAGCTTCTCGGAGGCGAGCTGGACACCACCTCGAGCTCGCATTCGTTCCGGGTGAAGGTGCGCCTGAAGCCGAAGTAGGCGTAGCCGGCTTCGTGGGCGCGTCGCTAGTCGCGCCGTGGCTCCGGAGGCGGAGGTCGAGACGCGGCCGCCATGGCCGCCCGCCGCCATCCAGCGGCTGACCGAGCGCGTCACCCCTCCCTCCTCCCGACCTAATCCGTCGCGGTGGTCCAGCCGCCCCCTAGGCGAACTGATGCAGAGAGTACAGCAGGGGCGGTCTGGAAGCTGTAACGATCAACTGACGGAGCCCGGCACCGCTCCCTTTCCTGGCCCGGCCAGGGACCAGAGGCTGACTCATCACGTCCGGGGATCGGAGGGTGCACTGATCACCCTGGTTGAGTACGGCGACTACCAGTGTCCCTACTGCGGTCAGGCGTTCCCTATCGTGCAGGAGTTGCAGCGCGACTTCGGCCAGTCGTTGCGGCTGGTCTTCTGCAATCTGCCCCTTGCCAATGTCCATCCGGGCGCTGAGGGGGCGGCGGAGGCTGTCGCACTGCGGGGAAAGTTCTGGCCGATGCACGATCTTCTCTTCCAGAATCAGAGGGATCTAAGGACCGAGTCGCTCTTGCGCTACGCCCAAGAGGCGGGCGCGGACGCCGATGAGGTCGCGTCGGTATTGGCCCCGCGCGCTACGCGCGAGCGGGTCCAGAACGATCTGGACGGCGCGATCCGCAGTGGAGCCAACGGGACGCCAACCTTCTTTGTCAACGGTGTTCGCTACGATGGATCGTGGGAGGTTGGTCCGTTCCGGGCGTTCATCCAAGGGGCACTGGATCGCATACCGCTCGCCGAACCACCCCGAAACCGCTGATTCGCCATTGATCTAAGGGCGGACGAGTTCAATCGCTACGTCGAGGCGCAGCTCGCTCCAAATACGGTCGGCGGTCGCTGCTCGCACGCCTAGTCGCTTGGCGAGGGAGAGGCAGGCTTGTTCGCCCACCGACAGTCCCATCTCAGACACTGTCGGGAAGAGAGTAGCGATGGCAAGCGCCCCCCTGAGCGGCTCCAGTCGAGCCGCCCAGGGGGGGTCGCAGGCCGAGATCGGGTCGCCTTGGCGAGATCCGGCGGCATTCCGTCAGAAGCTGATGATGCCTCCTGAGGAGAGGGTCTCCGGTGGGGAGGTTGGCGGGACCTTCGGCTCGGATCCCGTCGGGGTGAAGGTGAACTCGACTCCAAAGGACGCCTTGGTGGACTTGGTGGCCGCGTTGGCAGTTGCCTTGTAGGTCAGGTTGGGGGCGGCTCCCGCCCATCCACCATGCCCGCGGTTGAGGCTTGGGTTCCACCAGTAGAGAGTGCCGGTGCCGCCCAAAATCGCCTGGGTGGGACTGGTGATCCCGTCGCTGGTCACATCGGCCTGGAACCACCAGTATCCGGGCGTGACAACGTCAAGTTGGCCCACGTAGACGCTCTTGGAGTGGGGGACCAGCGAGGCCTCGAAGCCGAAGTTGGTTTGGCCCAAGTCGGGCACGGTGTAGCGCCCAGCTCCGAAGGCTGCCAGGCCCGGCTTAGTTACCGCGAGGGTGACGATACTGCTGGTCGCGGAGCTGCAGTTGGTCGTGCCGGCGTAGTCGGCAGTTATGGTGTAGACGCCGTCTTCCCAGTTCTTGGTGCTCACAGTCAGGCTGGCTGAGCTGGCGGTCGGAGGAGTGGCGGTCGAGGTGGTGCCTGTTCCCGGCACGGTGAGTGACGCGATGTTCGGGTTGAGCGGATCGGGTGTAACGGTGAAGGTGACCGGCTGCTTGTTCTGGCATGCGGCCGCGGTGCTGGTGAGGCTGGCCGTGGCCGAGAAGCTGGAGCCGCTCACCACCTGGGCAGGCCCGGTGTAGGTGAGCGTCGTGCCGGCCGGGCTGACGACCACCTGCTCGTTGGTGGCCCCGATGTCCGAGGCTCCACCGTTGTATTCATCACCGGAGTAAGTGGCATCCCACTGGTAGGTCCCCGCTACAGCCGACACGTTGGTAACCGGGAGGGTGTAGCCCGGCGATGCGTACGGGCCGTCTCCGGCCACCGCAACAGGCGCCGGAGCGTACACGAGAGTTGGGCCGTTGTAGAGCGTGAAGGTGATCGTCCCGGTTGGGTTTGAGCCGCCACTCAAGGTGGCCGTGTCTTTTAGCTTCGTTGGCGTGCCAAAGGTGGCTGTGGACACATTCGGGCTCGTGCTGAGACTCGTGAAGGCCGGGGCGATGCGCACCGATTCAGACAAGCAGAGGGTACTGAGCGTGAGATTGTTGGCGTCGCCCGTGTAAGTGGCGATCCAGTTGTAGGTACCGGGAGTGCTGGCCACATACCCTGTATCGGGACTGCCGGTTGTGGTGCTCCACGGGCCATCCCCGGTGATGTCTGACACGGTTGTGCTGTAAACCGGGGTCGCGCTGCACGTTGGGTCGGTGGTGCCGTACAGGTCGAAGGTGATCGAGCCGGTCCCGGAGAGGTTGTAGATGTTGCCGAGAGTGGCGCTGTCCTGCAGCGTCGCCCCCAAGGATGCAGCGGCTGGGCTCCGCAAGGTGGATATCGTCGGCAACTGGTACTCGTAGGCACCGGCGTCGCAGTCCGATGCCAAGGGAATGCCCGGACGCGTGTCGCCGCGCTCGTCGGTCGCCGGGCAGTCTGCGAGCGGCACCTCTTCATAGGCGGAGCTGTTTGGTCCGATTGCGGCGGTCTCGGGACCGGTCGAGCCGTTGGCCGCGAGCACCGGGGAGAGGTTGATATCCGCGCTGTCGTCGCCCGCGAGACCGCAGCTGGTGTCGTCCTCAACGTTGTTCCCTTCGTCAGTTACCGCTCCGGAGCAGGGTGCGTCGTCAATGATCGAGTTCGCCACAGTGGTGGTGGCGCCTGCGGTGTAGATGCCGCCCCCGGTCGGGTCGTTGTAGAAGGTGTCGTTGGTCAGGGTGGAGGTGTAGTCGGGAACAGTGAACAGCCCGCCCCCATAGTCGGCCGAGTCTTTCACGAAGGTGTCATTCGTCAAGGTAGCTGTGCCGTCGTTGAAGACACCGCCGCCCTGGCTGCCCACCACGGGGTAGACGGCCGAGTCGTTGACGAAAGTGTCGTTCGTCACGGTTGCCGTGCCGACGTTGAAGAAGGCGCCGCCGAATTCGGCGGTGTCGTCGGAAAAGGTGTCGTCGCTCAGGGTGAGGTCCGTCACCTCTAAAACGTCGTCCGAGACCCCCCCGCCGTTGGTGTTAGAGCCGTTCGTGATCGTGAGGCCCTCGATCGTGATCGGGCCCGAAGTCACGTTGTCGTCGCTAGAAGGCCCGATGTCGAATACAGGGCCCAGCCCCGCCCCGTCGACCGCGGTCAGTGGGGCGCCGGCGCCCTCGATGGTCAGGCTATAGCCGGGCGCTGGATAATCTCCGGCGGTTACGTCGTTCTCGGTGTAGATGCCGGCCGCGACCAAGATGGTGACGTCGGAGGAGCCGTACGTCTCGGCAGCGTTGATCCCTTCCTGGACGGTCTCACAGGCCGATGTGCCCGGACCCGTGCAGCCGGTGGTCATGGTTCCGTTGGTTCCGTCCACGTAGAGCGTCACCGACGTGCTGGCCAAGCTGGTGGCACTTCCACCCAACAAGGCGAACGAGGCGCCAAGGGCACAGGCCCCGATGACCGCCGCCAACCGAGGGCCCATTAGACCTCTAATCGATTGCCGGAGGGTGACGCCGATGCGACTTCCTGCGCCCGGAAGGCCCACCGGCGTACGAATACAGTGACCATAGGAATGCTTCACCCCGCCTCTCTCCTGATTCCAGAGCTAACCCCGGCTCAGCCGTCCCCCAGCCGAACTGAGGAACAGGGTACCGCAGGGACGGTCCGGACGTTGTAACGCTCAACTGACGGCGCGCAGGGAGAGGTGATCCCCACTCTTTCCACCCACTGTGAAAGGAGTGCCCAGCGCCACCCCGGACATCAGAATTGACCTTTACCCCGAAAAGTGGACCGGCCTTATGACAAATTGGCCCTGAACAATCTGGAGCCAACATGCCAAGGCACTATCCAGCGAAGCTTCGCTGCCGGACCTGCGAGAGGATGCTCGCCGGTGAGGCGGTCCAAGACCTCGTCGCCGATCTCGAGATCTCCCCCGAGACTCTCTACAGGTGGCGGCGCCAGGCCCTGATCGACGCAGGACAGCGACCTGGCCTGAAGAGTCATCAGGCCGATCCGCTACTAGCAGCCCGCCGCCGCATCAAGGAACTCGAGGCTGAACTCAAGATGGTCAAGGCGGCCAGCGCCCTCTTCGAGGAGGGTGCCGCTGACCCAAAAGGAAGTTCCAGGTTGTCCGAGGGCTGAACCACCTGGGTTACTCCGAGCGTCGGGCGTGTGCGGTCGTGGGCCTCGATCGCTCCACGTATTACGACATCAAGTTCCGAAAGCCCAACGACCGCGAAATCCGTCGCCTTCTGTTAGCCGACGCCATCGCCGACATCCACGCTCGTTCCCGAGGCACCTACGGCATCCTGCGGGTCAGAGCCGCCTTGGAGATCGAACAGGGGCTCATAGTCAACACCAAACTGGTCAAGAGGATCATGCGCGAACTGGGCATTCGAGGTCTTCCGGGGCCGAGGAAGGGCTATAAAAACCTCAGCAATGCGCCCACCTGCGAGGACCTGGTCCAGCGAGACTTCACGGCCACCCGTCCCAACCAGCTGTGGTTGACCGATATCACCGAGCACTGGACCAGCGAAGGCAAGCTCTATTGCTGCGTGGTGCTCGACCTCTACTCGCGAAAAGTGGTCGGTTGGGCCATCGACCGGCACTGCGAGGCGGTGTTGGTCAATGACGCCCTGGCCAAGGCCGGTGCCTCGAGGACGACGTCAACCTCGACGGTCATCCACTCGGACCACGGCAGCCAGTTCACCTCTTGGGCCTTCACCGAAAACGTCCGGCGCCTGGGGCTAATCAGCTCTATGGGCTCCGTGGGCGACTGCTACGACAACGCCCCCATGGAATCGTTCTGGGGCTCGATGCAGATTGAGCTCCTGAATCGTCAGAAGTGGCGGACCAAGTTGGAGCTTGCCATAGCCATCGCCGACTACATCGAACACTTCTACAACACCGCCCGCCGGCACAGCTCGCTGGGCTATCTCACCCCGAACGAATTCGACAAGCTACACTCGACCCCCATCCACCGGGCCTCTTTGTCATAAAAAGTGGTCCACCGAATGGGGCCAAGGCCACATGGCTGGGGCGGGAGGATTCGAACCTCCGATTACCTGATCCAGAGTCAGGCGCCTTACCACTTGGCAACGCCCCAATGTCGCGCAGGCCGGACTTCGAGCTAGGCTCCGACGCCAGCCAGGGGACGATAGTACCGGCAGCCGCAGCTAGGTCGTCGCGAGGTTTGAATTGCCGAGATGGGGATCAGCCGGCCGCCCCAAGAACCTCAACAGCCCTTCGAATCCGTGAAACGGCCGTCGCGGTCCCGATCAGTGCGATGGACTCCGGCAGTGGAGGGGTCACCTCCGCTCCGGTGGTGGCCACCCGCAGCACGCGCATGACGGACTGAATGAACTTCTTGTCGCCAGCGCGTTCACCCTGGGCCAGCTCCTGGGCCGTGGTCCTGAGCCGGTCCATCAGCAGCGAGGGGTCACCCTCGAGGAGCGCCGGGACGCGCTCCAGGAATGCGAGAGCCTCCTCCCGACTGAGCTTGCCCCGCAGGAAATCCGCAACGGGCTCAGGCTCGGAGAAAGCAAATGCCATCAGCCCTGGGACCTGATCCAGACGGCGGACGCGCTCCTGAATCATGGCCGCGATCGGCACAAGCTGGTCGGGCGCCGCCTCTGGGAGGAACGGTTGGATCCGTCCTGCCAGCTGCTCGACAGTCAGCTTGCGAATCCAGACTCCGTTCAGGTAGTCGAGCCGCTGCTGGTCCAGGATCGCAGGGCTTGATTGCAATCTCTCGAAGGTCATCCGCTGGCGGAGTTCGGAGAGGGTGAACACCTCTTCCTCAGTTCCGGGGGACCACCCCAGAAAGGCCAAGAAGTTGACCAGCGCTTCTGGTAGATAGCCCAACTCTCTGAACTCGGCGACGGTCTGGGCTCCGTGGCGCTTGGAGAGCTTGCTGTGGTCCGAGCCAAGGACCAGGGCAACGTGGGCGAAGCTGGGCGCCTGCCAGCCCAGGGCGGCATAGGTGATCAAGTGCTTGGGGGTGGACGGCAGCCACTCCACAGCCCGGACGACCTGGGTGATGCCCATCAGGTGGTCATCAACCACCTGGGCCAGGTGGTAGGTGGGGAACCCGTCCGATTTGAGCAGGACCTGGTCATCAACCGTCTCGTTGTCGAACAGCTGCGGGCCCAGCACCAGATCGTCCCACCTGGTCTCGCCGGGAGGCACCTTGAGCCGTATCACCGCCGGCTCCCCGTCTCCGCGCCGCCGCGAGACTTCATCTGCGGTCAGGGAGCGGCAGTGGCCGTCGTACCGCGTCGGGAGTCCGGCCGCCCGCTGGGTCGCCCGAAGCTCGTCCAGCCTATCTTTGGAGCAGAAGCAGAAGTAGGCGGCTCCCGAGGCCACCAGGCGCTCAGCGGCGGCCTGGAAGTATGGGAGCCGTCCGGATTCTGTATAGGGGGCACAGGGACCGCCGATGTCCGGACCCTCGTCCCACCTGAGTCCCAGCCAGGCGAGGGTCTCCAAGTAGCCGGGCACCGATTCTGGTTGGTAGCGCTCGCGATCGGTGTCTTCGATGCGGACCAGGAAGCGACCGTCGTCACCCGCCAGGCAGTAGCTGAACAGCGCGGTCCTGACGTTGCCGATGTGGAGATCGCCGGTCGGGCTGGGGGCGAAGCGGAGTCGTCGCCGCCCGGGGAGTGCCGCGGGCACGGCGAGGAGATCATGGTGGTCGGCGGTCAATGGTGCAATACGACCAGATAAATCCCCATCGAAATGCAACCTGCCAAGAGGAGCGCGGCGGTCACCACCCACCCTTCCGCGCGCGATGGATGGATTGACACGTCCGCTGACGCCGAACTGCTCACGGAGACTCCCTTGGTGCCGAGCAGGGGGTAGCGCTGGGCTTCCGTTGACTGGGGGTTGGCCGCGCTAGGCGTCAGTTCCGGATCCTTGCTCAAAGCCTGCGAATTTCCTTCTCAACCTGAATCCCGCCCGCTTCCTGCGAGTATAGGGGCGCCTCTCGCCGCGCCCGCATCGTCTAGCGGTTAGGACATCACTCTTTCAAGGTGGTAACCGGGGTTCGACTCCCCGTGCGGGTACCCGGGTGCTTGCAAGGCGAGTTGCAAGGTTGCCCCCGGAGCGCCTCCAGAGTCCATTTCGAGCCCTCGAGAGGGCGGCCGTCAGATGGGAGGAAGCCCGGGAGCCTGGAGTAGCCCCTCCAACTTGGCCGCTCGGCTCCCCCACCATCCTCGAGGGCGCGCTGAAGTGGGCTGGGAGTCCAGCCCGCTTCAGCGCCGGCTAAGCCGCGGCTGGCTTAGGGCGGACCCTTGGCGAAGCTGGGGTCGGCGGCGTCGCGGTGGCCCCGGGGCGCACGGCTGACGTATTCCACCATCCGGCCGCCGGAGCTCGGACGAGCCGGGGCGAGCGAGCTCTTGCGCCGTCCGAAGTCGGCGCGCTGGTAGACGCGGAGCCACTCGATGAGCACGGCGGCACTGGCGCGCAGTTGCTGCCAGGCGATGCCGATGCGCTTGGGTCGGATCGCCAGGCTATCCGGCGCCACCCCATATTGGATGCGCATGTCGCGGTGCTTGTGCTCGTAGCTGAAGTGGGTGTTGCGCATCGCCATGTAGGCGTCTTCGTCGCGCCATACCGGCAAAAGATGCCGACAGGCAGCCTTACAGAGGATGGAATGCTCGCGGTAGCAGTCAGGCTTGGCCTTCGCTCGACAGGCAAACCAAATCCGTGCTGCCGTCCGCTTTCCCTCTTGTCCGTTGTCGCGGCCGCGTAGCGCACGAAGTCAGACGAGCTGCCGCAGTGTTTGCACCAAGGCCGCCCCAGTCGGTCGAACAGCTTGGTCGGGTAGCGCTTCAGCGGTTCGTGTTTGCTCCTGCGGCGGTAGGGCACCACGGTTCCAACGCCGCTCTCGGAATTGAACTGATAGACGTTGGCGAAGCCATAACCTCGATCAGCCGCAACCAGCAACGGCGTAGCTCCGCCCAGGTTGTTGGCGGCTCTCGCGAACGCGTCTGGATAAAGTTGGGACTCGTTCTTGTTAGCCGCTACCAAGAAGTTGGTCAGCAGGGCGTGGGTGAAGTGATCGATTACGGCGATGTTGAGAAACCCTATCCACGCCTTCTTGCGGGTGCCGTCAATATTCGAGTAAACCCGCACCCCGGCGTCCACGTCACGATAGAACCACCAATGACCGCGGGCTAGAAGCCGGTGGCCACCTCGGTCGCGGTCTTCATAGATCTCTTCTATCTCTAGCTGAGACAGTCCGTCTACCTTGACTTCGCCGGGATTGACCCCGGTGGGCAGACCGGCTTGGTCTTGACGAACCGTTGCTACGACGTTTGTAGCCACCCTCGACATGCCCGCTCTTCCGGGACATGCCCAAGGGCTCGCACCCACCTCCACGTTTGGACAGTCATGCAGCAGCCCTGCGTGCGTCTCAGCTTCGGTGCCGTCCAGATGCGACCAAGCGCTATTCGAGGCGTTCCTGGATCGTCCCGTGGAGATCGAAGGGGAGACGGTCGCTGGCAAGTGGCTTTGGCGCGACGCAGCTGATGGGAGGCTGGTCGTCTATTGCCACGCCTTGTCAGGTGCGATCAGCCTGGCTTATCTGGACGAGGTCAGGCAGCTCGTTCAGGGACACTTGTCCGCGATCTGAGCCGCCTCTGGGCAAACTGGCTCCCCTACTGGAGCCAAATGGCTCCGGCAGCGGAGCCGACCGGATCTCCCACGGAGATTGCTGAAGTCGTGCACAGGTTGATGTCATCGGCGTCTACAGGCCAGGCCGCGAGGCAAGCTCCCGGCCGATTGCCTGAATTGGGCGAAGGTGGTAAAGAGATCCAGCCGGATCCGCAAGTGCCACCGTATGAGACCTAGAGGCCCCTGTGTCCAATTCTAGGTTGGTGGACAGAGCCACTTCTTGACTTTTTCATAGTGCCTATGCCATAGCTTAGAGGCTATCCCAGATTATACCCTTGGTACGACTCCAGCTTGGCGAGGATCTCAAGCATGGAGAAGAGCCTCGGACTACCCGCCTTGTTCAGTCCGTGGCGCAGGCGCCGACGAGGAGCAACAAGATGTCCAGTAAAGCCTCCGAGCTCGAAGACGACCAAGCCATCGACTTTCGCTTCTCGACCTTTGGAGAGCTTAAGCGAACCTTTGGTCCAGTCCGAGCTGCCTCATTACTTCGCACCAAGCAGAAGAAAGAAGGGTTAACCGACGGCGGACTGCCCTTGCTGACCGAAGAGGACATCGGGGTCGCCTTACAGTTCCTCCGTGGAGAGAAGACGGGCGCTCAGTCCAGTAAGGCGCTTCGTGTCTTCAAACACTACTTTGCCAGCAATGAGCAGCGGCGCAAGGCGTGCGAAACCTTTCTGAAAGAGAAAAGGGCGGAGCTGGTGACCCAACACAAACGGCGGACTCTAGCTGACTACAGGGAGTCGCAGAAGTAGCCATCGGCTACATCGGTTCCGTTAGGAGTGGAGACGATCTCAGGGATGGGGAGTTGCCGAAGGCGGGTTCTGGAGCCGCTCCAGTGGACTCACTCTTCGAGCTGGCAGAGCGGCTGTCCCCGCTAATCGACGGCCCTCTCGGCAAGGAGTCACACCCGTGACACACCCTGACCGGACGAGCCCAGTGGCCACATCGAGAACTTTCCGCTCGATGACATGGTCTTGGCCGCGAATCGTGATCCCATCTCTAGTAGGGGCGATCCTTGGGACCGCCGCTGTCGATGGAGCCCCTCTCAGTATTCCTGTCGCAATGGTGGCGATCCTCATCCTCTGTGCTTTGGCCTTCCGGCGCCCGAGAGATGTCAGCGTGCCGAGTTTCCTTCTGGGCGCCGGCGTTTGTGGCTTCGCCCTGAGCGCGTATTCGTCAGCTGAGGGCTATTTCGGGAGCTTTGCTGTAGGCGTGAGCGGCAGCAGCGGCGCAGTGTGCGGGTCCACCGGCTGCATCAGGGGGCCTACTTATGCACACTCTGCCTTCTCGATCTCTGGCATGTTGGTGTTCGGGGTGGTGTTCGCGCTCGGTCTCGCCTGGCTCGCGTTCAGGCTCCGCTCCCCATCCCATTCGGGCGGAGCTGGCAGTAATTCTGAATGAAGCTAGGCCGTCGAGCGAGGGGGATATTTGCACTTGGGCTACTTTTGGTATTCCTGCTCCTCCTCTGGCCACTGGTAGCCGTTGTCATGCTCGTCCTGCTCGCCCTTGTGGCGACAATCCGGCGAATACTTCAGTCGCGTCACCACTCTTGTCCCACAACGCCCTCAGAAGAACCTCCCAGTGGCACCCACCCGTCCTGAACTTGCTGGGACTTCCGCTCCGCAGTACACATTCAGTTAGTGACGAGCCTCTTAACGATCGGGACAAGTCTTACGTGCCACCCCAGAATTGGACACAGGGGGATAAGTGAGGAGGGGGTCCTAACTTCTGAAGGCTGGGATCTCAACGCGCTAAATTCGAACGCATCTCGCGTTGGAAGCAGGGCGCACCAAACTATTGGGTTAGGGACTCAGCGAATCCGATATCGCCTCCACGGCCTCCAGTTGGTCCCTCTGAACAGCAGCCCATAGGCCGCTACCAAGAGTCCAACGCTGAGGAGGCCTTCGAGAATGGCGAACCAGATCGCGAAACCTGTGTGGTTGATCGCCAAGTCGACGCACAGGGAAGCCGTCAAGTAGGCAGCCCAAGCGGCGACCACGCCTACTATCACCTCGATGACGCGCAGTTCCTTCCGGGAAAGTCTCATTTTCGACTAGCCCCGTTGGCACCTACTCCCGAACTCCCCTCGTTCACCCACCATCGGCTGAGCTTAGGCGCATTGGCGATCTGATACAAGCGATTGTCGACGCCAGTTCTGGGGGGGGTAGAACCTTCATCCTCATCTGGCCTGGAGTGGGCCGAAGGCACCCGTCCCGATCTAGCCTGACAGCAGCTGTTCATTCGCAACTCGACTCCGACACCAGCTTGCGTTGGCGGGGCAGCGCTTCTAGGATCAGCGAATGATCGATTTAGGCTCGGCGAAAGTGGGCGGCTGGATGCGCGTGGGCACCATCGTGGTTACCTGCGTGGCGGGCGGCGTCATTCAGATCACGGGCGGGTGATGAAGACGAAGGAGCAGAACGTGCCGACGGCCGTGGCACTCTGCGCCTGCGTGGCTGGGTTCCTGGCCATGGTGGTGTTCGACGTGATCATGGCCAAGGTTTTCGACGGGGCCCAGTGGGTCATATTCATCGGCGGGGTGGCTGAGGCCGCAGTCATGGTGGGGATCATCCGGCTGGCACTGGGCCGACTGCCACTGCGGCCCTGGGTGCTCCGCAAGCTGGGCCGGGAAAACTAGGCCCCGAGATCGCAGCTCCGCCCGCCTGCCTGGTGGGGATTCAGTGAAGAGGCTCTCGACGGACTTCAGTGGAGGGCGCTTCTAGACGGTCGAGCCTCCGGAGAATTTAGGCGAGGTCTGAACCACCACCTCAGAATTGGACGCGCGGGCCGAGAGGTTGCAATCCTCCGGGTTGCAACCGTCCGATGCGAGCGGCAGGCGGTGAAATAAGCATCGCCAAAACGAGGGATTTCCCGTCGCGCGAGGCGCCGGTTTGATCTCAAGCCGAGATCACTCGAGGTGGTGTACAAACTACCGTCTGCAGGGTGTACAAACTCTGTCCTGACGGCCCGGCTGACGCAGTTGACGGAAGTCGAGGACGGTGGGAAATTGAACCTTGCAACGACCCTACGTGGTCCCTTTCCAAGTGAGTTGCCGAGTTGGACCGAGGAGCAAATTCTGGGCGGCCCAGACGGACCTGGCGGGGGTACGCCGTGGTCTTCTGGGTCGCGGACGCTCCAGAGTCAGTCCGACTCAGCGCGGCCTTCGCCAGTGGCGTCGAAGGGCCGACTCTTGCCACCTTGTTAGCTAGCGAGTGGAGGACAGCCCGCGCTGAGCATCGGCTCGATCAGACCGGCCGGCACGGGCCGACTGAAGCGAAAGCCTTGGAGCTCCTCGCACCCGGCTCTCGCCAGGAACTCCGCCTGGGCCCTTGTCTCGACGCCCTCAGCCACGACCGCGAGGCCAAGTCCATGGGCCAAGGCAAGCGTTGCCGAGACTATGGCGTCTTCGGGTCGATTGCCGATACCGCTGACAAAGGAGCGGTCGATCTTGAGAACCCGGAAGGGAAACCGTTGAAGTGCGGTGAGGGACGAGTTGCCCGTGCCGAAATCATCGATTACCAGGCAGACCCCGAGCACGCGCAACTGACCGAGCGCCCTAGCCGCGGACTCCGGGTCGGAACTCAGCACGCTCTCGGTCACTTCCAGGTGCAGTCGCCCAGGAGCTAGTTCAGAGCGGGCAAGGGCTTCCTGGACGTCCGTGACCACGCTGCCATCCTGGAGCTGCGCCACCGATACGTTGACTGAGACGCTCATGGTGGCGGCGGCCGGGAACGAGTCGGTCCAGCGCTTGAGCGTGGCGCAGGCCTCGAGGAGAACCCACCTTCCTATAGCTGAAATACTGCCGTTCTCCTCAGCTAGATCAATGAATTCGTTCGGCCCCAGGAGCCCTCGCTCGGGGTGCTCCCAGCGCACCAACGCCTCCACCCCTGAAAGCCGGCCAGACACGGCGCTGATGATGGGCTGGAAGTGGAGTCGTAACTCTCCGCGATCCGCCGCATCGAGGAGGCGGGCTGAGAGCTGCCCGCGCTCCAGGAAGGACCTGTCGAGCGCCTCGTCCAACACTTGAAATCCACCCCGGTTTACTTGCTTCGCGTAGTGCATTGCCACTTCGGCCCTTCGAACCATCTCGGCCGGATCAACACCCAGAGGGCAACAGGCAACTCCGCCTGTCACCTTGACGGCGGCGTCGTGCCCCATGACCCCATAGCGTTGCGAGACTGCCTTGAGCAAACGCGACACCGTCGACTGAAGCTCGGACGGAAGGATGCCCACCATCAAAACCGCGAAAGTAGCCCCCTCTAGTCGCGCCACGACATCGCCAGTGCGGACCGTGTTCAGCAATCGGTTGGAAAATGCGGTCAGCACTTGGTCGCCCACCGCGCGTCCGAATGAGTCGTTGACGCCCTTGAAGCGATCGATGTCCAGCACGAGCACGGACACTCGGCGGCGGCCAAGCTCGCGAAGATGGAGTAGCTCCTCAAAAAGACCGCGCCGGTTCAGCAAGCACGTCAGTTCGTCCTCGTGGGCTTGGCGGACCAACTCAGCTTCAGCAACCTTGCGGCCGGTGATGTCTTGATATGCGGCCAGCACGGCGGTTACACGCCCCTTGCGGTCCTTCAGAGCCACCGTCGATATAGCCGCATCGACAAGGTGACCGTCACGGTGAAGGCGACGGACATCGAAGTCAAGCACGTCAGTTCCATGCACCGATCCACCGCGTAGGCGATCGAACTCGTCGCGGGAACGGGCGTCGATGATGGGCAGCGCGTTGCCGACGACCTGCGACGAAGTCCATCCGAAGATTCGCTCGGCAGCGGGGTTCCAGAGCAGGGCGGTGCCGGCAACATCCACCACGGTGAGGGCGATCGGCGACTTCGTGACCGTGGCCCGGAGCAATTCGTGTTCTGACAGGGTGCTCGTGCCGGTAGGCGAGCGACGGGGCGGACCGGTGCCTCGGTGGGTTTTCTTGTCTTTTCGCCTGGAGCCCGTCGGGGCGCGCGGACTGGCTGGGTGCTCTCCTGCAGCCTCCCTGGATCCGATCTCCAGATGAGTTGGCCGATCCCCTGCGCCCCTCTCGACCGGGGTTGCCATGAGAACCACCATATCGCCTAGGGCTCCGCCTTCAGCGACGCGAGTGTGACGTTTTGCGGTGCTGTCGAATCTGTTGTTGGGCGGAGCCAATCCAGGTGCTCCCGGACCGATGATTCGTGATCACTCTGCACCGGTACTGACTACCCCCATGTGCCACCCGCGTCCAACCGAGCTCCGAAGTGGGGTGCGCAGTCCCGACGAGACCGCCACCATTCCAGCCCGCGGAGCCCGGCTTGGTGATCCAATCGATGAAGCTTGTGAGTCGAGGGCGCGGTGTGCCGGCCGCAGGCCCAGGTCATGCGGTGCTCGTCCCCTTCTCCCCTGGCAGCGCGCCTGATCGATCCGCGGGCGAAAGCGCTCCGCTCGCAGCGGGTGCGATCCGCACAAGACTGGGCAGGAACAGCGCAGGAATCAGTGCGAGCAAACTGAATCCGATGGCCCACCAGAAGGCAGTCCCGAATGCAGCAGCTCTGGTCGCGGCGGTGACCGCGTGGGTGCCGGAGAGCTGAGCAGCCAGGATTAGAGCCAACACGGCGGCGCCCATCGAACCGCCCACCTGCTGCACGATGCGCATGCTGGTGCTGGCATCGGGGACGTCATCTCGAGGCAGATCTCGAAAGGCACCGGCGAACACCGCGATCGTGGCGGCGGCCAGCCCGGCTCCGCGGACCAGGAGCGATCCGGCCAACCACCAGTCGTTGGGATGACTTCCCGCAAGGGCGAACGCCAGAGTGCCCAAGGCAGTGAGCATCAACCCGACCAGCACGACCGGTCGTGCGCCGATCCTGTCAGTTAGCCGGCCAGCTATGGTTCGCGGGATCAAGGACCCAACTCCCTGGGGCGCCAGGAGCAGACCGGTGAGCAGCACGCTCTTGCCCTCCACCTGCTGGTAGTAGAGCGCCAGCAACAGTAGTGGGCCATAGAGGGAGAGGCCTGCCAGCAAGAACACGCTGGCGGCGGCTGAGAAGGAGCGTGTACGAAACACGCGTAGATTGACCAACGGCGTCTGACGGGTGCGCAGGGCATGCCCCACGAATCCTCCGACCAGAGCTACTCCCAGCAGCAGCGGAACCAGCGCGGCGGCGGCCAGAAAGCCAGTCCGGCCGGTGGCTTGGGAGACGCCGAAGATGATCAGCGCTAGCCCTGGTGAGAGAAGGAGTAGTCCCAGGACGTCCAGATGAGTCCGCTGTTTTGGAGACGTGCTCCGAGGAATGAAGCGCCAGGCAAGGGCGATCGCGGCCAAGCAGATCGGGACGTTGATGTAGAAGATCCAGCGCCACCCCAGGTCGTTGACCACCAGGCCGCCGACCACGGGCCCGAGAATGGGAACTACCACAACCGGTAGCGACACGATCGCTAGCAACCGGCCGAGCCGGGCAGGCCCCGCAGCTTGGACGAGCAGGGTGATGACTAGCGGCATCATCAGCCCGGCCGCCACCCCTTGAACCACCCGGAAACAGATCAGACTGGCCACGTCCCAGGCGGCTCCTGAGAGTGCCGAGCTGATCACAAACAGTGCAAGTGAGAAGAGCCAAAGTTGTTTGCCTCCGAACCTCCGGCTAGCCCAGGTGCTCACGGGCATGGCTATCCCCATTGCCAGGAGGTAGCCGGTGAGCGTCCACTGGGTGGTTGTCACCGAGGCATGCATCGCCCGACCGAGGGAGGCCAGAGCTACGTTCACGATCGTGGTGTCGAGCGCCGGCGCGATAGCGCCTACGACAAGGATCCAGCCCAGGCGGCGAAGAGCAGGGTCGACGCGCGTCTCGTCGGCAGGCGGAGAAGTCATTTGCATCCCTTGGGTAGAGTCGGACCGTTCCTTATTTCGATGATAGCATAATAGGAGACGTAGCGTATCTCTATGGCCTCACCACCTTCGGCTGAACCGCCGACTGGGCGCAGCGATTCTGGGGCACCACTCCTCAACCCGCACGGGCGCCGCCGCGGGGGCGCCCTTGAGACAGCCCTGCTGGATGCCGCGTGGAGCGAGCTGATGGCGGTGGGGTACGCCAGCTTCACGATGGAAGGCGCTGCGGCAAGAGCGCAGACGGGTAAGGCGGTTCTTTACCGACGGTGGCCGAACCGGGCCCAGCTGGCGCTGGCAGCAATTCGGAGAAACCTCGGCGCGAGTCCACTCGCCGGCGAGGCCCCCGATACAGGAAGTCTGCGGGAGGACACCCTGTACGTCCTACGAGCGGCACGCCGTCGCGGAGAAGACATACCGCCGGACCTCATCTACGGCCTGCTGGCCGACGTGCAGGATCTTCCCCCGCAAATCTTTGACGTCATCCCGGGGATGATGACGACGATCCTCAGCCACGCGGCGGAGCGCGGTGAGATTCCGTCTGCCGAGGTACCGCGACTGGTGACGACTCTGCCTGCGGCTTTGCTCAGACACGAATTGCTCTTCACCGGTCGGCGGATTTCCGACGATCTCCTAGCGCAGATCGTCGACGACGTGTTTCTCCCTTTGGTTCAAGGACCTGCTCGCTCTCGTGCGCGGACGAGAACAACGCGCACGTGAGAGCTTCCTCCGATAAGGACGCGAATTAGGGTCCGATGTCCCTCCGCCGGACAAAGCAGAAGTCGGTCGAGTGACGACGGTCCAGGTGATTGGGACTAGAGGTCGTCTAGTTTGAAGTCGCCCGAAGGAGGGGTGTCGGCCGCGGGCGCGGACTGGGTGGGCACAGGCTGCGGGCCAGTGGTGGTGACATCGATCGGCGCGGAGCTCTGGCTGGCGTGGTTGTCCAGCGCTGACAGGGCTTGCTCGACTGCGCTGTGCGGACCACCCTGCCGCTGCTCCGCGTAGTAGGCGGCCCCGAGATCCCTCAACAGGCCGTCCGATGTGCGCTTTGCCTGCACCGCATCGAATTTGGTCTGTACTTGGGCCGTGCCCTGCTGAGCCTTGACCGCGACCTGCTCGGCCTGTTCCTTCAGCTTGTCCATGAATCCCATAAGAAGTCTCCTTGCGAACGCGAATTCAGCTAGTTAAAGAGGCCACCAACGTTGGCGCGGCCCCGGTCTTCATTGGAGTCGCCGATCAGCTTTTCCATCGTTTCCGCCAGTCCGTGCAGGTTGACCGACTGCAGGATCACTGAGCCATCGCCTTCCAGAGTGACGAGGTTGATGCCCTCCCCACCGAAGGCCGCGGTCATCAGGGTCTTGGTGTTCAGCCCACCGATAAATTCGACGCTGTAGCGCACGGTGTCCTGGAATCCCACTAGGCAACCCGTGTGGACCTGGATTTTGCCCCCGTACTTCGAGGGGTTCAGGTCGATGAAGTTGCCGGCGGCCGCGATCATCAAGCTACCCGTACCGGTGAACTTCTCCAGCACAAACCCGGTCCCACCGCGCCACCCGGTCCGAAGCCCGGCGAAAGCGATGTCGAAGTTGACGCTGCCCTCGGCTGCGATGAGGGCGTCCTTCTCAGTGAACCAGCCGGTCGTTCCGTCCAGCTCGAGCGCGCGTAGTTCTCCGGGCAGCGTGCCTGCAAAGGCCACCAGACCGTTGCCCCCGACAGCGGTGAAGTACTGGAAGGCTAGGCTCTGGCCCGCAACTACCCGTTTGCCGACCTCCAGGGCCTTGCCCAAAAATCCCCCGCCGCCCCCACCCTGGCTATCCGGCGGCTTGGTAAGCCGCGTCTCCAAGGAAACGTTGGTCGTCTTCCAGAGAAATCTGCCCGCCTCCGCAAAGACGGTCTGGCCAGCCGCGAGTTGGCAGATAACCATCTGATTTGCGGTGCCGACGATCTTGTTGGCTACGGTCATTGGGTGCGGCCCCTCCCTTTGCGCTAGGCGACGATTGAAGGCTACAGCCCCGCCCCTTCCTCGGCAACGGGCAGATCCGTGCGCTTGAGATAGGAATCGGTCTGAGGGCCTCTAAGGGCTCCGCGGAGAGTCGACTTGGAGGCCGCTGATCGGCTCCAGACCGAGCGAAACGGCGCTCTTCGCGCCACGCATAAGGATGTCCCAAGCAGCGATACGTGCAGCACGCTGCAAGTGACTTCATGGCACATACTGCGGCGCACAGTTGTTCGGAACACAACATGTGGTAGAATTGCCTAAACCAGGCGGCTGTTTGGCGGAGAGCTTGAACTCGGCATAGAGGTGGCTTCGAGCCGATGGAGAGGCCCTGATGAGCACCCAGGTGAGCGTCCCCGGTGGTACCCGCTACGTCGGCGACCTCCGCGTCACCGGCGAGGAGTGGATCTCGGGCACCGTGGAGGGTGAAGTCGTCGTGGAAGCGGGCGGCGCCCTCGCGGTGACAGGCACCGTGACCAAGGGACTCGTGGTGGGCGCAAGAGGCGCGGCCTACGTCACCGGGATGGTGGGTGGGCTGCTGGTTGAACGAGCCGGCGATGCAGTTCTGGACGGAACCTCAGTCGGGGACGTTCAGAACTGGGGTCGCGTGATTATCGCCGGGATGGTGGAGGGGCAAGTGGTCACCCATCCCGGCGCCGCCACGGAGATAGTTCCGGGAGCCGTGCTTCAGGATGAACGCCGGGATCGAGCCGCCAGCTGGTACGAGGAGAAGACGTCTGACCTCCAACTCCTGCATGGGAGCTCTAGTCGGTAGGTAGCGCCCTACCCCGGTGCCGGGGCGGTGACACCCCTCGACTTCAGTCGACTGGGCCGTGCCGCCAGCGGTCCGGAGTTTCGAGCAGCGCCGCCAATTTGTGCAGCGACTGTCCCCAGCCGATGGCACTCATGTCGCGCATCTCCTCGGGGAACGGTCCCTGTCGAAGCTCGAGCCGTGTTCCCTCGCCCTCTGCTACGAATCTCAGTTCGAGCGTGAGCTTGGTCCCGTCGGCAACGCCCGGGAATCCCTTTGCAATCTCGTACCCGACCAGCCGTCGATTCTTCTCGACCACCGAGAACGTTGCGTTGATTGGCGATAGCCACTCGGGGTTGTCGTTGTTGACCATCGTCATTCGCCACTGCCCGCCGACGCGAGCCTCTATCTCCACCGTGCTGCGCGGCACGTGGAACACTAGTGGCGCGAACCACTGCGCGAGTTGGTCCGGGTCCGTGAAGGCCTGGTAGACCATCTCAGGTGGAGCGTCGAAATACCGCGAAAGGAAGACGTCGAAGCTCTTGTCTGTCATCTCGTCGCTCCTGCTGAGGTGGATGTTTCAGGTGTGTGCCCGGAGAGGTGCCTCAACTCCCGAATGTGGGCTTCGAGCCGATCCAGGCGGCCATCCCAGAGAACCCGCAGGTGCTCCATCCAGTCCCCTGCCTCGTCTAATGGTGCGGTCCGCAAGCTGTTGGTTCGCCACTGAGCTCGACGGCCCCGGGCAATTAGTCCAGCGGTCTCTAGCACTTTGAGATGGCGGGAGATCGCTGGAAGGCTTATCGAGAACGGTTCCGCCAATTCGGACACAGTCGCGTCCCCGTCGCCGAGCCTCTCCAGGATGCCGCGCCGGGTCGGGTCGGCCAGTGCCGAAAACACAGAGTCAAGTGCTCGCCCGGCGGCCGGGTTCCGCGGGGTATTTAACATTTCAGGGTAACTATACCTTCATTGGAGAAGCCGTGGTAGCATCAGATCGTGCGAGGGCAGCGCTAGCCGCTCGGCGGAAGGCAGAATCTTCGGAAGCCCTCGTCGTCGAGGACGACGCCCGGAGGCCAGTCGCGGCTGCCGAGCGGCAGGAAGATTGGCAACTGCACGTCTCCGGGTATAGCCAGCTCTTGGGCCGCCCTGTGGTCTCCGGCTGGGGGGACCGCGACCTGAAGGACGAGACACCCAATCTTGAGCGTGTGGAGTACGAGGTCACCTATCTGGGTGCGACCGCGCCGCACGGCAGCGACCACCTTGACGTATTCGAGTGGTCCCTTGGCCCCGGTGTAGGCGGCGACGCGCACCCGGACAGGCGCCGGGGGCCTGAGTTGTGTCCTGACGAGAGTGCGGTCAGCTGGGGTGAAAAGGTGGTGCCGAGCTAGCGTCATCTCGCAGGTCATCGACGTTTTCACCGCCCAAGTGGCCAATTGGACCTGCTCTTTCATGTCGAATGTCTTTGGGTGGCCCAGCGCCGGGGGTTGGATCAACGACCTTGTCGCGATTTCCATATCGGACATCCATCCGGTATTGCATACCTGGCAGACGATCCCGGCTTCGACCGTCGCGATTGGCCCTGTCTGAATCGGCTCGCGGCGCTGGTTGTCGGGAGACTCAGTTACGAACTCGGCGGTGGCTGGGCCGACCTCGTCCTCTGGGAACAGCTCGCGAAGCCACTTGGGGAAGACGTGCTCGTTCGAGTCTTGGCGTGCGCCGCAGAAGATACAAACGCCGCTCATCGCCTAACCTTGACCCATGCCTAAGTCCTCCAAGACCCAGAAGACCGCCAAAGGGTACGAGATCCCGATCCCGACCCGTGGCGAGGTAGAGAAGGCCTTGGCCGAGATCGCCAAGGACGCCAAGCCGCTGCCGCCCAAGAAGGCGCGAGCGAAGCACTAGGCGGGGCCTTAACTGACTTTCTTGTAACTGGTTGGCACGGCGGACAACTTCTGTCCGCGTCACGTCGCAACTCGGGAGGGGTCCCGTCATGGCGTGAGGGGATTCGAAGATCCCGTGTTTGACTCCTCAGCGCGGCGAGCCCCACTTGGGCGCTCGAAGCGAGGAGTACCGAGATCAAAACGAACGCCCTCTACTACGGAGACAACCTAGAGATCCTGAGAGAGTACTTTCCGGATGAGTGCGTCGATCTCGTCTATCTAGACCCGCCCTTCAACTCTAAACAGGGCTACAACGTTATCTTCAGGGACGAGTCTGGGCGAGATTCAGACGCGCAGATGGTCGCGTTTGAAGACACGTGGCATTGGGGGCCGCGAGCTGACAATTCCTACGCCTATCTGACTGAGACGGCGCGTCATCACGGGAGCGTTCCGGGCGCGGTAACCACAATAATCTCCGCACTCCGCAGCGGGATCGGCAAGAACCAGATGATGGCATACCTCGTCGAGATGGCCGTGAGGCTGGTAGAGCTGCGAAGGGTGCTAAAGCCGACTGGCTCGCTATACATTCACTGTGATCCGACCGCGAGCCACTATCTCAAGATCGTGCTGGACTCGATTTTTGGTCCTGAGCGTTTTCTCGCCGAAATTGTTTGGAAGCGGACAAGCGCCCACTCGAGCGCCAATAGGCCAGGCCCTGTTCACGATGTCATCCTCCAATACTCGGGCGGCCCGAACTACAAGTGGCGCCCCCAGTTCCAGCCTTACGACCGAGAGTATCTGGACCTGTTTTTTGAGATGACAGACCCCGACGGGCGCCACTGGAAGCGCACTGACCTGACAGGGGCAGGAATCCGACATGGTGCGACAGGGAATGTCTGGCGGGGGATCGACGTCACAGCGAAGCGTAGGCACTGGGCGTACGCGCCCGACGAGCTAGAGCGACTGGACGCGGCTGGCCGCGTCCATTGGCCGGCAAAGGTCGGCGGAATGCCTCGCCTCAAGCAGTACGTCGAGGACATGCCGGGAGTGCCCCTTCAGGATGTATGGACAGACATTCGGCCCATCCACAATCTTGCGGTCGAGCGCGTTGGCTATCCGACGCAAAAGCCCTTATCGCTGCTCGAACGAATCATCACCGCGAGCACAGATCCAGGTGATCTCGTCCTCGACCCATTTTGCGGGTGCGGCACGGCGCTTATCGCGGCGGAGAGCCTCGGTAGGCGCTGGGTCGGCATTGACCTGACCTACCTGGCGATCGGGGTGATGAATGAGCGGCTCAAGCGAGACTTCCAGATACACAACGTCGAAGTGATCGGTCAGCCTACCGAACTCGCAGGAGCCCGCCAACTCGCCGAAGCGTCCCCGAGCGGGCGCTATCAGTTCCAGTGGTGGGCACTCAGTCTGGTGGGTGCTGAGTCAGAGGACGGTTTGAAACGCAAGGGAGCGGACCACGGGATCGACGGGCGAATCACGTTCAGTACCGAGGGCGGGGCGATTGGTTCGGTCCTGGTGAGCGTCAAGAGCGGCCACGTCAGTTCGTCGCAGGTCCGGGATCTGGTCGGGACTGTTGAGCGTGAATACGCGGCCATCGGGATCTTCCTGACCCTAAGTGAGCCCACGCGGGCGATGCGGAGGGAGGCGGCAACGGCAGGACAGTACCGACTGCGGGACAGGGACTACCCGAAGATCCAGATCCTTTCTATTCGTGAGATTTTGGAAGAGCATCGAAAGCCCCTCCTGCCGCCGTTGGTCCTCACAACCGACGAGCAGACGGGTCGAACGCGTGGCCGCGCTGGGCAGCAGCTCACGATCGATGACATGCTCGTCGAACGCGAACTCAAGGCTGGGGCCGAGCGGCCCTCTCGATCAAAGTCTCGAACTGGGACCTGAGATCCTTCCGGTGGTTGTACCGCCAGACGTACTCGTTCAGGTAGCCCTGAAGATGCTTAGCGGATACAGCATGGTGCGTTCCGCCGATCCCCCGCTTGACCAGGGACCAGAACCCTTCAATGGTTTGGGTGTGGATATCGCCCTGGACGTAGACCCGAGCCGAGTGGTGAATCCGCTTGTGCTGGTAGCCAGCGTTCGGGACGGCCTTGCGGTAATGCATGGCCTCGTCGGTGTAGATCACGGCCTCTGGCAGAACCCGAGCCTTGACGTGGGCCATGAGAGTCGCTGAACGGATGCTCGGGACCACATGAGCCGCGACCTTCCCCTGGCGCTCGACCATCCCGAAGACCTTGGCCTTCTTCTCGGCCTGGAGCTGAGCTGCCTGACGGCGCTGGGAGCGAGGGAGATCCGCCCACTTGTCCATGTCGGACTGGCGAGGCTTCCCGCCGACGAACATCTCGTCCATCTCGACCTTGCCTGTCAGCGGGTCGTCGGTCTGAACCATGAGCTGGTTCCGGATGAGGGTGAACATCCGCCACGCGGTCTTGTAGGTGACCCCAAGTTCCCGCTCCAACTGCTTAGCGGAGATACCGCAGCGGGTGCTTGTCATCACGTACATGGCATAGAACCAGAGGTGGAGCGAGGTGGCCGACTTGTGGAAGATCGTCCCGGCAGTCGGGTGGATGTGGTGCCCGCAACCAACGCAAGTCCAGGCGTTCCGCTTCTCGGCGGTCTGGTAGTGCTTGAAGGAACGGACCACTTTGCACTCCGGGCAAGTGGCGTGCTCGCCATCCTCTGAGTAGCGCGTGCGCCAGAGGAATTCCATGCAAGCGTCGTCGTCCGGGTACAGTCGGTTGAACTCCATGACGGAGTACGAAGACTCGGAGGACTTAGCCCTTGTCGGATTCTTGCGGTCTACCTTCGGCATGAACGAAGTATACCACAACTTCTCCGGTAAGGGTATAGTTACCCATTTCAGTTAAATACTAGCTCGGCCGATACGGCGAGTCAACGCCATTCAGTGGCCGAACACCTCCGGCGCCCGGTTCCTGGCCATCATTGCGATTACTCGATATATGCATCAGATGCAGACTTGCACGGTATGCATATTGGTGATAGTCTGCCCGGGTGGAAGATCAGCTGGGCCGCCGCGATCGCAAGAAGCTCGCCGCCCGAAAGGCTTTGCAGGCAGCGGCTGTGCGATTGGTCGCCGAGCGAGGTCTGCGGCAAGTCACGGTCGGGGACATCGCCGAAGAGGCTGACGTCTCGGTTCGCACATTCTTTAACTACTTCTCCTCAAAGGAGGAGGCGATCGTCGGGTTCGACCCCGAACGCCCGGCGGAACTGCGGGAATCCCTACTCGCTCGACCAACGTCCGAGCCGCCGATGTTGGCTTTAAAGAAGGTGCTCTTGGAGCTGGCTCTTCCCCTGGCAGAACATCACGACGACTGGCAGCTGCATATGCAGGTCGCTCGACAGGAGCCGAGCCTACTCCCGACCATGCTCGCTCGCTTCGCTGCCTACGAACGGAGCCTGATCGAAGCGATGGCGGAGCGGACAGGAAGCGATCCGGATCGAGATATCTACCCCGCCTTGGCGGCCGCCACAGCGATGGCCGCCTTCCGCGTCGCCATGGTTCGGTGGCGCACGCTGGAAGGAGAACTCTCGTTGGCCAACCTGGTCGAGGTGGCCTTCGAAATCGTCGGGGCCGGGTTTCCCGCTCCGGATCATTCGGCCCGGCCGCAGCGGAGATGACCGGCGTCACGCCAACGAGCCCAAGGTGGCGGAGTCGACGCCTGTTCCTCAGCGGCACCACAGCTGCCCCGTGGAGCGCGCCGCGAATTGACTCGGAAATCCCACTCGGCAAGTTCATCCGTGCAGGGGGCGCAGCGCGCGTGATGCCTATCGGCGACGCTCGAATCGAATACCCAGCCGCCGACGTAGCCCTCAACTCCGGCCGAAATGGACCGGTCCAAAGCAGGGGATCGGGGCATTCGCTAAGTCCAAGGTCGACCTCGAGTGATGGCGTCCAAGACCGCAGCTTCAATCTCAGACACCGCGCTGGCGGCCTGACCCCGGCGGCCGTTCTCTCAACCCACTGGAGGAATGCATAGCGTGAGGTCGGAAGTTGCGAAGGGTGGGGACGTCGCTGAGATTCCGCTCTACCAATCAAGCGGGCCGGTGTTGAGCCACCGGAGGGTCCTGCTGGTCATCGGAGCGCTGATGCTGGGAATGCTCCTGGCCGCGCTCGATCAGACCATCGTAGCCACGGCCCTCCCCACAATTGCTGGAGATTTGCACGGTCTGTCCCATCTGTCGTGGGTGGTGACCGGGTATCTTCTGGCAGCGACCGTATCCACGCCCCTTTGGGGCAAGCTCGGCGACATGTACGGCAGGAAGATCTTCTTCCAGTCGGGAATCGTCATCTTCTTGGTCGGCTCGGCGCTCTCCGGGTTGAGCGGATCGATGATCGAGTTGATCGCTTTCCGCGCCTTGCAGGGGTTGGGAGCCGGCGGACTCATGGTTGGAGCCCAAGCGATCATCGGCGACGTGGTACCGCCGCGCGATCGGGGCAAGTATCAGGGCGTATTCGGCGCGGTCTTCGGGTTGGCCAGCGTGGCCGGCCCGCTCCTCGGTGGCTTCTTCGTGCAGAACCTATCCTGGCACTGGATTTTCTACATCAACCTGCCGATCGGCGCGGTGGCGTTGGTGGTGACCACGGGTGCGCTTCCTAGCGCGCTGCGGCGAGTGCAGCACGTGATCGACTACATCGGGGCGGTGGTGCTCGCGGGCGGGGCTACCTGTCTGGTCCTGCTGACCACCTTGGGTGGCACGACCTATCCTTGGGGATCGCTCCCGATTCTCATCATGGCGTTGCTCGGAGTGGTCTTGTTGACCACCTTTGTGCTGGTGGAGCGTCGCGCGGCCGAGCCGATTCTGCCACTGCACCTCTTCCGCAACCGTGTGTTCTCTGCCACCAGTGCGATCGGATTCATCGTCGGATTCTCCATGTTCGGAGCCATAACCTATCTGCCCACCTACTTGCAGATCGTCCGTGGCGCCAGCCCCACTGGCTCCGGCCTCGATCTGTTGCCATTGATGGCAGGACTGCTGGTCACCTCGATCGGCTCCGGGGTCGTGATCAGCCGGTGGGGGCGCTACAAGGTCTTCCCGATAGTGGGCACGGCGGTCATGACCCTGGGTCTATTCCTCTTCTCCATGCTGGGATTGACCACTGGCAACCTGACCATCGCCATCTATATGGTCGTGCTCGGCTTGGGCCTCGGATGTGTGATGCAGGTCCTGGTGATCGCTGTCCAGAATGCCGTACCCCACAGCGAGCTCGGGGTCGCGACTTCAGGCGCCACATTCTTCCGTTCCATCGGCGGCTCCTTTGGAACCGCAATCTTTGGTGCCATCTTCGCCAACGTGCTTACCGGCAACCTCAGCCACTACCTTGCCGGGGTCAAGCTGCCCTCGGGATTCAATGGCGCCGAGGGAGCCAGTCCCGCTGCCTTGGCCAAACTGCCTCCTGCGGTGCACGCCGGCTACATCCAGGCGGTCAATGCTTCCCTGCATCCGGTATTTCTGTGGGCGGTTCCCTTCGCCGTGCTCGCCTTCGCCGTCACTTGGCTGCTCAAGGAGGTGCCATTGCGAAAAACCCTCCACGCACCGACGAGGGCGGTCGCACCTGCCACGGAAACATAGAGTCCAGTCAATAGGAGCTACTGCCGACGCGGGCCGAAGGTGGAATCCACGGATGCGCCACGGCGCGCCGACCGCCCAGCGCGACGTTCGGATTACTCGCCGAAAACCGGCACTTACCCGGAGTCGGGACGTGCCGACTGCAGGTGCTGATTGAAAAACCCGAGTATGCGTTGCCACGAGTCATCGGCCGCGACCGCGTCGTAGCGCATTCCGAAGGTGCTCATCAGCTTTCCCATCCGTCCGTCGTGCTGGTTCATGAACCCGTGCCCGACTCCGGGGTACTCTTTGACGTCGTGCTCGACTCCGAGGGTCTTGAGGGTTTCGTCGAGCCGCTGTGCCTGACCGCGCAGAGTTCGGTCGCGCCCTCCGTAACTGGCGACCACGGGACAGCTGCCCCGCAGCGCGCTTTCCGCGTCTTTCGGCACCTGCCCGTAGTTGACGCTGGAGACGACGAATTCGCCGCGTGGCGCGAGCAGCAGAGCAAACCCGCCGCCCATGCAGAACCCGATCACACCTACCCGCCCGGTGCAGTCGGGCCGATCGGAGAGCCAGACGCGGCCGGCGTCTATGTCCTGGAAGGCCCTGCCACTACCGCGTCGGAGTGCTGCGATCGTGGCCATGATGCAAGTTATCTTGGAGCCCCACCCGTAAAGGTCCGGAGCAAGCGCCTGGTAGCCGCTGCTTGCGAGTCGGTCGCACTGCTGTCGTAGGTCCCGGCTCATGCCCAGTGCATCCATGATCACCACGACACCCGGCCATGGGCCGTCGCCGTTGGGCACGGACAGATAGCCCCGAACAGGACCCGCCGGGGAGGGATAGCTGACGTCAGTCATTGCACGACCTCAACAACCTGAGTTGGTAGGCATTGATTCTTGAACAGGGCTCCAGACAGCAAGTCTGGCGTTTTCCATCGCCGGGCTGCCCGACGATCACGGGCAGCCGACCGCGACCCCACCGCGACCAGCTACAGGTCGGAAGATCCAGCCGCTTCGAGGGCGCCGATGACCGCTTCGACGGCCGCACCGATGTCCGCGTCGAAGCCCGCCTCCCTGAGCGATCTGCCCAGCGCCGCCATCGCGATCACCGGTGCCATCGGATAGGCCGAGGGACCCATGTGGCCAACTCGGATCACCCGTCCCGCGACCTCCCCGTGTCCGCCGCCGAACATCACCCCCATCTCGCTCCTGGCCTTCTTCAGCACCTCGTTGCCATCCACTGAGACCGGCAACGCGAAGACCGTGACGGTGTCTGCGCAGGTGCCGGGGTCGGCCGGCCACAGTGACAGACCGAGCGCCAGTCCACCTGCCCTGGTGGCCCGGGCGACCAATCGGTGTCGAGAGTGCACTCGGGCCGGTCCCTCTTCCAGGTACTGGGCGAGACAGGCGTTGAGCGCGTTGATCTCCGATACAGACGGAGTGAAGGGGAATGGCCGATCCGGCCGGTCCGCGTATCTCCAGTCCAGAAGGCTGAGGAAGGATCCGCGTGGAGCGTTGGGGTTCGCTTCCATGTGAGCCCAGGCAGCCTCGCTGACGTATACCAGCGAGAGGCCGGGAGGACCGCCCAGGCATTTCTCGGGGCCCGCAACGATCACGCCGGCACTCCAGGCCTTGGGATCGACTGGCATCCCGGCGAACGAGGCTGCAGCGTCGACGAGCAGCAGCGCGCCTGCTTCGGCGACCACTGGTCCGATCGTCTCGAACGAATTGATGACCCCGGAAACGGTCTCGCAGTGGACTCCAGCTACCACTGTCACGTCGGATCGGGCCTGGAGCGCCTCTCTGACCTGGCCCGCGGTGAGGGCGGTGTCGTACGGGACCTCGAGCTCGACAACTTCTTTGGCATAGCGGCGGGCCCAGTCGCCGAAGCCCTTGGCGAAGACTCCGGAGACCAGGTTCAGAACGATGTCGTCGGCGCCGATAAGTGCTGCTGCGGCCGCCTCCAGCCCGAGCACCGCCTCGCCCTGCAGGATTACTGGCGTCTCGTCCGCGCCGAAAGCGATTCGCAGTTGCTCGACCGTACGGGCGTAGAGGTTGACGAAGTCCGGATCGTTGTGAAAAAGCACCGGTCGACCGAGCCCTGCCAGGGTTCTCGAGCTGGCGCCAGAAGGTCCAGTGGCCAGCGTAAACACCGGGAGGTCCGGCGCCCCGCCCCCGTCGCGCTCGGGCACACTCACCTAGCCATCACCAACAGCACGGTCCCGCCTAATCCTTTCGCGCAGCTTCGCCCGATCCCAGTGATTATCCGAAAACGGTCCGACCCGACTAGACCGCGTGCGACGCATCATCGGCGTCGGCGTCCAGGCTGTCAGCCGGTGAATCGATAATCCTGCGGGTAGATCTCGGCGTAGATCCCCTGCGGCACGACGCCGCTCAGATCACTCTTGTAGACGGTGAGCTGGTACGCGCTGTTGGGCACCTCGAGCACCGGCAGGTTCTCCGCGATGTAATTCTCGTACTTGTAGAGCGCGGCTGTTTCACTGCTTTGGTTGGACGCGGTGTTGGAGGCTGCGATGTCGGCGTCCGCCGTCTGGCTCGAGTAGTACCCGTTGTTAGCGGAGGCCCCGGTGTAGAACAGTTCCTCGCCCGTCGGCAGGTAATCCGGGAAGTAGACCCAAGTGTCTCCGGTGCTGTAGTTGGCCAGGTCCCAGTTGTTGCAGTGGTTTGTCTTGCTGCACCCGGCGAAGACGACCTCGGCTAGTGAGCCGTAGCTCTCGGCGTTGAGCGAGAGGTCGATGCCAGCTTTGGATTTCATGGTCGATTGCATTGCGTCCATGATGTTGGTCAGCTGGGTGGAGCCGGTCAGAAAGGAGATCTTGAAATCGGCGTGCTGACCCTGGGCAACCCCGGCACCGCACTCCCCGGCTCCGCTGCCAGGCTTGGCGCAGTAACTGTCGCCTCCCGGTATGACCTTCCATCCGTGACTCCTGAGCAGCGTGACCGCCTTGCTCGGGTCATACGGGTAGACCTGCCCCTTCGCGAGCTTCGGGCTGACGTCGCTGTTGGCTGGCGTGGTGGGCACCGGACCGTTGTTTACCGTGCCGGTGCCGCCCATGAAGTCCTTGATGTACTGCGGCTGGTTCACCAGTGACTGCATCGCTTGGCGGAAGTACAGCTGTTGGAATACCGGGCCCGTCTTGGTACCGGTGAAGTTGTACACAAAGAAGTCGATCCCGAGCACCGACCAGCGAGCGTAGGTGTATCCCTCGTTCTTCTCGATCGACTGCTTCTGGGTGAGGTCCTGGGTCGGGATATAGCCGATGGTGACTTTTCCGGATCTGACCGCATCGAACTCGGCGGAGTCAGTGGTGTAGGGCAACTCCTCGAACGCCGCGATGGCCGGCTTCGGCGACCCCGAGTACTCCGGGTTGGGCACCAGCTTCACATAGCCGCTGGTGGTGAACTGGCTTAGTTCAAAGGGCCCGTCAACCACCTTCCAGAGCGGATTGGTCTCGTAGGTCGAGAGATCCTGGGCCTCACTGTTGAGGAACTGGGCCACCCCCAAGGCTCCGCTGGTCGCGGTGCCGGGGTTGGCTGGGACGTACTCCGCGGGTGAGGTCCCGGAGAGTGTCGTCCGGGTCTCTGCCGAAGCGTCGTAGTTGCCGACCGGACCGGCGGTTGAGATCTCATCCCAGGACGCTTGGGGCAACGGGTAGATCTGACTCAGCTGGTTGTAGAGGAACCAGGTCGGGTTGTACGACGCGTTGAGGTCGAACACCACGGAGTATTCGCCGGTCTGGCTGTAACTGACTACGTTCTCAGGAAAGCCTCCTGGTACGGCGGCCGCCCAGCCGGGTCCCGGAGCTGAACTTGATCCGATGGCCGGTGAGTTGGGGTCGGTCACCGCACTCAGCTGGTTGAGCCAGAAGATCACGTCGGCGGTGGTGATCGGGCTGCCGTTCGACCAGACCCAGTGTTTGAGGGTCACGGTGACCACTGTGTTGTTGTCTGAGAAGACTGGCGGATCGGCGATGCTGAGGGAGGAGTTCAGCGTTGGCTTTCCGTTGTCTCCGAACCAGTAGAGCGGAAGGTAGAGCAGCTGGGAGAAGTCGGACAGGTTGGCATTGCTGAAGAAGTCGTCCCCCTCCATTGGGAGGATGTAGTTCGGGGACACCCCGGGCTGCTCGGCAAAGGTGACCGTCTTCTGCGAACTGGCCGCGGCGCTCGTGGTGCCAGTGGCGAAGGCGGTGACCAGCAGCGCAGCCAGTGCGGCGAGCCCCACCAAGCGTGCGCTCGAGAGTCGGCGTGTGAACCACATGGACTTGTCGGCCTCCCATCCTCTTGCTGCTTGTCAATTTCTATCCGGCCGCGGCGAGTGGCACCGACCCACCTCTAGCATCGAGCCGAGAGAGGATCTCGGATGGAACCCTCCCGCGATACTGTACTAAACCGGTTGACTATTCCATCCGATTCGATCTGGGATCACCTGCGAGGAGCCGGGAATGCTGCGGAAAGGCCGCGACCCAGGGCACTCCTGCCGTGGTTGGCAGCGGTCCGAAATACTATCCACGCCCCGAACACATGTGCGACCGAGCCACCACGCGGCCCGGAGTTCTATATTGGTTCGTGACGGGGCGGCCGGATCGGCAAATTGCCGATTCCGGAGAAGATCCCCGGTGGTCGTCTACAGGAGGCGGCCGACTCTGCGAGAGCTGCCGGTCTGAACCTCCGTTGTGGTCCGCCAGGTGGCAGGTGAGCAACGGAGGTGTCGAGGCTTGAAGGTGTCGGGCGCACGGCGGGGGTGGCGACCAAGGCGGCCCGAGAGTTCTGCGGCAAACCCCCCCGGACCCCGATACAAGTGGTTGGCGCTCTCCAACACGACGCTCGGCGTGATGGTGGTGACGATCGACGCCACCATCATGATCATCGCCATGCCGGACATCTTTCGGGGAATCCGGCTGAATCCGCTCACCCCCGGCAACAGCTTTTACCTGCTGTGGATGATCCTCTCCTACCTGATCGTCTCCAGCGTTCTTGTCGTGAGCTTCGGGCGCCTGGGCGACATCTTCGGCCGGGTCCGCATCTACAACCTCGGCTTCGTCGTCTACACGCTGGGGTCGATCCTGCTGTCGATCACCTGGATGACCGGGCAGTCAGGAGCCCTCTGGCTGGTTCTGATGAGGGTGGTCCAGGGGGTGGGCGGCGCGTTCCTTATCGCCAACTCGGCGGCTATCCTGACCGACGCCTTCCCCGAGAACCAGCGCGGGCTTGCGCTGGGGATCAACAACGTGGCCGGGATCAGCGGGTCCTTCATCGGTCTGGTATTGGGGGGAATCCTCGGCGCCATCGACTGGCGACTGGTCTTCTTGGTCTCGGTCCCGGTGGGCTTGGCTGGAACCGTCTGGTCTTATCTCAAGCTTCGGGATCTCGGTGTCCGGCGCCGTACCACCATCGATTGGTGGGGCAACCTGACCTTCGCCGTTGGTCTGATCCTGATCATGATCGGCGTCACCTACGGGATCGAGCCGTACGGCCACCAGTCGATGGCCTGGACCAGCCCCTCGGTTCTTCTTGAGCTGGGCGTCGGAGCCCTCCTCCTCGCCGTCTTCTGCCTGATTGAGATGAGGGTCGAAGCGCCCATGTTCCGCTTACCCCTGTTCCGGATCCGGGCCTTCGTATTCGGCACCATCTCCAGCTTCCTCTCCGCTCTGGGTAGGGGAGGCCTGATGTTCATGATGGTGATCTGGCTGCAGGGGATCTGGCTCCCCTTGCACGGCTATACCTTCGCCACCACCCCGCTCTGGGCCGGGATCTACATGATGCCGCTGACTGTCGGCTTCCTCCTCGCCGGCCCGGCATCCGGCGCCCTCTCAGACCGATTCGGGGCTCGACCCTTCGCCACCGGCGGCATGTTGACCGCCGCGCTCAGCTTCTTCCTGCTCGAGCTGCTGCCCATCAGCTTCTCCTACTGGCTCTTCGCCCCCCTACTGCTCCTCAACGGTCTGGGTATGGGCGCCTTCGCCTCCCCGAACCGCGCGGCGGTGATGAACAGCCTGCCACCGCAGCACCGTGGGGCCGGAGGGGGCATGAATGCCACCTTCCAGAGCTCGGCCCAGGTGCTTTCCATAGGGATCTTCTTCACCCTGGTCATCGTCGGCCTCTCAGGGACCCTTTCAACCAGTCTGGAGCATGGCCTGCTGCTCCATGGCGTGCCCCGCGCCGCGGCTATCCGCGCCGCCTCCTTGCCCCCGGTCTCCACCCTGTTCGCCGCGTTCTTGGGCTACAACCCGATGGTCCATCTGCTGGGCGCCCACACCCTGGGGCTGCTGTCCAAGAAGTCGGCGGCAGAACTGGTTGGACGCAGCTTCTTCCCCCATCTGATTTCGGCGCCATTCGGCGCTGGACTCCACGCCGCATTCGACTTTTCGATCGGCTGCTGTTTGATCGCGGCGGCGGCCTCCTGGTCTCGCGGCAAGCGTTACGTGCACCAGTCCAAGAAGGCGCCCGCGCCCGGTCGTGGCGAGATCATCTCCCCGCAGGAGAACCTCTAGGGCATGCTTGCTCGAAGAGCCGTGCGGCACCCATTCGCTGCTGGAATGCTGTAATTGGTGGGGGAAAATACGATGCACCCGGTATCCACGGGCCTGACGCCGGACGGTCGGCCTCGGGAACGCACGGCGTGAGGAGACGATCTTGGTAAACGGAGCTTCGTTGTGGGTGGCGGCATTACGCCGCTCGCACGACCAGGTGGCTGCCCGCAGCGCCACCCTCGACGCCGAAACCCTGCGCATGAACTCCTACTGTCCAGGCTGGGACATTGCTCAAGTCCTCTCACACCTTGGCAGCCAGGCGGAGATGTTCGGCTTGATGCTCGACGCCGGACTGACCGGCGGAGAGGCCCCAGGCCCCGCGGACATGCCGGCCATCTGGGACGTCTGGAACAACCGCACACCGTTGGAGCAAGCGGGCGAGAGCACCACCAGCAACGAGCGCTTGGTCGAACGGCTCGAAGCACTCGACCCAGCTCAGGTCAGCTCATTTCACGTGACCGCCTTCGGTCGAGATCTGGACCTGGTTGGCGTTCTCCGAATGCGACTCTTCGAGCACGCGATTCACGCCTGGGACATCGCCGTGTCATTCGAACCCGGCGCCGTGGTGGATCAGGCGTCCGTCGATCTTTTGGTGGATGGACTGCCAAGCGTTGCCGCCCGCGTGGGCAAGCCCCTCATCACCCAGACCACCCTCCGCATCCTCACCAACGACCCAGACCGGGAGTTTGCTCTGACGACGGGCGAGGTCAGCCTGGAGCCGTGGACGGACCAGGATGCCACCGGTACCTTGCGGCTCCCGGCAGAGGCGCTGGTGCGGCTCGTCTATGGCAGGCTCGACCCCGCCCACACACCACCACTCGCCCTGGATTCGACCGGCATTGACCTGGAACAGTTGCGCTCGATCTTCCCCGGCTTCTGAGGAGGGCTAGCGACGGCCGTCGGCGGCGCGCCGGGCAACCGGTCGCTTCGTCTCCAGCGGAGCCAGCGCGTCCAGCAACCGTGATCCCCTGAGGGCCAGTTCCAGTCGGAGACGGTCCTCGGAGTCGCTCCAATTCCCGACCAAGTCCTCGATGCGCTCCGTCCGGTAGAGGAGTGTGTGGCGGTGGACCCCCAACGACCGGGCCGCCGCGCTGAGACCGTCGTGGCCGAGCACTGCCTCGAGTGTCTGCCGAAGCGGCAGGCTCCTGGTGCGTTCCCGCTCCAGAAGTGGGCCTAGGGCGCCCTCGACGAAGTCGCGGAGGCCGTCGAGGTCATGGATCCAGGAAAGGTAAGGGTGGAGCTTGGCCGAGTCGTAGACGTGTTGGTCCGGAAGTAGTATCTGGCCCACTGTCAGGGCGTCTCGGGCCGCCCGGACTGCCGCGGGAACCTCGATCAGAGAGGCCGCCGTCGGGCCAAGCGCCATCTGCCAGGGCGCCTCAGCGGACCCCACCGCCACTTGGAGGAGACGCTCCAGGGTCCCGATTCGGGGCTGTCCCGGCACCAGCGCCACCACGCTGGACTGGTAGAGGGCAACGTGGGCGCCGAGCACCATCCAGGCGGTCGCGATGGTCGCTTCGGCCGAGGCGTCCTCGGCACCCACCACCACTACCTGGTAGGGAAACTCCAGCACGGTCCCGCCCTCGGCGGCCTTGGCGACCATGTCCAGGTCGGCGGTGCCACCCAAGACGTCGCTGAAGAACTGGTCGTACTGGCGATCCTGCTCCCGGCGCACTCGCTCGCGCGTCTCGAGATAGCTGGTGCTGACCGCAACGCTGATGGCGTCGAGATAGTCGAAAAGAGGGCCCACGGCGGTCAGGACTGATTGAGCCTCGATCTCCGGATGGATCCGGACAGCGTCGATCACGTGCTGCCAGATCACCAGGGCAGCGACCCGGTAGGCACGCAGGATGGCGTCCAGGGGCACTCCCGTGCTGGCCAGCCGCCCGCCCATTCGAGAGAGCTGCTGCAGCTCGGCATGGGAGGGTGGGCGCGACTCGTCCCAGAGAGAGAGCATGGTTCCGACCCCCTCCCGACAGGCAGCCAGCACCTCGCTACCGAATGCCGAGCCACCTCCGAATCCCTCGGCGAGCGGGATCGTCCTGGCCATCTCGATGGCCATCCGCCGGGAGACCCGGTCCACCCGGCGCCGCAGCGACTGGATGATGATCGGGCTGACCGAAGGTGTCGCCGCGTAGCCTCCCCGGTCGCGCGGGCCACCGGCCCGGCTGTGAACCTCGGATGTCATGCCAGCCCAGGATAGGTCAGCTTCCTCAGCCCGGCTGCCCCGTAGTCCGAATCGGCAGACGACAGGCCCAGCGGGCCCCAGAGAAGGAGCCGAGCCCACCGGCCTCGGCATCCCCCGAATGCGCGGAGTCCGGGCGCCGCACCGCACGCACCACGGTCCGCCAACTACAGTCGCAGTCTGTGTTCGAAACCAGTCCGTCCGGCAGGAGGGCCGTCCAGTGCTAGCCGCCTTCGCGACGGCCGCTGGTGGACCGCGGCCGCTCGAGAATCTGGCAGTCGGAGACAAGGAGACGCCCGCTCCGCCGCCGGGCACCGTGCGACTTCGGACCCGGGCCGCTTCACTCAACCGGCACGACCTGTGGATTCTCGCCGGAGTCGGTAGTCCCTCCAGTTTCCCCTGGACCCTCGGGTGCGATGTCGCTGGCCTCGTGGATGCGTACGGGCCGGAGACGGCCGAGCGAGTGCCGACCGGATCTCCAGTCGTGGCTCACTCGGTCATCACCTGCGGTTTCTGCGATGCGTGCCTGGGCCCTGACGAGACCAACTGCCGCAAGTTCGCAATCCTCAGCGATGGCGGTTGGGAGGGCACCTTCGGTGAGTACTGCGTGGTTCCGGCAGCTAACCTCTTTCTCCTGCCTGACGATCTCGGTTTCGAACAGGCTGCCTGCCTTCCCACCGCATACCTGACCGCCTACCGGATGCTCTTCACCAAGGCTGCCCTCCGACCCGGGGATACCGTTCTGATCCAGGGAGCCGGCGGCGGCCTGTCCACCGCTTGCGAAGCGCTCGCCCTGGCCGGTGGTCTCCGGGTGATCGTCACGAGCCGTGACCCGACCAAGCTCAAAGCAGCTCTAGCTCGGGGGGTGCACCATGCCGTGGAGGCTGGCAAGGATGCCCTCGGGGAAGTTCTCGGCCTCACTGGCGGGGACGGGGTGGACGCGGTGATCGAGTCCGTAGGTGAGGCAACCTGGAGTACCAGCCTGCGTGTGCTTCGGCGAGGAGGGGCGGTGGTCGTGGCGGGGGCGACCTCCGGTGCCGACCCTCCCGCCGACCTGCGCCGAGTCTTCTGGCGTCAGCTCCGCGTCCTTGGTTCCACGATGGGTACCCGGGCCGAGTTCTCATGCCTCCTGCGGACCGTTCAGGCCGCCGGCGTTCGACCGCTGATCGACCGGACCTACCCTCTCTCCCAGGCCAGGTCAGCGTTCGAGCAGCTTGATTCTGGAGAGGTCACGGGAAAGCTGGTGCTGGTCTCCGGCTGAGCAGCAGCTGGCCGATACGCTCGCCAGCGCGGGCTCTCGCGGAGCGCACTAGCCCACGACCTGAGCGACCGCCTGGACGAAAAACGCAGGGCTCTACTTCCCCGCTCCCCGGTCCAGATCCTTTAGCTAGCCTAGGAGAGGTGAGCCGGACTATCAGCGCACTGGCTGCGACCGCCGCTGTGGTCGCTGCGTGCGGGGCCCTAGCGGGCTGCTCCAGTGCCGCCACTCCTACGCCCAGTCCAAGCCCAAGGCCCACCCAGTCTCCTTCGCCTTCCGCCTCTTCCGCCTCTTCCACCTCAAGCACCGCAACAACCCTGGTGCTCGCGGTGAACGCATTGCCGACCACATACGGAGTGCCCGGCGCCAACCCGGCGTACCCGGAATCGATCCGGGTCACGGCTGCGGCGAGTTTCTCCGGGCAGATCGCAGCCTACGGCGTGGCCGGTACGGTAGTCGTGGCGCCGACCGGCTGGACCGGCAGTGGCCAGGTGGGTGCGGACGGGAGCGCGGCCTTCACTCTGCTGCCTCCAGGGGGAGCCGGAGGGGGTGGTTCCGAATTGGTATTCCAGTTCGACGGTGCGTGTGTCGGATGCACCTGGGACGATGCCAGCGCCTACTTCCCAGCGGTTGCTGCCGCCGCGCCCGCAGCCGGGATGGGGCCAGCGCCATCGCCCCCAACCGGGCTGCGCACAGAGACCATCTCCACCGGATTGATCGGCTACAGCCTCCCTGACGCGACTGCTGGGTACCAGCTCAACGGTGTCGCCTTCACTACCCTGCCCGCCGGGACCGCCGATCCGATTTTCGAGAACCTGGAGGTCTCCTTGCCGACCTCGGAGCACTCGCTGGCGACGGTGATTCTCAACGCGGTGGTCGCCAACGAGGATCGCTACGTCTGTTCCAGCGGGGCAACCTCCCCGACCATCTCGCTCGCGCTCACAGACGGGACCTGCTGAATCGGAGCGGGCGCCAAGGCGCTGCTCACCTGAGGCGGCGCCCACCCCAACTAGCCCAGACTAGGCGGAGCGAGGAAGCGCCCGGATTACCCCAGTCCGTCCCTGGAGCGCGAGTACCGGATGGAGCGAGCCGGCTGGCTCGGGCCTGCCGAAGAGGAAGCCCTGCAGTTCCTCGCAGCCGTCCTTGGTTAGGAAGTCCGCCTGAGCCTGAGTTTCAACCCCTTCCGCCACCACCCTGAGCCCCAGTCCGTGAGCCAGCGCCAGCGTCGCTGCGACGATGGTGGTGTCTCCCGGCCTGGTCCCGATCCCACTGACGAATGACCGGTCGATCTTCAGGACTTGGAACGGGAAGCGCTGCAGGGCGGTCAGTGACGAGTTGCCGGTCCCAAAGTCGTCGATGGCCAAGGTCACTCCCAGATCACGAAGTTGGGAGAGCGCCCGTGCGGTCGAGGCTGGGTCGGTGATCAGAACGCTCTCGGTCACCTCCAGGTGGAGGCGCTTCGGCTCGACCCTTGAGCGCTTGAGGGCCGTTCGGACGTCGTCGACCAGTGTTCGGTCCTGCAACTGGGCAACCGAGAGGTTGACCGACATGCTGAGCTTCGCCGCCGCGGGGTTCGCCTCGGTCCACTGCTGAAGCGTGCTGCAGGCCTCGATCAGCACCCAACGGCCGATGTCGGCGATGCTCCCCGTCTCCTCGGCTAAAGCGATGAACTTGTCCGGGCTAAGCAGACCCAGGGTGGGATGCTGCCAGCGAACCAGAGCCTCCACTCCCACAACCTCTGCCGAGACCGCCGACACGATCGGCTGGAAGTGGAGGCGCAACTCCCCCCGCTGGGCGGCCCCGTGCAGCCCGGTCGACAGCTTGACCCGGTCCTGGAAGGCCTGGTCGAGGGCCTCGTCCAGTACCTGGAAGCTCCCTCGGGACACCTGCTTGGCATAGTGGAGGGCCACTCCCGACCGTCGCACCACCTCGGCGGGGCTCTCCCTTCGGTACTGGATGGCAACCCCGGCCGTGGAGACAACCTCGATCTCGTTGCCGCGAATCGAGTACGTCTGGTTGAGAATCCCAAGCAGCCTCGCGACGGCGGTCTCCAGCGACTCGAGATCGATTCCGACCATGATCACCGAGAAAGCCGCCCCCTCCAGCCGCGCCACCACGTCGTCTGGCCGTACGGCGTTGCGCAGCCGGCTGGCGAAAGCACCCAGGAGCTGTTCTCCCACCGGATGACCGAAGGCCGCGATCACCTGCTCGAAGTGATCCAGCTCGATGGCCACAACCGCGATCTGGCGTCGCGAAGTGGGATGAACGTGGCGCAGATGGGCGAGCAGACCGTTGCGGTTGACCAGACCCGTGAGGTCGTCCACCCAGGCCTGTCGAACCAGCTCAGCCTCGGCCGCCTTGCGGGCGGTGATGTCCTGGAAGGAACCGAGAGTCGCGACCACCTTGCCCGACGAGTCGTGCAACGCGACGGTTGAGAGCGCCACGTCCACCATGTGGCCGTCGCGGTGACGGCGCTGGACCTCAACCCCGATTGCGTCGTGGTCGTGGAGCGAGCTTTGGAAGAGCTGACTGAACTCGCCGCGGGTAGTCTCGTCGATGGTGGGAAGCTGGTTGCCGACGACCTCTGACGCCGACCACCCGAAGAGCCGCTCCGCGGCCGGATTCCAGAGCAGAACCTTGCCGTCCAGGCCGATGACGCTGAGGGCATGCGGCGAGCGCGTCACGGTGGCCTGCACCAACTCCTGATCGGACAGGTACAAAGTAGGGGCGATCGACATGGCATCGGGACGCCCGGTGTGCTGAGGTCGGCTCTTCGCGGCACCCGAGGGCACAGCGTCGAGAGTTAGTTCAGCTCCATTTCGGGAGGGCCGACGCTGGGCGGGGTCTCTCCCAGGCGAGCGTGGGGGCATGCCGCCAGCCTAGATGCGGCCCGCCCAATAGCTGCGACGTCGGTGTGAAGTGATAGTTACGTCCCGGTCAAGTGAGGATCTGAGATCGAGATTCCCCACCAACCGCTCGGTCGGCACGCCTCACGGTGGGGCGCACGCCAGCTGCCTTTGATTCCGTCGGCGAGGCTCGTGCCAGGTTGACAGGAAAAATGAGAGTGATTATCATTCGCGCCACCGATGATCAGCGAACGCGAATCCGTCGCAGCGCCGAGGTTTGCGCCGAGAGCGAAGACTCCCAGCTGCACGGCCCCCACGTGGGCCCTCGTGGTGGCTCTGGCGATTGGAGTGACCGCTGGCCTCGGCGGGACGGGGGTGGCCCGGGCGGCGACGGCGAGCCACCGGATTGTGGCAGTGGGAGCGGAGAACGAATACGCCAACGTGATCGCCCAGGTCGGAGGTGAGTACGTCAGCGTCTCAGCCATCATGAGCAACCCCAATACTGATCCCCACACCTTCGAGGCCAGCCCCCACGTCGCACAGGTCATCAGCAGCGCCGTGCTGGTTGTCCAGAACGGACTTGGCTACGACACCTTCATGAACAAGATCGAGGCCGCCGCCCCCAATTCCGGGCGCAAGGTGATCGAAGTGCAGCAACTCCTCCATCTGCCGTCGGGCACCTCCAACCCCCACCTCTGGTACAAGCCCACCACCATGCCGTCAGTGGCCAGGAAGGTGGCAGCTGACCTCTCTCAGCTTGCCCCGAGTCACAGCGCCTACTTCCGAGCGCGACTCAAGGACTTCCTCGCCTCGCTGAATCCCTGGTATCACCTCATCGCCCAACTCAAGGCGAAGTTCGCCGGGGCCCCGGTGGCCACCACCGAACCGGTCGGTGATTATTTGCTCGAGGCGGTCGGTGCCGACAACCGCACCCCATGGTCCCTACAGGCCGACATCATGAACGGGGTCGACCCCTCTCCCCAGGACGTCAGCTTTCAGGACGACCTCTTCAAACAACACAAGGTCAAGGCGTTCCTCTACAACCAGCAGGTGACCGACTCTTTGACCGCGTCCTTTCTCAGCCTGGCCGAGCAGGAAGGGATTCCGGTGGTCGGCGTCTACGAGACCATGCCCAGCCCCGGCTACGACTACCAGTCCTGGATGGTGGCTGAGGCCACCGCCTTGGAGCGCGCCCTGGCTGACAAGCGTTCAACCACCCGTCTATAGCGCCTGTGGCAGCTCAACGAATGGCAGGTGAGGAGGTCCTAAAACTGGAGGGTATCTCCGTCTGGCTCGGTGGGCGTCAGGTACTGAGCGAGGTGAACTTCACTCTGCGAGCGGGCCAGGTCACCGGCCTGATCGGATCCAACGGGGCGGGAAAGACCACTATCTTCCGGGTGATCCTGGGACTCCAGCAGGCCAATGCGGGCCGGGTTTGGATCGCCGGTCGGGGACGATCCGGACGCCAGCCTGCGATCGGGTACGTACCGCAGACCGTGGCACTCGATCCCGACATGCCCCTCAGGGCGCGAGATGTCGTGGGCCTCGGCCTCGACGGTCAGCGGTTGGGGATCCCCTTACCCTCCCGGCAGCGCCGCAAGGCGGTCGACGAGATGCTGGTAGCGGTCGACGCGGCACACTTCGCCGACGCGCGGGTGGGGCGGCTTTCGGGTGGGGAGCAGCGGCGCGTGCTGATCGCCCACGCCCTCATCAGTCGGCCGCGGCTGCTGCTTCTCGACGAGCCCCTCATCAACCTGGATATCCGCAGCGAGCAGGAGGTGGTGGAACTGCTCTCCCGGATCGCCCGGGAGCAGCAGATCGCGGTGCTGATCTCAGCCCACGACATGAACCCCCTACTCCCAGCGATGGACAGGATCGTCTACGTGGCCGCCGGGAGAGCGGCCAGCGGCACCACTGACGAGGTGGTTCAGAGCGAGGTGCTGACCAAGCTCTATGGCCGCCAGGTTGACGTGATCAGACTGCGCAACCGCGTCCTGGTGGTCTCCGGTCCAGACCAGGCCTCCGACCCCGAGCACGCCCACGCCACCGCCGACCCGCGACTGGTTTGAGCGGAAAGGAGATCAAGTGGGAGCCATCTTCGGCCCGGGGTTCTTCCAGAGCTCTCCGGTCCAGATAGCCCTTATCGTCGGGGCGGCGGTTGCGGTCGTCTCCGGGGTGGTGGGGGTGTTCACCGTCGTGAGAGGGCAATCGTTCTCCGGCCACGCCCTGGCGGATCTCGGGGCTACCGGGGGCTCGGGCGCCTTCCTAATTGGGGTAAGCCAGCTCTGGGGCTTCGTGGCGATCGCCGGCGTGGCCGCCGGCGCCATCGACCTGATCGGCCTGAGGCGGCCACGGGGACGGGACCTGGCGACCGGGATCGTGCTCGGAGCCGGACTCGGGCTGGCGGCCCTATTTCTCTACCTGGACACGACCTTCAGCAACACCACCGGAGCCTCGATCACCATCCTCTTCGGGTCCATATTCGCCATCGACGGCAGCCTGGTCCCGGTCATCGTCGGCCTCAGCGTCATCTCTCTGGGCACGGTACTGGTGCTCTACCGGATGCTCCTTTTCAGCTCCCTCAGCCCGGACATGGCGGCGGCCCGGGCAGTGCCGGTGCGTGCGGTGGGGATCGGCTACCTGGTCGCGCTCGCCCTGGCCGTCTCGCTCTCGGCCATGACCATCGGGGCGGTGCTCAGCACCGCCCTCCTGATCGGACCGGCGGCGTGCGCGCTGCGGCTGACCAAACGGCCCGGATGGGCGATCGCTCTGGCAGGCCTGATCGGGGTGGTCGTCACCTGGGTCAGCATCCTGCTCGCCTACGACAGCTACTACTGGCCCCCCGGCGGTCGTGGTTGGCCGGTCAGTTTCTTCGTGGTGGCGCTGATATTCACCTGCTACCTGCTCACCCAGATCCCGGTCCGTGGCTGGATCTCCGCGCGCCAGCGAAGCCGCGCCCGCCGCGGGCTCGAACTGGCGAGGAGGTAGGCCCGATGTTCTCTGGCTTCATGGTCAACACCTGGCTGGCCGCGAGCGTGGTCGCGGTAACCGCTGGAGTGCTGGGCTTCTTCATCGTCCTGCGCGGGGCGGCGTTCATCGCCCACGCGGTGCCGAATGGCGCCTTCGCCGGGGCCGCCGCGGCCAGTCTGCTGGGACTGAGCTCGCTGCTCGGGCTGGGAACCTTTGCGGTTGGAGGGGCCCTCAGCATCAGCTGGCTCAGTCGACGCGGGCGCAGCGACGTGGTGACGGCCCTGGCGCTGGTCATGATGCTCGGGCTAGGGGCGCTCTTCCTCAGCATGAGCGAGGAGTACGCGTCGGAGATCTTCTCTTTGCTCTTCGGCGACATTGTGGGAGTGAACAGCTCCGAGTTGTGGCCCATTTTGGGCCTGGGGGTGGCCTGCGTCGCGGCCACCCTGGCGCTCTTCCGCCCGCTGACTCTGAGCTCGATCATGCCCGATGCGGCCGAGGCCCGGGGGGTCAGCTCCCGCGGCATGGAGATCTGCTTCCTGCTCCTGGTGGCCGTGGCCACGACGATGACTGTGCCCATCGTGGGAGCCTTTCTGATGTTCAGCCTTATGGTCGCCCCGGCTGCGGCGGCCCGATCCCTGACCCCGCGACCCGAGCTGGCGATGGCGCTCGCCGTGGTGATCGCATTGGTCGTCGTGTGGTTGGCTATCGCCATCTCGTACCTCTCAGGCTGGCCGATCGGCTTCTTCGTCGGCACGCTGGGCGCGCTCGCCTACGGAATGGCGCGCGGATGGGGGGCCGTCTCGCAGCGCGGGCCAAGTCTTCGAAGGTCGCAGCCGGAGCCCAGCCCGCAGTGAAGCAGCCAACTGCCACCGCGCTGTTCCTGTCGCCGGCCATCCACGACGCCATCCGGGCTCGGCTGGCTCAGGCCGACCAGCACTACACCGGGCTTCGCCGGCTCCTGGTGGAGACCCTCGCAGCAGCCGCCCGACCGCTGACCATCCCGGAGATCGTGGTTGCGGCGCCGCGGCTACCCCAGAGCAGCGTCTACCGGAACATCACCACACTGATGGAAGTAGGAGCCGTCCGTCGGCTGCCAGGCGCCGACGACCATGGCCGCTACGAGCTCGCCGAGGAGCTCTCCGGCCATCACCACCATTTGGTGTGCACCAGCTGTGGCCGGGTCGACGACATCCCATCGACGCCGCGTCTGGAGCGGGCGCTCGACCAGGCCGCAGCAACCGTCCGCGACGGGCACGGTTATCGGGTCAGCGAGCACCGATTCGATCAGCTCGGTTTGTGCAGCCAATGCGCTCAGCAGTAACCTCGCGGCGACCGCTCGCGCCAGACATGCTTTCGGTCGGTGCTCCTACCGGAGCACTGGGACAAGCTGTGGTCAAGTACGCGTGACTTCAACGAGGCGGCAGAATACCGCGCTTCCGATTAGCGCAGTGTGTTGCGCGCCATGCCGTCGCCAGAGATGAACATCCAGTCGCGCCCACCAGCCGTGCCAACAATTGTCACGCGGCCTTGCTAATTGGCGCTCGCAATTCACAACCTCAGTCGCGCCGCAATTGCCAATTGCTGGCTCATCGCGAGTCACGTCGTCGGAGCGCGATACACTATGTCGGGTCACGCTCTGTTCGTGTCCCGGGGGGAGCGGCCCAACTCAAGGCGCTGCTAGGTTGCTCAGGCACAGAGATCAAACGCGACGATGCGATCGAACAGCGTCTATGGTGAACTTAGCTGGGTCGCAGTCTCACCCGTAATTCAGGTGGACTGTCTCGGCGGAAGGGGGTTGCTATGGCAACCGTGCTAGTTCTGCACCGCGTATCTGACTACTCAATCTGGCGTAAGGCATACGAGTCTTTCGAGGGGGTCCAGAAGGAGCTCGGAGTGATCGATGAGCGCGTCTACCAGCTGAAGGGCGATTCCAACAACGTCCTGGTCCTCCATACCTTCGCATCGATGTCCGATGCCGAAGCGTGCATGCAGAGCCCGAAGTTGAAGGCCGCGATGTCAGAGGCGGGCGTCATTGGCCAGCCGCGGATCGAGTTCTTCGAGGAGGCTCTCACTCCCGTAAGGGCGTAGAGCCGAGCGGAGGTGGGCTAATTGCCTGCCCCGCTCCGATCTTTCGCGCGTGAGCGCGCAGCGCGAGTCCAGCCTGAGGGAGCGGCGACCGGGGGATGCAATCCAGTAAGTCGCTAGGGCAGTGACAGGCGCACGGGGGTCCGCTACTTGCGCGGCACTCCGCGTTAGCGGGTCACCACTTTGCACGAGCTCCGTGGCAGCAGAGGAGGCGATGCATGCGGTGGATGCTCGCTGACCGCTTGGCCATCGCGCTGCTTTAGTCCTAGCCACGCCCCGAGCGTCGATGTGAAGGCATCCAGATACCAGCCAACGTTTTGATCGGATAGCTTTGGAGTAGGTTTTACCCATCGTCTACTTCGCGGACCGACGGATCAACTCTGGTGGTGACGCCTGAAAAGGCGGAGCATCCATGTTCGCAGTCATTTTTCTGTGCCTCCTCGCCGCTGCGTCTGATCCCGACTGTGCCGACGCCAGGTCCGCCGGCAGCGCACTCCCGAGTTGACGTCTGAATAGGTCAACCAAGACGGCAGCGCGTGGGCGCGCGTCAGATCGGTTGACTGTTCAGAGGTGACGTCATGATCGTACTAGCCGTCATGTTGTTGATCGTCGGCTTCGTGCTGGCTATTCCGGAACTGTGGACGGTCGGCGTCATCCTGGCGGTGATCGGGCTCGCGCTCTGGGTTCTCAGCAGCATTGGCCACCAAGTCGGAGACCGCGCTCACCACTACTGACAGCGGAAGCTGGTCGGCTTCAGTCGGGTTGAACCCACTAGCTAAAGCAGCCGAGGAAATGCGATGAGCAAAACAGACGAGGCAAAGGGACGGGCCAAGGACGCGATCGGAGACCTGACTGGCAACGAAAAGCTCAAGAGCGAGGGCAAGACCGACCGAGTGAGAGGAAACTTGAAAGTCGCGCTCGGCAACGTCGCCGACAAGGTAACTGCGAAAGGCTGTCGATCTCGCCGACGGCTCGATGGCGCTGGACCGATTCCCGTGCGACGGCTTCGAGTCGGTTTCGCTCCAGGATCACTCAGGCTAGATGCTGCGTCTTGTCGGATTCGTACGGCGCCGACGCGCGGAGGTGGAGAACCTGCTGATGGAGGAGCGATCTATCGATTTCTGGTAGTACTCAGCGCGACGCTTACCCGCACAGACCGGGGACTGATTGGATCGTTCAGAGTCCCATTCGCGAGCCGCGGGCGGTCAAGGTCGATTTTGGACCGACGAGGAGGGGCGGCTGACGGGGAAATGATCGGGTACTTCCCGGCGCCCGCGTAGGCCTTACTCTAGTCCGTCCGCACAGCGGTCTGGGCCTTGTGTCAGTGAAGTGCGCAGTTCCCAGTCGTGGGGTGGCTTGACTCCTATGCCCATCTGGGCTAGGATACATAACGTCACCTTTATGAAAGAGTTGTTTATTTGAATCGCGACGTCCCCGCTCGACACCACCGCCTCACCGAAGGGTCCTGCCACTTGCTCTAGCTGGGGTGGCCGAGGGAGATCTGGCCGCCTATTTCGAGGGGCTTGCCAACCCGACCCGACTTCGGATCGTGCAGCGGCTGGCCGAGGTTAAGGAGTCCAGGGTCTCCGACGTGGCCCTCCTCCTTGGCATCAGCCAGCCTCGGATGTCATGGCACCTGCGGCTCCTCCGCCGGGCCCGGATAGTCACCACTCGGCGCGACGGCCGAGAGGTCTTCTGCCGTCTTGACCGGGACTCCATCCAAGCCAGCTTTTCACGCTTCTCCCGGCTGGTGGAGGAGCCGCCAGTTCCATCAGCGGGCCTCGACGTGGGGTCCGCCGCCGCTTCTACTGATTTCATCAGTCAGCCGCTCTCCCAGACGGCGGTCGAGCGCTCGTTCCAGAGGTAGTTCGATGACCAAGAAGGTTCGTGTCGCCATCATCGGAGTTGGCAATTGCGCCTCATCCCTGGTCCAGGGAGTGGAGTTTACCGCAATGCCAGCCGAGACGATTTTGTACCCGGCCTGATGCATGTGGATCTGGGTGGATACCACATCAGCGACATCGAGTTCTCGGCCGCGTTTGACATCGACCGGGAGAAAGTCGGATATGACCTGGGCGAGGCCATCTTCGCGGCCAGAACAACACCATCGCTTCGCAAAGGTGGGAAAACTGGGCGTGCCGGTCCATCGGGGAATGACCCATGACGGTCTGGGCAAGTACCTCTCGGAAATCATCGTCAAGGCCCCCGGGCCGACTGCCGACATCGTCAGGATCCTCAAGGAAACCAAGACAGACGTGGTGGTCAACTACCTGCCCGTTGGCTCGGAGACGGCCACCAAGTGGTACGCCGAGCAGATCCTGGAAGCAGGCTGCGCGATGGTCAACTGCATGCCGGTCTTCATTGCGCGCGAGGACTACTGGCGCAAGCGGTTCGAGGAGCGCAACCTGCCGATCATCGGGGACGACATCAAGTCCCAGGTAGGGTCGACCATCATTCATCGAGTGCTGACGCAGACTCTTCCAAGAGCGCGGGGTACAGCTGGACCATACCTACCAGCTGAACTTTGGTGGCAACACCGACTTCCTCAACATGCTCGAGCGGGAGCGGCTGGTCAGCAAGAAGATCAGCAAGACCAACTCCGTGCTTTCGCAGTTGCGAGCGTCCGATGGACAAGGACGACGTGCACATCGGTCCCAGCGACTACGTCCCCTGGCTCAAGGACCGCAAGTGGGCGCACATCCGGATGGAGGGCAGGGCGTTCGGCGATGTCCCCTGACGGTCGACCTCAAGCTAGAGGTTCACGACTCGCCCAACTCGGCGGGGATTGTCATTGACGCGGTGCGCTGCTGCAAGCTGGCGCTGGATCGGGTCTCTCGGCGGAGGGCTCGAGGGGCCGTCGTCCTACTTCATGAAGTCGCCGCCTTACCAGGTCTCCGACGAGCGTGCCCATGAGCTCACCGAGGCATTTATCGCAGGGCGGGTCGGAGCGGCCTGCATCAGCGACCCCGAGCAGGTTGTCGCGCCCAGGCAGTCGCAGCAAGCCCGGGGTCGGCGGCAACGGCGCCGTGAGTCCAGCACCCGAGCTGGGCACCGCCAGAGTTGGGAGCGAATCCTAGGACCGCCTCATCCCCGGCTCCGCCGGGGAGGGCTCCTGGTGCGGCAGGGGTGACGTGGCGATGAGTTCGGTCCGCGGCGCGGAGCCGGCCGCTCGCGGTCGGAGCCGGCAGCGACGAGCGCCGTCCCGCCTGCCCCCGTGCCGCCCCCAGCGGAGAAAGCTGGTTCGCGCGGGGCGGCCCCCAGGCCCTCGGGCTCAGAATCGCGACCCTGCTGGCCACGCCTATGCCCCGGGCGTCTGCGCTACCGCTTGGCCGATCTGGGGGATCCGCCGCTTACGGCTACTTCCTCGCGGGCCCGCCGAGCCCGTGTCGAACTACTCGGACTTCGCTCCCGGCGACCGCGCCGCCGGCTCACGCTGGCCCGAGGCGCCTTCCGCAACTACGCTCGGACCATTCTTGACTTCCTGGTCCTGGAGAAACTCCTGGACGAGCTGAAGGAACGCCGGGCTCCTCTCCGATGGAGCCCCTGTTTCGCGCGCTGGCCGACGGCAAGGGAGCCATCGTGGTCACTCCCCATCTCGGAAACTGGGATCTGGGAGCAGCTGCAATCGCCACCTGCGGCTAGCCCGGTCCACGCCGTCACCGACCCCTTCGGCCCGCCAGACGTCGACGGCATGGTGCGATCGCCAACGGGAGCGGCTGGGGGTTGGAGTCATTCCGGTCGGCCCGGCCAGCACCAGAGAGGCGCTGCGCGCGCTGCGTCGTAACGAGGTGCTGCTGCTCGCCTGCGACATCGACAAAGGGGGTCCGGGCGTTCCGGTGCACTTCCTGGGTCGACAGGTGATGTTCCCCGCAGGACCAGCCACTTTGGCGCTACGCACCGGAGCCCGCTGATCCCGGGCTACATGCAGCGCCGGCGCGACGGATCCCACGAGTCCCGGCTGCTGGAGCCACTGCCGATGCCCGCTTCGGGTGACGCCAGGACCAGGTGGCCGAGCTGACCCAGTCCATCGCCGACTCTTTCGAGTCCATGATCCGGGCCGACCCTTCCCAGTGGTTTGCCTTCCACTCCCTGACCCGGTCCCACACGGGCGGTCACAGCTCGTGAAGCTCACCGTGCGCCGAGCACTGGTCCCCCGCGGCGTCCGCACGTCAGGCAGAAGAGCCAAGATCGCCCCGGCCGCGCCTGACCGAGCCCGAGCCGATCCTCCCCTACCTGGGACTGAGGACCGCCGAGCTGGCGCTGCGGACGGTTAGCCGCGAGAAGGCGTACCGGCTCGCCGGCCCGCTGGCGCCCTCCTGATCATTTGCTGGCCGTCCCACTGGCACGGATCTGCGAGCCAATCTGCAGGTGGTCCGGCCCGGATCTGAGCCGGCGGGAGATGCGGAAGCTGCTGCGCCAGAACGTGCGCAACTTCCTCAAGGCCTGGATCGACGTTCTGCAGATGTCCCACCGGCCGCTGGAGAGCTGGCGAGGGCTGATCCGGCTCGAGGACGGCCACTTCCTCGACGAGGCCCGCAAGGGGGTCAAGGGGTGATCATCGTCAGCCTCCATCTGGGCGCCTGGGAGGCGGCGATCGCCGCCCTGCAGGACCACTTCACCTATCACCGAGGGTGGGCTGGCGCTCTGGCCGAGCAGGTGCGGCCGATCCGCTGCTTCAACTGGTTGGTGCGCGCTCGCACCGGGTCGGCTGCCAGGTGATCCCGCTCAACGTGGACGCCGTCAGGAGGGCGACCAGGAGGCCGTAAGCCGCTCTGGGGCGGCGGCGGTCCGCCAGATCTACCGGGTGCTCTCCCACGAACGGCGTCGTCGTGATCGCCATCGATCGCGACCTGCTTGGAACCGGAGAACCGCTCCCCTTCTGCGGACGGCAGGCGTCCATCCCGCTCGGCGCGGTTGAGATCGCGGCCCGCACCGGGGCCTCAATCCTCCCCGTCAGTCTGCTCCGGGAGCCAGATGACTCCTACCTGGCCCGAGCCTTCGCCCCGGTCCGGATCTCCCCCGGGACGCGACCCCCACGAGAATTTCCGCCGCGGGGCGCGCCAGTTGCTTCGGATCCTGGAGCCCGAGCTGCGAGCCCATGCCGACCAGTGGCATGTGCTGAACCCGCTCTTCGGCGAGCCATGGCCGACCTCGAGCCAATGACCCAGAGCAACGGCATCGCCGCGACAGGAGCCCCGATCGCATGAAAGTCGGCATGGTCTCGCCATACGACTACGAGAGGCCGGGAGGGGTGGGCGAGCATGTCCGCCACCTGGCGACTGAGCTGCGCCGCAAGGGTGCCGAGGTCAAGATCCTGGCTCCTTCCGGCGGAGGGCGCCAGCCCGCGAGCGAGTGGCTCTACCCGCTCGGGCGGCCGATCCCGATCCCGGCCAACGGGTCGGTGGCCAGGATCTCGTTGTCCTTTCATCTGTCGCGCAAGATCCGCGAGGTGCTGGAGCGCGAGCGATTCGATGTGGTCCACCTTCACGAGCCCCTGATGCCTGCGCTCCCGGTGACGGTGCTGCGCAACAACAACGACGGGGTCAACGTTGGCACCTTCCACGCCTACGCGAGGCAGAACCTCGGCTATTACTACGGGCGGCCGCTGCTTCGCCGGGTCTTCCGCAAGCTCGACGCCTGTATCGCCGTCTCGGAGCCGGCCAAGGCCTTCGTCTCCCGGTACTTCCCTGCCGACTACACGGTTATTCCCAACGGCATCGATCCCGTGGTGTTCAATCCCTCGGTCCCGCCGGCTCCGGGGATCGCCCACCCCCACCGGCGGACCATCCTCTACTTGGGCCGGCTGGAGGAGCGCAAGGGTCTGGGGACCCTCTTGGACGCCTACTCGCTCTTGCGACAGGTTCGGGCTGATTGCCAGCTGGTGGTGGTCAGCGACGGACCGCTGCGGAGGGGTTTCGAGCGCCGGGTGGAGGAGGAGGGGATCCCAGACGTGCTCTTCTGCGGTTTCATCCCCGAGGCGGAGAAGCCCAGCTATTTCACCGCCGCCGACATCTACTGCGCCCCCAACACCGGCAAGGAGTCTTTCGGAGTCATCCTGCTGGAGGCCATGGCCAGCGGCCGGCCCGTGGTGGCTACCGCCATCGACGGCTTCCGCCAGGTGATCACCGATGGCGTCGAGGGCCTGCTGACCCCGCCTCGCGACGAGGCCCAGATGGCGGCCGCACTGGCTCGGCTTCTGGACGACGCGCAACTCCGTCGACAGCTCGGCGAGCGGGGCCGCCTGGTGGCCGAGAGGTATGCCTGGCCGCTGGTAGCCGACCGAGTACTTTCCGTTTACGAGTCAGCGCTCAGAGCGCGGGCCCAAGCTGAGGTGAGTTCCTTTGTTCAGCCGTCTGCTGCAAGCATCCGTTAGAGCGGGCGCGCAGCGCCTGGCCGCGGCCGCTCGCCTGGTCAAGGTGAGCCCCAACGTGATCACCATGGTTGGGCTGGGCTTGACCCTGGTTGCGGCCGCCCTGATCGCCCTCAACCTCCTGCTGCTTGCCGGGTTGGTGCTGCTCCTGGCCGGATCGATGGACATCCTCGACGGGGCCGTCGCCCGTGTCTCAGGGCGGATGCAGCGTTATGGAGCCTTTCTTGACAGCACCGCTGATCGTTACGGAGAGGGTGCCATCTACCTGGGGATGCTCTACCTCTTCCTGATTCGACTGCACCAAGATCCCCAGGTCTTCCTGATCGCGGCGGCGCTCTTGGGCTCGCTTCTGGTCAGCTACGTGCGGGCCCGGGCTCAATCGCTGGGCTTTACCTGCGATGGAGGCTGGTTTGCCAGGCCGGAGCGGGTAGTGATCACCGCGCTGGGGCTCATGCTCGGCCAGCTGACGATCGTGCTCTGGATCCTGGCGATCCTGACCAACTTCACCGCCATCCAGCGGATCTACTCGGTCTGGGGTCAGCACCGTGCCCAGCTTCGCCAGGAGTCGCAGCCCGAGGAGGCCGGCGAGTCGGCCGGCGAGTCGGCCAGCAAGCTGCCCCCTGCCAAGCCGCGGCGGGGCGCCGCGCCCAGCTAACCTTCGGCTGTGGCCGATCCAGTGAGTTGGCAGTGAGCGCAAGTCCGGAGCCCCTGGCCCAGGTGGGGGTGGTGATGGGCTCCAGCTCCGACTGGGACACGCTCCGCCACGCCGCCGAGACGCTCGGCGAGCTGGAGGTTCCACACGAGACCAAGGTGATCTCGGCCCACCGGACTCCGGACCTGCTCTTCGAGTACGCCAGCAGCGCTGAGAGCAGGGGGCTCAGGGTGATCATCGCGGGGGCAGGCGGGGCTGCCCACCTGCCCGGGATGCTGGCCTCGAAGACCCACCTCCCCGTGCTGGGCGTTCCGGTCGAGAGCAAGGCGCTGCACGGCGTTGACTCGCTCCTCTCGATTGCCCAGATGCCGGCTGGAGTACCGGTCGGGACACTGGCGATAGGAAGAGCCGGGGCCATCAATGCGGCCCTCCTGGCGGCCTCCATCCTGGCGCTCAGCGACCTTGGGGTGCGCGCCGCCCTGCTCACCTATCGCGCCCGCCAGACCGATGCTGTCCTGAGTAGTCCCGACCCCCGCCCCGAGCGATCCCAGCCCTAGGTGGGTCAGCGGGTCGGCTGCCTTGGTGGAGGCCAGCTGGGCCGGATGCTGGCGCTGGCCGGTCTTCCGCTGGGGCTCAGATTTACCTTCCTGGAGCCGCTGGTCGACGCCGCCGCGGCCGATGTCGGGCGCCAATTGGTGGGTGCCTATGACGACCAGTCGCTGCTCCGCCGACTGGGGGAAGAGTCCGACCTGGTGACCTTCGAATTCGAGTCGGTGCCCGAGAGCTCGGCGGCTCTTTTGGCCCAGTCCGGCAGCGTGTTCCCGCCACCGAGGGCGCTGGCTGTGGGCCAGGACCGCCTTCTCGAGAAACAGCTCTTCCAGAGCCTGGGGGTGGAAACCGCGAGCTACCGGGAGGTGGACTCTCCTTCCGAACTGGCGGCGGCTGCCGACGTGGGGCTGCCCGCCCTGCTCAAGACCCGGCGACTTGGGTACGACGGCCACGGTCAGCGCCTGGTGCTGGAGAGCGGACAGTTGGAAGCCGCCTGGCGAGAGCTCGATGAGGTGCCCTCGATCCTGGAGCGGATCGTCCCCTTTGACCGGGAGCTGTCGATCGTCTGCGTGCGGGGGAGGGACGGCGAGGTCGCCGCCTACCCGCTCGTCGAGAACCATCATCAGGAAGGGATTCTTCGATTGACACTGGCTCCCGCCCCGGCGCTCTCCCCCGAGCAGCAGCAGCAGGCGGCAAGAATAGGGGCATTGATCCTGGATGAGTTGTCTTACGTGGGGGTGCTGGCGGTGGAGTTGTTCCAGGTGGAAGGACGACTGCTGGCCAACGAGATCGCCCCGCGGGTGCACAACACGGGGCACTGGACGATGGACGGCGCAGCCTGCAGTCAGTTCGAGAACCACCTTCGAGCCGGTCTCGGTTGGCCGCTCGGAGGCACTGGGAGCGTGGGTTACTCAGCGATGCTGAACCTGCTGGGTGAGGAGCCGGAGCCGGCTGAGGTCCTGACCCTGCCCGGTGCCCATCTCCATCTCTATGGGAAGGAGCCGCGGCCGCGACGCAAGCTGGGCCACGTCAACATCGTCGGGGACGACCCCCGGCAGGTCACCGCCCAACTTCGGTCGTTGGCCAAGGCGCTGCGGGTGAGCCTGCCCGATCCTGACTCCCCGGATTCCTACTGGGACGTGCACTCGCCCTCAGAAGTGGCATAGCCGTGGCCCCGCCACGGAAGACGCCGCGGACGGCAGGCACCGACCGATCCACTCCCCGGAACCAGCTCCATCGCGGACTCGAGGATGTGATCGGTCATCTGCCGGTGGTTGCCTCCCTGCGCTACCAGCTCGCAACCCGGACCGTCTCGCACGCCTACTGGGTCTCCGGTCCGCCCCAGGTGGGCAAGACGACTCTGGCGCTTTCGGTGGCGACAGAGCTCCTGTCCGCCGCGGAGTGGCCGGGGGGACTGTTCTCTCACCCGGACATCTGGATGGAGGATGGCGACGGCTCGATCTCGATCAAGCGCATCCGGGCCCGCGCATCGGAGGCGGACCCGGACGACGGTCCGACTCTCCAGCACTTCCTCAGCCTCTCGGCGTTCGCAGGGAGCGGCAAGGTGGCCGTCATCGGAAACGCCGAGAGGCTCAGCCTTGAGGCCGCCAACAGTTTGCTCCGACTCCTGGAGGAGCCGACCCCGAACAGCATGATCTGGCTCTGCACCTCGCGCTCCGAGTCCGAGCACCTCCCGAGCACGCTCCGGAGCCGCTGTCAGCAACTGCTCCTGGGTGGGGTTGAGACCGGAGCCATCTCGAAGTGGATGGTGGGTGTCCACCGTTTCAGCGAGGAGGCGGCGAGGGTGGCCGCCGCGATCTGCCTGGGCCGTCCCGGGCTGGCGCTGGAGCTGGCCCGTGACCGGGGACTTGAGCGACGGGCCGCTGATCAACTCAACCGGTTCCTGGCCTGCGCCGACCAGGGACCCCACCAGTGGCTCGAGCTCAGCCGCGAACTTGCCGAGCGGGGCACCAGCAAGGATTTGGCCCGCGGGGCACTTCGAGTCTGGGCAAGCTTCCTACGGGACTGCTGCTGCCAGTCGGTTGGGGCCGCGCAGCTGAGTCGCTGGCCCGACCAACAGGAGCTCGCCGCCCGGTGGGCGAGCCGATTCGGGCCCGAGGGATGCTCCAGGCGGTACGATCTGGCTCTGGACGCGCTCGCGCGACTCGACGAGATGGCGACTCCGCGGCTTGTCCTGGACCGGTTCCTCTTGCTGACCTTCGGGGACGAGACGGGATCCCCCGAGGACGACGGTCGCGAACCGGCCCTCAGCGCAATCGACCAGAGGTAGACCAATGCCCTTAGCGGTGGGGGTTAAGTTCCGCCGCCACGGACCCTTGAACTACTACGCCCCGTTGGACGAGGAGTTGGTGCCGGGCACCCAGGTCGTGGCGGAGACGGCCCGTGGCATGGAGATCGGCGAGGTGGTCATGGAGGCCACCGAGATGGACCGGCGGATGGTCCCCAATCCGCTACCTCCGGTGCTGCGCCGGGCCACCCAGGAGGACCTGTCTCACCGGGCTCAGATAGACCGCCGAATTCCCGAGGTGGTGAGGCAGGCTCGGGACCTGGTCCAAGAGCGGGACCTGCCGATCAAGGTCGCCCGGGCGGAGATCAGCTTCGACGAGTCCCGGATCCTCTTTGACTTCACCGCTGAGCGCCAGACCGACTACCAGGGGATGGCCCGCGAACTCGCCTCTCGGCTCCGCTGCCGGGTAGAGCTGCGCCAGGTCGGAGCCCGCGACGAGGCCAAGGAGAAGGACGGGTACGGTCCTTGTGGTCGCCGTCTCTGCTGCTCTTCCTGGCTCAAGGAGTTCGTGCCGGTCACGATCAAGATGGCCAAGGAGCAGGGATTACCGCTCAACCCCACCCGGCTCAACGGGATGTGCGGCAAGCTCAAGTGCTGCCTGCAGTACGAGAACGAGCAGTACGTAGACCTCAAGCGCCGGCTACCGCTTCCCGGCGCCCCGATCGAAGTAGAGGGCCAACCGGCCACGGTGGCTGAGATAAGCGTGGTCCGCGAGCAGGTGCTGGTGACCATGACCGAGTCCGGGACTGTCGTGGCGGTTCCAGCCGCCGGACTCCTGCAAGAGCCGAGGCCGAGGGGCGATGGCGGTGGCGGCACCCGACGACGCAGGCCCAGACCGTCCGGCACGGCCGGCAGCTAGCCTCTCCCAACAGGCCGACTTCCGCGGAGCCCACCCGGGCGCGGGCCTCGGGGAACCCCTGGGCCTCGATATCGTCCCGGCTGAATTCCCGGCGTAGACTCTCCAGATCTGGAGGCCGTTGGGACCCAAGCCAGTGGGGCCCTCGCGGAGTGCGGAAAGAGTGACGCTGCGGACATGAGCGCTGCCCAGGCGATTCACCGCCCGTCCATATCCCTGCGGTTCTCTGCGCCCCGACTGATCGCGCTGTCCGTGTACTGGTTGGCGATCAACTACCTCTGGCAGGGGATGGGCGCGCTGATCCTTCCCCGGCTCATCCTGGGCACGGTTCCGGAGGGACACCGGGGCACAGCCCTGGCCGTGCTCTCGGTGCTGGGCGCGGTGGTGGCGATCATCGTCCAGCCCGCCGCCGGTGCACTTTCAGATCGGTGCCAGGTCCGTTGGGGACGTCGCAAGCCCTACATGTTGGCCGGGACCCTGGGCGATCTGGTCTGTCTCCTGGGGCTGGCGCTGGCGGGCAGCTACGCCGCTCTGATCATTCCCTACTGCGCCCTCCAGGTCTGCTCCAACACCGCCGAGGGTGCTTACCAGGGGCTGCTTCCTGACCAGGTCCCGAGCCAAGAGCGGGGCCGCGCCTCGGGCTACTACGGGCTGGCGGTATTCATCGGGACCGCGATCGGGTTCCTGCTGACCGGGACGTTGATCTCCATCGGCCACATCCGCCTGGCACTGCTCAGCGTCGGGGTGGTGCTGACCCTGTGCGTCCTGGCGACCATGATCTTCGTGCCCGACTCCCCGGCCCAGGAGCCACGTCCGAGCCGCCGGCTGGCGTTCATGGGCGTCTTCAGCTTCCGGCCCAGGGAGAACCCTGACTTCACTCGGCTCCTGACCGCGCGACTCCTGTCGCTGATGGGGATCACCGGCCTCACCGACTTCGCGCTGCTCTTCATCAAGGCCACCTTCTACCCCGGATCGGGCAGCGCGATCGCCAACCGTGCCTCGGGCGCCACCTCGGTGCTGCTGGCGGTGGTGGTGCTGCTGGCGATCGTGGTGACCCTGCCGGCCGGGCGGCTATCGCAGCGGGTCGGACGCAAGACCATCATCCGGGCCGCTTCCTGGCTGGGCGGGGTGGGGACCTTGCTGCTGATCTTCTCCCACTCCCTGATCTACGTCTATGTCGTCGGGATCCTCATCGGTTGCGCCTTCGGCATGCTGCTATCGGTGGACTGGGCCTTCGTGGTCGACCTGGTGCCGCCCGAGGCCGCCGGCAGATACATGGGGATCTCCAATCTGGCCACAGCAGGCTCCGGGATCCTGGCCACCGCGATCGCCGGGCCGCTGCTCGACTTCGGCAACGGGTTGCACCACAATGCCGGCTTCCCGATGATCTTCACCTTCTTCGCCTTAGCCCTCTTCCTGGGCGGGTGGCTGGTCTGGGGGGTGCGCGCACCGGCCCAGGCCCAGATCAACGCGCCGGCCTAGGTCAGCGGGTAGACCCCGAGTCCCGGCAGGGGATGGGTCGGCTGGGTGGCGAAGTTGATCATCAGACCGTGACTCTTTTCGTGATCCTTGATCGTGATCGAGAGGATGTGATCGCTGCTGTCAAAGTGGGTCAGGATGTCCTTCGCCGGATCCGACGAGCTCATGGTGAAGTTCGTGTAGAACGACGGCACCTCGATCAAGAGGGGGGTGCGGGAGGCGTTGCCGGTGAAGTCGATCACAAGCTTCCCGGTCTTGTAGCTGTAACTCAGGGTGTTCAGGGTTCCGGGAGTTGCCCTCGGGTAGGCCCTGGCGACGATCTTCAGGCGCGACGTCATCCGCTTGAAGGCCCAGCTGCCGCCCTCATCCCAATCCCAGTAGGCCCAGCCGAGCTTGAACCGGTCCAACTCGTTCATCTCCCTGGCGACCCAGGCCTGGTTGGCTTGGCCCAGCCCGGCACCGATCTCGCCCACCCAGGGGGCCGCGCCAGCTTCCTTTGCCTGGTCCTCGAGCAGGGTGAGGGGGATCGCGTACTCCGGGGTCGGCTTCTGCCAGGGGGGCTCGAGCAGAGTGGCGAAGACGTGGCTGGAGAAGACCTGGTTGGGGTAGGGCAGCGCGCCGACATAGGTCGGCAGACCGAAGTCGAGGGTCTGCTCGGTGATCCACATCTGGTGGGGTGCGATGGCGGCCAGGTGGGTGATGACGTCAGCCTCAAACGGCAGCAGGTACTTCTTCTCGAACACCCCAGGAGGTGCGGGGAAGGGGTGGGGCTCGTTCCAGAGGTCGAATCCGGCTACCGCCGAGTCGTTGCGAAAGGCCTTGGCGACGAAGCTCCAGACCTCAGTCACGTCCTGCTGCCAGCCGCCGAGGTCGGCCCAGAAGATCCCGTAACTAGCCAGCACTCCAGGGGCCACGTGACGGTTCCACGGCGAGGGCAGGGGAAAGCTGCGAGGCAGGCTCCCCGCGACCGCCCAACTGGGGGACCCGTCCCCGGCGTAGTAGATGCTCCAGTCGATGTTGTGCAGATCGAGGATGGTGTAGATGCCGTGGGCCGCGGCATCGTTCACCACCGACCGGATCTGGTCGAGGTAGGTGCCGGACATCTCCCCTGGTTCGGGCTCCAAAAGAGACCAGTTGATGGGCAGCCGGATCACATCAAATCCGTCAGCCTGCATCTCGGCGAAGTCCGCGCTGGTGGGCACCGGACCCGGTCTCATGTCCTTCGCTTCCTCCAGACCGGTCACGTTCATTCCTCGCAGCAGGACCTGACGCCCCCTGCTGTCGAGGATGACCTTGCCGTTGCTGTGCAGCCAGGGCAAGCCGTGACCCTGGGTGGTGCTGGGCTCAGCCGCGAGTGCCCGTGCCGCGCTTGGGTAGGCCGGGTAGAAGTTGGGGGTGAGGGCAAAGACCGCCAGCGCGACTGACAACACCAAGAAGACGACCAGGCAGCCTGAGCAGCAGCTGCAGCAGCCCCTGATCACCCTGGGCCACGAACGTGGCCAGTGCCACAAGCGTCGGCGATACCGACTCCGACGCGGCGTGGGCGAGTCCACGAACAGAGTCTAGGTCGACGCCCGCAGGACCGTCGGAGTTAGCTCGGTCTGCGTCCAAAGTGCTCGCCGCGCGGCTGTGCGGAGAAGCAGATTCGATTGAAGTCGGTCAGCCGCGCCGGTGGTACCGCCGGAAAAGCAGAGCGGCCAGTCCCAGGATCAGTGCGCCTGCCGCGATGGCACCACCGGGTGGCAGCCAACGTCGCACGGCGGTGCTCGGCGGAGCCACCTCGACCGCTCCCGGTACCCGCCGCACTGGCTCGCTAGGAATCCCCTCGGAGCGTTCCTGGGTGGGTCGCGTCGGGGCGAGTGGTCGTTCCCGCCCGCGGGAAGGTGCAGCGGCCTGCAGCTCCTGGGTCAGCGCACGCCGGAACCTGGCTATCACGGAGCGGACTGCGCGGTCCACCTCCGCCTCGGAGACCTCGCCCAGCCGGCCGCGGCCTTCGACCAGGACCGTTAGCCGCAGGTCGCACCCCCCCTCGGGCTCGTCGCGAAAGCGAGCCCTCACCTCAGCGTGGGCTCGGCCGGTGCCACGGACCTCCTTTCCGCTGAGCGTCCAGGTGAGGTGACGGCCCTCCTCTTCGACGTGCTGTCGGGCGTAGCCGCGGTAGGTGACCGAGTGCCCGCCGAGCACGATTCGGAGCGTGCCCCGGCCTTCCTCGCCTACGGCCAGCCCCGGCGCCAGCCGGAGAGCGCCGCCATTTGCTGCCAGCAATGCCCAGGCCCGGTCCGCCGTCCCGGGTAACTTCACCGTCTCGATCAGGGTCACTTAGTACCCTCGGTCGATCCACCCCCTGGTGGGGGCGGTTGATCTGCCCCCGGGCCCCAGCCCGGGAGGTGCCCACCTCGTCCGGCAGGAGCCGCCGGTGGCTGTGCGGGTGGTATGTACGGCTGCCGGTAGCTGGTCAGGTCGGCCAGCGTTCGGCCCTGGTCGACCTTGCGCACCACCATGGTGTGGCCCAAGAAGTCCTCCGGGCCCCGGTGGTCGGGGCGGAAGAGGATCACCAGCGTCCCGCCGAAGAACTGGAGCAGCCAGATCCAGGTCCCGATCGGGGCGAACAAGAACGGGCTACCCACCCAGAAGGGTACCGAGCGTAGAAATGCGCTCAGGCCGGTCATCGGCCGACCATCGGTCCGGGTGATGCGCAATCCCAGGGCCAGCTTGCCCACCGTGGCTCCGGCGGTCAGGTACATGGCGATCAAATAGACCGCTGTCAGAGCGGCAACTCCGATCCCCACCCAGAAGAGGTCCGCCCCCAGGCGATCGGCCAGCTTGACGAAGTGGGGATTGTTAGCCAGGTTCTTCGCGCCCTTGTGGGCGACCGCGAATGAGTAGATGGCGGCATACCGCTTGCCAGCGATGATCACGAAGAGGATCACCTCGGGGATCACCAGCACAAAGAAGTCGATCACGCCCGCAGCCAGGCGTTCCCAGGACGGCAGTGCCCTCGGTCCGGGCGGCGATGCGTTGGGATCGGCGATCGCAGCGCTCATAGCGGCATCTCCCTGGGGTGGCTGCACCGTCTGATGCGGCTGACCTCCCGTCCGAAATTCTAGGCGGCGGCGCGCCCTGGCTGGCGTAACTCACCGTTCAACGCGTAACAGTTCTGGGACGACCGCCTGACTTGGGGCGGTTCCGTCTTAATCTGCGACCCATGCATGAGCCCAACATCGGGCCGGGGCGGAGGCTGCTGAGCAGAGCGCGAGCGTGGATCGGTCGGCGTGCCCGGGGCGCAAGCCTGGGGCAAGGCATGGCCGAGTACTCGCTGGTCGTGGTCCTGATCGCGATCGTCGTTATCGCGATCCTGCTGGTGCTGGGTCACCGGGTCTCAGATCTGTACTCCAACATCAACACTGGTCTGGCCGGCTAACCCATCCCTGGGGTCGTCTGGACCTCTGCTATCCTGAACTCAGGCGCCCTTGGAGGGGTTCGCCCCGAGAGCCCGGGAGAGCGACGCTTGGAGTTCAGAGCTCGATGACCTATGTGATCGGCGAGACCTGCGTCGACGTGAAGGACAAATCCTGCGTCGAGGTGTGCCCGGTGGACTGCATCATCGGGGCTGATGAGGACCGGATGCTCTTCATCGATCCCCAAGAGTGCATCGACTGTGGGGCCTGCGTCGATCCCTGCCCGGTCGACGCCATCTACGCCGAAGAGGACCTTCCCGCCGACTGGGCTGAGTGGACCGCCATCAACAAGCTCTACTTCGCCAGCGCCGACGAGGCCAGAGCCCAGGTAAACGCCAAGACCCCTGAGGCCGCCCAACCCGGCTGAGCCCCGAGTTTCGATTCGGGTCCTAGACACAACTTCTCTTTTGCCTCTATCGTGTCAGGGACCCGATGGCCGGGCCCGCCCCGCCTGCTAGCCTGACGTCAAGGATCAGCCGGGATTGCGGAGGGCAAAAATGGTTATGGCCGTCGAGGGAAAGCTGGAGCCGACCGCCAAAGAAGATCCCGGTGCAGTGATTGCATTCGCCAGGGATCAGGGGATCAAGTTTGTCGATTTCCGCTTCAGTGACCTGCTGGGCCAGTGGCAGCACTTCAGCGTGCCGCTCTCCGAGCTGACCGAGAGACTCTTCGCCGAGGGAGTCGGATTTGACGGGAGCAGCATCAAGGGCTTTCAGCAAATCTATGAGAGCGACATGCTGCTATTCCCGGACCCCCGCACGGCCTTCGTCGACCCGGTGCTGGAGGTTCCCACCCTCTCTTTGATCTGCGACATCGTCGACCCGATCACCAAGGGCAGGTACAGCCAGGGATCCCAGGTACGTTGGGCAGAAGGCAGAGGCGTATCTCAGGCAGAGTGGAGTCGCCGACACCAGCTACTTCGGCCCCGAGATGGAGTTCTACATCTTCAACTCGCTGCGCTACGGCCAGTCGGTGAACGAGGGTTTCTACCACATCGACTCTTCGGAAGGAATCTGGAATTCCGGCCAGAACGGCACCGCCAACCTCGGGTTCCGCCCCCGGCTCAAGGAGGGGTACTTCCCCACCCCACCGGTGGACCAGCTCCAGGACGTGCGCAGCCGGATCGCCCTTACGCTCCAGGCAGCGGGGATCGAGGTCGAGGTCCATCACCACGAAGTGGGCACCGCCGGCCAAGCCGAGATCGACATCCGCTACGACTCCTTGGTCGCGACAGCCGACAAGGTGCTCGTCCTGAAGTACCTCGTCAAGAACGTCTGTCGCCGGGAAGGGCTGGTGGCCAACTTCATGCCCAAGCCTCTCTTCGGAGACAACGGCAGCGGGATGCACACCCACCAGTCGCTCTGGAAGGAGGGGGTGCCGCTCTTCTTCGACAAGGAGGGATACGCACTCTTGAGCGACCTGGCCCGGTGGTACATCGGCGGGCTCTTGGCCCACGCCCCGGCGGTGCTCGCCTTCGCCGCTCCCACCACCAACAGCTACCGGAGGCTGGTCCCGGGCTACGAAGCCCCGATCAAGCTGGCCTACAGTGCGCGCAATCGGAGCGCCTGCATCCGGATCCCGACCTACAGCGAGCGGCCCCAGTTGCGCCGTTTGGAGTTCCGCTCCCCTGATCCGACCTGCAACCCCTATCTCGCCTTCTCAGCCATGCTGATGGCGGGACTCGACGGTATCCGCAACAAGATCGAGCCCCCGACCCCGATCGAGGCCGATCTGTATGACTTGGAGGGCCCTCAGGCGGAGGCGGTCAGGGACCTGCCGGGCAGCCTGGAGGAGGTGCTCGCCGCGCTGGAGAAGGACCACGGCTTCCTGTACGAAGGAGACGTGTTCACGTCCGATCTGGTGGAGAACTGGATCACCCTGAAGAGGGAGCGTGAGGTGGACCCGGTGAGGCTCCGTCCCCACCCATATGAGTTCATGCTCTACGCCGACGTCTGATAGGACGCGTTGCCGCCCCGGGGGACGCCCGGGGCGGCGGGTCCGTCGGATCTAGATCCTGCCGACGGAAGGGGGAGAGAGGGTTCCGCCTCCCCGAGCGGGGATAGTGAAGGGTTCACCCCGCACGGAACCACCTGGGCGAATCTAGACCGGCTCGATTCGCGAACCGCCTCCGGTCACAGCTCCGCGACGGCTGTGATCGAAATGTGAGGCGAGGACGCCTGGGCAAACCTTGGAGCGCGGTTCTTCTGGGCGGATCAGGCCCGCAACGAATTAAAGATCCGCTGGGCGGTTGACCCGAAACTTGCGCGTATGGCGGTCCAGGTGATGCGCCCTGACGCCATTGTTACAAGGACTTTCGACTGCGCGACGGGAGTCGGGCAAAGACGGACGAGCAGGCACGCAAGCGACATCTTCCGACTTCCACGAGGCGGAAAACGCTGCGGGGAGACGCGAAATAATCGGGCCCGGGAATGCAGCGAAGAGCGCCTCCAGCAACCGGATTCATCCCAAGCCAGGCGCCAAGTCATTGACGGAACTCACGATTGTTTGCCAGAATCGGGACCGGGGGTGGTTGGAGGCTAAGGTGTCGGCTCGGAGTCTGGGGCAGGCTCAGGGTCATTTGCGGTTGGACTTGGAGTGTTCTGCCGGGAAGGATGGGGGTCTTTCCCCCGGACCGCGCCGAGAATGGCAGGAGAACAGTTGGCAAGTCACGCCGCTCTACCGAGCGATCAATTTCAAACAACCGTGTCGCTGGAGCCGATCGTCATCGTGGGCGCCGGCTACGTGGGACTGGTTACCGGAGCCTGTTTGGCATCCGCGGGCCGCAGGGTCACTCTGGTTGAGATCGACCCTCAGCGCCGCGCGCTGATCGCCAAGGGCGAGGCGCCTATTTACGAGCCCGGATTGGCCCCACTGCTGCGGCAGGTGGTCGACGGGCAGAGGCTGACCGTGGAGGGCGACCTGAGCAAGGTGCTCAAGAACCACAAGATGGTGGTCCTCGCCGTCGGCACCCCGGCGATGCCTGACGGGCGAGCCGACCTGAGCGCCCTGGACGAGGTGACGGCGACGATCGCCGAGCACGCACAGTCGGGGACAGTGGTGGTGCTCAAGAGCACCGTTCCCCCCGGCACCGGGCGTCGCCTGCAGCGGCGCCTGGGCGACAACGATCGGAACATCCAGGTGGTCTCCTGTCCGGAGTTTCTGCGCGAGGGGTGCGCCGTCGAGGACATCACCCGGGCGGACCGTTTCGTGGTCGGAGGTCGCGACGAAGCGGCAGTCTCGCGGGTGGTGATGGCGCTCAATCCCTTCGATGCGCCGGTCCTGCGTTCGGGCAACACCGAGGCCGAGCTGATCAAGTACGGATCAAACGCCTTCTTGGCGATGAAGATCTCCTTCATCAACGAGATCGCCAACCTCTGCGACCAGATGGACGCCAACGTTGACCGCGTTGCCCACGGCATGGGCCTGGATGCCCGGATCGGCACTGCCTCGCTGCACGCCGGACTGGGCTTCGGCGGGTCCTGCTTCCCCAAGGACGTGGCCGCCCTGGAGCATGCCGCCAGGCGCGAAGGCTTCACCTTCTGGATGCTGCGTTCGGCCATAGAGGTGAACGAGCAGCAGCGCATGCGCTTCATCCAGAAGATCCGAGAGGCGGTCGGGAATGACCTCGAGGGACGACGGGTCGCCATCCTGGGGCTCTCCTTCAAGCCCGGAACTGACGACATGCGCCAGGCTCCGAGCCTGGCGATCGTGAGCCGGCTGCAGGAGTTGGGCGCCAGTGTGATCGCTCACGATCCGGTAGCCATGAAGGAGGCATCTACGCTGCTTCCGGGTGTGGAGTTCGCGGCCAGTGCGGAGGCGGCCATGGATGGCGCCGACGTGGTCGCGGTCGTGACCGAGTGGCCTGAGTACATGTCGATCGACTGGGAACGGGCGGCGTCGCTGGTCCGCCGGCGGGTGGTGGTGGACGGGCGGAATTGCCTGGACCCGGCGACGCTGGCTTCCCATGGCTTCAACTACCACGGGATCGGACGACCTTCGTTGACCTCCCAGTGGGAGCGCCGCGAATCAGATCGCCTGGCCGTGAGCGCCGCGCAGACCGCCTGACTGACTCCCCGGCAAGGTGAGCCGGTCGAAGGCGGCTCACCCGCCGACCCAGCGTTGCAGCCGACCGGTCTAAGCCGTGCCCGCGCTGGCGGCCGGCGCCTGGGGGGCCGGCTGGCGCCGGATCACCACCGTGGTCACTCCGAGCAGGATCAAGATCCCTCCGAAGAGGGTGGCCAGCGATGGATGCTCCCCCCGCACCCAGACGGCAAGAGCGGTTCCCAGCAGCGGCTGGATGAATAGCAGCGGGGCCATGGCGCCCGGCATCACCCGGCGGAGGCCCCAGAGCCAGGCCCCGTAGCAGAGCGCGGTCGTCACCACTCCCAGGTAGAAGATCCCCAGCCAGCCGGCGATCGAGAGAGCGGGCCAGCCCCTCACCCACAGGGCGGCGATGCCCGAGGGCCACCAGGCGATCAGGCTGCCCGTGACCACGGCCGCAGTGATCACGAGCGGCGGGTACCGCTCGATGACTGTCTTGCTGACGACGGTGAACCCGGCCTCCAGCATCAAAGAGCAGACCACCAGCAGGTTGCCCAACGCCTGGTGACCGGTGAGCCCCGTCGGAGCCCTGAACCCGCCTTCCACGACCAGGTAAACCCCGAGTCCGCCGAGGACCAGCCCGGCGGACTCGACCCGGCTGATGCGCTCGCTGAGGAAGGCCACGCTGAGCAAGACCGTGGCCAGGGCCTCGGCGGCGATCAGGATCGCCGTGTCGCTGGCGGTGGTCAGGCTGAGACCCCAGTACTCGAGCGCCTTGTTGCCCACAAATCCGAGGCAGCACATCGCCACTAGACGCCAGCGATCGTTCCTGCCGTTGGGCAGCTGGTGGCGCCCTCGCCAGAGGATCGGCAGCAGGACCAGCGCCGCCAGGGTGAAACGGACCATGTTGACGCTGGCGAATGGCCAGGTGGAAAGCGCCGCCTTGCCGGCGATGTAGGAGCCGGCCCACAGGCAGTTGGCTCCGGCCAGGACGAGCAGCGCCCGCTGCCGCCCGGACATCAGCTCACTGAGGGCTGAGCCACCGCCCGAGCGCTGCCAGCGGGGGGCTGCCCGCCGAAAGCACCATTTTGTGAAATTCCCCGAGGTCCCCGCGCCCGGAGCGCAGCCACTCCTCCCGCCAGCTGAGGATCTCCAGCTTGCCCAGGGTGTAGACCAGGTAGAGGGGGTCGATGGTCGACCGCATCGCCTCTCGCCTGGCGGGAAGTTCCTCCAGCCCGATCCGATCGATGAAGAGCTGGGTCCCCTCCTCGACCGGCCAGCCCTCGGCGTGGACGCCCACCGTGGTCCGGTAGCGGCAGGCACGCAGCAGGGCGTCCTCGATCTGGGCCAGCTGGAGCAGGGGATCGCCCTCGGCGAGTCCCCTCTCGATCATCAGAAGCTCCGCGTAGTGGGCCCAGCCCTCGCCGAAACCGGGGGTCCAGAAGAACCGCCGCACGTCGGCGGTGATGCTGAGGGCGTAGAGATGCTGCACGTGATGCCCGGGGTAGACCTCGTGGACGCTGGTGTTCTTGAGGGTGGCCCGATTGAGATACCGGAGCCACTCGTCGGACTCCTTCGGGCTCCAGCTGGGCTGTGGGGTGGTGACGTAGTAGATGCAGGGCAGTTGCCGGCGCTCCAGCGGCCCGACCCCTTCATATGCGGCACTGACCCAGGCGGTCAGAAACCCGGGGCTGGGCCTCACCTGGCAGGCTGGCCCATCGGGGATGGGGACCTCGGCATGCTCCTCGACGTACGCCCGCAGCTCGCCGAGCAGACCATCGGCTCCCGAGATCAGGGTTTCGTTGGTGTAGTGATCCAGCTCGAGCTCTCCCCGGATCTCCCCGATCGGACGGCCCTGGAAGCTGTCTCTGAGCAGCCGGTCCCGCTGCTCACCGAGCGATGACAGCTCCTCATCGGCCCCTCGGCGCAGGTCGGCGACCGACCGATCCAGCCCCTCCTGGGCGAGCAGCATTCGCGCGCAGGCCATCCTGCCCCAGGGCGATGTCTTGAACATCCGTCTGCTTGCGCTTCTCGAGCTCCGCTGTGACCCGGGTGATCGCCTTCTGCCCGAGACGCGTCGCATCTCCCAGGCGCCGCCGTAGCCCGGCATCGTCGATCTCCTCTCCGATTGGCGTGACGTCGTTCCCCAGGAAGCTGAGGTGGCCCTCCGCCCCCTGGAGGGCCAGCTGGATCAGCGGGGCGGCCAGCTCAGGCTCCAGCAAACCCAGAGCCTCCTCGATCCACTCGGGGGCCTGCTCCAGCTGCTTGCAGAGGGCGGTCAGGCGATCCGGCAGCGGGGCGTAGTCCCGAAGCAGATAGCCACCGACGTCCAGCGGGGAGTCGTAGTCCAAGAGGGAGGTGGGGTCCTTGAATGCCCGGCGCCTCACCTGGAGGCTGAAGAGCTCCGAGTCGACGACGCTCTTGGCGGTGTCCAGGTCGAGGCGAAGGTCTCGGTTGCTTGCTTCGGGGAGCCGACCCGCGCGGTCCCGGAGCTGATGCAGCTGGGAGATCCGCTGCCGATCTGCGTCCGCTCCGACTTGGGCCACCAGACCGTCGGCTGAGTGGTCGCCGTTGGCCCGAGCCACCGCAGGGTGGGCACGGAACTGGTCCTCCACCACCGCGGTGAGGTAGGACGAAGTGCCGTCCTCCGGGCTTCCCTCCCCGGCAGCCACCTCAGCCAACAGCCCGAGCCTGGTCGGAGGGCGTCTCGCCTGAGCTTTCCAGCGCGAGAACCGCAGCCTCGGCCACCCCTTCGGCAGTGAGGCCGTACTCGGCTAACAGCTCGCCCTGGGTTCCGTGGGGGATGAAGTGGTCGGGGAGGGCGACCTGACGAACCGGTCGAACCACGCCATCCTCGGCCAGGAACTCCAGCACCGAGGCGCCCAGCCCACCGCGCCGGGTGTTGTCCTCCACTGTGACCACTGCTCGGTGAGCCCGCGCCCAGCTGCCCAGCCGGCGGTCGGTGGGCTTGATGAAGCGGGCGTTGACCACCGAGGCGGACACCCCGTTGGCCCCCAGCAGGCCGGCCGCGTTCTGCGCCACCGCGACCATTTTGCCCGAGGCGCAGATGAGGACGTCGCTGCCCCCCTCCTGGATCATTTCCCAGGTGAGGCTCGGCAGCGGTCGGATGTCGATGACCTTCTCCGCGACCGGGCCCCTTGGGTACCGGATCGAGAACGGCCCGTTGTGGACGGCGGCGGTGGCCACCAGCCGGCCCAGCTCCTCGGCGTCCTTGGGGGTCGCCACCACCATGTTCGGCACCATCCGCAGGTAGCTCAGGTCGAACATGCCGTGGTGCGAGCTTCCGTCCGGGCCGGTGACCCCGGCGCGATCGAGGATGAAGGTGACCGGCAGGTTGTGCAGTCCCACGTCGCAGATGATCTGGTCGAAGGCCCGCTGCAGGAAGGTGGAGTAGATGCAGACCACCGGGTGCAATCCACCCATCGCCAACCCGGCGGCGAAGGTGACCGCATGCTGCTCGGCGATCCCCACGTCGTAGAACCGGTCCGGGTAGCGTTCGGCGAACTTCAGCAGTCCCGTGGATGAGGCCATCGCCGCGGTGATCGCCACCAGCTTGGGATCGCCCTCGGCCAGCTGCAGGAGCACCTCCTCGAACACGTCTGTGTAACTCACACGGAACTGCCCGGTGGGCTTTCCGGTCGTGATGTCGAAGGGCGGCGGCCCGTGGAACTTGTCCACCTCGTCCGCCTCGGCGGGATCGAATCCGTGGCCCTTGTCGGTCACCACGTGGACCACGACCGGGCCCGGCAGGTGGTTGGCCAGATTGAGGGCGCCCTCGATGGATCGCAGGTCGTGCCCATCGATGGGACCGGAGTACTTGATCCCCAGGTCCTCGAAGAAGACGTGCGGGGAGACCAGCTGCTTCATGCCCGTCTTGAGCCGCCGCGCCATCTCGTGGGCCGGCTCGCCCACCGCCGGGATGGCGCTCAGGAAACCCCCGATCCCGCTCTTGGCGGCCTCGTAACGGGGATCCAGGCGGAGCCTGGCGAAGTGGTCGGCCAGGCCGCCCACGGTCGGAGCGTAGGAGCGTCCGTTGTCGTTGAGAATGATGGTCAGATCGGGCCGCAGCGAGCCGATGTTGTTGAGCGCCTCATAGGCCATGCCCCCGGTCAGCGAGCCGTCGCCGACCACCACCACCACCTTGCCGGGCTCGCCGCGGCGTCGCTTGGCCTGGGCCAGTCCCAGGGCGTAGCTGAGCCCGGTGGAGGCGTGACTGTTCTCCACCATGTCGTGAGGGGACTCGGAACGGTTGGGGTACCCGGAGAGGCCGCCAGCCTGGCGCAGGGTGGCGAACTGGTCCCCCCGTCCGGTGAGGATCTTGTGGACGTAGGCTTGGTGGCCCGTGTCGAAGACGATCTGGTCTACGGGGCTGTCGTAGATCCGGTGGATTGCCAGGGTCAGCTCCACCACCCCCAGGTTCGGCCCCAGGTGGCCCCCGGTCAGCGAGACCTTCTCGACCAGGAATTCCCGGATCTCGGAGGCGAGTTGACGGCACTCCTCAGGGGAGAGGTCCCGGCAGTCGGCGGCGGTCCGGATTCTCGAGAGCACCGAGTTCGGCACCCGCCCGGAATCCCCACTTGGGGCTGGCATGGCGTGAATTATAGGTCGGCAGTGAATTCGAACCCTCCTTTGGAACGGACTCCGTGCCGGTGCCTCGGATCGAGGAAGCAGGGCCCCACGGCCGACTCCCGGACTTACCGAGCACCAGACCAGCGGGGTCGGGCCGGCGAGTCCGAGACCTCGATCCTTCGTGCATGATGTTGGGGTGCCCGCTCCACGGCGATTCGCCGCTGGCGCGCCTGGCGGCGGAGGGCGTCAACCTCTGGTGAAGCGATGGTGAGTCAGCCGCGCCGGCGGCGCACCACCGCTCCCGAGCCTGTCCCGAAGAGCATTCCAGGGCCTTCGCCCGCGCCGGAGTGGCGTCTTCGCTTGGCACTTGGTCTGCTGGCGATCTCCGGCTTGTCTGCCTTGTTCAACGTGCTCGCCGTTCTGGCCCTGGGGGGCGCGATCGCCAACCTGGGCGCCCCGCAGGGCCCGCTGGACTTCGCCCTGGTGTTCATCGGCGCCGTGGTCGGGTTGGGAGGAGATGCAGTCATCGTGGCCGGGACGCTCGCCGTGGTCCGGCCCGGCACCAGGTTCGCTGGCCATCCGGAGCGGGTCAGCTGGGGACTCGGACTGCAGCTGCTGGCGTCCGCGCTGGTTGGGCTGCTCGAGAGCAGCTGGGCATTTGCCCTCGTCTACGTGCTGTTACTGGCGGGTCTGGCCTATCTGTGGGTACGGACCAGCCCGGCCCAGCCCCCCAAACCGGTCGCGCGCCACGCCGTCCCGGAGCCTGAGCCTCTCAACTACTGGGAACCCGATCCCTCGATAGAACGATTTCCCATCCCGTGGATTGGAAATGCACCACTCCCGCCATCCACCCCCAGGACCATAGGGGAAGGCGCGCAAGGCACGGACCGGGGCCAGGATCCGAGCGGACGAACTCGCCGAGGGAGCGGATTCTGATCGAGGCACCGTCGCCGGGGCTTCCTGAGGTGCGCGAGCCCCCGGGGGTGACGTGGGGTCCTCGCCAGATCGTGCTGGCGGTGGTCATCGCTATCCCGGGGGTGGTTGTCGCCTACCTGGTGCCGACCGTAGTGGTGCTTGCGCTGCATCAGGCCGGAGTGATTGCGGCCATCCAGGGGCCGAAGTGGGCCGTCATTTCCCCCTTCTACAGCTTCGCCACCACGGTCACCTTCTACGCGGCATTGCTGGCGATCGTGCTCTTTTTCGCCAGCCGTCACGGCGGTCTGGCTTGGGCCCGGCTGGGGCTGAGGAGGTTCCCCATCTGGGTGGTGGTTCTGATGCCGCCGTTGGCGCTTTTGCTGCAGATCCTGACCGGGATACTCTCCGAGATTCTCTCCCCGCTTCTGGGAGGGATGACGAACCCTCAGGGCTGCGACATCTCTCAGGCGTTTGGGCGCGATCCCTACCTCGGGGTGATCTCGATCGCGGTGATCGCTCCGGTTGTGGAGGAGATCGTCTTCCGGGGCTTCATCTATGGCGGGCTGCGACGCAGATGGGGCGTGGGGCTATCGATTGTGGTGAGCAGCCTGCTGTTCGCCCTGGCCCACAGTCTGTCGGTGGGCGGCTCCATCCTTCTGCTCGCGCCGTCGCTCTTCATCGCGGGGATGGTCCTGGCCTTCGTCTATGAGCGCTCTCGCTCGTTGGTGCCCGGCATGGTTCTCCATGCCTCCTTCAACCTAATCGCGGTGGTGGCGATCTTCCTCGTTGGGACGCACGCCGCCTGCCACTCGTGACACCCAAGCGCACATAGCGGGCGCTGTCTGGCTTGGTTCCTCGGAGTTCTCCTGTAGGGCTGAGTTCAGAGATGTAACAAGGCCGTCACCCGGCGGAACATAACAGTCAGTTCCCCGCGACACGTGCTATGTTCGCAAGGTCTCCGAGAGGGAGCAGACGCAGATTCCAGGTTCTTCGGCGTCATCGTAGGCGGAACAGAGAGGGGCCGGGGGGAGAGGTTAGGGAGCGGAGCCAGGGATGCGGAGCGCGAACTTGAGACGCGTGCAGAGGTAGTTGAGCAGAGACGTGCCTGGTTACCCCCCCTGGGGTCGGTCAAACAGCCTCGACGACGGTCCGAGCTGGGATCCCGATCCGCTGGTACCGAGACCGCCGCCCGTGATTCCGAGCTACCGGCGGCGGGCCGGAATTCCCGCAGCGCTGCTGGCGGTCATGCTCCTCCTCGCCGCACCGATTCTGGTGATCGACTCAGCCCTCCACCCCAGCTACTCGCTCTTCGACGACGTCAGCACTGCCGCATCGGTGCTCTTTCAGGCCTCATCCAGCTTCACGCCGGCAGACCCGACGCCGGACCCGGCCGTGGTACCGGGTGCCGTGGACGAGGTGAGTCCTGACCCAACTCCCACGGGCACGCCAACGCCCACCCCTAGCCCGACGGGCACGCCGACCGCCACACCTTCCATAGCTGACACCCCAACTCCCACTCCCTCTGAGACTGACACTCCGACCCCGACGCCGACAGCTACTCCAACTCCCACGCCAACCCCAACACCGACGCCGACCCCCACGCCTGATCCGTCAGCGAGCCCAACCAGCTCTGACGTGGAGGTCGGTGGGTGAAAGATGCTCTCGGAACTCGGCCGGTAAAGAAGCGCCGCGCTCGGATATTTCGGGCGATTCAGGTGCTGGCGACCGTCGTCGTCCTGGTCTTGGTGTTCCTTGCCCTGTTCCTGGCCGTCTCTGTGCGCCACGGACTTGACGGCCAGACGACCCTGTTCGGCGCTCCCGTCTACTCGGTGGGTAGCGGTTCTATGACCCCAACATTCGACACCGGTGATCTCATCGTGGACAAGCCGATCAACACTCTTGCAGCTGCACACCTGCACAAGGGACAGATCATCACCTTCCTGGCATCACCTGACGTGGGCACTACCAGTGGGCTGGTGGTCACCCACCGAATCTATGCAGTGATGCCCGGGCAGCTCGTAAATGGCGTTTCCACCGTCGAGTACCGGACCAAAGGCGATGCCAACAACGCGCCCGACCCAGGACTGGTCGCGCCATCGGCGATCCTCGGGGTCTACCACGGCGTCCGCATTCCGGTCGGCGGATACGTCCTGAGCGCTTTGCACCAGCAGGTCACCTTTGTGGTCCTGATCATGGTGGTGGTCATTTATTTCGCTGAGGAGTTGATCCGCCGGAAGTGGATCGCCCTCGGCGTCCAAGAGGCCCGGCGCAAGCAGGCCCAGAGCAACCATCCGGCGGATCTCTGATGGCCCAACTAGAACAAATTCATTCCGGGTGTGGACGGGCGAAATTGGGAGGACGGGGCCCCTGAATGAAATGAAGCGCACACAACTAACGACAACTCGCCAGAGGGGCCTTCGGACCGCAAACGATTATCGAAAGAGGAGACACGACAGATGAATCTATTCACCAAACGCTTCGGGCTCGTGCTCGGGGGCGTGGTCGGTGTGGGCGCCATCGCCGCACTGGTCATCGGGGCGACGTTCGCCCTCTTCAACGCAACGTCCGGTCCCGGGAGTCAGACGTTCACAGCGGGCACTGTCTCGCTCAATTCGCCTACCAGTATTGGGTGCAACACTGACGTGACCAATCTGGAGCCTGGTGACACGGGCACCTGCTACTTTCAGGCCCAGTACACCGGCAACTTACCTGCCTACATCGGAGCGGAGGCGACCAGTAGCAGCTTCCCGGACATGACCTACACAATCAACGGGACTACGCAGACAAGCGCAAACCCAGTCCTCATCGGCAACAGTGTGACGGGCGGCAGCGCGTACGATGGTGCTCCGCCGCCGCCGTCCGGCGATTTCGATGCTGACGTCGTGTGGACCTTCTCAAGCGGCGCGGGCAATGCAGATCAAGGGGACACCGGAAGCGTATATGTAACTTTCTACGCGGTGCAATGCTCGAACAACGGAGCGAACTCCGACGGTTCACTTTCCACCGATAGCAACGAGAGTTGCCAGGACGCTACGCCTGCCAGTTGGACACAAACGCCGGCGTCGTCATCTGAGGTACCGGTCTACGACAGTCTGCTCGCTGGCAACGACTACGCGTGGAACATCTCAGACGGATCAACCCAACTGGGTCAGCTGGGGCTCGCGGTCACCCCATCTTCCGCGACCGGCGACTTCGGCGATGTAGTTGTAGCTCTCTCTAGCTACAGCCCAGCCGCATCGGGTCCGGTAACCCTGAACATCTACAGCACCTCGAATCAGGCTACGCCACTCGTCTCCGACACCGAAACGGTGAACTTCCCGGCGGGAACTTCCAGCCTGCCGACTCAGTTCAACGTCACGTTCGACCTCACCTCATTTGCGTACGCAGTCCCAGCTGCGTTCGTCTACGGTGTGGTATTGGAGTCAGAGGAGTACCCCTCTGAAAGTGACATCAATGTCAACCTGTCGCAGGCACCGCCCTCGGTGGGGACTGACACGGACCCAGACACCGCGTACGCGGAGCTGGACCCGCTCGCAACATACGATGGAGTTGGTGGCGACGGCGTGGCGCCAGAAAACATCGGACAAGTTACCTGCACGCCTCTGACGGTAGGGTTCAATTCGTACAGCACCGCAACCACCGGAACCTGGACTGGCCCGAGCCCGACCTTTGGCCCTTGGGGCGGTCCGGACTGTGGCATGGGTCCCTTTGTCCCCGCAGTCGAATTCTTCGAGAGTTGAGCACGGAGTCGCTCAAACCCTGACGACCACGTAATACGATGACCGACCGGGGTTGGCGGCCTGTGGGCCGCCAACCCCTAACCGGGCGGGAATGCAGACCAACGCCCGGAACGGGAGGGAGTTCTTGAATGCCAGGGCACAGGGGTAGGCCCGCGTGACGACGCCAATAGCGATCCGGGCCGTGCGCCGGGTTTCCGGGTTGCGCCTGCGCCTGGGAGCGGCGCTGGTGGTGGTCGGCTTTGTCGCCGGGACAGTCGGCGCCATCGTGGGAATAGCCGCAGAGAATCCCGCCTCGGCGTCGGGCCTCCACGTCTGTGGCGCCTGGCGTCCCTTGGCACCGGGAGATTCCGGTGCCTGCGCCGTGACCATCCGGGACAAGTCGGCACCGAAATACACAGGGCTGGTCAACGTGAGTGTGGTGATCAGCACGCATTCCCATTCGGGAGGCGGCTCTCCGACGGCCATTCCTCAGATCGGCACCGAGGCGCTGCTGGACGGGTATCCGACCGGTCTCCGGGTGGAGAGCATCACCGACAGCAATACCGGCCAGACCTTCCAGCTGGGCTCGATCTCCTGCTCTACCGAACCGTCGGGAGGTACTCCGGCGAGCTACCCCACGGCGGCGTACTGCCGGAGTTTCAGCCCGTCGAAAACAGTCGCCTGGTCGGTCGACAATGCAACCTTCTCCAACACCTTCCTGATCAAGTGGCGGTTCCCGATCCAGGCTGGAAATCCGTACCAGGGCGGGGGAGCAACGATCTCAATCAGTCCGACATTCATCGGATACACCGGCCCCACTCCCACTCCCACACCTACCGGGCGGCCCACCGCTACGCCGTCGTGCAAGCCCATCGCGACTCCAACCTGGAAGCCGACAACTTCGCCGACCTGGAAGCCATCTCCTTCCCCGACTGGGAGGCCAACTCCAACGCCGAGCAGGAAACCCATCCCAAGTCCGACTTGGAGGCACATCCTGAAGCCAACCTGCAAACCCGGCCCGACGCCGACCTGGAGTCCGACGCCCAGCTCATCCTGGCGTCCGACTCCTAGCCCAACCAACTCGGCGACCCCCTCACCGAGCCCGACGGGCGGCAGCCTGGGGGCGGGCACGACAAGCCCGAGCCCTTCAGGTTCTCCCGGCAAGCGTGGTGGAGTGCTGGCGGCCAGCGACCCCACCACGGGCGCGCAATTGCCAATCATGATCAGCCAGATCCTCATTCTCACTGGCATCGGGCTGATCCTTGTCGGCCTCTGGATCTGGCGACGGCAGCGCTACTTCGGAAAGACGTGACCAGCGGACGTCAGTCTCCACGATCCTGAACGACCGAACTGAGGGCCATCGCCCGTGCCAACTGCCCGGTTGCATAGCCCGAGGACGGCAGCGAGCCCGCACTCGGCTCACCGCAGCAGCAATCCGGATGCGCTCTAGCTATGCGCTCCGGGCCAGCACAGCTCTTCCCAGCGCCGCGGTTGCGGCCACCGAGATGGCAAAGAAGACCACTGCGGCGATCAGGAATCCCATCGGGTCTCCGTAGGGAGGGTTCCCCCCCAGCAGCAGCTGGAATCCCTCGTCTAAGTAGCTGAACGGCAGTACCTGGGCCACCCAGAAGCGAATGCCCTCAGCCGGGATGCCGGTGAACAGCCCCGAGAGAAAGAGCAGCGGGGCCAAGACCACCGACAGGTAGAGCATCGCCTCCCCGGGGTGATCGGTGAGAGCGGCGATCCCGAGGCCGATCGCCCCAGAGAAGGCCAGCGCTGCCAGCGCGAGTAGCCAGGTGGTGACCAAGGTGGCCGGGTCGGGGCGCTCGGCGATGGCGATCACCAAAAAGACCAGCGTCGCCTGGAGGATGTCCACCAGCCAACCGGCGAAGAAGAGTTCCAGTCCGACCCGCCAGGCGGGCAGCGGCAGCACCGCCAGCCGGTCGAGCCAACCGCTGCCCCGGGACCGCGTGATGGTCACACCGGTTCCCACCGTTCCCACCATCGCGATCAGGACCGTCAGCAGCATGCCGGCGAAGAAGGGAGGTGCGCCGGTCGTGACCAGCGGGATCACCAGGACCATGGGGAAGGCCAGCTTGATCACCAGGGCCCGGCGTCGAGCCAGGGTTCCTCTTAGCTCGAGCTCCCAAAGGTGCGTCGCCCGGGGCCCTTTCATCGACTGCGTCTTGTGCTGGGCCCTGTCCAGGAGCACCTCGCTGTGGTCAGTCACGGAGTGTCCTCCCGGTCAGCCTTAGGAAGCAGTCCGCCAGGCCAGGATCGCGCACTTTGAGATCGACCAGATGGGCGTCGAGATCGCCCAGGGTCGAGAGGATGTCCGGCAGCAGCCCGTCGCGCTGATGAGCCAGGATCAGAAGCCCGCTCTCCGCCTCCACCGCCCTGTCCACCCCTTCAATTACCAGCACCGCGGACAGAGGAGACGGGCCTCGGAAACTGAGCTGGATCTCCCTTGTTCCCCCGAGCTCGGCGAGCAGATCGGCCAAGGGGGCATCCCGGATCGGCTTCCCGTCCACCAGGAAGCAGACCCTGGTCGCGACCTGCTCTACGAAGTCGGTGTCATTGGTGGAGATGCAGGTGGCTAGCCCCAGCCGGGCCCGGCGCCGAAGAGCCCCAGCCAGCCACTGCCAGCCGCTCACGTCCAGGCCCAGGGTGGGCTCGTCGAGGAGCAGGAGTGGCGGGTCGCCCACCAGCGCCTCCGCCAGCAGCACGCGGCGACGCATCCCGTAGGAGAGTCGGGAGAGCGGGTCCCCACCAAGCTCATCCACCGAGGCCTCCTCGAGGGCCGCTTCCCAGAGATCGCTCTTGATTTTTCGGGCGGTCCCGAAGAAGGCCAGGTTTTGGCGGGCGCTTAGCTCGTCGGCGTGGGCGGTGGCGTCGAACACCACCGCCAACCTCTCCCGCGCCGACTGGCGGTCGGACCTGCCAAACCAGGCGATTTGACCCGCGTCAGGTCGGGAGCGGCTGGCCAGACAGCGCAGCAGGGTTGTCTTGCCACTCCCGTTGGGTCCGACCAGGGCCTGGACCTCACCCGGTCCGACCCTGAGGTCGACCGGGCCCACCCCGCGGCCGTTGCGGTAGCGGCGGCTCAGTTGGTCCGCCGCCAGCCAGGGGTTGGTCAGGGGCAGCTCACTCAATGAACTCGATGATCGTGCCATCGGTCACCTCCACCAACCCGGCGGGAACGGTGAAGGCGACCTGAAAGGAGAGGATGCGCTGGCCCACCTCTACCTGATGGCCGACGAGGCGTGACCGCACCAAATGGCTGAGAAATCCCGGAGCTCGATGGTTCACCTTTCGGAGCACGACCCGTTGGGCCTGGTCCACAGGTCCAGGGGGCAAAATCGGTGGCACAAGCGCGAGTTTACGTTCCCCGCGGACCCACTAGACGCTTAGTCGGGGCGCCCAAGTGGTACATATTGCACCGGTGAGACTCCTCCACTGCGCCGACGTCCATCTTGACGCTGCCTTTCAGGGCCTCGGCGAGTCGATCGGAAAGCGCCGCCGGGCGGCCCTGCGTACCACTTTTCAGAACATCGTCAAGCTCGCTCTCGAGCTTCAGGTGGATGCCCTCACCATTGGTGGGGACCTCTATGAGGACCTCCGCTCCAAGCAGGACTCGGCACGTTTTTTGGCGCAGCAGCTGGGCCAGTTGCCGTTTCCGGTCCTGATCGTCCCCGGCAATCACGACTACTGGCACCTAGGATCGCTGTACGCGACCACGCAGTGGCCCGAGAACGTGCGGATATTCTCCGCGGGCGAGTTCTCCCCGGTGGAGGTTGCTGGGTACCGCATCTTCGGGATCGCTCACCAGAAGCCCAAGGGAACCGGCAACCTCGTGTCGGGGTTCAAGGTCCCGGACGGCCTGCCCGCCATCGCCCTGTTCCACGGTTCAGAGCGCGGCCAGCTTCCAGCGCAAGGAGAGGGCAAGGAGGACCACGCACCTTTCTCGGAGTCGGAGATAGCCAAGGCGGGGTTCCGCTTCGGACTGCTGGGGCACTTCCACCGGCCCAGGACCACCCCTCATCTTGTGTACCCGGGCAATCCAGAGCCGCTCACCTTCGGCGAGGAAGGGGTGCGCGGGGCGGCCGAGGTGGACTTTGGCCCCTCGACCCCCACCGTCCAGATCCACGAGGTCAACACCTTCTCACTCAGCGAGGTCGAGGTTGACGTCACTGGTTGCCAACACTCGGAAGCGGTCCTCTATCGGATCAGGGAGTCCCTGCCCCAGGGGGCGGACCGTGGCTCCAGGGTCAAGCTGATCGGGGAACTGGGCCTCTCGATTCAACTCGGCCCCTCCGACGTGATCGCGGCCATGCGAAAGGAGGACCGCTGCGTCAACGTCGTCTTCGCGACGCGGCCCGCCCTGGATCTGAACGAGCTGCGCCAAGCGCCGGACATCAGGGGCCAGTTCGTGAGAGGGCTGATGGCGCGCGCCGACTTCGATTCCGACCTGGTCCAAGCAGCTCTGAGGGCCGGAGTCCAAGCGCTCCAGGGAGAGGAGCCCAGCATCCTGTGAAGCGTTCGGGCGACTTCGAGAGGCGTCCCGGATGAGGGTGTTGTCAGTGACCCTCCAGGGTTTCGGCGCGCTCAGCGGCAAGTTCAAACTGGACCCTGAGCTCACCCTGATCGGCGGTCCCAACGAATCTGGCAAGAGCACCCTCCACACGGCAATCCGGGTGGCTTTGTGTGGGGTCGACCTGCCAGCCCGGGGACGGATGCTCAAGGAGACCGAAGAGGTGCTCCGCCATTTCCGACCCTGGCGCGGTGGGCCCTTCGCGGTGGAGGCGGAGATCGAGCTGGACGGGGGCAGGTACCGCTTCGTGCGCGACCTAGACCATCCCGACAGCGCCCAGGTCTTCGACCTCGTCAAGGGTGGCGATGTCACAGCCAGGTTCCGCCGGGGCCGCACCGTCGACGTCTCGGTCGGACTGGGCATGAGCCGCGACGCCTTCCTGGCCGTCTCCACGGTGGCCCAGGACCAGATCCTGAGCCTGACCGGGGCCTCGCTCCAGGAGGACCTGCAGCGGGCCAGCGCGACCTCTGGCGGCGACGCCACTGCGCGGTCTGCCATCGATCGCTTGGAAAAGTGGCGTCAGGACAACATCCGCGGGGATCGCACCACGACGAAGCCGCTCGACCGAAATCGGAAGCCCAAGGAGCTCGAAGACGCCCATGGCAGGCTGATCCAGGCCGTCGACGCGAGGCATGAGCTGGCTGAGGCGCTGGCCAGCCAGGAAGCGCTGCGCTCGGAGCTGGCCGAGGCCGAAACTGCGACCAAGGAGAGCGAGGTGGCCTGGAAGGAGGCTGAAATCGCCGAGCTGCAGCACGACCTGACCGCTCTGGCGGAGATCGACCAGCAGCTGGAGGCAAATCCCGAGCAGCGCTTGCCCAAGGATCCTGCCGTTCTCCGGGAAGCCGCCACCGGGGTTCGCGCCCTTGCCCAGCAGTGGGAGGAGGCCCAGGCAAAGCTGGCTGCCATGGTCCCCCTCGACCCCGAGCTGGAGCGGGTCTCCAAGCAGTCGGCCCAGAGCGAGCTCGCCTTTCTTGCGACCGCGCTGGAGCAGCCCCTCCCCCCGCTTCCGCCCGAGTCTGACCGGACGGGTCGTCTCGACCTGGTACCGCGTGGCCGCATCGCCACCTACCGCTGGTTGGCCGACCTGATTGGCCTGGTGGGCGGCACGGTGGGCGCGTTCCTCTTGGTTGCCGGTGGCCTCTACGGAGGCTCCGATCGGATTCTCTACATGATCGGAGGGCTGATCATTTTGATCGCCACCGCCTCCGGGTTCTTTGTCCTGCAGCGACGGATTCGGTTGCTGCTGGCGGTGGGCGGGATGACGTCGATGGGCCAGATGCGCAGGGCCGCCCGAGCGCCAGACCCCGAAGTGGTGCGCGTCAACGCCGCCCGCAGCAAGGTGGAGGCGGAGCGCGCCCAGGCCCAGAAGAGGCTCGGGGAGTTGGGAATCGGCAAGGTCGAGGTGGAACATCTAAATGAGCTGGTGAAGCAGATTCCGACGGCGCAGGCGTCGCTCCAGGAACGCGCAACCTGCTTGGCCAGCGCCCAGCGTTTCCGCGATGAGCTGAGCGCCCGGGGCAAGCGGGTCGGGATCAGCGCCACCGACCCGCTCCAGCTGGCGAATGAGTTGAGTTCGCGTCTGCACCAGCTGGACCAGGCCGAGAGCTCAGCCACACTTCGAACCGGGCTCCGGGCCCGCCGTGCTGAGCGGCTGGCGGGACGAGACCCCAAGGTGCTGACCAAGCGCGTCGAGCAGTTGAGCGCCGAGCTAACGGCGTTGGAGGCGGCGCCTGAGTTGGCGGCAGCTGAGTTCCCGTCCGGAGAGCTGCGGAGAAGCTACGACGAAGCGGTCCGGCATCGCGACGAGATCCGCGGCCAGCTTCTGCCGTTGCAGGGGCGGCTCCAGGAGCAGCTCAAGGACGCTGGCGACGTAGCTGTATTAGAGGAGCGGGTCGCCGACCTGACCGAAGAGGTGGCTCGGCTGACTCAGGCCGAGGAGGCGGTCAAGCTCGCCATCAGCGAGCTGGAGCGGGCCGAGAGCCTGGTCCACAGCGACCTGGCCCCGCTCCTCGCTGAGGGTCTGCAGACCTGGCTGCCTGCCATAACCGGTCGGCGCTATCAGCACGCCTGGGTGGACCCCTCCGACCTCGCCATGCACGTCTCGGCCCGAGATGGCGGCGTCCAAATCAGGGTTGGCGACCTCTCCCAGGGGACCAGGGAGCAGATCTACGTCGCCCTGCGGACGGTGCTGGCCAAGGCGCTCTCCCCAAAGGGGGAGTCCGTCCCCCTCTTCTTCGACGATCCCTCCGTTAGCGCGGATGACAACCGCTGCATTGCCCTGCTGGACACCCTACGGGAGCTCTCGAGTACCACCCAGGTGGTGGTGTTCTCTCACGAGTCGAGAGTGGGAGCATGGGCTTCTCGGAATGAGGTGCCCATCCTCACCATGAAGGTGGTCCCGGCCTCGGCAGACCAGGGCGTGGCGCCCGCCACCGCCGGGCAGGCAAAGGGGGCATAGCGGTCCCGTCCACGATGGCTGACCGAGGGGGAGCTCACGAGGACCCGGGGCTTCGGGCAAACGACCGATTGCACCCAAGACATCAGCATTTGCGAGTTGGGAGCCCCCACTGGCTGGGCGAGATCCGCCGTGCAGTCTCGGCGCTGAAATCGGGGCAGCGGGGGTGATTGCCAGGTCGCGCGGGAACGTCCTCGCCAGGCCCTGGCTGCGGGCCTATGCTACGGCTCACACTGAAGCGTCCCTGGCGCTCAGCCCATACACATGACCAGATCTGCGACTCCTCCCTATAGCGGACTTGCAGGCGGCCGTCGCGACCCCATCGGGGGATATCTCAGATGAGGATCGTTTCCCTGCTGCCGAGCGCGACCGAGATTTGCTTCGCGCTGGGTTCGGGCCAGAGCCTGGTTGGAGTCACCCACGAGTGCGACTTCCCCCCTCAGGCCGCCTACAAGACGGTGATGACCCGGAACCTGCTCCAGTTGGAGGGGGCCACCCCGGCCGAGGTTGACCGCCACGTCCGCGAAGCTCTCCACCAGGGCAGCAGCCTCTATGCCCTGGACCAGGAGGCGCTGCGCCGGGCGCGCCCTGATGTGATCCTGACCCAGGAGCTTTGCGAGGTCTGCGCGGTCGCCTACACCCAGGTCTTGGAGGCGGCCAAACTGCTTCCGGGCCGGCCCACGGTCCTCTCTCTCGAGCCCCACACCCTGGCCGACGTGATGCGTTCGTTCGCCGATGTCGGACAGGTCATCGGGGCACGAGAGCGGGCCGCCGAGCTGGTCCGCGGGCTCTGGGCGCGACTGGACGCGGTCAGAGGGGCGATCGCCGGCAAGGAGAGGCCCAGAGTGGTCTGCCTGGAGTGGCTCGACCCGCTCATGGCTGCCGGGCACTGGGTCCCCGACCAGGTTGACGCTGCCGGGGGGATAGACGTGCTGGGGGAGTCGGGGGCGCGCTCCAGGGTGGTCACGCCCGAAGAGGTGGTCGCAGCCCAGCCAGAGGTGATTCTCAGCATGCCCTGCGGGTACCGCCTGGAGGAGAGTGTCGCCCAGGTCCAGATGGTCGTCGATGTCGCCGGTTGGGCCAAGCTCCCCGCTCTCAAGTCCGGCAACGTGTACGCCCTGAACGGCTCCTGGTACTTCAACCGGCCAGGGCCCCGGGTCGTGGATGGCATCGAGATGCTGGCCCGGATTCTGCACCCTGATGCCTCGCGAGGCCCGGTACCGCTGGGCTTCCAGCGTTTAGGGGCGGCGGAGCCCGGCGTGATCGGCTGACCGGAGTTCTCCATTTCTAGGGGCGGTCGGCACGCCCGACGTGCAGCATTCGCCGCGTAGCGCAATCCGACCGACCCTGGTTACCGGTAGGAAACATGGTGTGACATGAGCCTGGGCCGGACCGACAGCGAGGCTCGGCACTACCCCAATTTTCCCTTGTTTTCTGGGCCATTTCACGGCCTGCCAGCGCCGCTCCCCCGGCCCGCCGGTGCGCTTCGGCGCGGCGTCGGGGAGCCCCACATTCGGCGGAAACTAGCTGACCAGCAGGCCCTTCGGGAGTACCGTGTGTGCGGTCAATTGGTCACTCAGAGCAGCACCTTTCATACGAGCCGCGCGGCCCTGTGGGTGCCAGCCCCTGGAGCGGGCGCAGAAGGCCAATCGGGCTCTAATGCCAGCTACGAAGACCTTGCCAATGGCCCGCTCCGTTCCGCACAGACGTACGGTGGGCCGGGATCTGGAACGACAGCAGATTGGGCCCTTTAGTAGCGCTCACCGGCGCGCAGCAGGCTCGGATAATGGTCCCGGGAAGTCGATAAAAGCGGCGCTGGCCTACGACGGCCACCCAGCCCTGGGCCGAACCTGGGGGCGCAGTACGGATTGAATTCGCCAGCGGTCTCGGTTTTTGGCTTGGATAGCGCTGGTCGTTGCGAGCGTTCCCAGCCCGCTGCACGGCAGTCACGTGGGTGTGACAGAACCGTTCATTCGCTTGACACCCCCGTCAACCCAAAGGACAATGACTTCGGCGGAAGGAAAAGGAGACCGTTCTTCTCGGAGCAACGCTCGCCAACGGAAGCGGTCATGACGGCTGGTTTATAACTCCCCACGACTTGGGACTGGGTGGCAACTATGCGTGTGACGCAGTTGGGGTGGGGGAGAGGCTGACCATGGACGACCAATTAACGCCATTGGCGGCCAGCGGTCTGAAGCTTCCCGCAGGCGCAGGGCGCTACAGCGGAACGCTGATAGGCAAGCTCGCCCACCAGACGGCAGGTGCCGATTTGGAGCCCGCGCCGCTGGACGTCGCCTTCGTCAACCTCATGCCCGACACGGCTTTTTTGGACACCGAGGAGCAGTTTCTCGGTCTAGCTTGGGACGCCGCCTGGCAAATCGGGGTCCCGCTTCGGCTCTGGCGTTTCTGGATCCGGGGCGTGCCCCGGGGCGACGAAGTGATGCGCCGAATCTCCCAGTCCTATTTGGAAATTGAAACCCTGATGGGTAGCCAAGTGGATGCCCTGATCGTGACCGGTACGGAGCCCCGCGCGGACACGCTAGAAGAGGAGGCGTTCTGGGCACCTCTGGCGCAGCTCATCGAGTGGTCGGCGGACGCCGTGCCCTCGGTGATCCTGTCCTGCCTAGCGTCCCACGCAGCGGCCAAGCTGTTTGACGGAGTGGAGCGCACCAGACTTCCCCAGAAGCTCTCCGGCGTCTACCGAAGCGACCCGACCGATTCGGCAGCGACCACTAAGGGGCTGCAACCAACCGTCTGGCTGCCTCACTCGCGTTCCAACGACATCCCCACCTCCGCCCTGGAGTCCCGCGGCTATCGGCCGCTGCTCTCGTCGGGCGAGAGCTGGACCGCCATCGAGCTCGAGCGCTCGCGGGCACGATTCCTGATGTTCCAGGGACACCCCGAGTACTTCCCCAACTCGCTGCTGCGGGAACACCGGCGCGATGTTCGCCGCTACCTGAGCGGCGAGAGGGACTCCTACCCGCCCGTCCCCGAGAACTATCTCAACGAGGCCGGCCTAAGCCTGCTGGAGCGTTTCGCCGAGCTGCCGACCTCGATCGCGCGCGATCCGCAAGGTATGGCCGAGTTCCCCATCGAGGCCGTGGAGGCGCACATCGAACCCAGCTGGCGCCACACCGCCGAGACCCTCTACGGCAACTGGCTCGGCCAGGTTGTCGCCCGCCGCACCAGGCTCGCTAGTGCAGACCCGAGCCCGGCGGCTGGCATTGCGGTCCTCCAGGGAGCCCCCGCCAATGCGTGACGAGACGATCGCCATTCACGGCGGATACGTTCCCGACAGTACCCGGGCGGTCGCGGTTCCGATCTACCAAACAGTGGCCCACGAGTTCGTCGACGCCGAGCAGGCGGGGGCGATCTTCGATCTTGAGATGCCAGGTTTTCACTACAACCGGATCAACAATCCAACCAACGACGTGTTGGAGCAAAGGCTGAATGCCCTGGAGGGTGGGGTCGGCGCCCTGACGTTCAGCTCCGGCTCGGCGGCCGTGGTCCACTCGGTTCTCAACCTCGCCTCGCAAGGCTGCAACATCGTCACCACGCCGCAGCTCTACGGAGCCACCTACACACTCTTCGCCCACGTCCTCCCCAGCCAGGGGATCGAGGTGCGCTTCGCTGCCGACGACCAAGCCGAGTCGATCGCGGCCTTGATCGATTCCCGGACTAGGGCCGTCTTCTGCGAGAGCATCGGAAACCCGGCCGGCAACGTGATCGATATCGAGGCTGTCGCCGCCGTGGCTCATGCGGCCGGGGTTCCCCTGCTGGTGGACAACACCATCGCCACCCCGCTTCGGCTCAAGCCGATCGAGTTCGGTGCCGATGTGGTGATCCACTCGCTGACCAAGTTCGTGGGCGGCCATGGCACCACCCTCGGGGGAGCGATCGTGGATGGCGGTAGGTTCCCCTGGAGCGAGGAGCCAGAGCGTTTTGCCATCTTCAACCAGCCCGAGCCGGCTTTCCACGGCGTGGTCTACGCGCAGCAGTTCCCGGAGAACGCCTACATCGTGCGCTGCCGGACGATCGGGATGCGCAACTTCGGCGCCACCCTGTCGCCCTTCAACGCCTTCATGCTCTTGCAGGGGCTGGAGTCGATGGCGGTAAGGTTGGAGCGCCACGAGTTGAACGCCCGCCTGGTCGCCGACTACCTGGCGGGAGATTCCCGGGTCGAGTGGGTCAGCTTCTCGGGCTTCCCAGAGCACCCATATTTCGATCTCTCGCGGCGATACCTGGGCGGCCACGCCATCTCGGTTTTGACCTTCGGAGCGGTCGGTGGCTACGACGCGGGGATCAAGTTCTTCGACTCGACCAAGTTGCTGAAGCGGCTGGTCAACCTGGGCGACGCCAAGTCGCTGGTCAGCCACCCGGCCTCCACCACGCATCGCCAGCTATCGCCGGCGGAGTTGGTCAAGGCCGGCGTGAGGCCGGAGGCCGTTCGGCTCTCCATTGGCCTCGAGCACATCGACGATATTCTGGAAGACATCGATCAGGCGCTGGCTGCGGCCTACGCGACCGTGAGTCACCCGATCGCCGTCGGGAGCGGGTCAGCATGAGCGCTGTTAGGGAGTTTTCAGGCGAGGATTCGAGCGCCGTGAGCCGCGGCGCCGCGGTCCACCAGGAGGTAGCTGCGCCAGCTACCCTGGACCTCCCGGTCGCCCAGGATCCGTCTCCGGTCGTGGTGTCCAACGGCTCGGCCGCTGCTGCCTCGGTTCCAAGGATCGCCATCCGGACAACCGAGGTCGCGATTGTGGGACTTGGTTCCTATGGGCTGTGCGTGCTGGAGCGCCTGATCGGCGCCGCCCGCGAGCAGCTGCCAAGGGGAAAGAGGGTTCGGGTCCACGTGATCGAGCCGTCAGCCCCGGGTTCGGGGGTCTACTCGGTCGATCAGCCCGACTACTTGATCATGAACACACCCTGCGGCGAGATCTCCCTTTATCCCTGGGAAGACAACGCCACCGGACACGGCTACGGGATGGGCTTCTACGAGTGGCTCATCCGCCGCGGCTACCGCTGGGACGGGGACGCTTGCCGGGTGGGCGGTCGGGGCCCCGAGATCACCCAGCACGACTTCGTGCCTCGGAAGACCATGGGCGAGTACCTGCAGTGGTTCTACCGGCAGTTGGTCCAGGACGCACCTGCCAATGCCGAGGTCGTGCACCACTCCAGCGCCGCCATCGACGTGGTGGCCCAGGCGGACGGATCTGAGCGGGTCCTGCTCGCCAATGGGGAGTCGGTCAACGTCGATCACGTAGTCCTAACCTCCGGGCACACCGAGAACCTGGAACAGCCCGAGCAGGACGGTGGGATCCCCTTCCACTCCGCCTACCCGGTGCAGTGGATGGAGAACGCGGACCTCGCCGGAGAGCGGGTCACGATCGCTGGCATGGGCTTGGTGGGCACGGATGTGGTCACCGCCCTCACCGTCGGTCGCGGCGGTCGCTACATCGACCGGGGTGCCCGGAAGTCCTATGTCCCGAGTGGTCGTGAGCCGCGGATTCGCCTCTACTCGAGAGGTGGCCTCCCCCACTGGGCTAAGGCGGTCGGTACCATCGACGTAACCGACTCCTACAAACTCGGAATCTGGACGCCTCAGGCCATCGAGAGACTGCGCTTGCAGGCCGGAGTCGGAGGAGGTACGGCGCGTCTCGATGCCCGTCGGGACATCCTCCCGCTGGTCTTTGCCGAGATGCAGCTGCGGTTCTACGCCCAATCTGCCACGTTGGACGCCGGTCCGGTCGCCGGAACCCTGACGACAGACCGGCTGGTGCGTGCCTGGGCTGCGGGCCGGTTCGAATCCGAGGTCGACGCGCTGTCCGAGATCTACGGCCGTTTCGAACCCGCCGAAGCCTTCTTCCCCCGTCACGACAGAGCGTTTCACTCCGCGGCGGACTACCAACGCCACGTCTACGACGCGGTCGAAGCCGACCTGAACGAAGCCCTGCGCCCCGGCGGAAGCAGCCCGATCAAGGCCGCTTCTGAGGTGCTCCGGTTCCTGCGCGACCCGATGCGGGAGGTCATCGAGTTCGGTGGTCTGACCCCGGAGTCTCACGTCGACTTCTTCTCCAACATCAGGACCCGGGTAACCCGCCTGGTCGCCGGCCCGCCCGCCCTGCGGTCCCAGCAGTTGCTGGCGCTGATGGATGCCGGCGTCGTCGCGACTCCCTTCGGACCATCCCCAGAGGTCAAGCTGGACCGGGCCGGCAAGCCAGAACTCAGTTCCCAGCACCTGGTCGAGCCTCATCGCGAGCCTGCCGGACTGCTGGTGCGCGGGCACCTCGACGACCCAACCGTGCATCGCTCCGCCTCCGGACTGCTCTCTCGCCTCTACGACCAAGGCAGGATTCAGCCGTTCCAGAACGGGGGACCGGCCCTCGGTGGGATCTCGCTCTCCCAGGAATACCACCCGATCAGCCGGGACATGAGCCCGGAGCCGACGATCTGGGTCTTCGGGGCGCTGACTGAGGGTGTGAGGTACTTCACCCACTACATCCCGTCACCGAACAGTCGCCTTCGTGCCTTCCTCGACGCCAAGGCCTGCGCCGACGCGATCGTCGGCTGATCCAGACTTCCGAATCGCCTCAGGCGGGTAGGCCACCTGGCTATCTCTCCGCTGGGAGTCCGTTCGGAAGCAATCTGCCTCCAAGCTCTAACGCTGCGCCATCTGCTTAGTCGTTGACGCTCTTGCGCGAGAGCCGACACTACCTTCAACGTTCTCGCCAGTCCCAGACCGGCGGTCTACTGAGTCTTGTTGGACTTGGGCGTACAGCGGCGTCGGGCGATGACCGGCACCAGAAGAGTGCGCGGATAACAAACTCTCCCGCACGCTTGTTCTGCTGTACCTAGCGCTGCGAATCCAGTGGCGTAACGCCCGCTGGACGTTGCGCTGCTATCAAATTGCACTGCGGGCCGAACGCGATGAAGGAGCTGTCACACCGCCTATCCAACGCGTGATGTAGGGGGGTGCTACGACGAGAGCCGCATCATTGCTCGCGGTTTTCGTTCTGATCGCGACCTAGTGCTGCGCGCGAGCGACCGATTCGCGTTCGGTAGGCACAGGGTTGTTTTGCGCTGCGTCTGCTACTGATTCGCGGAACCGCTGTTCCCGCACGCCTAAGACCGTGTTCAGCGCTGCATCTCATGCAGTTGCATTCACATGGCCTGCAGATTCCGTATCACGTGTTCCGAGGCGGCCCGCGAAGACCAGATTGCAGAGAGTCGACCTAGTGTGGGCTAGGGGAACGGGTAAATCGATCCCGTCCCTCCGAGTGGAATCGTCGCGTTTCTCATGCATTTTGTGCATTTGAAGCCGACGTTACCAGAGCCCGGGACAGAGGAGGAGTGAATCACCCGATGCACTCTCACTACCTCCCAGGTACCTGCCAGATGGGTCGAGCAATCAAACGAGAGCTACCCCGCGTGTGTTCCGGAGGCCTCGTGGCTCGCCGGAGGAGGGACGTAAGATCGTGATTAGAACAGGACTAGGCGGCCTCTCGGCCGTAGCGTCTGCGGCGGTGGTGATTCTCGGCGCGGTATCGTTTGTCCAGGGAGCTGGGGCGGTTGAACAAAGCGGTCGAGTGATCCCGCATACGTCGACGTCGGCGTCCCACGCCCAGATTCAACAGACTGTGCCGGCACCAATCCGTACATCGCCACCCGCGTCGCCGCGTCGGAACAGTTTCACGTCGAGTAACGCCTCGACCCGGTCTACGTCGCTGAAAGCCGCGGTGGTCAAGTACAAGATCAACGGGAACTCCCCAGCACCATCCCCTTCCGCTCCCAGTAGCCCACCGCCGTCGCCCGTGAGCACCCCGCCCCCGACTGCTCCGCTACCCGTCCCTGCTGACACCTGTCCGGGGCTCGGGCTGTTCGTGGCCGGCGAGAGCCCAGCGGCCATCACAGCCCTTGCGGCCGAGCTCGGCGTCAGCGCGGGCATGATGACCGTCTATGCGAACCAACCCAGCTACACCACGTTCACTCCCCCGGATACGAATATGAGGCTCTTGCTGGGAGTCGGCGAGGTGACTCCGGCCGAAGCTACGACGATCGGTGACACGCTGGTGGCCACGGGCCACGCCAACACCATGATCCGAATCATGTGGGAGATGAACGGGAACTGGTTCCCTTGGGGTACCCAGTCGCTGTCGGCCGCCCAGTACATCTCTATCTACCAAGCGGCCGAGCAAGCGTTCGCCGCGGTCCCAGGAAACGAGTTCCAGTACGTCTGGAATGTCAACGCCGGTACGGCCGAGCCCGGACGCACCGAGTTTGACACTTACCCGGGCAGTGCCTATGTCACCAACATTGGTATCGACTACTACGACTACGGAGTCTCGAGCGAGAGTTGGATTCCTCCGGTCCTCGCCTTCGCCGCTACTCAGGGAAAGCCCATCTCGTTTGACGAGTGGGGTGTAAACGGGGCCAACGACCCGGCCTACATCGACTACATTTCGAACATCGTGCACAACCCCGCCGACGATGTGACGGCGGAGGCTTACTTCAACTCTGGCAACAGCACCCTCACGGATTACCCGCAAGCTGAGGCTGCGTACACCGCAGACTTTGGGGGGACGTGCTAGACCGGGGATCAAGACTTGGGGGGCAATCTGCCAGGGAGGGGGCCACGGGCGGCTGGCTCCGGTGTCGAGGCACCGAGGTCGGCCGCCCTGCCTTGTAATCGAGTAAGTGGAGAGGTGGGAGCGCCGCGATGGCGCGCCCGACCTTGCACCCGATCTGCCAGACGTCTATTCGAGACTCGGCCGAAGTCTTCGCGGCCGGTACTGGTGAACCGCGTAGGAAGTCGCCGTGGTGGCGAGGCCGGTCACGATCACGGCGGCTCGGAGAACCCCGCCTAGTTGGCGGTGGCGGGCGCTGTCAGATAGGTCGGCCCAGATCCCACGGGGCAGGACACGGCTTGCGTACGAACGCTCGGAGCCGAGCGCGACCGCGGATCCCAGGAGCTGTCCGAGTAGGGCCTTCCCCTTGCCTTCGAGCCAGCACCGGGCCACGAAGTACCTGAAGGTTGTCCGATCGCTCCGCACGCGATGGTAGACCTTCGCCGCAGGTTCGTAGACCCAAACTACCTGAGGATGTTCTTGACTCACGCGGATACAGAAGTCGGTCTCTTCGCAGGTTGAGAGGCGGGTTTGTTTTGCATCTGGAGAGGGATCGAGCACCACGTTGCCGAAGCCTTCCCTAAATCCGCCGACTGATTCCATGAGGTGGCGGCGAACCGACATGTTGGTCCCGATCAGGTTCCGCACTGGCCCCGCGGCTACTGGGAGTCCGACATACGAGCAGCCGACTACCCAATCGAATTCCGGTGGGAACCAACGCGGCCGAACACCCGGCCATCGAGGCCGTGATTCTCCACCGACCCCTGCTACGACACCGTCACCGAACGGAACAACGAGCTTTTCTAACCAGTCAGCGTCTGCTGTTGCATCGTCGTCGAGAAAGACAACAACTTCGCCTCGCGCCCGTTCCATGCCAGTATTGCGTGCGCCCGACGCGCCTCTACTGTGAGTGTTCGGGATGACCACCACATGAGGGAATGCAGCCTGCGCTCTGGCGAGGAGCGATGGATTGTTATCCACCACAAGAATCACTTCATCAGGGCGGCGGGTCTGGCCGAGCAGGGAGGCGAGCGCGGCGGACATGTCCTCCCACCGGGCTTCGGTGAAGGCACATGTAATCGTTGAAACGGTGAGGTCAGCGGACGGGGGGGTCATGGGTGCTTCACGAGAGTCTACCCCAAGCAAAATCTGCGTCTGCAGACACGGCTCCTGCGGGTCTACTCATGGGCTCGTGCGTCACGCCCATCTCGCCTGCCCGGGTGGCGCTGGGGAGAACGTGGCTCCAGGGACACGATTTGGAGCGGCGACCGCTCAGCTTGGTACCTCACCGATCTTGTTATACTCCGGCCTTCCGAGACCGGGTTCGCCTTGATTTGATCTCGGCTGCTTCGACTGAGGAACACCGACCACGACGAGCGGCTTGCGACAGAGGTTGCCACCTTGCCATTCGCGCCAGTGCGTCCGACGACGGATACTGAGCCGCCCGCACGGCGCTGACGCGAAGGATACCTGGGTCCGCCTCATGCATTGGCTGTTCGGCGATGTGGCTCGCTTTGATCGAGGGCTGCGACCCACATATGCCATGATGAGTTGTCGATGCTGACCGAGGGCGAGCTTGAGGCCCCGTGCGTGCGCTTGGATGTGGACGTAGCTGAGGGAGTTCCCGGAGTCGCTGCAGCAAACCGCACGCGCCAAGCGCACTTTGTGTGGATACTCGTACGGATATTCACGGAGCCCGTCGGGATTGTCATGCTCCCCCTCCCGGCCACCGGTCTCAGCTCGCGGCAAGTAGCCGAGACCATCGACAGTTCGCTCGGCGCAGTCCTGAAGGTGCGGGCTGCGGAAGCCGGGGCAACGTGGCCGGGACTCACTCCGGGAGCCCCCTTGGCGCCTACATCAGTGCCACCTTTCGTTGCATCGCGAGACGCCGTACTTGCACAGGCTCCGGTGATGACGGCGGTCATCTGCACTCGCGAGCGACCGCTCGGACTCAAGGCGTGCCTCGACAGTCTGATGCAGCAACACTATCCCGACTATTCGGTTCTCGTCGTCGACAACGCACCCGCGACTGACGCGTCATCGCGAGTCGTGTCGGAGATGCAGGATCGTCCGGTATCTGTGAAGTATGTGGTTGAGCCCCGGCGTGGTCTAGCGTGGGCCCGCAATTGTGCCCTGGAGATGGTCCCGTCCGGAATAACTGCATGGATCGACGACGACGAGGTGGCCGATCGATATTGGCTGGCAGAGCTCGCCAGAGGGTTCGCCGAACACCCGGATGCTGCCGCGGTGTCTGGGATCATGCTGCCGGCAGAGCTCGAGACACAAGCCCAAGTTTGGTTCGAGCAGTACGGTGGTCACCACAAGCACCGAGAGTTCATATCGACCGCATTCTCGCCGCTCACCGCCGCCGAGCAGAGTCCGCTCTACCCACTCCCGCCCTTTGGCACCGGGGGCAACATGGCACTCCGCGCGGATGCTCTGAAGCGCGCGGGCGGATTTGTCACCGCACTCGGTGCGGGGACATGGACTATGGGCGGCGAGGACACGCGCCTCTTTTCGGAACTACTTCTGGGTGGCGGGACGGTGGTGTACCAACCAAGTGCGGTTACCCATCACTATCACCGCCGTCGAAAGACGGAGTTGCGGCGGCAGATGTTCGGATACGGTGTAGGGCTCACTGCATTTTACGCTGACTTGGTCGCGGCGAGGCCGACGACAATAGCGGGCCTTTTGCGCCTTGTGCCCCGCGTCATACGGGACTCGCATGGGCCACAAAGCCTCCGAAGTGGTGGATTGCCGCCCGACTTTCCGTCGGACCTGCGCTGGTCGAATCGGATCGGTCTCCTAGCGGGACCATTGAGATATGTCCTAGCCCGCGTCGTTGCCCACCGACAGGCCAGCCGGATAGCTGACTCCGACGGTGGTACTCGGAGATGAACACTCGAGCGGCTTGCACTGAGTCGCCCGGTGGAACGTACGGTCGGGCGATGCTCAGGCCTGTTACAACGTGGCTCGAACTGAGCATCGGGAGGATCCGTGGCGCAACAGCGTGACTTTGCGCAAGAGCCAGACCGTGACCTAGCCCGTAGCGGTGGTCCAGCTCCGACACCCCGTCGGGCGCGCGGCCGTCCCCGGCGTCGGAAGCCGCGTGTGCGTGCGCCGCTGCCTCAGACGAACTCCTCGCCTCTGTCCATGGGCCCATCGAGAGCCAAACCGCAATTTGCTTCCGGCCGGCTTCCGTGGGTGATGTTCAGCCTGGCCCTTGCCGTCCTGATCATCGCGCTTTCCTTTGTCGCGAGTCGAAACGGAGATCCGATCGCCGGCCCGACCTTCTGGGTCGGTGAGGCACTTCTCTATGCCTCCCCGGCGGTACTGCTGCTGATGCCCCGGCCGGTAACCAGGAGCGAGGCGCTCGGAATCGCGGCGATCATACCGGTTGCTAGCTACGCAATCACTGAATCTTATAGCCCGATTCAGTTTCTATTCCTCGACGAGCTCGCCCACGTGCGCACGGCGCAGGCGATCCTCGCCACGAATCACCTGTTCCACAGCAATCCCGCCCTCTCGATTAGCCCCCAATACCCCGGATTGGAAATCGCGACTACTGCTTTAGTCTCTCTTTCCCACCTTTCGGTCTACGCGTCGGGAACGGTAGTCGTAGGTCTGGCGCACCTACTACTTGGACTTGGAATCTACTTCCTCGTACTGGAGGTGTCCGGCCGACAGCGGTTGGCTGCGCTGGCGGCGCTGATATATTCGGTCCAGCCTCATTACCAGTTCTTCGACTCTTATTTCATCTATGAGGTGATTGCACTACCGTTTGTCGTCGGTGCCTTCCTGGCGAGCGTCCGCATGCTGAAGTCGCCGACCTTTGGCCGAAGCGCCTGGTGGGGCCTCGTCGCCCTCCTCTGTGCCGTGGTTACAACGATGAGCCACCACGTCTCGAGTTACGTATTGCTGGCAGGGCTGGTGGTGATAGAGGCCGGATTCCTGATAGTCCGGCGCGGCTCCTGGCGCGACTCACGTATGCCTATTCTCATCTGCTTCACGGCAGAGGTGATAGCGATCTGGGCACTGGACATTGCCTCGGGCACCATCGGCTACTTCGTCCCAACGGTCCAGGACCTGCTCGCCGGTATCGGAACCCATGGTCGCATTTTGTCCGTCGCCGGGCCGTCGGGGCCCCTTTTTGACCTGGCGTTGGAGTACGTCGGTGTCCTACTTCTAGTCGTCCTGGTCGCGCTCGGGTTCAGGATGCTGTGGCGCCAGCGGCGTCGTCGTTCGGGAGCCTTGACGGTTGGACTCGCGATTGGCTCGCTCGCGCTCTTCGCGTCGCTTGCGGTCCGATTGTTGGGGACAGAGGGGAGCGAAATCTATGGCCGAGCGACGACCTTCTTTATGCTCCCGGCTAGCTTCGTGGTCGCGGTGGCTCTGTGGGTTTGGTCCGCACCGCACAGGTGGCTGCCGATCCCTCGACCGCTTCGCCGGCGAAGGCTGGCGATCGCGTCAGGCGTTGGTATGGTGGTTCTGCTCGGCCTTGGGGGGGTTGCGAGTGGCTGGCCGCCCTACTACGCGCGGCTCCCGGGAGCCTTTAGGGTTGAAGCTTGGGAGAGGTCGGTCGATCAGCAGAACCTTCAACTAGCGAATTGGGCGGCTACCAATCTGACCGCGGACAACGGCGTCGCTTCCGACTACACCACCGCGAGCATACTCGCGTCAATCGGCGACCAGGCCGCACCGAACAATGTCGCAAGTCTCTTCCTGAGCAAGGGTGTTTCAGCTTCTCAGATACGACTTGTGGCGCGGCAGCGAATCACCTTCATCGTCGTGGACCTGAGACTTGCAACACAAATCCCGGCCGATGGCTACTACTTCGTCAACGACCCACGCCAAGGTCGGTATACCTCTCCGATTCCCCTGAGTGACCTGACGAAATTCGCGTCAGTGCCCGGGCTCAGCCGGGTATTCGACGACGGCACGATCGCGGTCTACGATGTGGTTGGATCGGCGTACGATCCGCCGAAGCCGACAGGCTCATGAGAGGCGCACCGCGCACCCCGATCTTGCTGGCGAGCTCTGCCATCGCGTGTGCCTTGATCTGCATGGTGGTCCAGTTGACAGCGGTCGACGTGATTTTTTCATTACCTCTCGTCCTGTACCTTCCCGGCGCGGGAGTCGTGGGGGCGGCACGAGGTGGATCGGCGAGGAAGGTACTGGGCGAGGATCTCTGGTGGTCGGTACTCGGGAGCATCGGGTTCACCATCCTAGGCGGGCTCATCCTCAACGTGGCCGGCGGCCTAACCCAATCAACCTGGCTTTTGTATCTGGTGTGCTTGACGGTCGTTGCCAGCGGAGTGGCCTGGTGGAGGCTCGCGAGAGTCGTCGGGCCCGTGCCGAGCCCGCATCAGGGTCGCAACTCTCGCCGAGTGAGCCTGCGGACGGGACTGCTTGTGGGAGCAGCTGGACTTTTGGTTGCCGCGGCAGTCGGGATCTCCGTCTACAGCAGTGACACCGCGAATCAGGAGAACTTCGTCCAACTGTGGATCCTGCCCTCGCCCCTCGCAGCGGGAGACTATGCCGGCCACGTCCAGGTCGGGATTGAGAACCACGAGGGCAGGACAGCGACATTCGACGTCGTCGTCTCGGGGTCTAATGGCCAGGTCCTCGCAACCAAGGAAGTCGAGTTGAACGAGAGCGGGGTGTGGACGTTGCAGCTGGCTCGGCCGAAGCACCAAACCGTAACCGCGACGGTGGCGCTTAGCACCGACCCGAGCCATGCGCTCAGCTCCGTCCACTTATCCAAGGCAGCCTGAGAGGATGCAACCACGCCCAACCGGTGAACGCAGGGCCATGGTCGCCCCGGATCTCAAGGTCATTTGACTACATCAACTTCACCCAGAGCGCACCGAAGCGGGCGACTTCGCGGCTAGCCACTGGTCGCCGGAGGGGTGGACACCTGGCTCGCTCGCGACTCCTGAGCCTGCGGGCAGTTCCGTGGCGGACGCCCGACGGGAAGGTGCCGACCGCAAGGCGATGGGGAAGTCGAGAAGACGATCTGGGTCTCAACCGCCCCGCCTCCTCGCCGAGCGAGGATGCGGATCAGGTCACGATGTGGCGTGATCTGAACCCGCCGCCGCCCCAGATCGAGCGCATGATCACCAGGGAGAGGAGTTCCCGGCGGCCCCGAACGCCCGGCATTAAGATGATGTGCTGATGCCAGCACCACGGGACGGGCGAATGGTGCCCTGGACGGCAGATCTCAGCCCGCCCAGTCGCCGCACGTTCCGCCGCCCCCTGGTCGCTGGGCTGATCGTGCTATGTCTCGTAGCTGGATTCGTTGCTGTCTTGACCGGCTGGCGCCCGATCTCCTGGGGCAGATCCGCAAGTCCAGAGGTCGGCCTATTTGTGGGAGGGGAGAGCGTCACCGGCGTCGCTGCTCTCGCGGAGAAGCTGGGAGTCAAGCCTCAGGTAATGACCGTGTACGCGTTCGGACCCTCGTACACGACCTTCACTGGGCCTACTGACACCCCGCTCCGGCTGTTGCTGGGAGTGGGCGCTGTGACACCTGCCCAGGCAACCACCATTGGTGACGAGTTGGTCGCGACCGGCCATGCAAATACGATCATCAGGATCATGTGGGAGATGAACGGCGACTGGTTCCCCTGGGGCACCGAGGCTATGACTTCCGCGCAGTACATCGCCGTCTACCGAGCGGCCGAGCAAGCCTTCGCTGCCGTCGCTGGAAATCACTTCCAATACGTCTGGAACGTCAACGTAGGAACCACCGAGCATGGTCGCACTGAATTTGACACGTATCCTGGAAACGCATACGTGACAAACATTGGCATGGATTTCTACAACTACAACCGTTCTCTTGGGGCTGGGGCTCCCGACCGCGACGTAGCGCCAGTTCTCTCGTTCGCCGCAAAGCACCACCGACCTACTTCGCTCGACGAGTGGGGCTTGGACGGAAAGGATGACCCATCATATATTGACTTCGTCTCTCAACTCGTACACAACCCGGACAACCGTGTGACCTTCCAAGCGTACTTCTCTTATGGGCGATCTACCATCACGCGCTACCCGCAGGCGCTGGCCGAGTACAAGAAAGATTTTGGAGGTAGTTCGGCTCTAATCCAATTAGGGGTCGCGCCCGCCGAGTGAGTTTGCAGCTCGCCGTGCACCCAAGTCGTGCTTTCTTTGGTTTCCGACCAAAGCGGAGAGCCCTCACCCTTCCGCTGTGCCGCGGCCGGAAGCCTAGCCAAACGAATCACGATCTCACCTTGCGCCCCGACTGCGAGGGCGAGTCGCGAGGCCTCGACGCGTGAGTCGACCGGGCGTCTCGAGCGGGGCGGCCTATCGCATGCGCCATCCCAAGTGGGCGCTAGATCGGCTCTACGCCGACGCCCTTGCTCGGGCGAGCGGCTATATCCTCCTCACAACCCTGGTCACGGCGCTTCTGGGATTCGGCTACTGGGTTCTTGCCGCTCGTGCCTACCCATCCGCTTCGGTTGGGACCGCCTCAGTGAGCGTCTCGATAATGACGCTCGCGTCACTGCTGTCAGGCGTCGGGACGACCGCGGCACCGATGCAGCGAATTCCTGTACGGCAACGTGGCCACGAGTGGAACCTGACGGTCACTGTTGGTCTCGTAATCGCCGGCCTGGCTGGGCTGGTAGCTGGCTTGATCAGCTGGATCGTCATAATCCTGATCTTGCCTGACGGCGGCCTTGGCAACGTCCTCTACGCGGTGGCGCTCATCGCGGGAGTGGCCCTCACCAATTGCAGCATGGTGCTGGACAGTGTCTGGGTGGTAGAGCGCGCGTCAGAGGTACGGTTGCTCACCAATACGGTCCTGAGCGTCGTGAAGATACCGCTGCTACTGGTACCAAGCATACGGGGGCTTGGCGGTTCAGGAATCCAATTGGGATGGACGGTCGGGGTGGCTGCGGCCGTTCTGCTCAGCGTGGCGCTTCTAATGCGCCAGCGTCGCTACCGAGTGGCGGTGCGCGGCTTTTGGTCTGAGGCCGGGGCAATGCGGAGGAGTTTGACGGGGAACTATATCGTGAACGTCGGGACGAACGTACCTACGTATGCCGTACCCGTCATTGTCGGTGCCTTGGTTTCGGCGTCAAATACTGCGTACTTCTATTCTGCGTGGAAGGTGGGGACGCTATTCTTCGTCGGTACTGCGTCGGTGACAACCGCGCTTTTTGCTGAGGGTTCACGGTCTCCAGCTCAGGCGATCCAAAAGGCCGAGCGTGCGATGCTTGTGGTCGTGCCGGTACTGCTGCTTGGAACCGGCGTGATGGTATTGATTGGACCGGAGATTCTATTTGGGTTCGGCGCGCAGTATCGCGACCACGCCTTTCCTCTGCTCCTATTCCTCATAGGCGCTACCATCCCAGACGCTCTGACCGCGGTGTACCGAACCGTGCTTAGACTCCAAGGTCGGTATTGGCAGGCCGGCCTATTCATGTGGGGACTCGCGGTGCTTCAGGTGGGCCTGACGTGGCTACTCTTGCCGATGTGGGGTATCACGGGCGCCGGGGCCGCCTGGTTCTTCGCGGAGAGCGCGGGTGTGGGAATTTCCATCATCGATCGCGTCTGGGGCGGCTATCACCACGGTCGGGTGGGCGGGGGAGCCCAGCCAAACACGGGACCTACGCCATAAGGGCAAGAAGGGGCGCACAACCCGCCGGCGAGGCGACCCGCGCGCCCTCGCTAGACTGGACTTCGCGATGACTACCCTAGCTGGAATGACTCGACCGGCCCCGCAGGCGGCGCCCGAGCGCTCGGTTAGGAGTAACTTCGCGCACACCAGTTGCTCACGCGACATTTTGTTCGCAGAGGTTTTTCAATGAAGGTATGGTGAGCATCACCCGTAAGCACCTGCTCCGTGAACGTTGGGCATTATCAGATCTCAGCTGGCAGCAAATCGCCAGGCGTTCCCTAGGCAAGTCTGTTGTGGCAATGAGCCGCGTTAGCGCCGGCTCCATTTGGCGAGTAGCACTTTGACACGCCGCTGTGTTGTCACCGGAGCCGCAGGATTCATCGGATCACGTCTGACGCAGACCCTGCTGTCGACAGGTTGGTCGGTCGTTGGAATCGACGGATTCACGGATAGCTACGATCCCGCCGAAAAGCTGGCGCGGGCACTTCTGCTTGAAGCTAGACCGGGATTTTCGCTGACCAGGGGAGACATTCTCGACGTTCCGCTCGACGACACCCTCGCCGGAGCTGAGGTCGTCTTCCATCTCGCAGGGCGAGCCGGAGTCCGGGCAAGCTTTGAATCCGAGGACCGCTACCGACACGACAACATAGAGGTAACGCACCGACTTCTTGAAGCGTGCGCGCGAACTTCCTCGGTACGCCGACTCGTGTACGCATCTTCATCGTCCGTGTACGGAAATGGAGCCCGGCCATTCCGCGAGGAAGGCGCTGTCGCTCCCATTTCGCCCTACGGCCGGACCAAGCTTGTGGCGGAGCGGGAGTGCTTGGGTGCGGCCGGGCCCAACCTTGAGACGGTGGCACTTCGCTATTTCACCGTCTACGGGCCGGGGCAAAGGCCGGACATGGGTCTACGGATCTTCGCGGAAGCCGCTCTCGACGGCAGAGCCATGGTTCTCTTTGGAGACGGTACCCAGAGCCGCGACTTCACCTTCGTCGATGACATCGCACGGGCGACGATCTTGGCTGCGGATGCGCCGGTGGACGGACTTGTGGTCAATGTAGGAGGGGGAGCCACAATCACGCTTCTCGAGGTCTTCGATCTTTTACGGCGCTTCGTGGGGCCGATCCAGATCGACGCCCAGCCGGTAGCCAGAGGGGACGTCGCCCACACAGAAGCCGACCACACACGGGCCCGCGAGTTACTCGGCTTCCGGGCCGAAGTGGCGTTCGAGGATGGGTATCGGCGCCAGGTCGACGACTTGCGTTCGAAACGGATGGGTACGGAAGCAGCCAAGTAGGCCATCGGCATGGTGTCGCTGTTCATCAGATGGCAACCGAATCCGCCAGCCGCCGCTATTTGGCCAGGGCCAGTTGGCGCGTCCGTGGGCGTTGCCGTGATTCCGTCTGCTCCGAAGGGCAGTCGAACGGGCTGTCCAGCCATGCCGTCTTGCACATCGCAGCCGGCAACTGGGTGGGCTAACGGATGACACGATGAGTCGGACAACGAGATTTGCGCGGGCACGGGCGTCAGTGTCGCAGAGCCTGTTGGCCCTCACGGCGGTAGGACCGCTGGTGCTTCAGCGTCACGCCAGGTACTTGGTCACCCAACGAACAATAGGCCACTTTCGATCCCCGAAAACATTTAGCGAGAAGATCAACTGGCGCATCCTGCATGACCGCCGCGAGATTCTGGTTGAGACTTGCGACAAGCAAAGATCCAAGGACAGGGCGGAGAAACTTGGCATCGCCGTCCCTAAGACAGTCTGGTTTGGCACCGACTTACGGGAGCTGGCGAACGTCCCGCTGCCCGAGCGCTGGGTTCTCAAGCCGAACCACGGAAGCGGCCACGTCTACTTCGGTCATGGGCACGTTGCAGACGTGGCTGCTCTTCAAGCGGTGACACGCGGCTGGTTGAGAAAGTCCTTGGCGGAGCGGAGTGGAGAGTGGGCCTACACCCATGCGCGTCCCGCGATTGTTCTCGAGGAGCGCCTAGGGGAGGGAGATGAGGCGCCCCCTGATTACAAGTTCTTCATGTTCGACGGCAAGGCGGCGGTGATCTTCGTAGAGGTGGATCGGATTAGTAACTGGTGTAGGCGGATTTATACCCCAGATTGGGAGCCCCTCACCGCTCGCCTCGGCCTCGCCGGGAAGATTCGTCCGCTAGCTCCCATACAAGACAAGCCAGCGACGCTGCCAGCGATGCTGGCGGCGGCATCGCTCTTATCGGGGGGATTGGATTTCGTCCGAGTCGATTTGTACAGCGAGGGGAACCAGGTCTACTTCGGTGAACTGACTCCGTATCCCGGCGGCGGCCTGGCGCGCTTTTGGCCAAGAGACTTCGACTTGCAACTGGGCTCGCACTGGACACTGCCGAAGCTGGATCCAAGGTGACTCCCTCCACCGAGCAAGACGGGAGCGCTGGCCCCGGAGCCGGTTTTGGCCGGGTGCTGGTCCGATTCCGGGTGCTGCCCAGTTCACTGAGGCGGTCTGGGCCGGTTAGGTCCGGATTGTCACGAACCAACGGCGAAGAGCCGCGAGACCGGCAGCAGGTCACGGTCTCGCTAGTTGGATGGTCAGGATTGTCCCCGGCCTGACATAGTCTCCAGGTGCCTCACAATGTTGCTCTGGTTCTCGGCGGCGGAGGGGCTGCCGGGAATGCGTGGGAGATCGGTATCGTCGCAGGCTTGGCCGAAGGTGGTCTCGACTTGACAGAGACCGCCGATCTGGTGGTCGGCACCTCGGCCGGGGCCACCGCGGCAGCGCAGCTGCGCAGCGGCACGCCGGTGGGCGAATTGTTGGCCTCGGTGCTATCCCCGCCGAGTCAACCGGTCGGACAGACTCGGGAGCGGCCGCCCTCACTGCCGATGGTCACCGTGTACGAGCGGATGAGGGCCATCTCCGCCGCCGCCACCTCGGTTTCCGATCTACGACGTGCGATGGGAGCGTTCGGGATAGAGAGCGACGCCACACTCGGACCCGGGGCGGATCAGCGGCGAGCGGTGGTCGCCGCCCGGCTGCCCCGGCCTGAGTGGCCGGACCGTCCGATGCTGGTGACCGCCATCGAAGCGCACACGGGAGAGTTGGCTGCCTTCGACCGCGATTCCGGCGTCGACCTGGCGGACGCGGTCACCGCGAGCACTGCGCTGCCTGGTCTCGCTCCCACGGTCAGCATCAACGGAACTCGCTACATCGACGGTGGCGTGGGCGGGGGTGAGAACGCTGACCTCGCGTCAGGCTATGCCTACGTCGTGGTACTTTCGCCGTTGGGCGGACGGGTGCAAACGCCTCCGGAGCGGGCCGCGGTTCCGGGCGGCCAGTTCGAGGGCCTGCGCAGACCTCCGGAATGGGGTACGGATCTAGCAAGCCAGGTCGAGACCCTGCGCACGCAGGGCAGCCGGGTCGAGGTGATCACACCGGACGCCGACTCCCGAGCGGCAATGGGCACGAACCAGATGGACCCCGGGACCCGCATCCCCGCCGCCCGTGCAGGGTTCGCCCAAGGAAAGCAGGAGGCACGCCGGGTGACGCTCCCCTGAGGGTTGCCTGCAGACGCCCAGCGCTACACCGTCATCGGTGAAGCGCCGAGAAAACCTGGAGGCGCCGCGCCGGCTGCTGGAGCGGACGAGAGTCAACCTCGTTGCCTCGCGCCTCAGAGCCGACGCTGCGGCTGTGTCTAACCTCTTGGGGCAGTCGTGAGGGAGGTGTAGAGGCCCTCGTAGGCGTCGACCACCGCGGACAGCCGATGCGATTGCGCCCTCTTCAGCGCCGCTCGACCCAGTTCCTCCCGCAACTCGCGGTCGCCCACGAGTGGCGCCAGCGCCGCGACGAGGTCAGCTGGGGAGTTCGTCGCCGGTACCACCCCCGCGCCATCGCCCAGAAGCTCGTCTCCTCCGGCCGATATGGGGGCAACGCATGCGAGGCCGCAGGCCATTGCCTCCACGATCGAGTTCGACATTCCTTCTCGCTGTGACGGCAGACAGAAGATGTCGCTTGCTTGGAGATATGGACCGACATCGCCCACCACTCCGGTAAAGGTCACGCAGTGCTCGAGCGACCGATCGCGCACGAACTCGTGAAGTGCAGGGCCGAGATCGGTGGCGTGGCCGTGGCTTCCCCCGACTACCAGAAGGTGCACCGAGGACCCACCGCTCACCAGGGTCGCGAACGCTTGCATGAGTAGGTCGATGCCCTTGCGGGGTTCCAGGTGACCCGTGAACACGATCACGACATCCGCCGTGATCCCCAACCAGGCTCTCTTCTCCGCGCGCTCCTCAGGAGACGCGGGCCTGAAGCGGGCGGAGTCGGTGGGAACCGGAATGACAGCATTGGCCTTGATGCCAAACTGCTCCAGTTCAGCCCCCATCGCTGGGGTGAGCGCTACGTTGAGGCACCGGCCGATTAGGCGGGTCCGAATGCCGCTCAGTCTTTGGACGCGCAGGAATCGGTCCGGGTCGCCGCGTGTCGCCCAACGCATGATCGTTCGATTGCCCAGCCCAGCAGCGAAAGCCGCTACCGCGTAATCCGGATCCATGAACGCTTGAACGAACCCGATTTGACGCCGTGAGCGGAGAAGCCACCACCAGGTCGTGATCAGGTCCACCAGTTTGGAGAGTCGACTGTGCCCTGGCCAGCCAACCCGGTGGATGGTGGCACCATCCAAGCTCTCTGTGCGAGGCCATGCGGTGGAAAGGCGCCTTGTTACGACGCTTACCGTCCATCCACGGCTCACGAGCTCCCTGGCCGCTGCCCGGGCCGCCGTACTGGTACCGCCGGTGGAGGGAAAGTAGTCGGTCAAGACGTACACGGCCTGGTTCTGAGTGTCGCGCGCCAACCCGCTCACAACCTGGTGCGCAGAGCGGTCCGCCGCGACCCCGGCCACGCTCTTCGGCCACCTTCCGGAGGAGGTGCCGCCGTCAGGTACGGCCCCACCTCCGGAGAGAAACACAAGATGACCTGCTTCTTATACCACCGTACGGGAAGCCGCCTGGGCCAACTCGGGTGCTGGTGAGGCCACTTCAGTTGGTCCGGTCAACCGCTCTCGCAGGATCACCCGCAGCACGCGGATGCCGTCACGGATCGTGTGCAGCTTGCTGTTCCCATGCAGTCGTCGAAGTTCGTAACTGCCGACCTCCTCGACCTTGAGCTTGGATTTAGCCAGGCGGACGTTGATTAGCGCCTCGACCTCAAACCCGTCGGTGTCGACGGACATGTGCGGCAGACAGTGGACCCAAAAGGCGTTGAGTCCGTAGCAGAGGTCCGTGTACTTCTTCCGGTAGAGCAGGTTGACCATCCCGACCAGGGCATTGTTTCCAATCTGGCGAAGCCAAGTGATGTCCGCGCTTCCGCCTCCCTTGGCGAATCTGGTCCCCTTGGCAAAGTCGGCCCCATCGAGGAGCACGGAGACGAAATTCCCTATTTCTTGGGGGTTGGCCGACCCGTCAGCGTCGAGCATCACGATGATGTCGCCTCGGCAGGCTGCGAAACCTGCGGCCAAGGCGTTGCCCTTTCCGCGGCCGGGTTGATGAATGATCGTGGCATCCGGGTAGAGCGACCGTGTGACCTCCACCGTCGCATCCAGGGAGCGGCCGTCGACAAGGACAACCTCAAAGATGCTCGGGGGTAGCAGGAGCAAGACGTAGCGGAGGTTGGCCGCCTCGTTAAGCGCGGGGATCACGACGCTCACCCGGGGCGCATCGCCGCGCTCGACCAGGATGGTCGGCTTCGAGGCACCTGACGGGACACTCGGTCGCACCTCGGCTTCCGGTGCGCCCTGGAGGACGGCGACATCCAGTGATTGGTCAACAGCCGTGGTGGGAACGCCCTCGGTGAATGAGATCGTCACGTGAGATCCTCAATGCGGTTCGCCACGACCAGGTTCGGTCCTGAGTCGCCCTCTGAGCGGTGATCGTCTGAGCCCGACCGAGTGTGCGCAAGCACCGATTACTCTCCCGCATCGCATGACACCCGTTTCCGAGTCCCGTGGATGCTCACCTTTGCCGGTTGGAGGCTCCTCCGAAGAGCGACTGTTCCGGCGACTGAAACCAACCGTTCCCGTCCTTGACCTGAGTGTGACAAGGGGTCGCGAGGGTGTCAAGGCAGTTCAAGATGTTGTCACATGGCAATTGCTACGCCATTTGCCAACCGCGACCGAGGCTTTGGTTGGCCGGTCTGTTGGCGGAAGCAGCCGCTGGGCGGGACGGGACCGGCGACTGATCTCGCGGCACCGGGAACGGCATCACCAGCCGGTGCCGACGTTGACGTCGAGCCACCGCCTTCGCTCCCGCCAAACCGGACACGCTGTGCAGATCTGCGGACAGCTCAAGGGCAGTGGGGATCCGATGCTGGCGCGAACCAAGCCGGTTCACTCCAGCTGGGCGAGGCGATCGCTAGCAGCTGTTGGCGAAGTCCCTCGTGTACTCCGCTTCGGCGGCCGGAAACTCTGTGATCGTGCTGTTGCCATCGTCGAAGTACGCCTGGGCGGTCACGTGGTTGGCCGGATTGTTCACCACGCTGGCGATGTAGTCGATGTAGGCGGGATCGTTCTGCCCGTTGAGTCCCCACTCGTCAATCGAGACAGTTTTGCCCTGAGAAGCGGCGAAGGCCAGGATCGGAGGTATCCAACTCTCACTCGTGGCGCCGTAGTCGTAGTAGTCGAAGCCGACATTGGAGACGTAGGCGCTTCCCGGATAGGTGTCGAATTCGGTCCGGCCGCTCTCCGCGGTCCCGGCATTCACGTTCCAGACGTACTGGAATTGGTTGCCTGGCACAGCCGCGAACGCCCGCTCTGCCGCCTGGTAGATGGAGATGTACTGCGCCGCAGACAGTGACTGGACCCCCCATGGGAACCAGTTCCCGTTCATCTCCCACATGATCCGGATCATGGTATTGGCGTGCCCTGTGGCCACCAAGGTGGTGCCGATCTTCGTCGCCTCTGCCGGTGTGACCTCTCCGACACCGAGCAACAGCTGCAGCGATGTGGCCGGAGGCGTGAAGACGGTGTAGTTGTCGCTGGCGTAGACCGTCATGATCTTGGGACTAACGCGCAAGTCCGAGGCCAGTGCGTCGAGCGCAGACTGCTCCTCCGAGGACACGAACAGCCCGAGCGACGGGCACCCAGGTGGGGCGGGTGCCTCGGCACCCACCGCCGTGGTAGCTGCATGGGATGGATCGGCATGGGCGGAGGTCGGGCTGGGGATGGCTGCCGTCGGGCTCGGCGGGTAATCGGCGACCGCAGCGTTCACCCGCGCGTCGGGCGTCCGCAGCGCGCCTGCCGGAAGCACCCCGCCGCCGGTCGACCGGACCGCTTCCGCTTTGGAGGCGCCGGCGACCATCAGGGCTCCCAGTCCTGGAGCGAAGACCAAGACTGCTGCAGCCGCACTGATCCAGCGCAACCGCCGAGCCAGCGGAATCAGCGAAAAACTTCCGCGCTTCCGTCTGGCGAACCTCTCCCCAAAGGTCTTGACCAGCTTCAGCTCCCCCGATCCATGGGGCCGTCACCAGACGCTCGCCCGCCCGGGGGCGCTGAGCGCGTAGCAACAAGGGCTGAGAGCCCTGGCCGGGTGGTCAGTTCCACGGAACAGACGCCACGAGCGCCTCCCGGGAAGTGCATTGCCGGCCACGGAGATCATGGTTCGATATCGAGGTCACTTAGTGACTCCTGCGATCCGTCCGTTCGATAGCCGATCCACTCCCGATCGACCACCCGGACCCGTCCTCGCCAGGCAGCCTAACACGAGTTAGCCGCAGTGTTGCTATCTGAGTTCCAATCGATCTGACGGGACCTTTATTCGCCTGAGATGGGGCAGACCGCGGCCGCGACCCGGCCGTCTGCCTCCCTGGCGTGGCCCTGGGACGGCGCCAGGAGGTCACCCGAGCGGCGCATCGGCCCCGGCGGCACGGGGCAGCTCCGAGGGGTCCCCAGGGCGCTGCCGCGCCTGCCGTGGAGGGAGTCCGGAAGCTGTCCCGCTATCCGGCCCGCTGCGCTCCCGGGTGCGGACGATAGGGAAGGCTCTCCCAGTCCCGGCCGTCGGAGTCGCGCCCGCTCTCTCGCCGGAGCGACCGTGCAGAGATTCCCCGACGCCCGTCGCTAGAAGCGCCTTCAGGAGATCGCGCGGCCGAACGATCGGGCGGCGAACCAGACCGCAAGGCCGGCGAGTGCCGCCATGATCAGTACCCCTTCGGGCACGTTGGGATTGCTTAGGTGGCCCAGGAACACCGCCCGGTTGGCTGAAACGGCATGGGAGAACGGGTTGAGGGTCGAGATGGTCCGCAGCCAACTTGGCGCCAGGCTCATCGGCAAGAGGACTCCCGATAGAAGAAGCAGGGGCAGGCTGGCGGTGAAGATGATCGGCGCAAAGGAGTTCTCGTCCTTCAAGGCCAGGGCCAGCGCGTACGAGATCGAGGCGACTAGGAGACCAATCAAAGCGACCAGCCCGAGCCCGATCAGGATGCCCACGGGCTTGAAGCTGAGACCGAAGGGAAGCGCCAGGGCAACCAGGATGAGTGCCTGGACAAATAGGGTCAGCACATCCCGCAGCGCCCGTCCCAACAGCAGCGACAGCCGGCTGACGGGGGTCACCCGGAGCCGCTCGACCACGCCCAGGCGCAACTCGGAGATGAGGTTGAATCCCACTCCGGCCGCACCGAAGAGTCCCAGTTGGATCAGCAGCCCCGGCACGAAGACGTTGTACGCACCGCCGGCGGGAAAGCCCGGGACCCGGGCGATCGATTTCAGCAGCGGGGCGAACAAGAGGAGATACAGCGCGGGCTGAATCACGCCGACCGCAACCCAAGCCGGATTGTGGATGAAGATGCTGAAGTAGCGCTGGAATACCAGCCCAGTGTCGCGCGCAAGTTTCATGGTTTTCCTCTCCCTTCCGGCTAGGCCGCGTCCGATTCGCGCAGCGAGCGCCCGGTGCTGCGGAGGAACACGTCGTCGAGGCTCGGCCGACTGAGTGCCACCGAGGTCAACCCCAAGCCGCCCGTTTCCAGTAGGCGCAGGATGTTGGGCGTGGCTGTCTCCCCATGGTCGACGTAGAGGCGCAGCTGGCCACCCTCGCTTGAGGCCTCCCGAACGAACGGCTGGTCCCGGAGCAGCAGCAGGGCGGCATCCAGGTCGCCGCTCACGCCCACCGTCACCAGGTCACCGGCCACCTCGCGCTTGAGCTCGTCCGGTGTCCCCTGGGCCACGATCTTGCCGTGGTCGATGATGGCCAGCCGGTCGCAGAGTGCGTCCGCCTCCTCGAGGTAGTGGGTGGTGAGGAAGACGGTCGTCCCCTGGTCGCTTAGCTTGCGGACTTCGTCCCACATGCGGGCGCGGCTCTGTGGGTCGAGGCCGGTCGTGGGTTCATCGAGGAAGAGCAACTGGGGGCGGTGGACCAGTCCGACCGCGACGTCGAGACGTCGCCGCTGCCCGCCCGAGTAGGTCGAGCCCTTGCGGTCCGCGCAGGAGTCCAACTCCAGGGCCACGATCAACTCAGCCGCCCTGGTCCTGGCCTCGGCCCGACTCATGCCGTACAGCCGGGCCTCGAAGATCAGCTCCTTCCGCCCCGTGATCTCCGGGTCGACCCCGCCCCGCTGGCCGACGTAGCCAATCCGCCGGCGGACTTGGTCGGGATGGCGCCTGAGATCCTGTCCGGCAACGGTCGCCTCCCCAGACGTGGGGGGCATCAGGGTTGCCAGCATGCGCAGAGTGGTCGTCTTGCCCGCCCCATTGGGACCGAGGAAGCCGAAGACCTCCCCGGCGCAAACCTCGAGGTCGATTCCCGCGACCGCCTCCACCGTGGAGTGGCGAGTTTTGAAGACGCGCCGGAGCTGGTGGACGCTGATCACCGTCTGGCGGTCTTGGGACGGGTCACTCATGGGAGACCTCCTGGGTGGATCTTGAGTTCCGGCTCACCATTGGCGGAGGCCAGCCGACGCCGACTCTTCGGTGCCTGAACAGCCAGAGGAGCATCCGCCTCGGAATCGGGCGCTTCTACGGGACCGACGTACTGGGAGAGCCACTTCTGGTCGACCGCCAGGGTGCCGGCTCGAATCTCGCCGATCAGCGCGGTCACCCAGGTGAGCTCCGCCTGCCAGAGGGCCCGCTCGTACTCCCTCTCGAGGAGGAACAGGCGGGGCAGCCCGAACTGTCCGATCAGGGACGACAGGACCGCGCCCAAGGCCGCGATTCGTCCCTCCAACTGAGCGACCCGCTGAGCCAGCGCGCTCAGGGCCGCCCGCTCCGGGAGGTACCCCAGCATGCTGACCGCAGCCGCGAACGCAGATGGTTCCTCGCGGGGCAGGGAGAGCAGATCGACCAGCCAGTCGCGCAGCTCTTCGAGGCCGGCATCGGTCGCCCGATAGACGATCCGCTCCGGGTGGTGTCCCGCGCGAACCGTTCCCGCGAGCTCGATCCAACCAGCTGCGGCCAGGCGATCCACCGCGTGGTAGAGGGCCCTTGGGGCGCCCACGGCGAATTCCTTGTGACGCTGCTGCAGCTCGCGCTGGATCTCGTAGGCGTGGCGAGGGCGCTCCGCCAGAAGACCCAGGGCGGCGAGACTCAGCAGATCGCCAGTCGCGCCCTTCCGCATGCGGTTTGCCATAGTGCGCGGTGCAGTATAGCGAGTTGCTCCACCGGCACGCCTGGCCCGACCGGCAGAGGGTCGCGCCCTTCGTTCGGACTGGCCCTCCTCAGCCGAACGAAGTCAGCCGCCGGTGGCGGATTCAGCCAACCAGCGCGCCGGCCGTCCCGGCCAGCAACTTCAGGTCCTCTAGCGTGTGATGTTCGATGGGGCGCTTGGTGTGGCGCTCGATGTCGCGGATTTTGAGGATTTCGATCGGGGTGATCAGGGTGAGAGCCACGCCGTTGCGTCCCGCCCTGGCGGTCCTGCCCACCCGGTGGACGTAGTCCTCGGGAGTGGCTGGAATGTCGTAGTTGATCACGTGGCTGATGTCGTCGATGTCGATGCCGCGGGCCGCCACGTCGGTCGCGATCAGAAAGCGCACCTTGGAGTTGCGGAAGCGCTCCATCGCCTGGTCGCGCTCTCGCTGCGAGAGATCGCCGTGGATGACGGTGACGTCGTACCCACGTCCTAAGAGAGCGGTGTGCAGGTGGTCGGCGTTGCGCTTGGTGTTGCTGAAAATGAGTCCGAGGGTGACCAGCGGACTGTCCATCAGCATGCCCAGTGCCTCTTCCTTCTCCGACCAGGAACACTCGATACACCACTGGCGAATGGTGGGGACCAGTTCGGTCCGTCCACTGACGGATACCGTCTCGGCGTCCCGCATATGGCGCGCTGCCAACCGATGGACCCACTCCGGCACGGTGGCCGAGAAGAGCATGGTCTGGCGTTCCTTGGAGGTCTGGAGGAGGATCCGCTCGACATCGGGAGCGAAACCCATGTCCAGCATCCGATCGGCCTCGTCCAGGACCACGAAGCGGATCGCCTTCAGGGACAGGCTCCGCCGCTGGAGATGATCGAGGACCCGTCCCGGGGTACCCACCACCACCTGGGGATGCGCGGCTAGCCCATCCAGCTGGCGCCGGATCGGGTCGCCGCCCACCACGGTGAGAACCCGGACTGTGCGACCGTGGGCCAATTTCTCGAATTCCAGGGTCACCTGGGCGGCCAACTCGCGGGTGGGGCAGAGCACCAGCGCCTGGACGGTCCGTAGGGAGGGGTCCAGCTGCTCCAGCAGGGGAACCGCGAATGCCGCGGTCTTACCGGATCCGGTCCGAGCCTGGCCAACGACGTCTCGGCCTGAGAGGGCGACCGGGATGGTCAGCGCCTGTATCGCGGTGGGGTCGCGGTACCCCACCTCATCGAGGGTTCTCAGCATCGAGGCCGAGATCCCAAGCTCGGAAAAGCTGACGGAGGGGGCTGGATCCGGCTGGGGGATCTCATCGGGAGCCTGGTAAGCGGTGCGATGGGAGGGCCGGAAGGGACGTCTAGAGCGAATTGGCAACGAATTCAATATACCCCATCCGGGAGAGGGCCACTCGGATCACCGGGTCGGCCATCGGCGACAATGACCCGGAAGTGCCCAAGGTGGTCATGACGCTGTCGGTGCCTGGCCCGGCCGAAAGCCTGCTCCGGGAGCGGTGCGAGGTGGTGCTCCTGGGCGAGATCCTTCCTCCCGAGCGTTACCGGATGGCAATCCAGGGGGCCGACGCTCTGCTCCCCCAACTCCGGGACCGGATCGACGAACAGGCCCTGGAGGCGGCGGGGCCGAATCTCAAAGTGGTATCCAACTACGCGGTCGGTCTCGACAACGTCGACATCCCCGCCTGCACAGCCCGGGGAATCTACGTCGGACACACCCCCAACGTGCTCACCGACGCAACTGCCGATCTGGCCATGACCCTGATCCTGGCAGCGGCGCGGAGGGTGGTCGAGGCGGACCGTGAGATGCGGGAAGGTCGCTACTCTGGCTGGGTTCCGGACTACATGCTGGGCCAGGAGGTGACCGGAGCCACCCTCGGTCTGATCGGCTTCGGCAGGATCGGCCGCGCGGTCGCCTGGCGGGCCTCCAAGGGGTTCTCGATGCACATCCTGGCCTACGACCCGGTCGGGGTGGCTCGGACGGAGGAGCTCGACGTCGAGGCGTGCTCACTGGAGCGACTCCTGGTGGAGTCCGACTTCGTCAGCTGCCACGTGCCGCTCACCCCGGAGACCCACCACCTGATCGGCCCCGCCGAGCTGGCCAGCATGAAGCGAAGCGCGATCTTGGTAAACACCTCTCGCGGCCCGGTCATCGACGAGGCAGCCCTGGTGGAGGCCCTCAGGTCCGGGGAGATCGCAGGGGCGGGCCTCGATGTCTACGAGCGCGAGCCCGAGATGGCCCCAGGGCTGGCCGGCTGCGCCAACGCGGTGCTGCTGCCGCACCTTGGTAGCGCCACCGGCAAGACCCGGGCCGCCATGGGCGAGCTGGCCGCTCGCAACATCCTGGCGGTACTGGACGGAGGAGCGCCGATCGCCTGGGCCAACCCCGAGGTCGCTTAGCGCAGGTGACGCCCAAGCTGCTGATCTCCGACCTCGATGGGACACTTCTAGACGAGAGCCTCCAGGTGGATCCCAGAGACGTCGCGGCGGTTGCGCTGGCTCAAGAGGCGGGGATCAGGTTCGGGGTTGCCACCGGGCGGATGTACCGGTCGGGGCTCCCCCACGCGCTGGAACTGGGCGCCGACCTGCCCTTGGTGTGCTACCAGGGGGCGTTGATCAAGGATCTTGCTGATGGTCTCTCCGAGCCCGAGCTGGCTTCCGCCACGGTGCTCCGCCGCGAGGAAGTCTCGGGGGCGCTGGGATTCGAGGTACTGGAGCTCTGCCGGCGTCATGGGTACGCCCTCAACGTGTACCAAGACGACCACCTCTATGTGGAGGAGCTCAACGACGACGTCCGCTTCTATTCGGGGATAGCCCAAGTCGAAGCGGAGGTGGCCACCAACCCATCTCTTGAGGAACGGGTCCGCAAAGGGAGCACCAAGCTCACCGTGGTCGTGGCCGACCCAGAGCGCTTCCGGGCCGCCCTGGCGGAGTTCCAGCAGCAGTTCGGGGATCGGGCCGAGGTCACCCGCTCGCTGGTCGGATTCTGCGAGATCACCGCTCGAGGGGTGAACAAGGGCAAGGCCGTGGCCTGGCTCTGCCAGCACCTGGGGGTCGATCCCCAAGAAGTGGTGGCGGTGGGCGACGCGCCCAACGATCTGCCCCTCCTGGCCGTGGCCGGCACCAAGGTGGCGGTCGAAACGGCGGCGCCCGAAGTGCGGGCGGCCGCCGACTGGCTGGTTCCCGGTCCCGGCCAGGGCGGGCTGGCGGAGTTGGTCCGCCGGCTGCTCCTGACCCCGGCCAGCGCCCGATGAGCCGGGGCGGTTGAGCCTCTCGGTCGGGATCGTCGGGCTGCCTAACGCGGGCAAGTCAACCCTGTTCAACGCGCTCACCAGGGCCCACGTCCCGGTCGGCGCCTTTCCCTTCACCACCATCGACCCCAACACCGGTGTGGTTCCTGTCCCGGATGACCGAATCCAGCAGTTGGCCGAGGTCTTTCACCCTCCCAAGGTGATCCCGGCCACAGTCACCTTCACCGACATCGCGGGGCTGGTGCGCAACGCCCACCTGGGTGAGGGCCTGGGCAACCAGTTTCTGGGGCATATCCGGAGCGCCGACGCCATCGCCTTCGTCCTGCGCGCCTTCAGTGCGTCCGAGGTCAGTCACGTCGAAGGCGGCGTCGACCCATTGCGCGATCTGGAGATCCTCGAGCTCGAGCTCACCTTGGCTGACCTCGGCACTGTCGACCGGCGCCTTGAGCGGGTCGGCAAGACGGCCAGGGCGGGCGCTGCGTCGCGGGAAGTCCAGGCGGAGGTCGCCGGCCTCCAGAAGGTGCGCTCAGCCCTCGATCAGGGGCTGCCGGCCCGTCGAGTCAGCCTCACGGATGAGGAGCTGGTCGGGGTCCGCGATGCTCAGCTCCTCACGGCCAAGCCAGTGATTTTCGTCGGCAACGTGGACGAGGATGAGCTGGCGACGCCGCCCGCCGACGGACCCGCGGCGCAGCTGGCCGCTCGCGCCACCCAGGAGGGAGCGGACTTCGTGCCGGTGTCGGCCAAACTGGAAGCCGAGCTCGCCGAACTGGAGCCCCAGGAAGCGGACGAGTTCCTGGCCGGGCTGGGACTGGCGGAGGCTGGCTTGGGCCGCCTCAGCCGGGCCGGGTATCACGCCCTGCGTCTGCAGACGTTCTTCACCGCTGGCGAGAAGGAGGTGCGCGCCTGGACGGTCGCCCAAGGTGCAAATGCCCGGGACGCTGCCGGGGCAATCCACACCGACTTTGCCAAAGGCTTCATCAGGGCCGAGGTCTGCGGCTGGCAGGAGCTGGTTGAGGCGGGAAGCTACGCGGCAGTACGGGAGCGCGGCCAACGTCGCCTGGAGGGCCGAGACTACCTGGTCCAGGACGGCGACGTGATGCACTTTCTCTTCAACGTCTGAGGAGACCCCCCTCTTCTCCGACCGGGCTCCGTCGCCACGGTTGTCCGTGATCTGGTCGGCTGCTTTCGGGGGTGGTCCAGGTGCCGTTAGAGCGGCCCCGGACTGTCCGGAGAGCACCGGAGTCGGGCTAATTTTCGGTATGTAAATACACTTGCGGTCCACAACATTCTGTGGTTCAATTGGCTCCGGGCACTAGATGTGGCCCCACACACATCGCCCACGCAGGCAGTGGGCGCTGGCACCGCTTCGTCCCCTCCCTCGCTAAGCTGACCCCCACCCAGCTGGTGCTCGCTGCCTGCACCCTTCGCCGATGATCGGGTCTCGGCCTCCTCTTGGATACACTTGCCGCGCCCGATTCCGGGCTTTGTCCTGGCACCCTATTCGCGGAGCCCCAATTGGCAAGACGCACCAGGCGCCGTCCGACCTCGACTGCCCGAAAGGCGCCTCCCAAGCCTCCCGTCCCCAGGCCTCAGCTTCAGGAGAGTCCTCCGGCCGCTCCGGAGGTGACGCCCGTGGAGCAGAGCGAAAGCCCAGCCTTAGAACCCGCTGCAAGCCCGGCGCGCGGGTCACTGCTGCCGCGTCGCCAGCCGACGGCTCCGGCGGCTCCGGCTGCTCCTCCAGCCAACCCGTCCCCGGTCGTTCCGGCGGTAGCCGCGGCAACGGCGTCCGCCTCCCTTCTACCCCGAAAGGGAAGGGTCACCGGCCGAGCTGAGCGTCAGAGGCAGCAGATGGCCCACTTGGAGGCGCTCGACGACAGCCCGGCGATCCCCACCGACCGCACTCCCTATTTGTGGTTGGATCTGCGTCGGGTGATGGTGGTATCCGCGGTCATGATCGTCATGGTGATCGTGGGGTTCTTCGTCATCCACTGAGCGGGGCCGGATTTGGAGCCTCCCTATACTCGCTGAGATGCGGGTGATCCTCTACACCGGCAAGGGTGGTGTGGGCAAGACCACAGTTGCCGCTGCCAGTGCACTCAAGTGCGCCGCGCTGGGACTTAGAACCCTGGTGATCTCTACCGATGCCGCGCACAGCCTGGGCGACTCACTGGACCGTGAATTGGGCGGCGAACCAGTGGAGGTCTTGGACAATCTCTTTGCCCAAGAGGTCAACGCGCTGCACGAGATGGAGGGCCACTGGGAGAAGATCCATGGATACCTGGCGGTGTTGTTCAACAGCCAGGGAGTCGATGAGATCATCGCCGAGGAGCTGGCCACGCCACCGGGGATGGAGGAAATCTCCAGCCTCATGTGGATTCGGCGACATGCGCAACTCAATCAGTACGACGTGCTGATCGTCGACTGTGCGCCCACCGGCGAGACATTGCAGCTGCTCGCCTTTCCCGATGTCGCCCGCTGGTACCTGGACCGGATCTTTCCGCTCGAGCGCAAGGTCATGCGGGTGGCACGTCCGGTGATTCAGCCGTTCGTGAAGATTCCCTTGCCAGGCGATGAAGTCTACGGTTCCATCAAGGAACTTTTGCTGGATCTGGAGTCCATGAAAAACGTCCTCAGCGACTCCAAGACGTGCACCGTGCGCTTGGTGCTAAACCTGGAAAAGATGGTGATCAAAGAGGCCCAGCGAGCCTACACCTATCTCAATCTCTATGACTACCAAGTAGACGCTGTGCTAGTAAATCGAGTGCTTCCGGATACGCTCAGCGAAGGATACTTTGCCGACTGGCACCGATCCCAGCAGCGCTACGCCGAGCTGGCGCAGTCCGCCTTCGCCCCGGTGCCGATTCTCAACAGCCAGCTCTTCGACCACGAAGTAGTGGGACTAGACAATCTGCGAGAACTGGGCGATTCGCTTTTCGGTGACATCGACCCCAGCGCCATCCTGTACGACACCAAGCCGCAGTCTCTGCGCAAGGAAGGCGCGGAATATGTGCTCACTCTGCAGCTGCCGTTTGCCACCAAGGAGCAGATCGATCTGACCCAAAGAGAGGACGAGCTTTACGTTAGCGTCGGTCCCTACAAGCGGGAAATCAGCCTGCCTCGGGTGCTGCACGGCAAGGTGACAACCTCAGCCAATCTGGAGCGAGGCCAGCTGGCGATTCATTTTGGGAGTGCGTGATGGAGCGTGAAGAGGCGGCCCGCATCGGACAATGGGCGGCCCGACAGATAGGTGGGGCGGTTGCCAGCGCAGCCAGTGAGCTAGGGGAGCTCTTGCCGCCGGAATCACGGGCCCACTTGCTCAAGGCCCAGCGCGAAGTGTTTCTGGCGGCTGCCGCAGCGATCGAGCACCGGCGGAACCCCAAGGGACCCAAGAGCCGGCGGCGGCCGCACAAGATCATCCTGGACTGAGCACCGGTGCTCGGGACGGACGTCGAGTTCTACCTCGTCCTGCTGCTCTTCGCCGTCCCAGGGATCGTCATCGGCTTCACAGTCCACGAGTTCTGCCACGCCGCGGTCGCCACCTCCTACGGGGACCCGACGCCTCGGGCTCAGGGGCGGCTCTCCTTCAACCCGGCCAACCAGATCGACCCGCTGGGGTTGGCGGCGCTGGTCTTGGTCGGGTTCGGCTTCGCCCGCCCAGTCCAATTCAACCCCCTCTATGTTCGCCGGGGGGCCCAAAGAGCCTGGCTGTCCGCGGCGGGGCCACTAAGCAACCTAGCCATGGCCGCGGTTCTCTGCCTGTTGCTGCGGCTGCTCATCCTGGCCGACCCGGCGGTTCAGAACTGCCAACTACCCAGCTTTGACCTGAACCTGGCCGGCTACCTCTACTGGATCCTCGTCGAGGCCTTCTTCGTCAACATGATCCTGTTCATTTTCAACCTGATCCCGATCCCTCCTTTGGACGGATACGGGGTTGCCGAAGGTTTGTTCAGGGGCTATGCCCCCGGTTTCTTCCAGTGGGTTGACCGCAACCGGACCGGAATTTTGATCGCCGCCATCTTCATTTTTTTCATCTTGCCCAGCTTTTTCAACTCAGGTATTGCCATCGGCGCTCCCATCCTGGGCGTCGCCGACGGGCTCTGGCGGCTGCTGGTCAGCTCAACCCCACCCCAGGAGTTCTTTCCCAACCTCAGCTGGTTGATCTCGTCGAACACCCCGGGACTGGCCACGGCGCTGGCAAACCCATGCATCGTGTAGCCGAGCGGGTCGTCGTCGGCTCCCAAGCCGTGGTCGTCGACGACCACGGGCGAGTGCTGCTCCAACTGCGCCTCTGGCCGGCCGGCTGGGAGCCTCCGGGCGGACACGTCGGAGGTGGCGAAGATCCCGCCCTGACTGTGGTCCGAGAAACCGAGGAGGAGACCGGACTGAAGATCGAGGTGGAACAACTCATCGGCTACTACCGATTCACCGGGATTCGGCATGACACCGACGTGGTCTTCCGGGCCCGGCCGGTTGGAGGAACGCTCCGGCGCAGCCGCGAGGCCTGGAAGCTCAGCTGGGTGGATCCTGGGACGCTGCCCCGGTCGCTCTTCCCCTGGTACCGGCAGCGGATCCACGACGCCGTGGCGCCCCCGCTCGAACTGCCGGTGGAGCGGGTCCAGGCGGTGGGTCTGGGTACGGTCGGACTCCATGGCCTGGCTCTGGTGCGAGACCTGATCGGCCCGCTCGGGCGATCTCCGGCGGCCTCCTCCCAACCCTGAGCGGATGCAGATAGCGCTCGCCTTCGCCCTCGGCCTGGTGCTGATGCTGGTGGCGGCGACCTTGTTCACCAACGCCGTGGAGTGGGGCGCCCGCAGCCTCGGTATCGGCCACGGGATGACAGGTAGCGTCATGGCGGCGGTGGGGACTGCCATGCCGGAGACGATCGTGCCCATCGTTGCACTGATCTCAGGGGGGCACGAGGCAACCCAGACCGCAACCGGGGCCATCCTGGGCGCCCCTCTTATGTTGTCCACCATCGGGCTGGGCATGGTCGGGCTGGTCTGCCTGATCTGCGGCAGGAGGTACCTGCAGGTGGGTGCCCGGGACGCCAGACGCGTGCTCTGGGCCTTCTCGCTGAGCTTTGTCTTGTTGATCGCGGGGGCGTTCCTGCCAACACCGGTGCGCTGGCTAGATGCGGCCGTGCTCGCCCTCTTCTATGTGGCCTTCGTGCGTCGAACCGTCCGCGCCGACGTCGCCCCCGAGGGCGACTACGAGCCCCTCTGGTTCTCTCGTCTGGTTGGCGGACGGTCCCCGGACGGGCGAGGCACTCTGGCGCTTCCAGCCATCCAGGCGATCGTGGGACTGGCAGGCCTGGCCCTCGCCAGCGAGGTTTTCCTCTACGGCCTCCGCCAGGTCGCGAGCCTGGCCCACCTGGCCCCGCTTGTCCTGGCGCTGCTCCTGGTCCCAATCGCGACCGAGCTGCCCGAAGTGACCGCAGGCACGCTCTGGATCCGGCGCAACCGCGACAGCCTGGCCTTGGGCAACGTCACCGGGTCGATGGTCTTCCAGGCGACCTTCCCCGCGATAGTGGGGCTCTGCTTCACCCCCTGGCGGCTCTCCGACGCGGGGTTTCTCTCCGCCGGTATCGCCGGAATAGCCGTGGTGGCCGCACTCTTCGCCGCCACCAAGCGAGGGGTGAGCGCCTGGGTTCTGGCCCCGGTGGGGGTCGGCCTCTACTTGGTGTATGCCGTGGCGGTGCTGGTCTTGAGGGTCTGACCGTGCAACAGACGCTCAAGCCGTGGTCAGGGGCGACTCACCGGGCCGGTCGCCGCCGTAGGGAATCGCTTTTGGGGATTCCTATTCTGGTGGCCATCCTTTCTCCTCTTTTGGCCTCCTGCGGACCGGGACTTCCCGCACCCGATCCCCTGATTCACCAGGTATCCGTCTCGATGGCACGGCTCAAGGCCTACCGAATCACCGGCGTCAGTCGGGCGGTCGACACAACCACCAGCTTTCGAGTCGTGGTGGACCGAGACGGCGACTTCCAGGGCACCCTGGACATTGCCGTTCCTCACGCAGCGACCTTTCGGAGCGATGTGATAGCCCTCGGCAGCAAGGTGTATGTCCGATCCCCGACCGAGCTGCAGGAGCTGGGAATAACCGCCCTCCCCGGGAATCTCAACCCGGCTACCACCTGGGTGCTCCAGCCCAAGGAGGTGGCACTCAGCTACCGCAAGAGCGTGGAGCCCTTCTCAGGAAGCGGACTGGATCTGACCTTGACGAGGGTGCTTGGCGGAGAGCTGACCGTCAGCCGGTCTAAGCTCGGCGGCGTGGATGTCCTGCTAGTGAGGGAGAGGGGGGGAAGTTCATCATTACATCTATTCATCAGCCCCAGCACTGACCACCTACTGGAGTTGGCCATCACCGGAGATCAGCCGATTTCCCTCCGCTACAGCGCGTTCGGTCGGGCCCAGCCGATAGTGGCGCCGCCCAGCTCTGAGATCTACGTGCCGCCGACCCAGGCGGCACCGGGCTAGCCATGGTCACGATTGGAGCCCACGTCTCGGCCCAAGGCGGAGTATCAACCGCGTTCGACCGAGCCCGGCAGATCGGCGCCGAGGCTGTCCAGGTCCACGCCACCCCGCCACAGACATGGCGCCGGCTGCATCTGGATCCGGAGCAGGTCGAGCTGTTCCGAATGAGGATGGCCGAGACCTCACTCACCGCCTTCTTCTTCCATGCCATCTACCTGATCAACCTGGCGACCGCCAAAGAGGAGCTTCTGGCCCAGTCGCGGGGAGCGCTGCGCCACCAGCTGGAGATGGCCAACCTGCTCGGGGTGCGGGGCGTGATCTTCCACCCCGGGTCGCACAAGGGCCTCGGATTCGAGACGGTCCTCCCCCAGATGGCGGAAGCGATGCGCGACGCGCTCCGAGAAACCGAGGGGGACAGTCTACTGATCATCGAGAACAGCGCCGGGTCAGGAGACAACATCGGTAGTTCGTTCGTGCAGATTAGGCAGATGATGGAGGCGGTGGATGACCCCCGCCTGCGACTCTGCCTAGATACTGCCCACGCCTTCACCGCGGGCTACGACCTACGCGAGAAGGCGGGTCTGGCGCGGCTGGTGGAGGAACTGGACCGGGAGATCGGGTTCGACAGATTGGCGGCGATCCACGCCAACGATTCCAAGGCACTCTTCGGCTCCAATGTCGACCGGCACCAGAACATCGGCGACGGGGAGATCGGGTCGGAGCCATTCCGGTGGATGCTGGCGGATCCCCAGCTGACCCGGGCACCGTTCATCCTCGAGGTTCCAGGCCTGGAGCACCAGGGACCGGATCGGGCAAACGTGGAGCGGCTGCGCGCGCTTGCCGGCCTGCCCGCCCTGCCCCCCCTCCCGGAGGCCTGAGCCCGGTGGCCCGCCGCTTCGCCCCCCAATCCTTTGTCGCGGGAGTCGACCTGGGTGCCACCTGGCTCCGGGTCGGCCTAGCTGGTCCGGACGGCCAGGTGCGCCAACAGGTCCGGGACCGGACGGCCTCAGCTGAGGGGCCCGCTGGGGTCCTCGCTCAGATCGAAGCCCTGGTAAGGGAGGCGGTCGCAAGCGAGCCCGAGGCCCGGATGTCACAACTGGTCGTGGCCATAGGCGTGCCGGGCCCGGTAGACGTCGGAGCCGGCGTCGTCGAGGGGGCGCCCAACCTGCCCGGCTGGAGGAGGGTACAGGTGCGGGATCGGCTGGAGAAGCTGCTCGGCTGCCCGTGCGTGATTGAGCATGACGCCAACTTGGGTGCCCTGGCCGAACACCGTCGAGGCGTCGGGCGCCGCACCCAGGACTTCATCTACGTCACCGTCAGCACCGGGATCGGAGCCGGGTTGATCTTCGATGGACAGCTGTATCGCGGCCACCAGGGAAGCGCCGGCGAGTTCGGGCACATGGTCATCCTTCCCGACGGGCCGCTCTGCAACTGTGGCAATCGAGGCTGCCTCGAGGCGCTCGCCTCGGGGACCGCGATCGCCCGCCAGGCCGGCGTCGGCAGTGCGTCCGAAGTGGGCCGCCTGGCGGCCGGCGGTGACGTGGCGGCCCAGGAGGTGCTGAACCGGGCGGCCCGCTACGTAGGGCTGGCGCTGGGAGGCCTGGTCAACCTGCTCAACCCAGAGGCAGTGGCGGTCGGAGGTGGGGTGGTCGCCTACGCGCCCCATTTCTGGACCGAAATCCTGGCCGGGGTCGCCGACTCTTCCTTCGCCTCGGTACGGGCCGGCTGCCGGATCGAGCCGGCGGCGCTTGGTGAGGACCAGGGCCTGGTCGGTGCCATAGAGCTGGGGCTGGACCTGGCCAAGGAGAGGGCTGTGCCGGTAGCCAAGGTGGCTGTTCCTTAGGACTCCTCCTGGCTATCCCGCCAGGGCAGCCGAGATCAGGTTCGCCTGGTCGACCAGTAGCTGTCCCAGAGAGGCCTCAAGAACCGGGTTGAAGCGCCGCTCCGGCACTGCGAAGACGATGGCGCCGAGTACCTGCTGGCCGGGGCCAGAAAAGGGGGCCGCCAACTCCATGGAGAAGTTGCCGTTCCGGCCCGGTGACGAGGCGAAGCCGCGGCTGCGCACGATCGCCAGCTGATCCGCCAGTTCGGAAGCCTTGACGGCGGGGCTCCCGAGACCGAACGCGGTGACCAGGGTCTCGCCGTCCAATTTAGAGAGGATGGCCAGGCCGGCAGCGCAATTTGTCAGCGGGATCCACTCATGGAGCGCCGGACGAACCTGGAGCGGATGGCGGGCCGGGATCTCAGTCACGTACATGGTGGCCAACTCCGGCGCCCCGTAGAGGGCCAGCAGCGCGGTCTCGCCACCGGTTTGGGCAGCCGCTCGAAGGTAGGGCAGCGCCAGGTCCACGACCGGGGCCCGAGCCGCCCCTCTCAGGGCGAGCCGGTAGAACCCGAGGCTCAGTTTGTACCGACCGGTGGCCTGCAGCGATTCGATCAGCCCCTCCTCCTCGAGGGCGCCGAGGGACCGGTGGACGGTGCTAGGAGCCATTCCCACTGCGGCTGCTAACTCCCGGACACCGTAGTCGTCCGCGGCATGGTCAGCCATCCAGCCGAGGAGACGGACGGTGCGCCCGAGTGGGTTTCTCTGGTGACTCAGAAGTCGCGGCACGACTTCCAGCCTGGGGCTCCTCGTGACAATGGCGGCGCTCCTATGGCCGCAAGTATAGGGGCCGGTTCCGCTCGGTTGAACAGATTTTTGGGGCCGGCCGCGCCCGCGACCGGCCCCGGTTTCGAGCTAGGTCAGCTGTGCCCGTGAGGCCGCCGCCCCGGCATCTCCCCATGTCCGGTCCCGTGCCCATGGCCACGCCCATGGGCGTGCTCGGGCTCGGTGCCCAGGACCACCTGGATCTGCCGCTCCTCGGCCCCCCGGACCAGTTCGAGATTGACCTGATCGCCGGGCTTGGAGCTGGCGAGCGCCCGATGCAGGTCCGTGGCGCGGGACAGGTCCCCACCGTTGGCCTTGGTCAGGAGGTCACCCTTCAGCACGCCCGCCTGGGCGGCTGGACCCTCTTCGTCCAGAAACTGGACCAGGATGCCGTTCCGCTCCGGGAGTCCCACCGCGGCCCGCAGCCGACGAGCAACCTCCCCAGGCAACAGTCCCACCCCGAGGTAAGGGCGCACAACCGACTCGCCCCTGCCCAGTGCATCCAGCCGGGTGCGAAGCACGGAGTCAGTTCGAAGGGCCGCGTAGAGGCCCTCGCCCAGCCGCTTGGTGTTGATCCCCAGGAGTTCGCCGCCCAGGCTCAGCACCGGCCCGCCGGATGCACCGTGGGGCAGCGGCGCGGTGTGCTCGAAGCCGCCGGTGATTGGGCGCCCGCCCGGGCCGTGGAAGTCTCGATCTTGCGCCGAGACCACGCCGAAGCTGAGCCGAAGTCCGCGACCCCCCGGGTTGGCTGCCGCGAATATTGGCGACCCGAGCTGGGGCTCAGCCTCCGCCCACTTGACAAGGGTGGCCCCGTCGGTCGCGACTTTGATCACCGCGAGGTCGCCCGCGCGGTCGACCGACACCGAGGTGGCCTCCCGGCTGGACCCGTCGGCGAAGTGGATTCGCGGATTCTCCGAGTGCACGTTGTGGCCGCTCGTCACCACCAGGCCGTCGCCGAACACGATTCCGCTTCCCGAGGGCCACCGGTTTCCCACCCCGACCACCGCGGGAAGAGCCCCCTCGCGGACCGCCGCCGCCGCCTCTTCCAACTCTTTGGCAAAGCCCACCTTGATCCTCCTACGGACAAAAGCTAGTAGTGTCTTGCAAGTAGCAACTATATCCCACACATGTGTTTCCGAAACCAGGGCTTGCCGGGCAAGCGAAGATTCACTCGTGACCGAGGTCCCTGCGACGGCTCGGGAGGCGCTGACGACCGCGCTTGATCGCGTGGGCGACCGCTGGGCCCTGCTACTGGTAGCGGCCTTGATGGCCGGCCCTCGACGCTACAGCGACCTCCAGCGAGAATTGCCCACGATCGCCTCCAACGTCCTCAGTGAGCGACTGCGCAGGCTCGAACAGGCGGGCGTCCTGGAGTCCAGGCGGTACTCGGCCAGGCCTCCGCGGGCGGAGTATCAGCTCACCATGTCCGGCAAGGGACTCGCCGCGGTCATCGACGCGCTCGACCGTTGGGGGGGTCACGAGGGGGCTCCGGGACCATCACACCTGCGGTGCGGGACCCCGATGGAATTGCGCTTCTACTGCCCCACCTGCGACGAGTTGGTAGTACCTGGTGAAGTCACCACCGATGACGACGTTGACTTCGCCTGAAGCGCCCCGGGCTGAGCTGCTCCATGAGGTCCCTTCCGCGGCCGCACTCCGGCGACTGCTGCCCGAGCTGGAACAAGCGACCGGCGCCAGGGTCTGCATCGTGGGCGGCTACGTCCGGGACCTACTGATGGGGCGGGCCATGGAGACCGACGTCGACGTGGTCGTAGAACAGGGGAGTGCGGAGGAGGCTGCCGAGTGGCTGCGCCAGCGATGGGACCGCCGGGCCCGGGTTGTGGCATTCGAGCGATTCGGAACTGCCCAGATCGCATTTTCGGTCGCCGGTCGGCCTCGCTTCACAGTGGAGTTCGTCAAGGCCCGGGCTGAGGCCTACTCCCCGGAGAGCCGCAAGCCCACGGTCCGCTCCGGCACCATAGAAGAGGATGCTCTGCGCCGCGACTTCACCCTCAACGCGCTCCTCTTGGACAGCGGTGGGGTGGTGGTCGACCCCACTGGCATGGGACTGGAGGACCTGCGGTTGGGGCTGCTGCGGACGCCCCTCCCCCCTGCCGAGACGTTCTCTGAAGATCCCCTGCGGATGCTTCGGGCGGCGCGCTTTGTGTCCCAGCTCGAGTTCGATCTGGCGCCCGGGGTCGAGGACGCCATGGCCGAGATGGCGCCTCGAATCTCGATCGTTTCCCCCGAGCGAATCCGGGACGAACTGCTCAAGCTGCTGGTGGCACCGCGGCCCTCTCTGGGGCTCCGGATCCTCCAACGAACCCACCTTTTGGCCCAGTTCGCTCCAGAGATCGACGCGATGGCCGGGGTCCATCAGGGCGGTTATCACGTGGGGGACGTTTTCGTCCACACCTGCCTAGGTCTGGATGCCGCCTCGCCCGAGCGGTTGGTTCGACTGGGGGTCCTCTTTCACGACATCGGCAAGCCGGTAACAGCCGCCCCCGGCCCCGATGGACCGACCTTCCTCCGGCACGCTCAGGTGGGCGCGGAGCTGGCAGAGGCGGTGATGCGTAGGCTTCGGTTCAGTGGCGCTGAGATCGAAGCGGTGCGCCAGCTGACCCTGCTGCACATGAGGCCGATCCAGTACCGAGCTGACTGGGCTGACAGCGCGGTTCGCCGGCTCTGGCATGCTGCCGGTGACCTGCTCCCGGTTCTGATGGCAGTGGCCCGGGCGGATACCCAGGCATCTTCCTACCCCGGGCTAGCCGAGCTAGAGGAACTTGAGAGGCGACTTGCCGCGGTGGCTGAGGCCAATCCAACGGGCATTCGGCCACCTCTCGGAGGGGACCAGCTGAAGCAGGCCTTTCACCTTCCGCCCGGGCCCTGGATCGGCCGTGCCCACGCGGCGCTGCTGGAAGCGGTGATGGAGGGCCAGCTTCTCCGTCCCGGGGAGACGGGCGCGGATCAGGCCGCCATCGAGTTCTTGGAAGCGCGGCGGGCCAGTTGGTGGCCCCGATCCGGCGAGCCGGGGGCAGGGTAAGCAGAGACGACCGGGCCGGGCTGCCGCCCGCTCCGGGCAGCCGACTCTGGGCTGCCACCATGAGTCAGCGCCTCCCGCTAGAAACCATCTCGGCCCGGGTCGTCTCAGATCCGTTTGGTCCGCTCCGAAAACTGGGAGTCGAGGTCCGCGATCCGGCCCCGTGCTCGGGGCTCCTCGACCGCGCCCCACCGAGCTTTTGGGCCGCTCGCGCGAGTCCGCGGCTGTCCGGACTACAGATAGACTGAAGACGTCGGGGGACGACCGTGAATTTACCGGGGTGACTGCCATCAACCGCCTGAAGCGGCTCCGTTTGTTGATCTTGGAGCTCCCCCAGCAACTTCGTCTGGCCTACTGCCTGGCGCGCGACCCGCGCACCCCGGCCCCGCTCAAGGCGGCCCTGGTTGGGTCGCTGGCGCTGATCCTCAATCCCGCCATCGACTTACCCGGCTGGATCCCCGTGGTTGGTCAGATGGACGTCGTCGCCCTGACTGTCCTGGCGGTCAAGACGTTCAATGCGCAGGCACCACGCGAGCTTCGGGAGTCGATTGAGGCCGAGATACGCGCGGGTAACAGCCGCTTCGACCTGGATCTCAAGCAGGGGGTCACCGCCGCGGGCAGACTTGCGGTCCTGGCCAGGGGCCTCCCGGGGGTGGCCGGCCGGCGCCGGGTGGTGTCCGGGACCCCGGCTCCGACCGGGGTCGCTCCCTGGTACCGTTCTCCTTCTTCCGACGGGGGGCAGGCTGTCAAGGCTGGCGACGAGCCCGGGCCTGACGGTCCTCTGCCCGCAAATAGCGAGGAGAATTTGAGTTGAAGGTCATCCTGATCAAGGACGTAGCCGGTACCGGACGCGCCGGTGACGTCCGCGAGGTGGCCGATGGCTACGCCCGGAACTTTCTCCTGCCACGCCGACTTGCCCAGCCGGCGCGCGCGACAGCCGAGGCGCAGATTCGGGCTCAGCGCGACCGGCAGCGCCAGAAGGTGGAAGCCGAGCTGACCGAGGCCCGGGCCACCGCCAGCCGGCTGGAGTCGGCGGTCGTGGAGATAGCAGCCCGGGCCGGGGATACCGGCAAGCTCTACGGCGCGGTGGTCAACATCGACGTGGCGGAGGCGATCGAGTCCCAGTTGGGGGTCGTACTCGATCGGCGCAAGATCGAATTCGAGCCGGCCCACGAAGTGGGTGAGCACCAGGCCGTGGCCAAGCTCCATTCTGAGGTCGAGGCCCGGATCAAAGTCCGGGTCGTCGCGGCGTGAGCGCCCGGCCGGAGCTCCGGCCGGCCATCCCCCTCCGGCTACCACCTCACAACGTCGACGCCGAGCGCTCCGTCCTGGGCGCCCTGCTCCTTGATAAAGACCAGATCGGCGTGGTCGTGGGCAAGCTGGAGGCCGACGACTTCTACCTCGACGCCCACGCCGATGTCTTTCGGGCGATGCTCCACCTCTTCTCCCAGGGGACACCCATCGACACCCTGACGCTGGCCGACGAGCTGGAGCGGCAGGGATCTCTTGGGCGAGTGGGAGGCTTGGAAGTTCTGACATCGCTGGCAGCATCGGTCCCAACCGCGGCCAACGTCGAGTACTACGCCAGGATCGTCACTGACCACGCGCTCAAGCGCAGGCTGATCTCGGCCGGAGGAAGGCTCGCGGACCTTGGCTTCGATGAGGCCCTCGAGGCCCAGCCGGCGATCGAGGAGGCGGAGAGGACGGTCTTTCAGGTGGCCGACCGGGGCAGGGTCAAGAGCGACTTCGTGTCGATCGCCGATCGCCTCCCCCCGACCTGGGAGACCCTGCAGCACGCGTATAACCAAAGGGCCAGTCATTCGGTGACCGGGGTGGCCAGCGGGTTCGGCCAGCTGGACGCAGTCACCTCCGGCTTCCAGCGGTCCGAGCTAATCGTGGTTGCCGCCCGTCCCGGGGTCGGCAAGACCTCCTTCGTCCTCAACGTGGCGCGCCACGCAGCGGTTCAACGGCATCACGGTGTCGCCCTCTTCAGCCTTGAGATGTCGAGGGATGCCCTGGTCCAGCGGATGCTCTGCAGCGAGGCGGGAGTGGACGCCTACCGGCTGCGCACGGGCCAGTTGGCGGACGACACCTGGCAGCGAATCGCCATCTCGATGGACACGCTGAGCCGGGCATCGATCTACATCGACGACACCCCGGCGCTCTCGGTGATCGAAATGCGGGCCAAGGCGCGGCGGCTCCGGGCTACCAACCAGGTCGACCTCTTCATCGTTGACTACCTCCAGCTGATGCGGGCCACCACCCGATCCGACTCACGCGCCCAGGAGGTGTCCGAGATCTCAGCGGGGCTGAAGAGCCTGGCCCGAGAGCTGAGCGTTCCGGTGATCGCCGTGTCGCAGCTCAACCGGGAGTCGGAGCGTCGCACCGACCGCCGGCCCCAGCTCAGCGACCTGCGCGACTCGGGCAGCATCGAACAGGACTCCGACATCGTGATGTTCCTTTACCGGCCGGGGATGCACGAGGAGGGCAAGGATCCGGCGCTGACCGAGCTCGATATCGCCAAGAACCGCAACGGCCCGGTCGATCGGCTGAACCTCTTCTTCAATGCCGGGCAGACCGCCTTCCACGACATGGACCGTATTCACAAGGACCCTTCAGGTGAGTGAGACCTGGCGGTGAGCGTGGTGATCTGCCTCGGCGGCCAGTGGGGCGACGAGGGCAAGGGCAAGATCGTAGATCTCCTGGCCGAGTCGTCCCAGATGGTGATTCGCAGCCAGGGCGGCAATAACGCCGGCCACACGGTGGTGGTGGGTGGCCACACTTTCAAGTTCAACCTGATCCCGGCCGGGATCCTTCACCCGAAGACGGTATGCGTCATCGGCAACGGGGTGGTGCTCGATCCTAAGGTGCTCCTTCAGGAGCTGGAGGAGCTGGAATCCCAGGGCGCCAACCTGGACAACCTGGTGATCAGCGAACGGGCTCACATGATCATGCCCTACCACCCGGTCCTGGACCGAATGGAGGAGAGTGCCCGGGGGGACGACCGGCTGGGCACCACCTATCGCGGGGTCGGCCCCGCCTACAGCGACAAGGTGCGCCGGATCGGCTTTAGGGTGGGCGACCTGCAGAAGCAGCGCTTCCTGGAGAAGAAGCTGAACTTCGTGCTGCCACTCAAGAACGACGCCCTGACCCGGCTCTACGGAGCGCCGCCCTTCACCGTCGAGGCGATCCTCGCCGAATACACCGATTACGCCGGACGCCTGGACCGCTTCATACGAGATCCGTACCCGCTGATCCAGGCGGCGGTAGCCGAAGGAGAGCGGGTGATCCTGGAGGGAGCGCAGGGAACGATGCTGGATCTGGACCTCGGTACCTATCCGTATGTGACCAGCTCATATCCCTCTGCTGGCGGGGCGCTTGCCGGAGCAGGAATCGGGCCCCGGCATGTGAGCCGGACCATCGGGGTCTTCAAGGCCTACACCACCCGGGTGGGCTACGGGCCCTTCCCGACAGAGCTCACCAGTGAGTTGGGCGAGTACCTCAGAGAACGCGGTGGCGAATACGGCACCACTACCGGGCGAGCCCGACGGGTAGGCTGGTTCGACGCCTGCGTGGCCCGCTACGCGGTCGGGGTAAACGGCATCGACTCCATCGCCTTGACCAAGTTAGACGTCCTAGATGAGCTGGAATTGATCCGGGTCTGCACCGGTTATCGCAGCAAGGGGGAATCCCAAGACCACCCCATGGCCAACATCTCGCACCTGAAGCATCTCGAGTCGGAGTACGAGGATCTCCCCGGCTGGCAGTGCAGCACCAAGGAGGTGCGGAGACTGGCCGACCTGCCAGTGCCGGCACGCCGCTACGTCGAGCGGATCAGCGAACTGGCCGGTGCGCCGGTGGACTGGGTGTCGGTCGGCCCCCGGCGCGACCAGACGATAGAGCCGCCGGATTGGTAGCTCAGCGCCGGCTCTCACTCTGGCGCAGAGGTGCCGGGGTGGGGGCGATCTTGCTGGCCCTAGGACTAACTGGGGCGGCACTGCTGATCGGCGCGGCGGCCGCCTCGGGGCCGTGGACCGCGCTTCAGCTGATCCCGATCCCACCCAGTGTCCACGCCACCGTCTGGAAGGTGGTCGGGAACCCCAGTACCCCCCAGGACTTGGCCGCGGCCACCAGCCGAGGGGTTTGGGTCAGCACGGACGACGGTCAGTCCTGGTCGGCTACCTCGCTCAACAGCTTCACCTGGACCCTTGCCTACAACAGCGGCGGGACCGTCCTCTATGCCGGCACCGCCGGCCACGGGGTCTACCGCAGCACCGACAGCGGCCAGAACTGGAAGCAGGCCAACACCGGACTCCGAAGCCTCGACGTGAGGGCAATCTCCACCGGTCCCACGGCGATCGTACTGGGAACTCAGAACGGGGTTTACGTCAGCGGCGACGGCATGGCCTGGGAGCAGGCAGGGATGAGCTCCCTCAGCATCTCCGCGATCGCGATCGTCGCCAATACGCCTCTCGGCGTGGTGGCCGGATCGGATGAGACGGCCCAGTCGGACAACCTTTTCGTTTCCCTCTCAGTCGGTCCCGACTCCGGGTGGCAGGCGATCCCGGGCGGTGATCCCGGCGGGGCCGCGGTTTTCGCGATCGCCGCCGGCCCGGTGGTCGCGGGTGGTTCGGCTCCGCCGATCCAGGTGGGAAACCTGGCGGGGCTCTACGGCAGCTCCAACGATGGCACCAGCTGGCAGGCGGAGACCCTGGCGGGAGGCGTGCAGTGGGCGGTAAACGCGATCGCCTTCGACCCCGACAATCCCGCGGTCATCTACGTCGGCGGAGACAACGGCGGCAGCTCGGGTGGAGGGCTTCAACGTTCGACCAACGGCGGCACTGCCTGGGCGCCATTCGACCAGGGACTCCCGAGCCAGGACGTGACTGGGCTCTCGACGCTCTCCACCAACCCGCTCACCGTGCTGGCGTCGCTGTGGAACCCAATCACCCGGGAGCCACAGACGGCCAGGGCACTCGACACGACGGTGCCGCCTCCGGTAGCGTTGAGGTCCAGCTCGGGCACCCCGATCACGGTCACGGTCTCGTCGACTCCAACTCGCACACCTACCCCGAGCTCTAAGCACAAGAAGAGTGACAACGGTTCAAGGATCCCGCTGGCGGTACTGATTGCTGTGATAGTGATCGTGATCTTGGCCGCCATCGTGCTGCTTCTCGGCCTCAGGGCTCGGAGACGGCGTCTCGACGCCGATGCGCCCCCATGACCGATCAGGTCCTGGGGGATACGCCGGAGGAGCGGCTGGCTGAGCTCGGGCTGGTGCTGCCGGCACCACCGGTGCCGATCGCCAGCTACGTCCCCTTCACCTACGCTGGGGATCTGATCGTCACATCGGGCGTCGTGCCCATCAGCGACGGACGGGTCATCCAAGGCCGGCTGGGCGCCGACTTGACCGTCGACGCGGGCGTCCAGGCAGCTCGTGTCACCGCCCTCTCCCTGTTGGCGCTGCTGATGGTCGCGGCGGGCAAGCTGGAGCGGATCACCGGGCTGGTGCTGCTCACCGGGTACGTCCGCTCGGCGCCGGACTTCTCCCGCCAACCGGACGTGGTCGACGGCGCCTCCAAACTGCTGCTCCAGGTTCTTGGCGAGCAGGGTCACCACGCCCGGATGGCGATCGGGGTGTCCGAGCTGCCGCGAGAGGCCTGCCTGGAGCTCCAGCTGATCGCCAAGCGTCAGCCGGGCAGGTCCTAAACCCCAGGACTGGGACGACTAGCCGACCAGCTCGTCGCGGACCACCCGGCCACCCTTCATGATCAGCTTCAGGTGATGGTCGGGCTGGCTGAGCACGGTGATGTCATCGAGCGGGTTGGCATCCAGCACCAGGAGGTCCGCCTGGGCTCCCGGGGCCACCTGCCCCACTCGGCCCTCCATCCCCAGCAGCCTGGCTCCCACGACGGTCGCAGAGCGGAGGATGTCGGCGGCCGGCTGGACCTCTCTCCGGAGGGTGAATTCCATGCTCTGCTCGCGGTGCATCTCCGCGAGTAGGTCGCTGCCAATCGCGATCGGGACCCCGGCGCGGTGGCACAGCTCAAGAGCCCTCAGACCTCCCGCCTTGACCGGCGGAAGCTTCTCCATCGCCGCTTCCGGCACCCCCTGTTCGCGGCCGTGCTCGGCCAGCGCGTGATAGGTGACCAGGGTGGGCACGTAGTAGGCCCCGCGCTCGAGGAACAGTGGAGGACTGCTCTCATCCATCAGGTTGCCGTGCTCGATGGTGCGCACCCCGGACTCGAGCCCGCGGTTTATCGCCCTCGAGGTGTAGGCATGGCCGGCCACGTAGATGTTGGCCGCCGCCGCCTCCTCTACCGCGGCCCTGATCTCCTCGAGCGAGAACTGGGTCGCGTCGACCCGATCGCTGGGGGCGTCGACTGCGCCGCTCAGGTAGATCTTCAAGTGAGACGCCCCCCGCCGGATCTCCTCCCGGGCCGCCTTGCGAACCTCGGTGACCCCGTCGCAGAGGGTGGCCAGGTTGGGTGTGTAGTAGTGGGGGTCGTAGACCACCCGTCCCGGAGAGCGCGACTCTCCGGCGCCGCCGGTCTGCGAGAGCATCTTGCCGCCGAACACGACGTGCGGCCCCTCCAAGTACCCTTCGTCGACTGCCTGGGCCAGCCCGAAGTCGCAACCGCCCACATCGCGTACGGTGGTGAAGCCGCGGTGGAGCATGCCCCTCAGGACATGGCTGGCTCGTGCGGTGACGTAGGCCGGCGACCATTCCGCCATTCCCCAGACGTCCGAGGTCACCACGGTCACGTGAACATGACAATCGATCAGGCCCGGCATGAGCACCGCGCCGTGCAGGTCGTACACCCGGTCGGCCGTACCCCGAGCAACTCCGTCGACGACTTCGCGAACTTCCCCATCCTCGATCACGACGCCGCAACCCGGTCTCAGTTCTCCGCGTTCCGGCTCAAGCACCGACGCGTTCTGGAAAAAAACTCGATGACTCAAGGTTCAGCTCTCACCGAGTCCAGACGACTCGCTGGAGTTTGCCGCTCTCCGGTCGTTTCTCGCGGCCACTGACCACCGACCCTCCTTCCTCATCCGCTCCCGCCATCCTCGAGAGCAATGGGCTCTAAGTCGCCCTGGAACTGACCACCCTACGAGTCGGCCCCAACTTCATTAGTAAAGCTTCGGCGCGGATTTGCCATCACCAGGCAAAGTTTCCTCAACAACCGCCCTTCTCATGATAACCTGCAGGCTCGCGTGGGCTATCTGTCGCGTTAGCCGGCCGCGCGCGGGGGCGAGGGCGAGTTCGGAGGGACCGGTGCATGGAACTTCGACGTACGGGTGGCTTCACTCGGGGCAGCGGCTGCCCGAGCAGTGCCCCCAATCGCTTGTGCGCCGGCAGCCTGGGCTCGGCAGCTCAAGCGCCATCGGTTGAACCGGCACTCCGGCCGCGGGGAGTAATCACCCCAGCGGGCGATGTGGCGACGCGTGGGAGCGCGATACGCTCTCGCGATCCTGTTCGAGGGCTCAGGTTTTGAGGGTTACTGCCTTGCGGACCGAGCGCCTTTTACCGCGGACAATCTGGGGGAAGCAACTGTGAGATTCGGCAACCGCACCTCGATCTGGCGGCTGGCCGGCTTGGCTGCCGTGGCCGCATTGCTCGTCACCGCACTGGGGAGCGCCACCACCCAGGCCAAGTCGTCCAGTGGCGGAGTCGTCTCCTTCGCCGAGCTGGCGGGAACTCCGCCGACCTACATCTCGCCGCTCATGAGCTCGGAGAACGAGTCGAATGCCAACCTCTACCAGTTCTCCAACTTCATGTTCCTGCCGCTGTATTGGTTCGGGGGCGACGGCGAACCGGTCTTCAACAAGACGCTCAGCGTGGGTTTGCCGCCCGTCTTCTCAGACAACGACACGGTGGTCACCATCACGCTCAAGCATTGGGTGTGGTCGAACGGGCAGCCCATTACGGCCCGCGACGTCATCCTCTGGCTGGACTTGCTAAGCGCAGTGAGTGACCCGAACGCTCCCGCGGTCGGAACCAGCACCAATCCGGGTCCGGGATGGTTCGCCTCGGTGCCAGGCGGGTTCCCCGAGAACGTCGTGAGCTACAGCCAGACGGGCACCTACTCGCTCCAGCTCAAACTGAACGATTCGTACAATCCAACCTGGTTCCTCTTCAACGAATTGAGCCAGGTCTATCCCCTGCCCCAGGCTTCGTGGGATGAGCTTTCGACCAGCGGGCCAACCGGTGACTACGACCTCAGCGCCGAGACGCGCACCTCTCTCCCGGGCACCTCTCCGGCGTCTTACGTGCCGAGCGATCCCGGCACCGCTGATAGCGGAGCGCTGGGAGTGGCGGCGCTGATCAACGACGAGGCCGAGGACATCAGCACCTACGCCAGCAATCCCTTCTGGAAGGTGGTCGATGGACCCTTCACCCTCTCGCAGTTCACCACCGAGGGGTACGCCAAGCTCGTGCCCAACAAGAACTACTCAGGTACTCCCAAGCCGAGGATCAGTGCCTTTGAGCTGGTGCCGTTCACCTCTAACCAAGCGGAGTACGACGCGGTGCGCAGCGGGTCGGTCACCATCGGATACCTCCCCACTGAGGACTACCCGCAGGCTTCGACAATTGAGAAGGACGAAAACTACGGTCTCAATCCTTGGTACCTGTTCGGTTTTGCCTACGCGGGATACAACTTCACCAATCCGACAGTTGGTCCGATTCTGAGACAGCTTTATTTCCGAGAAGCGGTGCAATCCCTGCTCAATCAGAAGGAATTCATCAAGACCTACAACGACGGATATGGCACCGTCAACAACGGACCAGTACCCACGTATCCGCCTAAGAACCCTGACGAGAGTTCGTTCGAGGCCAACCCCAGCGGGGTGTACCCGTACGACCCGGCCAAGGCGGTCTCCCTGCTCAAGTCTCACGGCTGGGAGGTGAAGCCGGGTGGAAGCAGCTACTGCGCAAAGCCTGGTACCGCTGCGGGCGACTGTGGAAGTGGGATCACCCTGAACGAGCAGGTCAACCTGAACATGATCCAGGCCACCGGCAACCCGGCTCAGACCGACGAGATGCAGGCCTTTGAATCCACTCTGAAGTCGAAGATTGGCGTCGGACTCACCATCAAGCAGGAGCCGTTCTCCACCATCATCGGCACGACCTTCGCCGGCTGCACGTACACCGCGCCCTGCTCTGACTGGGAACTTTCGAACTGGGACTACGGCTGGAGTTACGACCCGGACTATTTCCCAACCGGGGAAGAGATCTGGGAGAGCGGAGCCGACAGCAATGCCGGGGACTACTCCAACACCACCAACGACGCCAACATCCTCGCGACCAACACTGCATCGACCTCCGCTGCCGAAAAGGCAGCACTCGACAAGTACCAGAACTTCCTGGCGGTGAATCTGCCCTGCCTCTACCTTCCCAACGTGCCGCTGCAGTTCACCATGTACAAGAAGAATCTCAAGGGCTTCCTCCCGCAGGACGTCTTCGACATCCTCTACCCGCAGGATTACTACTTCAGCTGACGCCGACCTAGAGCGACCGAGCGAACGGCGGTGACCCCGGGGGGTCACCGCGCGGGACAGGGGTCCGGCCCGATGGCCGGGCCCCTGTCTAGCCCGCGGCCTGGCCACCTCCCCTAAGGGAACACCACGGAACTCAAAACATGCGTTTGACCATCATCGGCGCGGGCGCGATCGGGGGGACCATCGGCGCCCACCTGATTCGAGCCGGACACGAGGTGGTCCTCTGCGATTCCGACCAGGCCCATGTCGACGCAATCAATCGCGATGGACTCACCATTGAAGGGCCGGTGGCGAACTTCACAGTTCGGGCCAGGGCAATCACTCCAGACCAACTACCGGATTCGATCGAGCACGCCGCCATCGCGGTCAAGAGCCATCACACCGCGGCCGCGGTTGAGCCACTTCGCGATCGCCTTCTGCCCGACGGGTATCTGGTCAGCTTCCAGAACGGCCTGACCGCAGACACCCTGGCCCGAGCGGTGGGCTGGGAGCGCGTGATCGTCAGCTTCGTCAACTTCGGGGCTGACGTCATGGGACCGGGCCGGATTCTGCAGGGCAACATCGGGACGTTTCGAGTTGGCGAGCCAGCGGGGGGCGCGATCACAGAGCGGGTCAGCCAGTTGGCCGACGTGCTTCCCTACGCCGAGCCGACAGACAACATCATGGGTTTCCTGTGGGCCAAGGAGGCCTACGGCGCCATGCTCTATGCGGGGGCCGTGTCCGACCTCTCGATCGCCGATACCTTGGAGGATCCTCGCTGGCAGCCACTGATGCTGGCGATCGCGCGCGAGGTGCTGGCCCAATCCCCAGTCCACCCGGAGCCGTTCGATGGCTTCGACCCCGACGACCTGCCGGGATCGCTGGCGCGACTGGTGATGTTCAACCGCACCAGTGCCAAGTCGCACAGCGGCATCTACCGGGACCTGATGGTGCGCAAGCGCAAGACCGAGGTGGATGACCTACTGCGTGACCTGAAGGGCCCCCTGACCACCTTCGCCGGGGAGCTCATCCGAGCGATCGAGAGAGGCGAGCGAACCTGCGAGGTGGCCAACCTCAATCTTCTGCGAGATTACGAGCGGGCCGAGCGGCTGGGCAGGCAGCTGAATGCGGTGGTGCAGCTGATTCCCGCCCCCAAGCGGGCTCCGGCCGGTCCGCTTCACGGAGTCTCGGTCGCGATCAAGGACCTGATCGACGTCGAGGGATACCCCCGGGGCCACGGCAATCCGAACGACATGAAGGGCTCGCCCGCCGTCGCTGACGCGCCGGTAGTGGCGTCCCTGCGTCGCCTGGGGGCGGACGTGTTCGCCACCGCCGCCCTGCTCGAATACGCCGCCGGAGCTCTCCATCCCGATGTTCCCGAGACCCGCAATCCGTATGACCCCGGCCGCACCGCTGGGGGATCCAGCGGGGGATCCGCGGTCCTGGTCGCGGTCGGCGCGTGTCCGGTTGCCCTGGGCACCGACACCGGTGGGTCCATCCGTATCCCCGCCTCCTATTGCGGAGTGGTGGGCCTGAAACCGAGCCGCGGGACCATTTCCACCGAGGGGACCCAGCCGCTGGCCGACTCCCTCGACCACGTGGGTCTGATCGGGCGCGACGTCGCGATCACCGCGCGCACTCTGGCAGCGCTCACCGGTGGGAAGGTCCTTCCGGCCGTGCAGACCGCTCGTATCGGCATCATCGAGGAGAACCTCTCCGACCTTGAACCCGAGGTGGAGGCCTCTGTACGGGGCGGCTTGGAAAAGCTGACAGCCGCGGGTTTTCTGATCAAGCAGGTAGACGGGAGCGCACTGGCGGCCCTGGACGAGACGTTCGACGACATCCTGCTCTGGGAGACGTGGCAGGTGCACGGCGACCGGGCTCGCCAGCGGCCGAGCCACTTCGGCCCCGACACTCTTCGACTCCTAGAGCTGGCCTCAACTGTCACTGAAGATGCCTATCGCAGCGCATGCCGCAGTCGGGACGAGCTGCTGCCGCGCGTCGCGGCCACCTTCGCGGGAGTAGACCTTCTACTGACGCCGGCCGTTCCCTTCCTAGCCCCGGCTACCACTCCACCCGTAGACGTTCCTGAGGGAGTCGCCGAGGGCCGATTCAGCGAGGCGTTCAACGTCTCCGGAGGACCGGCGCTGGTGCTGCCTTGCGGCTGGAGCAGCAGCGGCTTGCCCATCGGGCTGCAGCTCGCCGCACCGCTGGCGCCAGGACGCCGAACTCCTCGCCGCCGCGGCCCGGATCGAGGCGGTCCTGGACGTTCCGCGGCATGAGCTGGCGGTCAGATGAGAAGGGTCTGCGAGAGCTGGAGGGGATGCTGAATGCGGGCGGCAGTGTACCAGGCACCTGGCCAGGTGGTCGTGGAGGACGTCCCCGACGCATCCTTGTCGTCCCCAAGTGATGCGGTGGTCGGGTCCTTCGCTCCTGCGTGTGCGGCTCAGACCTCTGGGCCTACCGGGGTATCATCCAGCGCGCCCGCCGGCGCCCGGCTTGGGCCATGAATTCCTCGGCATCGTCGAGGAGATCGGGTCCGACGTGACGATCATCTCGGTGGGCGATCTGGTTGTCGCGCCCTTCCAGTGGTCGGACAACACCTGCCCCGCCTGCCTTGACGGCATCCAGACGTCTTGCGTCAACGGCAGGCACCTTTGGAGCCCCGGGCACAGATGGCGGTCAGGGCGAGGCGGTGAGGGTGCCCCAGGCTGACGGCACCCTGGTGGCGGTCCCCGGCGGCCTCGGCGCGGTGGGAGAAGAGCTGCTGACGCCGCTGGTCGCGACAACCGACGTAATTGCAACCGGGCTCCACGGCGCGGTGATGGCCGGCGTCGGAGAGGGCGAACCGTGGCGGTGATCGGGGACGGGGCGGTGGGACTCTGCGCCGTACTGGGTGCCAGCCAGATCCTAGGAGCAGAGCGGATCATCCTGATGAGCCGCCACCCTGATCGCCAACGGTCGGCCGGGGCTTCGGAGCGACTGACGATCGTCGCAGCCCGGGGCGAGGAGGGGATAGCCGCCGTCCGTGAGTTGACGGGTGGGCTGGGCGTGCGCCACGTGGTCGAGGCGGTGGGACGCCCGGAGTCGTGGGAAATGGCGGTCGGGATGGCCCGCGACGGAGGCACGATCGGCGCGGTGGGCGTGCCACACACCATACCTGAGCTGCCACTCTTCCCTCCCTTCCGCCACAACCTGCGCATCAGCCTGGGGATCGCCCCGGTGCGTCATTACCTGCCGGATCTGATCTCCCGGGTCATCGCGGGCACCCTGGACGCCAGTCCGGTCTTTGACAAGACCCTGCCCCTGGAACAGGTCGCCGACGGCTACGCCGCCATGTCCGGCGCCGAGCGATCAAGGCGCTGCTGGCATGAGCCGGGAGCACAGGACGCTCCCGAGCCGGAGGGTTGCGCCAGCTCGAGCTCTGAGCGCGGCCTGCAAAGCCGGGAGATGACCATGAAGCGAACCGCCTACCGCGGCTATCACTCCTATGACTACTTAGTCCCCGAGAACGACTACCGAGTCTTCGAGCTGGCGGCAGAGCTCGATCGAGTGCCCTCGCAGCCAGTGAGGACCACCGAGCCGGAGGAGGCCCGAGTCCAGCAGCTGCTGGAGCAGGGACCGGTGATCTCCTTCCACGATCACCCGACGATTCTTCCCCGTGATGCTGACCAGCTTTTTGAGTACCGCCGGCATGGCCGCGACTTCACCGGATACCTGGGGCTCAGCCGATCGGGGTTGGATGTGGTCTTCGACAACCTGGCGGATGGCGAAGGCCAGATCACCTCCCTCAGCGGCTGGAAGTGGGACGACACCCTGATTGACCTGGGAATGCGGCTTTGTGACTTCGCGCATCAGGACTACCTGCGTGTCATCCATCGCGTCTCTGACATCGAGGAGGCGCGGAAGCTCGGGCAGTTGGGGATAGTCCTGGCGATCGAGTCGGCGGCCCCGATCGAGAATGAGCTGGACCGACTGGACCAGCTTTACGGGTTCGGCATAAGGGCCGTCGGCGTCACCTACAGCGAGGCCAACAACCTCGGCAGCGGACTCTCCGAAGCGAACGACGCAGGCCTCACCGCGTTCGGGCTGCGCGCGGTTCATCGGATGAACCAGCTGGGGATCCTGATCGATTGCTCCCACGCCGGTGATCGCACCACCCTGGACACCATCGCCGCCAGCCGGGCCCCAGTTTCCATCTCGCACGCAGGAGCGCGGGCAGTCTGGCCGACGGCGCGCATGAAGCCGGACGAGGTGATCCGTGCCTGCGCTGAGAAGGGAGGGGTCATCGGCATCGAGGCGGCGCCCCATACGACGCTCTCCCGGGACCACCCGCGTCACAACATCGACAGCTACATGGCGCATTTCGAGTACTGCTGCGAGCTGGTCGGTATCGAGCATGTGGCCTTCGGCCCCGACACCCTGTTCGGCGACCATGTGGGCCTCCACCGAGTCATGAGCGAGCGTTTCGGACAGTCGCTGCCCCAGCCCAATCCCCCACTGGTATTCGAGCGCGTGGAGTGGGTCGACGGTCTCGAGAGCCCGGCGGAGGCGTTCCCCAACATTGCCCGCTGGCTGGTCACCCATGGGTACCCGGACGCCGACATCCTCAAAGTTCTGGGGGGCAACCTCATGCGGTTGATGGGCGACGCTTGGGAGCCCCGCCCTTGAGGGCAGCATGAGCGCCCAACTCCCGGGCTTACCTCCGATCTGGCAGCCGTCGCGTCGCAGTGGTCACCGGCACAGCGCAAGGCATCGGGTCCGCAATCGCCGCCGCACTCGAGGCAGACGGGATGACGGTTCACCGCATCGACAAGGACCAGGTTGACCTCACGGACAGCGACGCGGTCACCGCGTTCTTCGCAGAGGTGGGCCGGTCGACGTGCTGGTCAACAATGCGGGCGGGCGTCCGCGGCCAGGTGCACCATCCCGATCGAGGAGATCTCTGACGCCGATTGGAGCGCGATCGTCGACGCCAACCTGACCAGCACATTCCACTGCACCAGGGCGGTTGTACCAGCGATGAAGCGACAGGGCTGGGGGCGGATCGTGAACATCTCTTCGGGCGCGGGTCGAAGCGTCAGCCTGACCGGAATCCAGGCATATGCCACGTCCAAGGCGGGCCAGATCGGCTTCACCCGGCAGATGGCCCACGAGCTGGGCAGATACGGCATCACCGTCAACTGCATAGCACCCGGCTTCGTGCTCTCCAATCCCACAACCATCAAGCAGTGGGAGGGCTACGGGCCAGACGGGCAGGCCGCCTTGGAGTCGATCGCGGTGCGCCGGCTAGGCAAGGCCGAGGACATCGCCAACGGCGTTCGCTTCTTCGTCTCCGAAGCTTCGGCCTGGGTGACCGGGCAGACCATCTCGATCGATGGTGGCCATGCTCTCTTTTAGCGAAGACGACGAACTGCTACATTCGACCAGTTGGCGGAATTTGTGGCAATCCCCAGTGACAGCCGGATGCGCTCGCGGGAGACCATGCGGCGCGCCGCCGAGTGGGTGGCCGCCCATCTGGCACAAGCCAGCCCCCGGATCATCGAGACCGACGGCAACCCAGTGGTGGTCGGCGAGCTGGCGGGGCCCGAGGGCTCCCCGACGATCCTGGTCTACGGCCACTATGACGTGCAGCCGACGGGGGATCTTGCAGAGTGGGCCAGCCCACCGTACGAGCTGACGATCGACGGCGAGACCGTGCGGGGCCGGGGTGCGAGCGACGACAAGGGTCCGGTCTAATCGCGCTTCAGGTGGCCGAGGCGTTCGCCCGCCAGGAAGGCTCCGCTCCGCTCAACGTGAAATTCGTCATCGAAGGCGAGGAGGAGATCGGCAGCCCTCACTTTCCATCATTCTTGCGCCAGAACGCCGAACTGCTCTCGGCCGATCTAGTCGTGTCCGCGGACGGCGCGATGTGGCGCCCTGGCGAGCCCTCCGTGTCAGTGGGCTCCAAGGGTCTGGTGATCATCGACATCGAGGTCCAGGGAGCCGTCGATGACCTGCACTCCGGCCGCTTCGGAGGGACGGTTGCCAACCCTGCACACGCGCTGGTGCAGATCCTGGCCAGCCTGCACGCGCCCGATGGCGCCGTGGCGGTCACCGGGTTTTACGACGGGATACCGCCGCTAAGCGTAGCCAGGCGAGCGGAGATCGCCGCCATCCCATTCGACGAGCAGACCTACCGTGAGCAACTCCAGGTTGGAGCGCTCCACGGCGAGCCCGGTTACTCCACGCTGGAGCGGCTCTGGGAGCGCCCGACCCTGGAGATCGACGGCATCAGCGCGGGCGGCAGGTACACGGTCATCCCCCATTTGGCGATCGGCCACCTGTCCTGCCGTCTCGTGCCGGGCCAGGATCCCTCCCGGGTCGCGCAGTCGATCACCGATCACGTGATGTCGCAACCGGTCCCGGGAGTCAGGGTCAAGGTTGACGTGGAGCCGGCCGCGGTCGCGGCCTACACCATCTCCCCAGACCATCCAGCCGTGCGAGCGGCCACGGCGGCCCTGGAGTACGTCTATCCAGGCCAACCCGTGGTACTGGCCAAGATCGGCGGCAGTCTGCCCGCAACCGTGCTCTTTGAAGAGGTTCTTGGGGCCAAGACACTCTTCTTTTCCTTTTCCACCTCGGATGAGCGCCTGCATGCCCCCAACGAGTACCTGCGCATTCCTCGTCTCAGGGAGGGGATGCGGGCCTGGGAAAAGCTCTGGCGCCTGCTCGGGAGCGGTCCCCACCGCCTGGCATCGAGATGAGCCGAGGCCGGACCGGCAGCGGTCGATCCACCAGCTCCGGCGGCAAGCCCGGTGGCTGATCAAGCTGCCAACCGGCTTCTGAATCGGCTCAGCGAGGAGTTCTTCCAGTTGATGAACTCGGCCGATCCCCTCAGCGCGACCATGATGGGCGCGCCGGGATTCGATTCCCTGCTTCCCGATCCCAGCCGCGCCGGCTCGGCGCGCAGCGCTGCCCGATTTGCCGAAATCGAGGAGCAGCTCGCGACCATCGCGGTTGAGCGACTCGACGAGTCAGACCGGATCAACTACGAAGTGCTGGGCAGATTGGCCTGGGGCGCCCGATCGGAGCTCCAGCACGGCCTCTGGGAGGCGAACGCCTCCGCGGCGGGCTACGCGTCACCACAGGGCGTGGTCTTCCAGGCGGTACCAACCGCGCCTCTCACCGACCGGGCCCAGGTGGCGGGATACATTCAACGACTGTCTGGCCTCGGAGAGTACTTCGATGCGATTCAGAGGCGGTTCCGCGAGGCCAGCGCCGAGGGGCGTGCGTCCACCAGATCCGGAGTGCTTCAGGCCCTCGACCAGCTCGAGGGCCACCTGGCCCAGCCTCTCGCCTCCGACGCCCTGGTGAGCCGCAAGCTTCCCGTGGAGGTGGAAGAGGACCAGGTAAGGGCGGAGGTGGCCCAACTTGTGGAAGCCCAGGTGCGACCAGCCATGCGTCGGCTGCGCGCAGGCGCTGCGGGACGAACTGCTCCCGGTCGCACGCTCCGACGAGCGGGTCGGTATCTGCTTCATCCCGGGAGGTGAAGAGGGATATCGCGCCGCAGTACGACGCCATACCACCACCGAGCTCTCTCCCGACGAGATCCATCAGATCGGCCTCGACCGGATTGCGAGCTTGGAACAGGAGTGGTCAGAGCTCGGGAGCAGGGTTCTTGGCAGCGGCGACGGCGCCGAGGTGCGGCGTCTGTTGCGCGATGACCCCACCCTTCGCTTCTCCAGCGCGGATGAAATCGTCAAGGTGGTCTCCGACGCACTCAGTCGAGCAGAGGCGGCGCGCGACCGCTGGTTTCCCAATTGGAGCTTGCCAGGATGCGTGGTCGAGGAGATCAGCCCTCTCGAGGCGCACAACGCGCCGCTCGCCTACTACCGTCCTCCAACCCCGGATGGAAGTCGGCCAGCGGCCCACTGCGTACTGACAACCAGTCCCGGGAAACGCTTCGTCTACGAGTACGAGGCGCTGGCGTTTCACGAGAGCAGCCCGGGCCACCACCTACAGGTCACCTCCGCCCAGGCACTCACCGAACTGCCCAGCTACCGCCGACATCTGGACGCCGAGCTCTGCGGCTACATCGAGGGTTGGGGACTATACAGCGAGCGATTGGCGGACGAGATGGGCCTCTACAGCTCGGATCTGCAGCGGTTGGGGATGCTCTCGTTCGACGCGCTGCGTGCTTGCCGGCTGGTCGTCGACACCGGCATGCATCATCTGGGCTGGTCGCGGCAACAGGCGATCGACTACATGTGGAGCAACACGGCGACCACGATGGCCAACGTGCAAAACGAGGTCCAGCGCTACATCTCCTGGCCAGCTCAGGCGCTCGCGTATCTGATCGGCTGTCGGGAGATCCGCCGTCTCCGCCAAGTAGCCCAGGACCGTCTCGGTCCGCGCTTCGACATCCGGGGGTTTCACGGAGCGGTCCTGGGACACGCAGCGGTGCCCCTCGGAGTCTTGGAGGGGATCGTGACCCGTTGGGTCGACGCGGTGCCAGCCTGATGAGACGTTCCGGGTCGATAGAGTCTGAGGGGAACGGCATGGCGGGCTGGGCCGGGAGCCAGCCTCGGAGCACCGGCTACCTGAGAGTGAGGTGGAGAGATGGGTAGAACGTCGGTCGCAGACCTAACCGCCGAACCCGGTGAGCGCCGTCGCGGGCAACTGGTCGTCCCCGGGCTAGAGCCGGCCTGGGAGATTCCAGCCGTGGTGATTCGCGGCCGGGAGCCTGGCCCGACGCTGGCGGTGACCAGCGGAATGCACGCAGCGGAGTACGTCCCCATCGAGGCGGTGACGCGGCTCACCCGTTGGGTCGACCCGGCCACTCTGCGGGGGACCCTGCTGGCCGTGATCCTGGTCAATTCCCCCGGCTTCTACGAGCGGTCGATCTACGTGAACCCGCGGGACGGCCGCAACCTCAACCGCTCGTTTCCGGGCAACCGTGAGGGCAGCCCAGCCGAGCAGGTCGCCGCCTTTCTGCTCGGCGAGTTGATCGAGGGCTCGGACGCCTATATCGATGCTCATTGCGGAGACATGATCGAAGCGCTCAGCCCGTTCACGCTGTGGACGCGCGCGGGCGACCCGGCTGTAGCCGAAAGGTCACGTGGGATGGCTGCTGTCTACGGATTCGAGCACACCCTCGGAGTGGACCCGCTCTCGGTCCCCGGGGCGGCCTACGCGTCCGGCGCGCTCAGTGGGGTGCCGTCGATGATCGCGGAGATCGGCCAGCAGGGCATCTGCGATGAGCCATCGGTTCAGCGACACCTGCGGGGGCTGCAGAACGTGATGGCTCACCTCGGCATGGTCGAGCCCGTCGGACGATCCCCCGCCGGCGCCGATTCCGATGAACGAGATGATCTGGACAAGAACCGATGTCTCGGCCACTTACCATCCAACGGTGAAGGTTGGCGATCAAGTCACCCAAGGGCAGGTGGTGGGTGAGCTCCGCACCATTTTCGGGGAGACCGTGCAAGTGATAAAGGCAAATGCCAGCGGTGTCGTGGTCTTCCTCGTGACCGCTCTGGCGGTCAAAGAGGGTGACCCGCTGCTGGGGATTGGCGTCCTCGAGAAGTAATGGGACTGATGGAGCTTCCCCGGCCGTTGCGCCCATCGGGGGTGGCGAGAGGCGGACGCAGCGAATCGGCCCACGCGGCCTGCGGCGCTCCTTCCGCGCCAGCAGTGGGGGTTGTCCGCCGGGTTGCTGACCCTGCGTCGAGCCGCGGCGGTAGCACGCGGGGCGCCGGGGGAGTTGCAGCGTGATCGGATTTATCATCCGACGGCTGGGCCAGTCGATCATCGTCGTCATCGGGGTCACGCTGGTGACCTTCATCCTTCTGCACCTGCTGCCCGGCAGCCCTGTGCGGGCGATCCTTGGCCCGCGCGCCACCCCGCTCGCGGTCCACCAGCTGACCGTGGAGCTGGGGCTGAACAAGCCACTCCCGGTCCAGTACGCGGTGTGGGTGAACAACCTGATTCATCTGAACCTCGGTTTCTCATACAAGCTGGATCAGCCCGTGACCGCGCTCTTGGCGAACCGCATCCCCAAGACGATGTTCCTGGTCGGAACGTCCCTGGTGCTGGCGATCGCTATCGCGGTGCCGCTAGGGGTGGTGATGGCGGTGCGACGCAACAAGGTCGACGACTACATCCTCACCGGGCTCTCCTTCGTGTTCTACTCGATGCCCAGCTTCTGGCTTGGCATCCTGCTGATCGGGCTCTTCAGCCTGACTCTCAACTGGCTCCCCTACGAGGCTCCGCAGGATCAGATCAGTGTGTTTTCGCAGCTAAACGGGATGGTGCTTCCGATAGCCACCCTCACGCTGGTTACGGTCGCTCTGTTCAGTCGGTACATGAGGAGTTCCGTTCTGGAGCAGAGTATTCAGGACTATGTCCGCACGGCACGTGCCAAGGGACTATCCGGTCGTGCGGTTCTGGTCCGTCACGTGGTGCGAAATGCGCTGATCCCAGTGATCACCCTGTTCGGACTCTCGCTGGGAGGAATCCTCAGCGGCGCGGTGGTGGTCGAACAGGTCTTCAACTATCCCGGCATGGGACTGCTGTTCTTCCAATCGGCCGTGACTGACGACTTTCCCGTACTGCTCGGTGTGAGCGTGGTGGTAGCCGTCGCGACGGTTGTCGGAAACCTGGTCGCCGACGTCCTCTACGCCGTGATCGACCCTCGGATCAGGTACGTCTAGTGCGCCGATCCGTGTCCTGCTGCATGGCGTTGCTGCCGGTATGACGCTGCCATGAGCCTCATCTCACAGCTACCCCCGATGACGCGGGACGCCCAGCCGGAGGGTGGCGAGGTCGCGACGTCGGGAGCGGCGTGGCGCATGATCCTCGACGTCTTCCTCCAGAACCGGCTGGCGACGCTGGGCCTAGTCGTAATCGTATTCATGGTGCTGTTCTGCTTCGTTGGCCCGCTCATCTACCACACCCAGCAGATCTACAACAATCCGAACATCGCTACCGAGGCGCCCAGCCTGGCGCATCCTCTAGGTACCGATGAGGTCGGCTACGACGTTCTCGGACGCCTCATGGTCAGTGGTCAGAGCTCTCTAGAGATCGGCTTCGCGGCGGCTTTGATCGCCGTCACTCTGGGGGTGCTGTGGGGCGCGGTCGCTGGCCTCGCTGGCGGCCTGGTGGACGCGGTGATGATGCGAATCGTCGACACGCTGCTGGCATTCCCATTCCTCTTTGCCCTCATCCTCCTGGGCGCGATCTTCAGCACGTCGATCCCGGAGTTGATCATCGTTATCGGCTTGGTTGCCTGGCTGGTCCCGGCCCGATTAGTTAGAGCGGAGACGCTCACTCTGCGGGTGCGTGATTACGTCCAGGCGGTCGCGGTGATGGGTGGCAGCACGCGTCGGGTGCTGGTTCGACACATCATCCCCAACACCGTGGGGACCATCGTGGTCAACGCCACCTTCCAAATCGCCGACGCGATCATCTTCGTGTCGACCCTCAGCTATCTGGGAATCGGGGTGCCGCCGCCAGCGACCAACTGGGGTGGCGAGCTCGCCTCCGGTCTGACTTACATAGCCGACGGCTACTGGTGGCTGATCTATCCACCGGGTCTCGCGATCGTGGTGACGGTGGTCGCCTTCAACTTCGTCGGCGATGCACTCCGGGCCGCTCTGGAGGTCCGCCTCCAGCGCCGCTAGTTGGGCGACCCCAGTCCGGGGCCAGCCGCGCGACCTCCACCTCCTAGAATGGTCCGCCATCCCGACCAAGGCTCCCGGTAAACTTGGCCGCCCGTGTCACCCGCCGCATATCCCAGCGGCGAGCCCGCCATCGAGGTCGTCGACCTTCGGCGGACTTACCGCACCAGCACCGGTACCGTGCGCCGCCGACGCCTCGACATAGAGGCCGTGCGGGGAATCTCCCTGCGAGTACAACCGGGAGAGCTGTTCGGCCTGCTCGGACCCAACGGTGCCGGCAAGACCACCACAATTCGGGTTCTCTGCACTCTGCTGCTGCCCACATCGGGCAAGGTCAGCGTCCTGGGATTGGACGTGGTCGAGCATCCCCGTGAGGTGCGTCGGCAGATCGGGTATGTATTCGGCGGGGACAGGGGCCTCTACGATCGACTGAGCGCACTCGACAACCTGCGCTATTTCGCCGATCTCTACGCCCTCGAGCCTCGCTTGCAGCGACGGCGGATCGATGAGGTCCTGGAACTGGTCGGGCTGGCGGGCAGGGGCAAAGAGCGGGTCGAGGGATTCTCGCGAGGCATGCGCCAGCGGCTGCACCTCGCCCGAGGCCTGCTGCACGACCCCCCAGTGCTCTTCTTCGACGAGCCCACAATCGGGGTCGACCCGGTAGGGGCGCGCGAGGTCCGTCAGCTGGTGCAGGATCTAGCCAAATCCGGTAAGACGATCCTGCTGACGACTCACTACATGTTCGAAGCCGACAGCCTCTGCGACCGGATCGCGGTCATCTCCAAGGGAAAGATCGTTGCCGAGGGGACCCCGGACCAGCTCAAAGCGGGTGTCACCGCGCGAAGTGTGATCGAGATTGAGGCTTATGGAGTCCCCGAGTTGACCGTACAGCGCATCCGTGATCTGCAGGAGGTGGAGGCGGTCACCACCGAGATCCGTGACCAGGCTCAGCTGCTCACCGTGCAGGCCTGCGAGGGCGCGCAGCTGACCGCGCGCCTGCTCCAGCTGCTTGAGGGAGTGAGGGTCGAGCGGATCGCTGCGCGTGAGCCGACGCTGGAGGACGCCTACGTGGCGCTGGTGACCGCGCCGTGAGCACAACCGAGCTAAACCGCCCCCTGTTCCGCTCCGGCCCGGCTCCCTTGAGCTGGCCGCGGCAGGTGGGGTCCGGGTGGTGGTACCAGCTGAAAATGCAGGCTCAATCGGGGTTCGTGGTCATGGTGTCGCTGGTCCAGCCGCTCATCTTTGCCAGCATCGCCATGGCCGACCAGCAGGCAGGCAATCGCACCCTGCCGCTGCTCTACTACGCCCTGGGGGCCGGCATCATGGGCATCTGGTCGACGGTTGTGTTCGGCTGCGGAGGCGCCCTCGCCTGGCAGCGCCACCAGGGCATGCTCGAGCCCCTGGTGATGGCCCCCGCACCGTTGGTGCTGGTGCTCTTGGGGATCACCCTGGGAACCGCAACGGTAGGGCTCTATTCGATGGGCGCCACCCTGCTTTGGGGCTGGCTGGTCTTCGGGGCCCACATCCACCTGGCCGACCCCGCCGCCTTCTTGATCGCCTCGGTGGTGATGGTCTTGGCGCTGGGGCTGCTCGGCCTGGTGATGGGGTCCACTTTCGTCCTCTATCGAAATGCCAACGCGCTCTCCAACGCGCTTGAATACCCCGTCTGGCTGGTCTGCGGCCTGGTGGTGCCGCTCTCGCTGTTGCCCGGCTGGACTCACTACCTGGCCTACGTCCTTGCGCCTACCTGGGGGATCGAGTCGATGCGGAGCGCGGCACTTGGAGGCAACCCGTGGCTGCCCTTGCTGTGGTGCGTGGTGGCGTCGGTTGTCTATCTGGCGCTGGGGGTGGTCTTGGTGAGCAACGTCGAGCGGATCTCTCGATCTCGCGCAACTCTGACCTTCCATTGAGCGCGGCCACGCTGCAGCGGACCAGCTTCGCCGGCAACTTTTGGAGAGTCTTCTTCATCGGCGGTCTGATCTCCTACCGGGCGCTTTTCAACTGGATTACGCCGTGGCAGTACATCCCCACCATGCTTGCTGCGCCACTATTCCAGATCCTCTTCTTCGTCTACCTGGGCCGTGCCACCGGGGTCGGGTCGACCACCTTCTTCGTGGTCGGAAACTCGATCCAGATCTGCAGCATGTCCGGGATCTACGGGATGACCATGGCGCTCGCCAACGAGCGATGGTTCCAGACCCTGAGCCCGATCCTGGCCACCCCCGCAAATCGGATCGCCCTCTTCTTGGGAAGGGGCCTCCCGGTCCTGGCATCTGGGCTGCAGACGACCGCCTTCGGGTTCCTCGTCTCGGCGCTCATCCTGAATTTCCGGCCGGCCCCGGCGGCGGTCCCCGCACTTGCCCTCACGGTGCTGGTCACGACCGCCTCCTGCACCGGTTTTGGGATGGCATTGGGCTCGATCGGCCTGCGGGCCAGGGACGTCTGGCTCGTTGCCAACATCGCCTACTTCGCCATGCTGCTCCTCTGTGGAGTGGAGGTTCCCCTGCACCAGCTTCCCGGAGCGCTCCAGGTGGTTGCCCACTTCCTGCCTCTGACCCACGGGATAGCGGCTGGACGGCTGCTCGCCACTGGACACAATCTGGGGGCGGCATGGCCGTACATATGGCAGGAGTTGCTGGTGGGCTGCGCCTGGGCCACCGTGGCCTTCCTCTTGTTCGCGTACTTCGAGCGCCAGGGGCGCCGCACTGGGAGCTTCGATCGGCTGTGAAGGAGGTCAAATCGGAGGCCCACCCCGGGCGCCTGGACCTGCGTGGGGTCGCCTGCCCGCTCACTTTCGTGCGAACCCGATTGGCCCTGAATCGGCTTGCCCCAGGCACCCCACTGGAGGTGCTGCTCGATGACGGCGAGCCGGCCGACTCCGTGCCGAAGAGCTGCATCGAGGACGGCGACCAGGTGCTCGAGTTAAGCCCTTGGTCCGAACCGGGGGTCGTACGCCTACTAGTGGCCCGGGCGGGTTCACTGGACTAACCTGCGGCCGGCGGCCGGCATTGTCAGTCGGGTCACGCTGTGTCGTCGCTGCGGAGGATGAAAGTGTCGACAACCCAGATCGCGTTGCTGCGAGCCATCAACGTCGGTGGGCATGGCAAGGTCGCGATGTCCGAGTTGCGCGCACTGCTGGAGCGTCTGGGCATGGCTAACCCGCGCACCTTGCTGCAAACCGGAAACTTGGTGTTTCAGAGCCCAGCTGTTGTCGAATCGCAGCTGGAGACATTGCTCGAGTCGGAGGCTGAACGCCAGCTCGACCTGCGCACCGACTTTCTCGTTCGTGGTGTCCGGGAGTGGTCCTCGGTGATCGCCGAGAACCCGTTCCCCGACGAGGCGGTCGCGGACCCCAGCCACCTGGTGGTGGTGTTCCTCAAGTCCGAGCCTACGGATGCGTCAGTTCGCGCACTTGACTCGCTGCCGGGTCCGGAGCGCATGAGCGCATGGGGCCGCCATCTCTACGCGACCTATCCGGAGGGCATCGGTCGGTCCCGTCTGACCATGGCGGTGATCGAGCGCACGCTTGGGGGGCGGGGTACCGCGCGCAACTGGAACACGGTGCGCAAGCTCCAGGACCTAGCGTACGACTGAAGCCCGGGCACTCGGATCAGGCGGAAGGGCGCGCTCGGCCCAGGTCGGAGGCGTCGGCGGCGCGGAGCAAAACGGTGAACCGGGCCCCCTGGCCCGGCTCGGACTCGGCCAGCACCCGGCCTCCCTGCGCCTCTGCCAGCGACTGGACGATCGCCAGTCCCAACCCGCTTCCACCATCCTGGCGCGACCGAGAGCTGCTGGCACGGAAGAAGCGCTCGAAGACGTGCGGCAGATCCTGAGGCTCAATTCCAGGGCCCTTGTCGGCACATCGGAAGCCGACCAGCCCCTCAAGCTCCACGGTGGACCAGACGACCTCCGTTCCCTGGCCGTGCCGTTCGGCGTTGGCCAGCAGATTCCCGGCGATGGTAGCCAGAGCGTCGGGGTCGGCCAAGGCCACCAACCCGGGCTGTAGCTCGAGCTTCACAGCCGTCGACTCGGCGCGGGCCTCAAGGAATTGCTGGAGGAAGCCGGCGAGCTCCACCGGCTTCAATTCGACCGAGCGCTCGGCGTCGGCCCGGGCCAGCGTGAGCAGGTCGATCACCAGTGATCGCATCCGCTCCGCCTCCTGCGACATGACCGGCAGGGCCGCCTGGACCAGCTCGGGTGTGGCTCCGCCCCCTCTCTGGAGTACGTCGAGGTAGCCCTTGATGGCGGTCAACGGGGTGCGCAACTCATGCGACGCATCGCCGATGAATTGGCGCATGCGGCGCTCAGCAGCCTCGCGCTCCTTGACCGTGCGCTCGACGCTATCCGCCATCTCGTCGAACACCCGAGCGAGCTCGCCCACCTCGTCACGTCGTGGCCGCATGCCAGACCGCCTGGAGAGGTCGCCTCGCCCGAGCGCCTGGGCGGCCTCGGTCAGGCGGCTGAGCGGCCCCAGCCCCCGAGTCGTCAGCCAGAGGCCGATGAGGAGCGCTACGAGTAGGACGGCGGCGCTCCCGGCTGCCACCACGTGGGCGGCAGAATTGAGCTCGTCCAGGATGGACCAGCGGGCTCGGACAGTTCGATCGCTCCCAGCTCGTTTCCCAGAAGTCCAGTGAGGGGCACCAAGAGCACCATCCGGGTAGCGCCGCTTCCGCTGATCAGAGCCGGCCCGATCACCGTGTCGTACTGGGTGGCGGCCACCAAGTCGCTCTGCGGAAGGTTTGGGACGCTCACCCCGGTCCGCACACCAGCAACGGTCCCGGGGCCAGCTGATGCGACGACGTCCAGATCCAGGCCGTACACCTCGCTGGTGACCCCAGCCGTTGCCAGCACCTTGACCAAGTCCAGTCCCAGGGTGGCCAGCGGAAGGGCGGATCGACCCCGACGAATCCTGGCCCGCTCCTGGGCCAGGAGAACCGCCCGCGCATCGTCGAAGGTCGCCTGCAGACTCTGGCCGCGGCTGTTCAAGACGGCCCCGCGCAGCAGGCTGTACTCGATCCCCCCGGCCAGCAGCAGCAGAAGTGCCAGCAACGCAACGAAAGAGAGGGTCAGGCGCCAGCGCAGGCTCCGATACCAGGGGACGACGGCGTCAGTCGGCCGCGAGGCGATAGCCCACTCCCCGGACTGTCTGGATCAGTCGGCGTTCGGTGTCATTCAGCTTGAGTCGGAGGTAGCGGACATAAACCTCAAGGTTGTTCTCATCGCCGTAGAAGGAGACGCCCCAGACCGCGTTGAGCAGTCGGTCTCGGTGGAGCGCCTCGCCCCGGTGCTCCATGAGATAGGCAAGGAGGTCGAATTCCCGGGCCGAAAGGTCCACTTCCTGGGTGTCCAGGCGCACCTTCCTGGTGCTGCGGTCAAGCTGCAGCGGGCCTGCCCGGAGCACCGCCGCCTGTTCCGGCTGCCGCCTTCGCAACACGGACCGGACGCGCGCCAGCAGTTCACCGAATTCGAACGGCTTGCCGAGGTAGTCATCAGCCCCCAGGTCGAGGCCGAGGATTCGGTCTTGGGTGTCATCGCGAGCGCTGAGGATCACCAGGCCGCGCCGCGGATCGCCGGCCAGCTCCCGAGTGAGGGCGATCCCGTCCATGCGGGGCATCATGACGTCCAGCACCACGACATCCGGCGCGAAACGGTCGACCGCGCTGAGGGCCGCCCGGCCGTCGGGAGCGGTCTCGACCTCGAACCCTTCACGGCTCAAGCCGATCTTGATGAATTCGGTGATTGCCGGCTCGTCGTCGACCACCAGCACCCGGGGCGGCCCGGGCCGGCGCTCCGTTACCCCTTGGGCCATGGCAGCGGAAGTATAGGTTGGGCCATCTCTTCATCTGAGCATTTAGTCAGGAGCGTTCCCTTAGCCGGCGCTTAGATTGAGCCGTCTTGCATGCGTACTGTCTGGACCCGGTGAGCGCGCACGAGCTTGGCACGTTCACCGGGTTATTGAGGATTCGCCAGGCCCGGACCAACCGCGGCCACCACCCCACGCCCGTGTGCAGAACCACAGGTAGATCCGTGTCGCACGGTCCTCACAGAAGTTGGCCCTCGAATACGGCTTAGACTCGATCTCCGATGCCGACTCCTTCGCCGAGATTGCGGCGCCGACCCGCGAAAGCGCCGTTCTGGGGGATCAGCCCGTCTCTCTCCTGGAGCGCGACGGCACCGACCCTCCGGTACTCCTCCTCCACGGCTGGGGCGCCAATGCCGCCAGTTTTAGCGGGCTGCTGCATCTGGCAAAGACCCCTCGGCGCCTCGTCGCCCTGGATCTGCCTGGCTTCGGTGAGTCTCCCTTGGGGTCCACCGAGTGGACCCGAGCTCAGTACGCGGACCTGGTCCGGAAGCTGATCCGAGAGAGGGGCTGGGGCAAGGTAGCGGTGCTGGGCCACTCCTACGGCGGTGGAGTCGCCCTCAGGTTGGCAGGCGAGGCGCCGCTCCCTCTGGATCGACTGATCTTCTGCGCGCCATCGGGCGTGGCGCCGGCCAGACCTGGCGGTGGCGGGGCTCGGGTGAGAACCTTCCGGGCCATCCGGCTAAGCGCGGAGCACTTGCTGCCGTCCGGCCAGGCTGAGACCGTGGTGGAATGGCTTCGCCAGCGGATGGGCTCCGCTGACTACCGCGCGGCGGGGCCGCTTAGACCGATCCTGGTGCGCGCTGTCCAGGAGGACCTCACCGCAGTCGCAGAGCGAGTAGAGGTGCAGACCCTGATCATCTGGGGAGCCGCCGACACCGAGCTACCTCTGGACCCCTATGGGTGGCGGCTGCGCAAGCTCATCCCGACCTCCGAGTTGATTCAGTTCCCCGCCAGCGGGCATTTCCCGTTCCTGGACGAGGCGGCGCGCTTCGCCGCCGTCTTCGACTCCTTCGTGGACGCCAAACTCTGACTCCGTGACCCTCCCCATCTGGCAGGCGATCCTGCTCACCCTGCTGGCGGCGGCCACGCTGCGGCGGCGCTTCGAGGGCTGGCTTTACCTGCTCCAATTAGACGAATACGAATCAAGTCGACTGGTTCGGACCGCGCTGCGCCGGATGCGGAACAACTGGCGCTGGCAGGTTGGACAGACGATCGGTGGTCTGGTCCTTGCGCTTGCCGCCAGCGGACCCGGGGGAGCCACGCGGATAGTCGCCCTGGTACTGGCCGCCCTGCTTCCCTTTGGCACCGACCGTCCCTTCGGGAAGCGCGGCGAGCTGCATTGGACCGCCCGCGCTCGGCGATTGGCCGTCGTCTCCGGCGTGATCACCGCGCTGGCACTCTTCTTCTCCTTCCTTTATGGATGGCCAGGAGCGGTAGTGATCGCGGCGATCGATCTGGTGCTGGTTGGCGCGTTCATCGCCGCGGTCTGGCTAACGAGCCCGGACGAGCTCCGAAGGCGTCGAGGCTACATGCGGTTGGCCGGGCTTCGGATCGACTCCGTCCATCCACTGGTCATCGGGATTACCGGCAGCTATGGCAAGACCACGGCCAAACTCTTCCTGCGTCAGCTCCTGGACTCCCCCGAGACTCCCTGCTTCGCCACCCCCGAGAGCTTCAACACCACACTTGGCGTCTGCCGGGCGATCAACGATGGGCTGCGCGATGAGCACCGATTCGCGGTCGTGGAAATGGGGGCCTATCGCCGGGGAGAGATTGCCGAGATCTGCTCCTTCACCCATCCCCAGATGGGCATCGTGACCGCCGTAGGGGTGATGCACCTGGAGCGGTTCGGATCACGCCAGAAGATCGCCGAGGCCAAATCGGAGTTGCTGGCAGCGCTCCCTGAGACCGGCGTGGCGGCAATTCCAGGTGACGTCAACGAGCGTGCGCTTCTGACCGCACCCCTCAAGGCAAGACTTATCTGCGTGGGGCGGCCGGGAGACCGCTGGTGGGCGGAGGAGTTGGTCGGCCAGCCCCGAGGGAACCCGGTTCCGACTCAGGGGCACCGAGGCGAGGACCTGCAACTCACGACTCCGGTCCATGGAGCACCGATCCTGGCCGACCTCGTCCTGGCCTGGGCGATCGCGGCGGATCTGGGGTTCAGCGTCGAGACTCTGGCAGAGCGGGTCGCCCTATTAGAGGGTGCTTCCCATCGGCTTCAGGTCAGCCTGGCCAATGGGCTGATCATCATCGACGACGCCTACAATTCGAACCCCGACGGGGCCGCCGCCGCGCTGGGCCTGCTGGCGAGCCTGCCCGGGCGGCGCCGCATTCTGGTAACCCCTGGGTTCGTCGAGTTGGGGCCATTGCAGGAGCAGAGCATGCGCGAGCTAGGGCGGCAGGCGGCCGCCATCTGCAGCCACGTGATCTTGGTTGGTCGCCATCAGTCGGCGGCGATCGTGGCCGGACTCCTAGAGGCGGGATATCCGCAGGCGCAGCTCACCGTGGCGGCCGACCTGGAAGAGGCGCAGCATCGCCTCCCGGACGTGGCCGGCCCCGACAGCATCGTGCTCTTCGAGAACGATCTTCCCGGACTCCTTCCTGGAGCCGACTTGAGCCTCCGAGGAGTGACAGTGGCGGTCGTGTTCGGGTCGCGCTCCGTGGAGCATGAGATCAGCGTGATCACCGCCTGCCAGGTGATGCCGCTCCTCCGCGAGCTGGGGGCGGAGGTGATCCCCCTTTACATCACCAAGCAGGGAAGCTGGCTCACCAAGTCGAGTTTTTCGGAGCTCGCCACCTTTCGCGAGCACCTGCCGGCGGACGGCGATCCGGTTGCGCTCGACCTCGCCACCGGCCGATTCCGGGCAGGCGGCTGCGTCGCGGCTGGGGCGACCCCGCGATCTCTCGATCGACGTGCTGTTCCCCATCCTCCACGGCACCTACGGCGAGGACGGCACCCTGGCCGGGCTGGCCGCGATGGCGCGGATCCCCCAGGTCGGCAGCGAGACCCTGAGCTCCGCTTTGGCGATGGACAAGCTCCGCTCCAAGCTGCTCTTCGATGCGTCCGGACTCCCTGTCGTCTCCGGCCGTGGGGCGACCAGTCTGACGGGGGCTAGGTGGTGGCCAAGGAGTTCGGGTTTCCGCTGGTGGTCAAGCCGAACCGTGGGGGCTCCAGCATCGGGGTCGGGTTGGCACATGGCGAGGTCGAACTGGATCAGGCGGTCGAGGTTGCCCTTGAGTTCGACGCGCAGCTGGTGCTGGAGGCTGCGGTGCACGGAGCCACCGACCTGAATTGCGCGGTCAAGCTGGCCGAGCCCCGATTCACTGTGGTCGAACGTCCGATCAAGAGCTCTGGTCTCTTGAGCTACCTCGACAAGTACGCTCCGTCAGGCAAGGTCGGGGGCGGGCGAGCGGGGGCCAAAGGGGACAGTTCCAAGTCGGCCTCCCAAGACCCCCGGCGCGAGCTGCCCGCCCACATTCCGGACCAGACGCGGGACCTGGTTCAGCGGATCGCCACGGCCGCCTTCGACGCACTCGGCTGCAGCGGGACGGCGCGGGTCGACTTCCTTCTCTCCGACGCTGGCGAGCTCTACCTCAACGAGGTCAACACCATCCCCGGATCGCTCGCCTTCTACCTCTGGGAAGCGAGCGGTGTCCCGTTCCCGAGCTTGCTCGAGGAGCTGGTCCGCGAAGCGCTAGCAGCGGGATGAGCGACGGACCCTCGCACTGGCCGATAACCTGCTCTCCCCCCAGCAACTGCTGGGGAAGGGACCGGTCGGCCCACCTTCTATTCCCTGAGAAGCGGGAGCTTCGATCGGCAGTCCGAAACCGGCACCGTCGATGGTCACTACCGGTGGTTCTAGGCTCTTGACCAGATCCGCTTCATCAGCAGCTGGGCCAGCTTGTCCGGGTCGTGGTGGGTGGTGATGACGGGAGAGGCGAGGTCGCCCAGCACGTACTTGGTCGCTTGGCCGTTGTTGGCGACCCGCCTGCGGTCGAACGTCACCCGGTGCACGCCAGCCTCCTGAGCCGCCGGGCGAGAGCGGCAGGGTGAGGTTGCTGTTGGCCACCACGTAGTCGAAGATTCCGTTGCCGACGTAGCGCTCCAGGGTCTCGACGTGGTCGTGGACGGCATAGCCAGTGGTCTCGCCCGGCTGGGTGGCGACGTTGCAGACGTAGACCTTTATCGCCGGGGTTGAGCGCAGGGCCTCGATCATCCCGTCCACTAGCAGGTTCGGCAGCAGACTGGTGTACAGGCTGCCCGGTCCGACCAGCACCATCTCGGCGTTCATGATCGCCAGCTGGGCCTCCGGATTCAGTCGGGGATGCTCAGGAACCAAGAAGACCCGCTGGATCGGCCCCTTGCCGGTCGGGACCTTGGATTCGCCCACCAGCACCTCCTCGCCGGCGACGGCACAGAGCGTGACGGTCTCCAGGGTGGTGGGCACGATCTGACCCCGAACGGCCAACACTCGGCCGGACTCCCTGAGCGCGTGCTCGAAGTCGCCGGTGATGTCGCTCATGGCCATGATGAACAGATTCCCGAAGGAATGACCGCTGAGCGACCCCTCCTTGAATCGGTACTGGAACAGCTCGGTCATCAGGGGCTCGACGTCGGCCAGGGCGGTCAGGCACTGGCGGAAGTCCCCCGGGGGCAGCACCTTGTACTCAGAACGCAACCGGCCCGAACTGCCGCCGTCGTCGGCGACGGTGACCAAGGCGGTCACATTGCCACTGTGGCGCTTGATACCACGGAGCAGGGTGGAGAGCCCGGTGCCCCCGCCGACTGCAACGATCCGCGGCCCCTTCTGCAGCCGGCGAAAGTCGTAGAGACGTTCGACTAGGGCCTTGTTGCCACCCGGCACGAAGGGGCTGAGCAAGGAACGGGTGAGCTTGTACATGCCCAGCCCGAGGAGCATCAATCCAATCCCGAGGAAGATCGCCGCCCGCACCTCCCGTGGCCAGAACTGGAGCGTCAGGTTGTAGGTGAAGGCGGGAAGGTGGGCACGCTGATAGAAATCGCGCAGGGCGTAGCTGATCCCGAGGCCGATCCCCACGATCGCGACGATGGTGACCCCCACCCAGCGCTTGACGTGGAGACCGGGAACCAGCCAGCGTGTCACGCCAGAACCGACGCGTGGCGTTCGCATGACTTGGCGCGATGGTATCACCGGCCAGATGGGGACTCGGGTCAGATCGGCCAGAGCCTGGCGCAAGGGGCGCTGAAAGCCCGCCGTATACTTGCCGCCGGTCGTCCAGGACCGCTCCGGCGGAGCGGAAGGAAGGTGCAGATGGCAGCCAACAACGTACGCAGCGTTCCAGCCCAGCTGGTGCTCGACCCGCACTCGGAGAAGGCGTCGGAGATGTCCCGGCCCGAGTTCGATCGGGACCAGGCGTGGGTCTTTTTCAAAGGCGAGCAGCGACGCTATCGCGACTCCCGCCTGGGCGTCATGACCCACGCCCTTCATTACGGGACCGCCTGCTTCGAGGGAATTCGCGCCTACTGGAACGACGAACGCGAGCAGCTCTATCTATTTCGCGCTTTTGAGCACTACCAGCGGTTACGCCAGTCGGCTTCGATCCTTCAGATGGAGCTGCCCTACTCGGCAGAGGAGATGACCGAACTGACAGTCCAACTGCTGCGGCGTAACCAGTTCCGCAGTGACTCCTACATCCGTCCGCTGGTCTACAAAGCGTCCGAGGAGATCGGGGTTCGCCTCCACAACCTGGAGGACGGATTTCTGATCTACACCCAGCCGTTTGGCGAGTACTTGGACCGCGCCCGGGGGCTGCGCTGCATGATCTCCAGTTGGCGCCGGATCGATGACAACGCGGCCCCGGCTCGGGCCAAAATCAGCGGGATCTATATCAACTCCGCGCTGGCCAAGAGCGAGGCGGCCGCCAACGGAATGGACGAAGCCATCGTGCTCGGCCAGGATGGTCACGTCTGCGAGGGCTCGGCGGAGAACCTGTTCATCGTCCGCAAAGGAACCCTGATCACCCCCTCGGTTTCCGACAACATCCTCGAGGGGATCACTAGGGCAACCCTGCTCCAGATCTGGAGTGAGGATTTCGGCCTACCTGTGGTGGAGCGCCCAATTGACCGGAGTGAGCTCTACATCGCCGACGAAGTCATTCTGTGCGGCACCGGCGCCCAGATCTCGTCGGTCGTCGAGATCGACCACCGAGCGGTCGCCGATGGACGGCCCGGCCCCTTCACGGTCAAGCTGGACGAGATGTATGGGCGCCTGGTGCGAGGCGAAGTCGAGAAGTACCGGGAGTGGAGCCAGCCCGTCTACTGAGCGCCCCTCAGCCCGCCGGAGGGAATGCTCCCGAAGCGGGGAGCTGAAGACAGGCCTTGGCCGCAGCTGAGCGGAGCTCTGAAAGCGCCCGCTCGGCGGTGAGGCCTGCCACCGCCCCATCCGGAGCCGAAGTGGTGAGCAGCAATACGCCCTGACCCTCGAGCTGGGCCCGAACCGAGGGCTCAACACTCCCCGTCAGTACCACTGGGGGCAATCCCCTGGCGGCAGCCCGCCGCAATACCTCACCCACCGCCTTGCCTCGCAGGCTCGCTTGGTCGAGCCGGCCCTCCCCCGTGATCACAACGTCGGCCCGACTGAGCGCCTCATCGAGCCCAACCATGGCGGCCACCAGGTTGAAACCGCTGGTCAGTGTGGCTCCACAGAAGCAGATCAGTCCAAAGCCCGTGCCGCCCGCTGCTCCAGATCCAGGGAGGCTCTCGCGTTCGGTCACCCCAAGGTCCCGCGCGACCACCTCGGCCAGCCTCGCCAGACCCAGCTCCAGTCGCTCCACCATCTCGGGGTCCGCCCCTTTCTGGGGACCGAAGACAGCCGCCGCCCCCCGCGGCCCGAGCAGGGGAGTCTCCACGTCGCAGGCCGCGACCAGCTCGACTCCCGACCAGGAAGCCTTTCCTGGAGGGGGTTCAATCCGATCCAGCTCCAGGAGGCCCCTCCCGCCAGGCGGGATCTGGCGGCCCGATCTGTCCAGCAGCTGGAATCCCAGGGCCTGCGCCAGGCCGGCTCCACCGTCGGTGGAGGCGCTGCCGCCCAGTCCGATGAGCACCCTCTGCGGCTGGCGCTCGAGGGCTGCCGCCAGCAGTTCACCGAGCCCCCGGGTCGTGGCTTGGGAGGCCGTCTCCGGGGTCGGCCGTGAGATCAGGATGAGCCCACAGGCGGCAGCCAGCTCCAGCACGGCCGTGCCTTCTGTTGACGATCCGATCCAGCCGAAGCCAGAGGAGATTGGCTCCAGCATTGGGCCACTGACTTGGCACCGAACGACCTGACCCCGCTGGGACTCCAGCAGAGTCTCCATGAAGCCGTCCCCGCCGTCGGCCAGGGGCAGCTCGAGGCACTCGGCCTGGGGCCAGATTTGCAAAACCCCTTCGCGAATCGCGGTGGCGGCCTGGGCAGCGGTTAGGGTTCCCTTGAAGGCGTTGGGGGCGATCACCACCACCGCGGAACCGAAACGGCTGGCCATTCCGTTCACCTCTCATGTTTAACCGATCCATCTCCGGGTTCGCCAACGGCGGGTCGAGATGAGCGGCCGAGAGTGTAGGATGGCTCCTCGATCGACGTCGGAAGTCGTGAGTAGGCCATGCCACGATTAGCAGCGCGGGCCGCTAGGCCCACCGGGAGTCGAATCAAGCGCCTGATCGGTCGGATCGAGCGGTGGCATCGAGTAAGCGTCCGGCGCCGGATCCTGGTCGCGATGCTGGCGGTTTCGGTTATTCCGCTGGCGATCTTCAGCCTCGCCGGCCTGGCCGCGCTCTATGGGCTCAACAACGGAGCGCTCACGACCGCCAATGCCAAGCTGGAGGCCAGCGAGGGCGCCCACCTGAGTGACCTAGTCCACAGTAAGGCCCAGGTCATCAACAACGAGCTGGAATCGGTCCAGGACGAGGTAGCGCTGCTGAGCCAGGCGACCGGGGCGATGCTGTCGCAGCAGCCGAGCAACCCGCCACCGCGCAGTGAGGTCTCAGGAATCTCGCTCTACGGATCTGGGGTCCATGCCGCGCGCCCCTCCTCCCAGGTGCTGGCACTGGAGTCCATGGGCAGCCAGCTTTCACTCATCTACAACCTCCATCCAGAGGTGGCCGACGTTTGGATCGAGCTGCCCCAGACCGGCCAAATCGCGGTCGCGCCGACCTCGGCCCTTGCCAGCGCGCACCGAGGACTCCTTCAGCGAGCTCTCCCCACCAGCCGGAACCTACCAAGCCGCGGTGGACCGAGAGGCGTCCGACCTTGCAAGCCCTCGATGGAGGCGCCTCCTGCCCCAGTCGGCCCAGACGGTCGTCTGGACTCCGGTCTATGACAACCGCACCGCCGGCGGCCGGACGGTCAGCGTGGCCACCGAGACCGTCGCCAGTAATGGGACTCCGTTCTGGGTTGGTGCCAACATCACCGTCAAGAACCTGGTCTCCACCTTCCTGACCGGTGGCCCGGGTCACTCAGAGGGTGGCTACGTTTCCTGGTCAACAGCGATGGGACTCTGCTCAGCTATTCAACCGGCGGCGCGGCAGACCTCGGGCTTCACCCACAAACAGACCGAGGCCGCCGATCTCAGCCTGGTTTCGCCGAAGAGCCCGTGGCTATCGACGGCCGGGGAAATGCGGCTCGGCCTTTCCGGGGAGCAGACGGTCAACTTCGGCGGAGACCAGGTGGCCGTCTACTACAGCCCGCTTCCGGCCAGCCAGTGGAGCCTTGGGGTCGGCATTCCCGTATCCGCGATCGACGGAAGTGTGGTGGGCTTCTCGCAGACCATCACCCACGGTCTGGTCGGGGTCACCGCACTGCTCCTGCCCGTCCTCATCGCGCTGGCCTTCCTGGCGGCGATCACGACAAACGTCGTCAGCCGGCGGCTGCTGCAGCCGCTCTCCAGCCTGACCGGAGCCTCCCGCCGGATAGCCCAAGGTGACCTGGAGACCCCAGTGCCGCGAGCCCCCGGGCCGAGCGACGAGATCGGCACTCTGGAGACGGCTCTGGAGGGCATGCGCCAGAGACTCGCGGGACAACGTCAGGTGATCGACGCCGCCCACCGCCACCTCGAGCACAGGGTCGAGGCGCGCACTTCCGAGCTCCGCCAGCGCAACGAGGAGTTGGCGATCCTGAACTCGGTCAGCGCTGACCTGAGCCGGTCGCTGGTGCTATCCGACGTCGCCAGCGCCGCCGCCGAGCGGCTGCGCCAGCTCTGGAGTGTCAGCGAGGTTTCCGTCTACCTCTCCGACCGCACGGCGCCCCAGGGAGTGCGCCTGGTGGGTAGATCGATGGACTCGGACCAGAGTGAGCCAGACGGCTCGGAGTTGGCGCTCGCGCTCCAGCAATCCGACCAGTCGCCCGGTCACCCCCGTCCAGGTGGACGACCTCGTCGTGGTTCCGCTCCAGGTAACCGGCGCCCACGTCGGATACCTGGTACTGCGCCAGGAGCAGGTGCCAGGACAGCGCCAGGTCGAGATGCTGGAGGTGGTCGGTGGTCAGCTGGCGCTGGCCCTCCGCAACGCTCAGCTCTTTGCTGACACCCAAGAGATGGCGACCCTAAACGAGCGCAACCGGATTGCCCGAGAGATTCACGACACTCTGGCGCAGGGGCTGGCCGGGATCGTGGTCCAGCTCCAAGCCGCCGAGGCATGGCTCAACCGGGAGCCGGAGCGGGCGCGCCAGGCAGTTGGCCAGGCCACCGAGCTCGCTCGCTCGAGCTTGAAAGAGGCCCGCCGATCGGTGTGGGACCTGAGGCCCGAGGCACTCCAGCACACCGATCTGGTGGCCGCGGTGCGCGAGGAGTTGGACCGGGTGGAGGAGCGATCCTCGGTCAGCCTGCCGGCTGCAGGTGGGTAAGGCCCTTCCGAGGCTGGCCCCGAATTCGGAAGTGGCGGTCTTCCGAATCTTCAAGGAGTCGCTCGCCAACGCTCTCCACCACGCTCGACCCGGCAGAATCGAGGTACGCGCAGCCAGGAACGGCTCGGCGCTCCGCTTGGAGGTCCACGACGATGGGAGCGGATTCGATCCGCTGGCGCCATCCCGGCAGGGTGCCTTCGGGATCACCTCGATGAAGGAGCGGGCTGCCGCCTGCGGCGGAAGCCTGGAGCTGGTCAGCCACCCGGCCGGGGCGCCCGAGTGATCCTCGAGCTACCTGCCGAGGTCATCGTTCAGCCGCGATGACTGAGATGATCAGGGTGCTGGTGGCGGACGACCACCCGGTGGTCCGCGAGGGCATCTGCGCGATGCTGGAAGCGGAGCCTGACCTTGAGGTGGTGGGCGATGTCGGCGACGGCCGGCCGCAGTGGACCTGGCGCTGGCGACGAGTCCCGATGTGGTGCTTATGGACGTTCAGATGGGTGGTCTTGACGGGATCGAAGCGCTGAAGCAACTGCAGCAACGGCAGCCCACAGCCAAAGTGGTGATCCTCACCACCTTCGGCCACGAGAACTACGCGGATCCTCAGCTCTCAAGCCGGGGCCAGTGGCTACCTGCTTAAGGACGTTAGCCGGGACAAGCTGACCGACACCATTCGCAGAGTCGCCGCAGGCGAGTCGCTGATCGATCCCGGGCTAGCAACCTCGACGTCCAGCGCGCTCAGCCCTCGGGAGCTCGAGGTCCTCGAGTGCCTGGCCAAGAGATTTCCAATCGCGAGATCGCCGATACGGCTTGTGCATCAGTGAGAACACGGTCAAGACCCACGTCAGCCATCTCCTCAACAAGCTGGGGGCGGTGATCGCGCCGGAGCGGTTCTAAGGGCTGGCGGCAGGGACTGATCTCGAGCTCAGAGGCGGGGAAGGTCGCCAATCATCCCAGCGGGGGATAGCGAAATATCGGCGCAGCCCTTAACATCCTCTGACCATGCGGGTATGGAGCCGGGGCGTGGTCCGGAGACCCGCCGGAGTTCGGTACCGAGGCACACGGAGGGTTACGATCGCTAGTGAGAAAGATTCCCTGCTCCCGGTCTGGCAAACGACGGGCCTTGCTGCCCTGGTGGCCCTCCGTGGCCAGCTTGGGCTCGGGAGCCCTGACTGCCAGCCGCTGCCGCCAGCTCATCCTCGGCGACATTGTCACCTTTGCCGAGCAACCATACGCTGGCCCCGACTACATCTCCCCGGTCTCAGGAACCGACTACTTCAGCGCCAGCAACCTCTCCGATTTCTCGGAATTCATCTACCGGCCGCTCTACTGGTTCGGCAAGAATGGCCAGCCCAGTTCTGACACCAGCCTGAGCCTGGCGGCGGCCCCGGTGTACAGCAACGACAACAAGACCGTCACTATCAACCTCAAGCACTGGGTCTGGTCCAACGGCACCCCGATCACTGCCAGGGACGTCGTCTTCTGGATGAACGTTCTCAAGGCTTCGGTCAGCCCGGCAGCCGCCAATATCGGCAACGCCAACGCGCCGGGTCCGAGTTGGGGTGCCTACGTGCCGGGCCTGTTCCCGGACAACGTCACCAGCTACGCCGCCACCGGCACCTACACGGTGGTGATGCAGATGAACGCTTCCTACAATCCCACCTGGTTCACCTACAACGAGCTGAGCCAGATCACCCCGATTCCGCAGCACAGTTGGGACAAGATCTCGGCCACCAGCCCGGTCGGTAACTACGACGAGACCGTCCCCGGGACGGCGACTACCGGAGCGCTGGCGGTCGCCCAGTACATCAACGCCGAGTCCCAGGACAGCAGCACCTATGCGACCAACCCGATTTGGCAGGTGGTGGATGGACCCTTCAAGGTTTCCCAGTACAACATCTCCGGCTTCGTAAAACTGGTACCCAACACCAGGTATTCAGGTCCGGTCAAGCCTGATATCAAGGCCTTCGAGGAGATCCCCTTCACCAGTAGTGAGGCTGAGTTCAACGAGCTCAAGGCGGGAGATCTGACGATCGGCTACCTCCCCCCCGAGGACTACTCCCAGCTCAAGGTGCTGGAGAAGAGTGGCTACGACTCCGCCTACTGGAACATCTACTCGACCAACTACATGCCCTATGACTTCAGCAACGCCCAGGTGGGGCCGCTCTTCAAGCAGCTCTACATCCGGCAGGCGATCCAGTCTCTGGTGAATCAGAAGCTGATCATCAAGGACTACTACGTGGGCGGCGTGGGGTCGGTCAACAGTGGGCCCGTACCGACGTACCCATCCAACACCAAGGAGAACCCCTTCCTGAGCAAGCTGGAGGCCAACCCGAACGGGGTGTACCCATACGACCCCGCCAAGGCTGTCTCACTGCTCAAGACCCATGGTTGGACGGTCCACAAGGGTGGCACCAGTGTCTGCGCCAAGCCAGGCACCGCCTCCGGTGAGTGCGGGGCTGGGATCACCAAGGGAGAGAAGCTCCAGTTCACCTTCCTCTACTACTCCAACGGTCCTGAATTCACTGATGAGATGACCAACCTCGTCTCCACCTGGAAGCAGCAGGCTGGGATCAATGTGATCGTGAGGACGCCGGAGACCTTCGCCGACGTGATCGGCGACGCCTACACGCCGGGCTATGCCTGGCAGTTGGACAACTGGGGAGCCGGCTGGATCTACTCGCCCGACTACCTGCCCACAGGCGAGGAGCTGTGGGAGACCGGAGCCAGTTCCAACACCGGCAACTACGACAACGCCGAGGCCAACACTCTGATCAGGGACACCACCACCACACCCAGCGCCTCGGCCGAGATCTCCGCCATCGACAAATATGAGAACTACCTGGCAGAGCAGCTACCAGTGCTCTGGATGCCGAACCAGCCCCAGGCGCTGACCGTCTACAGCAAGAAGCTGTCGGGTCTCGTCCCGCAGGGGGTGTTTGACGAACTCTATCCCGAGGACTATCGACTCTCTTAGCCAAATCAGACGAGAATGACGCGGGGCCCGGCCTTGGTCGGGCCCCGCTTGCCGATTCCACCGGGCGGCGACAGGATTACTGAAGTCAGGGTGAACTGAGATGGTCGGTTACATGATTCGGCGCCTTGGTCAGGCCATCGTGGTGGTCATCGGCGTGACGATCATCACGTTCATCCTTCTCCACCTGCTGCCAGGTAACCCGGTCCGGGCCATCCTCGGCCCTAGGGCGAGTGCTGCCGACGTGGCCTCGCTGACCAAGCAGCTCGGTCTCAACAAGCCGCTGTGGTACCAGTACGGGCTCTGGCTCATCCACCTCTGTGAAGGCAACCTGGGCTACTCGTACAAGCAGACGGCCACCGTCGACTCGCTCTTAGCACAGCGGCTGCCCAACACCTTGCTGCTGGTGGGGAGCTCGACCATACTGGCGATCCTGATCGCGGTCCCCGTCGGTGTCTGGCAGGCGGTGCGGCGCAACAAGCCAGACGACTATGCCCTGACTGGGCTCGCCTTCGTCTTCTACTCGATGCCCACCTTCTGGCTAGGCATCCTCCTGATCATCCTTTTCAGTGCCACGCTGAACTGGCTTCCTCCGGAGGCGCCACAGGTCCAGGGGAACCTGTTCTCACAGCTGAACGCGCTGATCATGCCGGTGGCCACGCTGACATTGGTCACGCTGGCGCTCTTCAGTCGATACATGCGCAGCTCGACCATCGAAAACCTCATCCAGGACTACGTGCGGACCGCCCGAGCCAAAGGGGTTTCCAGTTGGCGAGTTCTGTTCTTGCATGTGCTGCGCAACGCACTGCTGCCGGTCATAACGCTGGTAGGACTCTCACTGGGTGGGATCGTGAGCGGCGCGGTTGTCACCGAGACGGTGTTCAACTATCCGGGGATGGGGCTGCTCTTCTTCGAGGCAGCCCAGAATGATGACTTCCCGGTCCTGCTCGGGGTGACGGTTGTGATCGCCATCGCCACCGTGGTGGGAAACCTCATCGCTGACATCCTGTACGCCGTCGCGGACCCGAGGATTCGCTATGTCTGAGCTGGTCTCGCTGCTCGAGACGAACCCTTCAGGCTGGGGGGTCTGAAATGGGGCTCGTGGTTGGTACTGGACTCGGCGCACCGCCCGGCGACCTCGTTGCTGCCGGTCCGGAGGGGGGCGAGGCCTACCAGAGCGGCAATGTCTGGCGGATGTTCTTGGCTGTTTTCCTGGAGAACAAACTGGCCATGGTGGGAGTGGGGCTGATCGTATTCTTCATCCTCTTCTGCTTCGTCGGGCCAGTGCTCTACCACACTCAGCAAGTGTTCACCAACCCCAACATCAAGGATCAGGGACCGAGCTTGCAGCACCTGCTCGGCACCGACGACACGGGGTTTGATAATCTCGGCCGCCTCATGCTGGGCGGGCAAACCTCGCTCGAGGTCGGCCTAGCGGCGGCCGGTCTGGCAGTGGTGATCGGTGTGATCTGGGGGGCCACCGCGGGGCTGGCCGGCGGGTTCATCGACGCCGCGATGATGAGGGTCGTCGACTCCCTTCTGGCCTTTCCCTTCCTCTTGCTCTTGATCCTGCTGGGAGCGATCTTCAGCACCTCGCTTCCCGAACTGATTATCGCCATCGCCTTCGTCGCCTGGCTGGTTCCGGCCCGTCTGGTACGCGGTGAGACGCTGACCCTTCGCGTCCGAGAGTACGTTCAGGCGGTCAAGGTGATGGGAGGCAGCCAGCGACGAGTGCTCATGCGCCACATCATCCCCAACACCATCGGCGTCGTGGTTGTGAACGCGACCTTCCAGGTGGCGGACGCCATCATCGCAGTGGCCACGCTCAGCTTCCTCGGCTTCGGGATCGCCCCTCCGGCCACCAACTGGGGCCTTGAGCTGGCCAACGGGATCTCCTACATCTACGCCGGTTATTGGTGGCTCATATATCCGTCCGGACTCTGCATCGTGTTCACCGTGATGGCCTTCAACTTCGTTGGAGACGCTCTCCGAGACGCCTTCGAGGTCCGGCTCCAGCAACGCTAGGCAGGGACCCCAGCTGGTACTGGCGAAGCCAGGAGAACGGGACGGGACCTGGGGGGTTGCCCGAAAGTCCGCCTGTTTTGGGGTCCGACGAGCCATCCAGCGGGCTTGTGGGGGGATGGCCCAAGTCGAGCGAGGGCGGCGCCCCGGGTTGAAGCGGACTGATCTCGACCGCGACGAGCCCGTGGTCGGCAAATCACCCCAGCGGGGGATGCCGGAGATCGAATTACACCTTAACATAGCCCTAACCGTGGGGGAGTGAATGGCGCGGCGCCCGGCCGACCGACACTCCCGAGTTCGGACCGTGGAAATGGAGGGATACGACCGTAGTGAGAAAGATTCACCGACTTCCGTTCTGGCGAACGGCAGGACTGGCCACGTTGGTGGCTCTGTCGGCGGCCACCCTGGGCTCCGGAGCCCTGACCGCTAACGCCGCGTCCAGTTCGTCTTCGTCGAGCAAGATCGTGACCTGGGCCGAGGCGCCCGACGCCAGCCCGAACTACATCAGCCCGATGACGCCAGCGAGTTACTTCACCACCTACAACGAGGACTACAGCACCTACTTCACCTACACGCCGCTCTACTGGTTTGGGAACGATGGCAAGCCGGTCATCAACCCGGGCCTGAGCGTCGGCGAACCCCCGGTCTATAGCAATGACAACAAGACCGTCACCATCCACCTAAAGCACTGGATCTGGTCGGACGGTACCCCGATCACTGCCCGGGACATTACCTTCTGGATGAACCTGCTCAAGGCGGTAGTGAGTCCTGCTGCGTCCAGCATTGGGAATGCCAGCGCTCCTGGTCCCGGCTGGGGTGACTACACTCCGGGTCTCTTCCCGGACAACGTCACCAGCTACACCGCGACAGGGACCTACACCGTGGTGATGCAGCTGAACGCGTCCTACAGCCCGACCTGGTTCACCTACAACGAGCTGAGCCAGATCAGCCCCATGCCACAGCAGACCTGGGACAAGACCTCGGCCACCAGCCCGGTTGGCAACTACGACGAGACCGTCCCCGGGACGGCGACCACCGGAGCACTCGCTGTTGCCCAGTACATCAACTCCGAGGCCCAGTCGACCAGCACCTACTCCACCAACCCGATGTGGCAGGTGGTGGACGGGCCGTTCAAGATTTCCCAGTACAACCTCTCTGGGTTCGTCAAGTGGGTTCCCAACACCAGGTATTCGGGTCCGGAAAAGCCCGATATCAAGGCATTCGAGGAGATCCCCTTCACCAGTGACGAGGCCGAGTTCAACGAACTCAAGGCGGGAGATCTGACCATCGGGTACATGCCGACCGAGGACTTCTCGCAGCTCAAGTCGCTCGAGCACAGTGGCTACAAGGCCGCTTACTGGAACATCTACGACACCAACTACGCTCCGCTTGACTTCAGTAATGCCCAATCTGGCCCGCTCTTCAAGCAGCTATACATCCGGCAGGCCATGCAGTCTCTTATCAATCAGAAGCAGATCATCAAGGACTACTACGTGGGCGGCGTCGGGACGGTTAACAACGGCCCGGTGCCGACCTACCCCTCCAACACCAAGGAGAACCCCTTCCTGAGCAAGCTGGAAGCCAACACGAACGGGGTGTATCCGTACGACCCCGCCAAGGCTGTTTCATTGCTCAAGACCCATGGCTGGACGGTGCACAAGGGTGGCACCAGCGTCTGTGCCAAGCCAGGGACTGCCTCGGATGAGTGCGGAGCTGGGATCACCAAGGGTGAGAAGCTTCAGTTCACGTTCCTGTACACCAGCGGCGAGGTCGAATTCACCGATGAGATGACCACCCTGGTTTCGGACTGGAAGCAGGAAGCGGGCATTAACGCCGAGGTGAAGACGCCAGAGACATTCGATGACGTCATCGGCAACGCCTACACTCCCGGCTACTCATGGCAGGTCGATGACTGGGGTGGCGGTTGGGTCTATTCCCCTGACTACCTGCCAACTGGCGAACCGCTGTGGGAGACCGGTGCTAGCTCTAATACCGGCAACTACGACAGTGCCGAGGCCAATGCCCTGATCGCGGACACAACCAAGGCACCGACTCAGGCGGCGGAGATCGCCGCGATCGACAAGTACGAGAACTATTTGGCGGAGCAGATTCCCGTTCTCTGGTTCCCGAACCAGCCCCAGGCGCTGACCGTCTACAGCAGCAAGCTGTCCGGTCTACTGCCCCAAGGGGTCTTCGACGAGATCTATCCCGCGTACTACCGGGTCTCCTAACCTCTGACCCGAACCGAATCGACGCGGGGTCCGGCGCAAGCCGGGCCCCGCTTTCCTTTTCCCTCCAACTGACACCCTCCGCGCAGTTCATACCCAGGAATCGGTCAGTTTCGGGTACGGCTCACACCCACAGGTGAGCTCCCCGCGATCTGAGAGAACCTAGCGCCTCGACCCACACCGAATGCGGTGCGGGGTAGGCTCATCAGCCGGAACCTAGTACCGGGTCACCAACCACGCGTTGCGCCCAGCGTCGAGTGTCGTCAGGCGGAAGCGACCGGCTCCTGCATGGGAAAGTGGCAAGCCGCCCAGTGCTTTATTCCGAAGCGGCGCAGCGGTGGCTCCTGCTCGGCGCAGAGGTCCTGGGCGCGCGGGCACCTGGTCCGGAATCGACACCCGCTGGGAGGGTTCATCGCCGAAGGAAGCTCACCAAAGATCGGCTCGACCTTCTTGGACCGCTCGTGCTTGGGGTCGGGCTCCGGGATCGAGTTGATCAGCCCGACGGTGTAGGGGTGGGCTGGCTTCTCGTAGATCGTGTGGCTGGGCGCGAGCTCCACCATCTTGCCCAGGTACATCACGCCGACCCGGTCTGAGAGGTACTTCACCACCGACAGATCGTGGGAGATGACTAGGTAAGTGAGCCCGTGCGAAGCCTGCAGACTGTTCATCAGATTCAGGATCTGCGACCTGATCGAGACGTCGAGAGCAGAGACAGGCTCGTCGGCGACGATGAGCTTGGGATTCAGGCTGAGCGCCCTGGCCAGACCGATGCGCTGTCGTTGGCCGCCGGAGAACTCGTGCGGGTAAAAGTCCACCGCCTTGGGGCTGAGCCCGACCTCGGAAAGAAGCTGCCTTACCCGCGCCTTCCGCTCTTCCTTGGTTCCGATGTTTTGGACCTGGAGAGGCTCGCGAATGATCGTCCCCACCCGCATGCGCGGATCGAGCGACGCATAGGGATCCTGGAACATCAATTGAAGGTCGCGCCGCTGGTGCCGGCGCTCTGAGCCCTTGAGTTGCGCGATGTCACGCCCCTCGAAGATCAGCTGCCCCGACGTCGGCTTTTCGAGCCCCACCATCAATCTACCGACGGTGGTCTTGCCGCAGCCCGACTCACCGACCAACCCAAAGGTCTCACCCTTGCCGATCGAGAAGGTCACGTCGGAGACGGCCTTGATGGTTCCGATTTTTCGCTGCAGGACCGCACCTGACGTCACGTTGAACTCTTTGACCAGATGACGCAGCTCAACCAGCGGCGCCTCGACGTCAGCGAGCGGGCTGTCCTCGAGGACTGCCGGACTAGCGGTCATTCGGTCCTCCTTGCCGGGCGACTGGCGACGCCGGTCAAGCTACGCCCTCCCGCGACAGGCGGCCCGACACCGGGTTGAAGCATGCGTATTTATGATCAGGCGTCTCGCCGCTCAGCTCCGGTTCCTCCTCGTGGCATCGGTCGGTGGCATAACGGCAGCGCGGCTGGAATCGACACCAGGTCGGTGGATGCGACAGATCCGGAGGGAGTCCCGGAATGCTGTACAACGGCAGGTCCTCGCGCTGATCCATGCGCGGTACGGAGGAGAGCAGGGCCTCGGTATAGGGATGGCGCGCATTGTCGAAAAGCTCACCTGTTTCTGCAGATTCTGCGATTTTCCCGGCGTACATCACCATGACTCGGTCGGCGCGTCCCGCGATCACACCCATGTCGTGGGTGATCAACAACACCGACATGCGCAGTCGTTGCTTGAGGTCGTACAAGAGCTCGAGGATCTGCAACTGGATTGTCACGTCGAGAGCTGTCGTGGGCTCATCTGCAATGAGGAGCTTCGGATCACATGCGAGTGCGATGGCGATCATCACTCTTTGGCGTAGCCCGCCGGAGAGTTGGTGAGGGTAGTCCTTCAGCCGTTCTCGCGGCCGGGGCATTCCGACTAGTCCCAAAACCTCTTCCGCGCGTTTCATTGCCTCGACCTTGGACGCGTTGCGGTGGATACGCACCGACTCTGCGATCTGCTGGCCGACCTGCATGGTCGGGTTGAGCGAGGTCATGGGATCTTGGAAGATCACCGCCACTTCGTTGCCACGCACGTGACGCATCTCCGACTCGCCGATCGTCGCGAGGTCCTTTCCGCGAAGGCGGATGCTGCCTCCGGCTATGTAGCCGCCAGGCGGCAGCAACCTCATGATCGACATTCCTGTCATGGTCTTACCGCAACCGGATTCGCCGACCAAGCCGAGCGTCTCACCCTCATCGATTGTCAGAGAGACGCCATCGACCGCACGAACCTCACCCTGGCGCTGCCGGATGTAGGTCCTCAGGTTCTCGATTTCGAGGAGGGGCGCCATTTTTCAGCTATTCTAAGGTTGCGCAACACCGGTTGTGGACAATGTGCCGTGATGATAGCGGCCCACCGGGTAGGTCAACACGACCCGACCGGTCCGGGTCCGGGGGCGGACAGGCCGGTATCGGCGCTCTTAGAAGATGAAAGGCTCAGCCAGCACTCGGCATTTCCTCAGCTTGCGCACGGTGCTCGCAGCTTTCATCAGCCTTGCCATCCTCGGTCTGATCGTCGCCTACGTACGTCCCGACGAGCTGGGCCAAGCGCTGAGCCGCTTCAACCTTGCCTACCTTCCCCTGGTGCTGCTGCTCTCGCTCACCTATTACCTGATCAAGGGGTATCAGTGGCACCTCTTCCTCAAGCCCCTGAAGCTGGACCACGGGGCTCTGGAGACCATCCTCATATATTTCGCGGGCCAGCCGACAGCCATCTTGCCCCTGGGCGAACTCAGCCGCGCCTTCATCCTGCGCCAGCATGCCAAGGTGAGTTTGGGGGAGGTATCGGCCACCGTGGTGGTCCAGGAGCTCCTCTATCCAATCGGGCTGATCGCCGCCGCGGTACCCGGCGCGGGGCGGATCCCCGGAGCCCAGGAGGCGGTCGTGGTCGCCCTGTTAGGGATCATGGGAATCTCCACCATCCTGCTCTGGCCCCGGGGGTTCAACTTGGTGATGCACTTCGCGGTGAAGGTTCCGATCGTCCGCCGGTACTCGGCTGACCTGGTGGCGCTCCACCGCGACGTGATCCTCATCGCCCGGCGCCCAGCAACCCTTTGGCCCGCGCTGCTGGGACCGGTGGCAGCAGTGACCGCCATCGCCATGTTCTATCTTCACCGTCCGGAGCGTCGGGGTGAATCTCGGGGTCTACCAGGTGGCATTCGTTTACGCCATCGCCAACCTCGCCGGGGGGATCAGCCTCCTCCCCGGTGGGATCGGCGCGTACGAAGGCTCGATGACCTTTCTGTTGGTGGCCTTCGGCCTCGCTACACCGGTGGCCGCCGCGATCGCAATTCTCGAACCGGGCCTTCGACCGGCTCCTGGTCACCGTGGTAGGGGCGGTGGTGTACCTGGCGATCCGCCGGCCGCTCAACCTGAGGGGCATCACCCTGCTCCCGGACCAATAACGATAGGCTTGCCGTGATCTGCGGCCGCAGCTAGGAGGCAGTCGATGAAGGCCATCGTCACCACCCCGGGCACCAAGGGCAGCGTCAGGCTCGGTGAGATCAGCGAGCCCTCCGGGACCGGGATGGTGCAGGGGGCTGACGGCAAGCCGGGCGCAGCCGTTGAGGTCGAAGTGGTCGAGGTCGGCGTCTGCGGCACCGACTTGGAGATCGCCAACGATGGCTACGGCGCACCTCCCGCGGGCCGTGACAGCCTGGTGCTGGGCCACGAGAACCTCGGGCGGGTGTGTCAGCGCCCCCGCCGGCAGTCGACCTGCAGAAGGGGCAGTTGGTGGTGGCCACCGTCCGGCGGCCCTGTCCGGAGCGCTGTCCACCGTGCGCCGCCGGCCAGAGTGACGACTGCCTGACCGGCAACTACACCGAGCGCGGGATCAAGGGCCGGGACGGGTACATGGCCGAGCGCTACGTCGAGTCCGCGGACTACCTCGATCCCGCTGCCCTCCACGCTGACTAAGGTCGGGGTGCTGATGGAGCCAAGCAGCATCGTCGAGAAGGGTCTGATCCAGTGCTTCAGCATTCAGCGCGGCCGAATGCCCTGGGACCCGAAGCAAGCGTTGGTCTGCGGGGCTGGGGCGGTTGGCCTGCTTGCCGCCATCTTTCTGCGCCTGCGCGACCTTGAGGTGAGTCTGGTGGCGAAGGCCGACCCGACGTCACCCGCATTCAAGGTCGCCAAAGCAGTAGGCGCCAACCTTCTCGATGCCGACCAGCATCCCGTCTCCGGGCTGGCGGCGGAGCTGGGGCATATCGACATAATCTTCGAGGCGACCGGCGCCTCCTCGGTCGCCATGGACGCCATCGCCGCCACCGGCCATAACGGTGTCTGCTGCCTCAGCTCGGTGACTGCCGGCACGCGAACGGTCACCGTCGACTCCGATTCGCTCAACCTGGACATGGTGCTGGGCAACAAGCTCGTCTTCGGAACGGTCAACGCCAACCGCCGCCACTTCGAGGCGGCCGCTCGAATGCTGGGCGCTGCCGTTCGAAAGTGGCCCGGCGTGCTGGAGCAGATCGTCACCCGCCGGGTCTCGGCGGAGCATTTTGCAGACGCCTTCAGCCGCCAGCCCGACGACATCAAGACGGTGATCAGCTTTTCGGGAGGTTGACCCCGAATGTTCCCTCAATCCAGAGGACGCTACAGCCGGCAGGCGCACTGCGACCTACCCGAAGGAACCTATGAGGAGGAGTTCGCCCGACAGGGGTTCTTCGGACCAGCGTCGCACCTCTACCATGCCCACGCTCCGACGGAGTGGCTACGAATCGAAGGCCCGCTCAGGCCACGCGCCTACGACCTGCGGCGGGTTGAGGCGGACGACGCCAAGGACCCGAGAGCGGCACTGACGCCGGTTCTGGGCAACGAGGACCTCCGGATCAAGATCTCGCGACGGACCACGGCGATGCCCTATGCGTACCGAAACGCGGACTCCGACCTGATCTATTTCGTCCATCGAGGTGCCGGCGAGATGTCGACCGACTTCGGCCAGCTGGCCTACGAGCAGGGCGACTACATCGTCCTCCCGCGAGGCACCACCCACCGGATCTTCCCCGAGGGCGAGGAGAGCTTCCTGCTGGTGATCGCTGCCAACGAGATGCCCGAACTGCCACCCGCCGACCGGATGGGGCAGCACTCGCCGTACGACCGGGCGGTCCTGCGGCTGCCGGAGATGCCGATTCCAGCCGGCCCACCCAACGCTGTTGGAGAGTGGGAGCTGGTGATCGAACGTGAGGGCCAGTGGACGCAGGGTCTTCTACCCCTTCGATCCGATCGACACGGTCGGCTGGAAGGGCGACCTGAGCGCCTTCGCGCTCAACGTGCGGGACATCCGTCCGGTCACTTCTGGCCGTTACCACCTGCCCCCGTCGGTTCACACGACCTTCAAGACCTCGGGCTTCGTCCTCTGCACCTTCACCCCTCGCCGGATCGAGGGCATCGACGACGAGGGAGCGGTGAGGCTGCCCTTCTACCACCGCAACATCGACTACGACGAGGTGCTCTTCTACCACGCGGGCGAGTTCATGAGCCGCGCCGGGATCGACGCCGGCATGATGACCTGGCATCCCCAGGGCATCCATCACGGCCCGCAACCGAAGGCTGTGGAGCGCGCCAGGCAGTCGACAAAGACTCACCACGACGAGGTGGCCGTCATGATCGATGCGGTCCACCCCCTCCATCCGCTGGCGGGCGCCGAGCAGGCGGAGATCTTGGAGTACGCCGAGTCCTGGATGCCCAAGATCGACGACTGAGGAGCTGACATGCGCCTCGCGACGGTCGGGATAGGCGGCTCGCTCGGGCTCATACCGAGAGTTGTGGCCGAGGTCGGCGACTCCCAGTCCGGAACGCCCCGGCTGGTGGACGTCACTGCGGCCGGCGAGTTGTGGTGGGCGGACCAGGGTTCTGGGGATGCGGCCCGATGGGCCGTGGCGACCTTCCCCCCCGAACTGACGGCGCTGCTCCGCGGTGGCCGGCGAGCGCTGACGATGGCCGCCGAGGCGATCGAGCTCGCCTCGAATCAGCAACCGAATCAGCTCGCGCCCTCCGGCAGCCGCCTTGTCTATCGGCCCGACGAGGTGGAGCGGCTGCCGCTGCTGCGTCCCCCGCTGCTGCGCGACTTCTACGCGTTCGAGGAGCACGTGGCGGCGGGGGCGAGACGCCGGGATGAAGCAATACCCGAGCCGTGGTATCGGCGCCCGGTCTATTACAAGGGCAACCCGGCGACCCTTCTCGCCCCCGGGGCCGAAGTGCCCTGGCCGGCCTACACCGACCTTCTCGACTACGAGCTTGAGGTGGCCTGTGTGCTCCTCTCCGGGGGCCGCGACCTAAGCCTGGAGGAGGCCGCTCAGGCGATCGCCGGCTACGCCGTGTTCTGCGACTTCTCGGCACGCGACATCCAGGCGGACGAGATGAAGGTGCGCCTCGGTCCGGCCAAGTCCAAGGACTTCGCGAGTGGGCTCGGCCCCTGGCTGGTGACCGCGGACGAGCTGGGGGACCCGTCTCAGCTCACGGCCAGCGCCTTCCTGAACGGGGAGCGGGTTGCTCAGGCCCGCTTAGGCGCCGCCCGATGGTCTTTCGCCGAAATGGTCTCCTACGCTTCCGGTGCAGAGCCCCTGGAGGCCGGCGAAGTCCTGGCCAGCGGCACCGTCGGCGGTGGCAGCGGCCAGGAGCGCAACCGCTTCCTGGAGCCGGGAGACCGGATCGAGTGCGAGCTGGAGGGGGCCGGCCGGCTGGTGCACGTGATCGGTCCGCGACATCGCGGCGGGGGCGAGCTGGTGCCCCGGGTGCCGGTGGGCTGAGCTCCGGCACAGGCTACAATCGAGCTTCCTTGGAAGCGGCTGGTCGTGCCGTCTCCCCAGCTGAGTTCGGAGGTCGGCAATTTGGCAAGACGCTCGATGGGTGGCCGCGCCAGGCGCGGGCCCGCGCGTCCTCGTGTCTCCCGCGTGACTCCGGTAGAGGAGCAGAAGGAAGAGACCATCGAGATCGAAGGCACGGTGGTCGAGCCGCTGCCCAACGCCCAGTTCCGGGTGGAGCTCCAGACGGGGCAGACGGTGCTCGCCTACATCTCCGGCAAGATGCGCAAGCACTACATCCGAACTCTGATCGGAGACAAGGTCAAGGTCGAACTCAGCCCCTATGACCTGACCAGGGGCAGGATCACCTTCCGCTACAAGTAACTCGGGCCGCGCTCCGCAAAGTACGTGAGCGTCCTTCTCAGCCCCTCAGGTAGCAATACCTTGGCGGTCCAGCCGAGCTGGGCGGCCGCCAACGAGCAGTCCAGGCAGCTACGGCGCTGTTCGCCGTCCCGTGCCGGTCCCGAGAGAGGTGGCGGCGGTGGGCTGCTGCCGGGGCGAATCTCCGTCACCGCCCGGCCCAGCTCCGAGGCGACCTCGACCACGCTGGTCTCTCGGCCCGTCCCGATGTTGTACTGGCCGAGCGGGCCGCTGATCAGCAGGACGGCCGCCTCCACCAGATCATCGACGAAGACGTAGTCGCGGGTCTGCAGCCCGTCTCCATTGATTACCGGCGGCTGGCCCCTGAGCAGCAGGTCGCTGAAGATGGCGATCACCCCGGCCTCGCCGTGCGGATCCTGACGGGGGCCGTAGACGTTGCCCGGACGCAGCACCGCGGTTTCGAGCCCAAACGAGGTGGCGAAGGCTGTCAGGTACGCCTCACCGGCGGCCTTGGCCGCGCCGTAGGGGGAAGCCGGCCGCCAAGGGTGGGATTCCGGAGTTGGAATTGTCTCGGTGTCCCCGTAGATCGCCCCTCCCGACGAAACGAAGATGAATCGACGGACCCCAGCGCCGGCTGCGGCATCCAGCAGCCGGACCGTGCCCAGCACGTTGACGTTGGCGTCATGGAGCGGATCGCTGACCGACTTGCGCACGTCGATCTGAGCCGCTAGGTGGAAGACGACCTCGGGGCGCTCCCGGTCGATCACGCTGCTCACCCACTCGCTCTCCACACTCAGTTGATAGAAGCGGGCCCGACCACTCACCAGCTCCCGCCGGCCACTGCTCAGGTCATCGATCACCCCCACCTGGTGGCCCTCACGCAGGAGCCGGTCGGTGAGATGGCTGCCGATGAACCCTGCACCCCCGGTGACCAAGATCCTCATCGGGAACCCTTGTCTGGGGGCGGACCATCCTCCGCCCCAGGCGACCCCCGCCGTTTCGGGGGGCGTCCCTCCCCAGGGTCTACCCGGTCCATCAGGCCGCCTCCTCCATGGGGCAGCTTGCGGCTCAACGATTGGCGGTTGCGCCGGGACTGGATCTCGGCCAGTCGCCGCCGGCCGGAGTGGCCAGCGGCGACCGAGCTGGAGCGCTCCAGGGGAGACCGGGTATCCCATCGCCGAACGTAGAAGGCACCCTTGAGCGCCGTGTAGGGGACGGCGCAGATCTTGTGCTCTCGGCTCTGCGCGTCAATCACGTCCCACACGGACCCGAAGCGCTGCAGTGACGCCGGGTTTACCACGTGAGCCCGCATCACCTGACCATCGATGAAGTGCAGGGCGACCCTTGCCAACGCCTTCAGGTCGAAGTCGTCGCCCATCTGATCGACCCTGGTCAGGTCTATCTGGCGCACCCCGCTGACCGGCACTAGGGCCTGTCGCGTGTTGCCGTCCAGGGTATGCAGATCCAGGTCGACGAACGGGTCGTCCATGTGCAACAGGGGCAACTCTCCGTAGAGGACCTCGCCGTCCAAGAAGGACACGACCACTTCCGGCACCGGACGTCAACCTCTGCGCAAACCGGGTCTGCCCACAGCCGTCCGCGGTCCGGCCCAAATGTCACGGGAAAGTAAGGCCAGCGTCACTTCATCGCTACCGGCTTGGTCCCAAGGCCTCGATCTGGACGACTACGGTGGGAGACATCATAGGGCTGGTGCCTGATGACCGTCTTGGAGCTCTCGTCCTTTTCACTCAGCGGGCGGGGATCGATCCAGGCAGTCGGAACGGCCACTTCAGCTGACCAGGCAGGGCCGGAGATTGTCCCCCCAACCCATCTCGCGCCGTCGCGTTCGACGAAGGTCCTTCACCGCCCAGTTCGCGCTCGTTCTGGTGGGTGTCGGGCTGACGACCGCCGTGGTCGCGGGAGCCGTCGCCTGGGTTGAGACCCAGCAGGCTCGCACCCAGCAGGAGGCTCAGACCAGCCTCGGAGCCGCCAGACTGGCCGGCAGCCTCCTCCAGCTGCAGACTGCCACCGCGTCCCAAAGGTTCGCCTGTGAGGTGGCTCGCCAGCCGGCAACCGCCCAGTCGTTCTCGCAGGGTGGATCGAGCCCGGCAACCCTGGCCAAGGCGGCGGTGGCCAACGCAAGTCCCGGCCAGGTCCTCGTCCTACTGGGCGCCGGTGGGCAGCTCCTGGCCAGAGCCCCGGCCACCACTTCGACCCTACCCAGTCTGACCCGGCTGGCCAGCGGCCCCAGTGCGGACGCTGCAGCCTGCGCCGCTGGCGGCGGCGGCGGCTACCTCCTTGGTGGGACTCGCCTGCTCTGGGGCGAGGGAGTCGCAACCGTCAGCGCAGCTGGAAGGGCGGTTGGTCGCGCAGTGGTACTTACCCCTGTCGGCTCGTCAGTCCTCGCGTATGCCCAGCAGCTGGTCGGCTCTGCCGGGCTGCACTCCTCGACCGCCCTGCTGGTGGGTGACCGTCTGGCCCTTCGAACCATTATCGGTGGAGTAGCCTACCCGGCCGGAGCGGCGCTTCCGACTTCGCTCCGGTCCGCCCAGTTGGGAGATGGTCGCGCCGGCCAGGGCTCGGTCGGGGATACCCAGTTCGCCGTCGCGGAAGCGACCCTCCGATCTGGCAGCGGTCGCCCGGTCGCCACGTTGGTCGTGCTGGAATCGGGTGGCGGGATCAGCGTGACCGTGGGAGACCTAGCCCTTCCGCTGGCGCTCGCGGTCGCCGGGGTACTCCTGCTGGGCATGGCCGCAGTCTTCCTCTTGGTAGAGCATTTCCTCAACCGACCCTTGCGACGGCTCGACGTCGCAGTGCAGCGGCTCGGCTTGGACGCCTACGCGGCGCCGGTCGCGGTGGATGGCGGTGCCGAGGAAATCCGACGGCTCGCGGCGAATTTCGAGCTCGTGCGTAAGCAGCTGCGTCGGCAGCTCCTGATAGCGACCGGACGGACGGTGATCGCGTCGACACTCACCGGCAACGCTCCACTCGACCAAGCACTTGACCAAGTCCTGCGGAGCTTGGTCGACCTCCTGGACGCCGACATCGCACTGATCTTGCTGCGGCCTCAGTCGCACATGACGCGCGGACATCTGGTCTCGGCGGGGATACCAGCTCCGGTCCCCACCTGGACGGATCTGGAGAGCAGTCCGGGGTTGATCGGCGACCTGATCCGTGAGCCCCGCTTCGTCGTGCGCACTCACCTGGGCAGCGACGAGCGCAGCAGCACAGAGGAGCGGCTCGGGCTCAGGGACTGTCTGGCGGAACCGATGCGCTCTGAAGATCACGACCTGGGACTGCTCATAGTCGGCAACAAGCGCACGCCATATGTGGATGAGGACTACACCCTTTGTCGCGGGGTGGCCGATCAGATCGTGGTCGCGGTGGACAAGAGCACCCGGTTGGCGGTGACGCAACGAGAGGCGACGACCGACGAGATGACCGGCCTTTACAACTACCGATTCTTGGTGGGCTACCTCGATCAGCAGGTGAACGTCGCAGAGCGGGCCAGCTCACCCCTCTCAGTGCTGATGCTCGACCTGGACCATTTCAAATTAGTCAACGACTCGCACGGACATCCTGCCGGAGACCGACTACTGCGTAAGTTCGCCAGCGTGATGGTGGAGACGATCCGCAAGTCGGACCTGGCTGCCCGCTACGGTGGCGAGGAATTCGTGGTGGTGATGGCGAACACCTCTCGAGTGGACGCAGAGGTGGTCGCGGACAAGATTCGGTCGGCGATCGAAGATATGACCGTCCGTCTCGACGACGGCACGGAAGTGCAGGTAACAGTCAGCATCGGCGGTGTCACCTTCCCCGATGGATCCAAGGGAGCGCGCAACCTGCTCGACCTTGCTGACCGCGCGCTCTACGCTGCCAAGCGGAATGGCCGCAACCGCGTCGAGTTCCTGGACCTGGCTCTAACGGCGGGAGAGCCGGTAAGCACCTGAACGGGCCGCGGCATCGAAGCCCTACGATGGACCACGATCAATGGCTGACGCAATTGACCTGCGCAGCGACACGGTGACTCGTCCTTCCGAGGGGATGCGTCAGGCAATGGCCACCGCCGAGGTTGGCGATGACGTGTTCGGCGAAGACCCCAGCGTGCGCCGTCTGGAGGAACAGGTCGCCAGCCTGCTCGGTAAGGAGGCGGCGCTGTTATGTCCCAGCGGCACAATGGCCAACCTGATCGGCGTTGCCAGTGCCACGGTGCCAGGAGAAGAGGTATTGGTCGACTCCGAGTCGCACATACTCCACTACGAGCTGGCAGGCACGGCGGTGATCGCCGGGATCCAGCTGCGTAACTTCGACGCTCCTTCCGCGGGATGTCCTTCTCCGGCACAGTTGGCTTCGCTCGAACGACTCGGGGATCCGGATCATGAGCCTCGCACGGCGCAACTCTGCTTGGAGCAGAGCCACAACCGGCGTGGTGGTACGGTAGCCCCAATCGAGGAGTTGCGCCGCACTACCGAGCTCGCCCATCGCATGGGTCTCGCAGTGCATTTGGACGGGGCCCGCCTGGCCAATGCAGCCACCAGCGTCGGATTGCCGATGACCGATTTCACCAACTGCGTGGACTCGGCGACCTTCGCTCTATCCAAGGGACTCGGTTGTCCCGCCGGCACCCTCTGGGTGGGAACGACTGAAGCGAGAGCCCGTGCTCACACGTGGCGCAAGCGGCTCGGTGGCGGGATGCGCCAAGTGGGCATCCTGGCCGCAGCCGGGCTCTTCGCTCTGGAACACAACCTCGATCGCCTCGGTGATGATCACCGCAAGGCGCGGCACCTGGCGGAGAAGCTTCAAGCGGCGCCCGGAGTGAAGGTCGACCCGACGGAGGTGCAGACCAACATCGTGCTGCTGCGAACCGACCTGGATGCGAACCAGGTCGTCCAGCGTGCGCAGCAGGTAGGCGTCCTCGCGGTACCGTTCGCCTCGCACACGGTCCGTCTAGTGACTCACCTCGACGTGAGCATGGAGGACGTCGCGGAGGCGGCGGAGCGGCTTTTGAAGGTCTTCGCCGCCTGATCTGATGCCGGTCCGGGAAAAGGAAAAGGAGCGGGCTCCGCGACCCGCTCCTTTAGAGAGACCGAGAGAAGAGAGCGAAGTATCAGGAGGCGCCGGATCCTCCGGCACCGGATAGGGTCACCCGACCCCGCCGCTTGGCAGGGCGACGTGCAGCCTTCGGAGCTGCCGCTGCGCGGGGAGCGCGGCGTGCCGTCGTCTTGCGCGGGGCGCGCCCGGTCCTCTTCGCTGCGGCGCGACGGGGCGCGGCTGCGGTCGCAGTCCGGGCCGTCCGGCGCCGAGTGGTCGCACGAGCGGGTGTCGTCCGGGCGGCGGTGCGACGCTTCGCCGTGGTAGCGCGAGCGGTGGTCCGGCGCGCGCGAGTCGCCGGCCGCGCAGTGGCCGTGCGCCGGGCTGTGGTACGCCGAGCAGTCGTGCGCCGAGCGGGCTTACGGGTGGTCCGAGGAGCGGCGGCGCTGCGGGTCACGGCCGCGTCGAGCTTCTTCTCGATGTCGGCCAGGCGCTTCTCCAGGGCCTTCAACTGCGCTGAGAGGTTCTTGCTCAGCGAAGCGGCGGTGGGGGCGGTGCGAGTAGTGCGCCGCGCTGTGGTCCGCCGCGCCGTAGTGCTACGTGCGGTCGTGCGTGCGGCGGTTCGCCTGGCCGCCGGCCTTCGTGTGGTCCTTGCGGCAGGGCGCGCGGTGGTACGCCGAGTGCCTGTCCTCCTTGGGGTTCGCGGCATGGATGAGTCTCCTCCTAGGTTGCTGCGGCGCAAGCTAATTGAGCGCCTGGACGTTCAGGGTGATGCCTGATTGTAGATGCCGGTTGTGATTGTGACGTGAGTGAAAGCGATGTGAACCGGTTCCCCGCACCATCGAGTAAATCCAATTGTGGCACACAATCGTGCATGCGGGTGAGGATGTCAACCACTTTGAGCCCTTGTGAGCAAGTGTTACCGGCTCGTCGCAGGCCGCCATTTGACTTCCCAACCCCGATCATCGCACTCATATACTGACTCCGTGATCGCGCCGTCTCCGACGCCGGGAAGCGAAGACCTTTACGGCACCGCCCAGCACCGCGTGGATCAGGCGGCTGAGATGCTGCACCTTGACGAGGATGTTCGCAGCGTCCTGCGCGAAGTCAAACGGATCTTCCAGGTGCACTTCCCGGTTGTACGGGACGACGGCACGGTCGAAGTCTTTGTGGGCAACCGCGTCCATCACAACATCGCCCGCGGCCCGGCCAAAGGTGGCATCCGGTATGAGGCCGACGCCACCTTGGACCAGACCAAGGCACTGGCGATGACGATGAGCTGGAAGGCCGCCTTGATGTCGCTGCCCTTCGGCGGTGCTGCTGGAGCGGTTTGCGTGGATCCCCGTCGGATGAGCCGCCGCGAATTGGAGCGACTAACCCGACGCTTCACTACGGAAATCAGCATGCTGCTCGGACCCGAGCGTGACATTCCGGCCCCGGACATCGGTACCGGTCCGCAGGTCATGGCCTGGATCATGGACACCTTGTCGATGCACCAGGGCTACTCGGTGACTGCTTCGGTCACGGGGAAACCGATCGAAGCGGGCGGATCCGTGGGAAGGGTTGAGGCAACCGGAAGAGGATTGGCGACTATCTTGGTGCACGCGCTGCGCAACACCGGGCTCACCCTCGATGGAGCCACCGTGGCGGTCGAAGGCTTTGGCAATGTAGGGCGCACCTGCGCGCGACTGTTGGCCGATGAAGGGTGCCGGGTGGTGGCCGTCTCTGACAGCCACGAAGGCTGGCACTGCGACAGTGGCTTGGACGTAGCAAGCCTCGAAAGGGTCAAGCTGGCGGGCGGTCGGATGGCGGACGCCAACGTTCCGGGAGAGCCGATCACGCGGGCGGAACTTCTCAGTCTGCCGGTTACCGTCCTGGTTCCGGCTTCGGTGGAGTCGACCATCAACAGCACGAACGCCAACGCGGTGCGGGCTCGCATCGTTGCTGAGGGAGCCAACGGCCCGATCACTCCCGCAGCTGAAGCGGTTCTTGCCGAGGACGGGATCCTCGTCGTCCCGGACATTCTCGCCAACGCCGGCGGAGTCACGGTGTCGTATTTCGAATGGGTTCAAGACCTCCAATCGTTCTTCTGGGACGAGAAGGAGATCAATACCCAATTGGAGCGCGCGATGTTGCGAGCTAGCGAACAGGTCTGGGCGTACCACGCGCGCCACAAGGTTTCACTTCGCGAGGCCGCTTACCTGATCGCAGTCGGTCGGGTCGCTCGAGCCGCGCAGGCCCGGGGGATCTATCCCTAGTGCGCTAGCCGCAGGTAGGGAATCCGCTGCGTCTGGGCTTCTGCGCGGGGCGCTTGGTATTCGAAGCGGTAGCCAGCGCCGATGACCGCGTGCAGATAGTGTGCCCCGTCGTTCCTTGGCTGGATCTTGCGACGAAGACGGTAGAGGTGAGCGTCCAGCGACCGGACACGGTAGGGGTCGCGGTTACGCCAGACCTCTGCGATTAGCTGAGGTCGGGGGACCACCGCGCCTGCCTGTCGCGCCAGGGCAACCAGAATGTTGAACTCTGTCGGGGTGAGCGCGACCGGCCTGCCATCACGCCGAACCTCGTGCCGACCCATGTCGATGGTGAGCCCAGGAAAGTGGAGGCGCTCAATGCCGTTGGCTTCACGTGCGAGCTGCGCCCGGCGCAAGCGAGCGTTGATTCGAGCGACCAGTTCGCGGACCTCAAACGGTTTGCGCATGTAGTCGTCAGCTCCGACTTCGAGGCCCACGACAACGTCCTCCGGATCGTGGAGGCAGCTGATCATCAGAACGGTCGACTTTACCCCGGCCGCTCGAAGTCGCCGGCAGACTTCGACGCCACTCATGTCGGGCAGCAACAGGTCAAGCAGAACCAAGTCCGGTTCCGTCTCCATCACCAGGCGAAGCCCGGCCGCGCCGGTGGTCGCGCTCACGACGTCGTAGCCGTTCTCGGCAGCGATCAACTCCACCAACCGCAGCATGGCGGGATCGTCGTCGATAACCAACAGCTTGGCGGCCGCCAGGCCCAGTGGCGCTCCAAACACGCTCAAGCTGCCAGCGTCGTTGTCGATGGTCGCGTACTGGCTCACGCACCGATTGTGTCCCGGGCTCCGTCGTTGAGCTCATCGTGGTCTGGGCACGGGTGAGTAACAAGCTGCACGGCGAGTGTGACGGGGGCGAGTGAGTTCTCCCGCTCGGGTAGCATGTTCTCGGGAGGGGATTACGGAGCGTTAAATGAAGAGTCCGCGGAGTAGCCTCTCCGGTCTTGTGGGAAGGCGCCGGGTGGGCGCGGTTTTGGCCGTCAGCGGCATCGTCCTGATGGTGGCGGGATTGGTGATCTTCGTACCCCCAGTCGTCGGACTCCTGCAGCGCTCCCACGCCGACAGCCTGGCCCTTCAGAAGTGGAAGGCGCCGGGGTCGGCCCTGAGCAAGCAGCTGCCCAAGGTCAAGACCATCACCCAGCCAGGGTCCAGCAACCTGGCCACCGCTCCCAGCTGTGGCAGTGGTTCCCCCGCCTCCGAGTATGCCCTTATCGACTTCCCCAGCCTGGCGGGTATCGAGGGGGTGGCCGGCAACGGCACCTGGTCGATGCTGCTGGAGCGATCGGTGGTGCACTACTCGAGCTCGCCCGGTCCTGGCCAACCCGGCAACGGTCTTTACGCCCTCCACCGGGAGCCCAATTTCGAGCCGCTGGGGACGCTCAAGACCGGGGAAAAGATCGTCCTAACCACCCGAGACTGTCACCAGTTCACCTACGTGATCACCGACGTGTGGACCGAGTACCCGGGCCAGGTTACCCAGCTCCAGCCGACCAAGAGCGGGACATGGATCACGGTGATCACCTGCACTCCGCTCTGGATCGACACCCAACGACTGGTGCTGAGGGCCGAGCTTCAGACAAGCTAGGCTCGGGCGTCCGCCCGCTGCCGCGCAGCCACATCCACTACATGGGGTGGAGAAGCGTCCGGCCATCCACTAGATGCTGGGTCGGCGGGGGTTAACGCAGCGCCCCATCTGGTATGCTTGATCTCGGGTTGGCGTACGTTTGGTGGTCCCCGCGCACCCCTACACACGAAGGGAGCCTTGCTTGGACATAGAGCTCGGAAGAGGCAAAAGAGCAAGGCGGGCCTACGGGTTCGACGAGGTGGCTCTGGTGCCGGGGAAGGTCACCATCAATCCCGACGAGATCGACATCACGCTGACCATCGGTGAGGTTGAGCTCGCGATTCCTATCCTCGCCGCGGCCATGGACGGGGTGGTCGATGCCCACTTCGCCATCGAGATGGGCAAGCTAGGTGGGCTGGCGGTGCTCAACCTGGACGGGATCAACTGTCGGTACGACGATGTGGCGGCGGTCTATGAGCAGATCGCCGAAGCGCCCAGAGAGCGGGTGAACGTCCTCCTTCAGGATCTGTATCGCGAGCCGGTCAAGGACGAGTTGATCGCCGAGCGGATCGGGGAGATCAAGCGGGAGGGGGTGATCTGCGGGGTATCCACCACTCCTGCGGACGCCGAGCGAAAGCTGCCAATCGTGACCGAGGCCGGCGCAGACATCTATTTCGTGCAGGGCACGGTGTTGACGGCCCGCCACATCTCCCGCTCCTACCGACAGCTCGACTTCTCTCATTTAGCTAAGAGTTCGACGCTGCCGATCGTGGTGGGGAACTGCGTCGAGTACTACACAGCACTGGAACTCATGGGAACTGGGGTGGCAGGAATCCTGGTCGGGGTTGGCCCGGGGGCCGCCTGCACCACCCGAGGTGTGCTCGGGATCGGGGTTCCCCAGGTGACGGCCACCGCCGACGTGGCCGCCGCCCGCCACGACCACCGCCGTGCCGGCGGGCAGCCGGTCACTGTCATCACTGACGGCGGCATGCGGGTGGGCGGCGATGTCACCAAGGCATTCGCCTCGGGCGCCGATGGGGTGATGATCGGCTCGGTCTTCGCATCAGCCGAAGAGGCGCCTGGACACGGCAATCACTGGGGCATGGCCACCCCAGACGCCAACCTGCCCCGGGGCACCCGGATCAAGGTCGGAACCAAGGCGACTCTGCGGGAGTTGCTCCTAGGGCCGGCTCGGGTCGACGACGGCACCCAGAACTTCCTCGGCGCGATCAAGTCGGCGATGGGCGTCTGCGGAGCCAGGACAATCGAGGAGTTCCAGCAGACCGAGCTGGTGATTGCCCCCTCGATCCTCACTGAGGGGAAGTTGTTCCAACAGGCGCAGCAGGTCGGGATGGCCCGCTGAGGTGAGGTTTGGGAGGCCAGGATGACCACCACCGCCCTCCCACCCTCTAGTCCGGCCGGGCCCCAGCTCGGACCGGCCGCCGGGACTGACACCGTCTTGGTCCTCGATTTTGGGTCGCAGTACAGCCAGCTGATCGCCCGGCGGATCCGTGAGCTCAACGTCTACTGCGAGTTGATCGCCGGCACGGCCCCGGCCAGCGAGATCGCCCGTCGGCACCCCCGCGGACTCATCTTGAGCGGGGGACCATCCAGCGTCTACGACGAGGGAGCTCTCCGCCCCGACCCCGCCATCTACCAGTTGGGCATCCCCATCCTGGGCATCTGCTACGGGATGCAGCTTCTAGCCAACGACCTCGGCGGCCGGGTCAAGCCCTCCCAACGACGGGAGTACGGCCTAGCCTCGGTGGTCGTCGACAGCGGGGACGGGGTGTTCGCCGGACTTCCCACCGAGATGTCGGTTTGGATGAGCCACGGCGACGTCATCGAGCAACTGCCCACCGGCTTCAGGTCGGTGGCCCACACCGTGAACAGCCCCATCGCCGCGATGTCCGGGCCGGGTGGCCGCATCGGCATCCAGTTCCACCCCGAGGTGGCCCACACCCCCCAGGGCACGGAGATGCTGCGCAACTTCCTCTACGGGACCTGCGCCTGCAGCGGCGGCTGGGCGGCCGAGAGCTTCGTGGATCAGGCGGTTCAGGAGATCCGGGAGAAGGTCGGCGGGGAGCAGGTCATCTGTGCCCTCTCAGGGGGAGTCGACTCGGCGGTGGCGGCGACCCTGGTTCACCGGGCTGTGGGAGATCAGCTCACCTGTGTCTTCGTCGACAACGGGCTGCTCCGCCGCGGTGAGGGTGACCGGGTAATCGAGGCGCTGGGCCGGAGCATGCGGATGAAGATCATCCGCGTAGAGGCCGAGGAGCGGTTCCTGCGCGCTCTCAGGGGGGTGATCGACCCCGAGGAGAAGCGGCGGATCGTGGGGCGCGAGTTCATCACGGCCTTCGAGGAGGAGACGCGCCGGCTGGGCGGGGTGCCTTTCCTGGCCCAGGGCACGCTCTACCCCGACGTCATCGAGAGCACCGCGGCAGATACTTTCGGTGCCCACAAGATCAAGACCCACCACAACGTGGGTGGGCTGCCGGAGGGCATGCGCTTCGCCCTGGTGGAGCCGCTCCGCTATCTATTCAAGGACGAAGTGCGCCGTGTGGGACGGGCGCTGGGGATGCCCGACGATGTGATCCAGCGACAGCCCTTTCCAGGGCCGGGGCTGGCGATAAGAATCATCGGGGAGGTCACCAGGGAGCGGCTCGAGACGGTTAGGAGTGCCGACTGGGTGGTCATCGACGAGATCAAGCGCAGTGGCCTCTACCACCGGGTCTGGCAGAGCTTCGCGATTCTGACGCCGATCAGCAGCGTCGGGGTCATGGGTGACTTCCGAACCTACGCCAACGTGGTGGCGGTTCGGATCGTCCAGTCCGATGACGGGATGACGGCCGACTGGGCGCGGGTCCCCTATGACGTGCTCTCGGACATCAGCCGGCGCATCGTCAACGAGGTTCCGGGGGTCAACCGGGTGGTCTACGACATCAGCAGCAAGCCGCCCTCGACCATCGAGTGGGAGTGACCGGGACCCACACTTAGCCGCGGGCTTCAAGTGCTGGTGGTGGGAGGTGGCGGCCGGGAGCACGCCCTCGCCTGGGCCTGCGGCAGGAGTCCTCTGGTCGCTCGGGTGAGCTGCGCACCTGGCAACGCCGGAACGCGCTTGGTGGGACTGAACCACGCTGTCGCCGCCACCGATAGCGCGGGGATTGTGGCCCTGGCGCTGGCGCAGAAGGTCGATCTGGTGGTGCTGGGCCCGGACGCGGCTGTGGCGGCAGGGGTCGGAGACGAGCTGCGGGCCGCCGGAATCCCCTGTTTCGGCCCTGGCCGCGACGCTGGGCGACTGGAGAGCAGCAAGGTTTTTGCCAAGCAGTTGATGCAGCGCGCAGGAGTCGCCACTCCCGCCTTCAGTTTCTTCGAGGATCACAAGCTCGCCATGGCGCACCTGAGCGAGCGGGGGGCGCCAGTGGTGGTTAAGGCGGATGGGCTGGCATTGGGCAAAGGAGCATTCGTATGCACCACCGCTGAGGAGGCCACCGACGCGCTGGAGCTGCTGCTGGTCCGGCGGGAGTTGGGTGCCGCCGGCGATCGGGTCCTGATCGAAGACTGCGTGCAGGGAGAGGAGGCGTCCTTCTTCGCCATCTGCGATGGCGAGTCAGCGGTGATGCTTCCGCCTGCTCGGGACTACAAGAGGGCCTTTGATCAGGACCAAGGAGCCAACACTGGAGGCATGGGGAGCTGCGTGCCATCGCCTTCGGCGGGCTGGCGCCGACTCAATCAGCGAGTTCGCCAGGAGGTCGTGGAGCCGACCTTGGTGGAGATGCGTCGCCTGGGTACGCCCTACCGCGGCTGCCTTTACGTCGGCGCCATGCTGACAGGAGATCAGATCCAGGTGCTCGAGTTCAACGCCCGGTTTGGCGATCCTGAGACGGAGGTTCAGCTGCCGCTGCTGCCGGACCCGGTGCCCCTGCTATGGCAGAGCGCGACAGGCCAGCTCGCTGAGGCCGACCCCGAGCCGCTGACCCAGGCCTGCGTTGGAGTCGTGGCCTCGAAGGAACCCTACCCGGCCGCGATCGACGCGGGAGGCCAGGTTCTCGGTATCGAAGCGGCCGAGAAACTGGGCTGCCTGGTGTTCCAGATGGGGACCAGGGTTTCTCCAGAAGGGGCAGTCGAGGTGGCCGGCGGGCGGGTGCTGATCTGCACGGCGCTGGGCGAGGACCGCGAAGTGGCCCGGCGCCGGGCTTACGCCGGGATGGCCGCGATCAGCTTTCCCGGGATGAGGTACCGTCACGATATCGGCGCCTGACCTGGGCTGCTGCCTGCGAGTCGGCCCACCCTGGTCACGACCAACGCTTTCATCGAGGTGCTCCGATTGCCGGACGCGACTCCGTCCGCCGCTGCAACCGACCGCGAAAATCGGCAGGTCCGCGACCTGCTGATCGCCAAGCTCAGCCAGCTGTCGGCTGAGGAGTCATCGCTCGCTGTCTCCGCGCCGGAGCCGGGCACCCAGGTTCAGTACGGAAAGCGCGCCGGAGATCACGTTGCCGAGGCGGCGGATCGGATGGCTCGGTCCCGCACCGCGGGTGAGCTGGAACGGCTGGTGGAGGAGGTGAGAGCGGCACTTCTCAAGCTGGACGCCGGAAGCTACGGCCTATGCGACGGTTGTCACGGACCGATCCCGCAAGCCCGGCTGGAGGTCCTTCCTTGGGCAACCCGCTGCGTCGACTGCCAGTCGCGGTTGCGTCGCTAGTCGGACGTTGAGTCGCGGTCCACGGACGGATCCCGGGAGACCTGTAGTCGGCGTACTGCACCCCGGGGAGATGGGTGCCGCGGTCGGGGCGGCACTCCGCAGCCTCGGCTCGGAGGTTCTGTGGATTGGTGCGGGCCGCAGTCGAGACACCCGCTCCCGAGCGGAGGCGGCTGGGCTCACCGAGGCGGCGAGCCTGTCCGAGTTGCTGGCTGGAAGCTCTGTTGTCCTCTCCATCTGCCCACCCCACGTGGCTTCCCGAGTGGCTGGGGAAGTCGCGGAGCACGGCCTGGTGGGCATCTTTGTCGACGCCAACGCGATCTCCCCAAAGAGCTCCAGCCAGATCGAGGAAGTCATCGTTGCAAGCGGCGCCAAGTTCGTCGACGGGGCCATCATCGGCGGTCCGCCGGAGCCAGGCGGGGGGACCCGTCTTTATCTATCCGGACCAGACGCTGGCGCAGTGGCGGCGCTATTCCAGGGGAGTGACCGGCTCGCGGCGATCCCGCTGGAGGGCCTGATGGGAGCCGCATCCTCGCTCAAGATGTGCTACGCGGCTTGGACCAAGGGGACGACAGCGATGCTGATAGCCATCCGGGCGGCAGCCACATCGATGGGGATCGAGGATGCGCTACTCGCCGAGTGGGCGCTGTCTCAGCCAGGTCTCGCCAACCGGATCGCCCAGATCACCAGCTCGACGCCGGCCAAGGCCTGGCGGTTTGTTCCGGAGATGGAGCAGATCGCCGAGACCCTGGAGGCGGTATCAATTCCTGGCGGGTTTCACCGGGCTGCAGCCGAGGTCTACGACCGGCTGGCGCGCTTCCACGAACAGCCCTCCCGATCGTCCTTGGCGGAGCTCCTCGCGGCGGTCGGTCAGCCGACCGTAAGCAGCTCCGCTGAAGGCAATCCTGCACCGCTCGAGGAACCCTCCGGAGAGGCTTGAGCGGGAGGTAGCTGGTGCCTGGAGTTCGCGCCCCGAGCATCCCTCCCGTTACCCTTTGCAGTTCATGGCGCCGATCGGACTGATCGAGAGCTCGCTGCGGCACGGGCAGCAGACCTTGCTCCTGAGCCGAGTGCGAACTCGACACCTCATCCCGCTTCTTGAGCTACTGGATGCGTGTGGGTACGCTGGCTTGGACGTTTTCGGCGGGGCCACTTTCGAGGTGTCATTGGAACACCTCGGGGAGGACCCTTTCGAGAGGCTCCGAGCCATACGGGCCCACACCAAGACTCCGCTGGTGGGGTTGATCAGGGGACAGACGCTAGTTGGGTATCGTCCGCTCCCCGACGACGCGGTGGACCTCTTCGTGGCTGTCACGGCTGATTGCGGACTCGACGTTTTCCGCTGCTTCGACCCGCTCAACGACCCGCGCAACCTGGCCCGGATGGCGGAGGCAGTGCTGGCGTCCGGCAAGCATCCCGAGGGAACCCTGGTGTACACCGAGAGCCCGGTCCACTCGGTGGAGAGCTTCATCGGACTGGGTGCCGAGCTGGCCGCGATCGGGTACCGCAGCCTCTGTCTCTTCGACCCCGCCGGGTTGCTCGGAGCCGGATCGGCTCGGGCCCTGGTCGAAGGCTTGCGCAAACGCACCAAGCTGCCGGTGAGTGTCCACTGCGCCACCATCACCGGCCAGGCATCCTTCGCCTACCTGGCTGCTGCAGAGGCCGGAGCCCAGAACCTCGACGTCTGCCTCTCACCCCTTGCGGGAGGAGCCTCGCTTCCCAGCACGGAGGGCGTTTTCGCCGCTCTCAGGGGGACGGACCTCCAGCCACGGCTGGACGAGCGGCTCATCCTGGCCGCCGCCGACGCCCTCGACGATCTGATGCCGCTCTACCGTTCGATCGCCGACCCGGCCGGCTGGCAATACGACTCCTCGACCCTCAGAACCCAGCTAGCCCCCTCGGTTCTGGAGCACCTGCGCCGGGAGTGCGAGATCCAGGGGGCTCAGGCCAAGTTGGCCGCGGTCCTAGAGGAGATCCCTCGGGTCAGGGCCGAGATGGGATATCCACCTCTGATCACCCCGATCGCCCAGGTGGTGGTGACCCAGGCGGTCGCCAACGTCGCCTCGGGCCAGCGGTACCTGACTGTTGCCCAGGAGGTCAAGGATTACTTCCTCGGCCTCTTCGGCCAGCCTCCGGGTCCGGTCGATCCGGAGATCCAAAAGCTGGTGATCCGGGACGAAGTGCCGATCACACTGCGGCCCGCGGAGGTGCTGGAGCCAGCGCTCGACGGGGCTCGTCGAACACTGGCGCGACAGGGATGGCCGAAGGCTACCGATGCCCAGCTGCTCGACTTCCTGCTTTTTCCAGACGCCACTGCCGCGTTGCTCCGCGGCGAGGCCCGGGTGGAGCGGCTGGACGACGAGCCAGAACCGGCGCCCCCTCCTCCCGCGCCCTCGGCCTTGGTCGACGGAGGGGACCTCAGCGAGCCGGTGGGCGACGCTGCCGCCATACCCCTGCCGCCGCCTCAACTCCCACCGGCAGAGGAGACTCAGACTCCACCGTCGACCCCGGCAGCCTCGGCGCGAGAGTTCTCGGTGGAGGTCGATGGCGAGGTCTTCCAGGTGAGGGTGACCGCCGCCGACGGCGGTGCACTCGGGGGAGAAGCCGCCGCCCCGGCGGCTGGAGCAGGCCCATTGACCGCGCGTGAGGGCGTCAAGGCACCGATGCAGGGGCTGATCGCCCGGATTCCGATCAAGGTCGGTGACCAGGTGGTGGTGGGTCAGACCGTGGTGGTGCTGGAGGCGATGAAGATGCAGAACGACATCCCCTCCGACCGGGCCGGCGTCGTCACCGCGGTGCTGGTCTCCGAGGGTCAGGTGGTCAGCCGGGGTGACGTCCTGGTCCAGGTCGGCTAGACATCGAGATGAGCTCCTTCGGGACGGTTCTGGTCGCGAACCGGGGCGAAATCGCCGTCCGGGTGATCAGGGGCTGCCGCGACCTCGGCCTGCGCTCCGTCGCCGTTTACTCGGAAGCCGATCGGGGTGCTCTCCATACCCGCTTGGCCGACTCCGCTCTGGAGATCGGACCCGCTTCGCCAAGCGAGTCCTACCTCGACTTAGAAAGGATCATCGCCGCAGCCAAGGAGTCGAGTGCGGACGCAATTCACCCCGGCTACGGATTCCTCTCCGAGAACCCACTCTTGGCAGAGGCCTGCGACGCTGCCGGCATCACCTTCATCGGCCCGCCCGCCGAGGCGATGAGAGCGATGGGGGACAAGGTACGCGCGCGCCAGCGGATGCAGCAGGCAGGGGTCCCGGTGGTCCCCGGCACGGACGCCATCTCCGACCCGGAGCAGGCGCTTGCGGCAGCCCGCGAGATCGGGTTCCCGATATTGGTCAAGGCATCCGCCGGAGGGGGCGGCATCGGGATGCGGGCGGCCCATGACGACGACGAGCTAAAGGCTGCCCTCATCAGCTGCCAGGAGTCGGCCCAGCGCTTCTTCGGGGACCCGCGCGTCTTCCTGGAGCGGTTGGTGACCGACCCACGGCACATCGAGATCCAGGTGCTGGCTGACACCCTAGGTAACACGATCCATCTCGGCGAAAGGGAGTGCTCGATTCAGCGCCGCCATCAAAAACTGTTTGAGGAATGTCCCTCCGCCGCGATCAGTGCGGAGACTCGCGAGGAGATGGGTCAGGCGGCGATCAAGGCCGCCCAAGCCGTCGGCTACGTAAACGCCGGCACCGTGGAGTTCATCGAATCGCACGGTTCGTTCTACTTCCTCGAGATGAACACCCGTCTGCAGGTGGAACACCCTGTGACCGAACTGGTCACCGGGGTTGACCTGGTGGCGGCGCAACTGCGTGTCGCGATGCAGCAGCCCTTGCCGTGGCGCCAGGAGCAGATTCAGTGGCGGGGCTGGGCAATCGAGTGTCGCATCAACGCCGAGGACCCCTGGCATGACTTTCAACCCACCCCGGGTCGGGTCACCTCGTACCACGAACCCTCCGGCCCCGGCGTGAGGGTCGACAGCTCACTGGCAGGTCCCGGAACCGTGAGCCCGTACTACGATCCAATGATCGCCAAACTCATCGTCCACGGGGACAGTCGGAATCAGGCGGTGGAGCGGGGACGCCGCGCGCTGTTCGAGTATCTGATCAGCGGTATCACCACCAACATTCCGTTTCACGCAGCACTACTGGAAGACACAGACTTTCTCGAAGGAAAGCTAACGACCGAGTACATCGCAAACCACCCGGATCTGCTGCCGCGCGCACAGCTTTGGCGCGATCAGCAACCGGATACGTTGAGAAGTTTGTCGACTCAGACGCGACAAGTGGCGGCTATTGCGGCCGCCGTCATCGCTGCACAATAACCCAGCAATCCGAGGGTTTCAGGCGACTATCTCTAGCTATTCCCGCTGTCGGGCTCGGGCTGCAGCACCACCTGATACGGACTCTGTATCGCCGTGTTGTCAATGTCAGCGAGCGGGGCTGCGACGGTCAGAGTGACAGCCCCTGACGGTAGTTCGTTGACCGTGACGACCTCGGTGCGGGTGAGCGGTGAATAGTAGAACTGTGCGCCTGCAACCACGTCACCGTCGACACGGAGCGTGGTCGACTGAGGGCCGACGGTGAGCGGATTTAGGTCGGAGTCAAAGTGGATGACAAACACCGTGGTGCCGTCGCTCTTGGTCACCGCCGAGGCGCTGATCACCTGCGGACCAATCGGAATCGGGGTGAGTGACCCCGCAACGATTCCGGTGATCTCTGGATCGCTCGCGGAGCTCTGCACGGTCACCGTCTCGGGAAGGTAGGCGGGCCCGGATGAGCTGGTGGCATCTCGGACCAGGCGGAGGTCGACGGTGTAAGAGTTCGACCCGGTGGCGGTCGGAGTGCTGGAGATAGCGTAGAAGCGGTCGAACTTACCGGGCAGGAGAACCGAGGGTGAGAGGTTTGTTCCAGGTGCCAGCAGCGCTGTGATCCCGGATAAGGATGAAGCCTGGTCGTCGACCTGGAACTGCGCCAGGTTGGAGGCCGTTGAGAGGGCGGCATCCGCGGCGGAGCTGTTGCTGGCCGGCAGCTGGGGTTCGCCGGACAAGAGCAGACTCTCGACCGATTGCGAGCTGCCGTTATCCACCTCCTCCAACTCAGAGAGCTGGTCCCCGCTGGGAGACCAGACCGGGTTGCTGACCGATGTCAGGCTTCCAAGGGGTCCGCTGACCTCTGACTGAATGTCGAGGGCGTCCAGTTGGGGCGACTGTTCGGCGGAGCTCGAGACGTAGGTCAAATAGGTGCCGCTGGGATCAAAACTCAGATCACTCAACTGAGTTCCCAAGGGCACGGTCACCAGAGACGTGCTGGCTACGCCCAGATCTGTAGTCAGCTCGATCGACTCCGTCCCGGCGTTCTTCGAGATATAGGCCAGATCAGAACCCGTGGCGGACCAGGCGGGAGTGCCCACCAAGTCGCTCAGGGCGGTCGCCGTTCCACCGGCGAGGGAGTAGACGGTGGGTGTGCCATCGGGGCTGGCGTAGATCGCCTGGGAGGAGGGCGAGAAGGAGAAGAATCCGCTAGGGTCGACCTGCACTGTCGGGTACACGGTGGTGACCTGGCCATCCAGACTGACTTCCCGGAGCTGACCGGCGGCAGAGTAGAGGAGGTTGCCGTTGTCGACCCAGGCGAGTCCTGGGTCGGAGTCCGCCGAAATCGCCAGCGTCTCGGGGGTGCCACTGCCGCTGGCGGCTACCACGTCCAGCAATAGGGTCCCGTTGTTGCCCGGCGTCCAGTAGGCGATCTCCTGGCTGTCTGGGGAAGCGACCGCGCCCTCCGCGTCTGTGGCTACGGGTTCCATCGAGGTGCTGATTACGTAGAGGGTGCCAAAGGAAAGCCCCGAGGCGCGGGGACCCGCGCTGACCGAGAAGCTCGGGGAGGCGCTGGGGCTGGGGCTTGGGGACGGGGTGCTTGAGGGAGTGACGACGGGGATTCCCGAACTCTGAAGCAACAGTGCTCCGTCAGGCATGTAGCTGAGCGCCGTGACCCCCTGGGTGACCGCGACCTGGGTGATCGAGACCACCGTAGGGATCTGACCGTGAGGAGTCGAGGGCGTCAACCCGGTGCCGAAGGGGATGACGATGGCCGTCGCCGCCTCGGCCCCGTTTTGCGCCTTGGCATCCGGCTGGGCGATGGTCACGACGTAGCCCACGTTCGGCGCTAGCCCGTGCTCCGGGGAGATCACCAGCGTCTTGGCGTTGGGCCAGCTCGCCGTGAACGAGACCGCGGGCTTGATGCTCAGACCGTGGACCACCGATGCCTCGTCCATGGGTCGATTGAAGCTGATCCGGATCGCCTGAGTCACTGGGATCTTGTGGTGGCCCGCAACGGGCGCCTGGACCATGACCGGGCCCTGCTGAAGCGGGATTGCCACCACCGCGATGGCCGCAACTGCCACCACAGCCAATCCACCGAGCCCTACTGCCGCACGCCTGGGGAGGGCCAGCAGGGGACGGCGGCTGCCGGTACTGCGGTTCGCCCTCGCCTCGATCATCAAGCTTGCCCGAAGACGTGACTGAAATTCGAGGTCCGGATCTGCACCGCGGCGCGCCTGCAGCCTGATCCGGATCTCGTCGGCCACCTGAAGCAGCTCCTGGTTAGGATTGCCGTCGCGGTCCTTGAAGATGGCCCACACCTCGGCGTCAACCCCCGGAGGAGCCTCGGGCCCGGGGTGCCCCCGAAACCACCGGCTGAGCCTATCCACTGGGCTCCTCCGCCTCGAAGCTCAATGGACGTAGGGCTGCTCTCACGGTGGCGGTCCCTCGGAAGACCAGCAGTTTGATCGCGCCTTCGCTCTTGCCCATGATCCTGCCGATCTCCGCGAGGGGAAGGTCCTCCGCGTACTTGAGAGTCATTGCCGTGCGCTGCTGCTCGGGTAGGGACTCGATCGCTTGCCAGATCTGGTCCAATCCGACGAGCTCGGCAACCTGGTCGTCCACCGGGGCTGCGGACGAGGCCAGCTCGGGACCACTCTCCAGGCTGTCCTCAGCTCGTTTGCGCGACCGGTAATGGTCGGTGATGGTGTTGATGGCGATCTGGTAAAGCCAAGCGGAGAAGGGATGACCACTCGGTCGGTAGCGCCCGATCGCCCGAAGCGCCTTGAAGAACACCTCGCTGGTGATGTCCTCGGCCAGCTCCGCGCTGCGGACTCGGGACGCCACATACCGGTAAATCGGTGGGAAATAGTGGTCATAGAGTTCGCCAAAGCTTTCAGGATCGGCCTGGGCCCGAGCGATCAGCCTCTCCTCGCGATCCGGGGGGATTCTCAACTTCTTAATCCCTGGGCCGCAACCACAAACGCTGTGACACGCCGGCGGGTTACGAAGTCCGGCGCCGGCTCGGATCCCACACACGCACGGTACCCGTCCGCTGGACGTCCCAGCATGCTCACTTAGGTAACCACGCCTGCGAGCGCCGAGCGAACTCGCTGATGGTCATTGGCCCCATGGCCGGATCCTTGTCGGCTGGAGCAGCCCGCCAGTGAGTCCCCTGTGGGGGATGACTCAAGGTGAAGGTCCAGCAGGGGGTGTCAGCACTTGGAGCACCCCACCACGATCCGGCCCGCCGACTCAATTGACGGGGAATCGAAGCCGCCTGAAGACCGCTTCTGCGCGGGTTAGAGTTAGACCATCTTGCCCGGTAGAAATGCGCGCTAAGGCCCGCCTGGTGCAGCGACCATTACCGGTCGGACGGGCATGATCGACCGCTACGCGCCCAAGGAGCTGCGGGTGCTGTGGTCGGACCAAACCCGACTACGGCTGTGGCTCCAGGTCGAGCTCGCGGTGTGCGAGGCCCGGACAACCCTGGGAGAGATCCCAGAGGCGCGGATGCAGCCGCTTCGGCGCGCCCAAGCGCCAACTCTGGAGCGGGTTGCCGAGATCGAGTCAGAGCAGGGGCATGACCTGGCCGCATTCGTCAGCGCGGTCCAGGAACAGCTCGGCGACGAGGGCTCCGAGATTCATCGGGGCATGACCAGCCAGGACGTCGTCGACACCGCCCTGGCCCTCCAACTTCGGGCGGCAAGTCAGATCATCCTGGTCGACCTCGACCGGCTCATCGATCGAGCAGCCGAGCTGGCTCTTCGGCATCGGTTGGTTCCCATGGCCGGAAGGACCCATGGAATGCACGCCGAGCCGGTCACCTTTGGCTTCGTGATGGCCAATCACTTCGACGAGCTGAGCCGATCACGGGCACGCTTCCGGGCGGCCGCCAGCGAGCTCGAGGTGGGCAAGCTCTCCGGCACCGTCGGCACTCACGCGACTCTTAGCCCCGAGGTCGAGGTCCTGGCGCTTCGGGAGCTGGGGCTGGAGCCGGCGCAGATCACCACCCAGGTAGTCGCGCGGGACCGCCACGCCGCCTACATCTGCTCCCTGGCGGTGCTGGGCGCAGTCTGCGAGCGTCTGGCGACTACCCTTCGCCACCTCCAACGCACCGAGGTGGGCGAGGTGCGGGAGCCGTTCGGCGAACATCAGAAGGGCTCGTCGGCGATGCCCCACAAGCGCAACCCGGTCCGCTTGGAACAGGTCTCCGGGCTCAGCCGACTGCTCCGAGGCTGGGCCGTCGCCGGGCTCGAGGACGTTGCGCTCTGGCACGAGAGGGACATCTCTCACTCCTCGGTGGAGCGGGTGGTGCTGCCGGACGCGACGATGGTCAGCGCCCACATCCTGCGCACCCTGGCCACGGTGTTGGAGGGGTTGCAGGTGGACCAGGCCGCGATGCGGGCCAACCTGGCCCGACGCGGACAGATCTCCCAGAGCCAGCAGCTGTTGCTGGCTCTAATCGGGGCCGGCCAGAGTAGGGAGTCGGCCTACCGGCTGGTTCAGGCCCTGGCGATGAAGGCCGACCAGGTGAGCGGCGACTTCCGAGCCGCAGCGGAGGCGAGCCCCGATGTTGCGGCGTTGCTCAGTCGTGAGCAGCTGGCCGCCTGTTTTGACCTTCAGACCTACCTGGCTCAGATCGATGAGAGTTTCCGCCGACTGGGGCTTCTGGAAACGCCCATAAGGGAAGCGCAGGGAGCGCTGGCGGATGCCTGATGTCCCGATCGGAGCGCATGCTCTGGGAGAGGTGGATCTGCCGGAGATCCCACTCTTTCGCCGGGGGAAGGTGAGAGATACCTTTGACCTTGGCGATCGGCTTCTGATGGTCTCCACCGACCGCATCTCAGCATTCGACAGCGTGCTGCCGACTCTCATACCCGACCGCGGCCGGGTGCTGACCGGCATGTCCCGCTACTGGTTCGGCAAGACCGCTGACCTGGTCGCCAACCATCTCCGCCCAGATGACGAGGCAGTGCTCCCCGAGGGGGCCATCGAACGGCTTCGGGGCAGGGTGATGTTCGTCGCCAAGGCAGAGCGGATCGATGTTGAGTGTGTGGTCCGTGGCAGGTTAGCCGGAAGCGGCTGGAGAGAGTATCAGGAGACGGGGAAGCTGGCCTCGGAGCCGGTTCCGACTGGGCTTGGATTCGGCTCCGAATTGCCAGAGCTGCGGTTCACCCCGGCCACCAAGAACGACCACGGGCATGACGAGAACATCAGTCGGGGCCAGCTCGCGCAATTGGTTGGGAGCGAGCTGGCTCGGCGCCTGGAGGAGGTCAGCCTTCGCATCTTCAGGTTGGCGGAGGTCCACTGCCGGGAGTCCGGATTCATCCTCGTTGACACCAAGTTCGAGTTCGGGTTCATCGACGGAACGCTCACCCTGATCGACGAGCTGCTCACTCCCGACTCGTCCAGACTCTGGGAGCTCGACCAGGATCCTGGCGAGGCTCCGCAGGGGTTCGACAAGCAACTGGTTCGCGACTACCTCCTCTCTACCGGGTGGGATCGAAATCCCCCCGCGCCGCCGCTTCCGGAGGAACTGGTTCGCGAGACCCGCCGTCGTTATCTGGAGGCCATGAGACGGATAACCGGCAGCGATTTGTAGCCGAGGTTGTGGTCAGCCTCAAGGAGGTGGTCAACGACCCGCAGGGGCTGGTGGTGAGAAATGCTCTGCACGCGCTCGGATACCCCGAAGTTGAGGGCGCCCGAGTGGGCAAGTTCATCAGTCTCGAGCTGGCTGAAGAGGGCTTGGAGCCGGCTCGTGAGCGGGTGGATCAGATGTGCCGCCGGTTGCTCTGCAACGGGGTGATCGAGGACTACCGCTTCGAGTTGCGCCAGGTCCCTGGAGCTTGAGCGTCCGCTTCGGGATCGCGGTGTTCCCCGGCACTTGGAGCGACCGGGACTGCGCCCACGCGGTGCAGCTGGCCGGTGCCGAGTCGGTGCCGCTCTGGCACGCCGACAGTGATCTGAAGGGCTGTGACGTGATCGTCTTGCCCGGCGGGTTCGCATACGGCGACTACCTGCGAGCTGGCGCGATCGCCAGGTTCGCTCCCCTCATGGACGCGATCCGAGAGCACGCATTGCGAGGTGGCTTGGTGATCGGTATCTGCAACGGGTTTCAGGTCCTGTGCGAAGCGGGGATGCTCCCCGGCGCGCTGCTCAGGAACACCAGTCTCCAGTTCCGCTGCCAGCCCACCTGGCTGCGAGTGGAGACGATCGCGACGCCTTTTCTCTCTGGATGTCGTACTGGTCAACTTCTGAAGGTGCCGATCTCCCACGGCGAGGGGCGATTCTTCGCCGATCCGGAGACCCTGGCTCGGCTGAATGGGGAAGGAAGGGTGGCCCTTCGCTACTGCGACCAACGTGGGGAACTCGACGAGGCCGCCAACCCCAACGGATCGCTCGAGAGCATCGCAGGGGTGCTGAACCGGGAGGGCAACGTGCTCGGGATGATGCCCCACCCCGAGCGTGCCTGTGAGCAGCTGCTGGGGTCTGACGACGGGATGAAGATCCTCGCCTCGGTGATCGAATGCCTGGCTCCGGTGCCCGGTTGAGGCAGGCTTCCGCAACCTCCGGACCGTCCACCGCCGCACTTCGGGAGCTGGCGCTCACTGAGCTGGAATACCGGTCGGCGACCGAGCAGTTAGGCCGTGAGCCCAATCGCCTGGAGCTGGGGATGCTGGGGGCGTTGTGGTCCGAGCATTGCAGCTACAAGACCTCCAAACCGCTCTTGCGCCAATTGCCGACTTCGGGCGCCCGGGTGGTTCAGGGTCCGGGCGAGAACGCCGGGGTAATCGATCTGGGAGAGGACCTCCTCTGTTGCTTCAAGATCGAATCGCACAACCATCCCAGCGCGGTCGAGCCGGTTCAGGGCGCCGCCACAGGGGTGGGTGGGATCCTGCGCGACATATTCGCCATGGGGGCGCGGCCGGTGGCGCTTCTCGACGGGATCCGATTTGGGGATCTGGAGGATCCGCGGCAGCGCCAGCGATTCGCCCGAGTGGTGGAAGGGATCGGCTGGTATGGAAACTGCATTGGCGTGCCCACCGTCGGGGGTGAGACCTACTTCGACCCCGCCTACCAGCACAACTGCCTGGTCAACGCCATGTGCGTCGGGCTGGCTCGCCGGGATCAGCTGGTACGAGCCCGCGCCAGCGGCCCTGGGAACCCGCTGCTCCTGGTGGGTGCGGACACGGGCCGGGACGGAATCCACGGGGCGACCTTCGCCTCGGTCCAGCTCGACCAGGGAGCCGGGGAGCGGAGACCTGCGGTACAGGTCGGCAATCCGTTCATGGAGAAGTGTCTGCTAGAGGCGTGCATGGAGCTCGTCGGGGATCCCGACCTGATCGGCCTCCAGGACTGTGGAGCGGCAGGATTGACCAGCAGCTGCGCCGAGATGGCTCACCGAGGCGGGGTTGGGCTTGAGATCGACGTCGACAGGGTGAGTCGCCGCGAGCGGGGCATGACTCCCTACGAAGTCATGCTGAGCGAGTCTCAGGAGCGGATGGTGCTGGTGGTCAGGCGCGGCAGCGAGGCTCGTTTCCGGGAGACCTTCAGCCGCTGGGGTCTGCACAGCGACGTAGTCGGCCGGGTCATCGAGGAGCCCGTCTTCCGGATCACCGAGACAGGCACCGAGATAGCCTCGCTGCCGCTCGACGTGCTGATCTCAGGCTTCCCGGAGCGTCACCCTCCGTCGGTGGCTCCAGATCTCTCGGTCCAGCTCTCCGCCGATCCGCTGATGCGAACCCCTCCGTGGCCCCCGGAGGAGGCGTGGCTCCGGCTACTGGCCTCGCCCAACTGCGGCGACGCCCGATGGATCTGGCGCCAGTACGACCACCAGGTGGGCGACGACACGGTGTTCGGGCCGGGAGGTGACTCCGCGCTACTGAGGCTGCGGGGCCGTGGCGACGCGCTCGCCCTGACCGTCGACAGCGCACACCGTTCGGCTGCGCTCGATCCCCACCGGGGAACCGCCATCGCGGTCGCCGAAGGTATGCGCAACCTGGCTTGTGTCGGCGCTGAGCCGCTGGGAATCACCAACTGTCTCAACTTCGGCGACCCGGACCGGCCCGAGATCATGTGGCAACTGGAGCGAGCGGTCGAGGGGCTGGCCGAGGCGGCGCGCACGCTGAGCATCCCCGTCGTCAGCGGGAACGTCAGCCTGTACAACCAGTTCGAGGGCGACGGCATCCCCCCGACCCCGACGATCGGGATGGTCGGAATCCTGCCCGACCTGCGCCGCCGACTCGGCTCAGGATTCGCCGAGGAGGGCGACGTGGTTGCCCTGGTCGGTCCACCCGGGGCAGGTCCGACCGGGGTGGAGCTGGGTGGGTCCGAGTACCAGCGCATCGCCCACGGCGTTCTGGAGGGTGCCGCGCCGGAACTGAATCTTGAGCAGGAGTCCAGCTCGGCACGAGCGATTCGCAGGGCGATCGCGGAGGGATTGCTGCAGTCGGCCCATGACTGTTCCCTGGGCGGCTTGGCGATGGCGCTTGCGGAGTCGGCGATCGTAGGGGGATTTGGGGCGCGCATCAAGGCGCCGCTCGATCCGCCCACCGACAACCCACCCAGCTGGCGCTTTGGACTGCTCTTCGGGGAGTCGCAGGGCAGATATCTGGTGAGCCTCCGGGCAGCAGATGTCCCAACCGCTGACGCGCTCTTCGCGGAACACCAAGTGCCGTTCGTCACCCTGGGCTCGGTTGGCGGTGCGGTGATCGCAGTCGACGGCATCGCCGAGATCGCCCAGTCCAGCGCCAGGGCGGCCTGGTCGCGCGCCATCACCAACTATCTGGAGTGAAGGCGGCGCGCTGGTTCCCGATGGCAACTCGAGGGTGTGCGCGCCCGAGGGCCACCACCGGATTCCGGGTATTCTTGTAGTGGTGACAGCGCAGGCAGGACCCTCTGCCCAGCTCCCCGTCGCGGCCGCCGTGGACGCGAGCGAGCCCGACAAGCTTCACGAGGCTTGCGGCATCTTCGGCGTATTCGGGCCAGGTAGGGACGTGGCCAACCTCTGCTACCTGGGCCTCTATGCCCTGCAGCACCGGGGCCAGGAGTCCGCGGGGATATGCACCTCAGACGGGGAGCAGCTCCACCTTCATCGGGAGATGGGGCTGGTCGGGCAGGTCTTCTCAGCCGAGATTCTGGCCCAGCTCCGCGGTCCGGTCGGGATCGGGCACACCAGGTATTCCACCACCGGATCCTCTCGGCTCAGCAATGCCCAGCCATTCACCTTCGAGCACGGACAGCTGGGACCGGTGGCGCTGGCTCACAACGGGAACCTGACCAACACCCAGGCGCTCCATGCCCGGCTGGTCGAGGAGGGTCAGGAATTCGAGACCTCCAGCGACAGCGAGGTGTTGGCGACCCTGCTCTCCCGGACCCCCGGCGAGCGGCTGGAGGTGGTACTCCAGCGGGCGCTGCCACGAGCTCAGGGTGCCTACTCGCTCGGATTCATCACCCGCGACAGCCTGGTTGCGGCCCGGGATGAGCTGGGCATCCGACCGCTCTGTATCGGACGTCTCGGGCCGATGGATGCCCCCGGCGGCGACGGTTACATCATTGCGAGCGAGACCTGCGCCCTCGACGTGGTGGGCGCCAAGCTCGTTCGTGAGGTGCGACCGGGCGAGATCGTCACGATCGACTCCGACGGGATGCGGAGCGCCAGCTTCGGGGTCCGCCGACAGCCGGCAATGTGTTCCTTCGAGTTCATCTACTTCGCCCGCCCGGATTCGGTGCTTCAGGATCGCAGCCTCTACGAGGCGCGCCGGGCGATGGGCGTGAGGCTTGCCCAGGAGGCGCCAGTTGACGCTGACATCGTGATTCCCCTCCCTGATTCGGGGACACCGGCTGCGATCGGCTATGCGGAGGAGAGCCGAGTTCCCTTCGCCGAGGGGATGATGAAGTCGCGCTACATCAACCGCACCTTCCTACAGCCCGAGCAGGGAATGCGCGACATCGGCGTTCGCTTGAAGTTCAACCCCATGCGCCACGTGTTGGAAGGGAAGCGGGTGATCCTGGTAGACGACTCCATCGTTCGGGGCTCGACCTCCAGGCAGATCGTGGATGCTCTGCGGCGCGCAGGCGCCCTGGAGGTGCATATGCGGGTCGCCTCGCCGCCTATCCGTTTTCCGTGCTTCATGGGCATCGACATCGCCAGCCGCAGCGAGCTGATCGCCGCGGGGCGGACCCTGGAGGAGGTGCGCGAGTTGATCGGTGCCGACTCTCTGGCGTACCTCAGCTTGGGGGGACTGCGCCAGGCCCTGCGCGCCGGGTCGACCAGCTCGGGCTTCTGCTTCGCCTGCCTAGATGGCGCCTATCCGCTGCAGGTCCCCCAGCAGCTGGAGATGGACAAGCTGGCGCTTGAAGGCTGAGCCGAGGTTCCAGAGCCCAGGCGGGTGAGGTGAGCAGGTACGCCGACGCGGGGGTGGATCGGGGGCGTGCCCGGGCGGCGGTCGAACGTGTGGCCGCGCTGGCGGCGAGAACCCACAACTCCTCGGTGTTGGAGGGGATCGGGCCGTTCGCGGCGGTCTGGAAGCTCGGCGACAACCTGCCCCCTGACGCGGTTCTGGTCAGCTCTACCGACTCGGTCGGCACCAAATCCAAGGTGGCGGTGGCGGTCGGACGCCACCAGGGGATCGGCCAGGACATCGTTAACCACTGCGTGAACGACGTCCTCACGACCGGCGCCGATCCGCTCTTCTTCCTCGACTATTTCGCCAGCGGTCGGATCGAGGCGACTGTCCTGGAGCAGCTTGCTGAGGGGATGACTCTGGCCTGCCAGGCCAACGGCTGCGCGCTGATCGGGGGAGAGACGGCTGAGATGCCCGGGGTGTACGGGATCGGAGACTATGACTTGGCCGGATTCCTGGTAGGGATGACGTCGGCTGAGTCACTCCTCGGTCCTGCCCGGGTCAAGGCTGGTGACCGCCTCCTGGCGCTGCCTTCCACCGGACTCCACACCAACGGATACTCCTTGGTGCGCCACCTGCTCGCGACGCATGAGCTGGAGTACGACGTCCAGCTGCCGGGAACCTCCGCTCCGATCGGGGAGCTCCTGCTTGCAGTTCACGCTTCCTACCTGGAACCCATTCGCTCACTGCGCGCGGTCGGCGATGTTCACGCTCTGGCCCACATCACAGGGGGAGGCATCATCGAGAACCTGCCCCGGGTCTTACCCGATGACATGGCCGGAGTTGTCGAGCGACAGAGTTGGCGGATACCACCCCTCTTCTCCGCGCTCCAGGCACTGGGCGACATCCCCGAAGACGAGTTGTGGCGCTCTTTCAACATGGGTGTCGGGATGATCGCCGTGGCGCCAGCTGCAACGGTGGTGGCCAGCACCAATCTTTCTGAGTTCGGCTTCTTCGAGATTGGCGAGGTGAGAGAGCGATCCGGCCCGGACCGGGTGCTATTGCACTGAGACGGCCAGCCGTGGAGAGCTCCCGGATCGGGGTGGGCGTGCTGGTCTCGGGGGCCGGCACCAACCTGCGAGCGATCCTGGGGGCCGCTGCCGCGGAAGATTTCCCGGCCCGGGTGGTCGCGGTCGCCTCAAACAGACCCAACAGCGGTGCGCTGGAAGTCGCCCAAATGGCAGACGTGCCGTCCTCGGCCTTTCCCGCCACAAATTTCTCAGGGAACCTGGAAGCCCGAGACGCGGCCATCGCTGCCTGGCTTCTGGGCCAGGGGGTGTCGATTCTGGTGCTTGCTGGCTACGACCGAATAATCAGCCCGCCCTTGCTCCGCGCCTTTCCAGGTCGGGTGTTGAACCTTCACAACAGCCTCCTGCCGGCCTTCGCTGGGACCATGAACGCGGTGCAGGAAGCGCTCGATCACGGCGTAAAAGTGACCGGATGCACGGTGCACCTGGTCGACGAGGACCGTCTGGATGGCGGGCCCATCGTGCTGCAGGCGGCGGTCCCGGTGTTGCAGGGGGACACTGCCGAGACCCTGCTTCAGCGAATACACGAGCAGGAATGGAAGATTCTGCCCCAGGCGATCGCCCTCTTGGCCGAGGGCCGGCTGCGGGTTGAGGGACGTCGAGTTTTCCGCGGGGAGGCGCAAGAGTGAGCTCGCTGCGGGCGCTGCTCGGCGTGGACGACAAGGAGCGCCTACCGGAGTTCGCCCGTGGCCTCGACCGCCTCGGATTCGAGCTGATCGCCACCGGCCGAACCGAGCAGGCGCTGCGAGAGGCGGGCCTGGCGGTCACCCCGGTTGCCGCGGTTACCGGGGTCGAGGAGATGCTGGACGGTAGGGTCAAAACCCTCCACCCGGCGATCCACGCAGCAATACTGGCCCGGCGGGACCGCCCCGAGGACATGGCGACCCTGGAGCGGCTCGGCTACCGGCCGATCGACCTTGTGGTGGTCAATCTGTACCCGTTTGCTGAGGTGGTCGCTGCAGGCCCACCTGAGCCCTTGGCCCTGGAGGCGATCGATATCGGCGGGCCGACTCTCCTGCGGGCCGCGGCCAAGAACTACGCCTCGGTGGCGGTGGTGTCGTCGCCCGACCAGTACCAGTGGGTGTTGGACGAGCTGGAGCGGGGAGGGCTCACACTCGAGTCACGTCGACGACTCGCTGCGGCCGTCTTCCAGCTCGTCTCCAGCTATGACTCGCTCATCGCCGCCTATCTGGCTCGCGAGAGCGACCCCGGCGAGGACGGATGGCCCCTCCACCTGACCATCGGGGGTCAACTGCGCCAACCGCTCCGTTATGGCGAGAACCCTCACCAACCTGGAGCTCTCTATCAGTCGGGTGCGCGCCCGCTGGGCTTGGCAGCAGCGACTCAGCTGCAGGGTGGCGAGCTCTCATACACCAACTGGTTGGACGCAGACGCTGCCTGGCGATTGGTTGGGGGTCTGGACGGGACGGCGGCGGTCGTGGTCAAGCACACCAACCCCTGCGGGGTAGCTCTGGCCGAGACTGCGGTCGAGGCGTTCCAACGTGCTTACGACTGTGATCCCCGCTCTGCCTACGGCGGAATAGTCGCTCTCAACCGTCCCCTCGATGACGACGTCGCGCGAGGTCTGACCAAGCACTTTCTGGAGATGGTGGTGGTTCCCTCGGCAACGCCCGAAGCGCTGGCGATTCTGGCTGCCCGACCCCGACTGCGGGTACTTCGGGCCTCGACCAGGGATCCTGCGAGCCCGGGAGGACTGGAGGTTCGCAGCGTGGACGGTGGCCTACTGGTTCAGCGTCAGGACCCCCCCACTGACGATGAGGCCGAGTTTCGGGTGGTTTCACGGCGATCCCCCACCGGGAATGAGTGGCGACAGCTCAAGCTTGCCTGGCGGATCGTGCGGGCGGTCAAATCCAATGCCATCGTGCTCTGCCGCGACGACCAGGCGGTGGGGATCGGGGCCGGGCAGATGTCTCGGGTCGAGGCGGTGGAGCTGGCGGTGAGCCGTGCCGGGGAGAGGGCGTTGGGCACGGCCCTCGCCTCAGACGCCTTCTTCCCCATGCCCGACGGGCTCGAAATAGCCGCCCGGGCCGGGGTTACTTCGGCAATCCACCCGGGCGGCTCGGTGCGAGATGCAGAGGTGCTCGAGGCCGCCGATGCCGCTGGAATGGCGCTGGTGGCCACCGGCCGGCGCCACTTTCGGCACTAAAGGGGGTACCGGGGCGCCTGTTTTTGTGTATGGTGCCTCGGGGAGCGGATGGAGGAACGTTCAATGAGCATCTCGCAGAGGGGCACGAGGTGGGCCGCCGAGGGGACTGTTCTCGCTGCCCTGGCCTTCCTTTACTTCGTCGATCTATTTCTGCCCTGGTCGCAGATGTGCGCCACCACGGTGATCACACCCTTCCGGCCCGGACGGGCACCATTCCACCCGGCGGCACTTCACATCGGTTCGGTCCTCTGCGGGTCCCAGACATACGGCTGGGGAGGCGCCGGCACGGTCGCTGGGGTTTTGGCTGCGGTTTTGGTTCTCTGGGAGGCGACCCGGGTGGCCCGCATCGCCGTGGGGCTCGGGGCCGGCTATCGGAGTCTGATCAGCGCGGCGCTCGCCTTCGCACTGCTGGTCTTCACCGTGGTCAACGTGGCGGCGCGGCTGACCTGGATGCACCTCACGGCTGGCCCGCTCCTCTACGGAGGCACCTTCCTCTGGATCTCCCTCGCCCTGGCCATCTTGATCGGGCTGGGTGGAGTTGCCCACTGGTTGATCTGGGAAGAGGACGCACCCCACAGAGGTGGGTCGGAAGGCGCGGTCACTATCCCGCCCGAGACTCCTCCGCCGCCGCCACCAGCCGGGCTGTGCCCCAACTGCGGTCGAATCAACCAAGCCGACGCACGATTCTGCTCGGCCTGCGGCACGAGCTTGACCGGACCTAATCCAAGGCGCCGCAGTCCGCGCCGGAGGCCGCCCTCGGCCTGACGCTCCGCTAGCCAGCGCGGCGGGCGGGTAGGCGCGGTGACTGGCACCGATCCGATACCGTCCGCCGCTCAGCGCCGGCGGTACCGATCCTCTCAGTCATGGACCTACCTCGACGCGAAGTCGCACTATAGCGTCCAGCGCGACTCCGGTCAGAACTCCGTGCACACCAGACGGTCTTGGGCGCTGATCATCAACTCGTCGAAAAGCCGGTATGCGGCCGTCACCGGCCGCTTCCCAACATCGGAGAGTTGCCATGGACCTGACTCACCTCGCTATCGCCCCCTGGGACATCGTGGTCCGCTGCCTGACCATCTACCTCGTGATGATCGTCGGACTCCGACTCTTCGGCAAGCGCGAGCTCGGTCAGATGACGATCTTCGACCTGGTCCTGGTGCTGCTGGTGGCCAACGCTGTACAACCCGCGATGACCGGGCCCGACAGCTCGCTTTTCGGGGGGCTGCTGATCATCGGCACCCTGCTGGCGGTCAACTGGACAGTGGGGCAGGGCCGCTTGCACAGTCCTCTGCTTCGGCAAATTCTCCAGCCTTCCTCGAAGGTTCTCGCCTCCGGTGGTCGTTGGAATCCCGGCGCGCTCAGCAGCCAGGGGCTCGATATCGAGGACGCCGATGAGGCGCTACGCGAACACGGGGTGGAGGATGTCTCGCAGACCACGCGCGTCGAACTCGAGCCGGACGGTTCCATCAGCGTTGTTGCCAAGGATGGGTTGGGCGGCGCACGCCCCCGACGCCGGACCCGGATCGTGAAGCGCCAATGAGCGGTGAATCACGCTACGACGCCCGACCGACATCGCGCAGTCGAGCGGACTCGCAGAACGCTAGTTCTGTGTGCTCATTGAGCGCGCGGTCAGTCGGCGGTAGAGCTGGCGACAGTGTTGGTACCCGCGCGGAGTGGGCAGAAGAAGTCAGCCCACATAGGGGACTCTGAGTCTGCTTGGAGGGGCAAGTTTGTTGACCAGGGAGGCAAACCGCGTACCGAAGGCCGGATGGCCGGCCGCGGCGGCCCCGATGGAGCCGTTGTCCAAAGTTTCGCAGCCTGTGTCGGAGAACCAGAGATCGGCGTCGCTGCCATGCGAGTAAGCGAAGGCGATGAGCGTCGCGCTCTCAAAGTCCGCAGGGCAGTGATACGTCCCCACCGGTTTCTCGGTGTTGAGCCTTCGGACCACATCGGCAAGCCTCGTCGCCTGCGCACGATCCAGCCGAACCTGGACATCGAGCGTCGGCTGCAGATGGGCATCTGGAGACAAGACCGAAGCAGCGGCGTATCGACAGATAAGGCCATCCACTGGCGAACCGGGCACCAGCTCGCTGAAGCGCCAGGCACCGTAGTTGCTGACCTCGCGTGCCGATCCAAGAGACTGCGGGCACACTCCCGACGTGAGCAAGCGTATCGATGGACCCGAGGTGTGGAAGCTCCAGGGCTGCGCAGAGACACCGCATGCAGCACAGACGAGCACGAGCGTCGATAGCGTTGATAGCGACAGAGGAAGTCGCAGCCGCCGCGCGTACTCCGAGGGCTTGCGCATCGACTCAAGATGACGCCAACTGGCGGTGGACGGTTCCCGAAAGTACTCTTGCGCCTTCAATTAGATCAGCCGAGGTCCACTCGATCGGCTGAGGATGGGTCCGCACGCGAACTCCTTGGTTGGCCATCGCGTCTTACCGACGCGCCCAAAGCAACCACCTGCCGATTATTGACAGCCGTCGGGTTCGCCCCTAGGATCTGCCGATGGAGCAGGGAGGGCACCGTCAGAAAGCCGGCGATCATCTCGCCAGCTGGCCACAGCAGGCGCGCAGCCGCGACCGGACCAAGTCCGCGGCAGTCGTTGGCGCGGAGCCAAGATCAAACACTTCCCCTAGTCTCGATCGCCCTCGGAAAGGAGGCATGGTGCCATGACACCGACCTCGGCGCATACGAACGGCAGAGAACCTGGCCCCGCAGAGCAGCTCCTGCAGAGCTGGGATTCGGATCGCTGGAAGACAGTCTTCCGCCCCTATTCCGCCGAGGAGGTGGTCCGGCTACGCGGCTCGGTGCACGTTGAGCACACGCTGGCCCGCCGTGGTGCGGAACGGCTCTTCGAGATGCTGACCACGTCTGGTTACGTACCCGCCCTCGGCGCGCTGACCGGCCAGCAGGCTGTCCAGATGGTCAAGGCCGGGCTGAAGGCGATCTACCTCTCGGGCTGGCAGGTAGCCGCCGATGCCAACCTTTCCGGAGAAACCTATCCAGACCAGAGCCTCTATCCCGCCAACAGCGCCCCCGCGCTCGCCCGCCGGCTCAACAACGCGATGCTCCGAGCCGACCAGATCGCCTGGGCGGAGGGGCACCACGACGGTGATTGGGTGGTGCCTATCGTGGCCGACGCCGAAGCTGGGTTTGGTGGGCCACTCCACGCATTCGAACTTATGAAGTCGATGATCGAGAACGGAGTGGCCGGGGTCCACTTCGAGGACCAACTCGCCTCGGAGAAGAAGTGCGGCCATCTTGGTGGAAAGGTTCTGATCCCGACCAGCCAGTTCGAACGGACATTGGTAGCTGCCCGGTTAGCCAGTGATGTACTCGACATCCCGACCGTCTTGGTGGCGAGAACCGACGCCTTGAGCGCCACCTTGTTGACCAGTGATGTTGACCCGCGGGACAAGCCCTTCCTGACCGGCGAGAGGACCTCTGAGGGTTTCTATCGGATACGTCCTGGGATTGATCCGGTGATTGCTCGCGGACTCGCCTTTGCACCCTACGTCGACGCCCTCTGGTTCGAGACCTCCACCCCCAACCTCGATGAAGCCGCTCAGTTCGCCAGGGCGATCCATCGGAAGTACCCCGAGAAGATCCTGGCCTACAACTGCTCCCCCTCGTTCAATTGGAAGAAGCATCTCAACGATGCCGAGGTCGCCGACTTCCAGTGGAAGCTGGGAGAGCTCGGCTACCGCTTCCAATTCGTGACCCTGGCCGGCTTTCACGTCGCCAACAGCTCCATGTTCGAGCTGGCCAAGGGATACGAGGAGGAGGGCATGACCGCCTACGTCCGTCTACAGCAGCGCGAGTTCGAACTGGAGCAAAGGGGCTACACCTCGACCCGCCATCAGTCTGAAGTCGGAGCAGGCTACTTCGACGCGGTTCTGGAGACCGTCACCGGCGGTGAGAGCGCCACCCTCGCCCTTCAGGGGTCAACCGAGGAGGCGCAGTTCGAGACGACCCCATCCGCGTGACAGCTGCCGACGAACCCATCCCGGGGATCGAGATCGTCCAAGACGGGGGCGCGGCCGGGAAGCGGGTGCTCACCCCCGAGGCGCTGGCCCTGGTGGCACGTCTGCAACGTGAATTGGGCCCAACCCGGGAGGCGCTCCTGCGGTCGCGCGAGGTCCGGCAGGCGCAGCTGGACCGAGGTCAGCTGCCCGACTTCCTGGCCGATACCAGAACGGTCCGGGAGGACAGGAGCTGGAACGTGGCGCCGCCGCCATCCGATCTGGTCGACCGTCGGGTGGAGATCACCGGGCCAGTCGAACGGAAGATGATGATCAACGCTCTCAATTCCGGGGCCAGCGTCTTTATGGCCGATTTCGAGGACGCCAACTCGCCAACCTGGTCCAACTGCCTGGAAGGCCAAGGGCAACCTGATCGACGCGGTCGAGCGGACCATTGCACTGGAATCGGCGGGAAAGAGCTACCAGCTCAACCCGAGCACCGCCACTCTGGTGGTGCGACCCAGGGGGTGGCACCTCCCGGAAAAGCACCTACTGGTGGATGGAGAGCCGGTCTCGGCCAGCTTATTCGACTTCGGGCTCTTCACGTTCCATTGCGCCTCCAGGCTGCTGAAGCGAGGGTCGGGTCCCTACCTCTACCTGCCCAAGCTGGAGAGCCATCTGGAGGCGCGGCTCTGGAATGATGCCTGCCGCCTCGCGGAGGACCATCTAGGGATCCCCAGAGGTGCCATCAGAGCGACCGTCCTGATCGAGACGGTGCTCGCCGCTTTTGAGATGGAGGAGATCCTGTACGAGCTTCAGGAGCGCTCAACCGGACTGAATGCCGGGCGCTGGGACTACATGTTCTCGATCATCAAGAAGTTTCGCGACGACCCTCGCGTTCATCCTCCCCGATCGCGGTTCGGTGGTCAATGACAGTTCCCTTCATGCGGGCCTACACCGAGCTCCTGGTAAAGACATGCCACGCGGCGCCGCGCCCACGCCATCGGCGGGATGGCCGCCTTCGTCCCCAGCCGCCGCGACGCCGCCCTCAACCAGCTGGCGCTAGAGAAGGTGCGCGAGGACAAGCTTCGCGAGGCCGGCGACGGCTTCGACGGCACCTGGGTCGCCCACCCGGACCTGGTCCCGGTCGCGAAAGGGTGTTCGACGAGGTGCTGGGCGATCGGCCGCACCAGCTGGAGCGACGGCGCGAGGAGGTGGAGATCACAGCGGGTGAGTTGCTCAACGTGGCGGCTACACCAGGAGAGATCACAGACGCTGGGCTGCGGCTCAACGTCTCGGTGGGCATTCAGTACCTCAGCTCGTGGCTCCGGGGTGTGGGGGCGGCGGCGATCAACAACCTCATGGAAGACGCCGCCACCGCTGAGATCTCCCGTTCCCAGATCTGGCAGTGGGTCCACCACCGAAAGGTCACTCGAGAACAGGTCCTGGCAATCCGCGACGAGGTGCTGGCGGAGCTAGGCGACGATCATCGGGAGGCGGCTGAGCTGTTCACCGAGGTAGCGCTGGATCCGAACTTCGTGCCGTTCATGACAATCCCCGCCTACCGACTTCTACCCTGAAGCAGTACGACTAACGGAGACTGTCACAAGTAATCGACCCCTTGGCAAATCCCTTGCCCAGCCTCAGTTCCTCTGCTATCTTCGCCCCAAGTTGTCCGTGCAAGTGCGATTGCGGCCCCCGTCGCTTCGCCCCCAACGGGCACATGGCCCTCGATGAATCAGCCCAGGGAGGCGCTAAAACATGGCCAATCCGTCCACCAGACCCACCCTCGAACAGGAGATCCCCGTGCGGTACGGCGAACCCGAGGGAGGTGGATGCGACCAGCCCGGGTGTTCGCGAGCAGGAAGCCTATCGCTGCCTATATCGGGACCGGCGGGCGGTGGACTGCTCCTGGGTGGCCTGCAAGGATCACCTGAAGGTGGTGGAGGGAAGGGCCTACTGCCTGCGCCACGCGAGCATCGTCGAGGTGCTGGCGATGGCAATGCGGCAGGGAACGCAGGTTCATCCCCCCGGACCTGGACAACCGGTGTGCCTCCCTGGTGCATGTGGGTCTCCCGCGACCTCGACGAGCCGGTGGTCGAGCGGCTGGTGCGCTGGGGCGACTCCAACATGAGCATCATCAACGACCCCGCCATCCGCTACACCCGCCCGGATCGGATGCGCCAGGATCCCGGGCCACTGGGAGCGGATTTGGGCGCTCGCGAACCGCACCGGAATCCTGCTGCGGGTCGGGTTGCGGGTCGAGGACGACCACCCCGAGACGGTGATCCTGTCCGCAGGAACGAACCACCTGGTCTCGACCGATCCCGCCCTGGATCCAGCGCCACCTCTCGGGCGAGAGCAATCGCGCCTCGCCGTCCGACCTTGTCGACCGCCTCGCCTTCCAGCAGCAGATGCTGATGGCCCTGGACAGCTACATGGAGAAGAACCGAGCTGCCTTCTCCAGCCTGATGGTCCCGACCCGGAGTCTGAGACCGGCCCCCAGGCCTGGTCTCATAATCTGGGCATGGCTTATGAGGCGATCGTCCCAGTTCAGCCTGGCGTCGCCACTCGCCACCAGCCGGAGTACCACGCCCACTACCTGACCTTCAGCCGCAGCTACACGGTGGACATCACCTACCGCTGCTACCGACGCTGCGGCTACTGCGAGTACCGCAAGGATCAGGGGGGCTGATCAGCGTGGCCGAGGTCGACCACCACCTGGCCGAGGCCAGCCGACTGCGCTGCCGCGAGGTGCTGATCATGGCCGGAGAGCAACCTTGGCGCCTTCCCGACCTCGGTCTGCGCGACGAGGACGCGTTCGTCGACCTGGTCGAGGAGGTGTGTCGCCGGGCGATGAGCCTCGGGCTGCTGCCCCACACCAATGTAGGCCTGCTCTCGCGCGCCAGCCTGGCCCGCCTCCAGCCCTGGAACGCATCGATGGGCCTGATGCTCGAGACCGGCACCGACGAGATCCGGGCCCATGCCATGGGCGGTGGCAAGCGCTATCAGGAGCGACTGGCGCACCTGGAGGCGGCCGGGGAGCTGGGGATTCCATTCACGACGGGCATCCTGGTTGGGATTGGCGAGACTGAGGACGACAGGCGGCACGCCCTGGAACTGATCCGGGACTGCCACCAGCGCCATCAGCACATCCAAGAGGTCATCGTCCAGAACTTCATCCCCAAGCCCGACACGCCGATGGCCGATCAGCCAGCCCCTGACCCCGAGACGGTGCGGGCCACCGTGGAGATGGCCCGGGCAATCCTGCCAAGCGATGTCGCAGTCCAGGTTCCGCCGAACCTCAATTTCGATAACTGGCCATCACTCGTCGAGGCCGGAGCGACCGACCTCGGTGGGATATCCCTGGATGGCGACTCGGTGAGCCCAGCGTTCGATTGGCCCAGCGAAGTGGAGCTGGCCGCCAAGGCCCGAACCCTCGGCTACCACCTCCAGGAGAGACTCCCCGTCTACCAGGAGTCGCTCGCCGATCTTCAGCCGGCGGCCGACAAGCTCCGCCAGGAACTGGTCGGGGACACGGTCACCTACGTGATCAATCGCAACGTAAACATCAGCAACGTCTGCGTCGGCAGCTGTTCGTTCTGCGGGTTCCGGCGCAGCTCGATCAACGCCAAGGGCGCCTACTTCCATGACCACGACACCGTCTTTGCCAAGATCGAGGACGCGGTCGATCGCGGGGCCACCGAGATCTGCATGCAGTCCGGACTCACCCCGGAGTTGAACCTCGGGTTCTACGACCAGCTTTTCCGGGAGATCAAGGAGCGCTGGCCGACGCTGCACCTTCACGCACTCTCGCCGGAGGAGATTCGCTACATCTCCCAAGAGGCCGGACGATCGGTCGAAGACGTCCTACGCCAGTTGAAAGATGCCGGCTTGGGCACCATGCCGGGAACCGCCGCGGAGATCCTGGTCGAGGAGGTGCGCCGGATTCTCTGCCCCGAGAAACTCACCACTTCGGAGTGGGTGGAGATCGTCAAGACCGCCCACCGAGTGGGAATCCCCACGACTTCGACGATCATGTACGGACATATCGAGAACCCCTGGCATCGACTTCAGCACCTGGAGGTGATTCGTAACCTTCAGCGCGAGACGGGTGGGATAAGTGAGTTCGTGCTGCTGCCATTCCAGGTCCAGCACAACACCCTGGGCAAGTACTTCGGCATTCGCGAGCCGCTCACCCTCGAGGATTCCCTGCGGTTCACCGCCTTCTGCCGGCTCTACTTCGGCAGCGACATTCCCAACATTCAGACCAGTTGGGTGAAGCTGGGACCCGAGGGAGTCGCCGAGTCGCTGCGTTGGGGAGCAAATGACTTCGGGGGAACCCTTATGGAAGAGTCGATCACCCGGATGAGCGGGGCGGACCATGGCCAGAACCTCGATCCCTGGGATATCGAGGCCGCTATCCGGGGTGCTGGACGGACTCCCCGGGAGCGCGACACGCTCTACCGGCCGGTCACGGCGCGGCCACGCGACCTCGAGCGGGACGTCGCCGGAGTCGCCGTCTCTGCCACGGCCGGCTGACTGCAACCCCGAGCCATATCCCCGGCACTAGGCACACCGCCTCAACTGCCCTGGTCAAGAGTTCGTTGGAGCCCTGGGCCGGGATCAGAACCAGTGCCAGAATCACCGGAAATACGTACCAGCGCCATGAGTAGCGGCTGGTGCTGATTGGTCGCCCGTAGAAGCAGCCGAAGCTGATCGAGAGCACCAGGCAGATCGCGCTCAAGATGAGGTAGCCGGCGAGATACTGGGCTACCGCTGGCTCGTTGACTCCGATGGTGAACTTGACGAAGAGCGGGGGGAGGTAATCGGTCGCGTAGAAGGTGACCAGGATCCAAGCCAGCGCGTGCAGGCAGAAGGTCGACACCTGGAGGCTGCGGTAGCGCCGCTCCGCCTTGGCCCGAGCTTCCTCCTCGGTCTCCGGAGGGCGACCTGATTTGCTCCGCCTCACACCGCCAAGTGTCCTCTGTGGGAAGCCCCTGGTGGGCGGGCTAGAATCGAAGCCGGGTGAGCCCTTGCCACGTGAAGCGCGACCGCATCTGTCCAGAATGAATTGAAACGCGCCGCCAGGGAGTGGACGCTGCCCGGCGCCGAGGCGGACCAGGCCGCTTCCGCATTTGACCGAGTGACCCGATCGAGAGGCAGCTCGCCTGAGGTCGCCCGAGCGCGGGCGGTGGCCACCGGTGAGGAGTTCGATCCGCTCCTTTTGTCTGATATGGGACGCGCCGTCGAGCTGATTCGCGCCGCCGTGACCGACGACGAGCAGATCGCGATCTACGGCGACTACGACGCGGATGGTGTGACCGCCTGCGCCCTGCTGGTTCGAGCCTTCCGGGCAGCGGGGCACCGGCCGATCGCCTATATCCCCCAGCGGGAGAGCGAGGGGTACGGTCTGAATTCCCAGGCGCTGGTGGAACTGCACCGGCAGGGCGCGCGACTGGTCATCACCGTGGACTGCGGCACGACCGCGGTCGAGGTGGCCAGGAACCGTCCAGAGGGGCTCAAGCTGATCATTACCGACCACCACTTGCCGCATCGGGAAGATGGTGCTGCCGGGGTCGAGCTGGCCCCGGCGGATGCCCTTGTCAACCCCCAACGCCCCGACGACCAGTACCCGTTCAAGGGGCTGGCCGGCGTCGGGGTCGCCTACAAGCTGGTTCGCGCGATGGAGGCTGCCGGGCTCCTTGCCGACGGCACCGCGACCGCCCAGCTGCCGCTGGTGGCACTGGGAACGGTGGCTGACATGATGCCTCTCCAGGACGAGAACCGGTGGCTGGTGCGGCAAGGCCTCGCCGCCTGGGAGAACCACGCTCCCCGGGGGCTTGTCCAGTTGGCCAAACTGGCGGGCGTCGACGGAACTCCCACGAGTGGAGATTTGGGGTTCGGCCTGGGTCCGAGGATCAACGCCGCGGGACGCATGGACGACGCTGCCCTGGCCCTCCGCTGCTGTCTTGCCGACGATGCGGTTGAGGCGGCCGAGGCCGCATCGAAACTGGAGTCACTCAACCGGACTCGGCGGGCGTCGCTATCCACGGCGCTCACGCTCGCCAGAGTCATCGTCGATGAGCTGCCCGACGAGCTGCCGGTGATCGCGCTCGGCTCAGCGGAGATCATCCCCGGGGTAGTGGGGCTGGTGGCCGGGCGCCTCGCCGAGGAGTTCGGTCGGCCCGCCTTCGTCTACAGCAGGACCGGGGACAAGTGGAGGGGGTCAGCCCGGGGAGTTCCCGGACTGAATGTGGTCGACGCGCTCCGGGCGTGCTCGGATCGCCTGATCAGTTACGGCGGACACATCTCGGCGGGCGGTTTCAGCCTGGCCCCTGACGAAGGAGCCGCAAAGGAGTTTGAGAATCGCCTGGTAGCCGCAGTGCGGGACCAACTCGGGGAGCGCCAGCCGCTTCGCTCCTTTCGGGTGGATGCCGAGGTGGGATTGCGGGAGTGCAGCCTCCGATTAGCCGAGGACTTGCTCCTTCTTCAGCCTTGCGGCATGGGAAACCCGTCTGTCCTGCTCTGCGCCAGCGGGCTTACCGTGGTTCGCACCGAGAGCCTGGGGAGGACCGGCGACCATCTCAAGGTGATCCTCTCTGACGACACTGGAAGCGCCGAGGCGATCAGCTTCAGCCGGCCGCACCTGCGCGCTCACCTCCCAGCCGGGAGGAAGGTCGACGCCCTGTTCGAGTTGGAGGTGGACTCCTGGCGTGGCAGGCGGCAGGCCCGGCTGCTGCTGCGGGATCTGCGGCCGGCTCGGCACTGACCGGGGCCTTTGCCTCCGGCCCCAGGCTGATTATTGTTGACCAGCGGGGGGCCGCAGGCCCGGGGAGCTCGAGAAATGGAGGGATTCGTGATGGCCGGACGGATGGTTGAGTTCCCGAGCAACGGCAACATGGCCACCGGCTACCTCAGCGTGCCGCCGGGTGGCCCGGGGCCAGGCCTGGTCGTTATCCAGGAGTGGTGGGGGCTCAACGACCAGATCAAGCGAACCGCAGATCGCTTTGCCGAGGCCGGCTACACCGCCTTGGTTCCGGACCTGTACCACGGCAGGGTGGTCGGGTTCCATGAGCCGGACGAAGCTGGCAAGGCGATGATGGCGCTCGACGAGGCGCGCGCCGCCAAGGAGCTCCGGGGAGCGGTGGACTATCTGCTCAGCTCCGGGGAAGCAAGGGGCGAGTATGTCGGAACGGTTGGCTACTGCATGGGCGGCGGGCTGGCTATCACGCTTGCCGCCAGCCATGACAAGGTAGGTGCCGTGATCGATTTCTACGGGGTGCCCAGCCCCGAGACCGATCTGAGCAAGATCGAGGGATCCGTCCTGGGCCACTTCGGCGACCACGACGACTTCGCTTCCCCGGAAGCGGCCCACAAGCTGGACGAAGCCCTGACGGCAGCCCAAGTAAGTCACTCATTCCATTCCTACCCAGGCGGCCAGCACGCCTTCACCAACGAGGACCGGCCAGAGGTCTACCACCAGGAGGCAGACCAGCTGTCCTGGCAGCGATCACTGGAGTTTCTGGGTCAAAAGCTCAACCCGTGAGCCTCTTCGCAACGGCCTATTGCACCACTCCCTGAGCACGTGACCAAGCCACGCCAGCCCAACGGCGCCTTGTTGGGGGCTTGCGCGGCGGGACTCACCCTGGGTGCCACGCTCTTGGTGCGGATCACCTTCGGCGTGCCGTTTCTCAGTGAGGTGATCGGGGACGGGATGGCGCTGCTTCTCCCAGGAAGCGTCTTCGGCACGCTGATCGACGCGCTCCAGGAAAGGGGCCGGCCGCTGCTCCTGTTCGGGACCTCGATCTTCGTCATTTTGGTGGGCGCCACCCTGGGCCGATGGATGGCAGGGTGGAGCTGGATGGCGGTCGCCCCCTATCCCGCCGCCCCGGCAATTCGCCGAGGGCGCTCATTGGTGCGCTGGCTCTTGCCGGCGCTTGGGCTCTGGGTGCTTACCCTGCCCCTGATCGCGCTCGGGGAAGGATCCCTTTCGGTGCCATCCACCCCCGCCGCCCTGGCGGACTGGCTCCTCCTTACCGGGCTCATCGAACTCTTTCTGGGGATGCCGCAGCGAGGAGGCAGCCAGCCCGCGCGGCTGAGTCGGTCGGCCGATGGGACATTCCCCAGGCGCACTTTCCTGGCGGGCGCCGGCGGCATCCTGGGAGTCGCCACCCTCGGCTATCTGGGTCTGGACGTGCTCACCGCCAGTTCCCCGCCACTGCCGCGCCTGGGCAATTCCCCGGGCGGCCTGGGGGACCAACTACCCAGCGGGCTCACGCCCACGGCCGACTTCTACGTGGTCTCCAAGGATCTCTTTGGACCACCCTCCGTGGACGCGGCAACCTGGCGGCTCCAGGTGGGGGGACTTCACCCCTATTCGCTCAGCTACCAGGACCTGCTCGCGGAGCCTCACCTGACCCAAACCCAGACTCTGGAGTGCATCTCCAACCCGATCGGCGGCACCTTGATCAGCACGGGCATCTGGCGTGGCGTCCAACTGTCCCGACTGCTGCAGCGAGCAGGGGTGCCGACAGGGACAGAGCAGGTCGTTTTCGGCTGTGTCGACGGCTACACCGAAAGCCTGATCTTGGACCAGGCGATGGCACCGACGACGCTGCTGGCCGACAGACTCAATGGCGCACCGCTGACCGCTCTGCACGGTTTCCCGGCCCGGATCTTGGTGGTCGACCACTACGGCATGAAGAACCCCAAATGGCTCTCCAGCATCGGCTTCTCGGGCCATCCCTACCTGGGATATTGGGAGCAGCAGGGCTGGAACGCCGGCGCCTATCCCCAGATCTTCTCCAGGTTCGACTTCCCCTCCGGCAACAGTTCCCTGAGCGCCGGACGCACTTATCTTTTGACCGGCGTCGCCTATGCCGGAACCAGGGGAATCTCACGGGTGGAGATCAGCGTGGATGGAAGCAGCAACTGGAACAAGGCGGAAATCAGAGCACCTCTCTCGCCCTACACCTGGACCCTTTGGAGTTTCCCCTGGCGACCGGCCAGCGGGTTCTACACCCTGCGGGTTCGCGCTCGCGACGGGCGGGGCAACTACCAACGGCCAGGGCAGGGGAATACCTACCCAAACGGTGCCAGTGGCTACCAGGAGCTGACGGTGCTGGTGCGGTAGGCAAGCGGACTAGTTCAGTCGGGCAACTGGGGCCGGGAGCCGAAAAGCAGACTGCCGATCCGGACCTCGGTGCTGCCCTCGGCGATGGCCTCGCGGAAGTCCCCACTCATGCCCATGCTGAGCATCGGCAGCGCGAGACCGCTGAGATGGCGCAGCCGCTCGACCAGCTCCCGGCAGGCGGCGAAGGACTCACGCGCCATTCCCGGCGCGGCCACGGTCATCAGCCCTTCCACCTCGATGCCGCCCAGCTGCAGCAGCCTGGGCATCTCTTCCATCAAGCGGCTCGGTTGGAAGCCGGTGCGCTTTGGCAGTCCTGTCAGCTCGACCTCCAAGAGAACCTTGAGCCTATGAGTCTCGTTCCGGAATCCGGATAGCAGCTCAGCCACCTCGAAGCTGTCGACGCTCTCTATCCGGTGGAATAGCTGGGCGGCCGGGCGGGCCTTGTTGCGCTGCAGGTGCCCGAGCAAGTGCCAGCGCACGTTGGCCACCCCCGAGTCCACGAGAAGGCGCTGTTTGGCGACGCACTCTTGGAGGTAGTTCTCTCCCAGTTCGGTGAGCCCCAGATCGGCCGCGTGCCGGGCTACCTCGGGTGGGTGTCCCTTGGTGACCGGCAGCAGAGCTACGCTCCCCTCCGGCCGACCGTGAAGGCTCTCAGCCTGGCGGACCGACGCCAGCACGTCCGCCAGCCGGTCCGCGAGCGTGGGGCCGGTCAGCGCAGCTGGGCCCGCCTGGCCCGCTTGGGAGAGCTCCCGTCCGGCGAGTCCGATAGCAGGTGGTCGATCTCGTTACGTACCTCGGAGACGTCCCGGAAGGAGCGGTAGACCGAGGCGAAGCGAACGTAGGCCACGTCGTCGAGCTTGCGCAGATGCTCCATCACCAGCTCGCCGACCTCAACGCTGGGAAGCTCGGAGTGGCCTCGACCCCGAAGCTCCGCCTCGATCTCCTCGACCATCTGGGAGATCACCGTCGGCGAGATGTCCCGCTTCTTGCAGGCGTTCATCAACCCTTGAAAGAGCTTGGCCCGGTCGAAGTCCTCGCGTCGTCCATCCTTCTTGACGATGTAGAAGGGAATCGACTCGATCCGCTCGTAGGTGGTGAACCGCTTGCCACAGCTGTTGCATGCGCGCCTTCGCCGGATCGCTTCGCCGGTCTCCGAGTCCCGGGAGTCAACTACCCGGAGGTCGTTGTGATTGCAATATGGGCAGCGCAATGGTGCTCCGACTTGGCCAAGACGTGACCGCGAAATGTAGGGGTCGCTCCCGCATTGTATACCTCATCTAGTGCTGCCGGGCTGCTCGGCGGTCTGATTGTGGCCCGCCCGCGGAAAGGGAAGTCGGCGGTACCCGAGGCCGGGACCTGTTTGCCCCAACCGGTGGTGACGCCGGTTGCACGCGCTCGGATTGGGTACGGGATGAGAGAGGCCGCTCCTCAGAGGTTGACTCGGCTCATATCGGAGTAGCGGTCACCCTGGGCCGCTCCGACCGGAAGCGCATCATCGAGTGCCCGTAACGCCTCCGGGTCCAACTCGAGGTCTGCCGAGGCCGCGTTCTCTTCCAGGTAGCGGATTCGTTTGGTTCCGGGGATGGCCACGATGTCAGAACCCTGGTGTAGGACCCACGCCAGAGCGAGCTGGGCCGGGGTGGCCCCCTTTGTCTCCGCTATGTCGCGGACCAGCTGAGCCAACTTCAGGTTGTGCTCGCGGTTCTCTCCCATGAAGCGGGGATAGCGCTCGATCCGAAAATCGCCTTCGCCAAGCTCCGCGAGATCTGCCGGCTTGGCCGCCAGCAGCCCTCTGCCGAGCGGGCTGTACGCGACGAACCCAATGCCCAGTTCACGCAGGGTGGGGAGCAGTTCGGTCTCGGGCTCGCGGCTGAAGAGGGAGAACTCTGTCTGCAGAGCGCTGATGGGATGAACCGAATGGGCTCGACTCAGCGTCCCTGCAGACGCCTCAGAGAGGCCTAGGTAACGAACCTTGCCCTGGTCGACCAACTCGGACATCGCTCCGACAGTCTCCTCGATGGGAACCTTGGTATCCACCCGGTGCTGGTAGTAGAGGTCGATGTACTCGACCCCTAGCCGAGTCAGCGATGCGTCACAGGCCGCATGCACGTACTCGGGGCGTCCATTGATGCCCACCCACGACCCGTCTTCTCGCCTTTGATTACCGAATTTGGTGGCCAACACCACCTCGTCACGGCGACCCTCGACGGCCCGACCAACCAGCCTTTCGTTGTGAAAGGGCCCGTACATGTCGGCGGTGTCAAGAAATGTGATCCCCAGTTCCAGAGCCCGGCCAATGGTGGCTATCGACTCTTCATCGTTGGTGGGGCCGTAGAACTCCGACATACCCATGCAGCCCAGCCCCAGCTCCGATACCACCAATCCCTGATTGCCTAGGCTCCGTTGCTCCACTACTTCCTCCTTGGTCCCGCCGACTTGTGCCCGACCCAATTGTCGCGCACTTCGGGCGCGCAGCAAGAATCAGATATCGGTGCACTGATGGTTCGCCGCGGTGACGGTTGGGTCAGCCTCCGCTCCGCTGATTCAGGAAGATCCACTGAACCCCAAATCTGTCATAGAACTGGCCGTAGGTTCCGATAGGAAGATCGTGCAATTCCTGGAACCTCTGGCGGTCCGCACCGTCAGCCAGCTTGTCAAACACCGACCTCATTTCATCGCCTACCCCACCGATGACAAAGATGGCCGACATGTTGCCGAGCACCGGATCAAACGCGGGCGACGCCATCCAGTCAGCCGCCGAGATACTGATACCGCCACTCTTCAGATGGGCGTTGATCATCTTCTCGTGCTGGTCCGCAGGTAGGTGGTCCTTCATTGGTGAGTCGCCCAGCTTTGCGAGAGTCAGCTCCCCACCAAGACAATGGTGGTAAAAGGTCATCGCCTCCGCGCAGTTGCCGTCGAACAACAGAAACGGACTACAACGGAGCATCGGAATACTGTAGTCCGCTCAGGTTGGCGACGGTGGAGACATCAGGGCAGGGCGCGCGTGGTCGCGCTGTGCGAGCCGGCGAGCTGGTTGCAAACTCGTTGTCGCCGCGGTTGACATTGCAGCCGTCCGCACGACGGCTTGCGCCAGCTTCCGCGCGAGCGGGTCCTAGGCGAGGCGGCGTCTCACCTCTACTCGAGTCGCACGACAGATACGGTCGTGGGATCAGGACGCGGACAGGATTCCTACGGGGCAGCTGACCCCGGTTCCACCCACACCACAGTACCCGCTCTTGTTCTTGTCCAGGTACTGCTGGTGGTACTCCTCGGCGTAGTAGAACGGCCCCGCCCCCACGATTTCGGTGGTGATCTGTCCGAGCCTCGCGTCGGTGAGAGCCTTCTGATACTGCTCTTTTGACGCCTCGGCGCTCTGTTGCTGCGCCTCGCTGCTGAAATAGATAACCGACCGATACTGTGTCCCGACGTCGTTCCCTTGGCGCATGCCCTGAGTTGGGTCGTGGCTCTCCCAGAAGGTCTTGAGCAGCTGCTGGTACGACACCTTGGCAGGGTCGAACACCACCAGCACCACCTCCGCGTGGCCGGTCTGACCTGAGCAAACTTCCCGGTAGGTCGGGTTGGGGGTCAACCCGCCGCTGTAGCCAACCGCGGTGGTGTAGACCCCCGCCAGCTGCCAGAAGTCCCGCTCCGCTCCCCAGAAGCAGCCTAGGCCGAAGATGGCTTGCTCGAGCCCAGCTGGGAATGGCGGCGTGATGTTGCTGCCCAGAACGGTGTGCTTGCCGCTCAAGGCCATCTCCGTGGTGCGCCCGGGCAGGGACCGCTCAGATGCCGGCATCGTCGTCTTGGAGCTGAAGAAACTCATAGCCACCACACCTCAAATCAAGTGGACGTCAAACGCTACCACCGACGGCGTACGTCCCCTACCCCAGCATGCCCCAATCTGGCGCAGCCTACTCCAGGTGCCACCACCGGCCCGCTGCCCGACCCGCAGCGACTCTCCGGGCGAAGGGGGGTGGGGCATCGCACCATCGGTGCGCCGGTCACCTCTCGGCGGTGATCCCGGGAGCCAGGTCGACGCGGTAGCCGACCCCGAAGACGGTGCTGATGCGGAAAGGCATGGTGGGGAAGTTCTCGAACTTCTCGCGAAGCCATCGGATGTGTACCGCCACGGTCTTGTTGTCGCCGTGGAAGTCGGCTCCCCACACCGAGCGCAGCAGCGCCTCACGGCTGTGCACCTTGCCTGCGTGCTCCAGCAGATAGAAGAGCAGGTTGAACTCCCGGGGGCTCATCTTCACCTCCTGGTCCGCGATCACCACGCGCCGGGCCGAGGCATCCAGGACGAAGTCTCCAAGCTGGACACGCTCGGGGCGGGTGGATGGCCGCGGGGGACGCTCTGCCCGGCGGATCAGTGCCTCCACTCGGGCGACGAACTCCTTGACCCCAAACGGCTTGGTCATGTAGTCGTCGGCGCCGAGGGCCAGTCCCTGCACCTTCTCACCCTCGGAGCCCCGGGCGGTGAGCATCAGTATCGGAACGTCAGATTCCTTGCGCAGGATCCGGCAGACCTCCTCGCCGGTCAGCTCGGGCAGCATCAGGTCAAGCACAACCAGATCGGGCGCCCGGGTGCGAGCAAGCTCCAGGCCCTTGGTTCCACTGGCCGCCTCGAGAACCACATATCCGCTCGCCGCCAGGTTGTAGCGCAAGGTCATCCGGACCGCCTCGTCGTCCTCCACCAGGAGGACCCTCCGGCCCGAACCTGCGGGAGCCGCGACCTCCGCCATCTAGCCCAGCTCGGTCAGGCGACCGGTCGCGAGGAAGACGACGTCCTCGGCGATGTTGGTGACCCGGTCGGCGATGCGCTCCAGGTTGTGGGCGATGAAGATCAGGTTGGTGCCCGGGTAAACCCAATCGGGCTGGGACCGCATGGTCTCGACCATCTCGTCGAAGATTCGGTGGTAGATGCGGTCGATTCGGTCGTCGCGGGCCGCGATGTCCTGGGCTCGGCGATGATCGCTGGTGGTGACCGCCACCAGGATGTCACGCACCTGCTCCTCGACATACCCGCCCATGCGCAGGATCGTGTCCAGCCGGGGTCGTGAACTGAGCTCGATCAGGGGCAGTGCGTAGCGGGCGCAACTCTTGGCGTGGTCGCCCATCCGCTCCAGCTCGGACGTCATCAGCATCAGGCCGAAGACCTCGTTGAGCTCATGCCCGGTCGGGTGCTGCGCCGCCAGCAGTGCCAGCCCCCGCTCTCGCTCCAGCAGGTGCCGCTCGTTGACCGCGGCGTCGCCGGCCACTACGGCGCGCAGTCGGTCGCCATCGCGAGCCTCGAGCCCGGTCATCGCGCTGGCGACGCCTTCGGCCACCATGCCGCCCAGGACCCTCACGCCATCGCGGAGCGCGACTAGATCGGCGCCGAAGTCATCCGAAAGAGCAGTGACCACGGCCCGATCTTAATCGACCCAGATCGCCCTCACCCCGTTGATGAAGGGCGCAGAACGATCCTTACCAGTGTTCCCTGTCCGGGTGAGCTGCGAACCTCTATCTCGCCGCCTTGAAGCTCGACGGCCTGCTTGGCGATGGTCAGCCCCAGGCCGCTGCTGCGCCCGCTCCGGGAACGGTCACCGGTGTAGAAGCGATCGAAGATGAGAGGGAGCTTGCTCGCAGGGATGCCCGAGCCGGTATCTCGAACCGAGATCGTCGGCCGGCCGCTGGTCTCGCCAACGGTCACCGTGACCGCGCCAGGGGAGGATGTGAACTTGATGGCGTTGTCCACCACGTTGGTGAGGGCGCGACCCAACCGCGCCGAGTCGGCGAGGGCCCCGGTGGGATGTCCCCTCACCGTAAGGGTGAGCTTCCGTTCCTTGGCCTGCGGCCTCAGCTCCTGAACGGTGGCGGAAACCGTCTGCCACAGGTCCACTTGCTCGATTTCGGCCCGGTCTACGCCCGCTTCCAGGCGGCTCAGGTCGAGAATTCCTTCCACCAGCGCGTGAAGGCGCTCCGCTTCCGCAGCGATCCGGGTCGCGAAGAGCTGGCTCGCGTCGCGGTCGTCTCGGGCCTCGCCGGTCAGGGTCTCCGCCATCAAGCGCAAGCTGGCAAGGGGCGTTCGCAGGTCGTGCGACAGGTTGGCGATCAGTTCCTGGTGCGCCCGGTTGAGCCTCCTCTCTGGAGTTATGTCGGTGAGGATCAGGATCACCTGACGGGTCCCGTCGGAGAGCTGTAGAGGAGCGGCCACCGCCTTCAGGATCCGCCGCCATTCGTTCTGCAGCAACTCTCCCCGGGCGACCGATCCGGTGGAGAGGACTTCGGCCACAAGGTCCGCCGCCCGAGGATCGTCGAGGACTTGGGCGAGAGGGGAGCTGGCGGCCAATGGCGGCGTAGCGTCTCCGCCCTCGTCCGGACGGGGCCCCGCGAGCAGGGCCGGAGCGTTGGTGCTGGACCACACCACCTTGCGGGATGGGTCCAGCACCAGCACTGCGTCGGACCCCAGTTCAGTCAGACGGCTGAGCAGCTGGTCCGCTCCATCGGGAAGAGTTGAAGTACGCGGAGCGGATGAGCCGGCCCGGCTCATCGCTGGTCCCAGCCTCCACCGGGGTCCGGACGGCCGAGGTACACCGCCTGGGACACCCGGTCCCTGTCGTCCGGCAAGTCCAGCCGCCACACGCCTCCCTTCGGGCAGCGGGACCCAGGCGCGGCGCCGGCTGCCTCCAGCAGTGGCGGAATCACGTCACCGTGACTGCAGGCGGCGACACGCCGGGAGCCAGACGCAAAGTAGGCCTTGATCAGCGCCCGCAGTTCAACCTCGGCTCCCTCCTGGTCAAGCGCGAGCCCTCCCTCGAGAAGTCGAGTGTCGTCCTGGACCTGGAGGCCCGCACCATGCGCCAGCGGTAATAGGGTGTCGCGGCAGCGCAGGGTTGGACTGCTGTAGTGGGCTTCGATCCCGGCGTCGGCCAGTAGTTCGGCCAAGACCACTGCCTGGCGCCAGCCGAGATCATTAAGGGGACGTAGGTGGTCCGGTTGTGGCCAACCATCCCGCTCACGGGCAATCGCGTGTCGAACGAGATAGAAACTGCGCACGCCGATCTCAGAAGTATAGAGACGGCCCCCCTGCTCGAAGGGCGCAAACTAACCAGATGCCAGCGCCCCGGAGATGCACTTGAGCAGCGGCAGCCCCGGGGGAGGTTCCCGCGTGGTGCGAGCGCCTCGCCTCGCCGCCATCGATGTCGGGAGCAACACGATTCACCTGTTGGTGGCGAGGTGCCCGCCGAACCGACTGCCAATTCCCCTTTTGCGACGCCGTGACTTCGTACAGCTCGGCCAGGACGTCAACTCCCAAGGATCGATCGGGGTCGAGCGTCTGGAGCTCGCCAGCCGCTCGCTGCGACGCCAGGTGGAGGTCGCCCGTGAGGCTGGAGTCGTGGAAATCGCCATCGGGGCGACCCAGGCGCTGCGCTCGGCGTCCAACGGACCCGAAGTCGCCCAGCTGTTGAGCCAAGCCGCTGGAGCCGGCCCAGTGCGGATCCTCGCTTCCGAGGTAGAGGCCCAGCTAGCCTTCGACGGCGCGACCATGACCATCTCCCCGGGGCGCCCAACGGTGGTCCTGGACATCGGCGGGGCCTCAGCCCAGATCGCGGCTGGACCCGCCGGGGGAACCTGTCGAAACAGTTCACTTGGAATTGGATCCGGGTCGGTCGCTCTCCTGGCGAGTTCCGACCCGCCTAGCGAGGACGACTGGAGGGCGATGGAGCGGCGGGTGGACCAGCTGATCCCCGATCTGATCCCGCTACCAGCCCACCCGGTGGCACTGGGGACCGGCGGGACGATCACAAACCTCCCCAGACTGCTGGGCAAGCAGCGTGGGGCGGTGCTGAGAATCCGCGATGTGGAGGTGATCATCGAGAACTTCCGCCATCGCTCGGCGACAGAGTTGGCGGAGCGTTCGGGAGTCGACCTGGAGAGAACCCGTCTCTGCCGAGGTGGGGCGCTGATTCTCGCCCAGATGATGGACCTGCTCCACCTGAGCTGGGTACGGAGCTCGGAGCGCGGCCTCCGGGACGGCATGATCGCGGCACTCGCCGCCGCTCAGGAGCGTTGGTGGCAGCGGCGCGCCTCCGACTCGGTGGAGGAGGAGGAAGAGGCTATCGTTCCGCTTCCGGCCCAAGTTGGCTGAGGCGGTGGATAGCCGGGAGCTTGCGGTCGCCACCATCGATGAACGGGCGGAGAAATTTCGCTGGGCGCTGGCCCGCCTGCCTCTGGCCAGCGATGCCCAGGCTTCCCACGATGCCCGGGTTGCCCTGCGCCGGCTACGTGCTGCCGCGGTGGGATTCGCCGCCTGCCTGAGACGGCCCGACAAATGGCAGCGGCAGCTGCGCCGCGCCGAGAAGGAGTTGGGTGCTCTGCGCGACGCCGAGGTGCGGTTGGAGTTGTTGGACGAGGTGCTGGGGCCGGTCGCTGTCTCCCGCGACCGGAGTGACGATCCTCGGACCGCGCGGGGCCGGGTCGGCTCGGTGGTCTCCGACTCCTCCCACGTGATCAGGCCTGGACTCAGGGGCCTGGAGATGGAGGCGCGGCGAACCCTTGCGGACAACACCGCCGCCGAGATCGGCGAGCTCCGACATGTCGCTCTCGCCGCCGGGGCCTTCCGTCGCTACCAGCGGGCAGCTCGGCCCCCCGACTTCCTGAAGTTCATCTCCACCCCTTCCGGGGTGGCGCTCGCTCATCGGCAGTTGCCCCGCTTGTTCAAACGGGCTCGGCGAGCTGCCCGCACGGAGGCCGATCTCCACCGCAGGCGGAGCGAGATTCGCAAGTTGCGCTACCGGATCGAGCTCTTCGCCCCCCTGTTGGATGTGGGGCACCAGACGGTGCTGCAGGAACTTCGCGAGTTGCAGGGCCTTTTGGGGCGCTTTCACGACCTGGTTGTCTTGGCCGAGTGGATCGAGGGTTCGTCCCGGGAGCTACGTCACGAGCTGCGCCCGGCGCTCCGCCGGATGGCGCTCCGGGTTGAGCTGGAACGCCAGGTGGCCAAGGAGGCGGCCGAGGCTGAGCTGGCCCGGCTGGACAACGTTGCCTGGTGGTCGGCCGCCCAAGCCGCCTGCCTGGGACACCTGGAGTCTCAGCCTAGCTGAGCTGAGCGGTACCGCTTCGCTCAGCCCTGGCAGAATCGGACCGACTTGACCGGACCCGCACAGAGCGTTCGCCTTCTCGAGGTGACCCTAGCCCAGGCCCGGAGGATGGCCGTGGCAGGCCAAGGTCTGTCCAGCTCGGTCGCCACCACCGACGCGGGCGCGGTCACCCGTCTGGTCGACAAGATCGGCTACCTGCAGCGTGACCCGCTCTCGGTGGTGGCCCCCAGCCACCTGTTGGTGCTCTGGAGCAGGCTGGGCCCCTTTGACCCCTCACTCGTGGAACAAGCGCTCTGGCGGGATCGGTCCCTCGTCGAGTACTGGGCCCACGCCGCTGCCATAGTCTCCGCTCGGAACTACCCGGTCCACCTCTGGGCCATGCGCGACTACGCGCGCGCCGACACCGTCCGGGCACGCCGACTTCGAAGCTGGCTGGAGGCCAACCGCCCGCTACGACACCAGATCCTGTCGCGGCTTCGCCACGGGGGGCCGCTGCCCGCCCGTGCCTTCGAGGGCGAGGTCCGCGTTCGAGGACGGACCACCTGGGATGTGGAACGGGATGTCGAGAGCATGCTCTTCCACCTCTGGATTGTGGGCAAGATCGCGATCGCCGGGAGGGACTACCGCGGTCGGCTTTGGGAGCTGACTGAACGCTGGCTGCAACCGACAAGTAGCCAGCCGCTGCCCTCCGCCCCTCGGCTGGCGGAGGAGCTGACGGAACGGTCCCTGGGCGCCCTCGGGGTGGCCACCGAGGTCCAGATCGGTAAGTACATGGGGGCCGGCCTGGACGGAAAGTTGAGCGCCGTCCTCGGCCGCCTCGAGCGACGAGGTGTCCTGGTAGAGACCACGATCAAGGGGCCTGCAGGTCATCTGCCCGGTCGTTGGTGGGCCCGCCGAGCCGACGTGGAGGCGCTCCTTCCGAAGGCTGCCCAGCTGCCCTCGTCGACCACCTTGCTCTCGCCATTCGACAACCTGATCATTGCCCGGGCGAGGACCGAGGCTCTCTTCGGATTCCAGTTTCGGATGGAGATCTACGTGCCTGCCCACCGGCGCAGGTATGGGTACTACGTGCTGCCGATCCTCCACCGGGACCAACTGATTGGCCGGGTCGACTTGCGCCGAGACCGCCAGGGCGCCCGACTTGTCGCAGTCGCCGTCCACGCTGAGCCCGGCGCCCCGCAGGGAGCTGGGGTGGGGACGGGGATCAAGGAAGCCCTTCAGCGGCTCGCCGAATTCGTCGGGGCCAGTGAGGTCGAGGTCGGCCGTCTGGACTCGGTCCCGCCGGAGTGGGGTCGTTCTCTCCGCAGCTGAGCCGCCCCTGGCCCAATCCTCACGGCCCGTATGCTCGGTTGAGTGACCTCTGCCAAGCGTCTTCAGTGTGTGATCGTTGGTGGCGGCGTGGTGGGACTGGCGGTCGCGGTCAGCCTCGCCCGGAGGGGAGCCCAGGTACGGGTGTTGGAGCGGGGCGGTCGGTGTGGCGAAGGCGCCTCGGCGGCGGCCGCCGGGATGCTTGCCTCCGGTGCCGAGGCCACCGAGTCGGGCCCGTTTCAGCAGTTGTGCCGGACGAGCTGGGAGCTCTGGCCCAGCTGGTCCGACGAGCTCTTGCGCACGACCGGGGTCGACTGCGAACTTGACCGAAGCGGGCTGGTGCGTGTCACCAGCTCGCCGGAGGGCGTCAGCCGGCTGGAGCAGCAGGCGGGGCTACAGAGGCGCCGCGGAGTTGAGGTCTCGGCGCTCTTGGAGCCGCCCCAGCTCTCCGAGCTGGTGCCGGGACTTGGCCCCTCGACCCTGGCCGGGCTGCACTACCCCAACGACTGGCAGGTCCACAGCCACCGGGTGGTCGAGGCGCTGATCGCCGCTTGCGCGGTGCACCGAGCGGATATCGAGACCGACACCGAGGTGGTTACCATCGAGCCCCGGCCCGACGGCCCCCGCCTCTCCTTGGCCGACGGCCGGACTGAGGGCGCCGACTACGCGGTGCTCTGCGCCGGAAGCTGGAGTGGGCAGTTGATGGAGCCGACGCCAGCGGGCACCTCCCCGGTGGTGCCGATTCGGGGGCAGATCGTAGCCCTGAACCCGGGCCGACCAGTGCTTCCGGTGATCCTGTTCGGTGATCACGGCTACGTGCTCCAGAAGCGATCCGGGCTGGTGCTGGCCGGAACCACCGAGGAGCATGCTGGCTACCAGGCCTGGCCTACCGCCGAGGGCGTGGCGTCGGTTACGGAGACAGCGGTCGAACTACTGCCGGAGCTGGCTGAGGCGCGATTTGCCTACGTCTGGGCCGGTCTTCGTCCCCAGTCGTCCGATGGCCGCCCCCTCCTGGGCAGGACTGAGACGGGGGGGCGGATCCTGCTCGCGACTGGCCACTTCAGGAACGGAGTTCTATTGGCACCGGTCACCGGAGAGCTGATCGCTCGAGCCGTGCTCGAGGGGACCGACCCTCCGGAGCTGGCGGCGTTCAGCCCCCAGCGACTGGCCTGAGCCGCAGCACCAGCCCGTCGGTGGCCAAGATGGCCCCCCTGGTCGGGAGTCGCTGGGAGAGGTGGGTGAGGATGAACCGGGTGGTCGGGTTGTCCCGGATCAACTCCTCCACCTCTTCGCGCCAGAGGTGGGTGACCGCCGGAGCCTTCATATCGGTGCATTCGCACAGGAGGTAGTCGACTGAACCGGCCAGCCTTCGGATCGCCGAGCACAGAACCGTGTCGCCGGAATAGCCGAGACTAATTCCTGAGCGCTCGACGTGGAAGGCAAAGCAGGTCAGCTGAGCCGAGTGCTCCACCTCGACGGCCTGCAATTCGAAGGGGCCCAGGGTTCCCTTCTGGCCGTCGACCCACTCGTCGACCTGGTGCCCACCGACCTCGTTGACCTGCTCCCAGAAACGGGATCCCACTGCCATCCGCCCGAGGGTGTCCAGCCGCTCCGCCGTACCCGGAGGTCCGATGATTTGCAGCGGCTCCGCCCCCGGATATCGGGCCGCGCGTGCGCCCACCAGGAGCGGCAGCTGGCTGACGTGGTCGCCGTGGAGATGGGAGATCGCGACCCATCGCAACTCGTCCAGATCCAGTCCCATCTGACCCATCAGGCGGGTCACCGGAGCGCCACAGTCCAGCAAGAGAGACCGGTCGACCAGATAGGCGGCGTTGTACCCAACGGCGGAGAACGCCGCGCCGCTGCCCAGAATCGCCAGCTCCAGGGAGCAGTCGTCCGATTCCTTCGCCGTGGCGCTGCTCACACTCGGTGGCTCAGGCGCGCTTGTTGCAACAGGGCAACCGGCTCAGACCACTGCCTGGCCGTGGAGGGCGTCCAGCCGAGAAAGCTCATCCCCATGGTGCACCACCCAGAGATCCACCACCAGCTTCCACTGAGCCGGCACCTTGGTCGGGGGCTGGCCGGTGGCTCCTGACGGGTCGAGAAAGATCGCCAGGGCCCGTTCACCAGGAGCGGACGCTGCTGCAACGGCCCCGACCCACTCCGGACTGCGATCAGGGGTGATCAGCACCACGCCGCCGCGTCCCCGCCAGGTGACCATCTCCTGGGTGACCAGTGCCGAGAAGGCGAGGGTGCCGTCATCACGCGCGGTCGCCAGGTAGTCGAGCAGCGTCCGATCGTGCAGTTCTCCCCGTCCGGCCGGAATTCGCCCCAGGTGCCGGTCCGAGGTCGCCAGGGCGACCGCCCGGCCGCGAGTCGCTGCGGTGTGGGCGACGGAAGCGGCAACCGTGACCGCGTATTCGAGCGAGCTATCAGGACCCTCGCCTCGGTGGCTCCGTCGACAGAGGTCGAGCAGAACCAGCAGATCCGAGGACGAAGCCCTGCCTCGCGACGAGTGCTCCGCCGAGCCGCCGGGCAGGCTCCGCTCCGGGATCGCCACCATGGCGGGATAGACGACCAGCGTGTTGCTGGTCGTCTGCGTCAGCTGCCGTGGGAAGAGCCCGAAGGGGTCGGCCATCCGCAGCTCAGTTGGCCCCAATTCATACCGGCCCCGGGCGGCAAGTCGGCGGCTCGATTCCCAGCTCACGATCTGGCGCGGGGCAAGGGAGACAACCCGCGAGGTCCGAGCGCCCGGCACTCGGGAATGGTCGTGCACCTCCACCAGGCGGATCGGCAGCCCGGAGTCATTCTCCAAAGTGAATCGTTCAACCAGCTGTTCCCCGACCACCCAGACCCCCTCTCTGGTTTCCCTGAAGAGGCGAAGGTGGCGGCCGCACCACCAACTCCACGCAGCCGCTAGGAGAACAACCAGGAGCGCCGAGTAGATCACCACCAGCACCCAGACCAGGTTGTCGAGGTAGGCGAGCGCGCCGGTCAGCGCCAGGGCTCCTAGCAGCCAGATCCGGGGGGTGCCTTTCTTGGAATGCAGGGGGCCACCCATCACGCTGATCCTCCCCGGCCTCGGTACGCCGCTTTCAGCCCGCTCACGCTTCCATGAGCCTCTCTGACCCGATCGATGTCGGTCATTCCTGACCGCAGCCAGCCCGCTTCGATCCTCCGCCCTCCGCTCCGCCGCGGGCCTGCCAGAGGCTTCATCGCGGAAGTATAGATCCGGTTCAGGAGACCCTCGGGGCCCGGCTAGAGCCTCTCCACCCGGCCGAGCTCCAGGACGAACACCGTGGCTCGGCCAACCTCCACCTCGACGTCTGCCTCGCCGGTAGCCCCGTGGGCCCCGCCGTTGCCCAGCTGCTCGTGCCTTGGCTTGCACACCGAGCGCAGGGTGGAGATGACCTCATCGACCAGGTTGTCGTCAACCCCCAACAACAGCAAGGAGTTCCGGCGCTGGAGGAAGCCGCCCTCACTGTTGAGCCGCGTCACTCCAAACCCCCGCCCACCCAAAACCTCGATGGCTCGAACGGCGTCCTGCTCGTGCACGATCGCAACCACCAGCTTCAAGTCGACCTCCTCGCCATCAAGCGCTCGCGCGTCACCCGCCAGCAGGACTCGGAAAGCTCCTCGCGGGAAATGTCCGCTGGCACCACCACCACCCGTCCGGGGAATTCCAGGGCGAGTCCCAGGTATCCCTGTCGGACCCGCTCATGGTATTCGGTCGACTCTGCCTCCATCCGATCGGGCGACTTCTCCGCAGTGAAGCGCATCCTCGCGGCTGCCAGCTCCAGATCCAGGATGATGGTCAGCTCGGGCATGCGACCTGCTCCAACCAGGCGGTGCAGCTCGAGCAGCGTTCGCTGGTCCAAGCCGCGGCCAGCACCTTGGTATGCCAGGGTCGAGTCGAGGTAACGATCGCAAACAACCACCCTTCCCGAGGTCAGCGCCGGCTCGATGACCTCATGCAGCAGCTGCAGGCGCGCAGCCAGAAAGAGCGCCACCTCGGCGAACGGGTCCGGTGGCTCGCGGCTCGAGTTCTCCAGGAGCAGCTCCCGGATCCGCTCTCCCAGAGCGGTTGTGCCCGGGTCCCGTACCGAAGTGACGGCCTCGCCCTCGAGGGCAAGGCGCTCGGCGAGCAGGCGCGCTTGGGTGCTCTTTCCAGACCCGTCGATCCCCTCGACACTGACGAAGAAGCCGGCTCCCGGCGCGCCCAACGAATCCTCTACGAGGCCTCGCTTGCGGGGTAGATACGCAACCGCCGCCGAGGTTCTTTGCCGGTGCTCCGGGCGACCAGCTCGTTCTGCTCCACCAGTTGGTGCTGCAGACGACGGATGTAGGAGTTTTGCGGTGAAAGTTCGACCGCCGTGCCGCCTCGGGCCCGCTCGATCCCCTCCCTCACCTCCCGCATCGCATCGTCGGTGGGGTCAGCGGGCTCAAGGTTGTACAGGCGCGCCAGAAAGGCGCGCACCTGGGCGACCGTGTTGCTGCGCAAGATCGAGATGGGAATGCCCTCCGTCTCCGCAGCTCGCAAGCGGGGAATCGCGGCGTCGGTAGTAGTTCTTGAGAGTGACAACGAGGTCGGCGTCGTCGACGTGATGTTGGATCCGAACTGGCACCTTCAGCTCGCGGATCGCCTGCTCCAGGTGCACCCGAGAGACACCGTAGGGGAAGAGGGACGTAGCGGCCCCGACCCCCGCTGATTGCCCGGCATGGCCTTCAGAAAGGTCGGCCAGGGTCATAGGCCGCCGCGGCTCGGGGCGGGCGAACTCCTCCCCGAATAGCTCCCGAGAGCCTCGGTCGTCGAATGGCGACGGCTCCACCAGTCTCGTGGTGACTCCGCGACCCGGATGCGACTCCCGCAGCTGCGCTGGGCGCGGCCGGCCACGCAGGGCGTCGTCGACGACGTCGGCAAGGGGCATATGCACAGTGACCCTGTGACGGTCGACGATCTCCACCAGGGCGTCGAAGGTGGGCGGCGCCTTTCGCTCCAGAACCGACTTCTGGGTGCCACGGCGCCGGGCCTCCTCGTCTCCCAGGGTGACCGACTGGATGCCCCCCAACAGATCGTTGAGGGTTGGGTTGACCAATAGGTTGTCGAGGGTGTTGCCATGGGCGGTGCCAACAAGTTGCACGCCGCGTTCCGCGATGGTGCGGGCCGCCGCAGCCTCGAGCTCAGTGCCGATTTCGTCGATGACGATGACCTCTGGCATGTGATTCTCCACCGCCTCGATCATCACCGCGTGCTGAAGCTCAGGACGGGCCACCTGCATTCGTCGCGCCCGCCCGATCCCAGGATGGGGGATGTCGCCGTCGCCGGCGATCTCGTTGCTGGTGTCGACGACGACCACCCGCTTTCGACTTTCATCGGCCAGGATGCGAGCGACCTCGCGCAGCATGGTGGTCTTTCCCACCCCAGGCTTGCCCAGCAGGAGCAGGCTCTGTCCACTGACCACGATGTCCCGGATGATCTCCACACGTCCGGTTACCGAGCGACCGACTCGGCAGGTGAGTCCGACGATCTCCCCTGCCCGGTTGCGGATGGCGCTGATCCGGTGCAGGGTGCGGGCGATCCCAGCTCGGTTGTCGCCCCCGAAGGCGCCAACTCGATCCGCGACGTAGGCGATGTCCTCGAGGCTGACCGGCGTGCTGCTGAGAATCACCTCGCTGCCCTCGAACCGTGCCTCCGGCTCTCGGCCCAGGTCGAGGACGATCTCCAGTAGGTCGCCCGACTCCTCGGGGAGCCGGCGCACAGCTTCGTACAGGTGGCGGGGGAGCGTGCTGATCAACAGCTCCAGCTCCTCGGGGAAGGAGGGGCCGAAAGCGGGATCAGATGCCGTCAGGGTCCGGCCTCCAGTCAGTCAGAATCGGTAGCTGTTCCGTGACTAGTGCGTGGCGCGGCCTACCGCCCATCTCCCCTGCAGGCGGGCGCGGCGAATGGGCGGCACGTAGCTCCCAGCCTGCCCACTATCACGCCTCGAATATAGCGCAAGGCACGATCCGAACGGAGCGTTGGATCAGGTCGCCGCGTCGCGGCTCCCTCTCGCCTGGACCACAGGGAGGGCCCCGGCCAGGACGGCCTTCTTCTGCTCTGCCAGACGGACCGCCCGCAGCTTGAGGGGGAGGTCCCTCGCCATCAGGATCTGGGTCGCCACCGGCTCGAATCCCCGGGCCGCCACCGCCCGATGGAGCTCTGCATCGTAATGACGCAAGAGGCACAGGGTTGGTCCTGGCGGAACTTGTCCGAGCAGGCTGTGGAGCGCCTCTACCGCAAGCTGGCTCTCCTGCGGATCAAGCATCATGCTGAGCAAGCTGGGCCTTGCTCGCGCGGGCGACCTGATCCCCGCCCAGGCCACCACCGCTCCGTTCTTGTTGATCACGTAGTGACGCGAGTCGCCGGCTCGGCCATCTAAACGGCCGAGCCAGCCCAGCTGGAAAGTCGCCTTCCACTGGGTGAGATTGGGCGCCTCCACGGCCGCAACCGCGTGCGGTGCCGTGCGCAGGTAAAGGAGATAGATGCCGCCCAGGTCGCTCGGCGTCGCCGGCACCCAGGGGTCGGAGTGGTGGTCAGGTGGTTTGGGCAGCTCGCGAAAGCGGATCTGCTCCGAGGCGAAGGGCTGGAATCCCTGCTCGCGAAGCATCGCCTGGAGTGGGTGGTCCTCAGGTATCCGGACCAAGAAGCGGGTCACGCCGCGCTCTAGTCCCTCATTCACCAGGTGCTGTAGCAAGGGGACGCCGGCGAAATGACCCTCGGCGCTGTGAGCCAGGCACAAGTTGAGGATCCGCCAGGCTCTTTTGCCGGGTGCGGGCTCCGCCTGCACAAAGCCGACGATCCGACCGTCCCCCTCGGCCACGTACAGCTGGTCGCCCATGTCCGCCAGCGGCATCAGCGCGGACAGGCTGCGGTTGAGGATCGACCATGCCCGTGCCAAAGCAGGGCCCGGTACCGGACTCTGAGGCCCCGCACTTTGCAGACGCTGGTCGATCTCCTGCTCCACGGCCAGGCTGGCCCGGTAGAGCTCGTCCACCTGACTGAGATCTCGATAACTGGCCGATCTAACCTGCATGCTTCCCAGTTTGCCTCGCCGGAGCCGATGGTGTGCCCCACCTTGCCACGATTTGAGACCGCGACTCCAGTTCCAGCGTGGCCGGCGAGGGGGCGCCGGGGCATCCCCGCGCGGGGAACTGGTTCACAGCTGAGACAGGAACAGCTGGTGCAGGCGGGGATCCCCGGTGATCTCCGGATGGAACGTCAAGCCGATGTGACGCCCCTGGCGGACCGCGGCTGGCTGGCCCTGGTAGCTCGCCAAAACCTCGACGCCGGAGCCGACCTCCTCGATCGAGGGGGCTCGGATGAGGGCGACCCGAATCGGCTCGGCTCCGATCGCTGGGATCTCAAGATGGACCTCTCCGGAGTCCAGCTGGCGCCCGTAGGCGTTGCGGCGCACCACGATATCGAGGATCCCCAACTGCAGTTGGTCCGGCAGCCCGTCCCGGATCTCGCGAGCGACCAAGATGGTGCCAGCGCAGGTGGTCAAGCAGGCCGTTCCGTCGCGCAGTGCCTCTTGCAAGGGTTTCAGCAGTTCGAATCGCTGAATCAGCAGGCTCATGGTGGTGCTCTCACCGCCCGGGATCACGAGTCCCTGAAGGCCCCTCAGCTCTTCCGCCAACCTCACCCGCCTGGGGGTGGCACCACAGATCTCCAGCAAGCGCAGGTGCTCGCTCACGTCTCCCTGCAGGGCCAGTACGCCAACTCGTGGGCTTGCCATGCGCGAGCTGCGAGAGGTCAGATGCCTCGAGAAGCGAGCAGCTCTTCCTGACGCAGGCTGGAAACGCCGATGCCAACCATCGGCTCACCTAGGTCTTCGCTTATCTCCGCCAGGATCTCCGGCTTGTCGAAGTAGGTGGTTGCAGCCACGATGGCCTTCGCCCGGCGGAGCGGATCCCCACTCTTGAAGATGCCGCTGCCCACGAAGTTGCCGTCGCAGCCGAGCTGCATCATGAGGGCGGCGTCGGCTGGAGTCGCCAGGCCACCAGCGGAGAAGTTGACCACCGGAAGCCGGCCCAGTTCGGCCGTCTCACGAACCAGTTCCAGCGACGCGCCCAGCTCCTTGGCGGCGGTGGGAAGCTCGTCCGGGCGCAACGAATGAAGTCGGCGGATGCCCTTGCTTACCGCCCGCATGTGGCGCACCGCCTCGACGACATCGCCGGTACCAGCCTCGCCCTTGGTACGGATCATTGCCGCTCCCTCGGAGATCCGGCGGAGTGCCTCGCCCAGGTCACGCGCGCCGCAAACGAACGGCACCTTGAACGGCCATTTGTCGACGTGGTGCTCCTCGTCGGCGGGGGTCAGGACTTCTGATTCGTCGATGTAGTCCACGCCCAGCGCTTCCAGGATCTGCGCTTCCACGAAATGTCCGATGCGGCACTTTGCCATCACCGGGATCGAGACCGAGGCCATGATCGACTTGATCAGATGGGGATCGCTCATCCGGGCGACGCCGCCTTGGGCGCGGATGTCGGCGGGGACGCGCTCCAGTGCCATCACCGCTACGGCCCCTGCTTCCTGGGCAATAGTGGCGTGCTCCGGAGTTACCACATCCATGATCACGCCGCCCTTCAGCATCTCCGCCAGGCCGCGTTTGACCCGGGCGGTCCCGGTCTGAATATGTCCGTTCTGACTCATTGTTTCCCCGCGTCAAACTCGCCCGGAGCGCGATTCGCGATCCTCAGGGCAACTCGATTCTAGCTCCCGCCGCCCGCGACCCCAGCATTTCGCGGTGCGTCGCGGTGAGTGGGATGCTGCTCTCGGCAGCCGTGCGCCCGCGAATCGATCCTGGTCTTGGCGAATTCTGCGGGGGTTACGCCCCGCTAACGCCAGGGCTGTCTCGCCAACTAACTCGCGAGTGGCGGGTCCGAACCAAGCAGAACGTGGCACTTGTCGAATTTGAGTGGACCCCGATCGTCGTATACAGATGAGGGGGCCGAGGGGCCCCGCCGATCCGCAAGGAGATGCGATGAAGTATCTGCTGATGTTCGTAGGCGAGGAGGATGTGAGCGAGGAGCAGGGGGCGAAGACGATGCAGGAGGTCGGAACCTGGTGGGGTAAGTACAGCCAGTCCGGTGCGATCGTCGGAGGGGAGAGGCTGCACCCGTCCGCCCAGGCGACAACCGTCCACTTCAATGGTGGGACGCCGACGGTCGTGGACGGCCCTTTCGCCGAGACCAAGGAGTCAATCGCTGGTTACGCCCTGATCAACGTTCCCGACCTTGACGCGGCGCTGGAGATGGCGAAGAGTTGGCCAGCGAGCCCGGTAGTCGAGATAAGGCCGATCTGGGAGGACTGAATCCGCAGTGGGCGACTCCTTAGATGCCAGTGTGGGCCAGGTCTTCCGGGAGGAGGCTGGCCGTGTCACCGCCGCCCTGACCCGGCGATTTGGCAACTTCGAGCTCGCTGAGGACTGCACTCAGGAGGCCTTCGTCGCAGCACTAAGCACCTGGCCCGAGCGGGGGATCCCCGACTCGCCCCGGGGCCTGGCTGCAACGGTGGCGGAGCGGCGAGCGCTGGACCGGCTGCGCCGGGACCAGCGCTTCGCCGCCAAGGCAGTTGGACTGCCATTTCCGGCTGACGAAGGCGGGGACGACCGGCTCCGGCTGATGTTCGCCTGCTGCCACCCAGCGCTCTCCCGGGAGGCACAGGTGGCCCTGACCCTGCGCGTCGTCGCCGGGCTTTCAACCGGACAGATCGCCAGCGCATTCCTCATATCCGAGACCAGCTTGGCCCAGCGGATCACCCGCGCCAAGCACAAGATCGTCAGTGCGGGCATCCCCTTCCGGATGCCCGGCCAGGCCGAACTGGAGGAGCGGCTAGCTGAGGTTCTAGCCGTGCTCTATCTGATGTTCAACGAGGGGTACCTGGCGAGCCGCTGGGATCTCTCCCAGGATCGAACTCTGGCAGAGGACGCTGCCTGGCTGGCCGGGCTGACGGCCCAGGTGTTGCCCATGGAGGCTGAGGTCCTCGGGCTGTTGGCACTGTTCAAACTCCAGCTGGCCCGTGGGGCGGCTCGGTTTGACTCGGACGGGTCACTGGTGTTGCTCGCCGACCAGGATCGTTCGAAGTGGGACAAGTTGGGGATTCGCGAGGCGACCGAGGTGCTGGACCGGGCAGCTGCACTCGACCGGCCTGGGGCCTATCAGCTTCAGGCAGCTATCGCCGCCTGCCACGCGCTCGCGCCCGACTGGGCCAGCACTGACTGGCCGATGCTGGTGAGGCTCTACGACCGACTGCTGGAGCTGCAGCGCTCGCCGGTGGTCGAGCTCAATCGCGCAGTGGCCATCTGGCACGTGGCAGGTCCCGAGCTGGCCCTGCGCGACACGGACGCCCTCCTTCCCCGACTCAAGCGTTATCACCTGCTGCATACCACCCGCGCCGAGCTGTTGATGGAACTGGGGCGGCAGCAGGAGGCACGGGCTGCATGGGACCGTGCGCTGGAACTGACCCTGAACCCAGCGGAGCGCCGCCACATCCAGTCGCGGGCGAGTCACGCCGGCGGATAGCCCCCCAGCTTCTGGTGCGCGAGTGCACCCGCTGGTGCTGCGATAGTCTGCATGCCAGCCGCCATGGCGCAGTGGTAGCGCAGGGGCCTTTTAAGCCCAGGGTCGCAGGTTCGAATCCTGCTGGCGGCACCACTTTCTGATCTCAAACTGATGCCATGTGGTCATGGCTGCGTCTGCAAAACCACCGGTTGGCAGCAGTTTTGACAGCAGCCGCAGGCGAACGCCCGCGAACTCAGGTGGCCGCCCGCGAACGCAGGGTCGACGGGGCAACCGGGAGGGGAGCGTCTACCGGCGCGGAGACGGACGCTGGGTGGCTGCCGTCAGCGATGGGTCCGGCGGGAGGACCTATCGCTACGCCCGGACCAGGGCGGAGGCGGCCGCCAAGCTGACCACGGCTCTCAAGACCGTGGCCGACAATCTGCCCTTTGCCCCCGAGCGCCAGACCGTCGGCGACTTCCTCAGCAGTTGGTTGGAGACGACCGCCCGACCCACCGTCCGTCCCTCCACCTACGTCAGCTACGCCGGGATCGTCAACGACCACCTGATTCCAGAGCTGGGCCGGATCAGGCTGAGCCGGCTCGCGCCCCAGGACGTCCAGGAGATGCTCAACCGCAAGCTGGCGGAGGGACTCTCTCCCCGCCGGGTGGACTATCTGCGTGGGGTCCTCCATCGGGCGCTCAACCAGGCCCTTCGCTGGAGCCTGGTCGGCCGCAACGTCGCCGGCCTGGCCCGCTCACCAAAGCAGGTCCGGTACGAGATCCGGCCGCTGAGCCCGCCGGAGGTCGGACCTCTGTTGGAGACGGTACGGGGGGACCGGCTCGAGGCGCTCTTCACTCTGGCCGTCGCCACTGGGATGCGCCGCGGAGAGCTCCTGGGGTTGAGCTGGGCGGACGTGGACCTCCGTGCCGGCACCATCCAGGTCCGCCACGCCCTGGAGCGCTTCGAGGGCGCCTATCGGCTGGTGGAGCCTAAGGCTGCGCGTGGAGTCCGGTCGGTCAACCCGCCAGCGTTCGCCTTGGAGTCGCTGCAGAGGTGTCGCCGGCGGCAGGCAGAGGAGAGGGAGCTGGCCCAGTCTGAGTGGACGGAGTGGGGTCTGGTATTCGCCACTCCCGTCGGGCTGCCGCGAGACGGGTCGATGGTCACGCATGCGCTGCACCGACATTTACGCCGCGTCGGCCTGCGCCACCAACGGTTCCATGACCTCCGCCACGCCTGTGCTTCGCTGCTGCTGGCGGAAGGCGTCAACCCACGGGTGGTGATGGAGATCCTCGGACACTCGCAGGTGAGCCTCACCCTCAACACCTACAGCCACGTGATTCCGAGCCGCGGCAGGGACGCCGCCGACTGGCTGCAGTTCCTCCTTGGAGCCCCAGAACAGCGCGCCCGCGATCTCCCCGAGGAGTGATTGCGTGGGCGGTTATCAGCTGATCTCAGTTCAAGATCACGACCATGTATTTTGCCACCACGGTGTCACAGGGCCGCGCTGTTAATCGCCGGCGCAGCCCGCCACGTACGTCGGTGTGAAGTTCACCCCGACGGAGCCCCGCATAGAGCTGGCGCCGTGACTGCATCGAGCCGCTGCGGCATGGAGCTGCGGCAGCCATGGCGGCGAGGCGCTCAGACTAGCTGACGCTGGAGCCTGGAGCCGTCAAGGGCCGCCCGCTGGCCGCCTTGCTGGGCGGCGCGAGCGGTCCAGTCGAATCCAAGGGCGCAGCGCATGGCTCGAGCGCCTCGTCAGCCACCCTGACGGCCTCGGGCGGATGACCAGAGGCAGCTTGATCGCGAACTGCGGACTGGCGATGCCGGCACCGGCGCACACCTTGGACGGGCGTGCCAGCTCGTTTGATCGGGACGCAACCCAATCGTGCATGGGAATGGCCCTGATCTTGATAGGCGCAGCAAGTCACTGAGAGGACCCCGTTTGTCAGTCCAGCGCGGGTAGGACGGGCGAGAGCGTGACTGGGCCTCCGCGGGTGGTGCCAGTCGCATTGCTTGCAGGCGTGGTGTCGTGCTACCATGACGTCGTGACTAGGCAGATAACAGTGCGACTACCCGACGAGCTTGCCGATCAGGCGGAGGCGGTTGCGCGTGTTCGTGGCACGAGCGTAAATGCCCTAATCGTGGAGTCGCTCACGACCGCGATCGATCTTGTTCGAGTCGATGATGACTTCACCCTCCGTGCCCGCAAGCTGCTCGAACGCGATAAGGAGTTGCTCGACCGGCTTGCCCGGTGACACGCTATCTGACCCTTGCGGAGTATCTCTGGCTCGCCGAGCAGGTAACCGGGATCGAAGCAGTGACTCTGGTGAAGGCGAGCCGCACAGAGCTGGCAGACTCGGCGCTGCATGCACCCGAGGCCACCTTTGGACGGCCACGAGTTCTACGGGGACTTGGCTGAAAAGGCCGCGGTGCTCGTCTGCCGGCTGGCGTGGAACCACCCTCTCCCCGACGGCAACAAGCGAGCGGCTTGGGCTTCGCTGGCCATGTTCCTCGACCTAAACGAGGTGCACTGGGCCCCAGATCCTCCTGACACAGACGAAGCGGAGGCGGCGATGCTGGCTGTCGCTGCTCACGAGGTGGACGAGGCTTGGGTGGCTGACTGGCTGTGCTCGCGGGCCCGGTTCCCAGAGCCCACCGACGCTGGGACGCGCAGGGCCGCGACGTAGTGACAGCAGTTGTGACAGCAACTGGGTTGTAGTGGGGCGGACGTCGGCGGACGGAGAGCCCATGCGGATCCACCGATTCAATCTCGAAGTGGCCCTCACCGAATGCCCACGGACGCCTACCGGCCGACCTTTTTAAGCCCAGGGTCGCAGGTTCGAATCCTGCTGGCGGCACACATGCCTGATACGCGGCCCGATTGTCGCTGAGGTCATGGCATTAGGTCTGCTCGCTCCTCGTCGACCACCACCTGGGCACGGTTCGCGCCCGTCGCTTGATCACTTAGGGCAAAGTAGCTACAATCAACACAACAAAGTAGCCACTAGGAGGCCATCCGTGGAAGTGGAAGTAGGTGTGAGGGATCTCAAGAACAATCTCAGCCGCTACCTCGATGGTGTGGAAGAGGGGGTCGCCGTCCTCGTGACCGATCGGGGACGGCCCGTCGCTCGGATTACTCCCATTGGCGTTGAGCGAACCATCGACAGCTTGATCGCCCAGGGGATCGTCACGCGGGCTTCCCTTGGCAAGCAACCTGCTCCCACACGGCGGATACGCGCAAGACAGCCGGTCAGCCCGTTGGTGGGAGACCAGCGGCGTTGATCGCTTATTTCGACACCTCGGCGATGGTCCCGCTACTTGTGCATGAGCCAGGCTCGGAACGGGCGAGCCTACTCTGGGGCAAAGCTGACCGTGTCGTCGGGGTGCGACTTGTGTACGTCGAAGCCCGTGCTGCGCTCGCTATGGCGTGGAGGAGCGGGCGAATCAGTAGGTCGGGGTTGCGGACAGCCGTCGCCGGGCTTGGGCGGCTGTACGGCCAATTGGACATCGTGGAGGCGTCCGAGGCGGTCGTCCACCGGGCCGGCGTCTTGGCCGAGGCCCACGCTCTCAGCGGATACGACGCGGTTCATCTGGCGGCCGCCGAAGCGCTTGGTGGTCAAGAGGTCATCCTGGTCGCAGGCGACGGAGCGCTGTGCCAAGCCGCAGAGGCACTCGGGCTGGCGGTCGCCCGCACCTGACGTCAGCGTGCTGACCGTCGCTTGTGTCGGCGCCATGGCTCAATCACCCTCGCAACTGCAGGATCGGGCCCGCGCCTCCCGCGGTCCTCTGGGACCTTCTCAGTCATCCGGGCGGCTCCTTGGATCTGACCGCAGTTTTGACAGCAACGGGGCTGGACATGGGCGGACATCCGCGGACAGCGAGCAGGCGCGGGTACGCCGATTCCATCTCGAAGCGGCTTTCAGCGGCCGTCCGCGGACTGCCGCTGGGCCGTCTTTTAAGCCCAGGGTCGCAGGTTCGAATCCTGCTCGCGGCACCACTTATTGATCTCAGACGGATGCACTTTAGCCCATGGCCGCGTCTGCCAGACCAGCGGTTGGCAGCAGCCTTGGTGAGCTCGAGGTAGGCGTTCTCCAGTGTCTGGGCGGGGAGGCCCAGCTCGTCGAGGGCGGCGTCTGCCACGATGCGCCCGTGGGCGAGGATGATGACACGATCGACGCTCTGGGCGACCTCGGCCAGAAGGTGGCTAGACACGAGCGCCGTGCCGCCACCTTCCGCGAAAGAGCGGAGCGCGCCTCGCAGCCACTGCACCCCGGCGGGGTCAAGGCCGTTCGCCGGCTCATCCAGCGCGAGCAGGGCGGGTTCACCGAGCAGGGCTGCGGCCAGTCCAAGGCGCTGGCGCATCCCGAGCGAGTAGGTCTTGACCAACCGCTGCCGCGCGGAGGCTAGGAGACGAGCTGAAGGGCCTGCCGGACATCGACAGCGTCGTCGCGTGGCTGGCGCACCAAGCCTCTGCGCCGGAGTTGTCCTGAAGTGACTCAGGCCGCGACTCGGCCGGGCGAGCAGACCGGGACCATCATCCACTAAACGGCAAGTGCTGCCATCCTGAAAGGACTGGTGCTAGCGACTTCTCTTCGAAGTCGAGATGCACCAGCAAGCGCTCCGAAAGGTCGTTCAGCGCGTCGGTGAGACGGTGGCGCGCAGCGCTGTTGGCCAGGCTTTCGACTCCCAGGGACGACTCCTCGACCTCGTCGAGCAACAGGGAAATCTTGCGGTGGTCGTCCATGAGCTTATCGACGACGGTCGCCAACACGGCGCTGGCTCGCCGGACCGCCGGAAACAGCGCGGCATCCTCAGCGCCATGATGCCCATGCACAAAGCGGCAGTAGTGCAAGCAGTTTGCCCGCAACCGGAACAACGGCCCCTGGGCTTTCAGGAGTCGGATCTCCTCCCGCACCTCCTCCGCCGTGGCGCCTGCGGTGACGGATACGGCCAGTGCTTGGCAAGTTGCGAGGTCGCGGCGCAACAGGTCGTGGACCCACTTCAACTCGGTGAGCATGGAATAAGCTCCAGCCTCAGTGTTCGGGGTCACTTCGGAGCTCTCGTCGCCGCCCCGGCCCTAAGCGTGTACGCCATGGCATCAGGATAGGCAGCCGGACAAAGCGCTCCTCACCAAGCGCGAAGGTGGCGCGTGGCGCCGCACCCACCCGGTACACGAGGCGGTCGACCGGTGGACTAACCGACCCGGCGTTAGATGCGGCCGGCAGTTGCCTCCTTCGGTGGCGACTGTGCAGCAATGAGGCGCATTCGCTTCAGGTGACTTCGGCGTCCGTCAACCAGCGGCCGCCGTGCATGAGGTCGCGTTCGGGCAGCTCGTTGGCCTCGCGCCAAGCCTGGATCCGGCTCGGGGCGATCCGAAACCACCGATAGGGGGCGGCCAACGTCCGCGGATCGAAGCCGGTGCGGGCCGCGAAGCGGTCGCCGCGCTCCGTCGACAGTGCGTCGATTTCCAAGGCCGCGACATCGCCATCGATGATGGTGACGTCGCGGGTGTGGCCCAGCCCGAGCCGGACGGTTCGGCTACCGGCCAAATTCCTTCCGGTCGGGCTGTCCGTCGGGGTAGCGACCAGCAGGGCGTCGTCCTCGTAGTCGAAGGAAAGCGGCACCAGATACGGCGCACCCTCCGCCGAGGCGGTCGCCACCCAGATATCGATGTCGTGGGTGAGCCGATGCTCGGTGTCACGACGGCGCTGACCCCGCGATCGGGGCTGGGGGCTCACGGGTCTTGAAGCAGCCCCAGAACGTTGCCATCGGGGTCTTTGACGGTTGCCACCAGGCGGCCGCCGCCGACATCGCGCACTGGATCGTTCACGGTGGCACCGGCGGCGGTAACCTCGGCCAGCTTCGACTCGATGTCTCGAACGTGCCAGTACGCCACCGGTGAGGTCATTCCCGGAGTCCCGCCGCCCGGCACCAGCCCGATGTGCTGTCCCTCGGCATCGTACCCGACGTAAAAGGAAGCGTCGTGTTGCGGCGGTGCTCCGAGCAGAGCGGTGTACACCGGCTTGGACCTCTCTAGGTCCGACACAGGATGCAGCACGGTCTTGATTCCCTGGGTGGATGAGTCAGTCATGGTTACTCCTGATCCGTCTGGGTTTGGACGCGCGGGCCGTCCATTGATTGATGACTTCGCTCGCCTTCATGCTAGGCCCGACTCGGTGGCTGGCGCTTCTCGATTCGTGATCAGTCACGGTCGCCACTTCCACGGAAAGACGGCATTTCACCATCTGACTCGACGCCAGCACATCAGCTTGCTCCCTCTCCTCCTGCGTCGGCCAGTAGTTCGGAAAACCGCTCCACGGACTCTCGCACGCCCCACTCCATGCCGGTTGCGACCATCTGGTCCCGGTCCTCTACCGTCTGGAAGACGGAATGGGTGGTCAGCCTGGTCCCGGCGGAAACCGCCTCGAATGTGGTGCTCTCCAGCAAGACCTTCCCCGGCGCTCCCTCGTACTCAAAGGTGTTCACCAACCGGGACGGCGCTGTCACGTCGTGGTACACCCCATGGAAGGCGTGCTCCCGTCCCTCGGTGTCGTGTTGCACAAACCGCCAGCTGCCGCCAGAGCGAACGTCCGACGTGACCACGGTCGTGGTCAGCGTTCGCGGACCCCACCATTTCGGGATGAGTTGTGGATCGATGTAGGTTCTGAAGACCAGATCCCGCGGTGCGGCAAACGTGCGGGTCAGGACTACTTCCTGGGTGCCGGGCTCGACCCGAAAGCTTAGTTCGGCGTCACTCATCGCTCTTCTCCTCGCTCTTCAGCTGCTCCAAGAGGTCGTCTAGCCGATCGTGCCGCTCCTCCCAGAGTCGGCGGTAGTGTTCGACCCACTCGGCGACGTCGGCCAGGGGAGTTGGCTCGAGCCGGCACGGTCGCCACTGGGCGCGCTTTGTCTGTGAGACGAGCCCGGCGCGCTGGAGCACCTTGAGGTGCTTGGAAATGGTCGGTAGCTTGAGCTCGAACGGTGCGGCCAACTCCAAGACGGTGGCCTCGCCCTCCCCGAGCCGGGCCAAGATCTGGCGTCGTGTCGGGTCAGCCAGCGCGGTCAGGACGGTGCTCAAGCGGTCGGTGGCCATCTCATTCTTCCGATAAGCTAATTAGCTATATGAAAGAATGCAGCACCGCTCGGGAGTTGTCAACACGAGACACTAGAAGGTTCCGTTGAAGGAACTCCGAGCCCTGCGGCAGCTCGCTGGCCGGATCTCTAGCATGGTGAACCGGAGGGGTTGGAAATGGGCGGTGCTACGCCGAATAGGCAGGAGCGCCGGACCCGATTGGTCCCGGGGCGGTCGCGGTGAAGGTGGTTGGGACCGTTCGACTGCGGGGCGCCGGAGGCGAGCCGGTCGATTGGCGGCGGACCATTGCTTCGCACGGAGTCGCCGAGCTTCCTCCGAACCGAATTGACGGCACTGCAGGGACTCTGAGCACAACTCTGGCTGGAGCCGGAGCTGTGCCGCACAGGCTATTCATGGCAGAAGGTCCGCCAGGCTCGTTGGGGTTGTCGACGGACCGAGACCTCGGCACCGGTGGTCCGGCCACCGTGCTGGCGGAGTGTCGCCGGATCCTCCGCCTCGACGACGACCTCGCACCTTTCTACGAGTTGGCGGTGGCTGACCCCGAGCTCCGTTGGGTCACGAGCGGAGCGGGCCGAATGATGCGCAGCCCGACCGTCTTCGAGGATGTGGTGAAGACCATCTGCACGACCAACTGCTCTTGGTCAGCCACCGAGCGCATGGTGGGTGCTCTTGTAACCCACCTCGGAGCTGTCGATTCCGAAGGGGGGCACGCCTTTCCCAGCCCAGCCACGATGGCCGAGGTCGATCTCGACTTCTACCGTGACCAGGCCCGCGCCGGCTACCGCGGCGCCTACCTCCAGTCCCTGGCCAGTTCGGTCGCCGCCGGACAACTCGACTTGGAACTGCTCACCGATCCCGAGATGCCGGACGCCGAGGCCGAGGCTCGACTCCTCGCTCTTCCAGGCGTGGGCCCGTATGCCACCTCCCACATCATGCTGACATCGCTGGGTCGCTATCACGCCCTGGTGCTGGACTCGTGGACGCGTCCCACCTTCGCCCGGCTGAGTGGCCGAAAAGCCTCGGACGAGGTGATCCGCCGGCGGTTTCGCCGATTCGGGCGTTTCCAGGGACTGGCGTTCTGGCTTTATCTGACCCGGGACTGGATCACCGACTGAGCCCGCGCTTGACCCGCTGATCCGGCTCGCCCTCGGGTGGGTGGTCTCCCGTGGACTTGACGGGCGGTTCCCGGCATTTCCTGAACTACTGCCCACTCCAAATTCATTTTCGGTGGAGAACCGAACAGGAGAATGCGATCATTGGTAGATGTCCAAAGAGAGCGATTTGGGTTTTCCCGTGGGGAACCCCGACGAGCGCGAGCTCTTGCTCAGTTGGCTTGGATTTTTGCGAGGAGCGATCTTGCGCAAGCTGCAAGGAGTCAGTGACGAGGCAGCTCACTGGCATCCCGATGGCGGTTTGATCTCGCTGCTGGGCATCGCGAACCATCTGACTCATGTGGAGTGGAGATGGATCGACGGGGCCATGCTCGGTGAGAAGGTCAGCCGCAGCGAGGCCGAGTTCAGCCCCGGGCCCGAGCTGACCGTCGACGCCGTCGTGGCCAACTATCGAGCTCGGGCGGAGAAGACCGACGCTGTGGTCCGATCCCTGCCCTCCCTCGCCGAACCGTGTATCGAGCCGGTGAATCGAGATAAAGGTCGGGATCTACGCTGGGTCGTGCTGCATCTGATCAATGAGACCGCCCGGCACGCTGGCCACGCCGACTCGACCCGCGAGCTGCTTGACGGCTCAACCGGCGAATGACCCGACGGCGATCGTTTCGGAGATCTAGAGGGGATTCCGGCAGGGACGAGCAACCACTAATTGGAACTAGTGCGGCTGCCGGTACCGCGAGGACGCTCCCCTCGGCCAATCCGCGCCGGTGAGTTGGGGAATCGCAGTCAGAGACCTGAGATAGAAACTTGCCGATCGTGGCTGGGGGTCTCGCTCTCCGAGATCGCCCGGAAGTCTGCCTGATAATCTGGGGCAGGTACTGGGGCGTACTCGTGCACCCGGCGCCGCACCTGTGCCGGAGCAATCGGTCACGCCCATTTCTGTGGAGGAGACCACTTGACGAAGATGCCGTACCGCCGGCTGGGCCGTTCTGGCCTCAAGGTAAGCGTGCTTTCCTTCGGCTCATGGGTGAGCTTCGGAACTCAGATCGACGAAGACCAGGCGCCGGACTGCATGGCCGCGGCCCACGACGCCGGGGTGAACTTCTTCGACAACGCCGAGGTGTACGCCGGGGGCGAATCCGAGCGAATCATGGGCAAGGCGCTGGCTCGCAGCGGGCTGGCCGCGTCACAGCTACGTGCGTCTCCACCAAGTTCTTCTGGGGATTGGACGAGGGGGTCGAACACGTCCGACACCCTCAATCGCAAGTACCTGTTCCAGGCCATGGACGGCTCGCTGGAGCGGTTCGGTCTGGACTTCGTTGACCTCGTGTTCTGCCACCGAGCCGACCCGGAGACTCCGATCGAGGAGACGGTGTGGGCCATGCACGACCTCGATCAGCCGGGGCAAGGCCCTCTACTGGGGCACCTCGGAGTGGGCCGCCGATGAGATCCGGGCCGCCTTCGAGATCGCCGAGCGCCACCACCTACACAAGCCGGTGATGGAGCAGCCGCAGTACAACCTGCTATCCCGCAAGCGGGTGGAAGAGGAATACGCCCGGCTCTACGAAGACATGGGGCTCGGGCTCACCACCTGGAGCCCGCTGGCTTCGGGGCTGCTCACCGGCAAATACCTGAATGGGATCCCTGACGGCAGCCGGGCCAGTCTCCCCGGCTACGAATGGCTGCAGGAAGAGCTAAACGACAAGGCCCGAAACGACCGCATCCGGCAGATGAAGGAGGTGGCGGACCAGCTGGGCTGTTCGCAGTCCGATTTGGCGATCGCCTGGTGCGCCCACAACCCGCACGTCTCCACGGTCATAACCGGGGCCTCGAGTGTGGAGCAGGTGCAGCAGAACCTGCGCTCGCTCGAACTTCTGGAGAAGCTGACCCCTTCGGTCCTCAGCCGTCTCGACAAACTCTTCCCAGTCGACTGACTGAGGTTGTCCGGCGCTCCGCTGGGGGGTCAGCCGGAAGGCGGTGCTGGAGGTTGGGCCGCGTACTTCCAGAATCGCGGGAGGGCCAGTGAGAGACCCACGCAGGCGGCTACGCAGAGCACGCCCCCCGATACGATCGAGGTTCTCAGGCCGAAGAGCGCTTCGACCAGGCCGGCTTCAGCGTTTCCCACCGCAGGCCCTGAGGCGTAGCTGAGCATCTCGATCCCGGCCAGCCGCCCTCGAAGGTGGTCCGGGATGGTCAGGTTCCACATGGTGGACCGGAAGACGGCGCTCGCCTCGTCCGCCGCGCCGGCCACCACCAGGGCTGTCAGCGCCCATGGGAGGGTGGGCGCGATCCCGAAGCCGACGATCCCGAAGCCCCAGATGGCCGCCGCAATTGCAACCGCTCGTCCATAACGGTGCACCCGCGCCACCCAGCCACTGGTCATGCTGAGCAACAGGGCGCCGACGGCCGGACCGGCGTAGAGGATCCCCAGCACCCTGGCACCGCCCATCGTCGCCGCCACCTGGGGAAACAGAGCCGTGGGCATGCCGAAGACCATTGCTCCGATGTCCACCAGGTAGGTGCCCAGCAGCTCCTGGCGGGAGGCCGCGTAGCGGATTCCCTGGCGGACCGCGGTGAGGCTGACACCCTCCGAGTTGGGCGGCGGCGGTACCGCCTTGACGCGGGCCAGCGACGCCACCGAAAAGGCGAAGGTGATGACGTTTACTCCATAGGTCCAGCCGAGCCCTACCGAGGCCAGCAGGACGCCGGCGATCGGCGGTCCGAGCACCTGAGCGAGGGTGCCGCCCGCGCTGTTAACCGCCACGGCGGCGGGCAGCTCGGTGGGGTCCACCAGGCGGGGGAGAAGGGCATTGAGTGAGGGTCGCTGGAGCCCGCTCAATCCGGCGCTCAGTGCTCCCACTACGAACAGCACCCAGAGCCGACCGGGTGGCAACGCAGAGTTGAGCACCAGTCCCAGGGTTGCGAAGCACAGGCCGGCCTCGGTCCAGCGCACCATCCAGCGCCGATCGACCGCGTCCGCCAGCGCGCCACCCAGAAAGGCAACGATCACCAGCGGACCCAGTTCGGCCAGGCTCAGGAGTCCGACTGTGAGGGAGGAGTGGGTGAGGCGGTAGGCCTGGTACGGAATGGCGACGTAGGTGAGCATGCTTCCGGCCCCCGAGACGCTCTGGCCGATGAAGAGCCAGCGGAAATCCGGGGACCGGCGAAGGGGCGTCGCATCGACCCAGGCCAACCGGCGCAGCTGCGCCCATCGCCCGGTCGGATCTGGTGGCAGCGGAGCAGGGGTCTGCAATCTGGGTCGATTGTTCCAACTCGCCGTCGATCAGAGAGGGCTCACCGCGCAGATCTCGGGCGCTGGGCCGAGCGAGTCGGGTCTAGGCTGCCTCGGCGAACCTGCGCAGAAGCCCGGACCAGCCCTCTTCAGAGTCGAAGGTGGCCTGAAGTCGTGCGCCCTCGGAACCGAGGTGGCCCTGGCTGCGGTGCTCCAGCCTGACTACGCAGTCAGCCGAGCCCTGCGCGATGAAGTTGACCTCCACCTCGGTACGAATCTCCGGGTCGTAGCGCCAGGTGGAGTCCACCCGCCAGCCCAGCACCACCCGGCCGGGAGGTTCGAAGGCGAGGATCTCGCCCCAAGGCGAGGCGCTACCGTCGTCTCCCCGCTCATACCAACGACCTCCGGTCCTGGGCTCGACCACGATGGTCACGGCGGGGGCGACACCGAAGTGGCACCGACCGAGTGGCCACCAACCACCCATCTCACTGGTGAAGAGCCGAAACGCCCGGTCCTGGCTACAGTGCAGCTGCAGTTCCCGCCGGACCAGGAATGTGGCCTCGGCACTCGCGACCGTCAGCGAGGGACGTGCCACGGGCACTCCTCGTATTTCGGCGCTGGGCAGGTTCGCGATGCGTTCCAGGTAGTCGCGGAGTTCTTCTACTCCCCTGGAGTTGACGCGGTACCTCGACAGCTGGCTCGTGCGTTCCTCGGATACCAGCCCCGCACCTTCGAGGGTCTGCAGCCAATCGGCGAGGACCGGCCCCGGCGCCGCCAACTCCGCGGCAAGCTGTGCCGCGGTCCGCGGCCCGCCCCCCAGCTGCTCCAGCACCTCCCGGCGTCCGGGGTCCGTGAGAGCCTCGATCGCCCGGGTCAAATTGGAACTCACGGCGCCTACTATGACCTACAGGGCGGCCGAGATCAAGTGCGCACCCGGCGCGATCGGGAGTGCGCCCCGCTGCCACTCGGTGACGCGCTCCCCAGCCTCGCCAGGCATCGGCGAGGAACTGGGCGCTTGGTGAACTCGGGGTGAGGGCCCTACCGGCGAACCGCCGGCCCTCACCGCCGCCTGAGTCTGGCTGCGAAACCGTCCCTTTACTCGAACTCGACCGACAGTCGGACTCATGCCTGGGGGTCGCTCAGCTCCTTCCGAAGCTGCTCCACCGCCGCATCGATGGCAGCGCCGATCGCTGATTTTGCCTGGGCCCTGGTTGTCCCGGGCGCCTTCAGGCGAGTCCATTCCGCAGTGAATCGCTCCAGTTCCTTGCGCAGCTCGCCGCCGAATGGGGCTCCCGTCTCTCGGCTCCTGAGTTGACTCGCCTGGGCGCGCAATTCATCGCGGAGCTCGCGGGCGGACTCCTTCACCTGGGACCTCAGCTCAGCTGCCGTCCCGTGAGCGAACTGGCCGACCTCCATCTCCAGCTCATCGACCTCCGAGGTTCGCTCCCGCAGGGCCATCTCTCCCTTGGGGGTCAGCCGATAGAGGACCCGGCCCGACTCGGGACGGGTCTGGACGAGCCCCTCGCGCTCAAGCTGACGCAGTCTGGGGTAGACGGTGCCGGCCGATGGGGTGTAGTTGCCGCCAACCCGCTCTTTGAGCGTGCGAATGATCTGGTATCCGTGCTGCTCTCCGTCCCCCAGCAGTGAGAGGAGGTACAGGCGGATCGACCCCGGTCGAAATACTGGAGTCAGGCGGACTCCCCGCCCAGCAGCGACACCGTACCCGATACCGTCGTCACGTGAAGCTTGCCTCGACCTTCCCCGAGCGACCCCTTCAGGCTGCGCGATCCCGGAGCGCTATCCGAGCGCAGTTCGGGAAACGCTGAGTTGAGGCGGCCGGAGACCGACGTGACCTTGACCCTCTGTGAGGGGCTGCCGGCGAGACGAAGCAGTACGGCACCCGAGATTGTCTCGACCTCGGTCGAGCCGTCCGGCTCGGCTTGCTTCAAGTCGGCCACGATCTCACCCGAGACCGAGTTGAGGCGAACGGAACTCCCACCGAAGGCGTCGAGGGTCATCCCGCCTGAGACCGTCTTGCCTCGGAATTTGCCACTCTGCCCGCGGCTGGCCACGTCTCCTGAAACCGTCGCTACCTCAACTCGCCCGCCCAGGCTCTCAAGGGTCGCCTCTCCGGAGACCGTGCTGAGCTCGAATTCTGCCCCCATTCCCGATGCTAGAACAGATGCCGAGACCGTTTCGACCTGCACTCGGCAGGTGGCGGGGATGGAGACGCTTACCGAACAGGACACCCTCGACACGCCGAACCTTGAAAAGGATGGTTCCTCCTGGCAAACTTCCAACCTCCCATCCGTCATCGAGATCCGGACCTCCGGGCCGACAACGTTCGTGACGTCAATGCTCGAGGCGCCGTCTGTGGCCGTGACGCGCAAATCCCCGCCCACAAGCTTCACCGCGAACTCAGCCGGCGTCTCGTCTAACTGGATTGTCTCCGACGAATCGATCTGCCACTCGGACATGAATCAACCTCCATCGCTCTCGCCAACCTACGATATATCGCATCCTAGCACATCACGATATATCGCGTCATCGGAACTCTGTCGAGGTGGGCGTGTCGGCTCAGTCGATGCTCTCGGCGTAGTCCTGAGCCCCGGGATGGTCAAGCTCCTGCCAGCGAATGTCGCGGAGGCGCCTGAGATGGTGCTCCGCGGCATAGGCGAGGCACCCTTCGACTATCTCCAGGCTTGCCCGAGGGTTGGTGAAGTTGGCGGTTCCCACCTGAATCGCGTCGGCACCCGCCACCAGGAACTCCAGCGCATCGGCGCTGGTGGCGATTCCCCCTATCCCGATCACCGGGATACCGACAGCGCGCCTTACCTTGGCGACTGCCGCCAACGCCAGCGGCTTGATCGCGGGCCCGCTCACCCCTCCAACTCCCAGGCCCGGCAAGACCGGCCGCTGCGACGCGAGCGCGACCTTCATCCCAACGTAGGTGTTGACTGCCGACACGGCGTCGGCCCCGGCATCCTCCACAGCTCGGGCGACCTCTGCGATGTCGGTGACGTTCGGACTGAGCTTGACGATCAGGGGAAGTTGGGTCGCCGCCCTGACTGCGGCAACACAGCGGGCGGCCGCTCCGGGTTCTGTGGCGAAGTCCAAGCCGTGGGCGATGTTGGGACAGGAGATGTTCAGTTCCATCCCGGAAACTCCGCTCACGCCGTCCAATCGCTGGGTCACGGCGACGTACTCCGGGATATCGGCTCCTGCCACGTTGACGACCACCGGGACCTGCCATTCGGCCCACCTGGGCGCGTATTCCCGAGCGACCACCTCCACGCCGGGGTTCTGAAGGCCGATGGAGTTGAGCATTCCTGCAGCTGTCTCGGCGATCCGCGGTGGGCGGTTGCCCTCGCGAGCCAGCAGCGTCGTGCCCTTGGAGAAAATCACCCCCAGGTGCCCGATCCCGCCCATGGCCTCTGCCTCGAAGCCGAAGCCGAAGGTTCCCGAAGCAACGCCGACAGGGTTCGCCAAGACGAGTCCGCGGCCTAGGTCTACTCGCGGGTCGAATGGGGGCCCTTGACTGGTCATGAGAGGTGTGCCGGCTGCAGCTTTAGCCGCTCCCAATCCAGCACACCGCCTCGCAGAACGGGGCCGTGGCGGCAGCAGAGACCGACCGACTCGACGTCCGGGGTGGATGGCAGCCGGAGGGGAATGGCGCACCCAAGGCAGGTGCCGAAGCCGCATCCCATGGGGGCCTCGATGGAGACTTCCAGCTCTGGTTTTGGAGAGGCGCCCGAGCTCGCGATCAGCGCCGCCACCACCTCCAGCATCGGGTTGGGGCCACAGGCGTAGACCCGGTCCACCTGGCTTAGAAGTTGCGGCAGCCCGGCGGTCACGCGACCCAGCCGCCCGCGGCTGCCATCCTCGGTGAACTGGATCACCTCGGTCATCCCTTCGGGGATCAGCTCGTCCGGGTAGAGCTCGGAGCGGTTTCGGGCTCCATTCACCCACACCATTTGCTCGCCGAGCGCCCTGAGCCGTTCCGCCAGCAAGGGAAATGGCGCGGCGCCAAGCCCGCCGGAAACCAGGGCCGAGCGCCCGGGACGATCTGGGAGGGTGAAGCCCTGACCCAAAGGGCCCAAGAGTTTGAGTGAGGCGCCGGGAGAAGGGGAACTGAGTCGTCTCGGTACCCTGCCCCACCACGCCCAGGTAGAACGAGATGACACCGCTCCTGGGGTCCGAGCGACTGAATGAGAACGGGCGCCGCAGCAGTGGCGCGTGGCCAGGCTCAACCCAAATCTGGGCGAACTCGCCGGGCTGGGCAAGCCTAGCTATTGCAGGAGCGCGGAAGCTGATCTCGAACAGATTGCTCCCGAGCGGCAGGATGGCCGTGCACTCGGCGAGCTCGTCGACTGCTCGGCGGAGATCGCTCTCTCCACCCAGGGCCCTGGCAGATACCCCCTCGGAGACGGTCAACCGGCCACCTTTTCTCGACTGCCCTGGCGGTGCTCACCGATGGTCGCCACCTTCACCGCTTTCGTCTGTCCGCTCCCCAACGCGGAGACCAGCGCCGCCGCTGTCTCGAGCGAGGTCAGGCAGGGGATGCCCCGCTGCACCGCTGCCTGGCGGATGCGGTAGCCGTCCCTCACCGGTCGGCGGGTGCCGGTCCCGGCAGGCTCCTCCACCATCTCGTCAGTGACCATCCCGGAGATCGTGTTGATCACAAGCACGACCTGTCCGGAAACGGTGACGTCGAGTACGTTGGGCCGGCCAGAGTGGAGCTTGCTGACCTCGATGACGCTGATTCCGGCCTGGCGGAGCGCGGACGCGGTGCCCGGGGTGGCGTAAATGTTGAAGCCGAGTTCGGCCAGCCGAGCCGCGATCGGAAGCCCTTCGGACTTGTCTTGGTCGGCGATGCTGACCAGTGCTCCTCCCCGCCGGGGTATCGAGCCGAGGGCCGCCCAGAAGGCCTTCTCCAGGGCAGCTGGGAGGTCCGACGCGATACCGATCACCTCGCCGGTGGAAGTCATTTCCGGTCCCAGGACGGTGTCGACCTCATCCAGCTTGCGAGCCGAGAAGACCGGGCGCCTTCACCGCCACCAGCGGTGGCGGCGGGAGCAGCCCGACGGCCAGGTGGCGCCCGATCAGCGTCTCTCCGAGCATCGCGCCCACGGCGGTGTCGACCATGGCCACCCCGGTCACCTTGCTGAGGAACGGGACGGTTCGGCTCGCCCTGGGATTGACCTCGATCACCAGCACCTGGCCGCGGTGGACCACGTACTGGACATTGATCAAACCAAGAGTGTTGGTCCCCAGCGCCAGTTGGGTGGTGATTCGGACCAGGTCATCAATCACTGCCGCGTCGAGTCGCTGTGGTGGGAAGACCGCCATCGAGTCGCCGGAGTGGACTCCCGCCCGCTCGATGTGCTCCATCACCCCGGGGACCAGAACGTCCTCGCCGTCGCAGATGGCGTCGACCTCCACCTCCATTCCCAGGATGTACTTGTCGACCAGCACCTCTCCGCCGGCTTCGCCCGACGCCACCAGCGCATCGCCCAGGTAGAGGCGGAGTTGCTCCACCGAATGGACCACGTCCATGGCCCGCCCACCCAGCACGTAGGAGGGGCGGACAAGAACTGGGTAACCGACCCGTTCGGCGATGAGCTCCGCTTCGTGCGGATCACGGGTTGCGGCACCTGGGGGACGCGCGATGCTTCAGCTGCTGGAGCAGAGCCTCGAAGCGTCCTCGGTCCTCGGCCATCTCGATCGATGCCGCTGCGGAGCCCAACAAGGGCACGTCGAGTTGGTGGAGCTGTCCCGCCAAATTGACCGCGGTCTGGCCGCCGAACTGAACCACGACCCCGAGGGGCCGCTCCAGCCCGGCAGACCTGGAGCACCGACTCCAGGTCGACCGGCTCGAAGTACAGCCGGGAGCTGCAGTCGAAGTCGGTGGAGACCGTCTCCGGGTTGCTGTTGATCATCACCGCTTCCAACCCTCGCCGCCGGAGCGCCGCCGCCGCCTGCACCGAGCAGTAATCGAACTCGATCCCCTGCCCGATCCGGATCGGCCCCGACCCCAGCACCACCGCTGACCCGGCGCCGATCCCCGCTGCTCGTCCTCGACCTCGTAGCTGGAGTAGAAGTACGGGGTGGTGGCGTCGAACTCGGCGGCGCAAGTGTCGACGCACTTGAAGGTGGGCAGGACCCCGCAACTAGGCGTTTCTCCTCGACCTGGTCGGTGCCACGCTCGGTGAGCGTCGCGCGATCCGGCGGTCGGAGATGCCGGAACGCTTGGCCAGCGCAGCAGAGCGCATCGGGATCTCGCCACCGCCGATCCGGCCCAGGTCTCGCTCCAGGTCGGCCATGTCGGCCAGCCGGTCGCAGAACCACTGCGGGATAGCCGGTGCGCCGAGCAGACTCGTGACGGGTCCTGGCCCCTCGCACAGCGCCTCCAGCACCGCCTGCGAGCACGCAGGTCGGTCGGTTCCTCAGCCGATCCACCGCTCGTCGCAGCGCCGCAGGCTCCGGCGCCACCTGCTCCAGCGAGCGCAGCGCCTTGCTGATCGCCGACTCGAAGGTTCTCCCGATGGCCATCGCCTCGCCGGTCGACTTCATCTGCGTGCCGAGGCGCCGGTCGCCTGGGGGAACTTGTCGAACGGCCAGCGCGGGACTTGGCGACGCAATAGTCAAGGCTGGGCTCGAAGGCGGCGCAGGTCCGGCCGGTCACCGGGTTGCGAATCTCGCCGAGCCGCCGTCCCGACGGCGATCTTGGCCGCGACTCGGGCGATCGGGTACCCGGTCGCCTTGGAGGCGAGCGCCGAGGAGCGGCTACACCCTTGGATTCACCTCGATCACGTAGTACGTGAAGGAATCGGGGGCCAGCGCGAACTGGACGTTGCATCCGCCCTCGATCTTCGAGCGCGCTGATGATGCGCAGCGCGGCCGAGCGCAGCTGCTGATGCTCGCTATCGGTGAGGGTTTGGCTGGGAGCGACCACCATGGAGTCCCCGGTGTGCACTCCCATGGGGTCGAGGTTCTCCATGTTGCAGACGCAGATGCATGTGTCATCCGCCGTCCCGCATGACCTCGTACTCGATCTCCCGCCAGCCGACCAGGGCCTGCTCCACCAGCACCTGGGTGATAGGGCTCGCCTGCGAGTCCCGCGAGCGACCACTCGGCTCCAGCTCTTCCTCGGTCTTGACAAGGCCGCCCCCGGTCCCACCGAGGGTGAAGGCAGGACGCACCACCAGCGGCAGGCCGACCTCCTGGGCGAACGCGCTGGCCTCGGCAGACGACGTTGACCGTCCGCGAGGGGGGAACCGGCTCTCCAATCGCCACCATCCGCTCTCTTGAAGCGCTCCCGGTCCTCAGCGTCCGGATCGCCTGCAGCGGCGTGCCCAGGACCCGCACCCCGTACCGCTCCAGCACACCGGCCTCGTCCAGGGCGACCGCCAGGTTGAGGCCCGTCTGCCCTCCCAACGCCTGCCAGCAGCCCATCCGGCCGCTCGATCTCGATTACTTTGGTCAGAACCTCGACTGTCAGCGGCTCCAGGTAGACCCGGTCGGCGACCTCCTCGTCGGTCATGATCGTGGCCGGGTTGCTGTTCACCAGCACCACCTGCATCCCCTCTTCCCGGAGCGCACGACAAGCCTGAGTGCCGGCGTAGTCGAACTCCGCCGCCTGGCCGATCACGATCGGGCCGCTGCCCAGAACCACCACTTTTCGGATCTGCTGATCCACAGTCCCAGGGAGACCTGCGCTCGCCGATGCCCTCGGCGTTGGGTTGCGGCATAGACCCAAGAACTCATCGAACAGGTGCTGGCGATCCTGCGGGCCGGGGCTGCCCTCAGGGTGGTACTGGACCGAAATAACCGGCAGCTTTCGGTGGCGCAACCCCTCGACGGAGTCGTCGTTGAGGTTTCGCTCGGAGATGAACCAGCCGCTCTCCGGATCGATGCTCGCGGCGTCAACCTGGAATTCGTGGTTCTGTGGGGTGACGAATACCTCGCCCGAGACCATGTCCACAACCGGGTGGTTGCCGCCGTGGTGCCCGAAGGGCAGCCGGCTGGTGCTCCCGCCAACTGCCCTGCCCACAAGCTGGTGGCCCAGGCAGATTGCCAATATCGGGTACTTCGCCAACACTTCCCTCGTCAGGGCCACCTGAGGGGCGAGCGATGCCGGATCCCCGGGTCCGTTGGTTAGGACGACCCCGTCCGGCTTGAGCTCATCTATCTCTTGCAGGCTGGCCGAGTGGGGGAGGACCACCACCTCGGCGCCACGACTGGCCAGCGAGCGCAGGGTGTTTCGCTTGACGCCGAAGTCGAGCACGGCGATTCGCAGGCCACTGCCCGCGCCGCGGGCGCCTACCACCACCCCGGCGCCCCTGCGCAGCGCTGGGTGGAGGGGCTCCATCCCAACGCCGAACGGTGCGGGTCGAAACCTCCGCGACCAAATCTTGCTCAGATACCGAGGGGGAGTGCCGCGCGAGTTCGGCCAGCTCCTCCACCGAACCTTGCCCAACTGGTGCGATCACCCCTCGCAGCGTTCCGTGCTCGCGAAGGTGCCGCGTCAGCGCCCGGCTGTCTACCCGCTCCAAGCCCGGGACCCCTTGCCCCCTGAGCCAGGCGTCGAAGGTGAGTTGGGCCTGCCAGTGCGGCGCCGTTGGGCTGCATTCCGCAACCACGACCCCGCGGCACCAGGCGCGATCCGACTCCATGTCCGCCTCAGCCGCCCCGACGTTGCCGATCAGCGGCTGGGTGAAGACCAGCAGCTGTCCGGCGTAGGACGGGTCGGTGACAGACCTCCTGGTAGCCGGTCATGCAGGTGTTGAAGACCACCTCGCCGAATCGCAGTGCAGCCGGCTCGCCTGCTTGCGCGCCAATCCAGGTGCCGGAGAAGGAGGCCCCAGACTCCAGCACCAGAACTCCTGGCAGTCCCTCCGTGCGGTGGCTGCGGCCCACCTCAGGCGACGTCCAGCTCGGCGATCAGCTCGCGGTCGAGGTGGACCAACCGGCCCCGGGAGAACGTCGCCAGGACGGTCCCTCTGAGCGGCTCCCCCCAAAACGGCGTGTTGGTGCCGAGAGAGAGCCAAGACTTGGGGTTCGGCGTCCACACCTGGTTGGGGTCGAACCAGGTGAGAGATGCCGCCTCCCCGGGACGGATCCCGTCCCCAGGCGTTCCAGCAGCGGGCTCGCCGAGAACCAGGCGGGGGCCCAGCTGTGAGCGTCTCCACGATTCGCGCCAGATGGGAGAGGGCGCCTCCCTGGGCCAGTACCGCCGAAAGCACCAGTTGAACCCCGCTGAATCCAGGCATCCGCTCTGAGCGCGGTACCGCCTCGTGGGGGGCGTGATCGCTGGCGATGGCGTCGATGGTTCCCTCCAGGAGCGCCTCCCAGAGCGCACGACGATCCGCCTCGGTGCGCAGGGGCGGGTTGCACCGCCCCGGGTCGGCAGGCCCCGGTTCGTCCGAAGCCCCGGTCAGCATCAGGTGGTGGGGGGTTACCTCGGCGGTTACCGCCAGGCCCTCGGCCTTGGCTCGTCGCACGAGATCTGTGCCACCCGCAGTGCTCAAGTGATGGAGGTGGAGTCGCGCGCCGTTGGTCCGTCGGAGGGCGGATAGGGCGTGCTCGATCGCCGAAATCTCTGCATCCGGGGGTCGGACGCGCCACTGTGCGGGATCTGGATTCCCCCGATTGGCGAGAACCAGAAGCTCCTCGTCCTCTGAATGTATTGCCAGCGTCAATCCCAGGGCCGCCGCCCGCGCCAGTGCCTCTGCCAACAGTTCTTCGCCGAGGCCGTGGCGACCGTCGTCGGAGAAGGCCACCGCCCCCGCCCGGGCGAGCCCTTCGAGGTCGCTGAGCTCGAAGCCTGCCAGATCCCGGGTACAGGCGGCGTATTGCAGGACCGGGACCCGCGCCCAGGTCTTGTTGTCCCGTTGAACTCGCCTGAGCTGTGCGACGCTGTCTACCGGGGGGACCAGGTTCGCCATCCCGCAGACGGCACCGAAGCCGCCCGCCGCCGCTGCCGCGGTCGCTCTGGAAATCCTCTCCTTCCAAGGCTGGCCAGGCTCACGCAGGTGGCAGTGCAGGTCGAGGAAGGAGGGGGTCGCCACCGAGCCCTCCCGCTGCAGCAGAGTGGCGTCCGCTGGAAGCGTCAGGTCTGTGCCGACCTCCTGGAGTACCCCACCTTCAACCCGAAGGTCGCACCCCTCGAGGTCCAGACCGTTCAAGGGATCGATCAGACGGACCCCCTTGATGAGGATGTGGCTCAAGGCCGCGCCTCCTCTGCTCGGCGCAGCAGCACGGCGTCCTGCTCATCACACTCCGCCAGCCGGACCAGCACCCGCTCCTCTATCGAGGTGGGCAGGTTTCGGCCGACATAGGTGGCCCGCAGGGGAAGCTCCCGGTGGCCTCGATCGACCAGCACCAGAAGCTCGACCGCACGTGGTCGACCCAGGTCGGCGAGGGCTGCCAGGGCCGCCCGGCCCGTCCGGCCGTGAAAGAGCACGTCGTCGACCAGCACCACCACGCGGTCACGGACCGACTCGGCTGTGGCGAATTCCAGCGGAAAGCGCGTTCCCTGCGACGGCGCTGGGCGTGGCTGGTCGTCGCGGTAGGGTCCCACGTCAAGGGTGAAGCCTCCCCATGGGCCACCTCCCTGAGCCTGTATCAATTGGAGCAGCCGAGCGGCAAGGAAGGCTCCGCGGGTCACGATCCCGCAGAGCACGGCATCTCCGCCAGGGTGGTGCTCTCGCAGCTCACAGGCCAGCCGCCAGAGGGTGCGCTGGAGTTCGTCCGGCCCTAGAAGCTCGCGAGTCCCATCGGCGGTCAGCTGCCCGCTTCTCATGCGGCGAGCAGCGTCTTCATGAGAGCCATCCGCACCGCCACTCCGTTGCGCGCCTGACGGAAGTAGGCAGCCCGTGGGTCCCGGTCGACCTCGGGATCAATCTCACCAACCCGAGGTAATGGGTGCATCACGATGGCGCCCTGAGGCAGCCGGGCCATCACCTCCTCGGTGATTCGGAAGTCGCGGCGGACATCGTCTGCCTCGTCCCAAGGCTCGCTGAAGCGCTCGACCTGGATTCTGGTCTGGTAGACGATGTCCGCTTCTTCGACAGCACCCAGCAGATCTGCCGTCTCCCGAACTTCCGCACCGTGCTTGAGCAGGTGCTCGATCACACCCGGGCTCATGCGGATGCGCTCCGGCGCCACCAGGGTGACCCGCAAGTGCTGGTAGAGCGCGAGCAGATAGGCCAGTGAATGCACCGTACGACCGTTGGCCAGATCTCCGACCATGACCACGTGGAGGTCGTCGAGTCGGCCGAGCTCGCTGCGGATCGTGTAGAGGTCCAAAAGCGCCTGGGTGGGGTGCTGGCCGGGACCGTCCCCGGCGTTCACGATCGGAACCGGGGAGACCTCGGCAGCTCGGGCGGCGGCACCCTCCTCGGAGTGGCGCAGGACGATGCAGTCGGCATATCCGGCCACGATTCGCACCGTATCCTCGAGCGTTTCGCCCTTGATGGCCGACGAGAAGTCGCGAGCGTTCTCGGTGCTGATCACCTGGCCCCCCAGCCTGAGCATGGCGGCCTCGAAGCTGAGCCTGGTTCTCGTGCTTGGCTCATAGAAGAGGGTGGCCATGATCCGCCCCGAGAGCAGATTCCCTCCCCCCTCGGCGATCAACTGCTCCATGTCCAAGCTGAGCTCGAACAGATCACTCAGTCGCTCGCGGTCGAACTGCTGGGCGGCCACGACATGGCGAAGCGGAAGAAGAGTGGCGCCGGGGAGCCTGCTCGTCGCCATGGATTCCTCCCGAAAAGGAGTCCGGCACACCGGCAGGCGGCCGCAGCGGCCCGGCCGCTGAGCTCCTTACCGGCCTCGCTGGACCGGTTTCAAGGTCGCTTTGGCCACCATGATAACTCTCGGCGACAGAAGGAACGTCGCAGTCGATTCCGCCGGCTCGAGCGCCACGGCTACCGGAGCTTCATCCCCTCCAGCCCAGGCATTAGCGGCCGATGGTCAACACGCTCGACCTCGTGAGTGTTGACCGGTAAAACATCGCGGGGACCGCAAGAGCGTGCTCCTCCTCGTCTGACGCAGCCGACAGCTCCAACTCAGTAGAGGCAGTTAACGGCGACGCCAGTTAGCTGCTGCGGCATCCTCATGCGCCTAATCCCGGACAGTGCGGCCGACGAGGAGGGTCGCGATCTCTCTGACGTGCGACTACCGGCGGATAATGACGGGACAGGCACCCTGACCATGAACCGCTTCGCGCTCGGGTGTACCGCAGCGCTAGATGAATCAGATTGCTGCGAGCGAGGGATTTGACTGTGCGTGCGATTGTTTTCTCCGGTCCGGAGAATCCGCTCCGCCTAGAAGATGTCGAACTTGACCACCCGAAAGAGGGTGAAGTCCGCGTTCAAGTCACAGCGGCCGGGGTGTGCCGCAGTGACCTCCATGCTCGACAAGGCGACTGGCCTCGTCGAGTGCCGGTGGTGATGGGCCACGAAGGGGCTGGGATCGTCACGGAGGTCGGTTCGGGCGTGACCAGCGTCGCGCTCGGTGATCATGTGGTGCTGTCGTGGCAGCCTGGATGCGGCCGGTGCCGCCGGTGTGCATCGGGACGGCCTCAACAATGCGAGTTAGTGGGCCGGGTGGTAGCTCCCCTCGGCGTTCTTTACGATGGGACGTCTCGACTGCGGGTACGCGGAGAACCGCTGTTCCACTACTCCGGTGTTTCATCATTCGCCGAGGAAGCGGTGGTTCCGGAGAGTGGCGCGATCCCGGTAGCTAAGGAGATTCCCCTGGCAAGCGCAGCTCTCATCGGATGCTGCGTAACGACTGGAGTGGGGGCTGTGCTGTGGACCGCCCAGGTGGAGGAGGGCGCATCGGTCGTAATCGTCGGTTGCGGCGCGGTCGGTTTATCCGCGATCCAGGGAGCCGTGCTGGCGGCGGCGGGTCAGGTCATCGCCGTCGATCCGATCACCGAGAAATTGACCATGGCCCTGCAGTTCGGCGCCACCCATACCCTGCAGGGACGGAGCTCCGACCTGCTCCGTGAGATCAAGGAGGTGACCCACGGTGGCGCCGACTACGTGTTCGACTGTATCGGGCTACCGGAGACCGTTACTGACAGCATCCGAATGCTGGGCGTGGGCGGCACCGCCGTCTTGGTTGGGCTCCCCGCCGTGGGGCAGTCAGCGAGCTTCAAGCCGCTCAACCTGGCCGAGGCGGAGCGACGAGTGATCGGCTCCTACTATGGCAGTTCGCGCCCAAGCATTCACTTCCCCTTACTGGCGGATCTTTACGCCGCGGGGCGAATCAAGATCGACGAATTGATCACCTCTCATCGCCCGCTGGCGGAGGCGCAGCAAGCCCTGGATGACCTTGCGTCTGGCAGCGGCATAAAGACGGTGCTCGATCCCCAAGCGAAGGCTACTGCTGGTTAGCGGAATGCGGGTCCTTATCGTGGCGTGGGCGAGAGGATATCCGGTGCGTGCTCCCGGTACATTGCGGGCGGGCACAGTGCCGTCCATTCAACCCCCGCTCTCGCCAAGATGCCTCCAATGGCTGCCAGGCCGATCTTCGCTGCCCCGTTTCGATTACTGAGGTGGGCGAGGCTGCGACTAGCGTTCTAGTCAGCGGAAACGCGATCGCGCCCGAACTCAACTCGGATCCCAACCGCCGCGACCCGAGAGACTAACCCGGGGTCTAGCTCCACTACAGGTATAAACGAGCGATCGTCGTCTCCGACGTAGGAGGTGACAAGCATCCTTGCACTTGCCATGTGGGTGGCGAGGAAGGCTCTCAACTTCTCTGCTATCGGTTCCACCTGATCAAGCAGCCGGGCCAGCTGCTCGGCCGGCGCGCCCATGTCCGTCGTCTTCACAAGCGGTAGCTCTAGGACCCACGGGTCCTCCTCCACCGGACGCGCGGGCGGAGTCGGGCGCTCGCCGCGCCGCCGGACAAAAGTGGGAGAGACCCTTAATTCTTCGGTGAGTTTGTCCGGAACGAAGATCCCCCAGATTCGCAGGTAATGCTTATCGAAGGCTCCGCCAGTGTCAAGGCACAGGTAAGTCCCGTCGGATATCCAGTGGCAGGAGATCCGGAGCAGCGACATACTCCAAGCGACCACCGGCGGCAGACTGATGGCCGGTACCGGCTACCGTTGAGCAGCGGACTGCAGAGACTTAGTTAGCTTCTAGATTGTAGTAGAAGTTAAACCGGGATACTTGTGACAATCGCACGACCTTAGACTTCAATTCTTCCGGATCGTAGCTTAGGGACTGCAGTTGGTCAACAACGTTGCGCCCCCGGTCTCGGGATCCTGGTACTGCCCCTGGAACCGAAGCGGGGTCGACTCCGACCCGCTGGACGAGGTCAGGTTGCCGTAGCTGTCGTAGCTGTAGCTGGCCACGATCGAGCCGCTGCCGCTGACCAGCCCCAGGGTGCTGCCGTCCCAGTCGTGCAGGTAGTAGGCGGCGGTGCCGAAGCTGTACTGCTCCAGGGGCATCCCGTCCGGACCGTAGATCACGTTGAGGGCTCCGATCTGGATGACCAGGGGCTGGCTTCCCGATTGGTCAGAGGTGTAGGCATGCTCGGTGCCGTTCTCGTCCTTGGTCAGCTGCGGAACCGCCCGCTCAGCGTGCTCCAGGTGGGTGCGTCCTGCGAGCCCTGCGCGCCATCTCCAGCCTAACGGGGAGTTGCCTCCCCGCGAGAACCAGCGCGTATCCGAGACCACTGAGGCAAATAACTCCGCCAAACGCTAATACGCACATTGCCGGAACCAACCTAGGAACGCCAAATGAGATACCGAACAGTGCGACGCCCACGGTGATCGCAGGCATAGTCCGCCTCCAGTACCGGCGACCAAAGCTAGCAAATACGTCTTGGAGTTCAGTATCCGTCAGTTCCTGCAGCCTCTGCTTCGTCACGCCGTGGCACTCATGTCTATCCAATTCCGTACAGATGTGCCATCCGTAAGCTCGCGTGGGAACTACCGTAGTTCATAGCAAGTTGTTCATTATCACATTGAGCGCGTCCGTGATCACACTGTGCACACCAGTCGCCACTCCGACTGCGGCCTGGGTAGCCGCCGACTCCGCTCTAAAGGCGTAGCCAACGCCGCCGCCAATTGCGCCGGGGGCTATTCCCGCACATGTCGAGGCGGTGAACAAGCCACTGCCATGGCCCATGCGGTCTAACGCGATGTTCGAGATGCAACTGAGAACATTGAGGCTGATCCCGGTGATGAGCCCCCCCAGTCCCAATTGCTGCAAAGACGGGCGAGGCTGGACTGGGTATGAGAGCAAGTCCGTAGGCAGCGAAAGAGATAGTGTCCGCTCCCAGGGCAGCGTCGGAGGTCACCTGAGCTGCCGTGTGAAGAGCGTTCACGGCGCCCTGGTCACCGCTGCTGGTTGACGGCGCCTTGGCCTCTGGCGCTGGAGCGGGTGCCGTCTCCTTTGCCAACTCGTGGTAGTAGGCGGCCTGCTGGGAGGCTTGGGCCGGGGGAGGCGCCACGGCAGGCGTCCCTGACGAACCTGGGGCCTGGAGGAGCATCTCTCCGCTCGAGTCGGTGGCCCCGGTCGGATCGTCTCCTGCGAAGGCGTAGGGGATCGATGAGTTCGCCGGGTCCGGGGTCAGGAACTGGCCGGTCGAGGGGTCGTAGTAGCGGTTCTCAAGGTAGTAGAAGCCGGTCTCCGGATCCTGGTACTGCCCCTGGAACCGCAGCGGGGTCGACTCCGACCCGCTGGACGAGGTCAGGTTGCCATAGCTGTCGTAGGTGTAGCTGGCCACGATCGAGCCGCTGCCGCTGACCAGACCCAGGGTGCTGTCATCCCAGTCGTGCAGGTAGTAGGCCGCGGTGCCGAAGCTGTACTGCTCCAGGGGCATCCCGTCCGGACCGTAGATCACGTTGAGGGCGCCGATCTGGATCACCAGCGGCTGGCTCCCCGACTGGTCATAGGTGTAGGCGTACTCGGTGCCGTTCTCATCCTTGGTCAGCTGCGGAACCGCCCGCTCAACGTGCTCCAGGTGGGTGCGCCCTGCGAGCCCTGCGCGCGATCTCCAGCCTAACGGGGAGTTGCCTCCCCGCGAGAACCAGCGCGTACCCGACACCACTGAGGAAAATTACCCCGCCAAACCCTAATACGCATAGCGCGGGAACCACACCAAACATCGCTTTGACGCCAAACGCAATGCCAAACAGCGCGAAGAAGACGACGATGGCCGGTACGGTCCGCCGCCAGTACCGGCGACCGAAGCTCGCAAATACCTGTTCGAGCTCCGCGTCTGTCAGCGCTTCGAGATCCTTCCTGCCCAACTTGTAGTGCTTAGCCCCGATACTGCGTTGCATCCGCACCATGCGCTACGAACGCTTGAGAACATCGTTGGTTCATAGCAAGTTGTTCATTATCACATTGGGTGCGTCGGTGATCACACTGTGCGCACCAGTCGCCACTCCGACTGTTGCCTGGGTAGCCACCGACTCTGCTCTAAAGGCGTAGCCAACGCCGCCGCCAATTGCGCCGGGAGCTATTCCCGCACATGTCGAGGCGGTGAACAAGCCGCTACCGTGACCTGTGATGTCCAGAGCGCCGTTCGCGATGCAACTAAGACCGTTGAGGACGATCCCTGTAACAAGACCCCCTGTCCCAACTGCTGCAAAGATGGGCGAGGCTGGACTGGGTATGAGAGCAAGTCCGTAGGCAGCGAAAGAGATAGTGTCCGCTCCCAGAGCAGCGTCGGAGGTCACCTGAGCTGCCGTGTGAAGAGCGTTCACGGCGCCCTGGTCCCGCTGCTGGTTGACGGCGCCTTGGCCTCTGGCGCCGGAGCTGGGGCGGTCTCCTTTGCCAACTCGTGGTAGTAAGCCGCCTGCTGGGAGGCCTGGGCCGGTGGAGGTGCCACGGCTGATGGCCCTGACGATCCTGGCGCCTGGAGGAGCATCTCGCCACTCGGGTCGGTGGCTCCGGTTGGGTCGTCGCTCCCGAAGGCGTAGGGGATGCCGGCATTGAGCGGGTCCGGGTTCAGGAACTGGCCGGTCGAGGGGCCGTAGGTGTAGGCATGGTCGGTGCCGTTCTCATCCTTGCTCATCCGCAGCCCGTCACCGTTGTAGGACTATGAGTCGCTGATCGTGGGGCTGCTCATACCGGTCAGCGTCCCGGCCTGGTCGTAGCTGTAAGTGGTGACGGTTCCCGAGGGTGACGTCTTCGAGGTTCGGTCGCCAAACCGCAGACGACCCGCACCAAAGCCAGAATACTCCCTAACGCCGTTGTCCTTGGCGTCTCGCAAGCTTTCTGCGACGATTCAGCTCGGGCCACAGCAGCGACCAACGAACAAGGTGAATCATCGCCCGTCCGAGGAACATCATGAAGAACAAGAATGCGACGAGGAGCGTGATCAAAAATGGTATGACCCCTATCCAGAGGCGTACCAAAAACGCTAGGAACATTATGGCGAACAGCGCGGCAATTCCGTACCAAACGTTCCGATACATTGGAGCCCAATCGTGATTGATCGCGTCAAGCAGCTCGTGGTCGCTCAAGCTGCGAGCGAGTTCCCTGCGGCTGAGGCGCTCTTCGGGAGGTGGATCCACCAAGGTTGCCTTTTCCCCTAAATTAGAACCAGGACACGAAGACTTCCACTGCGTTGTAGCCAACCGAGACTACGCCTCCTGCGAAGGCTCCGGCTGCCTTCGCCGCCCCGGCTACCTCCTCGGGTGCACCCTCAGTCCCCCATGCAGCAGCTTTGGAGATCCCCACGGCGAAGCCGCTGGCGACCACTGCGCCACAGGTACCAATTGCGCCAAGGAGGTTTTCGTGACCAAGGCCGACTAACGCGCCATTCGCCAGACAGCTAACCGCAGCACTTGCAAGGCCCAGTGCTGCGGCCACGCCGGCGGCTGGTTCCAAGCCTGCTACGCCTAAGCCCATCGCAGCGGCATCTGCGCCTAGCGATGCCAATGAGGTGAATCGAGCCACGGTCTGCAGAGTTCCAACCACGCCCGAGGTCTTCGGTGATGCCGTAGAAGTCGCCGCCTGCGGAGCCTGGACCGATGCTTTTGGCGCCGGAGCGGGGGCAGTCTCCTTGGCCAAAGTGTGGTAGTAGGCGGCCTGCTGGGAGGCCTGGACCGGTGGAGGCGCCACGGCAGGCGTCCCTGACGATCCTGGCGCCTGGAGGAGCATCTCGCCGCTTGGATCGGTGGCTCCGGTCGGGTCGTCTCCCCCGAAGGCGTAGGGGATGCCGGCATTGAGCGGGTCCGGGGTCAGGAACTGGCCGGTCGAGGGGTCGTAGTAGCGGTTCTCAAGGTAGTAGAAGCCGGTCTCCGGATCCTGGTACTGCCCCTGGAACCGCAGCGGGGTCGACTCCGACCCGCTGGACGAGGTCAGGTTGCCATAGCTGTCGTAGCTGTAGCTGGCCACGATCGAGCCGCTGCCGCTGACCAGCCCCAGGGTGCTGTCATCCCAGTCATGCAGGTAGTAGGCGGCGGTGCCGAAGCTGTACTGCTCCAGGGGCATCCCGTCGGGACCGTAGATCACGTTGAGGGCTCCGATCTGGATGACCAGAGGCTGGCTTCCCGACTGGTCATAGGTGTAGGCGTACTCGGTGCCGTTCTCGTCCTTGCTCATCCGCAGCCCGTCTCCGTTGTAGGAGTATGAGTCACTGAGGGAGGAACTGCTCACCCCCGTCAGCCGTCCAGCCTGGTCGTAGCTGTACGTGGTGACGGCTCCCGAGGGCGAGGTCTTCGAAGTGCGGTCTCCCTCGGCATTGAAGCTGTAGTCGGTGGTCCCAGCCGAGTTGACCGACGAGGTCAGCTCGCTGTCGCTGTTGTAGCTGTAGGACGTGGTGGCGCTGTTCTGGGTCACGCTCTCCAGCCGATCGGCGGAGTCGTACGTGTAGCTGTCGTCGTTGCCTCCCAACTCCGAGCTGTCCACCCGGGTGATGGGGTCGTGATTGACCACCTCGCTGTTCTCGGCGGTCAGCTGATTGTCCGGATCGTAGGGGTAGTACTCACTCTGCAAGGTGGTGCCGTCGTAGGCGTCCTTGATGTCGATCAGACGGTCGGCGTCGTCGTAGGAGATCGACTCGGTTGTGCCCCCGGGATAGCTGATCGTAGCCAGGTTGCCATCGGCGTTGTAGCTGAGGTCGGTCGTGTTCCCGAGCCAGTCCTCGACGGACGCCAGCTCCTCGTCGGCGTTGTAGGTGCGGGTCACCGTGCCCGCCCCCGGGTAGCCGATGGAGGTCTCGTTGCCAGCCAGGTCGTAGCCGTAAGTGACAGTGGAGCCGGCGCCGTCATCGATCGACGTCGGCTCTCCCAGCGAGTTCCAGGCGTAGTCCGTGGTCCCCGTGCCGTCGCTCATGCTGAGCCGCTCGCCGTCGGCGTTGTAGGTGTAGGACACGTCGGGTGTGGTCCGGTTGCTGTAGCTGATCCCGGTCAGCTCGTCGTCCTTGTCGTAACTGTCGGTGGTCACCCGCCCCGATGGATCGGTGGTGGTGATGAGGTTGCCGTCCCCGTCGTAGGTGTAGGACGTCGTGTGTCCCAGCGGATCTGTCACCGAGGTCTCCCGGTTCAAGGGATCGTAGGTGTACTTGGTCTCGTCCCAGTCGGGGTTGGTCTGACTCACCACGTTGCCATTGGCATCGTATGTCGTGGTCGTCTCCTGGTAGACGCCGCCTTCGCTGTCGGCCAGGGTGACCTCATCGGGTTGGTTGTCGGCGTTGTAGTAGGTGGTGGTGGTGTCCTCAAGCTGGGTTGTCACCTCCGTCTGGTTCCCGTCCGCATCGTAGGCATAGGTGGTGGTGTACCCCAGAGGATCGGTGATGCTGGTCTGATCACCCATCGCGTTGTAGGTGTAACTGGTGGTGTAGGCGCTGGGGTCACCGACCTTATTGCCTTCTGGGGAGACCTCGGTGAGCGTCTCGCCGAGAACGTTGTAGGTCCAGGTGGTCTCATCGCCCAGGGGAGTCGTCTCCGATGTCGTGTACCCGTACTCGTCATAGGTAAAGGTGGTGGTATTGCCGTCAGGATTGGTCTCTGTCAACAGCTCTCCGGGGTAGGTCGAGGAGTACGCGTAGGTGGTGGTCGACGCTTCGGACCCGACCGGGGTGCTGGTGGTGAGGAGGTTGCCGTACTCGTCGTAGGTATTGGTTGTCTTGATCCCCAGCGGATCGGTCTCGGTGGCCACCTCGCCCATGCTGTTGTACGTATAGGTGGTGGTGCGCCCCATCGGATCGGTCTCGCTGAGGAGATCGCCACCGGAGTCATAGCTGTAGGTCGTGGTGTTGCCATTGGGATCGGTGGCGCTGGTCACTCCCAGGGTGTTGGGATCGTAGAGATAGTCCCAGGTGGCGGCGCTGGAAGTGCCGTACCCCTCGGTGACCTGGGTCATCAGTCCGTACTGGTAGGTAAGCACGGTTACGTTCCCCAGCGGGTCGGTCACCGTGGTGGTCACGTTCGGGTAGCTGCCGCTGTAGCTGAAGGTGGTGGTGTGGCCCCTGGGGTCGGTCTGGGTGACCACCTGCCCTGAGGAGTTGTAGGTGTTGGTGGTGACATGGCCCAGGGGGTCGGTCTCGGTCAGGAGGTGATGCTCGCTGTCGTAGGTGAAGGACGTCGTCCCTCCGCCCATGTCGGTGAAGCTGGTCAGATCACCGGCCGAGTCATAGCTGAAGGTGACTGTCCGACCCGCTGGGTCCGTCACCTGAGCCAGCTGACCAGCGCTGGTGTAGGTGAAGTTGAGCTCCCGACCACTGGGGTCCATCACCTCGGTGAGCTCACCGCCGCTGTTGTAGTAGAGAGTGGTCTGATAGCCGTTGGAGCTGTATTCCCAATCGGGATCAGCGATGTTCGGATCAGAGGTGCCGATAAAGGTATAGCCGATCTTGTCGTTTTCGTCTTCATAAGCAGCGCCGGCCACCGTCTCGGGGTTGCCCTCCATAGTCGCCTCGGCCCAACTCGGAGCGGTCCAGGTGTTGTCGCTCCCAGTGAAGGTCACGGTCGCTCCGTTGCCCGAGGTGACGGTCATGGTGGTGCTGGTGTAGCTCAGCTGGATCCCGTAGTTCCAGTCCCAGCCATATCCCAGCGCCGACTGCTGGCTCGCCGTGGCGCTGTTGTAGGAAAGCGACAGCTGGAGGGGCAGTCCGAGGCCGGGGATGTTGATCAAGGAGAAGTTCTGATAGAAGTTGCCGTCCGCACACTCGATCGGATCGGCCGCGCTGCAAACGCCCAGATTGGGGACCACCGGGTTGTAACCGCCGTAGCTGGCCGACGCGGGGATTGCGTCTGTGGGAGGTGTCTGCGTGCCGGCCGCAGCGACCAACGCGATGTGGAACGGAGGCGCCAGGGCTACGACCATGGCCGCCAAGGCGAGCGCGGGAAGGAGGTGGTGGCGGATCCCCGAGCCGTGGCGGTGCGAACGAGCTGCGGACTGGCGCATGTGCGGGACTCCCTGGTGTCGTTTGACCCGATGGGGAGCAGTTCGCCGCCCAGTTCGCTGCCTCTCTGCGCCGCAGGCTAGCGCTTAGCTGATCGTTGCTGGCGATGGTGACAACGATGTCGTACCGGCTACGGAACCTTCAGTACGGGTGCCAAAGCCCGAGCAGCTATCCGTCTCTGCGGGTCCGGTGCCCGGTCGAGCTCACCCTGAGGTCTCCGTGGCCCCAGGTTAGCTTGAACAGCACACACCGCACGACATGGGTGGAGAGGCTCCTCTTGGACGCGCGAGGTGCTCGGAAGGTTGGCATCAGCAACTGGCGCTGACACCCCGGGTTGGCCAGTTCCTCCTTCTCTCGGCGCTGCGCTGCCTCAACTCTCGGTGCGCGGCTTTGACCACGTCCGCCTGGCCGATGCCCAGGGTTCCTCTGCTGCCTGTCCAGGCCTCCACCTGAGGGGTGCAGTTGCGTCCTAGGAGGACGCCTCTCCGCGACCTAGGAGATTGGCGGCGAGCGGGCGAGGCGCTAGACTGCCGCGCCGTCGGCGGACGCCAGCTCCAAGTACGCGGCGCGCTCCTCCGCGCTCAGCGGCGACCTCGCTGCGGAGACGACCTTGACGCGCAGGAAAAGGTCGCCGGGGGATCCCGACGCCTTGAGGGGAGGAATGCCCTTGCCTGGCACGCGGAGCAGCCTTCCCGGAGGACAGTACGCGGGGATGGTCACCTCGAGTCTTCCACCGGGACCTTCGGCTACCACCTTGCCTCCGAGTGCCGCCCGGTAATCGCGCACAGGGAGGTCCTTATAGACGTTTCGTCCCTTTACCTCAGTGCCGCTTTCGAGCTTCAACTTGACCTTTAGGTAAAGGTCGCCCCGACCGCCATCTCCCACTCCGCTCGAGCCTTCGCCGGCAACCCGGATCCTTGAGCCGTCGGTGACTCCCTTGGGGATCGACACCTTGAGGGTACGGTGGCGAGTTTGACGTCCTGTCCCAGAGCAGGCCGGGCACACCTTCACTCCCACCTTGGTAGCGGTGCCCCCGCCCGAACTCGTATCAGCCACCCGACCGCTTCCACCACAGGTGGGGCAGCTCTCCGTGATCGAGATCTGCATCGTCCTCTCCCCGCCCTGCATCGCTTCAGCGAGGGTCACCTCGAGCTGATCCTCAGTATCCGCACCCCTCCTGGCGGCGGTGTTCTCCCGCCGGAGCCGTTCCAGTTGCGCTTCGACCCAGGGGTCGTCGGACTCCGAACCCCGGCTGCCGAAGAAGGTCTCGAAGAAGTCGCTGAACCCACCAAAACGTGCGCCCGCCCGTTCGGCTGCACGCTGGGCGCTCTCCCGCGTCCGAGTGCCGGAGTTCCCCGTCGACTGGCCGTGCTCACGCCTGAAGGCCTCGGCTCGCTCGATCTGCTCCCAGTCCGCGCCTAAGCGATCGTATTTGGAACGCTTCTCGGGATCCTTGAGGACCTCGTAGGCCTCGTTTACCCGCTTGAAGCGCTCGGTGGCCTTCGGGTCCTTGTTGACGTCGGGGTGCAGCTCGCGGGCGAGCTTGCGGTAGCGGGCTCGGATCTCCTTATCGGTTGAGGTGCGGGGAACGCCAAGAGTGGCGTAGTAATCTCGGAACTCCACAGAGTCAAGGTACCGCCTATACGGCGCTCACGAAACGCTCGGGTCGCCGCCGCTACCTTCCAGTCGGGCACGCAGCTCGGCGACCGCAGCCTCGAAAATTGGAAGCAATGCGCCATCCGGCGTAGAGCAACTTCCCTCGAAGATAACCCGGGCCAGCTCCTTGCCGGGGCGGGACTGGGCCTGGATCAGGAGACCCGCCTCGCCGGGCCGAGGCCCACCCAATCCCAATTCGCCAGTCGGTGTAAAGCGATCCGAAGTGGAGAGCGTTCCCCGGCTGGTCCCCGAGCCGTCTCCGGGGAGCCGCTCCGCCCGCTGGTAGAGGATCAACTGAGACCAATGGCAGGAGAGCTCACCAGCCTGGGTATCGGAGACACCGAAGCTGGCCAGGTGATGGCTGAGGATGCCGGGTGTTCCCAAGTCTCGGGCGCTCAGGCTAAACAGCGGGACAGACGCCACCAGCCGAGGGTTGAGCTCGATGCACCAGACAGACCCGTCCTCGCCGACGACCACATCCAAGCCGAAGACTCCTCGGTGGCCCTCGTCTCGCAGCCACTTCGCTGCCAGGAGAGCCAACCGGAGGATCTCCCTCTCCTCTGGGACAGGACGTCCGTAGTCGTTGCCACAGGATCCGAGTGGGTGGGGGGTGAGGCTAGGGATCCCGGTGAGCTGGATGCACGCGGGACCGATCAGCAGCCGGTCGGCAGATATGACCCCAGTCACCGTGGCAGGTATGCCCGAGACCTTCACCGATATCCGGCAGCTTCGGCCGCGAAATCGTTCGACCAGATGCTCCAGGTCTGCTTGGGAATCGGCCGGGTAGGTGTGGGCCCCGGAGAATCCGTGCGCCAGCTGAAAGACGAACGGCGGGGACAGCACTCTGGCTGCCCGGAGAAGCGCCGGGCCGGCGATCCCGGTCTTGGTCGGTGGAATCGGCAGGCCGCCCGACCGAGCGTAATTGCTGAAGTGGCTCTTGTTCTCCAGCCGCCGGGAGATCAAGGCGGGGGAGTTGGCGAGCAGAACACCGAGCTCTTTGGCGATGCTCTCCAACTGCGCCGAACTCTTCCAGACCACGATCGCATCAGCCTGTGTTCGCAGTCGATCTCGCACAGCCGGCAGCGCCAGCAGGGACGAGCTTGAATTGACCCCAGGAGCCGGGTAACCCTGCCAGCTCGGCCCCGCCGCCTGGGCGATGCCGCAACCGTCGGCGCAGATCACCGCCAGGCCGCTACCGAGAGCGGGCAACGGGTCAGGCCCGACGAAAACCACCCTCGCCTGGTGCTCGGTCACCCCTCATCAGCCCTGGTGAAGTCGGCGTCAGCGAGGAGAAGGTCCAACTCGTCCGCCGAATCGGCAATCGGAAAGAGCGGGTGACCGGGGCGGGACTCCTCCAGATCCAACTGTTCCTGATCACCGGTCAATACCGCGATCCAATTTCCGGACCGACCGACCGCCCCGGCTGCAGCCGCCTGGCGCATCGCGGCCAAGGTGGCGATCCCCTCCCATGAGGTGCGTAGTCCCAGTGCATCGGCGATCTCTTTGACCTCGGCCGCGTCGCTCGAGCTCACCCGCCAGCCGCGGCCACCACTGGAGCGCACCGCTCGACGAACTGTCGGGGAAAGGCGGGAGCGGCGTGAGCCGAGCTCGCCGAACTGGGTTTCCGCCATCGGGTCGGGCGCCGATCCGGTGTACCAGGGACGGGTCAGCTCCCCGCCGGGAGTGCCCTCCACAACGTGAAGCTCAGGGCGGCTCCCGGGCTCGAGGAGTTGGTCAAACCCCTGGGAGATTCCCAAGGCGCTGGCGCCGCTGCTGCAAAAGATGAAGAGCGCCGCCAGTGGTGCCAGCGGGACCAGCTCGGCGGAGATGCCGCGGTAGGCGTTGGGCGCCAATGGGTTGATTGAGCCCCGCAAATCGGCCAGGTTCCAGCTTCGAACGGCGTGGTGCAGGAGAGCGACCGGCTGGTCGCTGATGACCGTCAGTCCCGGATAGCCACGGAGCCTAGCCAACTTCACCCGTGGAGTCCTCGGCGAAACCAGGCTGAGCAATCTGATACCCCGGAGCGACGAATAAGCCGCGGCCGCCACCGACGCGTTTCCTGAGGAGGAGATGACCGCTTGGCGGCCACCCGAGGCGGCCAGCGTCGAGCAGAGCAGGCTCAGGCAGCGGGCTTTGTGAGAGCCGGTGGGGGAGAAGTCCTCCCGCTTCAGCTTCAGCGAGGGAATACCGAGGGCGGATCCCAGGACCTCGGCGCTATCGAGTGGGGTGTACCCCTCATCGAGAGATAGCTGAGATTCGATCGGTAGACTGACGCCGAAGAGCCTAGCGTGGCCCCACTGGCCGCGGGGGGCGACTCCGCTCGACTCAGACCCGATCATGGAGGAGGACGCGAGTGAGCGCCACCGGAGCTCTGGCTGGCACGTGCCCCGATTGCGGCGCTGATCTCGATCTCGCAGAGGTGGGGGAGATCGGTGACCTGGTCGATTGCCCCAACTGTGGTGCGACTTTCGAGCTGGTCGGAGTCACTCCGCTCACGCTGGCGCCCTTCGAGGACGAGGAGAAGTAGCGCTCCGAACCGCCTGCCGGAAGCCTCCCTCGCCGTAGTGGGCGCTGAAGAATCCAGGACAGGCAGGCGACAGTAGGAGAGCTTGCCCGGGTTGGACCAGCGTCACCGCTAGATCCACAGCTGCCTGGAGCTTGTCCACCCGATGCACCAGTCGCTCGTTTCCCGCGGCGGCCAGCTCCAGAGCCAGCCGATCCGAGCCCGCGCCCGGGAGGAGGATGACTGCCGGCACCGGGCCGCCTGCCAGCGCCACTAGCTCACTGAAGTCGATGCCCTTGTCCTCGCCGCCCGCGATCAGTACGCAAGGTCGCCCCACTCCCAGGATGGCCGCGACGGTCGACTGCGGGGTGGTGCTCGAGAGGTCGTCGATGTAGTCGACCCCCTGATGCCGTCGAACCAACTCGGTGCGGTGCCGAAGTGGACGAAAGAGCTCCACAGTGGTCGCCGCCCGGTCCAGCAGGGAGCTGCTGAGTTGGGTCAGTCCCGCCAGGACTGTAAGGGCGGCGCTGACGTTCTCCAGGTTGTGAGCGCCCAACAGCGGTACTCGCGACGTCGGCATCACCCCAAAGGAGGTACCAGCCTGGCGGACGCTGAGTGCTCCGCCCTCTTCGAATGCTCCATCAAGCCCCCCTAGGCCGACCTCGGATCTGGAGAAGCGCAGCTCGCGTATGCCCGCACCCAGCTCGGCTACTGACAAGCTGAGCGCGTTGTCACCGTTTCGGATGGCCACCTCACAGCCGGGCAGTTCAAAGATGCGCCGCTTGGCACGGACGTAGCCGTCTAGCCCTTTGTGCTCGTCGAGGTGATTTGGGGTGATGTTGGTCAGACAGGCGACCCGAGGTGCTCGCTCCAGTTGCAGCAGCTGGCGGTTGCTGATCTCCAGCACCAGACAGCCCTTCCCGTCGTCCCGGGCCACCTCCTCCAATGCCTGCCGGTCGTGGCGATCGTTTCCGGCCAGCCACACGGTCGGATAGAGCGCGAGCTCGCTGAGGAGGTCCGCGACCAGTGCGCTGGTCGTCGACTTGCCGTGGCTGCCAGTGATACCCACCACCTCGCCCAAGGCCAGGTCGAGGTAGGCCTGGATCAGGGAATAGAAGGGGTGGCCGGCAAGCTTGAGCTTTTGAAGCGGAGAGTTGGCCGGGGCGAGGAACCACGCCTGGGTGGGGATGACCATGGCAGAGTGCTCCACCCCCTCGAGATAGCGGTCGGCCAGGTGCAGCTCGTTCAGCCCGGCGAGCAACTTGCCCAGGCGCTCCCGGCGCTCTTCCTTGGGGACGCCAGCGTGGGCCAGATGGTGGGCTCTCTCCAGGCTCTCCAGATCCGGCTGCTGATCGTGTCCCACCAAATGAGTGAAGCCGGCCGCCAACAGGTATCGGGCCATCTCACCGCCCTCCACGCTGGCTACGCCCACCAGGTCGATCCGACTGTGGCGCAGCTGGGCCAGGCTCGAAGGCACGCGCAGCTCCTGGTCCCTGTGGGCGGTCGGCGGGCTCGCGGTTGCCGGACTTCCGGGCGCCTTCATCGGGGCAAGGTTAGCGTGCGGAGTGGACCGCTCCCGGTAAACGGCGGACGGTCAGCACCTGATAGCGATTGCGAAAATCTGCGAGCGGCTCTCGCCGCACCTGGCTGTCTTCGCTGCAAGCGTGGACGACCTCGCCATCACCCAGGTACAGCGCCACATGGCTGGTCCGCTTTGGCCCCCGGTGTACTGCGCAGATGATATCGGCCTCCCGGAGTGCTGCCAGCCTGACTCGCTCCCCGACCCTGCGCTGCGCTCGGCTGTTGCGCGGCAACACGACTCCGGCGGCGAGATAGGCGCGCCAGCTGAGTCCGGAGCAGTCGATCCCCTTGCCCCCCGTTCCGCCATACACGTAGGGGCGGCCGAGCAGGTTGAGCGCGGTTTTGCTGACTACCTCCGGATCCCATGGCAACCCCGGCGGCGGCGACACCAACTGAGGAGGTCCCCAGCGAAAGTGAGCTGTCTTGGGCACCCATCCGACGGCCTCACCAGGCGCCCTTACCAGGTAGTTCTCTTGGCGGAGCGCCAACAGCTCGGCGGGCGGATCCCCGGGGAGAAGTTGGGTGGTCAGCTCCTGCCGCCCGTCGGCGTCGTCGGATGGTCGCCTGCGCCAGATGTCGATTGGCGCGGCATCGGGGTAGAGGGCCACGCGCGCTCGACGGGTCGCCAGCACCAGGAGTCGTACGTTGGCCCCAGGCCACAGCTCTGCCACCAAGTGGGCCAGCTGTTCCGCCTGTGCAGGCAGCGCAACCGAGCCCACCAAGCCCGCATCAGCAATCCTCACTTCGATGAGGTCGTCGCCATACCTCGACCTGGCCTCTGTGCGCAACTGAGCGATCGCGTCGTGCAGCGCCCGGGGAGCCGGGATCACTGTTGTGGTCAACCTTGCGCGCTCCCGAAGAGGCGACGCCACCCAGTCCGGGGGGCCCCGCTTTTGACCTCCGAGGGATCGAGCTCGAGCGAGTGGCCGTCCGTCCTCAAGAGGACCGGGCTGAGGGGGAAGCTGGCCAGCCGATAGAGTCGGCGGACGACGGGGAGCATCGTCTCCGAAGAAGCTGCATCACCCACGGATGCCACCACCATGGCTCGATCGGGAGCTGCCACCGCGGCCCGGCCCTGCCCGAGCGCGCCGAGCCTCTCGAGAAACTCCGGCAGCAGCAGCAGGCTGCTGGCAAAGAGGATGTCGTCGGTGAAGAGCCAGGTGCGACGCTCCGGCTCATTCTCGAGCGCCTTCCTCCAGCGGGTGAGCCGCAGCGAGGTGTTGCGGTCGGCATGCTGGCAGAGCATCGCCTCACTAAGCCCGGCTGCCTCAGCTTCCTGTCGCGACACGCCGCGCATGGCGTCCCCAGGCAGCGCCTCAGCTACGAAGGCCAGCAATCCACCGGGTAGGGTCTTGGTGGCGAGCTCGGCGAATCGGCTGTAGCTACGGATGCGGAGCTCCGCCCGGACGCACCAGACCAGCGCCCCCGGGTCGGGTGCCAATCCCGGATGCTCAGGATTCTGCTCAGCCGCACTGAGCCTAGGTCCAGCCATGGTTACGAAGCGCGAGATCTCCTCCGGCACCGATGCTCCCGGCTTGCCCACTAGCGCGTAGAGCGACTCGAGCGATAACGCAACCTGGGCTCGCTCCTTGCGGGCGAGCACACCGAAGTTATCCTCGCGAGCGGAGAACTCCCAACTGCTGTACCGGGAGCGAAGTTGGACGAGCAGCCGCTCCTGGAACCGCTGGCGCTGGGCGGCCAACCTGATGGAAGGCATCGCCTAACTGGGCCTGGTGCGCGATGCGACGTAGTCGACCAGCACGTAGTCCCCGAGCCGGTCAGGGCTGACGAAAAAGGCCCGTCCCCGATTCTGGCGGGTCAACTGCTTGACGAACTGCACCAGGTATTGGTTGCTCTCCAGCATGAAGGTGTTGATGACGATCCCCTCTTGGGTACAGTGCCGAACCTCCTGCAACGTCTTCTGGAATGTCTCCGGCAGGGGCGGGTACATGAAGACGGCGTGGGTCCCCTCCATGTGGGCAGTGGGTTCGCCATCACTGACGATGATTATCTGCCGATTTGCAGATCGATGGCGATGCAGCAGGCGACGCGCCAACATCAGCCCGTGCTGCATGTTGGTGCCGTAGACGTACTCGCTGTAGGACAGCTGGGCCAGCATCCCCGGCCCAATTTCCCTGGCGTAATCCGAGAAACCGACGACATAGAGGGTGTCGCGCGGATACTGGGTCCGGATCAGCGAGTCCAGCGCCAGCGCCATTTTCTTGGCCGCGTAGAAGTAGCCGCGGAGCGGCATGCTGCGACTCATGTCGAGCATCAGGACGGTGCTGGTCTGCACGCTTTGCTCCGACTCCAACACCTCGAAATCGTCGACTTCCAGGTGCAAGCGTGGGCTGCCATCGCTGTGGCGCACCGCATTCATCAAGGTTTGCTTCACGTCTAGGTTGAAGGCGTTGCCGAATTCGTACGGCTTGCTGTGGTCGCTCATCTCGGTGCCCGTCCCCAGCGTGCCCTGAGGATGGGAGCCGAAACCGTCGGCTGAGAGGTGCTGGAAGATGTCTCCCAGAGCCTTCTGGCCGATCTTGCGGATTCCCTGCGGGGTCAGCTCCAGCCCTTCCCCGCTGCGCCTCAGCTGCCCCTTTGCCTCGAGCTCCCTGACTAGCTCCTGGATCTGGGCCAGGTTGCTGGCCGAGTCCGGTCCCAGGCTGTCTGCAAGCTGGGCAAGAAGGTCCGGCGGAAGCTCGATCCCTGAGTAGGCCTGCCGGATGCCGCGCTCCAGCGAATCCAGCCGCTGCAAATCACCCATCACGTCCAACGCGCCCGGGAGGTCCAGCTCCTCCCCGCCGAAGAAGCCGAAGCGCGCTCCCGACTGCGCCGACGGCGAGAGTTGAGACAGCATCTGGGAGAGCCTCGAGAGCTGGTCCTGCAGCCCCGGGTCGCTGAGGGCTGCTCGCATGATCTCCTGCAGCTGCTGTCGGGTCTCCGGGGAGGCGGATTCCAGCAATGAATTGAGCTCCGCCATCTGCTGGCGGAGCTGGTCCAGGAACGAGTCCAGGTCTGCTGGATGATCCGGGAAGTAGCTTCCCCACTTGTCCATGAACTGCTCATAGCCGGGAGGGTCGCCGCGCAACTTCCGCTCCAGCATCTGGTTGAGGTCGGAGACCATCTCGCGCAACTGGCCCAGGTCCTGCGAACCCATATTCTGGACCGCCTTTCCGAGCTCGTCGAAGTGGCGTTCGATGAGGTTCCGCCGGAGTTCGGCCAGGAGCGCCTGGAAGTCGGCTGCTGCCTCATGGTTGAGGAACTCGTAGTCCTGCAGCTGGCGGATGGCGGACCCGGCCTCGGGAGGCAGCGCGTCGAGCTGGTCTAGCCGGCTCTTGGCGACCCGCTCCAACAGCTGTGGATGATCGGACTGACCCGACTCGGCGAGCCGTTCCTGAAGGGTCTCGCGCTCCTTCTGAATGATCCGGTCCAGCCGCTCCTCGATGTTGCTGGAACAGCCCGTCCAGGTTGTACCGCTCGAGCTTCTCCTGTCGCTGCTCCCTGAGCTGGTCCAGGAGGTCCTCCAGGCCCCGAAGCTGACGCCCCTCGCTGTCCTTGAATCCCTGGCTCAGCAGACGGCGCAGCGCCGACTCGAAGTCCCAGCCGTGATAAACATCCTCCGCCAGCCGGGAGAACAGCTCACTGGAGTCGGGGAGCTCGACCTTCCTGACTTCCATCCCAGCGGCTGTAGAGGTGCCGGGCCGCAGACATCGCCCGGCGCCTAGCTGCCGTAGACGGCGGTGCCGTCGACCGCCGTCTTGTTGAGCCGCTTGGAGAGGTGAAGCCCCTCCAGCACCAGCTCCAGGGCGGCGGCCACCGAGCCGGGTTGCTGGGGCTCGTCGAGGTCGCTCAGGATCCGCTTCATCTCGGGGATGCCGTCCGCCACCTGCAAGTAGCGGTCGAGCGGGACCATCTCGCCCACCTCGATCGTCAATCCCTGCTCGAAGCGGGCCAATACCGGGCCGAACTCCTGGATTGAGAAGTGGCGGCGGAAGACATTGCCGGTGGCGCTACGCAGGAGCTTCTGCAACACCGCCTGGTCCTCGCCCTCCTCCCAGGTCTCCAGCTCCATCTTGCCCAGGGTAGAGGCGACCAGCGCGGCCAAGTCGCTCAGGCGGGGTACCGCGCTCCGGCTCCTGCAGGAGGATCGCCCGGCGCACCGCGTTGGCACAGAGGCTCTCGAAGTTGGCGATCGACAGCCTCACCGAAACCCCCGAGCGCTGGTTGACCTGGTTGGTCCGCCGGGCCAGCTGGGAGATCTCGGCGACCAGCTCCAGCATGTACTGGGGGACGTGCAGGGGTATCCCCAACCCGGAGAACTGATCTCGCTCCTGCTCGATGATCTCGGCCTCCGCTCTCCGCAGACCGGGGGTAGTGGGTGCGGATCTGAGCCCCGAACCGATCCTTGAGGGGGGTGATGATCCGGCCCCGGTTGGTGTAGTCCTCCGGGTTGGCGGTGGCCACGACCAGGACATCCAGGGGGAGACGCACCTGGAAGCCCCGGATCTGAACGTCCCGCTCCTCCATGATGTTGAGCAGACCCACCTGGATCCGCTCCGCCAGATCCGGGAGCTCGTTGATGGCGAAGATCCCCCGGTTGACCCGGGGCAGCAGCCCGTAGTGGATCGTCAGCTCGTCGGAGAGGTACGCGGCCCTCGGCGACCCGGATCGGGTCGACCTCCCCGATCAGGTCGGCGATCGAGGTGTCGGGGGTGGCCAGCTTCTCGCCGAACCGTTCCTCGCGCCCGATCCAGTAGATCGGTGTCTGGTCTCCACGCTCAGCCGACCAGATCGCGGCCGAACCGGCTGATCGGGGCGTAGGGATGGTCGTGCACCTCGCTTCCCCGTACCACCGGCATCTGTTCGTCGAGCAGCTGGGCCATGGCTCTGATCAGCCGCGACTTGGCCTGCCCCCGCTCGCCCAGGAATATGATGTCCTGGCCGGCCAGGAGGGCGTTCTCGATCTGGGGGATACCGTGTCCTGGTATCCGACCAGCCCTTGAAAGCGCTCCCGGCCATGGCGCAGGGCGTCCACCAGGTTGTCCCGCAGCTCCTCCCGGACCGAGCGCATCCGGTACTCGCTGCCCCGCAGCTCACCGAGGGTGCTAGGAAGTCCCACTCAGAGCCCTAGCCCCATGACCACCAGGGCGCACCATCCGCCCAATATAGTCAGGCTTCCCGCGACTGCTCCCGAAGTGAGAGAGCTTGGCCGCAACCGTGGGCCGCGGGCCGAAGAAGCGCTGGGTGCTTGGCTATCCCCCAAGCTATGGAGCAATGGCCAGCAATTCACTCGGTCCCGGTTGGCGACCACCGGTCTCGCTATGCACCGCCGGCCGGCCGAGCCGACCAGTCGGGATACACCGTGAGGCTTCGGCTGGGGACTGGCCGGGGCGGCGGTCCTGGCCCCGTGTCCGATGTGTGGTGGTGGTCGATGTGATCACCTTCTCCACCACCGTCTCGGTGGCGATCGAGCGGGGCTGCCTGGTCTATCCCCACCCGTGGGATCCAGCAAGTGCGCAGGCACGGCCTCGGAGCTCGGCGCTGAGGTTGCGGTCAGCCGCTCGTTGGTATCCGCTCGGCAGCCGTACTCCCTCTCTCCCGCCACGCTGAGCCGGGCACCTGAGGGAACTTCGATTGTGCTGCCCTCTCCCAACGGATCCGCGATCTCGGCAGCCGCGAGCGAGGGCTCGACGGTTGTGGTGGCCGGCTCACTCCGGAACGCCTATGCGGTCGCCCGCTTCGCCCGACGCGCGGGTTCAGTGATCTCGGTCATCGCCGCCGGCGAGCGCTGGCCAGATGGCAGTCTGGATCTTGCCCTTGAGGACCTGATCGGAGCGGGCGCGATCATCGATGGACTACGCCGCCGCCGGCGCTCGCCGGAGGCGGCCGCTGCGTCGGCCGTGTATAGGCAGGCGCGGCAGCAGGGCCTGCGCAAGGTTCTTCGGGAGTGTGTGTCCGGACGTGAGCAGCGCAACCGCCAGTACGGCGAGGAGTTGGAATGGGCCGCCGCCCTCAACGTTTCGGAGCTGGTGCCGGTTCTTCGAGATGGCGCCTTCCAGGCCACCAAATCGACTCGGCACCGACCCGCGCTGAGCGACCACCGCAGGCCGTTCAGGGCCACCGACCAAACAGGCGCTTCGTGAGCCTTCGCCGCCAGGGATGGGCGGTGGCATCGCCAAGCGGTCGAAGCACCACCGGTATTACTTACAGGGAGGCCAGACGATGCCGGACTATCAGCAAGTTCTAAACGACCTGAGCGAGCCCATCTCGGAGCTGCGCCAAGCCATTCCGGACGTCTGGGCCGGGTACACGCAGACTCACCGCGCGGTGATGGTGGACGGTGCGCTCTCGCAAAAGCACAAAGAGTTGATCGCTCTGGCCATATCAATAGTCAAGAAGTGCGACGGCTGTATCGCCGCCCACGCGCGTGCGGCGGCCCGCCGAGGCGCGACGCCTCAGGAGGTGGCGGAGGCTATCGGGGTGGCACTCCTGCTCGATGGCGGACCGGCCACCGTCTGGGGACCCCGAGCCTGGGAGGCGTACCAAGAATTTGCGAAGTCCGGCGCCACCGGTCCCGCACCGGATGATGGGAAACCCGTAGGCCAGCACGGGTGACCCGCTGGAGCGCCCGCTGACCGGCACTATCAAGGGCGTCGGGATGGGACGCCAGCTGGCAGTGTGTAGCGGACTCGGGCTACGGTTATCGAGATGACTGACGCAGCGCCCACTCGCCCACCGGGAGCAGCTATTCCGCCGGGCCCGCCCGGGCTGCCCCAACCGCAGACCATGTCTCTGACCGTCTTGGAGGTGGTCGATCTCGGTCCCAGCTTGCGCCAGATACGACTAGCGGGCGACGCTCTGCGGGGGTTCCAGTTTGCACCGGGTCAGGACCTCATGCTGAGGTTCCCTCTCGAGCGGGGCGAGCCGGTAAGTAGGCGCTACACAATTCGTCGGGCAGACCCCGTCACCGGAACCGCCGACCTCAACGTGGTCATGCACGGCGACGGCCCCGCGGCTCGATGGGCGACCGGCGTCCGTCCCGGCCAGGAGCTTACAGAGGTAGTTGGACCGAGGGGCAAGATCACCCTGGCTCCGGGCGCGGAGTGGCACCTCTTCCTCGGTGATGACACCTACATCCCCGGCACGCTGGCGATGTTGGAGGCGCTGCCGCTTGGCACACACGCTCGGGCGATCCTGGAGGTTTCGAGTGCGTCAGATGAGCAACCCGTGTCGAGCCACGGTGAGGTGGACCTGACCTGGCTTCGTCGAGGGGGTTCCGAGGCGGGCGATCCCGGGCGACTTCTCGAGGAGATACGCGAATGGCAGGTCCCGTCTGGTGCGGGCCACGTATACATCGCGGCCGAAGTGACGGTAGCTCTCTCTCTGCGCGATGAACTGCTGCGACGGGGGCTGTCCAGGAACCAGGTGTCGGCCAAGGGGTACTGGAGTCGCGGTCGGGCCAACGCGAGCCGCGGGGAACCCGACGAACCCGCATAGTCACGGCACTGACCTGATGAGATCCCCGTGATCCGAAATTCCACCGCGTTCGACGTCCTGCCGGTTGAGGCATCGGAGTGGAAGCGCCTGCGCGAGATCCGCCTCCGCTCCCTGGCTGACTCCCCGGCCGCTTTCGCATCCCGGTTGGAGACCGAGCGATTGCATCCGGATTCTGTCTGGCGGGAGAGGGCGACTCCGAGCAGCAGCCGGCGGATGTGGAGTGCCCGAGCCGGCGTTAGCTGGGTCGGGCTGACGGGGGTCGTCCGCACTGAGGTAGCCCGAATCGAACTGATCTCAATGTGGGTCGATCCGGCCTGGAGGCGTCGCGGGGTGGCCCGAGCGCTGATTGCCGCCGTGGTCGGCTGGCAGAGACGACGCCGCGGGTCGGAAATCTATCTCTGGGTCACGCCCGACAACGCCCCCGCCGAGAGGTGCTACGAGCAGGCTGGATTCCGGCTAACGGGGACCCGGTTGCAGGTCACACCAGACCCGTCCGGGGACCGGGTGGAGATGTGTCTGGAGATCGCCGGCCCCCATTAGTCGTACGCGAATGGCGAGATTTTCCTAGTTGAACTGCGCGGGATTACAGTTCTCCTATGACAAGCAGACCCTCCAGGCTGGATCATGTTGGGGGGCGTCGGCCGCGGTCGGGTTTCTGAATCAAGGGACCAGGAGCAGAGAGGAGCGAGTGCAGCATCATTCCGGCGGACGAGCCGGTCATCAGGTGGGACCATGATCTGGGCCTACTTCGCGTTCGTGTTGATTGCCCACGAGACCTCCCACGCGCTGGCTTTGTGGGTCTATCGGGTGCGGTTTGCCCCCAGGGTTTGGTATAGCCGCGACTTCCCGTGGCTCGGATTCGGCTGGCGGTATTTCATCGAAGGGCTGGATCACCACCAGCGCCGAACCATCCTTGCGGTCGGACCACTGGTCGAGGCCAGCCTGTGGTGCGTCGGAGCACTGATCTTTCCGAGCTACCTCGCGGTGCTGCTGGTGCTGGCGGGGCTGACGCTGTTCCTCAACCAGGTGGTTCCTGGTGGGGACCTGTGGAAGGCGCGACGGCTGACCAAGGAAGCGCGGCGCTTGCTGCAGCTACCTGACTCAGCACCGGCGGCCTGACTCCTCCCGGAAGTATTACCGAGGGTCCAGCCGGCCCGGCATCGCTCGAAGCGGGAACGTGGTGAGTCCAACCAGCCCGTAGACTGACGCCGTGGCGCCTGACACTCCGGTCGCCCGCAAACCGGCAGGGAAAACGACGGCCGCCGCCGATCCGGTTGCCAGCCCTGTCCCCAGCGCACCGCCCCCCGGGAGCGTGCCTCCCGGCACGTGGGGCTGGATTAGAGCCGCTGCCATCACGCTGACCGTTTTTGTGGTCTACCAGCTGCTTCTAGTGCTGGGCGGGTGGCTGGCCACCATCCTCACCGTGATCCTCGCCCTGGTCCTGGCGGTGGCCATCACCTTCATCGCCGACCCGGTGGTCGGACTGCTGCAGCGCCGAGCTCACCTCCCCGCCACCCTGGCGGTGCTGACCACATTGGTCGTCGGACTGGTTTTCGTCGCGGGAGTTCTCTACATCGTGGGCGGCCCCCTGATTGGCGAGGCTCGAGGTCTGGCCGACCAGATACCTCATCTGCTGCACCGCGCCAACAGCGAGATCGCAAACGTCCGCACTCAGCTGAGCAAGCACGGAATCAACCTCGGCGGAGGCGGGGTCGTGCCCAACAACCTGAGCTCATATATCCCCGGGGTCACGGGCATCCTGCTGCACGGCCTGTCCAGCACGGTCACTGTCCTGGTGGACGTGTTCGTGGGACTGGTGATCTCCTTCTGGCTGCTCAAGGATGGCCGCACGCTGCGCCGACAGTTTCAGGAGCTGCTTCCGAGCCGGCTTCGCAGTGAAGTTTCCTTCGGCCTTGACGCCTTCACCGTGGTGGTGGGCGGCTACGTGCGTGCCCAGCTCTTGATGGCCCTTCTGGTGGCCCTCCTAGCAGGCGCCGGGACGGCCATCCTGGGCGTGCCCTTCCCATTGGTGATCGCCGTGGCGACCTTTGTCTTTGAGCTGATCCCCCTGGTGGGGCCTTTCGCCGGAGGCGCCGTGGCGCTGCTGTTGGCGCTCACCAAGAGCCCGGTCCTCGCTCTCTTCACCCTGATCCTCTTCTTGGCGATTCACATCATCGAGGGCTACCTGCTCGCACCCAGAATTCAGGCCAAGTTCGTCCGACTGCACCCTCTGGTCGCCCTCCTCGCTTTGTTTGGCGGTATCGAGGCAGCCGGCTTCCTGGGGGCTCTCTTCGCGGTGCCGGTGGCGAGTTTGCTGGCGGTGTTCCTCAGGGCGGGTGTGCTGGACTGGCGCCACAACCGCCCCGATCTGTTCGGAGCACGGGCGGCGCAACTGGCGGCTGCGAGCGGAGACCCCGGACGCCGGGTGCTGGGGGAGTTCACCCCGATCCACAAGGACCTTTGGGGGTGGATCCAGCGGCGAACTCATTGGTCCAAGTGAGAGTGTCGGAGGCATAGTTTCGACCTAGCGGAGTAGGGGGATCAGGGCCGACCCGGAGCGCCCTCCCTCGCGCACTCCATTGCCCCGACGGGCGGTTTGGGCGTTGGCTAATCCAGGAAAGGCGTGAGCAGCCCGGGTCGGATCTCCTCAGACACGCGGACCGCTTCGGGCAGGGTCAGGTCCTGCATCCGGTAGCCTTGACGGCCAGCTGCGGTGGTGGCACTCAGGTCGACGACCCGAGCGCGCCGCTGGAAGAACGACTGGTGCAGGTTCCATCCGATGATCCCGTCCGAGGACAACATGCAGCGCCGCCTCACCAGAGAGCCCGAGCGGGTCACCAGCAGCCCCCCGACCACCGCGTGCCCGAGGCTCGTGTATCGATCGGCGGCGATGGGCATCCCCGCGGCAAGAAGGGCGAGTGCTACAAGCCAGGGCCAGCCCGGAATGGCGCCCAGTGCCCAGGCCACGAGTAGCACCCCGAGGATGGGGAGGGTGACCAGTAGGACTCTGGTGAAGCGTCGCCGCTGGGCGGTGCGTCCGTGGCTCAACAACTGGCAGTGGACCGGCAAGTCAGACCCGAGGACCCCACCGGCGACTCCCTCTGCGATGGCCCGGGGCGATGGCGGCAGAAGCATTGACCCTCCGCGCTCCGCGCCCCGACCGACCCTGAGTCCGGTGGCAATGGCAATGCAGCGCGCCCCGTGGACCATTCGAAGCAGCAGCGGCTCGCTGAACTCGACTCCCCGGAGGCGCCGCTCTTCGATGCTGGTCACCCGGCTGGTCAGCAGCCCCCGGGTCACGTGCAGAGTGCCCTGCTGCCGTGTGAGGCGAAAGCCCCAGAAGGCCAGGATGTAGCCGAGCGTGGAGGCCAGCGAGATCAGCACCACTGCCGCCACGACTACCAATAGCACCGCGATCACGATCGAGACTGAGCCAAGGTCGCGCAGGGCCGCGTGCAACGGACCCAGGCGAGCCAGGTGCAGACGTCCCTCGCTGAGTATCTGGGCACCGAAGACGACAACCGCCAGCACCGTGACCGCGCCCGAGAGAGTAAACGGCCCGTACACGATCCAACTCGCTCTTGAGTGAGCCAGTTCGGACTCCCCCTGCCCTCCCTCGGACGACGCTGGAGCGGTGAGTACTTCGCGGGCCGGCTGGCGGCCCGCGTCGTCCGCCTTGTGCAGCAGCTGTTGCCGCACCCAGGCCGCATCCGATGCACTCAGGCCGTCCAACTTCAGTCCGCGGTTGTCCTTCCGGTCGGTGAGGCCGGTGCCGATCGTGATGCTGGCTAGTCCGAGTACTCGGTGGAGGAGGTTGGCGGTCAGGTCCACCGTCCTCACCCGGTCGCGTAGAACGGTCAACGTCCGGCGACGGAAGAGACCACGCCGCACCTGGACTTGATCGGGCTGAATCCGGTAGCTTGTGGTGAACCAGCGGAGGGTACCGGCCCCGATCGCCACGACCACCCCGGCCAAGCCCCATACGGGCCCGCTGCCTCTCCCGCTGCCGGCTATGACCAGCACCACCAGCCAGGGGAAGTTCCTCAGAATCTCTTGCATGGGGAGCAGAACCAGCATCCGCCGATTGAGGCGAAGCCAGGTCGATCTGCCGGCCAGCCGGGCGCTGGGACTTGTCTCGGTCGAGCCGGAGGACCCGGTCGGCGGCTCCTGAATCAGGTCGCGTCACCCGGGGTCTGCTGGGCGATCGCGGTCAACTCATCAACCAGCCCCTGTGCGGTCTCGCGGTCGAGACCGCTGATCCGTAAGGGCCCGGCGGCCGAGGCCGTGTTGGCCGTCACCTTGACCAGCCCGAAGAGTTGCTCGATCGGGCCCCGCTCGCTATCCACCGTCTGGATGCGGGAGAGCGGAGCGATTCGACGCTCCTGGTGGAACCAGCCCGCCTGGGTGTAGAGGGCGACCTTGGTCACCTCCCAGCGGTGAACCCGAAACCGCCACCTGGGCATGACTGCCAGGTGAGCCGCCGCCACGACCGCCGTCACGCCCAGCACCGAGCTCTGCCAACCGGCGATGCCTGGTTGAGCGAGCAGCCAGACCAACTCCAGCACCACGACGAGTGCCCACCCGAGCGCTGCTCTTGTCGTCCAGTACCAGATCGCGACCGGGCTTACCAAATGTCTCGGAGGTCGTAGCACCGGCGAGCTCGGCTGGGCGTGGGAAGTGGTCATCACTGGGTAGCCAGCTTCATTCGCTGGCGGAGCAGGCTCACTAACTGCCGGTCGCCGGCGTTGGTGAGCCGCTCGGGCGAGCCCCGACCCCAGAGCCACAGCAGCACCGCTTCGGGTTCGCCGACGATCTCCGCATCGGCAGCGGGGCCAGGTTTAGAGACGTTCACCGCGTCGCGTCTCAGCTCCACTTCCCAGCCCCTCCCGGAGCTGCTCACAACGATCCGCTGCCCGTGGCAACGGTCGTCCGGCGCCTCGGACCAATCTCCGGCCAGGAAGATGGTCAGCACCTCGTCGATGCCATCGAGGGCGAGGGCGGGGTCGACGGGGCTGGATTGCTCAGAGGCGATCTCGGCGTCCGCCCTGTGGATCACCGTCTCATGAGCCATCCTTCGCGCCCAGAACCCGACGGTTTGATCCGCGGGCCACCAGGTGTAGGACGGGGCAGCGGCTCCCCGTTCGTCGAGCACGCTGAGGAGTCTCCCATGAGCGTCAGCGAGCCAATCGAGGGGGTCGCGGTCGGCGGGCCAGGCTGGCGGCCAGGGGTCTGGCTCGCGCCCAAGCAGAGTGCATGCGATCTTGTGCTCGTAGACCTCCGACACATGAGTGACCACGTCCCGAACCGTCCAGCCCGGACAGGGTGGGACGTCAGCCGCGAAGTGGTCGCGGGCCACCAGCCCGAGCCGCTCCCCGTCTGCGCGGACGTGGTCGAGGAACGTGGAGAACTCCATGGCGGCCAGCATAAGAAGACCGTAGGACCGAGTGACCGGGCGAGGCAGCCCGCTAGTGGCGGATCAAGCGCCGCCCACCCTCGGTCGCTGCGGGGTGGAAGTCGATCCCGTAGTACTTGAAGACACGCTCCTCCTCATCGAGCGAGAGTTCACCGCCCTTCTCGATGTGGGGGGCGTGGCGGATCTCCGCCTTCTGCCGATCTACCTTCAGGTAGTCCTGGCCCAGGGTTGCGCCCTGGGTTGGGACGAAGGTGAGGTGCTGCCCAAAGAGGCCCGTATGAACGGTGACAAAGAGCGGTTCATCGGTTTCCGCATCGAAGTAGACATCTTCGAGGCGGCCGACATCCCCCCCATCAGTGTCAACGACGTTCTTGCCCTCCCACTCCCGGATGTTCTCGAGTCCAGTCAACTTGCTCCTCCATCTTGGCGCCCGGCACGGGCCGTCTCCCGCACACTACCCGCGGGGCGACTCCGAGTCGAGTGCATGCTGGGCGTGCTCGAAGGCTGCGTTGGCCGCCGGAACGCCGCAGTAGATCGCGGTGTGAAGGAGCACTTCGGCGATCTCCTCACTGGTGAGGTCCTCCAGCGCCGCCGCCCTGACGTGCATTTCCAATTCGTCCCAACGGCCCAGCGAGACCAAGAGGGCGATGGTAATGCAACGACGGGTGATCCGATCCAGCCCCGGGCGCGCCCAGACCTCGCCCCAGGCGTATCTGGTGATCAAGTCCTGAAAATCGGCGGTGAACGGAGTGGCGCCCGCCAGGGCTCGGTCCACGTGATCGTCACCCAGCACGCGTCGCCTGCTCGCCAGGCCCCGGCCCTGTTGACCTCCGCTCAGCTGGTCTAGAACCGCGGCAAGGAAGCGCTCCGGCTGTTCTACGTTGATCAGATGGGCGGCGTCCGCGAGTACCCCGAGGGAAGCCCCGCGGATATGCGACTGAAGTTCGAAGGCGCGGCTGGCAGGGATGGCCGGGTCCAAGGCTCCGGCCATGATCATGGTCGGAGCCTCAATGGCCCCGAGCTGGTCGGTTAGGTCGGCCGCCGCCAGTGCCTCGCACGCGGCAGCGTACGAGCGTGGCTCGACCTCGGTCAGCTGGTCGCCAAACCGAGCCACCACTGCCGGCTGCGCTTCGCTGAATCCCGGACTGAACCAGCGGCCCAACAGCTGGTCCCGGATAGGCTCCAATCCGCCGGACCTTACCTTGGCGGCACGGTCCATCCAGTACTCGGAGGGAGACATGTCGGTGCTGGCGCAGGCTGCCACCAGACCCTCCACCCGACCCGGAAAGCGCGCGGCGACCGAGAGGCCGATCATGCCGCCCATCGAGAGCCCGCACAGGGAGGCCCTTTCGATCCCGAGTCTGTCCAGCAGAGCTCGCAGGTCGTCGCCGAAGCTCTCCAGCGACAAGGCGCCTTGGCGCGGAGCGGAGGCGCCGTGCCCGGGATAGTCGTATCGGAGGACCCGGAAGTACCGGCGCAGAACCGGCACCTCCTGTCGCCACAAGTCGATGGTGGTCCCCAGGGAGTTCAGCAGCACCAGGACGGGCGCACTCACCGGCCCATCGAGTTGGTAGTGAACGGTGCCGGTCGGGGCGTCGAACTGACTCATTTATGCTCCTGAGGTGGTCCTGACCGCTGGGCCAAGGCGCGATCAATGAATTCTTCGGTGGCACCCAGATACCCCCGCGGGTCCAAGAGCTCGTCGAGGCTGGAGAGATCAACTGCGCCCGCGGCCTGGGGATCCCGGAGCAGCTCTTCGCGAAGTGTGGTGCCGCTGGCCGAGCTCCGCTGCGCGGCGTTTGCCACCACCTGCTTCGCCACGGAACTTCCCAGAGCACTGGCCAGCTGCAGCCCGATCCGCTCCGCCATCACCCTCCCCTTGGTGAGGGCAAGGTTGTTGGCCATCCTGGCCGCGTCGACCACGAGCCCGGTGAGCAGCTCGTTCAGGCGGTGGGCAACCCCGCCGGTCAGGCGGAGCAGCTCAGTCAAGGTGACCCATTCCGCCTGCCAGTCCCCGGCGGAGCGCTCCAGCTCCTGGGCCATCCCTCCAAGGATTACTCCGACCAGGCCGCCGCTCCGGCGGTACCCCGCGATGATGGCGACGGAGGTCGTGGCATTGCGCTTTTGAGGCATCGCCGAGGACCGACCTCGGCCCCGGATGTCGGGCTCGCTCACCTCGCCGATCTCCGTCTGGCTCAGAAGCAATACGTCGTGGGCGATCTTCGCGGCCACGCCATTCACCATCGCCAGGGCGACCGCCAACTGGACTGGCCGAACCCGATCGGTGTGCCAGGGGAGAAGCGGCTCGGCTAGCCGAAGGCGCTTTGCCAGGAGAGCAACGACTTCGGGCCCGCTGCTTCCGAGGGAGGCGAGCGTGCCGGCCGCCCCACCGAGCTGGACTGCCAGCGCGCGGGCGGTGACATCGGACAAGTTCGCCTCCACCTCGGTGATCGACGTCAGCCACTGAGCTGCCTTCAGACCAAAGGTGGTTGGGACAGCGTGCTGGAGCAGGGTGCGTCCGACTTGCGGAGTTGCCCGGTGGCGCTCGGCGAGCACGGCCCCAGCCTCAGCAGCACCTTCCAGGTCGCCCAGGATCAGGGCGCCGCAGCGTTGAGCAATCAGCATCATCGCCGTGTCCATGGCGTCCTGGCTGGTCGCTCCCCAGTGAACCCAGCCGGCTGCATCCTCCGGAAGTTGATCGGCCAGGGCTCGGATCAGAGGAAGGACGGGGCTACCTGCGCCGAGAGCGGCCCGCCCCAATGGCTCGGGGTCGAAGTTGTCTGCCTGGCACCGCTCCGCGATCGCTGCCGCGGCCGCGGCCGGGACCAAACCTGCCTCAGCCTCCGACAGGGCCAATCCGGCCTCGAAGTCCAACAGGGCCTCGATCCATGCCCTGTCAGAGGTGGCACTGGCGATGGCCTCTGTGCTCTCGAGATAACCGAAGAGGCCAAGCGGAGTTCGGTAGCCGTGCGCAGGGTCGGTCGTGCCTATCTCTCAGCCCTCAAAGAACACCGTTTCGCGGTCTCCCTGGAGGACGACGTCGAAGCGAAGTCCCCTACCGGTGGGTCGCGCCACCAGGGTCTCCCGCCGCCCCGCGTCGGGGATCGCGCGAAGCGTCGGGTCGGTCCGGTTGGCCTCCGACTCATCGGGGAAGTAGATCCTGGTGATCAGCTGACGGAGCAGCCCTCTGCCGAGTACCTGGACCTGGATGTGAGGGGCCTGCAGAGACCCTTCCGGGGATGGCAGAGATCCAGGTTTGACCGTGACGAAATGGAAGGCGCCATCTGGGTCGGTGATGCTGCGGCCGAAGCCATGCCATCCGGGGCGGCATTCGGGGGGGAAGCGGCCTTCCTTATCGGCCTGCCAGATCTCCAGGCACGAGTCGGGAACCGGCCGTCCAGCCCCATCCAGAACCGTCCCTTCGATCCGGATCGCGCCGGGATCCCCGGGGCTAACCAGATTCTCCGAAGCCGCCCAAGCGAGACCCAGGCTGAAAAATGGACCGGCGGTCTGGGAGGGGGTATTGGCGAGTCGGCTCACTGGGGTTGCGGCGCCTCGAACGGAACCGCGCCGGGGCCGTCCAGCACGATGTCGAAACGGTAGCCGAGTGCCCACTGCTCGATGGTCAGGTCGATGGCGAAGGTCGAGACCATGCGCTGTCGGGCCCGGGGTTCGATGGAGCTCGAGATCGGGTCCCGATCCATAAGTGGGTCCCCGGGAAAGTACATCTGGGTCACCAGCCGCTCGCTAAAGGATGTGCCGAAGATCGAAAAATGGATGTGTGCGGGACGCCAGGCGTTCGGGTGGTTTTGCCAGGGGTAGGCGCCCGGCTTGATGGTGACGAACCGGTACCCTCCCTCGTCGTCAGTAAGGAAGCGTCCGCTGCCCGTGAAGTTTGGGTCGAGCGGCGCCGGGTGGACGTCACTTTTGTGCGCGTACCGACCCGCTGCGTTCGCCTGCCAAACCTCGATCAGTTGGTTGCGCACCGGATGCCCCAAGGCGTCCGTCAGTCTTCCCGCCACTATGATCCGCTCGCCCAGCGGCTCCCCTTCATGCTGACGCGTGAGATCGGCGTCGATCATGGTTGGTGGGAGATGACCGAAGACGGGTCCGGTCCGGTCGGCGAGTGCCTCGGGTATCACGACCAGCTGCCGCTTAGGCGCGCGCAGGACGGTTGACTCGTAGGCGGGGTAAAGGTAGGGAGGCCGCGCGACAAGGGGATCTTGGCCGTCGCGGTCGGCAGTGCTTCTCACCTAGTAGCCCTGCATGCCGCTGCCACCTCTGGGTGGCGGTACCGCGAAGGCACGCCGGTGTTCGTGTGGATGGGCGGACATACTCGAATCATGCGTCTGGGCCGGCACGGAAAGCCCGAAGCGCGGCCAATTCCACCTCTGTCGGTGGAAGAGAACGAAGAACGTTAGGGGCGACCGCCAACTTCCAGCCGGTGGCGGCGATTGCCTGCTCCACGTCCACGCCGGGGTGTAGTGCGGTAAGCGTCAGCTCACAAGTTTGGGGATCTGGTCTGAGCACGCCCAGATCGGTTATCACCCTCGTCGGGCCCGCACCGGGTTGGCCGAACCGCTCACGATCGCCCGGACCCTTGCCGAAGCCGACAGACGTTACAAAGTCCAGCTCCTCGACGAACGTTCGGCGGTTCTGCTGGACCACAACGGTGATCTCCTTGCAGCAGGCGGCGATCTCCGGCGCTCCGCCCGCGCCCGGCAGCCGGACCTGGGGCGCTGCATACGGCCCTACCACGGTGGTGTTCAAGTTGGCGAATCGGTCGATCTGGGCCGCCCCGAGGAACCCGACGTCCACCCTGCCAGCCTGCAGCCAGTAGTTGAAGATCTCGGGCACCGAGACCACCGCGTCGGCGGTCTCCGCCAGCTCCCCGTCGCCGATCGAGAGAGGCGGCCGGCGGGGCTTAGCCCCGATGGTCCCCGACTCGTAGATCAGGACCAGGTTGGGCGCGAACACCAGTCGCGCGAGGTTGGCCGCGACCGACGGGACGCCAATCCCGACGAAGCAGACCGTTCCGTCACGGAGGCTCCGGGCCGCCTCCACGGTCATCATCTCCTCGGCTGTGTAGCCGGGGGTCGCATCGCCGGCCTGCTCGAGTGCTGAATCTGTTCTGGCCGCCTCCGGCCTTCTGGCTGCCACCTTCACCCGGCCCCGAGAGGAGCTGACGCGGACGATTCCCGTTGGCCGATCACGTGCTCCTCCATCCAGTTGAGGAAGCGAGTCCGGTCTCGGCTGATCTGGTCCCAGGCGACGTAGAAGTCGTTGTCCCGGCTGGAATATCCGGCTGCGTATGAGGGATGGGCGCCCCCCGGGACTACCGCGACCGCGGTCACAGTCCAGGTGGGCAGGACTATCGCTCCCGCCATGCTGGGGACCAACTCGTCGACGATCTCCTCGACGGTAACCAAAGAGCGCGGTGAAGCCAGCACGACCTCCTTCTGCACCCCCTGAATGCCCCAGAGCATCACGTTTCCCTGCCGGTCTGCCTGCTGTGCATGAATGATCGCCACGTCCGGATGCAGTGCCGATACCGCCGTCAGCCGCTCGCCGGTGAATGGGCAGGCAATCGGAGCCACCGTACTGAGGAGTGGCTGCAGCCCTGTGCCTTCATAGCCACGCAGGATCGCGAAGGGCAACCCCGAGGCAGCTGCCACGTAGCGGTTGGTCAGTCCGGCATGGCTGTGCTCCTCGATCTGGAGCCGATGTGGCCAGCCATGCTCCACCGCGTCCCGGAAGCGGTGAAGGGACCCCACGCCCGGATTCCCGCCCCAGGAGAAAATCATCTTGTCAACACACCCCATGCCGATCAGCTGGTCGTAAATGAGATCGGGAGTGAGGCGGATCAACGTCAGGTGGCGCCTGCCTTGGCGGATCACCTCGTGCCCCGCTGCGAAGGGGATTAGGTGGGTGAACCCTTCCATGGCCACGCTATCGCCGTCGTGGACCAGAGCGCCCACCGCCTCGCGCAGGCTCACTATCTCAGCCATCAGCGTTGCCTGCTGCTCGCGCGCGCACCGATGAGGAGCTCATCGCCCCGCCGCCTGACCAAGCCTAACGAGCAGCAACAACTCACCGTGACTAGGCGGCCTTCCCGAGGGAACCGGTGTTCATCGCCTCGAGGATGTTCGGCTGGGTGAGGGTCGGACCGCTGAGCTCCGCGCAGATGCGGTGGTGGTAGAACACCATCAACCGATCGCAGACCAGTACCAGTTCCTCCAGGTCGGTGGAGCAGAGCACGATCACGGCCGAGGACTTAGCCAAGGACTTCATGAGCGTGTGCATCTCGGCTTTGGTTCCGACGTCCACCCCCCTGGTGGGGTCGTCGAGCAGCATCACCGAGGGCTCCGCCTCTAACCACTTGGCGAAGACCAGCTTCTGCTGGTTTCCTCCGGAAAGCATCGCCGCGCGCTGGTTGGGCGATTTGGCCCGGATGCCGAGTCGCTCCATGTACCGTGCGGCTCGCTTGCGCAAGGAACGCGCGCTGACCCACGCCCCGTCTCGAGCCAGCGCGAAGGAGCGCACTTCGGCCATGTTTTCCCAGATTGGCTTGTCCAGCATCAGCCCAACGCGCCGCCGGTCTCCCGAGACCAGAGCTACGCCGGAGCCGATGCATCGACGAAGACCGTGGGGGAGAGGCTGTTTTCCTGGCAGCCAGACGTGGCCGTTGCGCGGCGACCGGGCCCCACTTAGCACCTCGAGCAGTGTCAGTGGCCCAGACCCGCTGAGCCCGACCAACCCCACGATCTCGCCGCCCTCCGCGGTGAAACTGACATCTTCCAGCCGGCCGTCGACTGACACGCGCTCCACACGGAGAGTAGCGTCTTTTCCTTCGCGCTCCACTTGAAGCTGCTGCCCGACGCCCCAGGCTCGGACATTCACCTCATCGGAGCTTGCGCCGCCAGCCAGGCTGCGCTGGTAGCGGTCGCCGAGCATCGCCTGCACTAGCGTGCTCACGCTGACCGCATCCCGCTGCGCTCCTTCCAGCACCACCCGCCCGTCTCGGAGCACGGTGAACTCGTCGCACAAAGCCATTGCCTCCTCCAGGATGTGGGAGACGAAGACCACTGCCACATTCCGCCCGCGCAGAACTGCGAGAACGGACATCAGGGCCTCCGTGCTGTCGTTTTGGAGAGCCGATGTCGGTTCGTCAAGCACCAGCACCGTCGGTTCGGTGATCAGCGCCTTCGCGATCTCCACCAACTGCCGTTGCGCCAGGTCTAGGGTGCCGAGCCGCCGTCGTAGCGAAACGTCCAGGCCGAGCTCTGCCAACACGGGTTCGGCACGCTTCGCCATCGAAGCCCGATCCACGAAGGGACCTTGCTTGGGCTCCCTCATCGGGTACAGGTTGGCGAGGACGTCAAGATCTGGGAAGAGGTTGAGTTCCTGCGACACCACTGCGACACCGTGGCGAGCGGCGTCCGCGGTGTTGGCGAAGGAAACCTCAGCGTCGTTGAGGCGCAGGACACCAGCATCAGGTCGGAGCGCTCCGGCGATGACTTTGACGAGGGTTGACTTGCCCGCGCCATTTTCACCGAGGAGAGCGTGGGCCGACCCAGCCTTGACGACGAAGTCCGCGTCGCGTAACGCGGCGACGCCGCCGTAGCTTTTGCTGATGCCCCGCGCCTCAAACATTGGGCTTAGTTAGCGTCCGCGAGCGGCTTGATGTACTTGCTGGGGTGAGCCAGCTCGTAATCAGCCTCTTTCTTGAACCAAGCTGCCCGGGTGGCCGCTGTCTTCTGCCGGGCCAGGATCTCCTTGATATTCGACTTGTTGACCACTAGGAAGCCAGGGTTCCACCAACCCTTGGGGATCGGAGTGCCGTTGATTGCGTGCTCCGCGAGCAGGTGGATGGCGATATAACCCTTCAGCCAGTGCTCAGGTGAGATCAAGCACTGGACCAACCCGTCCTTGATTCCCTGGAGAGCGACCGGGTCGAGGTCATCGGCGCCGACCAGGTAGTGCTTGTGCGTGGTCCGCTCGATCTCCGCCATCGAGGTGGCATCCTGACTGCCCGGTCCGACAAAGGCGAGCGCATGCGGGTGGGCTTGGACTGCCGCTGTCCAAGCGGCGAGGTTGGTCGCCGGGGCCTGCGTCGAGTCGAAGCTGACGAACTTCACCCCCGGCCGCGCCGCATGGACCGTTTTCTCGAAGCCTTTGTTGCGCAAGACCAGCACGATCAGGCCGGGAGTGTCGGTACCGATCACGATCGTTCCCTTGGATTTCTTTGGGATCTTCGGCAGGATCTGATCGGCCAGCGCCACGCCCAATTGGGTGTTGCTATTCCCGATGAATGTGGTGATGTTCTCGCCTGGCAGTGGGGGCGTGTCAACTGCGATCACGGGGATCCCACTGGCGACCGCCGTATTGGCGGCTGACACGAAGAGATTGGGGAACAGGGTCTCGAGCGCGATGCCATTCTTCGAGGTCGACTCCGCCGACTCGAAGTCCGAGACCTGGGTCGTCGTGTCGCCGACAGACGCTGGCGCCGCGTCATACAGCGTGATCCCGGTCTTCTGGGCCGCCCACTCTGCCCCGTAGTTCATCTCGATCGAAAAGTCCTCGGCTGTCCCCTCATAGATGTACGCCAACTTGACCGAGGACGGACTGACCTTGGCCGCCACCGTAGCGCTCGACGCGCCTGCCGCGACCAGCGCGGTTCCGGCGATTACTGCCCCGAGCGTGACAACCGAAAGAACTCGGCTCCGACCGGGTGGCCCGCTGGCCCCTGAACTGATTCGAAAACGCATGAGTGCCCTCCTCAACTGATCGACTAACCATGGCCGAACGGCTGCATGGCGATGTCTGACTTCACCGACCCGCTTGGAAATCCGTTCTAGTAGGTACACCTAAATTCGACTCCTCATCTCAGGACTCACATACCCAACCCGCTCTGCCGCCGACCCCTTTGGTGACGCAGCAGGCTGTCCACAGAAACCGCGATGATGATCACCGCACCGGTGGCGAATGAAGTCCAGTTCAACGGAACATTGAAGAAGATCAGCGCGCTGTTGACCATGCCCAGCAGGATGGCACCCAGCACAGCGCCCAATACGGTGGCGTTTCCACCTCTCAGCGAAGTGCCGCCGATGACCGCAGCGGCGATCGCGGTGAGCTCGAAATTAGTGCCGATATCGGGATCGCCGGAGAAGTAGTAGCCCAAACCGAGCACGCCGGCAATCCCGGCGAGTGTTCCCATCATTACCAGCGCCTGGATGCGAACTCGCCGAATCGAGATCCCTGAGAATATTGCCGCGTCTGGATTCGATCCGATCGACCTCACGCGATAGCCGAACGGGGTGAGACGGAGAACCGCGGTAAGCACGATCACGATGACGACCAGCGCATAGACGCTGAACGGAATACCGAAGATGTCCCCACCGACGACGGTGAAAAACGAATTGTTGGTGGCGAATCCGGTGATCTGTTCGCCTCCGGTGAGCGCGATCGCCAGTCCGCTGTACATCGACAGCGTGCCCAAGGTGGCCACGATCGCTGGGATTCCGATAAATTGCACCAACAGCGCGTTGACCAGACCCAGGAACGCTCCCAGAATCACCGCTAGCGACGCCGCCAACCACGGATTCATCCCGCTCTGGTCCAGCATCGCTGCCACCACCATCGTGAGCGCAAAAACGGCGCCTACCGAGAGGTCGATCTCCAGCATGGCCAGCAAAAAGGCCATCCCGGCGGCGAGGATCGCGACGTAAACCGATGACTGGACCACATCCAGCAACTGGGTGGGTGCGAAGAATCCGGGATGGAGGATTCCGACGATCACGATCAGGGCAATCAGAGCGACCAGGATGCCGGTCGAGTCCATCTCGAAGAGTCGGCTCGCTACTTGGTTCCCGCGCAGGCTTTGAAGTACCCGCAAACCGCCGCCGGCATCCGCCGACGGACTGCTCGCCGGCGGCGCGGTCGGCGGTGCAGGGTGTTCCTCCGCACCGTCTCCAGCCGCCCCGCGAGGGAGCTTGGCCCGGTTGACGTCCTCCGTCACCGGCATTTTCTCATTCGGGGAATGCGCTTTTTATCGCGACCGGACGGTTCGTCCCCCGTGTGTGCGCAAAACGCACAACTGACCTAATCACGAACACGGGATGTTAGGCTCTCCGGGATCGAGTGTCAATCGCCCATCAGGGTGAGGTCGAAGTCCAACGCGGGCGGTTGGCGCTGCCGGTCGAGGGTATTGCTCGGGCACCGCGCCAGACGAGGTCAGTCGAAGGTTTCTCGTGCGGTTGGCGCACGTACGTCGAACGCAATTCTGACCAATCCGGCTGGATATGATCGACCAGTAGTTGAGGGCCAGTCAGGAGATCAAGTGCAGCTCGGGCGAGCAATCCTGTACGAGGAGGGCGAGGGTGAGCGCCTCGAGGCGCGCGGAAGCGTGATGTTGTTCAAGGCGGTCTCCGCGACCACCCATGGCCGGCTCTCGCTGATGGATCGAATCCTCCCACCGGGCGGAGCGATGCCTCCCCCGCATTCCCACACGGCCAACGAGGAGGCCTACTTCGTACTCGAGGGGGAGGTGACCTTCCTCGTTGACGGCCACGAACAGATAGGCGGGCCCGGATGCGCCGTCTTGGTTCCCGGTGGAGTTCCCCACACGTTCGGCAATCGGAGCTCGGTCAGCTCTCGGCTTCTGGTGATTCACGCACCCGGTCTGGACTCCTACTTCAGGGAGCTGCAATCGCTCTGGTCCGGGAAGGAGCGCCCGGCGGTTGAGGCGGAGCGGGAGCTGATGGCGCGACATGGCATGTTGCCCGCGTGAGCCGTCGGACGGTCGTGTTGTGTCTCGGGCCCGCTGCCTAACGACTGGCGGCGGACACCGACCTCGGCGATCCCAGGTCCGCCTCAATCTCCCGGGCGGTCGCCAGCACCTGAGGCAGGAAGTCAGTTCGTAGCGCCTCCAAGCTGACCAGGGAGGCATGGGCCGAAACGTTGAGCGCGGCGATCACCGCGCCGCGCCAGTCCCTGATCGGAGCCGCCACCGAGCGGAGGCCCAGTTCCAGCTCCTGGTCAATCGAGGCGTAGCCATCGACGCGGACCTGCTCCAGGATCTGCCGGAGCTGGTCTCGGTCGGTCAATGTCCTAGAGGTGAGGGGGTCAAGATGGACTTTGGCCAGGTAGTGGTCGAGTGCGTGGTCCTCCAGTCCGGCCAGTAGGACCCTGCCCATGGAGGTGGCGTAGGCAGGGAATCGGGTGCCCAGAGCGATCGAGACGCTCATGATCCGGCGACTCGGGACCCGAACCACGTACACGATCTCGTCCCCGTCCAAGACCGAGATCGATGCCGACTCGTGCAGCCTTCTGCCCAACTCCTCGAGATGTGGTTGCGCGACCTCTGGCAGGCCGAGGGCGGAAAGATACGCATACCCCAAGTCGAGTACCCGTGGTCGAAGCGAGAAGACCCGCCCGTCACTGCGCGCGTAGCCGAGACGCACCAGGGTGAGCAGGAACCTCCTGGAGGCAGCGCGGGTCAACCCGGTGGCTCTGGCGACTTCGCTCAGGGTGAGCTCCGGCCTCTCGACGCCGAAGGCTCGGATCACCGAGAGTCCGCGCTCGAGCGACTGGACGAAATCGGATGCACGCCCGGCTTTCGATGCCGAGAGCCCGACCTGCCCGTCTCCCGCACCGTCGAGCTCCTCGCGGACGTTCCGCCGGGAACGGTCGACTACGGTTGCCACCTCTCGAGAACTCCCCCTGCCACCCACCGCAGTATTCGATTCGCCGACCAGTATGCCGCCTACCGCGAATATTGCACCCCACTCGGCGAGCGCCCGCGGTCAGGCCGGGAGAATTCGGCTCGCCTTTACGGTCCTCGCCACAAGCTCGCCAGTATCCCGCGAGGAGTCGGGGGGCGTGCCTAGAATTGGGCGCTCCTGGCGGGAGGTTCAACCAACGAGAGCCGGGCCGCCCGACCGGAGCGTCGCGATGGAGGAGGCATTCCGATCGCCGAATCGATGCTGAGCACAACCGAACCCAGCGCCTGGGCCCGACAATTGGTGAGGGGCGCCTACGACCTGCACGTCCACGTAGCGCCTGACGTGATGGCACGCCAGACTGGCGACCTGGCCCTGGCCCGCCGGTTCCTGGAGCTGGGACTGGCCGGATTCGCCCTCAAGTCCCATTACGTGCCAACCGCCGAGCGGGCGGCAATCATCAACCAAGCGGTCCCGGGTATTCACGTCCTCGGGGCCCTCACCCTGAACTCTGCAGTAGGTGGCCTCAACGCGCTGGCGGTGGAGATAGCCGCCAGAGAGGGTGCGGTCATCGTCTGGCTGCCCACGGTCGATGCCGCCAACCATCGTGCCAAGGTTGACGTGATGCCGGAAGGGTCGACGCCGCCGATGTGGCTGGCCCTGCAGCAAGAGCTGGGCGAGAAGGGCATGGTGGTTGATCCCGTTGAGGTGGTCAACGACCGAGGTGAGTTGGTGCCGGCGGCGCGCGCTGTGGTGGAGCTTGTGGCCGAACACGACCTGGTGCTGGCCACCGGTCACTTGAGTGGCGCTGAGGTGCAGGTCGTGATCGCCGCAGCTCGCGAAGCCGGCGTCCGTCGGATCATCGCAACCCATCCGGAGTTCCCCCAGCAGGACATGTCGCAAAACGAACAGTTGGCACTGCTAGGCGATGGCGTGTTCCTTGAGCGCTGCTTCACCACTCCTTACACTCGGAAGTGCGATTGGTCCCAGATGGTTGAGAACATCCGGGTCACGGGACCCGATCACACAGTGGTGACCACCGACCTCGGGCAACCGCATAATCCCCCCGTGGAAGACGGCCTGCCTCTGATGGCCGATGCCTTGCGCGCGTCCGGATTCACTGATGCGGAGGTCACCACAATGATCGTCACCAACAGCCGCCTGCTCGCGGGCGCGGAGCAAATCGCGCTTTGAACCAAACATTCCCCAGCCCGGTGTTGGTGGTGAGCGCCCATGCCGCGGATTTCGTGTGGCGAGCTGGAGGGTACATCGCGCGGTCGGCCGCTGCCGGTGCCGAGGTGCGCGTGATCTGCCTCTCCTTCGGCGAGCGCGGCGAGTCCCAAGGTGCCTGGCGGCAGCCGGGAATGACCTTGGAAAAAGTCAAGGAGATCCGCCGCGGGGAAGCTTTGCAATCGGCGGAAGCGCTGGGCGCGACGGTGAGGTTTTTGGACCAGGGCGACTACCCGTTGCCCGACAACGAGGAGATCCTCAATCTGCTGGTAGAGCAGATGCGCGAAGCGCAGCCCGCGCTCATTCTCACGCATTCCCGGGTCGATCCTTACAACTACGACCATCCGCTGGCAGCTGACCTCACCATGCGGGCCCGCATGGTCGCCCAAGCTCTGGGATATCCCTCGGAGTTGCCAGCCCTGGGGGCTCCGCCAGTCTTTCGCTTCGAACCGCACCAGCCGGAGATGTGTGAGTTTCGTCCCGACGTTTTGGTGGACATAACCGCGGTGATGGATCGCAAGCTGGCGGCCATGGAGGCGATGGGCTCACAGGAGCACCTGCTCGACTACTACCGAGACCTGGCAAGGAGGCGGGGGGTGCAGGCGGTGCGCAACGGCGGCCCCAAGGAGATCCAATACGCCGAGGCCTTCCAGCGAGTCTTCCCGCAGGTGAGTGAGGTGCTCACGTGAGACCGCAGGTGGTATTTGGCCCACTGCGGACGAACCTCAAGGTGACGGAGGAATTGGGCGGTTTTGGTGTGGCGACCGTGCATGAAGCTCTCGGGCGAAGTGGGCTGTTGGGCAATCGATTGCATCCGTTGCAGATCGGCGCACGCGCGGCTGGGACTGCGGTCACAGTTCTCTGCGCCCCAGGCGACAACCTGATGATTCATGTTGCTATCGAGCAGACGATCCCGGGCGACTTCCTGGTCATCACAACTACATCGCCCAGCCGAGACGGGTTTATCGGGGAGCTGTTGGTGACCTCGATGGTTGCCCACGGCGTCCGCGGCGTGGTCACTACAACCGGTGTGCGCGATACCGCCGAAATCAGAGAGATGAACTTCCCCATCTGGTCTCGCACGATTAGTGCCCAGGGAACCGTGAAGGCGACCGCCGGAGCCGTCAACGTTCCGATATCGATTGCCGGGACCGTGATCAATCCGGGAGACGTTATCGTGGCGGACGACGACGGCGTCGTTTGTGTCCCTCGCCGCCAGTCCGAAGCAGTGGCCGTTGCCTCTCGCGAACGGGTGGAGAAGGAAGCACGCGTGCGGGAGGTTCTGAGGAACGGGGAGTTGGGTTTGGATCATTACGGGATGCGTCCGCTGCTGGAGCGGCTGGGAGTTGAATACGTCGCCGCGGAGGAGTCCGACGGGTGATAGCGCCACCACGATAGGTGGCCAGCTAAACCGAACTAGGCGGCGCGACCTGGCACACGTGGGAGCGGTCGAGCTGCTCACCCAAGTGCCCGACCAGACGGCCGATTTCTTTGTCCGCTTACTGGGAATGACCGAGGTCGGTTGCGAGGGCGACTCGACCTACCTGCACGCATGGGACGACTACCAGGGCTTCACCGTCAAGGTGCGCGAAAGCCCCACGTCGGGCATCGGCCGCACCTGGCTGCGAGCCGCCGGTCCCGAGGAACTGGCCCGATGCGTCGCGCTCATCGAGGAATCGGGCCTGGGCATTGGTTGGACCGAGGGTGAGCGCGGGGTTGGCTCCACCTACCTGTTTGATGATCCCGACGGGCACGGCTACGGCATCTACTGGGATACCGACTGGTACGAGGCGCCACCCGACGACCGACCCGCGCTGAAGAACCAGGCGGCCCCATTCCCCGGCCGGGGAGCCAATGTGCGCCGGTTGGACCACGTCAACTACCTGGCCGCCGACGTACCTAGCACTAGCCGCTTCGTGGCTGAGGTGCTGGGGGCCGGGATGTCCGAGCAGATCCTGCTCGACGACGGAACACCCGCCGCAGTCTGGTACCACTTTGGCGAGAAGAGTTACGACCTAGTCTACACCGGCGACTGGACTGGGACACGGGGGCGACTGCACCACGTCGCTTTTGCGGTGGACCAGCGCGAAGACATCCTGCGGACCGCCGACGTGATGCTGGAGGCTGGAATCCACATCGAAACCGGGCCCCACAAACACACCATCCAGCAGACTTTCTTTCTATATGTGTGGGAGCCCGGGGGGAACCGGATCGAGATCTGCAACGCCGGCGCGCGCCTGCTGCTGGCGCCCGACTGGAAGCCGATCTCGTGGTCCCAGGCAGAGCGGGCAAAGGGCCAGGCGTGGGGGATGAAGACCATCGAATCGTTCCACACCCACGGCACCCCGCCGGTCGAGTCGTCCAAGTAGCGAGAGCCGTTCTCCGATTACGGAGTACGGAATCACGACGGATTAGTGCTTGGCAAATCCACCGTCGACGTTGATGGCGGCCCCGGTGACGAATCCGCTTCTCTCGTCGCACAGGAAAAGCAGGCTTGACACAAGATCCTCGGGCTGTTCGACCTTGGGGATCGCCTGGCCGGCGACGACCCGCTCAAGCTCCGCCGCGACCCCAGTGGTGACGGCAGTCTCAGTGGGGATCAAACCCGGCGTGATGGCGTTGACCGTGATCCCGAGCGGTCCGAGCTCGCTCGCCAGCGATCTGGTGAACCCGATCATCCCCGCCTTGGAAGTGGTGTAGGCGACCATCCTGGGCGGTCCTAGCCAGGTGACCGCACTGGACACGTTCACGATTCTCCCGCTCGGTGAAAGCTTCAGCCACGGCAGCACCGACTGGGTCGCAAGGTACACCCCACCCAAGTTCAAAGCCATGATCTGGTTCCAGAGTTCGTAGGTCGTCTGCTCGAAGGCCACCAGTGGATAGATACCGGCGTTGTTGATGAGGATGTCTATCCGACCGAAATGAGCCGCGACCCTCGGTCCGAGCTCGGTTGTTTCAGCCTCCGAGGTGAGGTCTACCTGAAGGGCCAGAAACTCGCCGCCAGCATCGTGAACCGCGGCCGCGGTCTCGGCCATCGGCGCGATATCGACGCCGGCCACGAAGATTCCCTGCTGAGCTAGCGCTAGCGCGAAGGCTCGGCCCAGTCCCCCTGCGGCTCCTGTGAGGACGGCGACACGGTTGGCTGCGGCTGCCTGATCGGTCTGGCGGCTCATCGCCCATCGTTCCCGCTGAGTGAAAGGGACACGTTCAGCAGCAGAGGTTCCGAGCGGTCGCGCAGCGTAGGCACCACCTCATCGAGGATACGGTGCAACTCACCGAGCTGGTCTACCTCGCGGGACGGACACCCCAGCGCCTCAGCCATCCGGTCGACCCGGACCTCAGCGAACTCCGGCCAGGGTGCTTTCCCCTCCCTGGCGGCCAGCCGATCCATGATTCCGTAGCTGGCGTTGTCCATCACAATGAAGAATGTCCCGACGCGGTAGTGGGCTGCACTCCAGAGTGCCTGGATCCCATAAATCGCCGATCCGTCTCCCACCAGTGCCACCACCGGGCGGTGTGGGTCGGCCATCCGAATCCCGATCGAAGCAGGCAGAGCGAACCCCAGTCCGCCCATAGCGGCGCTCAGGTAACCGAGTGGCTCCCGGGCGGGGAGCATCATCTGGAGCGCATCGCGGCTGGAAGGGCTTTCCTCGACCACCACGGTGTCCCGATCGATCCGATCTGCCAGGGCTTGGAAGACATCTTCAGGGGTGATCGAACCGTCTCCGCGCACCGCCGGCCGGATCTGCGGCACGACGTCAACTGGAGCCGCGGCGCGCCGGCTTGGAAGTTGCCGGGCGAGCTCCCGGCAGGCGGCCGCGATGGGCGCCACCAGCGCGATCTGCGATGGGCTGCGGTTGGCCTCCGCAGGGTCGTCGGTGATCACCGCCGAGTGGGTGTGTTCCTCGAAGAGAGTCCCGGGCTCGAAGTGGTACTGGCGCAGCACGCCGGCCCCGACCACCAGAACGAAGTCATGCGGCGCAAGAGCCTCGCGCAGCGCGGCACGGCCGGCTGGAAGGAATCCGCGGAATCTCGGGTGGTCCTGGGGGAATCCAGCTCGCGCGGTGAACGGCTCCTGCCACACCGGACAATCGAGTCGGTCGGCCAGCTCCACCAAAGCGTCCCAGGCTTGGCGGCTGTCGGCGCCGGCGCCCGTCACCAACACAGGTCGATCCGCTGTGCCCAACAGTCGAGCCAGTTGAGTGACATCGGAAGGCTGTACCCAACTCGCCAACAGCAGCGTCTCCGGTGCCGCGATCGCCGTGCCGTCCATCTCCTGTCCCCAGTCATCCATAGGCACGATTACCAGGGCGGGCCCGCGGCCCTGGATGGCCTCATGGCGTGCTCGCGCCAGTGCGCCCGGGACTGCCTGGGCTCGCTCCGGCTGATGCACGGAGACTGGGTAATCGCCAGCCAAAGTGGCGAGGTGGCCGGTCAGGAACGGCTCTAGGTCAATGTGGCGGCGGTCCTGTTGTCCGACTAATACGACCAGTGGCGCCCGATTAACCCTGGCGGTGGCTAGTGCCGACACCGCATTCCCTAGCCCGGCGGTTGTGTGCAGGCTGACCAGCTGTGCTTCTCCGCTGGCGATTGCATAGCCGGCGGCCATACCAACTGCGGCGTTCTCGTGGAGGGCGAGCACGTACCGCAGATAGTCCGGGAAGTCAGCCAGCAGGGGGATTTCGGTCGATCCAGGATTCCCAAACCAGTTAGTCATGCCCAGCTCGGCGGAGAGCATGAAGCTCGACTCACGCACAGTGGGCACCGTTATCGGCCTCCAGGCACTCGAGGTGAAGATGGAGAGCCCGATGGGTGAACATCTGGCTGTTGCAGAAGACCGAGACGGGAGTCGCGGAGCCCGCCATGGGCGGGGCGGTCCGGGCCTCCGGGCCAACGCGTGACTCCCAGCACGCGGCCAATTTACCAGGGACGCACGGCCCTGCCGCCTCAGGGCAGAAAGCGCGTCGCAGCAGGTGAAACACCCCAGACTGGGCTCCCCGAGTCAGGCGTTATGATCCAGCCCGCCCCATAGGAATGAATTGGAGGAAGGCGATGGCGGACGACATCGACGGCTACGGGTTCGCCGCTCAGGGCCGAAACATCGCCCGACTCACAGCTGACCTGCGCGAGCTGGACGGCGCAGGAATCGAGCGAGTAGCGCAAGGTTGGGACCGCCATGTGGGAAGCGCGCATTTGGCTGAATTCGTGACGGCCGAGCAGGCTGCCTCGGAGGTGCTGGAGGACTCAGATCGGGTTGCTCAGTGGCATGAGGTGAGGCAGTCAATGTTGGGGTTGACCGAGGGCAAGTCGGCCCTGGTCAGCTGGAAGGCCGAGCATGGGGAGGTCGGTGAGAAGGCGGAGCGAGCTGCCATGGCGGCCGCCCTGGGGTTGATCGCCGGAGCGGACGGTGACCACCCAGAACTGGCGGTACTTTTGCGCCCGATGTCTGAGGCCCTGCCGTGGCTCGTGCTCGACGAGGACGAGCCATCGAGTTAGGAGCGGGCCGGGCGAATTTCTGATCGTCCCCTGGTTCCAGAGAGGATCCGCGTCCGTAGGCAAATGGCAGAATCGACTTACTTCAGAGAAGTCCAGTGCCTAGGCTGGCAAGATGGATCGGTGGGGTGAGATGAGGGCGACGCTTCTTGGTTTGGAGTCGGATTCCCGCAGACCGCTGGTGGGCTTTCCTGATCCTCGTTCCGACCTACCCCCGCCTTTGCCGATCAGCGTGCGGCTGGAGGCATGGGCGAGTGACATCGCGGCCGCTCTGCACAATCGATTTGGAGCAGACATCGAGCTTACGGTCGGCTATCTCACGTTTCCCGAGCGCAATCTCAAATATCCGGCCGCGTCAGGTGCTTCCAGTGCGCCGGATCTGAATCCGGCAGAGCTGGCGGCTTCCCTAGACCGACCCATCTCCGTGCAGTCTGGTCACGCTCTGCTGCACGAACTGCGAATTCGGAACGTGAGCGCACGCGATGTCAGCCTGCACAACAATGGCTGCCTGACCGCGGTCATTATTGAACCCAGCACCGGCGCGGTCGTCGGGGGCTACTCCGGTGCCCAGACGTTGGCCTTGCGCCACGTTCCGCTCGCCGTCGGACGCGATGCGCTGCTCCCGCTCCTGGTCGGGACATCAAGTCTGCTGTCGCGTCTCGGATACGCGATTCCGCCGGGTGTCTGGGCCTTTCGGGCGATGTTGGATTTGGATGACGGGCGCTCCTTCTGGACCTCCGCGCTGGCCCTGACCGTCACCGCCTAGCGACGACGCGAGAGGGTTGGTCGCGCAGCACAGCGCAGCCGTGTCCGGCGGCGGCGTACGCCGGGAGTGCCCTGAGTCGGTCGGGCAACGTTTTGATGCCCAGCGCTCACGCGAGCGAAGGGGGAGTGCGGGCGCATTTTCGCTGCGCGGCTACTTGACGCCGGCCGGCTGGAACACCTCCCACATCGAGGCGTAGGCGCCGTCTTTTGCCAGAAGTCCCTCATGGGTTCCGTCCTCAATTATTCGTCCATTGGCGAGGATGACAATCCGATCGGCTGTGCGCGCGGTCTGCAAGCGGTGGGCGATCAGGACCGTCGTGCGCCCGCTTGCCAGCCGCGTCATGGCGGCGGAGACGCGGGCTTCTGTCGCCAGGTCCAGGTTCGATGTCGCTTCGTCCAGGACAAGTATTTTTGGCTCGATCAACTGCGCCCTCGCCAGCGCGATCAGCTGTCGTTGTCCGGTGGAGAGCGAACGGCCTCGCTCCATCAGGTCGTACTCGTACCCGCCTGGCAACTCGTCGATGAAGTAGTCGGCGCCCACCTGGCGGGCCGCCGCTTGCACCTCGCGCTCGGACGCGTCAGGCCGTCCATAGGCGATGTTGTCCCTCACAGTGCCGGAGAACAGGAACGGGTCCTGGGGCACGTAGCCCAAGTGTCGGCGGTAGTCGCCGGGCTCGAACGAGCGGAGGTCATGCCCGTCTACCGTGACCCGACCCTTCTGCGGATCGTAGAAGCGCACGATCAGCTTGGCCATCGTCGACTTTCCGGCCCCGGTCTCACCAACCAAGGCAACTGTCTGCCCGGCCGGGATGTCGAGGTCGACCCCGTCCAGCGCCGCCTGGGCCGGCCGCGCTCCGCGTGCGTCAACTCGGCCGAACTCTTCCCGGGTTGGGTATTGGAAGTGAACTCCTTGAAAGCTCAGCGCGCCGCTGCGAATGTCGGCGTGCACTGGCCGCGGTGGTGACGGAGTCAGACTCTCGCGCTCCATCAGGTCGCGGATGCGGCGCATCGAGGCGCCCGCCTGCTGCCACGAATCGAACACCTGGGAGAGCTGTTGAATCGGCGAGAAGAACATGTCGATGTAGAGCAAGAAGGCGATCAGGGCACCACTAGTCAGCTGTCCCTGGGCGATTAAGAAAGCGCCGAATCCGAGGATCACCGCGTCTGCGACGTCGGACAGGAACTGCACGAACGGAAAATAGATCGACACCAATCTTTGCGCCGAAAGGCGAGCGTCTAGGTACCTGGTGCCGAGCCGATGGAACTCCGACTTACTTGCCTGCTCATGGCCGAACGCCTGGGCCTCGCGGACACCCGCCAAGCTTTCTTGGAAGTCGGCATTTACAACGGCGATCCGCTCCCGCGCCCGGTCATAGATCCTCGCCGCGCGCCGGCGGAAGATGGTCGTTGCTACCGCGAGAGGGATTATCACCACCAGAGTGGCCGCGGCAAGACGCCAGTTGATGAAAAAGAGTGCCACTCCAACGCCGACGAACGTGCAGGCGCTCACGACGGCTGTGATCAGGCCGCTCTCCAGGAGCGACTCCAGGGAGTCAACGTCGGTCGTCATGCGAGTCATGATTCGGCCGGCCATCTCGCGCTCGTAGTAGTCGACGGATAGCCGCTGCAGTTGGGCAAATATCTTGATCCGCAGCGAGAGCATCAGCCGCTCGGCGGTTCGCCCGGTGATGAAGGTCTCAGCTATCGAGTCGACTAGATCGGCCAGTGTGATCACCAAGAAGAGGCCAGTTGCGATCAGCAGCGCTGTCAGTGATCCCGACACCACTCCCTGGTTGATCCCGTTCTCGATCAACAGCGGACCGGCCAGGCTGGCCAGGGCATCCAGGATCACCAGGACGAGTCCCAACGCGAGTGGTCGGCGATAGGTCTTGACGAATCCCCAGAGCGAGAAGCCGCGGTCAGGTTGTGACTCCGCCTCGAGATCGAATCGGGCCTGATCGCGGACCGGCCTGAGAGCCGCCACCTTGGAGAGCAGTTCGGGAGTCGGAGCGAGCGAGCGTCGCCACCCCTGTCCGCCCCCTCCACCGAGCCCGGCGCCGAGCGAGGGGGGAGACATGGCCGTCGGGGCGGCCCGAGCGGCTCCAGTTGACCGAGACCGACTTCGAGCGCCCCGCCAGGGCGACGGCGACGCCGGTGGGGCGGGTGCAGCATCGACCAAGCCGGCCGCTTGGAATCCCACCTTTCCGTCCGGTCCTGAGAGAAGCAGACGGTAAAGGGTGCACCGCTCCATCAGTTCATCGTGGGTTCCTTGATCGACTACGGCTCCCTGGTCCATGACCACGATCCGATCGGCCAGGCCGAGGGTCGACTGGCGGTGAGCCACCAGCAGGGTTGTCCGCCCCTGCATCGCCTGGCGCAGGCCCCGATGGACTGCCTCCTCTACTTTGGAGTCGATGGCGCTGGTGGCGTCGTCGAGTATCAGGATCCTGGGATCGGTGACGAGAGCTCGGGCGAGGGCCACCCGCTGGCGTTGACCGCCCGAGAGGCTCAGCCTCTCTCTCCGACCACGGTGTCATAGCCGGCAGGCAGCTTCAAGATGAACTCGTGCGCCTGGGCCAGCCGGGCGGCCGCCTCTATTTCACCCTGGGTCGCATCTGGTCGGCCATAGGCGATGTTGGCGCGGATGGTGGTGGAGAAGAGGAAGCTCTCCTCGAAGGCGACGCCGACGTGACTGCGGAGCGAGCGGAGGGTGACATTTCGGACGTCGTGGCCGTCGATGAGAACGGCACCCTGGTCCACGTCGTAGAAGCGCGGTACCAGTGCCGCCACGGTGGACTTGCCCGCCCCCGACGGGCCCACCAGGGCGACCGTCTCGCCGGCAGCCACGCTCAGCTCGAACCCGCGAAGAACCTTAGCGTCGCTCGCGTAGCCGAAGCCAACCCGCCGGAATTCGATTCGGCCAGCGATAGGAGCCATCGCGGTTGCGTCCCGGGCGTCTTGGATCGCCGGTTGCGAATCGACCAAGTCGAAGATTCGCTCCATTCCCGCCCGCGCCTGCTGGGCGACGGTGAGGATTCCAGCCAGCAGCCGGGCCGGCGACATCATCGATGTGAGATAGGTCGAGAATGCGAGGAATGTGCCAAGCGTGATCTGGTGGTGCAGGGCCATCCACCCACCCAGCCCCAGAACGGCGACCTGGCCCAGGGTGGGCAGCGCCTGGAGCACCGGCTGGTACCGGGCCTGCAGCCGGACCGCCCGCATGTGGGAGCCGTACAGGCGCTGGGCCGAGTCGGCGAGCCGGATCAGTTCGCGGCGCTCCTGACCGAACGCCTTTACGATCCGCACTCCGTTCACGTCTTCATCGACGATCTGGGCGACCTCGCCCTCCTTCTGCTGCCCGTCCCAGGTGGCTGGGAAGATCTGAGAGCGCATCCGGTACGAGACCAGCAGCAGCGACGGCGCCACGATCAGGCTGACCACCGCCAAGAGTGGCGAGAGCACCACCATGATCACCAACGAGCTCACCAAAAGCAGAACGTTGCCGCTCACGTTGGGAAAGAACGCCAGGAACCCTTGGACCAGGGTTGAGTCCGAGTTGGCCCTGGAGACCAGCTGCCCGGTGGGCATCCGGTCGTGGCTGGAAAAGTCCAAGTCCATCAACCGGTCGTACATGGCGTTGCGCAGGTCGTACTGGACGTCGAGCGCTACCCGGCCCCCTTGGTAGCGACGCAGGTGGGTGGCTGCGAAGGTAACTATCCCGATCCCGATCAGCGCACCCAGCCAGGGTGCCATGGGCGAGCGGTGATGGAGGATCACGTTGTCCAGGATCTGGCGGGCGATCAGGGGGGCCGCGGCCTGACAGGCACTGCCCACCACCGCGGCGCCGAGCGAGATCGCGATCGCCTTCCTGTGGGGGCGCAGGTAGGGCAGCAGGCGCCGTACCCAACCAGCGGGCCGCACCTTGGTGAAGCGGAACGTCACCCGCCTGTGCCCGGACTCCGGAGCTCCTGCCCGACCTCCAAGTGGCGGTCGGCCTGACGCCGATCGAGGGCCTGCGAGAGGTCTTGAAGCGCGTCCAGGGTCTGCGCCGGATCGGACGCGCGCTCCAGCAGCTCCGCCAGCGCGGTCGCCATCGCCGACTCCGCAGCCGAGAGTATCTCGAGGCCTGCAGCCGTGATCTCGAGATGGATGGTGCGGCGGTCAGGAACAGAGTTCGACCGCAGGAGAAGGCCGCGATTGGCCAGAGACTCCACCGCCGCGCTGATGGCTGGCTTGCCCAGTGCCAGGCGCTCTGCCAGCCTCGAGGCCCTTCCGTCCCCGGCTGCCACCATGGTGAGCACCCGGTAATGGGAGAGGCTCAGTCCACCTGAAGCTCGCTCTAGGACTCGGGCGACCCGGGTCAGAGCCTCCACGGCCGGCCCGAGTTCATGCCGGAACTGATCGGATGCGCTCTCCTCGAGTGTGGCCATGCGTGAATTCTAAAGCAATGGTTCAAAGATCGAACTATCGGGCGCTCGCCGCGGACGGGTGGGAACCGTCGCTCGGTCAGCGACCCTCGCTGTCGACCCGGTGGCTGGGTCTGGTTCCTCGGGTCGCAATGCGAGTGGCGGGATAGCACCAAGGTATTCTTGGAAGGAGCGAATTCGCCTCAAAATGCGCGAGTTGCGGCTGCGAGGCGTGCTCACTAAGGAGGTTGGCGGCCCTGGACGCGGCACTGCGCCCCCACGTGGCGATCATCGCGCATGACGGCAAAAAGGCCGATCTGGTTGCCTTCGCAACCTACAACAGAGAGCGCCTCCGGGCCTGCTATCTGATCGCCACCGGCACCACCGGCAGCCTTCTGCAGCAGAAGGTTGGGCTCGAGGTCCATCGCCTCATGTCCGGTCCACTGGGAGGTGATGCACAGATGGCGGCTCGCGTGGTGGAGGGTGAGGTCGACGCGGTCATATTCATCGTTGATCCACTGGGGAAGCATCCGCACGATCCCGACATCCAGACCCTGCTCCGCATTTGCAATGTCCATGACGTTCCCTTGGCGACCAACATCGCCACAGCCGACATCTTGATGGCATCTCAGTTGCTCTGGGATAAGGCCAAGCAGAGGGCCAGCACCCGGCGCGAGGCCCGGCTGGAGGAGGAGAGCGACCAGGAAGACGTGCTGGCGCCGAGCAGCTGAAGCCGAAATTGTGCTCACCAAATCGGAGGGACCACCGGTAGCCGATCCCTCCATCCGTCGGCCAGTCTCGAGTCGGACCGCAAACCGCCCAGGCATCCCTGTCGTCGGTCGATGAACCGGATGGTGGCGCGGTTCGATGACCTAACAGCTGGTCGCGTGGCCACCGAATTCGCCGGGCCCAGACGGATTCTCGAAGCGCATCACCCGGATGAGGTCTTGCCTCTGCTCCAGGCCGTTGAAGACGCAGCGAACGCGGGCCTCTGGGCCGCAGGATTCCTGGCCTACGAAGCCGCCACCGGCCTCGACCCGAGCCTCCGCACGAGACCATTGACGGCATCGGCCCGCATGGGTCAGCTGCCCTTGGCCTGGTTCGCTCTCTTCTCCGATGCTCACCGTGTCGAGCCCCTCGGGGTGCCCGTCTCGATCCAGCGCCGCTACCGGGTCTTGCCCTGGAAGGCGGACGTAGGGGTCGAGTCCTACCGGGAGAAGGTCGCCAAAGTGCGCGAGCAGATCGCGGCCGGGGAGACCTACCAGTGCAATCTCAGCCTGCCCCTGCGCTCCCAAGTCGAGGGTGACCTCTTCGAGCTCTACCGCGACCTGGCACTTGCCCAATGCGGGGCCTACAACGCGTACCTGGACACCGGACGCTACGTCGTGGCCAGCGCTTCACCGGAGCTGTTCTTTGACTGGACGGGCGACACGCTGACCACTAAGCCCATGAAGGGCACTGCGACCAGGGGCCGTTGGCCAGAGGAGGACGCGGCCAGGGCTCGCGAGCTGGTGTTCTCCCCGAAGGAGCGAGCGGAGAACGTAATGATCGTCGACCTTCTGCGCAACGACCTGGGAAAGGTGGCGCAGCGGGCTAGCGTCGAGGTTCAGGATCTGTTCTGCGCGGAACGGTTCGGAACACTCTGGCAGCTGACCTCGACGGTTACTGCTCGGGCGCGCCCCAGGACACGGCTTGGCGAAATATTCCAGGCCCTGTTCCCGTGTGGGTCGGTGACGGGAGCGCCCAAGGCGAGCACCATGAATCTGATCGCCGAGTTGGAGGGGAGCAGCCGGGGCGTCTATTGCGGAGCGGTCGGGGTTGTGGCTCCGCGTGGCGCCGAATTCAAGGCCCGGTTCAACGTCGCCATCCGGACCGTGGCGATCGACCGTCCCTCTGGTGACGCTGTCTACGGCGTCGGCGGCGGAATCACTTGGGACTCGACGCCGGCTGCCGAGCACGATGAGGTCGTAGCCAAGGCCGCGATCCTCAGTTCAACGCCCGTCGCATTTCAGCTCCTAGAGACGATGGCCGGGAGCCCGGGTGGCGAGGTCCGTAACCTCGAGATGCATCTCGGGCGCCTCACCCGGTCCGCGCAGTACTTCGACTTCCATGTAGAGCTGGACCAGATCCGGTCAGCCATCCAGGCGGCGCTTCGGAGTACGGAGATTCCGACGCGCGTCCGCCTTCTAGTGAGTCGCGGCGGCGCGGTCAGTGTCGAGGTGGGGCCAATGCCCAGTGCTGCTCGCGGGACGGTGAGGCTCGACCTTGACCTCGCCCCAGTGCAGTCGTCAGACGTTTGGCTCTTTCACAAGACAACTCGGAGGTCGGTCTATCAGTGTCGGGCGGCCCGCCACCCTGGCGTCGACGACGTGATCCTGATCAACGAGCGCGGAGAGCTGACCGAGACCACTGTGGCGAACCTCGTAGTCGAACTCGACGGGCGGTGGTGGACACCGCCGCTCGACTCGGGCTGCTTGCCCGGCATCGAGCGCGGGAACCTCCTAGCCGACGGAAAGATCACCGAGAGAGTCATCACCCTGGATGACTTGACCCGGGCTCAAGGAATTGCGCTGGTCAGCTCATTGCGGGGTTGGCGCACCGCTGCGGTCGAGACGCTATCGAACCGTCCACGGGCAGTAACTTCGGTGGCGAGCGTCCCTAGCTGAACTGCCGCGACCCCGGCTCGCGCCACTGCGGCTTCTCCGACCTAACGGGGAATTTGGAACGCACCCCCGGTTCGTCCCTGAAATCGCTTCACTAGCCGATCAGGCCTAGTCGTGCAGGGATGCCCTAGACGGGAGCTATCCAAAGCCTGATTGCCAGTGCGATGCCGGTCAGGGCAACGAGAACCCGCAGCCAACCAGCGGGCACTCGCCTTGTCACGGAGGGGCCGAACGCGCTGCCAATCAGCATTCCCCCTGCAAGCGGGGCGACGGCAATCCACTGGACGGGCCCGAAGAAGACGAAGGCGATCGCGGAGATGAGAGTGGCTACGCCGATCAGCATGTTCTTGAGCGCGTTCGCGGTCGGTAGGTGCTGATCCACGGTCAGCAACATGAGCGTCAGCAGCATCACACCGGCCCCCGCCCCGAAGTAACCGTTGTAAGCAGATACCAACAGTAGGCCGGCGGGCAGCAAGCATCTCTTGGCCCCGGATGGATGCCTGGTCCGCCAATCGGAGATTCGTGGCTGGAGGACCAGTGCGATCGAACCGGTAAGCACCAGGAAGGGGACGATGCGGCTGAAGAGCCCTGGTGAGGTAGAGAGCAGTAAACCCGCGCCGATAGCTCCACCTGCTACGGCAACTGGGGCCCACTGCCGCAACCAGTTGCCCTGGTTTTGCAACTCCGGTCTTGAACCGATCGCGGAGCCCGGCCAGCACGCGACCAGTGCGACGGAATTGGTCACCGTTGCTGGCAAGGGGAGAACGCCGACCGCTAGCAGCGCGGGGAAAGAGATGAGTGAGGTAATCCCACCCGCGGCGCCCACGACGCCGGCCAGTGCACCCGCGCCTATGAGCAGCACGACATGGGCTAGGGACGGTGCCATCAACCGGATGCTACAGGGGCCAGAATTACGGACGGACTTGGTCCGGCTATCTCCGACGACGAACTGGGTGGAGCGCCAGCTTCCAAACGAGCAGTGCGGTGTTCCCCTCGCCAGCTCCGCGACTGCGCCCCCGGCTTTGACACTTCCTTGCTGGATCAGGGCCAAGCGCAGTTGATTCGGTGATCAAACGACAGAGCCGTCCGCCCGGGCAAGCTCTCAGCCCTGCTCGCGCGGACCTTGAGTCCAAGAAGACTTGGCGGCTACCATCAACCGCGTGAGCCGACCTGCCCTGCTGGTGATGGACGTTCAGCGCGGCATCGTCGATAGGTATCCAGAAGAGACAGCACCGCTCTTAGTCGCGCTGGAGAAGGCGATCATCGCTGCTCGGGCAGCGGATGTCCCGGTGATTTTTGTCAGGGTCGCATTCCGTACCAACTACCCGGAGATCAACCCCAGCAACCGAACCTTCTCCGCCCTCGCGGCCGCCGGCGGTCTGGCCGAGGGTGACCAGTCCACTCAGATCCACCCGGCACTACGTCCGCACCCCGCTGACCTCGTGGTCACCAAGAAGCGGGTCAGCGCCTTCACGGGTAGCGATCTCGAGGTGCTGCTGCGCTCGCTGGAAGTCGACGGTTTGGTCCTGTCCGGGATCGCGACCAGCGGAGTCGTTCTTTCTACCCTCCGTCAAGCGGCGGACCTAGATTTCCAGCTCACGGTGCTGCGGGATGGATGTGCCGATGCGGATCCCGAAGTTCACCGAGTCCTGCTCGACAAGATATTTCCCCGACAGGCAAAGGTGATCAGCACCGACGGATGGATCCAAAACCTCGCCGCGGCGGTATCTGTCGATTAGCGCCGGATGCTGGTTGGTCGACACCGGCCGCGGGCCACTGTAGTATTTGAGATATGTGCCGAAACATCACCGCGCTTCGGGGATTGCAGCCTGAGGCAACCTTAGAAGAGATCGAAGCTGCCGCGCGTCAATATGTTCGGAAGGTCGGCGGGGTGCGGGTGACTTCGCCTCGCACTGATGAGTGCTTCGCCAGGGCCGTTCAGAAGGTTTCGGCGGCAACCGCTGAGTTGCTTGCGCAATTGCCACCCGCGCGACAGCCTCCATCGAGTCTGCCGCCGCTGCGTCGCCGTATCGCCCGCGCAGACTGACGCGGCAGCACGTCTGCGGGCACTAAGTGCTAGGCCTCAGCTCGTGACCCGCCAAGTCTAGCGAGCACGGACGGGCCCTCCGACTGCGCTGAGTGGGAACTGCGCCCCACGGGACAGCACTTCACTTCGCTGTCGCCACTCCACCAACAACACGAGTGCTAGGATCCGATACGGCGAGCCGGGAAGTCTGGTCGGCAAGGAGTCCGCGCGCGGGTGGAGGCCGACATGAATATCCCAATCGAACGGTCGGAGTCGACTAGCCGTCCGGCCAGCCACGACCACGACGGGCTGACCGTCGTGAGTCGGTAACCCCGATGGGAGTCGGCGTCGCTAGCCTCGCGTTCGTCGCCGGAGCCGTGGCTAGCCTGGGAACCAGTTGGGTGCTCGTTTCGAGACTGGAGCGGGTGGGCGAGCGGTTCGGCCTGTCGGAAGCGCTGCTCGGTTTGCTCGCTGCGCTCGCCGCGGACGCGCCCGAGATAACTAGTGCGGTCACTGCGTTATCTAATCACCAGGGAGACGTTGGTGCCGGGGTGATCATCGGGTCCAACGTCTTCAACCTGGCAGCCTTGCTCGGTCTTGGTGCGGTGCTCGCTGGGGGGGTGCGCCTGCACCGAAAAGTGGTGGCCTTGGGTGGGAGTGTCGCCGCTTGGATCGCGATCGTCTGCCTGCTTGTGACAACCCGACTCGTCGATCCCAGAGTGGCGCTGTTTTTGACACTAGTCGCCTTCGTACCCTACGTCTTCGTTCTCGGAGCGAGTGGCGCGCAACTTCGACGACTTCCGCTGCCTCGGCGATGGGCGGATTGGCTGACCTCGGCAGTTGACGAGGAAGCGCTTGAACTCGTGCAGGCAGTTCGTCCCCGCCGGGGAAAGACGCCGGATGTGGTGCTGGCGGTAGCCGCTCTCATCGTGGTCGTGCTGGCCAGTGTCGCGATGGAACGGGGAGCATCGACGCTGGGGCAGCACTACGCCGTCGCGTCCATCGTGGTCGGAGGGGTGGTGCTCGCCGCCGTGACCAGCGTGCCCAATGCGGTGGCTGCGGTTTACCTCTCCGGCAAGGGACGGGGCGCGGCGGCGCTTAGCATCGCTCTGAACAGCAACAGCCTGAATGTTCTAGCGGGTCTCATGATTCCTGCAGCTCTGTTCGGGCTGGCACGCCCGACAGGCCCGGGAGTCCTCATCGCCGGATGGTACCTTGGACTCACCGTCCTGACACTGGTGTTGGCCTACTCGGGACGGGGACTTCGGCGGCCAGCGGCTTGGGCCATCATCGCTGGCTACATGGCCTTCGTCGCCGTGCTCTTGGCCATCTCGTGACCGCCGTCGCATTTTCTCGAGTCAGAGAACGGATGGAGTAGCAAGTTTTGCCAGGTTGCGGGGTTCTCTGACTCGATCGCGGCAGCGGGACGCTCCACTCGAGGAGCCCGTCTCATACGATTGGTTGGCGCAACAGCCTGGCCATCTTGGCGCAGTGTCCGGGCAGATGGAGAGCGATTGACTAGCCGTGCCCCAGAGTCGCGTGCCCTGTCTGTAGGTCGAGGGAACGGCTGCTTACTGGCGACGTGCCATCCGGCGCAGGCGACGCAATCGGACGGGATCGGGGTCGACCCCAAGTAACACCGACCATCATGATCGCTCCTCCCAACAGCTGGAGAGGGAGCACCGCTTCTCCGATCAGCACGCCAGCTGCCACCACCGCGAGGAATGGCTGGAGGTAGACGTATACAGCAGTCCGAGCGGGCCCTAGCCGGCGAACCCCGATCAGGTAGAGCCAACCGGTCACGACCAGTGCCAACAGCGCGCTGTACGCGAGCAATCCCAGCCATTCTCCGGTCACGTGGGTGTGGCGACTGAGCGCATCGGCCGCCCCGAAGGGAAGCAGCATCAAGGCGCCCAGCATGGTTATCAGTGCCGCCAGCGTCACCGGGCCATAGCGACCGAGCAGTCGCGGCAGGAGCAGGAGGTACATCGCCCAGCTGACGGGGTTTGCCAGCGCGACCAAGACCCCAAGCCAGCTCGACCAGGCACCCGCACCCGCTCCTACGACAAGCACCAGGCCGAGGAAACCGAGTGCGAGGCCGATCCACACCTTCGGCCCGAAGTGCTCGCGCCCGCGCCAGACGACCCAACCGGCAACCAGCAAAGGGGTGGTCCCAGAGATCATCGCGACGTTGTCAGCGTTGGTGATGGATAGCGCTAGGGTGAAGCTCGCCTGATTGATCAGTACCCCGAGAAGCGCGGCAGCCACAAGCAACCAAGCGTCCTGGGCTCGCGGGCGAGGCCACGGACCCTCCAGCCACCGGGCTAATCCACAGAGGGCCAGTCCACCGATGATGTAGCGGACCGCCGAATAGGTGAGAGGACCGCTGTCGGTGAGGGCGACCTTGACCACCACCACGTTGACGCTCCAGATGATGGTGGCCACCAGCACCATGGCGTCGCCCGAACCAAAGAATCGCCGCCGGCGCGGGGAGCGTGAAATCACATTTGAAGACACCTCCCCAAGCATAGGCAGGCGATCGGGCGCCTCTGGCTAGTCGGGTGCGACTGGAACCGAAAGAGCTAAGTAGCGGGCGCCTGCCACTGGGCTCGCCGCGCAGACCGGCATTCCAGCGCTCTGAGCTGCGGAGGCGACGGCCGGTCGGACCGCCGAGCCGATGGTCTGATCGATCTCACCAGAGAGCTCGCCCGGCGAGCCCCTTCGTTCGGGTACCGTATGATTCCCGAGCTTTATGATACGGACGCCGAACCCGCCGGTCGCTCGACTGACTTCAAGGCGCCAGGAGAGCGGTCGCCTCTTGCTCATCAGGCACTTGGTAGAGCTGGAGCCGCAGTTCCAGCGGCGGCTAGATGCTGAAATGCCCTCTCACCTAAGGAAGTTGAAGACAACCCTGCAACACCAAGTCGCTAACACGACCCTCCGACAGCTTGAGGTACTCCGACTCCTCGCCACGCACGGAACACTTGCCATGCACTCGCTGGCGACGCTGCACGGAACCTCGCGCAGCAGTACGACCGAATTGGTCGACCGGTTGGTGGCGCAGGGGCTGGTCGAGCGACGCCACGACGCCCACGACCGGCGTACGATCGAGGTCGCCCTGACGCGACAGGCGAAGGAGCTATTGGTCCGGTTTCGGCAACTGCAAACGGCCAGTATCACCACCTTGGTCGACGTCTACAGCGACGCCGAGCTTGCGACCTTGGTGAGCCTCCTAGAGAAGCTGGCTATGCCCAAATCCCTCGAACGGCTTCCATTCGCGGCCGGACCTGATTCGGGCCAGGCGATCCACCCACGTATCCCTGACGCGCTTGCAACTCCTAGGAATCGCCGGTGACCAAGTACTTCGTTGGACTGGGCCACTTCGTCGTCCGTTTCCGGTGGCCCGTGGTCATCGCCTGGTTTGTGGTAGTCGTTGTCTGCGCGCATCTGCTTCCTACACTTGCGTCGGTAAGCAAAGACAGTAACTCTGCATTTCTGCCCGCGACCGCGCCGAGCTCGGAGGCGGCTGCGCTCGCGAGGCCTTTCCAGAACTCCAACCTAGCAGCCTCAACCTTGGTCGCGGTGAGTTCGACGGGTCCCCTCAATGCCGGCCAGCAGCAGGCAATCACTCGGTTCGAAACCAGGCTCCGGAGCGTGCCGAAGGTGCGCTTGGTGCGTGACCTTGGGACTTCTCCCAACGGCCAGGCTCGCCAGGCCCTGATCCAGGCAGCAGTACCGTCCTTTGGAGGAGGTGACGGCCCGGAGTTGGTGACAGCGATCCGGGACGATTTCAAATCAGCCGGCGTTCCTGGGCTCACGTACTACCTGACTGGTGACCTACCCACGATTGTCGATAGCCAGCAGTCCTCGAAGCACTCGCAGAATCTCACTGAAGCCTTCTCGGTCGTCTTCATCGTCGCCCTCCTCTTGATAGCTTTCAGAGCCGTGCTGGCACCGGTCATCACTTTGCTGCCTGCCGCACTGGTGCTGGCGCTTGCTGGTCCGGTGATCGCTGAGGCCACCTACGTCGGCGTTCAGGTGTCAGTGATCACCCAGGTGCTCCTGATCGTCTTGATTCTGGGTGCTGGCACCGACTATGGCCTCTTCTTGGTGTTCCGAGTGCGGGAGGAGCTTCGCCGTGGACTCGACCCACACACCGCGGTGGTGAAGGCGATCAGCACCGTCGGTGAGTCAATCACCTTCTCCGCCATGACCGTGATTGCGGCACTTCTCAGCCTCATCCTCGCCCAGTTCGGCCTGTATCAGAGCCTAGGCCCCGCACTGGCGATCGGGATCGGCCTCATGCTCCTGGCAGGACTGACCTTGTTGCCGGCGCTGCTGGCCATCTTCGGACGGGCGGTGTTCTGGCCCACCAGGACCACCGCGGACTCTCGAGTCCGAGGGGGCATCTACGCATGGCTCGCTGGCAGGGTCGTGGGGCGACCGTTGGTGATCCTGGTCGCCGGTGTCGTGGTCTTTGGTGGGATCGCTACCGGCGCGCTGACCAGCAACATCGCCGGGTTCGGAAACACCGCAGCTCCCAGTGGAACCAATTCGGCGGCCGGGGCGGCGATATTGGCACGCGACTTTCCCGCTTCCAATATCCAGGCGTCGGCTGTCCTTTTTGTTCTACCTACATCCATCTGGACCGATCCGTCGATCATCAACACCGCCCAGAACCAGCTCGCGCAGAGCGACCTTTTCCGCAAGGTGGATGGAGCTCTGGAAACCTCTGGGCTGACCCCTGACCAGGTGGTAAGCCTACATGAAGCGCTCGGAGCTCCCAGCCTGCTTCCGCCCAGCGAGGACCTGGGAGTGGCCGTGCCGCCCAGCCTCTACAACGCGTACCGAGAGCTCGGTGAGTTCATAAGCGCGAACGGCCGAACAATTCAGTTCTCGACCCTGCTCCTGCACAACAACGACAACTCGTCCGTCGCCTTGGCGGCCGTTCCAAAAGCGCGTGCCGTAGTCGCTCAGGTGGCGCGACGCATTGGCGCAAAGGACAGCGGAATCTTCGGCCTGCTGCCGTTCGCCTACGATGTCGAACATCTCTCTACCACCGACCTGATCCACATCATTCCCTTGGTGACAATCCTGATCGCGCTGCTGCTGGCGCTGGTACTGCGCAGCTTGGTCGCTCCGATTTACCTAGTGGTGAGCGTGGTGCTCTCGTATCTGGCCGCGCTGGGAGTTGTTTCCGTCGTGTTCGTTCACTTACTTGGACAGGACGGCATCAATTTCTTGCTGCCCTTCCTCCTATTCATATTCTTGATGGCCCTCGGCTCCGACTACAACATCCTGATGATGACCCGTATCCGAGAAGAGGTGCAGCTGATGCCCCTGCACCAAGCGATTCGGCGCGCCGTCGGCATGACCGGGACCACGATCAGCACAGCGGGCTTGGTTTTGGGGGGCACCTTTGCCGTGCTCGGGCTCGCCGGCGGGGGGTCCGCCGGAGGGGGCGAAATTCAGCAGATTGGTTTCGGGGTCGCGGCCGGCGTCTTCATGGACACTTTCGTCATCCGCACCCTGCTGGTTCCTTCGGGGGCGGTCCTCCTGGGGAGGTGGAACTGGTGGCCGTCTAGGCTTTCCCGGCCGAGCGGACCGAGCACGGCGGATCCGGCGCCCGAGGCCTGAAGCGGTCGACTTCACACTCGACGGCTGGGTTGCCTCGCTGGCGCTTCGACGGTGCCGGCTAGCCCACCGGCCACGGCGTTGAGGGCCCTTGCTCTCCGGAAGGGAGCGGCGGCTGCGACGGTCATGCGAGGGAGGAGCGCACCCACGAAAATGCTCGATACTGGTGGCCCGATCATTGGGGGTCGTGCGGACATGGGGAAAGGCGCGTGCAGTTAGGCATTCTCACCGGTGGAGGCGACGCTCCCGGGCTGAACGCGGCGATTCGTGCTGTTGCCCGATGCGGCTTCGCTGAAGGCGCGACTGTTCTTGGGATTCGCAACGGCTGGGCTGGACTACTCGGAGCCGGCGACCTGTGGAAACTGGAGCCCCGAGATGTTTCAGGCATTCTGCTGCGGGGTGGAACCATTCTCGGCACGTCGCGGGTAAATCCATTAGCTCATGCCGCTTCCATGGAAACCGTGATCGCCAACATCGGCCGACTTGGGATCGACGCGCTCGTGACAATGGGCGGCGACGACACGCTCTCGGTGGCCGCCGAGCTAGCCGACCGCGGGCTGCCGGTTGTCGGAGTTCCCAAGACCGTGGACAACGACCTTCAAGGGACTGAGTACTGCATCGGATTCGACAGCGCCGTCGCTGTGGTCACCGAGGCGGTGGACCGTCTACACACCACGGCCGCTTCACATCATCGGGTGATGGTCGTCGAGGCCATGGGGCGCGAGGCGGGCTGGGTGACCCTCATGGGAGGACTGGCCGGAGGAGCCGACGTGATCATCATCCCGGAATTTGCGGTCGAACTCGGCGAGGTGGCCGAACACCTGCGCCGGCGGCGCGAGCACGGAAGAACCTACAGCATCATCGCTGTCGCCGAGGGAGCCGAGGTGGCCGGGCTACCCCTGCCGAGCGAGGGCGATGCGCCGACCGACGCCTTCGGGCATATCCAACTGAGCCGCCGCGGCATTGGGGAGCGTCTCGGTCGGCAGCTGGAAGCTGATACCGGCTTCGAGACGCGGGTCACGGTGCTCGGCCATACACAGAGGGGGGGCACGCCGACCGCCTACGACCGAATCTGGGCTACCCGCGTCGGAGTTGCCGCATACACGCTGGCGCACGCCGGAGAGTTCGGTTCGATTCCGGTCAAGCGCGGCGACAATGTGGTCAGCGCCCGGTTAGCTGAGGTCGTGGCTAATCCGCGTCTGGTACCGGAGGACCTCTACCGACTCGCCCAGATCTTCTACTGAGCCGCGCGCGGAAACGGGCCTCTGCGTGACCTGCAGGCTGCGACAGAAGTAGTCGGCAGCGCTCCGTAGTTCTCGACCCGTTCGCTTTATTCGGCGCCCTAGGCATCGCGCCGCGCGCTTGGAGCCATCCGTTGTTCTGCCCCGTCGTCGGGGCGACAGACCGCGATTCTGAATCCGCGTGCGGCACGAGGCCCTAACCATGCGTGATCGAGATAGACTCCCCCCAGTGGCTGAAGTTCTGCTCTTCCATCACGCTCAGGGATTGACAGGTGGGTGCCTCGATTTTGCTGAGCGACTCCACGTCAGGGGTCACGTGGTGCACACGCCCGACCTGTATGAGGGCAACGTGTTTCCCAACCTCGAAGAAGGCATGCACTACGCTGAGGGGGTCGGCTTCGATACGATCCTCGAGCGCGGCCGCGCCTCCGCCGAGAGCTTGCCGGCCGACCTCGTATATGCGGGCCTCTCACTTGGTGTACTTCCGGCCCAGATGCTGGCTCAAACCAGGCGGGGCGCGAAGGCGGCGCTGCTCGTGCACAGCTGCATTCCAACCGCGGAGTTCGGCGGTCCCTGGCCCCAGGGAATCCCAGTTCAAATTCACTTGATGGAGGCAGACGAGTGGGTCTTGCCGCCGAATGAAGATCTGGATGCCGCCCGCCAGATCGAAGCGACCGTGGAGACAGCGAAGCTGTATCTCTATCCCGGCGAGCGGCACCTGTTCACTGACAACACGCTTCCCGACTACGACGAGAAGGCCACGACACTCCTTACTGCGCGCGCACTCAGTCTTCTCGACGGGATCTAACGGGGACCAGCGAGGTCCCCGGCCGAGCTACAACGGCCCACGCTCGCGCCCGGGTTCTCCGCCGCTGCGATGCGGGCCGACGGCGGTGTCGTGGGGCGGCTCCGGGATCGACTCGATACCGGGCGGCTCATCCGGCCAGACCAACAGCACGCCGCACGGGGCGTGGTCTACCACGAACCGGGTAGCGGGACCCAGGCTGCGCGGGCCCAGACGCGAGTGGTCACCGTCGCGCGCGACCACAAGCAGGTCTGTCCCGTCAGCAATCGCGAGTACTACCTCCCGCTCGACCCTCCCCTGGCGTTGGATCAGCTCAACCCCTTCGCGACCGAGCCGGGCCGCCCCTGCCGCGAGCAGATTGGAGCCCGCTTCGTTAGCTACCTGCTGGAACTGGTGGGCGGATCTCCGTCCCGGGAACGTCCGGCCCAGCAGTCCCGCGGAGGCGGCTTCGGCCGCTCCACTGACGGCAGTAGGAGTCACATGGAGTAGCGCTACCTCGGCATCCGCGCTGAGGCTCGCTTTGGCCGCGTCCAAGCACCCTTCCCACGTGCCTTCGACCAGCCAGATGACTACCCTCACGGGCTGCATCATCCCACCACCCGCAGGGAAAGCCAGAGGGCAACCGTCGCTGCAATCAAGACTGGCGGCACTGTGATGACGCCCAACCGCATGAACTCCAGGATTGGGAGTTCCTCGCCGCGCTTTCTCAGTACACGCCGCCACAGCAGGGTGGCGAGGGAACCGACGTAGGTCAGATTTGGCCCGGTGTTGACGCCAATCAGAACGGCCAACACCGGGCCGACGCCAGCGGCTGCCGCTGCCGGCAGCAACAGCAGCACAGCGGGGAGGTTGTTGATCAGGTTGGCGAGCAGGGCAGCGACCACAGCGATCAGGAGAAGCGAACCGAGCGACGTTCCCCCTGGAAGCAGGTGGGTCACGAGCGTCCCGAGTCCGTGGAGGGAGACGGCCTTGACGATGAGCCCCAGCGCCAATACGAATGCTAGGAAGGGGATCTCAATCGCCAGGCCGACCTCGCGGAACGTCACGCGGTGACTGGTGAGCGCCGGGACGGCGAGCGCGGCTGCGCCGGCGACCGCGGCGTAGGCGGGGAACACATGCAGCAGCGAGGTCACGAAAAACGCAATCAGGGTGAGCGCCAACACGGAACAGGCGAGCACGGGCACTGGAAGTGGACTCTCCGTTTTGGCGGTACCGTGGCCGACGAGGTCGGCTGCGAAGAACCGCCGGAGCACCAGCCACTCGACTCCGATAGCCGCCAACCAGGGCAGCGCCATGGTTGCTCCGAAGCGAATGAAGGAAAGTCCGCTGGCACTGAACGCCAGGAGGTTGGTGAGGTTCGACACCGGCAAGAGCAGTGAGGCCGAGTTTGCCAGGTGGGTGCAGGCATAGACATGCGGCTTGGAACGAATTCGCAGTTCTGCCACCGTGGCAAAGACGACCGGGGTCAGCAGCACGACCGTGGCATCTAGGCTGAGCACGGCGGTGACAGTGCTGGCGATTGCGAAGACCAGCCCCAGGAGCGCGACCGGACGTCCATGAGAGCCGGCCGCCATCCAAGACCCCGCGGCCTCGAAGAGTCCATACCGATCACACAGGTTGGCCAGGACCAGTACCGCGGCCAGAAAGCCGACCGTCGGAGCAAGACTCTTCAGTTCGGCGCCGGCCTGGCTGATTGGCAGAATTCGGAGCAGGAGAAGAATGGCAGCGGCAGGAATCGCGATCAGAGCTTCCGGAAGCTCTTTGGGTCGAACCACCGCACAGGCCAGCGTCGCGAGTAGGAGGACACCGGCCAGCGTCTCCGCCGCAGGACTTGGCACGGATGGAGATCGTAAGGCGGAGCCGCTGGCGACGGGACGCGGCCCTCGCCGGGATGGTGCGCAGCGATCCTGAATGACGGCCCGAGATCCCGGACAGAGTCGCTAGGCGGGACCTTCTCGTGGGTCGGTCGCGGCCCACAGAGCGTCCGTTCGAGGCCGCTTGGCTGGCGCGGGTCTAATGATTCGACCGTGACGCGATGCCGATCCCGACGGTACTCGACAAGACCAGAGCATCCCGGCTTGTATGTTCCAGGCAACTCCATGCCGAGCAGCCCTCGTCCGGTATCGAACATGGCGGACCCAACCGGTCGCCAGACGATCCCATCCTGGGGGGTCGAGGAACCGTGACCTGCCCGCGGAGTTCGGCGATCGACTCGAATATGCTCGGAGCCCGCGCACGGAAGTCGCCGACCGGCATGAGGCACCAAACTCAGTGCCGCACCCAATCACGCCGCATGTGGAGTCCAGGCATGAGCGCCACGATCGACGTCACTGCGAGGCTCGTGCCAATCAACCGGAGGACACGTTTTGACGCAGGCTACTGACCCGGAGACGATCGAGTTCACAATCGGAATGGTGGTCTCCTGCACTGACGGCAGATGCGGAGATTTGAGACGGCTGATAGTCGATCCGGCGCTCCGCGAGGTAACCCACCTGGTTGCGGAACCGGGGCACCGACCAGGTACTGGCCGACTGGTGCCAATTGATCGGGTTGACTCGGTCGACGACCAAGTCCGATTGCGATGCACTCAGGCCCAGTTCGAGGCGCTCGAGCAAGCCGATGAGGTGCTATTCACCTCGGGGTCAGGGGGACAGTGGGCGATTGGCCCCAGCTTCGGTTTCGGTCTCGGCGGAGGCTTGGGCGGAATGGGGACGGGTGGAACAGGGATGAGTCCCCAACCTTTCCTCTCGGACCGAGTACCCGAAGGTGAGGTCGAGGTGCAACGGGGAGACCAAGTCCATGCCACAGACGGCGACGTCGGGCGGGTCCAAGGTGTGGTCGTCAACTCCAAGGACCACCAAGTAACCCACATACTGCTTGCCGAGGGTCACTTCTGGGGTCAGCGGCGAGTGCTGATTCCAATGGACGCCGTGAGAAGTGTCGATGATGGAATCCGGCTAAGCCTAAGCAAGGGTGAGGTGGCAGACCTCGCGCCAGTCGAGCCTAATCCCAGCTAGTCCGGCGGTCGGCTCCGGTGGGGCTCGTTTCCTTGAGTTCCGTGGGACGTACCGGGTTCAGTTAGCTCGTGAGTTCCTCTGGGCATTACGCTCGCGCCAAGTCCAGATCATCAGTGCGAGGCCCGCGGCTAGGCACACGCATCCGATGATCAGCCAAAGCGGCTTTCCGCTCATGGACGAGCCAGTGATCACGTTCGCACCCTGTCCCACCCAGACAAATCCGGCCAGGAAGAGGATCACCCCAAGGATCGAGCGAGTTCGCATGATCACCTCCCACCACCGGATTCGAACGCGGCAAGTGTAGTCCGGGGCGCGTGTGCCCGACTGTTTCTCACCGGGTCGACTGCGCTCGGCATACCTACAGACGCCTCGCCTCGCGATCGCCGACCGGAGGAGAGTGGGTGGCGCGTCCGCTTGCGTTGACAACTTCCTCCGACGTGTCGAGGCCCTGGTCCGCACCAGCGCAGGCTGATCGGACCCGCCTGTCAGCTCGGCGGTCGGCGCTACCAGTCACCTCCGAGGCCGACGAAAAAGGGTCCAGTGCCGGCCAATTCCCCCATGCTCGAGGCTCAAATTGACACCCGTACAACGTACCGTTATGCTCATCCGTACCGTGTACGCGCACGGCTTCGAAGTGAAGCAGGGCGTCTTCGGCTCTACGAGGAGTGACCGGTATCAAGGCAGCAGTCATTCGCCACTTCGGCGACACACCGTGCTATCAGGACTTTCCTGACCCGGTAGCGCGAGAGGGCGATCTCCGAGTTCGAGTCGAAGCGGTTGCCTTGGAGAATTTCGATCGCGCGACCGTCGCCGGCAATCACTACGCCAGTAAGCACCTGTACCCACAGTTCCCGGCGGTGGTCGGGCACGGTGGAGTCGGGGTCCTCGAAGACGGTACCCGCGTCACGTTTGGTGGCATCAAGCCACCGCATGGCGCGATGGCTGAGATTGCCGTCGCCCCTGGAGAGTACAGGGGGTTCTTCGCCTCAGTCCCGGACGGTGTCGACTCCGCCACCGCTGCAGCATTGCCAGCGGCGGCGCTCACCTCGCTGCTTCCCCTCAAGTACGGGGTCAAGATGCATCCTGGCGACACGGTCCTGATAAACGGAGCGACAGGCGTGTCCGGAAGGCTGGCCGTACAGATAGCCAAGCTGCTTGGTGCGGGACGCGTCGTGGGTACAGGCAGGAGCTCCGCCGGCCTTTCGTCCCTCGCCGGCTTGGGAGCAGATGAAGTAATTGACCTGAAAGCGCCAGACACTGAAGTCACTCGAGCCGTCACCGAGAAAGCCGGTGACGGCTTCGACGTGGTGCTCGACTTTCTCTGGGGACACCCCACCGAGCTGCTCCTGAAGACCCTGGTTCCTAAGGAGGCGGGGTTTGCCAGGCACAAGACCCGTCTGGTGCAGGTGGGGGAATCCGCCGGACCGACCGTTGCTTTGGCGGCGGATATGTTGAGGACCTCGGGACTGGAGATGACTGGCGCCGGCAACATCGACCCGGAGTCGGTGCAGGAGGCTGTGGCCCAGGTTTGGGAGTGGGCCCGGCGAGCGACGCTCGTCATGGGTCTGAGCAGAGTTCCCTTGCGAGACATCGCCGAGGCCTGGGAGCGCCGGATTGATGGAGTTAGGACCGTGGTTATCCCGTGATCGGAACGGCGTGTTCTCGACCACTATTGCCCAGTAGCGCCGAATCTTGTCGACGAGCACGGGAAGCCGTTCTATAAACGCTCGGGGCGCTGGGTAGGTACTTCGGCCACCTGGTCGGTTATCGCTGCGCCGCGCCGACGTTCTCGCGAGTTTCCTTACCGTGCGCCCGCTGTCCGAAGGTAAATCCGACCCGCCCAAATCAACGAGATGATTCTCTCCTCATCCGCTGACCCCGGCAGCGGCGGGCGAGGAGAATTAGGCGGAAGGGGAAGGACGGGCTCTGATACCGTTGCCCGTACCCTCGAGGCAGACGGAGTTGACACCCCATCTGCTGCGAGGTGGTCGCTTTTCTAGGCCGATTTTTCGTGATGCGGCCGGCTCCATCGACCTCCACCAGCAAGGTGCGAAATGAGCGCAATTGCAGGTAAAGCCATGAAGGATCTCCGATGCGCCGCCTAATCCCCAACAACCTGCGGCAGCTCCTGCGGGTCCGGGACTTTGTGCTGCTTTGGTCGGGCGCCACCGTCTCTCTCTTCGGTGACGGAATCTACTTCGTGACGATCGCGTGGGAGGTCTATCGGATCTCCAATGCGCCCACCGCGTTGGGAGTGGTGTCGGCAGCGTTTGCGCTTCCCCAGGTGCTGCTCTTGCTACTGGGTGGAGTTCTGAGCGACCGCCTTGACCGTCGCTTGGTGATGCTGCTAGGTAACGTCGTCAGCGGGCTGATGATCGGTGGGCTCGGGATCCTAGTACTGCTCCACCAGATCCGGCTCTGGGAGATCGTGGTGTTGGTGGCCGTCTACGGCATCAGCCAGGCGTTCTTCCTTCCTTCCTCGCGGGCGATCGTCCCGAGCCTGATCGAGCCCGAACTGATGCCCCAGGCGATGGCCCTCGAGCAATTCGTACAGCCGCTGACGTCGAGCCTTCTGGGGCCTGCGATAGGGGGATTGCTGATCGCCGCGGGCGGCACTGGGGTGGCCTTTCTCCTCGACGCAGGGACATTCGTGGTGGCTGCTGCAGCACTGGCCGCCATGTCGTCTCCGCGGGTAGCGCCTGATGCGGCGGCACCTGAGCGGGCGTCTGGTCGATTTGCAATCCTCCACGAGGCGCGCGAGGCGCTGCAATTCATGCGCGGCCTGCCCTGGATCTGGGCTGGTCTGGCCGCGGCCGGTGTGGCGAACATCGCCCTCACCGGCCCCCTGACGGTACTCATCCCCTTCCTCATCAAGTACCGCCTCCACTCTGGTCCCGAAACGCTCGGCCTGTTCGGCGCCGCGGGCGGGCTCGCCGCGATCCTGGGCGCGGTCTACGTCAGCTGGAGGGGCGTGCCCCGCCGGGATGTCAGCTGGATCTTCCTGAGCTGGGCGATCGGAACGGCCGCCCTTGTGCCGATGGGATTGGCGGGTGCCGCTTGGGAACTCCTGCCCCTAGCATTCATCACTCTGGGTGGGATCTCGCTCGGCAACTTGATTTGGTTTTCCAAGATGGGGGTCGAGGTTCCCGGGTACATCTTGGGGAGGGTGGCCAGCCTGGACATGATGGTGTCCTTCAGCCTCACCCCACTGTCCAACGCCGTCACCGGGCCATTGGCGGGAGCCTTCGGGGCGCGCCATGTTCTAGTTGTCGCTGGCGCACTAGGGGCTTTGGTTCCCGTCGCCTTCCTCCTGCTGGTGCCAGGGTTGACCAAGAGGAGACGCGTTAGCCCGGAGGCCCCTGGCTGACCCTCGCTTTGCTCCCCTCCGGGCGGTCCGGAGCCGTCGCCATCACCACGTTCTGGGTCCCGGGAGCCCCGCCTGAGGCCAGCTTTGTTATCGCGGTTGGTAATGCTTCCACTCCTGTGAATAGTGGTGTACACTCGGCCCATCGCTAGTGCAGATCTGCTGCTTCATCCGGTCCGCCTTCGAATACTCAAGGCATTCCTCGGTGGTCGAGCCCTCACGACCGGCGAACTCCGGGAGGAGCTCCCGGAGGTGCCTCAAGGGAGCTTGTATCGCCACGTCGGTCTACTCACAAGTGCAGGCTTGCTGAAGGTGGTTTCCGAGCGGCGGGCTCGGGGGGCCGTCGAGCGCACTTACACGCTCCAAGTTCTCGCCGCCCGGATGGGTCCCGGAGAAATTTCATCTAAAAAGCCTGGAGAGGACCGCCGTGCCTTCATGGCCTTCGTAGGTGGGCTGCTCGACGACTTCGACAGATATCTGGCCGCGGGCAGACCGGACTTTCTTCGGGACGGAGTGAGCTTTGGCGGGTCGCGGGTGTGGCTCAGCGACGCCGAATACAGGGAATTCCTGCACGACGTACGCGCCCTGATGCAACCGAGGCTAGCTAACTCTGCGACACAAGGTCGGCGGCGCCGGATGCTCTCCAGCATCTTCATGCCCGCGCCCGAGGCGCCCGCGGATGTTCGTGATCTGCGGCGGGTGAGGGGGCGGTCACACGAAGCAACGCAAATGGCGTTCTGATGCTCTCAGAGGCGGGCCGCACCGCGCTTCGCGCAATCGGCATGGCGCATGCAGGCCACTTCTCCGAGATCCAGGGACTCTTCGTGCGTCACCTGCGAACCCTGGTAGCACCAGCCGCACTCCAAGCAGGCTGGGACGCGGCGCTCGACCAGCAAGGTCCTGTCTCGATGGTCGGCGAGCCGGTGATCAACCCGGGTGGACCGAGCATGGTTGTCGTGAGAGTTCCGGTCACGTGTGAGCGTGGCGCACTCACGGTATTGATCTCGATGACTGAAGCGGGGCAGCTCACCGGCATCCAGCTGGCGCCCGGCGATGCTGCCCAACCGGTCGCACCGTGGGAGCCACCGAAGTACGTCGACACGAGACGGTTCGAGGAGGTGGACCTCAGCTTGGGCTCAGGCCCGCTTGCAGTTCCTGGCACTCTGAGCGTCCCGCTCGGGTCCGGTCCCGGGCCGGCAGTCGTGTTTCTGGCTGGGTCAGGGCCGATGGATCGGGACGAGACGCTCGGGCGAAACAAGCCGTTCAAGGACCTGGCCTGGGGCCTGGCTAGCTTGGGGGTGACGGTTCTGCGATTCGACAAGGTGACCCACGTCCACCCCGGCGAGGTTGGGAAAAATCTCAACTTCACGGCGGTCGACGAATACCTGACCGACGCCGCAGCCGCGCTCCGCTTCGTGTTCGATCATCCCGCCGTTGATCCGCAGCGGATCTTCGTCCTCGGCCATAGTCTCGGGGGGACCATGGCCCCGCGAGTGGCCGCCGCCCACCCTTCGGTCGCCGGTCTGGTCATCCTTGCTGGCGGAGCCGAGGCGCTGCAATGGAGTGCGGTCCGACAGGTGCGCTACTTGGCCACTTTGAACCCACCGACCGACGCCGCATCCCTACCCGCCGTCGAAGCGCTGGTCGAGCAGGCGCGCCGCGTGGATAGGCTCGAATCTGGAGATTCGACGCTCGCTGGTGAGCTGCCCTTTGGCGTCCCGGCGCGTTACTGGCTCGACCTCCGCGCATACGACCCGGTGGCGGTCGCAGCCAGCCTGGCCAAGCCGATCCTCTTACTTCAGGGCGGCCGCGACTACCAGGCGACCGTGGCCGATGACTTGTCACTCTGGAGGGCCGGACTTGAGGATCTCCAGGAAGTGACGATTCATGTCTACCCTGCTGACAATCACATGTTCTTCCCAGGCAGCGGACCGTCTGCCCCGGCGGAGTACGAGGCTGTACAGCACCTCGACCCGGAGGTTGTCGCCGACATCAACGCCTGGCTGGCAGGGATCGGGCAGACGCCAGGCACGTCTTCGCCGACTCGGATAGCGCCCGACTGAGCTCGCTTGTGGCGACTAGGAGATGCTTGCGCTAACTCGGGGGATGGCACACTCGTCGCGCCGGTGCACGGACGTTCCCGCGACGCCCTGGAGCACGGGGAGGGTGTCGAAATCGGCGCAACCCTTCGACGTGAGGGCACAGGCGGACACTATCTGGAAGGAGAAGCACCATGGCTCAATACGCGATCTTCTTGTACGCGCCCCGGGACGAAGTCGCCGACGAGCCGGCGCCGGAAGCGATGCATGCGCATGACCGCTACGCCGACGAACTCAATAGCTCGGGAGTGATGGTGGCGGCGTACCGGCTGCAGCACTTCTCGACCGCGACATCGATCCGTGGCGACGAGCTGACCGACGGGCCTTTTCTCGAGGCCAAGGAAGTAGTTCTCGGCTTCTACGTGATCGAGGCCCCCGACCTGGACGCCGCTCTGCGGATCGCTAGGCGGAATCCTATCCTGGCGCAGGGCGGGGGTCTTGAGGTGCGGCCAGTGGCGGCGTGAAGCAGAAGACCCAGATCGAGTCGGTGCTCGTCGAGGTGCATCGGCGTGAGTGGGCCAAGTTGCTCGCCGCGACTGCGTGCGTCGTGCGAGACCTCGATCTGGCTGAGGAGTGTGTGCAGGAGGCGTATGTCTCGGCGATCTTGGCCTGGACCCGTGACGGGGTCCCGAACAACCCGGGAGCCTGGCTCATGACGATCGCTAAACGACGCGCGGTTGACGTGGTACGGAGGGAGACGACGCTCCGCTCGAAGTTGCCATTGCTTGTCGAGCCTGTGAACACCACGGAGGACGATGGCATGGTTGAGCAGGCGGTGGTCGATGAATGGCGCGCGACGGTTCCCGACGAGCGGCTGCGTCTCGTCTTTCTTTGCTGCCACCCGGCGCTCGCTCCTGAGGCGCAGATGGCGCTGACGCTGAGGTTGATCTGCGGAATGTCGACGGGCGACATCGCCCGCGCGTTCCTGGTCTCCGAACCGACGATGGGCGCACGCCTGACCAGGGCGAAGAGAAAGATCTCGGGGGCCCGGATCCCGCTCCGGGTACCCAGCCCCGATGAGCTGCCAGAACGGCTCCGGACGGTGCTAGGGGTGATCCACCTGCTGTTCACCATGGGGCACACCGCGCCGTCTGGCGAGTCGCTGATGCGACCAGAGCTGGTTGACCAGGCGCTCCACCTGTCACGGGTGCTGGAGGAACTGCTGCCCTCAGAGCCCGAGGTGCGGGGGCTGCTCGCGCTGCTGCTCGTGACGGATGCTCGGCGCGCTACTCGGGTGGAGTCCCACGGACGACCGCTGAAACTGTCGGAGCAGGACCGATCGCAGTGGGACAGATCAGCCATCACTGAGGCACGTAGCTTGATCGTCGACGCACTGCCCGGCGGCCGAGCGGGGCGCTACCTCCTCCAAGCCGGGATTGCGCTGCTACACGCCGAGGCGCCGACCTACGAAGAGACCGACTGGGCCCAGATCTTGCGCCTCTACGGCGAGCTGCACGCCGTGTGGCCATCACCGGTGGTCGCCCTCAACCGTGCTGTGGCACTTTCGATGGTCTTCGGGCCGCAGACTGCGCTGGAGGCGGTCGAGGTGTTAGACCGGGACGGTCGATTGCGGCGATACCACTATCTATTCGCCGTGAAGGCTGACCTGCTGCGACGGCTTGGCAGAGTCGATGAGGCGTCCGACGCAGACCGCCGGGCCATGGAGCTGACTGCGAACGAGGCCGAAAGGTCACTCTTGGCCGCCCGGCTCGGTGAACCCGCCCAGCCTGAGTAGAGGCCAAGGGGGCCGTCCTACGCTCGGAGGGAGCGAGCCGGCTAAGCGAGTCAGCCGTCAGACGATGCGGTGGCGCATCCACCAGAAACAAACTCCCACTAAGAGCAATGCGAGCAGCATGAAAATCGCTAGCTCGTACCACTGGAACACCCAGTAACGGTCACCAGGTTGATAGGTCAGCAGGTCGCGGACACCGAGCTCGTTTACGCACCGCTGCGCGAGGAGTGGTCCTGCGGGGCCGGGGCCGCTGAAGTGGCCTGGGAGGGGCGGGAAGGTGATGTTAGGGCACGACCCGACTCCGCCGACGGTGACTCCGTGGGTTTTTCCGAAGCGAATTTGCAGGCCACTCCCCACAAGTCCGTGTTCACCGATCACTCTGCCAGCGGCGTTGATGGTCTGAGTCGCCGTGATCCAGTCACTGGGGTTTGGCGCCGAGGGGCTGGCTCCGATGATGTCCGGCACCTTGGCATGGAGCGGGACATCGAGATTCGGTCGCACCCACAAGAAGACAGCCAGCCGGGTGGCGACGAACGTAACCGCCGTGGTGGCCATGGCGGGCAGCACGCGGCGGATGAGAATCCCTATGGTGACGCCGAGAACAAAGGCGAATGCGGCGTAGGCGATGGGGACGATGTCGCGTTCGTCAAACGAACCGAAGGGGTTCATGGTGACTCGGTCGAAAGGTGATGGCCCACCACGTGACCATCAGACTCAGTAACCCAGTAACCGCCATGCTGATTAGGCCGATCACGCCTACCTTCACGGCCAACCACCGGGTGCGAGTGACACTCTGGGTCCACGCCAGTCGGTATGTGCCCGTCTCCAGTTCGCGGGCGACCAGAGGAGCACCCCAGAAGACACCCACAATTCCGGGGACCACTAGCAGAAGGACGCCGAGCGCCGTTTGCAAGCACAGAGTCGTGTTGGAGAAGGGCAGCTCTTGCGCTCGAACAGTCGTTGTGCGCCTTGCACGTCGCGACCGACGTGCTGTAAAGGTGGGCAAGGCTTGGTCCGGTGACCAAAAGGATGATTGCCAGGGCTGCCAAAGCACCTACTGTCGACGAGAATCTGGGTGCGGTACTGCCGCCAGGTCAGCCACATCATGGCTGGTTCCCCAAGGCGGTCACGCGGACTGCGCGTGCTTGGCGCATGTAGGCCAGGACCAGATCCTCGAGACCGACTTGTTCGACGGTCCAGACTGGGTCCAGGATCGGCTCGTCGGTGCGCACCAGCAACGTCGTCTGGCGCTCGGTATGGCTAGCTTCTATGACATGTTGGTTCTTCGGCAGGGTGCCCACTTCGCGGCGAGGTCCGATCAAGCGCCGGTGTGACGCCAAGAGCCTCTCGATCTCCCCATCTACTTGCACGCGTGAGGAGACCAGCACCACCAAGTAATCGCAGACACGTTCGAGGTCAGCGACGATTGTGAGAAGAGAGCACCACGCTGACTGCGCTGTCGGCGACAGTTTCCATGAGGATCTGGAGGAATTCGCGCCGAGCCAGAGGGTCGAGGCTCGCCACCGGCTCATCGAGGATCAGTAGCTCCGGGCGCTTGGCAATGGCCAGCGTCAGGGCCAACTGAGCCTTCTGCCCGCCTGAGAGCGACCCTGCTGCTTGGTCGGGGTCGAGATCCACCTGGCCAAGACGCGTTTGCGCGAGGTCGTGGTCCCAGCCTGGGTTCATCTGCGCCCCGAGCCGGAGGTGATCCCCAACGGTCAGGGTTGGGTAGAGGGCGGTGTCCTGGGCAACGAAACCGATCCTTCCCATCTGGTGGCCAGTGGCGGCGGACTCGGCGCCGAGGACCGCAATCGAGCCCGCCGTCGGGGAAAGCAGACCGACGGCTAAGGAAAGAAGGGTCGTCTTCCCGGCCCCGTTTGGTCCCACCAACCCGACGACCCTCCCGGTGGGAATGGTGAGAGTGCAGTCGGACAGTGCCCACCGGCGCCCGTAGCGCTTTCCCAGCCCGGCGGTCTGGAGGGCCGCGCTCACGCTACCCCCTCCTCGGCAGCGGAACGAAAGGTGTCGACGAAGAGGGCTTCGACGCTCTCATCGTCGAGCCCAGCCAGGCGCGCTTTGGCAAGCCAACCCCGAAGGTCATGGCGCAGGGGACCGAGCTCAGCCAGAGGGGCATCGCTCAGCGACTTGGTCACGAACGTCCCAATCCCCGGACGAGCTCCCACCAACTCATCGTGTTCGAGCTCCCGATATGCCTTGAGGACGGTGTTCGGGTTGATCGCCAGGCGCGCCACCACTTCCTTGACCGTGGGCAGCTGGTCTCCTTCGCGCAGGAGACCCAGCCGGAGCGCGTGTCGCACCTGACGGACGATCTGCAGGTATGGAGACACTCCCGAGCGGGTGTCCAAGTGAAACTCGATCATCCGACTCCATTTATCTAGTTACCTAGTACAATATACTATGCCATGGGCGACGCGTCTGCGCGCCAGCTCTTGTCTCGAGCTCGGCCGGCACCCCCAAGCCCGGCGCGCCAGCAGAACACGCTGCCCGGTTGATCGCCCAAAAGCGCGGTGATCGAACGGACAGGGAGAGCGGCCCGATACGCGCGCTGGGGCCTTTCCCGAGAGTTGTCGAACCCTGGTGGGGCTTTGTGTCTGTTCACGCCGGTCGGCGAGCGGGACTAGGTTATGAATAGGATTCCCGCATCCCCGCTAGCCGGAGTTGGGCTGAACGCACAGACACTTCGCCGCAGGCGGGGGAGAAGCCCTTCTGCACCACGCATCCCCGTCTAGGCTTGGCTCGTTGAACGCCCGGCGCCGCTTACGGGCCTACTCGATCCGCAGTCGCCCCGACAGCTGACGCGAGCATATCGATGAATCGGGAAATGGTTTCGGGCGCTCCGGCGGCACGAGTTGGGTTGAGCTCGCCGATCGACAGGGCTCGGATTCGCGGGTCGAGCATCGCGACTCCAAGCGCCTCGCCCAGCTGCTCCAAGGTCGGACCGCTGTTACGGCCATCGGCGTTCTCCGCAAGCGGCGTCTCGATGAAGTCGAGCACGTCGACGTCAACGTGTACGGCGAGCGGCCCCCCCGGAAGCGCCTCGAGCGCTGCCGCGGTCACGCCGGTCGGATCGCTAGCCAGCGCCGCGCTCGAACTGACGTTCAACTTCAGCCGAGCCGCCTGTTCACGCTCCCAGTCAGTCGCACGACCGGCCTCGACACCGAGCCAGACCACCTGAACTGGGGTAAGGAGCGGTCGTGGCCCGAATGCCTCGGCTACGGCGTCGAGGCACCCCGCGAGAGAAAGCCCGTGTGCGAGGCCCATCCAGTCAAGCGCTCCGTCGGTGGTGCTCTCCGGCGTGTTGAGGTCAAAGTGCCGATCGATGTATAGGAGGCCTGGTATTCCTGCCGCGAGCCGTTGGAGTCCGGCAATCACCGCGAGAGCGATCGTGCAGTTGCCACCGAGGACCAGTACACGGTCGCCAGCTGCGAGTAAAGGGCCGAGGCGCTCGGTGAGCTCCCGCAGACAGGTCACCACCTCGTCCGCGTTCTGCTCGTATGGATGATCTCGATCCGGTCTCCAAATCTGCCCCGGCAGGTCGCCGGCGTCGTGGATGTCGAGCCCAGTGCGGCGTATGGAGGGGATCAATCCCGCCGCCCAGAGGGCTGCGGGCGCCTGATCTTGTCCGGCGGCGTAGCTGCCAGCGCTGCTCGGGACGCCCACAATCGACCACCGGCTCACTGCGCCGACAGTACGTTGCCGGCGACTTTCGAAGCAAGCCCGGTGGACACAACCTGACGTTCTCCGTCCGCCGAACCGACAACGATCCCGGGCGGTCGTGAGGTGTAACTGAGGGGCGATCATGGCGCAGTCCAGTTCGGGGCGGACAGCGATCTAGGCAGTCGAGAGGGCGTGGACCGCCGGTCACGCGTAGGCCCGTGATCAGCTGCACTGGTTTCGACGGTGGGAGGAGCCCGTCGCTGCGCTCTCGGATCGCCAGTCGGTGCCGCGACGAGGAACTGTAGACCTCGCGGACGTCACGCGTTGGCTATGTGATTAGCCGGCCCTTCGCAACCAGAGCGCGACGTGAACCGGCTCAACTGAGGCCCTGACGGCTCCGACGAGGTCGGCGCTTACCGCCTCAAGATCGACGTCATCCCTGAGCCTCTGCGCGAACATCGAAAGCGTTCTCTCTGCATCGTAACGAGCACGGTTGAAGCGGCGGTCGACGATCCGCTGTAAACGCAGTCTCAGGGGATTGAAGAGAGCCACTGCAGCCAAGGTTGACGCGGCGACGCCCAGTGGTGAGGAAAACGGCAACACGCGAGCCGCGAGGCTAACCAAGCCGACGTACACACCGATCAGGAGAGCGGTGACGATCGCGTAGGACAGAGTTCGGCTGATGATGCGATCGATTTCGTAGAGGTTGTAATTGAGGATCCGGACTCCCATTCCAATTGGGAGGGCAGCGATCTCAAGCGGGAGAATGAAGTCATCGACGGTATTGAATAGCTGTGAGGTGCCTCCGGTAGTAGACACAGTCGGTGCTCACGGCAACATCCCGGATACCACAGACCGCCGGTACCATTGCGGGATGCGTCCACTTCGGTACTCCATCAATGTCACGTTGGACGGGTGCTGCGACCATCGTGCAATCCCCCCCGACGAAGATTTGCATCGGCACGCAGTAGAACTCCTCAACCGGGCCGATGCCCTTCTGTTTGGACGGGTGACATACGAGATGATGGAATCTGCGTGGCGGCCGCCGGTACCGGAGGGAGCCCGCCCTGACTGGATGGATTCCTTCGCCGAGACGATCAACGCGGCCAAGAAGTATGTCGTGTCGAGCACCCTACGGCAGGTCGATTGGAACGCGGAACTCATCCTCGGGGATCTGGGCACAGCGGTTGAGCTGCTCAAGCGGGAGCCGGGCAAGGGGCTCTTGCTGGGGGGTGTGAAACTCCCGCTGGCGCTGACGGAGCTGGGACTGATCGATGAGTACGAGTTCGTCGTGCATCCTAGGCTGGCAGGCCACGGGCCGACATTGTTCGAGGGGCTCTCGAGGCAGGTCGACTTGACAGTCGTGAGCCGACTGGAGTTCGACTCCGGGGCGGTGGCGACGCGGTTCGAGCCGAGGCGATAGTTGCCTTGGCCGCCTTTCCGGGATGGGGTCTTGTCCGCGTCACGCCCCGAGCTCGCTTCTCGCGGGTAGGGCTCGTCGTCGCGGCTATCGCCGTCGCGTCGGCAGGTTCGGTCCTCGCCGCGCAGAATATTTCGGCCAGCCACTGGTCCCCTTCAGGGAACTGCCATCGAACTCAACTGGGTTCTGGGTGCCGTCGGCTGAGGGATGGATCTCGAGCACGCTCAGTGCCGTCGCTGGCGCAGAGGCGTATGTGCAGTCGGAAGGCACGAGGATTGGGGCCAATCCGGGAGCCGAAGCCTCGATCAAGTCGGGTTCTAAACGCCGGAGCGACCTTCAAACTCGCGCACACTTTCGATCTGCAGCTTTGAAGGCCGACCCCGCTCCACAGGTACAGAGATTGGAAAGATGGCGAAGTGCTGCGGGAGCAGTCATTCTACGTAGGCTAGCGTGCCGATCCGCGGGGATCCCCGAGACCCCCTCCACCTAGTGAAGAGTCGCCATGTCTCCTGATGGCGAACGTTCCGCGCCTCTAGCCCGCCCTCAAAGCAAAACGCCGCCGAATTGCTCCGGACGCTCCGTGCTTTGCTACCTCGCAATCGAGTCAGCAATAACTCGTAAATGGTTCCACGCTGACGCATTTGCGAGCTTAGGTCGCAGTTGCGGGCCTAGGGGACGGCCCGTGGTCCGTCAACTCCCTGGCAACCGGCGCCAGCATCACGGAAGCCAAAGGATAGGTGGTGTCTTGACGAGGTGGTGCCTCCGGATACCAACCGCCGTCCCAGTGTGGGGGAGCGACTCAGGCTTGGCGGGCGGAAACTGGGCGCCGCCTCATCGCGCGCCCACGGACAGTCACGCGCGCCCGCGGTCACAGGGCCTGCACTTTAGCGCTCAAAGCGCTATACTAGCGTCATGGCGACTATCCAAATCCGGAACGTCCCAGAACGGGTCCACCGCATCTACCGAACCCGCGCGTCTGCCGCCGGGATGAGTCTCCAGGAGTTCCTGCTGTCCGAGTTGGAGTTCAACTCGACCCTAAGGAGCCCGGCTGAGCTCGTGGCCGAGACACAGGATCGATTGCTGGCCGGGGGGGCAGAAGGATTCGCTCGGATGCCGACCGCGCAACTGGTACGAGCCGATCGATCGGCTCACTGACGGTGCCGGTAATGAGTGTCGTCGACGCCTCTGTCTTCGTTGACTCCCTGGTAGGCGTCGGCAGTCACGGCGAGTTGGCGCGCGAAGAGTTAGGTGGCCAAGCGACGCTGCAAGTGCCGGCCATCTTCGGTGCCGAGGCGGTATCTGCGCTTCGCGGACTCGTCATCCGCAGTGAGCTCAGTTCGATACGCGCCGCGGCAGCGCTCGACCAAGTCCGCCGTGTAAGGACGGTCCAGTTTCCCTTCGAGCCGTTCATACCACGGATATGGGAGCTAAAAGACAATCTGACCGTGTATGACGCGTGGTACGTCGCGCTAGCCGAATGGTTGAATACCGATCTGGTCACCGGGGACGACAACTTGGCAAACGCTGCCGGGGCGCACTGCCGAATACGACGTCCCGGAGCCGCGAAATGAAGCCAGTGACCGGCTCTTCGGCGTGAAGCCGGAGGCCGTGCCGTGCGGGAATTTCCCTTCGCCTAGCGCTGTCCTGGATGCCCTGCTGCAGGCGATCGACGCTCGCCGCCTTCCCGCCACGCTTGGCTGTTTCGCTCTTCAAGCGGACCCCGCGGTCCTTGGTTCGGAGAGAGGAGAACTAGCCCGGGGACAAGAGGCCGTTGAGGCCTTCTTCGCGCGCATTTACGGAAGCTCCCGCCCGTATCAATTCGACCTGCCGAATCGAGTGTTGGCAACCCACGGCGACGTAGCTTGGATGGTTGCTGAGGGCACCGTCGTCGAACCAACGGGCGCTGCGGCCAAGCCCTACCGTCTCACAGCTGTATTCATCCGGATCGACACTGGTTGGCGCATCGCACTTTGGAGTGGGTCCGAGCCGGTCGGTGATTGAAGGGACCGACGGGACCTTGCGCCGACGCCGCCACAGGCGTCTAGCGCTCCAACCGAGGCTTCCCGAGCTCCTTAGTGCCCGGCTAACTCCTCTCACTCCGGCGAATCTCAGCCCCTGAAGTACTGACGCGCCTGCGGGCCCGCCCGCTCTAAGTGGACCAGTCACATGGGCGCCCGGGGCGCAATAAAACGGCAGAAAACATAAGACAACGCCCGGGAATCTCTTCCCGAGCGCTTCCATTCTAGCTTGCGAATCAACTCGCCAACGGTTTGGGCGAAATTCGCAAATGAGTCCACGCTGAGGCATTTGCAAGTTTCTAGCAGCCTAGAAAGATGGGGTTCTAGGGAAGGCGCCCAGAGGTTTTTACAGCCCCCTTGTCTGATTTTTACAGTTTTTGATCTCAAGGGCCAGGGCGGCGTTGTGTCACTTGACAAAGGAGAGCTACGGCTCGGAGCTCACCCGCTATACCCGCTGTCCTGGCCGTTTGATCTCAATTCCGACGTCTAGGGAGATCACGCTGGACGAGATGGGTTGAACTTGGAAACCGCCGGACCCAAGTGCCACTGACGAGCCCGCCGCGGAAACGAGCTGCGGTCCACGCGCTCGCCGGCGGCCGTTATTCCCGTCCGAATATAATCGGGCCGTGGACGCCTTTTTGGGCTGGTGTCTGGTCCGTGTCAGGCGCCGAGGTCAATCCGCGCTGGTCGGGGTCGTCGTCGCGAGTATCGCTGTCGCGTCTGTAGGACCAGTCCTCGCAGCGCAGAGTTTCTCGCCCTCCCTGAAACCCTGCTCGGTGCTGCCTGCCCCGGATATCGCCAGGGTGCTCGGTTCTTCAGGCAAGCCGCAGCCGCTCCAGGAAGCCTTCACCGACGGCTGTATCTTCGGCGGCGGGCGCCTGACAGTGGCCGCACATCTCGCCGTGATCGATTACGCGGAGGCAGGAGTCACCTCCGAGCCAATCTTTGGGTTGCCCGCAAACTTGCTTGTTTGGGATTCTTCCGCGCTGCAGCCGGCGCTGGGTGGTCGGGCCCATGTGCAATTTCTGGTCCCATTACGGTCCTACTACTGGGAGCTCGTAGGCAGCAAGACGGTGACGAACGGGCAGCTGCTGAGCTTGGCCCAAGACTTGTACCGGTCGCTCGGAGGCAAGGTCGAAACTACCGCGACCACTGCGATCGACGGTGAGGTGAATGCGATAACCAGCTTGGTTATGAACCTCCAAGGAACATTCACCAACGAAGTGAAGCAGGTTGCTGTCGAGCTCTGCAGCACCAATAGTTCGCTCGAGTCGGAGATTTCTGGTGGAGGGGTAGTCAGTTGCGCAAACAGTTCCCAGGTACAAAGCGCGGCCACCGCGCTGATTACACCGTTCGTGAACAAGCTCGCCCGCTTTCAATTGGAGTTCGCGAGGGCCCTACCGCCCGCTGGCACGGGGGGGCAACCGGCCACCAAAGCTCAACTGAACTCGGCGGCCCAAGCCTTGACTCGAGTCTTCCTGAGCGTTCAGTCCGTCGTGCCCTCCGGGCAGCCACTGATTCCGTTCATGGAACGGCCATCGAACTCGACTGGTTACTGGGTGCCGGCGGCTGTAGGATGGATCTCAAGCACGCTACGTGCGATCTCCGACGCCGAGGTGTACGTCCAGTCGGAAGGAACAAGGCTTGGGGACAATCCCGGAGCAGAAGCCTCGATCGAGGCGGGGCTCTAGACGCCGGAGCGACATTTGAAGTCGCGCACACTTTCGATCTGCATCTCTGAATACTGGCACCACCTCACATGCCGCCGAGAGCAGCCCGCTTCCTTACCTTCGCTCGCTACCACACGCTTGCTAGCGCTGACAGACCCGGGCATTCGCGGTTTTGACAGATCAACGCAACGAAGGATGATCTCGGCAAGGAAGGTAGCTTTCGCGTTGGCACCCAACTCAGAGTCCGCCGTTGACTGGAGCCCACTTCAGGTTTGAGAGAAATGGGGAGATGCTCCGGGAACACTCATTCGGCGTAGGCTACCGTGAATGATCCGCGGCGAACCGCGAGACCCCCTCAGCCCCCGGGTCGAAGTCAGTACGTAGTTTGCCTTCGGTCTGGATTCGCGGGGGCAAACTGCGCTGCCAGCTCGACTGTCTTGGTCAGATAGAGGAGGAGCTCCCACCGTGCAATCGGCGGTGCGGGAGCCGGCAAAGCTGTTCCCGCATCGACACGATCGCTGGCGTCCGCTGAGATGACGCGCAGACTAGTGAACTGTTCGATAGTCAAAAGTTGCCACGCCTGCTGATGGTGAATGTTCTGCGTCTCAAGCCCGTCCTCAAAGCGAAACGCCCGGGAATTGCTTCCTGGCGCTTCTTGCTTTGCTACCTCGCCAACGACTCAGCGATAACTCCCAAATGCCTCCACGCTACGAACAGCCGGACGTGCTCCCGCAGTTCATGCACTTGTAACAAGCGCCGTTGCGAACCATCAATGAGCCGCAGTCGGAGCACGAAGGCGCGTCCTCCTGGTTGCGGAAGGTCAGCTCGGACGAGAGTTGCTTGGCACTAGCTTGGCCTGGGGCGGGAGCCGTGGTCATGGGTACGCTTGCGACAGCCGCCGTTCCGGAAACCGCGGCGAGGTCTTCGGACTCCTCTCGTCGGCTGATGATCCCCAAAGCGTCGCGGTCCTCGGCGGAGAGATAGCGAGCCGCCAGCCAGCGGAAGATGTAATCGACAATTGACTTGGCAATCGGAATCTCGGGATTGCCGGTGTAGCCGGCTGGTTCGAATCTTGTGTGCGCGAACTTGGCGCAGAACAAGCGAAGCGGGACACCGTACTGGAGTGCCACCGAGACCGATGTGGCGAAGGAGTCCATCATCCCGCTGAGGGTGCTTCCCTCCTTGGCCATCTTGAGGAAGATCTCGCCAGGCTGGCCGTCCTCGTATAGCCCAACGGTGAGGTACCCCTCATGGCCCTGGATGTCGAACTTGTGCGTAATTGCGGCGCGCTCGGAAGGCAGCCGATGCCGCGCCGGCCGGGCCACCGGCTCGGCCTCGTCCTGTCCGCTGTAGGTCGCCTGCTTGCGGGAGGTGGAGAGCGGCTGGCTTCGCTTGCTGCCGTCGCGGTACACGGCGATCGCCTTCAGCCCCAACTTCCAGGCGTCGGTGTATGCCTGCTCGACATGCTCAGGCGCGGCGTCCTGAGGAAGATTGACGGTCTTGCTGATGGCGCCGGAGATGAAGGGCTGGACTGCGGCCATCATCCGCACGTGCCCCTGCCAGGTAATGGATCGCTGGCCATTGGCCGGCGGGAAGGCGCAGTCGAAAACGGCCAGGTCGTCTTCCCGGAGGTTGGGTGCCCCCTCGATGGTGTCGTGCTCGTTGATGTAGGCCAGGATGGCGGAGATCGCCTCCTCGCCATAGCCCAACTTGCGCAGCGCTGAGGGCACGGTCCCGTTGACCATCTTGAGCAGACCGCCGCCGACCAGTTTCTTGTACTTGACCAGAGCGATGTCGGGCTCCACCCCGGTGGTGTCGCAGTCGAGCATGAATGAGATGGTTCCGGTTGGCGCCAGGACGGTTGCTTGCGAGTTGCGATACCCGTGCATGGCCCCCAGCTCGTGGGCGTCGTCCCAGGCGGTGCGGGCGGCCGCCAGCAGGGGAGCTGCGGCGTGCTCGTCAGAGATCTTGTAGGCCGCTTCTCGGTGCTTCTCGATCACTCGCAGCATCGGCTGGCGGTTGACCTCGTATCCCTCGAACGGCCCCACCTCCTTGGCGATCCTGGCCGACTGGGCATAGGCCTCGCCGGTGAGGATGGCGGTCAGTGCGCCCGAGTAATCACGCGCTTGCGGGCTGTCGTAGGGCAGGCCCAGGGCCATCAGCACGGCTCCCAGGTTGGCGTAGCCGAGACCGAGGGGACGGAACTTGTGGCTGTTGGTGGTTATCCGCTCGGTGGGGTAGGTGGCGTATCCGACCATCACCTCCATCGCGGTCAGCATGATCCGGACGGTGTGGCGGTAGCCCTCGACGTCGAAGCTGCCGTCGTCCTCGAGGAACTTCATCAAGTTGATGCTGGAGAGGTTGCAGGCGGTGTCGTCGAGGAAGACGAACTCGGAGCAGGGGTTGCTGGCGTTGATCCGGCCTGAGTTGGGGCAGGTGTGCCACTCATTAATAGTGGTGTCGAACTGGAGCCCAGGGTCTCCGCAGGCCCAGGCCGCGTCGGCGATCTGGCGCATTAGGTCACGGGTCTGGTAGGTGCCCACCACCCGGTTCTTGTCGGTGACCGCGTAGGTGCGCCACTCCTTGTCCTCCAGGAAGGCGCGCATGAACTCATCGGTGACCCGGATCGAGTTGTTGGAGTTCTGAAAGAAGACTGACGCGTAGGCCTCACCGGTGAATGCACCGTCGTAACCGGCCTCGATCAGCGCCCAGGCCTTGCGCTCCTCTTTCACCTTGCAGTTGATGAAGTCGACGATGTCCGGGTGGTCGGCGTTGAGGATCACCATCTTTGCCGCCCGGCGAGTTGTGCCCCCGGACTTGATCACCCCGGCAAACGCGTCGAAGCCCTTCATGAACGAGACCGGCCCACTGGCGGTGCCGCCACTGGCCAGGTGCTCCACCGAAGAGCGGATCGAGGAAAGATTGGTGCCGGTTCCGGAGCCGTGCTTGAATAGCATGCCCTCGGTCTTGGCCAGCGTCAGGATCGAGGACATGGTGTCCTCGACGGAGTTGATGAAGCAGGCGCTCACCTGGGGATTGGGGTCGGCGCCTAGGTTGAACCAGACCGGGCTGTTGAAGGCGGCGACCTGGTTGACCAGGATGGCGCAGAGCTCGGCGTGAAAGGCGTCCAAGTCGTCCTCGGTGGCGAAGTAGTGCCCATCCCGGCCCCAGTCCCGGATCGTGTCCGCCACCCGGGAGACCAGCTGGCGAACACTGGACTCGCGCTGTGGACTGCCCTGGAGCCCCCGGAAGTACTTGGAGACGACCACGTTGGTGGCCAGTTGGGACCAGGAGGCTGGAACCTCCACGTTCTCCTGCGTGAAGACCGTCTCGCCCTTCTCGTTGGCGATGTTCGCTGTGCGGTACTCCCACTCGATGACGTCGAAGGGGTGCACGCCGGGCTCGCTGAACCGTCTCTCGACCTGCAGGCCGAGGCCGCCCGCGGGCTTAGCCGCGGACTGACCAGCTGACCTCTTGGCCGACACATGGGCCGTCCTCGAGGTCGCGGAAGAGCCTGGTTCTGGGTCGCTCGTAGATCGGTCCACTTGGGATCCCTCCTGGCAGGACGAGTGTGGTTTTGAGGTGATTCTTGCTGGCTGCTGGACAACATGTGGTAGCTGTCACAGGGCCTAGGCGCAATATCTTGGGCTATCGGGTCCCTAGAGTCAAGCCCCAGCCCGACGCTCGTTCTGCCTCGCCTAGAATCTCATATAGAGCTAACCGAACTGGTTAGCATCGGGGCGCCAGAGTGTCGACTTCCCCGTAGTTTTTCAGCCAGGAGATTCGGTGCCTAAGAAAACCCTGGAGGTGACCCTCCCCCAGATGGGGGAGTCGGTCACAGAGGGGGTTGTGGGGAGCTGGCGGAAACGCGTCGGCGACCCGGTCGTCGCAGGCGAGACCCTGGTCGAGGTTCAGACCGACAAAGTCGACGCTGAGGTTCCAGCCCCCGAATCAGGAACCCTCTCGCGGATCCTGGCAGAGGAGGGAGAGACGGTGGCGGTGGGCGGCGGGCTGGCAGAAATCGAACTGGGCAAGCCCAGCAACGGGCATGCAGCCGGGAGAGCAGCACCGAAGCCGCCGGCCCCCGCGATAGAGCCGTCGCCTGCCCAAGCCCCTGCCGTGGCGGAAGCGGCCCCGCCGGAGCTGATCCCGGTTCCGCTGCCGGCATTGGGGGAGTCCGTGACTGAGGGGGTCATCGGAACCTGGTTGAAGCAGATCGGCGACCCGATCACGGTCGGCGAGACTCTGGTCGAGATCCAGACCGACAAGGTGGACGCAGAGATTCCCTCTCCGGCGACCGGGATTGTGACCGAAATTCTGGTCCCTGCGGGAGAGACAGTCGCCGCCGGTACGGTCCTGGCTCGGATCAGCGGATCGACCGGCAGCCCGTTGCCCAGGTCGGGGGCCGAGGCTCCAGCATTGTCTCCCCCGGCGCCTTCGGCGGTCCCCTCGGCCCGGGTCGACGCAACTCCCCTGGCGAGACGCCGGGCCGCGGTGGACGGCATCGACCTGGCATCCGTCGCGGGGAGCGGACCGGGCGGCCTGGTTCGGGCCGCAGACGTCGTCGCCGGAGGGGTCGCCCCCGCGTCGCATGAGAAGCGGACAGAGCCGATCAAGGGGACGCGCCTGGCGCTGGTTCAGGCCATGGAACAGAGCCTGACGATCCCGACGGCCACCAGTTTCCGGACCCTTGAGGTCGGGGTTCTGGAGGCACGGCGCCGCCAGCTCAACTCAAAGCTCGAGGGCCGCCAGCCGGAGCTCAAGCTCTCCTACACCCACCTGCTCGCCTTTGCCCTGGCCTGGTCCGCGCGGGAGATGCCGGTCTTCTCGACAAGCTTCAAGCGGCTGGACGGAGCCCCCCAGAAGGTCGTGCGAACCGGCGTCAACCTGGGCTTGGCGGTCGACATCGAGAAGGCGGACGGCAGCCGCTTCCTCATGGTCCCGGTGATCAAGGGTGCTCACGAACTCGATTTCGCCGCCTTCCGGGAACGGTACGAGGATCTGGTCACCAGGACCAGGACCGGGGCGGTGCAGGTCGACGACCTGGAGGGCGCCACCCTCACGCTGACCAACCCGGGCGGTGTCGGGACCATCGGCTCCGTGCCCCGATTGATGGCGGGCCAGTCGGCGATCATCGCGGTGGGCGCGATCGGCCGGCCACCGGGGTTCTCCCAGTTGGACGAGGCGGCGGCTCAAGGCCTGGGAGTGGCGCCAGTGATGACCGTCACCAGCACGTACGACCACCGTCTGGTCCAGGGGGTGGAGTCAGGGATGCTGCTCCGCCGCCTGGAGCAGTTGCTCTCCGGCGCTGACCAGTTCTACGAGGTGGTCGCCGGCAGTCTCGGAGTCGAGTTGCCGGCGCTGCCGCCGCGAACCCGACCCTCCGTCTCCCCAGCGCCTTCGACTACTAGCCTGCCAGCCAACCAGGAGCTGATGTACGCCGTGGCGGCGGGCATGTCCCTGGTCAAGGCCCACCGCACGCACGGGCATCTGGCCGCTCATCTCGACCCACTGGGAAGCGAGCCTCCGGGAGACCCGGCCCTGGAGCCGGAGACGGTCAAGCTGACTCCCGAGCTGATGGCCGCGGTGCCGGCATGGATGATGCGGGTGATGGTGCCCGGCGACACCCTGGCCGAGGCCCTCCCCCACATGCGTGAGACCTACTGCGGGACCATCGCCTACGAGATCGAGCACATCTCGAGCCACGAGCAGAGGGTCTGGCTTCGCAAACAGATCGAGTCGGGGGTTCACCGGACCGACTTCTCAGCGGACCAGCAGCTCGAGCTCTTCCAGCGGCTGGCCGAAGTCGACGCCTTCGAACGCTTTCTGCGCAAGACCTACCTCGGACAGCACACCTTCTCGTTGGAGGGCCTGGACGCCCTGGTTCCCATGCTGGAGCAAGCAATCTCCCTGCTGGCATTGGCCGGTACCCGGGAGGTGGTCCTGGGGATGGCCCATCGAGGGCGGCTCAACGTCACCGCCAGGATCGTCGGTCGATCCCTGGCCGAGATCGTCGCCGAGTTCGAGAGCGGCGCCTATCTGGGTGGGGCCACCACCGGCGACGTCAAGTACCACTACGGCGCCGAGGGCAGCTACCGCACCTCGCAGGGGGTTGAGGTGGGAGTTGTGCTCACCCACAATCCCAGCCATCTGGAGGTGGTCGACGCGGTGGTCGAAGGGCGGACCCGGGCGCTCCAGACCAGGGGCCGGGGAACCGTGGCCAGCCAGGACACCAACGTCGCGGTCCCCCTCCTGATCCACGGGGACGCAGCCTTCACCGGCCAGGGAGTGGTCAGCGAGACCCTCAACCTCCAGGGCCTGCCGGCGTACCGGGTGGGAGGCACGATCCACATCATCGCCAACAACCAGATCGGCTTCACCACCGATCCTTCCGACGGGCGCTCCACCCGATACGCCAGCGACATCGCCAAGGGATTCGACATCCCGATCATCCACGTCAACGCGGACGACGTGGAGGCGACGTTGGACGCGGTTCGGCTGGCGGTCAGCTTCCGGGAGACCTTTCATCGCGATGTGCTGATCGACCTGATCGGTTACCGACGCTTCGGGCACAACGAAGGGGATGAGCCCGCCTACACCCAGCCTCTGATGATGGAGCGGATCCGCCGCCATCCACCCCTGGTCCAGGTCTACGGGGACCTCCTGGTCAAACGGGGGCTTCGCACCCCAGAACAGGTGAAGAAGGAGCAGGAAAGGGCGTACCAGGAGATGGCAACGGCCCACGCCGAGACGACCAAGCAGGGCGCGGCTCTGCTGGAGGCGGCCCAGCCGGCGGGGACCATGCAGGAGCTGAGCCAGCTGCCCACAGTGCGGACGCAGGTGCCGATGGAGACGCTCCAGGAGCTGGACCGGCAACTGATCGAGCTGCCACCGGGATTCCACCTCAACCCGAAGCTGGTGAGGCAGTTGCAGCAGCGCCAAGCCGCCTTCAAGGACGGTGGTCGGGTGAGCTGGGCCCAGGCCGAGTCTCTGGCCCTCTCCTCGCTCCTGACCGAGGGCGTGCCAGTCCGGCTGACGGGCCAGGACTCGGTCCGCGGTACCTTCAGCCAGCGCCACCTGATGCTCTCCGATATTGAGTCGGGCGAGCAGTACGCACCGATCCAGCACCTGCCCCAGGCCAAGGCTCTGATCGAGCTCTACAACAGTCCGCTCTCGGAGACGGCTGCGCTCGCTTTCGAATACGGCTTCGGGGTGACCGAGCGCAGCGCCCTGGTGCTGTGGGAGGCGCAGTACGGCGACTTCTTCAACAACGCCCAGGTGGTGGTGGACCAGTTCATCGCCGCCGGACAGGCGAAGTGGAACCAGGAGTCCCGGCTCACGCTGCTCCTGCCCCACGGTTATGAGGGCAGTGGCCCGGAGCACTCGAGCGCCCGGATCGAGCGTTTCCTGGAGCTGTCCGCTGAGGGGAACCTGAGGATCGTCTACCCGACTACGGCGGCCCAGTATTTCCACATCCTCCGGCTCCAGGCGCTGGCGGAGGAACTCCGGCCGCTGGTCCTATTCACTCCCAAGAGCGGGCTGCGCCTGCCCGCGGTCGGCTCGTCTGCGGCGGAGCTGGCCGAGGGGCGGTTCATGGAGGTGCTGGACGATCCCACAGCCGACCACGAGCAGGTTCGGCGGCTGCTGCTGTCGACGGGAAAGATCTCCTGGGAGCTGGCCGCCCGGCGCGACAAATTGGGCGCCCAGAACGTGGCCGTGCCCCGGCTCGAGCTCCTGTATCCGTTCCCGGCGCCCCAGCTGGAGCAACTCCTGGGAAGTTACCCCAACCTGAAGGAGGTGATCTGGGTTCAGGAGGAGCCCCGCAACATGGGCGCCTTCTCGTTCGTCTTCCCCAGGCTGCGTGAGATGTTGCCCCAATCCGTCCGGACCGCCTATGCCGGTCGCCGCCAGCACGCGGCACCTTCGGAAGGCTCGATGCGGTCGCACCTGTTGGAGCAGGAGCGGCTCTTGCAACAGGCGTTCGCCGGGCTGCCCGCACCGAAGCTCGACCCAGCCGAGGTTGCCGGTTGAGCCCACGGGTGGTCGTCCTGGGCGGGGGACCAGCCGGCGACGTGGCAGCCCTGCGTGCTGCCCAGTTGGGGGCAGACGTGGTGTTGATCGAGCGTCGGGAGCTGGGTGGAACGTGCCTCAACCGCGGCTGTATCCCGAGCAAGGCCCTGCTGGCTATCGCAGCGCTGGCTAGGAAGATTCAGCATGCCGACGACTTCGGCCTTTCGGTGGGCGAGCTCAGCTTCGACTTCCCCAAGATGCAGGCCCGGAAGGATGAGATCGTGCTGCGGATGCGGCAGGGGGTGGAGGCCGCCTGCAAGCGACACCGGGTGAAGGTGATCCAGGAGGAGGGACGCCTGGAGGGAGACCAGGTGGTGGCCGGAGCGGAGAGCTTGCCCTATGACCACCTCATCATTTGCGTCGGGACTGAGCCCTCGGGTCTGCCCGCGATCGACATGGCCCAAGAGCGGGTGATCACCTCGGACGGGGTCTGGACGCTCGAGAAGATTCCCCAGCGACTGCTGATCATCGGAGGAGGCGTAATCGGCTGCGAGTTCGCCAGCCTCTTCGCTCCTCTCGGAACCGAGGTGACCATCGTCGAGTTGCTGCCCCAGCTGCTGACCGGGGTCGACCGCCGTACCGCTCAACAGTTCCAGCGCCTGATCGAGGGCGAGGGCGTCAAGGTTCACCTGGAATCCAGCGTCGACTCGCTCAAGTACGGGAAGCAGAACGTCCGGTCCGTGATCTCCGGGGGCGCTGAGGTGGAGAGCGATTTGGTGCTGGTGGCGGTCGGCAGAGCGGCCCAGACCAAAGGCATTGGGCTGGAGGAGGCGGGCGTCGAGCTCAACCAACGCGGCCAGCTCCAGGTCAACGATCTGCTCCAGACCGCCAATCCCAAGATCTGGGGCGCTGGGGATTGCATCGGCGGGCTACAGCTGGCCCACCTGGCCTCTGCCGAGGCGGCCAGGGCGGTTGAGAACGCGCTTGGCGATGGGCCACTGCGACCTATCGATCGCACGGTCGTTCCCAACTGCATCTTCACCTACCCGGAGATCGCGACGGTGGGCCTGCAGGCGGACCAAGCCAAGGACCAAGGGCGCCAAGTCCGGCTCGGTCAGGCCCGCTTCGTGGGAGAGGCCAAGGCGCTGGCGGAAGGTGAGTCGGAGGGTCAAGTCCAGTTGGTCGCCGACGCCAAGACCGGCCTCCTGCTCGGGGCAACCATCATGGGCCCCCACGCGGTGGAGATCATTCACGAGATCGGGGTGGCCATCACCGACGGATTCACCATGGCCGAACTGGGCGAAGTGATCCACGCCCATCCCACGGTCAGCGAAGTGGTCATGGATGCGGCCCAGCAGGGCTGCGGCGTCGCGCCCTACCTCAGCTGACGCTGCCGGGCACGGCCAGGTCGGGCGGACTCTCCGCCCCGGCTACTCGACGGCCAGGCAGGTGATGGTCCGGACTACTCCGCTTACCCCCTGCAGTTGGTCCACGATCAGGGTGCCGATCCCCTTGACATCCGCAGCCTCGACCTGGGCGATGGCGTCGTACTCTCCGGTGATGGCATCCACCCGGCTGACTCCGGCCTCTTGGCGAAGGCGCTTGACGACGTCGATCGCTTTGCCAGGTTCGAGCGTCATCAAGATATAGGCCCTGACCATCGGGAGCCCTCCCTCATTTTGCAGTTGACGCGGACGCCTGTTGAGGCCGTCCCCGAGCTCACCATATCCGATCCGGCGAGGCTTGGGAGTGTTCGATCAACGCATGATTAGCCGGTCGTCCGCGGCCCGCCAGGGACCCTAAGGAGGAGCGCAACTCTTGCAAGCGGTGGTCAAGGCTGCTCCTGGTCCAGGCGCCGTCTGGGCGACGGTTCCCGAGCGGGATCCGCTTCCCGGCGAGGCCCAACTTCGACTGGTGGCGGCGGGGATATGCGGTACCGATCTGCACATCGTCAAGTGGAACGCCTGGGCCGCCAACCGGGTGCAGCCCCCACGGATCCTTGGTCACGAGATGGCGGGGCTGGTGGTGGCGGTGGGGGACGGCGTCGAGTCCCCTCGGGTCGGCGACCTTGTGGGAGTCGAGAGCCATCTGGTCGATTTGACCTGTCCCCAGTGCCTGCGCGGCGACTACCAGGTGTGCGAGAACACCCGCATCCTCGGTGTGGACGTCGACGGGGTCTTCTCCGAGCGGGTGATCGTGCCCGCCCGCAACTGCCGGGTGGCGCCCCTCGGTCTGGACCCGGCGGTGGTGGCGTTCCAGGAACCGATGGGCAACGCGGTCCACGCCGCGGCCCAGGGGGAGCTCCGCGACCAGGTGGTGCTGGTGACCGGTTGCGGCCCGATCGGCTGTGCCGCGGTTGGGATCGCCCGGGCGGAGGGCGCTCGGCGGGTGGTGGCGGTTGACCGGGTGCCAGCGCGCCTGGTGATCGCAGAGGAGATGGGGGCAGACGCACTTCTCGACACCTCGGACCTCGCCGATCTGGGGCAGAGCCTCAGGGCGGCCTGCCAGGGAGAGGCCGACGTGGTCCTGGAGATGTCCGGGCATCCGTCGCTGATCCGAGGCGCGCTCGCGGTTATTCGGCCTGGAGGCTGGATCAGCCTCTTGGGGCTGGGCGACGGCGAGATGTCGCTCGACCTCCCCAGCCAGGTGGTGATGCGGGGCATCACCATCTTCGGGATCACCGGCCGGCGGCAGTTCGAGACCTGGGACCAGACGGGTGCCTATCTCAGCTCCGGCCGTGTTGACGTCACTCCCATCTTCACTCACCGACTGGCGCTCTCCGACTTCGAGCGGGCGTTCGAGCTGGCGGGGTCCGCAGAGGTGGGCAAGGTGGTGCTCTATCCTCCGGAGGGTGGTTGGTAATGAGTGACTTCGAGGAGAGCCTGGGCGCAGAGCTGGCCCAGCTCCGCCGAGAGGGAGGCTGGCACCCGCTCACCGTGCTCGAGGGCCCCCAGGGCGCCGAGGTAGAGATCGAAGGGAAGCGTTTCATAAACCTCTGCTCCAACAACTACCTGGGCCTGAACACCCACCCCCGCTTGGTCGAGGCGGCAATCGCCGCCACCAAGAAATGGGGCGCGGGCTCTGGTGCCGTCCGGACCATCGCCGGCACCCAGCTGCTCCACGAAGAGTTGGAGAGCAAGCTGGCGACCTTCAAGGGAACTCCGGCGGCGCTGACCCTGCAGAGCGGGTTCACCGCCAACTTGGCGGTCCTCGGCTCGGTGCTTGGGGAGGGTGACGCGGTGGTCAGCGACGAGCTGAACCACGCCAGCATCATCGACGGCATTCGGCTCACCAAGGCTCGCCGCTACCTCTTCCCCCACAAGGACATGTCCGGGCTGGAACAGCGGCTCGTCGAGGCTCGCCAGGACAAGGCGCGCCGGGTGCTGGTGGTGACCGACGGCGTCTTCAGCATGGACGGCGACATCGCCCCGCTGCCAGAGATCGTGGCCCTGGCGGAGTCGCACGACGCTGCGGTGATGGTTGACGATGCCCACGCCTCCGGGGTACTCGGCCGGCACGGTCGGGGCTCCGTTGACCACTTCCAGCTGGGGGGCCGCGTCCAGGTTCAGGTGGGAACCCTGAGCAAGGCGGTCGGGGTGCTCGGCGGGTACGTGGCCGGCTCGCAGGAGCTCCGCGACACGCTGATCCACGCGGGAAGGCCGTTTCTCTTCTCCACCTCACATCCGCCGGGCGTGGTCGCCGCCTGCGTGGCCGCGCTCGAGGTGATGCAGGAGGAGCCTGAGCTGCAGACGCAGCTGTGGGACAACACGCGCTACTTCAAGGCCGGGCTGACAGGGCTGGGATTCGAGTGTGGGACCAGCGAGACCCCGATCACCCCGGTGATCGTGGGCGCCGCGGAACGAGCGGTGAAGCTCTCCAGGGACCTACGAGAGCGGGGCGTTTTCGCGACCGCGATCGGCTTCCCCACTGTGGCCAAGGATCGAGGTCGGGTACGGACGATCGTGACCGCCTCCCACACCAGGGATCAGCTCGACCGAGCCTTGCAAGCCTTCGCCGAGGCGGGCCGGCTGCTGGGGGTTGAGCCGCGCGGCACCGCCGCTGCCTCGACGGGCCAAGCGTAACCGTGGACGGGGCACCCGAATTGTCTTCGATGGATGAAGGTTCTGAGTCAGACCCCGCTGAGGGACGCTCCCGCCGCTTCCCCCGGCTCCGTCGTCCGGGAGCCCGCCCCAACCGGCAGCTCGAGGAGGAGCGGCGACTGGTGGAGGCTGCCAAGAGTGACCCGGCGGAATTCGCCAAGCTCTACGACCGCTACGTCGATCAGATCCACGCCTTCGCCTACCACCAGACCGGGAGCTGGGAGCGGGCCCAGGATGTCACCGCAACCACCTTCATGCGGGCCTACGCCGAGATCGGTCGCTTCGAATGGCGCGGTGTCCCCTACTCGGCATGGCTCTACCGGGTGGCGGCCAATCTGGTCATGCGCGAACACCGCCGACCCGGCTGGATCACCCTACCGGAGAACATGGTCGACCCCGGCGAGGGGCCGGAAGACGCGGCGATCAGATCGGAGCAGGTCCAGCGCATCCAGGCAGCCGTGCGTCAGCTTTCGCCCGACCAGCGGCAGGCGATCACCCTGCGATTCGGGACCGGACTACGCAACGCCGAGGTGGGCCGGGTGATGCGCAAGAGCGAGGGCGCGGTCAAGCTGCTCATCTTCCGCGGGCTTCGGTCCCTGGAGAGACGGCTGGGTCCGGAGTTCCAGGCTCCCCCGTATCTCGCCATGGGGGGCAGCGACCAGGATCAAGGAGAGGAGTGAGCGAGTGAGCAGCAAAGACGACAAGCGGCTTGCGTCGGATATAGCGAGCTGGTTGGAGGGCGACGCTCCCGCCCCCAACAGTGACCCCACCGCCCGGGCCATCGCGCGCACCGCGGTGCTTCTCGTCGACGCCCTCGCCCCCACCCCGCTGCACCCGGTGACCAGGGCTCGACTCTACGAGCGGGCGCTGGCTGATGCCCGTCCGGGCACGATCAGCTTCGCGGACGCCATGGACGACCCATGGACAGAGCTCTGGCGGGTCGCGCGCCAGGTCCCCGCCCCAGCCTGGGTGGGAGTTGGGGGGCTGATTGCCGGCGCCCTGGTGGTGGCACTTGTGTTCCGCCAGCGCGAGCCGGAGATCGCGAGCTAGACACTCCGATTTCACTCCTCGCGGTTGAGCTCCGGCCAGCTCACCTCACCCGAGCCTTCGGCGAACGCTCCTCTCAGCCCTAGAATCCCTCGTCGTGGGCGCAGTCCGAACGGTGGTGGTGCCGGCTGGTGGCCTCGGCACCAGATTTCTCCCCGCCACCAAGGCCATGCCCAAGGAGATGGTCCCGGTAGGGGATCGGCCATCGATCCAGTGGGGCATCGAGGAAGCCGTCGCCTCCGGGATCGAGAGGGCCGTTATCATCACCGCCCCCGGCAAGGAGTTGATCAAGGCCCACTTCGCCGAGGACCCCCAACTGGTTGCGACGCTTGAGCGCCGGGGCTCCACCGAGCTGGCCCAGCGGGTGAATTCGATATCGCGGCTCTGCCAGATGGAATTCGTGGAGCAGGCGGAGCCGCTTGGTCTGGGGCATGCGGTTGGATGCGCCTCGGGCCTGGTACAGGGCGAGGAGGCGATCGGGGTGATGCTCCCCGACGACCTCTTCGCGGGAAGTCCACCGCTGTTGGGCCAGCTGATCGACGTCTACCTGCGCGAGCGGTGCACGGTGCTGGCGCTGCGTCGCTGCGCCAAGGAGGAGATCTCGCGCTACGGGGTCGCAGCGGTCGAGGGTGACGGACCCGTCTTCAACGTCCTCGACGTGGTGGAAAAGCCAGCCCCTGAGGATGCTCCCAGCGACCTCGCACTGATGGGGCGGTACGTGCTGACACCCGAGGTATTGGCGGAGCTCGCGACCACCGCAGCGGGCGCTGGCGGGGAGATTCAACTGACCGACGCTATCCGCACCGTCACCAAGCGCGGTCGGGTGGTCGGTCTGGAGTTCACCGGTAGGCTGCTTGATGTGGGAACGCTGGAGAGCTGGCTCTCGACGAATGCGGAGATCGTCTGGCGGGACTCGGAGTTGGGCCCCTTGCTGCGGGCGCGGATCCAAGAGCTGGAACTGGACCGGAGCCGGTAGGCTCGGCTGCTACTCGCCCAAAGGGGGTGTCCGCGGACGCGCCAAGTGCGCGTCGCACAGCCCCAAAAGTCCCCGCCGGAGGGAGTTATACTGCCGTGCCAGATGGCAATCGGTGCGGAGCTAACCGTCCTCAAACCTATTCGACTTCAGGTAGTGCAATGGCAGTGCAACGCCCGCGGCGCGGTGATGACCTTCTGCGCTACCGCAGCCAGGAGGGAGATTTCGAGGTAGAGGTGTCCCACACCCTTAACAAGTGGTGTGTCTCAGTGCTGCGGCTGGAGGATTCCAGCATCGTGGCTCAGGACTTCTACCCGGAGCGTTGGAAGGCTATGGCGCGCGCCCAGGACTTCTTGCGGATTCTCAACATGCGCAATCGGCCCGGCGCTGAGGTCGAGGACGAGCATCCCGACGACGGAGATCGGCCGGCGCCAACCTCGGCCGTCGGGCCGGGTCTCGGCCGCTGACCCAGGCTTCGGGGCGGCTCACCGCCACTCCACCCATCGCGCACGGCCACTCCGTGGCCGATCCTCATGCCCACACCACCGCGAGTGACGGCATGGTCAGCCCTCGCCGGCTGGTAGCGGCCGCGGCCGAGGCGGGGCTAGGTGTGATCGCCGTCACCGACCACGACACCTTTAGCGGGTGTGCCGAGGCGTTGGAGGCCGGCCCTGAGTTCGGGATCGACGTCGTGGCCGGTGAGGAGGTGACCACCGCGTCCCCGGCCAGGGTTCACGTGCTCGGGCTCTACCTCTCCGGTCCGGTGCGGATGGGCATGTCGATCAGGGACACGATCGCCGCGATTCACGAGCGAGGAGGACTCGCAGTCCTGGCGCATCCCTGGATGCCCACCTATTTCGCTTCCATCTCTCCCGGTGCGCTGCGCCGCTTGATCACCGAGGGGCCGGTGGATGGTATTGAGCTGCGCCACACCTGTCCCACAACCAGCGGCCGGATCCGCTCCCTGGACGAGTTCTACCAGTTGCACCGGGACGATCTGGGAGCGGCGCTCGGGTCGAGCGACAGCCACTTCGGCGGGCGGGACCTGGCCAGAACCGTGACCGTGTTCCCTGGGAGCAGCGCCGCGGATCTCCGGCGGGCCATCGAAAATCGGTCAACCAGCCCGCTGGAGCGCTACCGTCAGCCCCAGGGTCCACCGCTGTCACTCCGGCTCCAACAGCAGGCCCGGAGCATGGGCTGGCTATCCTGGCAGCGTTGGCGAGGACACATCGGACAAGAAGGGGCCTGAGCTGAGTTGAACCGGGGCTACGTCAAGCGGGAATGGGGGGCGGTGGCCTTCGTGATCACAGCCATACTTGGCGGCTTCGCCGTCCTGGTGGCGCTGATCGTCAAGGCGGCCTCGCCCACGGCGATCCCCCCCGCGCCGCCGTGTCCCAGGACGACGCCGGTGGTGATCCAGGCCCAGGTCTCACCGTCGGCATCGGCCACCCCGACCATCTCGCTCAAGCCGGTCCCGTTCGGCTGCCCCACCGCCCAGGTCACGGTGGCCACGCCGACCGCCAGTCCGAGCCCCTCGGCCTCTCCGACAGCGACTGGCAAGGCAACTCCGACGGCGAGCCCCTCCGGCTAGGGTCGCGGCCCGAGAGGATTGCGGCATTCGACGCAGGGTCGACGGAAATAGCGCAGGCGGGAGCTGCTTACCGCCTATGCGTCTCGCAACGTCCGGGGCCCGTTGCCCTCAACGATCTCCGCAAGCGGGAGTGAGAGGTCGATCTCGGGGAACGAATCTGAGCCGATCCTGACCGAGATCGGCGAGCTGAGCCTGAGCCCAGCGACTCGGACGCAGTCGCGCAGGAAAGGGAAGGCCAGCAGAACCAACTGGTTGGAGAGTCGATTGAGCAGCGCGCGGTTGGGATCGGGAAGCACCTGCTCCAGGCTCCGATCTCGAAACGCCAGCACGATCACCTCGTCGGTGAGCTTGATCGGATCGGTCCAACTGTAAGCCTCCCCCAGGCTGTCGCAGTCCACGAACCGTTCCCGTTGTGGGAAGAGCCGGAGGGAGTGGTCCAGGGCGGACATTGACTCCGCGTCGCCCTCGACGAAGAAGGGGATGTCTGGCAGGCCCGCCGCCTCTGGCTGGCTCGGGTACCGCACGCTGAACCCGACTGTGTCCACCCCCCAGAAGGGAGTTGGCACTTTGATCCAGAAATCGGAGGAGGGGATCACTCTTGGTGGCCGAGCATAGCGCACTTCCACGCCAGCAAATAGCCGTGGCGAAGTCAGCTAGTCGATCAGTTCGAGCCCCGGGCCAGGGCCACAGGGTGCCTCGGCTGGTAGAGGCCGAGCTCCCCTCCACCCGGGAGCCCGATCCTAGTCACCGAACCCCACCCGGCTTCCTCCACCTCCGAACAGCGGACCCCCTTTTCTGCGAGCTCCGCGATCTGAGACTTCAGGTCGTCACACATGAGAAACAGTTCGCTGCCGTCCATCTCCTGGGCGGGATGCACCGCCAGCTCCGCCGGAGGCATCGCGAAGATCAGCCAGCCGTTGCCAGCGTCCACTGCTGAAGACCCGAGAACGTCCCGAAAGAAGGTTCGATCAGCCTCTGCGTCCTTGCTGAACAAGACCACGTGGATACCGAAAATCACCGATATCCTCCCTTCTCGTGGAAGCTCCTCTAGACCCCTGAGTCCCTCTCCGGGCGGTGCTCGAGCTTCTACCTGAGTCTATCGATCGCTGACTCGCTCACCGCGAACTGAGCCAGTACCCGAATTCCGCTCACGCCCTCGACGCGAGCTCGGCCGTCCAGAGCTCGTCGACGGCGTCTCGGGTCGCCTCCACGCTGCCGCTGTTGTCGATCACCCAGGTCGCCAGCTCGCGCTTTCGGCCAAGCGGCATCTGGGACGCGATCCTAGCCCGGGCCTGGTCCTCGTCCAGATCGGAGCGCTGGCGCAGCCGCAAGAGCTGTGTCAGCGGATCGACCCAGACCACTAGAGTGCCGTCGAATTCCTGAGCCCGGGACGTCTCAAATAAGAGTGGGACGTCGTAGGCGACCAGCAGGGCGCCTGCCTCGGCAGCCTTGCGGATCTCCTCCCGGCTGAGCTCCAGGACCCTGGGGTGCACGATCGCGTTGAGCCGCTCCCGAGCCGACTCATCGGAGAAGACGAGTCGGCCCAGCTCAGCCCGGTCCAGAGACCCGTCGCCGCTGATCACGCCCTGGCCAAAAGTGGTCGTGATCTCTGCCAGTGCTTGGCTCCTTACCGCCACCACCTCCCTCGCCAGCTGGTCCGCGTCGACGATCCAGGCCCCCTTCTCGGCGAGCATTCGGGCAACCGTCGACTTACCGCTCGCTATTCCGCCGGTGAGCCCGATGACCCGACTCACCCAGGGGCTCTCTTGGCACTGCCCCTCCCCGTGGTCGGGCGCACGAAACAGTTCTCTGGATCCAGGAGCCGTTCGAGACGGGTGCCGGGCGTGTGCACTCGAACGCCTCGGCGGGCTGGTACCCCGATCTCCCAGCCCTGCCGGTAAAGCTCTCTTGCCTCGGCCAGGGTGGTCACCGCAGAGATCGCGGTGCCGTCGGTCATTTGCAGGCTGGGGGTCCGACTTCCCGGGTAGCCGAGGGCGACCTCGCCGCCGCTTTCCAACCAGAAGGTCAGCTCCGAAAACTCCGATTCGCCGAACGAGGGCGGGTCTTCCGCCTCGATCAGCTGGGCCAGCGACGGGGCGTCGCCCTCCTTGACCTGGGCGCGCACCTCCTTGCGAGCCTCGATGTGCTTCTGGCGGTCTCGGCGGCGCACCTCGGTTCGTACCGCGGAGGCGTCCTGCGCCAGCCGAGCCAACCGAAGCTGGAACGGAGCTATTTGGTCGCGGATTCGGCGCTCGGCAGATTCGACCATGTGGACCAGTACGCGGAGCTGCTCGTCGGTTAGCCCCGACAGCTCCTCGGCCGGTGGGAGCGAGATCTCGGCGGCGTCCAAGGTCGCCTCGGGATCGGCCATCCAGCTAGCCTACACAAGGAAAGAGCGCCCGGCCGAAGGTGACGGGAGGTGAGCAGACGTCCGATCCGGTGCGGCTGGAGCCCGAGGGCAACGTGGGCTGGGTCACCATCGATCACCCGCCGGCCAACGCCCTCAGCCAGGCGGTCCTGGACGGTCTTCGATCGGCGTTCGCTGAGATCGAGCGCGATCCGTCTTTGCGAGCAGCCGTGCTGACCGGGGCCGGGGAGAAGTTCTTCGTGGCGGGCGCGGACATCGGCGAGTTCGTGAGCCTTGGCCCGGCGGGAACGATGGCCAAGATCGCGGACGGCCAGCGGCTCACGCTGGAGATGGAAAGCCAGCCCTATCCGATTGTCGCCGCCATCAACGGGTTCGCCCTCGGCGGAGGTCTGGAGCTGGCGATGGCCTGTGACATCCGCATCGCCAGCTCGCGGGCCCGAATGGGCCAGCCAGAGGTCCAGTTGGGGATCATCCCGGGATGGGGTGGCACCCAGCGCCTACCCCGCCTGGTGGGGAAGGGCCGGGCTCTGGAGATCCTGCTCACCGGGGAGCACGTAACAGCCGAGCGCGCTCTGGAGCTAGGCCTGGTCAACCAGGTGGTGGATCCCGAGGACCTGCGAGCGTCTGCCCAGGAGGCGGCGGCTCGTCTGACCGAATTGGCCCCCTTAGCGGTCGCTGCCATCAAGCGATCGGTCAACAGGGGGTACGACCAGCCACTGACAGAGGGCCTCGAACTGGAACTCAGCGAGTTCGACAAGGTCTTCAGAAGCGCAGACGCCGCGGAGGGGATAGCAGCGTTTATCGGCAAGCGCCGGGCCAGCTGGTCAGGGAGGTAAGTCGGCACCGGACCCGCCGCCATTGCTTGCCGCCCATGCGGGGCCGACGCGCCTCGCTCGAATACCATTCATTGAGTGAGCCAGAACCGCTCAGGCGGCGAGTTGCCCGCCTCTGACGACCCCAACGCGAGCGTCGCCGGGGCCCGCCAGCGTAAGGGTCCCTTCTGGCTGGAGGAGCCCGCCTGGTTCCGTCTGGTGGCCATCGGCACGTTGGTGTTGGGCTTGGCACTTTTCCTGGTAGCCGTCGGCTTCGACCGGCCGTGATCTGGCTCAATCCGGTCGCCCTGGTGCTCCTGGTCGGGGTTGCCGGGTTCCTCTTCTTCCGCCGACTTGGGCCGCTCTGGAGGTCGATGCGGGCGGCCCAGCCTGACCCTCGCAGGGATCACCTAGGAGAGCGGTTTTGGGGGGTAGTGGAGTTCGTCCTCGGCCAGCGGCGGCTGCTCCGATGGCCGGTGAGCGGGGTGGCCCACTTCCTCATCTTCTGGGGCTTCGTCATCCTGAATCTGGAGATCCTGGAGGCGGGACTCGAAGCGCTAGTCCCCCCGCTCAACCTCGAGCAGCAACTTTGGTGGGGTCCGGTGGCCTTCGCCCAGGATCTGCTGGCGGCGGCGGTGCTGACCGGGCTGGCCATCGCCGCGCTCAATCGATATCTGCTGCGGCCTCGCCGGTTTCAGGGAAGCCATCAACTGGACGCGACCATCGTCCTCGCCTTGATCGCTTTGGTCATCCTGACCCAGCTGGGGCTTTACGCGACCCAGATCGCTGCCGGCACCGACCACCTGGTCAATCTCCGCCCAGTCTCTGCCGCTGTCGCTCAGCTCTTCCGGGGGGTGCACGGCGAGGGCATCTGGGCTTGGCACGAGTTCTTCCTTTGGGCCCACCTGCTGCTCATCGCTGGCTTCTTGGTCTACCTCGCTCACAGCAAGCATTTGCACATCCTTACCTCAGTGCCGAACGTCTTCTTCCGCAGCCTGGAGCCGGCTGGTCGGCACCTGCCCAGCCTGGACATCGAAACGGCGGAACACTTCGGCCTGGCAAGGGTGGACCAGCTCACCTGGAAACAGGAACTGGACCTGGCCACCTGCACCGAGTGCGGCCGTTGTCAGAGCCACTGCCCCGCCTTCAACACCGGTAAGCCACTCTCCCCCAAGATGTTCATCACCGACCTCCGTGACGGGTGGTATGCAAACGCCCGGGGGGCTGCTCCGCCCCAGAGCTACTGGGCGGCGGAGGCCGGAGCCGATACGGTGGCCGAGGCCCCCAAGGACGGCCAGCTGCTGGACTGGAGCGTGATGGAGGAGACCCTCTGGTCCTGCACCACCTGCGGTGCCTGCGTCGAGGAGTGCCCGGTTCTGATCGAGCACGTCCCGGCGATCGTGGAGATGCGCCGTAGCCTGGTCTTGGAGGAGTCGCGACTCCCCAAGGAGGCCAGGTCGGCGCTGGAGTCGCTGGAGCAGCGGGGTAACCCCTTCGGGATGGCGGCAGACTCCAGGATGAAGTGGGCAGAGGGATTGGACGTGCCGCTCCTCGCCGACCGACCAGATGCCGAGTACCTCTATTGGGTCGGCTGCGCGACCGCCTTCGACGAGTCCAACTGGCCGATCGCCCGAGCCACGGTCGCGATCCTCCGGGAGGCTCAGGTGAGCTTCGCCATCCTGGGACAGGAGGAGATCTGCAACGGTGACCCCGCCCGTCGCCTGGGCAACGAGTACCTGTTCCAGACCCAGGCTCAGCAGGTGGTGGAGAGGCTGCACCAGCGGTCGGTCCGCAATGTGATCGCCAGCTGTCCGCACTGCTTCAACACCTTGGCCCGGGAGTACCCCGACCTCGGTGGCAGCTACGAGGTCATCCACCACACCCAGCTTTTCGCCAGGTTGCTGGAGGAAGGCCGCATCCAACTGAAGGAGCCTCTCCCGAACGGGGAGCTCACCTATCACGACCCCTGCTACCTGGGCCGCTGGAACGGTGAGTACGACGCTCCTCGGAGGGTTCTGGAGGCGATCCCGGGGGCTCGCCTGGTGGAGATGAAGCGCACGCGCAACGAGGCGATGTGCTGCGGCGCCGGCGGCGGGCGCCTTTTCATGGAGGAGAGCCGGGGACCGCGGATAAACCGGGTCCGGGTGAAGCAGGCAGAGGAGACCGGTGCCAAGACCGCGGCGGTCGCCTGCCCCTTCTGCGCCACCATGTTCACTGAAGGGATTGGCTCGCAGGCGTCGGTGATGGAGAGCCGGGACATCTCAGTCTTGGTCGCCGAATCCATGGGCCTGAATTACCTTCCTGAGACGCGCGCAGCGCACTCGGATCCCGGATCAGGCTGACTCGCGTCACCTTGTCATAATCGGTTGGTGGCGGCGGATTCAGGCCCGGCCGCGATCGATCACGTCGGCCTCGCCGTCAGTGATCTGGATTCGGCGGTGGATTTCTACCAGCGCCTCCTGGGTGTTTCGCCGAGCCACCGCGAGGACGTTCCCCAGGACGGTGTTACGACCGTCTTCTTCGAACTCGGTTCCTCGAGTCTGGAGTTGCTGGCGAGCACGAGTCCCGATTCCACGATCGCTCGGTTTCTGGAGCGGCGAGGCGAGGGACTCCACCACCTGGCCTACCTGGTGTCCGACATCGACGCGGAGCTTGCCCGCTGGCGCAGTTGGGGCGCCGAACTGGTCGATCAGGCGGCCCGCCCCGGTGCCCGCGGTCGACTGGTCGCCTTCATACACCCCAAATCGGCGGGAGGGGTACTGACCGAGCTCTGCCAGTTGCGAGACACGACCTCTTGACCGAGGACACGGTGCTGCCCCGGCCTGACGAGAGCGAATCCCAACTGCCGCTAGACCCCTGGTACGGCCCGGGCGAGCCCGAGCCATCGCCGCCCGGAGATCCGCCGTATACGCGGGGACTTCGGCCGGACGGGTACCGGAACCGGCTCTGGACCATGCGCCAGTACGCCGGATTCGGGTCGGCGGCCTCGACCAACGAACGCTTCCATTACCTCTTGGAGAGGGGACAGACCGGCCTCTCGGTGGCGTTCGACCTGCCCACCCAGATGGGCTATGACTCGGACGCTCCCGAGGCGGCAGGCGAGGTTGGGAAGGTGGGGGTGGCGATAGACACGCTGGACGACATGAAGGTCCTATGTCGCCGGCTACCCATGGACCGGGTGACCACGTCCATGACCATCAACGCCCCGGCCAGCCTGCTGCTCCTGATGTACCAACTGGCGGGCGAGTCGGAGGGCATTGCGCCCGCGCTGCTCGGGGGCACCATCCAGAACGACATCCTGAAGGAGTACGTGGCTCGTGGCACCTACATCTTTCCCCCCGCCCGAGCATGCGACTGGTCACCGACACCTTCACCTACTGCCATCAGAACCTCCCTCGCTGGCACCCCATCTCCATCTCGGGGTACCACATCAGAGAGGCCGGCGCCACAGCTCCCCAGGAGCTGGCCTTCGCCCTTAGCGACGGGATCGCCTACGTCGAGGCGGCCCTTAGCGCGGGCTTGGCGTTAGAGGAGTTCGCGCCACAGCTCAGCTTTTTCTTCAACGTCGGCAACGATTTCTTTGAGGAGGTGGCAAAGTTCCGTGCGGCGAGGCAGCTCTGGTCGGGGCTCATGCGCGACCGCTTCGGTGCAACGGGCGAGCGCACCACTCAGCTCCGGTTCCACGCCCAAACAGGTGGGGCGACGCTTACCGCGCAGCAACCGCTAAACAACGTGGTGCGAGTCTCGCTTCAGGCGCTCGCGGCCATCCTCGGTGGGGCGCAGTCACTCCATACCAACTCCTTCGATGAGGCGCTGGCTCTCCCTTCGGAGCAAGCGGCAACCCTGGCTCTCCGCACCCAGCAACTCCTCGCCTTCGAGTCCGGGGTCGCCCGTGTGACCGATCCTCTGGGAGGGTCGCACTTCCTGGAGCGGCTCACGAATCAGCTGGTGGAGGCAGCGACCCAACTCATCGAGGCGGTCGATCGGAGGGGTGGCGCGGTGGCCGCAATCGAGCAGGGCTTCTACCAGGACCAGATACAGGACTCCGCATACCGCCACCAACAACTGGTTGAGAGCGGGGAAAGGGTGATCGTCGGGGTGAACCGCTTCCAGGACGAGCGGCCGGTTGAAGTGCCCATCCTGAAGGTTGATCCGGAGCTGGAGCGTACCCAGAAGGATCGCTTGATGCGCCATCGACAAGAACGCAGCCAACTCGACACCGAGCGGGCCCTGAACGAGGTCGAAGCGGCGGCGGGGGGGACGGCCAACCTCCTGCCGGTGATGCGTGAGGCGTTGCTGGTAGGGGCGACGCTGGGGGAGATCTGCAACCGAATGCGCACCGTCTTCGGGACTTTCCATCCCCGATCCTCCGGATGATTCACTCCTAACGCCGCATTCGCGACGCCACCGGGAGCGACGTTCCGAGAACGCTGGTGTAGGCCACGTCGTGGTAGAGCTTGGCGGTCACCGGGCGAAGGCCAAGCGGGGCCATGACGAACAGCCAGGCTGCCACAACTGCCCCCAGGATCGGGCCGACAAGGTAGATCCACAGCGAGGAGAAGTCGCCGGAGATCACAGCCGGGGCAAGGCTCCGAGCGGGGTTCATGCTGCAGCCGGTGTAGGGCGCTCCGCGCCAGACAAGGAGTGCAATCACGATCCAGAGCACGAGAGGAGTCAGCCGGGCGGTGCGCGCCGACGAGGTGGTCGCGAAGATCGCCAGTATCAGAACCGCGGTTAGCAGGGCTTCGATGACGAGCGCCGCGATTGGCGTCACCCCTGGGTGGGGCGCAGTCCGCCCGTCCTGGAGCGAGCCGGCTACATGCCCCCAGGCCAGGCGCAGGACCCCGACCCCCAAGAGCGCCCCCAGGAATTGGGACGCCCAGTACCCCAGCAGGTCGGAGCGGGACACGTGCCCGCTGGTCCAAAAGGCCAGTGTGACCGACGGGTTGAGGTGAGCGCCGCTCAGGCGACCCAGCGGAGATACCGCGACCAGACTGCCGGTGCCGGCAAACAAGAGCCCAGTGATCAGCAACCGGAGCGAGCTCGAAGGTACGAGGTGCAGCACCGGGGAGCGGGCGCCGAAGTCCAGGCACACGGCGCTCAGCCCTCCCAGCACCAGGATTGCGGTGCCCAGGCCCTCCGCTCCCCACTCTGCCCAGTGCCAGCCGTTGCGCGGCGGGTGTCCTAGAGAAGGAGGTGCCACCAAGGATGCCGGTCCGATTCCGTGCGACGTGCTCACTGATGCGGGCATTCTGAAATCTTTGGCAGGTCTCTCCCCTGACGACGTATCGGCGAAGATGGCTAGATGTCCAAGCCCAAGTCGCGGCCGCCGGCCGGGGACGGTGGCCGCGAGGTCACGGGAGCGGCCAAGCCGCCAAGACGGCAAGGTGCCGACCCGAGCGCCAATGAGCGGCTGATCAATCAACTACGCAAGCGCCGTCACGACGCGGTACATCGGGGCGGGGAACCGGAGCGCATCCAACGCAGCAAGGGCAAGCTGACAGCGCGAGAGCGTATCCGGCGCTTGCTCGACCGCGGCAGCTTCGTCGAACTCGACGCCTTCGTGACCCACCGCTCGACCCAATTTGACATGGCGGAGCGACGTGCGATGGGCGACGGCGTCGTCACCGGATACGGCCTGATTGGAGGTCGGCAGGTGTTCATCTTCTCCCACGACGCCTCTTTCATGGGGGGCTCGCTGGGTGAGGCTTTCGCGGAGAAGGTGTGCAAGGTTATGGAGCTTGCCGAGCGCACTGGAGCACCGGTGATAGGCATCAACGACAGCGCCGGCGCGCGGATTCAGGAGGGCGTGGTTTCGCTGGCCGGCTACGCGGACATCTTTCAACGCAATGTGGGCTCCAGTGGAGTAATTCCGCAGCTTTCGATCATCGCCGGTCCCTGCACCGGTGGGGCTGTCTACTCGCCGGCGATAACCGATTTCATCTTCATGGTGCGGAAAATCGGCTACATGTTCATCACCGGCCCTGACGTAGTCCGTGTCACCACCGGTGAGGAGGTCGACCAGGAGCAACTGGGCGGGGCCGATATGCATTCACAGCGGAGTGGCGTCGCTCATTTCGAAGCCGACACCGAGGACCAGGCATTCGCCCAGGTGCGCGAGCTGCTCTCCTTCCTGCCGCAGAACAGCTGGGAGGCGCCACCGGTGGTGGAGACGGATGATCCACCGGATCGGGCCGATGTCGAGTTGCAAGAAATCATTCCCGAGAGTCACGCCGTGCCGTACGACATGCGCGAGCTGGTACGGCGAGTGATTGACGACGACCATTTCCTCGAAGTTCAGCCACTCTTCGCACCGAACCTGGTGGTTGGCTTCGCGCGGCTAGATGGGGAGAGCGTCGGCGTAGTGGCCAACCAGCCACGTCATCTGGCTGGCGCGCTCGACATAAATGCCTCTGTCAAAGGTGCACGATTCGTGCGCTTCTGTGATGCTTTCAACATCCCCCTGGTGACCTTCGTCGACGTCCCCGGATTTCTTCCCGGTACCGAGCAGGAGTACGGAGGGATCATCCGGCACGGCGCAAAGTTACTGTACGCATTCGCGGAGGCCACCGTGCCGAAGCTGACCATCATCACTCGCAAGGCCTATGGTGGCGCATACGACGTCATGTGCAGCAAGCACATTGGTGCCGACTACAACGTAGCCTGGCCCTCCGCCGAAATCGCGGTGATGGGGGCGGAGGGGGCGGTCCAGTTTCTCGGCCGTCAGCGACCTGGCCAGGCCAAGGTCGATCGTGAGGCGCTGATCGCGTCGTACCGAGAACAGTTCGCCACCCCATATCAGGCGGCGGAGCGCGGCTACATCGATGACGTCATCGAGCCTCGACAGACCCGAGCCGCGCTCGTCTCCGCACTACGTATGGCCAGGAGTAAGCAGCTGCCGGCTCCTCGGCGGCGCCACGGCAACATCCCACTCTGAGGATCGGCCCTAGCGAGGGGCGCACCCGAGGTCGGTCGACTTTGCCGCGACACATAAACTGATGGCGACGAGATCGCGGCCGGACGCACCGGCCCACCGGAGGAGCCAGTGAAGCTGCTCGAGCACCAGGCCAAGGAGCGGCTGCGCAGCGTGGGGATCGAGTGCCCGACGGGACGGGTAGCCCGGTCTCCGCAAGGGGCGCAGAAGGCGGCCCAGGAATTGGGGCCCGTCGTGATCAAGGCGCAGGTGCCGATCGGTGGTCGGGGCAAGGCGGGTGGCGTGAGGTTGGCCAACACTCCAGAGGAGGCCCACGACATCGCCGCCGCGATCCTGGGGATGGAGATTCACGGCTACAGCGTCCCCTCGGTCCTCTGCGAGGAGGCGTTGGACATCGCCAAGGAGATCTACCTGGGGGTCACCGTGGACCGCGATCGTCGCTCCCTGGTTGTGATCCTCTCCTTCGCCGGTGGGATGGAGATCGAGGAGGTGGCGGAGCACTCGCCAGAGAAGATTGCCAAACTCTGGCCGGACCCCTTCGCTGGGCCGCAACCTTTCGAGATCCGTGAGCTCACCCTGAGGGCACTCGCGGCCGTCGGTGGCGACGATACCTTGCCTAAGGGGCGCTACTTGGCTGAGCTGGTGCCGGTTGTACAGCGGCTTTTCAAACTGTCCCAGGAGCTGGATGCCAGCCTCTGCGAGATCAACCCGCTGGTAGTTGTCAGGTCCGGCCAGGTCGTCGCCAGCGACGCCAAGATCGAGATCGACCAGAATTCGGAGTTCCGTCACCAGGACCTTGTGCGGCAACTAGGTGACGACGCCTCGGCCGCGACCAGCGGCGATGACCCTCTGGAGGTCGAGGCCCGGCGTCGCGGGCTCACTTACGTTCACCTCGGTGGCAGTGTCGGAATCATCGGAAACGGCGCGGGTTTGGTGATGAACACCCTGGATCTGGTCAAGCAGCAGGGCGGCACGGCGGCGAACTTCCTCGACATAGGTGGGGGGGCGAAGGCCGAGGTGGTCAAGCAAGCTCTCCAGATGGTTCTGCTCGACCCCGAGGTTAAGGGCGTATTCGTCAACATTTTCGGCGGCATCACGAGAGGCGACGAGGTCGCCCGGGGACTGATCGACGCCCGCGCCGAGCTGAAAATGACCTTGCCTCTGGTCGTCCGGATGACCGGGACCCGCGAGGAGGAAGGTCGCCAGCTGCTGCAGGCGGCGGGGATAACACCAGCGGTATCCGCCTCGGAAGCGGCTCGGAAGATCGTGGGGCTGGTCGGCGCTCAGGGGATTGGCTGAATTGAGCATCCTGCTCGATCGAAATTCGAAGGTCTTGGTGCAGGGGATGACCGGGAGCGAGGGCTCCTTCCACACCCAGCAGATGCTCGACTTCGGCACCCAGGTGGTGGCCGGCGTGTCGCCCGGCAAGGGCGGCACGAGACACCTTGGCCTTCCCGTCTTCGACACTGTCGAAGATGCGGTCCAGGCAACCGGAGCGGATACCGCTGGTGTCTTCGTCCCGCCCGCCTTCGCCGCTGACGCGATCATGGAGGCATCGGCCGCGGGAGTCGCCCTGGTGGTGTGCATCACCGAGCTAATTCCCGTCAATGACATGGTCCGGGCTCGGGCGTTCATCGATCGCCGGGGTACCCGGCTGATCGGCCCCAACTGCCCAGGCCTGATGTCACCCGGGGAGCGGGCGAAGGTTGGAATAATCCCCAACCACATCGCCAACCCGGGCAGAGTAGGGGTGGTCTCTCGCTCGGGGACTCTGACCTACGAGATCATCCAGGCGCTGGCTAGGGAGGGGTACGGCCAGTCGACCTCGGTGGGAATCGGCGGAGACCCGGTCTTGGGTCTCAGCTTTTCCGACGTCGTGACGCTATTCGCCGACGATCCGGAGACCGACTTGGTGGTCCTGGCCGGAGAGATCGGTGGCTCCGACGAAGAGAAGGCCGCAGAGCTGATCGGCCGCGGCTACCCCAAGCCGGTGATCGGGTTCATCAGCGGTCGGAGTGCGCCGCCGGGCAAGCGGATGGGACACGCCGGTGCGATCATCAGTGGAACCACTGGCAGTCCCGCCTCCAAGGTAGCCGCACTCCAAAAATCCGGGGTGGAGGTTGCGGACACCATCGAGCAGATAGTGCAGCTGGTCCGGGAGCGGCTCGGCACCGCCGTGCGCGCCTAACCGCCATGGGGCTGAGCTTCGAGCTGAGCCCTGAACAGGGCGCCATCCGCGACACCTGCCACGAGTTCGCGAGCCAGGTGGTAGCCCCCCAGGCCGCCGAATGGGACCGCCGGGAAGAGTTCCCGTATCCGTTGGTCGCCAAGATGGCGGAACTTGGGCTCTTCGGTCTGCCGTTCCCGGAGTCGGTAGGGGGCGCGGGTGCCGACTTCGTCAGCTACCTACTGGCTTTGGAGGAAATCGCGCGGGCCGACGCCTCTTTGGCGATCACCCTGGAGGCCGCAGTTTCCCTCGGGATCTCACCGATCTTCCACTTCGGGACGCCGGCGCAGAAGGAGGAGTATCTCCCGGAGCTCTGCGCCGGGCGCAGGCTATGGGCCTTCGGCCTGACTGAGCCCGAGGCCGGATCCGATGCCGGGGGGACCAAGACCCGGGCGCGTCGCGTCGCTGCGGAGTGGGTGATCGACGGCTCGAAGTGCTTCATCACCAACTCCGGGACCGACATCAGTGCCGGGGTGACCATCACTGCCGTCACCGGCGATGAGGAAGGGCAGAAACGGATCAGCGCCATCCTGGTCGAGCGCGGCACGCCGGGCTACCAGGTGGCCGCTCCCTATCGAAAGCTCGGCTGGCACGCCAGCGATACCCGGGAGCTGACCTTTGCCGACTGCCACGTCCCCGAGGCGAATCTCCTGGGGCGAGAGGGAGGAGGCCTGGGGCAATTCTTCAAGGTGCTGGAAGCAGGACGGGTGGCGATCGCCGCTCTGGCGGTCGGCCTGGCGCAGGCCTGTCTCGACGCGTCTCTCGGTTATTCGCAGCAGCGGCGCCAATTCGGGCGGCCGCTCAGCCACTTCCAGACTACCCAGGTCAAGCTCGCCGACATGGAGACCCAGATTGAGCTCAGCCGGCTGATGGTTTGGCGCGCCGGCGCGCTCGTCGACCAAGGCCGACCGGCCGGCAGATTCGCCGCCATGGCCAAGCTGCATGCCTCGGAGACTGCCACCTGGTGTGCCAATCAGGCCGTCCAGATCCACGGGGGGTCGGGATTCATGGAAGACCTTCCAGTGGCGCGCTATTACCGGGACGCCAAGATCAACGAGATAGGCGAGGGGACCTCCGAGGTGCAGCGCCTGATCATCGCCTCCCACCTCCTGGGACTGGGTGGTTCGGTCTCGAAGCTGCTCGAGCTAGACCGCGCCTGATCCCTCGGGAGGTGTCCTTGGGCAGGTATACGATGAATCCGTGAACGATCGAGACCCGATGATCGTGTCGGCGGCCCGGACACCCTTTGGCAAGCTGGGTGGTGTGCTGAGCTCAGTGCCCGCTGTGGACTTGGGTGCGCATGCCATCAGGATCGCGCTGGAGCGGGCGGGAGTGGCACCTGGCGAAGTGGACCAGTGCATCATGGGGACCGTCATCACCGCTGGCCAGGGCCAGATCCCGGCCAGGCAGGCTGCCCTCAAGGCGGGGATTCCCTCCAGCGTCTCGTCGCTCACCGTGAACAAGGTCTGCGCCTCTTCTCTGAAGGCGGTGAACCTGGCGGCCTTACTGATCCGGGCCGGAGAGGCCGAGGTGGTGGTGGCGGGCGGCATGGAGTCGATGTCCCAGGCCCCCATGCTCCTTCCCGGGGTACGTCGAGGGGTGCCTATGGGAAATATGACCCTCTACGATTCGATGCTCTGGGACGGCCTGACCTGTCCCATCGACGACGTGCCCATGGGTGATCATGGCACCGCAGTCGCCGCCGAGCTCGGAGTAAGTCGCGAGGATCAGGATCGCTACGCCCTGCTCTCCCAGCAGCGCTATGAAGCGGCCCGGGTGAAGGGACTGATCGCCGAAGAGCTGGCCCCCTTAGAAGTCCCGACCAGGTCCGGGGCAGCCCTGGTCGACCGGGACGAGCAGCCGCGCCCGGACACCACTATCGAAAAGTTGTCCGCGCTGAGGCCGGTGTTCGGGGGCCCCGACGGGTCGGTGACCGCGGGCAACGCCCCGGGGATCAATGACGGCGCGGCGGTCATCGTGATCATGAGTCGGGCGCGGGCCAGGGCCCTTGGGATCGACCCGCTGGCGCAGTGGCTGGGGTGCGGGGAGTCCGCGGCGGATCATCCCTACCTAGCCACGGTCCCGGCCACCGCCCTGGCCCAGGCGCTCAGTAAGACAGGTGGCGGGCTCACCGCTCCCGACCTCAAGGTGGTGGAGATCAACGAGGCCTTCGCGTCGGTAGTGATCACCAGCTCCCGAATGCTGGAGTTGGACCTAGACCAGGTGAACCCCAATGGCGGAGCAATCGCGGTGGGCCATCCTGTCGGCGCTTCCGGGGCCCGCATCCTGGCCTCCTGCGTAAGGGAGCTGAGGCGTCGGGGCGGCGGTCCCGGGGCGGCGACGATCTGCTCCGGCACCGCCCAGGGGGAGGCGACCCTGGTCGCAGTCGCGTGACCCGCGGGCTGACCCAGCGGCCACACCTACAATCAGGCGGATCGGTCGAGGGTGGCGTCGGCGCTATGCGGAGGAAGGTCGGTGGCAACCGAGGTTAGAGCAGACCTGGAAGCCATCCAGGCCTCTGTGCGGGAGTTGGCCCGGACGATCATCGCGCCCCGCGCCGCTGACATCGATCGTACCGCCGAGTTCCCGTGGGACATCGTCGAGCTCTTCCGTCAGCAGGACATCTTCGCGATTCCATTTGCGCCTGAGTATGGTGGGCTGTCTGGGTCTTCGCTGACTATGGCCCTGGCGGTGGAGGAGATAGCCAAGGTCTGCGCTACCTCCGCTCTACTGCTGGCGCTTCAGGGGCTGGGCAGCTATCCGATCCTGTTAGCTGGCACCGAGCAGCAGAAACGGGAGTTTCTGCCAGAACTTGCCAGCGGTCGAAGCCTCGCTGCCTACGCGCTCAGCGAGCCTGATGCCGGCAGCGACCCGGCCTCGATGACCACCCGAGCCAGGCTGGAGGGTGACGAATACGTCCTCGATGGGGTCAAGACCTGGATCAGCAACGGGACCGTCGCCGGGCTGATCGTGGTATTCGCGGTCACCGAACCAGGCGAGGGCACCAGGGGCATCTCGGCCTTCCTGGTCGATGGTGAAAGTCAGGGTTTGCAGCGCAACCCGATCCACGGGAAGCTTGGGATCCGAGGGAGCGACACGGGTGAGCTGGTGTTCACCGGGTGTCGCGTACCCGCCAACCGGAGACTGGGTGCTGAGGGCGAAGGGTTCAAGATCGCCATGGGCGTCCTCGACCGGTCGCGGCCGCAGATAGCCGCCCAAGCCCTGGGCATCGGGGCCGGGGCATTGGACCATGCAGTGCAGTACGCCAAGCAGCGCCACCAATTCGGTCGTCCCATCGCGGAGTTCCAAGGGCTGCAGTTCATGCTCGCCGAGATGGCGACCCAGCTGGAGGCGGCTCGCTGCCTCACCCACGAGGCCTGCCGAGCCGTGGACGCGCTCTCCCCTGAAATGAGCAGTCTGGCGGCCATGGCAAAGCTGGCGGCGTCGGACGGTGCCATGAGGGTCACTACCGATGCGGTCCAGGTTCTGGGTGGCTATGGTTATATCAACGAGTTCCCAGTGGAACGGATGATGCGTGACGCGAAGATCACCCAGATCTACGAGGGAACCAACCAGATCCAGAGGCTGGTGATCGCCAAGCGGCTGTTGTCCTGACCGCACTGTTACGCGAGCGGTCGCATCCTGCGGCGATGCAGAGTGGTACGATATAGCTGGTCACGTAATATGGAGAGGCTCGGCAACTTTATGTTCGAAGAGGTGCGCCTTGAAGCAACCCGGCCGGCCTAGTTGGAGAGATCCCGGGCTGCTGGTGCTGTCGGCTTTGATGGAGGGACCGCGCCACGGATATTCCATTGTTCAGGAAGTCCGCAAGCAGGCGGGGATTTCGCTCGGTCCGGGCACGCTCTACGGTGCGCTGTCCCGACTCGAGGCCTACGGTCTGGTCGCGAGCCTTGCCCAGGAGGGCCGGCGGCGACCCTACCAGCTGACTGACAAGGGTCGCCAGACGCTCGACCTTCAGCTCGACGCCATGGCCAAGTTTCTGAGGGTGAACGGACACCTGGAGGAGCGGGGCATCTATACCCCGATTGCGAAGGTGGGTGACGATCGTTGAAGCGGAATTAGCTTCGAGCTCTGCCCAGAGCGACGGCCGCTTGGCCAAGCTCTCCTGAGCTGAAGCGCCCGAGCGCCAACCCAGGGAGCGCTCGCATGCCGCACGACTGATCATCAATGCCGTGCCTTTGGGCGCAGCGGCCTGATGAATTAGTCGATTCGTTGGGATTCAAAGGCCTCCGAAGACGGGATTGAGCTGGCTCCCCCCGCGCGTCGCAACGGAGCGCGCTGGCCTCCAGGGAACGCCTGTAGCATGGCCGCCGATGGTTAGGCGGTGGAACCGGCCACGCCGGGGTGCGTGGGCACTACCGCTGGTCAGCGCCGCCTGGATGATCGGCAGCGTCACCAACCCCGCCCCGGCCCTCAACAGCGGCTCCGCCAGGGTCGTCGCTGACGTCGACCGAGTCAGTTCTTGTAGCGCTGCACGCCTCTATCCCAGCCCGGGCACGCGCACTGCGTCGACTGCCACTCAGATCAGCTTTCAGGGCATCTCCGCCTCCCGGGTCGCCGGCACCGACATCTCTATCGTGGGGTCGGTCACCGGCCAGCACCCGGGACACCTGGTGGCAGACTCCACCGGTCGGGGAGCCAGCTTTTATCCGAATCGGCCGTTCGCCCCAGGTGAACTGGTCACGGTTACGACCGGACTACATATATGTGGTGGCACGAACGGGACCGCCACCTTCCGAATCGCCGAGGCGGCACCGCTCGGGCCGGCCCCCGCCCCCGTCCCTCCCCTGACCCCCAGCCCAGCGGTAGAGAGCTTCCGATCCGCGCCAACCATCAAGCCCCCTGCGTTGGTGGTGACTAAGCCCGCCGGGCCTTCCGCGGAGGGCGACTTTTTCCTCTCACCGGATCCTGCAGCGGGAGGCCAGGCGGGCCAGGCCGGGCCCATGATCGTGGACGGCAACGGCGATCTTGTCTGGTTCGATCCTCTGCAAGCCGGCGAGCTGGCGGCTGACTTTCGTACCCAGACCTACCGGGGGAACACTGTGCTGACCTGGTTCCAAGGCCAGTATCTCGACGGGCATGGCAGCGGAGAGTTCCTCATCGCCAACCATCACTACCAGGTGGTCCGAGTGGTCCGGGCAGCCGAAGGGTACTCCGCCGACCTCCACGATTTCCTGCTAGGATCCCAAGAAACCGCTTGGATTGTCATCTACAACACGATCGGCTGGAACCTCAGCGCCGAGGGAGGACCCGCCGACGGAGCGGTGTACGACAGCGTCGTCCAAGAGCTCGACTTGCGGACCGGCAACGTTCTCTTTGAATGGCACAGCTTGGACCACGTCAGTCTGGCCAGCTCCTACATCCCGTACGTCAAGGCTCAGACAACCCCCTGGGATTACTTTCATTTGAATTCCATCGACCCTCTGGAAAACGGCACCGTCCTGATTTCGGCACGCGACACCGAGGCGGCTTATCTGGTCGACGAGGCCACTGGAAGAGTGCTCTGGACGCTGGGCGGCAAGAGCAGCAGCTTCTACATGGGCCGAGGAGCCCAGTTCGCCCTCCAGCACGATGTCGAACTGCACGGCGACGCCACGGTCACCCTCTTCGACGACGAGGACACCACCGGCAGCGGACCGCCGGCACGGGCGATTGAGTTACGGCTGAACTTCACCCGACATACCGCCTCATTGGTTTGGGTACGCCAGTTGCCCGGCTATCTCTTGGTCCTCAACCAGGGCAACGTGCAGTTGCTTCCGGACGGCAACGTGATCGTCGGTTGGGGGGCGGGAGGCTACACCACGGAGTTCGATCCGCGGGGGAAAATCCTCTTCAACGCCCACTTCCCTGGCCTCACGAGTAGCTACCGCGCCTATCGCGACCCCTGGAGTGGTCAGCCGGACAGTCCTCCGGCGGTGGCTACGGCCTCAGGCGCCGACGGCTCTCTCAAGGTGTACGCGAGCTGGAACGGCAGCACTGACGTCCTCGGTTGGCGCGTGGTGGGTGGCGGTTCCCCTAGCGACCTCGCAACAGTTGCATCGGCGAGGAGGCAGGGCTTCCAGACCACGATCTCGCTCACCCTGCACCCCGACTTCATCAAAGTCGAGGCATTGGGTAAGGGGGGAAGCGTGCTTGCCAGCTCGCCGGTGGTCGCGACGAACTGAACAAGCCGAGGCGCAGAAACGGCACCCCGTTGCCGCCGAGTGACCTCGCCGCGACCCGTCCGCGAGCCCAACCAGATGGCTGGGCTCGCGCTCGGATTCCGGGTCGGTCATGACTGGAGTTACGACGCTCAGTCCTTGACCCCGTCCCGGTCCAGCTGGTGCGAGCAGTCGCGGTCGACGCACCGACTGCGCATGGTCTCAGGTAGGGCGCAGCCCGGGGTCAGGACCGCTGCCGCAGGGCCGATGAGATCGGTGCGCCACCTCTAGCCCGACGCCGGAGGACCAGGGTCAGTCGTCACTACCTACCATGACTCGCCGTGGACGTTGAGCTACTGTTGGCTGGCGATACCCGGGAGCTGGCGCGGGCGATTTCGGCGATTGAGACCCGCCAGCAGGGAACCGGTGAATTGCTCCAGGAGCTCCTAGCCAGGCGAGAGAACGGGGCCGGGTTCTCCACCCACATCGTCGGCCTGACCGGGTCCCCCGGCAGCGGCAAGAGCACGCTGGCCGACGGTCTGACCAGCCTCTGGCGAAGCCAGCAGCGCCGGGTCGCCATCCTCGCCGTCGACCCCAACAGTCCCTTCACCGGCGGTGCCATCCTGGGCGATCGGGTCCGCATGCAGCGGCACGCCCTGGACCGCGGTGTGTTCATTCGCAGCATGGGAGCGCGGGGCCATCTGGGCGGCGTCTCCCTGGCCACCCGCGGCACGGTGCGCCTCTTGAGCGCCCTGGGCTGGGAAATGGTCGTCGTGGAGACGGTAGGGGTGGGTCAGTCGGAGCTGGAGATCTGTGAGATCGCCGACTCGGTGGTGGTGGTCACCACACCTGCTGCGGGGGACGGGGTCCAGGTGATCAAGGCCGGCATCACGGAGATCGCGGATCTCTTCGCCGTCAACAAAGCCGACCTGGACGGAGTGCAGCGGGTGGTGCGCGAGCTCCGCGCCTTGGTCATGGCCCACCCCGAGACCGGTGTATGGCAGGTGCCGGTGATTCCCACGGTCGCCGCCAATGGGGCAGAAGGTGTGGTCGAGCTGGCGGCGGCTCTGGACCAGCACCGCGCCCATCTGCTCGAAAGCGGAGCGCAAGAGTCCCGGGCGGAGCGTCGTTTGCTCGATGAGGTGGTGGAATTGGTCGGCGCACAGGCTTCCGACTTCGCTCGGCAGCTGCTCTCTGACTCAGCGTCCGAGCTGCTGCCCACCGAACCCGGGACGGCCGTCCCAGAGCGGGTGGCAGAGGCGGTCCTAGCACGTCTGTGCCTCCCAGGGGAGCAAGATTGGATCCGCCGCCCGCGCCCCGGCGGTCGGCGACCGGAGGAGCGAGTGAGGCTGGAGCAGCAGTCGGCGGAGATGGTCGACGACGAGGCGGCGCTGGAAAGGTGGGCGGAGCGCTATCGAGCTTCGGGTCTAATGGCGGCCCGACCGGGCGCCCGTCCGCTGCCCGAGACCCTCTCAGGACTACCCGTGGATCCCCTCTACACTCCCGGATCGCTTCGGGGGCAGGACTACTCCCGCACCATTGGATACCCCGGTGAGTTCCCCTATACCAGGGGGGTCTACACCTCGATGTACCGGGACAAGCTGTTCACCATGCGGCAGTTCGCCGGCTTCGGCAGTGCGGCCGAGACCAACGAGCGGTACCGATTCCTCCTCAACGAAGGGCAGACCGGCCTTTCGGTTGCTTTCGACCTGCCCACCTTGATGGGCAGGGACTCCGATGATCCCGAGGGCCAGGGGGAGGTCGGCCGCTGCGGGGTGGCGATCGACTCCCTGGAGGACATGGACCGACTGTTGCAGGGGATCGACCTGGGGCAGGTCACCACCTCCATGACCATCAACTCGCCGGCGGCGGTGATGCTGGCGATGTACGTCGCCGTGGCCGAGGGCCGAGGGGTTCCCCTGGACCGGTTGGGCGGCACTCTCCAGAACGACATCCTGAAGGAGTACATCGCTCAGAAGGAGTACATCTTTCCCCCGCAGCCGAGCCTCCGCCTGGTAACCGACGTCATCGCGTTCTGCGCTCGTCATGTCCCCAAGATGGCACCCGATCTCCATCTCCGGTTACCACATCCGCGAAGCGGGCTCGACCGCCGTTCAGGAGCTGGCCTTCACCCTTGCGGACGGCTTCGCCTATGTCGAGGCAGGAGTCAACGCGGGGCTGCAGGTCGACGAGTTCGCCCCCCAGCTGAGCTTCTTCTTCAACAGTCATGTCGACTTCTTCGAGGAGGTGGCCAAGTACCGCGCCGCCCGGCGGATCTGGGCCAAGCGGATGCGAGAGGTCTACCGGGCTCGCGACGAGCGCTCCTGGCTTCTCCGATTCCACACCCAGACGGCCGGCTGCTCCCTGACCGCCCAGCAGGTGGAGAACAACGTCGCGCGGACCGCACTGGAAGCGCTCGCCGCAGTGCTCGGCGGAACTCAATCGCTGCACACCAACGCCATGGACGAGGTTCTGGCGCTGCCCACGGCCAAGGCCGCCCAGATCGCTCTCAGAACGCAGCAGATCATCGCCTTCGAGACTGGGGTGGCGGCAACCATCGATCCCCTGGGCGGCTCCTTCTTCGTGGAGGACCTCACCAACCGGATGGAGCAGGAGGCTGAGGCCTACTTCAGGGAGATAGACGCCCGAGGGGGGGTGCTCGCCTGTATCGATTCCGGCTACTTCCAAAGTGAGATTGCCGACGCCGCCTTCCGCTACCAGCAGCAGCTGGATCGAGGCGAGCGGATAGTGGTCGGGGTAAACGCCTTCACCTCGGAGGACGACGATGGCCCACCTCTGCTGCACCTAGATCCCGCAGTCGAGAAAGAGCAGATCGCCCGCCTGGGTGAGCTCCGGGCCCGGAGGGACGGCGACGTGGCCCGCCAACGGCTCGAGGAACTGCGCCTGGCGGCAATGGGCACCGAAAACCTCATGCCCAAGATCATCGAGGCGGTGAGGGCACTTTGCACTGAAGGGGAGATCACATCGACGCTGACCACCGTGTTCGGCGGGTACCGGGAACCAGCCGTCTTCTGAGCTGCTGACTGACTCAGGACGGAGGTTTGGTCTTGTTGGAGAACCGCTTGAGCCACGCCTCAGTGTCCCGGCCAGAGGGGTGCGGCTTGTCGTCGGCAACTTTCGAGTCCACGCCCTCGCCGCGAGCGGGCTCTGCCAGCCCCCGCGGATCTATCTTCTGGATTAGGGCCATTCCGCCGATCGTCGAGCCGCCGCTCTGGCGCACCAAGTCGCGCAGCGCCCGGTCACTTGTCGCTACCACCGCCCCGATGCCCGCGTGCACGGCCTGCGCCACCAACTCCAAAAGCCTCTGGTCCGCAGTCTGGCCCGGGTCTGGGTAGAGAACCCGAATCCCCCGGGAGCTCGACGGACCGGCTGGCGGAGGCGGTCCGTCGAAGACGAACGTGAGCTGCTGGTACGACGATCGCAGCTCCGACTGCGCCGCGGTGTTCACCAAGAGCTGCTGAGCGGCGCCGTGGTCCTTGCGGATCAGTTGGGGTCGGCTTCGAGGCCAAGCCCAGGCGATGTTGGTCCCATCGACCAGGAGCTCGGTCCTACCCATCCAGCTGAACCTCTTCCGACCATGACTGCTCGAGCCAGGGACCAGCGGTCGCAGCGCGGGTGACGTGGTTGAGCAACTCGAAGTCGACCATCCGGTCGGCCAGCTCTTCGAGCCGTTGACGCAACCCCGGGTCGAGCTGGGCGAGCCGGTGGGATGAGGTGTCAATTCCAAAGGCTGCCCCGGCCAGTCCGCCTGCCAGGGCGAATGCGGCCGAGGACGCCCGGTCTTGGTTCTCCAGGTTTTCCAGGACGCTCTCGAGATCCGCCGCCGCCGAGAGGGCGTGAATCGCCTGGCTGAGAACAGCGACCGCATCGTCGCCGGGTTCAGGCCAGTCGCCCCGGCGGGGATTGCGAAAGGCGTGCGAGAGGCGCAGAGGCGCCTCCTCGCGCAGCGCCTGGGCAACGCGGGCGAGGCTCTCCTCGAGGCCCCGGGTCAGGAGGTCCCGAGCCAGTAGGGAGCTGCCCACGGCGGCCATTCGGGAGGTGAGATCGCTGTGGGTCACTGAGGCACTCTGGTTTGCCCACCACTTGAGCAGGGCGCCGTCCCGGCGAGCAACGATTGCCACGGGGAGAGCTCGAGCTAGAGGGCCGTCGCCGCTCCTGTCCGGCACCAAGCGGGCCGTGGCCTCCGCCAAACCTTCCGCCGGAAATCCATCCCCGTACAGTCGAAGCGCTTGTCCTGTGATCGACCCGGGTCGGGGGCTGGAAGCGGGTTCCAGCCGGGCCCACCGTTCGAGAAGCAGCTCCGGCTCGATCGCCCCCCGCGCCACAACCGACTCACCCAGCTCAAGTGCCAAGTTGGTGAGAACCAGGGGCCCGGCGCCCGACTCCCCACCGGCCATTCCCAGCAGGAGCCCGCGGGATCGGTTGCGAAGCTCCAAATCGGAGATAGCGGGTAACTCCATCAATCAAATATGCCAGCCTCGGCGACACGGCAAGGGATATTGGTTCCGCCCGCCCCGGCCGCAGCCTTTCAGTTCGGGGCTTCGGATTGGTGGCGGCCGGCCTCGCGTTTGCCCAACAGCTCGCGCAGGTCGGAGGCGGGGCTGGAACCGTTGGCGGAACGTCCAACCGGCACTGCTGAGATCGGGGTCTGGGCTAGACTGGGTGCCATGCGCGCGAGGCCGGTGCGGATCCTGACCGCCAAGGTCGGCCTTGACGGTCACGACAGGGGCATCAAGGTGGTGTCGCGGGCGCTGCGCGACGCCGGAGTGGAGGTGATCTACACCGGACTGCACCAGACCCCCGCTCAGGTGGTGGAGGCGGCGGTTCAGGAAGACGTTGACGGGATCGGCATCTCACTGCTCTCCGGTGCCCACATGACGCTCTTCCCCGAGGTGCTGCGACTGCTCCGCGAGCGGGGTGGCGCTGACATCGTGGTATTTGGCGGAGGAATCGTCCCTCCCGACGATGCGGGCGAGCTCAAGGCACTAGGAGTGGACGAGGTTTTCACCCCGGGCACCAGCATCCGGGCGATCGTGGAATACGTGGAGCGGCGGTTCGGTCTGGAGAAGGTAGGAGCCGGGGCCCGCTGATCTTCGGATTTGGTACGATCCGGCGGCTTTCGCCGATCTCAGAAGAGGAGGGCGTCTGAGCCGGCAATAGTTCCTGGAGGCTGATGGATTTCACGCTAGAGGCGGCTCCGCGCACCACCGTGGGTCGCCACGTCTCCGGGCTTCGGCGCCAAGGTCTGGTGCCCGGCGTGGTCTATGGCCACTCGGTGAAGCCGGTCGCGGTGGAGATTCCGAGCAAGGACTTCGCGAAGATGTTCCACCGCGCAGGTCGCAGCCACCTGCTGCAGCTGCGGGTCGCGGGCGAGAAGGCCGCTCGACCGGTCCTGATCAAGGAACTTCAGATCAACCCCCGGAACTCTGAGCCGGTGCACGTCGACTTCTTCCAGGTGAACCTGCTCGAGAAGCTGACCGTGCAGGTCCCGGTGGTGCTGGTGGGTGAGGCTCCTGCCACCAAGTTCAACGCCGGCGAGTTGCTCCACCTGGTGCACCAGCTGGAAGTGAGCTGCCTTCCCAACGCGATCCCTGGTGAGATCGACATCGACATCTCAGGACTCAACGAGATCGACGATGCGGTGCGCCTCTCCGAGATCCGCTTGCCCGAAGGGGTGGAGCTGGCTGGCACTCCCGATCTGGAGGAGGTGATCGCCAAGATTGCCGCTCCCAGGGTGCAAGAGGAGGAGGAGGAGGTCGCCGCTGAAGGCGAAGAGGGCGCCGAGGAGACCGCCGAGGGCGAGGCTGGGTCCGAGGCGGAGGCTGGGTCCGACAACTCCTAGCCGTCCGGGGTCGGTGGGCTGGCCTCCGACTACTCCTGCCGGCGTTCCCGGATCTCGCGAAGCCGCTCGGACATCGCGCTCTCGTCTCCCCGTGGCGATGGCCGATAGTACTGATGCCCGCTCAGCTCGGGTGGCAAATGCTGGTGGCTCACCCGGCCCTCGGGATCATCGTGGGCGTACTGGTAGCCCTCTCCATATCCCTTCTCGCGGTCCCTCGCGGTCACCGCGTTGCGGAGGTGAAGGGGGACCGGGAGGTGGAGTTTGGAGCGCACGTCCTCGGCAGCCGCACTGTAGGCCGCGTAGACACTGTTGCTCTTGGGGGCCAGCGCAAGAAAGATGGCAGCCTCGGTGAGCGGCAACCGGCACTCCGGCATTCCAGCCACCCTGACGGCGGCATGGGCGGCGACTGCCATCTCCAGCGCCCGTGGCTCGGCCAGTCCTATGTCCTCCGCGGCCAAGATCACCATCCGGCGCGCCGGGACCATGGGGTCCTCACCCGCTTCCAGCAGTCGGGCGAGCCAGTAGACGGAAGCATCGGCGTCGCTGCCTCTCATCGACTTGATGAAGGCGCTGAGCAACTGGTAGTGAAAGTCACCGGCTCGATCGTGGCGCAGAACTGGGCTGCTCAGCGCCCGGAGCACCGCCTCCTCCTCGATCGATGCCCCGTCGGCCGCCGCGGTGGCCGCCTGCTCGAGGGCGTTGAGCATGATCCGGGCGTCCCCACCCGAGCGCGCCACCAGGACCTGTCGCGCTCGGTCCGAAAGAGTGAGCCTGCGTGCACCCAGCCCCAGCTCCTCATCCTCGAGCGCACGGTCAACCAGGTCCGAGAGGGCCGCGCTGCTGAGTGGCTCCAGCTCGAAGACCTGTACCCGTGACAGCAGTGCCCCGGAGAGCTGGAAGCTGGGATTTTCGGTGGTGGCGCCGATCAGGGTGAGCAGCCCGCTCTCCACATGGGGGAGCAGTGCGTCCTGCTGGGTTCGACTGAAATGGTGGATCTCGTCCAGGAAGAGCACCGTTCGCTGGCCGACCCGTTGACGGATCCGCGCATCAGCCACCGCCGCGCGAATCTCGCCGACCCCCGCGCTCACCGCGGACATGGAGATCAGGTGGGCCGACTGCGAGGCGGCTAAGACCTGCGCGATCGTTGTCTTACCGCTTCCTGGGGGACCCACCAACACAACCGACGGGAGGGGACCCCCTTCCAGGGCAGCGTTGAGAGCCCCGTTGCTTCCCACCAACTCCTCTTGGCCCAGCACCTCCTGCCTCCGCTGCGGGCGCAGCCGAGCTGCCAGTGGAACTGGACCGACCTGGGGCGGGGAGGATGGACCGACCCGCGACGGTTCCGAGCCCTCACGCTCGGGTCTGGGCTCAAGCGGGAGCTCATTGTCCACGCGCCCATCTTGAAGCTTCGAACTGCGGGACACCGGTCCGGTTCTGCTCCTCATGCATGCGCATCCTTGCGGATCAGTTACCCAAGACGCGTCCCGCTGCCGGTCGACCTCTGGAAGTGTGGGTACGCGCCGGCAACCGGGGCTAGGCGGTGGTTGCGCATCGCCACCGGGTCCGATGTGCACGCAGCAGCAAGCAGACCGGTCAGCGCGCGCGGACCACGTCGATTACGCCCAGCATTCCCAGCGTCTCGTGAAGAATGCAGAAATAGTGATAGACGCCAGCAGTCCTGAAGGTCCGGTGCGCCGACCGCCCGGTCGGTAGAAGTAGGTTCCAGCCGTGGCCGCCGCGGGGGATGGTCGCATCGCCAGGACTCGCTGCCAGACCGGGCTCATCGGTGCTGGTGTGGTCCAGATCGCTGGTCGTGTTCTTCCACGTCACCGTGCCACCCAGCCTCAGGCAGACGAAGGAGGGGACAAATCGGAAGTGGTTGGAGGCGTGCACCGTGGCTTTCGGCTTGGCGCTCGCGACGGTGCATCTCGCTTCGGATTTCGCAACGAGTGAACTCCTCGCCGCGGTGGTTGCTGCAGACGGTTCTGGGATACAGAGCCAGGCAAGCACGAATCCGCTGCCGAGGACGATCCCGATGGCAGCCAGTCTGTGCGTCACTGGCCGATCAGCGAACCATCCGAGAGGCTGACTACTCCGCAGGCTGTCGGAGAGCGACCCTGACCAACTCCTTCGACCCAGACGGACCAGTCGGAGAATTTCAGGCTTGAGACGCCCAGGATCTCTTCGTTGAAGCTCGCGACCCCGCGCTTGCTGGCGCGCACGGAGCCAACGACACGGGACCCCGGTGGGGGCACCCCGGAGCAGCTGCCGGTCGGTGAGAGTACCGCTTCCGCAGTACTACCCGGAGGCAGGCTCCTCACCCCCAGGACGAATACCAAGAGGCCCGCGGACCTGTACCAGATCAGGTGCCCGCCACCCGTAGCCGAATGTCCCGCGAGCGGCTTGACTGACACCATCACCGCGTGCGCACTGGGCAGGGTCGGGTGCCCGCTGGCGGTTATCAGCGCGATGGTGGTCCAGATCCCGGCAACGACTACTGCGATGGCAGTAACGGTGCTGACCGCGGGTTGGGGTAGCTCTCGGGCACTTTGGAGCCACGGCAGCGGTCGAAAGAATCCCCCAGAACCGCGTCGATCGAGCCTAGCCGAAGGCTGACCCCGCGGCCCAGGCCGAGCGCCCGCGAGTGGACTGATGCGAGCGGGGCCTCTCGGCACGAGGGAGGGCTCACTCAACGGTGCCGCACCGGCACCCGCAGTTGGTGAGCCACCGCTGGCCGTCCCTGCAGTCCGCCCGCCGAGCATGGCGTCTACAGTACCAAGGAATTTTCCCCAAGGGCACAGACCTACTCTTTGGTCAACCTGATCTCGTGTCCAGGCTGCCAAAGCCGCGAATGGCCGGGTCGCTTCCCGCCTGCGCGCCATTGTGTCCTCTCCCATTCCCGGAGCTATACTCGACCACCCCTGGGGAGACAAACCAATCGTGGCCTGCAAGGTGGCGATGCTTCAGAATGGCTGAATACCATGACGTGGCGGGTCTCTCTCCCGCGTTGGCCGATCGCAGATCTGATGGCATCGTGCTGAATGCGGCGGCAGCACCGTGATCCGAGTGGTGTGGCGCGGGGTTAGATTCGCCCGAGGTCGTGCGGTCGCTCTGAGCGCGGGGATGCTGGTGGCAGCTGTGGCCTTCTCTATGCTGACGGCCGCAGTGGAGGCCAATTCAGCAAAGATCAGGGGGGTCGTTGGACAGAACTGGCGAGGTGCCTATGACTTGTTGGTGCTCCCAACGACGTCGGCGAAGTCGAATGGCCAGCAACATCTGGTACAAGCCAACTACCTCTCCGCGGCCAGCAGTGGGATAACTATCGCGCAGTATCGGCAGATCGCACATTCCCCGGGGGTGGGCGTGGCCGCGCCGTTAGCAATCGTGGGCTATGTACTCGAAACAGCCGACATTCCCGTTTCCCTCCCCGAGTCGATCGTGGGCGATTCGGGATCCGAGGTGGCGTTGCTCACTTCCACGTTCAAGGCAGACGACGGCCTCTCCGCTTATCCAGCCCAAGTTGACGGTTACGTTTACATCACCCCTGACCAGTTGAGCGTACCTAAGCTAGACGGTAAAACCGGAACACTCAGTCAGTTTGAGCGCCTGCCGAACGGGCAGTCGGTTTCCGTCTGCGCCGCTACAGTGCAGGCCGTGGAGCAAGGTTCGCCGTTCCAAGAATCAGCCGACTTCGGGCTGAACTCGTGCTATTCGCGGATGGACAGCGCATCCGGATCGGTGGATGGACATGTCCAGTGGTCGTTCCCTGTGTTGGTCGCCGGCATCGACCCGGCGGCCGAGAATCAGCTGACGGGACTCGGGCGTGCGGTTACGTCTGGACACTACTTGACTGACCGTGAAGGCGCGAGCACCATCGCCGGCTCCCATAGTGCCGCGGTCCCCGTACTGGCTAGCTCCAGTTCCTTCGATGGGGATGTGGACCAACTGACAGTTCGCGCGCTTCCAAGCGCCGCGGTACAAGCGGTCCAATCCGGGGCGCCGACTGCCCAGATTATGGAGGCACTTACTGCAGAAACCCCAACTTCAGTTCAGCACCTGACGATCACCGGGGGCCAGGCTTGGCAGCAGCTTCTTGATCAGCTGTCAACTCCGATTACCGCCGAGATCTCCTCCTATGCGGAGATAGTTGGGCAGTACTGGACGACAGGGAACGTGTCGTATCACTCAGGGCCCGATGGTCAGCTGGAAGCTGTGCCTGTAGACAATCCTGATTCGATATGGACGGCGGGGCTCAACGTAAACGGGCTCAAGTACGTCCCAGTCCCTCCTGCCGCCGCCGACATTGGATTCCGCGCCGTAGTCGAACATTTGGAACCCTCGGCTTCGGGAGGGAGCCCGGGATCTGGTTCGAGTCCCTACCTCCATCTGGTCGGCCGATTCGCCCCGACCGAACTCGAGGGGTTTTCCGGAAGCGGTCCGGGATCGCCTCTTGCCTCCTACCGGGCACCCATCCTGACCGGCGCGGACGCCGCTAGCCGCGCCGCGCTCGGAGACCGGCCGCTGGAGTCCGACGGGAATATGGCTGGATATGCGCAGCCACCTCCCATCCTCTATACGACACTCGCGGGAGCCGCGGCGCTTGAAGCTCCCGCCGCCGCTGCGTCGGGGAATGAGACGCAGGAGTTGGCTCCAATCGGCTCGATTCGGGTGCGGGTATCCGGCCTTCGGGGATCGGTGCCCGAGGAGTTGTCCAAGATTGCCGCGGTGGGGCAAGAGATCCGCCAGGAAACGGGCCTCCGCGTGGTCGTTACGGCTGGCGCGTCACAGGCACCGGTCACGATTGGCTTGCCGGCCGGGGCATACGGTCGGCCGCCACTGAGGCTGACCGAGGAGTGGACGGGTATCGGTGTGTCGTTGGTGGTGCTGCGGCAGGCTGACCGAGAGAGTCTGGCATTGCTGGTGCTGATCTTGGTGGTATGTGGACTGTTCCTGGCCGGGGCCGCCCTGGCGGGAGTTCGCGGGCGGCGGGGGGAGATAGGCATCCTGCGGGCACTCGGCTGGGATCGAAGGCACATTTTTGTCGTGATCCTAGGCGAGGTGATCGTCCTTGGGGTGATAGCTGGACTAGTTGGCGCTGGCCTTTCAGCGGTCCTAATTGTCGTGCTGAGACTTTCGCTCCCGATTTGGCGAGCCATGCTCGTGCTGCCTGTTGCCGCCGCACTGGCGACGGTCTCAGCTTTGGTTCCAGCCTGGCTAGCGACGCGGATCCCGCCTACCGGTCTGCTCGGAACGGCCGCGCGGACACCGCATCGCCGAGGACTTCGAATTCGCTCGACAACCGGGATGGCGGTTACTGGAGTCACCCGCGTCCCAGGCCGCTGCGCACTCACAGCTTCCGGGTTGGCACTCGCAGTGGCCTCACTCACCGTGCTGCTAGCCGCCCACGCCTCGTTCAGCACCTCCATCGGAGACAGCGAACTCGCGGGATTCGTCAATTCCTCGACGCGAGGCACCGACTTGGCATCAGTACTGCTGATCATCGCCCTGAGTGCGGTCGCAATCGCCGATCTGACCTACCTCACCTTGCGTGAGCGTGCCGGTGAACTCGCCGTCCTATCGGCAACCGGGTGGGCGCGTCTGCAAATTGGACGGCTGCTGGCTACCGAGGCACTCATTACCGCGTTGAGTGGCTCGGTAGTCGGGGCGTCGGCGGGACTGTTGGTCGCCGGTACGGCATTCGGATTGTCGGCTCCGGTCGTTGCTGTAGCAGTCGGCGCAGCGGCCGCTGGCACCGCGATTGCGCTCTGCGCTACCAGCATTGTCTTGATCCTCACCTCAGGTCGGCCGCTGGCCCCGGTCCTGGCGGCAGACGAGTAAGCGGCGCTGGTCAGGGAGACAACTATGGCCGAGAGTCAGAATTCCGAGTCTAGCGGCGGGATGAGTGTGATCTTCACCTCCGTGAGTAAGACCTACCGGACCGGTGCGGGACTGCCCGTGCGGGCGCTGGACGACGTGTCAGCGAACATCCCGGCGGGGCAGGCCGTTGCCGTGATCGGACGTTCCGGATCAGGCAAATCCACTCTGCTTCACCTAGCTGGCGCGATGGATGTCCCCGACCGAGGGCAGCTGACGGTAGGTGGTCAGGACCTTGGTTCGCTGGGCGAGGCGCAACGTACAACCTTTCGCCGTGGCGTAGGCTTTGTTTTTCAGAGGTTTCACCTTCTTCCCGCTTTGACCGCTGCAGAGAATGTGGCCGCTCCAGTGTTGCCCTTTAGGACGACCTTCAATAAGCAGGAGCGAGCTGCGGACCTGCTTTCCGCTGTCGGTCTCGAAGGTAGGGAAGACGATCTCCCGTCCAAGCTCTCCGGTGGCCAGCAGCAACGAGTGGCCATTGCCAGAGCGCTGATTGGTGAACCGAGACTTTTGCTGGCCGATGAGCCCACAGGGAACCTCGACTCAGCAACAGGAGCTGAGGTTCTTGATCTGCTCTTCGGAATTCAGCGGGACCGCGCCGTGACCTTGCTCTTGGCCACCCACGACGAGGCGGTCGCTGCACGCTGCCAGCGGACTATCGTGCTCCGCGACGGTCGACTCTTCACTGATGAGCCTGCGCGACTGAAAGCGCCACCATCGCCTTGAGGACCGCACGACCGGCGCCCCGGTCTGGCCCTCTGCTGAGCGGTGCTGCCACTAGCGACGCTGCGTGTCCGCAACTCGGATCCGGTCGATGGGCGGCACTAGGACATTCCGAGAGGAGGTTGTGGTGCTCTGAGACGCGGCCAGCGACGCCGTGCGAATAGTCCAGGAACACGCGGCGTCCGCGGTGTGAGGGACCACCGACTGGCAGAACTACCTCGGAACGAACAACAACAGCTGGAGCAGCCCGATGGAAAAGATGCACGCGGCGCTCGTCACATCCTTCGAGGAGCCACCCCACTACCGGGAGGTCGAGGTCCCTCGCCCACGTAAGGACCAAGTGCTGGTTGAAGTGCTTGCGGTTGGACTGCACCCTCGAGTGCGGACAGACGCATCAGGGAAGCACTACACGAGCACTGGCAAGCTGCCCATGATCCCAGGTATCGATGGCGTCGGAGTGTTGGACGATGGACGGCGGGTCTACTTCGTCGCTGACGAAGATCTGCCAGGCCCGATGGCGGAAAAGGCAATCATCGACCCGCGTAGAATGCTCCCCCTGCCTGCGGGCGCTGACGTCAAGGCGATCGCCGCCGCGATGATCCCCGCGATGTCTGCGTGGCTGGCGCTACGCCGCCGGGTACCGCTCGAGGCGGGCCAGAGCGTCCTAGTTCTTGGCGCCACCGGCAATGCCGGCAGCATGGCTGTGCAAGTCGCGAAGCGCCTTGGAGCCGGTCGTGTCGTCGGTGCAGGTCGTGACCTAGCTCGTCTGAATGCGCTTCTCGGCCTCGGCGCTGATGCAGTCGTGCAGCTCACTCAAGACGCCGACTCCACGGCACGGGCGCTGGCGAATACGGCAGCCAACGTTGACATCGTGATCGACTACCTGTGGGGCAAACCGGCCGAGCAAGCGATCCTGGCATTACTCAGTTCCCGAGCGGACCGAAGCCACGCCATGAATTGGATCCAGATTGGGGCCGTTGCTGGGCCCACGCTGGAGCTGCCCTCTGTGGTCCTGCGCTCGGCGAACCTCCGGATCCAAGGAAATGGACAAGGTGCAGTCTCGGCTGAAGGGTACCTGGCGGAACTGCCAGCACTGGTCGACGAGATCAACGCAGGCGCCTTCAGAGTCGCCGCCCGGCCCGTTCAACTACGAGACGTAGAGTCCGCATGGACCTCCCCGGACGTGCCGGGCGAACGGACCGTCATCGTTCCTACCGCCAACTGACTTCGCCGCCGATCGGTGAGCGCCGATAAGCGCGCCGAGTTGAACGGTGCACGCTCGTCCGGCTCTGAGCTCTGGAGAGGCGCATGGGGCAACCCGCTCCCAACTTCAAGGTCAAGCGTCTGGCAGACCACCATTTGGCGAGGGCGTGAACGACCCGATCGCACCAAACCGACGACCCATAGAGACGCGGTGACGAACTTGCGCAAGACACTCGCGCGACCGCGCCGTTGAGCAGTGAACGTCTGACGAGTGGACGTGCGCTCGCCTTGACGGACCATGGAAAGTATGTGCCGCCTAATCCTTCCCTGCCGGCCTCCTGAGGGCAACTGGCGTGTCGTGATCTGAGAGACCGTTCGATCTATTCGTGAGGCGTCGGAGTACGCGTGCCTAGCCGCTGCTCCAGCTGCACCAGCCCTTGGGTAGAGGTCGATGATGGCCCTTCAACTATGGTACGTCGGTCGCGACTTGGATTCCGCGCTGATCCTTGATCCATACCTGGATCATAGCCCACCTTCTCCAGCGACATTCCCGCCGGTTCGGGCAGCAACCGCGTGAGTAGAAGTCCAATTCCTGCGGTGCCTGCGGCGATGGTCATGACCCCAGCCAAGCCCAAGCTGCCGCTGACCAACGGGAAAGTCAGCGTGCCAATGAAGGCCCCCACCTTGGCCAGGCCCGCCGAGATGCCGTGACCGGTGGTTCGGGCGGACACCGGGTACAGCTCGCTGGCCAACAGGAATGTGGTCGTGTTTGGACCGAATTCCGTGAAGAAGTAGCTGACGCCGTAGACGAGTACGAAGGGCACGATCAAGGAGGTCAATCCCGGGATCAGTCCGATGCAGAGAAAGGCTGCTCCCATGCAGGTGAAGCCGATGTACTGCAGCCGGCGGTGTCCGATCCGGTCGACGGTCAGAAAGGCCAGCACGTAACCTGGCGCGGCTGCCACGGTGAAGATCAGCAGCGCGATTGCGGTATCGGTGATCAGGCTGGCGTGGGGTGCCACCTCCTTGAGGACCAAGGGGGTGGAGATGGTATTGCCGTAGAAGGCGTAGTCGAACATGAACCAGCACCCAGCTGTGCCGAGGAGCAGTGTCAGGTACCGGGGATTGGAGAGAAACTGACGCAGAGTCAGCTTCACCTGCCGTTGTGCTGCCTTGCTTCCAGCCACCACGGCGCCGCGGCTGTATCGGCTCATTGCGGCAGCCGCATCGGCAGCTCTACCCTGCACCTGGGCCAGGAAACGAGGTGACTCGGGCAAGGTTCGCCGTAGATAAATCACGGCCAAAGCGGGAAGCGCTCCCAGTCCCAGCATCAGCCGCCAGGCGATGTCCGGATTGACACCCAGCCCGAGAATTACCAGGGCTACCAAGGGACCGGCAATCAGGCCTAAGGCCTGCATGGAAAACACCATGCTGACTAACCGTCCGCGATTCCTGCGGTTCGAATATTCGCTCATCAAAACCGCGCTCACCGGATAGTCGCCGCCGATGCCAATGCCCAGGACAAACCGCCACGCGATGAGCCAGGTCAAGTTGGGAGACAGCGCGCTGCCCACGGCGGCGACAGCCATGATCGCCGCCTCCAGACCGTAGATCTTCTTGCGTCCAAAGACATCCGCGATACGCCCGAACACGGTGGAGCCGACGAAAGCTGCCAGCAGGGCAGTGCTACCCACCAAGCCGATCTCCACCGCCGAAGGGTGGTACTCGACTTTGATCAGCGCTAAGGCTGTCCCGATGATGAATAGGTCGTAGGCGTCGGTAAAGAATCCAGTTCCAGCCGTCAGCACCGCCCGCAGATGGAAGCGGCTGATCGGTGCTTCGTCCAGCGCCTCGATCACCCCGCGAGCGATGGTGCTCTGAGACACGGGCCAAGTTTCAAGAGCGGATATTAGGAAATGATTAAGAGGTCCGAGCCTCGATGAGCGAGATCTCCGTCTCGTCAGGTGGCCACGGCGGATCGGCGCCAAATCAGGTCGGCACGCTGGCAGAAGAGCTCGCTCAGTTCAACGGAAGTCCTGCCGAGGAGGTGGTCGGGAAGCGCGGATTAGACTGTGGCCAGTCCGCCGGGTGACCAGCGGGCATGCCCTCCTATGACGACGAGCAGCAGCCCCCAGGCCCGGGCGCACGAAGTGTTCGGTGGTTGATCAGCGTTCAGACCGAGACTACTTCGACGATTCCCTCGAGACTTCGGAAGTCCTCCGGGTGGCGCGTGTAGACCGGGAGGTCGGCGGCACACGCAGTCGCAGCAATCAGGAGATCGAACGCCCTAGCCGCGCGCGCCTTGCGTCCGCTCGCGACCTCGGCGGCGTAGATCCGACCATAGGCTCGAGCCGCCTCTCCGTCGAAGGGAAGGGGGTCGAAGGCCGCTTCGGCCCGTTGCAGTCGATCCTGTCGGCGTGCTCTCTCAGCGGTGTCGCCGGTCGCGTGAGGCCCTGCGGCGAGTTCCGCCATCGTCACCGCGCTGATAGCCAGCTCGACCGGTAGCTCTCCGGCATCGAGTCGTTCAAGACCGATGACCACGGAGGTGTCGATGAGTCCTCGCGGGTGGCGTCGGGGATCAGGCACGCGGGTCAGGATCCTGAGAGGCAACACTGTCGAGGTCAGCGCGAAGCCGGGCCAACTCGACGCTTGGAGCGCCACGGAACATGGCGACGGTGGCCTCGGCGCTTACAAACCGGTGTCGCCGAAGCGGAGTCAACTCTCCCACGGGAACGCCATTCCTGGTGACGGTGAAGGTCTCGCCCCGATCTAATCCGCGCATGATCGCGCCGCTGTCGTTTCGAAGCTGCCGTTGGGTGATGTCTCGGGCCATCGGACAACCGTAGCACGCCGTGCTACGGGCGTGGCTGGTGATCGGATGGGTGTTGGTTTCTGTGAGCAAACCGGTTGGCCTCGATGGCTCGACACGCAGGGTGCGAGGTGACGAACCACCGGTGGGAGACTTGGTCGGGAAGGGCGGATGTGGCAGGTGGGCGTCCGCGGACATCCACCAATGGCCGTCTCCTATTCGGGAGAGGCCGTCCATAGGCCCGCTTGTCCGCCCAGATGCCCGGGAGTCAGCTGAACAGGGTGTCAGTTACGGTGTCGAATTCTTCTGCGACGACCTCCGCGGTCGCTTACCTGAGCGGGTTCAAGCAGTGTGTTCTGTCCGGTGGCGCTGGAGGTGTGCAAGGTGAACCTGGGCGGCGCCGAGTCATACGACCACGTTGTCCTTGAATGCCTGCAAGACACTGACAGCTGAGCCGATGAATAGGTCGAGGGTGGCGCCGTGCTCAGGGTTCCACGAAGGCGGGCGCGGCGCGATCATGGTTCGCGGAAAATCCGGTGGCTACCGAGCCTTCGCCAGCGCACGGCTGGCCAGAGGCGCCCCTCGGCGTCGGTCACCGAGGTCCACTCCCAAGTGGCCCGGCCGTCAGGTCCGCTGAAACTCCAGGTCATCTCGAAGACGCCCGGCGCGTTGGCAATCGCCTTCACCCGCAGGTCAGCTGGCCACGACGATGGTTCCCTAGTTTCGACGAAGCGATCGGCCGCCGCGGTAAAGGGTCGAGCGGCGGTGCGGAACTTATCTTTCGAGTCCTCAGACAGTCGGCGGTAGTCGGCCTTGAACAGTTCCGTCCGCTCGAACCTCACGAGTCGAGGTCGGTGAGCAGATCCTCCACGCTCTCCACAACCGTGACGAGTCCGGCAGCGATAGCCTCGTCGGCCTCATGTTCCATCTGCTGCCAGCGATGGGCCCAGAACCATGCCTGGTCGGCCGGCACAGCGACGTGCGGACGGAGCACGATCTCCCCGTCTCGCTCGAGGACTTCCACCTGCGCTCCTGGCTGATCCAAGCCAAAGTGACGCCGGATCGCGGTCGGGATGGCGATCAGGCCCCGGCTCTGCACGGTGACGAAGGGGTGATCTTCCGGCACGTGAGCAGTATAGCAGGATTTCAGTGATTCGACATTACCGCAACGATTTTTAGCTGAGCGCGCTGACAGCGCCAGCCGTGAGCGGGCCGCGATCGGCTGGTCCCGCCTGGCCTAGCAGGATCCAGCTCACCCATGTGGCGCCTGGCTCCTTTTCGGATTTAGGCCGAATCGATCGTTGTAGCCAGTCCCAGATTCGTCGCCTGCGCATAACGACAGGGTGTCAGAACGAGGCAGGAAGCCGTCCGAAGCACCTCGCTGAGTTCAGGGGGCGTGTGCTGGGAAAGTGGTGGGGAAGGGCGGACTTGGCTGCGGGCTGTCAGCCCGCCTTCGCGGCTCACCGTTTCGTATCAGGGAGCGGTGCTTCCGGATGCCCGGCTGTTCGCCAAGGTACGCCGATGTGCGCCGAATTGGTTGTCAGATAGGGTGTTAACCTGAGAACGGGGTCCATCTCAGCCGGATCACTTCACGGAGGTCCGGCCAGCGGCGCGTCGTCGCCATCGCCGGGTCTGACTGCCGCCGCCCGACGGTCGGAACGGCGCCAGCCTCCGCTGAGGGTAGGCGCAGTCTCAGCAGTAGATGACGTCGATGCGCGAGTCTAGGGCGCGCAGGTCGTCTGGGTCTGAGGTGACCACCCTCCGGCTGCGGGCACGCGCGCACAGCACCACGCTGGCGTCGATCACGTCGGATGTGCCGGCCGTCCCGCACAACTGCCCGGCACTCCTGGCGCCGAGGTCGTCGAGGGCGACGACCTCGACCGCCCCCGAGCCCAGCAGCCGAGTGAGACGCACCTGGCGTCGCCCGTCCCGCCACACTTGGCCGACGACGCCGGCGGGTGCTGCGAGCTTCTCCCCTCGCTCCCGAGCGCGTTTTACGATCGCGGTGACCTGCCGGTCGTTGCGCTCGAACGCGATCAGCGCCCCGGCGTCGAGGATGAGACCTACGCCCATCCGGCCTTCCGGTCTATCTCGGCCCGCTCGGCTTCGGTGAGCGGGCCGCCAGTCTCCTCCAACATCTCGTCCAGCAAGTCATCCAGGGCGTCTATCTTGGCCTTCTCTTCCAACGCCTCCGCGACGTAGGCAGAGACATTCCGGGCATGGCCGGCTGCGACCGCCGCCTTGACAGTTTCCAGGAGTGCCCCAGGCAGGGTGACCGCGACCTTCGCTTTGGCTGTCATACCAACCATCATACCGGCTGCGCGGACAGGGCGCATGTCGTATACGGGCGTCAATTAGGTTGTGAAAACCCCCCGCGCGACCCCCAGGGCACAGGGCTGAGTTCGAATTCAGACACCTGAAGAGAAAGTGGTCGGGAAGGGCGGTTTTGGCTGCGGGCTGTTCGCGACTCACCGTTTCGTATTCGGGAGGGGTGCTTCCGGACGCCGGCTGTTCGCCAAGGTCCGCCGATGTTCGCCGAATAGGGTGTCAGATAGGGTGTAGAAATCTTGTGCGAAGGGCTCCTCGGATCCCAACCTGCCCACGGTTACGTAGCACGTTCGGTGAGGTGGCGCTGCAGGTGTGCAAGGTGCATCTGGGCGGCGTGCAGTTCTGCCTCAGCAGTCTCGCCTTCAACCCGAGTGGCGCGGAGTTGTTCGACAATCCACGAGCGGGCCAGGGTCGAGGCAGGTAACCCGGTCTCCTCGGCACGGGCGTGCAGCGCCGCCACCTCGTCCGGGTCGAGCCGGATCGAGTAGACTGCCGAGCGCTTTCGATTCGGCCGGCTGAGCGTCGCACCAGTCGAGATGGGCGCGTCCGAGTTTTCCTCAGACGCATTCGTTTCCTCGGTGATCAGTCGCTCGGCTTCGCCACTCATGGCGTGTCCTCCTTGTATCTCTTCACGTCGGTGCTGTTAGATCTCCACCCGTTGACGCCGTAGGTGAGAGGTCCATCCACCACTGTGATGACCGTTAGCAGGCACCCAGCTGACGGCGACTACCCAACGGTCCGAACGCTCCGGCCGGACCGGCTTGACGGGTCCGGTGTGATACGAAGCGTGTCCGCGTCATTGAGTGCCTCCTCCGCCCAGTCGGGCTCAATCCCATGGCGCTCGCGGGAGTAATCCCCGCGATAGGTCCAGTCGCAGCCCTTCACCGACCCAGTGTAGTACATAGTAGTACGCGCTTGCGATTCTCAGCTGGTGGAGGGTGGTTGGGATCTTCTCGGGCCTGAAGTCAAGGGGCTTGGTCGTCCATCAAAGCCCCACGGGACTTGCACAGATGCTGGGGCCTGCGACGTTGGCTACCCCGTCTCTGTCTCGTCGCACACGGCGTCAGGGCCAGCCTGTAGGCCGTCGGTCGCCGGTTACGTTGTCAAGCAGAGTGTCAACCTGCGTGTGGCGGGGAGGGCGACGACGTTACAGCGCTAGCAGGTCCAGGAGTCCATCTTTCTCGCTCAATACCATGGATCTACTCCAAAGGGTTCCCTCCGGGATCGACAGCTCAGCAGAGGCTCGTTAGGGCTCGGTGCTCTGGACCTGTCGGAGTGCATGCCCGTAACGTGAGGTCGGTTCAATACGTCTTCCCAGGTATCCAACTCGGACGGCAAAGAAAGGAGTCGACCCTACGTGCAAGCCCGGATGACGGCGTGGGCGGTTGTAATCGGCTTGTTGGTCGTGGCCCTTGTTACAGCCTGTGGCACCGAGGTACCAAGGCAAGCGCCAGGTCCTAAGGCCAGCCCAACCCAGGCGACAACTTCATCTTCCGCATGCCGCGCCGCACAAGTGAGCGGTCAGTTTTGGATCGACCCCCCGGGCATGTCCAAGATAGTGGAGGGGATCACTTTCACCAACACTTCTTCTACTTCGTGCAGGTTGCCGGGAATCCCGAACGCCTTCGTGCTGGAGGATTCGTCTGGAAACGTGGTGCCTGCGGTCGAGCTATCTAGCCTCGTGGCTGGCACCCCCGTGAGCAATACCGACTTTGTTGATTCAGCGTCGGTCCCCGTCGCCGATCTGCCGTCAAATTTCGTGAGTCTTCCAACGCGAGGAGTCACGCTCGGCCCGGGTGCCAAGGCAGCCATTGCGATGTTCGGATTGGACGCAATTCTCGGCCCAGACCAGCCCGGTTGCCTAGCTGCAAATTCGGGTGATCAGCTCGCTGTAGATCTGGCGAGCGCTCAGGCGCCCATTGTCAGCATACCGAGCAACCCCGCACTGTCCGGTTCGGACAACCCCGCAGGTTCTGGGCTGTTCACGTGCAGTGCCCTGCTGGTCTCACCGGTACTCACGTGGTCGAAGGCGAAAAGCGTGGTGGGGCCAGCTTCTAGTGAGGCGGTGAAATACCCACAGCTCTTCGGCGCCGCGCCCTGAGCGGCCTCTTGCGGCGCACCTCGCAGGTCCAAAGCGTTCCCTCCGGACGCCAGAATCTCGGCTAGGACGGGTACTCGGGCCGGTCCCAAGATCCTCGTCTCGCTTCCACTTCGTTGATTCGGTGCGGATAGTGTGATCACGCGCGACCGAGGTAACGTGCAGCTCACCCGTCTAGCTCGTGGCTTCCCTCGGATCGAGGCCGAGTCGAGCGGGGTAGGCAGTCCCACATTTCTTCCCTGGGCATACCGAGAAGGTGTCAAATAGGGTGTCGGAACCAGGCGGGATGCCGTCAGAGGAGTCACGCTGAGTTCAATCGGACGCCCGCAGGGGGAGTGGTCGGGAAGGGCGGATTTGAACCGCCGACCTCACGGTCCCGAACCGTGCACTCTAACCGGACTGAGCTACTTCCCGAGGCCGCCCAGTATATCCAGCCCCGATCTGAGGTTTGGGGTCCCGCGATCGTAGACTGGCCCCCCAATGGCCCTCTATCTACTTCGCCACGGGGAGACAGCCTGGACTCTCGACCGGCGGCACACCGGGACAACCGACCTCCCGCTCACCGTGAATGGCGAGGAACAGGCTCGTACGCTCGGCTCACGCCTTGAGGGCGTCGTCTTCGCACGGGTGCTGTCGAGCCCCCTGAGGCGCGCGCTCGTCACCGCCGAGCTCTCTGGGGTGAGACCTCAAGCTCAGCTAGCCCCCTCGCTCGTGGAGTTCGACTACGGCGAGTACGAGGGGATCACCACAGAGGAGATCCTCAAGATCGATCCCGACTGGGATCTCTGGCGCGATGGCTGTCCGGGCGGGGAATCGTCCCAGCAGGTGCTCGACCGCTGCCGCGGTGTGCTCGAAGCTCTCGACCCTCAACCGGATCAGAACTACGCAGTCTTCGCTCACGGTCACGTTCTGCGTGCGCTCGCCGTCGTCTACCTGGGGCTGCCGGTGGACGTCTGTCGCCACCTGATCGTCAAGGTTGCCTCGATCTCCATCCTGGACATGGAGCGCGACACCCGGGCCATCGAGGCCTGGAATCTGACCTAGTCGATCAGGCCGCCCGGAGCCGCGCGAGCAGCCGATCCGTCCGAGCGGATCCTCTCATCAGCTCCCCGACGACCCGGGCGTTGGCGTACTCGTACACCGGGGACACCCGGAGCGCGCGTGGCAGTGCCGGACGTGAGGCGCGGAGGCTGATGGTGAGGGCCAGGAAGGCCGCCTGGTGAGCGGGGCTCCAGGGGATACCGAGCCGGGACCTCACTCGAGGCGGCAAAATGCCGGCGGTGATCAGCGAGGTGATCTTCGCCAACGCCGGCCCCCGCACCCCGGGTGCCAGGATCACCCCTGCGACGAGGCGCGATCCGGGTCCAGGCAGCGCCACCCCGGACCTGAGCTGGCGGTCGATCCACCTCCGCATCTGTGACGCCGTCGTCCAAGTCGAGCCACTGGGCAATCCCATCAATCTGGCGACCGACTCCCACTCGACGACGAACCGTGACTCGAGCCGTGGCGAAAGCGGTCCGACCACCGTGCGGTAGGTGACCAGCATGGCGTCGAGCAGCGAGGCGTGAACCCACAGCAGGAGGCTGTGATCCTGGGCCCGGTAGGAGCTACCGCCCGACCATGCTTGGGTGGCGTGGTCTGCTGGTAGTTCGCCCAGAACCTTGCTGTGCACCCGGTTCACCTCGCGGGTAGCAGCCTGGGCCTCCAGGGTGGTCCCGAACACGACGGTTGTGACCCAGGCCGCCGTGCGCTGGAAGCGACCGATCGGGTCCTGGGCAAAGTCGCTGTGGTCGAGAGCGCCCTGGGCGACCAAGGGATGCGCCGACTGCATCAGCAGCGCCCTGGCGGCCCCGAGGATGAGCAGCGGTTCCCGCATCACCTCCCAGGTGGCGCTGCCCGGCCCGAATAGGCCCGGGTCGGGTTGCCTGTCCGTGAGGGGAAAGCTACCCGGTGGAGGCAGGCCAGCGGCCAGCACTCGCAGTAGCGCCGCTCTCGGATTCGGTACTGAGCTCATCTCTAAAGGTTACCTGTCGCAGCAAATTGGTTCGGAATGCACGGCAGTCGTTGACCGGCTCCCGAGCCAGCGTCTAAGGTCCAGCGATGGCGACCTCGCTGGCGATCCTCGGGCTACTTGCACCATTCTCAGAATGGCTGGGCAATTGGGAAGGCGAGGGCCGCGGTAACTGGGACGCGGAGCCGCCGTTCCGATACCGCGAAAGGTTGGCGATCGAAGCGGTTCCCGCCCGCGCGGTACTTCGCCTCACTCAGCGCACCACGGTTTTTGAGTCGGGCGAGCTTAGTCATTCTGAGGTGGGGTTCCTCAGGTTGCTTCCCGACCAAGCGGTTGAGCTGGTAGCGGCCAACCCGACCGGATATTCGGAGATCCATACCGGGCGGCTTGAAGAGGGAGTGTTGGACCTGGTGCTGCATTCGCTTAGCCGATCCCCATCGTCGCGTCCATTGCAACGAATCCAGCGGAGGTTGGAGATAGACCAGGACAGCTTGCATACGGCCGTTGCCATCGCGGTCGGCGACGAAACCGTCGCGCCGCACGTGGAGTCTTGGCTGCGCCGAGTGCTGCCCGGTGATTGAGCAGGATCAGAAAACCGGAATCAGATCCTCTTCCGAAAAGTTGGTGACTTCTTCGCCACTGATGCCAACCTCGGGCATGGCCGGGAACGCGATCCCGTGCTTCTCGACAATTGACTTCATCCTGAGCATCGCCTGACGCCAGTTCTCTGCCTTCTGCTCTAGCGTCGCCACCCCGAGACCTGCGCCCCTGGCGATGTCCTCCATCTTGTGGTGCACGTCCGCGAAATCCGGCGGGATGATCCAGAACTGGTCGGGCGGCTCAAAGAGGATCATCGAGAGGAAGACAAACCCGGCCCGCAACTGGCGGGTTACCAGTTGCTTCTCCTCCTGGGTGATGGTCTTGAAGTGGTTCTCCAGCATTCGCATGCAGATCGCCTGGTGACGCGCCTCGTCCTTGCCGATTTTGCGAAAGGCCTGCTGGAAGACGGGGTGGGTCGAGTGCTTGAACATGTGGTGGAAGAGGGTGGACGACGCCACCTCGCCCATGAGGAAAGAGGAGAAGAGGATCGCGATTGGGTATTTGTAGAGCGCCTTGCTGTAGCCATTCCAATAGCGGGCACCGTTGTAGTAGAGCCACTTGAGGTTGCGCACAGCCAGCCGTTCCAACTCAGTCCTGGGCTGGAAGCCGATCGGGCCATCCTCGCGTAGCGTCTGGATCATCCGGCCGCAGACCTCCTCGTGGTTCTGCTCGTCGCGAACGACCGAGAAAAGGCAGCGCCGGACCGGATCCTCCTCGTGAAGCTCGTAGCTGCGCACCATCGCCTTGGCGAACACCGCTGGCCCCGAGGCGTCGAAGTTGGCCAGCACGCCGAACCAGTACATCATTCCGAGCCGCTCTTCCTCGTTCCACTCGGTTGGGTCGAGCTCGTTCCAGGGGAGGTGGGAGGGGTTCCAGGCATCGCGCTTGGACTTCTCGTAGATGTCGGCTAGCTCAGGGGTCTCCTGGTGCCACTCAATGGGGAAGATGTTGCCCGCCTCGATCTCGGGCGGCAGGCCCAGAAAGTCGAGGACGATGTCCTCGTGGTTGCCATTCACTGAACTCATGGACGCCTCCCGTAGGGCTGAACGGTGACCATCCTACGTCGACCTCGGCCCCGCCATTCCGCGCAATCCCGAAGGCTGCCTGTCTCGCAATTAGGATGAGCCCAGTGCAGATGGGCCATTCGGAGGATGCCTCGAGGGTGGGGCTGATGGGCAGGACCTTCGCGGTTGGTGGGCGATGGTGAGCGATGCCCTCCCAGCCCCTGGCGGGGAGCGCAGCGGGACGCTCTCATCCAACGCTGCTCGCTACCTGGAGGCGACCTACTACATCGCCCACGAAGGAGAGACCGTCCGTCCCTCGCGGGTCGCCGAGTGGTTGGGTGTGAGTGCTCCCACGGTCACCGGTGTCATGCAGCGTCTGCATGAGCAGGGGCTGATCGAGTTCAACGCCGACCGCAGCCTAAGGCTCACCCAGCGCGGCGAACAGCACGCGTCGGATGTGGTGCGCCGACACCGAGTGGTGGAGCGCTGGCTCACGGATGCTCTGGGGCTGGACTGGGCGACCGCCGACCTCGAGGCGGGGCGGATGTCGCACGTCTTCTCAGATCTTGTTCTGGAGCGCATCTTCGACGGCCTCGGCCGTCCCACCACCTGTCCCCACGGTAACGAGATCCCGGGATCCGGGCTGCGCCGGCGCGAACTGGTCAGCCTGTTTGAGCTGGAGTCGGGGGTGCCCGCGGTCATCTCACGGATTTCCGAGGTGGCGGAGCACGAAGCTCCCCAGTTGCTGCGCCTTCTAGGCGCGGAGGGACTCCGGCCAGGAGTCGAGGTTGAGGTGCGGCGCGAGTTGGGAGCTGAGGCGCTGAGCGTGCTGGTGGCCGGGCGCCAAACCGCCCTGGGCCTTCCCGCCGCTAAGTCAGTGTGGGTGGAGCGGGCTGGTCCTCCTCCATCCGCGGGATCCGCTGGATAGCCTTCAGGTACCTCTCGTAGTCCTCCGGCCGGAGCCATTCCGGCCCTCTTAGCTCCCCGTTTCGAAGCCAGAAGGCGGCCATGCCGACCGTCGCGACCAAGAGCACCCAGGCAGCTATGTCGGGAATGCCGAACGAATGGGTCGCAAGCGGTATCGCCAGGAGCAGGATCGCGATCACCCCGTAGGCGAACCAGGTCAGCTGCTCGGTTCTGGTTATATGCGGCGGCGGGGGCGGCAGAGGTACTTCCGCCAACTTGGAGCTTCGCTGGTCCGAGCCCTGAATGCCGGCCACCAAGGCATGGTAGCGACAAGTGATCGGAGTAGTGGCGTACCAATCTGCCGCGCCAAAATGACACCCTCGGTTGACATAATGGAAAGTAAAGGTTATAAATTACCCATGACTAACGACAATTCTCTTCAAGACATACTGCGCAAGGTAGCCGCCGGGGAGATCACACCTGAAGACGGCAGCGCCCAGATCGAGGCTCTGCACCGGAGCCAGCTGTCCGTCCCAGAGGTTGCGGTTCGCAAGATCAGAGTCGTGGGGGCGCTCCACCCGCTTCGGATAACCGGGGACGCGGAGGTACGCGACGCGGTGGTGAGCGGGCTGCACGATGCCCAGCGAGAAGGCGACACCCTGGTGATCAGGACGAGCACAACCGGCGACGACGAGTCCGGGTTCAGCTTTCGCTGGCCGGGTCGAGCCGGCATTCCCAATTTCGGATCCGGCCACCCCGAGCGGTCCCTCCGCCCGATCCAAGTTCGGATGAACCCGGATCTGGCGCTGGAGGTCGAGATGTCCGCCGGCCTGCTGTCGGTGAATGGAGTCAAGGGGCCGATCAAGGCGGACATCCAGGCCGGAAGCGCCAAGCTCGAGGGGTTTGCCAGTCCGTTCGACCTGAAGGTGACCTGGGGGACGGTTTCAGCCACCGGGCTGCTCAAAGAGGGACAGTCCAAGGTGCGCTGTGAGGCTGGGACGGTGAAGATCGGGCTGGAGGAAGGCTCCAGTGTCCGGGTCAAGGCGCGCAGCACCCTGGGGCGCATCTCGCTGCCAGGCGAGCCTGCTGGAATTTCCGAGGGCTGGACCATGGGCGGAGAGCAGCGGGAGGCGACAGTCGGTTCGGGCGACGGACAGCTGGACGTGGAGACGACCACCGGGGCGGTCTGGGTCGAAGAGGTCGAGGATTGACGGTCAATCACGCCCCACGGAGTTGTCCTGTGTGTGGTGAGCAACTGCATCTGACGCGCCTCTCCTGCCAGGGGTGTGGTACCGAGCTCTCGGGCGACTTTGAGAGTTGCGAGTTCTGTTCTCTCAGCAAGTCCGATCGAGAGCTTCTCAAGCTCTTCTTGGGATCCCGAGGCAATCTGAAGGCGATGGAGCGTCAGTTGGGGGTGAGCTACCCGACGGTCCGGGCGCGGGTGGATTCGGTCCTGGTGCGACTGGGCGTGGATTCCCGGGAACCTCAGCCGGAGTCCCGTCTGGGCGTACTGCAGGCACTAGCCCGCGGGGAAGTCGATCTAGACCAAGCCCAGGCCAGGCTCGACTACTGACCCTTCCGCGGCGGCGGGTTCAGCGGAATCCGTAGATGCCTTCGTGGAAGTCGCCGCTGTTTGCCCAGCGCTCGATCACCCGGTCCACCACGTGGTCGTCGACAACCGTCGCCCCCATGGTTCGGGCGTTTCCCTCCACCGCCTCGAGCACCTGGCCCCTGACGAACTCCGGTACGCGGCCGAAACGCTCGAGGGCGGATGCGGTCCAGGTCAGGCCGTCTTGGTGCCGCTCCTGGATCGCGTGGGACACCTCGCCCCACATCTCGAACTTCACGTCCATGACGGCCGGTGTGATGGTGGTACCAAGATTCCTCTTCAACGCGGTGTACTCAACCCGCCAGCGGGTCAGTTCACGGCAGAACTCCGGCACCTCCATGAGCCGCGCCTCGGCCTCCTCGGTCCAGGTGAAGGTCGGGAGATCGACCCGCTCGCTCAGCGGGTGGCCGTAGCCGAGCTTCTTGCTGAGCACGTCGACGAACTTGGAGTTGATCTCGTTCACCCCACGCCGCGTGGCCCGCTGCTCCAACACGTTGTGGGCCATCACCTCAGCCTTGTCCGGAGTGATGTGACTGGTCCCGGCCGCTGAACGCGCCTTCCGCATGGCGGCCACGTGTGCATCCACATCCCACTTCAGGTCGTGGGGCACCGCCGATGCCGGCACCGGACAGACCGGTGCCGCCGCCTCGCTCGGTTCCACCGACTTCCCGTCAGCTCGAGGAAAGGGGCAACCAGGTTGTTCGGAGCCGCTCATGCGGTCAAGTTTCCACCAGCGGCAACGGGTTCTTCAAGCTCCACGTCGGGCAGGGCTGCGGCGCACTCGGCCGGCACCGCCGACACCAGCTGTTCGAGGGCCACGCGCAGCGACTCTAGCTGGTCGTCCCGGAGCGGCTGTGCGAAGTGCGAGCTCACCGAGTTCAAGTGGTCTGGAGCTGCCTCGCGGAGGCGCGCTCTACCCGAATCAGTGATCACCGCGAATTGACCTCGAGCGTCGCTGTCGCAGGCCTGCCGGCGCACCAGTCCGCTGCGCTCCAACCTCTCCACCAACCGGGTTAGGCCACTTCGACTCAGAAGGACGCGGTCCGCCAGCTGGGCCATGCGCAGAGCACCTCCCTCAGCCGCCTGCAGCTGGACCAGGACGTCGTACTCCGCCAGAGGGAGCTGGTGCGACGCGACCAGCTCCCTCTCCAGTGCCCTGGTGATCACGGTGTGAGCCTTCAGGAACGCCCTCCAGGCCGCCAGCTGCGATGGCGAGAGGGGCGGGGTCGATGGCTCTTGCCCGGATGCTATTTGCACGATCAACCACCTCTGGAATAAGCTTGCATGTACAAGTATCGCGCAGATCGATCACAATCGGTTAGAGAGGTAGCTACATGAGCTGGAAGGTAGACAACGCCCACACAGCGCTCGAATTCTCGGTTCGGCACATGAAGATAAGCACTGTCAAGGGCCATTTCAATGATTTCAGCGGCGAGGTGGCAATCGACCTCCAAGACCTGACCAAGAGTTGGGCCAGGGCCGAGATCCAGGCGGCGAGCGTGGACACCCGTGACCAGACCCGGGACACCCACCTCCGCTCGGCCGACTTCTTCGACGTGGAGAAGTTCCCCTTGATCACTTACCGCAGCGGCAAGGTCGAAAGCCGTGGCGGCAACCGCTACCGGGTAGAGGGCGAGCTGACCATCAAGGACAAGACGCGTCCGATCGAGTTGGATGTGGAGTTTCTCGGCTTGGAGAAGAGCCCGTGGGGGGCACAGGTCGCCGCCTTCGAAGCCAACGGCACACTGAGCCGCACCGACTTCGACCTCACCTGGAACGTGGCGCTCGAGGCCGGCGGGTTTCTGGTCGGCGACGAGATCAAGATCCGAGTCGATGCCGAAGCCAACGAAGTAGTCGAGGCAACCGAGGACGCGGCGGCCGCTGCCGGCTGAGCTCTAAATGAGCTTCTAGCCGGCGGGCAGCGCGGGCTTGCTGTCCGCAGCCCGTCGGCTGGAGCGCCGCTTCGGCGCATCGCGCTCGTCGGGCGCCTCGCCCTCTGTGCCCTCCCCTTCGTTGGCTGGACCGAAGGTGGCTCCGGGGGCCAGCCGCTCTGAGCAGAGGGTGCCAGCGAGATGGTCCGTCTCGTGTTGAACGATCCGGCTCAGCCAGCCGTCCAACTCGCGCTGCAGCCCTCTGCCTTGGGCGTTGCGGTAGCGAACCGTGATCCGTTCATAGCGGCGCACCAACCCGCTGTTCCCGGGAATGGAGAGGCAGCCCTCAACAGCGTCGACCTCACCCTCGGCCGAGATGATCTCCGGGTTGCAGATGGCAAAGCGCCGCCCCTCGTAGATGACCACCGCCACCTGGAGGTTCGAGCCCACCTGCGGGGCGGCAAGCCCGACCCCGCTCCACTCCCGGCAGCGCTCGTACATCTCGTCCACTAGGTGGCGCAGGTTGGAGTCAAAGGTGCGCACCGGAGCACCCCGGTGGTGAAGGACCGTGGCTGGCTCGAGCACGAGCTGCAGTGGTGCCCGCTTGTAGGTCACTTCGAGATCTTCGCAGGCAGCTGGGCCGGGGCGCCCAGGAGTCGGATCGCTAGCTCCCGGTCCATGCGTTCCAGACCCGAGATCTCAGCCAGAGACGTCATCCGGTTGCGGTCGATTCCGGGTCCGAAGAGGCGATGGCAGGCGTCGAGGTGAGCCAGCTCGTCGGCGTCGGGGGGGCTCACCGCCACCACCCCCCGGACCAGACCCCACCCGGCGGTCAGCCGTAGCCCGAGTCCGACCAGCTTTCGCCCGTCGACCGAGAGGTCGCTGAAACCAGGGCACCAGGCACCATCGACTCTGCCCTGGACCAGGTTGATTCCGAGCGAGGCCAGCCGCTCGTTGAGGAAGACTCGGAGCGCGTTGATCAATCGGTCGAGGGGCAGTGGACAAGGGTCGGGCAGCCTGCCGACCGCCAGGAAGCTGAGCCAGTTCTCGCCGCCCGGCCCGACCGTGCCGCCCATCGAGCTGGTTCGCACCACGCCGATTCCCGGGATCTTGCGAATCCCTGCAACCAGCTCTGGCCTACGGGTGATGGCATTTCCCAGCGTGACCCCGAGTACGGTTCGGAGGATCAGGAGGGAGATCTCGCCGGAACTCGCCGTGAGTCCGCCCCTGGGGTCGGTGGTCAACCGTTGGTCATCCTCGCCAGCGACCCCCACCACCTTGACAGGCCAGGGCTGGGACCCGGCGCCCGGGACGTTCACTGGACGCCGGGTTCCCCCGTCTTCAACTTGGCCGAAGCACGAGCGGCTCGACTTCGCGTTATCAACAGATGGCGCAGGGTGTGCAGCGAGTGCTTGGCTTGCACGTCGAGGATCCCCTGAATTCCGAAACGGGCGGCGAGCGCCCCCAGAGGCCCTCCCGGAAGCTGGTAGGCCAGCTGGTAGGCCACCTCGGATGAGCTTGCCCCAAGCGCCGAGCACTCGATCCGAAGGGCGGCGGTCGCGCCAAGAGCGCGGCCCTCGCTGCTGAGTAGCCGCGGTCGCTCGCAGGCTCCGATGGTCCACTCACTGTCGGCCACCCGCCCCCCCGCCAGCAGCCGCACCCGCAGGTGGTCACCAGGGTGGAGCGGATGGCGCAGGTCCCCCGAGACGTCCCGCACCCCGAAGACCCAGCGCGGGGCGTTGCGAACGTCGGCGGCGAAGTCCCATGCCTCTTCCTGGGAGACCGGGACTCTGATCCGGCCGCCGGACTCAGGCACGGGCGATCTGGCTCATATCAAGTTCGAGGATATCCCGTAGGGTTGGACACGTGCCTGAAGTGGACACCTCGGTCCGTGAGCTGTTCCGGAGCCTGGACCGGTTCCTCCAGTGGGACCTGGTCACTGTCACGCCTTGGGGCGCGCCGTCGATCTCGCCGGTAGGAGCGCGCCTGGTCCCGGAAGAGTCGACGGTCTGGACCTCGACCACCGTCGGTTACGTGGCCAAGATCCGCAACATCCAGGCCAACTCAAAGGTGGCCCTGATGAGAACCCAGGTCGGAGAGTCCTCTGTGCTGGTGCGAGGGGAGGCCCGAGTGGTTGGCGGCGACGGCACCCTCAATCTGGCCCAGCTCTTCCGCCTGATGGGGGGCGCCGGCGGCGCTCGACGCTTCTTCGCTACCTCGGCCACGGATCCCTTCTGGAGTCGGCTCTACCGGTCCTACTGGCATCGCTTCCTGATTGCCGTGAACATCGTCGAGATCTCAACAATGGGGCCGAATGGTTGGGAGGCGCACAAGATCGCCAGCTGGAACGAGCCGAAGGCAACGCCCGCGCCCCCGCCCGGACGGCTCGGCCGCCCGTCTCGCCCAGCCGGGTTAGTCGACCAGAGGGGCAGAGCGATGCTCGCGGCAGGGACTCCGAGCGCGCTTGCCACGCTCCGACGGAACGGCGTGGCGCCCATGGTCTGGCCGGTGCTGGCGACGCCGGAGCCGAGCGGAGCGATCCGGATCGCCGCTGGCTCCGACTTCCCAGCCGGTCGGCTTCCCCATACCTCCTTGGCGGTCCGGGTGATCGATGACAGTTTCGAGTCTGCCCAGATGGTGGGATGGATCGGGACCCTGGAGGCGGGGAGAGGCGAGCGTCGGCTCGTGCCCCGTGGCGCATACGGGTTCACCAAGCCCCCGGGTGTGATCGGTGACTTCGCAGCTGGGGTGGCGGCTCTGATCCGCGAGGCGGGCCTGAGGCGGCCTCCGCGGGTGAGCTCCCCTGACATGGCGCGGGCGGCAGCGTTGGGAGGATCGGAACCTGCTCCCAAGTTGGAGCTTCCCGAATCGGCCTGGAAGCTTCTTGAACAGATTTTCGCGCGTCGCAACGCTGCGGCCCCGTGGTACGCGGGCATGGCTGCGGTCATCTCCGACCGACGGCTGCAGGGGTCCCTTGCGGTTCTGGCGGAGCGGGCTCAGCTGGAGCGGGACTGGGCCCAGGGACTGCTGGCACGTGGAGCAAGGCGAGTCGGGGCATCCCGGCTTGCCGCAGGCGCGCTGGCACTACGACCCAATCCAGCTGCCCCAGGGGCGACCGTGGCCCGCGAGGAAGCCAGGATCGCGCAACTTATCAGCCGTCTTCTCGAACAGCTTCCATCCGGCGTCGGGGCGCCCCCCGGCAGGGTGGCGGGAAATTTCCGCACCGGTCCTGGTCCTGTCACCCGAAGGGCAAGGGATCAGCGGCTCTCCGAGGTGACCCTGACGACTGCGACATCCCTGGCCGCCGCTCTAGATCGGTTGAAGGAGAGGCGGCCAGAGTGAGTGCCTCTGGCCCCGCGAAGGTCTCGATCCCGCGAGCTGGATTGGTGGTCGGCGCCGCCGCCCAATCTGGGCTTTCCTATCTCGGTTTCCGGCACCCGAGATACTTCTGGACGCTCATGACCCTGGGCCTGAGCGCGTGCGGCGTTCCGGGGCTGTGGCGCCTTAGACGGCGACCTCAGCGGCCATCCAGCCGCTGGCTCGCTCTGGGTCTGGTCGGCGGAGCCGCCGGCTACGGACTGACCGCCGCCGCGGCCCAGCTCGCCCGCCAGATACCGGTCGGGAGGAGGTCGCTGGACCGGCTCCAGGAATGCGTCCAGAGTCTCCCCCGTCCGGCGGCGGCCCTGCTGGTGATTCCAGCGTCACTCGGAGAGGAGGTCTTCTGGCGGGAATCGGTCCTAGGGAACCAACTCGAGGAGGGCTCGAGAGCTCAGTTCCGGCGCCTCGCGAGCTCGACCCTGGCGTACGCCGCCGTCCAGGCAGGATCCATGCAACCACTGCCGCCGCTGGGGGCTCTACTGCTCGGCGCTGGAGCTGGATGGATCAGGATCCGGAGCGGGTCAATTTGGCCCGCAGTGGCCGCTCATCTCGCCTACACCGAGCTCTGCCTGGTCGCCCCGGGCCTTCCCGGGAGCCGTCCCGACCGATCTAACTAGTCAAACCAAACGACACAAACGTCACGTCCCCGTCGCCCCGCCGCCGCTATGGCGGTGTCAATATCGCTTGGTGGCGGCCATACTACGCGCAACGGCTGCGCCGGAGATCTCATCGGCTGAAAGGCCTGCTCCGCCGCACCGCCCGAAGAGGCGGACTCGAACTCGTACCAGTCCAGCACCCGACGTCCTGGAGCTGGCGATTCGTGATCTGCTGCGGCCGGGAGCGTTGCGGATCACCATGGAGCCGCTAACCCGACTCCGTGACGGCTCCATTCTGGCCTACGAGGTCCGCTGGCGCATCCCGAGGATTGACGTCGTCCCCTCGGTCAAGGAGATCTGGGAGGCGGCGGAGGCGGTGGACCTGGTCAACACCCTTGACGACACCCTGCTGCGAGCAGAGCTGGAGGCTGCCCGCCTGCTCAGTCCCGGAGCTGTGCTCTTCGAGATGCACCCCTGGCGACGTCGCCGTCGGGGACTGGTCGCCGGACTGCTGCGCGAGGTGCGAGCCGCCGGGCTCGACCCGTCCCAGATCGTTTGGCAGATGGTCGACCAGCCGGACGAGAAGGAGCATCTGGACGCCGGGCCAATGTTTGGCCTGGCTTCCCAGCTGCACGACCGCGGCTTCCGGGTCGGAGTGGCCCAGCTGGGGGCGGTACGGACCCAACTGGCGACTATCGGAAAGATCGAGCCCGACATCATGCAGCTGGCTCCGGTGCTGATCGAGGGCATCGAGTCCGACCGCGGCCAGCGGGCGGTGGTCTCGGCCCTGGTGGGCATGGCCTCCCACCTGGATTCGCGGCTGGCCGCCAGCGGAATTTCAACCATGCCCGAGCAGACCGTCCTGATCGATCTCGGCGTCGAGTTCGGCCAGGGTCCGCTGCTCGGCGAGCCTCTTACAGTCGCCGGGGAAGGAGCGGAGGAGTTGGAGCTGCCAGCTCCGCTTCAGCTGCTCTCGCTCGACGAGCGGCCGCGCCTCATGGTGGTCGCTGACGAGGAGGTGCCCGCGGAGGGCGCGGAAGCGGAGGACAGCTCGGAAGCCGCGTCCACCTACCACCTGGGCATGACCGAGATCCTGAGTCAGGCAGCTCGCGCCTTCCAGAGCGAGAACGACCCCAACTCCATCCTGGAGCTGGCTGCCGATTACCTGGATCGCGTGGTTCCCTCGGACGGGATTTCGATCTACTCCGCCGACTGGGATGCGGGTCGGTTCCGCCCCCTCCTGGCGCGATCTCTGAAGGACCCGACCTACGCCGGCGCGGTGATGGACCACTCCTTCGCTCTGGGCACCGGCCTAACCGGCTGGGCTTTCGACATGGGGGCTCCTCAGCGGGTAAACGACGCCGACGCCCACCCCGCGGCTGGCCATGTCCCGGGGACCACCAGCGCGGACGAGTCGATGCTCTTGATCCCTCTCGTCTCGGGCGACTACCGGCTGGGGATGCTCAACATGGTTCGCTTCCGCAAGGACGGGTTCCTGGCCCACGACCTGACAGTCGCCTGTTTGGTCGCCCACATGGCGGCCGCCGCTTGGCGCAACGTTCAGCTTTACACCGAGCAGGTCCAGTACGCCATCACCGATTCCTTGACCGGCATGCTGAACACCCGCTGGCTGCGCGATGCCGCCGGGCGGGAGCTGGCGATGGCGGAGCGCAGCGGCACTCCCTTGGCGATCCTGATGATCGACCTGGACAAGTTCAAGAGCGTGAACGACAGCTGCGGCCACGCCGCCGGAGACGCCGTTCTTCGCAGCGTCGGCCGCACCCTCCAAAAGACTGTCCGGGCCGAGGACGCCGCCGTTCGATACGGAGGTGAGGAGTTCGTGATCATCCTGAGGGGCTGTGATCTGGCCGCAGCTCGTCGGATCTCCCGCGAGATCCGTGCCGGCCTGGCTGAGATCACCATGCCAGCGCAGTGCCAACTGCCCTGCGTGACCGCATCGATCGGAATCGCGCTGTTCCCCAAGCACGGTCGCACCATCGGCCAGCTTCTGGGAGTGGCCGATGCGGCGATGTACAGCGCCAAGCGCCGGGGCCGAGACCGGGTAGTCGTCGGCCACTGAGGGGAGCGCCAAATGGGCGGGTGGCTTCGCTCGCCGGGGAACACCTCAGGAGTCCCTCCGCCTAGCCCCCGACTGAGCCGCCGCCAATAGGTGCCAGCGGCAGGACTTAACGAGTGCTAGAGGCGGCGACTCGTTGGACCGCCTGCAGGACAGTAAGCAGAGCCTCCAACTCGTGGGTGTCGAGCTGGCTGACCAGATGGCGCGCCTTCTGACGGCGAAATCCGCAGGCCTCCTCGGCGGCCGCGCGGCCGCGGCTGGAGAGCGCCGCATGGACCACCCGGCGGTCTTCGCGATCGCGGCGCCGAACCGCGAGCCCGTGCTCCTCGAGGCGGTCCAGTGCCGCGCTCACTGAGGGCGGGCTTATGTCCAGCATCTCGGCCAGGCGACCCACCGTCTCCGGGCCACGCTCCTGGAGGACCATCAACAGGTGCATCTGGGCGACCGAAAGGTCGCGGCGCGCCCAGCGCCCACCCGGCCCTTGCCGCCAGTGGTGGGTCAGCAGCTCCTCCAGGATGCTCCAGCGCCTGTGCCTGCAGCTGTTCTTTGGCGGTGGGCTGACCCTCGGCCACGGTGGTCGTCATGGTCTGGCTCAGCCGGCGGAGACCAGCTCCTCCGGGGCTGGCTCCGGTGCGAGGTCAGGCGTGGCGCGCGTGTCCGGTCGATCTTGATGGGTGGTGCGCAGCGGGATCTCTCTGAGGCAGAGGGTCGCCATGACGGCCACCACCGCCACCACCAAACCGATCCAGAACGAGCCGGCGATGGCCTGGGCCAGGGCCTCGTGGATGGCCCTAACGATCCCCGAATGAACGGCTTCGCCGTGGCCGGAAGCACCTTGGCCAGCTTGTCCCCGACGTTGCCGACCCCGGTCAGGCTGCTGTTGGTGCTGGCCGAGAGTTGGCCGACCAGTGAGGGTGGGACCTTGGCCTTGGCCAGGTCCTTCGGCAGCTCGGCTAGCCAGGGTGGTGGACAGGGAGGTGCCGGCTACCGCCAGCCCGATGGTGCCTCCGATCTGGCGGATGAACGTGAGCGTACTGGTCGCGACGCCCAGCCTGGAGACCGGGACCGAATTCTGGACGACCAAGGTGTAACCGGACATGGCGGGCCCGATTCCGACCCCCAGGACGAACAGCCAGACCCAGAGCGGGTAGTTGCCAGTGGTGGCGGTGAGTCGGGTCATGAAGAAGATTCCGACCGACATGGTCACCATTGCGGACACCATCAGCACCTTGTATTTGCCGGTACGGGCGATCACCAGTCCAGCGCCGATGCTGGTGCCCATCAACCCGACCAGGAGCGGCCAGAGCATGTAGCCCGACGCAGTGGCGCTGATGCCACGCACCGCCTGGTAGTAGCGGGGCATGAAGATGACCGCGACAAAAAAGGCGAACGACATGAAGAACATCGCTGCCTGCGAGGCCGCATAGGTCCGGTTGCGGAAGAGGTCGAGGGGGAGGATCGGCTCCTTGACCCTCGTCTCAACGAACAGGAAGACCAAGCCAAAGACCGCACCCAGCAGCGATCAGACCACCGACCTGAGGGGCGAACCACGAGTACTGCGTCCGGCGCTTGGGTTGGACGAGGCCCTTCTCGGTGAGCCCGATCAGGATCGGCACGACCGCCGCGGTGAAGATCAAAGCCCCCCAGTAGTCGATCGAAGGTGTTGCGCCCTCGCGCTTGTGGTTGGGGAGGTTGACGATGATCACGGCCAGTGCGATCAAGCCGATGGGAAGGTTGACGTAGAAGACCCAGTGCCAGCTGATGTTGTCGGTGATCCAGCCACCGAGGAAGGGACCAACCAGGAAGGCGAGTCCGAACACCGCCCCGAAGAACCCCTGGTACTTACCTCGCTCGCGAGGGGTGAAGAGGTCGCCGATGACAGCAAGCGCGATGGGGAAGAGGGCGCCCGCGCCCAGTCCCTGCAGCCCACGGAAGAAGATCAGCTCCCCCATGTTTTGAGAGAGACCCGACAGCGCTGATCCGACCAGGAACAGACCGATTCCGATGACCAGCAGCAGCTTGCGCCCGAAGAGGTCGGAGAGCTTGCCGTAGATGGGTACGGTGATGGTGCTGGTCAGCAGGTATGAGGTCACCACCCAGACATACAGATTGTTCCCGCCGAGGTCGGTGACGATGGTGGGCAGAGCTGTGCCGACGACCGTCTGGTCCAACGCACTGAGAAACAGCCCGAGCATGACCGCGATCACGATCGCGATCTTGGTCCGCTGCGAGAGTTGCAAAACCGCTTGATTCATCGACACGGCAAACCTCAGGCTCCATGCATATCTTAGGCCGTCCCTCCGCTCGCCAAAAGCTTAGTCGACCCCGAATAGTTCTGTCAAGCCTAACCTTTGGCCACAGTCGCAGCGATCGGGAAGCCCAGATGTTCCGCGAACGCGCCCCGGATGGACGCCTGGATCCAATCCTCGATCCGCTCTGGATCCGACTCTACCCGGAATCGCAGACGCGTGCCACGCAGCGCGGTCAGCCAGACGCCGGGAGGTCGATCGGTCAGCAGCCGGTCTAGTACACGCGCCAGCAAACGGGTGCCCGCGTCGCCCAGGCTCCGATCCTCACCAGAGAGGGAGAGGGGCTCTCGCCAGGGCAGTCGCGGCAGCGGACCGGTCAGCCCAGCCAGCCAGTGGGCCGTGGCGGGGATAGCCCCGATGACGGGCATCAGCGAGGCGGGTGGAGGTCCGCTGTCGAGGGCCGAGCCCGGCAGCGGTTCATAGCCGTCGCGGCGGGGGCGTCTGCCCTCCGATGCCCGCTGAGCTGCGACCAGTGCCGACTCCTCCAACTTGGCGAGCGCCGCCAGCCCAGACCAGCCTTCCTCCATCGCCGAGATTGCCAGCCGGTCCTCTGCCCACGCGGCGGCCAAGGCCAGGGCGGGTGGGGGGATCCGGACATCGAGCACTGGCTGGAGGCTCCGAGCACGCAACTCGGCCCGGTCCACAGGACGGGGCTCGAGGGCGGCGTAGATGCCGGCTGGATGGGGCAGGTTGATCTCGTAGCCGGCCAGGGAAAGTCTGCCCATCAACCTGAGGTCGGCCTGGTAAGGAAGCTCGTCGCGGCGATCTGGCAGCGCCTTGGCCCACCGCTCGAGCGCCCGGTCCAGCTGCTTCAGTTTCCAGGCACCGTCGTCATCGAGTTCGAACTCCGCCCCGCCCCGGTCCTCAACGGGCTCGCTGAGCCCGACCATCGTGGTGAGCCGGTGGCGCTCGACGAAATCCGCCGCCGAGAGCGCTTGGCGAAGCGCCGCGTACGGAGGCAGGTCGCCGATCAAGAGCGGCGGAAGGCCAGCTTCGCTTGCGTGGCGCAGGAACGCCGCGAGGGATAGGTCCCAGGCCCCGCCGGGGATCGCGATGTGCAGGTCCCCGGGGCCGGTGCGAAGGAGAACCCCAGCGCGCGGGCCGACACTCCAGCTCGGGGCGAATGTTGGGCGGGGTGGGCGTCTTGCTCTTCCGGCGGGCTCCGCCCTGAGGGTGAGGTCGTAGGCCGCCCGCCTTTCTGGGGTGGCGACCAGCGACCAGGCCTCCTGAAGTTGGGTGAAGAGAGCGGTGGCCCGCGGCTGATCGAGGCGGCTCGGCGTGGGGCGATGTGCCTGGACATCCGGGTGAAGCTCTCTGGCTCTGGCTCGGTAGCTACGCCGAAGCTCGTTCCAACTCGCGGTGCGGGCGGCGCCGAGTACTGCGTAGGCGTCAACCGCACGCCGCCTGGGTGAAGTCATTGGGGCGCGAGTCTAGCGGACCTCCCGAGTCCGGTGAGTGCGTGATCACCGGGGAAGGTGCAGTTTCAGAGATCGAAGGGATCCTGGAAGAACGAGGGCAGGTGGGTGGAGAACCAACTGTAGAGCAACCGGAACGTTGTCGCTGATCACCAGTGCTCCCATGGCTACGACCAGCGCTCCCCCGATCAGCGAGATCGCTCGCTGGTGCCGGTTGATCACTCGCAGCGCCGGTGCCGCCCGGTCGATGAGGAGGGCCGCCAGAACGAAGGGCGAACCCAGGCCCAGGCAGTACACGACGATCAGTAGCAGTCCGCGTCCGCTGGTTCCCTGCTCGACTCCCGAGGTCAGTACCGCCCCCAGCACCGGTCCGATGCACGGAGTCCAACCGGCGGCGAACCCCAGACCCAGGAGAAAGCCAGCCAGGAAGCCCCCGCGGGTGAACCCCGTGGGCAGCCATCTCGCCTCCCGGGAAAGCCAGGGGAACCTCAACAGGCCCATGAAGCTGAGCCCCAGCAGGATTACGACCGTTCCCATGATCGGCAGGGCTAGGTGCTTCCACGGCTCCAGTAGCCGATAGAGGGCGTAGAAGAAGGCGATCAGGAAGATGCTCAGCCCGAGGACGAAGCCCAGTGACCCAAGCATGACCCGGGCCCGATTTTTCTTGTTGGCGGCGGAAGGCCCGGCGCTTGCCGTCGCCGACTGGGCCAGGAAACCCAGGTACGAGGGGACAAGCGGGAGCACGCACGGGGACAGGAAGGAGGTGGCGCCGGCCGCCAGCGCGAGGGGTACCGTTACGCTCGCCAAATTCAAGGAAGGTCCCTCGCTGGGCGATTTGCTGGCGAGTGTACCGATGCCGTACAACCGCTCTTCGGAACGGGAGTTCCTGCGGTACTGTCCTCTCCGTATGAGCTTGACCGCCAATCGTCCCGGGCGCTACCGCCAAAATGCTGCCGCCGGTCTGACCTTGCTTCTGCTGCTGCTAGGCCCAGCCTCTGCCACGGCTCTGGCCAGCGGGGGAGCGCGGCTCTCCTCGGGAACGAAGGCCGACTACCGCTCTCTTTACCTGGGGCTCGACACTGGCGGGCGGAGCCAGCCACCGCTCCGGGCAGATACCAGCATCAATCTGCTGGAGAAGAGCTTCCCCGTTCCTTCGGTGGCGCGGGTGCGTCGCCAGCTGGAGGGATTGGGACCGGAACTCTACCTAGGGGTCACTCTAGCCCGGCTCAGCTGCAACGAGGAGTACGTGTCCGAAGTCGACCTACGGTCCCGGGAGGGTCCTCACGCTGACCGTGGTCGAAGTTGCCCTGGCGTCTGGGGTAGCCTGCCCCGAGTTCATTGGACCGGTGAGGTATCAGGTGCTGGCCCTACCCCTCAGCCAGTTCCCCCACCATGCCAGGCTCGTCGTATTGGTCAGGAGGCCCGCTGGGATTTCTCCCGACCAGGTGTCGGTGTGCGTACCGTAGCGCCTTGCTCAGGTTGGGGAGGTGGGCGCCATGCGGGCCAACTCCACCTCGGCCAGGTCCGGATCTAGCTTTCTAAAGAGGGGGGCGGGGTCTCCCAGAGGCTGACCCGCCGCCAGGCGGCTGGGTTGCCAGCTCGCCTCCGGGGTCTCGTAGTCGCCCGTAAGTACCGGGTGGGGATCATGGCCGGTTCCAACGGTCACCTTCTCCGGCATCGGTGCGATCACTCCCCGGTAGCCGAGCATCAGGTGCAGCTTTTGGCCACTGAAGGGGAGGAAGGGGAGCAGCTGCACCTTCAGGTTGTCGATGCAGCGAAGCGCCACGTAGAGCACCGCGGCAGCCCGCTGGCGGTCTGTCTTCACCAGCTGCCAGGGTTCGTTCTCCGCCAGATACTGATTTACCCGTGCGGCAAGCGCCATCACCTCGGCCAGCGCCGCCTTGAAGCGCGCGAGTTCCAGCAGCCGACCCACCGATTCGAACCCCGCCTCCACGTCGGCAACCATCAGTTCATCCGCGGCCGTCAGGTTGTCCGCTAGGGGAACCGCCCCGAAGTTGTTCTTGGCGATTGTCAACGTGCGGTTCACCAGGTTGCCCCAGGTAGCCACCAGCTCGTCGTTGTTTCGGCGGATGAACTCGGCCCAGGTGAAGTCTGTGTCCTGGGTCTCCGGCCCGGCCGCGGTCAGGTAGTACCGAAGTGGGTCCGGGTCGTAGCGCTCGAGGAAGTCGCGGACCTCGATGGCGATCCCCCGGCTGTTGGAGAACTTTTGTCCCTCCATGGTCAAGAACTCACTGCTGACCACGTTCTCCGGCAGCATCAGGGGCAGGTTGGGGGGCCCGCCGCCGACGTCTCCGCCGCTTCCGTATCCCATCAGGATGCTCGGCCAGATGACGGTGTGGAAGATGATGTTGTCCTTTCCCATGAAGTAGAAGTGCCGGGCCTCAGGGTTCTGCCACCAGGCTCGCCAGGACTCCGGCTCACCCCTGGCAGCGCTCCACTCCACGCTGGCCGAGAGGTAGCCGATCACCGCCTCGAACCAGACATACAGCAGCTTGTCGTCCCGGTCGGCGAACTCCGGCAGTGGGATGTGGATCCCCCAGTCGATGTCCCGCGTCACGGCCCGGGGCCGGAGCTCGGCGACGAGGTTTAGGGAGAAGGTTCGGACATTGCTGCGCCATTCGCGTCTTCGACGCGATCCAGTCGGTCAGGGCGCCGGCAAACGCAGGCAGGTCCAGGAAGAAGTGCTCGGACTCGCGGAATACCGGCGGCTGACCGTCGATCCTGGAGCGGGGCTCGATCAGGTCCGTTGGGTCCAGCATCTGCAGGCAGTTGTCGCACTGGTCTCCCCGGGCACCGTTGTATCCGCAGTGAGGACAGATGCCCTCGATGTAGCGGTCCGGGCAGCGCGCGTCCGGTCGCGGCCGAGAAGGCGCCAAGCTGGGATTGCCGGAGCAGGTATCCCTTCTCGTACAAGGTTCGGAATATGTCCTGGGCGACCCGGGCGTGGTTGACCGTGGTGGTCCTGGTGAAGAGGTCGTAGCTCAGCCCCAGCCGCTGCAGGTCATCGATGATCACCGCGTTGTATCGATCGGCGATCTCCCTCGGGCTGATTCCTTCCCGATCGGCTGCCACCAGGATCGGCGTGCCGTGCTCGTCGGTACCGCTGACCATCAGCACGCGGGCGCCTCGAAGCCGCTGATAGCGGGCAAAGATGTCCGAGGGCACGCCGAACCCTGCAACGTGGCCGAGGTGCCGGGGACCGCTGGCGTACGGCCAAGCCACCGCCACCAGGACGTGCCCCGCCTGTGGGCGAGATGAACTCAAGATTGGGACGATGGTAGACGGTCGCCTCGGCAGCAGGTGGAAGAATTGACCCGATGAACATCGACCCCCGGGTTCTGCTAGTGATCGCCGACAGCTCTCGCAGCGGCGGTCCGGAGCACGTCCTTACGCTGGCGCAGGAACTGACCGCCGCCGGTTGGGTGGCCCTGGTCGCCTGCCCTCCCGGCCCGCTTGTCGATCGCTGCCGCGATCTCGGTATCGGGGTCGCCCCGATCCAGATGAGCGGCGGCGGCTGGGGTTCCGCCCCAATCCAGCTGCGGCAACTGGCCCGCCGCTCGAAGGTCGGGATCGTCCACAGCCACGGCCTGAGGGCGGGAGCTTTGCTGCGCCGAGCCCACTCCGCTGCGCCCCAGATCCACACACACCATCTCGATGGTTGGTTCACCGCCAGCGGCCTTCGGGTGGTGGTGCATCGGCGGGAGATGCACGCACTGGACCGAGCCGCCAGGCTGCAGATTGCCGTCTCCAATTCGGTGGCTGAGTTTCTGCTCAAGCAGGCTCATGCCGAACCCAGCCGCCTACGGGTGATCCCCAACGGCATCCATCCCCTGCCGGTCAAGCCTCGCAGTGCGCCGTCGGGAAGGCGGGTCGGCGTGCTGGCACGACTCCACCACGCGAAGGGGGTGGATATCGCCATCCTGGCTCTGGCCACACCCGCCGGAAGGAGCATGACCCTCAACATCGGGGGAGCAGGCCCGGAGCTGGCTGCCTTGGTTGACCTCGCCTATACATCGGGCGTTGCCGACCGGGTCAACTTTCTGGGCGAAGTCACCGACCGCGAGCGGTTCTTCGCCGGCTGCGACCTGGCCTGGGTCCCCTCCCGAGCCGAGCCATTTGGCCTCGTCGCCTGCGAGGCGATGAGTTCAGGTCTGCCGGTGGTGGCCAGCCGCGTCGGCGGCCTGACTGAGATCCTCGACCCGCCGGTGGCGGGGCTGGTGGTGGGTGCCGCCAACCCGGCAGCGCTGGCCAGTGTGAGCGCTGGCCTGCTGGACGATCCCGTGCGCTATCGGGCCCTCAGTGAGGCCGGGCCGGACCGTATCCGCCGTCGTTTCTCGGCGGCCCGGATGGGTGCGCTGACCAGAGGCGTGTACCGGGAGTTGCTGGGAGACCGCTAGCCCCGGGGCCACAGTGGCGCAATTCCCAGAGCGGGCGCCACCAGGCGCACTCAGCCTGGTTGGTGGACCGGTATCAATGCGAGGGCACAGTTGCCCAGCTACTTCTTGGACGGCTCGTAGTAGGGATTGGTGCCGGAGGCGTGGTCGGTGGTATCGACCACCTCGACGATCTCGGGGAAGCGCTCGAAGATGGCCGTCCGAACCCCCTGGGAGAGGGTCACCTCTGCCAGCCCGCAGCCCTGGCAACCGCCTCCCATCTGGACGTAGGCCACGCCGTCGGCGATGTCAAGCAGGCCGATGTACCCGCCATGGCCGGCCACCGCGGGGTTGATCTCCGCGTCGAGCATCTCCTGCACCGCCCGAGCCAAGGGTTCTTCATCCGGGTTGTACGCCGTCTCAAGATTGAGGGCACCCGAGATGGGATCGGCCGTCACCCGCGAACCCACCACGTGGCGGGATAGGACACGGGGGGCGACGAAGAAGATGTCTGGAGTTCCCTCGACCAGGATCTCGTCCTGCTTCAACTCGCCGGGCTCGACCAGAGCGAAGGTGAAGGTCAGGTGTTCGCCGCGGAGCCCTCCCGGAGTGACCGACACCCAGGCTTCGGGATGCCCCTGGCGTTCGCGAAAGGACCTGATCCGGCTGGCCGCGTTCTGGTTGAGATCGAGGCTCGGCAGCTGGCCGTTGGGGCGGGGCTCCATCGGCCATAGTCTGAGGCCATGTCCAGGCGAGTGCTCCTGATCCTTCCGACTAGGACCTATCGTGCCGCCGCTTTCCTGGAGGCCGCCCGCCGGCTGGAGCTGGAGGTGGTCGTCGCCAGTGACCAGGCATCGACACTCGGCCGCCTTCGTCCCGGTCAGGAGCTGGTGATCGATCTCGAGGATCCGACCGCGGCGGCGGCTGCCGCTGCTGAATGGGCTCAGGGCAGGTCAATCGACGCGGTGGTCCCGGTTGACGATGGAGCGGTACTGGCGGCCGCCTATATCGCCGAGCGCCTGGGCCTCCGGGGAAACCCGGTCGACGCTGTGGCAGCCACAAGGAACAAGCTGGTGCTTCGGCAGCAACTCAAGGCTGGGCGTGCGAGTCAGCTCAGCTGGTGGTCCTGGCCGGACGGTGCGGTGCCGCAGGGGATTCGGTTCCCCGCTGTCGTCAAGCCGCTTGATCAGGCCGGAAGTCGCGGAGTGATCAGGGTCGACGATCGCGCACAGCTGCTCCACGCCGGCGAGCGGATACGGCGGGCCTTGGCCGCCGATCTCTGCCGTGTCGACTCCCAGGACGTCGCTCCTCTCCTGGTCGAGGAGTTCGTCGCTGGGCCCGAGGTAGCTGTCGAGGGGCTGCTGGTGAACGGTGCTCTGCTGGTCCTGGCGGTGTACGACAAGCCCGAGCCGCTGGACGGGCCGTACTTCGAGGAGACCGTGTACACGGTGCCATCCGAGCTCACCGAGCCCCAGTTGGCGGCGGTTGTCAATGAGGTCGAGGCGGCGATCCGGGCCCTCGGTCTCACCGACGGTCCCATCCACGCCGAGCTTCGTCTCGCTGGTGGCACTCCCATCGTGATCGACCTCGCCTCTCGCTCCATCGGAGGGCGCTGCTCGGCGGTGCTGCGATTTCGGTCCGGGAGGACCCTGGAGGAGATGTTGCTGCTTTCTGCGCTGGGGGAGGGGCCCAGCGACCCGGGACTAGAGATCGGCACCCGGGGAGTGATGATGATGCCGATCCCAGCAGCTGGCACGCTGCGGTCGATCGACGGACGAGAGAGTGCGCTGGGTCTGCCTGGAATCGAGGCGATCGAGCTGTCTGTGCCAATCGGAGGAAGCGTCAAACCCCTCCCCGACGGTGATCGGTACCTCGGTTTCATATTCGCCCGCGGAGATACCGCCCACGAAGTGACCGCACAACTTCGGGCTGCATACCGTGAGCTGCGCCTTGTAGTCGAGGTCTGACCCGCTCCATCGTCGCCCCTGGCCCATCCTCTGGCCGGACTAGATCGGCGTGGCCATCACCTCGTCGCCCGCCCTGGCAGAACCAGCATCCAATAGTGGCCGTTTGGCCAAAGCCGACCTGATACGGCAGCTGACCGAGGGCGTACTTGACCTGACCTCTTCCGCAACGTGGACGAGCTGGCTGAGAACTAGTCGCCAGTTCCACCGATACAGCTTTCAGAACCAGGTCTTGATCCTGCGGCAGCGCCCCGATGCCAGCTGGGTCGCCGGCTACCGAAGCTGGACAAAGCTTGGCCGCCAGGTCCGCGAGGGCGAGCGGGCAATCAGGATCCTGGCGCCCTGCCTGGCGCCGCGAGCTGCCGCGGACGGGGAGGAACAGCTGGAACCGGTCCTCATCGGCTTTCGCGTGGCGCGCGTATTCGACCTGAGTCAAACCGACGGGGATGAGTTGCCTCAGCCAGTCAGGACTCTGGACGGTCAGGGGGCCAGAACGGAGCTCGCCCGGCTGGTGCAGCGAGCCGGAGAACTTGGCTTTCTGGTCCATTTCACTTCCCTCTGGGGAAGCCGAAACGGAGATTGCTCGCATGCCCTCCGCCGGATCCGGATCAGGGATGACCTCCCGGGGGCCCACCAACTCAAGACGCTCGCCCACGAGCTAGCTCACGCGGCGCTCCACGGGCCATCGTTCCAGGGCTCGCGCGCCTTGGCCGAATTGGAAGCGGAGAGCGTCGCCTACCTGGTCTGCCAGAACCTCGGGATCGACAGTTCCGAATACAGCTTCGGGTACGTCGCGAGCTGGTCGGGCGGCGGCCCAGAGGCGGCCCGCATGATCACCGCGACAGGTAGTCGGATCCTCCGTGGGAGGGACGTCGTGCTGGGGCAGGCGTAACTGCGACACACTCGTCCGGCATTCCCCTCCGATGCGCGGCTTATCGACCGTCAGGCTGAGGGATCGGACGCGGTAGTAGCGACGCCGGTTCCAATGCGGACAGGCACTGGCTGTGGTGGTGATGGTCGCTGGGTGCGTCTCCGCCTGGGATTCTCCAGCTCCGTAGCAGCGCTCCGAAAACGAGTCGCCGTCCCGGCCTTTGCGCCACCGCGCCGGCTGCGCGCCACGCAACCGCTGTCCACCTTGCAGGCCCGAGTGCGGCGCAGCGCCCGTGCGGCGTCTGGGCTAATCCGTCTACTCGTACCAGTTCGGAGACTTGCGGACAGTGGTCCACTGAACCGCATCATGTCCATAGAGAACCGTCGCCTTGAGGTCTTTTCCACGATCTAGGAGTTCGTGAGCGCTGCGTCGAGCCTCCTCGGGATCGGCGTGACCGCCCCAGGTGTCAAAGCGAACGTTGTCCTCCTCGTAGATCGCATCACCGCAGAGAATCACGTTCTGCCCGCTATCGAGGCGCACGGTGACAGACTGGTGGCCCGGCGCATGTCCGGGCGTCGGAAACAGCGACACCCCATCCCCGAGATCGGTCTCGCCGTCGAGCAGGCTGTAGTTCAACCCCTCGATTCGCCAGTACTGGTTGGGGAAGGATGGGTTGTCTAGAGCGGCCTCATAGTGAGATCGCTGGACATGAAAGGTAGCCTTGGGAAATGCATCGTTGTTGCCTGCGTGGTCGAAGTGCAGGTGGGTGTTGATGACGTCGGTAATGTCGGCGCCGCGGAGGCCCAGAACAGCAAGGCGATAGTCGACCGTGTCCTCGGTCCTCATCACCGGCCTCAGGTTGGCGGCAATCGGGGTTCCGCCGAAGGTGCGGTCTGGGTCCTCGATGTGGCTGCGGTGCATTCCGGTATCGATCAGGATGCGGCGACCACTATCAGTCGTCAGCAGGTAGCCGATGATCGGGATGTGGATCCGGACTCCGTCCCCGGCTCCCGGTGATAGCACGCGACCCTTGTCGCAACAGGCCTCGCCAAGACTGAGCGGGTAGAGCCGCTTCATTTCGTCTCCCAGTGATTGGTCAGGGCCCCGGGTCTCGCATCCTACCGGCCCACGGTGTGGCAGCGCAGTCAGCGCGGGGCCTTGGAGCAACCCATTGTCACGGCGGAACGGTCACTGACGCGTCTCGGCCGGTGGAAATTCCGGCAACTGGTTCAGTGGGCCGGCAGTTTGTTCCAGGAGTCGAAGTCGGCATGTACTCCGATTGATACCCACAGAGCCCACCGCTAAGATCCACTGGTGCATCGCGGTCTCTTCCTCCCGCCCTTTGGTGAAGCCGCCGACCCCGGCTTCCTTGCGTCGTTGGCGGCGCAGGCGGAGGCGGTCGGCTGGGATGGGATCTTCCTCTGGGACCACCTGCGTTTCCCCGGAATAGAGAACATCCTGGATCCGTGGATTGCCCTGGCCGCGATCGCTTCGGCCACCGAGCGGATTCGACTCGGACAGATGGTGACGCCGCTTCCCAGGCGCCGACCCTGGGTATTGGCCCGCCAGGTGGCGGCCCTCGACATCCTGAGTCAAGGAAGGATGGTTTTCGGAGCTGGAGTGGGCGATACGCGAGGTGGAGAGTTCGCTGCCTTCGACGAGGAACTCGATCTTCGCAAGCGGGCGCGAATGCTGGACGAAACTCTCGAGCTAATCTCGCAGCTCTTGACTGGGAACGAAGTGGAGCACGCTGGCGAGTTTTACCAACTAAGCCGCACGTCGTTCAGGCCGGCGGCGGTGCAGCAACCCCTTCCGATCTGGCTCGCTACACGCTGGCCAAATCGCGCTCCACTTCGGAGGGCCGCGCGGTTCCAAGGGGTGTTCGTCATCCAGCTTGACCGGCCCCAGGAAATGCGCGAACTGAGGGAGCTGCTGATTGAGTTCGGTCAGACCTCGGACGAGTTCGAGGTCGTCGTGGCTCAGCCGCCAGGGACCGACCCCGATCCCTGGGAAGGAGCTGGTGCCACTTGGCTGCTCGACTGGCTGTCGCCCCATGACCTGCGTCGCAGCGAGCTCGAGCTCAGCGTCGCTGCCGGCCCGGGATTTGTTCGCTAGTCCCGCGCCGCTGAACCGGATCTAGACGCGGGCGGTAACTGGATCGACGCGGCTCTGACTGACAGACGCCCGAATCGCGGTAGGTATGTGGCTGTTCGGCCGGCCGTAGTTCCCACTCAAGTCTGTTGGCATGGTACGCAGGAATCAAGCCTCACAACGAGTGGCACGAGCTGCGAGGATGCGGCGCCACGGTTGGCGGCGCGTCAGTTGGCCCGGATCCTCCTTCCCGGTGGCGCACTCGCGCCCTGAGCACGTCGAGCCTCTGCGCCCTCCCGCCCCGCTGAGCGGACGCCATAGTTACGCACGACCACGTGCTAGGTTGATCAGACGGTCCAGTACCCGACCACCGTCAGCTCGGAGAGCATTGTGCTCGTATTCGTTCGTTAACCACGGGCGCAATCCGCTGACCTGGGCGGCTGTCTCTTCGGAGAACACGCGTTCAACGTACGGGTCGTCGGCGAAAATGGCCGCAGCGCAAGGGACACGGTTGCTGCGTAGTTGCTCAAGATCGTACAGCTTTGGCCACGAGTGATTGGCGAGCAACTCAGCTGCCTCCTGCAGGGGCGCCAGCGCGCCGTAGTCCTCGAACATCGACGGATAGATGTGCTCCCCGGTGAACAGGTCCATGTCTTGCTCAAACTCGGCGGGGAACATACGAGCAGCAGACCAACGGGTAGCTCCTCCGTCGGCGTAGCAGGCCTCGTGGATAATTGCGTAGAGCGGGTTGCGCACGAAGCCGACTCCGTTTTCAACATCATGTAGGAAGGCTGGAGAGCCGGCGGGTAACTCCAGAACGTAGTGGAGCATTTCGGGCCCGTCACTCATTCCCAGGATGTGTCCCAGTTGACGGAACCTACGTGAGGTAAGTCGATCACCACTCGGCAGGCGTACGTCGGAGGACTGGAGCCACTCGTGCAGCTGGTGCACCCTTGTCCGATCGTCGGGGTAACGCTGGTAAAAGCGCCGGTTGCGTGCGAGGATCCGATCATAGGTCCGACGGTAGACCTCGTCGGGCGAGCGTCCGATTGGCGGTAGGCCGCCGGTCAGGAAGGCTTCACGCAGACCGCTCGGTGATGTTGAGAGGTAGCGCAGCACGCAGAACCCACCGAAGGATTGCCCCAACACGCTCCACGACTTGACTCCAAGGGTAGCGCGGATGACTTCTGCATCGGCCACGATGGAGTCCGCCCGAAAATGGGTCAGGAAGGTCGCCTGCTCTTCGGGTGACTTCGAGGTTAGGTCACCGACCGGGCTAGACCGCCCAGTGCCTCGCTGGTCGAGCAGCAGCACCCGGAATTCCTGCAGCGCCCGATCCAGCCACGCGGGTGTCGAAGGATGGCGCGTCGGACGTGTCGCCTCGTGGCCGGGTCCACCCTCGAAAAAGACTAAGTAGGGCCGTTCTCGACCATCGGGATCGGCGACTTCGCGGGCGAACACGGTCATCTGCGCGCCGTTCGGCTGAGAGTGATCGAGCGGGACGCGGAACTCGCGCTCAACCAGAACCAATCCGTTAGTCCGGACCGTGGTCTCGGAGGCTAAACGTTTCCCAGGAGCCCTGTCGGTGCCTGCCTGATCGTCCTGACTCGCCATTGCTCAACCTCCCCTGCGCGCGACTAGTGCCTCGCCGACGCCGACCTGCGGGCCCGCCTCGGAACGCCAACGGAGATGTTCGCCTTCGTCCAAGCGCACTTCTATTCTGTCAAGAGCAAGTGACGACGCGCCCGACGCCCGTCTGGCGGGGTCGGGGCAGACGAGCCTAGAGTGCGTGAGCAACATCCCGGGTGGAGCGTCAGATCTTCGCCCATCGGAGCCGTTGGGCCCCACACAGTGGAGTATCCCCGGCCGCCCGTAGACGCCTGGCGCCCGCCCCGCTTGACCAGTGCTGTCCATCTGTCGGCTATTGACAGATGCTGGCTTTTGTCGACAAAATTGATTCGAGGTGGCCGAACTACGCCCCGACATCATTTCGAGCATGGCGGTTGCTCATCGACGCCTTTCGGACGAAGTCGTGGACAGGCTTCGGGAGGGCATCATCACCGGCACTCTCAAGCCCGGCGAGCACCTCAGGGAGGCGACTCTGTCCGAGGCAATGGACGTCAGCCGCAGTCCGATTCGTGATGCCTTCGCCCAGCTCAGTCACGAGGGGTTGGTCAGCATCAGGCGGAACCGCGGTGCGGTGGTCGTGGGGATGACCGCCCAGGACATCGAGGAGGTCTACAGCCTTCGCGTGAGCTTGGAGACGTTGGCGGTCAGGCTGGCCACAGAAAGAGCGACGCCGGCCGAGGTCAGCGCAATGCGGAAGGCGGCGGGGTTCTCAGGGTATGGAAACAAGCGGAGTCAGGACGAGTTCGCTAAGCACGACGTCACCTTTCACGAATTGTTCTATGTAGCCGCCCGTCACGAACGTCTCTACGCCGCTTGGTCGATGCTCCGACCTCACATTCGCCGATTCCTGCTCTTCCGCAACATCGCCAACGATGACTACAAGATTAGCTTCACTAGTGAGCATTCTGCCCTGGCTGAAACGGTCGCGGCAGGCGACAGCGCGGCAGCTCAGGCGATGATTGTCACGCACCTCGAAGGCGCCTATACGCGCATTCTGCAGCGGTATTCCGCAGGGGTTGCTGGACCGTAGGAACGCCCAGGGGCGCCGACAGGAATCGACTTCCGGCGTCCCGAGGGGCTGGTCAGTGTGGAAGGGGAGACGGGCCTGGCATCGCGTCGATCACCCTCCAGTCATAGACTGTCCCGCGCGCGATCGTGGTCACCACTTTCCGAACATCGGCTAAGTTGGTCGTGGGATCGCCCTCGACAAGCACAACGTCTGCTGTCATTCCGACTTCAAGCTTTCCCACGTCCGACCATCCCCACAACCCAGCGTTGCCTTCGGTAACCTGGCGCAGGATATCGGTTGCACTGAAGCCGAAACCCTGGACAATTTCCATTTCATCTGCGATGGCGGAGACTGGGATGAACGACCCTGCGTCAGTCCCGATCCCCCACCGCACCCCTTGCTCGACGGCGGCCTGGAAGGTCCTACTTTTCGTTTCATAGACTTGGGTGGCGCGCGGTGCGAGATGTGGCCAGCGACCGTCGGTCGCGATCGCCCGGTACACGGCGAAGGTCGGGACCAGAAACGTCCCCTGATCAATCATGGCCCTGCCGAGGTCTGGCGTCAGGTGGGTGCCGTGCTCGATGGAGCGTACGCCGGCTTCAACTGCATTGCGGATAGCGCGCTCCGGGTGCACATGTGCTGCGGCGACGGTCCCCGCTGCTTCGGCTTCCTCAACGATTGCCTTGACTTCGGGGAAGCTGAACTGGACGGCCCCCTCCGACTCGTCAACGCGCGCGACTCCGCCACTACCTATGAGTTTAATGAAGTCGGCCCCGGCCTGAATCTGTTCCCGTACCGCCTTTCTCACCTCCGCCTCGCCATCAGCCTCGCGGATATACGGCCACGCGTGTCCACCCGTGATCGCGATGAACTTCCCCGCGCAGACCATCTTCGGTCCAGCAATGACGCCGCTAGCGATCGCGTCGCGGAGGAATATGTCTACGTGACGGTACCCACCGATATCACGGCACCGTGTGATCCCCGCTCTGAGTGCTCGGACCGCCTGCCGCGCAGCGGCAAGCGCAATCTGCGCTCGAGGGGCTTTTCTAGTCTTGTCCACGTCTGGGACCAGGGTGAGATGAGAGTGGAGATCAATGAAGCCCGGTAATACAGTGCATCCGCGCGCGCTTATACGCGTCACGCCTTCTTTTGGCGAAGTGACGTTGCCAACCGCCACGATCTTGTCCCCCTCGATTGCCAGATTCCGGAGCACGCGGCTCCCATCGGGTAAAAAGAGGTGCCCTCCTTCAATGGTGATCAACTAGGCTCCTCCGTAGTGGTTGACTGGTCCACGGTTCCTGGTCGGGTCCGACCGGCGCGTGGGGCCCAACGACCGATCGAGGCAGAGAGCGGCACTGAGCGATACGCCTCCCGGGCCGCTTTCGCGATCCGGTGGCGCGAGGCAATGCCGGGGCCAACGGCGCGCCGTTGTACTGGCTGAGTTCGGATCATTCCTCTCCGCTAAGTGCTCGACGCGGATTGTCCACTAAGATCTGCGTCAGTTGGGCTTCTGATACACCAGCATCTCGGAGGCGCGGTGCGAAGCCACGGATGACGTACGCATACCCTTTGCCCCCGAGCGCAGTGAGATGTGAGCGCAGGCAGATGTCGTGCGAGAGCAACAGCTGACCGCCGAGCCCCTCATTCACGAGAGCGAGGACAAACTCGACCCGCCGCGCCAAGTCATATTCGGACTGAATGTGCAAGGTATCGAACTGAACATAGGCACCCCGCTTGGCGATCGCAACGTGGTACTCGGAGCTGTTGACGGTGTCGCAGTGGCCGACAATGATCCGGTTTGCGGAAACGCCCTCGTGAAGCAAAATATCAAGTTGGTCGTGTCCTACCGGGAACAGCGCAGCATGGGTCGAGATGGTGACTCCAGTCGCGAGATGAGCCCGCGCCGCGGCGCGAAAGGAGCGTTCCTCTACCCCCGATATATGTGGCCCATTGCTTCCGATCTCACCGATGATTCCAGCGCGAATGTCGGTCCCTTCTGCACCATCTGTGATATCGGAGATCAGCTCTGCCGCCACTTGGTCGATGGTGTGAGCGTCCAGCCAGGCAGTGTCTAAGTAGGGATGGCGATAATGCCCGGTTCCCATGACGATGTGCACGCCGGTGCGTTCCGACACCTCGCGCAACCAAGTTGGGCGACGAGCAATCTCCCGAGTGGTGCAGTCGACGATGGTAGCGCCGCCCGCGTCTCGGAACAACTCAACTTCACGGGTCGCCAAATCGACGTCCCCGAGGTAGGCGTCGGCCCCGTAGTCCCGGGACCGGTCAATAAACAGGTGTTCGTGAGGGAGAGTCACACCTAGGTCGGCTGCGGCGACCGGCCCCGTGACGGTCTGGATCACAGCCGTCGCCCGCCCCCGGCCCGATGGCCGGGGGCTTTGAACCGCCGCAATTCAGTCACGTCTCGTGCCTGCTCGAGTTCGAGAGTTAGTTCGATTAGCCAATGGACCATTCCTCTGGTTGAACCATCTCAGCCGAGCTCTGGGGGAGGGCTCCCTTCAGGTCATCCTTCACGACAGAGATCTGGTAGGGCTGAATGGGGACCCACAGGTTGGAGACCTGCTGAGCTCCGTAGTTTTCGAGCTCATGCAGACCGGTCAGTCCTGTCCCGGACTGGGCAGCATCGATATCTGCGTCCATCGTGGACGACTTGTACTCGCCAAGATTGAAGCTACCGCCGCTAGCGAGAATTTGGGAGGGAATGGGGAAGTCCTGGAGAAAATTCCAAGCAGAGTTCGATCCGCCCCACCAGGCCATGTCCCAGGTGTCGGCGCCGGGCGCCAGCTCACCGAAGATTGAGTCGAAGGGTAGGGAGCTCAGGGAAAGCTGGATCCCGACGGTGCTCAGCGCCGACTTGAAGACCTCCATTTCGTCCGTGCCGCTGGGCGACCCGGTAGTGTACAGAAGGCTCAGGGACAGCGGCTCGTTTGCCGTGATTCCGGTCCCGCACTCACTGCTACCGGTTCCCGGCCGGACGCATTCGAGGGTCCCGCTGCTGTCCTTCTTCCACCCGTGCTCGGTGAGCAGGGCAGCCGCCTTACTGGGATCGTATTTATAGGCGGGAGAGGACTCCCCCGAACTCACATAGGCGCTGATGGGGAAATCCGGGACCGGACCGTAGGTGGGGTGTCCGAATCCGTGAAGGATGTCCTTGACGTACTCGTTTTCGTCGATCAACTCCTGCATCGCTTGGCGGACGTACAGCTGTCGGAAAATCGGCCCGATTTTTGAGTTCCCGTAGTTGAGAACGATGTAGTTCAGCTCGGAGGCGTACCACGGCGAGACCTTGTACCCGTGGCTAGTAAAGTAGCCCGCTTGGCTAGTGTCGTCGGCTGGCAGGTAGCCGTAGTCGACCTCGCCAGAGCGCAGCGCATCGAACTCGGCGGCCGCATTCGTATACGGCAACTCCTCGAAGCGAGCGATCTTCGGCTTCTCAGGCCCGGAATAGTGCTCATTGGGCACGAGCACGGTGTACCCCGTGGTACCAGAGTAGGCGCTCAGCCGGAAGGGCCCATCCAGGATCTTCCAGAGCGGGTTGGAGGTGTACGTGCTGGTCTGGGTAGACTGACTAGAAAGGTACGCATATACAGCCTTTGCGCCAGCGCTGGTCTCATCATAGTTTCCTGGCGTCTGCCCGGCGGAAGTGATATCCCAGTTCGCTTGCGGCATCGGCGTGATCCACGCTAGGGTGTTGCGGAGCAGCCATGCCTGGTTATAGACGGCGTTAAAGGTGACGCTGAATGTCCGCATCCCAGTCACCGTGAAGGATGTGACGTTGTCCGGATACTCCCCCGGCACGTATTCTGACCAAACCGTCTTGTTCGCTGCTAGGAGATTCTCCCAGAACTCCGCGTCCCTCGCAGTGACGGGGGTTCCGTTCGACCAGTCGTATGGCTTAAGTGTGATGTTTGCCGTCCGGCCCCCGTTGGTGTACTTCGGCGCATCGGCCAGACTAAGTGCGGGGTCAAAGCTACCGGAACTACTACTGCTAGTGAACTGATAAAGGGGAAGATACAGTAGTCGCACCGTGTTCAGCGAGGTGACGTTGGCAATCGTAGTGGGGACGATAGGCATTATGTCTTCGAAGTTCGTCGATGGCTGATTCGCCAGTGTAACCGTACCGCTCGGTGCTGACGAGCCGTGCGCTGCAGCAGCTGTGCCCCCCATCGACACAAGTAGACCAGCAACCGCGATCGAGATAGCGCCAAATGTGATCCTGCGCCTAGACATCTATTGATCTCCTCCCACGGCTCGGCATCGCCTTCCCGCGACCCGTGTCCGCGTCTCCAAACTGCGTAGCGATCCTCACAGATCCCACGTGAAACGAACCGAAATCGTGCCTGATAATGCTCCGCGGAGCGTTCGATTGCGAACGGCTACGCGACCCTAGTGGCAGCGTGCGACCCGATTAGTCGTTCGGACGTCTATGGTTACGACCTCCTAACTATTAGACTTTCTGACGCAACGGATTCTAGTGGCTGGCGGCGTTGTGGCGAGTCGGCTGAGCCTCGGATGAGGGGCTTCTCGGCTCGTGGACGAACTGGAGTCTCGATCCACTCCCTAGCCCTGCAGGCTCGGCTCCACAGCAGCCTCTGGATTTGCGTAGGCTTAGCCTGAACGTATGTCAGTTCCTCCAATCGTAGAGCACTCCCCGGCTAACGGTGAACTCCACGTTGCGCAATGCGCTTACGTCCGCCAACGGGTCTCCCCGGACTCCGATGAGGTCTGCGTCCTTGCCTACCGCAATTTTTCCTACACGCGTAGCAAGACCCATGATCTCAGCGTTTTTCTCGGTAGCAGCGACAATTACATCTACGAGCGGGATTCCCAACTCCCCTGAGAGGATGCCGATTTCGTCAATCAGTGAGTCGGGTTCGGAGAAGAGATCTGAATAGTCGCTACCTACGCCCCAAGGCATCCCCCGGCTGCGGGCATCGAGGAAGTGGCTAAACTTCGAATCGTAGACGCGCTTGGCACGCTCGTTGACCCCTGGGTAACCTGGGTGCGACGCAAGTACCTTGTATACCGTGAAGGTAGGAATCATGGGAACGTTTCTTGCGGCCATCAGTTCGGCAGACTCGGGATCAACGTAGGAACCGTGCTCAATCGAGTCGACTCCCAGCTCGACGGCGCGTCGGATCGCCGCTGCTGGGTGGGCGTGTGCCGCAACTGGCCTTCCCTGGGCTTTAGCCTCAGCGATGAGCGCCGAGAGTTCGGCGTCGGTGAACTGAACCCAGGCTTCCGATTCCGTGGACTCGAATACTCCTCCGCTGCACATCACTTTGATTAGGTCCGCTCTCGCGGCTAGCTGCTCCCGTACGGCCCTGGTCACGTCTTCCACTCCATCGGCCACTCGATAAAGCATGTGGCCGTGGCCCCCGGTCATCACGATTGGCCGGCCCGCGCACTGCATGAATGGCCCAACGGCGGCTCCCTCTGCGATCGCATCTCGCAGGGCGATGTCCACGTGGCGGCTGCCGCCGACGTCTCGCACCGACGTGATGCCCGCGCGTAAAAACTCCCTGGCGTGCCGAGTTGCAGCAATCGCTAGCCGTGCTTCCGTAACCCGGTCTTCGGCTATGGCGAGGTGGGCGTGGGCGTCGATCAACCCGGGAAGAATCGTGAGGCCGGTCGCGTCGACTGATTTCGCCCCTACTGCTGCACCGTCGGGCACCGTTCCGACGTTGACGATCTTCGTGTCCTCGATCAGAATGTCAGCTCGCTTCAAGGCTCGATCGATGAGAGCTCTGCCACCGGTCAACTCCAAGCCGCCCATCACTGCGCCTGGCCGGGATCAGATCCCGCGGGCACCGGGTGACTCGCGTCACGCAGTGCGTTTTGGCCCGACGTCGGTGGGGGGCTAGCGGTCACGGACTCATAGAGGGCCGGCCGTCTGTCCCGAAGCAGGTTCACGCCGAAGAAGTCTCGAGCCCGTGTCTCTCGGACGACACGATGTATATCAAACTCGGCCAGGAGAATCTCTTCCTCGAGTGCGGAGTCGACAACGGCGTCGCCTCTTGGCCCGACGATCTGGCTTCCGCCGTAGTAATCGATCCCGTCTCGATAGACGTTCTGCTCGCAATGGTTTGACACGGCGATCCACAACTGGTTAAAGAAGGCATTCGCATGGATGGCTAGTTCCATTCGAGAACCGTAGTAGTCGGTCTCGCGATCGTGTCCTTTCATTGGCCACGCTGTGGACATAAGTATTAGTTCCGCCCCTTGGCTGGCTAGGGCTCTGACCGCTTCAGGAAAGCAGATGTCGTAGCAAATCAACGCACCGACGCGACCAATTGGAGTGTCGAACACGGGGAGGGCCTGGCCAGGATCGAAGTACGGCCACTCCGGTTGATTGTGCGTCTTGCGGTACCTGCCGATGATGCGATCGGCGGTCACGAGTGCAACCGAATTGTAGATGGAGTTGCCGTAATCGCAAGATTCGGCCAGTCCAAATTGGACCATCAGCGACGTGCCTCGGAGTGCATCCTGAATGAGCTCAGTAGTCGGCCCGGGGATAGGTTCGCCCTCCGACTCGTAGAACAGCTTCTGCTCGGTATACTCCGGCGACGCGAATGCGAAGCTAAAGTCGGCGTACCCTTGCAGGCACATTTCGGGGAGCACGAGCACGTTTGCGTGCTCTCTGATGGCCTCGGCGATGGCGGCGGTGATTTTGGGATGATTCGCTTCCCGTCCACGCCCCACTTTCATGTTGCTCACGGCGACGCGAACTTCACTCATGGTCGGCCCATCCCAAGGTACTCCCGTGACGATAGGTTGAACCGTGCCCAACGTACACGATTCCTGCCACGCGTCGATGACCGGTCATATTCATGACGGGCGGCGCCCGGTGTGGTCGCAGCAGGCAAGCGGCTAAGCATCGGCAATTGCCCCGACGAGATACCGTGTGAACCAGTCGCAGATTCTCTCCATCCTGTCCTCCTGTCGTCGAGGGTCGTGGACGATGTGGCCCTCATGTGGATATTCCAGCAACTCGACCGGTCGTCCGAGAAGCCGGAGGAGTGTGAAAACCAGCTCACTCTGCCCGGGAGGACACCTCAGGTCGTCCGCCGACTGGATCACGAGGAGCGGCGTTCGGGTCTCGGCTATTGTGAGATACGGCGACATTGAGGGGTACTTGGCGAGTGCCGCGGGCAGGGAACCGAGGTCTGCGTGCCCCGGCCCCAGTAGGGACGGCAGATCTGAGGAACCGAGCAAGCCGACCCAGTCGGTGACGGGGTTCTCGCTAATGCCGGCGGCGAAGCGGTGCGGATGATGACCGAGAAGCCAGTTCACCATGAACCCGCCGTAGGAGCTGCCCATGACGCCTATCCGTGTCGCGTCCGCGATTCCTGCCGCTACTGCCCAATCGAGGATGAGAAGTAGGTCTTCCGCATCCACGGATCCCCAGGCTCCCCGTGGGGCTGACGCATGCGCTTCTCCATAACCCATGGATCCTCTTGGATTCGCATAGATGACGCTGATTCCAAGGTCGGCCAAAGCCAGCATCTCCAACCGCGGGACAGGTCCGTGGGCTAGGTGCGGACCGCCATGGACATGCAGCACGAGTGGCCCATGCTCGCCGTTCGGTCTCGCCCGGATGGCCCAGCCAGGAACCGCGCCTCCATCCGGCCGGGGAACGCTGATCGGTTCGGGATCGCGTCGGCATCGGCGCAACCATGCACCTCCGCTCGAGGTGACAGGGCTGAAGCCGGCCTCGTACAGGAGCTCAACCTCCCCTGCGCCTCCGCGGCGATTCGCGACCACAACAGTCGTGCCCCCGCCCGATGCAATGGAGCTGCAGACGAAAGGGCCGTCGGCGAGCCGTTCCGCCCTCCCATCCCTCGAGAACCGATATGGGTGAACTGCGCCTTCGTCGCTGACTAGGGACAGGATGCTGCCATCGACCGTCCAGACCGGCGCCACTAGCCAGTCGACAGGTTCGATCAGGTTCCCGAATGTGGCGCACATGATCGGTCGATCAAAGTCGGTACCGAGGCACCGTGGGGCAGACCCGCTCTCGTCGCTCAGGAACAGTTGCAGATTCCTCGTCCACGGCCGCCCACTAGGCACAGCGACACCATCAGCTTGACCCCACGGTGCGTCGGCGGTGTCGACCCCGACGAAGGCAATCGAACCGTCCCGCCAGCCCGTGGCGCGCCAGATCCCGCCAGGCAGCTCCGCCAGCTGGCGCAACGCGGCCGGTTCCCCTAAACCGGCCATCCAGAGTTGCGGCAGCTCAGTCACTTCAGCTGTCTTGCTCAGATCCGTGACGAGCCCGACCTCCGATCCGGACGAGTTCCAGAATGCCCAATGCACCTCCGCATCGTCCGGGCCGACAAGCTCAAGTTGTTCGGTACGAAAATCAAATACGCCGGCTCGAACGTACCTGTCCCGGTATCCCACGCCCTCGGCTCGCCAAGTTAGGTTGGTGATTCGCCGGACAACTTCGTGGGTTCCCTGGGCAACCAGATACCGCAGGCGGCCGCTGGGTAGGCGTAGCAGCACCCGTTGGCCCTCGGGCGACCACTCAGCTGACAGAACTCCCTGAGCGGACGCCATCAACTGGTGGGCCCCTTCGCCCTCGATTGGCGCCACCCAGGGTTGTAGCGTCCCGCGTCTCTCCTTTAGGAACAGCACGCTGGTGCCATCGGGCGAGATTCGGGGTCGGTAATCGCTTCCCGACCCGAGATGAAGGCGGCGATGCCGTGCCTCATCCACCGACCACAGCCAGAGCTCGCTTCGCCAACGATCGTTCCTGATCGAACGCTTGGAGTAGACGATGAATCGGCCGTCCGGCGAGACTGTGACCTGCCCCAAGATGATCTGACGCCGGAGTTCGCCGGAACTGAAGACACTCGTGCGATGAGGGTGGTCGGGGGCTGAGTCGCGGGCTCGCTCCCGGGAATCCAAATCATCTGGCCGTGTCCGAGCTCTGTCGGCGAGAGTGACGCTCACGATTACGCGATGCGCTTCCAGCGCAAAGGACGCAGAGCCCCCAACCCAGATAGTGGACGCGCAACTCTTCGGCTCTCGCAGAGACGGCCGAATCGCATCCGCCCGAGATGCGGGCGCTCGGTTTGGGTCACTTTGGACTCGAGTGCCTTCAAATGCGGAGGCTCGTCAGGCCGTGTGTAATGCCCGCGGGCTCCGATGCGTGTCGCTTGCTAAGTAATACCCCCACTCCACATCCCAAAAAGTAGCCCACCAAGTTCGGGAACCTATGATACTGCCGTAGCCGGTCCCTTGCAGGCGGGCGGGGCCTACGCTCGGCGGACGGGAGGCTCCGGGCTAGGGCTCCGGCTCGGCTGGCCGAAGTGGCCAATTCTGGGTTGGACCAGCCCGCCGCCCAGGTCGAAGTCTCGACAGAGTCCTCGTCGCCGGCCGAGGTCGGTAGTCGATGGGTGGCACCATCCAGGGCGGGTGCTGGGTTCGGCTGCTTAGGAGGGGAGCAGTCCAGGGACAGTCGCGATCCCGGCGGGTCCTCAGATGGCCTCGTCTAAGTGCAGGGCTTTCGCGACTCGGCATTCAGTCTAAAGTGGCTGGCGGAGTTGGCGAGGCGTCGGGCAGGGAAGCCTGCCCGAGGGGCCTCGCAAGACGCTGTCCGAGATTTTCCGGAGGTGACCACATGCCCGACGACTTCGTGTTGCAAATCGAGACGATCCGGAAGCAGGCCCGCCAGCACATCGACCAGGGCCCGATCACCAGCGAATACGGAGCCGATCGCACTCGCGTCATTAAGGTGTTGAACGAAGTTCTAGCCACCGAGATCGTCTGCGTGCTTCGCTACATGCGCCACTACTACATGGCCGATGGGATCGATGGCGAGTCAGTGAAGGCGGAGTTCCTCGAGCACGCGAACGACGAACGAGATCACGCCGACCGGGCGGCCAAGCGAATCGTCCAACTGGGCGGTGAACCTGACTTGAACCCCACGGTGCTGGCCAAGCGCAGTCACACCGAGTACGCGGAAGGGAACACACTGGCCGAGATGATCGAGGAAGATCTGGTGGCGGAACGGATCGCCGTCGCCAGTTACCAGGAGATCATCCGCTGGTTGGGCGACGGCGACCCTACCTCCCGCCGCGTCATGGAAGGGTTGCTGGCCGACGAGGAGGACCACGCCGACGATTTGAGATCTCTTATGGCTAGGGTGAGTCGCTGACCCTGGTCGCGAACCGCTCGTGGATCTTTAGATAATAAAGGAATCTGACTTCGACGGTTGCGCGCTCACAGTCGGGTCCTTCCAGAAGCGTACTTTACGGGGAGCGCACGTCTCGACATATGCAACACCGCACTGGCGCACCAATCACGGGGCGAAGCCTTCTAAATCATGCGTATTTGCGCTTGCCAGATTCGCCGCGGCGTGCTAGTCTCGGACGAGGGAGCGGTTGAAGAGATGGAGGAGCGTGATGGACGCAGTTTGTCGAGGTGTTTCGACCACCACCTGCAACAGCTCGACCGCTGCAGAAACAGCCCAACGCATTTATGAGCGACATTACAGCGAGGTCTTGCGGTATTTGCGAGCTCGCGTGGCAACGCAAATGGAAGCTGAAGACCTCGCATCCGACGTGTTCTGTAAAGCTGTGGCTGCTCTCGGGCGTTACCGCGAGATGAGGCCGACTGCGCTTCCCTGGCTATACACGATCGCGGCCCATCGGGTCGCTGACCATTACCGGTCGAAGCGGAGCGTCGCTCAGCTGGAAGAGGCGGAGCTGATTGCTGATCCAAGGCCCAGCCCGGACGACCTGGTGGTCACCGAGGAGCTGGTGCGGTGGGTCTGGGCGAACGCCCTGGCCCTACCCGGATCACAGCGTCGAGCACTCTGGATGCGCTACGGCGAGCAGCTTGAGCTAGCCGAGATCGCGGTCCGGATGGGGCGCAGCGTGCAGGCGGTCAAGCTCCTGGTCCATCGCGCGATCCGAGGAATTCGGCGCTCGATGCAAGCGGCGGAGGCCGGACGCCCGGGATCGGCTCCCGAGACCAACTTCGCCGCGCCTTCCGTTTCGCGGATTGCTATCGCCGCCTGACCCTTCCCGCTGCCAAGGCCGGAGAACCGGCAAAAGCGATCCCGATTAGCCTAGGGCGATTCCAGCTCGAGAAGCACGGCGAGCACCTCTACCAGAGTTGCCAACTGGCCGGGAGCGAGGCGGGCGAACAACGTCGAGAGGTAATCGCGCTGCCAACCACGGAATGTCTCTAGCGCGTGTGTTGCGCTCAGGGTAGGAGCGAGCCAGACGCTACGCCGGTCGCCCGGGTGGTCGCGACGCTCCACCAACCCCTGGTTGACCATCCGGTCGGCGATGGCGGTGGCCGCCGCGCCGCTGATGCCCGCTAACTCTGCGAACTGTTTCATGGAGGCGCCTTGCGGGGGGAGGCACGCCACAGCCTCCAGCTGGTGCACAGTGACCGAACCCAGCTGTCGACTGACCTCCTCCGGCGGGCTGCGGTCGAGCGCCCGCTGGAGCCGCGGCTGAAGGTCCAGCACTCGTTCGATCAGGGCCGCCACGAGGGGATCCTTCGCAGAGATTCCCTCGCCAGACTGAATGTCCACTCCGTGAATTATGCAACTGGCGGGTCAAAAGCACACCCTCAGTACCCCGGTGAGCGCGACTCGTGGTTCGCCCCAAACCGTGCTCCCGTCGGGGACTGACTGAGGCCGACTAGCCTTCTCGAACGGTGATAAGGCGGCCCCAACCGGCAAGGTGCCAAGGCCGCTGAGAATATGATGGTTGGATGAAGATGCATCGCACGTACACGCAGTTCACCATCGGAGTGGCCGTTGTTTGGGCAATCGTCCTGGTCCTGGGCGCGATTGTCGACCGCCACAAATTCTCGGGGACCGTGTTCGACGTGCTGCTGCTGGTTTTCGTTGGATTCGCGATCGGCTGGCTGCTGTGCACGATTGGCCGAAGCCTTGGAAATTCAGCACCTGCACGCTGACGAGGTTGATCGTCCGCGCCCCGCGCTAATCCTCTCTGCGCCTTACTCGCTCGGATAGTGATGGCTCACGTGAGTCAGCCTAGTGGGGTGACACGCCCATCGCGCGCCAGGCCAGCGGGTCACACACAAGCTTGGGATGTCGTGGCCTCAGGCGCCATCTGACCCATCGGGTGCTCGATCAGGAGCCGCCTGCTCGTGGTGCCGAACAGGCCTGAGTAGGGCCGTCATGGATTCAGCCATCTGGAGGTAGTCATCACGCGTCAGAGCCGGCCACGTCTTACCCTGTGGAGGGCCAACGAATCCCCTCGGCGGTTTGGGATCATCCGGCATCTGAACACCTCCCCCTTCCAAAGTCGGATTAATTCGATCCGCGAATCTCGGTCTGCCGGGAATTTGCTGACCTGTGCACCCATCCAGGACACCCCGCGCGGATACGTACCACGACCAGGTCGGATGCTGGATGTGCTTCGGTGCCCAGGTTACCTCGAGGACGGGCGTTGAGAGGCGTCTGGCATACGTCGCGCCGTCTTCGCGCGGGGTGCGGCACCACCTCGCCGGACCCGGTGGGTGAACTCGTCGCCAGGCCGGATTCCTGGGGGAGAGGGAACCGCCGGATGGTGGCGGCCGTTCACCGCGGCCAAGGGGCGCGGAAAACGAAGGTTTGTCGAGTGCGAGTGAACGATAAGTAGCTCTGGACCGTCGGATGGGGGCCGCTGAGTTCAAAATCTGGTGCCGAGGGGCGGGATCGAACCGCCGACACCGGGTTTTTCAGACCCGTGCTCTACCAACTGAGCTACCTCGGCGTTGGGGGGTAGTGAGATCCTTGCCGCGGCTCGCCGTTCGAGGGGCGGATAGCGCGCGGTTGAACCGTAGCCGGGATTGTAGTGACGTCCGCCTACGCTTCATTCCCTCGAGTGTGGCCAGGGGGCGCCTGGGGTGGTCAGCGCGTGGCCGAGTCCGACCGTGATGCGATCGCCGAATCTCGGTTGAGAATGCCCCGGGGATCGCTCACCTTGCTCCAGAGATCGAGGATGCGTCGCCCTACCGAGGCAGCCTTCGAGGGGAGGACATCAGGCGGAGGTGACGGTGACTGTGCCAGCCATGTATCCGACCACGCCCATCGGCGGCCCAAAACCTGATGGCCCCGATCCGCACGGGTCGAAGCACTCCCAACTGTAGGTGCCGGGCTTGGCTACCTGAATCGTGAAGGTGGTTCGTGAGGCTCCCGTGATAGGCACGTTGATGCCCAGTGCAGGGATAGAGAAGGTGTGGGACACGACACTTGCGTTCAGTTCATCGAGCCGGCGCGTCTGGCCCTTTGCGACCTTGCGGTGACTGATCCGGATCGGTGTAACCGCCATGCTTTGCCCGACAACTCCCTTCACCTTGGCGTATGACTGCAGCGACGAAGGCAAGGGCGTTGCCCCGTCCAAATTGGTCACTGATATGGTCACCGCCCGGTTGGCGGGGATGGCAAACGTTGCTGGGGTGAATGCTGGCGAGTCATGTTGTGGTCCGGCGTTTGTCACGATTGTCATCTGGACCTCGGCCGCGTTGGCCGCCACCGGGCTTGCGGTCTGTACCGAACCAAACCCCGGGGCGCGCACCGCGAACAGCCCTGCCAGGACAACCGAAGCCAGGATCAACGCTCCGCAGGAAGCCCAAATGATCGGACCGATACCGCCATCAGTGGTCTCCGAGATTGCACTCCCGTCGCTCATAGTTTCGTCCTCCGCGTTCATTCATCAGTGAGTTGCCATCACAACGAACAGGTACCGACACGACGCTGGCAAGCTGCTAGAACCATCCTGATCGACCCAAAGACGCGCTACGAGCGGGGTTCCCTCTGATCCAGAACAGGTAAATACCCCTGTGCGCCTCACCAGAGGTCGCTACGCGGACAGGAGCACTCGCTCGATTCAGGTGAAACCCTCCGTGTGCTGACTGGTCGCGTCCCCCCACAGTTACAGGTGTGCCGCACGTACTGATCTCTGATGCCGACGTGGTGCTCAACGACGGCTCAGTCCTTCGTTTGCGTGAGCAGCAGCCCCACGATTTCGAACCTATTCGGACCTTCCTGGAGAGCCTCTCACCTGAGTCGCGGGCTTTTCGCTTCTTGTCGGCGGGGGTCGATCTAAATCAGGCGGCTGAATTGTTGAGTCGAGTCGATGGCGCTAGCTCTGTGGGCCTCCTGGCGCTTCAGGGAGACCCGAGTCGAGTGGTCGGCCAGGGCATCTTCATCCGATCCCGTCCCGGTCGCGCTGAGGTCGCGTTCACTGTGTCCGACGCCCTTCAAAGCCAAGGAATCGGCTCCATCCTCTTGGGTCAGCTGGCCCAGGCCGCCACGGCGCTCGGGATTGAGATGTTTGACGCCAATGTTCACCCCGAGAACATTGCCATGCTGGAGGTGTTCTCCCACAGCGGTTTCGCCATCCGAGTCACCTCTGAGCCAGGCCTGGTTCAGCTGGCGTTTCCCACAGCCATGACGCAGGATGCTGCTCTCGCGTTTGAAGGACGCGAGGAGGCTGCGGCGGTGCGCGCGATCCTGAACCCTCGATCGATTGCAGTGATAGGTGCGGGTCGGCACCGGGGCACGGTCGGTGGAGAAATCTTCCACAATCTCTTGGCGGGGCACTTCGAAGGGCGGTTGTACCCGTACATCCTGACGCCGCAAAGATCCAGTCAGTCACGGCCCACCCTCGTGTCTCGGAGATACCTGACGAGATTGACCTCGCCGTGGTAGTGGTGCCGGCGGAGTCGGTTGTGGGGGTGGCGCGAGAGTGCGCGGCCAAGGGCGTGCACGCCCTTGTGGTGATCTCAGCCGGGTTCGCCGAGATTGGACCTGAGGGCGCACGCCGCGAAAGCGATCTCTTAGAGGTCTGCACTAGCTCCGGGATGCGACTGGTAGGACCCAACTGCATGGGGATGCTCAACACAAGCCCCGCAGTGCGCCTCAACGCGACTTTCGCGCCGGCTCCGCCTAACCAAGGAACCATCGGCTTCCTCTCCCAGAGCGGAGCTGTCGGACTTGCCGTCATCGAAGCCACTCGCCACCTCGGACTGGGCCTGAGCGACTTTATCTCGGTGGGCAACAAGGCGGACATCAGTGGCAACGATCTCCTGAGCTACTGGGAGACCGACCCTTGCACCGAAGTTATCGCCCTCTACCTGGAGTCGTTCGGTAACCCTCGTAAGTTCGCCTAGCTGGCGGAACGAATTGGAAAGAGCAAGCCCATCGTAGTGGTGAAGAGTGGCACCGGAGCGGCTGGGCGCAAAGCTGCCGCATCTCATACGGCCGCCCTCGTCTCCGAGTCCGGCGCAGGAGTTGATGCGCTCTTCGAGAGGACCGGCGCCATCCAAGCCCACGGATTGGCTGAGCTGTTTGACCTACTCTCATTTTTGTCGAGTCAGCCGCTGCCCCAAGGCGACGGGGTCGCCATCATCACCAACGCTGGTGGCCCTGGCATTTTGTGCGCGGACGCATGCGAGGAAAGAGGTCTCACTGTCACCGACTTGAGCCCTGAATCTCAAAGTCAACTGACCGGGCTGCTCGGAACCCGTGCTTCGGTTCGCAATCCCGTAGACGTAATCGCTTCGGCCACCGCCGACCAGTACCGGCAAGCGGTGGGGATCGTCGCAGCTGACCCCAACGTGCACGCAATCGTCACGATCTTCATACCGACCATGGTCTCCACAACCGAGGGTGTGGCACGGGCTCTCTCGGAAGCGGTGGCTCAGAGCGACCGTCACCTTCCCATCGCCGGTGTCTTTATGGCGGGAAGCGAGATCACGGGATTCGTTCAGGCGGACGGATTCCGGATCCCGGTTTATCCGTATACGGAAGATGCGGTGCGAGCAATGGCAGGAGCACGGCGGCTGGCCAAGTCGCGCATGCGGACAACCTGCCAGCCTCGCCCCTACCCGGCCTGGATCCGGTGTCGGTCGCGAAGCTGCTGGCTCAGCATCTGACAGAGCGGACGGAGTGGCTGACTGGCTCCAAGACTGAGCCCATTCTTCAAGCCTATGGGGTTAGAGGGCTTCGGTCGATTGAGGTGGCGACTCCAGAGGCGGCCGCTCGTGCTTCCTTCGAGCTGGGTGGCAGGGTTGTTCTCAAGGGTTGTGGGCCTGGGATCCTGCACAAGACCGAACTGGGCGTGGTCTTGTGCAGCCTTGAGGCTGGCACTGAAGTGGAAGTGGCGGCTCGGCGGATAGCGGAACGGTTAGCGAGCTCGGCGACGCCGATCACGCACTTCGAGTTGCAGAGCCAGGCCCCGCCGGGCGTCGAAGTACTGGTCGGCGCGATCAACGACCCCGACTACGGCACCGTAGTAATGGCCGGAGCCGGGGGCACCGCCGTCGAGCTACTCCACGACTCAGCGGTGCAGCTGGCTCCGATCGGACAAAGTGATGCTTTGGCTTTGCTCCAACGGCTGAGAACCTTCCCTCTTTTGGATGGTTACCGAGGAACGCCAAAGGTTGACCTAAACTCGCTAGCTGATCTGGTGGCCAGGCTCGCGGCGCTCGCACACGCTCACCCAGAGATTGCCGAGATCGAAGCAAATCCCGTGATCGCGAGTCCGACCGGCAGCTTGGCGGTAGACGTACGGATCCGCCTGCATGAACCACCTGCAATCCCCCCCGTGGGGGCCAAGCGCTTTTACCCAGCCGCCGCGCAGCAGCCCACGCAATCGCTTCCGGCCTCTCTTGCTATGTCCTCTCAGGCCGTGCGCCCTTGTCCTCGACATAGGTGTTTTCCCCTTGCCGGACTCGAGTGTTGGTGCTGTGCCGGTAGCACATGAGCCTCTCCTAATCTCGAACTAAGCATGGCCCCGGGATCGCCCGTTGGTCGCCAAGGCAGCTCGATACGGAGGGCTCGACATGAATCGCGATGTGGCAGGACCGGCAGGACCCTCGAATACGACCAAGGCGGGGCCGTCCGGCAAATCGGTAAGAATTCTCGGGACAGCCTCGATAGCTGGCATAAGCCTCGCTGCGGTACTCACTCTGCGAGGGATGCCCAGCGTGGCAGAGTATGGCTGGGCCAGTATTGGCCTTTACGTCTTTGGCGCGATTTTCTTCCTGATTCCGCTGGCGCTGGTCTGCGCGGAGCTCGGTACTGGTTGGCCCAAGGCCGGCGGACTCTATGCCTGGGTTCGCCAAGGGTTCGGACCAAAGTCGGGGTTCCTAGCCGTCTGGTTTGAGTGGATCGAGGGCATCGTCTGGTTCCCCACCGTCTTGGCGTTCGTAGCGGCCACAATCGCCTACATCTTTGCTCCAGCACTATCCAACAACAAGGTTTACTTGGTCTTGGTTATGTTGGGCGTGTTCTGGGGAATGACCTTGATAAATTTCCTGGGTCTGCGCTGGACGAGCCTACTCAACAACGTGGGCGTGACCATTGGAACGCTGCTGCCAGCCGCAATATTGATCGCTCTCGGGATCTACTGGCTCGCCGCTGGCAAGCACATCGCCATCCCCTTCTCAGCTGGCAAGTTGCTGCCCAACTTTGGCAGCATCAACAACCTGGTCTTCTTTGTTGGAGTCCTCCTTGGGTACGCCGGGATCGAGCTCTTCGGCTTCCACGCCAAGGAGACCAAGGACCCGCAGCACACGTATCCGCGGGCGATCATCGCCAGTGCGCTGGTGATCGTGGCGATATCCATCTTTGCCACCCTGGCCATCTCCTTTGTCGTTCCACAAGCCAAGCTCAGTCTCGTAGCGGGTCTGATGCAGGCGTTCGCAGTCTTCTCAACCTGTTGGGCTTCAGCCCAGTGGTTACCCAGATCATGGCGGCTCTCACCGGCCTTGGCACTCTGGCCCTAATCAGTGTGTGGCTGCTGGGGCCATCCAAGGGTCTTTATGCGGCAGAGCGCACCGGTGATCTTCCACCTGTTGTCCACGCGGTCAATCGGCGCCACATCCCGATAGGGGTGCTGGTGGCACAGGGAATCCTGGGTACCTTGTTCGCGCTGCTGTTTCTCTTCGTCCCCAGCATCAACGCTAGCTACTGGATGTTGTCGGCCCTGACGACGCAGATCTTGGTGCTCATGTACATCATGATTCTGGCCGCCGGGATTCGGCTTCGCTACACCGAGCCCAATACTCCTCGTCCTTTCCGGATTCCCGGCGGCAAGGCCGGTATGTGGATAGTGGCGGGCGTGGGCATCTTCGGCAACAACCGGACTGGGACTCGTGTTGGGGTTCTTCCCCCCGACTGGTGTGAATACCTGGCCCGCGCCTATTTACGTGGCTGCCATGTTCGGGGCAATCGTGATCTGCTCTGTCCCGCCGTTCATCATCGAGCGGATCAAGAAGCCCAGTTGGTACATCACCCACCCCGACCCGGTTCTGCTTGAGGTCGATGAGTTCGGTGATGACTTGGCTCATGAGTTGGCGATGAAAGGCAGCCAGCTCAAACGGGGCCGCTGCTAGGCAGCCCGTGGGTGCAGCTCGGCAGTAGGACGGGACGCCCCGGTTAGATCGACAAGGGGGAGGCCGGCAGGAGTGCCCAGCCGGCCTCCCCGACGGCCAATACGACTCTGTAGGAAGGAGACCAAAATGTTAGCGAGGACCGAGTTTCCGGCATCCTGCTCATCGCCGGCCCGGAGCGCCGGCAAGAGGCAGACCGGACGATCAAACGGATAGTCGACGAATTGGAAGTCCTGGGCCACCGGATCGAGCATGTGGAGACGCTCACAGATGCCTTGGCCTTGATAGGGTCTGACCCGGCATTTGGCTGTGTTGTCGTCGACTGGGGCTGGGACAGATCGATGAAGTGAATGAGGCCAAGGCGGTGATCGCCTCAGTCCGCAAGCGCAACGACAAAGGTCCCGATCTTCGTGGTCTTGGAAGAGCAGGGCGATCTGGAGGCGTTACCACTCGAGCGTGACGGAGGCGACTCAGGAGTATGTCTTCCTCTTTGAGGACACGCCGAGTTTCATCGCTGGACGGATCGACTGGGCCTGGCGTCGCTATGCGGAGACACTGCTCCCGCCCTACTTTCAGGCGATGTTGGGACTTCTACGACAGCTACGAGTACTCCATGCACACCCCAGGGCATGCCGGAGGCACTGCCTTCCGGAAGTCAGCGGTGGGTAAGGCGTTTTACGACTTCTACGGTGAGAACCTGTTCCGTACAGACCTGTCCGTGTCGCTGGGCCCGCTCCGGGCCCGGGGATCGCTGTTGGACCACTCTGGCAAGGTTCGCCGAGTCAGAGAGACAATGCAGCACGGATTTTTGGGGCTGATCAGACGTTCTACGTTCTTAATGGAACGTCCACCGCGAATCAGATCGTGGGCCACAGCTGTATCACTCATGGCGACGTGGTCCTGGTTGACCGAAATTGCCACAAGTCAATGAACTACTCGCTCACGGTTACCGACGCTGTGCCGGTCTATTTGATGCCAGTTCGCAATGGTTACGGGATCATGGGACCTGATCCCTGCCAAGAAGTTTATCCCCCAAGGCAGTTGCCAAGGCGGTGGCGGCGAGTCCACTCACGCGTGCGGCGAACTCCAGGAATCCGGTCTATGCGGCGGTGACCAACTCCACGTACGACGGCCTGTGCTATGACGCGCGACGGACGGCGGACTTGCTCGGCGCGTCGACGCCCCGGTTGCACTTCGACGAAGCCTGGTTTGGCTACGCGTGCTTCAACCCGCTCTACCGTGATCGCTATACGATGTTTCCCAATCCCGCGCCGGGCAGTCCCACCATGTATGCCACGCAGTCAACGCAACAGTTGTTGGCTGCCTTCTCGCAGGGATCAATGATTCACATTCGGTCCGGCGACAGAAACCCTGTTGATCATGATCGGTTCAACGAGGCCTACATGATGCACGGGTCAACCTCGCCGTTCTATCCCCATGATCGCCTGCTTAGATGTGGCGGCCGCCGATAAACTATGCACCCGTGGGCTTACCTTGACAGGCGACGCTATCCGTGAAAAGGTGCTCGACTTTCGCAGGATTTCCTCAAGGTTGGGGAGGAGCTTTCAGGCAACGACGGTTGGTTCTTTGGACTTTGGCAACCAGACACTGTACGGGAGCCGAAGTCAGGTAACACGGTAACGTTTGCAAAGGCGTCGGAAGAGCTCTTGGCCACCGAGCCGAGTTGCTGGGAGCTGGCTCCCGGAAGCCAAGTGGCACGGGTTCTCAGGCTTGACTGATGGATTCTGCATGCTCGACCCGATCAAGGTCACGGTGACCACGCCCGGGATCGACGCGCAGGGCACCTTCGCCAAGCTAGGGATACCGGCCCAGGTAGTAACCCTGTTCTTGGACAACCTGCGGATCGAGGTCGAGAAGACCGGCGACTACACGTTCCTGGTGTTGTTCTCGATCGGCTTTACTAAGGGGAAGTGGGGGACCCTTCTGGACGGGCTGCTTGCTTTCAAGCGAGCGTACGATCAAAATCAGCCGTTGACTCAGGCACTCCCCGGGATTGGTCGCTGAGTTCCCCAAGCCGTACGGCAACATGACGCTACGGGATCTGTGCGACGAGATGCATCAGGAGATGCAAAACCGTCGCTTGCCCGAACTGCTTGACCAAGCTTTTGGGGAACTGCCGGGAGCCCAGTGCACCCCAGGCGAAGCCTACCGGCACCTGGTACGGGGTCAGAGCGAGCGGGTTCGGGTTTCCGAGCTGGCTGGTCGGGACGGCCGCAGTCATCGTGCTGATTCCACCAGGGATTCCGGTTCTCATGCCGGGAGAGGAGGCTGAAGGTGGCTGATGGTCCGATCCTCGAATATCTGCTGGCTCTGGAGGACTTCGACCGGCAGTTCCCCAGCTTCGACCACGACATCCACGGGGTGGAGCGCGATCCTACTGGAGCCTTTCTGGTGGAGTGTCTCTCCGAAGGGGTGAGTTAGGCCGCACAGACCGGCGGAGCTGGGGCTCTCGGTGAGCCCCAGCTCCGGGTGGGCACTCCTATGAGGGAGCGGTGCCACACTGAGAGAACGATTCCGGGGATCAGAGATCGTGGGTTGGGGAGCTGAATTGGCCAGACGTCGATGCGCTTAGGCGTAGGCGCGCTGGTAAGCCGGCTTGCCGGACCGTTGTGTGACAGGTACGTAGGCAGAAACAATGGTTCCCTGGTCGGCGGCATTTCGCACTTCTAGCCGCCCCCCGAGTGATCGCAGTCGACTGCGCATCTCGACGAACCCGGTGCCCGAGGCGTTCCTGGCTGACTCCGCCGGCAGTCCGATGCCGTCCTCCCGGACCGTCAAAGCGATCCGCGATCCGATCTGGCGGAGGCCAATGTCAACCCTTGTCGCGGCCGCGTGGTTCTCGGCGTTGCGGAGGGCGGCCTGAGCCACCCGAAAAAGTGCGAGATCGGCCTCAGGAAGCCCGGCCCCGCCTACTTCCACCGGCTGTGCGAACGTAGGAATACCGGAGCTCGCGCTAAAGTCGTCTGCGAGTTGCCGGAGCGCCGCTCCTAGGCCGACATCGTCGAGAAGCGGAGGACGAAGCTGGTGAGCGAGCCCACGCAGTTGCTCGCTCACCCGTGCCGCGATGAGTCCCATCTCATGAGCAGTCCTGGCGTTTGCGCCGGACGCGCCTGAAGCATCGTCCAAGCTTTGGAGTACTCGGGCGACGTGTGCCAAGGTCTGGACGGGATCGTCATTGAGCTGATCGGCAAGTTGCCGCCGTTCAACTTCGATTTCTCTGAGAAGAGCATCTGTCCTGCGGTAGAACTGGGGGTCGACTTCTTCTGGGGGCGACACTCGAGAGTGGGTGAGTTCGTCGCCCTGCCCGGTCATGCCCCCTCTGATTCGATGGAGACGATCCCGTGGTGAGCTGCGTAGACGACTGCTTCCGTCCTCGAGCTGACTCGGAGTTTCTCAAAGATGTTGTGTAGATGGCCTTCCACGGTACGTTGACTAATCCCGAGCTCGCGAGCGATCTCCTTGTTGGCTTGCCCGAGGGCGATTTTCCTGAGAACGTCCAACTCTCGGGCACTGAGCCGGTCGCTGGCCCGCGCCGGGTCGGTGCGCGCTTGGGCCAAGCGCCGAGAGAGGCTGGGAGTTAGAACAAGTGATCCAGCGGCTACTGCCCGGACGCCCTCCACCAACTCACGGGCAGGGGACGTCTTCAGGATGTAGCCAGCCGCCCCCGCGGAGAGCGCCTCACGAATGTAGTCTTCGTCCTCGTGGGCACTGACGATCACCACCTTGGTGTCGGGTGCCTCGGCCAGGATCTGACGAGTGGCCTCGATGCCGTTAAGTCCGGGCATACGCATGTCCATCAGAACGATGTCCGGGCGGATCTGGAGGACTAACTGGACGGCCTCATCACCACGAGAGGCCTCGCCCACTACTGAGAAGTCATCCTCGCCAGCCAGGATCTGTCGCGTTCCCTCGCGAACCAGGACGTGGTCCTCGGCAACGACGATTGTCGTCCGACGGCTGCTCATCTCACCACGAGCCTAGCGCGACTCCAGCGTTCAGCACCGGGTGAATTCACCTAGTTCCCGCTCCGTGGTTGCCGCTACTGTCCCTAGAGGCACCAGGGAAGGCTAGAAGTGAGCGAAGCGACGGCCGCGCCAGAGAACCTCGTGGAGAAGGTAGAAGATGAGTCCGGGCCAACCTGCCCGGACAAGACGGTGGGGGAAAGCAGGTCGTAGCAGACCTTCGGGCATCACTCAAAAGGACCAACCACGTGACTGACCCATCCGTCGGGCACGTTTCTGGCTCGGTCCGCCGTATGCGCCGCCTGACGGCCTAGACTGCGGCCTAAGGCGCGATAAAGCTGCGCTTGGCCATCGAGGTACGTCTTGTTGCATGCGGGTCAGAGCGGTATGGGGCTGCGCCTCGAGAGCCTGGGCAAGTTCTGGGGCTGGGCGGTTGGCTTCGGGGTGATTTCGATGGCCATTGGGGTTTTAGCGCTAATATGGCCCGCCCCGGCGCTGCTGGCAGTCGCTCTGCTCTTCGGAGCCCAACTGGTGGTAGCGGGTGTCTTCCGCTTCGTGCAGGCATTTGCCGTCCCGCACGAGAGCGTCTGGCTGCGGGCTGTTGTCGCGCTCATCGCTCTAGTCTCCCTCGCGGTCGGCCTCTTTCTTCTCCGACATCCTGTCTACTCGGTTTTGATCCTGGCAATGCTTCTGGGGCTCTTCTGGATGCTGCACGGCGTGGCCGAGCTCTTCTCCGCCGTCGGCCATAGTGGGCTGCATACCAGGATCTGGCAGACCCTGAGCGGCATCGTGTCGATAATTGCTGGCGCCATTGTCTTTTTCATCCCGGGAATCTCGCTGGTCGCCCTGACCGTAGTGCTCAGTGTTTGCCTCATCCTTTTTGGCGCGACTTTGCTTGGTGGCGCACTGAGCTCCCGCAACATGGCGCGTTAGGGGAGCCGAGGAGGTCAGGCGGTGTATTTCTGGCGGAGGCCGCCCGGGTCAGGCTATGAGGGCTGGCCACCGTGACCAGTGGCGGATTCATCGACGGGCATGTTGGCTACGAGGACTGTTCCCCGGCCGGGGTGAGATCTGATCATCAGCCACCCTCGGTGGTGCGCTACCCGCTCCTGCATCCCGATCGTTCCGAGACCGGGCCGGACGGCGTGGTCACCGGAATTGATGAACCCAACCCCGTCGTCAGCCACCCGTAGCGTGAGCCTGCCGGTACGGAGGGTGAGGCTCACCATGACCCGAGTAGGTTCCGCATGGCGCTCTACGTTGCTGAGGGCTTCCTGTGTCAGACGAAGCAGGTTGCGTTCCAGGTCGGGGTTCCAGCGACCGGATGCGCGGCGGTTAGAGAACTCCGCCGGTATTCCCGTTCGAGACGTAAATCGCTTACACAGGTCCAGCAGCGCCGCCGCCAGTCCCTCCTGCTCCAAGATCTCTGAACGCAGTCCTTCGGTCAACTGGCGAAGGCCGTCAATCACTGCCACCGCCAACTCTCGCGTCTCCTCGAGCTGGACAGCCGACGCCAGCTGGGAAGCGGAGCCGGCCGCCATACCCTCCAGGCGGCGGGCCAAATAGATCAAGGCTTGGACAGGCTCGTCGTGGAGGTCTCGCGCGATCCGGGTGCGCTCTTCAACTACGGCCCAGCGGAGCGCTTGCTCCTGGACCCGGGAATAATCCAGCGCGACGGATGCCTGGCTCGCGAAGCTTTCCAGTAGGCTGAGCGCTTCCGGTCCAAAGTCCGCATCGTCCTGTGACCAAGTGAGACTGATGGTCCCGGCCACTCTGCCTCCGATGACCAAAGGGACCACCATCAGCGCTGTGATGGGGATGCCCGCTACGCCTACTAGGGTGGCGCGAAGCTCGGTCTCCTCGGGACGGACAATCGTAGCGCGCCCCGTGGCCAGCACCCCGTGTGAGGGGGTTCCCGACTCACGATCGGGAGCATTTAGGACCTTATCTGCCCCGGGCCCGTCTGCGGCGACGACCCGCAAAGTAGTCGAACCTTCCGGCGTTGCGACAGCGATCGCCGCTAGATCTGCGCCAGCCAGCGAACGCGCGCTGCGGACGATCGTATTCAGCAGCTGCTGGTTGGGCTCGCCGGAGACCAAGCCCACACTGATTTCGTGGAGAGCTTCCAGCCAGCGCTCCCTCTGCAGCAGATCGCGATGGATCTGGGCATTTGCCACCGCAACTCCCGCCTGGTTGGCCAAAATCGTGACCGCGGACTCATCGGTCTCATCAAAGGGCTGCCCGTCTTTCTTGTCGGTCAGGTAGAGGTTTCCGAAAACCCGCCCCCTCGCCCTGACCGGCGCACCCAGAAATGACGTCATCGGCGGGTGGAAGGCGGGGAAGCCGACTGATCGCGGGTCATCCTGAAGCCGAACCAAGCGCAACGGCTTAGGTTCATGGATGAGGGCGCCCAAGATACCGCGGCCCGTTGGAATGGCACCGATAGTGGCACGCTGGCGGTCGTCCAAGCCAACGGTGATGAACTCGACAATGCCCCCTCCCGGTCCGATCACGCCTAGGGCACCGTAATGAGCCCCGGTGATGCTGACGGCTATCTCGACCAGCCGGCGCAGCAGAGTGGGCAAGGACAACTCGGCGGCCAGCAAGACGCCGGCTTCGATGAGCGCAGATTGATTTGCTTCGGGCGAACGTCGCTCTCCGGTCGCATCCGGCTTCTTGCTCATGAACGGCCATCTCCTGGGGTGCATGGTAACCGCCGCCGTGACCCGGCTCGGGAGCTCGCCGAAGTAGGTGATTCCACGCATACCGAGCCCGGTGCTAGCCACCTCGACCAAGATGGGCCGGGATGGGACGATCAGAGTTGCCTAGCGATGAAAGCAGCCGCTGCAGGCCGCCACCTCAGAGGAGCCACCAATTGAGTACGAAAGCCAAGAGCTACGCCGAGCAAGCCGACAGCACGTCGCCGATCGTGGTCGGAGTCGATGGCTCCGCGACCGCCCGTCTGGCCCTGGACTGGGCCATTCACGAGGCGGAGGCCCACGGCAACCCCGTGCTCGCGATCAGTTCCTGGGAGCTTCCGGCCATGGTCAGCTCCTCCCCGGGCTTTGCCTTCGCTGCTGACGACATGAAGGAGTTGGCCGACATCTGCCGCAAGACGCTGCTGGCTGAGATTGCCGAAGCATCGAAGGGACATCCTTCCGTTCAGATCGAGCCCAGGGTAGTCGAGGGTCCGCCGGCGTTGGCTCTGATCGACGCTAGCGAACGGGCCGCCGTCTTGGTGACTGGCTCACGGGGACATGGTGGCTTCGTGGGCCTGCTGCTCGGGTCGGTCTCTCAGCAGTGCGTGACCCACGCTCACTGTCCCGTCGTGGTGATCCACCCTCGCTCGCCAAAGTCCACCTGATCGACGGCGCCGTATCCCTCGGGGCCTCCTTGGAGGTAGGCGGTCGTATCGTCTGCACGCTGGATACCGCGGGTCGGTCTTGAGCTGGTGGGACGCTGATCTCGGTTTCCGGCACGCGCCCCCGAGGTTCAAATCAAGCGCTCGACACTCCAAACGGCGACGACTGTGCTTACGCTGCGTGGCTAAGCGGCCCGGCTGACTCGAGCGAGTCGCTCGAGCTAGTCCGACGGAGTCTTTGCTCTGCTTCGCGGTACGGAACGGCCTCGGTGGCCGTGTGAAGAGCGGCAGGCGGACCCCCCGATCGCCGACCTAGGCCGACGGGTACTCGCCGCCGTTCCATCCCCCCGCCTGAGCCGCTACTCAGACTTGTGGTCGCTGTGGTAGGCGCGAACCAGGATCGGAACCCACGCCAGTACCGTACCGGCAATGAGCAGCCGCGCCACCCTCGTCCGCGGATCGTGTGCCCTCGACGCAGAGTGTCGTTTGCCGCGGTGGCCAGCCATCTGCTAACCCTCCAAGTACGCGTGCGCCCTCGCCTCCGAGGTGCTCTCGCGATTCCTTGCAGGATGCTCCGCCTTGGGGTCCAGGCCAAGCGTACGAGCACTGACGTCTCGCTGAGGGAAATCGCCTATGGCTACCCGGCATTCGCACTGCCTCCGTCTTTCCGCCCTTGCCACCAGGTGATTCTCCTCGTCCACTTTCAAGAAGTTCTCCCGCTGCCTTGCCATTCCTGCGTCGGCATGATCGATGTGACCACGTCGCAAGGTTCAGTCCGGAAGAAAGAAGGTGGCACCCATGGCAGTGGAGCAAACGCTAGCGATGTCTCAAGAAGTGACCGGCCTGATCGTCGTTGGCGTTGACGAGTCGCCCGAAGCCCGTCACGCGCTGGAGTGGGCGGCGTCTGAGGCAGAAACTCGCGGCACTAGGGTTGTGGCGATTCGTGTCTTCGAGCCTCCGCTGGCCGCCTTGGCGGCGCCTTACCCGAGAGTCGACGCGGTGCTCACAAGTGAGCTGGCAGCGGAGGCCCGCACGCCACTACGTGATTCCGTTGAGAAGGTTTCCAAGGACTACCCGACAGTTCAGATCGACGCGCAGGTCCTAAGGGGACCAGCGGCGGATGTTCTCGTGGGAGCCAGTGAGGGAGCCTACGCCTTGGCGGTCGGATCTCGGGGCCACTCTGCCGCGGCCAGCCTACTGCTCGGTTCAGTCTCTCAGCGTTGCGTATCCCGTGCTCTTTGCCCAGTGGTAGTGGTGGGGCCCCACGCTCGGATCGAAACCCACCAAGCCCCGGCGAGTCGGCGGACCGCAGATGTCAACTGGTCCCCGCCCTGACCGCTCCCGCTGACGGAGTTCTTTGGCGGTCGGGCCCATACTGAGGACGCGTGGCAAGTGAGGATGGATCCGGTAACGGACACTGACAGCCTGACCGACCCTCAGCTGGCTTTGATCGACGCCTATTGGAGGGCCGCCAACTACCTTGCCGTGGGGATGATTTACCTGCGGGCCCAATCCCCTCGCTGCGGGAGCCGCTTGCTCTCCTGAACTATCAAAACTCGTCTTCTGGGGCATTGGGGCTCCACGATCCCGGGCAGCCCTCATTTACCTGGCTGCATCTTAATCGCCTGATCCGCAAGTACGACCTGGGAACGTCTCGTGTACGTGTCTGGGCCCGGACACGGCGCGCCGGCTCACCCTGGCCAATAGCTACTTGGAGGGCTATTACTCCGAGATCTATCCCGACTGCAGTCAGGATGCGCCCGGAGATGCTGCGCTTCTTTTCCGTCAGTTCTCGTTTCCCGGCGGTATCGGTAGCCACTGCACGCCGGAAACACCCGGCTCGATCCACGAGGGCGGAGAGCTGGGGTACAGTCTCTCCCACGCTTACGGTGCGGCCTTCGACAACCCCGATTTAATCGTCGCCTGCATGGTCGGAGATGGCGAGGCGGAGACGGGTCCGCTCGCCACCGCATGGCACTCGAACAAATTCTTAAACCCGATTCGAGATGGTGCCGTACTCCCCGTGCTGCATTTGAACGGCTACAAGATCGCCAATCCGACCATCCTGGCGCGCATTTCGCGCAGCGAACTTGAACACCTGTTTCTGGGGCTCGGCTACACACCCCATTTTGTGGAGGGCAGTGATCCTGACACCATGCATGAAGCGATGGCGACCACCATGGAGAAATGCGTGCTCGACATTCGTGCCATTCAAGCCCAGGCACGCACCACGGGGCGCTGCGAACGGCCGGCATGGCCAATGATCGTGCTGCGCTCTCCCAAGGGCTGGACCGGACCCAAGTTCGTCAATGGACACAAGGTCGAGGATTTCTGGCGTGCCCATCAGGTGCCGGTGCTCGATCCGGCCACCAACCCAACGAGCCTGAAAATTCTCGAAGATTGGATGCGTAGCTATAGACCGGAAGAGTTGTTCGACGATTCAGGGAAGCTCAGGCCGGAATTGCGTCAACTGGCTCCCCACGGGCCGCCGCATCAGCGCAAATCCCCACGCCAACGGCGGTGCTGTTGCTGCGGGACCTCATGCTGCCCGATTTCCGCGATTACGCGCGTACCCGTTCGACAAGCCGGGGACGACGTCCGCGGAGGCCACCCGTGTGCATGGCGGAGTTCCTTCGTGACGTGATGAGGGCGAACCCGACCCAGCTTTCGCCTCTTCGGCCCCGATGAGATCGCCTCGAACCGGTTGCAGTCGGTCTTCGAGGTAACGAACCGCCAGTGGGACGCGGAAACGCGCTCGAGCCGATGACCATCTTGCCTCCGCGGGACGGGTCATGGAAATGCTCTCAGCGAGCACCAGTGCCAGGGCTGGTTGGAAGGGTACCTGCTGACGGGCAGGCACGGCTTCTTCACCATGCTATGAGGCGTTTCATCCACCTCGTCGATTCGATGTTCAATCAGCACGCTAAATGGCTGAAAGCCACCAAAGAGCATACCGTGGCGTCGTCCGATGGCATCGCTCAACTATCTGCTGTCGTCCCACGTCTGGCGCCAGGACCACAACGGGTTTTCCCACCAGGACCCGGGCTTTATCGACCACGTGGTCAACAAGAAGGCCGAGGTTGTCCGGGTGTACCTGCCCCCGGACACGAACTGCCTGCTCTCGGTGACCGACCACTGTCCTGCGCAGCCGCCAGTACGTCAATGTGATCGTGGCCGGGAAGCAGCCAGCGCTGCAACTGGCTGTCAATGGAGGATGCCATCCTGCCACTGCACAGCGGGGTGTCGGCATCTGGGACTGGGCCAGTCAAATGACGGAGGCTGAACCCGATGTCGTGCATGGCTTGCTGCGGTGACATCCCGACCCTGGAGATCTCTCGCGGCTGCCGACATGCTCCGCGCAGACGCTGCCGTCGACTAAAGGTGCGCGTCGTCAACGTCGTCGATCTGATGCGGCTATTCTCGCCGCGTTCGAGCACCTCACGGGATGAGCGACGAGCTGAGCTGTTCGTTCTCGAGCTATTCACGCGCGATATCGATGTCTGCTTCTCACTCTTCCCCATGGCTATGCGGGCGCCGTTCATCAGTTGCTACACCGCGCGAACCGAACGCTGCCCGGTTCCACGTTCGCGGCTATAAGGAAGAGGGCACGACGACGACACCGTTCGACATGGTCGTGCTCAACGACTTGGATCGCTTCCACCTGGTTATCGATGTGATTGATCGAGTGCCAGGCCTCTCCGACAAAGCCGGTCACCTCCGACAGGAGATGGTGGACCGGCGGCTCGAGAGTCTCGTATCTACACCCGCCAGCAGGGTGAGGATCCGAAGGAGATTCGCGACTGGACCTGGCCGACTTAGGCGCCCAGATGCGCATCCTGGTGGTCAATGCGGGCTCTAGCAGCCTGAAGCTGCGCCTGCTCGAGCCCGACGACTCAGTAGCGGTTAGTCACGACCTTCCGGTACTGGGTTCCGAAGGCTCCGCAGCTCTGCTGCGGGGAAGGCGCTGAAGGAGCTGGGGCCCGTGGACGCCGTGGGCCACCGGATCGTGCACGGCGGAGGCGAATTCACCGGCCCGGTTTTGATCGATGACAAGGTCGAACGCCAGCTCAGATCCCTGACTGACTTGGCCCCACTCCATCAGCCCAAGTCGCTCGCCGCACTTGATGCGACCATGGCTGCACTTCCCGATGTTCCTGCCGTTGCCTGCTTCGACACCGCGTTTCACGCGACCATTCCACTTGCGGCTTCCACTTATGCCCTGCCAGCAGCCTGGCGGAGTCGCTGGAACTTGCGTCGCTACGGGTTCCATGGCCTCTCGCACGCTTACGTTCCGGCGGGCAGCCGAGGTGTTGGGCCAACCGCTTGGGAGTCTTCGAATCATCACCTGCCACCTCGGGGCTGGGGCTTCGCTATGTGCCGTCGAGGGTGGTCGGTCGGTGGACACAACGATGGGGTTTACCCCGTTAGAGGGCCTGGTGATGGCCACCCGGTCGGGCAGCGTGGACCCAGGCTTACTCCTCTGGCTGGAGGAGCACGCGGAAGTTAGCCCAACGGAGCTCGCGTCAACGCTCGAAAACCAGTCTGGGCTACTTGGGCTGGGAGGGGGTACCCGGATGCCCATCCTGGAGGCAAAGAGCGATGAGGGTGACCCGAGCGCCAAGCTCGCCATCGCTGGTTCCCTGCATCGGCTGCGGGCGGCAATCGCTTCGATGGCGGCAGCTATGGGCGGAGTCGATGCGCTGGTGTTCGCGGGTGGGGTGGGGTGACTGCGCCGCGCATTCGAGACGCCTGTTGCGAGGGCCTCGAGTTCTTGGGGATACGGATTGATCGACCCTTGAATGACAGCGGGGATGGAGACCGCCAGATTGGCGACTCGGGCCACCGTACAGCGGTGCTGGTCGTGAAGAGCAGAGAGAATATGCAGATCGCCCGCGAGACTCGCCAGCTGCTCCAAAGCTAGGGAGGGGCGCGCTGCTACCCGGTTCAATTGCGTGAGCTGACAGTTGCACCTCGCACATATCTGGTGACGCCGTCGTCCGTCCCCGCCGGTGATGTCTCTCGCTCGAATGCACGTGGTTTCACGGGCTCACTCGCCTAAATCCAGATCTAGAGTTGGGAATAGACGTGAAACATTCAACCGGGTTCTCGGGTTCGATCGCCTAGTGAGAGTGGCACCCCGAAGCAAGCCCGCGGAGGGTCCGATGAAAGCAGCAGTGGTCCACCAGTTCCACACACCTCTTCAGATTGAAGAGGTTCCAACTCCCGTCCCAGGTTATGGTCAGGTCGCTGGTGAAGGATCGAGACCTCTGGTCTTGTGCCACACCGACATCCACGCTGCCCACGGGGATTGGCCGCTCAAGCCCAGTCTGCCGTTTATTCCCGGCCACGAGGGGGTTGGCTTGTCGAGCGTCTTGGGCGTCGGCGTTCCTGGACTTAGTGAAGGCGACCGCGTGCAGTGCCGTGGCTCGGGTGGGCTTGCGGTGCGTGCGAGCTGTGTGCGTTCGGGTGGGAGCGCTGTGCCCGAGCGCCAAGCTACACCGGTTACTCGTCGACGGTGGTTCGCCGAGTACGTGGTCGCCGAGGCGGCCTTTGTCGGGAGGGTCCCCGGCAACGTGGATCCGCTCGATGCGGCCCCACTCACCTGCGCGGGCGTCACCACCTACAAGGCGGTCAAAGTGTCCGGCGCCAGGTCATCGGACCTGGTAGCTGTCTTCGGGATCGGTGGGCTGGGCGATCTCGCGGTGCAGTACGCACGAATCGCTGGGGCAACCGTGGCTGCCGTCGACCTCATCGACGCCAAGCTCGATGTGGCCAAGCGGCTCGGTGCGTCCTACACCGATGAATAGTGCCACGGCAGGATCCCGCCGAGAGGTGCAGGCGTTGGTGGGGCCGATGTGGCGATTGTGCTGGCGGCTACCCCAGGGCGTACGAGCAGGCCTTTGCCGGTCTTCGGCCCAACGGGACGCTGGTAATGGTGTCGGGCTTCCGGCCGACAACACGATGCATCTGCCCATCTTCGAGACCGTGCTCCGCGGCATCACGGTGATCGGCTCGCTCGTTGGAACCCGCGTCGACCTCGAGGAGACCTTCGAGCTTCACGCAGCTGGTCGTACCAGGATCGTCAGGGAAACGCGGCAACTGGAGCAAGTCAATCAGTCCATAAGCGACGTGGAGCAGGGCGAGGTCGAGGCGCGGATCGTTTTCGACCTCCGCTCCTAACCTAACCTGAACAGCTCACAAGATCTGTAGACACCTGTGCCCCTGAGGGGGTAGCCAGGGAAAGAGAAGGCGGCCCATCCTTTGGGTGTTCAAAGCTCAAGGGAGGGGGCCGCCGTGACCAATGATGACCTGATCTTCCGCCACCGTGTGCGGTTGTTCGCCAGAGCCGGCGAAGTTGGGGTTGCTGGGGCCTGCCGGGAGCTGGGCTACCACCGGTCCTGGTACTACCGCTGGAAGCCGATGGTGGAGCGGCACGGGCTGGAGATCCTGATGCCCCGGGAGAGGCGGCCCAGGATGCCCAACCAGTTGCCGGCCTGGTTGGAGCAGTGGGTGGTGGCCATGGCCTTGGGGAGTCCCGGACTGGGTCCGCGCCGCCTTTCGGCCCAGCTGCGGCGGCCGATGTGGGGAGGCCATGTGATCTCGCCCAGTGGGGTGTTCAAGGTGTTGCGGCGGCACGGGATCGCGACCCGGCAAAGAAGACTCAGCCTGGTGGCCGGCTACGCCTCGCCACCGGAGCCGGAACCGCCGCCCGAACCTTTGGAGCAGCACCTGGAGGTGCATGAGCCGGGTGAACTGGTGCAGGTGGACTGCTTCCATATTGGCAGGTTGACCGGGACCAAAGGGAAGGTCTGGCAGTACACCGCGATTGACGCCTACAGCAGCTACACCTGGGCCACTGTCCACGTGACGCCGATGAACCCCAGTGCCCGCTACACCTCGGCGCTGGTGCACCAGGTGGCCAGGGAGCTCTCCCAGGCCGGCTGGAAGCTGAAGGCGGTCTCCACCGACAACGGCAGTGAGTTTCGATCCCAGGAGTTCCGCCAAGCAGTGGCCAAGACCGGCGCCCAGCTCCGCTTCATCCATGCTGGGCGGCCCCAGAGCAACGGCTGCGTGGAACGGGTCCAACGGACGGTGCTGGAAGAGTGCTGGAGACCCAGTTTCGCCCGCTCCATGATCCCCAAGTACACCGCCCTGCGCCGCGACCTGGTCCAGTACCTGCGCTTCTACAACTTCGACCGAGCCCACACCGGCCGCCACACCAAAGGACGGACCCCCGCCCATCTGGTCTATGGTGCTAGAAAGATGCGCCCACGATGAGCCCCAACTGTCTACACATCCCGTGCACTGTTCAGACTAGCCGCCAGTTCCACCGCTACAGCTTTCCCAACCAGATCCTGATCCTGCAGCAGTGCCCGAGTGCCACTTGGGTCGCCGGTTACCGGACTTGGCTCCGCCTGGGGCGTCAGGTCCGCCAGGGTGAGCGCGGGATCCGCATCCTCGCCCCCTGCTTAGGGGAGCACGCCCGGCCCCGCCGGCGATGATGAGCCGACCCCGACTCTGCTCGGCTTCCGCGTCGCTCGAGTCTTCGACCGAAGTCAAACCGACGGTGCGGAACTGCCTGAGCCGGCCCGGATTCTGGCCGGAGAGGGGTCGGAGGTCGATCTGGCGCGCCTGGCCCAGCGGACGGTCGAGCTGGAATTCGGCCTCCAGTTCACCCAGCTGTGGGGAACGAGGAACGGCGATGCTCCCATGCGCTACGGAGGATTCGGATCCGCGACGACCTGCCCCCGGTCCACAAGTTGAAGACACTCGCTCACGAAATGGGCCACGCTGTCCTCCACGGTCCTGAATTTCAGGGCACCAGGGCCCTGGCCAAGCTGGAGGCGGAGAGTGTTGCCTACGTCGTCTGCCGGGAGCTGAACATCGACAGCTCCGAATACAGCCTGGGCTATGTGGCCAGCTGGTCTGGCGGTGGACCGGAGGCCGCGCGGCTGATATCCGCGACGGGAAGCCGAATCCTGCGCGGGGTGGAGACCATTCTGGGACAGCCGGATCCGCCGTCCGGGTCGTGGCCGGTGGAGGCCCGGACGGCCTCGACTAGCTCGCGACCGTCCCCAGGATGAGCCCGCCAATCGCCTGCCATCCCGATCTCACCTTCATTATTTCCTAACCACCTCCCAGGACACTCGGGTCGTGTCTCAGACGACCGTCGCCAGGGGTGTAATCGAGGCCCTAGACGAGGCGCCCCTGAGCCGCTTCCGACTTCCGAGCCGTGTTGACGGCAGGCACCGGCTTCTTCACCGACGCCTACGACCTCTTCATCATCGGTACCGCCCTGGCACTGATCAAGGTCGAGTACCACCCCTCCGTAGTGGTCATCGGGCTGGTCGGCAGCACCGCCCTGCTGGCGGCCTTCGTCGGGTCTACCGTTTTCGGCCGCATTGCCGACATCTTCGGACGCAAGAAGATCTACGGCTTGGAGGCGGCGATCATGGCAGTCGCCGCGGTGGGCAGCGCGCTCTCCCCGAACCTGATCTGGTTGATTGCCTGGCGTTTCGTGCTGGGCATTGGCATCGGCGGGGACTACCCGGTCAGCGCGGTGCTCATGAGCGAGTACTCCAACCGCAAGAACCGCGGGCGGCTGGTGGGGATGGTCTTCTCCATGCAGGCCCTGGGCCTGATTGCCGGTCCTCTGGTGGCGCTGGTCATCCTCGGGCTGGGCGTCAATCATGAGATCGCCTGGCGGCTGATGCTGGGCCTGGGTGCGATCCCAGCTCTGGCCGTGATCTACCTGCGCCGCACCCTGCCGGAGTCCCCCCGCTACCGGGCTCAGGTGCAGGGCCGGGCCGCCGAGGCAGCGGTCGCCATGAAGCGTTACACCAAGGGAGTCGTCGACGCCGGCACTCGGGCCGCCGGGCGACAGGCCCGGCTCGGCCTCCGACAGTTCCTGTCCAATCCCCGCTACCTGATCTCCTGCTGGGAACCGCCGGCTGCTGGTTCATGTTCGACTACGCCTTCTATGGGAACACCATCTCAACGCCGCTGATCCTCAAGGCGGTGGTACCGCACGCCAGCCTGATAACCGACACCGCCATTGCCCTCTTAGTCTTCACCGTGGCAGCTGCCCCGGGATACCTGCTGGCCTTCCTGACCGTTGACCGGATCGGCCACCGCCGGCTGCAATACATCGGCTTCACCGTGATGGGCTTGGCCTTCCTGGCCATCGGGGTGATTCCCCGCCTGACCACCCTGATCGTCCCCTTCATCCTCGTCTATGGAGTCAGCTACTTCTTCACCGAGTTCGGCCCCAACACCACCACCTTTCTCCTAGCCAGTGAGCTCTACCCGGTCTCAGCCAGGACCACGGGCCATGGCATCTCCGCAGGGTTGGCCAAGATCGGTGCATTCCTGGGCACGCTCACCTTCCCCCTCGTCAACGGCAGCCTCGGTCTGGCCGGGGTGATGACCATCGCTGCTGGCACCGCCGGAGTTGGGCTCCTCCTGACGCGGCTCCTGCCAGAACCTTCTGGCAAATCGCTAGAGGAATTGACCGGCCAAGCGAGCGATGAAGCGGAGGAGACGGCCCGGGAACCTCAATCGCAGCACCTGACAACCGCCGCGACCTAGGAATTTACCGCCGCCGCTGATGAAGCGATGACGCGGGACTGTTGGGAACAACCGCGACACAGTGGCAGTTTGTGCACTCGGTTCTAGCACTTGTGCTACCATCCAATCGATGGCAACAGTGGGACTTCGAGAATTACGCCAAGCCGCATCGGAACTGGTGCGCCGAGTCGAGGCGGGCGAGGAGATTGAGATCACGGTCGCAGGCCGGCTCGCAGCCCGCCTGGTTCCTGCTGCGCCGACTCCCTGGCGTCGATGGGATGAGATCGCCGAAGTATTCTGCGGTCCCCCAGATCCGGACTGGGAACGGGACCGAGAAAGCATCGATCAATCTCCCGCCAACCCCTGGGATCGTCTTGCTTGAGGGCCATCCTCGACACCAGCGTCCTGATCGCCACCGACCTGCCGACGCTCGACGGAGACCTTGCCATAAGTGCTGCATCGCTCGCGGAGCTGCATTTCGGCGTGCTACTCGCGGCTAACGCGTCGGTCCGCGCTGAGCGTCTCCGGAGACTTTCTCTCCTGCAGCACAAGTTCGAAGCCCTGCCCGTTGACGACGACGTGGCCATCAGCTATGGCCAACTTGCGGCCGCGGTCGCAGCAACTGGGCGTCAACCTCGTTCAAGGGTGATGGATCTGCTTATCGCTGCCACCGCCCACTCACACTCGGCTCGCCTCTACACTCGGAACCCCGCCGACCTCGCCGGCATCGAGAATCTCATCGAGATCATCCCCGTCTGACGACATCCACCTAGACAGGGCGACTTACTGCGCTGGACCGGCTCCCTGCGCCCGACAGTCTTGGATCGAAATTGGTGCCGAGGGGCGGGATCGAACCGCCGACACCGGGTTTTTCAGACCCGTGCTCTACCAACTGAGCTACCTCGGCCACGCCGGGGAGCGCAGTCTACCAAGCCCGACGATGCGTGCCTGCGCATTAGCGAGATGCCGGCGACGCCCAGGGGACGGCGTTCGCGAGGCCGACCCTGCAGCTCGGGAACTCACAACCAGCGCCTTCGTGAGCGGCCTAGGAGGCACCAGCGAATTGCCTCCGCTGCTGCCAAGCCCACCCTGCAACCTCTCTAATCGCTACCCGAGCCGCATCCTGGGTTGCAAACCCATCAGTGCAGACCACAAGACAAAAAGGGGTGGAGTCCTCCGGCCACACGAGGGCGGCATCGTGAAGGACGCCGTCTACCCACCCATTCTTGCTGGCGACCCTAACCCCCGAGGGCAGGCCGGAGGGTATCTCATCTCGGTAGCGCTGTCGCGAGAGGATCTCGGTCATCGCCTGGCAGCTGGCGGCACTGGCGGCTCGTCCCGATCCGATGCTCGTCATCAGCCGCCCAAGGTCGCCCGCAGAAACTTCGTTCGTCAGTCCAGCCGCTGCCGCAACTCGGTCACCCAGGAGGCGCTCCACGCGGCTATCCGCCGCACCGAGGTCCGACAGGGTGGTTGCCACGGCGTCTAGGCCGACCAGTCCGAGCAGCATATTGGTGGCTTCGTTGCTAGATATTGTGATCATGCGCTCGACCAGTTCAGAGAGCGGGAGCGAGCCGCCCGCTCGATCAGCCAGTTCTGTGGTCGACATCGTCAGGATCTAACTCAAAAGGCACTCCCCCCACGCTCGAGGTGAAGGTGGTGACCAGGGGGAACCTCCGCTGGAGGTCTATCGCGCCACGATCGACTTGGCGAAAGATTTCGATAAGTACCGCGACCTTCATTGTGCTGGCGGCGTAGAACCGCGCGTGAGCGTCCTGCGCGGCGCGCACCGTGCCATCGAGGTCGGTAAGCACCCAGGCGAGTCGGGCGCCACCTGGAGGAAGTCTCAGTCGGCGAACTGCCTCGCCCAAATGGGGCCGATGGGCGCTCGTCACGGACCGAACACGGCGACGGCCGGCCGCAGGCTCGGGACCGCGTCACCTCGGAGACGCCGGTGCATCGTCGCGATCCTAGCATCGGTCGATCGACCGCCTCTCATCCGGGCGAAAACTGAGTTCGCGCGGGAATCAGGGAACTCGGCCGCTACCGACCAGTCACATCCATTTTCGGGGTAGGATTTGCTGGGAGGTGACGCCAGGCGGGGCGCACCCGAAGCTGGCGACCGTTCGGTGAATGCTCGGAGGGACAGAGAGTGAGACGAGGCGCTTCGCCCCCGCACAACCGTCTGGTCTTGGCCGCACTCGTTGCGGTGGCAGTTTTGGCCGCCGTGGCCGGTCCGGCAGCGGTCTCGGTCAGCGCCAAGGGTGGCACTGGCGGCACCGTCACTTTTGCTCAGCAGCCGGGAAACGTTCCCAACTACATCTTCCCGATCACCTCGGCAAATGCCTATGTCTCGGGCAATTTGGCTTTCTTCGAGCCCTTGCTGTGGCGCCCTCTTTACTGGCTCGGGAGTGGGACAAAGCCTGTAATCAGCACCACGCTTAGTCTGGCTGATCCGCCGACTTTCACCAATGGCGGACGCACCGTGAACGTCACCCTCAAGTCGTACATGTGGTCTGACGGTCAGCCGGTCACCAGTCGCGACGTCGAGTTCTTCCTCAACCTGCTCAAGGCCGGCAAGGACAACTGGGGTGGATACAACCCTGGCGACTTTCCCGACAACGTGACCAGCTTTTCAGTCAGTGGCGCGCGCACTTTCAGCATCACCTTCAATGCGGTGTACGCGCGTCAGTGGATCGAGAACAATGAGTTATCCGCGATCGTTCCCTTGCCCCAACAGGCCTGGGACAAAACCTCGGCGACCGGCGCCATCGGCAATTATGACCTGACGGTCAGCGGCGCTACCGCCGTCTATAACTACCTGAACAACCAGTCCCTGACGCTAAGCACCTATTCGTCAAACCCCCTTTGGCAGGTCATCGACGGACCGTTTCGAATGATCGCCTACTCAGCAGAGACCAACTACGTGGCCTTTGCTCCCAATCCCCACTACTCGGGGCCGATCAAGGCGACGATCGGCAAACTGGTCGAGGAGCCATTCACCAGTGAGTTCGCCGAGTACGATGCGCTCCGTTCGGGGCAGGTTGACTACGGCTACCTCCCCAGCACCGACCTGCGCCAGACAAGCTATTTCACGTCCAAGGGGGACAAGGTCCAATCGTGGCCCAGCTGGGGCATCGACTACATGGTCATCAACTACACCAACCCCAGTCTCAAGCGTTATTTCGATCAGCTCTACATCCGTCAGGCTCTGCAACTCACCGTCAACCAGTCGGCGCTGATCAAAGACACTCTGGACGGATTCGGCTCACCCATCGACGGTCCAATTCCCCTCCAGCCCAAAGGACCTCTGGTGAGCCCGCTCGAGGAGAAGAATCCGTACCCGTACGACGTCAGTCGGGCGGAGTCCCTGCTCAGGGACCATGGCTGGAAGATCGTTACAGATGGTACCGACACCTGCTCCCGACCCGGATCGGGCTCAGGCGAGTGCGGTGCCGGGATTTCCAAGGGGGCGTCCCTGACCTTCCCTGTGATCTATCCGTCGGGAGTTGCATCGATAGGGGACGGGATGCAGGCGTGGAAGTCGTGGGCTTCAGCCGTCGGAATCACCCTCAACATCCGTCCGCTGCCGCTGCAACAGATCGGAGATATCGCCAACGTCTGCACCACCGGCGCTACCTGCACCTGGGGCATGGCCAATTGGGAAGGCTGGGGCTACCAGAGCCCATACCCCACCGGAGAGGAGACGTTCTCGCCGATCCAGACTGGCGGCTACGACAGCTCCACGAACAACGCCAACATTTCCGCCACCCAGCGGAGCAGCAATTCGCACGCGATGTTCACGTATGAGAACTATCTTGCGATGCAACTGCCGGTGATCTGGTGGCCCAACTCCCCCAGCCAAATCTCCGTGATATCAGGGAAGTTGCACGGCGTGGAGCAGAATGCCCTTGGTTCGTTCACGCCTGAGGAGTGGCGCCTAAGCTGACCGCGGATGGTCAGTGTCGCCGACCGTTGCCTTCCTTTTTCGCCAGCTGAGAGGCGGCTGTTCCAGTCGTGAGCCCGGAAAAGGTGAAGCCGAGACGGTTGGTTCCCGGGATGCGGCTCGGGGTAGTAGCTCCCAGTGGATCGATCCTCGAGCATTCGGAGACGGACCGAGGACTGTTGACCCTGCGTCATCTCGGTTTCGAGGTTGAACTCGCCCGGCACGCCAGCGACGTCTACGGCCACTTGGCTGGCAACGACCGAGACCGGGCCGAAGACCTCCTTTCAATGCTTGAGCGCCCCGACATCGATGGGGTGATCTGCCTCAAAGGGGGAGAAGGGGCAATGCGAACAGCTCTGGCGCTCGATCAGCGTCGATTATCAGCGCTGGCATCGCTGCCCGCCAAGGTTTTCCTCGGTTATTCGGACATCACGGTCATCCACGCCCTGCTCCAGCGCTCACTGGGTTGGGTCACCTTCTACGGTCCGATGGTGATCTCACTAGACCGGCCGAGCGATTATCTTCTCGACGGGTTGCGCCGGGCGGTGATGGAGACTGCCCCGTTTCAGATTGCGCCGGACCCGGACGACCCGTATGTGGCCACCCTGGTACCCGGGACCGTCGAGGGGGAGATCGTGGGTGGGTGTCTGACCCTACTCGCGGCCCTGGTCGGGACGCCCTGGCAACTCGACTTCCGGGGTCGGATTCTCTGTTTCGAAGATGTCGACGAAGACCCATACAGAATCGAGCGCTACCTCTCCCAGCTCCTCGCGGCTGGATTGCTCGATGAGTGTTCCGGAATCGTGATCGGCGAGCACGCCAACTGCGAGCCAAAGCGTCCAGGCCCGACTCTTGGACTGGAGCGGGTCTTCAGCGACCTCCTGGTGCCACTTGGAGTGCCGACGATCTATCACCTGCCTATCGGACACGGCAAGCATTTGGCGACCCTGCCGCTGGGGGTCAGGGCCAGACTCGACGCCACAGAGGCCACACTGGTCACGCTGGACGGAGGAGTCAGCTGACCTCTTCCCACATGGACGAAGTGGTCTTAGACCAGGTCATGGCGGAACGGTTAGCCAAGGCTGCCGGGGAATTTGGCACGCCCTGCTATGTAACCGACCTCGACGTCGTCGACGATCGGGCCCGAGAGCTTTCCGCTGCCTTCCCAAGCCCATGGATTCTTCAGTATTCGTTGAAGGCGAACCCGCTGCCCTCTATCGTGGCGCGACTCGCCGCGGACGGGCTGGGGGCCAACGTGGTCTCAGCCGGAGAATGGAACGCCGCTCTCGCGGCAGGGCTGGGCAACCATCAGATCAGCCTCGAAGGGATCGGTAAGGCGGACATTGACCTGGCGGCCGCTGTCCAGGCTGCCGCTGCTGGCGATCCTCTGCGATGGGTCACCCTTGAATCGACCGATGAGGCCGATCGGCTGAGCGAGATCACTCGGATGACCGACCTTGCCGCCTACAACCTAAATCTGGATGTTCTCTTCCGGCTCAACCCGGCAGTTGTGCCCGAGACCAGTGTTGAATTCCAAGTCGGCGCAAAGCACAGCAAGTTTGGGATGTCGGAGCCGGAGATCAAGAGCTGGCTGCACTCGAATCTTGGGAAAGCGCCGGGTCTTCGCGTGCGCGGCGTGCACGTGCACGTCGGGTCCCAGCTAACGGGAACCGCAGCTTGGACCGAGGCGGCGGTTCGAGCTTGTCGTTTGGTAAAGGATCTCTCGGTGATCGCCCCGAGCGTGGATACGGTCGACCTCGGGGGTGGATTCCCCGCCGGCGAGGTGCCGCGTCCATCGCCGATCGACTTCCGGGTCCAGTTCGAGGAGTCATTGGATGAGGCGGGGCTGGTTCTGCCCGGCCGGGTCGCCGTCGAGCCGGGCCGGTTTCTCGTCGCGACCGCCGGCTGGATTGTCTCGCGGGTGCTGCATGTCCGCGAGCACGACGACACCCAGCAGGTCGTCATCGACGCGAGCTTCGCCGAACTAATGCGGCCGGTGCTATACGGAGCTCGACACGCTGTCCTCGCAATCGTCGAGCGGCCCAGTCGGGAAGAGCGGCGGACGCTCGTTGAGGGAGCGCTCTGCGAGAGCACCGACACATTCGGCTGGCACCAGCTACCCCGCCTGTCCAGAGGCGACTTGGTGGCTCTGGCTGGTGCCGGTGCGTACGCCTCGTCGATGTTCTCGCACTACAACGGACGCCCCCGGCCCCCGGAGGTAGTCGTCAGCCGCGGCTCCGGTGTCAGGCTGGCTCGAGCGGGAAGCGCGTTTTCGCCCTGAGCTGATGGCGCGGTTTGGCTGGTCAGGCCCCGGCGCCTGCCGAGGAGGAAGCCGTCTCGCCGTCCTCGGTCCCGATCGCGGCCAGCGCCCGGCGCAGCGAATCGTCAATGTGGTCAGCCACGAATTCTTCGGCCGCCTTCAGGTCGCGGCTGCGAATCGCGGTGACCAGCGCCCCGTGACTCGCCTTCGGTGGCGGATCGTACTTGTCGCGCACGGTGAGGTAGATCAGAAGACGGAGCTTGCTGGCCATGGTGTCCTTCCAGATCGCCCTCAGCAATTGGTTGCCTGAGAGGTCATACAGGCTCTCGTGAAACTCAATGTCCGCGGCGATCACCCGGGAGGCCCCGCCAACCTCTTCGACACGCTCCAGCCGCTGGGCGGCCCGGTCCAGAGTGCGGAGTTTGTCGTCATTGAGTGACTCGATTACCAGCCCGACGGCATAGGTCTCGAGAACCAAGCGCATGCGGTAGAACTCTTCCACCGCCGGCTCAGTGAAGGCCAGAACGAACCGGCCACGTCGCGGGACCACCTCGATAAGCCCGTCCTTCTGGAGTAGGGCCAATGCTTCGCGCAGAGGTCCCCGGCTGATGCCCAACTCCGAGGCCAGCTTGGTCTCGACCAGCCGCTGGCCGGAGAAGAGTCGCCCGGTCAGGATCGCATCGCGTAGAACCTCGAAGGCCGACTCACCCAAGGTTCCTTTCGGAATTGAGCCGACTCGACCATACGGAGCGGTAGCCGTCGCTGACCTAACCAATCGAACCCCACCCCTCTGACTGGTCGCGGCGTTTGCCAACCCGTCGTTGGTTGAATTGGCCATATCCACCGGCAAGCCTACGCCATGAGCTATTGATGTGGGTGACCGGGTGCACCCGATCACCGTCACCGGGGATCGCGCGGATCCTCTGCTGAGGGCTAGCGTACTGCTTCGACGAGCCGGGATACTTGACCTGAATTTCACCAATCGCACCGTTGGTCCGATCTTCAAGCAGCTTTACATTCGGCAGGCGATGCAGGACCTGGTCAACCAGCCGCAGATCTCCAAGGATGTGTATCACGGGTTGGCATACCCCACCTATGGACCTATTCCGATCGAACCTAAGAGCTCATGCCTCGACAGCGCGTTGCTCAAGAACCCCTACCCGTACAGCGTCTCGAACGCCAAGAAACTGCTCTCCAGCCACGGGTGGACAGTGAAACCTGAGGGCACAGACACCTGTGCGAAGCCAGGCACCGGAGCTGGCGAATGCGGAGCTGGGATCAGTTCGGGAGAGCAGCTCAACTTCACCGAGGAGGTCGGCTCAGGATCGGCGCCCTTCACGGCGGAAAACGAAGAAATGCAGTCCAGTTGGTCCCTGGCTGGGATCCACGTGACGCTGAAAACCGAAGCGGAGTCGCAGATCTACAGCTCGCTTGGTGTTTGCGAGAACGGCAACAGCGGCTGCAACTGGGAGATGGCCAACGGCGGCCAGCCTGGTGGTACGGCCACGTACTCGCCTGAGTATCTCCCCACCCCTGGTCCCTGGTTTGCCACCAACGGTGCCAACAACGTCCAGGGATTCAGCAACTCCGAACTGGATGCCTGGTGGCCGAGACCTACCTCAACTCATCCACTGCCGCGATCCAGGCGGCCTCCGCCTTCACCGGCAAGATTCTGCCGTCGCTCTGGCAACCTGACTATCCGTACCAGTTGTCGGTGATCAGCAACAAGTTGCACGGAGCTCTTCCGCAGGACCCGAATCTTAATCTCTATCCGCAGGACTGGACGCTCAGTTCATAGCTGCTGCCCACCGCCGCGCTGACGTAGCGCGGCGGTGGGCACTGCGCTCTGCCCTCATGGTCCAGCGCCCTAGCTAGCAGGTGGCGCATGGGCCGGTGAGGAGCGCGCCGAATGCTGCGCGCTCCTCACCGGGCACGGGACGGCGTGCTGTCCCGGGCGCAGCGGTTATCCTCGGGTCTGAGATGCGGCAGCCGCGATTTACCGCCCTCCGAGCGGTGCGGGATGATCACCGGAGTGGCAGCCCTGTTCCCGGCCTCGTCCCGGAGCGTGCGTAGCGCTCCCATCCGGAGAGATGGTGGCTGCTCCAGAGCACATGCCTCCCCCTCCCCGTGGTCCGGGCGCGCACGAGTACCAGTGCACTGGCTCCGGGATATCCACCGCCGAGAGCACCATGCTCGCCTCGGACGGGAACGAGTCGGAGGAGGTATTGCGGTAGGATCGGCGTCGCTGGGAATCCGCCCATGTAGGCGTCACGGAGTTAATCGGTGAGTGAATCGCCGTTCGACGTTGATCAGTTTCTAGGTCAAGCGCTGACCGCTCGGATCGCTACCAGCGGCCCAACGATACGGCCCGTCTGGTATCTCTGGGAAGGGGGGGCTTTCTGGGTCCTGACGGGCCCGTGGGCCCGACTACTGAGCCAGGTTCAGCAGGACCCCGAAGTGGCGCTGGTGGTCGATGTCTGCGAATTAGGCTCCGGACTGGTCAGGCAGGTTATTGCCCGTGGGCGCGTCGACATCCTGCCCTTTGATATTCCTCGCGGCCGCCGCAAACTCACTCGCTACCTGGGTCCCGATGAGTCCAAGTGGGACCGACGCTTCGTACACTACCTACTCGACGACCCGCCGGATCGGGGTACTGTATGGCTGAAAATGGTGCCGCGATCCCTCGTGGCCAAGGATCTCAGCTACCTCCCGTCCGGTGACATTACATAGCGCGCGACTGACGCTTTTGCCTCGTCAATGGGGTGCTGTTTCGGTAACCCGTGCCAACCTGGGATCGTGGATGCTATAGACGGGCAAGGAACCCGGGTACCTTGAGTACCGCGATAAAGATCCTGCGGGCCTACCGCGGCGAGACGACGTGCTCTTCAACCTGTACCCTCGCGATCAGATCTATCGTGAGCGGAAGCCCGAGGGCACAGGCCTGAACGCCAACTGTGGTGGGGGCCGCAACCGGGAGAGACCCAAGGGCGTCGGAGAGAAGACCGGTGGCGGCTCTGGACACGACCAGATGCACATCACCGGTCCCGTCAGACGACGCAACAAAGCAGCGTAGTTGGGATATGCCGAGAATGGACTCCAGGCTGCCCAGTCCGGCCAGGAGGGTGGAGAGCAGGTTTAGGATCGTGACTTGGGTCAGTGCCGTTGCCAGCTCGTCTGCGACTTCGGTACCGAACTGCCCAGTGGCACGGGGTCGGCCTTCATCGTCGAGGGGACCGTGGCCGGAGACGAAGGCTTGACCTCCGGCCACCCGCAGTGGCTCGTAGGTGGCCAGGGGAGGGCGTGCCCGAGGCAGCTGGAGGCCCAGACGTTCGAGTCGATCCACAACACCCCCCTGCATGGCGCAACGATATCGCGACCTGGCTCATTCCCGCTCGCCCCGGGATTTCACTGGCCGAGACGAAGATGTCTCTCGCTCCGGGGCTTGGCCATAACATGGATGCGCCAGCTCTTCGGAGCATGGGCTCGCGGCGCTGGTAGTTGCTATCGGACTTTGAGGGACAATCGGGTACATGGCTTTGGCTTCGCTCGCTGAAAGCGAATGACCATAGCGAGTGTCCGCGAGGGAAGCTTGGTACTCGCGAACTGTCGGGTGATCGGAGGGCCCGACGGGCACGCGATAGATTCCTCGTTTGTGAGACTCGACGGTCGAGTCATAACTCAAGTCGGACCGATGGCGCAGTTGCAGCCGTCGGAGGGGTCAGTCACATTTGACTTGGCCGGCGCGACCGTCATGCCGGGGCTGATCGACGGACACGTCCATCTCCTCGCGAACGCTGCTCCCAAGCGAGAGGACATCCACCTTTGGAACGTTACAACTTTCGTGGAGGAGCAGACGCTCCACGCGGCCCGCAACGCGGAAATCGCGCTGGAATCCGGCGTCACCACGGTGCGAGACATGGCCGGATCTCGGCCAGAGGTCGCTGTAAAGCACGCGGTGGACGACTTTGTGGTACGGGGGGCACGCGTCGTCGCCTCGGGGTTTGTGGGAATGACAGCCGGGCACGGGGATATGTTTTGCCCGCCGGGAATCGAGCGCAGGCTCTGGCGGACGGCGGACGGCGCTGATGCTTGCCGGCAGCTCGTCAGAGAGTACGCACGCGATGGCGCCGACTTCATCAAGATTTGTACGAGTGGGGGGGTGTTGTCAATCGGAGACCGTCCCAATTGGCGGAACTACACCCTCGAGGAATCGGGCGTCGTTGTCGACGAAGCTCACGCCCTGGGGATGCAGGTCGCTGCCCACGCCCACTCGGAGGCTGGAATCCGGCAGGCCATTGACGCAGGAGTTGACACCATCGAGCATGGATCGCACCTAACTTCTGAGCTTGCTGCAGCGATGGCAGACCGTGGAATTTGGCTCTGTCCGACTCTGACGCTCTCTACCTACTTGCTAAACCATGGTCAGGAGAGAGGAGTCCCTCCTGAGTCGATGGAGAAGGCGCGCCAGACCCACCAAGCGTTGGTCCGGAGCGTACGTCTCGCGCGGAAGGAAGGGGTGCGCATCTTCGCCGGGACCGACTCATGCAATACCATGGCTTTCGGCGAACATGCCACGGAGCTGGTGCTCCTGCAGCAGGCCCTGGGTCTTTCCGGCGAAGAGACCATCGCGATGGGTACGCGGTTTGCGGCGGAGGCGGTAGGGCTCGGGCACCTTGCCGGGACCGTCGGTGCGGGCTACTGGGCTGACCTCTTGGTCGTAGACGGTGATCCTCAGGACGACTGCCGCGTTCTTCAAGATCGGGCAAATATCCTCATGGTGATTCGAGATGGGAGAGTCTTGGTCTCTCGGCCACCGTGGAGTGGGCATGTGTAGGTCATTGCAACTCGCTCGTTCGCGCACGACCGAGTTCTGGCCCGTCCACCTCAGATGAATCCTGGCAAGGTGCGCGACCTAGCGCGAGAATTGGAGACCGCAGCGACCGCCAGAGTACCGGTACCCCCCTTCTCCGAACGCTATAGTGACCTCACGGTTGAGGACGCCTACGCGGTTCAGATGGCGTCACTTGAGGAGCGAACGAACCGTGGTTTGCGCCTGCGCGGACATAAGATCGGTCTGACATCGGCAGCAATGCAGAAACAACTCAACATCGACTCGCCGGATTACGGCTTCCTGCTCGAGAACATGTTTTGGTCTTCTGGTGACCCGGTGCCCAGCACGCGCTTCATTCAACCGAGGATTGAGCCGGAGATAGCGTTCATCATCGGCGCGGATATCGACGATGTTGATGCCACCCGGGAGGCGGTGGCGTCATGTATTTACGCGGTAGCTCCGGCATTGGAGATAATTGACAGCCGAATCGAAGATTGGCGTATCCAGTTGACCGACACTATCGCCGATAATGCCTCCTCGGCCGGAGTGGTTCTCGGGCAAGAGAGACGCTGGGCGGGGAGTCCTGATCTGAGCGACGTGCACTGCCAGATGTTCATGAACGGCGTACTGGCTGGTACTGGATATGGTTCGGCGGTGATGGGGGATCCGGTTGAGGCACTTCGGTGGCTCGCATGCCTACTCGTACGGAAGGGCAGACGCCTCCGCGCGGGCGAGATCGTGATTCCGGGCGCTGTGACTGCGTCGCAAAGCATCGGAACGGGAGACTCGTGTAGGGCGGTCTTCGCACGCATCGGAGAGGTCACTTGCACCTTTTCGTAATGTCCCACGGACTGCTGTGCAGCGAGTAGCAGCCGCGATTGTCGGCTCAGGCAACATTGGCACCGACCTGCTATTTAAGCTGCAGCGTAGTGACCTTATTGACGTCCGGTGGATGGTTGGCATCGATCCTCGTTCAGACGGACTCCGACATGCACGCGCTCGGGGAGTCGCGACCTTATCAGGCGGCGTCGATGAGCTTCTCGACGCCGAGGATTTGCCACAACTGGTATTCGAGGCGACGTCTGCGGAGATACATCTGGCCCACGCACCCAAGTATTCAGCACTGGGAATTCGCGCCATTGACCTCACGCCAGCTGCAGTCGGTCCCTTCGCGGTTCCACCGGTGTCCACCGACGCGGTGCGGCGCGCCATGAACGTGAATATGACGTCATGCGGTGGGCAGGCCACAATACCGATTGTCGCCGCCGTGAGTTCGGTGTGTGAGGTCCAATACGCAGAGATCATCGCGTCGATCAGCTCCAAGTCAGCGGGACCTGGAACGCGAGCAAATATAGACGAGTTCACGCGCACGACCGCCTCGGCCGTCGAGCGTGTTGGGAAAGCAGTGCGAGGCAAGGCCATCATTATCCTCAACCCGGTCGAGCCGCCGATGATAATGCGTGACACCGTGTTCTGCTCTCTTCCACCTGGGGTGGACGCACAGGCTGTCGAACGCGCTATTAATGAGATGGCGGGCCGCGTCCACCAGTATGTTCCGGGATATCGCCTCCGAGCTGCCCCTCAATTCGACCTTCCGGACGACAGATGGAATGGGCTCGGTCGCGTGACGGTACTTCTAGAGGTGGAAGGCTCGGGTGACTACTTGCCACCGTATGCCGGCAATCTCGACATCATGACCGCGGCTGCCACCCGGGTCGGGGAGATCATCGCCTCGGAGATCAGCGCCGGGAGGGATCAGTGATGGCGCGTGTCCGGAACCCCGCAGTGAGGGTGACTGACTCCACGTTGCGCGATGGTAGTCATGCGATGTCACATCGGTTCACCGCGTCTCAAGTGTGCGATGTGGTTGCCGGTCTCGACCGGAGCGGCATCCAAGTCATCGAGGTCACCCATGGCGACGGCCTCGGTGGATCATCCTTCAACTTTGGATTTAGTCTGACCGACGAGATAGAACTGGTAACCGCGGCGGCGTCGACGGCCCGCCAGGCAAGAATCGCTTGCTTGCTGATCCCTGGCGTTGGAACCGCCGACAACCTCCGGGCCGCTTATGACGCGGGCGCCACCGTTGTCCGCATTGCGACCCACTGCACGGAAGCGGACATATCGCTCGAACACTTTCGAGTAGCTACAGAATTGGGGATAGAAGCCGTAGGGTTTCTGATGCTAAGTCACCGGATCGACGGGATGCGCCTCGCGGCCCAGGCTCGCATCATGGCCGACGCGGGCGCTAGCTGCGTATACGTAGTTGACTCCGCTGGCGCGCTCACACCTCATGAGACGGAAGTGCGAGTCGCAGCATTGTCGGAGGAGCTCGGCACCGATGCCGAAGTGGGATTCCATGGCCACCAGAATCTCGGGTTGGGAATCGCAAATTCGATAGTCGCATACCAGGCTGGTGCCCGACAACTCGACGGATGTCTTATAGGACTGGGTGCGGGCGCCGGGAACGCTCCGACGGAGGTACTGGCCGCCGTTCTATCGCGGCTAGATGTGCCCACCGGCATCGATCTAAGCGAGATCCTGGGCACCGCGAGTGACATCGTGATGCCCCTGGTCAGTCGAGTGCCGTTCATGGATCGCGGGGCGATCGTACAAGGATACTTCGGCGTGTATTCGAGCTTTCTACTTCACGCTGAGCGGGCGGCGGAGCGGTACGAGGTCCCACTACACGAGATTCTTCAGCGTGTTGGGGAGGAAGGTTACGTCGGAGGGCAAGAGGATATGATCATTGACGTAGCCGTGGCACTCGCAGGACGCGTGGCCCAGTGATCTCACGGCAGAAGCCACGGCCCGACCCATGATTAGGCCATTTACAATGCGTCGCTGATCGAGCGAAAGCTGAGCTGGCTGCAGGTCGCGCGACCGCCCGGTATCACGTTTGAACCAACCGGAGGGTGTCTGATGAGTAAAGTAGTTGGACTGGGATACCTAGTTCTAGAGACCCGTGACCCAGAAAACTGGGCAGCCTTTGCGGAGGAGGTGCTCGGAATGGTTGCGGAACGATCAGCCGAAGGTCCCAACATCCGCGTAAGAATGGATGATCGATGGGCCCGGCTTATCCTGGTACCCGGAGATCGGGAGACAATCGTCGCATACGGCTGGGAGGTTCGGGATGCGGACGCGCTGGTGCGCTTGACTCAAACGTTGAGCGCGGCTGGGTTCAGTCCGACGGAGGGCGACGAGGAGAGCGCTGCTGCACGGTGCGTGGAGGGGCTCGTGCGCTGCACAGATCCCGCTGGCAACGAGCTAGAGTTCTACCACAATCAACGCCGCATCTGCGAACTATTCCATCCTGCTCCACATGTGAGCTCATTCGTGACCGGCGCTCTTGGTATGGGACACGTTGTGATCGCAGTACCCGAAGTTTCGCGGGCGTTGGACTTCTACACAACAGTGCTGGGACTGCGAATTACCGACCAACTGGGAACCCGGCTGTACTTCTTACGGTGCAATCAACGTCATCACAGTGTGGCATTAGCAGACCTCGGCGGGGAAGCGCGCGTCCTTCACATCATGGTGGAGGTGGCCAGTCTCGACGACGTAGGCCGGGTATTTGATAGATGCCTGGATAGGCATTTGGGGATGTCGACGATTGGCGTGCACGTGAACGACCTGGTCACGTCTTTCTATATCAAGAACCCTTCGGGGTACGAGATCGAGTACGGCTGGAAAGGGTTGCTGGTCGAGGAGGATACTTGGCGCCCAACCGCGATCGACCGACCATCACTCTGGGGACACCGTGAGGTGACCGAGGGTGTCGAATTTAGACCGAGAGCGTTCCAGCGCATCGCCAAGGGCGAGCTCTCAGGATCGCCCTTGGCGAGTGCCGCGCTCGGCGAGCCGTCGCCGTAGGGGTGCCTTGTCGCAGGGACGGTCACATGTCTCATCGGCCATCCGCCCGGCGCCTGAGCATAAGGCATCTCCTCTTGACGGCTCGCTCGGTTCGGGGGTTGTGCAAGCTGGCGCTCGGTAGGAGGGAATCGGATCAAAAGAACCGGTCTATTTCGGTGAGTGGAAAATCTGCTGGCGGCGGAGATCTGGGATGGCCTTTCCTTGGGAGACCCGCGCGGCGTCGGCTGGTTGGCACGGTCATCAGGAGATCCGGTGTGAGTGCGCAGAGAGCATCTCTATCCCCCAGCCTACGACTGAAATGGTTGGCAGTGGGTAGCGTATTAGCGCTCGCCACGGTAGCCGTGTCCACGGGGACAGTGACCGCCGCCAAGCGGGGCGGCGTCGTGACGTTTGCCGAGCAGCCGGAGAGCCCCCCAACGTACATCCTGCCGCTCGCCAACGGGTCCACCTACAACGGAATCAACATCCTGCTGTTCTCCGAGAATATGTACCTGCCGCTCTACTGGTTCGGGAGCGATGGCAAGCCCGCGCTTAACAAGGCACTCAGCCTCGCCTATCCGCCGACGGAGTCAGACAACGATACGGTCTTGACCATCGACCTGAAGCACTGGGCATGGTCGGATGGCGATCCGATCACCGCCCGGGATGTGATCTTTTGGCTGAATCTTCTGAGTGCCGTCTCTGACCCGGAGGCACCGACGGTGGCGGGACCCGGCAGTGGGACCTCGGGGCCGGGCTGGGGTCCGGCGGTACCCGGGGGATTCCCGACCAATTTGATTAGCTACCGCCAGACAGGCACCTACCAACTCGTACTCAAAACCAACGCGGCATACAATCCGACGTGGTTCCTCTACAACGAACTCAGTCAGATCTTCCCACTCCCGCAACAGGAGTGGGATCGATATAGTCAGGCGGGACCAGTCGGAGATTACGACACTACCGCCGGTCCGCGCACTCCAGTGAGCGGAACTAGTCCGACGCAATATGTTCCCACAAATCCAGGGACTGGGACGTCGGGGGCACTAGGGGTGGCTGCCTTCCTGAATGACCAGTCCTACGACCTGGCGACCTATCAAAGCAACCCCCTGTGGAAGGTCGTGGATGGCCCCTTTAGGCTCGCCGAATACACGAGCACCGGCTTTGTCAAGTTCGTCCCAAACACGGCTTATTCCGGTCAGCCGAAACCAAGCATCGCGGCATTTGAGGAGGAGCCCTTCACCTCCGACTCTGCGGAGTTCAATGCACTGCGCTCCGGAGCAATCACAATTGGCTACATTCCGTCTCAAGACATCCCCCAAGCGCGCGTCTTGGAGGACCGCGGGTACAAGTTGAACGCGTGGGACGACTTTGCGTCGAACTACATGGCCTACAATTTCACCAATCCAACCGTTGGCCCGATCTTCCGTCAGCTCTACTTTCGCCAAGCCCTTCAGTCCCTAGTGGACCAGCCTGCCTACGTGAGGGACTTTCTGGCTGGGTACGGCACCCCAACCAACGGGCCTGTGCCTACGTTCCCAGCCGGGAACAGTGACGAGAGCCCACTGGAGGCTAAGTCACTCATCTACCCGTACAGTCCGGCTAAAGCCGTCTCGCTGCTTGGGTCGCATGGCTGGAAGGTACGTCCTGGCGGCACGACTACGTGCGTGAAACCGGGAAGTGCATCGGGTGATTGTGGCGCAGGCATACGCTCTGGACAAGCCCTCTCATTCAGTCTGATCTACGAGAGCGGAGTCACCCCGGTGGCGAATGAGATGGCCGCACTCAAGTCGACTTTGTCTCAGAAGGCAGGGATTACTCTTTCGTTGTCTAGTGGGCCATTTGCCCAGATCGTCGGGCTCGCATTCACTGGGTGTAGCTCATCGAGTCCGTGCAGCGGCTGGGAGCTGGCCAACTGGGGCAGCGGCTGGACCTACGGGCCAGACTACTTCCCAACGGGGGAAGAGATTCTGGCGTCGGGCGCCACCTTTAATCCCGGGGATTATTCATCCTCAGTGAACGACGCCAACATCCAAGCCACGGAGACTGCGTCGAGCCAGGCCGCAGAGCGGACGGCACTCTATCGGTACGAGAACTTCGCGGCAACGCAGCTTCCACTCGTTTGGCTGCCGACCGCACCGTTTCAGCTGACCATGTACAAAGCCAATTTAGCGGGCTTGTTACCGCAGGGCGTGTATTCAGAGATTTACCCACAGATGTATTCTCTGCCTGGTTGATGCGGAGGCGCGCACCTTCGAAAGAAACCAGCAGTGGGCGTTGGATGTCCGGCGCAACCCAACCGTCCGTCTTCCGGCATCTCGTGGCAGTCCCGGCCCGAGCTGGAGTTACCTCGAACCGGGTGATATGCTCTACGAGCTTACGCCAGACCGGTGGGCGTCTCGGCGAGTGGTTCATGGGCAGGGACGGTGAGCCGCTATGCGATGCTTGCGGTGCCGATGAGGGTCACTAGTTGACAGTTAGGAGTGTTTGTGAAACGCCTTGCCGTGTGGGCACTGGTAGTATTTGCGATCGTATCGTTCGTGCGGTCGCCGCTGTCTCGGCTACTTAGCAAGATCTCCGGCACGGTGGTGCGTACCGAGCACCCAGAACCAGACAGTCGGCTCCCCAGAGATGGTTCGGGGGGCTAGCGCCACCGTGCCCGCCCTTAGCGGTGACCAAGAGCGATGGATCGATGCAGCTTGGCAGGCGATTGACCCAGACCGGCTGCGACAGACGGTGCAGCAGATGACGGACATTCCTAGCCCGACGGGAGAGGAAGGCACCCTAGCTGACTATATCGCGCATCGGCTCACCTCGCTCGGAGTCGAGGCCCAGGTCCAAGTGATAGACGACCGGCAAGCCAATGCTGTGGGTGTGGTTCGCGGGACCGGAGCCGGTGCTGACCTCTTACTCTATGCCCCGATCGACACCCTGACCACCGGCCGATCAGCAGACGACTGCATGCTCGTTGGCGAGCTCCGTGCGGACATGCGGCCAGTGGCGCAGCTTCGAGGCGACTGGATCGTCGGTCTTGGGGCGGCTAATCCGAAGGGACACGGCGCCTGCCTGATCGAGACGGCCGCGGCACTCCGGCGCGCGAACCTCCCCCTTTTAGGTGACCTCATTGTGGGGTTCGGGGCCGGCGGAATGCCGAGTAACCGCAGGCCCTCCTATGAGGGGCAGCGGAGGAACATAGGCCAAGGGGTGGGTTGCTCATTCATGTTGGAGCAAGGGGTCTACCCGAAATATGCGATCATCGCTAAGCCCGGGTGGGCGGTGGCGTGGGAGGAGGTAGGCCTCTCCTGGTTCCGCGTCGTCGTAGAGGGGAAATTCAACTACGTCGGTAGTAGGCACCGCCTGCCTTATAACAACCCGATCGCCGGCGCAGCGACCTTTGTGCAGGCGTTCGAGGAGTGGCTGCCGTCTTACACCGCGCGAAATACTTCCGGTCTCGTTAGTCCTCAAGGGAACATTGGCAGTATCTCGGGGGGTGCCGAAGAGATTCCCTCCCTGTCGCCGGCCCAGTGTTCACTTCTAATTGACCTTCGTGTGAGCCCGAGGACCACCCCCCAGGCGGTCAAACGACAGTTCAACGACTTTGTCACGGAGTTTCGCACACAACACCCGACGCTCAATGTGACCTGGGAAATGGTTCTGTCAATTCCTGGCACCAGCACCGATCCAGACAGCCACGTTGTGCGGGCCTGCATAGCAGCCTGGGAGGTCGTAGAGCGTCGTCGGCACGAGGCGCTGAAGGATACCAGTGGCGCGACCGACGCAAACATACTGCGGGGACGGGGGATCCCAACGGCAAGGATAGGCATGCCCAAAGCTATCGACGACCAAGGCATCGAGGTCGACTTTGCGATGGGGATGAACGCCGCAGACATGCGCCACATGCTAAAGCTGACGCGAGTACTGGTCCACAGTGCTGTCGCGCTCTGTACAGCGGCCGACGACGCACTTTCGGTTGGGCAGAAGTAATGGCACTGAGTACGTCAAGGGACGACTTCGACACAGCGAGCCGCGGGGTCCTGAGTTGGGATGCCTGGCCGAGATACCGGGACGCTATCGTTGGGCTGCCAGGACCATATTGGTATCCCATAATGTGGACAGGTCAACTGAGAGTCCGACCGGTTCCGATCACCGTCCTTGGCCAGCGTCTCGTGTTCATCAGGGAGCAGGGGCGAGCGTACGCCCTGCGTGATAGATGCCCGCATCGTGGTGTTCCACTTTCACTCGGATCCCGGGAGTTCCCAGGGACAATAAGCTGTCCCTACCACGGCTGGACGTACAGCCTAAAGTCTGGGGAACTTGTGGCGGTTATCACTGATGGTCCCGATTCCCCAATCTGCGGAAAGCTCCGAGTCGAGACATTCCCTACCGCCGAGAAGCTCGGCCTCATCTGGGTATTGATTGGTCCGGCCGGCTACACTCGGCCCAAGTCCAATGATTTGCCTCCCGTGGATGCTGCTATCCCAACCGAACTGCTCACCAACACCTTCGTTATGGGTGGGAACATCGAAATCCGCCGCGGTGGATGGAGATTCGCGGCCGAGAATGGGTACGACGAAGGGCACGCCAAGTATCTTCATCGTACTTCCCTGTGGCGCAAGTTCAAACTGATGCCGACGTGGACCAAGACAAAGGTCGTTGGTGAGGAGGGGGGCTGGATCACACGCGTCCAGCAGGAGGTGCACTGGGAGGCGTCCTTCCCGGGAGTCGGGTATTGGTCAAACAAGCGCTGGTACAGATCCGGCTCCGGCTCTCAGGTACTGGGAGCCTCGCCGTCGGCGGCCGCGACAGCTAATCCGGTAATTGCGTCGATGCGCGTCCTAGGCAATCAGTCCATCCGGCTCCCCGGCCTCCTGAGGATCGTGCATCAAAAGTTTATCCATTACGAGTGGTACGTACCGATTGACGAAGATTTGTATCGGTACGTCCAAGTAATGGTCAGGTTTGAAACCGGGTTGAATGCCGCCACTGCGAAGTTGCGTTACGCTCTGCTGGACCGGTGGCTCTTTCACGGTGAGTTCAGCGGGCAGGATGCCTGGATGGTGGATGTGATGGATGCTCCACCCGAGAAACTGTACCGACCGGACGTCTCGATCACTGCCTGGCGGCGTCTATGCGAGGAGGCCCCGGAAGACGGCTTGCTGGGCCTCCTCTCTCGGGGAGTCGGCAGGCCGCCAGTGGTCATGGGCGAGACACCGGCGGATCGCCAAGAAAGGGGGCGCGGTAGTGGTTGAAACCTTCTGGTCGAGCCTGTCCGGGACTCCATATTCGGAAACGTTCTACGACGCTGGTGGAGTCAGAACCCGTGTGCTAGAGGCTGGGTCACGAGATCTGCCCCCCTTGCTTTTTCTGCATGGTGTCAATGGCCATGCTGAGACGTACATCAGGAATATCGCACCGCACAGTAAATATTTTCGGGTTCTAGCATTGGATTTCATCGGACATGGCTTTAGCGATAAGCCGCTAGATCGCAACTACGAAATCGATACGTACGTGACTCACGTGCTGGATTTCATGCAGGCAGCCGACATTGTGCGCGCGTCCATTTCGGGAGAGAGCCTCGGAGCATGGGTCGCGACGCGCCTGGCGGCGCAGCACCCGGACCGGGTTGAGCGCCTCGTGCTGAACACTCCGGGCGGGATGAATGCAAATCCAACAGCGATGGAGGCCCTCCGCCGCCTGACGCTAGAGGCCGTGACAGACCCGACAAGGGAGAAAGTAAAGAAGAGACTGGAGTGGCTCTTTAAGGATCCCGGCGCTGTAAACGATGATCTTATCGAGACCCGGTTCAAAATCTACTCGCTTCCGGGCTACCGGGAGGTGACAATGCTCACTTTGTGCCTCCAGGACATGGAGATTAGGCGTCGCAATATGATCACGGCTGAAGAACTGCAGGGCCTATCTGTACCAACGCTTCTTGTGTGGACCACCGCCGACCCTGTGTCCGGGCTCGATGTCGGGACCTGGTGCCGGGACAATATCGCAGGCAGCGAGTTGGTCGTCATGGAGAACAGTGGCCACTGGCCACAGTATGAAGAGTCCGACCGTTTCAACGCCATCCACATTTCCTTCTTGAATGGCGCGATCACGGGCGCGGTGGGCACGGGAGCGGCACCGGCGCCCGTCCAATCTGGTACGGGACAGTGACTCGACTCGTAACGCTCGCGGAGAAGGTCCGACCGGCCCATACCGCGCTGCTGGTCGTCGACGTACAGCGTGACTTCTGTGCACCTGATGGTGCGTTCGCCAGTTTAGGCCGTGATCTTGGGCGCGTTCAGGCGATGCTCCCGAGGCTGCGGGATCTCGTTGACCGCGCGCGAGCTAGCGGAGTTACAGTGGTCTTCCTCCAATACAGTCAGAATCCCATGACGGAGTCGGAGGTTCATTTGGAGCAGCGTGCTCGGGGACGAGCCGACATACCCTACTGTCAGGATGGCACCCCCGGAGCCGAGTTTTACCTCGTTCTCCCCCAGCCCGGAGACGCGGTTGTCCCGAAACGTCGATACAGTGGGTTTATCGATACCGACTTAGATGTCATCCTGCGCAGCCAGCAGATACGGACGCTCGTGATGACGGGCGTCGCGACAAACGGTTGCGTAGAAGCCACCGCGCGCGACGGATTCATGCACGATTATTACGTGGTGTTCTTGGACGACTGCTCTGCCACGTATTCAGAGCAACTTCATCAGGCTACATTGAGCAACATCAGGGACGCGTACGGGGTCGTGGTGAACGCAGCTGATCTGCGCGACGTTTGGGTGGACCAGCCCGCGGACGAGCGGGTTGGGAGCGAGGTCGCGAAGCGCACTAGCGGACCCGAGGGCGGGACACGATGATCGATCAACGGCTAGCTGATCAGGGAATCGTTCTGCCTGAGCCCCTTCCACCGCTCGCGGCACACGCGAGCGTCATCCTGAACACTGGGATCGCATACGTATCGGGTCACGGCCCGATGAACCGCGAGCGAATTCCGATGGTCACGGGAGCGGTCGGCACGGAGGTGTCGGAGGAGGAGGCGAAGGCGGCGGCGAGGTTGGTGGCGCTTAACGCCGTGTCGTCTCTTCGTGCCGAATTAGGGACCCTAGACCGTGTCGAGCAGGTCTTGCGCCTGACCGGGTATGTGTTTTCGGCGCCAGATTTCGTGCGGCAACCCTGGGTTGTAGACGGGGCATCTGAGTTGCTTCTCCAAGTGTTTGGCACGGATCGAGGGCGCCACGCGCGCACCTCTGTCGGCGTGTCATCCAGCGGACTGAGAATGACGGTTAGCATCGATCTGATGGTCGCCATCTCCTGACGAGCGGCGTTCATGAGGACCTTCGCCCGAAGCGGCGGTGGTGCTCGTAGTCGGGCAACTTCTGGAGGCGCTGGCGGTCGATTCGGCTTGCCAGCGACCCCAGGTTCAAGCGCGACCGAACGTGCCTTGGAGCGCCATCCCGGTCACGGCCCCCAATTGAGTTGAGATCTCCTGAGCAGCCGCAACAACCATAGGTGCTAGTGAATCAATCCGCGGCATCCGACGCATGTTCACGCTGACTGAAATTGCGGCCGCCACATGATGGTCCGCGTCAAAGATCGGTGCACTCACACAGCTGAGGCCTGGAACTGACTCTTCCCGGTCGAAAGCTACACCTTCCCGTCGAACGGTGGTCACGGCATCGCGCAGGCGATTTGGGTTCGTTAGCGTCTGAGGGGTGAGCGGCCTCAAACCCTGCTTGATTGTTTGCTCTAACACGGCGTCAGATTCTCCTGCCAGGAGGGTCTTCCCTAACGCTGTGCAGTACAGGGGCATCCGGGAGCCAGCCGAGGTCGGGACTGTTCCCAAACGGTGTCCGCGAAGCTTCTCGACGTAGAGCAGGTCACAGCCGTCACGTACAGCAAGGTGAACCGTCTCGTGGGTCAGTTCGAATAGGTCGGTCATGTACGGCATCGCGTACTCGCCGATGAGTCGTCGTGTCACCGTAAGCGAGCCTAGTTCGAACAGCCGTAGGCCGGGCCGGTAATAGGGGCCTGAGCGCTCGAGAAACCGCCTGGTGACCAAGACCTGCGCCAATCTGTGAGTGGTGGCCTTGGGCAGGCCCGCGGCGCTCGCCATCCCAGTCAGCCGGAGATCCCTTCCCCCGTGCCGGATAAACGCCTCCAGGATGAGCAAGGCGCGCCCGGCAACGCTGTCACGGTCGTCAGCATGGGAGGTAACCCTCATGGCGACATGCTAGGTGCGGGTCGCTGGATCGTCAAGCGGGTAGGGGAGCCTTAGGTTCGATCTCTTCGGGATCGCCGCTGATCGGGTGAGCTGATAGATGTCCGGGAGGGGCAATCAGGTTCGAGCGATTGATACCAACGGCAAAGGCCCGGGAGGTAGGGCGGAAGGTATGAGGCGAAGTGGCCGAATCGCGAGGTCGCTCAGGCGAGGCTGGGTTCCCGTTCCCCGCCGCGGTCGACTCGGGCGCACCGGTCGGGGACCCGATGGCCACTGCGGAGCGTTGATTCACACGCGTCAGTCCGTACCGGTACTGCCCCGGGAGGGCAACCTCTGCCAACCTTCCGGGATCGAACCCCCGTTCTGTCACCGATCTCGCCCGCCTTTGGAGCCGGCACGCACTCGGTTGGTCCCCGGTCCGGCCGGGCCTCCGTGCTGTTCCATCCCAGTAAGCTGCCAGCTAGGTTATTGGCGCCCTGGTGGGTTAGCACCCCACTCGCATGATTGCCCACCGCTTAGGACCCGGTGGAGACGGCGTCAGCACCAATTCTGCAGTCACCGGTCCGGCTGGGATATCGAGTTCTCGTGCCTGGTTCACTGGGCGGAACTGGATGATTTTCTCCCCGCCGCTGGCCAGTATCCTGCCACGAGAGCCGATCTCGCCGGGACCCGGGGCACGCGGGCACACCTCGTCTATTTGAGTCGAGGGTGCGAAGGCTGCGCTAACCGGTCGCGTGATTCGTGGTCGGAAGCGGCAGACTGATGTGCGACAAAACTGGGGAGGCAGTTTAGAGGTGGGACGAATGCACAAGACCACGAATAAGGCACTGCTGCTCTTAGCGACGGCTCTGGCACTCGTGCTATCTGCCTCTCTGAGCAACATCACCGCCGCCAAATCGACGAGCAACGGCATCGTCAAGTTTGCCGAGCAGCCCGAGGCTGCTCCTAACTACATCTTTCCGATGCAGAGCGCTGTGTACCTCAACTTCACCAACGCGAGTCAATTCTCGTTCATCATGTGGGTGCCGCTGTACGAGACACCAATCGGAAAGCCTGGCATCGATGAGAATCTCAGCATCGGCGAGCCGCCGGTGTATTCTGACAACAACACGGTGGTTACGGTGACCTTGAAGCACTGGGTGTGGTCCAACGGCCAGCCAATCACCGCCCGAGACGTGATTTTCTGGATGAACCTTCTAAGCGCGGTGAGCGACCCACTAGCCCCCCAAGTTGGGAGCAGCAGTGCTCCGGGACCGGGCTGGGGCGAATCTGTCCCCGGACTGTTTCCACAGAATGTGGTGAGCTATACGCAAACCGGGACGTACACGGTGGTGTTCCACCTAAACGCATCGTATGACCCGACCTGGTACACGGACAACGAGCTGACGCAAATCTGGCCGATCCCGACTCAGTCGTGGGACAAACTCTCGACAACAGGTGCGGTAGGCGGCTACGACGCTTCAGCCGAGGCCAGGACCACTCTCCCTGCCACCGTCACGCCACCCTGTCCTAACTGCTATGTTCCTGCCGACCCTGGAACTGCCGACACTGGCGCGCTCGGGGTCGCCGAATACCTGAATTCACAGTCACAGGATGTGGCAACCTTCGCATCGAATCCGATTTGGCAGGTAGTCAGTGGCTCCTTCAAGATAAGTCAGTTCAACACCGACGGATACGTAAAGCTGATACCCAACACGGACTACTCAGGAACTCCTAAGCCGACGATAACCGCGCTTGAGGAGTTCCCGTACACAACTGACGTGGCGGAGTTCAACGCCTTGCGGAGCGGGGCGATCACGATTGGGTACATTCCTCCCGCGGATATCAATCAAAAGACTTCGATCGAGAAAAATGAGGGGTACACGCTGAACCCATGGTACTTTTTCGGGATCGATGTTCTGCCGTACAATTACACGAATCCCACAGTCGGGCCCATGTTCGAGCAGTTGTATTTCCGAGAAGCGCTCCAGGCTTTGATCAACCAGCCGCAGTACATCAAAGAGTTCAACGCGGGCATCGGCACGGTCGACAACGGTGTCATTCCGACGTTCCCCGCGAATAACCTTGACGCGACCCCGAAGGAAACCAAGGGGCAAATCAACCCGTATAGCCCGTCGAAGGCGGTTTCTATGCTGAAGGCCAACGGATGGGCAGTCCATCCGGGGGCGACCACCACATGTGCGAAGGCCGGAAGCGGAGCGGGCGATTGTGGCGCAGGCATCAAGCAAGGACAGGCGGCGACATTCAGCCTTCTCTATGCCAGTGGCTCAACACAGTTGTCCAACGAAGTGGCGGCCTTCGAATCAACGTTGAAGGCCAAGGCCGGGATCACGCTGCAGGTATCGTCTACTCCGGCGCCGGACGTATTTGGCCGAGTGTTCACGTCGTGCACCTTCGCCACGCCGTGCGGCGGCTGGGACGTCGCCGACTGGGCCCCGGGCATCACCGAGTCGTACCCCGGCGGGATCGCCACGGGGGAGACGTTGTTCTCCTTGCAAGCAGACAATGTTGGGGACTACCAGAACGCCGAGAATCAGAAGCTGTTAGACGCTACGTTTGACGCTCCCACCCAGAGTGCCGAGTACGCGGCGCTGTACAAGTATGAGAATTACGCAAACACGCAACTGCCCTACATGCTGTTCCCCTTCGGGCCGTACCAAATCACGATGTACAAGAGCGATCTCAAGGGGTTAGTCCCGCAGAGCATTTACGGGGGGCTTTTCCCCGAGTACTACCGCTTTAGCTAGGTCCGTCCTAGGAGTGGGCCGGCGTTCCGGCGCACACCCATTACCAAGTCACAGGGCGGCCGCCGTCACAGCGGGGGCCGCCCTGTCCAGTCCCTGGAGGTCATACGCATGGCTGAGGCAGACGTTGAGGGTCAGCGCGGCTTTCCGTCATCGGACGGACCCATCCTAAAGAAGCGCGACATCGAAGCCGAAGAGAAGATTCTCGAAGAGCTACTAGGATCCCTGGATGAACGGCGGGCAAGGCGACCGCACGAGGTAGTCGCAGAGGTGGCGGCTGCCATTTATCGGGTAGGCTTGGACTGGGGCCTCCCCAAGTTCGCCGTCGAGTTGGACGAAGCTGGAAGAGCACGTCTACTGCTCAGTGCCCTCGCGGATCCGCAGTCGGTAGAGGTCGTCGAGGGATATCTTGCTCACCTTCAAGAGCACCGCGCTGAGTTCTTGGAGAAGGTTCTTCACCCTGAAGCAGGCGGTAAGGGTGTCTGATCGAGACAGTGACCTGGTCACAAGCCGCTACCGCTCTACACCTCGGGTTGACAGGTTCATGAGATCACCCGGACAGGGACGGACGCGGTGGATTTCGCCGGGTCATCACCCACCGCTAGTCACCCCACAGGGGAATGGATGGTGAGCGATGAACTTCACAGCTTGGACGCCACCGCACAGGCGGACTTGGTGCGTCGCGGCCAAGTGTCAGCGGTTGAACTCGTCGATGCTGCGATAGCGCGCATCGAAGCACTCAACCCCGACCTTAACGCGTTGACCCAGGAGAGGTTCGCCTCGGCTCGAAAGGAAGCAGAGACTGCTGGCCGTGAAGGTGCCTTCCCTGGCGTTCCTATCCTGTTGAAGGACTTGGGCTGCCCAGCGCTCGGGCTACCGGAGTACCAGGGTAGTCTTACGCTGAAGAGACGCCCTCCGGACGCGGACCACGACTGCGCGATGGTGCGTCGATTCAAAGGAGCTGGGTTCGTCGTCCTAGGCAGGACTAACGTTCCCGAGTTCGGCGTGGTGTCTGACACTCGCAATGCCGCGTTTGGAGCCACGTCCAATCCATGGAATCGAGCGCACTCCCCGGGTGGGTCCTCAGGCGGATCCGCTGCGGCGGTGGCGGCTGGCATGGTTCCACTTGCCCATGGGAATGACGGTGGGGGCTCGATTCGCATTCCGGCGTCACACTGTGGATTAGTGGGACTCAAGCCAACCAGAGGTCGCGTGAGTCACGCTCCCGACGCTGGTGATCCGATGTTCGGACACGTTTCGAGCGGTGCGCTCACCAGGTCTGTCCGTGATACGGCCGCGGTTCTCGATCTACTGTCGGGGGCCGAGCCGGGAGATCCGACCGTCTGTCCTCCCCCTGAAGAGACCTTCACTCAGGCAGTCCTAGAACCAGAGCGACATTTTCGGATTGGGTTCGTGGCCGAATCGCACTCGGGCAGGTGGCCAACCGATCCTGCTTGCGTAAAGGCCGTGACGGAGGCATCGATGTTGCTAGCGGGCCTCGGGCACGAAATCGAAGAGGCGCATCCGAATGCGATGTTCGAAGAAGCCTACTGGAGCATGTGGTTCGACGCCTTGAGCCCAACGGTCACATCAGTTGTGGAGGCAGCCCAGAAAAGGCTCGGCGACGAGTTGCCTGGGCTGGATCCGATCACGCTGCACTGGGCTTCGCGGGGAGCCACGATGTCGGCCCAGCACTTAGTCGAGACCCTGGAGTGGTTAGACGGATTTCGGCGCCGCGTAGCGGGTTGGTGGTCCGCAGGATATGACCTCCTACTCAGTCCCGTATTCGTCAGTCCGCCTCCACTCGGCGGTTTGTTCTGGTCGTATCCAGAGGGAATCGAGGATTCGGTCGGCATTCTGCGCTTCACCCCACAGTTCAACACGACCGGACAGCCCGCTATCTCGGTGCCGTGGGCGTGGACAGAAACGAACCTGCCGATCGGTGTTCAGCTGGTAGCAGGAGTCGGGAAGGAGGACCACCTTCTCACCGTTGCTCGTCAGATTGAGATCGCACGTCCGTGGTCGGATCGCTACCCCGCCGAGGTGGCTGCGCCTTAGCGTGGCGAGGTGACATGGGCCTTGGTCCTCCCCCGGATCGGCTCAGGCTAAGCCACGGGCTCGAGTTGCCCGATTTCATTCGGGAGTGCTCTGAGCTTTCGACCTTGGATACGCCGACCAGTCGAGGTTCTGGTCTCACTGCATTGACACGTAGTCGGAGTTTGGCCCCGACATTTAATCGGTCCCCGCACACGCGGGCCCCGGACCCCAGTTAGGCTACGTTGGTGCGGAGTTGGCGGCGAGGCAGGACGGTTCCCCTGGCCATCGCCGCGGGGTTGCTGTTCGTGGTTGCCCTGACCATTTCCTGGACTCAGGGAGCCGACCACCTAACACTGCAGGCTCTCGCGATGGCGTTGGGTTTGGTCGCCTGCCTCCTCGCAGCCATGGCTGCCGGTTTCGGGCGCAGGAGTCGGTCCTCCTAGGACATCCGCTCCACGAGCATCGCCATTCCCATACCGCCCCCTACGCACATCGTCTCCAGCCCCACGGTCTGGTCTCGAGTCCGTAACCCGTTCAGCAAGGTGCAGGTGATCCGAGCACCGGTCATGCCGAATGGGTGGCCCAGCGCGATCGAGCCCCCGAAGGGATTGAGCCGATCTTCCATCGGATCAAGTCCGATGCCCCGGGCGGAGGGGATCACTTGAGCGGCGAATGCCTCATTGATCTCGACGACGTCGATGTCGTCCATCGTCATCCCGGTGCGGGCCAGAAGCTTCTGGGTGGCGGGAATAGGCCCCAGCCCCATGTACTCGGGCTCCAGAGCCCCGACCGCGGTCCCGATGATCCGGGCCAGCGGGGTGATCTCCAGCTCGCGTGCTCGCTGTAAGGACATAACGATCACCGCGGCCGCACCGTCATTGAGCGGGCAGGCGTTGCCTGCGGTCACCCGTCCGCCTTCCTTGAAGACGGGCTTCAGAGTGGAGAGAACTTCAGGGGTCGTGTTCGGACGCGGTCCATCGTCTCGGTCTACCAGATGACCGCTCGGGGTAGTCACCCCGATGATCTCCCGGTCGAAGAACCCATTCGCCTGGGCAGCGACGGCGCGGTTTTGGCTGCGTGCCGCGAACTGGTCCATCTCCTCCCTGGTGATTCCCTCCCTCTCGGCTACGTTCTCGGCGGTCATCCCCATTGGCAAATACAGATCGGGGAGTCCTTCCGCGTTGCCGGGCATGAGGCGGGGGTTGCGGGCCTCGGGCGGGTCCGATGTGCCGTTGCCGAACCGACTTACAGTCTCCACGCCCACCGACGCGAAGACGTCCCCCTCGCCGGCGAGGATGGCATGGGCTGCCATCCTGGTGGTCTGAAGGGAGGAACTGCAGTAGCGGGTTAGGGTGGTTCCCGGTGCGTTCACTCCGGAGAGGATGCTGATCGCACGCCCCAGGTTGAAGCCAGACTCGCCCCCGGGCAGACCGCATCCGCAGAGAACGTCCTCGATCTGCTCCGGCTCCAACTGGGGGATCCGAGCAAGTACTTGGCGGAGGATGAAGGCCCCCAGGTCGTCTGGTCGGAATTCGACCAGCGACCCCTTGCCCGCCCGGCCGATGGGAGAGCGGCCCGCCGCCACAATAACCGCCTCCGCCATGCCTTCACCTCCTCGCGACCTTGCCGTGCGACTTACCGCCCTACCTAATCCTGACGACTGCTGCCGACCTTCTGCCGCGGGTCTTCTCAAGGCGAGCCGTTCAGAATCCCGGCTGCGAGTCTGGCTCCCGCGATCGAGGCGCCGACGGAAGCGGCACGTGGGGGCAGATCATGGTGACCGGATAACCACGGCGTTGCTATGAGGAGGAGTAGCGAGAGTGCAGCCGATACCGGTGATCGACGGGCATAACGACCTGCCTTGGGCCCACCGCAAGGCCGCCGCATATGACCTCGGGACCCTGGATGTGTCCAAACCGCAGCCACAGCTTTCGACCGACCTCCCTCGGCTCCGCCGTGGCGCGGTGGCTGGTCAGTTTTGGTCGGTGTATGTCCCGACTACGATGCCAGGTAGCGAAGCGGTTATGGCCACGCTTGAGCAGATCGAATTCGTACACCGATTGGTGGACACCTACCCGGAAGACCTTGCACTAGTCCGCTCCGCCGGCGAGGCTGAGCAGGCCATGTCCGGCGGGCGTATCGCCTCTTTCCTGGGCGCCGAGGGGGGCCACTCGATCGCAGGATCGATCCAGGTGCTGCGCACCTTCTACCTCTTGGGAGTGAGGTATTTGACCTTGACCCACAACCGCAATGTGGGCTGGGCTGACTCCTGTACCGACCAGCCGAGCACAGGACTCTCGCCGTTCGGCGAGAGCGTGGTCGAAGAGATGAACCGGCTAGGCATGCTGGTCGACCTGAGCCACGTCTCAGCAGATACCGCCCGGGCCGCCCTCCGAGTCAGCCAGGCCCCCGTCATCTTCAGCCACTCGTCCTGCCGGGCCCTTTGTAACCACCCTCGCGATGTCCCGGACGACGTACTTTCACTGGTTCCCGGCAACGACGGCGTGGTCATGATCACTTTCGTTCCCTCCTTCATCTCTTCGGAGTGCGCTGGATGGCGGTCCCGCCTGGAAAGCGCCCTTGAGGAGCGAGGACTTGACGAGGATGAGCCCGCGGCAGAGCGTTTCGTCAACGAGTGGGAGGGTTCTAATCCCCGACCACGGGCGACCGTGGCCCAGGTCGCAGACCACGTCGAGCACGCCCGGGAGATAGTCGGCATCGACCACATTGGTCTGGGCGGTGACTTCGACGGTAGCCCCGAATTCCCGCTCGGGTTGGAAGACGTGTCCTGTTACCCAGCTCTGATGCGGGAGTTGGCTGACCGTGACTGGCCCGAGGCAGATCTTCATCAGTTGGGTTGGCAGAACATTTTGCGTGCCCTCAGTGGCGCCGAGGCGGTGGCTCGAGACTTAGGACAGGACACCGAGGATTAGCTCACCAGGGCAAGACCTACAGTCCCGAACCGACGTCCGCCGGGGTCGTGCAGGATCACGAGAGGCTGCACCTGTGGCCTCCGGCTCATCCCATCGCTGGGGCAACTCTAGCGCTGCTGCAGACGCACCTCGAACGCGTCACGGAGCCCATCGCCGATGAAGTTGAAGGCGACCACCACCAGGACGATGCACACCCCTGCGGGCCAGATCTGCCACCAGTATCCGCTGTAAACGTAGTTGACGCCGTTTGAGAGCATGCTCCCCCAGTTCGCTGCTGGCGGCGGGATGCCCAGTCCCAAGAAGCTCAGGGAGGTGACGGCCAGGATGGCGTCGGCCACCTGAAAGGTCGCGTTCACGGCCACGGTGCCGAACACGTTGGGGATTATGTGTCGGGCGATAATCCGAATCGGTCCCGCGCCCTGTCCTTGGGCTGACTCGACAAATTGGCGGGTCCGCAGCGAGAGGCTCTCAGCGCGCACCAGACGTGAGGGGACAAGCCACGCCACGGAGGCGATCACGATGATCAACAGGGGTTCCGAGGGGGTGAAGATGCTTGCGAGAAACAACAGCAAGAACAGGGTCGGGATGGCGAGGAGAGCATCGACCGCGCGCATCAGCACGGTATCAACCAAGCCGCCGGTGAACCCAGCGATGGCGCCCCAGATCACGCCGAAGCTGGTTGCCAGTAGCGCCACCACCAATCCGACAACCAAGGTGGTCTGGCCCCCGACCATCAACCTGCCCAGCACGTCGTAGCCGACGTCGTCTGTTCCCAGCAGGTGATGGAGGCTCGGGCCCTGGTCCTCGATGGCGAGGTTGGTTTGGATTTGGTTGGTGTGGTAGAAGACCGGGCCGAGAAAGCAAAAGAGAACAAAAAACACCACGACGCCGAGTCCCGCAACGGCTAGGCGGTTCCTGGTGAATACACCGAGAACCAGCCGCAGAGGGCTTTCCGAGTGATCGATCTCGCCGGCATCGCTGATGAGACTCGGGATTAGCGCTAGGTCGGGATCGAGCGGCGCTCCACCGATCACTGGAATTCCACCCGTAGAGCGAGGGCTGGCATCAGGGTCATGAGTAGCGAACCCGAGGATCGAAGACTGCGTAGAGAACGTCAGCCAGTAGGGATCCGACCACCACCGCGACGCCGACAACAATCGTCGTGCCCAGCATCACCGGAAAGTCGTCGGTGATGGCGGCATTCCAAAACAGCAGGCCCATTCCGGGGTAATTGAAGAGGGACTCGGTGATGAGGGCCCCGCTGAGAATCCCAGGAAGACTAAGTCCGACCAGAGTGATGATCGGCAGCATTGCGTTTGGCAAAACGTGCTTGAACAGAATCGCCGGTCGTGACACCCCCTTCGAGCTAGCCGTCCTCACGTAGTCCTGAACTAGATTTTCAAGGATCGAAGACCGCATGTAGCGGCTGAAGAGTGCGATGGTGACCAGGGTCAAGGTGAGTATGGGGAGGACTAGGTTCGGGATCTGGTCGATTATGGGAGACGCGGCGGTCGGTCCAGTTGAGGGCAGGAGGGGAAGCATCTGACTGAAGACGATGATCAAGATTGTGCCAAGGAAGAATGTCGGCATCGAGTAAAAGAGGAACGACATCCCGGTCAGCGTGTAGTCCTCGGCTTTGTTTCGCCGGACCGCCTGATAAATGCCAGCAGGTATGGCGACACATAGGGCGAGGACGGTGGCAACTCCAACAAGTAGCAACGTCCTGGGGATATTTTCCCCGAGCAGAGCGTCGACGCTCTGGTTTTGCTTGTAGGAGAAGCCGAGATTCAGGTGGAGCAGCTGATTCACCCAATCCAGATATTGAACTGGCAGGGGGTTGAGCAGACCGTAGCGCACGTTGAAAGCGTGGATCTGGGCCTTGTTGGCTCTGAGGCCGAGCACCGCTTTCGCCGGGCCACCCGGCAGCAGGTGCAGGAGTATGAAGACGATTATCGACACGCCGAAGAGCACTACGACCGCCTGGACCGTCCGCCGGATCAGAAATGCTCTCATGCAGCCTATTCCTGCCTACTCGACGCCCCTGCCGAGTGCCGTGCCGAGAGCACCGACAGAGGCATTTTGGCGTGCCAGTCGGCCGGTGCCCTCAGCCCCCCCGACGGGACTCCTTTTTCCTAGACCGCACATTTTAGCCCGATCGGCTGGGGCTGAGGGCTCATGGCCGGCGCCCAGAACGAGTTGATCTCCGAGAGCTGCCTGCCCTCCCACTTGAGGAGATCCTGGCAGTGCCCTCCCGCAGCCGATCAAGGACCCGCCCCAGGGATGAGGATCCGACGATTAGAACCGGTGGCGCCCCGGCGCCGTCTGAGGTGTCCCAGGGTTCGAAGCCAGGGCCTAGGCGAGGACCGAATTGCGGCAACCGGCTCGAACCGGGTCGTGGCCCGCGATGGGTCGGTTCCTCTGCTATCCTCGCGGCATAGACGGTTGTCGGTGCACCTGACCGGCCCGGCTCCGGTGCGCCGCACCACTGCTGGAGGGGAATGCTGGTGCGTGTGACAAGACTCTTGCTACAGAGACGCCTTTGGCTGGCTGCCGCAGTGGTTGCCATCGGCGCCTCGCTCTCGGCGTCGGTCACCTCGGTGGTCTCGGCGAGTTCGAGCACTGGCGGAACCGTGACCTTCGCCCAACAACCCGGATCGACGCCGACCTACATATTTCCACTCGAAGACGGGGCCAACTCGGGGAACAACAACATCACGTACCTGCAGCCTCTGATGTGGCGCCCCCTCTATTGGTTTGGACACAGCAACAACAATCTCCCCACCATCAACTACTCACTCAGTCTTGCCAAGCCGCCGGTTTGGAGCAACGGGGGCCGCACGGTCACGATGACTCTGCTGCACTACGACTGGTCGAATGGCACCCCGGTGACGACGCGCGACGTCGAGTTCTGGATGAACTTGCTGAAAGCCAATGAGGCCGATTATGTGGGGTACTCGCCCGGCTGGTGGATGGATGAGATCAGCAGCACCGACTACTCGTCTCCAACTCAGTTCAGCATTACCTTCAACGGCGTGTACAGCACCTCGTGGCTGATCGACAACGGACTTTCTGAGATCACCCCGATCCCGCAGTACGCATGGGACAAGACGTCTGCAACTGGAGCGATCGGCAACGACGATATGACCACCAGTGGGGCGGTCGCTGTCTACAACTACCTCAACGCCCAATCGGAGTCGCTGTCGACTTGGGACACGAACCCGCTCTGGCAAGTCGTCGATGGGCCGTTCCGACTCCAGCCGAACGACGGCTTCGACGCCACCACCGGCCTGTTGGAGATGGTCCCCAACTCCGGCTACTCGGGTCCGGTCAAGCCAAAGATCGCCAAGCTCGAGGAGCTGCCTTTCACCAGCGGTGCATCGGAGATCGACGCCGTGCTCGCTGGCAGGGTCGACTACGGCTACGTCCCCTTCACCGATCTCAATTTGAAGGGGCGGCTGGAGAACTCCGGGTACAAGCTCAATCCATGGATCGAGTGGGGGTTCTCGTCGGTGGGTCTGACCTTCCCGAATCGGTCCGTGGGTACCGTCTTGGAGCAGCTGTACGTACGCCAGGCGATGCAGCGGCTCATCAACCAACCTCTATACATCAAGAAGATCTTCGACGGATACGCGGCCCCCACCTACGGGCCAGTTCCCGTCTATCCCAAGACTGAATATCTGAGCAACTACGTGAGCAAGAATCCACTGCCCTACGACCCCGCCGCTGCCAAAAAGCTTCTGACTGAGCATGGGTGGCACGTGGTGCACGAGGGGACCACGACCTGCCAACACCCTGGGACGGCGTCCAACGAGTGCGGCGCTGGCATCGCCAAAGGAACGGCGTTAAAGCTCAACCTTCTCTATACCAGCGGGATCCTCGAATACACCGAGGAGATGGAAGCGCTCCAGAGCAGCTTTGCCACGGTGGGGATCCAGGTGGTAATCAAGTCGGCGCCGTACAACTCGGTTCTGACTGAGGCGTACTCCTGCGTTCCGTCGACCGGAAGCGGGTGCGGCTACGCCCTCGAATACCTGTCCTCACCGAACTGGACCTACGTGCCCACCTACTACCCGAGCGGGGATCCGGTGATCGAGGACACCGGGATCGTCTACCCCGGTAATCCGCAGTTCGTGAACAACATCCTCAAGCTGGTGACAGCCAGCCACCAGCAACCGGGCCTTCCAGGGCTGCACGCTTACGAGAACTACGTAGCCAAGGAGGTCCCCTATCTCTGGATGCCCAATGCGGCTTACCAGATCTCGGTGGTAAGCAAAAAGCTGAAGGGCATCACCACGCAAGACCCGACCGGGCACATTTACCCGGAAGACTGGTCACTCGGCGGTTAGGCGAACTCGACGCGAAATGGGAGTCCGGCTCGTGGGGCCGGACTCCCATCGCGATATCCGTCGACATGGCTCAGCTCGCGCCATCCCGGTTCGCTGCCCCAGATCCAGCGCGTGGTTACCGCTCGTTGGCCAGTAGGGCTGCCAATGCCCAATCGATGCGTCTGAGATCACCATCGTTTGGTAGGCTGGCGCGGTGCTTGGACCATCTGAAGGTAAGCCCAGCCCCGACGTTACTCAGTCCTCCGGCGTTGAACGTCGGCGCTCCACGCTAGAAGGCTCCTACCCAGAGGTCGATCAAGTATTCGAAGCGGCGTGCGCTCGCTACCGAATTCCCGGGATCGCCTACGGGGTGGTGGTCGATGGCGCGCTTACCCACTCTGGCGGCTCGGGAGTACGCGACGCAGAAAGCGTAGCGCCTGTCCGAACAGACACGATATTTCGGATCGCGTCTATGACCAAGAGCATCACCGCGACCTGCCTGCTGATGCTGCGCGACGAGGGGAGACTGGCCCTCGATGAGCCGGTCGCCAAGTACGTCCCCCAGCTCAGTTCTCTGAAGCTGCCGACTCTGGATTCCGTTCCTCCTACGGTGCGGCAAGTGCTCACCATGTCAGGTGGATTCGTCGAGGACGACCCTTGGGCCGACCGACACCTATCCATGACAGAGGCCGATTTCGGCAGGCTGCTGGAGCAGGGCATTCCATTCGATTGGGCGCCCGGGCTCGTATTTGAGTACTCCAACCTGGGCTATGGGATTCTCGGCAGGGTGATCCAAGAGGTCGCCGGAGTCACCGCGATGGAGATGGCTAGCGCCCGTCTCTTTGAACCTCTGGGGATGGGCGACACGGTGTGGGACACGGCTCACCTGCCAGCCGGGCGGGTAGCCCGAGGTTACCGCCTTGAGCAGCTGGACTGGGTCCAGGAGCCACCTCTCGCCAACGGTGCCTTCGCTCCGATGGGAGGACTCTGGACCACGATCGACGACTTTGCTCGCTATGTCGCGCTCCACCTCTCGGCTTGGCCGGCGCGCGACGACCCGGACCCGGGCCCACTTCGCCGCAGTTCGCTAAGAGAGATGCAGCAGGCGGCCCGATTCTGCCCCGCCCCGGATGCCAAGGGGCCTTGGCTGCCCATGGCAGGCTATGGATTCGGGCTGATCTGCGGGGAGACTGACCGGGACGGTCGGGTCGTGTGCCATAGCGGTGGTCTTCCTGGATTCGGGTCGCACGTCCAGTGGCTTCCGGACCGCGGGATAGGCGTCTTTGCGTTCGCAAACCGCACGTACTCGCCGATGCGAGTCGTCGTGAACGAGGCGATCGACGTCCTCGTTACCTCCGGGGCGCTGGCGTCTCGGGCGATCGCACCGAGTGCTGCTCTAACCGATGCGTGGAAGTCTGTTCTCCGCCTATACGAGGGATGGGACGATGGGACCGCCTCCGAGATGGCGGCGGACAACCTCTTCCTAGACACCCCTGCGGAGCTGAGGCGCCAGGAGTTCCAGCGGCTGCGAGACGAGCATGGGCGATGCGTGGATGCCCGGCAGCCCTCGGCCTCGGGCTCGATGAGAGGGACCTGGCGAATGATCTGCGAGAGGGGTGCGATCGACGTGACCATCTGGCTCGCCCCGACAGTCCCCGCGTCGGTACAGGTGTTGAGGTTGGTCTCCGTTCCGGCTTCCCACACTCCCGACGGCTGAGTCTGAACCCTGGGTGGACGCGAGCTAGGCCGACCCCGGTAAATCGCAGGCGGCGTGTGCGGTAAACGGCCCGCCCCTCAGCGCTGCCCGTGGTACGACTCTCAGGCCCAACCTGGGTGTCCGAATGCCGACCTCCGACCCGGTGCGCAGGCCCTGCATCCGGGGCGACAGAGTGCCCGTCAGGACGACGGAGCCGTCCGCCGGCTCGACTGGAGAAGCGCGGGCCGCTCCCAACTCCCCGCCAACTGGAACGGCCTGTGGTACTCTGGACATGTCCTTCGCCGTTTGTGATGGACCGTTCGCCGCCGCTAGCCTCGCGAGCCGGCTGATCGATAAGGCTCGCGAGGAGGGCCGCGCTGCGGCACGGGAGATTGCAGATGCCGATCGGAACAATCAAGTCGATCAACGAGCGTGGGTTCGGATTCTTGGCCGCCGAGGATGGGGTGGAGTACTTCTTCCACCGCTCCAGCGTTGAAGGCGGAGCGTTTGAGTCCTTGACGAGGGGGTCGCAAGTGGAGTTCGAGATCGAGGCCAGCACCAGGGGTCCTCGGGCAGGGCGCGTCCGCGCCGCTTGATGGTTGCGCAGGCCGTCGGCAAGCCGTCGGTCCAGCGCCCCTTTCGCCGGCTTCATCCTGACCTTCCTGCCGCTCGTAATTCGCTTTACGATCCCTGGCAGTGTGGGTTCCTGCACGATGGACGGCGCAAGACCTGCCTCTTTGATGTGAGAGATGCCCAGCGCGCGATGCGCGCGCTGGGCTTCCCTCAAGAGCTCTGGACACCACTCAGCGAGGCGCGTATCGCCCACGACGAGTTTTCTCGACACGTGGTCGCCGTACACGAGGCGCTTTCAGTGCACGCCGACACCGCAGAGGCCCGCCGACGATCCATGGTCCCCTCCGCGGTCCGCATCGTCCAGAACTACCTGGGCTGGGCGGACCGTGTCTGCACCCACGGCACCGGGGTTGTAGAGACCGACGACCGACGACGCCCGATTCCCTGACCGAAGCGCATCCGGCCCGGTCACGGGTCCAGCTCAGGAGCAGCGATCAGGATGCGCTCATATATCACGGCTTCGTGCTTTGATAACCAGGACGTCATCGACCAATGGAGGCGCACCCCTATGGGATATGCCAAAGGACTCAGCCACGGATTAGCGATTGGCATCGCGATCGGGGTCCTGACAGCGCCTCGGTCCGGCAGCGAGACGCGCCAGCGTTTGGTGAACACCCTGACCAGCACCAAGGAGCGCTCGATGCGGGTGAGCGAGAAGCTGCAGCAGGGCTGGCAGATCGCGCAGCCGGCGCTGGACAGGGCGTCCCAGGCCGCGGGGGGCGTGGCCCGCGCAGTCCAGCCGGTCGCCCAAACCGCGACGGAGCGTTTCGTCGAGCTGGCAGGACGCAGTGCCAGCCCGGAGTCGCCCGCAATACCAGGCATCGACCACCAGAGCTGATGGCCGCCGACGAGCGAACCCCCCAGGAGCGGATCCAGGCCTTTACCGACGCGGTCGACGAGGAGATCCTCATACCAACCCGGCGATACATCAGGGGAGTTCGCCGCGGGATCCTCCTCGGAGTGATCCTCGGAATCCTCTACGCGCCTCGCTCTGGGACCGAGAGCCGGGCGCGGCTGGTTCGGGCTTGGCGAACCGTCGCCAGACACCGGCCCGGGCACGGACAGGTCTCCGACTAGGCGGAGCTGACCGGGTCAGTCGGCGAAGCTGGCTCCCGCGACGATCTGGTCCTCTCCGCCGTCCAGGCTGCTGGACTCTCCCCCGGGGTAGTCCGCCATGAACGACGTACCGCAGCCGCAGGCGTTTCGTGCGTTGGGGTTCGCCAGGCGAAATCCGCGGCCGCGATAGCTGTCCTCGAAGTCGAGCACCGAGCCGTCGATCAGCGGGAGCCCGTCCTCCTGGACCACCACCCGCACTCCGTCGAACTCGGTGAGGACATCGTCCCCCTGCGCTGAGTCTTCCAGATCGAAGAACAGCTTGAAGCCGCGGCAACCACCGAGGCGAACATCGATGCGGAAGACCGTGTCAGGCTTAGCGTCGCGCTCCTGCCACGCTTTGATCTCCTCGATCGCGTCTCGAGTTGCCAGTACCCGGGGACTCACCTGCGGATTGTAGCCGGAGCTGGGAGAAGGGCCCTGCGGGTAGCCTTGTCCAGATGCAGATCGCCGAACTCTGGCGCTACCCAGTCAAGTCGATGGCAGGGGAGCGCATCACCACAGCCGAACTGGGTGACCGTGGCATTCCGGGCGACCGTCGGCTGGCGGTCTTCGAGATGGCGGCCAACCCGGTCCCTAAGCCGCGCAGCGCGCGCGACGTGGCCGGACTGCTGCGATTCAGCGCCTCCCTCGACGGTGGCTCGCCCCGGGTGGCGGGTCCGGGGCTGGAGCCGTCGCGCTGGGATCGCCCTGAGGTCGGCAGCGCTCTCGAGACGGTCTGCCGTCGCAAGATGGAACTGAGGGCCACTGCCGATGGCGCGTTCGACGACTCGCCGATTCTGCTGGTCCATCTCGCCACGACCGCTGCGCTCTCGGCGGAGCTGGGTGCGTATGTCGACCACCGCCGATTTCGAGCCAACGTCTATCTCAAAGGAGACGGCATCGCCGCCCACGCAGAACCAGGCCTGGTCGGTCGCGAGGTTCGCTGTGGGGCGGCGGTTCTCGAGGTCACCAGCGGATGCCCGCGCTGCTCGGTGACCACCCGGGATCCTGACAGCTGGGCCAATTGGCCCCTGCTGCTCCGTCATCTGGTGCAGGCTCACGATGAGATGGTGGGCGCCTACTGCCGGGTCAAGGTTCCCGGTCGGATCTCTGAAGGAGACACTGCTGAACTCGTCTGATGGAGGCGCACAACCACGGGTCGGGCTGCTGAGCCAGGACCTGATGGTCCGGGCTCGAGTCCAGGCCGGACTCGGTGCCGAGGGGCCAAGGGTAGAGATGGTCACCGGGGATGACCTGGGTGAGGACCTTGACCTGCTACTGGTTGACCTCAACCGGGAATCGGAGCTGCGACTGGGCTGGCTTGGCAGGGTCGCCAGCATCCATCCCGGCACCGAGGTCATCTGCTTCGGCCGCCATACTGAGTTGGCTAATCTGAGCCCTGCCGCCAAGGCGGCGGGCGCTGACCGCTGTGTCGCCAACAGCCACATGGCCGAAACCCTGCAGCGCTGGCTACGCTCTGGGAGGACGCGCCGCCACCCACGAGGAGAGCAACCGCGTGACCAGCTTTGACCTACACGCCGAATCTATATCCCTGGTTGCGCAGCTTGTCGCCGATCGGCGCCACCTCCATCAGCACCCGGAGCTCTCCTTCAGCGAACTGGCGACCACTCAATACATCGCCAAAAGACTGACCAGCTTGGGACTCAGCCCTCGGTTGCTGCTCGAGGACACGGCGGCGACGGCTGACATCGTCGGCACCAGCGCCGGGGATCGGGTGATCCTGCTGAGAGCGGACGTGGATGCGCTTCCGCTTCAAGAGCGGGGTGAAGACCGTCCCTACCGTTCCCAAGTCCCTGGGGTTATGCACGCCTGCGGACACGACGGACACATCGCCATCGCCCTTGGGGCGGCCGAGCTGCTGACCAGGCATCGGGACAGCTTTGGAGGCACGGTCCGGGTCATATTTCAGCCGGCGGAGGAAACAGCTGGCGGGGCCCAGCGAATGATCGACGCTGGAGTGATGGACAGCCCCAGAGTCGGAGCTGCCCTGGGCCTGCATCTCTGGAGCGGCCAGCAGGTGGGCAGGGTCGGCGTCCGAGCGGGAGCCATCTTCGCATCTGCCGACGAGTTCTCCCTCGAGATCCGGGGTCGGGGCGGACACGGTGCGTTACCCCATCAGGCGCTGGATCCGATCCCGATCGCCAGTCTGGTGGTGTTGGCCCTGCAGACGCTGGTCTCACGCGAGACGTCGCCGTTTGCCTCCACCGTTGTGACCATCGGCACCGTCACGGCCGGTCAGGCGTTCAACGTGATCTCGGAGACGGTCCAACTCACCGGCACGGTGCGGGCTTTCACGGAAGCAGATCGCGAGCGGCTGGTGCGGCGAATCGGCGAGGTGGCGCAAGGCATCGCTGGCGCGTTCGGGGCGAGCGCAACCATGACCAGAGGCCCGGGCTGTCCCCCGGTGGTCAGCGATCCGGCCATGGCCAACTTGGTCATGGGTGCGGTTCGCGAGACCTTGGGGGCTGAGCTGATCGAGCCGGAGCCGCTGACGGTCGGAGACGACGTCGGCCTCTTCATGCGCCAGGTCCCGGGCTGCTACTTCCTGCTGGGAGCGGGCAACGAATCGAGCGGGATCACAGCGCCCCACCACCACCCCGACTTCGACATCGACGAGGGCTGCCTTCCCATCGGTACCGAGGTGATGACCCGAGCCGCGCTGACCTACCTGGGCTCCGCCTGAGACTGGACGCGCATGCTCCTCAACCCTCCGCCTGACACCTGCGATCATTGCCGCCAAAGCAACCCGGCCTGGGTGCTGGTGGACGGCTCGGATCAGACGGTCAGCCTGAGCGGCGGCCGGGAAGTCCTCCGGAGTGGCCGGGTCTTTGTATGCGCCAACTGCGGCCACACGATCCCCGCCTCCAGTTCGGGGGTGCGCTGAGCGCCAAATGGGAGCCAGTTCACGATGACCGAGACCACTGCCACCAAACCACGAAGGGGACCCCAGGTGGGCGCAGTGCGGGTGCGGGACGCCACCAAGCCGGCCCCTCGACAGCTGGTCAGGTTCGCCTTCTACCGGGTCATGCCGGAGTGGCGGCGGCTGGACCGGGAGACGAAGGGAGCCCAGCGAGATGAGCTAGCCCGGGTGCTCGCGAAACACGCATCACAGCTGCTGGTCCGCACCTACACCCTGGTGGGTACCCGCGGTGACGTCGACTTCATGATCTGGGCGGTGAGCGAGGACCCGGAGCGACTCCACGACCTCTTCGCCGACATCAACCGCAGCGCGCTCGCCGGATATCTCAGCTGCCCGCACAGCTACACGTCGATGACCAAGCGATCGATCTACGTGGACGCCGACCACCCCAACGCTGGCGGTGGCCGAGACCGGCTGGTCCTTGCGCCGGGGAGCCGACGCTTCCTGTTCGTCTACCCCTTCGTCAAGACCAGGGCATGGTGGGCACTTCCACCGGACGAGCGTCAGCGGATGATGGACGAGCACATTCGAATCGGCCATGAGTTTCCCAGCGTCAAGATCAACACCACCTACTCCTTCGGGCTCGACGATCAGGAGTTTGTGGTCGCGTTCGAGACCGACAGCGCCGCCGATTTCCTGGACTGCGTTCAGGTGCTGCGGGATACCGAAGCATCCTCCTACACCCTGCGCGATGTCCCCAGCTTCACCTGCGTCAGGACCGAGGCGAGCGAGATGCTGGAGTCACTCGGCTGACCGGGCCGGGAGGCTTCGGGGGCGCGGCTAGCTGCGGCACTCGGTGGTGAGGGCTCCCGATGCATGAGACCAGCCCCTCGATCTTCCTGATCGCCCGCCCCGCGGTGGACCTCGAGGCGATGCGGGAATACCTGGCTGGCGTGGGGGGCGAGTCCTGGCTCAACAGGAGACTGGCGGAGACCGATGGCGCTCCCAATCAGGGCGAGTTGTTGGTCGAGTTCTGTGGGCGCGCCTGTTACCGCAGCTGGGAGCCGGGGCTGAACCCCAACGTGAGCCGCGTCCGGACGGATCCGGTGGCCTACCTGGACAACATCCTCAGCAGCTCCCACGGCAGCGTGCTCGAGCATGCCAACTACACCTTCGCCCTGAGGAACGTCAGCCGGGTGGCGACCCACGAGATCGTGCGTCACCGGGCGGGCGCAGCCTACAGCCAGGAGAGCCTGCGCTACGTGCGTCTGGTCGACATCGGCTTCCGGGTGCCCCCGGCGCTGGAGCCGATGCGGCAGCAGTGCATCGAGCTAGTCGAGAGGCTGGAGGAGTTTCAGGTGGAGGCCGCCAAGGCGCTGGGGATCGACCAGTCTGGGATCCCCTTCCACGTCAAGAAGGAGGTCACCTCGGCTCTGCGGCGACTGGCACCGATGGGGGTCAGCACCGACCTGATCATGACCATGAACCTGCGCACGCTACGGCATGTGGTCGAGATGCGAACCGAAGCCGGCGCGGAGGAGGAGCTGCGGCTGATCTTCGGACGGATCGGCGAGATCATGGTCCTGGAGTCGTCAGGGGTTTTCCAGGACTTCCAGCGAGCCGCAGACGGCAGCTGGGCGCCCAAATACCGGAAGGTCTAGGCGACTCTCCGGTCGAGCTCCACCGCTTCCACGATCAATTCCCTCAAGCCGACCCGCGCCAGGTCCTCGATGTGCCTGAACTTGACGTGGCGGAGGTTCTTGCCTGTCCCCTCCAGCAGCTTGGCCGGATCCGAGAGCGACGTGCCCTTGAGGAAGCCGAGGCTGACATGCCGGCTGGCCACTGCCAGATAGCAGAAGTCCTGGCGGCCCATGAAGCTGTACATGCGCCAGGGGTTGAGCCTTTCCTGGACATCAGGCAGTGCCTCGCGCACCTGGCGCTGAAGCCCAAGGCAGATCTCCCGAAGCACCGAGGGTCTCCCTTCCAAGCTCTTCTCTAGAAGCGTCGTCGCCTCGGGGTCCTGGTTCACGGTCTCTCCGAAGTGGTGCCCTAACGAAGAGCGTAACCGACGCCGCCGTGCGGGTGCGCCCACGGAAGGTAACAGCATATTGGGGCCATAGCAGGTGCGAGGGTACGGCGCGTCGACGGGGTAACCAAAACGGAAGACGGCTCCTTGCAATGGATAGACAGCATTGTTCCCGAGATGTTCGGCGGAGACGAAGTAGTGCACAGGTCGGCGATGCAGTTGCCCGTCGCCGCGGTGCTCGTGCTGACCGGTGGCGTGGTCGTGTCCGCTTGCGAGCCGAGTGGATCAGTCACTCGGACGGGCACTTTGCAAGTGCAGTCACGGGGGTAACCTTCCGGTCTGCGTCCCACCGTCCTGGTTGAGCGAGAAGGCAGGACGTGGACCGTGTCCACCAACCGGGCCACGCTGCGTCTAACTCACGGGCGCTACCTGGTCACCGCGGTGCCGAGATCCAGTTTCGGCTGGGAGTATCGCCCGTCCGCCCTCCGCCAACTGGTGGACTTGCCCGCCGGTCGGACGCGCCAATTGCGCGAGATGTACGAGCTTTGGCCGATTTTCGAACCCTCCAGCGCAAAGTGGGTCGCGGTGAGCTCGGAGTCGCCGGATGGTCCCGCGCTCGATGCGACCAACATTTCTTGCGCAGCCGGTCGTTCTGTATGGCGGTTGGGTCAGAGGAAGGGTTGACGTCTAGCGGCGATCTCTACCAGTGGACCTGGAACGGCCATTCGTGGTCGTCCGCGGAAGACGTAGGCATCGCGGTCAACACTGTGAACTCGCTCAGTTGTCCATCCAGGACCTTTTGTGTGATGGGACTTGGCTCCGTTCAGATCTACACGTCCCCTGCGCTCGAGGTCTGGAACGGGCGGCCGAAACGCTGCCGACCACATCAAGCCTCGTGCTTCTGTACGTTGCGAGTTGTGCTTCACCCGCCAGCTGCCTGGCGATTACTGGCGTGGGAGGGGTCGCGCCGAGCGAAGCCGCCTTGTACTGGAACGGCCAGGTCTGGAAGGCCGTATCTGACCCAGTCCAATCGGCCGGATGGCAATTGGATCCACTGAGTCTTTCGTGTCCTTATGAGGGGACTTCCGAGTTTTGCGTACTGATCAATGAGCCCAACGCGAGTGGTTACTCGCCGACCCAGGTCCCGGATACAGCCCTGATCTGGCGCGGTGGCGGATGGCTGGTGCAAGGCACCATCCAAGGCGGTTGGAACGTTGGACGCCGCGGAGGAGACGACTGTTTGGTCCTTGGGGCACCTGACGCGTCCCCTGGCAATACCACGACCCTGTACTCGTGGCAGGGGCACGAGTGGTCGAGTCAAGTCATCCCTGGCGGCGCCATTCAGTACGATCAATCCGATCCGCTGCAGTGCGTCGGCGACGATATCTGTTTCATGGGTGGTGACCTGATTGGCGATGGGGTCAGCTCAAGCACGCAGGCGAGCCAGCTGCTGGAATGGAATGGTTCCAGTTGGCTGGTCGTCGGTTCCGCGCTGACTTCCACCAACTCAGCAGCAGGCCTTGCTGAGAACTTGGTCTCGTGTGCTCCCGACGACTACTGCCTGGACATCGGGTCGGCAGGAACCTTTGCCCTACCCTGATCGCTGACCAGGAACTACCCGCTCCAATTCAGTGTCATTGTGCGGACATCCGCACAGCTGGCCTCCAGAACGCCGGTTCGACGCTTGAGCGGAATCGCGGCAGACTCGATGGCAGAAGCGCCGAGTAGCCCCTGAGCACGGTATTCGCGGGCGTGAGCAACTTCGGCGAACCTTCGACCAGTGCGCACGTATTCACACAAAGTCGCACGGGACGGCGAAGGTGGCATTCGGCGAACTTCACAATTTAGGCTGGGCTCCAGTGCGTGGCCATGGTGATGAGCTCAGTCGCCACCCAAAAGCGACGGGGCCGCCCCGGGCCGGCCGTTGCCTTTTCGTAGGGATCAAGAATGCCGCGGCCAGCTAGCAAGGCGAGGGCCGAGCGCGCCGCTCGTTCGGATACCGCAAGGCGGTTCGCGACCAGATCCGAGGAGACGACGGGGTGCTCGACCATGAGGGGGAGCACCCGCCGGGCGGTGGCGTCCGCCCGAAGGTCATCGATGCGCCGGCCCCACTCCTCGAGAAATTGCTCGGACCGCACCAGCAGCGCCTGGGTTGCCTCGCTCGAGTACTGCAGTTCAGCGGCCAGCCACTCGACCCAGGGGTCGAGCTCGCCGAGACGGAACCTGGTCATGCCGCCGAGATACCCACCGGGGTCTCGGGCGATGAAGATGCTAACGGGAGGAGGGACCGCGATTCCTGTCCGATGTGCGAGGATCCAGCCAATCAGGATCCGCCCGATCCGGCCGTTTCCATCCCCGTATGGGTGGATGGTCTCGAACTGGGCATGGGCGACTGCAGCCTGGGTGATCGGGTCGACCCACTCGGAATTCACGAAGCTGACAAGATCGACCATGAGGTCCTCGATCCGCTCGGGCGGAGGAGGGACGAAGGAGGCGGACCGCGGAGAGGTCCCGCCGATCCAGGACTGGCCGGTGCGAAAGGTGCCGACCATCTCCTCGGGCAGACGGCCCGTCGGGCCCATGAGACGCCGGTGCCACTTGTCGATGTCCTCGATGGTGAGATTGCGCCCGGCCCCTTCGAGGGCGTAGCGAACCGCGGTGAGGTTGTCGGCCACCCAGGCGGCGGTGGCGTTTGAGGTGTCGCCGACTTCGGCCGCCGCAACGTCGGCGAGAGGGGTGCGCAGTCCCTCGATGTACGAGGAGGCCATCCCCTCCGCTCGTAGCAACAACAAGGCGAGGGGCTCGAAGCGCGCGGAGGCACCGCCACTCGCCCGAACTGCCGCCAGGGCTTGTTCGGTGCGGCGGGCCGTGCCGATACCGACCTCGAAGTCCTGGCTGGCGAGGAGGTCCGGGACCCAGGCTCGGACCGGCGCGCCGTTCCACGTCACGGTTTCCTCGTGGCCCCGCCCGTTACCTTCCGTTATTGGCACTGTTACGGAACTTTACCATACTAACCTTCCGTAAACCTTCCGGTAGCGGAAGGCTGCGGCAGGCGGATTGGAGGTGGTCCTCATCTGCAGTCGCCTTCGCCTCAGCCTAGCCGCAACCCGAGCGAGGTGGTCAATAATCGAGCCCGATAGTCTGGAGCGGTTTTTGATCGCCGGCTGGTAGCTCCCCCAGATGAAGGTGATCTCGGCCAGCTTGGACTAGAAGGCGCTGGATCGGGTACGATGAACGAGGCGGACTAGCCAGCAACCCTAGGAAGGGAACACCAAATGATCACGGTCTCAGACCAGGCGCTCTCGCAGCTGAAGACCCTGCTGCAGGAGCAGGAGCACCCGACCATGGGACTTCGCGTCTACGTGAGCCCGGGCGGTTGCTCCGGATTCAGCTACGGGATGGGGTTCGACGACCAGCCGGCCGACGACGACGAAGTGGTCGAGCATAGCGGGGTAAAGGTTTTCGTGGACCCCTACAGCGCCACCTATCTGGAAGGCGCGGAGATCGATTACGTCGACAGCCTGATGGGTGGAGGCTTCACAGTCCACAACCCCAACGCTGTCAAGACCTGCTCCTGCGGATCGTCCTTCGACGCCGGGGACGGGGCGGGAGCCGCCAAGTCCTGCAGCGCCGGCTGAGCTGATCGCGCACCGGGTGCGCCCGGCGTGATCTTCGACCTGCACGAGAAATTCGCACTGGTTCTTATCCTCCTGGGGCTAGTTGGGGCTGCCTGGTGTTTCATCGACCTTCGCCGTCAGGGGCATCCCTCAGGAGGAGTGCGGGCATTCCTGATCCTGTGCTTCGCGCTGGTCTTGGTCCAGGACGGGCTGGGGCTCTTACTGCTGGCGGAAGGACGGCGACCCAGCAATCTATTTCTCCACCTGATGTACGGTGGGCTCAGCGCGCTGGTGCTTCCGGTCGCCTGGGGGCTGAGCGCCCGCAGCGGCGGTCGCCACGAGGCCATCTACCTCGGCCTGGGCTCTCTCCTCTTCGCGGGACTGACCTTCCGGGCGCTCGCGGTCGCCTGAGACAGACGATGCACCCTAGTCGCCGCTGGCTGATGGACCAGCGGGGTGCAGGCCGGGGATGAGCACCCCGGGAGAGGGGCACCGGAGGGGGGCGCGAGACCTAACCCCGAGCCCCGCCAAACCGCGGCGCCTGGTGGTACTTGCCGGTGGTGTCGGAGCCGCCCGCTTCCTGGCGGGCTTGGTGGCGGCTGCGCCGGACGCCGACCTCACCGTGATCGGCAACACCGGCGACGATTTCACCGTTCACGGGCTGCACATCAGCCCCGACCTGGATACCGTGACCTACTCCCTCGCTGGGCTCGGGGACTGGGAGCGAGGGTGGGGGCTCCGCGGTGAAACCTGGAGCGCCGCGGAGCAGTTTCGCCGCCTGGGGGAGGACACCTGGTTCCAATTGGGGGACCGCGACCTGGCCACCCACGTGTGGCGCACCGAGCAGCTTCGCCGGGGAAGGCCGTTGTCGGAGGTCACCCGCCGACTGGCGGAGCGGCTTCAGCTTCCCTTGAACTTGCTGCCCATGAGCGACCAACCAGTTGTAACCCGAGTGCTCACCTCAGACGGCCAGGACCTGCACATCCAGGAGTATCTGGTCCGCGACGGCTGCCAGCCTGAAATCAGGCAGATCGAGTACCGCGGCATCGAGCGGGCACAGCCGGCCCCCGGAGTCATAGAGGCGATCCGTGGTGCTGATCTGGTTGTGATCGCGCCCAGCAATCCGGTGATCTCGATCGGACCGATCCTGGCGGTACCCGGAGTTCGCGCGGAGGTGGTGGCCGCGGCTCAGGTGGTCGCAGTCAGCCCGATCGTCGCCGGAAAGGCGGTCAAGGGACCAGCGGTCCCGATGCTGCGCAGTCAGGGCATTGATCCGAGCTGCGTCGGGGTGGCCACCTGCTACTCCGACCTCATCTCCGACCTGGTCATCGACCAGCAGGATCTCGGCCTTGCCCCTGCGGTCGCGGCGCAAGGAGTTCGGCCCCACGCTGTCGACACCCTGATGGTGGATCAGACGGCCCGGGAGCGATTGGCGTCAGCGGTGCTCGAAGTTGCGGCGGCTACCGCCTCCCCCGCCTCCGAGACCGCGTGAACCTCGAGCCGGCTCCGGAGACGGACGGCACTGGCGCATTCCTGGTGATCCCGGTGAAGCGATCGATCGGATCCAAGCAGCGGCTCGCCTCCGATCTGCCCGATGACGTCCGCGAGTTGGTCAGCCGGGCCCTGGCCTCCCGGATGGTCCGGTGCGCGGCCGAGGGCTGGGCACCGTCTCGCGTGGTCGTGGTGGGGGACGATCCCTCGATCACTGATCTCAGCCTTCGCCTGGGGCTGGCGACCATCGCGGACACCGGCGAGGGCCAGAGTGCCGCGGTGCGGACCGGGCAGGCATGGTGTCTAGAGCAGGGGGCCGCGGTCCTGGTCACTGTGGCCGCCGACCTGCCTCGGATTGAGTCGTCCGACCTTCGCCGACTCTGGGTGGTGGCGGCTGGACTCACGGACAATTCCCTGGCGCTGATCCCCGACGGGACCGGAACCGGGACCAACGGGCTCCTGCTCAACCCCGCCAACCTTGATCCGTTCTCCTTCGGCGCCGACTCGCTCCGGCACCACCGTGAGGCGGCAGAGCGCCTTGGCCTTCACTTCTCCGTCCTTGATCTGCCCCGGCTCGCCTGGGACGTGGACCGACCCGACGATCTGGAGCCACCGAGCGCTGTCCTCGGGGACGGCGCCCACCCGGTGGTGGCCTGGGCCAAGGGGGTGGCCGCACTAGAGAACCACACCCACCCATTGGAGTCGTCGTTTGGCGCATGAACCGGACCCCAAGCGCCCGATGGTCCGGGCTGGCGAGATCCTCGGCTGGTCGGTGCCGGGCATTCCTGAGGTGCAGAGCGGCCAAGATCTGGGGCTGGTGGCGGCCTCGGCGCTGGAGCGAGTCGGCGGCGGACTCCAGCCCTGGGACGTGGTCGTGGTGACCCACAAGGTTGTCTCCAAGGCTGAGGGAAGGGTCTTCCCCCTGTCCGCCTTCGAGCCCCGGCCGGAGGCGCTGGAGCTGGCCGATCGGCTTGGCCAGGAACCCCAGATGGTGGAGGCGGTCCTACGCGAGAGCCGTCGCGTGGTAAGGGCCGAGTCCGGAGTGCTGGTCACCGAGACACTCCACGGCCTGGTCTGTGCCAACGCGGGGGTGGACCGAAGCAACGTGGGGGGAGGGGAGAGCATCACCTGCCTGCCGCTCGACCCCGACCGCTCGGCAGCGCGACTCCGGGAGCAGTGGCTTCCCCTCGCCAATGGCGGGCCGCTCGGAGTCGTCATCTCGGACACCTTTGGCCGACCATTCCGGGAAGGGTCAGTCAACGTGGCAATCGGGGTCGCTGGGATGCCGGCTCTCACCGACCATCGGGGGCTGAAAGACGCTCAGGGATACGAGTTGCACGCCTCCACCATCGGATCGGCAGACGAGATTGCTTCGCTGGGAGAGCTGCTCATGGGCAAGGTGGACGGCCTGCCGATGGCCGTTGTCCGGGGAATCACCTGGAGCGGACCGGAAGAGGGATCAGCGCCGCTACTCCGAGATCCGGCACACGACATCTTCCGGCGCTAGGCTCGGGGAATGGAGACGTCCACCTTGCGCGTGCGCCTCTTCGCTTCCCTCCGCGAGGTTGCGGGTAGCTCCGAAGTTGAGCTTGAACTTACCGGGCCGGCTTCGGTTGAAAGGTGTTGGGCCAGCCTATGCGAGCGCTTCCCGGCCCTGACTAGCTGGCGAGGCGCGGTCAGCCCAGCGTGCAACCTCCAGTACGTGAGCTGGGACTCAACCGTGTCTCCCGGTGACGAGCTGGCCTTTCTGCCGCCGGTCTCTGGCGGGGCTCCATCTCTCGGCAGGGAGATCTCGGTTCGGGTAGGGCCGGAACCGATTGACGCCGAAGAGATGAGCGCCGCGGTTCAGCGCCGTGGCATCGGTGCGATCGCCACCTTCGTCGGGCTAGTGCGTGACCCTGACGAGGGGAAGCCGGTCAGTCAGCTGGTCTACGAGGCCTACCCGGAGATGGCCGAGCCAGTTCTGGCGGCGATCTGTGAAGCGGCATGCGAGCGCTTCCAGGCTACCGAGGCTAGAGTCTGGCACCGCACCGGTCCGGTAGCTGCCGGAGTGACCTCGGTGGCGGTTGTCGTGGGTGCCGCACATCGACGCCAGGCACTCGACGCGTGCGGTTACATCATCGACGAGCTCAAGTTGCGGGCACCGATCTGGAAGTTGGGAGACTGATTCTGGGCGCCTGCTAGACTCGCCCGAAGTGGCCAGCACCGAAATACTCCCAGAAAGGAGTCTGCCTCAGCGTCCGCGTGCTCCCCACGCAGGTCCGATCGCGGGCCGACTCGAGTTGCTATTTGAGTTGGTTCGACGCGATGTCAAGTCACGCTATCGCGGCTCAATCCTGGGGGTGGCGTGGACGCTTCTGAATCCGCTCATCTTCATGTTGGTGTATTCGCTGGTCTTCGGCAAGTTCCTGCGGGTCCACTACCCAGGCGGTTCGGCCACCGTCTTCATCCTTTCGGGATTGTTGGCCTGGACATTCTTCTCGCAGGCGCTGGTGATGGCCACCAGCAGCATTGTGGCCAACGCAATGCTGGTTCGCAAAGTTGCGTTTCCCTGGGTGCTGCTGAGTATCTCGTCGGTGATCGCGGCCCTCGTGAATTTCGCGATCAGCCTGTTGCTGCTCATTCCATTCATGCTCCTGTCCCACAAGGGGGTTGGCCCTCCGGTCCTGGCATTGCCAGTACTGATAGCAATAACCTTTGCTTTAGCGCTGGGTTTGGGGTTGATGCTTGCCGCCGGCAACGTGTACCTGCGCGACCTCACCTATCTGGTCAACCTCGGCACTTTGGTTTGGTTCTACATCACTCCGATCATCTATCCCTGGAGCTTGGTTCAGTCGAAGTTCTCGCACCACGGGTTGGAGGGTCAGTTGGCCCACGTGGTCCTCTACTTGAATCCCATGACCTGGGTGATCCTGGGATTCCAGGACGTGCTGGTCTTTGACCGCTGGCCGCAACACTGGCACGGTCTGCTGTATTCGCTGGTCTTTTCGCTGCTTGCGATCTGGCTTGGTCTGCGGGTTTTCCGGCGTCTACGGCGCCGGTTTGCCGAGGAGGTCTGATGGCCGACATCGCAGTCAAGATCGATAATGTGAGTAAGCGTTTTCGGGTCTATCACCAGCGCAGCACTACTCTCAAGCAGTCGCTCATCGACCGGCGGCGCGGTCGATTCGAGGAGTTCTGGGCGGTCCGCGACGTCAGTGTGGAGGTACCCGAGGGCGGGTCGCTCGGCATCATCGGCGAAAACGGGTCCGGCAAGTCGACGTTGCTCAAGTGTGTTGCCGGGATTCTGGTTCAGGACAAGGGTTCGATCACCGTGCAGGGGAGACTCGCCTCGTTGCTAGAGGTCGGGGCTGGTTTTCATCCCGAATTCACCGGACGCGAGAATATTTTCCTCAACGGCGCGATCCTAGGCTTGCCTCGACGATACATCACGTCGGTGATGGACACGATAGTCGAGTTCGCCGAACTGGAGCAGTTCATCGATAATCCGGTGAAAACATACAGTTCTGGCATGTACACGCGGCTGGGCTTCGCCATCGCCGTCAACCTCGATCCCGACATCTTGGTGGTCGATGAGGTTCTGGCCGTGGGTGACGAGGCATTCCAGCGTCGCTGCATGGACAGAATCAACCTACTTCGCTCCGAGGGACGAACCCTCGTCTTCGTCTCGCACGCTCTGGAGTCGGTGCGCGCTGTCTGCGACCGCTGCCTATGGATGGACCACGGCGTGACCCGTGTGGTCGGCGGCGTCGACATGGTGATCGGCGCATATCTGGCCGAGGTGAACCGGCGCGAAGAACAGGAGTTGGAGGTCGGCGACACCGCGGACATCGATCGCACCGCCGGCCGAGACGGGGTGAGGATCACCGCGGTTGACTTGGCTGGCCCCGACGGCCCCTCCACGATTCTCACGACCGGTGAACCGCTCACCGTTTCCATCGGTTATGAGGCCCCGGCAGCGCTTCGGGGCGCCCGCTTCAGCGTCACTTTCCTGCGCGGCGATGGGGCGCCGATCCTGACCGTACCCACCGATGATCTTGAGACCGGAGGCGTATCGCTGCCGCGAAAGGGCGTCGTCCGGCTGACCGTGCCGGGGATTCCGTTCTTGGAAGGGACGTACCGAATATCTGTCGAGATCACCGAGATTTCCACTGGCCAGCAGTACAAACGGGTGGAACGGGTGCGACCCTTCAGGGTCCACAGTGATGAGCATCACGAGCTGGGGATGGCTCTCCTGGGTCACACCTGGGAGCTACCCCACGTTACGGCTCGGGTGGCTGGCTCCTAGGGCTGATCTGTCCGCGACCCCGGGCTCAGCTGGCGAGGGTGCTTGTCGCGAAGGTCAGGTTGTGGTTGACCAGATAGTTCCAAACTGCCGCCACCGCACTCCCGAACAGCAGCGCGACCAAGTAGTAGAGATGGAAGCGTGAGACGCAGGTCAGCAGCACCGCCTCGTTGATCCCCAAACCGACCAGGCTGACCGCCTCGAAGGTCACAAAGCGCTTGCCTCGCCGGCCCCCCCGGCGATCCCTCCAGGTGACCAGGGAGTTCAGGGTGAAGGTGACGAGGATGGCGAGCTGGATGGAGATGCCCGATGCCAGCCAGAGCGCCAGGTGAACGTGGTGGTACAGGATCACAGTTCCGACGAAGGTGACTATCAACCCGACCACGCCCACGCTGAGGAATGTGGGGAAGCGCTTCCAGTGGCGGCGAAGCACATCCTGGGCGTCCTGTGCAGACGGCCGACGACGTTCCATAGAGGTGCTCAAGACTTCGAGAGGGTACCAGAGGCCCTGACCGGTACCGATCTCGAATTGGTAGCACGCCGGTCACGGCGGTTGGGGCACCTGACGTTAGGTGAGCGGATGATCAGAGATCGAAAACCGGCTGGATCCTTCCCACCGGAGTCCCGACCCAGTTGGTCACCGGCCCATCGACCAGCTCCGACAGACTGTCGGGAAGGGTAGCGTCGAGATGGCCCAACTGCTGCAGGGCCCGGGTCGCGATCTCGGATAGCCCAGGCGGGGCCCCGGATTCCAACTTGATCACCAGGGCCCAGCTGCCATCCCTGGCCACGGCCCCGAAGATGGCGGCGGCTCCTCCCTTGACGGTGAACCTGGATCCGGCCGCGCCCAGCAGCACCGAGTCGAAGGCGCGGGTCCCTCTGATCAGCCAGGGGTGGTGGGCCATGGCGCTCTGGCAGGTCTGGAAAGCGGGGTCGGAACCAGCTGCCCTTGCCAGGGCGGCGGCGAAGTCCTGAAGTGCCAGGCCGTAGGTCGGCAGGCCGCAGCCATCTGTCCCGAACGGCAGCTGCTCAGCCTGCAGCCCGGCGTGCCGGGCCAGCCGATTGGCGATCTGCACTTGGAGTGGGTGTTCCCTCTGCAGGTAGGTCTCGATCGGCCAACCCTGGTAAACACAGGTAGCCAGCATGGCGGAGTGCTTGCCCGAGCAGTTGTTGTAGATCGGCGTCGGCTGCTCACCACGTCCCAGCAGTTCGGCAGCCGCAGTGGGATCGCCGGGCAGGTGAACGCCACATTGCAAGGCCTCTTCGCCGAGCCCTGCCGCTTGCAGAATTCGTCGCGCTGCCCGCACGTGCCCCGGTTCGCCCAAGTGCGAGGCGCAGGCGATGGCGATGCTCTCGTCGTCCAATCCCAGCGCTGCCGCAGCCCCGGTTTCCACGAAGCTTGACGCCTGCAAGGGCTTGGATGCGCTGCGCAGCGTGCTGACAGTGGTCGGGTCCCCGAGCCATCGGACAGGGCCGCCGCTCCCATCTACCACAACCATGTGGCCGCGGACCAGCCCCTCGACGATCCCACCCCTCGAGATCTCCGCCAGCAGGGCGGGCTGCGTCGACTCTGGACTTTCCAAGCTAGGGCTTCTCCCGGATGGCCGGGTCCATCCGGCGGCCGTATCGGGCCAGACGAGGGCCGCGGCGAGGTGTGCCCAACTAGTGTACGTAGCCGGCCCCCGGGCGATCCCGGGGCAGTCAGCCGGTCTCTGCAGGTGGAGGGATGGTGGTGAATCGTTTCCAAGACCAGGTGGCACTGATCACCGGCGGCGGCCAGGGGATAGGGGAGGCGACCGCTCGGCGCTTCGCCTCAGAGGGAGCCACGGTGGTGGTCGCGGACCTGAACGGCGACGCTGCCTTGTCGGTGGCGTCGAAGGTGGTTGCTGATGGCGGCGAGGCACTGGGGGTGACCTGTGACGTACAGGACGAGACCAGCGTAGAAAAGCTGGTCGAGGAGGGCCTGGGTCGCTTCGGCCAGATCGACGTCCTGGTCAGCAACGCGGGAGTGACTCGCGACAATCTCCTCCACAAGATGACCGTGGAGGAGTGGGACCAGGTGATCCACGTGCATACCCGCGGCGCCTTCCTGTGCGCCCGAGCGGTTGCCCGAAACATGGTCTCCCGGAGGCGGGGCAAGATGGTCTTCCTCTCCTCGACCTCCGCGCTCGGCAACCGTGGACAGGCTAACTACGCAACAGCCAAGGCTGGTCTGCAAGGCCTGACCCGGACTCTCGCTCTGGAGCTGGGCCCCTTTCAGATCAACGTCAACTCGGTCGCCCCTGGGTTCGTGGACACGGCGATGACCAGGGCAGTCGCCGAGCGGCTACACCTCTCTCTGGACGACTTCTGGAAGGCGGCGGTGGCCCAGATCCCGCTCGGACGACTGGGGCAGCCAGAGGACATCGCGGCCGTGATCGCGTTCTTGTGTTCCGATGAGGCGTCCTACGTAAGCGGCCAGGTGCTGTATGTGAACGGGGGCCGCCCCAGCTGAATTAGCTTTCGTCAGCTGCTGCGGCCGGCGGGGCCCAATTGGGTGGCCGGCGCTCCAGGAAGGCCGTCATCCCCTCCCGAGCCTCGGCGCTGGCGAAGAGCTCGGAAGACAGCTTGACCATTTCGGCAAAGGCGCGGTCGCGGCCCAGTCCGGGCACGTCGGTCAGGATCCGCTTGGTGGCCGCCAGGGCTTTGGGGTTGGCCAGCAGCAGCTGCCGCACCACTACCTCGACCGCCATTCCCAACTCCGCGTCCGAAACGACGTCAGCCACCAAGCCACTGACCTTTGCCTCCGTCGCAGTGACGGTCGCCCCAGTGAGAAACAGACGGGCGGCCGCGCTCCGATCCATCTTGGGGAGCACCGTCACGGAGATCACGGCCGGTGCGAGTCCCAGCCGGACCTCGCCGGTGGCGAAGGTCGCCGACTCGGCGGCGATCGCGATGTCGCTGGCCGCAACCAGCCCCACTCCGCCGGCGCGGACGGCGCCGCCGATGGAGCAGACCACCGGTTTGGGACAGTCCTGGATCAGCTGCATGAGCGGGGCAAGAGAACTCACCCCGCGAGCCGCGCGCCCTTCCTCGAGCGCAGCTGTCTGCTCACGGAGGTCCGCCCCTGAGCAGAAGGTGGTCCCGGTGTGCCCCAGGACGACCACTCGGATCTCAGCGGCCGACTGAGCACGCTCGATCTCCCGGGTCAACTGCGAGAGCATCGCGTGGGACAGAGCGTTGCGGTTGCTGGGGGAGTCCAGCTGAAGCCGGGCCACCCCGTCCGTGAAGTCGGATCGCACCAGGCTCGCTGCCATCCTTCGAGACCTCCCGATTGTGGCGCGCCCGCTTGCGGCGCGGCTGCGCTACCTTATCTCCAAGTGGGAGTTGACTTGCCGAGCGAACCGGCCAAGCGCAACGAGAATCTTGCCCGACTTCGGGTCTGGGATTCAGAGTGAGACGCTCATGAGACGACTTACATGGGGCGTCGTCCCTGCTCTCTTGGCGCTGAGCGCCCTGCTGGCCAGTTGCGCCGCGGCCGGAGTGACCGGCAGCGCGCCCAAAGTGGCCAAGATCCCCTCGCATCCGATCTCGCCGACCGCGCTCTCCCAATCGCTCTTCGCCCTGCAGCAGGCCTATGTGGACCTCTACAAGGAGGTCAGCCCCTCGGTGGTCCAGATCTCCACCAAGGTCGACCTCGGCTCAGGGATCATCTTCAATACGGCGGGCGACATCGTCACCAACAACCATGTGGCGGACGGGTACAAATCGTTTTCGGTGACCCTGGCCAACGGCAAGGAGTACCCGGGGACACTGGTTAACAACTTCTCGCCGGACGACTTGGCGGTGATCCACATCGACGCCACGGGGCTGCAACCGGCGACCTTCGCCAATTCTTCGCAGCTGGAAGTGGGGGACATCGTGCTGGCGATCGGCAACCCCCTCGGATTCCAGAGCAGTGCCACCGACGGAATCATCAGCGCGGTCGGTCGCACCGTCAGCGAACCCAATGGGGTCACCCTCTCCGACGTAATTCAGACCTCGGCGCCCATAAATCCGGGTAATAGTGGGGGCGCGCTGGTTGACCTCGAGGGACAGGTGGTCGGCATACCCACCCTGGCTGCCCTCGACGAGGAGTTGGGTGGTTCGGAGGCGTCGGGGATCGGCTTCGCGATCCCCAGCAGCACGGTCGCCGATATCGCGGGCCAAATCGTGAAGTACGGCTCAGTGCAGAACTCCGGTCGCTCCTGCATCGGCAGTCGAGGTGGAGCAGGTGATCGGCTCCAATGGGCAGGACGACGGCGTGCTGGTGGTCTCGATAACCCGGTCGGCGGTAACCAAGTCCGGGCTCAAGGATCAGGACGTGATCACTGCGGTCAACGGTACCCCAACGCCGGCGGTCCAGGACCTGACCGACGCCCTGGCCAACCTCAGTCCAGGTGCCATCGTCCACATCTCGGTGACCGACCCCAACGGATCCAAGGTCACCGATTCCCTTCCGCTTGGCCAGCTGACCTCGACGGGCTGTGCCTAAGGGCCGCTGCCCCCCGAGGTCAGGGAATTCCTGGACCACCCGAACCTGGCGACGGTCGCCACACTGGGGCGGGACGGCGCTCCCCAGGCGACGGTGGTCTGGTTCCTGCTGGAGGGCGACCGGGTGCTGATCAATACCCGAGTTGGTCGGTCAAAGCCACGCAACATATCGCGCGATCCGAGAGTCGCTCTGGCCGTCTTCGACAGCCAGAGACCCGAGCGCTCGGTGCAGGTTCGGGGGATCGCTGAGGAGCGACGAGACGGCGATGCCGCGATCGCGGACATCCACCGACTCAGTCGCCGCTACTCCGGGCACGATTTCCCCGCGCCAGAAGGCAGGATCAGCTACCTGATCAGGGTTGAATCGTGGACCAGCTACGGCCCAAGGAGGGAGGCTGAGGAAGCCTCTGTCCGGTTCGTCCTAACATGGGCGCTCGGGGAAGGGAACCGAAAGGGAAGGAGGTCAGCACATGGCCGAACCGATTGACGATTCATCGACCATCGTAGATCCCGATCAGCAGGTCGCCTGGATCATGACCCCGTACCACGCTCCGGTCTTCGACACAGCGGGCGGCGAGTTCGGGATCACCGATTCGCTGCTAGGGGACGAGGCCTCGGACATCTTCCACGGCCTGGCGGTCAAGATCCACAATGGCGGTCACTTGGTGGAGGTCGCCGCCCTGCAGGTGGACAAGATCACGCCGAGCGGCGTGCACACCAGCGTCACCCCTGAGCAGGTGATACTCCTGCCCCCCTACCAGGAGGAGCGGTGGTTTCACCTGGGACAGGGGGGTCTGTTCCGCAAGAGGCCGGAGTGGAAGGAGCGCTGAGGCGGAGTCCCGCGCTCCCCGCCGACAATCCTCGACGTAGGTGACCAGGCTGCTCCGGCCACGGTATCTGGCCGTGCTGGTCGCAGCGGCTCTGGTGTTGGCGCTGGGGATCTCGGTCGGCGTGTTGGTAGCCCGTCAGTCCAGCACCAAGCAGGGCAAGATCCTGGTCCTGCTGACCGTTGACGTCCCGGTACCTGCCGACCCCGCCGCCTTGACCGGTGAGGCGGTTGGGCTGCGCCTTCTGCCGGCCGCGAGCGGCAGCAGCTGGCTCGCGGTGACCGTCCGGGCCACCAAGCTGAATCTGCCCGGAAACTGGGAGGCGCCGAACTCAGACAGCCTCTTCTTGGAGTCGGTCCCGGTCGGCGCCTACCGCGGTGCCGAGCTGGTCGTGAAGTCAAGTTCTGGCCGGACCCTCGACGACTCCCAGAAAGTTGTGATGAACGTGACTCGGTCGGGCCTGACACCTCTCCTGTTCACCTTCCAGGCCAGCTCCGCTCGCATCTCCTCCACCGGGTCTTCGATCTCGGAAGCCGCCGCCTACGGCGGCAATGACCAGGTCAACTTTGGCTTGGAGGTTGCCCAAGGCAAGGTGCTGAGCGTGCCGTCGGTGCCGCTCGTGAATCAGGAAGACCAGCCGTTCTCATTCACCCGATACCAGGGAAAGGTGGTGGTGCATGGCCTCCTTCCTGACTGAGTGCCAGGAAACCTGCCCGCTGGTGGCGGCGGCACTGCTCCAGCTCCAGAACTGCTCGACCAGAAGCACCTGCAGAACGAGGTGCAGATCGTGGAGGTGAGCCAGGACCCGGCCGATGACACCCCCGCCATCCTGACCAAGTACCAGAAGTACTTCGGTCTGCCCTGGCCCCTTCTGACCGGGACTCAGACCAACGTCGACCAGTTCTGGTCTCAGTTGAAGGTCCCCCCGATCCAGAAGAGATCCCTGGGACGGACCGGCGCCGACCGACATGTTCACCGGTCAGCCCGAGCCCTACAACCTTGTCCACGCATCCGTGGTGGATGTGGTCAACCCGAATGGCTATGTGGTTGCCGAACTGGAGAACCAGCCGACGCTGAGCGCCACCTCGATTCCCCAACCATCTCGCGGTATCTGGACGCGCAGGGACGCCAGGAGCTCAAGGTGGGCGGTTCCTGGACTCCCCAGTCACTGCTGGCCGACATCACCCCGGTTCTGGAGCAGCAGGGCACCTACACGACGCTGCCCCAGGGGACGGGGCGGTCGCGGTCGGCAACCCGGCGCCCGACTTCTCTCTCCAGAGCACCGCGGGCGGCAACGTCTCCCTCTCCGAGGAGCTGGGCCACCCAGTCCTGATTGACTTCTGGGCCACCTGGTGTACCAACTGCCGGGCCGATATGAAGCTGGTGGCGGCGACGGCCGCCCAGTACAAGGCCCAGGGACTCCGGGTGCTGCTGATCGACTTCGAAGAACAGGGATCGACCGCCAAGAGGTTCCTCAAGGGACTGGGGATCGATCTGCCGACCCTCCTGGATGGGAACGGACAGGTCGCCCAAAAGTACGGCGTTCCTGGCTTGCCGGTAGCGGTGTTCGTCAACCCCAAGGGCAACGTCACAGCGATCCAGCTGGGTCAACTCGATCAAGCGGATGTGAACCAGGACGTCCCTACCGCTCTGGGTTAGTGCACTAGTTTGATAGCATTTCCGGTGTGGGAAAGACGAGCGAGAGGTCGCTCACTTGGCGCGCCCCGTCCAGCCGGCGATGTAGGCGCCCGCCTCCGGAGCTAGAGAACTAGCCCGGCGGGCGACCGACAGCACAACTGGCGGGCCCGTGCGGCTGGTCGGGCCCGGCGACTGCTCCAGACAGAGCCGATTCCGCAGAGCGGCAGCGACCATTCACCCGAGGGAGAAGAACGTGAGCGAGTATGCCAATCCCCAAGCGCTGGTCAGTACCGAGTGGCTGGCGGCGCACCTCCAGGATCCCGATATCAGGGTCCTGGACGTCGACGAGGACACCGAGGCCTACGCCAAGGGTCACATCCCTGGCGCGATCGGGGTCCACTGGCGCAACGACCTGCAGTCCCAGCCGCAGCGCGACTTCGTGGGCCCAGAAGGTTTCGCCAAACTCCTGGACAGCTACGGGATCACGCCCAAGACCAAGGTGATTCTGTACGGAGGCAACAAGAACTGGTTCGCCGCCTACGCTTACTGGTACTTCAAGTACTACGGCCACGAATCGGTTCAGCTGCTAAACGGCGGGCGGAAGAAGTGGGAGCTGGAAGGCAGGCCGCTGGTGACCGAAGCCACCCATGTCACCCCCAGCACGGGCTACCCAGTGCCCAAGGGCAACGACTCGATCCGGGCCTACCGGGACCAGGTCGCCAACGACATCGTGGGCAAGTCGGGCAAGGGACTGGTGGACGTCAGGTCTCCTGAGGAGTACCGCGGCGAAGCGCTTCACCCAGCCCATCTGCCCGGAGAAGGCGCCCAGCGCGGCGGCCACATCCCCGGGGCCCGAAACATCCCCTGGAGCAAGGCGGTCGACCCGGAGCAGGAGACCTTCCTGACGGCCGACCAGCTGAGCCAGCTCTATCAGGGCGAGGGCATCACTCCGGCGCTGGAGGTGGTTGCCTACTGTCGCATCGGCGAGCGCTCGGCGCACACCTGGTTCGTGCTGCGCGAACTGCTCGGCTACCCCAACGTTCGCAACTACGACGGCTCGTGGACCGAGTGGGGCAGTCTGGTCCGCGCACCGATCGAAAAGTGACCATGGGACCGGGGGGCCGGGCGGCCTCCCGGTCCGCCGCCATGCGGCGACCAGCTGCCCAAGCGGTAACTTCATCGGAGTGACGGGAGACAGCGCAAGCACAGCGGCTATCCGCCAGCCCGACCTTGCAGTGATCACGCGACCGCCGGGCGAGCCTCTGCGCAGCGGACAGCAGGCGTTTCCCACCGAGCAGAGCCAGGCCCCCGGCGCCGTCTCCACCTATCGGATCCTCCGCACTCTCCGGCTTCGCAACGAGAACCTCCCGGGGGTGTTGGGTGAGGTGGCGACCGCGATCGGATCAGCCGGTGGCAATCTAGGCGACATCAGGACCATCCAGCGCGGTTCCCGCCACGTGGTCCGCGACATCGATGTGAGTACCACCGACCTCCACATGCTGGAGCTGGTCCTGGATCAGATCCGGACCCTCCCACACACCATGCTGCTCGACGTCCGGGACGAAGTGCTACGCGTGCACCTGGGCGGCAAATTGAGAGTGGTTCCCAAGTACCCCGTCCACTCCGTCGCGGACCTGAGGCGGGTCTACACCCCGGGCGTGGCCGAGGTCTGCAGGCTGATCGCCGGGGATCCTGGAGTGGCAGACCGCTACACCGGGATCAACAACTCGGTTGCGGTTGTTACCGACGGGTCCGCCATCTTGGGCCTCGGGAACATCGGGCCGGTGGCAGGGATGCCGGTGATCGAGGGCAAGTGCGCCTTGATGGCCCAGATGGTGGGGATAGACGCGTATCCGCTGCTGGTCACGCCGGGTCCGCCTGAGGCGATCGTGGACGCCATCGCCCGGATCAGTCCCACCTACGGTGCCATCCAGCTGGAGGACATCGCAGCGCCGCATTGCTTCGAGATCGCTCCGGCGCTCCAGGACCGGCTAGACATCCCAGTGATGCATGACGACCAGCATGGGACCGCCACGGTGGTGCTGGCCGCGCTCCTCCGGGCCGCGATTCTCACCGGGCTCGACCTGGGCAAGCTAACAGCGGGAATCATCGGACTCGGCGCCGCCGGCTCCGCGATCGCTCAGCTCCTTATGCGTTATCAGGGTCGCCCGGTGCTGGGAACGGGTCGCACTCCCGACTCGGTGGAACGACTGCTGGCGGCGGGCGGAGAGGCGGTGGAGATGGACGAGTTGCTCGCCCGATCCGACGTCGTGATCGCCACCACCGCCCAGCCTGGCCTGATCCGCCCGGAGCAGGTCCGGGCTGGCCAGATCATCTTCGCCCTCTCCAACCCGCTCCCCGAGATCGAGCCGGAGCGCGCCATGGACGCGGGGGCGATCCTGGCGGTCGACGGCAGTGTGGTCAACAACTTGCTGGGGTTCCCCGGCCTCTATCGGGGCGCCTTGGACACCAAGTCGAGATCCTTCAACACCGAGATGTACCTCGCGGCAGCTGAGGCGATCGCCCGTCTGGCGCAGGATGAGGAGGTGGTCCCCGACTCGCTGGATCCACGCGTCCATCTCAGCGTCGCCCGGGCGGTTGCCAGGGCAGCGGTGAGAACCGGGGTGGCCAGGGTCGAGCCGCTGCCCGACTACTACGACGAAGTCGAGCGGTCGGAGGGCTGATTCGCAAGATCCGTACGATGGCGGGGTGGTGATCGAGACCCTGTCGGAGTCGGAACTGGGTGAGATCAGGCCGCTCTTGGTCGACCTGCTCCACGGCGAGCAGGAGCCGGGAGCCCGGGCAACGCTGACTCGGGCCCAGATGGAGCGTTGGCTTCCCGCCACCAGAGCAACTTCGTCGGGCAGAATCACATCTTCGCCGCCAAGGAAGATGGGCGGGTGGTCGGGTTCTGCTGGTGTCTTCTTTTCGACCCCGGCACCGGGCTTGAGGGCGAGGTTGCCGAGCTCTACGTGACCCCGGATTCCCGAGGCCAGGGAGTGGCAAGCCGGCTGGTGGCGGAGGCGGTCGCACTCTTCGCCAAGAACCGAGTGACCTTTGCCTGCGTCTGGACCAGAGAAGCAAATGAGGCGGCAGTGCACGTTTATCGGCGCGCCGGATTCGACCCGACCGATCAGCTGGTGCTGACCTGGTACCCGTCCACATGACGGCCCCCGCAACCGCCGCTCCCGAACCCGTGCCCGGTCTGCCCGGTTCTTCCAGCGCTGCCCCGCCAGCACTGCGGCTGGGCGCGGTGGCACTGGTGGCGGCAATCGTCGGAGTGGTGGTGGGTGGCGGGGCCGCCTACTTCCTAGTGCGGCACTTTGAGAACAGCTCCCCAGGGCAGGTCGTGATCCGCAACGTGACCACCCCGGGGGGCGGCACCACCGCCTCCGTCCCCGCCTTGGTGACCCAGCTGAGCCCTTCGCTCGTTGAGGTGATTCAGGAACCGCCAGCCGGAACCGCCGTCAACAGCAGCGATGTGTCGAGCGGGTTCGTTGCCAGTTCGACCGGCCTGATCGTGACCAGTGAGGGTGCTGTGGCTGGCGCCTCTGGAGTGGATGTGGCGCTCGGCTTCTGGGCAGCTGCTCCCCGCCACCATCGCCGCCGCCGACCCCGACACCGGGGTGGTCGTCCTGCAGGTCAGCAGCAGCTCCTTGCCCGCCGCCTTGAACTTCGCTTCGGCTCCGGCGGCGGTCGGGGATGTGGCGATTGCGGTCTCCATGCCGGTCGGTGGCGGGCTGAGCGTCGACGTCGGCACGGTCAGCACGGTCGGACTCACCGTGACCGTGCCCGACCTGGCGACGGCGAGTGGACAGGCGGTCATCGACGGGGTGCTGCGGACGGACACCGCGGAGCCGGTGGGCAGCTCCGGAGGCGCGATGGTGGACTCGGCGGGAGCCGTGATCGGGATACTCACCGGCGATCGGATGCAGCCCTTGAACCAGGGTGCCAGCGCCGCGGCCGCCGGCTTCGCTCTCGACGCCTCGGCCGCCGATGACCTGGTCACATCGCTCACATCGACGGGAGCCGAACCGCGCCCGATCGGGCTCGTCTCGACCTGGCTGGACCCCGCTTCCGCGGTGGCCACCGGCCTAACCGCCGGGGTTTTGGTGGTCTCCGTCGACGCCGGGTCGGCGGCCGCAGCCGCAGGCGTCCAGGCTGGCGACGTGGTCACGTCGGTCGGTGGGAACGCGGCTTGGAGCGCCAAGACCAGTGTTTATCCGAGTTTTTCGGACTATCTGGTGTCGCTCGGCGCCCAGGGGCAGGTCGCTCTCACCGTCCTCCGGAACGGGGCCGACCACCAGCTTTCGCTTACGCTTCCATCGCCCTGAGCGTCGGGTCGCTGATGAGCCGCGTCGGATTCCCTTGAGGTAGCAGTTGGAGATCACCTGGCTGGGCGAGAGCGCCCTCCTTCTTCGAGGCAGAGAGACCCGGGTGCTCTTGGACCCCGCGTACGCCCCGGATCGGCCGTCGGCCAATGGCGCAGCCGACATCGTTGTCGGTTCCGCCAGCGAGGAGAATGTGCTCACTCCCACCAAGGGGCCGCAGGTGGTAGCTCGCCCCGGGGAGTATGAACTGCGGGGCGTTTCGGTCCGCGGAGTCGCGACCGCCGGCGGGACGGTGTTCGTGACCGAGGTGGACGAGGTCTCGGTATGCGATTTCGGCGACCTGCCGGGGCCTCTGGACGTCGAGGCGCTGGACGCGATCGGCACGATCGACGTTCTCGCCGTCTCCATCAAGGCTGGGCTGTCCGCTCGCGCAGTCGAGGTCGTGGCTCTGGTCTCTCAGCTGCAGCCCTCGGTCCTGGTTCCGGTGGGGTTCCGGGCCAGCGGGGACGAGTCGCCAGGCGAGCTCGGGGAGTTCGCCAAGGAGATGGGATTGACCCAGGTGACCGCCCAGGCGAAGCTCACTTTGGCGGGTTCTCCCGGGGTCAGCGACGACACTCGGGTGGTCGTCCTGGAGGCTCGCCGCTGACCCTGGCATGTTAGGATCCGGCTACATGGGTGGTGCTTACCCGTGTGCCGGCCGGAGCCGCTGATGGCGAAGTTCATATTTGTCACCGGCGGCGTGGTATCCGGGATCGGCAAGGGGATCACCGCCGCCTCGTTGGGGACCATCCTCAAGGCTCGCGGGTTGAAGGTTTCGCTGCAGAAGCTCGACCCCTACATCAACCTTGACCCGGGAACCATGTCGCCCTACCAACACGGCGAGGTCTTCGTCACCGACGATGGCGCCGAGTCCGACTTGGACCTGGGCCACTATGAGCGGTTCGTCGACACCAATCTCACCAAGGCCAGCAGCGTCACCACCGGGAAGATCTACAGCGAGGTGATCGCCAAGGAGCGCCGGGGCGACTTCCTAGGGGCGACCGTCCAGGTGATCCCCCACATCACCAACGAGATCAAGGATCGGGTCGCCCGCGTGGCCGAGGAGTCGGAGGCCGACGTGGTCATCGTCGAGGTCGGGGGCACGGTGGGAGACATCGAGTCCCTCCCCTTCCTGGAAGCGATCCGCCAGCTGAAGAACGACATCGGCAGGCGCAACACCTTCTACGTGCACGTCACCCTGGTCCCCTTCGTGGACGCCAGCGAGGAGTTCAAGAGCAAGCCGACCCAGCACAGCGTGCAGACCCTGCGCGGCATCGGGATCCAGCCCGACGCCATCGTCTGCCGCTCTCGGGAGCCGGTGGGGGCAGGGGTTCGCGACAAGATCGCTCTCTTCGCCGACGTCGAGCCTCGGGCGGTGATCAGCGTACCCGACGCCCGGACCATCTACCAGGTTCCCCTCCTACTTGAGTCAAGCGGGCTCGGTGCCTACCTGACCGAGCACCTGGGGATCGACTCGCACCCCGCCGACCTTCACGACTGGAGCGAGTTGGTGGCCCGGATCCTGGGAGCCGAGGACAAGGTGGTGGTGGGGATCGCGGGGAAATACGTGGCCCTCCCCGATGCCTACATCAGCGTGACCGAGTCGCTGCGCCATGCCGCGGTCGCGCACGGCGTGGGGCTGGACGTCCGCTGGATCAACACCGAGGCACTGATCCCGGGGGACACCTCGGTATTTGAGGGACTGGACGGCCTGGTTATCCCTGGCGGCTTCGGCCACAGGGGGGTGGAGGGGAAGATCGCCGCGTCGCGCTACGCCCGACATCATCGGGTGCCATTCCTTGGACTCTGCCTCGGGATGCAGTGCGCCTGCATCGACGTGACCCGAGAGGCGCTCGGCACCGACGACGTCAACAGCACCGAGTTCAACGCCTTCACCGAGAACCCCGTGATAGACCTGCTCCCTGAGCAGCGCGACGTAGCCGACAAGGGCGGCACCATGAGGTTGGGGCTCTACCCCTGCAAGCTGGAGCCCGGAACCAAGGCCGCGCAAGCCTACGGCGAGTCGGTGGTGTACGAGCGTCATCGCCACCGTTTCGAGTTCAACAACCGCTATCGGGAGACCCTCGAGCAGGCTGGCGTGGTCTTCAGCGGCACCTCTCCAACAGGACGGCTGGTGGAGATCATGGAGCTCAAGGGTCATCCATTCTTCGTCGGAAGTCAGTTCCATCCCGAGTTCCGCTCCCGGCCCCACCGTCCCCATCCGCTCTTCTACGGCTTCATGGCCGCCTGCTTGGAGCGGGCCGGCCTGGCGATAGAGCCAGAGCTTCCCCAGGATCCGGCCGTAGCCACGGTGTGAGCCGCCCCCCGCTGAGGCCGCTCCTCAGCAATGCCCAAGGGGAGCTGCGCATCCCACCGTCTGGGTGGGATGCCCTGGGGCAGAGTGGGTCGCTCGCACGCCGGCTCGACTCTTGGATCCCGCTTCCTCCGGGCTCGACCCTGATGCACCTGCCCGGCCGACTGGCTCTGGGGATGAGGACCGGGAGCAGGGCTATCGAGCCGATCAACAGGCAAGCCCTGGCGGTGGCGGCGGTGCTCCCGGTCGGTTACCTGAGACTCTTGTTTCCGGCATATCAGCCAGCGGATCGCATCCCTCTCATGACCCTTCCCCTCTACGGCTACGCCGCCGTTGGAGAGCTGGCGGGCGAGGTGGTCGTGGCGGCGTCGAAGAGCGATGACTTCTCACCCTGGATGGGCCGACGCTCCTCACAGCCAAGGCTCCGAGCGGCGGTGGAGCGGGCCCAGCGCCAGATGCCGCGGAGCCGGGTGATCGCCCAGCTTTCCATCTGCGCCCTGCAGCACAACTGTCTGACCGCTCAGAACACCTTCTTGCGCCGCTTTGAGGGGGCCCTGCCGACCTCCGCCGCCTGCAACGCCGACTGCCTCGGATGCATCTCCCTTCAGACCGACTCGGGTGCTCCCACGCCCCAGCCGCGCATTCCCCGCGCCCCCACCGCCGAGGATCTGGTGGAGGTGGGCAGCTACCACCTCCAGGGCGCCGGGGAGCGGGGAGAGGTGGGGATGTTGAGCTTCGGCCAGGGCTGCGAGGGCGAGCCGCTGTTGCGCGAGCGTGCCCTTCGTCCGGTGGCCCAGGAGCTCCGCCGAAGCTTCCCCGCGGCTACGCTTCACGTCAACACCAACGGGAGTCGGCCGGCGGCGCTTCGCCGACTGATCCGCGCCGGGGTGAACAGCTGCCGGATCAGCGTGTTCAGCTTCCGCCAGGAGCTGTTTGCCACCTACTACCGGCCACGCGGCTACTCGATCGAGGACGTCCTCGAGTGTGCGCGCGTGGCTCGAGCCGAGGGAGCTCAGCTGACCATCAACTTGCTGACCTTCCCTGGGGTGACCGACGCTCCCGAGGAGCTCGAGCTGACGCTGCGCTGGCTCCAGGAGCTGAAGGTTGACCAGCTGCAGCTGCGCAGCCTGAACGCAGATCCGCTGTGGTTGACGAGTCGCCTGCCGGCCCTCTCCCCAGGGATCGGATTGGACCGGCTGGTGCGGAGACTACGGGTCGAGGTTCCAGCGGTCCGCTTGGGCAACTTCACTCGCCCAGTGGCAGAGATCGGCCCACGACCCGAGGCACTGGCGACGGTTTAGTGCCGTCTGTAGTTCCAGCCCGTTCTCGAGGGCACGAGAAGTGCGATGGGGCCACACGCACCGGTGAGCTCCGGTTTAGCTTCTGATCGTGCCTGGTAGACTCGAAGTGCAACCATGAAGGCAATTCATCCTGAGTACTTTCACGACACGGTGGTCAGCTGTTCCTGCGGGTACACCTTCACGACGGGCTCTACCTTGAAGACGCTGCACACCGAGGTCTGCAGCGTCTGCCACCCGTTCTTCACCGGACAGCAGCGGATCGTGGACACCGGCGGCCAGGTGGAACGCTTCCGCCGCCGCGCTCAGCTCGCCCAGCAGCAGTAGCTCGGCCCGCGGGCCGCTCGGCTTCACCTACCTGCTCGGAGCCACCTTGCGCTCATTCCCGGCCGGGTAGCGGCGCTTGGGCTGGCCGATTGAACAATTCGATAAGGTGACCGTCGTTTTGGAGTGCATTTATCTGCCGGAGATCGGTCTACGCCGACTCCAGCGCCATGTTCTGGAACCTGGGACCCACTGATGCTGGCGCCAGGGTTGGAAGCGCGGCTCGAGGCCGTTCGTTCGCGTTCGGAAGCGATCGCCGCGGAACTAGAGGACCCCTCGGTGAGCCAGGATCCGATCCAGCTGGAGCGGTTGGGTAAGGAGCAGGCTGAGCTGAGGCCGGTGGTGGAGGCGCTGGCCTCACTGCGGAGTGCCCAGGAAGCCGAGGCGGAAGCCCGCACATTGGCCGGGGACGAGCAGGACCCTGAGATGCGCTCCTATCTGGAGGCCGAGGCGCGCCAGGAGTCGGAGAACGCCAGCACGCGACTGGCCGCCCTAAAGCTGCTTCTCCTGCCAAAGGACCCAGACGATGACCGCGACGCAGTGGTCGAGATAAGGTCGGGGACCGGTGGTGATGAGGCGGCGTTGTTTGCCGCCGACCTGATGCGGATGTACCTGCGATTCGCCGAGCGGCGTCACTGGCAGGTCGAGCTGCTCGACAGCTCGGGGACCGAAGGCGGAGGCTTCAAGGAAGTCTCCTTCGAGCTACACGGCAAGGGTGCCTACGGAACCATGAAATTCGAGAGCGGGGTTCATCGCGTGCAGCGTGTGCCCAAGACCGAGTCCCAGGGCCGGATTCACACTTCCGCGGCCAGTGTGGTGGTGCTTCCGGAAGCGGACGACCTGGATGTCGAGATCAACGACGACGACCTCAGGATCGATGTCTTCCGCTCCACCGGGCCGGGCGGGCAGAGCGTCAACACAACCGACTCCGCGGTGCGGATCACCCATATTCCGAGCGGGCTGGTGGTGACCTGCCAGGACGAGAAGTCACAGCACAAGAACCGAGCCAAGGCGCTACGAGTGCTGCGGTCTCGTCTATATGACTTGAAGAAGAGCGAGCGCGATGCCGAGCTGCAGCAGACCAGGCGCGACATGGTGGGCCACGGCGACCGCAGTGAAAAGATCCGCACCTACAACTTTGCCGAGGCCCGCGTCACCGATCACCGAATCGATCTCAAGGTCTACCAGCTGCCGCGGGTGCTGGAGGGAGAGCTGGAACTCCTGATCGGACCTCTGCAGGCGGCGGAGCAGGCGAGGAGGTTGGCCGGCGACGACTGACCTCGAGGAAGGACCGTCGCGGTCCTTCTCACTCGGTGCCCACCCTCCCTCTGGTCTTGCCTACTCGGCTGCCGGAGCCGGGGTTCGCTCTGGCGCTTCTGCCGCCGGCCGGCGCCCGCGGCCTCCGCGACGCCGACGCCTCCCGGCACGCTCGGGAGCATCGTTGGCCGATGCACCGGGTTGCGATGGTATCGGGACGATCTGACCGGAAGCCGGAGCCGGGCGCTGGCCGGATTTGGGCAAGACCCGCGGTGGGGGCGGCATGCCCACAGCGACCAGGTCTGCCAGTTTTCTCCAGCCGAATTCCTCCTGGCCGAGTCGAACCAGCCGGACGAAGCAGTCGGCGGTCGCCTCAGAGTCGGCCAGCGCGTAGTGCGGCTTGCGGTGAGTGACGTCGAGCCGCTCGCAGAGCCGCTCCAGCCCAATCGTGTCCTTGAGCTGGAAGAGGAAACCGGCGATCCGGGAGGTGTCGAGGTGGTAGTTGTCGAGGGGCTTTCCTAATGCCCTAGACACAAGTCGGGTGTCGAACCCATCGGCCGAGTGCTCGATCAGCACTGTTCCTGCGGCGAGGTCGGCGAAGGCTTTGGCGACCTGATGCAGGGTCGGGGCTCCCCCGAGCATGGAGCTGTTGATTCCGTGCACCCGGCGGGCGTACGGGTTTATGTGGTCCGCAGTGTGCACCAGGCTCTCAAGCGAGATCCGAGGCTCCGGTGGCTGGTCGTCCTCACCGAGCCGAAAGCGGACCGCGCCCAACTCGACCATCCGATGAGGGAAGTGGCCCGTGGTCTCGCAGTCGAGCGCGACGAAATTGAGCTCGCCGAGTTCGGTTTCCGGGGAAGGCAGCTTCGGTCGAAGCAGTGGAGGCGCGAGAGCCAAGGCAGTTGGATTGTGAAAGGGAGCGTCCTCGGGGGACGCGGGGCCGAGCCTCGGGATCAGCCGCTCACCGGGACCACCGATTCCCCGCTGTCGGCCCCGCTTGGGGCGAGGGGAGGACGGGGAATCCGAGGGCGTCGCGGGGCGGGCGGAATCGGAGAGTGGACGGTCCACTGGCCAATCCTAATCCGTGTCCTCCCACCGACTGCCAAACGCGGTGGGGCCACCCGATCGGGAGGCTCAGCAGCCACAGATATACTCGGGCCTAGTTTGCCCTTCCTTGCCACCGGGCTTAGCCACCATCGGGCCCCCTTGCCGGTCCGTGAGCGCCTGCATCTGGACGAAGCCCAGATAGTGGAGTCCCTCCGAGCTCTGGTGGGGCACGCCGGACTGACCGGGGCGGCGTGCCTTAGCACCTGCAACCGGACAGAGTTCTACATCACGACCAGGGATGACCGCCAGAGCCAGCAGGCGACTGCCCGCTTCTTCCACTACTTCTCACCGGAGCCGAGCTACTCCGAACTCATCTACAGCCACCCTGGTCGGCAGGGATTGCACCACACCTTCAGGGTCGCGAGCGGGCTGGACAGCGTGGTGCTCGGAGAAGCGCAAGTGCTGGCTCAGTTCAAGCGAGCCCACCGTCTAGCTCAGCAGGCCGGCACCGTGGATGCAGAGCTCGATCTGGTACTGCGCCGGGCGGTGGAGGCCGCCAAGCGGGTCCGCACCTCGACCGGGATCTCCCGCCAGGCGGTTGGTTACGGTCAGGCTGCGCTCTCGGTCGCAAGAGCAAATCTGGGCGACTTGAAGGGAGTGGGAGCGGTGATCGTGGGGGCCGGCAGTGTCGGGAGCGCCACCGGACGACTTCTGAAGCGAGCGGGAGCCGGGCCACTCTTCGTCGCCCGTCGGGGCCACAAAGCGCAGACGCTTGCCCTGGCCCTGGGGGCCGACCTGGTGGATCTCGAGCAGCTGCCCAATCTCGCCCGTTCGGTCCGGCTGATCGTCTGCAGCACCAGCAGTGAGGAGCGCGTGATCAGTCGGGAATCGGTGATGGAGGCAATGGCTGTTCAGGGAGCTGGTCGGGGTCTATTGATCCTTGATCTGGCGGTACCACGGGATGTCGAGCCAGAGGCGGCTCAAGTCGACGGGGTCACGCTCCTGGATCTGGACCACCTTGGGGAGGTGATCCAGCAGAACCTGACGCTGCGGGAGCGCCACCGTCCCGCGGCCGAGGCGGTGGTGGAGACGGCCGTCTCGGAGCTGGAACTCGAGCTCGGCAGGCGAGCCGCCGTGCCGCTGATCACTGCCCTAGTGGACCGGGCCGAGCTGGTGCGTCAGGGGGAGCTCGCCCGCACCCTGTCGCGGATGCGACCGCTAAGTGATGACGAAAGGGCGCATCTCGAACGACTCACCCAGGCGATCGCGGCCAAGTTGTTGCATCATCCGATCGCCTTTTTGCGCCAGCACGCCGATGATCCTGAACGGCGGCACCTGGTCGAGGAGGCTTTCGGTCTGGAGGGAGCGCGGGACGATTGATTGCGCTCGCCACTAGGGGGAGCGCACTCGCGGCGGCTCAGGCTGAGCTGGCGATCGCCGCGCTGCGCTCGAGATTCCCCGACCAGGAGTTCTGCGCCGTGGTGGTGGACTCGGACGGGGACCTGAGCCCGGCCGCACTCGCACCTGACATGCCCGGTCAGGGCTGGTTCACCTCCCGCTTGGAGAGAGCCCTGCTGAGCGGTCAGGTCGAGGGGGCGATCCACAGCGCAAAGGATCTGCCGACCGATCTCTGGCCGGATCTCACGATCGCCGGCTTCCTGCCTCGGGAGGATCCCCGGGATGCCCTGGTAACCGTCGGTCGGGGGAGCCTTGCCGACCTGCCTCGGGGTGCTCGGGTTGGCACCTCATCGCCCCGAAGAGCGGCGCAGTTGCTCGCAATTCGCCCCGACCTGGCGGTGGTCAACATCCGTGGCAATGTCGACACCAGGGTGCGCAAGGTGCACGACGCGGAGTTCGACGCCTGCGTGGTCGCGCTGGCAGGGCTGATTCGGATCGACCGTCAGCCAGAAGGGATGCCCCTCGACCCGCTACGCGAGTGCACACCGGCTCCGGCGCAGGGGGCGATCGCCGTCCAGGCACGAGTCGGCAGCCGCTTCGCGGAGATGGCAGCAGAGGTGGACGACCAGATCACCAGGCGGTGCGTAGAGAGCGAGCGGCTGGTGCTCACCCTGATGGGGGGCGGGTGCCGAATTCCGCTCGGCGCGCTGGCCGAGCCTCTCAGCACCGATCGGGCGCGCCTCACGGTCGCCTGGGCGGTGGAGCCGGGAGCGGAGGTGCGTCGGATCAGCGAGGAGGCGCCGCTGCACGGATTGCAGGATCTGGCGGCGGCAATGGCCCACCAACTTCGGTGACCTCGTCCACCCTCCTCGGCCGGAGGATTCTTATCACTCGCGCCAAGCACCAGGCAGAGGAGTTGATGGACATGCTCTCGGTCCGGGGTGCCAATCCGATATCCGTCCCGGTGATGCAGTTGCAGCCTCTGCTGAGCCAGGAAGAGCTCCACTCAGTAGGCGAGCGGATCGTGGGCGGGTGGTGGGACGACGTGGTGTTCACCAGCGCCAACGCGGTGCAATTGATCCTCCCTCGATGCCCATCGGAGCGTCGCCCTGCCCGAATCTTCGCCATCGGACCGGGCACGGCGGGGGCCGCTGCCGATCGGGGCTGGCAGGTCGAGGCGTTGCCGGAGAGTTTCATCGCCGAATCGCTGGCGGAGTTGCTGGTCGGGAAGGCAATCGCGGGTCACAAGGTGCTGCTCCCTCGCGCCGCCGGGGCCCGGGAAGTCCTGCCGGAAGCGCTGCGGACAGCCGGAGCTGAGGTGGAGTCGATCGCGCTCTACCAGATGAGTCCCGACGAGGCCGCCCGACCAGCTCTGGTGAGTGCTCTTCGGGGGCCCGACTTGGACTGTGTCGTGTTCGCCAGCGGCAGCTCGGTTACCTGCTTCCAGGCCTTGCGCGATGAAGCTGAACTCCCAGACCGGGTACTGGTCGCCTGCATCGGCCCGATCACCGCTGGGGCTGCCGAGAGCGCCGGGTTGCATCCCCGGGTGGTCGCCCGGGAACACACACTGGCCGGTTTGGTCTCCGCCCTGGAGATGCGGCTCGGCCCGGTGCCGGAGAATGGGCGCGAGTCATGAGTTTCCCTGAAGTCCGCCCTCGCCGGCTCCGCCGCAACGCCCTGCTCCGGGGCCTGGTCAGCGAGGTGACGCTCAATCCAAAGCAACTGATCCTGCCCGTTTTCGTGAGTGACGCCATCTCGGCTCGGCGCGAGGTACCGACCATGCCGGGGATCTTCCAGGAGACACAGGACTCCTTGCTCGGAGTCGCGGCGGAGGCAGTCGAGCTGGGGATTCCCGGGATCATCCTTTTTGGGATTCCGGCACACAAGGACAGCCAGGGATCTGCCGCCTGGGACGACAAGGGAGTGATTCAGGTAGCCCTACGGCACTTGCGCCAGGAGGTGGGCGAGAACCTGCTGCTGATCGCTGACAACTGTCTCGACGAGTTCACCGATCATGGGCATTGTGGCGTCTTGACGGAATCCGGAGACGTGGACAATGACGCCACCATCGCCCTCTACGCCAAGGCTGCCGTCAGCCAGGCGGCGGCCGGGGCAGACATCATCGCTCCCTCGGGGATGATGGACGGCCAGGTGGAGGCGATCCGCTACGCCCTCGACCAGGCCGAGCACACTCAAACGGCGATCCTGGCCTATGCCGCCAAGTACGCATCCACTTTCTATGGACCGTTCCGGGACGCTGCCGAATGCCGCCCCCAATTCGGGGATCGCCGGAGCTACCAGATGGATCCGGCCAACCGTCGGGAGGCGCTCCGCGAGATGGAGTTGGACATCCTGGAGGGGGCTGATCTGCTGATGGTCAAGCCTGCCCTGTCCTACCTCGATGTGGTCCTGGAGGCCCGCCAGCGCTTCGACCAACCGCTCGGTGTCTTCAGTGTCAGCGGCGAGTACGCGATGCTGAAGGCTGGCGCCGCCGCCGGTGGCATGGATCTGCGTGAAACCGTATTGGAGACGCACCTGGCTATGCGTCGCGCCGGAGCCGACTTCATCCTGACCTACTTCGCCCGCGAGATCTGTCGCTGGCTCAGGGAGGAATCATGACCCCATCCCCAAGCCAGCGAGTGGCCAGCACCGCGGTGGCCGCCGTGCTGGTCGCGGCGGTGGTTGGGCTGGGCGCCTACTTCATCAATGTGGCCGCCACCAGGAGGATCCCGCCCGTGACCAGTACAGACTGCAGCAGCTCCAACTTCAGTGCTCCGCTCGGACCATTGGACCAGCCCGCGTCGATTCGCCACTACACCAAGGCGCCCGCTCTCACGATCGACGTGGCGCGCCTTTACGAGGCGACCATTTCCGGCCCTAAGGGAGACATCGTGATCTGCCTGGTGCCCGGCTGGGCGCCGATCACAGTCAACAACTTTGTGACGCTAGCCCGGAACCACTTCTTCGACGGTCTGCGCTGGGCCAGGGATCCCTCTACCTCCCCCGGAGGCCCTGTCATCCAAGGGGGGAGTCCCACCAACGACCTGAGTGGCGGCCCAGGCTACAAATTCAACGATGAGATGGTCGTTAGCCCTCTCTACAAAGGGGGCGCGTATCAGGCAGGGGCGGTGGCCATGGCAAACGCCGGGCCCAACACCAACGGGAGCCAGTTCTTCATCACCCTCTCCTCGTTCACCTTGTCCGCCAGCTACAACCTGTTCGGAGAGGTGATCTCCGGCCTCAACGTGGCCGCAGAGACCAAGAAGGGCGACCTGATGCACATCACCGTCCGGGAACAGCTGCCCTGACCGATACCCGGGCCTTCTCTCTTGAGCGCTCGGCGGCGGCGATGGGCCGAGCCCGACGCGCGATGCCAGGAGGGGTCAACAGCCCTGTCCGATCCTTTCGAGGAGTGGGTGGCACCCCGCCCTTCTTCGACCGCGCCGAGTCCCAGTTCATCTTCGACATCGACGGCAACCGCTATCTCGACATGGTGCTGGCCTACGGCCCCCTGATCCTGGGCCACCTCCACCCGTCCGTGGTGGAGGCGGTGACACGTCAGCTCCGCCTGGGGGAGGCGTTTGGCGGGCCCACGGAGGCAGAAGTCGAGCTGGCCGAGCAGGTCCGCCGTCGGATGCCCACCCTGGAGATGGTCCGCCTCGTCAACAGTGGCACCGAGGCCGCAATGAGCGCCTGCCGGCTGGCCCGGGCGGCTACCGGGCGGGACCTGGTGGTCAAGTTCTCGGGTTGCTACCACGGCCACAGCGACTCACTGCTGGCGGCAGCCGGATCGGGGGTGGCGACCCTCTCCATCCCTGGATCGCCCGGGGTGCCCCAGGGCACAATCGCCGACACCGCGGTTCTTCCCTTCAACGACCCCGACGCGGTTCGCCAACTGTTTGACGACCGAGGCGAGCGCATCGCGGCCGTGATCGTCGAACCTGTGCCCGGCAACATGGGGGTGGTGCTTCCCCGCCAGGGGTTCCTCGGGCTTTTGCGGGAGCTGACCACCACGCACGGCAGCCTTCTGATATTCGACGAGGTGATCAACGGCTTCCGAGTTGGTCCCGGTGGCGCCCAGGGCCTCTTCCAGATCCGCCCAGACCTCACCTGCTTGGGCAAGGTCATCGGGGGCGGATTCCCAATCGGCGCCTTCGGCGGTCGCAGCGACCTCATGTCACGGCTGGCTCCGGAGGGCGACGTGTATCAGGCTGGCACGCTCAGCGGCAATCCCGTCGCAGTAGCGGCGGGACTGGCGACCCTGGCGGAGCTCGAGGGGCCGGAGCCGTACGGGTTGCTGGAGAAGCTGGGTTCCCAGCTCGAGGCTGGGATCCTCGCCGCGGCTCGCCGTGCCGGCAGGCCAGTCCAGGTCAACCGCCAGGGGTCGATGCTGACCTTCTACTTCTCCGAGTCGCCGATCACCGACTACGAAACCGCCAGTGGCGCGGACCTGGGGGCCTTCGCCAGAGTCCACGGGGAGATGCTTCGACGCGGCGTCTTCTGGCCTCCGTCCGCGTTCGAGTCCGCCTTCTTGTCGGTACGCCACCAAGCATCCGATCTGGATCAACTCTTGAGCGCATTTGAGGCCGGTTTGGCCGCTTCGAGGCCCATCTGAAGGCTCGGCAACGCCGGGCGATTTGAACTCAACCACGAGCCAGGCTGAACTAAACCCGCTGATATACTCCGGGCACCCTCGCTGGCCCCTCCAGAGGCATTTGCAGTGATCGGTTCCGACCACAGGCGGGCGCTCTCGAACCAGCTCGAGAATGTCTCAGCGAGCCTCGCGGGGAGGGTTGAGCCGCCGAGGCTGCGCCCTGGCCACCTGCTAAGGAGGAGCTAAGGGCTTGGCCACCGGACAGGTCGCCGGAATCGATCAGACCGGGCGGCCGCAGGCTGCAGATGAGCGCCAGCTGACGCTGGTCGAACACCTGGAGGAGCTGCGCCGGGTGATCCTGATCAGCATGGTGGCCTGGCTGGTGGCGACTGGGGTAGCCTTCGTCTTCAACCACCAGATGATCTGGATTCTGGAGCGGCCTCTACACCTGGCCCTCAAGCACACCCATTCGCCATTTGGCCAGAGCGTGGTGGTAACGAGCCCCATCGAAGGACTCTCGATCCCCTTCAAGGTGGCGGCGGCCGCCGGGGTCGTGCTCTCGCTTCCGGTCACCGTCTGGGAGATCTGGTCCTTCGTCAGGCCAGGTCTGCGCCAGACCGAGCGCAACCTGGCCTTCCCATTCATCTTCGGCACCCTCTTCTTCTTCGCCCTTGGAGGGGTCTTCGCCTACTTCATCCTCCCCGTGGGGCTGACTTTCCTAGCGACATTCCTGGGCAGCAACGCGGTCTACCTGCCCGACCTCAACTCCTACCTGACCTTCCTCGCACTGGTAGTCCTGGTCTTCGGAGTCACCTTCGAGATGCCAGTCGTCTTGTGCACGCTCGGCGCGGTGGGGATCCTGAGCAGTGCCAAGCTCAGGAAATGGCGGAAGGCGGCTTACTTCGTCATCGTCGGGGTGGCGCTGGTGGTCACCCCCGGGGCTGATCCCTTCACCCCGACATTTCTGTCGATAGCACTGATCCTGCTCTACGAATTCAGCGTGCTTGTGATCGCGCGAGGCCTCCACCGCTGATGGCGCGCAGGGACGGCCGGGAGGCCAACCAGCTCCGTCCGCTGATGATCGACACGTCGGTGCGGAGTTGGGCGGAAGGCTCCGCGCTGATCACCATGGGCGAGACCACCGTCCTCTGCTCGGCGACCATCGAGGGCCGAGTCCCGCCGCATAGGCGCGGCTCCAAAACCGGCTGGGTCACCGCGGAATACGCCATGCTGCCCCGCTCGACCCACGAGCGACGGCCGAGGGAGCGCGGTGGCAGGGTTGAGGCTCGCTCGCAAGAGATCCAGCGCCTGATCGCCCGCTGCCTGCGGGCAGCGGTCGATCTGGAAGCGCTCGGCGAGCGGACCGTGATCGTGGATTGCGACGTGATCCACGCCGACGGGGGAACCCGAACCGCGGCGATCAGCGGTGGCTATGTGGCGTTGGCGCGTGCCTGCCAGAGGCTCCAGGAGGCATCGATGGTTGCAATCTCCCCGATGGTGCGCAAGGTGGCGGCAGTGAGCGTCGGTCTCCTCGACTCGGTTCCCCTGTTGGATCTCGACTATCTGGAGGACTCGCAGGTGAGCACCGACATCAACGTGGTGATGAGCGGAGACGGCGGACTGATCGAGGTTCAGGGAACCGCCGAGCGCGAACCATTCAGCGAGCCCCAGCTGTCGTCTCTGCTCGCCCTCGCCCGCGCCGGTGTCGCCGAGATCTTCGCGGCTCAGTCGCTCGCTCTCGAGCCGCTCCGCTGACCATGGCCGAAGCGGAAGAGAAAGACCAACGCCTGGTCGAACAGCCGTTGCACGTTGTGCTGGCCAGCCGGCACCCAGGCAAGGCTGCCGAGTTGCGTCAGTTGCTGAGAGGAGTGCCGTGGCGCCTCTTGGAATTGGACCAGGCGCCCGGGGGTCATGAAATCGAATGGGAGGAGGATGGCTCGTCGTACCTGGAGAACGCCACCATCAAAGCTCGAGCGGTGTGCGCTGGCACCAATCTGCCATCGCTCGCGGATGACAGCGGGATTGAGGTCCGTGCACTGGGTGGCTGGCCCGGGATTCACACCGCCAGGTGGATGGGGGAGGGGGCTACCCCGGCGCAGCTGCTCCAGGGTCTGATCTCGCGGATTTCGAGCCTAACTGAGGAGGGTCGGCGAGCCAGCTTCGTCTGCGCGCTGGCGCTGGCGCTTCCGGTCGACGGTGGCGAGACGTCGCTGATCGTCACCGAGGCTCGGCTCGATGGCACCCTTGTCACGGCCCCGAGGGGCCGACGTGGCTTCGGCTACGACCCGATCTTCGTTCCGCGGGGAGAGCAAAGGACCATGGCCGAGATGAGCCAGGCGCACAAGGACGAAATAAGTCACCGGGCAATGGCAGCTCGCCAACTCCTAGCCAAGCTTCCTTAGGGCAGCGGCGTGCGGGAGATCGGCACAGAACCACCGCAGCTTCGATGACCTTTCTGGAGCCGGTTAGCCCCGTGGGAAGCTAGTCAGATCGGCCCGGAGAGATTCAGTCGAAGCTCGAGACCGCTCGGTTCGAAGACCTATGGAACGTCAAGCCAAGGTTCCACGTGGGGAGCACCGAGACCGACTCGGTCGTAAAACTGCCAGAGTCAAGACATGCTGGTCGGGGCGGCCGGACTCGAACCGGCGATTTCGACTTCCCAAAAGTCGCGGGATACCACTTCCCTACGCCCCGAAGCGAATCGATGGTAGCCAAGTGCGGTGGGCATAACCGAAGTCGACCGCGCTCCGGGCGCAACGGTACGAACTGAAATTTGGCTAAAACGCGGGCCGATCCGATCAGAAAGGGAACGGCCGATGGCCCATCTGGAGAGTGACCCAGCGCATCGTGGTGAAGGCATCGATCCCGGCCTGGCCGCCGAATCGGCCGTATCCGGAATCACCGACCCCCCCGAATGGTGCCTGGGGCTCATCGTCCACCGATTGGTCGTTGACATGGACGATCCCAGTACGCAGCCGTCGGGCGATCCGGTAGCCCCTACGGATGTCCTCGGTCAGGATCCCCGCAGTGAGACCGTAGCTGGTGCGGTTGGCCAGTTCCACCGCCTCGTCCTCGCTGTCAAAGACTCCCACGGTGCAGACCGGTCCGAAGATCTCCTCGCGCGCGATTCGCATGTCGTCGGTGACCTGGCTCAGCACCGTGGGAGCGAGGACTGCGCCCTGGGGGGGACCACCACCCACCTCCAACCTAGATCCCGCGGTCACCGCATCGCCGACGATCGCCGCCACCCGCTCAGCGGCCGCTCGGTTGATCAGTGGCCCCACCACTGTGCGCCGATCCCTGGGGTCGCCGGTCGGCAAAGTGGCGGCCCGCTCCGAGAGCCGCTTGATGAACTCGGGCGCCACCTCACGCTGGACCAAGACTCGGTCGGCCGACATGCAGATCTGGCCAGAGTTCATGTACACGGCAAACGCCACCGCCTGTGTGGAATAGTCAAGGTTCGAGTCGTTGAGGATGATCAGCGAGTTCTTGCCACCCAACTCGAGCACGGCCGGCTTCAGGTTGCGGGCTGCCAGTTCACCGATGATCCGACCGACCCTAGTCGACCCGGTGAAGCTAACACGGGAGACCCTGGGGTCGGAGATCAGCACTTCCGTGATCTCCGGAGCGTCAGCCGCATCGGTGGTGATCACATTGCAGACACCAGCAGGGAGGCCTGCTTCGCGCAGCACGTCCGCCAGGAGCAGACCGGACGTGAGAGGAGCCAGTTCGCTGGGCTTGAGCACTACCGTGTTGCCGGCGGCGATGGCGATTGCTATCGAGCGAATCCCCAAGATGAGCGGCGCGTTCCAAGGGGAGAAGGCCGCGACCACCCCGCTCGGCTCTCGGATGGCCAGCGAAAGAGCCCCCGGGGTGTCGGTAGCCAGCACTTGGCCCACGGGATAGGTGGTCGAGGCGGCTGCTTCTCGGAGGATGTTGCCCGCCAGCCCGGCGTTGAACATCCCCCAGCCGAAGGTCGCACCCGTCTCCGCCGTCATCGTGGCGGCCAGATCAAGAGCCCTGGTGCCCAGCACATCAGCAGCTCGGAGGAACACGTCCCGGCGCTCGGATGGGGTGGTCTGCGACCAGGCGGAGAACGCGCGATCGGCCGCCCCGATTGCCCGGTCCACGTCCGCCGGCTTGGAGGCGGCGACCGTCGCTACCAATTCCCCGGTGAATGGGTCCGTGTCGGCGAAGGTCGCCCCGGCCTGGGCTTGGACTTCCTCGGCTCCGATGACCAGGCCGCGGGTACTGCTCATTCTCTCGCTCCTAAACGGGTGGCTCCGTTGGCGACCGGCGAGGCGAATCGGGACTCGGCCCCAGCCCGAGTCGACGGAGCCATTTTGGCCATTCGGGCGGCTGGCGAGTGTCTCAGTTTTCGCACTTGGCTGGCGACACCTCGCAACTAGTCGGACCCGTATCTCCAGGAGGTTCGTCGGCTTGCGAAGTGACGTACAAGTTCCTCGAAGTGCGACATGAGGGCGGTCCTGGTTCCCGTTCGGTGCCAGCAGGGCACTTCAAAGGGCGGTGCTATACTCGCCCAAGGTCTTGCCAGGGAGGTTCGGGCATGCTGTCTCCGACCCACATCGTCCTTCTGCTACTAGTGATCATGCTGGCCCTGGTCGTGTTTGGACCCAAGCGCCTTCCTGAGTTGGGCGCCAGCGTGGGCAGGGCCCTCGCGGAATTTCGCAAGGCCTCGACCTCGACCATGGACGAGGTGCGCTCGGTGACAAACACCGTGACTCCGACTCACACCGCAGTGGACGCCAAGGTACCCGAGGTCGAGCCAGCGGTCACTGCCACTCCCGGCACCGAGCCCAAGCAGTCCGACTGAGTCGTCGGCCGCCGGGGAACTCGCGGCTGACTTGGTGATCGCCGAAGAGGGCCACCCAATCGAGGATGGCCTGAGCCGCTGCTCCTGGGCCGACGGGCCTTGGCTCACCGCCTACCACGACAGCGAATGGGGCGTTCCCATACACGACGATAGCCGTCACTTCGAGCTCCTGGTGCTGGAGGGCGCCCAGGCGGGGCTTAGTTGGTTGACCGTGCTAAAGCGACGCGCCGACTACCGTCGGGCCTTCGCGGAGTTCGATCCGGCGCAAGTAGCCGAGTTCGGACCTGGTGAGACTCAAGCTCTGCTGGCCAATCCCGGGATAATTCGCAATCGCCAAAAGGTGGCATCGGCGATCGGCAACGCCAAGGCCCTGGTCAGACTACAGGCCGAGGAAGGTAGCTTCGACAACTTCATATGGGACTTTGTGGGGGGACGCGCACTCGTGAACCACTGGAGGTCCCCCGACCAGGTGCCCGCCGTCACTCCTCTAGCAAAGGCGCTCAGCCAGCGGCTGCGCACCCGCGGATTCAACTTCGTCGGGCCGACCATCTGCTATTCGTACCTGCAGGCGGCGGGCCTGGTGAACGACCACCTCACCCGCTGCTTCCGGTTCGATGAGCTGGCTCTGCACCAAGCGGCGGGCGACGAAGAGGCGATCGAGCCGGACGTTACAGCCGACAGGGCGCCGCAACGCCGTTTATAGGGGGAGCGGAGCACCCAGCACGCCGAGTGCTGCTCAACCGCCGCCCGCCCGCGGAGGTGATCGGCTACGTCGGCGCTGCGAGGAGAGAGATTGGAGAAAGGCGAGCAGGTCGACGACTTTGAGTTACCGGCCGACAGCGGAGTCAGCCGCCGGCTATCGGAACTCCTCATGCGCGGACGGGTGGTGCTGTACTTCTATCCGGCAGCCAGCAGCAGAGGTTGCAGTGTTGAAAGTCGGCACTTCCGCGACCTTGCTCCAGAGTTCGCCGTGCTTGGAGCGCAGGTCGTAGGCATAAGCCCAGATGACGTGCCGAAGCAACGCGAATTCGCGGACCGGTGCTCGCTGGGCTTCCCCCTGCTCAGCGATCGGCAGCGCACGGTAGCTAAGGAATTCGGAGTCAATCGACGGTTCGGACCCAGTCCGGTGAAGAGGTGGACCTTCATCATTGATACCGATCGCACTGTCCTTGAGGTGATCAAGAGCGAGGTCAACATGAATTCCCACGCCGATCATGCCCTCGCGGCCCTGCGCAGGCTCCCTCGCTGAGCAACGCCAGTCACAGTAAGCCCCAACCCCCACCAGCGAAGGAACCTCAGGCGTAGGCGGCGCGGGACTGCCGGAGCGTAACTCAGCGCAGCCCGGCGAAAAGGTCGTCTTCGGGCAGAGGTGCCTCGGTGTCGTCGAGTGCACGGATGAAATATTCGTGCCCCATGACCAGGGGAGCGACGTTGTCGGGCAGACTGGCGAAGAACGCGTTGTCCATCTGACTGGAATGGGACCTGACCGCCGCCAGTTTTGCCGGCACGTCCGGGTTGACGTCTACCACCGTGGTGATCAAGTCGTCGGCCACCCCGAACGGCGGGTCGTCTGGGTCGAACTCCATCTCGCCCATGTCCCAGGGATCGATCCCAGCCTCCTTCATCTGCTCCAGTACCCGCCGCGCCAGCGATTTGGGGAACGCGGTGTAATACAGCTTCCGCGGAATCCCGGTTCGCATAGTGGCCGCCCGCGCAACCTCATGGGTCCGGATGTGGTCCGGATGACCGTAGCCACCGTCTTGGTCGTACGTGACGACCACCTGAGGCCGGTACCTCTCGATCAGCTCCGCGAGCCGATCTATCTCCGGGGCAAGCTCCGATCCGGCGAAGGTCTCCTGAGATGCTGACTTTCCCCAGTCGGCCATGCCCGAGTCGCGATAGCCCAGGAGCTCCAGGTGCCCGATCCCCAGTTCCCTGGAGGACGCCTCCAACTCTCCGCGTCGCACTTTGCGCACCGCTTCGGGGTCGTGGCCCGGCTGGTCCGGCTTGAGACCGCCAGGGCCGTCTCCGAGCTCACCACCGGTGCAGGTGACCAGAACCGTCTCGACTCCCTGAGCGGCGTATTTGTGGAGGATTCCACCTGTTGAAGCAGCCTCATCGTCAGGGTGGGCGTGGACTGCCATCAGTACCAGTTGGATAGATGCCATCACCACAGTCTGCCACGGCCAGCGATTTGGACCGACTCGGCCCCTGGGTTGAGTCCGGACCTTGGCAGCGAGGACGAGCTCGGTAAGAGGTGAGCCTTTGCGCCAGCTTCCGCGCCCAGCGGTCCAATTTCACCAACTCGAGATGCAGGACCGGAAGTAGGCACCGCTATGCTCTGGTCGTGTCGGGTCCGGATCGGTGCCAGAGCCTTGACCTCCGCTAACCCAGATGGATCTATCTTGATGACCCCTGATTCCCCCTTGGACCACGGCATCTGCAGTGCTCAGATGAGAGGCGGCGCTGGAGCCCCCAACCCATCGGGGAGTTCGAGACCTGCTGGTCGAGTGGGCCATCCAGTCGGCGGCTCCAGCCAGTGACTGTGTTTCACCTCCGAGCTGCGAGAGCGCCGGGCCCCTCGCCAGCCGCCAGCGTCTCCGATCTTGAGGCTCGGCCTGACTTCGAGGTCGGGTCAGCGCCGCACCTCGACGACGTGTGGAGCCGGCTCGATGCTGATCGGGGCCACAGCGGGCGCGGCGCGAGTGGCAGGGACGGGGGGTCGCGTGCCCACTCGGAGTAGGCCCAAACCCACCGAGCAACCGCTGGTGAGTGTGGTCGTCGTGACCTACGAGACTCCGCCCAAAATGCTCGCCGACTGTCTCGGAGGCGTGATTGCTTCAGACCACCGCCCCATCGAGGTCGTGGTGGTGGACAACAGTCACAGCTCGGTCGTGGCTGATTTCGTCTCGTCCTACACAGAGACCGCCGCTTCTGCGGCCACAGGGCTTATCTTCCGACCCCAGAATCGAAACTCGGGCTACGCCCGGGCGACCAACGCGGGTGTCGGGGCCAGCTCCGGCGAGTTCGTGCTTTTGCTGAATCCCGATGCTGTGCTTGAGCCGACCGCGATCTCCGCGATGGTTGAAGCTGCCTCGCGGCGGTCCCAGGCCATTGGCTTTGCTCCAAAGGTGACTTTGGAAGGCCATGACTTGATATTGGATTCGGTAGGCATCGATCTGTTCCTCCGGGCCGAGGGAGCTCAGCGCGGCCTGGGAGAACCGGACATTGGACAGTTTGATGTCGAGGAACAAGTGGCCGGACTTTGCTTCGCTGCCGCGCTGATCCGGCGCGCCGCGTTCTCCGCAGGATCTGTCGGTGCCCTGGATGAGCGGTTCTTCATGTTTTATGAGGACGTCGATTGGTCAATGCGCGCTTTGATGCAGGGTCAGCAGTTCTGGACTGTTCCCGCAGCCCGTGTACGCCACGTCCATTCGGCGAGCACGCGAGAGATGCGCTCCAACTTCAAATACCGTCTGATCCAGCGCAACATCGTTTGGACTGCGGCAAAAAACCTGGAGCGCAACCGAGTGGGGGGAGTCGTGGCGCGTCGCACCTTGCGGATCCTGGGAGCTGGGATTCTCGGGCGTCATCCCTGGGAAGCATTCAGGCTCACTGGGGAAATCTGGCTGGGGATGCCTCGGGTGTTGACGTCTCGGAAAGAGAGTCAACGCCGCCGTATCCACTCCGATCGGGAGGTGCTCTCGAAGGGAAGGCCGAGGGGCTCGTTCGATGCCACGAAGTATCGCCCGATACCTTCTGTTGATACCTTAGTCAGCATCCTCTCGCGGCTTTACGTCTCGTCACCCAGCCCCGCGCTGGGTGACTTGGTCCTCCGACTCACGCTCGCGGCAAGGACATCCAGTGCACGTCCTCAGCGGATGGTTCAACTGGTTAGGGAATCAGGAATTGAGGTACCCCCGGGCCTGGAATGGCTCCTGCAGCGCCTTGAGAGCGATTAGGGATTGGCGATGCGCGTCCTGATAGTTGCCAACGATGTCGTCTCGACCCGCATGGCCGGACCCGGGATCAGATGTTTCGAATTGGGCCGCCAGCTCAGCTTGGCTGGCCACCGGGTGACGATTGCGGGCATCGGAGCGACCGACATCGACTCGGAGCAGCTGACGATAGTTCCGCCACAAAGTCAATCGGATATGGAACAGCTGGCTCGTTCCCAGGACGCAGTTCTCCTGGAGGGATTCGCCCTGGCGCGGTACGGCTCACTACGCCACCTCGACGTACCTCTGATAGTCGATCTGTACGACCCTTTCCCGCTCGCTCTCCTCGAGCAGGAGGCGCTTCGCCCCATCGGCGAGCAACGGGCGCAGGGAGAGCGGGTGAGGGGCGCTCTCAAGGATCTGCTCTCGGTAGGCGACTACTTCCTGTGCGCGAGTGAGCGACAGCGGGATCTCTGGATCGGAAGCCTCGTCTTGGCCGACCGGATAAACCCGGACACCTGGGCTGCCGACAACACACTGCGTAATCTGATCGATGTGGTCCCGTTTGGGGTATCGAACGAGGATCCTCCTCAGAGCGACCGAAGCGCGCGCAGTGGCATGGGGCTCGGGATAGGACCTGAAGACGTGGTGCTGCTATGGGGAGGCGGCATCTACAACTGGTTCGACCCTCTCACCCTGGTGCGCGCAATGGCGCGGATCGTCCCGGCGCTACCCAACGTGAAGCTTGTCTTCATGTCCACCACACACCCACAGCAGGGCGTCCCTGCACGGATGTGGATGCCTGCCCGAACCAGGGAACTGTCGGATAGCTTGGGGCTCACTGGGATCAACGTGCTATTTCATGACGACTGGGTTCGCTATGAGGATCGCGGCAAGTGGTTGGGCGCTGCGGACTGCGGCGTGTCGACTCACTTCGACCACGCAGAAACCCGTTACGCCTTCCGGACGCGCATCCTCGACTACCTGTGGGCGGGTCTTCCGATCATCTGCACTGACGGCGACGTGTTTGCGGAAACGGTGCGGGAGCGGCGGTTGGGCTGGGTGGTACCGCCGCAGGACGAAGAGGCGCTGGGTCGGGCGATTGTGAGCCTGGCTGGAGATCCGCGGGCCAACGCAGAGATACGCACACGCGTCAGGGCTGCAGCCGCGCAAATGCGTTGGTCCACGGTGGCCGTCCCGCTGGTGAAGTTTTGTGAGCAGCCGAAAAGAGCAGCAGACGCGGGAAGTCGCGACCGAGCTAGTGCTGGCGGTGGTGCGACGCTGAGAGCGCGAATTTCTGCCGCCTCGAATGTATTCCGCGTGGGATTGAGCGCGCTGAGGACGGACGGGCCGCTAGCAACGGGCCAAAAAGCTGTTCGCTGGTGGTCCCGACGTCATCCGTAAATTGGGTAATTTAGCCGTCGGCTGCCTCGACCACAAATCCCGAATGAATCGGGAGCCGAGGGTCGGGCCGCGAGGTCGCTGCAATGACGTTTGCCGGCGCCCAGACGCCGTCGCGGTCGTGACCGAATCGTCACCAGCGGGCTCGCACGCCGACCCTGTGTTCAGTTAGCGTTGGTGGGCGAGGCGCTCCCTCTGGCGGACGAACTCCAGCGCTGACCAGGATCAGATGCACATCCCATTCCGGCGAATACGCGACAGTGTTCCTCGACGCCCATCGCGACGCGCAGTGCTGATCCCGGGGTTCGCTCTGGCAGCGTTCGCGATCTTGCTCGTACCGGCTGGGATCCCCTCGACGGGTCCCGCGGCAGGAGGAACGCGAGCTGGCTCGTCGGCTCCCCGAGCGCACTCGGCTGCTCCGCCGTCGAGCGCGCCATCATCGAGCCCCGCCTCCTCGAGCTCGACCTCCAATCCATCTCAGGCGGCTCACCAGATCTTGTGTCTCGACCTACCGCTCAGCAGCCAGGTGATCTCGCCGCAGAGTTGCTGGCAGACCGGCGCGACCTCCCTACTGGTGGCCGGCTCGGTACCGGGTGAGCCCACCGAAGGAGCTGTGGCCGTGCTTCAAGGTCAGGGTCAGAGCGTCACGGACGTCGCCGGTGCCGGTCCCCTGCGGGTGGTGAGCGCCACCTCTCAGGTAGGTTGCGTCAGCGACGGGGCCAGCCAGTACTACCCCGTGGATCTGGCCGATGGCACAGTGGGGTCGGCCAGCCCGGGCGGCTGCCCGGTGACGAGCACTAACGTAGACATGTCCGACGTGCTGCAGGGGGGTTCGGTGGGCGGCCGATCCACCCGGGCTGAGTCGGTTCAGCAGACAGCTGCATCGAATGCGCTAATCCCGCCTTCCGTCACGTTCTCTTACTACGAGTACCTCGCCTACGCGGGTAGCTGCGGGAGCGGAGCAACCACCGGCTGCACCCTGTACGTCCAGGGTCAGTCCACCGAAACGCGGACCTCCGATGGTCTCGTAATCCTCGATTTCGGTTCGCAGTGCAACACGGGAGCGACATACGGAGTCCAGATGTTCGGTAGTACGACCTGTACTGCCGATGCTACCGTGCATCAGCTCGTACAGGAGTGGATCAGCGGCTACGAGTCCGACCACGGTGCCGCGTCACCCAACATCACCGTTGGCGTTGGGACCAGCAGCAGCCTAACCGCCGCTGATCCATCGACAGGTTATGAGCCGGCAAGCCTTCAGACCGCTGGCGCCGACTGGTATCACTCCTTGGTCGGTGCTGCCTACTCAGGTGGATCTGCACCGTTCTCTGTCTGGGGAGCGAGTGATATGGAGGAAGCGGCCGACGGGGAGTGGTACGACGGTGCGGACACCATCGACTGGGTGGGAGGGTACTCGGGCGCAGCTTTCCCCACAGTTCCTGCATCCGACTGCGCGCTAGCTCAGGGTGGCTTTCTCGCCGACTTCGGTGACTTCAACAGCTCTGGACTCGTGGCGGCCGGCTGGTCAGAGAACCAGGTATACGACGTGTCGCAGGGGATCACCGGAACCTGCGCGGTCCCCGAGATCTACTACAACGGTGACGCGCCCGAGTGGGTTTCCCTCAGCCAGTGGGCGGTGAGTGAGGGAAGTCCCGCGATTGACTTCACCGCGGTCATGGTAGAGCCGGGCGGATCTGCGACATGCCCACCGGCCAGCGGATCGACGCTTCTATCTGCATCCTGCGCTTGGACACAACTGGAAACCCAGACGGGCCAGGTCCCGGACATTCCGGGTATCACCCAGATCGCGACTGCACTTCAGGGTGCTGGGCCACAGGTAACCGGCGTGAGTCCCAGCTATGGCGCAGAAGCAGGAGGCACCGCGGTAACCATCTCTGGGAGCGGCTTCTTGGGCACGCAGACAGTGTATTTCGGCAGCACCGCCGTCACCGCTAGCTCAGGCGACGTGAACTCGGCCGGAACTTCTATCACGATTGACTCGCCGGCCGCGTCTCCCTCGGTGGTGAACCTGGTGGTGGTCACCGGGCTTGGATCAAGTTCGGTGACTCCCGCAGACAACTTTCAGTTTGTTGCCCCCGCTTGCACAGCGGTCACGGCGTCTCTCGACGCGGCCTCAGCAGCGCCGGGATTCAGCGATGTTGTGACCGCGTCCGCCACCTGCCCGACCGGCGCGGAGGCGAAGTACTCGTACTTCACCGAGGCTGGTAGCAGTGGACTTTGGATCCTTCGGGCGGCGTGGATCGGTTCGACGTGGAACTGGCAAACCGCAGGCTTGGCGCAAGGCGCCTATGCAGTCCTGGTGTGGGCCAGCGATGGGCCGTATACCTTGCCGCAGGTTCAGGCCGTTGCAGACCTGACGCTCGCAACTCAAGCTGCGTGCACAGCCGTTTCGTCTACCGCACTACCAACCGCGGTGGTTTCCGGTAGCGAAGTTGAGATCACCGGAGTGGGCACTTGCCCCACGGGCTCGCTTCCTGAGTACTCGTACTTCACTCGCTTGGGTACGACAGATTCATGGAATCTCGCGGCTGCTTGGATCGGCCCGAGTTGGTCGTGGTCAACAACTGGTCTCCCTGCCGGTAGCTACGAGGTCCTGGTCTGGGTCAGCGATGGTCCCTACTCGGCTCCGCAAGCTCAGGCTGAGTCGACAGTCACCATCAGCGCACTGGTGGCTTGCTCAGGTCTGTCGGTTTCAGTTCCAACTAGCGTGCTCCAGGGACAGCCCGCCGCCGTTGTGGCCACGGCCACCTGCCCGACCGGAACGAGCGCTCTCTTCTCGTACTTCATCGCCGCCGCCGGCGCCCCGGGGTGGACTCTCGAGACGGCCTGGGTAGGTCCCACCTGGACGCTCCAGACAGGTTCGCTGTCGCCCGGGACGTACCAAGTTTTGGCGTGGGTGAGTGATGGTCCGTACACCGTGCCGCAAGCCCAGGCCGTCGCAACTCTCGTCGTAGATCCTGTCGCCGCCTGTACTGCACTGAGCGTTGTGGTGCCGTCGCCTGCCACCACGGGTCTTCCCGTCTCGGTGGCGGCCACGGCTACCTGCCCCACGGGCTCGACCCCGCTCTACTCCTACTTCGTTCGCTCTGGCAGCGCCGCGTCCTGGACGCTCAAGGCAGCCTGGATCGGGTCCACCTGGTCCTGGCAGACTGCGGAGCTCTCCGACGGCGAGTATCAGGTTCTGGTCTGGGTTAGCGACGGACCGTACTCCGCCCCACAGCAACAGGCCACGGCAACCGTCTTACTCGACACCCAGGCGCCATGCAGCTCGGTCTCGGTCTCTACGGCTCCCACAACTTTCGCGGCGGGCCAGCCGGTAATAGTTTCAGCGGCAGGCACCTGTCCCGCCGCCACTGTACCGCGTTACTCGTACTTCACCAGCCCCTCGCTAAATGGACCGTGGACATTGCAGGACGCCTGGACTGGGCCCACCTGGACGTGGTCGACAGCTGGGCTCGGGAATGGCACTTACTACATCCTGGTGTGGGTAAGCGGAGCGGAGTACCAGCTTCCCGAAGCTCAGGCCACGGCGACCGTCACAGTCAGCACTCCGCCTGCCTGCACCGGATTGACGGCCATGGCGGCACCATCCACGGTCACCGCCGGTGAATCGGTAGTGATCACGGCGGCGGCTACCTGCCCGACTGGTACGACCGCTCTCTATTCGTACTTCACTGCGCCTTCCGAGAGCGGGCCGTGGACGTTGCAAGACGCTTGGACTAGCGATACCTGGACATGGGGCACAGTAGGCCTAGCCGGCGGGGGGTACTACGTGTTGGTATGGGCCAGCGATGGCCCATACACCGTTCCCCAAGTCGAGGTTCTCCAAGGTGTGCAGGTCAACCCGATCGCGGCCTGCTCGCAGGTGACTCTGTCCGTGCCCAGCTCGATCTCCAGCGGGCAACCGATAAACGCGACCGCCACGGCGACCTGTCCGAGCGGGGCCCAAGTTGAGTACTCGTACTTCACCGAGACGCCTGGCTCTGGGACATGGGTCTTGCAGGCCGCCTGGATTGGGCCCGAGTGGACCTGGAACACCGTGGGCTTTGCACCAGGTTCCTACCAGGTGTTGGTTTGGGCCAGTGACGGCCCATACACCGCGCCCCAAGTCGAAGCGGTGGCCACGATCAGCGTGTCCGGGTAACTAGCACAACCTCGGCTCCGCCGTGGACGGTACTGGTGGGGTGGACGCGATCGGTTCAGACGGGCCGAGCAACCACCAGAAGCAGATCGTGTGACCGAAGTGCTATCCGGATGCTCCGAATCAGTGGTAGTTTGCCCAGTCGGCTGGCGACGCGTAGAGCTGGGCCATTGTGCTCGAGCCGTCCACAGAGGTAGCCGAGACTGAATGAACGCGTGTCCGGGCGCGAGGCGATCCATGCAAAGTTGGCGCGCCTCAAATATTGGCGAAGCGACGTCGGCGTGAAGTAGCTCAAATGCATATCCATGAAGCCCGGCCAGTTGGTGCCCAGGACGCGTGCGGTTAGCGTTGCCATGTTCACCGTGGACAGGACTAGGATCCCGTCGGGCGCCAGCCAGGGACGGCAGCGCTGCAACGCGGCGAGGGGATCGACCAAGTGCTCCAAGACATCGACCATCACAATGCAATCGAAACTTCCCGGAGCATACTCGGCGGCTTCCGCGGACCCGTGGATCAGATTGACCTTGAACAGCTCCCTTCCCTGAGCCACCGCCCACTTGCTCGGTTCGATTCCGGTGGCTTCCCAACCCCGATCCTCTGCGGCTCGCAGCAGGATCCCAACCTGACTGCCGAGTTCTAGGAGTCGACCTGGCGGGTGCCAGCGCTCAATCGTCCGAAGGATGGCGTGCGCATGGCGCTGGCGGTTCTCCAACTCGATCAGGTAGGTAGGATCGCTCACATCTTCGTAAAGGGACAAAACCTGCTCCGCGTCAGGCGGCGGCGAAAACCCTAGCTGGCAGGCAGCGCACCAATACACCGGTCCGTGGTCACCCGCGTGGACATTGGTGCAGGCGAACGTCGCCGCGTCGGCCGACCCATGACCGGAGCTAGGTGGGAAGCGAAGTGCTGCCGCCGCGCCGCAAAGAGGACACGGGGCGTCGGTGCGCGAGACCAAAGGCTAGGACTCTACACCACGTCTGCGCGCTCGGTAGCAGATCGAAACGCTTCGCCTAACGTACCGCAGGGACCGGCTGACGCTGATCGAGGAGCTCTCGGTCGTGTACCGGGTGGGGATCGCGACCTCGCGAATACGCAGCCCTCTCAGGTGAGCCCCGACTAAGAACTGGGTATCAAAGTCGAAATCGTCAGAGAAGGTGCGGAAGGGGACCGCTTCGAGCACTTCTCGGCGGTAGGCGCGCATTCCACTGTGCATCTCGGTGAAGTTAGTTCCCAGCAACTGATTTTCGATCCACGTAGTCAGCCGGTTCCCGTAGTAGCGGTACTGAGGCATCCCCCCCAGACGCGGGTCAGCGCCGCCCGCGAAACGGCTACCGAACGTCATATCGGCATCGCCCGAATTTATCGGTGCAATGAGGGCGGGTACCGAGGCGGGGTCGTACTGAAAGTCGGGGTGCAGCAGGACAACCGTTGTCGCGCCGAGAGCCAACGCCTCCGAGTAACAGGTCTTCTGATTGGCTCCGTATCCGGCATTCTTCGCATGTCGCCGTACGTCAAGCCCGAGCGCGACGGCCAAGGCGACGGTCCCGTCTGGCGAAGCATCGTCCACGAGCAGGAGGTGGTCGATGCCGTCGCGGGGTAGAAGAGCGACGGTCTTCTCCAAGGTCCGCTCCGCACAGAACGCCGGCATCACCACCACCGTGTAGGAGGAGCGTGGAGTTGCCGTCGCCTTCATGGTGGTCACGAGGCGAGATGGTCGGCCAGAGCGAACCGGATGCGCTGCTCCGAGATGGGATGGAGTGCACTGCCTATGTGTGTCGCCGGGCGCCCGGCCCCTGCTGCGCTCGTCGCTCTGGACCCCACGATCGCGGCACGCCGGGCGAAGGAAGCGGCCGGACCGGGTCCCGTCAGACGTCGCGGCCCTCTTGCGCGCGCGGGAGCCACCTCAAATGCCCATCCAGTTGGACTCCCGATCTCGATGCACTCCCCCTGCATGATCAGATCGTACCGCTAACCGCTCATGGCGAATTGGCCGCCCGGTTTGCGCGGGAAGTCGCGGGCCGATCCTGAAGGGCATCCAGGGTGTCTTACCGCTCGAACGTCCCTTTGCAGTAAGGATGATCACCAACCGGTGCAGCCCCGCGCTCTCGCCGACTCGAATAGTGAATTCGATCCGATCTCACCGAGAACGGGATCACCGTGCCGGGTACCGGGCCGATGGGCTCGCTTGGTTCGCCGGCGCGGTGTCTCGCCTACACGGTTACCGAACACATGTTCCGGGAGCTGTGACTCCAATGCGGCGGTCCGAAAGCTGTATCGATCTCGAAGATTGATCGCGCTATCAATGCCCACGAAACCGGGGAGTCCGCTTTTCGCTGAACGCGAGCACGCCCTCACGGAAGTCCTCAGTCGTAGAGGCCTGCTGCTGAAGCTCTGCCTCGACCTCCATTTGCCGCGCGAGATTGGTCCCCAGTGCTCGATTGAACGCCCGTTTGGTCAGCGCCAACGCTGCCGTCGCCCCCTGGGCCAGCTCTTCGGAGAACGCGCGGTAACCAGCCTCGAACTCGTCAGCGGGAAACACCCGAGCCACTAGACCCAACCGGAGGCTCTCAGCCGCTGTCAGTCGCTCTCCGGTCATCGCCAGCTCCAGCGCCTTGGAGAACCCGAGGAAGTGGGCCAGGAAGAACGATGCACCTGAATCTGGAACTAACCCGATCTTGGAGAAGGCGCAGCTGAACCAAGCAGCGTCCGACGCTACTCTGAGGTCTGCTGCAAGCGCTAGCGAGAAGCCTGCCCCGGCTGCCGGGCCGTTGACGGCGGCGATCACCGGTACTGGGAGCTCGCGGATCCTCGACACGATAGGAATGTAGCGCTCCCGGACGAGCTGGCCAATGTCATCCGGAAGCGCGTCGCTGCCTTCACCGGACGGTAGGGCCTGACCGGAGCAGAAGCCCCGCCCAGCTCCGGTGATAACGAGGCAACGGCAGCTCGGGTCGAGAGCGACTTGATCCAAGCTTTGCTTGAGACCCAGTGCAAGTTCGCCGTCGATGGCATTGACGGTCTGCGGCCGGTTGAGTACGAGTTCGGTGACCACCCCCCGGTGCCGGACCACCACAGCGTCAGAGATCTCATGGGCCATCGATGTCTCCTTGCGGGCGAGTCTGCGCGCTTCATTGTGAGCGTCCTCCCGGCCCGGCACAGGACCGGTTTGGGTGCCGATCGGTACAATTCCGCCGGGACGGGGCGACTTAGCCAAGTGGTAAGGCAGCGGTCTGCAAAACCGCGATCCCGGGTTCGATTCCCGGAGTCGCCTCCACCCATTTTGATCTCAAAATGGAGCCGATTTGCCCCGAAAAACGGAGCCCGAAACCGGCTCTGCTCACAAAATGCTCACGAAGCTCCCGAACTGGAGGGAGCCCGCGGGGTCCCGAGGCGGCTCATGGCGTCCTCGGCCAAGGCCGGTATGACCCCGACGTAGGTGTGAGCTGTGAGGCCGATGCTGCTGTGGCCGAGGAGCGTGCTGATCGTCTTCAAGTCCACCCCGGCGGCTAGCAGCAGGGTGGCGGCTCCGTGACGGAGAGCAGGGAATCGGCGGCACGGGAGGCCCGCTCAACGACAGACCGCTTGGAACTCGCGAGTGAATACCGGACCCTATAGCGGCTTTCCGAGCACGGTGGTGAGGACTAGATCGAGTATTTCCACTGCTCAGGCCGAGCCCAAAGCCAGGCGGCTCTCCAGCTGGCGTGACCGGTGGGAGCAAAGGATCGAGCCCAGTGGGGCTGGCAACGTGCTCCGTCAAGAGAACCTACTGCCCTCGGAGAAACCTCAGACTTCCGACTCCCGGTTTAGGAATCCGCGCGCGTCTATCCTTTTGGTGCTATCCAGTGCAACTTCGTAGCTCAGCATAGGTCGCTCGGTCCGTCTAGTAGCCTCCTCTGGCAAGTTGTTATGGGCGACTGGTTCCCATTTGATTCCAACAGTAGGTGCCCACGTGGCGAGTGGGCCCCACTCCCACCCGCACTGGCGGACCGGGTGATGCTCGACCTCCCCGTTGACACCCGTCGGCGACAGCTACTGGTTCGTCGGTTACGCCGTCGGCTAGCTCCTCATGACAGACCATGACGGGTCACAGCAGTCCTAGCTCCGGCTGCCACCTTTCTCCATCGGGGATCAGTTAGTCGAAGATTTGGGGGACCGCTGAGTTCACGTTTCGCGGGCTTCCGCTACTTTGACCAGAGCTTGTCCCCAGATGCCTGCCAGCAAGTAGTGGAGGCCCTCCGCGAATTGGTGCGGAGTCGTGTAGGCAGCGAGCTGGTGCGCTAGGACGTCTGAATCGATCTCGGGCGGCGCCCAGCTTGCCCGAGATGCTTCGAGCGCCGCGAAGCCGACGGTGTAGGTGTGGATGGCCCCGTATGCCCGTCGGGCGGAGCCCTCATCGGCCAACGCGCGTCTAAGGACCTCCATCATCGCCTCCATGCGAGCGATCGCCGCTGGGGACACGACCGGATGCCGGAGGTAGACATCGAGAGCAGCTGGTTGAGAGACCAGGAAGCCACGGAGCCGGTCCGCCGCCTCGTCGACCCATACCCGCCAGTCATCACTCAGGGTTAGGGGGCGCCAGCACCGGGCGAGGAGACGGTCGACGACCTCGTCGATGAGGTCGTCTTTGCTGCTGACGTGTCGATAGAGCGACATCGGGGATACGCCAAGTTCGCTAGCCAAGCCGCGAATCGTCAGCTCCTCGTATCCTCCGGCGCTTACCCGTTTCGTCGCCACCTGGACTACCTGCTCCCTAGAAACGGTCCCCCATGGGACGCGACTCCCGGGCATGGCTACCTCCTGTTCGTGACCGAGTTGAATGACTAACCGAAGAGGGCACCACATCAGTGTAAGACGACATGCGTACAAGTACGCGAAGGAGGTACCCTAGAGCAAGGTAAAGATGTCGGACAACGGTGACGAGGGTCCGAGCGAAGGTGACGAGATGCTTCATGTTCAAAATGCTGCGTTGTCCCCGCTAGCGGGCCGGACGTCAGGAGAGGAGACAGTCGACCCGCCAGGTCCCCTCGATCAGAGCCACGGCGTGCGCTCCGATCTGGCGCGCGCAACCACTTCGTCACTCAGTAAGGCCTCGGAATGGCTGGGCGGCTCGGCGCTTGGGGTGATGACGATGGCCCTCCTCGTCGGCGTTTGTTCCGGCTTCGGGGCGGTCGTGTTCCGCTGGCTCATCTTTGGGCTGACCTGGTTGGTCACAGGTCACGAACGGTTTGGCCAGCAGGGCAGGGTTGCGAGCCCTCATCTGCCCTGGCTCGGTATCTGGTTTCTCCTCCTGATCCCCGTGTTGGGTGGACTGCTATACGGGCCGCTAATCCAGCGCTTCGCCCCAGAAGCGCGCGGGCACGGTGTGCCCGAAGTGATGCTGGCAGTCGGGAAGCAGGGGGGACGAATCCGGCCTCAGGTCATGGTCGTCAAGGCACTCGCTTCCGCGATCTGCATCAGCGTGGGAGGTTCGGTAGGCAGAGAGGGCCCGATCGTACAAGTCGGGTCGGCGATTGCTTCCTCCATCGGACAAGTCGTCCACATGTCCCCGAGTCGGCTGCAGATCTTGGTCGCCTGCGGTGCCGCGGGCGGAATATCAGCTACCTTCAACGCTCCGATCACTGGGCTGTTCTTTGGATTCGAGCTGATTCTCGGCGCGTTCTCGATCGATGCGCTAGTCGCCATCATCTTCGCCTCGACGATGGCCGATGTGATCGGGCGAGCCTTCTTCGGCGCTGCACCGATCTTCAACCAACTGCCACACCACCTAGTCATTCCCCACGGTCCCGACTACCTTCTCGTCGCCATCCTCGGACTCCTTGCCGGGCTGATCGGGGTGGGGTTCAAAACGATTCTCTACAAGGTGGAGGACATCTGCGACAGGTTGTGGAAGGGGCGACCGGAGTGGCTTCGGCCCGCGGTAGGTGGCGTCGCGCTGGGTTCGCTGCTGCTGGCGCTGCCACAGCTCTATGGGGTCGGCTACCCGGTCTTGGACAACGCGGTAGCGGGTGAGTACATTTTGTGGTTCCTCGTCATCCTGATGGTCGGCAAGATGCTCGCCACCAGCCTCACCATGGGGATCGGAGGCTCCGGCGGAGTGTTTGCCCCGTCGCTATTTATTGGTGCCATGGGTGGGATGGTCTTTGGCATCGTCGTACACCATTTGTTCGGAGCGGTAGTCGGACCGCCCGCCATCTATGGCGTCATCGCCATGGGGGCGGTCTTCGCCGGTGCGACGCAGGCACCGCTCACATCGATCGCCAGTGCCGTCGAGATGACCGGCAACTTTACGCTCACGCTTCCAGTCATGCTCGCCGTCGGACTGGCCGTAGCGCTGTCGAAGCGATTGACGTACGGCACGATCTACACGACCAAACTCCTGCGCCGTGGCGTCGACATCGAGCAACCGCCAGGGTTCTCGACGGTTCCAATGCCTACGGCTGCCGTGATCCGAGGGCCACTCCCCGACCCGGTTGGGAACGGTGAGGGGACGACTCCGGGGCAGCCGAACCAGGAAGCCCACCCCATCGACGGTGACAAACGACCCGGGCCAAGCTGAGACGTTCTCCTTGCCCAGGACGGACTCGTGCCAGCGCCCCTCCCCTGGCGCGGGCTTCTGCCTGAGCATCCCGTTCGGCGGTCAGATCCTGGACCGCTGCCGCCGTGGGACGCACGCCCGGCCAGACTCTCGGGACATCATATCTACACGGTTGTGGGCACCATCGATCCGCCGGCGGGCTCGCGAGACGTGGAACTGACCGCCCGCTTCCGTCCCCGAGACAACACGATGTTGCCGCCCGTGGCGATCCGGCCACCGCAGGAACAACGACTCCCTCTGCGAGAGGTTGTCACGGAAGCTACGACAGACCCGAAGGTTCCCGGGAATGGCATCGGGCAGTTTACGAAGTCGTGTGGATAGCCTCTTCAGTATGGGCCAGTTGTGCCTTCTCGGTGACCGCTGATCTTCACTTGAACTGACGCTAAATCCTCCGCCCAGGTACAACGTCAAGGGGCGTTTCCCGTCTCGCGGAGGGCACGGGCCAACGCCTCCTCCATGACGGAACTGTCCGACTGAGCGTCGTCCCGCAGGCGGTCGAGGAATCCGATGATTCCGACGACCTCCGCCCAGGGATGATAACTCCAGCCCGAGAGCTGCTCCCACATGTTGGTGAACCGATCTGCTACCTCGAGTCCGTACCGAAAGAGATTGACGCGGCAGTGGGCGACGTCCGCCCAGGCAGGTCCGATGCATGCCGCCTGCCAGTCCACGACCCCGGTGACGGTCCCTCGTCGCCACAGGACGTTTCCGGGATGGAAATCGCGTTGGATGAATACCGCGGTGTAGTCCGGAGCCGGGCCGTGGTACATCTCGACGGCCTGCTCCCAGATCGTTGGCCACCTCGCCCAAGGAGGAGGTTCGTAGCTCGTCGGTACTTCGGGCGAGAACGGACGAATGACGCCGGGACGAGGAATGGGGGCGGCATGGATACGCGGTAGAAGGGCTGCAAGCTGGTGGAGCCATCCGTCCATGTCGGACGGCGACCAATCGACCCGACCAGGGACGCGGGACATAAGGATTGACGGCACGCCAGCGTCAGCTCCGGTGGGATCGAGCGCCAACAGGCGTGGAGTCGGTACATCGACCGCTTCGACGAAGCGGAGAACGCGTGCCTCGCGCTCGGCGATGTCAGGCTCGTCCTCGTTGACGTCGGGTCGGACGTAGCGACGGAGGACGACCCGTTCGGTCTGGCCGTTGGGAAGTCGGAGGGTCAGGGCATGGACCGCTGACGACATTCCGCCGCGAAGCGCATGGGTTGAGGTGACGGTCCCGCCGATCGCAGCTCCTGCCCAGTCGAGCGCTTGTCTCGGTGGTCTGGACCGCAACAATGTCCGAGTCTCCTGGTCGTCGCAGAACCCGTGGGGCGGCGAATCGAAGCCAGGGCGACCGCTCATCGCGGGGCGCGGCCGGAATTCTGGTCACCAGGAACGGGAGGGGACATTACTTGAGTATCTGCCAAGCCCGATGCTGAGTGGTGGCTGGAACCCAGTACAACGATGAAGCCACCACAGGGGACGTGACCGTCACACTAACCGCACGGCAGAAAATCCGAGGCCCTGATCAAGCGAGCTGGGGCGCTCTCAGGCTGCTGCTCACAACCGAGGGCTTGTGAGAGGGCGACCCTATATGTTCATCCCGACCGTTCTTGAGCTGGGCGAGCATTCTCACGAACCTCTCTCGAACCCCGTTCTCATTAGGTTCGGCTCTGCACGAGTTCTTGAAATCCGCCTACCTCTGAATCGACAGACCAAGCTCGTTGCGTAGACAAACTCCGAACTTCTCACTGATGGAGCGGTGGTGTTCGGGAAGACTGCTCAACTGGCCCGCGAGGTGCTTCAGAGCGTTGTCGGCGGTAAGTTTGCTGATGAGTGCAGAAGACGCCTGGATAGTCGCTGCAAAGCCAGGGAACTCTTCGATCGCGCTCCGAAGATTTGCGTCCAGAACCCTAGCTTGTAAGGGCCGAGTAGCAACCCCGAGCTGGTAGCTCTCCTGCGCAAGATCAGGGTCTCGCTGCGTGAGCGTGCGTCGGTTGCGCAGGGTGGTTTGGTCATGGAGGGTAGCCCTGGCCGTATAGCGCATCTGCCGCTGTACCACACCTTTAAGCTCCAAGAGCGTCTCCCGTTGGAATGCATGTTGCCCCTCCAACCGCGCGGACAGCATGAACCGATGGGCGGTCGCTTCGCGCTGAGCGGCTCGCTCGCCGCGACTCTCCTCATTCCTTCCGGCGAGAAAGTAGCCCGCGAGGCCAGTAAGGGCTGGGAGGATAAGACCCAGTGCCGCTAACCAGTCAGGCACGTTGGTCATGGGGCCCCCCTTCTTCGCTACTCAAGAATCGCCTTGGCCTGGGGCGGCGAGGTATAGGACTTCCATCTGTCCGCCCCTCGGCCCTCGACCGATGTGTCCACTCCCAACGAGGACTACTTTCGCGTTGATGCGTTTACCGCCGGCGAGCGCTACTTTCGCGTTGACGCGGAGTTCAAGGGCCAGCGATTGACCAGCAAACGTTGGCCTACGTAGGCAGTGCCGTCTGCTACCCCCAATAACGCGGATTGACGAGCCGAAGCGCGCGCACGAGCGCCCGTATCGCTTGGTGAAGCTTCTTCAAAGAGCAGGCGGAGGTACGGCGAACGTGGACGACTGCCGGCAAATGGTACATATGCAATTCGCCAACTGCCGGCAATTACCCCGCCTCATTGGCAGCGCCAGAGCCGGGTCGGCCCTCATCCGGAGTCTGCACCAATTCAATCGGGTTCGTAGCGAGTGGGTTTCGAGAGCTCTCCCTGCAGGCTCCTTCCCTCCGCCGCCGCGATCCTAGAGCGCCCGGCTCGGGCCTAACCGCCCGCGCGTTTCAAGATCCTGCAACTCCAGTCCCTCGGCGGCCACCCGCCGAGGCGCACAGACACCTGATCGGTCCGCACCACGATCATCGCTATAGCATTCGCGATAGTGAGAGCTGCCTCATTCACGACTGGCTCGGCGACGTCGCGGGACGGAACCACCATCGCCTACCGGCAGTTCGGTGAAGGTCCAGCCGTAGTCGTCGTACATGGCGCCATGCAGGCGGCCCAGAACTTCACGAAGCTGGCCGTGACTTTGTCGGATGCGTTCACCGTGTACGTGCCAGACCGCCGCGGGCGCGGATCGAGCGGGCCGCCGGGCGAGCACTACGGACTCAAAGCGGAGTGCGAAGACATCGGGGCCCTGCTCACCAAGGCCGGGGCACACAGTGTGTTCGGGCTCAGTTCGGGCGCGATCATCGCTCTTGAGGCCGCCCGCACTCTGTCCGCCATCCACAAAGTAGCTCTCTACGAGCCGCCCCTCTCGATCAATCACTCGACCCCGATGGACTGGTTGGGGCGTTACGACCGCGAGCTTGCCCAGGGCAGGCTGGGTTCGGCAGTCGTGACCGCGATGAGAGGAACCCAGATGGCGCCTGCGCTGCTCCGCTTCATGCCGAGGCTACTTCTGGATGGCCCGTTGAACTTCGCGGCACGACGCGGCGGTAAGGACAACGAGGAGGTCCCGCTCAAGGCGCTTGTGCCGACGATGCACTATGACGCCCAGCTAGTGCTCGGGAGCGAGGGAAGCTTGGACAGCTTTAGAGGCGTAAAGGCTGAGGTGCTGCTGCTCGGCGGCACGAAGAGTCCGCGCTACCTGAAGACTTCCCTTGATGCTCTGAGCAGCGTCCTTCCCAACGCGAGGCGCGTGGAGTTCCCGGGTTTCGACCATTTGGCGCCGGACAACTCTGGCGAGCCAGAGCGGGTAGCGGAGGAGCTGAGGAGCTTCTTCGCGTAGTTTTAGGGCGTTCCGACCGCCGGGATCGACGCCCCGTGATCAGAACGGTGCTAACGTCACCTTTGCCATGAAGCTAGGCCGTCGGGCAAGAGGCTGGTTCGCATTTGGCCTCCTTCTAGTCATCTTGCTTCTTCTGTGGCCACTGGTTGGGGTCGGGGTGTTCGTCATGCTTGCCCTCGTAGCTACCCTGCACCACGGGTTCCGAACACGCCACTCCTCCGCTGGAAGGTCCCGGGAGATTTGACACGTGGCACGAAAAGGGACGCTCCGGATCCTTGGAGTCGTGGTGTGGGGATCCTTCGGCGCGGTCGGTGGCTTCTTGGCGGTGGAAATGGTGGGTTGGGTTCTGGATCCACTGACGGTGCTATGTCTCTGTCTCGTTTGTAGCAGGTCGAGAGCCCGGGATCAGTTCCTCGCCGCGTACGCGATCGGGTATCTTTTGGTCGCGTCTCACTATCTGGTGCCTCACCTCTATGCGGCGTGGCCATCGCTCGCCGACCGGATCTACTTCGGAGTACTGCTGCTCGCTGGCGTGGTCCTTCTCGTCGCGAGCGTGTGGCACGCGACTGGTACTCGTGTCCATCGCCGGAGGTCTCCTGCTCGCATCGGGTACTGACCGGCCCGTGTGGGGCGGCGGCAGGATGTTTGTCCGAAAGGATTTTCTTTGGGACCGGCCCACTACGACGCGATGCCCCCCGCTCAGGCGGGTACGCTTTCCTCTCTCGCAAGTGGCCCGATGCGCTCAATCCAGGGGCGGGCCCGCAGGCGCTCGAAGATCTCGCGGGCCTCGGCTAGCGGCGGCCTCGCCTGGTCCTGACGACCACGTGCCACCAGCCACTCCGCGTGCTCGGTGAGGGTGACAGCGAGGTCGAAGGGCGTGCCGAGATCGCGTAACCCGGCCTCAGCAACTTCGAAGCTAGGCTCGACTGCCTCGTGCTGTCCAGCTGCTGCCGACATCCGGGCGGAAAGTCTGGCAACCTGGGCCCGGAGCCAGGGCGTGACCTGCCCCGGCCGAGCGGCCCGCACCATTCCGAGCAGATCGTCAACCCGGTCCACGTCGCCCAGGTCGAGGGCGGCTTCGGCGGCCCTCACCAGCGCTATCTTCACTCGACCGTTCGTCAGTCCAAGTCCGAGCTCGGCTCGAGCCGTCAGCACCTCCTCCGCCGCCGCCATGGCCTCGGCCGGCCGATCCTCGGCGCTAAGCACCTCGGAGCTGGCCGTAGCGTATCCGGCCCGGGACTGCCAGTCCTCCGAACTCCCGGCCGACCGCATGGACTCGAGAAGTCGCTCCGCTTCCCCAAGGTCCCCTTGGCGAGCGTGGAGAGGGATCATGAGCCGTCAACTCCAGTGACGCTATCTCCTCTGCACCCCGCACCTCCCGGGACAGGGCCAGGGCGTCCTCCCACCGACCGAGGGCGATGAGTGAGAAGAGTGAGCCGGAGACGGCGGTCAGCTCCCAGAACCGGTCGCCCACCCGCCGGGCCAGCTCCAGCTGCTGCTCCCAGAGGGCAGCGGACTCCGCGAAGCGATCCTGTGACACCAACCCCTCCCCCAGGTTGTTGTAGGCCCGCATCGCCGCCGCGGTGAGCCCGTGCTCGAGGGCCACATCGAGGGCCCGCTTGAGGAGCCAGCCGGCCTCGTCCGGCCGGTCGCTGAAAATGAGGAAGACCGCCTTGCTGTTGAGTGCCTGGGAGTACACCTCAGGCAGCTCCAGTTGCTCGGCGAGTTCCAGCGCCTCCTCCAGCAGAGGGGCCGCTTCCGCGTAACGGCTCCCCAGCACGAGGAACCTCCCCAGCTGGGCTGCAACCACAGCGAGGTCGGAGTCAGGCTCGTCGCCAGCCAGCGTGGCGTAAGCGTTTTTCAGCCGCTCGATGGCCTGCTCGACGTGCCCCCGTTGCCATTCCGCCCCCGCCAGGCGGGCCTGGACCCGTGCCGCCGTGCGCGCCTGGCCGGCCTCCTCGAACAGCATGGTGGCCTCCGCGTAGCGGCTTGCGGCAGCCTCCGGCCGCCCTCGCAGCTCCGCCATCTCACCGGCCCTCTCGGTGAGGGCCGCCCGCTCCAGATCCGACTCACTCAGCTCAGCCGCCCGTTCGAAGGCTGACTCCGCCTCCTCCGCGGCGGCGAGTCCCGCCGCCCGTTCCGCCGCCCGAACAAGCATCTCGCGAGCCTTGCCCTTGATCTCAGGGGCTTCGGGGTCGTCGGGGTCCAATCGCCAGGCCTCCAGCAAGTGCGAGGCCACCACCTGGACGATCTCGTCGGCCTCACCGCTCCAGGTCCGCTCGAAGTAGCCTGCCGCCGCCAGGTGCTTGGCCCTTCGCTCCCGTTTGGAGAGGGTTTCGTAGGCAACGGTGCGCACAAGGTCCTGGAGGAACCCGTACTGGCCCCGCTCGGGCGAGCGGGGGTCGGCCTGGACCGAGAGCACCTCCTTGGCCACCAAGGAGGAGAGCATCGGCCGGAGTTCATTCTCGTCATGGCCAGAGAGGACGGCCAGCCCCTGGGGAGTGAAGGTCTTGCCTAGGACCGAGGCGTCCTGCGCTAGCTGCCTCTCGTCGGGGGACATCCCGTCCAGGCGAGCCGCGATCAGGGCGTGGAGGGTCTCGGGGACCTCCAGGGTCTCGATCTCTCCGGTGGGACGGTAGGACGAACCCTCCTCCACCAGGAGTCCCCGGTCGAGCAGCGTCCTCACCGTCTCCACCGCGTAAAGAGGAATACCCTCCGCTCGTCCTCGGATGCGCTCGGCCAGCGGCTTGGGCAGTCCTGGGACCAGCCCGATGAGGAGCTTGTCCATGTCTGCCGGGGAGAGCGGCTCGAGGTGGATCAAGGTGGCGTTGCGGGTCGTCGCCGCCAGGCCGGCGGCGGGTGAGTCGGGTCGGACCAGGCTCATCACGAACAGGGGATAGGCCCTCGACCACTCCATCAGGTAGGCGATGAACTCCAGCAGCGAGGGATCGGCCCACTGCATGTCCTCGAACACCATCAGCACCGGGCCTTGCTCGGACAGGCGTTCGAAGAAGAGCCGCCAGGCGGCGAACAGGTCCTGCTTGTCGGGGGCGGTCCGCTCCTCCAGACCGATCAGGTGGGCCAGACGGGGAAAGACGAAGCGGCGGTCCTCCGCGTCGGGAACGTATTGGTCCACTGTTGCCTGGAGCTTGCTCAGGGCGGACTCACGATCCTCTGCCTCGAGGATGCCGGCTCTTCCTCTGACCATCTCCGCCAGGGCGAAGTAGGTCACGCCTTGGCCATAGGCCAGACACCGCCCTCTGTGCCAGAAGTAGAGTTGCTTCAAGCCATCCATGTACTTGAAGTACTCCCAGGCCAGCCGGGACTTGCCGATGCCCGCGATCCCGGTCACCTGCACTAGGTGGGCCCGCTTGTCCTCGGTGGAGGCGTGGAATACATCCTTCACCAGCCTGAGCTGGCGGTCCCGACCGACGAACGGCGCCTCCAGTCGTTCGGACTTCAGCAGTCCCCCGATGCCCGCCACCACCCGGAGCGCTCGGTAGAGCGGGACCAGTTCAGCCTTGCCCTTCAACTCGTGGGTGCCGGCGTCCTGGTAGGCGACCGCCGCCTCGGTTGCGCGCTTGGTGGTCTCTCCCACCAGGACTGTGCCGGGCTGACTCTGGGTCTGGATGCGCGAGGCGGTGTTGACCAAGTCACCCGCCACCATTCCCTGGCCCCTGGCCCCCTGGTTGACAGCGGCAGTGCCCGTCAGCACGCCAACCCGCGCCGCCAGATTCGGCGCCCCGACCTCGGCGCCCAGCGTTGCCACCGCCTCCACCAAGTCCAACGCCGCCCGCACCGCCCGCTCGGCATCGTCCTCCTGGGCCACCGGGGCCCCCCAAACCGCCATCACCGCATCTCCGATGAACTTCTCGACCGTGCCGCCGTAGCGCTCGACCAGATCCCGGCAGACCTCGAAGTACCGGCTCAGCAGTTCGCGTACTTCCTCTGCGTCCCGCGCCTCCGAGAGCGTGGTGAACCCCACCAGGTCCGCGAACAGGACGGACACCACCCTGAGCTCCACCACGTCTGCCGCGGGGCTGGCGACCACAGGGGCGGGGGTCGGGGCAGGTGCGGCAGGCCCGGATGGTCCAGCCAGGGTGCCGCCGCCTACTCCTAACGCCGCACCGCATCCCCTACAGAACTTTTCCGTCGCCCCGTTCGCGAAGCCGCAGGCGGGGCAGACCTGCGCGAGGCGCGCCCCACATTCGCCACAGAACAGGCTGCCGGGGATAGTCTCCGCCCGGCAGTTCGAACAGACCAACTACGCGCCTCCTTCAGAGCCCCCGACGCGCCCCGAATGGTACCCACCGCGGGGTCCGCAACGTTTACCTTTTGGACCGGTCTCTGAGTTCCTCGCGCCGACCTCGCAGCACGACCTTGGCCGCACCCCGATTTGGGACCGTCGCGCAACCCGGTAATGCCCCGCATTTGACAGCCTAGCAAGTGGACGGGTCGCTCCTCTAACCGACTCCACTGGACCTCGCATGGTCCAGTACGGTCTCGAATTGGAAGTCTGTGGTGGTCGGTGGACGATTTCGCCTCAGTTTGAAAGCCGTGGGTATCCGGTGGCCCCGAATGTCAAATCGCTACTTCCCCGGACCGGCCCGGGGTAGAAGGGTCCACCGGGCTTCGGTCCGCCGAACCTACCGGCGCTCAGCGAATTGCTGACTCAGGTCGAGGGTTTCGGGCAGAGTCCCCGGACTTCCGGAGGCGACCTGCCGTGCCGACCGCTCACCAAATGCTCACGGACTGGGCGGAACTCAGCGGTATCGGGGCGGATGATCGGCTCAAAGAATCGAGCATTCGAGTTCACAATGGAACTTGACGGCACCGGACGCCGCCCGCCGCGGCTGTCACAGGGAAACTGCAAAGCCGCGATCCCGAGTTCGATTCCCGGAGTCGCCTACATCCATTTTGATCTCAAAATCGAGCCTATAACTGGCTCTGCTCACATAAATGCTCACGAAGCTCCCGAACTGGAGGGAATCAGCAGCGTTCCGAGTCGACTCATGGCGTCCTATGCCACGGCCGGTATGACCCCGAGGTAGCCGACGGGCGCACAGTCCGTGGCTCCCTGGCAAACGGCACTCGTCGTCTCTAGCGCTGGACTTTGGGCGATCGAAGAGTCGGCCCACCGGAGCGACAACGACCGACTGTCACGTGTTGGCGCCGCAGTCGGTCCCGATGAAGATCGACTCCGACCGGGTGTAGTTACCCATCCACTGGGCATTCCAATACTGCTCAGCTTCGGTGTTGTCCGGGATCCCAGTCGTGGCGCTCTGCTGACTAGCGTCGGCGTGAGCGACGAAGGCGGTTTCGAAGTGGCCAAGGGCTGAGAGGCACGATTGGGAGGTGGGTGGGGCCGTCGTCGCGACCCCGCACAGGCCCTGGAGAGTCTCGTCAGCGGTGGCCCACCAAGCGGCGGTCAGGGCGTAGTACGCCGCGTACTGGGGGTACGTAGAGCGATTTGCGAGGTCTAGTTCACGGTCCTCGGTCCGTGTGGCTTCGTCCCAGGTGCAGTTGGCGAACGAAGGGGAGATCCACCTCGGACTCTGAGTGACCCCCGGGCGATCACGGGATTCCTGAGCCTAGATCTTGGCAACCGACGCCTTGACGAGGGAGATTTCCTTGGGCAGGTCGCTGCTGACGGTTGCCAGCGCCACCAGGATCAGGACGGCCCTCAGCAATAGCAGGAAAGAACACCCGACGACATTGGCGCAGCCGCGGCAGATCATCGGTCGCCCCGTGCCCGCAGTTCGGTGATCGGAGGCGAGTCCGGAAGCCGGGACATGTCGAAATGCCGCAATGGGTGGCCAGGCTGGTCGAGCTCGCCCGAGACGAAAGTGACCATCGGGGGAAAACAGAGACCGACCGGAATGATCAGGATTCCCCGGCCTTCTCGCAACCCGCCTTCGGCGACCGTGGCCGACCTCCCGAGGCCAGAGGAGCCCTTCCTTCCCGCTGAGCCTCGGTCGATGATGCTCCGTGCTCCGCTTGGATCAGAGCCGCGCGCACGGCGTCCATTCGCTCACGAAGGTTCAGCTCATCGATCGTGGCCGAGTCGTATGCGAAGTCCCAGAGAACCTCCCGGGTATTGGCCGAGAGCCCATCTGTGTCGCACCACATGTCGCGTGAAGTTGGCGCCAGGCAGTTCGGAGTCCCGCGCCAGCTTGCACAGAGCCAGTCAGTCCTCAGCACTTGCGACCGGAGGCACCCACCACGTTCCCGCGCCGGGGCGAAGATTCGGGCTTCCAACCGTAAGGAACCTTGCTGTCCCCACGAGCCAGCCCGCGTTACGGAAAGGAGGTCCTGAGATCCATTAGAATCAACTGACGGCGCAGTGAAGCCTGCTCCTTGAAGTGTCGCGTGTGGCCAACGGCTTCTACTCAACCCTCTTGCGATGGAGGTCGGAGTAGTGGCGACACAGGCGCGGTCGCCCGGAGGAGAGCTGGGTCCCGACTTTCTCGGGCGGGCACCGAGTCACCATAGCGAGGTCCTCTGCGGCGTCTGGGTTGGAATCTCTCGGGTCCCCGCCCCCGAAGCTGTCGTTTGGGGGGCTCCCGGCGTGACGGCAGGCTGGTCACTGTGAAGCAGGTACTCCTCGTACGCCATGGCGAGACGGAGCTCAATCGGCGTGGAGCCTTGCGTGGGCGTCTGAACGTAGAACTCACTGAGCGTGGCCTTTGGGAAGCCCGACTACTCGCCCAGCGAATTGCCTCCGAATATCAGGTGGACGCGATCGTCACCAGTCCCCTGGCGCGGGCGGTTCAGACGGCGATCGTTGTCGGGCGAGTAACTGGGATCACCCCCGAGCCGCAAGATGCGCTAATTGATATCGACTACGGATCCTGGGCGGGTCGTTCAGTCGATGAGTTCGACTCTGGCGACCGGGACCTACTCGCACGCTGGCATCGCAATCCAGCCGTTCCGCTTCCCGGGGCCGAAGATCCGCACGAGGTCCAGGACCGAGCGTTCGGACTTCTGAGCCGGTTGACGCGGCCCACCTCGCAGTGCCTGGTGATGGTGAGCCACGACGCGGTGATTCAACTCCTATTGTGCCGGATTCTCGGTCTTGCTTTGTCAAGTTACCAAGGTCTGGTGCAGCAGACAGCAACGCTGAATGAAATCACGCGACAGCGAGGACAGTGGCGAGTAACCCTGCTGAACAGTTCGTGGCACCTCGAGCTCGACGAGCTGGAACTCTCGACCGGGAACGGCAACTCACGCTCGCGAGTCCGCATCATCGAGATCTCGGCCGGGGGCATAGTCAGTGCTAAGGGCAAGATACTTGTCCTCCAAACGCTCTCCGGCGAGTGGGTCCTTCCGAAGGGAAAACTCGAGGCCGGGGAGTCGCCCGCTGAAGCGGCTGTTCGCGAAGCTCGGGAAGAGGCGGGCGTCCTAACCACTGTGGTGAGGGAGCTCGAATCCACGAGGTACACGCGCGAGCTTGCGAGCCGTCCTGTGGAGAAGACGGTTCATTGGTTTCTGATGGAGGCGACTGACACCCGGGTCGAGGTGACGGAGCGGGAATTCCGGGTCGCTGAGTGGCTCACCGTTGACGAGGCTGCTTCTCGCCTGCGTTGGGACGAACAACGCACGTTAGTCGAGAGCTTCGGGGCGGGGGTGGAGGCCGTGAGATAGAACCGACCGCGTCTCGGACGCACTGGCGTCAGGGGATGTTTCGCGAGAGTTCAGACATGGCATCGGTCCGCGGTACGGGATCCCGTCCCAATCATGGCGTTTCATAGTGTTCTTTTCGACCAGGCCGCCTCAGGCTCCAGCGGCGAGGACCGTCCTGCGCCAGCATTTTTCACTGATCTGAATCTTGATCAAGTAATTGACGCCGCGACCGTGGGCAAGGGGGCCTATCACCTCAGCCCATTGTTCTACAATCCGCTGAGCGATCTAGACACGATCCGGTACCGGCAGGAAGTATTTCAAGACCTCGAACGCCCCGCCGTCCGCGAAGTCATCGGGCACTTTGCAGAAGCTGACCTTGTCGCCAAATTCAAGTACCGGATCCGGGACATGCAGAATGACGACATGGGCCTCGGTCATTATCATCGAGTTCGTCTATTCCTCAATGCGGCTGTTCACTACTGTCGCTCGGTAGCCCGGCTCGCCAGCGGGTTCTCGGATGTCGGGTTGCGGTCCCGCGGTCTTCGCGGTTTGCATGAGTACTTGACCGGCTACGTTAACGCGCAGGCATTCCTTGAGCTCCGCAACGAGGCGGGGCGGCTCGAAGGTGAGCTCGGCGCGATCAGATACTGCCTGCTGATCAAGGGCAATCGGATCACCGTCGGTGCCTTCGACGAAGAGTTCGATTACAACGAGCAGGTGGCGGCGACTTTCGATCGGTTCCAACAAGGGGCGGTGCCCGACTACCTTCCCAATTTCCGCGACTGGGAGACCTATACCGCGGCCGGAGTCATTCATCTGGTAGCGAAGGCCTATCCCGGCGTATTCAACTCGTTGGACAACTTCTACTCTCAGCACCAAGACTACCTCGATGACAAGATCAGTCGCTTCGACCGAGAGATTCAGTTCTACCTTGCCTACCTGAGCTACATCGAACCACTGCGCGCGGCGGGGCTCCCCATAAGCTATCCGCAGATGTCGGGCTCATGTAAGAACGAGCAGGTTCGGGACACGTTCGATCTGGCCCTGGCATCCCAGCTCACGAGCCAGGGCACAAGCGTGGTTGCCAACGACATCAGCCTCACAGACCCGGAACGGATCTTGGTCGTGTCCGGTCCCAACAGCGGAGGAAATACGACCTTAGCGCGCACGTTCGGCCAACTGCACTATCTGGCCCGGCTGGGGTGTCCGGTACCTGGGCGTGAGGTTCGCCTGTTCCTCTGCGATCAGATCTTCAGCCATTTCGAACGTGCGGAGGACCTCGACACTCTGACCGGCAAGCTCCAGGAGGAGCTAGACCGTCTCAAAGCCGACTTGGACCAGGCGACGCCAAACAGCGTCCTCATACTCAACGAAGTCTTCAACTCAACGACTGCCCAGGACGCGTTGTTTCTGAGCCGGCAGGTACTGGACCAAGTGGCTGACCTCGATGCACTGTGCATTTGCGTCACCTTCCTGGACGAGCTAGCCAGCATGAACAAGAAGACCGTCAGCATGGTCAGTACGGTCATACCGGATGATCCAGCCACCCGGACCTATAAGATCGTCCGTCGACCTGCCGATGGGCGAGCCTATGCCCATGCGCTCGCTGTCAAGTACGGGCTGACGTTCGACCGGCTGACAGCTGAGATCCACGGGTGAAGGCGCATCTGATGTTCAGCGGTCAGGACTTTCAGGTCGCGCGCGAGGACCAACCCGGCGAGCAAGACCTGATCCGCGATCTCGACCTGGAAGCTATCTGGGTCGCCATGGCCCTTGGCGATAAGGTCGTCTACCAGTCCGTGCGGAGCGCGATGCTGTCAGGGCTCACCACTGTTGAAGAGATTCGCTACCGGCAAGCCGTGTTTGCCGACTGTCTACAGCAGCCTCTGCTGGTCCGAGATATCTATGCGCTGGCAGTAGAGGCAGTAGCTCGGGAGAAAACGATGTTCTCGAGCAAGTCGTTTACCCACGGTGAATCCCTGCTGAACCGATCCATCACGGCGCTCGAGATGTTCGTCAAGAGCCTTAGGCAACTCCGCAGGCTGGCGGAGATCTATGCTGGCGAGTGCTCGTCCGAGGGCTTCGCCAGCTTCTTCAACACTGTTCGATCCGAACTGGACGACGATTACTTCGACGAGATCGCTCAGCACCTGCGTCTACTCCGATTCCGCGACGGTATCTTGGCCAGCGCTCAGCTCGGCGAAGCGAACCAAGGTATTGGCTACACACTGCGCACTTCTCGGCAGGAGAACCGCGGTAGCTTCCCAAAGCGTCGTCCAGGCGTCAAGCAGCCGGCTTATAGCCGGATCATCCCGCGAGAGGATGAGGGCGGAAGCCAGGCCTTGGGAGCCCTGCGCGATCGCATTCTGAGCCTGGCGGCGGCCCAGCTCGCCCAGTCCGCAGACCACGTCCTCAGCTTCTTCAACGCGCTTCGAGTCGAGCTGGGCTTTTACCTCGGGTGTCTGAACCTGCACGACCAACTTACCGCCAAGGGCGAACCCGAGTGCATGCCGGATCCACATCGACTCGGTGCAACCGAGTGGTCGTCCCGAGGGTTGTCCGACCCCTGCCTTTCGCTAAGAATTTCGGAAAGGGTGGTGGGTAATGACCTGCACGCCGACGGAAAGTCGCTGATAATCATCACTGGCGCGAACCAGGGTGGAAAGTCAACCTTCCTACGTAGCCTTGGTGTGGCCCAACTGATGATGCAAGCAGGACTGACGGTGGTGGCCCAGTCGTTCTCGGCCCCGGTTGTCCACGGAGTATTCACACATTACAAGCGCGAAGAAGACGTCACGATGATGAAGGGCAAGTTCAACGAAGAACTCCAGCGAATGAGTGAGATTGGAAACCACGTCGTTCCCCATTGCCTCCTGCTGTGCAATGAGTCGTTCGCGGCGACGAATGAACGAGAGGGCTCTGAAATTGCGGGAGAGGTCATTCGGGCGCTAACCCATCTTGGCGTCACCGTCATATTCGTGACGCATCTATACGAGCTAGCGCATCGTTTGTATGGTGAGCAAAGTGGTGACGCGCTGTTTCTCCGCGCTGACCGCGACGTCGATGGAGGGCGAACATTTCGCGTCACCGAGGGGGAGCCGCTCCCCACCAGCTACGGCGAAGACCCTTTCTGGCACACCTTCGGTGGTGGTCCAGCCCAGGTTGACATTGCCGCCGCTGCGGGAGAGCGACGGTAGTGGCCGCGATCGGGTCGCCTTTCCCGTGGCTGCACCTTGGTCCTATCCGCCCTATCGACACTGGACCACGGACGTCGCGGGCTGACGGAGCATCAATGGGGCCCGGGGATGATGGGTTTCCATCCTGACTGGTCGGCGACATTGCTCGCTCCCGGTTCAAGCGCTTGGTCAAGTCTGGTCGTAGGCGTCAGCCGAGAGGACGACACCCCGCACGAGCTCGCCAGAGCACGAGGACAGGGCGTCCGCGTCGATGCTCACGACGCGAATCTGGCCCTTATGTGTCTGGCGATAGCTGAGCATGGGGACCTCGCGGGACGCCCGATGATCCTCGCGAAGAGTCGCATCAGCAGTGGCCCTGGCTTGCCTTGTCCTCCCACCGCCTGGAGCTCAGGACCAATTTGAGCAAAAGCAGACTGACGGCAGGAGCCATGCTGCCAGTCGTACATTTGCCGCCGACAACTGCTCGAGCCTTCGTTCTGCGGACTCAGCCGAGGCGAGGGGAATGCCCTCGATCAATTCGAAGTTCGGCCTCACTTCGGCCCGAGCTCGGACCCAGATCAGCCTCGGACGTGTGCAGTTTGACGCTCTCGCCACGGGTCGACGACTTCAGGTAGAGTCGTCGGCCCGTCAGAGGCCGCCGTCCCTGGTGCTCACAAAATGCTCACGGAACCGGCGGGACTCTTCGGTACCGGGGGAGATCGGTGGCTCAGAGAATCGAGCACTCGAGTTCGCTGTGGCACCGGACGACATCTGACGTTCTCCACCGAGACGGCGACAGGGAAACTGCAAAACCGCGATCCCGGGTTCGACACCCCGAGTCGCCTCCATCCATTTTGATCTCAATACGGAGCCGACTCGTCTCAAAAAAACGGAGCCGAAACTGGCTCTGCTCGCGATCACCTACTGGTTGGCGAGCAAACGCCCGACCGCCACTGGCGTTTCAGTGAGGCTTGGCAGCGGTGCCTCTGGCCGCGCGGCCACGAGAGGACTCGTCACACATGTAGAGGGCTTGACAAACCGGGCGGATTTGCATCCACTGCTGATCGGCTCCGGGATAGCCCTCGGACTCACGGCCCTACTCGCCGTAGGCATCGGCTGGTACCTGGCCGGACGGGCTCTGCGCCCCCTCAGCACGATCACAGCTGCCGTGCGCAACATCTCCTCCACCGACCTCCACCGGCGGCTGGCTCTGTCCGGCCCCCAGGACGAAATCTCCGACTTGGGCAACACCTTTGACGACCTCCTCAGCCGGCTTGAGCAGGCGTTCGCATCGCAGAGACAGTTTGTCGCCAATGCCTCTCACGAATTACGCACCCCACTTGCGCTGGAACAAGCACTTCTTGAGGCTGGCCTCACCGACCCGGGAGCAGACGTCGCTTCGTTGCGTGAGACCTGCGAGCGGGTACTGGTCTCCAGCCGTCAGCAGGAGCGGCTGATCGAGGCCTTGCTGACGCTCGCCCGCAGCGAACGCGGATTGGAGCACAGGGAACTGATCGATCTGGGAGATGTGGCCACCGAGGTTCTGGCCACCCACTATGCGGAGGCTGAGAGCCGCGAGATCGAACTGAACTCCGCCTGCGGCGCGGCTCCGATCCTTGGCGATGTCGGCCTGCTCGAGCGGCTCGTGGCCAACCTGGTCGATAACGCCCTCCGCTACAACGCGCCTTCTGGTCAAGTTGAGGTCAAGACCCGCGTTAGGGCGGACCAAGCCGTCCTCCCGGTCAGCAACACCGGTCCAATGGTTTTGGAGTCACAGGTGGAGAAGCTCTTTCAACCCTCCCAACGGCTGGGCGGAAATCGAACCGGTAATGGCACGGGACTTGGACTCGGCTTGTCTATCGTCCGGGCCATCGCCACCGGGCACGGCGGTGCCGCGATAGCGCAGCCGCAGCCTGAAGGAGGTCTGATGGTAGTGGTGACTGTTCCTACTTCTGGGCCAAGATCCGGTCCCGGCCCCGAACCCCGACAGGCGCGTCCAAGGGTGGTGACCAAGTCGGCTCCGCGCAGCCGTCTCGCGTGATGTAACGCGGACGGTCCATGACCGTCTACGCTGGCGACCGCGTGGACTGTCGGCAGCTAGTTCCGGTATCAGCCCAAGCCGCCTGGAGGCCGAAGGGTCGGCTCGGGCGACCGGGCTTTCTGTCAGACGAGGGTTCTGCCTAGGCCCCCGCATCGCTGCTGCGCCAGGGATGTGCTCGACCGGCTCACCATTAGTCCGATCTTGAACACCGACGTCGCCCTTTTAACTGAGGCAATTCAAAACGTTCGCCTTGTTCGCTGCCGCCTCTCGCCCACCAGTCAGCGTCGCATAATTCCTGGGCGGTTAGGCGACGAGGCGCGTCTCGTCGCCTAACCGCAGGGGGCGGCTGCGCTCAGTTGCTCCAATTCTCAGCCGTAAGGTTGAGAAGGGGATCCTGGGGGAGCACTCCGTGCAGCTTCGAACTGATGGCTGAGATTTGGTAGTACGGCTCTGGCATCCAGAGGACTGGAAGATTCTTGGCCATGTAGACCTGAAGTTCGTGCATAGGGGTCAGTCCACTTTGTGTAAGCGTCGCTTGCATCAGAGCGTTTGCCTCTGAGCTTGAGTAATAGCCGGCATTGAGGAACGACCCGGCTCCGAAGGGGACTGAGACGTTTGGATAGGCGGCGGGAAAATAAGTCCAGCCCGTGCCCCAATACCCTAGCGCCCACGAGCAGGAACTTGGCTGGGAGCGGTCGCAAGCGACACTCACGTTGCCCACCACGGTATCGAACGGCGCCGAATCGAGCGTGAGATCTATTCCCGCGCCCGCGAAATCGGACTTCAGGACTTCTACCTCAGCCGTGATCGTGGCCGTACCGGAGGCGTACTGAAGTGGGAGCACAAGTTGGGTGCCCTTGGCAACTCCCTTGCCGCACGCGGTCGGGCCCGTACCAGGCCGCTCACATTCGTCGACCCCGGCCGCGTCCCTACTCCATCCGTGAGCGGAGAGGAGTGCCTTGGCCGTAGTCGGGCTGTAGGAGTACGCCACCTTCGCCACGGCGGATGTCAACAGAGGGGTTGAAGGTAGCGAGGGGACGACGCTTTCAGTCGGATAGGCGAGCCCGTGAAAAATAGACTTGATGAATCCTGTTTGGTCGATCAGGTGTTGCATCGCTTGCCGAATGTAGAGCTGAGAGAACACCGAGCCAAGCTTAGGGTTAGCGAAGTTGACGGAGAGATAGTTGAAGCCCCACGTCGCCCAGGCGTCAATCCGGTAGCCGTGTGATTTGAGGTAAGAGTCTTCTCCGACATCCTGGTACGGCACATACCCGTAGTCCACTTGACCCGAGCGGAGCGCGTCGTATTCTGCGGCGTCGCTCGTGAAGGGTAACTCCTCAAGTTTCGCGAGCTTCGGCTTGGGCGACCCCGAATATGCCTGGTTCGGGACCAAGGCTACGTAAGAGGTTGTCGCGGAATAGGCGCTCATGCGCCACGGGCCGTCGACTGTCTGCCAGAGAGGATTTGAGCTGTAGGTTGGCAGGTCGTTAGATTGCGAATTCAGGAAGTTGTAGACACCCTGCGCCCCCGCAGTGGTCATGTCGTAGTTCCCGACCGGGCCTTCAGCTGAGGTTCGGTCCCATTCCTGCTGCGGGATTGGGATGATCTGGGCTAACTGGTTTCCGACCAGGAACTGCTTGTTGTACTGCCGATTGAAGGTTATGGTGAACGTGGACGGGGAGGGGTAGGTCATGCCGACGACGTTGTCGGGGAACTCGCCGACGACGTACTGCCACCAGTTGTCTTTCTCAGCCTTGAGTAGGTTCATCCAAAACTCGACGTCACGGCTCGTTACCGGCGTGCCATCGGACCAGCGATATGAGCGGAGCTTGATGGTTAGAGTCTTTCCATCGTTGGAATAGGTCGGGGGGTAGGCCAGACTGAGTCTGGGGTTGGCAACAGGGTGCCCGTCGTCACCGTTCCAGTAGAGCGGCCGGTACATCAAGTACTGAAACTGCATGACGTCGCTCCCCGTCGCATCAGCACCCCCGACCAGCGGGAACACGTAGTTAGGTACCGAGCCGGGCTGCTGGGCAATCGTCGCCGTACCTCCGGTAGTGCTCGCTGCGAGCGCGGTGAATGTCGCGGTCCCGATCGCAGCCGCCACAACTGCAGCTACGGCGCCAAGCGCTGCGATCGACCGGACTCGCGTGTTTTTTGCGATATTCATGTGGTCAACCCTCCCGAGCTGTCGTCGTAGAGTCTTTGCTATCCCGACCGTTTCCCGATGATCCGGGCCAGGGGCCCGGTGGCACTGGTCGCGTGTCCTCAAGGAAGTTGGGTTGGGTAGGGACGCCGTCGTTGAAGACGACCCTGCCACCTTTGATCACGACGGCCGTCCGTCTCAGATTTCGAATATCGGCGAGAGGATCCCCGTCGACTATCAAGAGATCTGCCGCCTGCCCGGCGGCGAGCTGACCGACTTCGCCGTCGATCCGAAGAAGGGCTGCTGCGTCGGACGTCGCAGATGCGATCGCCTGGTGCGGCGTGAGGCCGCAGGCCACCAGCCACTCCAACTCCCAGAACAGGCTATCTGGGGGGTTGATGGGCATCGCAGCATCGGTTCCGGCAACAATCCGAATCCCGGCTGCCTTTGCCCGGAGGACATTTGCGTGGTGGTCGCTGTACCTCGTCTGTACCTCCAGTGCGACGTGATCGGGAGTCGCGAGGTACCTATTGCGCTCTCCCACATAGTGGTAGGCCCAGACTGTCGGTACGTAGAACACGTTGCGTTCGACCATGAGCTCGAGTGCCTCTTCATCGAGGGAGATACCGTGCTCGATGGAGTCGGCACCGGCCAAAACAGCGTTCCGCACTCCAGTTGGGTTTGTGGCATGGACGGCCACCGGCCTGTTCAGGCCATGGGCCGCATCCACACCTGCTGCCAATTCGGCGACGGAGTAGTGGACGTCGGTCGGCCGTTCCCTTGATGACGCGCCTGATCCGGTCGCCATCAACTTGATTGACAGCGCCCCGGCTCTCAATTCCTCTCGGACGGCACTCCGAACTCCTTCGGCACCATCAGCGAAGACCGACATCATCGCCCCATGGCCACCAGTCATCGCGATGGCTCGGCCGCTCGGGATGATTCGAGGTCCAAGGGCTTGCCCGGTGTCGATCAAGCGCTTGACGGCAAAGATGCTGTGCCCGTGTGATCCGACGTCACGAATGGTTGTGATGCCCTTGGTCAGGAGCGTCCGAGCGTTCCAGATCCCATACATCGCGGCCAGGGCCACGGACTGCTCGGACGTACCAGGCAGATCGCCGCCTGGGTCATCCGGGTGATAGGGGATGCAGAGATGGATGTGGGCGTCGACGAGCCCCGGTACTGCCCAACGCCCTCCGCCTTCGATGACCACGGCCTCGGCGGAAGCAGCGATGGGCTGGCCCTTTGACCCGATCGCGACGATGTCGGCGTCTTCCATCAACAGGTCCATGTGAGCGCGCGGCTCCGACGCAGAGCCATCGATCACGTGCACGTCGCGAATGAGAGTGAGCACTCAACCCCCTCAAGTAACCAGCAGTCTGTGCGCGGTAACCATAGTCAATGACCGGTCCGGTGTCAAACTGGAAAGAGGGATGAGTCAGTTACCGATTCAATATGAGAGCCCGGGAGCCTGTCACTGCCCGCTGGGCGCTAACCTGTAGGCGGTAGGTCTCAGGTTGAGCTCGGATCCTAGGAGGCAAGGGTGACCCCACCTGGACAGAGAAATCGCCTCGGCAGTACGTCCGACTCCTCGTTCCGTCCGGAGGCTCCCGGATGGGTCGGGCCTCGTATTCGAGAGGCGCGCCATCGAAGGGGGCTGTCGCAGGCTGATGTTGCAGCGGCGACGGGAATCTCCGAGTCGTTCATACGCCTCGTGGAGCGGGGCCGCACAGACATCTCACTCAGCCGACTCCTAGCTGTGTGCAGTGCCGTGGGACTGGCGCCAGGCGAACTGGTCCGGGATGGGTACTCCTCCGTGATCCAGGTGGCCAGGCGGGAGCAGAGGACCGACGCGCCCGGACGGGAAACCGGGGTAAGGCTGAAGCTACTCTTCCCAGCCGGCGAATCCGCACTGGAGCCGGCGCTGTTCGAGCTCGAACCCGGGATCGCGATGCAAAAGGCGTTACTTCACCGCGGACGCGAGTTCGTCTTTGTGCTTGAGGGGCAAATTCGCTTAGAGGTCGGAGCGGCTACGGTGGATCTGGCTCTAGGTGATGCAGCCGACTATCAGAGCAGCATCCCTCATCGTTTCTCAAATCTCTCCTCCATGGAGGCGGCCGTGTTCTTGATCGCGGATGCGGGGTGACACCGCGTTCAGATGACCTCTCCGTCGGTGGCGAGTTGGCCAACCTAGCAATCACAAGCCGCACTGCCTGCACGCGGACGTGACGGGCACCGTGTCGGAGAGCCGGCTGGGCAAGCCCTCCGCATCTCCACCCGACCGAACTTCTGGACATGCCGCTCGAGGACCCGCAGACTCGCGGCGACTGCGGCACCTGGTTTCGCGTCGCGAGTCCAACGCGACCGAAAGGTGAAGTGGCTCCAAGTCGCCTGACCCAGTAGCCGGGTGCCTACGCAGCTCGCGTCACCGGTCATCGACTGTTGAGTGTCAGGTACGTGCTGTTGAGGTCCCCGCCTCCCGCTCCCGACGGCGGGCCGTTTCCCCGTGATGGCCACCACGTCTATCCTGAGTTCGTTGCCAGTGAACATTTCTGCCCGTGCCTCCCAGCTCGCCGTCGAGTGGACGTGGAGCGACCTGCTGGCCCTGGGGTCGACGGTGACCGCGAGCATCAATGTGGTGGCGGTCAAGCTAGCGCTAGCCAACAGTGGGCCGCTGACGTACGGCGCCGCCCGCTTTCTCTTGGGTGGTTTGGTCTTGTGCGCGATCGCCCGCTGGCGCGAGGGCCCGATGCCGCGGCCGCAGCGAAGCGATATTTGGTTGATAATCGTGGCCGCTGGCATAGGCGATGCCATCAGTCAAGCCCTGTTCACCACTAGCCTCACCTTCGCTAACGTCGACTACATGGCGATGGTTCAGGCAACCAGTCCGTTGCTCATCCTCGCCTGGCTAGCCTGCCGAGGCCGCGAACATTTCGGCCTCAGAGTGTGGATGGGGCTGGCTCTTGGCCTAGCCGGTGCGGCTCTGGCGCTGACGGCGGGAGGAGGCGGGCCTACGACCTTTCTCGACCTGCTGTTGCCGCTCGGGCTACCCGTTACGAGTGCCGTCTACCTCTTGATGCTGCCGGTACTACTCCTACGCTATCGAGCGATCTGGCTCACGGCAATCCTCACCACAGTTGGTGGGCTCATGCTGGCTCCGTTCGCCACGCTCGAAGCTATCGGCCATCACCCTCATGTCACCACTGCTTGGCTCGGTTTACTGACCTACAGTGCGCTGGGCGCCGTCGCCCTTGGCTTCCTGATTTACACAATTGCCGCAAGAAGCCTCGGACCAGCGCGGACGGCTACCTATAGCTACTTACAGCCATTCCTGAGCGTGATCGCTGCAGCGCTTCTTATCCGGGAGCCAATCTTGCCTCTGCAAATCGCAGGCGGTGTGGTGCTGCTCGTTGGAGTTATCGTCGGCCGACCTCAGCCTCACAAGGTCGCCGGCGCAGCCGACGAAATCAGCCGCTGGCCTGAGTACGACCACCTCGTCCCGGCTTCTGCCGACGCGGGTCCCTGCCCGTGAGCGAGGTCGCCTCCTGTGTGGCTCCTCCGATGGGACATCTGTCCTCAATGGCGACGGTCGGGCTTCGCCGACTGTGAGCCGTAAGCGGGGCTAGCGAAGAGAGAGGGAAAGCCTGATCGAGGTGATCCATCGACCCGCGCGGGCCCCCCAATCGCCGAGTTGAGCGTCACGTCGCGGTAGTCCCTGGTCGCGAACCTGGTCAGCAGCGTGACGACCGCGCGCCCCGAGAAGCTCGACGAGAGAGTTCACCGTCCGTTCGCCGAAGGCGACGGCGTGTAGGATCTGCCACCGTCTTGCCTGGGCGACAGCGCCTCCCGCATCCGCGGTCGTAGCTACGGGTGCCACTGACTGAATCTCTGCCTATAGCGACATATATGAGCGTCGGGGAGTTGCCAGTGGAGCAGGGGCCCGTGAGGAGGCGAACCGCGTTCGGCCGCCTGTTCGCACTTCGATCGTCATACGCCCGTTGCCCGATGCGCATGAGTAGCGGGACTTTCGTGGGACACAATCGTGATCCGACGACATCAGGGATTCCGGCGCGCTGCGGGCGACTACACGAGTACGAGTCGGACTGGGAGAGACGTATTTCTGCATTGGCCGGCTGGGCACGAGACGTAGCAAGGAGGACGAGGTGGAGGCGGCACCCGCAGGTGCTCATGGCCACACCTCTTCTCGCTGCTGCCATCCTTCTGCTCCCCTTCGGTGGCAAAGTAGCGGTTCGCGTCCCCGCCCTCGTCCCCGCGATGATGGCGGTCGGGCTGGTCGCCGAGGTAGCGATCGTCATCCTGCTGACCCGGTTGTACAGAAGCGACCGATCTGCGCTGCGCCTGATGGGACTGAGCGGCTGCTTCGTGTTCTCCGCACTCCTTGAAGTGGCCTTTGTAGGGGTCTACCCGGGGCTCATGGCCCCTCATCGGCAGATGGGTGGCCCACCAGATGCGTGGGTTTGGGTCTGGGCCATCTGGCAGGGAGCGACGCTTCTGTTCCTGTTCGTGGTGCTGGGTCTCTCCAACCGCACCTGGCTGTCTCTGGCGACCATGCTGCGAGTGGGTCCCAAGTGGCTCTCGGCAGGCCTCTGGACCGTCGTGCGCCCGGTCGTCCTGGCAGTCATCGGGGTGGCAGTGGCGTCTGTCGGAGCCAGATGGGGGCCGACGCTGCTTCATGGCCTGAACTTCGCTGGCTGGGGTCAGATCATCCCGGCATCTTTACTGATCATCGCTCTGCTCGCGGCAACGCGGGTGGCGCGCCGAATCCGAACGACCTCTTCCGTCGAAAGGTCGGTGATCGCCGCCGCGGCGGTGGCCGCGGCTGCCATGGTGCTCGCAATCGTGGCGGGGCACCGCCACAGCCTCGGTTGGGACGGCTCCTGGGTTCTCTGGGCCATGAGCGAGGTGATGCTTTCCCTGGCGCTCTTCTATGAAGTGGTCACCATGGTCGAAACCCGTCAGGCGAGGGAGGAGTCACATCGACGGACCATCATGGACACGCTCGGGCGGTTGGATTCGGGGGCGCCACTGGCTCACGTCTCCAGGGTCATATGCTCGGAATTGGCCCGCCTTCCCGGAGTCGACTTCGCCCAGATGGTGCGGCTCGACCTGTCGACGGAAGTCCTACCGACGGTGGCCTCTGGACTGGAGAGGTTCGCCGGCCAGGCCGCGGTGGAAGCTCGTCTGCCGCGTCTACGCGGACGAGACCTCAAGGCGCGTGCCATGGCGGGGCCGTTCATTGAGAGGTTGGACCCCACCGATGAGGGTGACGACGCAGTACAGCGCTATTTGGTGAACCTTCGCGAGGCTGGAATCACAGCGATGGCGCACGTCCCGATCGGTGTAGACGACCGGGTCACTTGGGTTATCAGCGTTGGTCGGGCCGGGGAAGCCGACTCGGCGTCGAGAGAGCTCCGCGAGGTCCTTCCCGTGCTCTCCGACGCAGCCGCGGTCGCCGCGATAGTGCTGGCGCCCACCCTGCGCGATGTGCAAGCCACAGCCAGAGCCCGAAGGGAAGTGGAGACGATTTTGGGGCGCCATCATTTTAGGCCCGTGTTTCAGCCGGTCATGGCTGTGGATGGCAGGAAGGTCATCGGGTACGAGGCCCTCACTCGGTTCGCGAGCGGGGTGTCGCCCGACCTCGTGTTCGCGACCGCGGGCACGGTCGGACTTAGCGAAGAGCTCGAACTAGCTTGCATTCGGGCCGCGGTGACTGATTCCCGGGGTCTCGAGTGCGGCCATGCCTGGCTCAGTTTGAATATTTCTCCCGAGGTTCTCGTGGCATCTACCCGCGCCCTCACGCGAATCGCCCTCGACGCGGATCGTCCGCTAGTGCTGGAACTCACAGAGCACATGGTCATCGACGACTACGGACCTGTGCGCGAGGCGCTCGGACAGTTGAAGAGTCACTACAAGCTGGCCGTCGATGATGTGGGCTCCGGATTTGCGAGCCTGCGTCACATCCTCGAGTTGGCGCCGGAATTTGTGAAGCTGGATATCTCGTTGGTGCACGAAATCGACCAGGACCCGGGCCGTCAGGCCATGGTCGCCGGGTTGGCAGCCTTCGCCGAGCGCGCCGGCTGCGAGCTGATTGCTGAAGGAGTTGAGTCTGCGTCCGAGCTTGCCGAACTCAGAGCCCTCGGCGTGACGCACGCGCAGGGGTACCTGCTCGGGCGACCAGCCCCCTCGAGCCTCAAAGCTCCCGACCGAGCGATCGTGCCGCGTACAGAGCGCTCCCTGACCCATTCGCTCAGCGGAGCAACCCCGGACGGCCAGATCTTGCTGCCGAAACGCCGTCGGTCAATCCGGGCATCGCAGTAGCCCCAACGCGGGATCGTAGATCGCGCGAGCCGCCTACGTGGTTCGCATGAGAGGCGGGCGAACGCTCTCCCGGCAACCATTCTCCTGTCGTGTCACCCGGGATGCGTGAGGGACGCAACCCGGCGGCGGCTCTCCAGCCGATCTGTTGGCGTGCGCTGACGGATCAGACCGACTCGATCTTCACCAAGCGGAAATGGGTAACAGAGGGCGAGCACACGTGCTCGACGCACGAGTAGTCGTTGAAGGTGACGCCCGCGCCATCGAAGAGCTTCTCCCCATCGCCCAGCAGCAGGGGTACGACAACCAGGTGAAGCTCGTCTATCAACCGGGCAGCTAAATATTGACGCACGGTCGCTGCACCACCTCCGACCAGCACGTCCTCCCCACCGGCAGCATCGATTGCCTGCTCCAATGCGGATTCGATACCATCGTTGACGAAGTTGAACGTCGTGCCATCCTTCATCTCGATCGGAGCGTGCGGATGGTGGGTCAGAACGAAAACTGGATGGTGGAACGGCGGGCTCTCGGCCCACCATCCTCGCCACTCGCTGTCCTCCCATGGCCCCCTGACTGGCCCGTACATGTTGCGGCCCATGATCGTGGCCCCGACCGAGTGCTCGCGGTCGGCAAATAGGTCATCATCGAGTCCTGGCTCGCCACCTCCCTGGCCGGTCATTGCACGTCCGGACTGAGTTCGAAATACCCATTCGTGTAGGCGAGCACCGTTAGCCCCGAGCGGGTTGTCGCGGCTCTGGCCGGGTCCGGCAACGTAGCCGTCCAGGGACAGAGACAGGTTGTGCACTCGAACCTTTGTCAAAATCGTTCCCCTCACTGGCGTCCGCGGGCCGTTGTATCTCCCTTGTCACATTACGCTCGGACGCGATCGATCATCCAACCGGGAAGCAAGCCTGCTTGCTTCGCCTTACGGGGATTAAACGCCACGGCGCCGCCGACGCCCGCTTGAGCGGGGGCCTGGAGGAGACGTCGCGAGCCTCGCGGTCTCTGGCTGACGGCCGGGAACGATCCTTGCCGCCTGGAGTCCGAATTACGTTCCGCGGTCGGGCAGCCAGCCGGGCGAGCCGGGTCCCGTCGGGGAACAGCTGGGGGACTTCGAACTAGCGACCAACCGCGACGCAGACGTTCAGATTGGGCGTGGAAGGACCGATCAGCCATCCGCTCGGCAGAGGGCGCCGACGGCGGCGTCGAGTACGAGTGCGTGCCTTGGTCGGGTTGAGGGCCAAGGTCCGGGCACAGCTCCCGCCTCAGTCGCACGAGACCAAGAGTCACTCTGCACTCCCCGCCTGTTGTGGGGAACGTCGGATCTGCCTGCAGAGATGGTCCGACTCGAAACCGGGCCACCCATTCGGGAGGCAACACTCGCGGTGAGTGCGGTAGCGGACCGACGCAGACACCCGAAGGCGCCACTCTACATGAGGGGACATGGGTATTGGTTCCCACCGACCATGCGTGTGTCGGGGTTGGCGGCGGCGGCAGAAAGGAGCTTGATGACAGGCAATATCGCGAAAATGATCGGTAGGTCCGGCAGTCCCACTCAAATCCCCGAGCCACGAATCGCTCGATTTTTCTTTGCTGATGTCCGGCTGAGCTGGATTTGGCTGATAGTTCGCGTCTACGTCGGATGGCAGTGGACTAGTGCGGCGGTCGAGAAGCTACAGGGGCCAGGTTGGATCGGAGCCGGAGCTGGCACAGCTCTCAAGGGGTTCGTCGGCGGATCGATCAAGAGCAGCGTCGGGGCACATGCGGCTGTGCAAGGGTGGTACGTCACTCTGCTTAAGGACATAGTCCTGCCGCATCTGGCGGTTTGGTCATACGTTGTCACCTTCGGTGAACTAGCCTGCGGGGTTGGTCTGATCTTGGGGCTCTTCACTGGGATCGCGGCCTTCTCCGGAGCATTCATGAACATGAACTACATGATGGCCGGCGCCGTGAGCATCAATCCCATCCTCTTGTTCTTGGAGCTTTTCCTTATCTTGGCCTGGCGTGTGGCCGGCTACGTGGGGCTTGACTTCTTTGTCCTCCCGTTCTTGGGCACCCCGTGGAGCCGGGGCCCACTTCCCAAGAGCGCGGCTCCGCAAGTTGTGTCGCAACCTGGGTGACTGAGCCCGCCCTGCGGCGGGTCGCGGAGGTCGCCAGAGGCAGCTCCCAAGCCGTACCGAAGTAGGCTGGTCAGGTGCCGAGGCCGTACGTGCGATTTCCCATCGGGTGTGGCTGCTGCTTTGTGTTTTTGGCGCTGCCACTGCTGGTTCTGGTGCTGATGGTCGCCTGGGAGATCTGACCGGCTGCATCGAGGCCCCGGGCACCAGAAAGGCCACTGGGCCGTCCCCTCGATTTGCTGGCCTTCCGGTTTCTGTCAGGTGGTGGCCGACCGGCTCGGCGGCTACTCATCCGACCGATGCTGGGAACCGCGGATAGGGCCTGTGCCCACATCACAGAGTGCTGACGGGGACAGATGCCCCCTGGGAAGAGACTCGCCTGCGGTCCCGACTTGACGACCGAGTTACCCGAGGTGCCCTGAAGAGCCACCATCACGCCGAATCCGCCCCTATCGCTTCGGTGTACGTAGAACGAGGCCTCCAACAATGACCAACTCGGCGGCTCCGCGCAAGGCAATTCCGGAGTTGCGTTCGATCAGTCCGAATACGATCAACCCGAGCCCCAGAGTGACCAGGGCAGCGGCGAGTCCCCATTCGAGTGCGGGGGCGTCGAATACCGCAGGTGTCGGTAGATAAAGAAAGAGCGAGCCACCACAAGTGGGGCGGGCGTTCCGACTTCGAGAGTGCTGCGGCGAGGCTACCAGCGCCAGGGCGCTCCGTCAGCGTGGTGATCGTGGTGTCGGAGCTGCCATGGCACCGCTCAGGGGACGGGTCCGGGGTCCCGACGGTTCCGGATGGCCCGGCGGTTATCGAGTCGCTTGCTTAACGCCCATTTAGTGCGTGCAGTGCGACACTGCCGGAGGCGCGCAGGAGAAGCGGAGTCCGGGTGCTCGGGACCCTCCAGCCGGGGCTCGGCGCCAATTCTCCGGCGCCGCGGATATGGACTGGGCGGAGACCGGTGCCTGCGGCTGGTTCCTGCAGGGTCTCGGAGCGGATGAGTCGCACGCTACTCAGCCCCCTACCGGCTCCGCCTTTTCCGCCGCGACCTCGGTCTACAGCTTTAGTCGGAGATTGGACTGCTGCCGGAGGCTGCCCGGAGCGATGATTGCCAGAGGGGCGGGCTCCGGGGGTGCAGCGGGCGCGGAGTCACCCCGGCAAGCGCACCAACTCGAGTGAGACTTGCCGACTCCGGGAGCGCCGGTGAGATCGTTATCATGCGGAGAAGGTTGGGCGGGTGCTGCCCACGAGACGGGTCATCGTTTTCGGCTGCCGGATTGGCCGCTGCGGGTTTTCAGACCTGAGGCGTTCTAGTCGGCGAGGGTGGCCGGCACAGCAAAACCAAGCAAGGGGGTCGCCATCCCGATGGAGGATGCTTGCAGGGCAGTGCTCATTAGTCTGAGCCGAGGCTGATCTAGATGGGGCAGGGCGAGAGCGAGACGACGCGTGGCCTACGGGACGTCTTGTCAAGCCCATACGTGTGGCCACTGCTCTGCATTGCCGTACTGGTCGTTATTGCCAACGCGCCCGCCCTGTTCTCGCTCTTGAGCTTGAATCCTCTAGATCTACAGACAAAGCTCGACCCTCTGAGCCTGACAGGCGTGCTGCCGGGATTCCCCACGATCGACCCCAACAACGGGATCACGACCCAGGCGCTGGGACACCTGGCTGCATTGGATTGGCTGAGCGCACACGTACCGTGGTGGAATCAATACGAAGGCGTCGGCACCCCGCTCGCAGGCGAGATGTCGTCGGCGGCCCTCCTACTTCCTTTGGTTCTGCTTCTAACTTTTTCAGGCGGTGTGGTGCTTTTCCACATGGTCCTAGAGCTGATCGCCGGCGTTGCCGCCTATCTCTTCGTTCGTCGTCTGGGAGTCGGGATCGTGGCAGCCCTCGTCGCGGGTATCGCCTTTGCACTCAATGGCACCTTTTCTTGGCTCGGCGCCGCGATGGTAAATCCCGTGGCCTTCCTGCCCCTACTGCTGCTAGGAATCGAACTGGCGAGATCGGCAGCGCTACGTGACCGGAGAGGTGGATGGCTGCTGATCAGTCTCGCGTCGGCTATCGCCGTCTACTCGGGGTTCCCAGAGACCACCGCGATTGATGCATTGTTCAGCGGCTTCTGGCTGCTGCTGCGAATCCACGGACTGCAACGTTCGGTGGCCCTGCAGTTCATACGAAAGGGCCTTGTGGGAGTAGTTCTGGGCCTAGCACTGGCGGCCCCTCTCATCATCGCCTTCCTCGACTACGTCGCCAACGGTGACATCGGCGGCCATGGCCCGGGATTCGCGGGCGTGCATCTCCCGCACTCGGCGATTTCCATGGTGGTACTACCGTACGTGCTGGGACCGATCTTTGGGTTCTACCGGAATGATCCGACCGGGACGATCGGGGCAATTTGGTCCAATATCGGGGGCTACACGACGCCAGCTGTCGCTGCTCTGGCAAGTCTCGCCATATTCGACTCTCTCTTCCAGCGCCGCGACCGGTGGTTGCGTCTGGGTCTCCTCCTGTGGGTGATTCTCGCGCTCTCGGTGACGTTCGGCGTGCCCATCTTGGACCACGTCCTCGAGCTGGTTCCCGGAATCTCTCATACCGCCTTCTACAGATACGCCCCACCATCCTGGGAGTTGGCTCTGATCGTGTTGGCGGCTTTCGGCATTGACGATGTACTCCATGCACGGGTCACCCCACGGGCGGGCTGGACTAGCGCGCTCGTCACAAGTCTTGTCGTGCTCGGCTCCACCGGCATCGCTTTTCGGCTGATCCACCGGCTGCGGGGAGCTGCCCATATCGATCTCTACGCCGGAGGATCAGCGCTGTGGGCGCTCGGAGTCGCGGTCGCCGTTCTTCTTGTGGTGCTGTGGGTGTGCCGTGGATCGGTCAGCCGGGGCCGGAGAGGAGCGGTACTACTCTCACTGGGGGTCGCAGTTGACGTTTTGGCCATGTTTTTAGTTCCGCAGTTCTCGGCGCCAGTCCACGCCTCGGTCGACACCGGATCCGTCACATATCTCCAATCGCATCTAGGAGAGTATCGCTTCTTCACCCTGGGTCCGATCCAGCCAGACTACGGCTCCTACTACGGGATTGCCGACGCCAACACCGCAGACCTTCCTTTGCCCCAAGCATGGGCCAGCTACGTCACCACCAGCCTCGCGCCCAATAGCAACCCAATCACCTTTTCTGGGACCGAAGCCAACGATCCGGCGGGCCCATCCCCCTGGCAGCAGTTCGTGGCGCACTTCGCCAATTACGAGGCGATCGGAGTCAAGTATCTAGTCGCCGCGACGCCGACGCGGCCCACGGCGATCCCTTCGCGCCTCGGCTTGCGGATGGTGTATTCCGACCGTGTGGCCACGATTTATCAACTGCCGCACCCCGACCCCATGTTCGAGGCCGAGTCCAAGGCTTGCAGCGTACAGTCCTCGTCCCCGTCTCGAGTTGTCGTCGACTGCAAAGCGCCAGCGACGGTCATTCGGCGAGAGCAGTACTTTGCGGGGTGGACAGCATCGATCGGTGGTAGATCGACTCCCGTGCGAAGGTCCGGCCCGCTGTTCCAGGCGGTGAGCGTCCCGGCGGGTCGAAGCGTCGTCCTTTTCGCTTACCAGCCTCAGTACCTGTTAGTCGGACTGGGCGCAGGAGTGATTGGCTTGGCTGCCATATGCGGTGGGTTGGCCGTCACGGCCGCCGAGCGCCGCCGCCGGCCGGGGAACGAAGAGGATGGATGACTCGACGAGGGTGGCCTAGGTACGACGTCGACACGACCGGGGAAGACGAGTTGGACCGGGCGCTACCTCGGCAGCAGTAGGCCGCTGGGAAGAGTCGCGCATGCCGCAGCTGGGCCTTGCCAGCGCGCACCGCTCCCACGCGAGCGTGGGGTGGCGGCGTCGCAGCCTCAGCACTCACTGTGGCATTCTGGGAACGTGGTGACAGAGCCGTCCAGTGACTTCCACGCCCGGCAGGAGGGGAACCAAGCGGGCATCGGAAGAGCGAGCGCCGTATTGGTCAACCCGGCTCTCGTCGGGAAGATGACATCGTTTCGCCGGATGTTTGAGCGGACGCTGGCGCAAGAAGGCTGGTCGCAACCAGTCTGGATAGAGACCACCCGCGCTGATGATCGAGGCGACGCAGTGCGCGCAGCCGTGCAGGGCGGGGCTGACGTGTTGTTTGCTTGCGGAGGGGACGGCACGATATCGACATCGCTGACTGCACTTTTGGATAGTCGCTCAGCGCTGGCGGTGGTTCCTCTAGGCACTGGAAACGTGCTGGCGCTGAACCTGGGTGTGCCACTTGATGTGGCCAGTGCTATCAGAACTGCGACCCGGGGCGGGCGCCGTCGAATCGACCTGGGCGAGGTGGAAGGGCGGATATTTGCGGTCGCCACCGGGATCGGTCTCGACGCACAAATGTTGGCTGAAGCCCCGAGCCGGGCTAAATCTCGACTCGGGTGGTTGGCCTACGCTGGCGCTGTGCTTCGGCACCTCGACGAGCCCCGATTCGCGGCGCGCATACGGGTAGATGGTGGCCCTTGGTTGTTGCGGGAGGCCCGTTCGATTCTGGTGGCTAACCTCGGCAGGCTGCCCGGTGGCATCAGCCTGCTACCGACAGCACGAGCGGACGATGGACTGCTTGACGTGGCAGTGATTGCACCAGGCCACCTAGGAGAGTGGGCATGGCTGCTGGCGAGTCTGATCGGCCGCCACCCTAGGGGCGGACGAATCGAGACGTTCCAGGGGCGCCAGGTTGAGATCGCAACCGATAGTCCACAGGCCCGGGAGGTCGACGGCGACCTTCTCTTGCCAGGCACAGCCCTCACTGTCCGCGTTGCTCCCTCAGCCTTGACTGTGTGTGTGCCATAAGGAATGAACGCCGGGCTGACTGGCGGAGCCAACAGGGTGCCCGGCCCGGCCCGGCCCGACGTCCAGCTTTGTGAGAGGTGCTGCGCTAGGTTCCTTGGGGTCTCACCCGCCGAGCTGGGGAGGGTGCCCAGCGCGGTCGCGCTTTAGTTCGAAGAAGTACCCGCGCCTAGTCAAGCGCAGTACATCCTGCAGCAACTCCAGCGATTCTTGGTCTCCTGGAACCTCGGTAATCACCGGACCGAAGATCCCTTGGCCCTTGCCGCCGTCCAGGATGATCGTAGGAACACCGAACGCCTCGCACGCGCTGACCGCCGCGCGGTGATCGGCGAGGACCTCCTGCCAGAGAGACGGGTCACTGGCGAGCGAGTCTTGCTTCTCGGCCTGTAGCCCGGCCTCGGCCCAAGCGTGGTCCAGAACCTCCGGCTCGCTCAGCTTTTGACGGCGGACGTGGGCCGCGGTTCCCAATGCGGTGTACAGGCGAGCCACTGCCGGGTTGCCGCCGACACGCCGGGCTTTGGCAAGAAGTACCAGCGCTGGACCTCCCGGTCCAACCGGCTCGTCTGGGATAGCCTCTCCCGTTGCCAGATTGGCCACTCCTAGTGAGAAAAGACGCCATTCGACCGTGATCGCCGCCAATTCCTCGAGCCTAGTCGCCCAACGGGAGGTCAGCCACGCCCAGGGGCAGAGGGGATCGAAGTGAAAGTTGATCGTCTCGTTGGTGCTCATTCGATTGCTCCGAGGTACGCGTTGGCGTGATGGCGAACACCCCTGGCTCAGCGTTGGGTCAACGTGGTCAGAAGTTCAGTGCCGACCCAGCATTCGCGATTAAGGGACGGACGGACGGACGGTTCAATTCCAATTGTACGATCAATCAAAGTGTTGCCGGCCCCCTGCGGCTGTGTGACGCGAGTTGGGACCAGGGAGCACGCGAGAGAAGAGAGAGTCGGTGACTGCTAAGGAAAGAGCGGGCCGTGGTGGCTGCTGCCACCACGGCCCGTGTCGATTCGTTGGTCGTGGTCAGATCCAAGCGCGGATCTGACCGATCGGATTACGTGACGTCTGGGCTGAAGAACCCAAACACGTCGAGGAGCACCTCAGTGCTTCCGACTGCGTTGTAAACGGTGAGGGCACCTGCGCTACTCAGTGCCGCGATGTCGAGGTTAGGAACTGTCTGACCGGGGCCCCAGTTGAGATCGGAAGCAACTGGGCGAGACCCGCCGGGATAGACCGTGAGGTAGCTCACGGAGTTGGTGTCAGTGACGGTCACGTTGATGACGACCGCGCTCGCGTTCCCTCCGAATGGACTCAGCGCGTCGCTGGTCTGGAAGTTCTGCGAGACGGTGCCGCCGGCCCCCAGTGGGCTGGTGTTCCGGGTGTCCAGCACGCGGGTTGGGGAGACTGTTGTGAGGAGGCTCTCACCCGAGGGCTGTGATGTTCCCGAGGTGAAGTAGCCGTCCACATCCACAATCGCGTCGGTTTTGCCGACGCTGTTGTAGAGGGTGATTCCGCCCGATCCATTGACCGGGATGATCACGCGGTTGGCGACGGTTTCTCCTGCCGACCAGTTGAGGTTGGATGCGGTAGGCGTGGCGCCGCTCGGATAGGCGGTCAAGTAGCTTGCTGCGGATGTGTTGGTCACAGTCACGTTGGCCACGATTGCCGACACGTTAGTTGCTGGGACGGTGTCCACACCGTCGACCGTGACGGCGAGCGTTCCACCCTGAGTGAGGGTGTGTCCGGTGCAGCTGTCGGAAGCTTGGCCGGTGACGGAAACCGGTCGCGTATCGCAGATCCGGACGGGGGTAAGTGAAACGTAGCTTCCTGCCTCATCGCTGGCAGCCTCGGGAGCGAAATAGCCCTCGAGGTCGACGAGGAAGTCGACGCTACCTACTGAGTTGTAGAAGCTGATCGCGCCGCCCGTTCCAACCGGGACCACAACAAAGTTGGGCACCGTCTCTCCAGCCCTGAAGTTCAAGTTGGAGATCGTGGGAGTTGTTCCAGCCGGTACCACGGAAAGGTAACTGGCCTGCGTGGGCTCCGTAGCAGTCACGTTGATGGCGACCGCAGTCGCGTTGGTGGGGACACTGTCCACGCCGGTCACCGTGAGGGACCTGGTGGCGCCTGCGCCGAGTGGTCCACCAGAGGCGCGTGTGTCGAGCAACCGGTCTGGGGCGAGCGCTGTGTACGCTCCGTTTGCCACGATAAGGCTGCTAGTACCCGAGTAGTAGCCGCTTACGGTAGCGCAGCCGGCTGCGGTGAACGATTCCACCACGAATTCGAGGGGATATGTACCAGCGGGCCGGTCCGGGGAGTTAACCACCGTCACGGTCGTTGGCTTGGTGGTAGTGGCCGTTGGAGCTGTAGTGCACACTCCGAGACCCGTAATGGAGCCGCCGCCGCCGGAGCTGAAGGCCCCGTTGAGGGTAGTTACTTCGTAGTACTGGGTCGAGCCGGACGTGTTGTCGATTCCGCTACCGCTTACTGAGAAGAATGTGGCCGTTCCACCAATCGCTACTGGGACTGGAGCGACCAAGCTTCCGTTGTATCCGGGCGTGACCGACGTTCCACTCGGTGCCAGAAGGGGGTCCACAGTCTCCGTCTGGGAGACTGCTCCGTAGGCGCCTGTCCCGCCAGCCGGGGTCACAGTAATTTCAAACGTTCCCGCTGTACTGGTCGAGGAGTTGTCTGCGGTGTAGACGAAGGTCGCGTACACCCCACCAGCCGGAACGGTCACCGAAGCCGGGATCGTAGGTACGGTGATTCCAGTTGTCTCATCCGATACAGCGATATCCACAACCAGTGGTGTTGTCTGATAGATGAGGTCAGCTGGGGTCGCCAGGTTTTGAGTCTGGACGAACACCGATCCAGAGGTTTGGCCCGAAACATTGGTCTGGGGCGCACTAAAGATGAAAAGACTGCCAGTCGATTGCGCCGATACGCTGGTAATTCCGGTGAGCGCTACCGCGCCCAGCAGACCGCCCATCGCGAAGGCGGCCGCCATGCCTAGACGTAGGGTGGGCTTCAGACCCCTACCTTGTAGGTGCCCCGGTGGGGTTACCGGTCTCACTCTTGACCGGCCAGGCCGGACCCCCCTGACCCAATTCGAGATTCGCTGCATATTTCGTCTCCAATCGCAATTTCGACCACTCCCGCTATCTGGGCGCGAGGCCCTACTTGCCCCAACTCAAAGCAAGCTCAGTCCACACCCAGCTACCCGCTACTCTGACCCTTGAGCGAACCCCCCGTCAAGTCGCGAGTAGAAGCAGCGTCAGCTAATGGGGATCCGCTGCACCGACCGACACTCCGATTGTGCACGCACCCATTTAGTTCAATGCTTGAACGGAACAACCAGAAAGGGGTTTTCCCCAAGCTGGACACGGTAAATCAGCTCTTGGGGCCGTGCAGAAATCTCGGATTGAGACCTGCCCGACTGCGTCCTCCGATGTCCGCGTCCCGCCAACGTCAGGGCGCAGCACGATCGTAAGTTACTTTTTCGTTTCCCAAAAGATTCTGGCCACTTCATCGACCTTGCTGCGGAGCTCGGCCGCCTTTTCGGCGTCCACATTCTGCTTGGTGGCGGAAGCGGCCTTGAGGGTTTTCCACACCAAGTCGTGGAGTTCGGGGTACTTCTCGAGGTGCTCCGGCTTGAAGTAGTCACTCCATAGCACCTGAACCTCGTGCTTGACTCGCTCCGCGTGCTGCTCCTTCACGTTCACCATTCGCACAAAGGAGTTGCGCCGGGCCTCTGAGTTGTCGTCGGGAAGCGCCTTGATCTTGGTGACCATGGTCTCCACAGTCTGGGCCGCGAGTTGTGCCTCGCTGGGGTCGTAGATCCCGCAGGGGATGTCGCAGTGAGCGTGGACCACTCGCCCAGGGGCGAGGCGCGCTGTCAATTTGGCAATCATGCTGAACTCCCTGAATCGCAACTTCGCCGGGTCCCTAGTAGGACCGAAGCCAAACGTACCATCAGGCCGTGGTGGGCAGCAAACGCGGACGGCTTCGGGCGCTATTGCCCCAGCTCGTCGTGGTCGCGGGAAGGAGCATGGAGCCGACCTTGCCAGATCGGGCTTGGATTCTCGTCGGCCCGGTCTTGAACTCGGGACCTCGACTCGGTCAGGTGGTGGTGTTGGAGCACCCGCACCGGCCCGGGTTCGAGCTGGTCAAGCGGGTTTCCGCAGTCAGCCACGAGCGGCGTCTCGTGTGGGTGGCTGGCGATAACCGCGGCGCCAGCACCGACAGCGAGGACTTCGGCCCGGTCCCCGAGAGACTGATTCGAGCGGCGGTCCTGGCCCGGGTGCGGCCGCTACCGTGGCGCTGGCTTCGCCCGGCCCCCTGTCGGCTGGGTTGAATTCGACTGGCTGGAGCCCGACGGGGTCGGCCTAGAACTGGCACCATAGTCGGTTGGATGAGCGAATCAGAACTCCCGCCCGCGCCCCCCAAAGCGCCCGAGCCGCCTCGAGAGGTCTTTGTTAGCAGCGCCGTCCCCAAAAAGGACAAAAAGCGCAAGAAGAAAGTCTCGCGCGAACCACCCCGCGGCCGGGGCCGGCGCTGAGCCCGGACCAGACGCCTCTCGACCGGCGCCTGGCGTTGGCCACCGCCCGCTACGCCGCCCAGGCTGGCGGCGCCGTAATCAAGGCTGCAGGGGTGGGAGTGCACGCCACCGAGAGCAAGGGCCCGGGCGACTATGTGACGTCGGTCGATCGGGAGAGCGAGTCCGTGGTGGTGCGCATCCTTTCTTCGGTCTTCCCAGACTTGCCCATCCTGGCCGAGGAGACGGGCGGAGATGTCCCCGAGCGAGGCTGGGTGGTGGATCCTCTGGACGGCACCACCAACTTCAGCCGTGGCTTTCCGTTGGTCGGGGTGTCGGTGGCGCTTCTCGAAGAGGGCGAGCCGGTGGTCGGGGCGGTCCACGCACCATTCCTAGGATTCACCTACACCGCGACCTCTGGCAAGGGGGCCTTTGACCAAACTGGTCGCCGGCTCCAACTGGACGACCCAGATCCACGTAAGGCGGTGGTATCGACCGGCTTCCCCTTCAAGGCTCCAGATCAGATACCCCGTCTGATAGCGACGCTGGAGCAGGTACTGAAGCGGGTCGAGGACGTCCGCCGCCCGGGAGCGGCCAGTCTCGACCTGGCTCTGGCTGCCGCCGGCGTCTTCGATGGGTTCTTCGAGCTCGGGCTAAAGATCTGGGACATCGCCGCCGGAGCGCTGCTGGTCACCGAAGCGGGCGGGGTGGTCTCAGACTGGGAGGGCACGAGCGGACTCCCCCGCAGCGGAAATATCGTGGCCGGCTCTCCCAGGGTCCATGCCGCGCTAGTGGAGGCGACCAGGAGCAGCTAGGAGCTGACCGTCACCTCACCGCTGGTTCCGCTGCCTGCCCGCTTGCGACCCGCCTGAGGGATCAGCTTCAAGCTGTACACGCCAGGGTGGAGCGGGATGACCGTGATCACCACTGGCACCACAGCACCGGCCTCCAGGATCCCTCCGCAAGACTGGTTGTCCGCCCACTTGCCGCCCGAGGTACCGAGGAAGGTGACCCGGAGCACCTTGAACTCGGGAGTAAGGTTTCCGCCGACGCAGGCCGGGTCCATGGCGCCGCCGGCGGTGTCGTCGAGGGCGAAGGTGAAGGAGCCCCTCTGTCCGACCTGTAGGCCCGAAGTGGGCAGAGTGCCGTTTAGTTCCGCCTGAGGCGCCCCTTCACCGGAACTCACCTCCTTCAGGCTGGTGATCACGTCAGCGAAAACTGCCACCACGATGAAGAGGATCACGCCGAAGGTGATCCACTTTCCAGTCGACAGTCGCGGTAGGTGGAGTTGGTCTGGACTCACGCTCTCGGAGCCTAGCGCGTCGCGGGACAGGAGCCTTGGCCGCAGAGAGTTGGGGTCCACTTCGCGAAAGGGCGCCCGCGACCCATAGGGGGACGTCTCTTCGGTTCTGCTCGGCAAAATCTCCACTGGTAGAGTGCATTTCATGCCGACTTCCGCCGGAGGAAGGCTGGGGGTTCTGGCCTCAGTCCGGGAGCGCCGGATCTCCGACTGCATCGGCAACACCCCGTTGCTGCGGATCCGCCTCTTCGAGCTCGCCGCGCCTGACCTGCTGGTTTTGGGAAAGGCCGAGTTCATGAACCCTGGAGGGTCGGTGAAGGACCGCCCGGCTTTGAGGATGGTTGAGGAGGCGCAGCGCGCCGGGAAGCTGGGGCGTGGCCAGATCCTGCTGGACAGCACCAGTGGTAACACCGGGGTCGCCTACGCAATGCTCGGCGCCGCCCTGGGGTTTCCGGTGAAGCTGGTGGTTCCTGACAACGTGGGGGAGGAGCGCCGCCAGTTGATGCTTGCCTACGGAGCCGAGCTGGTGCTGAGTGACTCCCAGGAGGGTTCCGACGGGGCCATCCTGCTGTGCCGGGAGATCCGGGACCAGGACCCAGAACTCTATTTCACCCCCGACCAGTACAACAACCCGTTCAACTGGCGGGCCCACTACGACACTACCGCAGTCGAGATCTGGCATCAGACCGAGGGAGAGGTGACGGTCTTCCTGGCCGGGCTCGGAACTTCAGGCACCTTCGTGGGAACTTCCAGGCGGCTGAAGGAGTTCAACCCCGGCATCAGCTGCATCAGCCTGCAGCCGGAGGACGCCCTGCACGGACTGGAGGGCCTCAAACACATGCCGACCGCTATCGTGCCTGGGATCTACGATCCCACCGTGGCGGATCGGAACCTGGCTGGCCCAACCGGTCCAGCCTACGATCTGGCTCGGCGGCTGGCCCGCGAGGAAGGTATCTTGACCGGGCACTCCTCGGGACTGGCCCTGTGGGGAGTTGAGCAGTTGGTCCAGGAGGGTCTGCGCGAAGGTGTGGTGGTCTTGATCTTTCCAGATGGCGGTTCCCGCTACCTGAGCTCCGGGCTTTACGGCTCAAGATGAGTGCCATCACGGCCGCCAAGCTGCAGATCTCGGATCAGCTTTTCCAGCGCCTCAAGGAGTTCGGAGAGGCCGCCTACCCCGATGAGGGGTGCGGCGTGCTGATAGGGAGCAATGCTGCCGGCGCGGTCATCGTCAGCGCTGTCTTGGCGGGGCGCAACCTGGTCGAGGACCGCAGCCGTGACCGCTATGAGCTCGATCCCCGAGACATCATCCGGGGCGAGCGCGAGGCGCGTGCTTCAGGACAGGAAGTGGTCGGCTTCTACCACACCCATCCCGACCACCCGGCCCGGCCCAGCCAGTTCGATACCGAGCGCGCCTGGCCCGGCTACCACTATGTCGTCATGTCGGTGACCAATCAGAGGCTCATTCGGGCTACCGCTTGGCGGCTGGTGGACGGCGAGGAGCCCAATCGATTCGAGGAGGTTCCCTTCGAGGCCGGCGATCTCGGGCAGGGCTATAATCCGCCCGGTCTTGTGGCGGAGGTCCCGTGAAGTCCGCGATCGGCATTCTGGAGATGGTCCTGGCGCTGCTGGTGATCGTCACGATCCTGCTGCAGACTCCCAAGTCAAGCGGCCTTGGCGGCACGATCGGGGGCGGGACGGACATGGGTGGCGGCTATCGGACCAGACGCGGAATCGAAAGGGTGCTGTTCCGCATTTCAATCTGGTTGGTCATCGCATTCGGCCTGGTGGCGGTGGTTCAGATCCGGCTGGGCACGAGCTAGCCCCACCTACTTCCAGCGGTCGATTTTTCTCGTCGCGCAGCCACCCCCTAAGACTTCTGGCTCTAGCTGGGAGCGTGGTCGTCGTGCTGGGGGGGGTTGCACTCCTGACCATATCCGTCAGGAGCCTGGCCACCCATCAGGTGTACGTGGAGGCGGTTGTCGCTCCGGTCGGACCCTCCGCGCTCAGCCCGCTGCTGACTCCGAGCGACCCGGTGGCTCAGGCGGTGGGTGGTCTCACCGGTCCGGGGTTGATGGCGGCCTCCCCGAACGGCTCGCCCAAACTCGGACTGGCCAAGAGCTGGCGGGCGGTGGACGGCGGCGCCCGCTATGAATTCACCCTCTCGCCGAAGCGGCGCTGGTCCAACGGGCAGCCGGTCACAACCAAGGATGTCGCCTTCACCCTCGCCGTGCTCCAGTCGTCCAAGTTCCCCAACCCCGACATCGCGGCTCCCTGGACCGGAGTGTCCCTCTACGCCAGCTCGCTCTGGTCCGGGACATTTGTGCTTCCGGGACCGAGTAGCGGATTCCCCACAGCAGTGGAGGACCCGGTACTGCCAGCCGCCCACTATCGATCTCAGCCCGCTCTGTATTTCCGGGGCGACCAGCGCACCGACGCCCAGTTCGCGCCGAGCGCGGGGCCCTTTCGGGTGGAAAGCAACACGGCAGACCAGGTAACCCTGACCCGCAATCCCTTCTACAGCCCGCGGCCCATCCTGGACGGCTTCACCTTGCTTCTGGAGCCCAGCTCTGCAGCTGTCGACGAGCTGCTTGCCGAAGGCACGGTCGACGGCTGGCTGGCGGCTACCCCCAGTGACCTGCAGGGCCTCCCGGCCGGCGTGGTGCGCTCCCGCATCACTACCTACGACTTTGTCGAGCTGCTGATGAACGAGCAGTCGCCGCCCCTCGAGATCCTCCCGGTGCGCCAGGCGATCGCCGGTGCGGTCAACCGCCATGCCTTGTTGAAAAACGAGCTGGCTGGGCTGGGTGATCCCCAGTACGGTCCGCTTCCGGACGCCATTCACTGGGCGGCCACCGAGAGCGACAGCGCGGGCCATCTGAGCACCCCGGCATCGCTTCTCAAGGCGGATGGCTGGGTGAGGTCTTCCAGCTCGCATCTCTGGGAGAAGGATGGCCAGCCGCTCAGCCTCACCCTGGATGTCCCCGACCTTGATCCTTTGCCTGAGGCGGCGTCCGGAATCGCCGCGGAGCTGAACGCCAAGGGTTTTCTGGTCACCGTCAAGACCTTGCCCGAGTCCACCTTCGTCTCTGGCGCCCTGGCCCACGAACAGTTCCAGGTGGCACTGGTGGGCTTCGACAACGGGCCGGATCCGGACCTCACCTCTCTTTGGGGTTCGGGCGTCGAACCGGGCCAATCTCTCAATTTCAGCCAGGCGGCCCCGGACCCCATCTTGAATCACGCCCTGGACGAACTGGCAACCGCCGCGACTCTGGGATCCCGCCAGAGCGCCTACCGCGAGGTGACCAAGCGACTGGAGGTGGATCTCCCTGCCGTCTTCCTCTACACCCCGGTCGACGTCTACGTTCACCTGAGCTCGGTCCACGTCCCGGGAGCGTCGGCGGTGGGAGATCCCAGCCAGCGCTACAGCCAGGTCGCCGACTGGAGCCTTTGAGCCTCCCACGGGGCCTGGCGGAAGCCCTCGAGAGGCCTTGGAGCGTCGGTTACGATTCTTCGCTGCGGCCGGGATGGTGAAATTGGTAGACACGCAGCGTTCAGGGCGCTGTGCAGGTCACTGCGTGCGGGTTCGAGTCCCGCTCCCGGCACCAGTCCTGGGCCTGCTCGTCAGCCCCGCACCGGCGAGCCAAGTCGGTGGAGGGTCGATGCGCCCCCATCACGCGGAACCAATCGGCGCGAACCAGCGTTGGTAACGCCGAGACCGATCGTCTCATCACGTCGCCTGCAATCTCGTCGAACGGCGTCGCACGGGTCTGCCGCCATCACCGGAGCAGCGGCGCCGGGCGGCCATGGAGAGCGAGGCTATGCTTGAAGGTGTCGGGGGGCCGTGTACGGTCCAATCCGCCAGCTAGAGGAGTAAGCACGGAACCAGACTCTGGTGCCCCGGGCGAGGAAGGCCAGCCTTCGGCTGGGAGCCAGCGCGAGGCGCCCCTACCGTGGGTGCCTGGCCCGCCCGATCTTCAGCCCACACCGCCGCCGCCTACGGCCTCGGTCGCTCATCCGCTCCAGCCGCTGGAGCCGCCCTTCCCGATCGATTCCGAGCGGCCCACCTCTGCCCGACACCCGATCCAGCGAACCGTATCCATCTTGGTTGTCGCCAGCCTGGTGGTACTGATTGGCTCGGGGGCGGTCGTAATCGAGTCGCAGCTGACCCACCCCGCGCACCCGATTACCCGGATCACTCCCAGCGCCAGCGCTCCATTGCCAACCTCCAGCAATTCGGCCCAGGTTCTGGCGGCGATCGCGGCCAACGACCTACCTGAGATCGTGATGGTGGTTGCGGTGGGGACCACCTCGGAGGAGCTGGGAACCGGGTGGCCTATCGACGACTCCGGCGACTTCATCACCAACGACCACGTGGTGCACAACGGCGAGAGCTTTCATGTCGAGCTGGCCTCGGGCCAGGAGTACCAGGCGCAAGTGATCAACGACGACCCGGACATCGACCTCGCCGAGGTACATGTCACCGGCCTCCGGGAACAGCCGTTCCCGATCGACGATTCCCTGCCGTCGATCGGCGAGTCGGTGGTTGTCCTGGCATCGCAGGGTGCCACGGGCCATCCACCGGTGACCGACTCCACCGTCAACGGGCTAGATGAGAGCGCCACGGTCAGCAACGCGGCCCCCGGGGCGCTATCCGACTACAGCGGACTGATCCGGATTCCCGCCAAGATCTTCCCCGGCAACAGCGGCGGGCCGATGTTCAACGCGCAGGGCCAGGTGGTGGGAATCCTGACCCTGGCCGCAGAGAACGGGCCGGGAGCATTCGCCATTCCGATAACCCAGGTGGATCAAGAGATCCGGAGCTGGCTCGTCGGCTGAAAGTCTGCTTAGAATCGAGCGGTGAGGGGGAGATCGATTGACGCTCTCTCGCTTCCTCTGGCAACATCGAAGGGATGGCCAGACCGGTCATCGGAATCGAACCACGATAAATGCCTGATTCGCCACTGACGCCCGTGGGGCGCTAGGCCGGCGGGAGATTGACAGATGAACCGAGGCACCAGCACTGGCGGCCTGACCATCCTGGTCCTGGGCGCGGACGGATACATCGGCTGGCCGATGGCGATGCATTTTTCGCGGCTAGGGCACAAGGTCGTGGCGGTGGACAACCTGGCCCGTCGGCGCTGGGACAGCGAGGGAGGTACCTACAGCCTTCTGCCCATCAAGTCCATGCCCCAACGGGTAAAGCGGTGGCACCAGCTGACCGGCAATGAGATCGAGTGGCGGCGGGCCGACCTCACCGATTTCCCCACTGTGGACCGGCTCTTTGCGGAGTTCAAGCCGCATGCGGTGATCCACTTCGCCGAGCAGCGAAGTGCTCCCTTCTCGATGGTCGACCGGGAGCACGCCGTCTTCACCCAGGTGAACAACGTAGCCGGAACGCTCAACCTGCTCTTCGCCATTCGGGACCGGGCCCCCGATTGCCACCTGATCAAGCTCGGCACCATGGGGGAGTACGGCACCCCCAACATTGACATCGAAGAGGGCTATCTCGACATCGAGCACAACGGGCGCCGGGACCGGCTGCCCTTCCCCAAGGTCCCGGGGAGCTTCTACCACCTGTCCAAGGTTCACGACAGCGCCAACATCCACTTCGCCTGCCGAATCTGGGGGATCAGGGCCACCGACCTGAACCAGGGAGTGGTTTATGGGGTGGAGACCGAGGACACCGCGCTCCATCCAGACCTGTACACGCGCTTCGACTTCGACTCCGTCTGGGGAACCGCACTCAATCGGTTCTGCGTTCAGGCGGCGGTCGGGCAGCCGCTCACCGTGTACGGCAAGGGCGGGCAGACCAGGGGCTACCTGGATATCCGGGACACCATGGCCTGCATCACGCTGGCCTTGGAGAACCCCGCGGAGCGGAGCGAGTGTCGCGTTTTCAACCAGTTCACCGAGCAGTTCAGCGTCAACCAGCTGGCCGAGCTGGTCACCGCGGCGCGTGCCCAGCACGGCCTGGAGACCAAGGTCTCGCACATCCCAAACCCGCGACTGGAGCGCGAGGAGCATTACTACAACGCCAAGCACCAGCACCTGCTCGACCTGGGCTTGAAGCCCCACATGCTCGGGGACACCCTCCTGGATTCCGTGATCGGGAAGGTGGCCAAGTACGCCTCACGGGTGGATCCGGTGTTGCTCGCCAAACCCAGTGTCACCTGGCGTGCCGGGGGCAACGAGGTCTGGAAGAAGTACTCAGGCCACGGGGCGGCCGCGGTCACCGGTTCCCGGCTGATCCAGCCCGGTTATGCCAAGGTCAAAGCGGCGGTCTGATCACCGGCGCGGCCGGTTGGGTCGGCGGGGCCGAGGGTAGAATCTCGCTCAGTTCGCCCTCCGGCCGAGTGCAATGAGGAACCCCGTGAACGAGCGCCAGTACGACATCGCCATCGTCGGCGCCGGTCCTGCGGGCCTCACCGCCGCGCTCTACGCCGGCCGCGCGCTGAAGCGCACGGTCCTGCTGGAGGCGGGCATACCGGGCGGTGAGCTGCTCAACACCGAAGACGTCGAGGACTACCCGGGATTCGCCTCGATCAAGGGCCCCGACCTGGCCAGGACGATGACCCAGCACGCTCTGATGTTTGGGGCCGAGCTGGTCACCGCCCGGGTCACCGCGATCACGCCTCAACCGGACGGGCTCAAGCGGATCGAGCTCGAGGAGGGCGATCCGTACTTCGCCGAGGCGGTCATCATCACCGCCGGCGGACACCCGCGAAAGCTCGGCGTGCCGGGGGAGGAGGAGTTCGCCGGTCGGGGAGTCTCCTACTGCGCCGTCTGCGATGGAGCGTTCTTCAAGGGCCAGCACCTGGCAGTCATCGGCGGTGGCGACGCAGCCATCGAGGAGGCGACCTTCCTGACCCGGTATGCCAGCGAGGTGACCGTGATTCACCGTCGGGAGGCATTTCGGGCCCAGCCCCTGCTGGTCGAGCGAGCTCGCCAGAACGGTCGGGTGGACTTTCTGCTCGACCGGGTGGTGGAGGAGATCGGCGGAGACCAGGGCAAGGTGCGACAACTCGGGCTTCGCCACCTGCCCAGCGGCGAGCGGGAGGTACTGGAGGTGGGCGGGGTCTTCATCTTCGTCGGCTTCCTGCCCAACACCGATCTGCTCTCAGTGCATGCCGACCACGACAGCCAGGGCTATTACCGAACCGACGCCAACATGATGACCTCGGTTCGGGGCGTCTACGCTGCCGGCGACGTTCGCGCCCAGCTGACCAGGCAGGTGACCACCGCCGTCGGGGATGCCACCACGGCGGCCGTGGCCGCCACCAAGCTGGTGGAGGAGGAGCGCGCCGGAACTCATGGCCAGCACCCAGTCCCGGTGGGCGGCTGAGCGTTGGCCCCCTCGAGCATAGTCACCAAGGGCGGTGATCGGGGCGAGACCAGCCTGCTCTACGGCGGTCGGGTGGCCAAGGACGACCTGCGGACTGAGGCTTATGGGGCACTGGACGAGGCCATCTCCGCACTCGGGCTGGCCAGGGCGCTCTGTACCCAACCGGCAATCCAGGATCGGATCCTCGAGCTGCAGCGCGAGTGCTTCACCGTCGGAGCCGAGCTGGCGACCGCCAAGGGGCAACGGCACAAGCTGGTGGCCAACTTCCCCGTCCTTCAGGCGGAGGCCGTTGACGCCCTGGAGGACGAGGTCCACAGACTCGAGCGGGAGGTCGGGCTGCCTGATGGCTTCGTGATTCCCGGAGGCAGCCCGGGGGCGGCGGCGATCGATCTGGGTCGATCACTGGTGCGCCGAGCGGAGCGCCAGGCGGTCACGCTGCAACGGCACGGCGACCTGGAGAACCCCGAGGTGTTGCGCTACCTGAACCGGCTGTCGGATCTCCTCTTCATGCTGGCGCGTCAAGAGGAAGCTGGCCGGACGGTCCCCAAGTAGGGACCCCGATGCCTGCCGGCGGGGCTTCGCGGAGCACGGCCGAGATAAGGCGCCATTTTGTGATCAGTGGCCGGGTGCAGATGGTCGGATTCCGCATGTTCGCGACGGCGCAGGCACACCGCCTGGGGCTGCGCGGCTGGGTGCGCAACATGCCCACCGGTGAGGTCGAGGTGCTGGCCGAAGGACCGTCCGCGGCGATTGCCGAATTCAGCTCCTTGCTGAAGCGTGGACCGGCGGGGGCGCAGGTCAGCGACTTCACCGTCTCGGAGCCGGCAACAGCTGGGGAGCTGGGGGACTTTCGGCCGGTCGGCTGAGCGAAGAGCTCTCCTGCCTCAACGCCCAGGGGCTATGCGCCGATAGGCGGTCAGGGTTCGGAGCGCGCGGAGCGTTTCGATTCCGCGCCACTCCAGGATGGCCGCCTCACTCGGTGGCTCCCAGCTGATCGGCCAGCCGCCATCGGGCTGCTGCTGGCTGATCAGACGGTCCAAGTGGGCGTCTATCTGACTCTCTGCGAAGAGAGCGGCCCAGCGACTGTCTGGCGCGGGAGCCAGGTGGAGGGGGGTTATCCCGTATTCCTCTTGAAGTGGATCCCAGCGAAAATGACTTGCCTGAGGGAGGCGGGAAGCGACCGCCTGGGCGATGCGCTCCGCCCGCTCACGCTCAGGATTCTGATCTAGAAAGATGAGAATTTCCCCGAGGGTGTGACCATCCTCTGGCAGTTCCTCGGCCTCCAGTTCCGCCCAGCAGTAATCGGCCGCCCGGGACACCCAGGGGTGCTCGACTCCGAGCTGGCGAAGCCGTCCCACCAGCCCGGCGGTGGGATTCAGTCCGGGGAGGTAGGTCCAATCGGTCCAATGCTCCGCCCGCGGGTATCCCTCGATAGCCGGCGTCGCAAGTGGCACGCCCCCACCGGCAGCCACCTCGTCGGCTACCCGCGCAAGGAACTCGCAGGCGCGGTTCAACATCACGGCATCACCCTGCCCGACCGCGACCATGGGCAGCAGCGCTGACTCCACGTCGATCGGCAGGCTCGCTGGACACCGCTTGTCAGGCTCCAGCCCATGGCCGAACCCGCCGTCGTCATTCTGGTAGGCGCGCAGGGCGTCGATCACACCCGCCGCCGGGGCACCCTCGAACTGGCATGCCAGGAGGCGGGTCTCCAGGACCCGGCCCTCCCGATAGATGAACTCGCGTCCGGCCTCGAAGGGCTCGTTCACCAGCGCCAGCTTACCTGGCTCGCTGCGCCTCGGGGTAAACGCAGCGGAAGGCGACCGAGGTCAGGCGGCCAGGCCTCCATCGACGACCAGCACCTCACCGGTAATGAAGGCTGCTGCCGGGCTGCACAGGAAGGCCACCGCAGCCGCGACCTCCTCCGCCTTGCCCTGGCGGCGCAGCGGAGTCATCTTGATCAGCTCGGCCAGCATCTCCTCGGACATCGAGGAAGCGGTCAGCTCCGTGTGGACATAACCGGGGGCGACCACATTGCAGGTGATGTTGCGCGAGCCCAACTCCTTGGCTACCGACTTGGTGAGCCCCACCAGCCCCGCCTTGGCGGCAGCGTAGTTGGCCTGCCCGGGATTGCCACCAAGTCCCACGATCGAGCTGATGTTGACGATCCGGCCCCAGCGGCTCTTCAGCATCTGGGGTACGACGGCCTTGGTCACATGGAAGGCGGCTGACAGATCGGTGCGCAGCACCTGATCCCAGTCGTCGGTGGTCATCCGCAGGAGCAAGCGGTCCCGGAGCAGTCCGGCATTGTTGACCACGACGTCGAAGGGCCCGGCCTTGGCGATCATCTCAGCGACCTGAGCCGGATCGCCAACGTCGGCGCGATAGGCGCCGGCGTTGACCAGTGACTTCGCGGTGGACTCGGCGGCGGCGGCGTCGGAGCGGTAGTTGATCACCACCCTGGCGCCCATCTGGGAAAGCTCGTTGGCGATCGCGGCTCCGATCCCCTTGCCGCCCCCGGTGACCAGCGCCGAGCGGCCAGAGAGGTCCAAATCCACGCTATTCGGCGCCGTCCACCAGGAGCTCGTCAGCGTTCCAGGTGACCACCCCAGGCATGTGCTTGGCGGCCAGGCTGGCCAGCACCCGGCCGGGGCCCAGCTCCACCACTGTCCCCACCTTGAGCGCCTGCAAGGAGGTCATGGTGCGAGCCCAGTGCACCGGCCGGAGCAAGTGTCCGCTCAGCTCCGCCCGCAGTGAGCGCACGGTGTGGATGGCTAGCCCGGTTCCGTTGCCGATCAATGGGATCCGCGGAGCCCGGAGGGGGAGCGCGCGGACGGCCTCGCTCAGCTTGGCCGAGGCCCTCGCCATCAACGGGGAGTGAGCGGCCAGCGGGACTTCCAGGACCAGAACCCGCCTGGCCCCGGCCTCGGTAGCCAGCCGCTCGGCAACGCTGATCGCGGCATCCTCGCCGCTCAAAATGAACTGGTCGGGCGCATTGAAATTGGCCAGCCAGATACCGCCCATCGCGCTGGCTGCGACCCGAATCTCCTCCACCTCTGGCTCCAGCAGTCCGACCAAGGCCAGCATCTTGCCCGGCGTGGAGAGGGCGGCATCTGCCATCAGCCGGCCCCGCTCACGAACCAGCAGCAGAGCTGCCTCCCAGGAGATGGCCTCGGCGGCAGCGCAGGCGGTGATCTCGCCCATGCTGTGGCCGGCCACCACCGCGACCTCCTCCATGCCGAACCGCTCGCGATAGGACTCGAAGGCAGCCCAGCACACCGCCATCAGACACGGCTGCAGATTCTCGGTGCGACGGAGTTCGACGTCCGGGCCCTCGAAGCAGAGCCTTCTCACCGGCATCTCCAGAATGTCCTGCGCCCTGGTCATGATCTTGTCCGCGACGCTGGAGATGGCGGCCAGCTTGTGGCCCATCCCAGCATGCTGGACACCCTGACCGGGGAAGAGCAGGCCCACCGGCCTGCCGATGGTGATCGAGGATCGGGGCAGGGCGATTCCGACGGCGCTCATCGGTCGGCGGCGGCCGGATGGGCGAGTAGGTAGGTCCAGAGGTCGCCCACCTTCTTCATGTGCTCCAGCTCCTCCTCCGGGAGCGAGACGTGGTACCGATCCTCGATGGCCATGATCAACTCGACGATGTCGAGCGAGTCGGCTGCCAGGTCTCGGGCGAAGCTGACCTCCATCTGGACCTGGTCGGGCTCCACGCCCAAGATGTCGGCGGCCAGCCTTTGCATCTCAGCGAAATCGAGGTTGCTGGAGGCTTCGCTGGCTGGGGATGGTTGGCTCACGGTCTGATCTCCTGGTTCTGGCGCTAGGCCGCGACTCGGCCCAGGGCCAGGCACGCGTTGTGCCCGCCGAAGCCGAAAGAGTTGGACAAGGCGACGTCGATGCGTGCCGGCCTGGCCTGGTTGGGCACGTAGTCGAGATCGCAGTCAGGGTCGGGGAGTTCGAGGTTGATCGTCGGGGGCACCATGTCCCGGTCGATGGCCAGGATGCACGCGGCGGCCTCTAGCGCCCCCGCGGCGCCCAAGAGGTGACCACTCATCGACTTTGTCGAGCTGACCGGGATCTGACTTGCCCGGTCGCCCAGCGCCTTCTTGATCGCCAGGGTCTCGGCGAGGTCGCCGAGCGGGGTAGAGGTTCCGTGGGCGTTGACGTAGTCGACGTCGTCGGGGGTCAGCCCAGCTTTGCGCAGCACCTTCTGCATCGCCCGAGCGGCGCCATCGCCGTGAGGGTCGGGCGCGGTGAAGTGGTACATGTCGGCGGTCGACCCACAGCCGAGCACCTCCGCCCAAATCCGGGCGCCCCGGTCCCGGGCATGCTCCATCTCCTCCAGCACCATGATGACCGACCCCTCGCCCATGATGAATCCGTCCCGACTCAGATCGAAGGGACGCGAGGAACCGGTGGGGTCTTGGTTGCGCTTGCTCATTGCTCCTAACTGGCAGAAGGCGCCCATGAGCAATGGGGTTATGGCCGCCTCTGCACCACCGGCGATCATGGCGACGGCATCCCCCCGGCGGATCACCTCCGCTGCATCGCCCAGCGCATGCCCGCTTGAGGCGCAAGCGCTAACCACCGCGTAGTTGGGGCCGCCGCAGCGGAGTTCGATGGCTATCAGTCCAGCGGCGATGTCGGTGATCATCATCGGAACCATGAAGGGGCTGATCCGACTGATCCCGCGGTCGATCAGCACCTGGTGGCCGCGCTCGATCTCCTCCATCCCACCAGCACCGGAGCTGACCACCACCCCGACCTCGTCAGGGCCCATCTCCTCCGGCTTCAGTCCAGAATCCGCCAGCGCCATCCGGGCCGCAGCCAACCCGAGGCGGCAGTAGCGGGCCACGTGGCGGGCCGTCTTGCGGTCCATGTAGAGCTCGGGGTTGAAGTCGCGGACCTCGGCCGCGATGCGGGTCGGGTACTCAGAGGCGTCGAACTGGGTGATGGTGTCTATGCCGGAGCGACCGTGTGTGAGGCTCTCCCAGACCGCTTCGATTCCCGTACCGATGGGGGTGACCAGACCCATTCCGGTGATCGCCACCCGTACCCGCGCCCGGCCGTTGTCGCTCACTAATTCCAATCCTACGGACAAATTGTGCGGTAACGCATCGGCCCCCGCGAATCAGTGGGGTCTGCAACCTTTGGACACATTGTCCAAATAGACTGAGGTTTGCCCGCTGCGGCGGCACCCGCTCTGGGTGGCATCCGGGTGGGATCATGGACACCTCGTGACAGCAGTCTCCGACCCGCCGGGAGCGCGTGGTTTGGCGGCGCGCCGGGCGGCTGGGGGCATCTCCAACCGTGTCCTCCTCGCAGACAACCTGGAGGTGCTCAAGGGGCTGCCAGATGGCTGTCTCGACCTCGTCTACATCGACCCCCCGTTCGGCACTGGGCGGGTGCGCCAGCTCGACTCCATAAGAACCGGCAGGGGGGAGCGGAGGCGGCGTGGGTTCGGTGGGCGAGATTACCAATTCGAGGTGGTGTCTCAGCTCAGCTTCCGGGATGACATGGGCCGTGGCCCGCACCTTGAGTTTCTCTACCTGCGCTTGCTGGAGATCCACCGGGTGCTGGCCGATCGGGGTTCGCTCTATCTGCATCTCGACTGCCGCTCGGTGCACTACGCGAGGCTGCTGCTGGATCAGATCTTTGGCCCCGAGCGGTTCCTCAACGAGATCATCTGGGCCTACGACTTCGGCGGCAGGCCCCGGGACCGCTGGCCTCGAAAGCACGACAACATCCTCTGGTACGCCAAGTCCGATCGGTGGGTGTTCCAGAGGGCGGATATCGAGCGGATTCCCTATATGGCGCCCGGTCTGGTTGGCCCCGAGAAGGCGGGTCGCGGGAAGCTTCCCACCGACACCTGGTGGCTCACGATCGTGCCCACCTCCGGCAAGGAGCGGACCGGCTACCCGACTCAGAAGCCGCTGGCACTCCTCGATCGAATCATCAGGGCCTCGAGTCGGGAGGGCGATCTGGTGGCTGACTTCTTCTGTGGGAGCGGGACCACCGGGGTGGCGGCCCAGCGCCTTGGCCGCCACTACTTGCTGGTGGACGACAACCCCGAAGCGATCGCCATCACCAGGCACCGGTTGGGTCTGGAGCGCGACCCGGCTACTCCGGGGCTCCTCCCGAAGCCTCGAGCGCGCTCAGCGACCAGGCCCGGAGATCAAGCGCCGGGTTCCTGAGGAGCTCCGGAGTGACGCCGATCCCCGCACGGATGACCCGCCGCGCGGCAGCCAGATCGGGAAAGCGGTTGACCGCCACGCAGCCGCTGAGCCTCCCGTCCGACACGTAAAAAACCGAGAACTTGCCGGTCTTTGCATCCCCTCGGAGCACCGCCTCTGCCGATCCGTCGGCTAACCCCACCTGCTGGATCATGTCGTGGTATTGCTCGGTCCAAAAGTAGGGGACCGGATCGTAGATATCGGTGTCACCCAGCATCGCTCCGGCGACAAAGAGCCCCTGTTGCAGCGCGTTGTCGTAGTGCTCGACCCTGAGCCGACGCTTCCACCGGGTGCTCCAACAGGAGGCCACGTCGCCGGCCGCGAAGATTTCATCGCTTGCTGTCCGACACCGATCGCCGACTACGACTCCGGGGTCCACCTCCAGGCCGGCATCGCGGGCCAGCTGCGAATTGGGCTCGGCCCCGACGCACACAAGGGCAAGATCGCAGGGAATTGACGTGCCAGTTCGGAGTAGAACCTGCTCCACCCGTTCTGCGCCCAGGAACTGTGCGGCGCTCTCCCGGAAGAGCAGCCGTACCCCCGACCGGAGGTGAAGCTCGGCGCAGTACTGACTTACCAGAGGGCCCAGCGGAGTAACCAGCCCTTCACCCGCTTCCACGATCGTGACCTGGCACCCCCGGGTCTGGGCTGCGGCCGCCAATTCCGATCCGAGGAATCCGCCGCCGAGGACGACGACTCGAGGTCGGTTCTCGAGCCTCGCTCGAAGCGAATCGGCGTCAGCGAGTGTCCGATAGATGAACACCCCGTCTAGGTCCGCGCCGGGGATAGCAAGGGTCCGAGGTCGCGACCCGGTCGCCAATAGCAGGCGGTCAAACTCCAGCAGCTCACCATCTGACATCTCAACGCGCCGCCTGGTCCGATCCAAGACCAAGGCCCTGGCTCCACGGTGCAATTCGATGCTTTGCTGGGAGTAAGCGTCCGGCGCCTGTAGGAAGAGCTTGTCCCGCGCCAGTTCGCCGGCGAGGTACGACTTGGAGAGCGGGGGCCGCTCGTATGGAGGATCGGCCTCCTCGCCGATCAGCACCAGTCGGCCGTCGAAGCCACGCTCTCGCAGCGCGATCGCGGCCCGCCCGCCCGCCAATCCCGCGCCCACGATGCAGAAGGTCGGTCTAGGCATCCCACCCAGACTATCCGGGCCCACCTATCCTTCCCCAATGCCCGCCACGGGAGCTTCGATGTCGCAGGTGGCCCGCGGGGCGGGCCGAGAACTCGTACTGGTGGTGCCCCGCGACCGGGCCCTGCCTCGAGGTGCGTGGCACGGGCTCCAACTGGGTGGGGTGGGCGAGCTTCTCCAGGTAATGGACCGAGTACGGTGAGTTTCGACCCCGCTCTGATGTCGAGGCGGAGGCGGATTGGCAGCAGGTGATCCCGCACCTGGTGGTTCGGGCGGGACCCCGGATCCTCACCATGCGTCGGCTCCGAGCCGGCAGTGAGCCTCGTCTTCGAGGCCAGGTGACGCTCGGGGTAGGCGGTCATATCAACGCTGGAGACGGTGACCCGCAGAGCGCCTGGTGGACTGGATGTCTCAGGGAGTGGGGCGAGGAGGTGATCTGTGATCGGGATCTCCGCGGGACGTGCGGTCGGCCTCCTCAAGGACGACACCGGTGGGGTCGGCCAGGTTCATCTCGGGGTGCTCGTACTAGTTGATGCCCTGGGGGCCCAGGTGGAGGTGCGCGAGCACCACAAACTGGAGGGTCGGATGGCTCCGGTGGACGAGCTCGGGGTCTACTACCTGGAGATGGAAACGTGGTCGCAGTTCGTGTATGACGCGATGCTTCGAGGCGAACTCGACGGAGAAGTCGAAGGTCTGCTGGTGACACTTCCCCGCCCGGCACCGGCGTCGCCGGGCGGCTGATAAACTCGCGCCCGTGAGCTACCAACCAGCACCGGAAACTGGACGCGATACGCCGCCCCTGTGGGTCACCACCGGTACCAACTTCGACGGCTACAAGGTGATTCGCCAACTGGGTGTGGTGCGAGGTTTGATGATTCGCTCGCGATCAGTCGTGGGAAATGTTGGCGCCGGGCTGCAGCAGCTGGTTGGGGGACGGCAGACGGTGTTCATGAAAATGAGCGACCACGCGCGTCAAGAGGCCTACGAACTGATGATCGAGCATGCAGCCGCGGTCGGTGGAAATGCGGTGATCGCGATGCGCTACGACTCCAACGAATTGGCGGCTGGCGTGAGCGAAATCATCGCTTACGGCACGGCAGTGGTGATCGTTCCCGACGACCCAGGACGTCACTCCGGCGGCGCCGCCTCCCGCGACGGTTTAGTCGAGCAACCGGCGGCCCCGGATGGGGGCGGTGGACGGTGAACCGTGCGCCATACCTTCAATCGAGCTCGGCGGAGAGTGTCCGGCACGCCTGCCTATACTGAATTGCGTGAGGAGCAGTTCCAAGTGAGCGTCAAGGTCAGGGTGCCGAGCCCGCTGCGCCAGCTGACCGGCGGCGCCTCCGAAGTCGAGGTGGAGGGGGGCACGGTCGCGGAGGCGCTCCAGGATCTGGAGCGGAGGTACCCTGGCTTCCAGCCCCGGATTTTCGAGCCCGCCGGGGGGCTGCGCCACTTCGTCAACGTTTACCGAAACGACGACGACATCCGCACCTCAGGGGGGCTGGAGGCGACCCTGGGTGCTGGCGACCAGCTCAGCATCGTGCCAGCGGTCGCCGGCGGTGCCTAGCTCCGGCTCGCGTCCGGCCCGGGACCTGGTAGGGGGGACCGGTGTCATGGACTTCGGGGAGTGGGTTGATCTGAACGGGCGGCGCCTGCCTCGCGGAGCCGTGGTTGCGGTCGCCATGAGCGGAGGCGTGGACAGCTCAGTCGCGGCTGCACTGGCGTGGCATGCAGGACTGGACACAGTCGGCGTGACCATGCGCTTGTGGGGCAGCGAGGAGATGGAGCGCGGGGAGGGCGGCTGCTGTTCGATCGACGCTGTGGAGGACGCTCGTCGGGTCTGCAGCCGGCTGGGTATCGCTCACTACGTGCTCAACATGGCAGAGCACTTCCGGCGGTCGGTGGTGGGTGACTTTCTCAGCCAGTACGCCGCCGGCCGCACCCCCAATCCCTGCATCCGCTGCAACGAGAAGGTCAAGTTCTCCGAGCTCTGGCGACGAATGGGGGCAGTAGGTGCCACCCACATCGCGAGCGGACACTACGCCCAGGTCCGTGGGGAGCCGACAGGCTGGTGCACCCTGCATCGAGGGGTGCGACCGGCGGAAGGATCAGTCCTACACGCTGTACCGCAGCGACCAGGCGGTTCTCTCGCGGCTGGTCCTCCCGCTGGGGCGTTTGGAGAAGCCAGGCCGTGCGAGCCGTGGCCGAGTCCCTGGAGCTGGCGGTCGCGCAGAAACCGGACTCTCAGGAGCTCTGCTTCGTGGGCGGCGGGGACCATCGAGCGGTGCTGGAGCAGGAGCTGGCGGGAAAGTTCCGACCCGGGCCCGATCACCGACCTTTCCGGCGCCGAGGTGGGACGGCATCGAGGCCTTCCCTTCTACACCGTCGGCCAGCGGCAGGGACTGGGCCTGGCGGTGCGGGAGCCGGCCACCGAGCCGCACTACGTGGTCCGCGTGGACCCCGCCAGGAACACGCTGGTGGTGGGCCCCTGGCGAACCCTGCTCCAGCGGCAGTGCCAGGTCGATGCAGTGTGTATTTCTGGACGGCGCAGCCGGAGGCACCGAGAACGGTCCGGGCTGGTCCAACTGCGCGCCCATGGACAGCCGGTGGAGGCCAGCTGGCAGCCCGAGCAGGAGGCCGCGCCACGGTTCGTTTCGCCGAGCAGCAAGCGGGGATTGCGCCTGGCCAGTCGTTGGTTCTCTACGATGGGGACAGAGTCATTGCGGGCGGAGAGATCGCCCCCGCCGAGGAATCGGAGTTCGCCTGATGGCCTGGCCGATCATCGCGATCCTGATCCTGGCCGCCTTCGTCGGGTGCTGGGTCGCCTGCGCCGCCGCTCAGGCCGCCTGGGAGCAACGAAGCTGACCGCTGGGAGTGGTGGCAGCGGCCGTGCTGGTCAGCCTGGCCTCGGAGGTGGCGGCGTCTCAACGGCTCCGCGCCCGGAGGCAGCGTCGGCGGGCTGGGTGTCGTCTCCCTGTTCGCGGGGGGGATAGCCCTGGCCGCCATCTCGTACTACCTGCTGACCCCGCCCCCGCCCCAGCGAGAGCCTCACCGGATCCTCCGGCTCACCGGAGCAGCCAGCAACCCCGACAGCGAAGCCTGATGACGGTAGCGGGGATCATCGTGGGGTTGGTGCTTCTCCTTGGCGTGTCCGCCGGGATCGCCCTGGCACCGCGGCTGGGAGACTACCTACCGTTCGTGATCACCTTGGGCCGGGAGCGACGACGCTGGTGGTTGCTGGCCGCGACCATCGTTGTGACCCTTCTGGCCGCGTTGCTCGCCGGACTCTCCACCTCGGAGTCGCGCCCATTCACGCTCCTGCTGGTGCTGGGCGTCGTGGTACCCCTGGCGCTCGCCTGCGCCTGGGCCTGGGGACTGGCCAGGAGGATTTCTTGACGGAAGCGTCGTTCTTCGGGGCAGCCCTCGAGGAGCCGGACTGGGATTCCATCGATAGCGGATCGCGTCCTCGACTCGCCCAAGCCCAGCACCAGACCTTCGAGATGGTCGCCCGCCTTGCCTGGAGCAAGGCTCTGGCTGGGTCGAGTTCGCACCTGGGGCTGCCCGCCCGATTCACGCTCCGTGCGGCGGGTCCGGCGGGGCGGGAGGGAGCCAGGGCCGTCCACGTCGCGGCCGCTGCCGAACTGACCGAGCGCGCCTTGCAATGGCATCGGTCGGCCGCCCTGGAGGAGGAACCGCTCGGGCTTAGCCATCCTGGCTGGCGACTACTGCCTCGCTCAGGCCTCGGAATCCCTCTCCCGATACACCAACGTTGAGGTCGAGGCGGCCTTTGCTGACGGCCTCAGCCGCGGCCGGATTCGAGCTCGCCCTGAGCGGAAACGCCGACCGGGCAGCTCGCAAGATTCTGCCCGCGTGCGGCCTGGCGGGGGCGAGCGCCGCCAGGCTGCCGGCCAGCCGGCAGGCCAGGTGGTGGCGGCTCGGCCGTCGGTTGGCGGGGCAGGAGCCGGGCGCCGCCTCCAGCGCTGGCGTTCCTCTGGCCAATCTGCTCCGGGCAGAAGACCCGGTCGAGCGTGAGTTGGGGCAGGTGCTGGCCGCGGATCCTGAGTTGGTTGCCGCACCGATGGCCAGCATGCAGAGCGCCGGCGGTAAGCGGATCCGGGCCCGTCTGGTGCTGCTCGCCGCCGAACTCGGACCTCACTACCTGCCCGACGCTGCGCTCAGGGCCGCGGCTGCCATGGAGTTGCTCCACGCCGCGACCCTCTGTCACGACGACCTGGTCGATGGTGCGGTGTCGCGGCGAGGCGCCCCCACCGTGGCCGCTCTGGCGGGACCCCTGGCGGCGCTCGGGGTGGGAGACCACTATCTGGGCCGCGCCGCTGGCATGTCGGCCCGCCTGGGCGACCCCACGATCTCGCGCGGCGTGTCCAAAGCGTTAGTGGAGATCGCCGACGGCCAGTTGCGTGAGCTCGACCGCCGCTCGGTCTGGTCGGGCGAGCTGGCGCCTTACATCCAAGTTGCGCAGGGCAAGACCGGAGCTCTGCTCGCCGCCTGTGCTTCGACCGGAGCGCGGCTCAGTGGGGCGCCTCGGGAGCAGCGCGAGGCGGTGATCCGTTTTTCTCGCAAGCTGGGCCTGGCCTTTCAGGGGATCGACGACTGTCTCGACTTCAGCGATCCCAATCGCACCGGCAAGCCAGTCGGGACCGATCTCCTACAAGGCATCTGTGGGCTGCCGGTCCTCTGTGCCCTGCGCGGTCCTCAAAAGAAAGCGGTACGGGAGAGGCTGACGCTCATGGGCGCCGCAGACCCGGTGGCCACCCTCATGCTTCGAGACGAAGTGCTCGAGCTGGTGCGAGAGAGCGGGGCGCTGGCGACCGCGCGTAGCTTGGCCGACCGCTGGAGCATGGAGGCGGTGGCCTGCCTGGCACCGATTGGGGCCCAACCGCGCGCGAGGCTGCAGCGGTTCGCCGATCAACTCACCCTTCGAGACAGCTGAATTCGACTACCCGGCGGGAGCTTGATCGCGCTCGCATAAAATGACCGGCCGTGGCTCCCAATTCAGAGTTCTCGCCTGCTTGTAGCTGCGTCTCTCCGACATCCGAGTGCGGAAGCGGGCGGAGCGCATGATCGGCGTAGCAGCGTTCTCGGGGATCGCGGTCGGCGCGGGGCTGGGCCTTCTGATACGCCGAGACCGATATTTCCAACTAGCCTCCCTTGGCTTGCTCTCGATCGCGCTCGCGATCGCCTTCGTTCTGGCTGGGGCACCGCTGCCTGGCCTCGGCGCTCTGCTCCTGGGTGGGCTCGCCGAGGTGGTGTTGCTGGCTCCCTCGGCTCGGCCTGAGGTCCTAGCTGACGATGCCGGTGCGGCATTCGAGCCCAGGCGGTGGGGGTGGATCGCGATCTCAGGTGCCGCGGCCTTGGCGGTCGTCGGGGTGCTGATCGGAGTCGGCGTCGCGAGCCGGTCGGACCTGGCCGCCGCGGCGGCAGCCACCCACCCAACTCTGGCCCAAGTCGGGCATCAGTTGGTGATGGGTACAGGAGTCGCCGTGCTGATGGTGGGTCTGCTCGCGGCGACCACGGTGGTGGGGGGGCGGCTTTGATCCAGCGAGATCCCAGAGAAGCCGCCGAGGAGCAGCAGGAGCAGGCGCGACGGCGTCGCCTCGAGGTGCAGCGTCGGCGGCAGGCCCAACGTGAGGAGGCCAGGGCCGCGGCCCGGGCGGCGCGTCGGCGGAGCGGTCGATGAGCGGATCTGGAGCGTCTTTCCCCGCCCTATTGGTCGCCGCTGCCGGGCTCTTCGGAGTCGCGGTGTTCGCACTCACCCACCGCCGGGACGCTCTGGGCGCGATTTTCGCCGTAGTCCTGGGTTTCGACGCCGTGGCGTGTGCCCTGGTCGGCTTCGCCGGGGCGGCTAGCACGCACCTTGAGGCGGCCCAGTTGCAGTCATTCGCGATCTTGGTCGAGGTGGTCGGAGCCCTGTTCACCGCCGCTGGGGTCTCGATGGCGGCCCTGCTGCGCCGGCGGACCGGTGGGCGAGACCTGCTCGAGGTAGCCATTGCCGGTCCCGCGCCGGCGCAGGGCAGCGAGCCCGGAGACGACCCGGAGGCGGTCCGATCGGCGCCTCTGCAGGCTGCCGAAGTCGCCGTGGTGCCCGACGAGGAAGCCGGTCAACCGAGCGAGGAGAGCTGAGGGTGTACTCGGTAGCTCTGGCGGTTCTCCTGTTGCCGATCGCCGGGTTGGTGATCAGCTATCTGGCCGAGACGCGCCGTGGGGTCGCCAGCACGATCCTGTTCACCTCCTGGCTGACGGTGGCGGCGGCGCTGGTGCTTCTGGGTGCCGTGGTTGCAGGGGGCCGGGTGGTCCACTCGGAGACGATCACCTTCTGGTCCTTCCAGGTCGTGCAGAGCCCGTTCAACGCGGTCGCCAAGACGGTTCTCGCCCAGACCTTCATGGTGGGTGTCGGTTACGAGGCCAGCCCCATCACGGCTGTACTGGCGGTAGTGGTGAGTCTGGTTGCCCTGCTTTGCGAACTTCAAGTACTGATCCAGTTCCGCCGCGACGCTCGCTTGGCCCACCTGGCTCGCCTCTGTGGCCTGCTCAGCGTCGGCGCCCTGGCGGTGGTGCTGTCCCCAGAACTCTTCCAGACCTTCGTTGGCTTCGAGATCTGTGGGCTGGCCGCCGTACTGCTAGTTGCCGCGGCTTTGGGAGGGAGGGCTGGAGGTGCCGCCCGGAGTGCCTTCATGAGCTGGCGTGCCGGGGCGCTCTCGCTTCTACTTGGAGTCGCGTTCATCTATGTCAAGTTCTCCGAAGCGATTGCAACCGAAGCCGCCACAGCGGCGGCGGCAGCCGCTAAGCACAAGGTCGTACTGCCCACCCCCGACGCGCTCAACTTGACCGCGCTCAATCAGATCTGGACAGCTGCAACCAAGGGGCTGGTCCACGGAGTGGGAGGCAGGTCGCTGACACTCGCCGCCGTGCTGGTCCTGGTGGCGGCGGCCTGCGCGTGCGCGCAGCTTCCCGGCCACGGTCTGGCGCGCAACCTCGGCAACGCACCTGGCGCCGCCGCTGGCCTGGTATTGGCAGTGGCAGGAGGCGTGGTCGGAGTGGCACTTCTGCTCCAGACTTTCACGTTGCTGCACCTGGCATCCGGGGTGCTGCCGGCGTTGCTGGTGCTGGCCACGCTGACCAGCCTGGTGGCCGCCGTCCTCGCCTTTCGGGAGCACCGACTCCGCCGCTTGGCCGTCTGGCTGGCCCTCAGCCAAACCGCATGGGCCCTGGCCGGAATCGGTCTGGGGTCCAAGGTGGCCGCACTGGCCGTGCTGATCTCGTCCTCGCTTGCTACGGCTGCACTCATGGGGGTAGTCAGCTCTTTGGGCCGAGATCAGAGAGTCGACTCGATCGAGCAACTGGGCGCTGCCTGGCGGCTCGCTCGAAGGCCGGTCGTGCTGCTTCTCGTGACTCTTGCGGCGATCACCGGGCTGGTCGGAGTGGGGACCTTCTTCGGTCATGTCGCCGTGCTCACGGCGGCCTTCGGCGCTGCCCCCCACGGGACCCCAATGCCCCCCAGAATTTTCCGGGAGATCGCCGCTGGCGGGGAGATCCTGGCCATGCTGGTGATGGCGGCAGCCGCAGCCCGGGTGGCTGTGATCTCGATCAGCGGTCGGGAGTCCTCCGATCCCCGTGAGGCGCGACTGGTGCGCCGTCAGTTGGCCCAGGGACGGGGACTCAGGCAGCTTTGGCCAACGCTTATTGCGACCGTCTTGGCGCTGCTCAGCGGGCTATTCAGCCTGCCCGGCATTAGGCTCGGGATAGGGGTGTTCTTGGGACCGAAGCCGGGGGCCACGGCGCTGCCGTTCCATGCGCCAGCGTTGCTGGTCGTGCTGGTCACACCCCTACTGGGCGTGGCTGTGTGCATCGCGGTGGCTCGTGGTCGCCGGCTGGAGATCTCGCAGCAGGAAGACCCGGGATGGGTTGGCTGGGCGGACGGCAGCCGGCTGGTCATCTCCGCTGACACCCTGGGGCTCGGCGTGCCAGCCTGGGCCGTTGAGGTTACCCAGGATCGACTCCTCTCCCCGACGGGTGACGTCGCCGCCTCTGCGGTCGCCGACCTGGCCCGGCTGGAGCCGGAGACCAGCCGAACATGGTCTCGCTGGAACGTGGGCAGCACCCTGGCGACGGTCGCGGGGCTCGGCTTAGCGATCGCACTGGTTATCTGGGTGGTAGCGGCAAGTCACGTTGGAGCGGGGCTGCCCTAGATGCCAACCGACATCAGCCTGTCAGTCATCGTCTTCGCTCCCCTGGTGGGGGCCCTGATCGTGCTCTGCCTGCCGGTGCGAAGCGACCTCCATCGCTTCCGAATTCGGACGACCGCGCTCTTCGCCACCGTCGTCTCCCTGCTGGTCGCGCTCTTCGACCTGCTGGCTGAGGTGCCCACCGCCAGCCAGGGGTCGATTCCCGCACCGAGCATCGACGCCCCCTGGCTCCGCGGCTTCTTCTTTCAACTCGACTACCACCTAGGGACGGATGGCCTGAGCCTGCTCCTGTTGGTCGCGACCACGATCATCTTCCCGGCGCTGGTGCTGGCCAGCTGGCGCCACCGGGAGCGCTATCGCACCTACTTTGCCCTTCTGCTCTTGGTGGAGGTGGGTATCACCGGCACGCTCGCCACTCAGGACCTGGGCATGTTGATCATTTTCTTCGGCGCTCCGATCGTTCCCCTGGCGCTGCTACTGGCGCTCGGAGGCAGTGCTGGAGCACGCTCGGCGGCCCGACGGCTGTTGGTGAGCCAAGCGCTCTCACTCACGGCGCTGATCGCGGGAGCGCTCATCCTCCTGCTGCAGACCGGCAACACCACTCTAAACTTCAGCACCCTGACCACGGTCAAGGCCGCGACCGGTTCCTCCGGACTGATCGTCGAGACGCTGTTCCTGGCCGCGTGCCTGATGCGGATGGGCGCCTTCCCATTCCACCGCTGGCTGGTTGACGGCTTGGCCGAGGCACCGACCCCGGTCGGGATGCTGCTTGCGGTGAGCTCCCTTCCGGTCGGTGCATACACGCTGATCCGTGTTGCCGTGGCGATGGAGCCGAACGGTGCCTTGCAATTGACCGTACCGTTCCTGGCCATCGCTTTGGCCACCCTGTTTTGGGGCGGCCTCAGCTCCAGATCGGCCCAGGAGATTCGACGTATCGCAGCCAATGCCCTGGTGGCCATGGGCGGGCTGGTTATTCTCGGGGTGGCGATCTTCTCAGAGACGTCGCTCAGCGGGGCTGTGTACCTCAGCTTCGGCTACCTGTTCGCGGCTCCGCTGCTGCTGCTGGTGGTTGGCGCCATCTGCGATCGCAGCCTCTTGGGCCGGATTCAGCCATTGACCGGGGCGGCAGCGAGCTCGCCCCGACTCCGACTCTTCTTCATGCTGGCCGCTGCGAGCCTCACCGGCGTCCCTCTGTTGGTGGGATTCCCGGCCATCTTCGAGATAGTGATATCGGGGCTGGCGACGCACCGCTTCTTCACCGCATTCGCCCTACTCGGACTGCTCGTCCTAACTTCGGCTTGGTGGCGGCTCGGACATCGCGTCTTCACCGCCAGCCCTGACAACATCGAGGCGGTGACGGTCTCCGACTCCCATGGCTCCGAGTTCTACTCGGGCTGGGTGCTGGCGGCGGCGGCTGTCACCTTCGGAGTCTTCGCCGGATTCTTCATCCCCTACACCGTTCAGGGAACCTCGCTCGTGTCGGCGAGGGTCTCAGCGGTAGCGCCCGTCACCAGCGCCAAGGTCAAGTGATGAATCTCGCCTTCCTGCAGGACTTTGGCCCCATCGGCATCCTCCTCGTGGGGGCGGTGGTCTGCGCCGCCCTTGACCTGAGGTCCCTGGACGGTCGCGGGCGACGGCCTCAACGCACCCGCTGGGTGGCCTTGGCCGCGCTTGTGCTGGCTTTCGCAGCCAGTGTCGGCTTCTGGCACTCCTCGTTCGGAGCTACCCCGCCAGACATCGAGCACGGCAGCCTGGTCATCGACCGATTCGCGCTCTACTTCTATGCCATCGCCCTGGCCGCGGCCGGTGCCGTGGTGCTCTGTGGGGCCGACGCTGAGAGCGAGTTGGATCCTCATCGAGGGGTCTTCCACCTGCTCCTCTTGGTGAGCTGCGCCGGGGTTCTCTTCACCGCCAGCGCCACCGACTTGGTCTCGCTGGGGGTCGGGCTCGCCCTAGCGGTGTTGCCGATGGCGCTGGCCCAGGGCCTGCACAAGACCGATGCCGACTCGGTCCGGACCGCGACCCGGGCACTTTCGGTTTGCGGTTTCTCCTTGGTGGTGTTCTTCGCCGGCGCCGGGATCCTGGCCGGATTGGCTGGAAGCACCACTCTCCACGCCGTTCCCGCCGGACTGACCCACGTTGACCCGCTGCTCCTCGTGGGCGCCATCCTCTTGATCCTGGGAGCTGCAGCTCAGCTGGGCATCTTCCCCTTCTTGTGGTGGCGCGCTGGCATCGGGGTGCGACTGCCGATCCTGCCCTTTTTGGCCGCTACCTTGATGGGAACCCTCGCCGGCTCAGCGGCGCTGCTTCGGGTGCTGCCCGGAGCCCTGGGCGCCGCCCCTTCGAGTTGGACCATGGCGGTTGTGGTCCTTGCCGCGGTCACCTTGGTGGTGGCACCGTGCCTGGCCTGGCGGCAGCGCCGCCTTAGCCTTGCGGTCGGCTATCTGCTCATCGGTCAGCTGGCGCTGGTACCGGCGACCCTGCCCGAGATCTCCCAGCAGGGAACCGCCACGGTCCTCTATCTCCTCCTCTGCGTGATCCCTCTCGCGGCCGGGCTGCTCGGGCTGCTCGGGTCGATCGCGGCCCAAGGAGGGGACGGCCACGTCCGACCTGCGCGGGCTGTGGGCCCGTTCGCCGGTGATGACCGGTGGACTTGCGCTACTTCTGGTCGGACTGGCGGGACTACCTCCTCTTGCGGGATTCTTCGTACGGCTGATGACAGTCGACGCCGCCCTCCAGGCAGGCCTCGGATGGCTCGCCTGGCTCGAGCTCTTGTCGGCGGTCCTCAGCGCCCTGGTCGTCTTCCGCTGGCTGCTCACCATCTTCGATGCCCGGGCGGATGGCCCAGATTTCGTTCTGCCCGAGCGGACCGCGGTTATTGGCATCGTCCTTTGCACCGGTGCGGTGATGGGATTCGGCCTTCTGGTGGGGCCACTCTTCGCGATTGCCGCGAGAGGCGCCCTGGCGCCTCTGATCGGACCGTAGGCCAACCCGCGAAGATCGTTCCGGTCGGCCTCGTGGCTGGATCGGCAGTGGCGCAGGATCGCGCCGGGCTCCACTGTGCCGTCTGGGTTGCGGATGATTGACCGGCATCTTCGCCTCAGCAAGGAGCGCCAGATGAACATCCTGCTCGACGCCTGGAGAATCATCTTCCCGCCCCCAGGAGACCGCCATGGTCCACTGGCACCCTTGCTACTGACACTCACCTTGGTGACCGGGGTCGTGGATTCCTTCAGTTATCTCGCCCTGGGCCACGTCTTCGTGGCCAACGCCACCGGCAATGTCGCCTTCCTAGCGTTTGCTCTGGCAGGTGCCCATGGCTTCTCGGTACCGGCATCCGCGCTGGCCCTGGCCGCGTTCTCGGCCGGTGCCATAGCGGGGGGTCGCCTGATCAGCCGGCTCAAGGTCAATCGCGGCCAGTTGCTCGCCGGGGCAACGACCCTCCAGGCGGTGCTGACGGGCGCCGCCCTGATCGTTGCCCTCCTGGCGGTCGGCCTTGACCAGGCGCCGACTCGATACTTGCTGATCGCACTCCTGGGCACGGCCATGGGCCTGCAGAACGCCACCGCCCGCAGGCTCGCAGTGCCCGATCTCACCACCACCGTCCTGACCCTGACCATCACCGGCCTTGCGGCGGACTCCCGGATCGCCGGTGGGACCGGCTCGAGGCTGGGGCGACGCCTTCCATCTGTGCTGGCGTTGCTCCTGGGAGCAACCGCCGGGGCCGTCCTGGTGGTTGGCGGCCGAGCCCCGGCAGCCCTGCTAGTCGCCCTGGTACTGATCGTCGGCGTGGCTGGCTTCGCCGCTTACCTCTCGCGGCAGAGCCCGCCTTGGGTGCGCGGGCCGGATTGAGTTCCTGCGGACCCAGGGGGGAAGGATCGAGCTAAGCGCTGTGGCCGTAGCGCCGGAGTACCTGGTGCACCTGGGAGGTCATCTCAAGGGCTTGGTCGAGGGGACGCTGCCACATGTTGCGTCCGAAGATGAAGCCGGTGCCGCCGGCCGCCATACAGTCGTCGATACGGCCGAGCAGCTCGTCGTCGCCGAGCTTGCTGCCGCCGGCAAAGATCACCAGCGCCCGGCCGGCCGAGCGGATCACCCGGGCGAGCATCTGGCGCCGGTCCTCGACCAGCGTGTCGTACGGAGCTGGCGAGGCGGCGTCAGCCGCCGAGTGCTCCTCGGGGATGTTCAGCTTGATCACGTCGGCACCCATCTCAGCCGCCACCCTGGCGGCGTAGTCGATGGCGTACAGACTGCCCTGACCACCCCTCTTGGCGATCGCGGTGCCACGCGGGTAGGCCCAGCAGATGAGTGGCATTCCGTAGCGGTCGCATTCCTGGCGCACCTCATTCATCTGCCGGAGATCGCGGTCCTGGGCAGGCGATCCGACGTAGCAGGTGTAGCCGACCGCCGCCGCGCCCAGCCGCACCGCATCCTCCACCGAGGAGGTGAGGGGCGAGAAGGCTTCGTCGAATCCAGGAGGATTGGTCCGCCCGTTCACTTTGAGCACTAGGGGGAGCCTTCCAGCCTGGCGTGCGAGATAGCGCTTGGCGAGCCCGATCTGGAGCGCGATCCCGGAGTAGTTCCCCTCAAGGGCGAGGCGCACTTCGAAGTCGGGATCCAGCGCTGGTGGGTTGGCGAAGAAGTCAACCGGGCCGTGTTCCAGCCCTTGGTCCAGAGGCAGCATCAGAAGAGTGCCGTTGGCGGGACCGTGCTCGTAAAGCAGGGTGTGTAGGCGGGCGCGCTTGCCCTGCGGCAAGTTGAGGTCGTCGAGGAATGCCCGGGTGGGCGCGGGAGGGGCGATCGGCTCACTAATGCTCATGGCTCGAGGTTACAACGTCGCATCGGCGATACGGCGAACTACTTTCACTGCGGATAATCCGGCCGATGGCCCAGTTCGCTCGCCCTACCAGCCAAGTGAGCTTCGAAGGCGTCTCCAAGAGCTTCGGGCCGCAGCAGGCGGTGCGGGACCTCAACCTCACAGTCGCTCCCGGTGAGCTATTCGGTCTTATCGGGCCTAATGGCGCCGGAAAGACCACCACGATAAAGATGGCGGTGGGGTTGTTGCGTCCCTCGTCCGGCCGGATCCTGATCTGCGGACACGACGTTCAGTCAGATGGCCGTGAATCTCGTCGCCACCTGGGATATGTGCCCGACAGCGCCGCGCTCTACGACCGCCTGACGGGATCGGAGATGCTCCAACTCGCGGCTGATCTCCAAGGCGTCTCTCGAGAGCGTCGCAGAAGGCGGATCCCTGCCCTCCTGGAGGGCTTCGATCTGACCCAGGCCGAGGGCCAGCTGGTCATGAGCTACTCCCGAGGAATGCGCCAAAAGCTGGCCTTGTGCGCGGCACTCGTCCACGACCCCGAGGTGCTTTTTCTGGATGAGCCCACGGTCGGGCTCGACCCTCGAGGCGCACGCCAACTCAAGGTGATGCTGCGCACTCTCTGCGACACCGGGCACACGGTCTTCCTCAGTACCCACGCCCTGGAAATTGCCGCCGCCCTATGCGATCGGGTGGGGATCTTCAGTGGCGGGCGGCTCGCCGCCTGCGGCACCGTCTCCGAGCTCGAGCAGCAGGGAGGTGGGGCTGGGCGCAGCGACAGCGGGCTTGAGGATGCCTTCATGGCCGTCACCGGCTCCGAGGGTAGGGAGTCGTCAGACCTCCTCGCCGCTCTTCGAAGTTGAGCCGCGCCACCTTTCTAGGCGGGCCGATCCAGCTCCCGTCGGGAGCTCGCCAAGTGACAGCCCTGCTAGCCGCCAATCGCCGCTCCCTGTGGAATGCGGCTTGGCGCCGCGGCTGGCGTCGCCGCCTCGGGGTCGTCGTGGGAGCGGGGCTGGTCACAGTCTGCTGGCTGGGAGCGATGCAGCTCGTGCAACTGACCGTGGTGAGCTCTCTGGCCGCTCCTACCAGCCGATTGCTGACCACCGTCTCGGGAGCGCTCGTCCTGCTGACAGGATTCAGCCTGGTCACCTCCGTCAGCTTCGCCGTGGCCTCCGGGTACTTCGCCAAGGACGTCGAGTGGCTTCTGACACTTCCCGTCTCCTCACGCGGACTTCTGGCCCATCGTCTCCTGTCCCAACTGACGCTTGGGGTGGCGGTTGGCACGGTGATACTTGGTCCAGTGCTGGCCGGGGCAGCCCTTCACAGCCGCACCCTGGCGCTGCTCCCGCTGGTTGTCGTCGGCCTGGTCGCCCTGCTCACCACCCCCGTCGCGATCGCCCTCCTGGTTGTGGTGGTGATCGTGCGGATCATCCCCGCCAGTCGAGTTCGCGACGGTACCGCCGCGTTGATCTGCCTTGCCGGGCTGGCAATGGCCGGGGTGAGCATCACCGCCAACCGGGGCGGCAGTGGACTGCGCTGGGCGGGAGCCATCAACCGGCTGGGCGCCGGCTGGCTGCATTCGGCGCTCCTGCCTCCCGGGTGGGCGGCACGGGTCCTGACCCTGGCCTGGCGCGGGGAATGGGCGGGGTCCCTGCTTTGGCTGCTTCCCTTGGTCGTGTTAGCTCTCGCAACGGTCTCCGTGGTCCTCTGGATCGCTGGGCCGCTTCACCGAGAGGGGTGGGCCAGGGCTCAGATCGCGCCTAAGCGCAGGGCGCGCCGCGCTGCCAGCTGGAGGCGGTTGCCGCCGGTCGTGGCAGTCCTGCGCAAGGACGTCCGCAATCTTCGCCGCGATCCTGTCCAGCTAAGCCAGCTGATCCTGCCCCTGGCCCTATTTGCCATCTATTTGCTGGCTCCGACTTCGGTGGGCTCCCAGACGCTGTTTCAGAATTTCCCACTCTGGTACGGCCCGTTGACCACCTCGGCCTTCGCCGCCCTATTCGTGGCCAGCGGTCTCGGGCTCAGGGCGGTCGGGACCGAGGGCGATCGGTTCTGGTGCCTGCGCTCCGCGCCACTGAGGCTTCGCGACCTGCTCTTGGCCAAGCTCGCACTACCGACCCTGGTCGCGGTTGGGGCCGGCCTGGCTCTCCTTTGGACGTCCGAACTGCGCGACCACGTGCCCCCTAGCCAGATGGTGTTCTCCGCCGTCCTGCTGGTACTCATCGTCACCGGGCTGGCGGCATTTGCGACCGGTTTGGGCGCGACCTGGCCACGGTTGGACTGGACAGACCCGCGGCGAGCCACCAGCATCTGGCTCTCGGTGACCTTCATCGTGCTCGGATCGGTCTACATCGGAACTTGCATCGTGGCTCTGACCGTGCCCCTGGTCATGACCCGGCTGGGGACACAGGGCTCCGATCTGGCCTCGATCCTGGCCTGCGCCGCCTGCGCTGTTTTGGCCGGAGTCGGCACCCTCTGGCTGGGCTACGCCCGGATGCAGCGTCTCGAGATCTGACCCCTCGCCAGAGGGGAGTCGACGTCAGGCGTAGCCTACCCTCTGGGAGGCCGGGTTGGCCCCGCGGTCCGAATGCGCCGCAGTGAGCTACCCGCTAACCTCTTGGCATCAGCGTCTGACCCTGAGGACGGTTCGAAGAGGAGGTCGCGTTGACGGGGAGGTGGAGGGCGGCTTGCCTGGTTCTTGGTCTCCCTTTGCTCGCCGGCTGTGCTCTTTCTTCAAACCCAGCTCCGTCTCCTAGCCCGTCGCCCACGAGTGGAGTGCAGGCCATCCAAACGCCGGCCGCGGCCCCATCGGTCACGGCGGTGGCGACCCTGACCGAGGGGAGTTGCAAGTGCTACACGCTGCGCTTGATCTCGCTGGGAGGAACCTTGTTGGCATTGGCCACCCTCGCGCCTGGCGTGCTCTCACCCCTTGCCGGCGGAGAGAACGGCGTGTACTACGTTCTGGGGGACACGCTCATGGAACTGAGCACCAATGGCTCCTCCGCGACGGTCGGGACGGTGGCCACGGCACCTAGTGGGAGCGGGAGCAGCATCGCCGCCCAACCCGAGTTCGGTTCGCTGGCGGTGTCTCCCGCCGCCACCGAGTGGGGCTACCTGCAGGCCTATTCAAGCGGTGGAGCACAGACCGACCAGCTGTGGCTGGGCGAGACCAACCAGAACCCTAGGCTGCTGCTGACCTCGGTGCAAAGTGCGGGTGCCACGTCCACGGAGTTTCCCAATGGCTGGAGTTACCAGTTGCTCGGCTGGGCCAGCGGCTCGCTGGTACTCGCCCAGCTTCCCGCCGGATCGGACTCATTTGTCAGTTCGGCGCTAGAGGTGTCGCTGGTGAATCCCCAGACCGGGGCGGAGACGCTGCTCAGCAACTCGCAAAACTGCCCAGTCAGCGCCGTCTCTCCCAGCGGCGAGTACGCCTGCTTCCAGGAGGGTGGCGGCCAGGCAACCGAGCTCTCCACTGGCACCGCCGGGATCAGCGCCGCCGCCTGGTCTCTGGCTCCTGGCGACTCCTACGGGAAGGCAGTTTTCAGCCCGTCGGGAACCGAAATCGCCTTTGCCAGTTGCGCCGGTTGCACCGCCACTCCGAGTTCGGCCTACTTGGGCAGCCAGGTGGAGGTACTCGACCAATCCACTGGTTCCATCCAGCCAATTGGAGCTCCGGGGCTGGTACCAGACGCGTGGCTCCCCGACGGTGACTTGGTGGCGACCCGCTACTCGGCCGGCTACGGCACAGCGAGCGGCCCCTTGTCGGAGGTCGTGCTGCTGAATCCGGCGAGCGGACAGGCCACCCCGATCACCGACAACACCACCTCGCAATTCCTCGGACTCGCGACTTCCTGAGGTTGCCCTCCCGGCCGTCGCCCGATTCGTAGACTCTCGTGGGTAGTGACCACGAGACTGCGCCGCACCGCGCTCGCCGCAGGAGCCGGCTATTTGCTGGGGTCGATCCCCATCGGAGTCATGGTCGGTCGGCTCGCGGCCGGAGTCGACGTCCGCAAATACGGCAGCCGGGTGAGCGGGGCGACCAACGTGCTCCGAGCGGCCGGTCCCGGCGCGGCGGCGATCACCTTCGGGCTCGACACGGCGAAGGGGTACCTGGCGGCCAAGTTGGGGGACGGCCTGGACCGAGACAAGGGGGCGGTGGCAGCCGCCGTGGGGAGCGCACTCGGACACAGCTGGCCGATCTTCGCTGAGTTCCAGGGCGGCAAGTCGGTACTCACCTCATGGGGATCGCTGATCGCCCTGGACGCCAACGCCGCAGGGGCAGCTGCCGGTGCCGGGGCAGCGACTGTGGCACTCACTCGCTATGTCTCGATGGGTGCCCTGACCGGCCTAGTCGTGGCCACCAGCACCAGCCTGCTGAACGCCCGCGACCGCTCGGCGAAGGCGCCGGTCCTCTGCGTGTTCGCCCTTGGCTTTCTCCTGATCCGGTTCCGAGGCAACATCGACCGCCTGCTCCGAGGGGACGAGCGCCAGCTGGGGGATCAGGTGAATCTGGCGCGGGGTGACGCCTCCACGGAGTTGGAGAGCTAGAATCGGCTTGATCGCGCTAGACGGGGAGTTAGCGGTGCCCTGTACCCGCAATCCGCTACAGCGGGGTCGAACTCCCCTCCGAGGGGAGGTGTCATCGGGTCAGCCCCGACCACCCGGGCGTTGACGGTCGGGTCCGGCGCAACCAGCAACCGCTAACCCCGTCAGGTCCGGAAGGAAGCAGCGGTACGCGGAACATCTGGAGTGCCGCCGGGCTCCCCGGCCCGAGCTCTGTGGTCGGCCAGCGTCGGGGATGCCTCATCGACGAGGGGTGCGCGATCATCCCGACCGTTGCCAGGGAGAACAGTCCCTGGCAACGGTCGGTGCAGACCTTGGGCGAAGTTCGCGCTGAAGGAGGGCGCACCTCGCGCCGCCATAAGGGCGTGTTTAGCAAGCTGGCGGTGCGCCATCATCTACAACATCGTGAGCAATGAGACTGCGGTCCGCCAGACCCTCTACCTGAAGTACCGAGTGCACCGCTTCTCTGACCTAGTCGGCCAGGAGGTGATCGCCCAGACACTGCGCAATTCGGTTCGCGAGGGCCGGCTTTCCCATGCCTATCTATTCACCGGCATCCGAGGGACGGGAAAGACGAGCGCGGCCCGGATCTTGGCCCGGGCGATCAACTGCGAGCAGGTTGAGGACGGTGAGCCCTGCGGAAAGTGCCAGCCCTGCGTTTCCATCGCCGATCAGCGCAGCCTCGATGTGATCGAGATCGACGCTGCCTCCAACCGGGGCATCGACGAGATTCGGGATCTCAGGGAGCGCGCCCAGTTCCTGCCCAGCCAGCTTCGGACCAAGGTTTACGTCATCGACGAAGCTCACATGCTGACCCAGGACGCCGGAAACGCCTTCCTCAAGACATTGGAGGAGCCCCCAGAGCACGCCTGCTTCATCCTGGCCACCACCGAGCCACATCGCCTGGCCGACACAGTCCTCTCGCGCTGCCAGAGATTCGACTTCCGCCGGATACCGGTGGAGAAAATGGCCTCCCACCTAGCCCAGATCTGCGCCCAGGAAGGCGTGCGCGCCAGTGAGGAGGCCCTGACCCTGGTGGCTGAGGCCGGTTCCGGGTCGCTGCGCGATGCCCTGTCCCTTTTGGACCGACTGCTGGGACTCGCCCAGGGCGAGCTGGGCTTGGAGGAGGTCCAGGCCGGTCTCGGGATGGCCGACCCCCGGGCGTTGGTCAGGCTAGCCGGAGCGCTGGCCGTAGGGGGGATGGGCGAGGCCTGGCTGGAGCTCAGCCAGCTCCAGGCCTCGGGCGCCGAGCCAAGGCAGCTGATGCGATCGCTCGGTGCCCTTGCCAAGCTTTACCTCTGGCAGGAGCTGGGCGGCGACAAGGGAGGCGCGGTCGCCCTCGATCCGATTCCCGCTCCCGCGGGCTTCTGGCTCGGACTGCTGTCGGCGGCCGCGGTGGCGGGGTCTGAACTGCGACGGGCAGACGATCCATGGATGTCCCTCGAGGCGAGCCTGCTGCGGCTATCGAGGGCGGGCGAGACGACCACCAGCAGCAGCTCGGGGGACGCCAGGACGCCACCCACCAGCCTGTTCGGCCCGACTCCCGAGCCAGTTCCCATGAGGACGGCTGGCGAGCTTCCTGGAACCCTGGCGGAGACACTGCCGCCCGCCCCGCTGGGGGACGGCATCCCCGAAGTGGGGGAAGTAGAGCGGGTGCCAGTGCCGGCCACTCCGCCACCTGCGGAAGTGCCATCCGACGCAACTCCGCCGTCGGAGGCGGTGGGGGTAGCGGTACAGCGCTGGACGGAGATCCTGGACTGGCTAAAGCGGGATAACCTGCCGCTGCAGTCGCTTCTCAAATCGGGCCGCGCGGCCAGCCACCGGGACGGTGTTTTGACCATCGAGTTCGGCGAGAAGTACGAATTTCACAGGGGGCAGATCCAGTCCCCGGCCAACCGCGAACTCCTTCAGCGAGCCTGTCGTGAGGTCCTGGGAGAGGAGTTGGTGGTGGTGGTGACGACATCCGGCACGGAGCTTCAGGATGCTCGCCAGAGGCCGACCGGAAACGGCGACGCGCCTTCGGCCCTCAGTCAGGCGATGAACGTGTTTCCAGGCAGCCGGGTGACCCGCGTAGGCACCAGGGATAAGCGCTGACCTTTGGCGAACGCAACCCTAGAATGAGCCCGATCCAATCACAGGAGTTCTGAAAAGTGCCTCAGCCCAACCCCAAGCACCTGCGCCAGATGCAGCAGAACATGCTGCGTCAACTGGAGGAGGCCCAGGGTAGCCTGGCCGCCCAGGAGGTCGAGGGGAGCGCCGGCGGGGGCGTCGTCAAGGCGCGTGCCAATGGCCAGCAGCGGATCATCGGCGTAGTCATCGATCCCGAGGTCCTGAGAAGAGGGCGCCGAGCTGTTGAGTGACCTCGTCCTGGCTGCGGTCAACGACGCTCTGGATCGGTCCCGGGAGCTGGCCGCTCGGTCGATGGAATCGCTGTTGCCACCTGGCCTACTTCCGCCAGGGCTGCGCTGACCACAGCGGCCGTCTCGGGGACCCGATAGTGGGGCTGCTGCCGCCGCCGGTGGAGCGGCTGGCGGAAGAGTTCGCCCGATTCCCGGGGATCGGCTCAAAGACTGCCCAGCGGCTAGCGTTCTACGCGGTGCGCTTGGCGCCAGCCCACGGCCTGGCTCTCTCGGCGGCCGTGGCCGACGTCGTTCAGGAAGTGGGCAGCTGCCCTCGCTGCTTCTTTCTGTCTTTGCGGAACGAGTTGTGCGCCATCTGCAGCCAGCAGGGTCGAGATCAATCGCTGCTCTGCATCGTCGAGGACCCGAGCGATGTCTTGGCGATTGAGCGAAGCGGCGAGTACCGGGGGCTATACCACGTACTTGGCGCGGCGCTCTCGCCATTGGACGGGGTGGGACCTGGGGAGATCCACGCCGACGAGCTGCTGGCTAGGGTGAAGCAGGGCGGAGTGGTGGAGGTGATCCTGGCCACGGATTCCGACATCGAGGGGGAGGCTACCGCGAGCTATCTGCATCGCCGACTGGAGGCAAGTGGGGTCAAGGTGACGCGGCTGGCCCATGGCCTCCCGGTCGGAGGCGAACTCGCCTACGCCGACGAGCGGACGGTCGCCAGGGCTTTCACCGGTCGCCAGCAACTCTGACTCGCGTCCTAAGCGAATACTGGCATCTCGACTCTGCTGTGCTACTGGGACGGTCCGTCGCGCCGACCTGGTGCAGGTAGCCCAAGGTTTCGTTCGCTGCGCACTCAGACAGCTCCACGGAGCCAACTGGTTTTGGTTGGTTAGGGCATCAGGAGGGAGTGGCAGTCTGCTCCGAGCGTCCTACCGGAAGCTGTTCTCTCCCCATTCCTGGCGCACCAGGAGATCGATCCCGAGTTCCGTGAGGCTTGAGCAACCGCTTAGCGCGAGCGTCAGATCGGTCTCCGCCAGGACACAGCGCAAGACGTGTTCCACACCGGGACCTCCGGCCAAGGCTAGACCGTAGACGTATGGCCGGCCCAGAAGGACCGCCGCCGCGCCGAGCGCCATGGCCTTGACTACGTCCGCGCCGCTTCGGATCCCCGAGTCGAAGAGAACCGGAAGTTGACCGGCGGCCGCGGTCACGGCTGGAAGGCAGTCGAGGGAGCCCCGGCTGCCGTCGATCTGCCGGCCGCCATGGTTGGAGACGATCAGCCCATCCACCCCCGCTTCCAGGGCCGCGCGTGCGTCATCCGGGTGGCAGATCCCCTTCACCAGGATCGGCAGTCGGGTCTGGTCTCGGAGCCATGCCAGGTCCGACCAGCGCAGGCCAGGGTGGGGGAAGATCTCCGACCAGAGGCGGACGGCCGGAACCACATCGTCCTCCGGCGCCTTTGCGAGACGGGAACGGAACACGGGGTCTGAGAAGTAATTCGCGAGTCCCAGACCTGTGTGGAAGGGCAGATATCCGTTCTGAAGATCGCGCGGTCGCCAGGCCAACGTCCAGGTGTCGACGGTCACCACCAGGGCGGCAAAGCCAGCATGCCCGGCCCGCTGGACCAGACTTTGCGCAATCTCTCGGTCGCTCGGCCAGTAAAGCTGGAACCATCCGATTCCGCGCGTCCCTTCCAGGCCGACTTGGCTGTCATGGCCACGACGCAGCTCGGCAGCAACCTCCTCCATGGTTGAGCCCGACATGGTCGATACGACTGTCGGAATCCCAAGCTTGGCGGCGATCCGTGCCACCTCCAAGTCGCCTCCTGGCCGGACCGCGCTCAGACCGCCGACCGGTGCCAGCAGCAAGGGTGTGTTGAGGGGGGTGCCCAATAGCGAGACAGAGAGGTCTCGCTCGGGTACCCCACGCAGGTGCCGCGGTACGATCTCCCACCTCTCGAAGGCGGATCGGTTGGCGCGAGCGGTCGATTCGGTGCCCGCCGAACCAGCTACGTAGGCGTACACCTCGGGCGACATCACCTGCGCCGCAGCCTTCTCCAGCCCGTCCGCCGTCATGGGCAGGTCAGGAGTGCGGCCATCGAGTCCGGCCCGATAGATCTCCGACTGGAACTCAGCGAACCGCGGCATCCCAAGATCGTACTGTCATGACCCCTTGGCCCAAGCTCACCGGGGACACTGGGGGTCAGGTTCGGTCGGCCTGGCCGCCGAGAGCTACCCAGAAGATCTCCGAGCCTGGTCACCCACGGGTTTGTACATAGTGAAAACGAGTGCCAAGCCGAAGCCCGCTGGACGGAGAGGAGGCCGACTGTGCGGCTGGCAGTCGCCCGTGGGGGACGCGGACGCCGACCTCCGGTCTAAACCCCTGATCGCCCCAGAGGAGGGAGGGCATGACCGGTGCTTCGGAGCGGCAATGCCTACTCCGCTGCGGTGGAAGGTATCTCGATGGTACGGGTGAAGATCAGCGCTCCCGAGAGCGCTAGGGCCACCGCGCTGCTCACTACCAGTTCGATCGCCAGGCGCTCGAAGCTGGCTCCGCCGATCCGGCCCTGAAGAGCCAACTTGGCGGAGACCGAGAGGATGTCCCGGACCGCCGAGATGATGCCGATGATGAGAAACGGCCGCAATGGGAACCCCGATCCCTCGAAATGGGTCAGCACGGTGCGCAGGATGTCGACCACGATGATCACGATCAAGACACCGTCGATGGCACTGATCAGGCTCTGGGGATAGTCGGATTGGGCGGTGAAAAAGTCGATCGCTGTTCGGATCAGAACCACGATCGCGATAACGAGCAAGAAAATGGCCACCCCGTACTGGACGAAATCGACGGAGCGACCCAGGGGAGGGTCGGTGGTGTTCTGTCTCCAGGCGCCGAAACGGGATAGTAATCGCCTAGTTCCGAGGCGCGCTGGCTCATCCCACCCGTGCTCGATGGTGGGCGGAGGTCCGTCGCTGTCTGGCGGCTTGGTCATCTCTGAATCTTGATGCACTGAGGGGGCCGGTTAGCCATCCCCTATGGTGAGATGTGGAGACTCAGGCGCGACGCCGAAAGTAAGTCGCGATCGTACCAGCGACACCGTCGCATGCCGGTTCACAACGGCGGCGACATCGAAGCCCATCCGGTCCACTCAGCTATGCTTAGTTGCTAACAGAAGTGGAGCAATGCTAGAGAATGACCAGAGCGAATTTCGACCAGTTCACGGGAGCGGTCCAGTTGATAGGCGCGCGCTGGAGCGGAGCGATCCTGCAGGCTCTATTGGCCGAGCGCCGCCGCTACTGCCAAATCCGCTCGGCGGTTCCTGGGGTCAGCGACACAATGCTGGCCAAGCGACTCCGGGAACTGGAGGAGTGGGGACTAGTTGAACGCAGGGTGATGCAAGGGCATCCGATCGGAACTGAGTATCGGCTGACGGACATGGGCAGGGAACTGCAACCGGTGCTGCAGGCGATCACCACCTGGTCGAACCAGTGGAGCCCAGTCATCGAGCAGCTGCAGAGTGAGAAGCGAGGAGGTCGCGCGAGAAGGTCGTTTGCGGTCCGGTCGGAGGCGAGAGTTGCCCAAACCTAAGCTGCAGATCTTCATCGTCAGCACCAGGCCCGGACGGGTGGGATTGCCGGTCGCCGAGTGGTTCGTCGCGCGGGCCAGGCAGCTCGACCTGTTTCAGATCGAGGTGATTGACCTGGCGGAGGTCAACCTACCTTTTATGGATGAGCCGGAGCACCCGAGATTCCGTAAGTACACCAAAGCGCACACCAAACGCTGGAGCGAGTCGGTGGACAGTGCCGATGCGTTCGTCTTGGTCATGCCTGAGTACAACTACGGCTTTAGCGCTCCTCTCAAGAACGCTCTCGACTTTCTCAACCAGGAGTGGGCATACAAGCCGGTCGCGTTCGTCAGCTACGGCGGCATCGCTGCCGGGACGCGGGCTGTTCAGATGAGCAAGCAGGTGCTGACGGCACTCAAGATGATGCCAATGATGGAGGCGGTGCACATCCCCTTCGTCGGCCAGTTTCTCAACGGGGACGGCCGGTTCATACCCAACGAGACCCTGGAATCGGCCGTTGAGCCCATGCTGCAGGAGCTGCTGCGCTGGACAAATGCCTTGCAACCGCTGCGGATTCGTCCTTCCTGAACAGCTACCCGAGATAGCGCAGCCGCCTCTTACGGGTTACCTGGTGCAGCCTCGTGCGTCGACTTCGCCTGCCTCCAACCGAAGAGCAAGATGAAGTTGTCTCACCCAAGAGAGGCTTCGAGAACGGTCCGACCACTCGAGTTTTCGATCCAGATCCGTTCAACCCTGGAGGGGCTGATCGCACAGGCAAGTTGGACATGGACAGGTCCGCTCTCCGACCGGTAGCTCCCCGCTTGCCACCAGGCTCCATTCCTAGACTCCATCGAGACCCGGTAGAGCTGGCCGGCGGGTTGCCCAGCCACCTGGAGCGATAGCTCCGTTCCCCAGCGCTCCGAGCTGAGAACCGCAGATGCCTGGACTCCCGCTGTGCCGTGTAGGGTGACCGCGACGTTACTCGACGCGAAGGGTCCGAGCCAAAACAGGCTGAGTCCCGCCACGGCGGCAGCCGCCAGGCTCCCGAGGACCCAGCGCAGGTGGAGCCTTGTCCGCCTGGCAACAGGACGCTCCGGATTGGGACGCGATACCGCCTCGGTGCCGGGCGAGCGACCGAAGCTCGGGTCGACCTGCATCGGGTCGGCCAACTCCAGCGCACGGGAGACCGATCCCAACTCGTCCATCTCCGCCCGGCAATCGGGACACTCAGACAAGTGCGCATCGAGGTTCAGACGTTCCTGAGTCGCCAGGCGGCCGATCGCCGCGAGGGCCATGTCGCCCTGCCAGAACTCGCAGTTGCGGGAGCTCATTCTGACCACCCCAGATCGCCTAGCGCGACGCGTAGTGCGCGCAGGGCGTAATAGAGGCGGCTGCGCACGGTGCCCTCAGGCAGCCCGAGCTGCTGCGCCAGATCCCGGCTGGCACGACCGCGATAGTAGATCTCCATCACCACCACACGGTGATCGGGTCCGAGCCGCCGCAACGCCTCCTCGACATCCCAGGAGCGCATCGCCTTCTCGATTTCGTCGGTCGCCGCGGCCTTGTTGGGATCAAGCTCCTGCGACGGGTGCGCGCTCCGTGCCCGGGCCAGATCCACGATGACCCGGCGCGCTATCGCGAAGAGCCAAGTCCGAATCGCCCCCCGCTGTGGATCGAATCCCGGCTTGGCGCGGACCGCACGCAGGAACGTCTCCTGAACCGCCTCGTCAGCCAGGGAGTCGTCTCCGAGGGATCGACGAGCGAAGCCGCGAAGCTCGTCCTTGTGGGCCGAGAATGCGACGGCAAGCTGTTCCCTGTCCCCCTCGTTGGTCGGGCGGTCGTGCCCCGGCTCCAGATTGAGGTCAACGCCCACGGTCATGGAGCGACTGTAGGCATGCGCCGTCATGCCCGCCTTGGAGGCGCGTTCAACGTGGTCCCGAGCCAGGCAACTGGGGTCGATTGGCCGTCTATCTGTTCAATATCCGGGGGCGCTTGAGGGCGAAGAGGGGGAGCTGCTTGCGGCAGCGGATGTGACCGGAGTGCCGCTGGCCCGAAGGACGTACCAGGTTCCCCCAAAACTGGTCAACCCTTCCCCGTTGGCCTGTCCCTTGGAGCCATCCCCGGTGTAGGTGTAGAGGGGCCATCCGCTATAGGTGACAACGAGGCCGGTCGCGCCGGTCTCGGTGCCGAGCTTGGAGGACAGCGCACCCCCAGTTGCTGTGGCAGCGGTGGCGCCTGAAGCGAGGTCCAGCTCCTGCCAGTACTGGGTGCAACCGTTGGCGACCGTGCAGGTGAGCTTTCCTCCGGACTCAGACGAGAGCATGTAGAGAGTCCGGCCGCTGCCATCGACCAGCACCGAGCCGAATCCGCTGACAGTGGCGGTCCGGACCGTCACCCCCGAGGCCGGCGAGGGTGCGCTTCCGCTGGCAGCCGATGCTGAGCTCGTAGGGGTAGGTGTGGGACGAGTGGAAGCTGCCGGCGTAGTCCCACAGGCGGCGAGGATCAGCGATGTTGCCGCGGCGATAGCGGCCAAGACAACGACGTTGCGTACCGGCAGGGTCAGGTAACGCGTGCGAGTTTTCACTGGCTTACTCCGTTTCGGATGCCCGCTGCCTGGTGGATTGCGGTCATTTCGGCGGCCCTGAACCGGCTCAGGTTGGCGTTGCTTGCCTCGAGTGCTCTCTCCCGCGCGCCGAGCCCGGCCGGGGACGTGCTCAGCTGATCGGTCCGGCTCCAAGGGCGGATCCGTGAGGCGGCGCATGGGGAGTCGCGAGCTGCGTAACCGGCGCCTGGATTGTTTCTGAGCACGCTGGTAATACGGACGGCGCACTGAAAACGTTCATTCCCGGCTGCGCCTACGGAGAACGGGGCTTAGGAGCGGAGCTGTCAGCCGCGGTCAGCTCGACCTTCGGAGCGCTTCTTCGCAGCCGTGCCCGTGCGGAGGCGAGGCAGGCTTTGACCGCCAGCCAAAACCGGTGCAAACAGATCGCCACGCAACCGCACCCGCTCCGGAACGGTTCGCAAGGTGAATTGGCGAGGGTCGACCGTGTCCAGTTCGTCCCAGTCGATTGGTGTCGAGACCGGGGCATTCATGCCCGGCCGTGGCGAGTAGACCGCTGCCAGGGTCTTGCCGACCACGTTCTGGGTGTAGTCGATCCTAAGTCGCCCGTGACGATCTGCCACCCCCCAGACCTCTGAGATCAATCGCGGCGATGACTGGGCCACCCGGTGAGCCAACTCCCCGACCCAATCGCGCACCTGGTCTTCTTCGATGCGGCGTCGAAGCGGGATGTAGATGTGCAGTCCTGACTGGCCGCTGGTCTTGAGCCATGCCCGCAAGGTGAGTTGATCGAGCTGGTCCTTGATGAGGTGGGCGACTTCGACCGCCTCACTGAAACCCTGCCCCTGGCCGGGATCGAGGTCCAGCACGGCCCAGTCGGGCATGGTCGGTCGGTCACGGCGCGAATGCCAGGGATGAATCTCGATGACCCCCTGGTTTGCGAACCAGACCAGAGCTGCCGGCTCCTGGATGAGGGGGCAGATGGTTGGGGTCCCCGGCCGGGCCCTCCAACGTGGAATCCAGCGCGGTGCCCCCTCGGGGGCCGACCGGCGCCAGAAGCCCGGGCCGGCGACGCCTCGGGGGAACACGCGGGTCACGATCGCACGGTCCCGAAGATGGGGGAGCAGTTGGTCGGCGATTCTTAGGTAGTAGTCGATCAGTTGCCGCTTGGAGATCTCAGCCGTGGGAAAGAGAAGCTTGTCCAAGTGAGTCAGCTTCACTACCCGCGTCCCCACCCCGAGCTCCCCGCCGCGGGCCGGCAAGTCGGCCAGCTGTTCGAGAGCGTCGCCTAGGACCGCGGAGGAGGTGGCCCCAGTTTCTACCGCGGCGCCGCTAGCTCCGATCGCGGCGCTCGCTCAGCCAGCGGCCACGGGTTCGGCCTGGGCCCGAAGCAGGCTCTCGACCAAGCCCGGGTACCGGGCGTCGAGGTCGTGGCGGCGCAGCGAGGTGAGCTTGCGCGTCCCCTCGCACTTCTGCTCGATCACCCCCGCCTCGCGGAGCACTCGTAGGTGGTGGCTCAAGGTGGATTTGGTGACCAGCACCTGGAAATTGCCGCAGCGGATCGGCTCAGCTTGAGTTCCCAGCTGCCGCAACATCTCCAGCCTCACCGGGTCAGCCAGGGCCTGGAGCAGCGCCGTCAGGTCGGCGACCGGGGGTGCGACCTCGTGCAGGTCGCCGCTCTCGAACGTTGCTTGCATTGTCATTGTTTGACAGTCATCAAACTATCCTGGTACGATCCACATCAAACAATACCACCCGGGAGGTGATCGATGCAGGCGATGGGCGAGAAAGGGGTGTTGGCGACGGTGGGCTCCAGACCGGAATCCGCTGTGCCTCTGCGACGCTGGCTTGCGCTGGTGGTGCTCTGCGTGGGCCAACTGATGATCGTCTTGGATGCAACGGTGGTCAACGTCGCTCTGCCGGTGCTTCAGCGCGACCTGCATTTCTCCCAGTCGTCAGTTGCCTGGGTGATTGATGCCTACCTGATCACCTTCGGCGGTCTGCTTCTTCTGGCCGGTCGGTTGGGGGACCTGATCGGGCGCAAGCGGGTTTTCATCGCTGGCGTGCTGCTCTTCACTGGCAGCTCGGTGCTCTGCGGGCTGGCCTCAAACCAGGCTTTTCTGATCGGGGCCCGCTTCCTCCAGGGCGCGGGCGCGGCGGTCATGGCTTCCATGGTGCTCAGCATCCTAGTGACCCTCTTCCCAGAACCCCGCCAGCGGGTCACCGCCATGAGTTTGTACGCGTTCGTCGCCGCCGCCGGTGGATCGGTCGGTCTCTTGGTGGGGGGCGTTGTCACTCAGCTGGTCAGCTGGCACTGGATCTTCTTCATCAACCTGCCGATCGGCCTGACGGTGGTCGTGCTGGGCTCGATCCTCATTCCATCTCGGAAGGGGATCGGATTGCACCACGGGGTCGATGTCCTGGGCGCTCTGCTAGTCACCGCCGCGCCCTCCCTGGCGGTTTCGGCCTTGGTCAGTGCCGGGCAGAACGGGTGGGGAGCCGCCCCGACTCTGGGCCTGGCGGCGCTCACAGCCCTGGCGACGGTGGCGCTACTGGTGGTCGAGTCGAAGGTGCGCCAACCGTTGGTCCCGCTGAGAATCTTCCGCTCGCGCACCAGAGGTGGTGCCCAGGTGGCGCGTTTGCTGATTCCCGTGGGACTCTTCGGCAGCTACTTCCTGGGCTCGCTGTACCTGCAGCGCGTCCTCGGCTACGGAGCCGTGGACACCGGATTGGCCTTCCTGCCTTCCAACCTGGCGGTGGCCTTGTTCTCTCTTCTTGTCACCAAGCGCGTCGTCGCCCGCTACGGAGCCCGGGCATCTCTCTTGGTGGGCCTGGCTCTGGAGACAGTGGCGCTCTGCCTCCTGGCGCAGGCTCCGGAGCACGCCAGCTATGCCATCAACATTCTGCCTCCGCTGATGATCCTGGGCGTTGGAGCGGGACTCTGCTTCATGCCCAGCATTTCTCTGGCGATGTCGGACGTCAGTCCTGAGGACTCGGGGCTCGCCTCCGGTCTGGCCAATGTCACCCTGCAGGTTGGAGCCGCCTTGGGAATCGCTCTCCTGGCGGGGGTCTCCAGCAACACCACCGCCCGGATGCTGGGGGAGGGGAGCACCACCGGTGCCGCCCTCACCGCCGGCTACCACGTCGGCTTCCTGGTGGCGGCGGCGGGCGTGGCCGGCGGGATCGTGGTCGCCGGAACATTGTTGCGCCGGCGGCCACCGGCGAGGGTCCGGCTCGCAGCTGTGCCTGCCAATTCCCCCGAGGTGATCCAGCGGTATAGCGCCGCCCCTCGCGGCGGGTATGCCGAACTGGGGGCGGACGCCTCAGCGGCGCCGGTGATCGCGGCCACAGAGGAGGCGGATCGCGAGGAAGTGGCGGTAGCCTGATTCCCCCGAGGGGGCGTGCTGGCTAGACCGACCCGCCGGCTCAGAGGGCGCGTCGACCTGGTCGCAGCCCAGTGCATCCCCGCCTCGGAGCGCGGCCAACTCAGGGTCGGACTGGCCCTCATCGAGCCGCAGCCTCGTCGATCTTCGGCCCGCCAACCGACGGGTCCGTAGACTGGTCCCGGCGACGAGCTCGGTGGGCCGGGACCCGGATCGAGGTGGGAAGGTCAACTTGCGGCGAACGGAGCATCCCGTCGGGGCTCGCGACGCCATCCTGGAGGCGGAAAATCCTCAAAGTCGGGACCAAGTGAAGGTCTGGGCCGGAGCGGCCGGGCGCAGCCGGGCCGGCTTGATGCACGCATCAGAGCGCGATCGTCTTGCGCTCTCGCCGAGGCGGCGCGGACTCGATCGCCAACCTGCCCGGGCCGGGTAGGTCCCGAGGCACCGAGTTGCGCCAGATCCACCTACTCCTGCGGGCCCTCAGATGGAGAGCGAGCGCCACTGTCGCTCTGCTGGTGGTTGCCACGGTCGCCGTGATCGCCGCCAGCGCTGGCCCGTTCTACTACAGTGCGGTCTCCGATCACGTGCTGAACACGACACTGGCGGGCGGCACAGCCGGTGCCAACGGGATAACGGCCATTCCCAGTCCGGCTCTCTTGGACGTGCCCTCACGAGCCAGAGCGATAGTCCCTTTGGCTCGCCACTATCGGCTCGGTCGCTGGTACGCGCCTCCGATCACGACTTTCGACTCGGGAGTTACCGTCGCGCCCAACGCCGAGGGCCTTTCCTTCAACACTGACCTGTTATCGCGCACCGACGTGTGTGACCACCTCACCTTCATCGCCGGCAGCTGTCCGACGGCCGCAGACCAGGTAGCTATCAGCAAACGCAGCGCACTTATCTTGCAGGCGAGCCTGGGGAGTCGGGTCATGGTGCGCGCGCACAACTTTCCCACTCCCATCACGGTGGCCGTGGTCGGCATCGTAAGGGTGGGAACAGCCCGAGCCTCCTATTGGATGGGGGACAACTTCTTCGACTACACAGGCCTGCCGACTTCGCCGGCAAACATCTCCGCATACCTACACCTGCATCGGGCCGTTCCAGGTGCGCAACTGCCGGTGCTGGACGCCTTCTTCACGGTTCCGGCCACGGTGACGTCACTGCCGCTCTCCGCACTGGTTCAGTACCGACTGCGGGTACACACGGTCAACATCGAGAACGTCGACACGCTGCTGTCGGCTGATCGCGCCTTCAAATATGCCTCCAACACCGAATATCAGGCGCCCGCTTTCACCCTGCTCATCGGCACCATCGAGGGGGTGACCACCCAGGACACCCTGATGCTGGCAATCGTGGTGGTGGTCTCGCTCGAGTTGGTGTTGCTCACCCTGTTCGTTCTGTACGGCCTGGTCACGCGGACGGTCGAGGCACGTCAGCCGGAGATAGCCCTGGCCAAGCTGCACGGTTTCCGACAACGTTCGGTGCTCGCGGTCGGTCTCTTGGAGCCTCTGATAATCCTGGTCGCCTCCGTGCCGCTGGGGATCCTGCTCAGCTGGCTGGTGGTTCGTTTGGTATCGGCACTGCTCCTTGCCAACTCCCCCGTCTACTTTTCTCCCCTGGTCGTCTACGCCGCCCTCGCGGCATTCGGGGGGGGCTTGCTGGCCACAGTCTTTGGGGCGGTCCGGATCCTCGCGCGGCGCCTTTCCGACGAGCTGACCGGCGCCGAGGCAAAGCCGTCCATCGCCGGCCGGGCCGCTTTCGAGGGCGTGGTGGTGGTGCTGGCGATCGCAGCGATCGTTGAGTTGAGGGTTTCTGGGGTCTTGAGCGGTGGCGAGCCAAATTCCCTAGCCCTCTTCGGTCCCGGCTTGGTTGCAGTGGCGATCGGAGTCCTCGGAGTGCGGCTGGTCCCGATCTTGTGCGCCGCAGCCATCCATTGGACCGAGAACACCGCCAAGGTGGCCACCCACCTCGCCGTGAGGCAGGTGGCCCGCCGTCCGGCTAATCTGCGCCAGATCTTGGTGCTCGCGCTCGCCACCGGCCTCGCCACCTTCGCGGTGATCGGGTGGAGTGTGGCGGCGAGCAACCGAGTGATCCGGGCGGACTTCGAGACGGGCGCCGCCGAGGTGCTCAAGGTGAACGTCCCGGCGTCGGTGAACCTGGTCAGCGCGGTCCGCAAGGCCGATCCGTCGGGGAAGTACGCCATGGCTGTCGCGGAGTCGATCACCTCGAGCCAGGCGCTGCTCGCGGTCGATGCCTCCCGACTGAGCCGCGTCAGCTACTGGCAGAACTCGGTCAGCACGAAAAGCGCTCGGCAGCTGGCGAAGTGGCTCGAGCCAAGGCTGAGTCCCCTGACGATGATGACGGGCACCCAGGCCCGACTGACGGTCACGATGCCGACCGCCGTCGACCCCGAACCAGATCTCGAATTCAATCTGATCGACCCCGGTACAAACCTGACCCTGGTCGACTTCGGGCAAGTTGAGCCGGGAACCCACACCTATGTGACCCAACTGCCGCCCACCTGCGTCGGTGGATGCCGGGTCACCTCGCTGGCGCCCTATTGGACTCCCAATCCCGGTGGCCCGCAGTCGGTCAGCTACTCGATGACGCTCTCGAATCTCGAGACCAGGAGCAGCTCGAAGGACGCCTGGAGCAAGGCCTTTGGCGGCTTCTCCCGTCTCCGTTATTGGCAGCCCATCTTTCCCGGAGTCACCGCACAAGAGACCCCTTCCGGTGAGTTGGTGACGCACTGGAGCGAGTCCTATTCCGAGCTCCTGGTTCCCGAGCTGGCTCCGGGGCTGCTCCCGCCAACAATTCCCGGGGTCACCACCATCGCCGCCCAGGAGAGCGACCCCGTCTCCGCTTCGCTCGAGGACTTCGACGGGACCGAGCTGACGGTGAACCTGTCCCGAGAAACCGTGGCCCTGCCGCGATTGGGCGAGTACGGCTTCCTGCTGGATCTGCCACTGGCGATGCGGGCTGCCCAAGGCGCCTTCTTCTCCACCAGCGAGCAGGTCTGGCTGGCACCTCACACCCCCTCCCGGGTGATCCGTAGCCTGCGCAGATCGGGCCTGAAGATCCTGTCGGTCCAGACTCCCGCACCCTTGCTCAAGCGCTTCAACCAGGGCGGGCTGGCCTTCGGCTACCTGTTCTTTCTCTTTGCCGCCGCCGCGGCGGCTTTGATGGCCGCCGGCTCAGGTGTGGCGACCGTTCTGATGAGTGCCCGGGGTCGCGGATTCGAGTTGGCTGTACTCCGCGCTGTCGGAGTTCCGCGACGGACCCTCCTGGCATCCCTGCTCGCCGAGCAGTCGCTGGTGGTGCTGCCCGGGATCGCCCTGGGGCTGGGGGCGGGGATTTTAGGTGCAGTCATGGCGCTCTCATCGGTGCCCCAGTTCGGCAGTAATGCCGGTGCACCGGTGCCGGCCACCACCCTCCCCTGGTTGACCATCGTCGTGGCCGGGCTGGTGATGCTCATCGTGCTCGCCGCCACTGGCACGCTCACAGCGATGGCGGCGCTCCGACGGGCCACCTATCAGACGCTGCGGGGGGAGATCCTGTGAGCTCAGCGTCTGGCGCGGACGCTCGCGTCGGGGTTGCGATCCACTGCGACGCCGTGGTCCACCTCTATCCCAATCCCGGCGGAGACGTCGTAGCGCTCCGCGGAGTGGACCTGGACGTCAAGGCTGGCGGGGCGATCGCCCTGCTGGGTCCGTCGGGATCTGGTAAATCGACGCTGCTGGCCCTGTTGGCCGGTCTTCTGCGCCCGTCCTCCGGGCACCTCATCGTCGGGAACCACGACTTGGTACTTGCCAGCAACCGGCAGCTTTTGGAGCTCCGTGCTACCGAGATCAGCCTGATGCTCCAGGATCCGATGCGAAACCTCCTCGGATTCGGCACAGCCGAGCAGAACATCGAGTTCGCCCAGCGAGAAGCCCGCCGTCGGCGGCGCAATCCACCGCCCTGGAGCCCACTCGAGTTGCTGCGGTTGCTAGGCATGGAGGATCTCGCCCACCAGACCGTCGGGCTTATTTCTGGGGGTGAACAGCAGAGGGTGGCGATCGCTGCCGCCGCAGCCTCGGCGCCGGCACTCCTCTTGCTCGATGAGCCCACCAGTGAGCTGGATGTTGTGAGTCGGGACCGGGTTGTCGAGCTGGTGCTTCGGGTGCACGAAGAGTTGGGTACGACGCTGGTAGTGGTAACCCACGACGCCGCGGTAGCGGCTGCGATGCCCCGGACTGTGACCATCCGAGACGGACGAATCGGGGCCGAGGGCAGGCAGGGCCAGGAGTACGCCGTGGTAGGTCGGGACGGCAGCGTTCAGCTCCCCCCCGACGTACTCGAATGGATCCCGGCCGGCACCCTGCTCCGGGTGAGCCGCAACTCCTCGGGGGTCGACCTCAGGCGCCATGAGCCAGAGTCCGATGGCTGACCAGATTTGGGCCCAGCAGATCGGGGTGGACGTGGGCTCAAGGCACGTACTCCAGGGAGCCGACCTCAAGGTCTCGGCGGGGGAGATGGTGGTGATCACTGGCCCTTCCGGCTCGGGAAAGACAACCCTGCTACTGGTCATGGCCGGGCTGCAGAAGCCCGACCGGGGGAACGTCCTGCTGGATGGTGAGCCCTTGGAGAACTGCCCCGATGTTCGACTACGGTTCGGTGTGGTGTTGCAGAACCACGGCTTGGTTTCTGTCCTCACCGCGGCGGAAAACGTGGCCATTGCACTTCAGGTAAGACGGCTGGAGCCAGCGCGGGCCGCCGAACGCACCAGAAACGCTCTTGCGGCCGTGGGACTTTCCGACAATGCCAACCGCTTGGTGCGCGACCTCTCCGGGGGTCAGCGGCAACGGGTCGGGGTGGCACGGGCGCTGGCGGTTGAGCCAGAGGTGTTACTGGCCGACGAACCGACCTCGGAGCTCGACGGGGAGCGTCGAGCGCTGATCCTTGGCCTGCTGCGCGACTACGCGGCGCGCGGCAAGATTGTTGTCTTGGCGTCGCACGACCAAATCGTGGCCGACGCCGCAGGACGCGTCTTGGCCTTGGTCGACGGGCGTCCTAGCCAGCATTCGGCCGACGCGGCGGGAGGAGTACTCCCGGCTCAGGTCGAGGCGGAAAGCTAGCCATCCGCCTGACGTAGCGGGTAGCTCCGCCCGCGGACCAAGCGATGGCGAGGTTTACACGTCGTGTGAGGTGAGGCGGGGCTTGAGCGCGCAGCGGTATATCACGCCGGGCCGGGCCTTGAAGCGGGCCTGGCCCTTCACCACGGCGAAGCGGACGTGCGCGTGATTGGAAGCGGTCACCTGCTGGACTCGGTGCCGCGCCCGATCGGTACCCGCACAGCCGCGCCTACGGCACCGACGATCGTCACTGAGCTTAGGACCCGCCCGACTCCATAGTGGTAGATAGCGATGGCCCGGTCACTGGCGAGGGTCTCCGCCGTCAGGCGCCCCCTCACAAAGTATCTCCAAAGGGTCGCCCTCGGCGGATCCGCCCTGAGCCTGAGCGACTGTCGTGCCCGTGATTGCGTGCCCAAGTGCAATCACAACCGTGGCTCTCCGGGGCCACCCGCCCTTCACCTGCACCGGGAGACGTCGCTGGCCCCCGGTGCCCGGATCGTGAGCTCCTCAGTCCCACCTTCGATTGGTCGGGCCAGATGAGCCACGTTCAGTGAACGGCCCGTGCCCCACCAAAGTTTTGGCCCACGCCTGTCGCGGGTGGAGCACCGCGGTGGGGGCTCGTCCTGACGGGGCTCCCGAGGACTGACTTTTTTGTAACGGAAGGACGGGTCCCTCTGGGCATCGCCTGCGTCGCGACTTCGACGACTGGTGCCAGCTCAGTCCGGTGGAAGCGTCGGACCGATTGCAGAAGAGCTCCCGCCGCTCGGAGGGCCTTACTTGACGGCCACGAGCGGCTGGGTGCCCATCTGGCTTCTAGAAGACCCGGATAGATACCTCTGCCGGCTCGTTTAGGAGACGCTTCAGCTCGTCGTCCACCTTGAGCAGGGTGAGCGATGCGCCGGCCATCTCCAACGAAGTGCAGTACTCGTTGACGTAGCTGCGGAACACCTTGATTCCCTTGGCCTCCAGTTTCTTGTGGGCACTTCCGTAGAGCAGGTAGAGCTCACCGATGGTCGTGCCACCCAGGCCGTTGATCATCAGGGCTACCTCGTCACCCTTTTCGAACGGGAGATCGGGAACGACGGCGTTCAGCATGATGTCCACGATCTCGTCGGCGGAGACCAGCTTGGTGCGCTGCCGCCCGGGCTCCCCGTGGATGCCGATTCCAACCTCCATCTCGTCGTCCGCGATTTCGAATAGTGGGCTGCCCTTGACCGGCGGGGTGCACGAGCTGAGCGCGATCCCCAGCGTCCTCACATTGGCGATCACCTTGTTCCCGATGCGGACCAATTCGTCGAGGTCGGCGCCGTTCTCGGACGCTGCCCCGACCGCCTTGATCACGAAAAAGTTGCCCGCGACTCCACGCCTTCCCACCGTCCAGGTGGAGTCCTTCACCGCCACGTCGTCGTTCACCAACAGTGTCTCGATGCGAATGCCGTCCATCTCAGACATCTCGCGGCCTTGCTCGAAGGCGAGCCGGTCTCCGGTGTAGTTGTTGACGATGTGGAGCACGCCTTTGGGCGAGTTGAGCAGCTTGGTGGTTTCGTAGACGAACTCCACCGGTGGTCCGGCGAAGACGTCGCCGGGACAGGCCGCGTCGAGCATACCCTTACCCACGATCATCGTATGCGCCGGCTCGTGTCCGGATCCCGAGCCCTGAATGATCGAAACCTTGTCTGCTTTGGGCATGTCGGCACGGTAGATCAGGTTGTACTTGGGCTCGTACTTCAGCCTTCCGTCGCTGGCTAGGGCGATTCCCTCCAGCATCTCGGGGACGAACTGTCGCGGATCATTGACGAATTTCTTCACCTTGGTCTCCCTCAACCGTATTGCTCGCGCCAAGCGGCGCTAATGCTCTGCAGAATCACCCCGACCGCGGTTGCGCCAGCGTCAACCGAACCGATGCTTCGTTCGCCCGTGTAAGCAGCCCTGCCGCGCAACGCCAACATCGGCTTGGTGTCCTCGGCAGCCTTGGTTGCCACGTCCGCCGCTTCCTGCAGCGCTCTGGCATCCCGGTCTGGGCCGGCCTCCGACTGGTTGAGCCCAGCCTCCAGAGCGTCCACCGCTGGCACCAGAGCGTCGAGCAGCGTCTTCTCGCCCAGTGACGCGCCCCCTCTGTGCATGATCCCGGCGATTGCGGCCCGAAGAATCTCGATCACATCCGCCGCCGTCAGTTCTGTCTTCTCGCCGGCGGTTGCGGCGGCCCGCAGGAAGGCGGTGCCCCAGATCGGCCCACTCGAGCCGCCCACCTTGCTGGAGAGGACGAATCCCACTTTCTTCAGCAGGGTCCCGACATTGCTGCGGTCAAAGGTGTCGTAATCGCTGAGCACCACCTCGAAGCCGCTTCGAAGCGAGTAGCCAAAATCGCCATCGCCCACCACCGCATCCAAATCGGCGAAGTAGACGGTGTTGTCTACGATCGTCTGGGCCATGGTGCGGAGTACCAAATCCAGGCGGTCGAGTGACGTCCCTGCCATGTATTGCTCCCCTCCTTCGCTTCGATGTTCGGCTAGGCCGCTAGTTGTCCGCCTAGACAGGCCTCCAAGTCGGCCAGGGTGACGTAGTCGCCTGGCCTTGCCCGCCCTCGATTTGCCAGCACATGGGTGATCTCGCCACCCGGGTCTCCCAGCGAAGAGACAACCAGTGTGGCCTCGGCGAAGTCCTCGTTTTGGGTGTATCCGCTGACCGTGATCACACATTGCAACCCCGCACCCCGCGCGGCCAGCAGACCGTTCCGCGAGTCCTCAATGACGATCACTTCGGTGGGGTCCGCCCGAAGACGCTCACAGGCCAGAAGGTAGATGTCCGGTGCGGGCTTCTTGTGCTCAACCACATCGCCCGCCAGCACCAAATCGAAGCGTTCGGCGCGGTCGCGACCGACGGCGTAATTTAGGATGGCCCGGACCGATGCCTCGGCCGACGTCGAGGCGACCGCCAACCGCCAGCCCGCGTCCTGAGCCTGCTCGACGATCCGCGAGATTCCGGGTCGAGGAGGGAGCTTTCCCTGCTCGACCATCGCGGTGTAGATCGACGTCTTCCGCTCGTGCCACTTGGCCAGTTCAGCCATCTGACCCTCGCGGTCCGGGGGCAGCGCTGCCTGTTGTACGAACTCGGGGGTCAGCAGACTCGCCATCCTCTCCTTGCCGCCTCCGATCTGCAGCCGCCTCCCATACTCCTCATCCGACCACTGCACGGGCAGTCCGATCTCTCGAAACGTCTGGTTGAACGCTGGCAGATGGCCGTAGCGCTCGGTATCCGAGAGCACTCCGTCGCAGTCGAAGATCAGCGCTGTCACTGTGCCATGCCCACGCTGCCGAACATCTCCAAGTGGTCCCTGGTCATCTGCATGACCGCGGAGCGCTGGGCTTTGAATAGCGACGGGGGATCGTATTGCTCGGGGTGGTGGGTTATGTGCTCGTAGCCGGAGCGAATGAAGCTGATCTTCAGCGCGGTGGAGATGTTGACCTTGGCGCAGCCGCGGGCGATCAGGTCGGAGAACTGCTCCGGTGTCATCCCAGTGCCGCCATGCAAAGCGACCGGGAGCCCGGTCGCGGTGACGATATCTGTGACTCGCTGACTGTCTAACTTGGGGGCGGTTCGGTACATCCCGTGGGCGTTGCCGATTGCCGGCGCGAAGATGTCGACGCCAGTTGACTTTATGAAATCGACCGCCACCTCCAGCGATTGCTCCTCGACCGGCTCGTCGTCCGCGACATCTTCGACCCGCTTGAAGCCCTCGATTTCACCCTCGACCAGTGCGCCGTATCGTTCCGCCTCCGCGACCACCTCGATGCACTGACGCTTGTTCTCCTCGACGCTTAGCTTGGAGGCGTCGAAGAGGACGGAGTTCCACCCCTTGGCGAGGCAAGCACTAATCAGCGCGCGATCAGGACAGTGATCAAGGTGGAGCGCGACCGGCGTCTTGATCGACCGGGTCATCTCCACCCACGTCGCGTAGAACACGCTCAGGCCGATCTGCTCGACGGTTTTGACCGAGGTCTGGACGATAACCGGCGATCGAAGTTCCTCAGCCGCCGCCAGGACCGCTTCCAGGGTCAGGTCGTTGACCACGTTGATCGCGGCTACGCCGTAGCGCCGCTTGAATGCCTCGCCGATGATCGACTGGGTGGCGACTACGGGCATCTCTAACTCCTCGCGCCCACAGTCCTGCTGACCGCCCGCGCGGCCGGCTGGATCGTGCCGGGCGTGCCAGCCTTAGGAGAGACAGGAGGCTCGACGGGCTCCTCACGTGCCAGTTCCAGGACGGCGCGCGCATTGCCCTCGTCCACCACTAATACACTGACGACGCCCGCCCGAAGTGTGCCCAGTACGGCTCGCGGCTTCTCCGGCTCACTGGCTACCGCCACCACCGTGCCGATCTGGCCCAAGTGGTCCATCGAGAGCGCCACCAACCTCTCCCGGTGCGGAGAGCTGACCGGCCGGCCCTGGATGTCGACGTAGTTGCCTAGGACGTCGCCCACCGCCCCTTGATCTCTGAGCCTGGCTATCTCCGCAGATGTGAGACAGCCGGAGCGAACCATCGTGCAGCTGCCGTCGGTGGCGCCGATCCCGACCAGAGCGAGGCTGGCTCCGGCGGCGCGGGCTAGCGTCCCCGCGACTGCCTCTTGGGCCAACAGCTGGTCGCGAACCTCGGCGCTCTCAACGTAGGCGGGAGCGTAAAGGCTCTCCGCTCGACCGCCGCACCGGTCGGCGAGAGCTCGGCAGATCTCATTAGGGTTGGTCGGTGCCTCGACCGTGGTGGACCCGCCCATGGCGCTCACGAAAGTCGCTCCCAGGCGCGTCCCGGGGCGGAAGAATCTAGGCACCGCTCCAGTCGTACGTCCGTGGCTGACCGCCACAACAGACTGATCATCGAGTCGTCTTTCGAGGTACCGTGCCGCACTCTCTGCGACCGCTTCGCGCTCCGCCTCGGGGCCGCCCCCGGACGAGCACACGACCGCCTCACTTAGGCCGAAGGTGGTGCGCAGCTCCCTCTCCAGCTCGAGCCGGAGCCACGGCGGCGCCTGAATATGGATCGCCACCACGCCGCTGCGCCGCGCTTGGTCGAGAAGGCGCTGGACCTTCGGCCGAGAGAGTCCGAACTCCCGTGCCACCTGCTCCTGGGTCCGGTCTTCCATGTAGTAGCGCTCGGCGATACGGGCCAGGAGCTCGTACTCGTCCCGACGCAGCTCTTCGCTCACGCGGACATCACCTCGGGTGGTTCGAGCAAATGATCAGCGGCGAGCAGATTATCGCAACCGCCCTAGGGCACGCAATGCGGGATTCGCGAATTGCGGAAGTCCGGGTAGAGCGGGATCCGCAGCCGGGTGCGAGAGCGGAGCCAACGAGATCCCCGCTCGCGGGCTCGGTCGGCCGGGCTCCGCGGTCACAGCGGAGCCGGTGGCGCTCCTCTGGTGGTGTCGCTCTTGCTTCGCAACGGCGAAACTATCTGGAACATTGATCGGCTGTCCGAGTTGCGGTAGCGAGGTTCCCCCCGGCCAGCGCTTCTGCGGTGGGTGCGGGGCGGCGATCACGCCAGGGTGCGCCAGCTGTGGCGCAGCGCTTCAACCTGGCCAGCGTTTTTGCGGAAACTGCGGAGCCCCGGTGGTCGCCGCGGCCCCCCCATCGGTCGCGGCCCCGGCGGGATCAGCTGAGGTCCGGTTGGTGTCGGTCCTCTTCGTTGATCTGGTCGGCTTCACCTCGCTCTCGGAGACCCGCGACGCCGAGGACATGCGTGAGCTGCTGAGCAGCTATTTCGCGGTCGCTCGCGAGGTGGTCGCTCGCCATGGCGGCACCGTCGAGAAGTTCATCGGCGACGCTGTCATGGCCGTTTGGGGCGCCCCGTTGGCACACGAGGACGACGCCCTGCGGGCGGTCAGGGCGGCCATCGAACTGGTTCGAGAGGTGGCCGCCTTCGGAGCGCGGGTCGGCGCCCCCGACTTGCAGGCTCGGGGTGGGGTCGCTACCGGCCGGGCCGCCTCCTGGGCAAGCTCGTCCGAAGGCCTGGTGGTGGGAGACCGCGTCAATACCGCCGCCCGAGTACAGGGTGCCGCCCCGCCCGGCCAGGTGCTGGTGGATGGGCTCACCCACGAGGCGACAGCTCTCGCCATCGACTACCGCGATGGCGGTGTCCACCAGGTCAAGGGGAAGAACGATCCCCTACAACTCTGGCAGGCGCTGCGCGCCCTCGACGAGGCAGGCAGGCAGGATCGCTCGGGCCGCTCGGGTCTGACCACCTACGGCAGGGATGGCCAGATGGCCCAGTTGATCGAGGTCTGCGACCAGGTCCGGAGTGGCTCGAGCGCAGCCATGGTGCTGGTCAGTGGGTCGGCGGGGGTCGGTAAGTCCCGGCTGCTCGATGACTTCGCCCGGCACCTTCAGGCGGTCGGGGACGGGGTGGTCTGGAACGACGTCCGATGCACAACTTATGGCTCAGGTGTCGCCTACTGGGCCCTGGCACGGATCTTCCGGCAGCGCCTCGGCGTGGCTGATGACGAATCTCCAGTAACCACGGCGTCCAAATTGGAGGCGGCTCTCGACCGCTACCTTCCTGACGCGGCCGACCGGGATTTCGTAGGCCCCAAGCTGGCCGTGCTCTTGGGTCTTCCCGGGCCGGAGCACACTCCCAGTCGTGAGGAGTTCTTCGCCGGCTGGCGGACCTTCATCGCCGCACTGGCCCGAACCGGGACCGTCGTCCTGGCAATCGACAACCTGCAGTGGGCCGACGCCGGGATGCTCGACTTCATCGACTACCTGCTCGGCGCCCTCGCCGATCTACCACTGCTCATCGTTGGACTGACGCGCCCTGAGCTCTTGCAGCGCCGGGAGGGCTGGTCGGCGGGCAAGCCGCCCATCAGCCAGATCGAGCTGGAGTCGCTTTCCTCCCTGGACATCGGGAATCTGCTCGACGAGCTGGTGCCCGCCATGCCACCCGCAAGTCGCCGGCAGGTGGTCGAGCGGGCCGAGGGGATTCCCTTGTACGCAGTCGAGATGGTGCACATGCTGACGGACCGCGGGCTGGTGGTCGAGCAGGGCGGCGTTCCCACCTTGACCCAGGAACTGAGCGGGCTGGATACCCCGGTCTCCTTGGAAGCCCTTATCGCCGCTCGCTTGGACGAGCTGGATTCGCCGGAGCGGGGACTGGTGAAGGACCTGGCGGTCCTGGGGCCGACCTTCACCAGAGGTGACGTGATCGCGGTTAGCTCCCTGGCCCGAGCCGAGTTGGACGTGCTCTTGGCGTCGCTACAACGCAAGCAGGTCCTGGGCGTGAGCCCCGAAGCACTCGATCATGGCGGCGGCGCCTTCGCCTTCACCCAAACGCTGCTCCGGACCATCGCCTACGACCGTCTCGGCAAGCGCGAGCGCCGTGCCCGACACTTGGCGGTCGCCAGCCACATGCGCTCAACCTCGGCAACCGGGCTGGATGACGTCGCTGAGTCGATCGCGGAGCACTACCGATCTGCGCACCTGGCAGATCCAGCTGCCGCTGATGCTCCAGAAGTGCGAGCCCTGGCTGAGGAATGGCTCACCCGGGGCGCCCTGCGCGCCGCCTCGGTAGGTGCTCCCGAGCGGGCGGCGATTCACCTGCTACGGGCGTCTGAACTGGCAACCGATGAGTCGGTAGCTCTAGCCCATCGTGAGTCGTCAGCTCAGATGTACTTCCGTGCAGGTCAGGTCACCGAGGCTCTCGAGTTATTCGAGGCGGTCGCCCAGGCCCATGCGCGGGCGGGTCGGGAGCTCGATGCCGCACGGCTGGAGGGTCAGATCGGCAGTTCACTTGGACGATTGGGACGCGCAGGCCAGGCGATCGACCGGCTGCGACCCGCCATGGCCGTCCTGGAGCGGGGAGAAGCCGGCCCCGATCTGGCCCGGGTCTGCTCTCAACTCGGCAGGGAACTCTCGATCTCCGGCCTCGGGGTGGAGGCGCTGCCGCATGTCGAGCGCGCGATCTCCCTCTCCGAGCAACTCGACCTCCCGGAGGTGCTCTGCGACGCCCTCGAGACCAAGGCTCTGCTGTTGCGCTCCTCGGGTCAGGAACTCCAAGCCCTGGCCACCTTCGAGCGCACGATCGAGATTGCATCACGCCGCGATCTCTCCTCGGAAGAGGTGCTTTCCGGTCATGCCAACAGCGCGGATACACGCATGGCCAACGACCTGCCCGATGCCGTGGCCCACCTCGAGGCCGCCCTGACGATCGCCCGACGACTCGGCCAGCGCTATTCCGAGACATTTCTCAGCGGCAACCTGATGCTGGCTCAGATCTTTCTGGGGGACTGGCAGAGCGCCGCCGCGGTCGCCGCGCCACTGCTTCGCGAGGAGCGCCACGGGCAGGAGATCCTGCACAGCCGCTTGGTTCTGCTCCACGCGCTGCGCCGAGAGCCGACCCTGGCCCGCGAGGCTCTATCCCGCCTTGGACGGTGGCAAGCGCACGACTCGCGAGAACCCCGAACCCTGTGTGCTGCCCTGGAAGGGACGACCCTGCTCGCTGAGGACCGTCCGGGCGAAGCCCTGACCGCTTCCCTGGCGGCACTGGAGGTCGCGATCCCGAGTTTCGGTTTCCGCCATGAGATCACCCGCCAGGCGTGGCCCGACGCTTGCGAGGCTGCACTGCGCGCCGGAGCAAAGGCAGAGCTCGCGGAACTCCTGGACCGTCTCAGGGGCGCGCCAGAGGGGAGTAGTCCGCCCTATTTGGCAGCTCAGCTACTCCGCTATCGGGCGTTGGCCAGGAGGCCGGACGACGACCCGGCTGAGACCCTGTTCAGAGCCGCGGTCGAGGCATTCTCAGCCCTCGGATACCCCTACTGGACGGCCCGCACAGTGCTCGACTGGGCGGCCGATGCGCGGCACGGCGAGCCGTCGCCATCGAGCCGAAAGCAAGCCTCTGCTGGTGCCGAATTGGCGCGCCTGGAAGTGGCCCGCGATTGAATCGCGGCCAGGCTCATGGACGGTAGCCGCGCAAATTGGTCATAATCACCGATCGAGAGGGAGGCTTGGACGGGTCTGCCACGGTTCTGGGAAGCGGCCGTAGAGAGCGGGAGGACGATGGCAGACGCTGCATGGGAGCAGGAAGAGCGGAGTTCGGCGCGCGCTCCGATGCCCAGCGAAGGACTTAATCGCCGAGGGGCGATGGGCCGCCTGAAGTCTGGCCTGTCAACCTTGTTCGCGGTGGCCCTGGTGCTCGTCTTCATCGCCGCGCTCTTTCTCGCGGTGCTGACCCGCGAGAACCCCGATGGGGTCCCTGGGGTCTTCGGGCAACGGGCTTTTGTGGTCCTAAGCGGATCGATGACCGGCACTTTCGACGCTGGCGACCTGATCCTCGATCGCACGGTCACTCCAAGCCAGGCCGGTCACTTGCACCGCGGCCAGGTGATCAGCTTCGAGGAGCTCAGCAAGAGTGGTGGGGCGGCGGTCGTGATAACTCACCGCATCTACCAGGTCATCCCTGAGCTGGATGCCAGCACTCAGCGCTACACGAATGTCTATCAGACCAAGGGCGACGCCAACCCTGTCGCCGACCACAACCGGGTAACGCCGCAGGAGGTGTTGGGGGTATATGAGGGGCGGATTCCGGACGCCGGCTACGTCCTCAACGCTCTCCACCAGCCGGCGGTATTCGTGCTCGCTTTGAGCTTGCCCTTCGCCGTGTTGGTGCTTTTGGAGGCTCGCCGCCGCTGGAAAATGACCTGATCTTGGGCCCAGCCCCAGGACGCCTTAGACGTCCGGGGCGCGGCTGTGAATCGCAATCGAACTGATCTTGATCTACAGAGAGAGGAGGTAACCCAGGATGAATCCGTCTCGCAAACGGCTCACGATCGTACTTGCCGCTGCAGGGGCGATCGGGGCCATCGCCGCGATCGCGATCGCGGCGAGCTTCGCTTTGTTCTACGACCCGGTCAGCCCCCAAAGCGTCCAGTTCGTGGCTGGGAATGTAACGCTCAACAACGCGGTGACCGCGAACTGCACCATCGATCACGTTGCTCCGGGCTACAGCACCGACGGCTATCCCAGCTCGCTGGGAGACCAGTCGGGACAGGCCTGCACTGTCGACATCGATTACACCGGAGGCTTGGACGCCTTCCTCGCCCTCGACGTGTCGGTATCCACCAGTTCGGGCAGCGACACGTTGGCCTGCAACGGCGGTGACGCTACGGGTACCGCCTCCTGCGCGCCCCTCTACAACCCGGATGCGGCCGCCCAAAGCGTGGGCGACGGACTCGAGGTCTACGTGCTGGCCAACGGGGACAGCTACGAGGGCGAGAACGGCCCGACCCAGTCGTTCGGCATCGGCAATGACCAGACCATCTCTCAGCCGGGGACGGAAAATGTGGACCTCGGTTACAGCCAGTCCTCCTCGGTCAACACCCCCGCAGATTGCAACTCCACCACCGGGGTCGACTGCCCGGTGCAGGGAGGAGATGTATTCCGGGAGTCCTTCTCGGTCTACGTGTACTGGCCGCTCGACAGCGACGGGACTCAGAACGTCTATCAGAACTCGTCTGCCACGGTGACGCTCCGCGAGCATGCCGTCCAGGCGTCCGACAACCCGCTCTTCAGCTGCGACCCGATCGGTGACAGCCAGGGCGGGCCCGGTGCATACCAGGATCCCGACCAGCCGCAAGTGGGCTGGGGCGCGGGCTTCAATGCTGGTTTGGGCGATGACTTTCCGGCGGTGGGGTCCTGCCCAACAATCGACAGCACCCAGACGGGCGTTGACTGGACTGCGAGCACACCTGGTTCAGCACTCCTGCCCTTCTACCACCCGGACAACTGACCAGCAGAGTGGGGCGGCCCGAGCCGCCCCACTCTCTCCGACCGGAGGGCTGCTCCAGCTCTCCAATCGTTAAGAACTCGGCTGCTACCATCCCGCGGGGGCCGCCACCGGGTTGCCTGGCGGCCCTGCCGGCAATCGCGCACGGAGATCGCCGAGGTGGCTGCAGGCCCCTTGTCGCGCCTGCTTACAGAGGGGAAATGATGCGCCCGGGCGCCCTGCTTCGACCCTATAGAGGGGCGCTTGCCCACCGCGACCTAAGGCTCCTGCTGACCGGAGAGCTGATCTCCTCCACCGGGTCGTGGGCCTACAACGTCGGCTTCGCGGTCTACATTTACGAGCGCACCCACTCAGCGCTCCTGGTCTCAGCGGTATTCCTCGCCCGCTTTGTACCGGCCATGCTGCTCTCTCCCTACGGGGGGATCATCGCCGAGCGCTTCGAGCGGGTCCGGCTGCTCATCACCTGCGATCTGCTGATGGCTGTCTGGCAGTCACTGATCTGCATCAGCGTGCTGCTTCAGGCCCCGATCCCGCTGATCTTCATCCTCGCCGCCATCAACTCCTGCTGCAACCAGCCATACCAACCGGCGGTGGCGGCAATGATCCCCCAGCTGGCCGGCGAGGATGACCTGGCGGCCGCCAATGCCCTCAACAGCACGATCGACAACCTGGTGGTCATCGTCGGCCCGGCGGTTGGAGCGCTGGTACTGCTGGCAGGGTCCCCGGCGGCAATCTTCGCCATCAACGGTGCCAGCTTCCTTGGGGCGGCAGTGCTAGTCAGCCGGTTGCACAGCCGGTCTCGCCCCAGCGACGTCACCATGGGCGGAGCGGCCAGCCCTCTCAGCCAGGTGGTGGCCGGATTCCGTGCCCTCGGACAGTCCTCGGTGGTGCTGGCGCTGGTCGGGTTCAGCGTGCTCGCCAGTTTCGTGTACGGCACCGACACCGTGCTGTTCGTCTACATCAGCAAGTACCAGCTTGGGACCGGGACGACCGGCTACGGGTACTTGCTGGCGGCGCTGGGGGTGGGGGGCATCCTGGCAGCTCTGGTGGTGAACCAGCTGGCCGGCCACCCTCGGCTGGGCATCATCATCACTCTCGGGATGGCGGTCTACTGCGTCCCCACCGCCCTCATGGTGCTGGTACACGACCCGGTGCTGGGGTTCGGTTTGGAGGTGATCCGCGGCGGCGGTACCCTGGTGGTGGACGTCCTGGCGGTGACTGCCATGCAGCGCTCGGTGGCCCCCAACATGGTGGCTCGAGTGTTCGGCGTGTTCTTCGCCCTAGCACTCGCCGCCATCTCGCTCGGCTCGGTGCTGGGAGCAACCGTTGTCGGTCACCTGGGTCTTCACGACAGCCTTCTCCTGGTCGGGCTGGCGATCCCCGCTCTGGCCGCCTGCGCCTACCCCTGGCTGTACCGGATGGACCGGGCCGCCGTGCGCAGAGTCGCCCAGCTGGCTCCCCGTGTCGAGGTCCTACAGCACTTGGGGATTTTTGCCGCTGGGTCCAGAGCCACGCTGGAGCGGCTCGCCCTGGCCTGCGCTGAGGTAACCGCCCCAGCCGGCGAGGTGCTCATCCGCGAGGGTGACGTCGCTGATGCTTTCTACGTCCTCCTGGAGGGCGAGGTGGGGGTGTCGGCTCGGGGCGAGGCCGGTCGCATCCGCCAGCTCAGGGTGATGGGAGCTGGATCCTATTTCGGAGAGATCGGACTCCTGGCCAAGGTTCCCCGAACTGCGACCGTGGAAGCCCTGGCGGTCTGCCACCTCTATCGGATCCCCGGCCCCGACTTTGTCGATGCCCTCACCGCCAGCACGGTCAGTGTCGGCTTTCTGGAGGGGGCGAGGAGCAGTTTGGCTCGCTCCCACCCATCGTTCACCCCGGTGTTCCTGGGCGAGGCTGCGGTAGGCGATCAGGGGTAGCCGATTTTCCGTCACCGGTCGGCCTCGCGGCGACCGGTGACGGATCGGAACACGGGTCGTCCTGCCGCGCGCCTCTAATACGCCATTGCACCACTGACGAAGCTGTCTGATCGGTCGGTGCCCGGGTCACTTCGTTCTGATCGACTCCCACTCTGTGTCACCCGGTCGATTTCCCGGTCCAACTGAACACCCCCGCCCTGTTGCTCCGTAGACGGTCTCACGGTCAATGGCGGGGACGGGAGCATCGTGGAGTTCACCCCGTGGGGTAGGCAGGTCGCCTCGACGGTGAGCACCCTGCCAATTCCGCCGGAGACCTCTTCGGTCTGGCCGCCGCTCCCACCGGCAATGGCGTGCTGGTCGTGGACGACGGCGACACCACTTTGAAGCTGTTCGGACGGAGCTAGTCCGACCGACTGCGATCGATGCCACGCAGGGGCGCGTTCTGCTGCGTGGCCTCCCGGTCGACAAAAGCGATGGCGTCAGCCGACGGGCCCTCAGAAACCGTCCCGTGCATGACCATCTTTCAGCCTCCGCGGTGGTGGCGCCCTTGGCTTCCTTCACGTCGGCCGACCAGGCCCACCAGGGGCTTGCAATACTTAGTTGACCGGTATATAGTGTCCATATGGCTAATCGCGCGATGCAGGAAGCGACGTTCATGATCCTCACCGCCCTGGCAAACGGCAGCCAGCACGGCTACGGGATCATCACCGACGTCCAACAGATCTCCGGTGGCCGAGTCCAGCTGCGTCCCGGGACTCTCTACACCGCCCTGGACCGACTCCGCGCCGACGAGCTAATCGAGGCGGATCGCGAAGAGATCGTGGACGGTCGTCTGCGCCGGTACTACCGGCTCACCCCCTCGGGCTCGCAGCGGCTGAGCGCCGAGGCGGCACAGCTGCAGGCTCATGCAATCGCAGCACTGACGCGGCTCAAACTCGTCGGCGGGTCGGCGCAGTGAGCGACCAGTTGGAACTCGAGCGGCGGTATCGGCGACTTCTGGCGTGGTACCCGCCGGAGTTCAGGCGCGAGAAGGGGATGGAGCTCCTGGCAGTGCTGCTGGCCGGCGCCCCGGAGGGCCAGCGGCGGCCCGGACTGGCCGCCTCTGCGGACCTGATTAGGAACGGCCTGTGGATGCGCGTTCGCCCGAGCGTCCCGCGATCAGCTCCCACTGTTCGGGCGGCCGTGCTACTGATGTACGCGGGCGCTGCCGTAACCCTGCTAGGTCTGATCATCTCGATCATCGCGGTAGCCCTGGACGGACTCGCGGCGGGCCACCTCCGCTTTTTGGAACAAACCCAGCCGCTACCGATTGTTATCGCCGTTGGGGTCCTGCTCGGCCTCGTCTTGGTCGGGCTGTGGCTGTGGATGGCGCAGGCGAACGGCAGGGGCCGGAACTGGGCGCGCATCGTGTCCACGGTGTTGGTGGCACTGGCGACCCTGCATCTCTTCGGAAACGCTGGGCCGGGCGCAGCGCAGGTGGTCTTCGCCGCCGTCAGTTGGCTGATCGGCCTGGCGGCGGTGTGGCAGCTCTGGCGTCCGGCCTCTAACGCCTACTTCGCGCCGAATCGGCGCAGCGCCCAGGCATCACCTAGGGCAAACTGACCAAGCCGCCGCCTACGACCGCCCGGCCGAGGGGACTTTCGACCCGCGCGTAGCGCTCCAGCTGGGCTGTCGTCGCGGACCGGACCAGTTCGAATATCCCAGCGGTCACCGATCGCCGCGTCCGAAGCTTCCTTCATCGCGCCCCGTCGCAGCAGCATGCCCTGGGAGATTCGCAAAGCCGATCCTGCCACTACCATGAATCGGGTGCGAGCGAGCCAGCGCAACCTCCGGCCGGCCGCCGCGCCGTTGAGTGCTTTGGGCGCTGGCCCGCCACGCGCCGATGGCATTCCGGGAACTCACCGGATTCCGGAGGCCACCTCTCCGCCGTCGACGTGGTTGCGGAAGCCCAGCAGCCTCAGCGCCCTGGCCAAAGAGGCTCTACGCGCCCGGATCATCACTGGCGAGATTGGTCGCGACCACATCTATTCAGTCCCCAGCCTGGCCGCCGACTTTGGCGTATCCGCGACCCCGGTCAGGGAGGCGATGGTCGAGCTGGTCAACGAGGGACTCTTCGAGGTGGTGGCCAACCAGGGCTTCCGGGTGCTGGCACCAACTGAGCACGATCTAGACGAGATTTTCCAGATCCGGCTGATGCTCGAAGTGCCGGCAATGACCGAGGTGGCTCGGAGCCAACTGACAGCCGAGCAAGTCGCCAGCTTCCGCGAGCTTGCGGCGGGACTGGAAGCCGAGGCCCAACACGGCGGCCCGGTGGAGTTTCTCGGCAAGGACCGGGATTTCCACCTGGGTCTGCTGGAGACTCTGGGCAATCGCAGGCTGGTTGAGATCGTGGCTCAATTGCGTGATCACACGCGCTTGGTCGGGATCCCCGCATTGCTGAAGAGTGGCGAACTGTTGCAGACGGCCCATGAGCACGCAGCGTTGATCGACGCCCTCACCGCACACGACGTTGAAGCCTCGGCACAGCTGATGACGCATCACATCGAGCACACCCGGGGGATCTGGGCCGACCGGAGCGATCCGGCACCTGCTACGAGTTCACGACTCCAGGTGCGGCCGAGTCCTCCAGGGGAGCGGGTCGATTCCCCGCCGGGCGTGAAAGGCGCACCGGGGTGAGCTCCGGGAAGTGGCAGGCGACCAGGTGGCCAGACTGGTCGGGCAGTAACCGGGGCTCATCGGTGCGGCAGATTTCCTGCGCTTTCCAGCAGCGCGGATGAAAGCGACAAGCGCTTGGAGGATTGATCGGGCTGGGGACCTCCCCGGTTAGCCGGATCTTCTCCCGGGACTTGGTCGCAGGATCAGGCACCGGGGCGGCTGAGAGCAGCGCATGAGTGTACGGATGCCGGGGCTCCCGATACAGCTGATCTCGTGTGGCGAGCTCGACCACCTTGCCCAGATACAACACCGCGACGTGGTCAGCGATGTGGCGGACCACCGACAGGTCATGGGAGATGAATAGATAGGTGAGGCCCTGATGACGTTGCAGGTCGCTCAGCAGGTTGAGGATCTGGGCCCGGATCGACACGTCGAGTGCGGATACCGGCTCGTCGGCCACGATCATCTGCGGCCTAATCGCGATCGCCCGGGCGATGACGATTCGCTGGCGCTGCCCACCGGAGAAGTCTTCGGGGAAGCGATTGTAGTCGGATGCGCGCAAACCGACCTGCTCCAGAAGCCCAATCACCGTTTCCTTCATGCCGCGCGGCGGCTGCAACTGCTGATAGCGAAATGGCGCACTCAGGATCGTGCTGACCTGGTGGCGGGGGTTGAGTGAGGTGAACGGATCCTGGGCGATCAGTTGCACTTCGCGCGGTCTGGCGCCGGCACTACCACGGTGGCCCCCGGCACGCAGCCTACCCTCGAACCGGATCTCGCCCCGGGTCGGCTGCAGGTACCCCGCAATCAGCCTTCCGGTGGTGGATTTTCCGCACCCGGTCTCGCCAACCAGGGCGAAGGTCTCGCCTCGCCGCACCGAGAAACTCACGCCGTCGACCGCGCGAACTTGGCCCACTGTTCGCTGACGGAGGACACCCTCGGTAACCGCGAAGTACTTCTCCAGATCATCGACCTGCAGCAGAACGTCGCCGTCCGTGACAGCCGTTGTCTGTTCCGTGGCGACTGCGCCTCCTTCATCGACGTCGCGCTGGGGGCGCTCTCTCACAGCGTGGGCAGCACCTGTTCCTGGAAGATCCTCTGGCGATCGGTGTCGGCGAGATGGCAGGCCACCCGGTGGTCCGGCCGCACCTCCCGCAACTCTGGCCTCTGGCTAGAACACTGGTCGCCGAGGCTCGGAGCATGGGGACAGCGCGGATGAAAAGGACACCCAGAGGGAACTGCCACCGCGCTTGGGGGAGAGCCAGAAATGGCCTCCAGGCGGCCCTGCCGCTCGTGGTCCAGGCGGGTGACGGACTTGAGCAGACCCCACGTATAAGGGTGCTGGGGAACGGTCAGTACGTCGGTCACTGAACCCTCTTCCATCACCTGGCCCGCGTACATCACCAGCACGTCGTCGGCGACCTCTGCGGCAACTCCCAGGTCGTGGGTGATCAACAGGACGGCCGTGTCCGTACTCATTCTGCAGATCCTTGATCAAGTCTAGGATCTGCGCCTGCACGGTGACGTCCAGCGCCGTGGTCGGCTCGTCCGCGATCAGGAGTGCCGGATTGCAGCTGAGGGCCATAGCGATCATGGCTCGCTGACGCATCCCTCCGGAGAACTGGTGCGGGTAGTTGCGCACCCTCCGCTCCGGGTCAGCGAAGCCGACCCTGCGGAACATCTCGACCGCGCGGGCTCGGGCCTCCTTCCGGGAAACTCGATTCTTTGCGCGGTACCCCTCGGAAACCTGCCAACCCACCCGGTAGAAAGGGTGGAGAGCCGACAACGGATCCTGAAAGATCATCGCCATGGCCTTGCCCCGGAGGGTGCGCACGCGACGTGGGTCGAGGCCCACCAACTGCTCGCCGTTGAACCAGATCTCACCGGAGACCGAGCAGTCGGACTCCACGTTCAGGCCGAGGATGGTTCGGCCCATCACGCTCTTTCCACTCCCCGACTCTCCAACGACTGCCAGGGTCGACCCACGGTCTAGGGCGAAGGCCATCCCGTCCACCGCCTTGGCCGGGCCGTCGGGGGTTCGGAAGGACACGCGTAGACCAGATACTTCGAGCAGCCGACCGCCGCTCGACTCGGAAGCCGCTCCTGCGCCCGGAGACGCGTTGGTGCTGCTGGTCACGGGTCCAGCCTACGAGTGCCATCCACCCTCTTTACGGCACAGACGCACGTCGAATGGCCGGTGACGACCTCCCGCCGCTCGACCAATCGGTTGATTGGTACGCCCCTCCCTCCTCTGCGATTTCGGTGTCCCGACGAGCGAGGGACATAGTATGATGATATGTCACATGGCACCCCTCGTCTAGGGAGCGTCTGACTGGTTCTCGAGCTTGGCGGGCCGGGTGTCAATCAAGATCAGCAGCGGGGAGGGGGGCTGTGAGGTCAGCAACCGGCGGTGCGATGGTGGTGGACTCGCACAACGACCTGCTGATGACCTTACACGCTCGTCTCGCCGATCCAGATTACTTTCGACGCAACTGGTTGCCCCAGCTGCGTCGCGGCGGTGTCGGACTTCAGGTCCTGCCGGTCTTCGTCGACGCGATGTGGGTTCCTGAATCCGCTCTGAGGGTGACCTTGCAGCTGGTTGAGCTGGCGCTGCAAACGATCGAGCGATGCGACGACGAGCTGGTCCTCTGTCTGGATCCGGGTGATGCCGACGCAGCGCTGAGCAGCGGACGGATCGGCATTTTCCTGGCCCTTGAGGGATGCCCGGCGGTCGGACAGGACCTGGAGGTGCTCCGCACCCTGTTCCGGCTGGGAGTTCGGGTGGCCTCCCTGACCCACTTCGGACGGAACTCACTCGCGGACGGGAGCGCCGAGGAGGCCACCGAGGGCAGGCTGACCCGCCTGGGTCTTCAGGCGGTGGAGCTCATGGAGGGGCTGGGGATGCTGGTGGATGTCTCCCACCTGTCGATGGTGGGCACCGCCCAGGTCCTCGAAATCGCGACGCGACCGGTCATGGCTTCGCATTCCTCCTGTCATTCGCTGCAGGCGCACCACCGCAACCTCCCCGACGAGTTGATCGCAGCCATCGCCGCGACGGGTGGGGTCGTCGGAGTCAACTTTTTCCCGGGCTTCCTCAGTTCGGAGCCGGTCTCAATCGACACGGTCGTGGATCACATTCAGCATGCGGTGAGGGTCGGTGGTATCGACCATGTTGGCCTGGGTCCCGACTTCACCAAGGAGCTCGCAGCTGACCTGACCCCGACGGCCCGGGTGATGGAAGGCTGCGACATGGCCGAATCGGTACCGAATCTGACCGGTCCAAGTGACTTCCCGTCCCTCGAGCGGGCACTGCTCGATCGCGGCTTCAGCCAGGCCGAGACCGAGGCCGTGATGGGAGAGAACTACCGCCGTCTGCTCAACACTGCTGTGGGCGGGCTGGTGCCGGGCGTGAAGACCTTCGGACTGGTGTCGCCTCTGGAGGAAGCCGGCGCGTGAGTGCCGGGCTGCTGACCAGCGCTACCGGCGTGGGGGAGGCCGGGCGGGTCACCACGACGCGTGGGCCCTGGAGCCGGTTCCGTGCGGACCGGTTCGCGATGGTGGGGTTGGTCATGGTGGCAGTGCTGACGGTCCTGGCACTCAGCGCGGGGTTGGTGGCTGTGATCGTCGGGCACGGTCCAAACCAGCTCTTTCCAACCGAGCTGAACTCCTTCGGCCTCCCGGCTGGACCGACCTTGAAGTTCCTCTTCGGGGCTGATGAGCAGGGTAGGGACCTTCTGGTCCGCTGCTTCTACGGGTTAGGGACTTCCCTAACCGTCTCACTGTTGGCGACGATCATCGCAATCACCGTTGGCGTCTCCGCCGGCATGTGCGCCGGTCTGCTGGGCGGTTGGGTCGACATGGTGATCGGCCGGCTGGCCGATGTGTTTTTGGCGGTTCCTGTGGTGCTGGTGGCGATCAGCGTCTCCTCGGTGTGCGCGATCAGCGCCGCGGGGTGCCTCGGCGGGGCGATCCAGCCGGGAGTCGGTCTGGTGGTGGCAATTCTGGCGCTGGCCAGTTGGCCGTACATCGCCCGCATCGTTCGCGGGCAGACCTTGCTCCTCAATCAGCAGGAGTTTGTGCTGGCGTCGCGGGCTTTGGGGGCGTCGAGCCTGCGGGTCATGTTCCAGGAAATCCTGCCCAACCTGGTCTCGCAGGTCTTAGTGGTGGCAGCGCTGCTGATTCCGACCAACGTGCTCTTCGAAGCCACTCTCAGCTTCCTCGGGGTGGGGATTCCCCCGACCACGCCGTCCCTGGGGGGTATTCTGGCCGAGTCGACCACCGGGTCCCTCTACACGTACGCCTGGTGGATGATGGTGTTCCCCGGCGCGCTGCTCCTGATGCTGACGATCGGATTCACGCTTGTCGCCGACGGGGTGCGGGATGCCCTGGCCGGTGGTTGACTGAGATGCCAGACATCGGACGGACTGGGCCGATTTTGGCGCGGGCCACTCCATCAACTGCTGGTTGGAAGCCGTAGATGACTCGATTCATCGTGCGCCGCGTCTTATGGGGCATCGTTGTGATGTTCCTCATCGTCCTGCTCGCCTTCGTGCTGTTCTACGTGATGCCACCGGTGAGCCCGGCGGCACTCTTCGCCGGAAAGGAGGCCACGCCGGCTTTGATCGCCAAGGCTGCCGCGGCCATGGGGCTCAACCATCCCGTCTGGCTGCAGTTTCTCCTCTTTCTGCAGCATCTGGCGTTGGGCGATAAATACGGTTGGCCCGGACTGGGCTTCTCGTATGCCGACCGTCAGTCCGTCATTTCGCTAATCGGACCGCGGATTGTCGTCACCTTGACCCTTGCCATCGGGGCCATGCTTGTCTGGCTGGCGATCGGACTCCCTATCGGGGTCGCCGCGGCAGTCCGCAAGGGCAGTGCGTTCGACCGTCTGTCACTGCTGGGAGCCTTGTTCTTTCTCTCGGCTCCGGTGTTTTGGCTGGGCTTGGTGATGCTCTGGCTGTTCTGGTACAAACTGGGGATTGCCCCAGGCACGGGATACGACTCGCCGACCCAGTACGGCATCCTTCCGTGGCTCACGCACATGATCCTTCCCTGGATCGTGCTGGCCTTGTTGTACGCGGCGTGGTACGCCAGGATGACAAGAGGCGCGGTGCTCGATGTCCTGCATCGCGAGTTCGTCACGACCGCCCGTGGCAAGGGCCTTTCCGAGGCGCGAGTCTTGATCCGCCACGTGCTCCGGGCTGGGCTCACCCCCATGCTGACGATGGTGGGGATGGACCTCGCCGGCCTGGTTAGCGGAACGGTCGTGGTCGAGGTGATCTTCAACCTTCCCGGGCTGGGTCAGTTCGCCATCAACTCCATCAGCAATGACGACATTCCCTCCGTACTTGCAGTCACCCTGCTGGGCTCCCTGGCTGTGGTGGTGGGCAACTTGGTGGTGGACATCCTCTACATGTACGTCGATCCCCGGATTCCAGTCCAATGACCAATTTCGAGGGTGCGAGCGGTCGGCCACTCGTCCGCGCCGAGTGACAAGTGGCGCGTCACAAAATTGCCAGTCCTAGGAGGTAACCCGATGCGACAAGAGGCACTGAACGACTTGCGATCCCGACTCAAGGGAGCCCGTCCCCGCGTCGGGGTTGATCCACGAGGTGGGAGCCGTAAAGCACGACCCCCGGGCGGAGGCAGATTGGCGCAGAAGGCCGTGATCGGACTGGCGGCGGTCGCTCTGGTCGCCGTCAGTGGGTGTGCCAGCACTGCGACGCCTAGCAAGACGGTCTCCAAGACTGCGAGCATCACAAAGGGCGGCGTCTACCGGACTGCGACCAGCAGTTTTGGCCTGTCCGACAACCTGGATCCGACGGGAGAGGACCAGGTTGGATTCGCGTTTGAAATCTACGCCGCTACCCTCAGCACGCTCGTGGGATTCCCTGATGGGAACAAAATGGTCCCGGAGCTGGCCACCAGCATCCCCACCCCGACCGACAACGGGTTGACGTATACGTTCCATCTGCGGAGCGGGATCAAGTTCGCTCCTCCAGTCAACCGGGCGATCACGTCCTATGACGTCGCGTACGCCTTCCAGCGGATCAACGACTCGACCCTGGTCCCTCAGTACGGCTACTACTACGACGGACTGATTCAGGGTCTGACCGGCACCGCGACCAGCCCGGATACCACGATTTCCGGGATCACGACTCCCAACGCTTCAACCATCACCTTCCACCTCACTCACGCACAAGGCGACTTCCTGGAGTTGATGGCCCAACCTGCGGCTGCCCCGATTCCCAAGGAGGTGGCGGGGTGTTTCCTCCAGCCGGGCGGATACGGGCGAGATCTGATCTCCTCCGGTCCCTACATGATTCAGGGATCAGCGGCGGTGAACATCTCCAGTTGCTCGACGATCACCCCGATGTCTGGGTTCGATCCCACCTCGCACCTGAATCTGGTGCGGAATCCGAACTACACCACCGACATCGACGGGACTCCCAACTACCTCAACGGCGTTGAGGTGAGCATCGACACCAACGTCTCGGACATCTTCGACAAGATCGCCAAGGGACAGTTGGATGGCTCGATTTTCGACAACCCGCCTGCGGTCACGGCCCAGCACTACCTGACCACTCCCAAGCTGAAGAGCCTCTTTCACTCCACTCCTCTCTACCAGTCGGAGTCGATCACGATGAACCTGGCGGTACCTCCGTTCACCAATGTGCACGTGCGCAAGGCGGTCGCCTGGATCCTGGATCGAACTGCCATGACCACGTCGTTGGGTGGCACCGCAGTCGTGGCTCCAGCGACGCATATCAACCCTGCCGGATTTGCCGGGAGTCTGCCTGCGTCCTACAACCCGTACTCCACACCTGGTCAGGCCGGAAGTCTGGCCAAGGCGGAAGCACAGATGAAGCTCTCGCCATACGATCCGAAGCACAACGGCAAGTGCAATGAGAAGGTCTGCCAGGGCCTGATCTTCATCAATATTCCACAGTTCTCAGCGATCGACCCCACCGTCCAGACCGATCTGGCAAAGATCGGGATCGACATCGTGCCGCGAGTCCTCTCGGAAACTGCCGCCTTCGAGGCCATCTTTAATGTTGCCGGCTTGGTGCCGATGTCGGCGCTCGGCGGGGGCGGTTCCGACTACACCGGCGCCAACAGTTTCGCGGGCCCGAACTTCGCTTCCTCGGCGATCAGCGGACCGAGCGCGTGCTGCAACTACTCGCTGGTCAGCCTGACACCGGCGCAGGCGAAGCTCTACAAGGTCCCCTATCCCAAGGGTGGGATTCCGAGCGTCGACTCGATCGTCAACCGGTGCCTGGCGGAAGCGGGAGCCAAGCAAGACGAATGCTATGAGGATCTCGACAAAGTGATGATGACCCGCGTGATGGCGTGGGTGCCCTACCTGTGGGGGCGCTACAACGTGATCACTGCACCCACCGTCACGCGGTATGTGGCCAACGAGTTGGGGAATTCGATATCGCTCACCGAGATTGCTGTCGACAACCACGTGAGTATCAGTTCATGAGAAGCGCCGCCACCATCGGGGTCCGCCGGCCGCTGGGCAAGGAACGCTGAATGGCAGCGGACACCCTGTGGAATGAGCGTGCACGGCTACGCGATGGGACTGAAATTTCAGCGGATGTGTACCGCCCGGCGGGGGCCGGGCGGCGCACTACGCTACTGGCCCGCACGCCCTACAACAAGAACACGGGTATCCAGCAGCAGCGAGGAGAGCTGTACGCTGAGCACGGCTACAACTTCGTCTGGATGGACTGTCGTGGGCGAGGCGACTCGGACGGGGTCTTCGTGCCCTACCGCGATGAGGGTCAAGACGGATACGATCTGATTGAGTGGGCGGCCGAGCAGCCATGGTCCGACGGCCAGGTTGTGACTTGGGGTGCGTCCTATGTGGCGCACAACCAGTGGATGGCGGCGCTCCACCATCCGCCGCATCTGACGGCCATGATCTCCTACGTACCTCCGTCAGACCCCTTCGAGGACAACCCGACCGGGGTCCCGACGCCCTGGGAGGTTTGCTGGTTCAGGATGCTCGACGGGCGGGTTCTTCAGCACGTGGAGCGTGTCGACTGGCCGAAGATGGCCTGGCACCTGCCACTGCTGACGATGGATGAGCAAGCTGGCTTTCGAAGCGAGCACTGGCGATCTCATCTCACGCGATCCATCACAGACGCCGCATTTTGGGATCACGTGCGCTACCAGCCTCGGATCACCGAGGTGAACGTACCGGTCCTGCACATCACCGGTTGGTATGACGATGTACAGCGGGGCACGATGACTAACTTCTCCCGCCTGACCAGCCCCGACGCGCCACAGCAAGTCGCGCGTCAGCAGTGGTTGGTGGTCGGGCCGTGGGACCACCGCTGTACCAATATTCGAGAGCGGCGACTCGGGTCAATCGACTTCGGTGATTCCGCGGTGGTCGACCTACAGCGCGTGGAACGTGAGTGGCTGGCCTCCATCCTGGGGGGTGCCGTGAGCCCTGCGCCGGTGCGAATCTTTGCCATGGGCCAGAACCACTGGCGCGAGGAGCAGGAGTGGCCGCTCGCGCGGACCCAGTGGACCAAGTTCTACCTGAGCAGCCAGGGCCACGCGAACACGAGGCGAGGGGACGGCACCCTCGCGACGACGCCGCCCACCCCTGCTGCGCGGACGCCGGATGTATTCGAATATGACCCGACAGACCCTGTCCCCTTCTTGAGCAACTTCGCCTCCTCATCGCAGATCGGCGGTCCGGACGATTACTCGGCGATCGAGGAGCGGCCGGACCTACTGATCTACAGCACTGCTGTCTTGGAAGAGGCCCGCGAGGTCACCGGACCGGTCCGGCTCAGGCTCTTCGCCGCATCCAGTGCCAAGGACACCGATTTCGTGGCACGCCTCATCGACGTGCATCCGGACGGATTCGCACAACGCATCTGCGACGGCATGGTTCGCGCCCGGTTCCGCGGCGGTTACTTGGTCCCTGAGCAACTGCTCAACCCGGGCGAAGTGGTGGAGTACGAGGTGGATATGTGGAGCACGTCGCACACCTTCATGCGCGGTCATCGCCTCCGGCTCGAGGTGACCTCGAGTGCTTTCCCACGCTATGACCGCAACTTGAACACTGGTGGCCCCATCGCGACCGGGACCACGACGGAAGTGGCGACCAACACGGTTTACCACCAAGACGGACAGGAATCTCACCTGGTATTGCCGATCGTCCCGGCCGGGGGGGTGACCCATCATGGCGCCATCTAGCGGGCCTCGCGGCGGAAGACAGCCATGAACTACAAGGACACGGCTCGGGCGACATTGGACCAACAGGCAAAAGCCGTGATCGACTTGAGTCACCGCATCCACGCTCATCCTGAACTCGCCTTCGCGGAGGTACAGGCGGCTGGATGGATCGGCGAGCTGCTCGCTGGCGCTGGTTTCCAGGTGGATCAGGGAATCTGCGATCTCCCGACGGCCTTCGCGGCGACGGCAGGACACGGTGACCTGACGATCGGGATCTGCGCGGAATACGATGCGCTGCCCGAGGTCGGGCATGCCTGCGGCCACAACATAATCGCCGCCGCAGCGGTCGGTGCCGGTCTGGCGCTCGCCTCGGTGGCGGACGAGCTCGGCATCAGGGTCAAGGTCATCGGCACCCCGGCCGAAGAAGGCGGCGGAGGAAAGATTCTCCTCTTAGGTCGTGGCGCATTCGACGATGTCGATGCCGCCATGATGATCCATCCCTGCCCGGAGGAGGACGCGGCTCCGGTGACTCTCGCGGTGTCTCACCTGGAGGTCTCCTACGAGGGTAAGGAGGCGCATGCGTCCTCCTATCCCGAGAAAGGTGTCAACGCTGCGGACGCGATCACCGTGGCGCAGGTGGCCATTGGGTTGCTGCGCCAGCACATTCTCGCCAGCCAGCGGATCCACGGGATCGTTACGGAATGCGGCGCGGCGGCCAACATCGTGCCCGCCCACACCAAGGCGTCGTACTACGTCCGCGCTGCCACGCTCGCCGAACTTCAGGGCCTCGAGGCCCGGGTACGCGCCTGCTTCCAAGCGGGCGCTCTCGCAACCGGATGCCACCTGGATATCCAGTCGGTGTCCCCGCCGTACTCACATTTTCAGCATGACCGTGAGATGGTGAGCATCTACCGTCGTAACGCCGAGGCGCTGGGCCGAACCTTCCCCCCGGAAGATGAAGAGCTTCTCGCCTGGATCAACCGACATGGCGAACATCTCCTTGGTGCTACCCACCATTCAACCGATGCTGGCCATCCTCTGTGGCGAGTCGGGAAATCACCAGCCGGAGTTCGCCCGACACTGCATCGAGCCATCTGCCGACCAAGCAGTGCTTGCCGGCGGTCTGGCGATGGCCTGGACAAGTATCGATATGGCCAGCGACACCGCGGTGCGCGCGCGCCTGATCGAAGCTGGTCTCTCCCGGCGAAAGTCAGCCTCGGAGCCATCGTGATTTCTGCTCCGGAAGAGGGAGCCTGAGTTGGCCCTAGAGCTGCGCGAGTTGGGCCGTACCGGCATGCGTCTTAGCCGTGTCGGGTTTGGCGCATGGCAGGCAGGGGGGGCTGGCCGGGACCCCTCCAACCGTGCGCTCGATGACCAGGCGATCGTGGCCGCGCTTCTGCGCGCCGTTGACCAGGGTGTGAATTGGGTCGACACCGCTGCGGTCTACGGACGCGGGCACTCCGAAGAGGTGGTAGGCCGAGCGCTGGACGAGATCCCAGCAGCTGACCGGCCCCTGATCTTCACGAAATGCGGCCAGATCTTCGAAACTCCAGCAGCCGCCTCTCCCAGCCGGGTCGGCAGGCCCGATTCGATCCGCGCCGAGCTCGACGGATCATTGCGTCGGCTCGGAGTCGACCAGATCGACCTCTACCAGATGCACTGGCCACCGGATGACGGAACCCCGGTCGAGGAATATTGGGGAACTCTCCTTGCGCTCAAGGAGGCAGGCAAGGTCAGAGCGGTGGGCTTGTCCAATCACGGATTGGACGCTCTCGGCCGGGCGGAGCGAGTCGGGCACGTGGAGTCACTTCAGCCGCCACTCTCGCTCATCAACCGTGTCGCCGCCGGGGAAGAGATCCCCTGGTGCCACGAGCACAACACCGGCGTGATCGTCTACAGCCCGCTGCACACCGGACTGCTGGGTGGTGGTTTCAGCGTCGAGCGCGCGGCGAGCCTGCGACGCGACGACTGGCGGTCCGAGGATCGGGATTTCACCGGTGACAGGCTCCGCCGAAATCTCGCGCTAGTCGAGACCGTACGCGAGGTCGCGTCAGCGCGGGGCGCCTCGGTGGCCGAGGTCGCCGTGGCTTGGACGATTCACTGGCCGGGCGTGACAGCGGCCATTGTGGGCGCCAGGTCCCCCGAGCAAGTGGACGGCTGGGTGGGAGCTGCCCGGCTGTCCCTGAGTCCCGAGGAGCTGGCGACTCTGACGTCGGCGACCTTCGAGGCGGGGGAGGGGCCCAACGCTCCGGGATCGGTCTCGGTCAGTTCAGTTGGAACCGCTAATTGACCCACCCACCCGTATCTCATGCCACTCCGACGGCCACGTCGCCGGACCAAGTTGTGCGGGGAAACGTCGAACCCAAGCAACCCCGGCGGGGTCGCACCCCACAACTGTGGCTCGGCTGTGGTGAAGCGCTCGTCAAGAGCCCGGCGGAGCCTGGTCAAGCCGAGTAGTCTCAGCGCTCAGGCTAAGGAATCCCTTCGCGCTCGCATCATCACGGGGAATATCGGCGGCGATCGCATCTACTCGGTGCCCAGCCTCGCCGCCGACTTCGGGGTCTCGGCGACTCCAGTCCGCGAGGCCATGGTGGAGTTGGTCAGCGACGGGCTGGTGGAAGTGGTTCCCAACCAAGGCTTCCGCGTCGTTCAGCTCACCGACCACGACCTCGACGAGATCTGCCAGGTGCGTCTCATGCTGGAAGTTCAAGGCATGGTCGCGGTGGCCCAGCGCACCATCGACAGCCGGGAGGCGGAGAAGTACCGCCAGCTCGCACGGCAGATCGAGGACTGCGCCGAAACCGACGACGAGGTGGGATTTCTGCGGGTCGATCGCGCGTTCCATCTCGGCCTGCTCGGATGCTTGGGCAATGTCCGCTTGGTCGAGGTGGTGTCGCGACTCCGGGACCAGGTGCGCCTGTATGGCGTTCCCACGCTCGGCAAGCGAGGCGAGTTGCGCGATACCGCCCGGGAGCACACCGAGCTCGTCGACGCCATCGTCGAGGGCGACTTGTCCCGCGTCACCGAGCTGGTAACCCATCACATCGGTCACACCCGCGGAGTCTGGGCGAACGCGGCGGAGTCGGAGCCAGCGTGAGCCTGTCGACGCCGGTGCACCCCCCTGAGACTCCGGTGACCATCATTGATGCGGGGCAACTGCAGGAACTCGTCTCCATGGAGGCGGCGATTGAGGCAAGCCGGCGCGCTTTTCTCGCCGACGTAAGGGACGAGGTCAGCTCGCCGCTGCGGTCCTCGCTGTCGCGAGGCCGAGACCTGGTGATGCCCGCGGATCATGTGTCTGGGAGCGCGGTCCTCAAGGTCATCAACGTGGCGGGGGAAGCGTCAGACGGTCGGGTCCGTATCTCTGGCGTGGTGCTTTGGTTCGACGCTAAGGACGGTCGCATCGCGGCGATGGCCGACGGTGCGTCGATTACCGCTCTTCGGACGGGTGCTGCGTCCGGACTAGCGACGCAGTTGCTCGCCCGCCCCGACAGTTCTGTGCTGGCGATGCTGGGCGCCGGTGGCCAGGCGGCCTCGCAGATTTCGGCAGTCTGTGCCGTGAGGCCGATCGTGGAGGTGCTGATCCACAGCCGCCACTTAGAGAGGAGCAGAGAGCTGGCGTCCCGACTGAGTGTGTCTAATCCCAGGGTCGCGTATCGAGCTGTCGAGACAGCCGGCGAGGCGGTCAGGGGGGCCGACGTGGTGTGCAGCGCAACCCGTTCGCAGGAGCCGCTTTTCGACGTGGATGACCTCGGCCCGCACGTGCATGTGAATGCGGTGGGCTCCTACCGCCCTGATATGCGGGAGATTGCGGTCCCGGTATTTGCCCGGGCAGACCTGGTGGTCGTCGACCAACGAGAGGCAGTTCTGGCAGAGGCGGGTGATCTGCTCCAAGCCCTCCATTCGGGCGCGATTGGCGAGGGGGACCTGGTGGAGCTGGGGCGCCTAGTCGAGAGCGGGGGTCGTAGGGGCCAGGGGATCACCGTCTTCAAATCTGTCGGCATTGCCGCCCAGGACTGGGCCCTGATGGAGCTGGTGGTCCACAGGGCCCGGGCGTCCGGTCTGATCTCTGGCGCGGCGACCCCGCCTGCCGACGGCTCTGCCGGGCCAGGGGATTACCCGCCCAGTTCGACCTGGTAGCCGATGGCGCAACTGGCGGTGCCACCGGGTGGATCTGTGCTGGTGATCGGCGGCGGTGTGGTCGGACTCGCCTGCGCCTTCTCACTCCGCAACCGAGGTTTCGAGGTCACCGTGGTCGACGCGGCCGCGATGGGGGAGGGCGCGTCGAGCGGCAACGGTGGTTGGATCTGCCCTTCCCTCTCGGGCCCGGTTCCGGCCCCTGGCGTCATCTCGCAGGCTGCGCGCTGGCTGCTCCGGAGCGACAGCCCGCTGTTGGTGCGACCCGGCTGGAATCCGCAGTTCTGGGGCTGGCTCCTCTCCTTCGCGCGGCACTGCAACCGCAAGGACTTTCAGTCCGGACTGTGGGCGGTGTCGCAGCTAGGCGCTTCCTCGATGCTACTTTTCGACGCGCTGGAGGCCAGTGGCGTCGAGTTTGAACGACATCACCAGGGGGTGCTGCTGCTGTTCAAGACCCTTGAGGCCGCGCGGGCCGAGATGGACGCCCTCATCTTCATGGCGTCGCTCGGCTGCCCTGCCGCCCGTTGGATCGACCAGGAGGAGCTAGGCGCGATCGAGGCGAGTATCACTGGCCGTTCCCATATCGGGATCCTTGCCCCGGAAGATGAACATGTGCGACCGGAGACTCTGATGCAAGGACTCGCCAGCTGGCTCTCCGCTTCTGGCGTGCGCCTGCGTCCGGGGGTGGCGATTTCCCGACTTCGGACTAGCCGCGCTCGGGCGACTGACGCGATCTCTACAGGTGGAGAGGAGATAACGGCCGACGCGTTTGTGGTAGCGGCCGGGGTCCCCACCCGCGCCCTGAGCCGCGGACTGGGCACCGATCTCCCGCTGGTGGGAGGAAAGGGGTACAGCATGACCTTCCCGGGGTCCGAACCGACACTCAGCCATGCCCTTTATCTGTCCGAAGCCCGCGTGGCTCTCTCCCCGTACCGCGATGGCGTCCGGGTGCTCGGCACCATGGAACTGGGGACCGCGTCGGCATCCATCGACCAGCGCAGGATCGAAGCGATGGTCAGAGCATGCGCTCGCGATCTGCCCGGCCTTCAGTTGACCGGCTCGGGAGTGCCTTGGGCCGGTCTGCGCCCCATGGTTCCCGATGGCCTCCCGGTCATTGGCGCGAGCCCTGGTGTGGGCAACGTGGTGATCGCGACCGGCCACGCGATGTTGGGGGTCACCCTGGCTCCCGCGACCGGGGAGCTAGTCGCGGACATCCTTGAACGCCGCCAACTGCCTCCATTTGCCACACAGTTGTCCCCCGGCCGTTTCCGGAGTGCCGCAGCATGAGAGGAATGCCCCGCGAACAAGCCTTCGCTTGCCGAGC
>CAWDQV010000001.1:0-590000 GCA_963804565.1 Candidatus Dormiibacterota bacterium | reverse complement strand
TAGAGCACTGAATGGGCTAGGGGCGATCACCTCGTTACCAAACCCAACCAAACTCCGAATGGCGGCAAATTTTACGGCGGCAGTGAGACTGCGGGGGCTAAGCTTCGTAGTCGAAAGGGAAACAGCCCAGACCGCCGGCTAAGGTCCCAAATCCCAGGCTAAGTGGCAAAGGATGTCACGTTGCCCAGACAACCAGGATGTTGGCTTAGAAGCAGCCACCATTTAAAGAAAGCGTAATAGCTCACTGGTCGAGTGGTGTGGCGCCGACAATGATCGGGGCTCAAGTCTGGAACCGAAGCCGCGGATGTCATAGCTTCGGCTATGACGTGGTAGAGGAGCGTTCCACGTGCAGTGAAGGTCGAGCGTGAGCACGGCTGGAGCGCGTGGAAGTGCGAATGCCGGAACAAGTAGCGAGAAACGCGTGAGAAACGCGTTCGCCGTAAGCCTAAGGTTTCCTGGGCTACGTTAATCGTCCCAGGGTCAGTCGGGCCTAAGCCGAGGCCGAAAGGCGTAGGCGATGGACAGCTGGTCAACATTCCAGCACCACTGGCGAGTACCGATGGGGTGACAGGGAAGGGTAGACACAGCGGGGCGTTGGTTGTCCCCGTGCAAACAGGTAGGGGGTCTAGTAGGAAAATCCGCTAGACACATACCCCGAGAGGATGCCGAGCCCGTAAGGGCGTAGTGGTTGATCCCAAGCTCTCAAGAAAAACCTCTAAGGGTTGATCCGCCAGTGTCCGTACCGCAAACCGACACAGGTAGGCAGGAAGAGGATTCTAAGGCGATCGAGAGAACCGTGGTTAAGGAACTCGGCAAATTGTCCCCGTAACTTCGGGAGAAGGGGAGCCTCTGCCGGTGAAAGGCGTACGCCTGGAGCCAGTGGGGGCCGCAGAGAAAAGGCCCAAGCGACTGTTTACTAAAAACACAGGTCCCTGCCAAAGCGCAAGCTGATGTATAGGGGCTGACGCCTGCCCGGTGCTGGAAGGTTAAGAGGAAGGGTTCACGCCCTGAATTGAAGCCCCAGTAAACGGCGGCCGTAACTATAACGGTCCTAAGGTAGCGAAATTCCTTGTCGGGTAAGTTCCGACCCGCACGAATGGCGTAACGACTTGGGCGCTGTCTCGACCACGGACTCGGCGAAACTGAAGTACCTGTGAAGATGCAGGTTACGCGCGGCAGGACGGAAAGACCCCGTGGAGCTTTACTGCAACTTGGCGTTGATGTGGGGTCTAGCATGTAGAGGATAGCTGGGAGACTTTGAAGCGGGGCCGCCAGGTTCCGTGGAGTCAACCTTGGAATACCAGCCTTGCTAGGTTTTATGTCTAACCGGTGCCGTTATCCGGTATCGGGACCACGCCAGGCAGGCAGTTTGACTGGGGCGGTCGCCTCCTAAAAGGTAACGGAGGCGCCCAAAGGTTCCCTCAGCCTGGATGGAAATCAGGCCTTAAGAGTGCAAAGGCATAAGGGAGCTTGACTGTGAGGCCGACAAGCCGAGCAGGGACGAAAGTCGGGCTTAGTGATCCGACGGCTCTGAATGGAAAGGCCGTCGCTCAACGGATAAAAGCTACCCCGGGGATAACAGGCTCATCTTGCCCAAGAGTTCACATCGACGGCAAGGTTTGGCACCTCGATGTCGGCTCGTCGCATCCTGGGGCTGGAGTAGGTCCCAAGGGTTGGGCTGTTCGCCCATTAAAGCGGTACGCGAGCTGGGTTTAGAACGTCGTGAGACAGTTCGGTCCCTATCCGCCGTGCGCGCAGGAGATTTGAGGAGAGCCGACCTCAGTACGAGAGGACCGGGTTGGACGGACCGCTAGTGCACCGGTTGTTCTGCCAAGAGCACCGCCGGGTAGCCATGTCCGGAAGGGATAAGCGCTGAAAGCATCTAAGTGCGAAGCCCACTCCAAGATTAGATCTCCCACCGGGTTAACCGGGTAAGACCCCAGGTAGACCACCTGGTTGATAGGCCGCGGGTGTAAGAGCAGCAATGCTTTCAGCTGAGCGGTACTAATCGGTCGAGGGCTTGACCACTCTCTACCACACTGTTCAGGAGTTCGCCCCATGGGCAGACTCCGTGGCAGCTGCACCTCATACAGCGCTCTGGGCAATCGGGTGGCTGGCGAAGCGCTCCTCAGCGGACATTCGCCAGCCGCCGATTTTGCCTATTAGAGATCCGGTGACGATAGCGACGGGGAAACACCTGTACCCATTCCGAACACAGCAGTTAAGCCCGTCAGCGCCGATGGTACTGCCCTGGAGACGGGGTGGGAGAGTAGGTCATCGCCGGGTCTCTTTTTTTTGCCCACACGAGGGGCAAAACCCTCTGCGTGACGGTCCGATCATCGCTCTACGATCGTGTTGCTCCCGCCCTCATCTTCATCCGCTGGGAAAAGGCGCCAGAAGTAATAGCCTGCAAACCCCACCATGAGAGTGTTGTCGAAGCCGAACATCAGCAATCCGCCCAAGCGTTGATCGCTCAGCGCGGAGATACCCAAGAGGGCGCTTCGGTGAACGTACACCGGGTAGATCGCGTTGGGAAGCAGGGCCAGGGTCAGCCCCACCACAACCGAAGGGAGGGCGCCGCATGTGAGGTAAGCCACCTCGCCCAGGGGGCTCAGATTCCACCTGGCCCCCTCGCGATGGATGACAACTGCCCACCAGAACATCAGGCCGACTGCGAGAAAGCTCAGGTGTTGCAACACGTAGATCGGTGGATTCTTGAGTGAGTAGTCCAACAGCAGAGGCACGTGCCAGAACACCAGGATCGCGAAGTACACGCTGGCCGCAAGGATGGGTTGTACCAAGGTTCCGATGACCGGCGCCGCGGGGCTGTGAACCAGCCAGTCCACTGTGCGCTCAGGAAGGCCGCGAACCAGCAAAGGAGGCACAACCATGGCTAGCAGGAGGTGCTGGGCCATGTGCACGCTGAATAGGTAGCGCTGGCCCGCGATGTCGAGTGCTGACGCCAACGAGATCAACGCGATCAACACCCCCGCGGCCCAGGCAGCAGCCCTCGCGTCCCATCTTGCTCCCGGCAATCGGAAGTACACGATGACGGCAATCAGGCAAACCGCCCAGACTGCCGGATCGAACTCCCACAGCCCGAGCCAGTGAAGCCAGGAGATCATGGAGTTGTGCGGGCGCTCACGGGTCCTTCGAAGCGGGCGGATCGGGCAGCGCCGACTGATTGCGGCGGTAAAGTTCGACCTCAGCGTCGGCTCGACGCTCGTCGTCTCGCAGCCACTGCAGCACTGCGATGTCGAGCATGATCTCGGCCGGAATGGCTGCCGGCACCCAGGCCACGCCGGCACCCCACTGTTGATCGGTGAGCGCTGAGATACCACCAGGCCGGCTGGCAAGGTCGTAGTACGGCGCATACCACGCGTGGCTCGAGAATCCGAGGCTGATCGCGACGACCCACATCACGGCCGTTCCCGCGACCAGATATCCGGCGAGCGGCCAGGTCGGAAGGTGTCGGCGTAGAGGGTAGCTGTCGACCGTTTGGGACCAGAACACCAGACCGCCGAGCAGCAGGGTTGCGAATTCGAAACCGTGCAAAAAGGCGTTGTGCAGCGCGAGGTCAAAAACGTATGGGATGTGCCATGACCAGAAGGTAACCGCGAGCGCGACCAACCCCGCCGCCGGTGTCCGAAGCACGTGTCCGACTGCTGCTGGAACTCGTTGCAGACCGAGCGCCCGAGCTCGGGGTCCGACGACGCGGGTCCAGCGCTGGGGAAGCGATCTCCACCACGGGAGCAGTGGCGCGCCGACGAGGAGCAGGGGTGCGGACACCATTTGCATCAGGCAGTGCTCCACCATGTGGAGCCAAAACAAGTAGTTGGCGAGGTAGTTGATCGGACCTTCAATCGCGACGAGGATGATCGCCAGACCGGTGTAGAACGCGACTGCCCGCCATGGCCCGAGCGAGGGATCCCCTGGTTGTGGGCTCTGGCCGATCAACCGCCGCCCGCGCCAGTAAAGAAAGGCGGCGACGATGATCGGGACCCACGCCCCGGGCTGGAACGAGTACCCATAGAGGTGCGTCCACGGCGCCCAGAAACTCACCTGCGGCCCACCTTGACTGAGAGATGCTCCCGGCTGGAACGAAGAACGCCTCTCAGGACGCAGTGACTCGACGCGTCAGTCTGAGTCCGGCTAATACCGACACCGATGGCGATTCGGATGGGATTCCTCCGCCAGGTTGAAACACGCAATCGCCCTGACCAAACCGGAGAAGGTCGAGTGTACTCGGAGGGCGTCGTAAGGTCAGTCCGTACTCAAATTGGCACTGAGCGAGGCACCAAGTAGCTGTCTATGGGCGGTCGACGCCAGTGTCGCGCGCCGAGGCAGGGAGGCCATGGAGGCGCGCAATTGGCCGCACGCTGCCGTCGCCCGCTCGCCTCGGGAGAACCGGATGCTAGCTCGTGCTCCGACCCGCTCGGCGAACGCCCGACACGCGCGCTGGGAAGGTGACGCTAGTTCGCTGTTGGGAATTGGGTTCATCGGGATCAGATTCACGTGCGCCTTGATGCTGGAGGCGAGGTGACGGAGGGCTTTGGCGTCCTCAGGCCTGTCGTTCACGTTCTCGATCAGGACGTATTCGAGGCTAACCCGCCTTCCGGTGGCTACGCTGTAACGCACTGCGGCAGCCTTCAGCTCGGCGAGCGGATAGCGGCGATTGAGTGGCACTAGCCGATCGCGAAGTTCATCGTTGGCGGCGTGGAGTGAAATCGCCAGTCGCACCGGAAGCTTCTCGGCCGCGAGTTGGTCGATTTCAGGTACAAGACCGCTGGTCGAGATCACCACGTGGCGCGGTGACACGCCCCAATCCTGCAGGCGTCGTATGGACTCGGTCACCGGACCATAGTTGTGCAACGGTTCGCCCATGCCCATGAAGACCACGTTCGATGGGAGACCGTTTCCCGCTGCTGTCCAGATCCGGGCCGCCGCTCGGACCTGATCTACGATCTCGCTCGCCGTCAGGTTGCGGCGCAGACCCAACTGCCCGGTCGCGCAGAACAGACATCCTATGGCGCATCCGACCTGGGAACTGACGCACACAGTGTTGCGTGGGTGGACCCCGGCTCCTCCCGGGTGGCGGATCAGAACTGACTCAACCTCTTCACCGTCGTGTCCCCGAAGGAGGAGCTTGGTTGTGAGGCCGCGGTCGGTACTCGTCGCTGCTACGACTTCCAGGCTCTGGAAGCAGAGCCGATTCGCCAAATCGTCGCGCATCCCTGCCGGGAGACTGGCCATGAGCTGAAATGCACCCACCCCACCCGCCCATGCGTGTTCCCGAATTTGGGTGGCCCGATAACGGGGCTGACCCAGATCTAGGACTACATCTTCAAGCTCGGCCATGCTGAGGCCGCCCAGTTCACAGTGGGGCGTGCTCATCCCCCGCGAATCAGGCCCATGAATTCAGCTCTTGTCCTGGGATCACTGCGGAAGATCCCGGTCATAGAGCTGGTGATGGTTCGATTCCCTGGCTTCTCGACCCCGCGCATCATCGTGCAAAGGTGGTCAGCCTCCAAAATCACCGCAACGCCCCGCGGGTCGAGATGGTGCTGCAAGGTTTGGGCGATCTCGCTGGTCATGCGCTCTTGGACCTGTAGCCTCCTAGCGAAGACATCGACCAGCCGTGGGATCTTGCTCAGTCCGATGATCCTCCCCCGGGGGAGGTAGCCCACGTGAGCGACCCCGAAAAACGGCAGTAGATGGTGCTCACAGAGGCTGTAGAACGTGATGTCCCTTACCAGAACCAACTCGTCGTATGGCTCCTCGAAGACCGCTCGACCGAGGATCCGGTCTAGATCGACTTGGTATCCGGCGGTAAGGAATGCCAGACTGTCCGCCACCCGGCGTGGAGTGGCGACGAGGCCCTGGCGAGTCGGGTCTTCGCCGATCTCAGCCAGCAGTTGCCTCACCAGCGACTCGGCCCTCTCTCCCAGGCTGGGGCGCTTCGAATCCAGCTTCGGCCGAAGGACTCGGCGGCGGCTCTCAGTTGGGGACGGGCTCACAGTTGGGTGATTGTCTCAGCAAGTGTTGACGATGGTTCTGGAGACTCAGGACGAGGCCGAGTTGAGACGGTCCCAAAGTGCTCCAGCGGATGCCGCGCCCTCCCTCAGACAGGCGGCTACGCCGACGCCGGCGAAGGCTGCTCCCGTGAGCTCAAGCGGCGCCGGTGCCTGGCCCGCCGCCTGGGCTACCCGTTCTCGCCACCGCAGGTGACCAGCCCGGTACTGCGGAAGTGCACCATGCCAGCGCTCTACCCGGACCTCCACCGGCAACCCGATGACCCCCAAGATCGAGCGGAGCTCTAAGTGGATAGTCGTCACCAGCGTGGTGTCGTCAAGCGCCAGCACCCATTCGTCTCCGAAACTGCCGGCCGACGCCCGGAGGATGGTCAGGCCCGGTTGGCGCAGGTGTGGCCACTTGCGGTCCAGGAACGTACAGGCGGTGAGGATTCGCCTCGGTCGTCGCGCGGTAAGGAATCCGCTGCCGACGAGAGGCCGGGGTAGCGCGGTGTCTGGGTAAGCCAGGGTGACGGTAGCCACCGACGCGTACTCCAACTGGCGCAGGAGGGGCGTCAGCTCACCGTTGAGCGAGTTGACCAGGATCGCTGCCTCCGGCGCTGCCAGCGCCACGATCAGGCCATCGAATTCAGCTGCCGGTTCACCTTGGGTTTGGAGGCGAACTCGGTTGCCGACCATCGGCTCCAGGCTGGCGACTCGTCGACCGAGTTTCAGCGCGCCCTCCGGAATCAATTTCACAAGGCCGTCGGTCAACTCGCGAAGGCCGCTCTGAAAGCTGATGAAGGGGGTCGTAGCGGGGCGTCGAGGCTCGGTTGAGGAATTCTGCCGCAGGCCTCGGATCAGGCTGCCACCATCCCTCGCAGCGGCTACCAACTGGGGCGCTACAGCGCCGCTGCTCAGCAGCTGAGCCGGTCCGGCATACACCCCGCCGAGGAGTGGATCGACCAGTCGTCGGAACACCGCCTGGCCGACCCGTCCGCCGACGAAGGAACCCAAAGCGCCATCTGGGTCTGGCGCTCGCCTCCCGAGCCAGGGCTCGATCGCAGCACGGGCGGCTCCGGCAACTCCCACAGCTCTGATCACATCAGACCGCCACGGGTACATCGGAACTCCGAGCACCGAATCCCGAGGAATCGCAACCAGCTTTCTGCCGGTCCAAATTGCGGCCGATGTGGTCGCTGGCCGAACCACGCGCGGACCGAGCCCGAGGCTATCGACCACAGCCTCTGCCTCCGGTCCTCGGGCGAGCAGGCTCTCGGCACCCAAGTCGACCCAGGTACCGGCGAATTCGGTAGTGAGGAGCATGCCACCTGGCCGATCGCTGGCCTCGTACACGGACAGCGCCAGAGGGACGGCACCCTGTTGGGAGAGCCGGACCAGCTCGGCGGCGGCGGCCAGACCCGAAACCCCTGCCCCGATCACAGCGAGCCGGCGAGGAGGGGACGTCAAGAGGCGGCTGCGATCTCCGCCTGCACCAGGTCCGCAAGGATTGCCGCAAATTCCGGGCGGGCGTTGGGCATGGTCGTTCGGGAGATTCGCACCCCGAGCCGGGCCGCCTCAGCCTGAGCCTCAACGTCCAAGTCGTAAAGGATCTCCAAGTGGTCAGCGGTGAATCCGCAGGCACAGATCAAGAATTCAGAGGTCCCCTTCGCCGCGGCCTCGCGGACCACGTCCAGCAGCTCGGGACCCAGCCACGGTTCACCGGTCTTGGCGACGCTCTGCCAGGCGGTGGTCCAGTTCGGGAGGCCAGCTTGACGCGCGACCGCGCCCGCCGTCTCAGCCAGCTGGTCAGGATAGGGATCGCCCATCTCCCTAAGACGGGTCGGGAGGCTGTGGGCAGTGAAGATCACCAGCGTCCGGTCCGATCCGGTGGGAGCGTGCTCCGCCAGTTGAGTCCTCACCTGAATTGCTAGCCATCGCAAGTAGCCCGGGTCCAAGTGCCAGTCGGTCACGAACCGCAGCAGGACACCGTTGGGCAGATCGGCCAGAGCGCGCTCGGCCCTGTTCACGTACTCGCCAACACTCATCTGCGAGTAGTGCGGCGCCAGCACCAATCCGACGGCAGAGGTGACCCCACCGCGAACCAACTCGCCGACGGCATCCTCCAGGAAGGGGGCGGAGTGCTTCATCCCCACCACGACGCGCCACTGGTCGCCTTCCCGTCGCCTCAATTCGCTCTCCAAAGCCTGCGCTTGTGCTCTGGTGATCTCCTGTAGTGGTGAGCTGCCGCCGATGGCCTCGTACCGGCGCTCCAGTTCAGCCAGGGCCTCCGGGTGGGGCGGGCGTCCCCCTCGCATATGGGTGTAGTAGGGCAGGATCTCGGCTCGGCTGCGCGGACTTCCGTAGGCCATCAGAAGGACTGCTTTAGCCGCAGGCCCGCCTTTCCCGGGCGAGCTCGCCCCGGCGTGCTCTGCCTGGGGCGCCTCGGTAGAACCCAACGAACGTTCCCTCCGCAGTGATCAGCGTGACGATCCAGCCTGGTGTCGCCCACTCTACCGGCAGCCGCCCAACCGCCCCGTTGCTACAGTTAGCCCGCTGTGGGGACCCCGCCCAAGTTCGGAGGCGCGTCAAAGTCGCCGCCGCGGGGGCCGGAAGCCGGTGCTCCCGGGGCCGAGCTGCTGGAAGGAGCCCGCACCATCCTCGGACTCCCCGGGCCAGAGATGGCCGAGGCGCTGCGGCCCTGGCCCCGTGATTTGGCCCTCCGTCTCTTTGCCGACATGGCCCAGCTCCGCGCATTCGACGAGCGCGCGGTCATCCTTCAGCGCCAGGGTCGAATTGGCACGTATCCCACTTTCCACGGCGAGGAGGCGGTCCAGGCGGCCAGCGTCAGGGCCCTGGAGCCCAGCGACTGGCTCTTCCCCACCTACCGCCAAACCGCCGTGGTCACTCTTCGAGGGTGCCCGCCGCTGGTACCGCTGCTCATGTGGCGGGGCCACCCGGGCGGCTGGCACGACGTGATCAAGTACCGCACGGCGCCCATCTGCGTGCCGGTGGCGACCAACCTGCCCCATGCGGTGGGTGCCGCCTGGGGAGCGAAGCTGCGCCACCAGGATCTGGTGGCACTCGCCTACGGGGGAGACGGCGCAACGTCAGCCGGCGATTTCCACGAGGCCTGCAACCTAGCGGCCCTGGTGGAGGCACCGGTGATCTTCCTCATCAACAACAACCAGTGGGCGATCAGCACGCCGATCAGCCATCAGACCAAGGTCCACCGGGTGGCGGAGAAGGCAGCCGCCTACGGCATGCCCGGAGTTCGCGTCGACGCATTTGACGTCTTCGCGTGCTACCGGGTGATTCAGGAGTCAGCGGCACGGGCTCGGGCCGGAGGCGGTCCCACACTGGTCGAGGCGATCGGATACCGAATGGGTCCTCACGGCACTGCTGACGAGCCGTCGGTCTATCGGGATCTCGCGGCGGACCGACTTTGGGAGCCGATGGAGCCGTTGCACCGGACCGAGTTGGCGCTGGTAGCCGCGGGCCTCGCATCCGAAGAAGAATTGGCGCGGATCCGTTCGGATGCACACGACGCCGTCCGTGACCTCGGCGAGACTTTGGAAGCCACCCCGCCGGTCACGATCGAGGAGATTGCGAAAACGGTTCACCGAGAGACGCCCTGGGGTCTCTTCGCGGACGGTCTGCGCGAACCCTCCTGGACAGATTGCCAAGGCGACTCGGAGTGAGTGCCAACTCTGACCTCAACATGGTGGAGGCTATCTGCCAGGCGCAGGGCCAGCTCCTAGAGGACGATCCCGAGTGCCTGCTGATGGGGGAGGACATCGGTGCCAACGGTGGAGTGTTCCGAGCCACCGCCGGCCTCCAGCAGCGGTTCGGCGCGGAGCGGGTGATCGACACGCCGCTCAGCGAGGCGGGATTCGTGGGCGCGGCGATCGGGATGTGCCTGGTCGGGCTGCACCCAGTCGTTGAGATCCAATTCGACGCCTTCGTCTATCCCGCATTCGAACAGTTGATCTGTCACGCGGGGCGATTTCGCTGGCGCACCCGAGGCGCCTACGGACTGCCCCTGGTAGTCCGCATTCCGTATGGCGGAGGCACCCGGGCGCCAGAGCTCCACTCCGATTCCCCAGAGACCCTGTTCAGCCACATGCCCGGACTCCGGGTTGTGGTCCCATCAGATGCTCTATCGGCCGGCGAGCTTCTTCTGGCCGCGGCGCAATACGGGGATCCGGTGATCTTTCTCGAGCCCAAGCGCATCTACCGACGCGGTCGCCAAGCGGTGCCGTCGAAATTCGCCGTCGGGGACCTGGACCACGCGGTGGTCAGGCGGCCCGGCGAGGACCTGACGATCGTCGCCTACGGAGCGATGATTGAGGTGGCCGAGGCGGCCTCCGACCAGCTCCAGGGTGAGGGAGTGTCCGCAAGGGTGCTCGACCTGCGCTGCATTTATCCTCTGGATCGCAACACCCTTCTGGCAGCGGCCGAGGAGACGGGCAGGGTTTTGGTGGTCCATGAAGCGGCGCGGCACTGTGGGATCGGCGCGGAGATCGCCGCACTGCTGCAGGAGGAAGCCGCCGACTTGATGCTGGCGCCGACTCTGCGCGTGACCGGGATGGACATGCCATTTCCGCTCTCCCAGAACGAAGATGACGCTCTGCCGTCGCTGCCGCGTGTCCTGGCGGCCGCTCATACGATGTTGGAGTACTGAGGTCAGGTCATGGCCGAGTTTCGACTTCCCGACTTAGGCGAGGGGGTGACCGAGGCCGAGGTAATTGAGTGGCGGGTGCACCAGGGCCAGACTGTCGAGCTCGACCAGGTCCTGGGCGTGATCGGGACGGACAAGGCCACGGTGGAGATCCCCTCGCCATTCGCCGGCCGGGTGGAGGCGGTCCTGGTGCCTGAGGGGGCCCGGATCCAGGTCGGCGATCCTCTGCTGCGCATCGAGGGGCCAGATCCTCAGCTCACCGACTTCGAAGACGCGGTGCCGACCCCCACCGACCGGAGTTTCCGGGTTCTCCGACGAGCCGAAACTACGGCAGTTCGACGAGTGCCGGCGCTGCCTGCTGTCAGGCGAGCCGCCCGGCGGCGCGGGATCGCGCTTGAGGGGGTAGCTGGGACCGGAGACGGGGGCCGGGTCAGGATGGCGGACCTGCTCGAACAGGGGCGGCGAGTGCCGCTGCGCGGACCGGCGCGTGCCATGGCGGAACAGGTGTCGCGAGCCCATCAGCACGTGCCCCAGGTGACGGTGGTCCTGGAACTGGACGTCGGATCACTCGAGGCAGAGGTCGACGCGGGGGCACAGGCGGGTGGATCGGAACAGCCGAGCCTCCTCGGACTGATCTGCCTGGCGACGCTGGCCGAACTGGCGGAGGCGCCGCTGTTCAACGCCAGCCTCGACGAGCACGCTATGGAGCTCGTTTACCACGACCGAGTTCAGCTGGGGATTGCAGTTCAGACTGCGGACTGCCTTCGGGTGGCCACCATCCGAGACGCCGACCGGCTCTCGCCCTCGGCTTTTCACGCAGAACTACGGAGAGTTGTGCTCGCGGCCCGGGCTGGGACTTTGAGCGCGGCAGAGCTGAGCGGCTCCACGTTCACGATCTCCAGTGGTGGGAAGCAGGGCGGTCTGCTAGCCACCCCCCTGGTGAATTGGCCCAACGTGGCCATCCTTGGCGTGCACGCAATTCAGGAGCGAGCTGTGGTCAAGGACGGCCAGGTCGTCGTGGGCCGCCGCGCCAACCTGTCGCTCTCCTTCGACCATCGGGTGATCGACGGAATGACGGCATCAGGCTTCCTCTACCAGTTGGAAGCCCGCCTTACCGGGTAGCTCTCCAGGCTCTCGGGACATCCGGGCGGCCTCGTGAATTCGGAACTCCTGTCGTAACCATCCCGGAACGGTCCTCGCATAGGATCAATCCCAGCGCATCAGTGACCCCACCTAATGGAGACGCGAATCCGATGACGGGTGCCCCGCCGGCGACTCGCCTCCGCGTCGCTTCGCCGACCACCGCGGCTGCCATCGGTGGGGTGGCGGTAGCGCTATTGGCCGCTGACATTGCGCTGTCGTTTGTCACCCACCAATTCTCAGGATCAAATCGTGGCGCGACCTTTGCCATAACCCTCGTCTTCACCGCGGTCGGTGTGTTGGTGGCGCGCCGTCAACCCGGCAACGTCATCGGTTGGTTACTGCTCGGCCTCGGGCTGACCATCCAGATCTCAAGTTTTGCAGAGCTATTTATCATCTTGGATGCGCGGATCTGGCACGGGCCATTATCTCTGGCAAGACTAGCCCTGTTCGCGGAGGGCACCTTCTGGGATATCGGGATCCTCATTGCCTTACCGGCGGTCCTGGTCTTTCCCGACGGCCGCACCGGCTCGACTCGCCTGCGTATCTTCCTCCAGGCCTATGAGGCCCTGTGCGTGCTGATCGTTGTCGTCCAGGGCCTCGCAACAGCGTTTGTGCTGAACGCGACGGTGCTGTCGGTTAGCCTGAGTGGGAACGTGACCGTGAGCCCGACTCCGAAGGGCAACTTCGAAGGATTGGTGGGCTCGGGACTGATTGTCCTCACGGTGGTGCCATTCCTCGTGATCGCGGTATTGCACCAGGTAAGGAAATTCCGCCGGGCGACGGGTGATCTTCGGCAGCAGCTCAAATGGTTTTCCGCCGGTACCGCGCTCGCGCTGGTGGCCCTGGTTACGTCGACCATTACTGGGGCGCAAATCCGACAGTCGCTCCTGATCAGCATCGTGTCCACAATCGCCACCTATGCCACCATGGCGATCCCGCTGGGGATCGGATTCGGCATGTTGAAGTACCGCCTATACGACGTCGACCGCCTGATCAGCCGCACTCTTTCCTACGCCATCGTCACGGGTCTGCTGGTCGGCGTATACGCCGGCTTGGTCACTCTGGCGACTAGGGTTCTTCCCTTTTCCTCACCTATCGGCGTAGCCGCCTCGACGCTTGCCGCCGTCGCCCTTTTCAACCCGCTCCGACGTAGGGTTCAGCGGCTGGTTGATCGTCGCTTCAATCGGGCTCGGTACGACGCTGATGCCACCGTGGCCGCATTCGCGTCCAGGCTCCGCGAGTCTGTGGATCTTGAGGCCGTGGGCACCGATCTGCTGGCGGTCGTGCAGGACTCCATCGAGCCAGCGCACATGTCACTGTGGCTGAGGGCCGAGGGCGCCAGAGCTGCACATTCATCGGGTGTACTCGAGACGAACTGACGGCTGATGTCTTGGCACACGCAAGGGCAAAAGGTCTTGGCGTTGTCGTGCCGCCGGGCGAGGGAATGGTGCCGAGACCGGGAGTTGAACCCGGACGAGCTTGCGCTCACTGCCCCCTCAAAGCAGCGTGTCTACCATTTCACCACCTCGGCACGCGCGCTTGATCTTACCGGGATAGCGCGTGGTGAACGCCTGGTTTTGGGGGATCGCTGGGGGAGGGGCGAGAGAGCTTGCCCCGGCCGCCCGGTGCGACCAAAGTAGAGCAATTGCTTCGGCGCGGCGGGCCCAGCGGTTTCCGAGTTGGTCATTGGAGGTGGCTCGGTAACCGGGGGAGGTCCGCCCGCGCAGGGCGCGGTGCGAGCGCGGCAGCTCAGGTGAGGGGTGGTAACACGACGCCGACGCTGTGCTAGGCTGAATTCGTCTTCGGGGCAGGGTGAGAATCCCGACCGGCGGTCACAGCCCGCGAGCGCGATGAGGTGCTTCCTCGGAGCGTAGGACTCGGTGGAACTCCGAGGCCGACAGTCAGAGGACCGAACAACGAGTTCGGCCTCGAGTCTGGATGGGAGAAGACGGGTCCGGGTGCCCATTTGCCCGGTCCTTGCTCCCTGCCTCGCAGCAGGGAGCACGCGTGACCGAGGTGGCGGTAGGCAGGCCCGACGCAAGCGGCGACCAGATGGAGCGCGCCCTAGAACTGGCCAGGCTTGGGAAGGGACAGACCTCTCCCAACCCCATGGTGGGGGCGGTGCTGGTCAGGGACGGCACGGTGGTCGGAGAGGGCTACCACGCTCGCGCGGGCGGCGTCCACGCGGAGGTCCTGGCACTCGAGCAAGCGGGAGAGCAGGCCCGCGGAGCGACTTTGTGGGTGACTCTCGAGCCGTGCTGTCACCAAGGGAGAACCGGTCCGTGCACCGCGAGGCTGCTGGCAGCCGGCGTGGCGGCGGTGCATGTGGCGACTCTCGACCCCAACCCGCGTATCCATGGCGATGGGGTGGCCCAGCTACGGTCGGCTGGAGTTTCGGTGGTCCTCGGGGAGCACGAGGAGGAGGCGAAGCAGCTGATTCGGGAATTCGCCATCTGGATAACCAGTGGGCGGCCGTCGGTAACTCTCAAATTTGCGATGAGTCTGGATGGCAAGGTCGCGACTGCGAGTGGTGAGTCCCAGTGGATCACCTCGGAACTGTCTCGCGCCCGGGCGCACCAGTGGAGGGCCGAGCACGACGCGGTCATGGTGGGTTCGGGGACGGTGCTCGCGGATGATCCTCGGCTCAACGCTCGTCAGGTGGCTGCACGCTCTAGGCAGCCTCTTCGGGTGATCGTCGACAGCAAGTTGCTGACGCCGCCCAGCGCGCGGATATTCAAATCCCCGGGCGGCGAGGTCCTGGTGGCAACCACCGAGAACGCCGACCCTGGCCGCCGAGAGGCGCTTCGGCTCGCCGGGGCACAGCTGCTGACCTTTCCCGACGCTGACGGCCGGGTGCCGCTTTCCGATCTCCTGCAGCGCCTCGGCGAGCGGGAAGTTACCAGTCTTTTGGTTGAGGGCGGCCCGACCCTGCTGGGCGCCCTCTGGCGCCAGCGCCTCGGCGACCGGATCGCCGCATTCGTCGCCCCGCTGCTGGTGGGCGGGGTTGAGGCGCCCGGGCCGTTCGGCGGGTTGGGCGCGGCGACTCTTGATCAGGGCTGGCGGGTAGAGAGGCTGCACGCGGAGCCGATCGGCCCCGATCTGCTGCTGACTGCGGAGGTGTAGCGGGTGTTTGCCGGAATCGTCACTGCCCTTGGTCGGATCGAAGCCACCCCAGTCGATTTTCACGGCGAGTTAGTGATCGCTCACTTGGAGGGCTTGGGCAACCTCTCCGTCGGTGACAGCGTGGCGGTGAACGGGTGCTGCTTGACGGTGGTCCGGCTGAAGGCCGGTCAATTAGCCGCTCAGGTGATCCCCGAGACCATGAGGCGCGCCAACCTCGATCGACTTTCACCAGGCGATCGCGTCAACTTGGAGGCGCCGCTCGCGCTCGGAGCACCAGTGGGCGGCCACCTGGTCACCGGCCACGTCGATGCGTCGGGGGAAGTCACGGCGGTTAGTCCAGAGCAGAACGCGGTCTGGGTCACGGTCAGGGTTCCCAACGAGGTGGGACGATTCTGCGTCCCCCAGGGTTCGATCGCGATCGACGGGTGTTCACTCACCGTGGTCGCTGTCGAGGACTCGGATGACGGTGGGTCGGAGGTGGCCGTCTCACTGATACCGCACACCGTCAAGACCACGATTGCGGCCAACTATCAACCGGGCTCTGTCGTCAACCTGGAGGCGGACTCGGTGGCCAAGCTCCTGGAGAGGCTCTTGGCACCACATCTCGATGAGCTGACGGCGCGGCGCGGCACTTCGGCCCCGATATCACCGAGAGGAAGCTGAGTTGGAATTCGCTGACGTCGAGGAAGCGCTGGCCGTGTTCGCCAAGGGCGAATTCGTCATCGTGGTCGATGACGAGGACCGTGAGAACGAGGGCGATCTCTGTTTGGCGGCCGAGGCGGCCACCCCCAGCAAGGTCAACTTCATGATGACCGAGGCCCGAGGACTGATCTGCGTCGCCATGGAGCCGCGGAGGCTGGATGAACTGGATCTGCCGCCCATGATGGAGAACAACACCGCTCGCTACCGGACGGCCTTTGCGGTCTCGGTGGACGCCGCGGCGGCCGAGGTCACGACCGGAATCAGCGCCCAGGACCGGTCCATCACCATCCGATCGCTGGCCGATCCCGAGTTCACCACATCGGACTTCGTCCGGCCGGGGCACGTCTTCCCCCTGCGCTCCCGCCCGGGTGGGGTACTGGAACGAGCGGGTCATACGGAAGCGGTGATCGATCTCTGCCGCCTGGCCGAACTAACCCCGGCAGGGGTCGTCTGCGAGATCGCCAACCCCGACGGCACGATGGCGCGTCGCCCACAGTTGGAGGAATTCGGAGCCCGTCACGGGATCCCCATCATCAGCATCAATGGGTTGATCTCCTTCCGGCGCCAGCGAGAGCAGCTGGTCGAGAGGGGCGCGGAGACGGTGATCCCCACCGAGGACGGGAGCTGGCGAGCGATCGGGTATCTCGACCGGATCACCGGAGCGGTCCACCTGGCACTGGTGTTCGGCAACCCCGCCGCCGACCGGCCGGCTCTGGTCAGGGTCCACAGCGAATGCCTCACCGGGGACGTCTTCGGCTCGCAGCGGTGCGACTGCCAGGCCCAGCTGCTTCAAGCTCTGCACCAGATCACCGACGAAGGCGAGGGCGTGGTCGTCTACCTGCGCCAGGAGGGGCGGGGGATCGGCCTGATGGACAAGCTGCGCGCATACGCGCTCCAGGACCAGGGCCTGGACACAGTCGAGGCTAACCTCGAACTGGGCTACCCCGCCGACAGCCGCGACTACCAGATCGGCAGCCAGATCCTCTCCGACCTGGGCCTGCGCCAGCTCCGGGTGATGAGCAACAACCCCCGCAAGTACTACGGACTGCAGGGTCACGGGCTGGAGATGGTCGAGAGGGTGCCCATCGAGATCGTGGCCAACCGCCACAACCAGCGGTACCTCGAGACCAAGCGAGACAAGATGGGCCACGTGCTCGAGCGGGTAGACCCGGCCCAAGGAGGACATGAATGAGGCTCGTCGAGGGAGTCCTGGAGGGCCGGGGCCTCAGGGTGACCCTGGTGGCCGCCCGGTTCAACGAGACCGTGGTGGACCGACTGGTCGAGGGAGCGCGCCGGGCGCTGCGCCAGCACGGGGTGAGCGAGGAGCACATTCGGTTGGTGTGGGTACCGGGGAGTTTCGAGATCCCTGCGGCGGCGGCCGAGGTGATCGCTCGGGGCGGCTGCGACGCGGTGGTGGTCCTGGGAGCAGTCATCCGTGGCGAGACGCCCCATTTCGAGTACGTCTCAGAGGCGGTAGCCTCGGGCATCTCCGCACTCTCCGCACAGCGGTTCCCCATCGGCTTCGGTGTTCTGACAGTAAACTCGGTCGCCCAGGCCGAGGAGCGGGCGGGGGGTAAGCTCGGAAACAAGGGACACGAAGCTGCACAAACCGCCCTGGAGATGGTCTCGGTGCTGCGCCAGCTGGGACAGGACGGAGCCTAGGAGGGATCGACGAGAAGCGTTGTGAGCGTGCCTCCGACGGCAGAGCGGAGAGGTCCGAGGTTCAGGCGCTCTTGGTCGAGGTCCGAAGGCAGCGGGTGCAGACTCGCATTCGCTGGGGGAGTCCACCACCGCGCGGAGCGATTCGGGCGCTCACCAGGTTGGGCATGAAGCGGCGGCGCGTGTGTACCTTGGAGTGGCTCACATTGCTGCCCGCCACTGGGCCCTTGCCGCAGATCTCGCACCGCTTCGCCATGGCGACCTCGAACAAACCTGACACTGTAGGTCCCTCCGGTGGGACCGGACCACGAGTATGATTCCGGCCGCAGTTTACCAGCCGCGCCGCGGGAGGCCAGCCGGCGCTCCGGATGGCTGCCCCCCTGAGCGCAGATAGAGGAAGGCCCACGTGCCAAGCAACCGGCCGGTCCTGCAGACCTACGCTCTGGGTTCGGTTGAGGTGTCGCCGCGGGTGGTGGCGGTACTCGCGGCCAAGGCGGCTGGCGACTGCTACGGGATCGTCGGGATGTCCGCCCGAGGACTCCGTGACGGCCTGGCCGAGCTGCTGAATCTGGAAAACGCCGAGCGGGGCATCGAGCTGCGGGTTCAGGATGCCGGGCTCGGGATCGACCTTTACGTCATCGTCGACCATGGCGTGAGGATCCTGGAGGTGGCGCACAACCTGATGAGCGCGGTTGCCTACAGCCTGGAGCACCACCTCGGGCTCAGGGTCCTCCAGGTCAATGTGAACGTCCAGGGAATCAGACCCCCTGAGGAACAGGATGGCGGCGGCTGAAGCAGCTCCCTCGGGTGCGCCTCTGGTCGTGACCGGAAGGATGCTGCGCCAGGGGCTGGAAAGGTCACTGCGGCGGCTGGCAGAGCAGAAGTCGCACATCAATGATCTGAACGTGTTCCCGGTCCCGGATGGCGACACCGGGACCAACATGCACCTCACCCTGGAGGCGGCCTGGAGGGAGGTCAGCCGACTTCCCGAAAAGGCCGAGATCGCCGCGGTGGCGAAAGCGGCCGCGCATGGGTCGCTGATGGGAGCGCGGGGCAACTCTGGGGTGATCCTCTCCCAGATCCTGCGCGGCTGGTCGGCTGCTTCTGAGAAGAACGATGCCCTGGACGCTGACGGACTAAGTGAGGCGCTGGCTGAGGGCTCACGGGTGGCATATCTGGCGGTCAAGCGGCCGGTCGACGGGACGATCCTCTCCGTCGCCAGGGACTCGGCGCGGGCCGCCCACAAGTCGCTCGCGAGTGGCGCCGACCTGGTCGATATGGCTGAGGCGGTGGTGACCGAGGCATGGGCTGCTGTTGAGCGCAGCCGCGACCAGATGGAGGTGCTCCGCCAGGCAGGGGTGGTGGACGCTGGGGGATACGGACTGGCAGTCATCCTCACCGCCATTTCGGAACGTATCTCCGGACACAACTCAGACAAATTGCCCCAAGAAATGGGCAAAGCGGTGGTCCCGGTCTCCCCGCCTGAGCCGTCCGGCCTTCGGGGCGCCGCTGCAGCCATCGCTCCCGAGGAAGGCTTTGGCTACTGCACCGAGTTCGCTCTGATCGGCTCCGAGAAGGACGCGGCCGAGATTCGTTCGACGCTGGGAGACGAAGACGAGGACGACTCGGCGTTGGTGGTCGGAGAGCCTGGTCTCCTGCACGTTCATCTGCACACCCACGAACCCTGGGATCTGCTGGTGCGAGCCGCCAAGCTGGGCAAGATCGAGAGGCTCAAGGTCGAGGACATGACCACCCAGCATCATGACGCCTGGGAGAGGGCGGTCTCTTCCTCCCCTGCGGCGACGCTGGCTCCGCTGGGCGTGGTGACGGTGGCCCAGGGAGAGGGATTCCGGGAATTGCTGATGGGCCTGGGGGCGGCTGCGGTCATAGAGGGAGGTCAGAGCCTCAACCCATCAACCGAGCAGATCCTGGCGGGGATCGCCGGCTCCGGGGCGGAGGAGGTGCTGCTGCTTCCCAACAACGCCAATTTGGTCTTGGGGGCCGAGCAGGCCGCCGAGATCTCCGACCGGGAGGCGGCGGTGGTGCCATCCCGCAACCTGCCCCAAGGGATCGCGGCCCTGCTGGCCTTCGATTCCGGGTCGCCGCTGGAGGTCAATCGGCACCGGATGGAGCGGGCGATGGAAGGCGTTCACGCCATCGAGGTGACCACCGCGGTGCGAGACAGCACGGTCGGCAAACGCAAGGTCGCCAGGGGCGCCCTGATCGGGATCCTGGACGGACGGCTGGTGAGCTCAGGCGAGGATATTCCTCAGGTGGTGATCGAAGCGCTGGAGTCGCTCCCCAAGCGCTCGGTGGAGGTGGTCACCCTGTACCGCGGCTCCGAAGTGGAGCCAGATGCAGCTGAGGAATTGGAGCGCGCCATCCGAGCACGGTTCCCCGATCTCGAGGTGGAGCGGCACGACGGCGGCCAGGCTCTGTACCAGTTCGTCATCTCGGCGGAGTAGACGGGCCCGAGTTGACCGTTCGGATCGTCACCGACAGCACCTGCGACCTACCGACGACCACGCGCTCCAAGGCCGGAGTGGTGACCGTCCCATTGCGCCTGCATTTCGGTGAGGAGGAATTCAAGGATCGCGTCGACCTCGACGACCGGCAGTTCCTGGAGCGGCTAAATTCGAGCAAACGGCCGCCCGGCACCTCTCAGCCGCCCCCCGGCGACTTCGAGGAGGTCTATCGAAATCTGCTGAGCTCCCCGGAGGACGAAGTGATCTCGATTCACATAGCCGGAGCACTGAGCGGCACGGTGGGCTCGGCGACGGTGGCGGCCGAGGCGGTCGACCCAGGGCGGATCCACGTGGTGGACAGCCGGACGGTAAGCCTCGGCACGGGATTCCAAGTACTTGCTGCGGTCGGTCTGGCGGCTCAGGGACGCTCGGCGGCGGAGATCGTCGAGGAGCTGGCGACCATGCCCGATCGAACCGGAATTCTCTGCCTCCTCGACACCCTGCGCTTCCTTCAGATGGGAGGACGGATCGGCAAGGTCCAGGCGATTGTGGGCGGCGCGCTCTCGATCAAACCCTTGATCAGCCTGGGCACGGACGGCTCAGTGGTGCCGATAGGTCGGGTCCGCAGCCGAAAGGTGGGAGTCCGCCGGCTCAGCGAGATGCTGGTGGAGCACCGTCCTCTGGCCCGGTGTGGGGTTCTCTTCGTGGGAGATAACATGGATGCCGAGCACCTGCGCAGGGACGCCCGGGGGACCTTCCCAGGGGTGGACATCCTGCTCCAGCACGCCAGTCCAGTCCTCTCGACACACTGTGGACCGGGCACCCTCGCCTACTGCTACCTTGAATCAAGGTCGTAGCCGCGGGTCCTCCCCGAGCAGCGCTCCTCCTCTGAGTACCCGGGCCGGCGGCCTGACCGTCTCGCTGGAAACGCCGCTTTCCCAGCTTCCCAAGGTCTCGGCGCCCAGGTTGGACGGACTGCATCGGCTCGGATGCCGCACCGTTCGGGATCTCCTCTGGTACGTGCCAAGAAGCCACGACGACCAGCGCGAGCGGGTCTCGGTCTCGCAGCTCCGAGTCGGCCAGGCTGCCACAGTCGAGGTTGGGGTGGTCGGCATACGCGGCCGGAGGGCCCGCTACCGAAAGCTCGAGCTGATTGAGGCCGAGGTGGCCGACCAGACCGGCGCGGTCGAGGTGGTTTGGTTCAATCAGCCTCACCTGCGCCATCTGCTCAAGCCAGGGGACCGGGTCACCTTGCATGGCAAGGTGGTGCGGGGTCGCCGGGGGCTGCTCCAACTTAGCAACCCGGACGTCGAGCGGGAGCGGAAGGTGGTGAGCCAGTCGAGTGTGGGCGTGCTGGTACCAACCTACCCCGAGACCTACGGGGTCACTTCGCGTTGGTTGCGCGCCCTAGTGGCCCAGCTGCTGCCGCTGGCGGCCAGCATCGATGACCCGCTTCCCGAAGAGGTTCGCCAGCGAGAGAGGCTGGTTCCGCTCGCGGTCGCGCTGCAGGACATCCACTTTCCCCAGGACCAGGAGGCGCTCGACAGAGCCCAGGAGCGGTTCGGCTTCGACGAGCTCTTCTATCCTCAGCTGGCCGCTCTGATGGCCCGCCGCCAGCGGTTGCGGCGCTCCGGGGTACGGAGTCCGTACAGCATCGGCATCGCTCGGGAGTTCGTGGCCAGCCTTCCATTCAAGCTGACCGATGACCAGAGGCGCGCGGCCCACGAAGTGCTCACCGACATGGACCGACCCTCCCCGATGAATCGTCTCCTTCAGGGGGACGTCGGGTCGGGCAAGACCGTAGTGGCGGCCATGGCGGCCCGAATGGCAATCGCCGCCGGCCATCAGGTGGTGCTGATGGCTCCCACCGAGATCCTGGCGCGGCAGCATCTCGCGACCTTGCGCGAACTTCTTTCCAAGTTCGAGATCTGGCCGAGGCTGCTGGTGGGCAGCACCCCTTCCGCCCAGCGTCGAGAGATCTTGGCGGGTCTCGGGGCCGGTGTCGACCAGTTGGTGGTGGGTACGCACGCTCTCATCGAGGACGACGTCGCACTGCCCGAGCTGGGGCTCTGCATCGTCGACGAGCAACACCGTTTCGGGGTTGCGCAGAGGCTCCGGTTGCTGGAAAAGGCCAAGGTAAATCCTGACTTTCTGTCGATGACGGCGACCCCAATCCCGCGCTCACTTGCTCGAACCCTCTACGGCGACTTGGACGTCAGCCAGATCCGCCACCTACCCCCGGATCGGATCCCGATTGAGACCCGGCTCGTGTTGCCGGCTGACCGCTCCGACGCCTACCAGTTCATCAGGAGTGAGGTGCATGCCGGCCGCCAAGGGTTCATCATCTGCCCACTGGTTGAGGACTCCCCCCTACGACAGTCACGCTCCGCGACCACGGAGTTCGAGCGGCTCAAGGCAGAGGTGCTGCCCGACCTTCGACTGACACTGCTGCACGGGAAGATGCCCGCCAAGGAAAAGGCAGTTCGGATGAGGGAATTTGTCGAGGGCGAATTCGACATCCTGGTGGCCACGAGCATCATCGAGGTCGGGGTCGACGTCCCGAACGCCTCCGTGATGGGAATTGAGGACGCTGATCGATTTGGCCTGGCTCAGTTACACCAGTTTCGGGGTCGCATTGGAAGAGGCCCTCACCCCTCTCACTGCCTGCTGTTCGCCGAGAGCGACGACCCCACCGCCAGGGGCCGGCTTCAGGCGCTGGTGGACCATTCAGACGGGTTCGAGATCGCTGAGATTGACCTGAAGCTGAGAAAGTCAGGCGACCCGTACGGGCTGCGCCAGCACGGGATGCCGGAGATGCGCGTAGGGGACCTACTCGATGAGGGCCTTCGTCGTCGCGCCCGCTCCGCTGCCGAGGCGGTACTAGACCGCGACCCGGAGTTGCGCGATCTGGGACTTCGGAGGCAGATGAGGCACTACCAGGTAGTTTTCGAATTCGACTGACCCGTCTCACTGGCCGATCGGATGATCACAGAGGAACTCGAAGACGGACAGCTCATGTTTCGGCTGGTAGGAGAAGGCGGGGAAGAGCCAACGCAGTGGCGAGCGGGCCGCGATGCGATCCTATCGGGGTTGCCCAATCCCCGCGCTCGGAGTGAACCCAGGCGCGCTACCCGCGGTGCCCGCCTGACTGGCGGCGAGGCTGCCGGTCGGCGGCTCTTGACCGATACCTCTCCGGACTTGCGAGCCACCATGGGGGTGGCTCGGGCGGCCTGCTTCAACATCCTGGGTGAGGTCGTTGTGGGTGCCCGGGTGGCGGACTTATTTGCCGGGGCGGGCAGCCTGGGTCTCGAGGCTCTCTCGAGGGGGGCCAGCTTCGTCACTTTTGTGGAGGTGGGCCGCCAGCGGGCGGGGCTGGTGGAAGCCAATCTCCAGAGCCTGGGCTGGACTGACCGTGCGGACGTCGTGATTGCCGATGCCATCTCTTGGATTCGTCGTCAGACGGTTCCGCTCAGGGAGTGCCAACTGGTTCTTCTCGACCCGCCTTATCGGGTAGCCGGGCCCCAGCTCTGCCTGGACGCGCTGCGGCTCCTTGGCGCCGCGGCCGAAACTAGTCCTGCCTGGGATCCCTGGGTGGTGGCGGAGCACCACCGAACCTTGTCGGTGCCAGCTCAGGTCGGCGCGCTAAATTGCGTGCGTACCGCGAGGTACGGCACCAGCCTGCTCTCCTTTTACCGGAGGATCCGATGACCACGGCGGTCTACCCCGGGAGCTTCGATCCGATTCACAGCGGCCACTTGGACGTGATTGGCCGGGCCCTCGAGATCTTCGATCGGGTCGTCGTGGGCGTGCTCGACAACGAGCAGAAGCACTACCTGTTCTCGGTGGAGGAGCGGGCGGAGTTGGTCCGGCAGAGCCTGCCTCGCGATGCCCATGTCGAGGTGCGCCACTTCTCCGGGTTGGCGGTCGCATTCGCCACTGCCGAGGGCGCGACCGTGATCGTTCGCGGACTGCGGGCAGTCTCCGATCTCGACAGCGAATTCCAGATGGCCTTGATGAACAGGCGGTTGGAGCCGAGGGTCCACACCGTCTTCCTCACCACCGGTTTTGCCAACGTCTATCTCAGCTCCTCTCTGCTGAAGGATGTGTGCGCCCACGGCGGTAGCATCGAAGGGCTGGTGTCCCCAGCGGTCGAGAGCGCCCTCCGAAGGCGGTTGGCTCCGACGAGCACCACCGCGGTCTGAGCGAGGTAGAGGAGAGACCATGCCGGATGACCACGACGACGTTGAGTTGGAGGGCGAGAGCGTCTCCATCTTCGACGTGTTGGATCGGCTGGAGGCACTGGTCAACCAGAGCCGACGGCTTCCCCTGACCTCGAGCATCGTGGTCGGCGAGGAGGAGATCTTGGAGGCGCTGGACCAGATCCGCGTATCACTGCCGGACGAGATCCGGGAGGCGCGCATGGTATTGGAGACCAGGGACGCCCGGCTCCGGGAAGCGGCCGACCAAGCTGAGCAGACCCTGCTCGCGGCCCAGGAGCGGGCTGACCGCCTCACCGACGACCACGAAGTGACCAGGCGGGCGACAGCCGAAGCGGACCGGCTGCTGACCGAGGCCCGCGACCGCAGCCGCAAGATGCGCCGCGACACCGACGACTATGTGAGGGACCGCATGGAGGAGCTGGAGACCGAGCTGGCCTCGGCACTGGCGCAGGTGCGCCGGGGGCTGGAGACCCTGGATCCGGGCCAGGACGGCGAAGACAAGCCCAAGGGGAAGGGAAGGCGGCGCTAGGGGCAGGTCGGCTGCCTGATAGACTCCGATCCCGTCATGGCACTACCCAAAGAACGCATCCCCAAGGCCCGGCGCGACCGGCGCCGGTCCCACCTGGCGCTGAGTGGACCCGCGCTATCTCCCTGCCCACGCTGCCGCCAGCCGCGGCGGCCGCACACGATCTGCCCCAATTGCGGGCAGTACAAGGGGCGCGAGGTCATCGCGACTGAGTAGTCGCCGGTTCCGGGGGGAGTTCTGAGCGAGCGTTGAACGGTTGACTGCCTCTCACTCGGCGCTTCTCTTTCCCGGACAGGGATCCCAGTCCCCCGGCATGGGGCAGGCCCTGGTTGAAGGGGGCCATCACTCAGATCTGCTGGATCTGGCCGAGCAGAACGGGATCTCACTGAGGCAGCTCCTAGTGACCGGCAGCGCTGATCAGCTGCGGCCGACCGATGCGGCCCAACCGGCTCTCTACTTCACCGGCGTCGCGCTGGCTGAGATCCTGCTTGAGGGAGGACTCGAGCCGTTTGCGGCAGCCGGTCACAGCCTGGGCGAGTACTGCGCGGTGGTGGCCTCGGGGGCACTCAGCCCGGCGGACGGAATGCGGCTGGTGCTGGAGCGCGGCCGACTGATGGCGAGCGCCCGAGAGGGGACCATGGCCGCGGTGCTGGGGCTGGAACTGTCCCAGCTGGCGGAGCTCTGCCTGGAGGCGGAGTCCGGAGGCGAGTGTTGCGTCGTGGCCAACGACAACGCTCCCGGCCAAGTTGTGGTCTCAGGTACCGTCGCAGGCGTTGCCCGACTCACTCAGTTGGCTGAAGCGGCCGGCGCTCGGCGGGTAATCCCGCTCAACGTCGGCGGTGCCTTCCACTCCCCGCTCATGGCAGCTGCCGGCGAGGCCTTCGCGATCCAGCTAGATCAAGTGGAGATCCGGGAGCCTCGGTTCCCGGTGGGCGCAGGGGTCAGCGGGACCCTGTCTCGATCTGCTGCAGAGATCCGCGCCGGGCTCAGGGACCAGCTCACCGGTCCCGTGCGCTGGGTCGACACCGTCAGGGCGCTATCGGAAGTAGGGGTAGCGATCTTCTTCGAATGTGGGCCTGGGTCGACCCTGGCCGGACTCGGCAAGCGGATCCTGCCACGGGCCAGGACCATCTCGGTGGATTCGCCGGACCACGCCGAATTGGCCCTTTCGCAATCCTCGGCCGGGGAAGACGGCCCCGCCTCCGGAGGCGACGATTAGCCTATTCGGCCCCGGCTTACAATGGCCCCCAGCTTGCCCCGGCACATCCTTCCCTTAGCGGCCCTTCCGCCCCTCCCGGCAGTCGGGCTGTGAAATCGTTCGTCCGCCGTCTGGCCGGCAGCAAGGACCCCGAGGTCGCCGCGGCTCCCACCACCACGGTGCCGGCCGAAGCCCAGGGCAGCGTAAGCGGCGTCCCAACCTTTACCGTATTGCCCGGCGAGCGCATCAGCGGCGCTGGCGCCGCCGGGGGGGACACGCCGGGCTCCGGCCAGCCGGATCGGCCGGGCATCGGCAATCAAAATGCGGCGGCAGAGGGGGCGACGGGCCCGGTTCCAGAACATCAGGAAGAACAGACCGCCTCACGCCGGTCAACGAGGGGAACAGATGGCAGACACGACCTGGGAAGGGTTCAAGGCGATAGTCGTCGAGCAGCTGGGGGTCGAGGCGGAACAGGTGACTCCGGAAGCCAACTTCGTGGACGATCTGAACGCCGACTCGCTGGACCTAGTGGAATTGATCATGGCCTTCGAGGAGGCCTACGGGATGGAGATCCCGGACGAGGACGCGGAGAAGATCCAGACGGTGGGGCAGGCCTGGGACTACATCAAGGATCATCTGGACCTGACCAACTAGCGGCTGGCTCCGAGGCTCGACCGGCCCCCAGGAGGCGCCGGTCGCAACCGAGCGCGCAAGAGCAGGTCGAGCAGGAGCTGGCGGAGGAGCGCCGGCTCGAGGAGCTGGAGAAGCGGCTCGACATCAAGTTCAAACGCCGAGAGTGGCTGCTTGAGGCGATGACCCACACCTCGTGGATCAACGAGCGCGGCGCCGAAGGCCGTGACAACGAACGCCTGGAGTACCTCGGTGATGCGGTGCTGGAACTGGTGGCTGCGGAGTACCTCTTTAATCGCTTCCCGACCTACGACGAAGGTCAGCTGACCCAGATGCGCTCGTCTTTGGTCAGCACGGTGGCGCTGGCGGGCATTGGTGAGCAGCTCCGGCTCGGCGAAGCTCTCCGCCTTGGTCGCGGGGCGACCAAGTCGGGCGCCCGCCGGTTGACCTCGCTCCATGCCAATGCCTTCGAGGCGATCATCGGTGCCACGTTCCTTGACCAGGGGTACCGCAAGGCGGGGAAGATCTTCCTCTCTCGGATCGGCGACCTCAGCTCCTGGACTGATCCCAACTTCAAGGGAAGGCTCCAGGCGTTGGTCCAGGAGCGCTTTGGACTGCCCCCCCTGTACCGCACCTTGCCAGATGGCAACTCCCGACCTCGCCAGTACCTCTCCCAGGTGTCGGTCGAGGGAGGACCGGTTCTGGGGGAAGGCCGGGGCGGCACCAAGCAGGCGGCAGAGCAAGGCGCCGCTCGGAGCGCGATCGACGGTTTGGTGGCACCGGTCTCCAAGAAGCGGCGCCGGCGCGGGTCGCGATCGCCGAGTCTGCCGCCGACCGTGGGCGCTGCGGTGGTCGTGGCCGCTGCCGGGGATCCACCGTCCGCAGCACCGGATCAGCCAGCGCCTGTGGTCGCGGGAGACGCAGAGCCGCTGGCGGAATCGGAGACGACAGCTCCCGTCCGGAAGCGGCGCAGGCGCTCGCGCGGCAGCGGGACAGCCACTGGTGCAGCGCTCAGCCCGGCGGAAGGTCCGGTCCCAATTGCCGCTCCTCTGCAGTCACATTTCGCATCTAGTCCTGCTGTGGAACCAACATCTCCTCAGACCGCCGATGCGACGCCTCCACGACGGCGGAGGCGTCGCTCAAGAACTGGCAGTGGCGGCCAGACTCCGGATTTCGCACTGCCGGAAGTCGCGGAGGTCGTCCCAGCGGCGGCCACCGTGCCGGTAGCTGCTCCTGCATCCGAGGAGCGGAGCACGGCGAGCCCAGACGTCGCCGCCCCGAAGCGGCGTCGTCGGCGCTCGAGGAGCGCCTCGTCCTCGACGAGCGAATCAGCCAGCGTAGCTCCATCGTCAGCTCCTCCGACCCAGCTGGCTCCCGATCGGGAGTCCCGGCACACGGAGGCTGCGACGGCAACTACCCCTGAGAACTCTGCACCGCGCAAGCGCACGCACCGGGGCCACCGGGGCGGCCGCCGGCGGTCAGGGAGATCGGCGCCCCCGACTCCATGAGGGTCAGCCGTCTCCAGCTCCAGGGCTTCAAGAGTTTCTCGGGACGGGCCGAGTTGGATCTAGGTCCTGGGATAACCGCCATCGTCGGGCCCAATGGCAGTGGCAAGTCGAACCTGGTCGATGCCATCCGACTCGTGCTGGGCGAGACCAGCGCCCGTGAGCTGCGAGGCCAACGTCTCGACCAGGTGATCTTCGCCGGCGGGGCCAACCGGGCCCCGGTGGGAATGGCTGAGGTGAGTCTGATCTTCGACAACGAGGATGGGCGGCTTCCTGTAGAGGACGTCGAGGTCTCCATCAGCAGACGTGTCTTCCGCGATGGCACCAGTGAACTCAGACGCAACGGCCAGCGGGTCCGGCTCCGTGATCTTGGCCGACTCCTGGATGCAACCGGGCTCGGGCAGGCTGGCTACGCGGTGATCGCCCAGAACGACATCGAGTCGATCATCCGGGCCACACCGGCGCAGCGCCGGCACCTGATCGAAGAGGCGGCAGGGGTAAGAGGCGCCCAGTCCCTGATCGACGACTCCAGTTCCCGGCTCAGTTCGCTCACCGAGTGGCTGGAAGGCTCGATCGGGCGGCTGGCCGAACTGCTGCCTCGAATCGAATCGCTTCGGGAGGAGTCGGCCGCGGCAGAGGAGGCGGCCAAGCTCCGCGGCCGCTTGCGGGAGCTGAAGGGCAGCCTGGAGCGAGGTGCCTGGCTGGCGGCCCTCGGCGAGCAGCGCAAGCTGGAGCGCCAGCTCCAGGCGGCCGAGCGCCGGGTCGAGCAACTGCGGGCTCGAGCACAGGAGTTCCGGGCAACCTATCTGGTCGAGCGGGAGCGGCTTCAGGCGATCGAAGCGGGACGCTTGGAGTCCGAGCGCCACGCCGGTGCGCTGGCGCTGGCGGCCCAGCAGGCGGAGGCTCAGGTCGACCGCTGGCAAGAGCGCGCGGTCCAGGCGGCTGAGTCCCGTGCCGCCGCTGATCAGACCCTAAAGGAGGCACAGGACGACCTCGGCTCGCTTCCCACGGTGGGAGCGGGGCTTGGCGGAGATCCGGCCCAACTCGAAGACGGACGGGCTCTGGTCGCGTCGATCGAGCAGGAGCTGAAGGGATTGCGGGAAGGGCGGGCGCTTCGTCAGACGGAGCTGGTCTCGGCCCGAGCGCAGAACCAGCAACTGGAGGGCAAGTTGGCGGCAGCCCGCCGCCGGTCCGCTGAGCTGGAAGCCCGTCTGGCTGGTGCGGAAGCCTGGCGGAATCAGGCGCTGGCGTCCCTGACCACTGCCGAGGAAGGGCGAGCAGCGGCCGCCACCCAGTTGCAAGAGGTTCGGGAAGCAGCCAAGGCGCTCAGTCAGGCGGCGGTCAGGGAGGCGGCCGCGCTGGACAGGGCGCAGAGGGCCGAGGCGGTCAAGCTGCAGCTGACTGAACGGGCGGAGGAGGGACTCTCCAGATCCACCATCTCTTTGCGAGAGGCCGAGGCCCGGCTGGGCGCCCTGGTGGCCGCACTCGAGGCGAGGACCGAGTCCGCCCCGATCGCGGGGGCCGCCGCCAAGGGCGGCGCCAAGCTACGCCGGCTCGCTGACGGCGTCCGGGCGGCCCAGGCAGCGGATGCCCAAGCGGTCGAAGCAGGGCTGGGCATCTTCCAGCAGGCGCTGGTGGGGGAGGAGTCCGCGGTCCGCAGGGCTCTCGGACTGGCGGGTGACATCTCGGAAGTCGTCTGCTGGCCGCTGCCGGAAGAGCCTGTTGTGGCCAACCCACCCGACGGCTGCCGGGCGCTGGCGACCGCTCTGATCGGCGATCCGGCGGCGATCTCGGTGGTTGCTCGGGTGTCCCGGTTGGTTTGCCTTGCACACGACCGTCAGGCGGCGGCAAGGTGGCTGGCCCGATTCCCAGATGGTCGAGCCGTGCTCGCCGACGGCACCGTTTTGGGAACCGGCCTCGAGGTCACCCCAGCGCGAGCCCACGGCGAACTGCGACTGGCGGAGCAGAGACGAGACGCGGAGCGCACGGTGCAACTCCAGCGAACCGAACTAAACCGCGCCAAGGAGACTCTCGAACGAGCCCGCCAAGCTCACACCGAGCAGCGCGAAGCAGGTGGATCGATCACGACAGCAGGCGAACGGGGTCCAAGCGGAAGCTCGAGCTCGCCAGGCCGAGGCCGACCGGCTCCAGAGCGAGTTGTCGAGGTCGGAGCACACGATCGACGCCCTTCAGCGTGAACTGGAGAGCCGGGAGCACCAGAGCTCTCTAGACCGGAGTGCACTGGGGACGATGGATACGGACCTGGCGAGTTCGGAGGAGTCCCTGGAAGCCAGTAGCGCCCAGGTTGAGCGCTGCCGGGCGGCGGTCGCGGACGCGGAGACCCTGGTCGTGGAGGGGGGCCAGAGACTCGAGGACGCCCGGCTGAACATCGCCGGTCTCGAAGCCGAGGCCCGCAGCTGGGCCCAGCGGGTAGACGAGCTGGCGCACCGCCGAGAGCAGCTCCAGGCCCGGGCAGGGAGCGCTCGGGAGAGGATCGAGGCGGCGGAGCGCGGCGCACTCGAGGCCCTTCAACAGCTGCGTCAGGCCCGCCTGCAGGCACAGGGTGCCCGAGCCCAGTTCGAGATCTCGGCAGCTCAGCGCGATCGCGCGCTCTCAGACTCCCACGACCCACTCCAAGCTCTGGGGGAGCTGGAGCGGCAACGCGCTGAGCTGGAGGCATCTGTGCAGTCGGCGGTCGCCCAGGCGGAAGCCTGGCGCCACGATCTGACCTTCCAGACCGAGCAGGTGGCTCGTTTGCAGGCGGAGGTCGCCGAGGTCCCCAAAGAGGCCTTGGAGACCTCGGGACCGACCGTTCCTGAGGACCCGGCCAGAGCGGCGGCCGAGATAAGCCGGACCGAGCGCCGATTGAACGACCTGGGGCCGATCAACGAGCTGGCGCCCCGCCAGCTCGCCGAGATCCTGGAGAGAACGGAGGGTTTGAGAGCGGCCCACGACGATTGCTTGCAGGCCCGTGCAGATCTGGAGGACGTGCTGGGGCGGCTTCAGGCAATGAGCAGCCGTCGCTTCGAGAGCACGCTGCACGACGTTGCAGCAGAGTTCTCCGCCGCGTGGGAGGAGCTTTTCGGGGGAGGGAGGGCCGCTCTCATTTCGACGCCAGGCGATGCGGGTGGCACGGGTGGGGTCGAGATGCAGATCCAACCGGCGGGCAAGCGGGTGCTTTCGATGCAGCTTCTGTCCGGCGGTGAGCGGGCTCTGACCGCGTTAGCGCTAGTTCTGGCGATGCAGAAGGTTTCCCCGAGTCCGTTCTACGTGTTTGACGAGGTGGATGCTGCTCTGGACGAAGCCAATATCGTTCACTTCGCCGAGCTGCTCGAGCGCCGCTCCGAGAGCAGTCAGTTCCTCGTGGTGACCCACAGCCTGACGACTATGTCCAAAGCCTCGGTGCTGTACGGGGTGATCCAGGACGGGGGAGGGTCGAGTCGGATCCTCTCGGCCCGGCTCACCTCGGACGGTCACGCCATTGAGGCGGACGACGGAGTTGAGTTGGAGACTGTGGCGAGCGGTGGCTGAGGCCCAAGCACCTAGCCGGGGACGCTGGTGGCGGCGGATCCCGGGCCGCTTGGATAAGGTCGGCAGCGGGCTCGGGCAGCAGCTCCGCACCAAGCTGAGCCTCGGACGAGGTGCCGGCGGCGACCCCTACGAGGAGATCTTCGAGCTCTTGCTGTCCAGCGACTGCGGGGTCCGGGTCGCCGAGGAGTTGGTGGAGGGGCTCCGAGAGCGGGCCTCCCGCCAGAAGTTGCGGGAGGCGGGACCGCTACTGGAAGCCTTGAGGGAGGAGATGGCAGGCAGGCTGTCCGGTTTCAGCCGCGAGCTGTCCCTGGTCGGTGAACCCGCAGTGTGGCTGGTGGCGGGCGTGAACGGTGCTGGCAAGACCACGACCGTGGCGAAGCTGGCGGCCCGGCTCCAGGGACAGGGGATGACCCCGCTGATCGCCGCCGCCGACACTTTCCGGGCGGCGGCCATCGACCAAGTGCGGGCCCTGGCGGCGAAGACCGGTACCGAGGTGGTTGGCCACCAACTCGGGTCCGACCCGGCCGCGGTTGTCTTCGACGCCGTGGCCGCGGCCCAGGCCAGGGGTCGGGAGGTGGTCCTGGTGGACACCGCCGGGAGGCTCCATACCAAGAACAACCTGATGCAAGAATTGGGAAAGATCCGGCGGGTGATCGGCTCCCAGCAGGAGGGCCAACCAGTGGAGACCCTGCTGGTTCTGGACGCCTACGTCGGGGCTAATGCCCTCAGCCAGGCTCGAGCCTTCGGGGAGGTCATCGGTGCCACGGGGCTGGTGCTCACCAAACTGGACGGCAGCGCCCGCGGCGGGTACGTCTTCCAGGTGGAACGGGAGCTCGGAGTGCCGGTCAAGTTGATCGGGGTGGGCGAGGGCCTGGACGATCTGGCCGACTTCGATCCCTCGTCCTACCTGGACGCTCTGCTCGAGGACGGCGGGGCAGCCGCAGCCACCCGCGCTGACGATCCCGATCCCGCTTGAGTCGGTACGTTCGATCAGTGTAGGGTGTCAAGGCTTTGACCTTGACAGCGACCGCGCTTGACCGGATGGCCCGGGTGCGCCTGCTCGATGTCTACCGGTCGGTTCTCACCGAACGGCAGCAGGAGGCGCTTCGACTTCACCTTGAGGAGGACTGGTCGCTCGGTGAGCTGGCCCGGGCACTGGGCACGTCAAGGTCCGCCGCCTATGACTTGGTGCGCCGCGGATTGGAGCGGATGGAGTCGCTCGAGCAGCAGCTTGGCGCCTGTGGCCGATTGGAGGCGGCCGACCGGGAAGTAGCCAGGTTGCGAGACCGGGTGAGAAGGCTGGAGCGGCAGAGACGACAGCACTCGGCACCTGGGACGGTCAGCTAGTTGTTTGACACTCTGACTGACAAGCTGGGAGTCGCCTTCAAGCGCTTCACCGACAAGGGCAAGCTGACTCCCGCCGATGTGGACGCCGGCCTTCGCGAGGTGCGCCTCGCGCTGCTGGAAGCGGACGTCAACTACAAGGTGGCCCGGGAATTTGTGGACCGGGTCAGAGAACGCGCGGTCGGCGCCGAGGTGCTGGAGAGCCTGACCCCCGGGCAGCAGGTGATCAAGGTCGTCTACGAGGAGCTGGTGGCACTCCTGGGAGGTGAGGACGCCCATATCACCTACCGGTCTGAGCCTCCCACCACGGTGATGCTGATGGGGCTTCAGGGTTCTGGCAAGACGACCACTGCGGTCAAGCTGGCACTTCTGGTCCGACAGGAAGGGCACCGGCCGATGCTGGTAGCAGCAGACCTCCAGCGGGCCGCCGCGGTGGAGCAGCTGCGGGTGTTGGCCGAGGAGCAGCAGCTCGAGGTTCTGGAGGCTTCGCCGGCCCAGGGGCTGGCGAAGGGGGTCCAAAGGGCGGTTGCGGAGGCCAGGCGCCGCGGGGCTGACGTGGTGATCATCGACACCGCCGGGCGCCAGCACCTCGACGAGCCCCTCATGGATGAGCTGAAGGCCGTTCGAAAGTCAACTCAGGTCCACCTCGGTCTTCTGGTGGTCGACGCCATGACCGGCCAGGAGGCCGTCCGCGTTGCCGGCGCGTTCAAGGATGCGGTCGGGGTTGACGGGGTGGTACTGACCAAGCTGGATGGCGACGCACGCGGCGGCGCGGCTCTCTCTATGCGGGCTGCCATCGGTCTTCAGGTCTGGTACTGCGGGGTGGGCGAGCGGGCACGCGACTTGGAGGCATTCCACCCTGAGCGGATGGCCCGACGAATCCTAGGCATGGGCGATGTCCTGACCCTGGTGGAGCGGGCCAGTCAGGAGATGAGCAGCGAGGACACCAAGCGAGTCGAGGAGCGGATGCGGGAGGGTCGACTCACCCTGGATGACTTCATCGTCCAGATGCGCCAGCTTCGGCGGCTCGGACCGCTGGAATCGATCCTCGGGATGATGCCCGGGGGACGGGAGCTGATGAAGCAGCAGGGAGGCAGCCTGCCCGACGAGGCCCAGCTGAGCAGGGTCGAGGCGATCGTGCTCTCGATGACCGCGCAGGAACGCCGCCGACCGTCGATTATCGACGCCTCCCGACGGCGACGCATCGCCGTCGGCAGCGGTACCACTCCCTCCGAGGTTTCGCGCCTGATCAAGAGTTTCGAGCGGATGCAAGAGATAATGCGCGGCTTCTCGGGACTGGGGGGAAAGCGGCGCCTGGCGGCAGAGATGATGAAGGGAGTACCGGGGTTGGGGGCCGAGGGACGCTCCTGAGTTCGTCCACGGCGATTCGCCAGAAATTGACCATAGAACAAGGGGATTACCAATGGCAGTAAAAATCCGACTGAAGCGCATGGGCGCCAAGAAACGACCCTTCTACCGGGTCGTTGTTGCTGACGCCCGCTCCCCGCGGGACGGGCGCTTCATCGAGTCGATTGGGTACTACGATCCGCTCAAGGATCCCAAGGTTTTCCATGTGGACGACGAGCGAATTCGGCACTGGATGGCGACCGGCGCGAGGCCCTCGGACGCGGTCCGAGAACTGTTGGAGCGGAAGGGAACGTTGCCCGCTACGGCACACCCGGTGCGCACCAAGACCGGACCCAGACGCGCCCCCAAGCCGGGTCGTGCACCGGTGGCCTCAGTTTCTTCCTCTGCGCCCAGCGCCGAAGCTTCAGAGGAGGCATCGCAGTCCACCGAGGTCGCCGACCTGGAGGCGGATGCAGAGGCGGAGCCGGCCGAGGTGCTCGGGGAGGGTGTCCCAGCAGTCGAGGAGCAGACTGCTTCGAGCCCCGAGGAGCCCGAGCAAGACTCGGCGCCGGAAGTGGCGGCGGAGTTGGGAGAAGCGCCTGAAGCTGCTGATGGCAGTCCCAGCGAGGAATAGCCATGCCGGATTACGAGGAGCTGGTGCGCTACATGGTCCAGCAGATCGTCAGTCACCCGGAAGCCGTGGAGGTCGAGGTCGAGCAGGAGGGCCAGCGGGTCACGGTACGGATCAAGTCCGCCCAGGAGGACCTGGGCAAGCTGATCGGACGTGGCGGGCGCCACATCGAGGCCATCCGGATGGTGGTTCGGGCGGCGTCACTGCGTCCCCGCGACCGAGTTTACGTCGAGGTGCGGGATTGAGCGATCTGCCGGAGTGGATCCGGGTGGCGCGGGTGCTGCGGCCGCACGGAGTGGCCGGGGAGGTCTCCCTGGAACTTCTCGGTGGGGAGCGCAACCGGCTCGTGCCCGGCAGCGTGCTGCGCGCTCAGTCGGCTGAGCTAGTGGTCAGCTCCATCCGCGGCGAGGGACCTCACCTGATCTGTCGCTTCGAGGGGATCGATGACCGGGAGGCCGCCTCCCGGCTCAGCGGCGCGTACCTAGAGGTGGCCATCCAGGAATTGAGGCCGCTCCCGCCCGGTGAGTTCTTTCACTTCCAACTGGTCGGGCTCGAGGTAGAGGATGAGGAGGGCCGGCCTCGTGGTCAGCTGGTGGACGTCGAGGCCTACCCGGCGCATGACGTCTACGTGATCCGCACCTCGGCTTCCGAGCTTCGGGTTCCCGCAGTCAAGGAAGCGGTGTTGGGGATCGACCTCGACCGACACCGGATCAGGGTCGCCGAACCGTACCTGGAGGCCTGGGTAGATGCGGTTTGACGTAATCACCCTCTTTCCCGCGGTCTTCCCCGGCCCGCTCTCGGCCGGGGTAGTTGGTCGGGCCCTGGAACAGGGTCTGATCGAGATCCAAACGCATGACCTGCGGCAGTGGGGTCGAGGTGTGCACCGACAGGTGGACGATGTTCCCTACGGAGGAGGCCCCGGGATGGTGCTCCGTCCCGAGCCGCTCTTTGACGCCGTTCGAGCGGTTCGGGACGAGGTTGGCTCGCCCGAGCCTCGAGGGGTTCTCTTGTCCGCTCACGGGCGCGAGCTGACCAACCAGCTGGTCGAGGAACTGGTCGAGGAGCCCGGTCTGATGCTGATCTGCGGCCGCTATGAGGGGGTGGACGAGCGGGTCCATACCGGGCTCGAGCTGGACGAGATCTCAGTCGGTGACTTCGTGGTAAGTGGAGGAGAACTCCCCGCCATGATGCTGATCGAGGCGGTCGCCCGGCGGATACCGGGCACCCTGGGGGACCCCGAGTCTGCCCTGGATGAGAGTTTCAGCGCCGGACTGCCCGAGTACCCCCACTACACTCGGCCGGCGGTGTTTGAAGGAATGGAAGTCCCGGAGGTGCTCCGCAGCGGGGATCACGCCAAGATCGCCAGCTGGCGGGCCGAAGCGGCCATGGAGCGCGCCCGGCGGCTTCGGCCGGATCTCCTGGGGGATCGCGGTCCCGAGGCGAGAGCGACAGCAGGAGAAGATCTGGAATCGGGCGCGGCAGTGGCCGGCGTCCCCCTGGGAGGTGTGGAATGAACATCATCGATCTGCTCGACGAGGAGCAGCTTCGGGACGATGTCCCTGAGCTGAGCCCCGGAGATACCGTCCGGCTCCACGTCAAGGTGGTCGAGGGCACCAGGGAGCGAATCCAGGTCTTCGAAGGTCTGATCATCGCCCTGCAGAAGGGAGGCATCCAGCGCTCGGTCACGGTCCGCCGGACTGCCCACGGTGTAGGCGTGGAGCGCACCTTCCCCATCCACTCCCCGCGGCTGGCCCAGATCGAGGTGATCCGCCACGGGCGTGTCCGTCGGGCCAAGCTCTACTACCTGCGCGACAAGGTGGGAAAGCGGGCCAAGATCAGAGAGCGACGCGAGTCGGTGGTCCGGATTGATGCCGTCCAGGAGGGGGCCGGAAGGACTCCGGAGACCGAGGAATCCGAGCCGGTGGAGGCCACCCCCAAGCGGCGGCTGCCACGCCGCAGGCAGAAGGCGGACTGAGGTGGCCCTCCGCGTGCCCACCGTCAACTAATAAACTGCCAGACGTGCCAGATCAAACAAACCGAGTTCTGGTCGTATCGCGTCAGGCCTCGCGGTCAGAGACCATCGCCAAGGCGCTGGACAAACGCGGCCTCTCGATGCTGGCCTTCGAGTCCACCGAGTCAGCCTCGGAGGCGCTCGCTTCGACACCTGCCGAGGCCGCCCTTATCGAAGTCACCGGCGACGATCCCGGGTTGGTCCCACTAGTCGAGCGGATCCGGGCATCGGCCGCGCACGCCACCATCCCGGTGGTCCTGGTGGTGGCCGACCCATCGGCAGCGATCGTCGCGTCGGCGACCGCCGCAGGGGCGAGCGAGGTCCTGCCGCGAAGCAGCTCCACCCAGGTGGTCGCGGAGACCCTGCGGGGCTTGCTCGAGACCAAGGTCGCGGTCCCGGCCGAGAAGACCAGGCCGCGCAAGGGTCCAGGCGAGCTGTGGGTGGTCTGCGGGCCTCGGGGCGGGGTGGGCCGCACAATCCTGGCCGTCAATCTCGCGGTGATCGCGGCCGATTCCCTGCGGGTGGCGATGGTAGACAACGTCCCCCGTTTCGGCAGCGTTTTGATGGCCTTCAACCTGCCTCCCCAGACACCCACCTGGGTCGAGCTTTCGGATCTTCCCGAGGACGAGGACATCCTCGACCGGCTGACCCGGCATCCGAGTGGAGTCTCGGTGCTACCGGCTCCCGGACGCCCGGAGCTGGCCGACTCGGTGCCCCCGGCAGCAGTGGGTGCCCTGATATTCCGGCTCACCAGCGTTGCCGACCTGGTGGTCGTCGACCAGGGTGGAAGGCTCGACAATGGCGGGCTCGATCTACTGGAATCCGCTGATCACATCATCCTGGTCGGAACGCCGGACAACCCCGGTGTGGTCGGTCTGCGGGGTTGGCTTCGCATCTGCGACCAGCTTCAGATTCCGAGGGACCGCATCGCGGTCGTCCTCAACTGCGTGCTCCCGTACCACCAGGTTGACGCCGACCGGGCCAAGCGGGTCCTGGAGCAGCCGGTTTTGGTCCTGCCTCACGGAGGTATCGACGGCGTGAGGTCTCTGAGCGGCGGCGAACCACTCGCCTGGAAGCATTCGTCGAACCGTTGGGTCAAGGCGATGCGCAACCTGGCGACCCAGATCTCCCCGGCAGTCGGCGCCAAGCTCAAGAGCTGATCGCACAGCGGCCGCAACTGCCTCAGCGGCTGGGGTCTGGACCCCCCGTGGGACGGCTGGTCACCGACTTATAGGCGGCGCAGTTGGAGAAGGTGGCCGTGGCGACCCGTGGCCGCGGTCGTCGTCCGCGGGAGGGAGTCGGGACCGGTCCCTCCTCGGTCCCGTACCGCTCCCACACCGACTGGCGCGACATTCCCAGCCGATCTGCGATCTCTGCCCAGCTGAAACCCTCCGCCCGTGCTGCCACAACTGTGGCCGCTCGCCTGGTACCGAGCAGCACCGCCAGGGAGCGTAGTGCGAGCAGCCGATCTGACGTCGGTAGCTCGTCCAGCAGCTTCATGACGATCTCGGAGGTCGCCGCCGCCGGAGCCGTGGCCGGTTGGTAACTCATTAGTCAAGGATACCTGACAAAAGCGGTACAATGATCATGTCACGCATGGAGCGGACTGGAACTTTGGTCACGGCCCAGACATCGAGGAGAAGCCACATGGTTGCGCCACTAGCGGTCACAGACAGCAGCTTTCGTAAAGAGGTCTTGGAGGCCGAACTTCCAGTACTCGTCGACTTCTGGGCCGAGTGGTGTCCGCCCTGCAAGATGGTCGCTCCGATCGTGGATGAGTTGGCCACCGAGTACGAGGGCCGGCTCAAGGTGACCAAGGTGGATACCGACGCCTGCCCGGCCGTCTCCGGGGAGTACCAGGTCATGAGCATCCCGTCCCTGATGGTGTTCCGGGGTGGGCAGCCGATCGGCACGGTGGTGGGCTACCAGCCCAAGACCGCTCTCCGGGCCAAGCTGGACGCCCTCCTATTGCAGCCGGCCCGCTGAGCTGGAACTCTCCCTATTCGGAGGCTGAGGTCGGGGCCTTCCCCTCTGGCCAGTACTGCTCTTCCAAGATCTCCTCGTCGCGCAATCCCGCCCGGAGCATCACCCCCCGACCCGTGGAGATCATCCCCGGGTGGCCGCACAAATAGACAACACTCCTGCCCGGCCTGATCCCGGTGCGATCAGCGTGCTTGCGTAGGACATCTTCGGCCCGGCCGACCTCGCCCTCCCAGCCGGCGTCGCCCCATGGCCGGCTGACGGTTGGAACGTACTCGAAATCGGGGAGTTCCTGACTGAGCTGAGCCATCTCCTCGGCGTATCCGAACTCGTGGGAGAAGCTGGCACCCTGGACCAGCACGATCTTGGGCGGGACCACCTCGCCCCGCTGCTGCTGGCTCTGCAGCAGACGAAGCATGCTGGCAAAGGGAGCGATTCCGGTGACCGTGGCGAGGAAGAGGTGGCTGCGGTCCGGGTCCAGGCCGGTCTTCATGAAGACCCCTTTGGGCCTTTTGCGCATGAGAAGGCGTTCGCCCACCTGGAGGGGGTAGAGATGGGGGGTGAGCGCTCCGTCGGGGATCAGCTCGATGAAGAACTCCAGCTCCCGTTCCTCCGGGGAGGAGACGATCGAGTAGGGGCGCTCCAGCGGTTTGCCGTCCACCTCGACCCCCAGGGTGGCGTACTGGCCGGCTCGGAACTCGAAGGGGAGCTTGTGGCTCACCCGAATGGTCCAGAGGTCGGGACTGTAGTCCCGACGCTGCACGATCTCGACCGATTCGTACTTGTCGGACAGATCGGTGGCCAAGGGTGTCGGATCTCCCGGATCAGCGGACGTGCTCGCGCCAGTTTAGCCAGGCGCCCAAGAGCAGCCGATGTGTGGAACTGGGGACGAGCGGGGAACCTATTGCTAGAATCCCGACTCGCCCCATCTGACCACCCGAGGTAAACCCCCAGCTGATGCCCGCATCGAACCTGATCATCGTCGAATCTCCCAGCAAAGCGCGCACTCTCAGCAAGTTCCTCGGTAGCGACTACGACGTCAGGGCATCGAGCGGCCATGTCGTCGACTTGCCCAAATCCAAACTGGGAATCGATGTCGAACACGACTTTGAGCCCGACTACACGGTGATCAAGGCCAGGGAGGTCCAGCTAAAGGACCTCAAGTCGGCTGCCCGCAAGTCAAAGCGGGTGCTGCTGGCAGCCGACCCAGATCGCGAGGGCGAGGCCATCGCCTGGCACATCGCCAACCAGTTGGGGCTGCGCAACCCAGAGCGAATCGTCTTTCACGAAATCACCAAGCAGGCGGTCGAGAAGGCGCTGGACCAGCCCCGGCAGATCGACCAGCGGTTGGTGGACGCTCAGCAGGCCCGACGGGTGATCGACCGGCTCCTCGGCTACAAGCTGAGCCCGCTGCTCTGGCGAAAGATCCGCAAGGGGCTCTCCGCCGGGCGCGTCCAGTCGGTGGCTCTGCGCTTGGTCTGCGATCGGGAACTGGAGATCGAGGCGTTCAAGTCGGTCGAGAGCTGGAGCCTGCAGGCGCGCTTGTCGACCGAGTCGAAGGAGCAGTTCAAGGCGATTTATCAGGGGACCGGGCTGGAGCCCAAGAAGAAGCGGGACAAGGGCCCCGACGATGAGGCAGAGTCACCTTCAGTCCTGGGCAACGAGGCCAGCGCCCGGCGGGTGATGGCCGATGTGGAGAATGCCGAGTTCCGAGTCGCCGCGGTGGAGCGCCGGCGGCAGCGGCGGAACCCGGCCCAGCCCTACATCACCAGCACCCTGCAGCAGGACGCGTCATCGCAGCTACGCTTCAGCCCGGCGAAGACCATGAGCATCGCCCAGCAGCTCTACGAAGGGGTCGAGCTTGGCAGCGCCGGGCCGACGGGCCTTATCACCTATATGCGAACCGATTCGACCCGGCTGAGCGACACCGCGATCGCGGGCGCGAAGGGCTACATCGAGGAGACCTTCGGTGTCTCTTACGTGGGCCAGGTTGGGGCGCAGAGGCGAGGGCCCAAGGCGGTGGTGGCCAGCCAGGACGCTCACGAAGCGGTTCGGCCGACCGCGGTGGAGAGAGATCCGGACCAGGTTCGAGAGTTCCTCACCCCTGACCAATCCAAGCTCTACCGGCTGATCTGGAGGCGGTTCGTGGCAAGCCAGATGAGCCCAGCCGAATTCGACGCCACCAGGGCCGAAGTGATGGCTGGCGATCATCGTTTTCGCGCCACCGGGAGCCAGTTGTTGTTCGATGGCTTCCTCAGGGTTGCCGGTGCGGAAAAGCGCGAGGACGAGATCCTGCCGGAACTAAGCGAGGGTCAGCTGGTGCAGCTCAGTGAACTGGTCCCCGAGCAGCATTTCAGTCAGCCGCCGCCCCGGTTCAGCGAGGCGACCCTGGTCAAGGAGTTGGAGGAGCGCGGCATCGGCCGCCCCAGCACCTATGCCACCACGACCGAGGTGATCCAGAAGCGCCGCTACGTGCTGCAGCAGGAGCGGCGGCTCCATCCAACCCCGCTCGGGCTGGCGGTGAACGAGGCCTTGACCACCCAGTTCCCTTCGGAGGTCGACCTCGGGTTCACCGCCGCTCTCGAGCTCCAACTGGACTCCATCGAGACCGGCGAGAACCTATGGGTACCGGTCGTGAGCTCGTGGTACGAGCCCTTTTCCAAGGTGCTCGCGGAAGCCCAGGAGAGCATGCCTCGGGTCAAGATCAAGGCTCAGCCGACCGGTTCATCCTGCCCCCGTTGCGGCGCCGACCTGGTGATGCGCAGCGGGCGCTTCGGTGACTTCGTTGGTTGCAGCCGGTACCCCGAGTGCGACTTCATCGAGGGCAAGGAGGAGCGCGCCGCCGCGGAGGAGATCGGGGAGGCCTGCCCGCTCTGCGGCAAGCCCTTGGTAAAGCGGACTGGACGCCGAGGGCCCTTTGTGGGCTGCTCCGGATACCCCAGCTGTCGCTTCATACGTACCGAGGCAGGGGCCAATGGCACCAGGCCGACAGCGGTTGCGGAACCGACCGGCGAGGCATGCCCGGACTGTGGGAAACCACTGGTCCAGCGCAAAGGACGCTTTGGGCCGTTCGTCTCCTGCTCAGGCTATCCAGGCTGCAAGTACCGGCCACCCAAGCTGGCTTCTGGCTCCGCGCCAGAACCGAGCTCTTCGGCCAAGCGCGGAAGACGAGCTCGCCCGAGCGCCCCCAGGCGCCCGGAGAAGGAACCGGTCAGTAGTTAGAGCTGGCCGGCGGGAGCCTACTCGCCGGGGGCTGGAAAGTCACCGGTCTCTCCGTCGATGCGCTCTCGGATCAGGTCCGCGTGACCGTTGTGCCGGGAGTACTCCTCGATCATGTGAGTGACCATGCAGCGCGCCGACATCACGTCTTGGCGGGCCGTTTTGAAGGTCACCTCCAGGGAGTCCAGCTCTTTCAGGATCGATCGGGAGCTCCGGCATTCCTCGTCCCAGACTCTGAAAGCCTCGGCCGTGTCTGCTTGGGCGACATCGTCGAAGTCGGCGTCAGGGCGGGCTTGGGTACACCAAATCTCGCCAATCGACTCCCCCGAGAGCCGCCGGCGGAACCAAGATCGCTCCACCTCGGCCATATGGCGGACCAGCCCGATTAGAGTCAGGTTGGAGGGGGGCACCGAGGGTTCCCGCAACTGGGCATCGCTGAGCCCCTTGCACTTCCAGGCCAGGACGGCCCGCTGTTCCTCGAGGAAGCTGGTGAGGGTCGTCCGCTCGTCGCTGTTGAGGGCGGGATCTGCTTCCTGTTCGGCCACCGCCGAATCATAGTCGGAGCCTCTGCCAAGCGGCGCCCGCGGCCGGGCCCGTTTTCAGGCGGGCAGTAGAATCGAACTCAAGTGAGTTCTCATGAGGGTTCCGGCCCGCGCGCCACCACGATCCTCGCCGTTCGTAGGGGGAGCGAGATAGCGGTCGCCGGGGACGGCCAGGTGACCGTCGGTGACGTGGTCATGAAACACCGGGCCATGAAGGTCCGGCGAATTCATCACGACCAGGTGGTCGTGGGGTTCGCCGGTTCGGTGGCCGACGCCTTCACCCTCTTCGACAAATTCGAGCGCCATCTAGACCAACACCAGGGGAACCTGCTCCGGGCAGCGGTGGCGCTGGGCAAGGAGTGGCGCACCGACCGCTACCTGCGCCATCTCGACGCCATGCTCGTGGTGGCCGGCAACAACCAGATGCTCCTGCTGAGCGGAGACGGCGATGTCATCGAGCCGGACGATGGGATTGGGGCCATTGGCAGTGGCGGCCCCTATGCTCACGCGGCGGCGCGGGCCCTGATTGAGCACACTGACCTGCCAGCCGCAGAGGTAGCCCGCAAAGCCCTGGAGATCGCCGCCTCAATCTGCATCTACACGAACAACGAGATCTCCGTCGAGACCATCTCCGACACGCCACAAGGGGACCAAGTTGGACCCGGAGCTTAGACCGGCCGAGATCGTGTCCGCCCTGGACCACTACATCGTGGGCCAGGCGGACGCAAAACGCGCGATGGCGATAGCCCTGCGCAACCGCTATCGGAGGATGCAGGTCCCGGAGGAACGCCGTCAGGACATCATGCCCAGCAACATTCTGCTGATCGGGCCGACCGGGGTGGGTAAGACCGAGATCGCCCGTCGGTTGGCCCAGCTGACCCACTCGCCGTTCATCAAGGTGGAGGCCACCAAATTCACCGAGGTCGGTTACGTCGGCCGCGACGTGGAGTCGATCATCCGGGACCTCCTGGAGCAGACGATCACCCAGGTTCAGAGTCAGCGAGTCTCCGACGTGGAGGCCGAGGCCAAGCAGCGGGCCGAGGCCAGGATCGTCGACCGGCTGATCGAGGCTGAGCAGCCGCAGCCGGCACAGGCCGCGTCCGAGGGCGAGCCAGAACCGGGAGCAGAGACGGTCGGACCTGTTGCCGAGCCGCTGCCGGAGTCCGACCGGCTGGCAGCTGCCAGGCGGGATCGGACCCGTCGCCGACAGCTGCTTCGCAAGCTGGCTGCCCGCAAGCTCGACGACCGGCAGATCGAGATCGAAGTGGAGGAGTCGTACTCGGCGCCGGTTGAGGTCTTCTCCGGAAGCGGGTACGAGGAGATCGGATGGTCGCTTTCCGACTTCTTCAGCCAGCTGGCGCCGCCCCGCAAGCGCTCCAAGCGGATGACCGTCGCGGATGCTCGCCACGTGCTGACCCAGGAGGAGACGGAGCGGCTGGTGGACGTCGATCGGGTATACGACGACTCGATCCACCTGGTGGAGGAGAACGGAATCGTCTTCATCGACGAGGTGGACAAGATCGCCGGTCCCTACGTGGAGGCGCACGGCCCCGATGTCAGTGGGGCAGGAGTTCAGCGTGACCTCCTTCCCATCATCGAGGGCTCAACGGTGAGCACTCGCTACGGTCAGGTGCGCACCGACCACGTTCTCTTCGTGGCGGCTGGGGCCTTCACCTCGGCCAGGCCCTCAGACCTGATCCCCGAGTTCCAAGGCAGGTTCCCCATCCGCGTGGAGCTTCAGCCACTCGTCGAGGCGGACCTCTGTCAGATCTTGGTCCAGCCGCGCAACGCCCTGACCCAGCAGTACACAGCCCTTTTGGCGACCGAGCAGGTCGAGGTCGAGTTCACAGACGAGGGAGTGGAGGAACTCGCGCACCATGCCTACTTGGTCAATGAACGCGACGAAAACATCGGTGCTCGCCGGCTCTTCACGGTGATGGAGCGCGTGCTTCAGGACGTCTCCTTCGCAGCCGAGCAGTACCAGGGGCAGAAGGTGGTCATCGACCGCGAGTTTGTCAGATCCAAACTGGGTGACCTGGTCAGGGACGAGGACCTGCGCCGCTACGTCCTGTAGCCGGATCCAGGCCCAGGGCGGGGCGTCCTACCCTAGCGGTTGGAGTTTGACCAGACGTAAGGTGTCGTGTCGCCAACCTTGATGAAGCCGAGTCGCTCCAGGATGGGCCGACTTTCCTCGCTGGCGTCGACCTGCAGATACCGGCAACTGCGCTCGGCGGCTAGGCGAGCACGATGGGCGACCAGAGCCCGGTAGATACCCCGGTGGCGCCACTCCGGGTGGGTCGCGCCGGACCAGAGGCTGGCGAACTCTGAGCCCCTCCCCAGGGTGAGTCTTCCCAGAGAGACCACCATCCCTTCCGCCTCGGCCACAAGGAGCACCTGGTACTCCGGGTTGGCCTGTCGCTCTCGGTAGAAAAACTGTCCCAAGAAGCTGTGGTCGGTTCCCGAGACCAGGGTAAGGAGATCGGCCATGCGCTTGGTGTCGGCCAGAGACTCGACCTGGCGGATGGTCACTCCAGCGGGCGGCTTGGCGACGTGGTCGATCGCCGACAGCTCGCCGATGAGCAGGCTCTCTCGCTCCTCGGGCAGGAAGCCATGCGCGAGCAGCCGTTCGGCCAGTTGAGGTACCCCGTCGTGGGAGAAGGTCTTCCACTCGAACGAATCGGCCCGATCGCGAAAGAACTCGATCTGGCTCCGAATCAGCTCGTCCAGTTCCTCATCGTCGAGTTGGCGGATATCGACAGTGCTGACGAACCCGCGCGGACTTCCACCCCAGATGCGGTAGACGAAGCCGTCCTCATCCTCGTGAGCGCCTTCTGGCAGGCGCAAGCCGGTCGAGTGGCGCGTCTGGGCATCGAAGGCGCCCAGGAGTTGGGCTACCTGCGCCTCCCGTGCATGCTGGGTGTTGCCGGGGTTCTCCACGGATCTCAGTCTATGTAGGGTCTCGCCGCCGACCTGATTAGCCACTGTGCCGCTCCGAGGGCGGAGGGGCGGTGGGGCCGGCCATCAATCTGGGATAACATGGCTTCGGCGATCAAATACACATGCCAGGCGGACGCCTCCCGGGGTCCCCTAAGAGGGCCGGCAGGCGGTTGATGCCAGGCAGACGCGGTAACCAACTAGGAGGGCGAGCATGCCTGTAGCCACGCTCACCGAGCTGCTCCAAAACGGTGTCCATTTCGGGCACCAGACCAGCCGGTGGAACCCGAAGATGCGGCACTACATTTTCGCCAGCAAGGGTGGGATCCACATCATCGACGTGTCTCAGACCGTCGATTTGCTGGACCAAGCCTGCCTCTTCGCTCATGACACGGTGGCCCAGGGGGGCCAGATTCTCTTCGTGGGCACCAAGAAGCAGGCCCAGGACACGATCCAGGAGCAGTGCGACCGGAGCCAGCAGCCATTCGTGGTCAATCGCTGGATGGGCGGCATGTTGACCAACTTCGAGGTGGTCAAGCGCCAGCTGAAGCGGTTGGCCGAGCTGGTCGAGATGCGGGACAACGGCGTGCTGGCGACGCTCAGCAAAAAGGAGCAGCGGCGCCGTCAGGACGAATTGGACCGCCTCGAGCGGAACTTCGGCGGGATCACCAACATGAAGCGGCTGCCGGCGGCGGTGTTCGTCGTCGACCCCCACAAGGAGCGGCTGGCCGTGACCGAGGCCCGCAAGCTCGCGATCCCGATCATCGCCATCACCGACACCAACTGCGACCCGGAGGAGATCACCCAGGTCATCCCCGGTAACGATGACGCCATCCGCAGCGTTCGCCTGATCGTGACCAGGCTGGTGGACGCGGTGATGGAGGGCATTGAGGAGCATCGCGAGATCGAGCTTGCCCAAGCGCAGAAGGCGGAGGCGGACCGCCAGGTGCAGGCGGAGGAGGCGCGGATTGCTAGTGCCAAGGCGGAGGCAGAAGCGGAGGCCGCACGAGTGGAAGCTGCCGCTGCCGAGGCAGCCGCGCAGGAGGCGGGCGAGCCGGTCGCCGAGCCTGAAGGAGATGTCCCGGCAACCGCCGACGAGGCGGCCGAATGAGCCAGCCGATCACCGCTGAGATGGTGCGCCAACTGCGCGAGCAGACCGGTGCAGGAATCATGGACTGCAAGGCGGCGCTCACTGAGGCTGCCGGTGATTTCGAGCGCGCCCGGGACATCTTGCGCGCGAAGGGGCTCGCGTCGGCCCAGAAGCGGGCCGGGCGCCAGACCAGGGAAGGCCTGGTGGACTCGTACATCCATATAGGCGGGCGAGTCGGCGTCTTGCTGGAGGTGAACTGCGAGACCGACTTCGTGGCCCGAACCGACGAATTCAAGGCTCTGGTGCACAACCTGGCGATTCAGATCGCCGGGCGGCCACCGCGCTGGGTGAGCCGCGACCAGATCCCTCCGGCGGAGCTGGAACGTGAGAGGGCCGTCTACCTCGAGCAGGCTGAACGCGAGGGTAAGGGGCCGGAGCGGCTGGATCAGATCGTCGAGGGCCGGCTGCGCAAGTTCTACGAGGAGGCGTGTCTGTACGATCAGGGCTGGCTCAGGGACGAAGGCTCAAAGCCCCGCCGAGTCAGTGAGGTGATCCAGGAGGTGAGCTCCTCGACCAGGGAGAACATCAGCGTGTCCCGCTTCGCCCGATTCGAGCTGGGAAAGGGATTGGCCGACGAGGGTCAGCCAGATGGCTCTTGAGCCTCTTGCTGAGCTGACCGGGACTGCGGTGAGTTCTAAGCCTGGCGCCCCTCCCCGCTACCGGCGGGTGGTGATCAAGATCAGCGGCGAGGCGCTGGTCGGCGACGGCGAGTTCGGTATCGACCCGGACGTGCTCGACGTTGTCGCCCGCGAACTGAAAGGTGCACATGCCCTGGGCACGGAGATTGCGGTGATGGTCGGTGGGGGCAACATCTTCCGGGGTTTGGCGGGAGCGCAGCGGGGCATGAACCGGGTCACCGCCGACCTGATGGGGATGCTGGGGACCGTGATCAACGCCCTGGCGCTGAGGGATGCGCTGGAGGCCCACGGGATGCCCACCAGGGTGCTCACCGCGATCGAGATGCACCAGGTGGCAGAGCCCTACATCCGGGGGCGGGCGATCCGCCACCTGGAGAAGGGCCGGGTGGTCGTCTTCTGCGCCGGGTCGGGAAATCCGTTCTTCACCACCGACACCCCGGCGGCGCTGCGGGCCGCCGAGATCGGAGCCGACCTTCTGATCAAGGCGACCAGGGTGGACGGCATCTACAGCGCCGATCCCGAGGTCGACCCGAGTGCCACCAGACTGCCCACTCTCACCTACATGGAAGTGCTCAACCTGAGGCTACAAGTGATGGACAACACCGCCATCACGCTGTGCATGGACAACCGCCTGCCGCTTCTGGTTCTGGACCTCTTCACCCCGGGCAACATCGCCCGAGCCGTCAGCGGCGAGGAGGTGGGCTCCCTGGTCACTGACCAACCGCCGGCCCCGTGAGCGACGACCTTCTCCGCGACACCCAGCGGCGGATGGCCAAGAGCGTCGACGCCCTGCAGCGGGAGTTGAGCACGATCCGCACCGGCCGGGCCAGCCCGGCGCTGATCGAGCACCTGCAGGTGGAGGTGTACGACAGCTTCATGCCGCTGAACCAGCTGGCCAGCATCTCAGCTCCGGAGCCTCACCTGCTGCTCGTACAGCCGTGGGATCGCAACAACATCGCCGCGATTGAGAAGGCGCTCCGGCGCAACGAGCTGGGGCTGAACCCGGGCAACGACGGCCAGGTGATCAGGCTCCCGGTCCCGCCCCTCAACGAGGAGCGGCGGAAGGAGCTGGTGCAGTTGGTCAAGCATCGAGCCGAGGAGGCGCGAGTGGCGGTCCGCAACATCCGTCGAGACGATCTGGAGCAGCTGCGCCGGCTGGAGCATGAGAAGGAGATCTCGATGGACCAGGCGCAGCGGGCTCAGGTGCAGCTGCAGAAGGCTACCGACGGGTTCATCGAGGAGGTTGAGGAGGTGGCCCGGCGAAAGGAAGCAGAGTTGCTGGAGGTGTGACTCCAGGCCGAGACTCCGCCAATGGCTGAGCCGAGCTCCGCACTCCCGCGGCACATCGCGATCATCATGGACGGCAACGGCCGTTGGGCCCGCCAGCGCGGCCTCCGCCGCAGTGCCGGTCACCGGGCAGGCATACAGTCGATCCGGCGGGTGATGGCAGCGGCCGACGAGGCCGGGGTCCACTGCCTCACGCTCTACGCCTTCTCCACCGAAAACTGGTCGCGCCCCCGACAGGAGGTGGCGACCCTGATGCGGCTTTTTGAGCAGACGCTCCAAGCGGAGGTCGACGAGCTCCACCGAAATGGAGTCCGGATCCGAGTGATCGGACGCCGAGAACAGCTCTCGTCCCGACTGCAGTCGCCTGGTCGAGGAAGCGGAGAAGCGCACTGCGGACAACACGGTCGGCGTACTCAACGTCGCCATCAACTACGGCGGCCGGGCCGAGATCGTTGACGGGGTGCGCCGGCTGGCGGCCTCTGGTTTCGACTTGACCCGCGTGGATGAGTCTGACCTGGCTGGCGCCCTGTACACCGCCGAGCTGCCCGACCCCGACCTGATCATTCGCACCGCCGGGGAGATGCGGACCAGCAATTTCCTGATCTGGCAGGCGGCCTACGCCGAGCTCTACGTGACCCAGACGCTGTGGCCGGACTTCGACGCAGCTGACCTGCAGGCTGCGCTGGCGGATTACTCGGCCCGGGCCCGCCGCTTTGGTGGAGTGACGGAGCCGAGGTGAAGCTCGCGGTTCGCACCGCCAGCGGGGTGGTCTGCTAGGGCTCTTCCTGGGCGCTCTCTGGCTGGGTGATCCCTTCGTGGACGCCTTCGTGGCCCTGGTGGTGAGCCTCGGTGTCTTCGGAGTACTGGCAACTCTGGCGGCGAGCCGGGATCCAGGTCGATCCGATCCTGCTCGGCGGGCTGACCGCGGTATGGCTGTTCCGGTACGCCTACCCTGAACTGCCCGAGCTGGGGGTGGTTCTGCTGGTCGCGGTGGTGGGCGGACTGGCCATCTCGCTGCGCGCCGCGCCAGCAGAGAAGCCGTTCCTCTGCTGGGCGCTGGCGGTGGGCGGCGCCGCTTGGCTCGGGTTCTGCCCCGGCTTCCTGCTGCTGCTCTATCACGGTATTGCCAACCGACCGAGGGCGGTCGAGGTGCTGCTGCTGACCGTGGGCGTGTCGGTGATCGGCGACACCCTGGCCTACTTGGTGGGATCGCGATTCGGACGTCACCCCTTCTTCGCTCGTATCAGCCCGATGAAGACCTGGGAGGGCGCCATCGCGGCCCTGATCGCCCCGACCTTAGCCGTCGGGTTCCTGCTCCCATTGGCTCTGCCCTGGGTCGGGCATGAGGCGGCGTTCGGGATTGGGTTTCTGGCCGCCCTGGCGGCGATCGCCGGGGACCTGGTGGAGTCACAGCTGAAGAGGGAGGTGGGGGTCAAGGACTCGGGAAAGCTGGTCCCGGGCCACGGCGGCGTGCTCGACCGGATGGACAGTCTGATCTTCGTGGGGGCGGTCGTATACTCGCTCCTGGGGGCAATCCACGCGCTCTGACAACCCCCCACTGCCTGCCGCTCGCCAGCGAGCTGGACGGGCAGAGCTCACATCGGAGGCTCGATCGATGCCAACGCGGGTAGCCGTGATCGGTGCCACCGGGTCCATCGGCGCACAGGCGCTGGACATCATCGCCCGCTTCCCTGAGCAATTCGAGTTGGTGGGGGCAGTTGCCGGTCGGAGGGTCGATGCACTGCAACGGGCGGTCGCTCCTTTCCCCGGAGCGACCGCGGTTCTGATTGAGCCCGACGGACCCGTTCCGGAAGGCACCCTGATCGGGATCGACGAGGCGTGCCGGTTGGCAGCTTCCCCGACGGTCGATGTGGTCCTGGTTGGGGGTGGCGGCTCGGTGGCGCTACTTCCCACCCTGGCCGCTTGCCAGGCGGGCAGATTGGTGGCTCTCGCGACCAAGGAAGTGCTGGTCATGGCCGGGGAGCTGGTGACCGAGACCGCGCGCCGAAACGGAGCTCGGATCGTCCCCGTGGACAGCGAGCACAGCGCGATCTGGCAGTGCCTGCGAGGGGAGCGGCCCGAGAGCGTCCGGCGCTTGATCCTGACCGCCAGTGGCGGCGCGCTTCGCTCCCTCCCCATCGCGGATCTGGCCGATGTGACCCCAGATCAGGCTCTCGCCCATCCCAACTGGCGGATGGGCCCCAAGGTGACCATTGACACCGCCACCATGATCAACAAGGGGTTGGAGGTAATCGAGGCCCATTTTCTCTTCGATATTCCCTACGAGCGGATCGACGTGCTCATCCACCCTCAAAGCGCGATCCACTCGGCCGTCGAGTTCTGCGACGGCACGATGGTTGCCCAGCTTGGGGTCGCCGACATGCGCGCACCGATCGCCTTGGCCATGAGCGACGGTGTACGGCTCCCCGGGGTGGTGAGTCCGTTGAACCTGGCCCAAGTGGGGCGTCTCGACTTCGAAGCGGTCGACCCGATGCGCTACCCAGCGCTCAGGGTGGTCCGGGAGGCAGGGCTCCGAGGGGGGGCTGCGCCAGCCGTCATGAACGCCGCCAACGAAGTTGCCGTGGCTGCGTTTCTCGGGGGTCGGCTCGGATTCACGGAGATCGCAACCGTGGTGGAGCGCGTGACCGAACTTTTCGAGGCCCCGGAGAGCTTGGGCTTGGACCAACTCCTCTCCGCTGATCGGTGGGCCCGGGAGCAGGCCAATACGCTGATCGGCCACTCCATCTCGGCGTCACCTGGTGTGGTCCCGGTCTAGGGATGGGAGGCTTCGCCTTCACCTGGCAGACCGTCGGGGGCATCATCCTGATGCTCCTGGTGGTGGTCGCGATCCATGAACTCGGCCACTTTGTGGTGGCCAAGCGCGCCGGGATCATGGTCCAGGAGTTCTCCATCGGGTTCGGACCACGGCTGATGAGCTGGGGACGCGGCGAAACCCGCTACTCCCTCCGACTACTGCCCCTCGGTGGCTACGTCCGGATGGCTGGCATGACCGGACTGGAGACCCCGCCCAACGATGGCGGAGACCGTGGATTCATTCGGGCCAGCAACGTCCGCAAGGCGGCCACACTGGCCGCTGGCGGGCTGATGAACATGGTTCTGGCGGGAGCCCTCTTCACCGGCGTCGCGGTGGTGGGAGGGCCAGCGCCTCAGATTGAATCTGGCGGGGCGCTGGCGGGAGTCGGGGTGAAGGGGGACTGGCAGGTGGTATCGATCGCCGGGCACCCCACGACCAGCTTGCTCGGCATCAGGTCCTATATCCAGGCAGACCGCGGGCGGCCGCTGAAAGTCGGCCTGGAGCCTTGGAGCGGAGGTGCGATCCACACGGTGACGGTCAAGCCCCAGCTGCATTGGGTCGGACTCAACAAGACGCCCAAGATCCCGGTCGAGGCGAGGGTCACCGCGATCAACGGTGCGCCGATCCCGCATGCGACATCGAGCGGGATGGCTTCGGCGGCTCCGGGGAACGGGCCGCTCAGGGTTTCCTACCAGACTTCGAGCGGCACCACCAAGACGATCACCATCCGGCGGAAACAGCTCGCGGTGGAGTGGCTGGTGGGCTACATCGCCTCCGAGGGGAACCTCCTGATACCCAGCCTGGGTGGGCCGCCCATGCCCATCTACTCTGCCCTGGCCACCGGCTTCTACACCGTGCCCAGCCAGATCGGCTCGACCTTCGTCAACCTGTGGAAGCTGGTCACTCCCAACCACCCGTCTGACCTTCGGCTCTCAGGACCGGTCGGGATCGCCGAGGAGACATCGGTGGCAACCCAGATCGGACCGACCACCTACCTCACCTTGATGGGCCTGATCTCAGTCAACTTGGGCCTCTTCAACCTGCTCCCGATCCCCTTCCTGGACGGCGGGCGCCTATTCTTCGTCCTCCTGGAGATGGCCAGGCGGCGGCGCATCAACCCCCGGGTAGAGGCGGCAGTTCACGCGGTTGGGTTAGCCTTGATAGCGATGCTCTTCATCTATGTGACCTACGGCGATCTAACTAACCTCGCCCGATGACTGAGCGCCGCAAGACCCGTCCGATCAAGGTCGGCACGGTAGTCATCGGGGGCGCCGCCCCGATCAGCGTCCAGACCATGACCAAGACGCCCACCGAGGACGTGAAAGCGACCCTGGAGCAGATCGCGCGCGCCGCCGACGCGGGAGCCGACATCATCCGGGTCACCTGTGACACCAAGGAAGCAGGTGAGGCGCTGCGGGAGATCGTGAAAGGGAGCCGGTTACCTGTCGTGGCCGACATCCACTACGACGCCCCGCTCGCACTGATGGCGCTGGATGCGGGAATTCAGTGCCTCAGGCTAAATCCGGGAAACATCCGCCAGCCCGAGAAGATCTCCGAGATCGCTAGGCGCTGCCAAGCGCTCGGAGTCCCAATCCGGGTGGGGGTGAACGCCGGAAGCCTTCCCGACCGGAAGAACCTGGCAGGCGGTCGCGGTGAGGGTGGCATCCCGGACGTCGCTCAGCGGATGGTCGACGCCGCGCTGGGACACATCAGGCTCCTTGAGGAAGTCGGCTTCGAGGACATCAAGGTCAGCCTGAAGGCCAGTGACGTGCTAACCAACATTGCCGCCAACCGCCTCTTCGCCGGACTGAAGAACCGCTATCCGCTTCACCTCGGCCTGACTGAGTCGGGTCCCACCAAGACCGGCTCGATCAAGAGTGCGATGGGAATCGGGATACTGCTGGCCGAGGGCATCGGCGACACCATCAGGGTCTCCTTGGTCGACGAACCTGAGGAGGAGGTCAGGGTGGCACGGCAGATCCTGGCCAACCTCCAAGAGAAGCCCAGCGGCCCGAATCTCATCGCCTGCCCGACCTGCGGGCGTCTCGAGATCAACATGGTGCCCATGGTGGCCGAGGTGGAGGAGGCGCTCAAGCGGGTCAAGCGCCCCATCAACGTCTCGGTGATGGGCTGTGTCGTCAATGGACCGGGTGAGGGGATGCACGCCGATATCGGCATCGCTGGCGGACAGAAGAAGGGAATCCTGTACCGCAAGGGCAAGGTCGTCGCCACCATGCCGGAGACGGAGTTGGTGGGGGCGCTGGTGGCCGAGCTTGAGAAGATCGCGGCTGAGGACGCCAGGTTGATCGCAGCCGGCCAGCCGCTTCCCGAAGGGATTCCGGACCTAGCGACGGAGCCCGCGCTGGCCCGCTGACGGCCTTCCTTAGAACAATCCCACCAATTCAGCACGTGCCCGGCTGCGGGCCGCGGCTGGCGCGCGGCAGGCGGCGGCGAACGCTGTGAACAGCGCACGGGACGCCGGATCATGCGGTGCCAGTTCCTCTGGGTGGTACTGGACTCCCAGAACGAACCGATCATCTGGAATCTCAACAGCCTCGATCAGACCGTCCGGTGCCCAAGCGGTCGCCACCAAACCGGGGGCCAACTGGTCGATTCCCTGATGGTGCAGGCTGTTCACCCGGAGGGTCTCGGCGCTCACGATGCGTCCCAGCCGCGATGAGCGCTCCACCCTGAGAGCGTGCGCTTCCCGATCGCGCGGCCCCGGGTCTTCGGGGTTCCCCTTGGGAGCGTGATGAGGCAGGTCTTGTACCAGAGTCCCGCCCAACCCGACGTTGAGAACCTGCAGTCCGCGGCAAATCGCGAGGACGGGCACGCCCTGTCCGAGAGCCCACTTCAGCAGGCGGAATTCCAGCTGATCGCTTTCCCGATCGGGCTCGGTTGTGGGGTCCGGCTCTCGTCCATATCGCTGGGGATCTACATCCAGACCGCCCGGCAACAGCAGTCCGCCGACCCACGAAAGGTCTCCAGGTAGGTCTCCCCGGGTGGGAAGCAGAACCGGACAGATCCCGGCCAATTGCAGCGCTGTGACATAGGCCTGGTTGAGCGATTGGATCGCTTGCGGTGCGCCGGCGGACCTCGCCTTGAGGCTGGACTGGGCCGGAACGAGGACGGTCGGCTGGGCGGCTCGGTCTTTGTCGGGCACGCTGACTAGCGCGACCCGACAGCTGCCGGGGCCGCCGTCTTGACGAAGTTCCCGATCCTCTCCACTGCCTGCGTTATCTGCTCCTCGGACACGGTGTACGCGAAACGCATATGGCCCTTCCCGTTCGCGCCGAACGCGTCTCCGGCTAGCGCCGCGACCCCAGCCTCCTCGAGCAGCCTTCGGGCCAACTCCCGGCTCGAGAGACCGGTTTCGGACACGTTCGGAAAGGCATAGAACGAGGCGGACGGAAGGTGACAGCGGAACCCGGGGATCGAGTTCAGTCCGTTGACCAAGGTGTCGCGTCGACCCTTGAACGCGGCCACCATGCGCGCGACTTCCGCCGCCGACTCGGGAGACTCCAGCGCCTCGATGACCGCCAATTGCGTAAAAGCCGCGGCGCAGGAGCTGGTATTGATGAGCAGGGTAGCCATCCGTTTTGCCAGCTCCTCTGGCATCACACCGTAGCCGAGTCTCCACCCACACATCGCGAAGGTCTTGGAGAGCCCGTCCATGACGATGGTCCGCTCCTGCAGCCCGGGGCGTGACCAGATCGGCTTTGGCAGCTCCTGGAAGCAGATCTCGGTGTAGATCTCGTCGCTGACTATCCAGAGGTCGTGGCGCAGCGCGAGTTCCGCCAACCGGTCTAGGTCCTCCTCGGTCATGACCCCGCCGGTGGGGTTTTGGGGTGAGTTGATGATGATCATCCGGGTCTTGCCAGTGATCGCCCCGGCCACCTCGTCGAGGTCCATCCTGAAGTCGTTGCCCTCTCTGATCGCGACCGGCTTGGCGACCGCTCCGACAAATTCGGTCAGGGAGTGGTAGATCGGGTATCCCGGATCGGGGAGGATGACCTCGTCGCCCGGCTCGATCAGAGACAACAGGGCGAAGTAGAGGATGTTCTTGGAGCCCGGCACCACCACCACCTGGGCCGGGCTGACCTCGACGCCACCCCTTTCCGCCATCTCCGCCGCGATCGCCGCGCGAACCGGGGGGAGCCCCGCGGCCGGGGTGTAGTGGGTGGCGCCTGCCTGCATCGCCCGATGGGCCGCCTCGATGATGTTCGGCGGGGTGGCGAAGTCGGGCTCGCCGATCTCCAAGTGGATCATGGGGTGGCCCAGCGCCTCCAGGCGCTGGGCCTGGGCCAGGACCTCGAAGGCGCTCTCCGTCCCCAGCCGGTCCATTCGCTTTGCAAATTGCACGGTCACCTCCCGTCCCAATCCGGGGTCCGTTGGGTCAGATCGTCAGCTGACAACGGTGATCGACCCGAGCATTCCCAGGGTCTCATGAGGGATACAGAAGTACTTGTAGGTGCCAGCAACGGTGAGCTTCAGCGAGAAGCTACCGCCGGGTAGGAGCTGGTGATTCCAAGCGGTCGCCCCAGAGGGCAACGCGGCGTCGGAGGCGACCGCGGCCAGCGACGGGGTGTCGGTCGTGGTGTGGGTGATGTCGCCCGTGTTCTTCCAGGTCACCGTCCCACCCACCTTGAGGCAGCCGGTGTCCGGGACAAAGCGCAACGCGTCCGTGGCGTCGATGGTGATCGAGCTCACAGCGGTGGCGGCGGTACAGCCACTTGAACTCGCCGCCGCAGATGGCTGGGAGGTGGCTCCGCCCGGGATTGGACCGGTCCCACAGGCGGCCAGCAGGAGGACAATCCCGCCGATCGCAATTCCCATGTATATGGAGTACCGGCGGTAGTTGGGTCGGAGCTGGATCATGGGTCCTCCTGGCTGGAAATTCACTCAGATGCTACCGCGATGCTTCCCCGCGAAGGGCTGAACTTCCGGGGGCAGCACCCGCGCTGCCCCAACCGAGCCCGCCAACCATCGCAAGCGTGAGAAGAAGCCTGCGGTGTGCGGCGACCGCCCTAGGCTGAGGCCGCTGAAGTCGAAGTGATGGGTCCATTCGTGGAGGAGTGTGTTTACATAGGCCCCCGAAGCCAGCACCTGCTCTCGGATGGCGGTCCGGTGGTAGATCCGGATCGCGCAACGCTCCGGCGTGGCTCCTGGGCGGGGGATTCGGCAACGGTAGTAGCCGTAGGTCTTCTGGGCCAAGCGCCCCCGCTGGTCGGTGGCATGGGTCTGGGCACGATCGGCCAGCACCAACCGAACCGGTGGCAGTCCGAAGCTGTCGTTGAGTACCTCCAGGAGCGCCGCCGAGAGCTTCTCCCGCTCGGTGATCAACTCGCTTCCGAAGAGCGAGGAAACGAGGGCCCCGGCGGCGGGCGGGGGAGGGTGGGGAAGCTCAAGGATCGCCTGGCTCTTGGCGTAGTCGGGGGAGGAGGTGGAAAACCTAGGCATCTGACCCAGAATTCTAGGAGCGATCCGAGGTGCTTCGTCGCGGTTGGCGGGGGCGTACGCTGACTTCAATCAAGCGGAGCGACGAGATCGACGACTCGCCCCTGCCGCCACTTGGGTCGCCAGCTGGTCGAGGTGGCAAAACGTCTCAGGATCGAAGTCGCCCTGCGTGACCTGCTGTGGCGTCGGTACGTCGTGATTCCCAGATGCTCCACCGCCTAGCCACGGGGCGCATCGACGGACCAGCGTCGTGGTGGCAGCGGTCGGAGACGGTACCGATATCGGCCGCCACCTTCGATGGGGGTGCGAGCTGGAGGATCGTCTACACCGGCTCCGCAGGGCAGTTCGAATACCTAGGTTTCACAACTCTGATCCAGCGAGTGGCGCTCGCGGCGGCCTTCACCGGATCCCTGGAAGTCTGCTGATGACCTTCAATGGTGGCCGCGATTGGGCGCCAGCCGTGTTCTGAAATTACCGCTCGGGGACCCAGCTTGCGGCGGCTCGAGAAAAGCCTTGAACACACGCTTTCCGATACCGAGATGTCCACCGTTTGCACACCCTGCTGGGGATGTTTTCCACAGGCCACCGGATGGCGGAATTCGGCGTCTCTAGCAAAAGTCATTCGCCGTTGCCGGCTACCACCGGCTGCGATCGGGCGTCGCCGATGGTTAGATCGGACTACCACAACAGTCTGGCGGCCTTGCCGCCGGTGGCGGGTTTCGAGCGCTGATTCTGGGCTTACGGTGAAGCGTTTGGTGGAAGCGCGTCAGCGCCCCGGCGAACTAATCCCCGCCCGGAGTACATCGCGCCGTGTCGAAACTCGGAGAGAGCCGCCCGATGAATCAGACCGCAACCCGTAGATGGTCTGTTCTGGCCGCAGCCAGAATGCGATCCAGGACCACGGGGCGTCCGTACCAATAGCCCTGCGCAAGGTCGACTCCCAGCGAGGCTAGGGTTTCGGACTCTCTCCGGGTCTCGACGCCCTCGGCGATCAACTCGCAGTGGGTGGCCAGGGCGAAGTGTGAAAGCGCCAGGATCATGGCCTGTCGCGCAGGATCGGCGTCAACGCCTCGCACCAAACCGATGTCAACCTTGAGAAAGTCTGGCTGAAGTTCAACGATCTGCCTGAAGCTGGCCATTCCCGCTCCGGCGTCATCGACCGCAACCTTGATTGGCTTGAGATTGGTGAGCGCGTCACGAACAGCGCCGTAGTCAGTGATCACCTCGTGCTCAGTAATCTCCACCACGAACGGCCGATTTGCCCGGTCGAGGAGGGCGCGCAGGTCGCGCGCGTGACTTAGCAGGCTCGGTGAGAGGTTGACGTTCAACCAGAGACCGGGGGGCAAACCACGGCTGACTGCTATGGCTCGTTCCAGAGTAGCGAACTCAAGTTCAGCGCCCAGTCCCAGGGTCCAAGCTGTGGGGAAACGGGTGTCGGGCGACACTCCGTCAGCGAATCGAGTCAAAGCCTCATAGCCGACAACTCGTCGCGAGTGGACGTCCACTATCGGCTGAAAAACCGGATGAAAGGCGCGGTTGTCGATTATCGATTTGAGCGAACTGCGCCGCTCCGCGAGCATTCGGTCGGCCCGCAGGTCGAGGGCGAGCAGAGCGCTGGCTGCTGAGCCAAACTCGGCGATCGCGGGCAGGCGCTCGACCATGGATTCGAGGCTCCCGGAGTCGTAGGACCCGGCCAGGATGAGTCCCAGGGTGTCCTCGCCATATCGGATTGGCGCATAGGAGGCACCCTGCACCCTGACCCGGGTGAGTGCCTCGCCGTACGCCCCGTCCTCGTCTCGCTGGTGCCAACCTTCAACCCACGGCCCCGCGGTTGCGCGCTCGAGGAGGTATTTGGCCCGCGGTTCCGGAATGCGCTTCCCAGCGGCGAGCTGGGGGATCGGTGGGCTATCGGACGCGAGCACGACCGCACCACCGTCCGGACTGAACACCACAAGCACGGCGAAGTCGACCCCGTGCAAACGGCGGAGTTCTCGGCAGATGGCAGCTGCGGTCGCCTCAGGGCTCTCTTCCGGCCGGACCCTCGAGATCGCGACAGCGACCTCCTCACGCTCGCGGAGTATCAGCTCGAGCTCAGAGTGGGCAGCCCGCTCCTGGGTTACGTCCTGGCCGAAGATCGCCGCACCAATTGTTTCGCCGCGGTCGTCATCCATCCGTGTGGCACTTACCACCACTGAGCGCCGCTCTCCGTTATGGGTCGTTACCTCAGTGATTACCGGGTGTTCGAGGTCAGCCGCGAGGAACACGTCGGAGAGCACCCCGGGCTCTTCCGGCAGCGGTCCAACTGGCAGCACCTGGTAGACGGACATTCCCATTAAGTCGTCGACGCCCCACCCGGTGAGGGACCGCAGCGCAGGGTTGGCGTAGGTGATCCGCCCCTCCCGGTCCACCGTGGTCACGAACAGGTCGAAGCGCGACAGGCTTTGGGTGAATTGCCCCTCGCCGCGACCGCCCTGGCTTGAGCTGCGGACGACAGCCAGGATTCTCCCGTCGTTCAGATGGCGCTGTTCGATCTCCACCTCGATGGGCTCGCCGCCCTTACGTCGAAACCGGGCCTGGGAGATCAGCGAGGCCTCGGTGGCCAGTGCCGCGTAGCGCGTTCGCTGGGCATCTCGGTCCTCTGGACTGACCAGTTTGGAGAGGGGCGCGCCGATCAGCTCGGCCCGCTGATATCCAGTGATGCGCAGCGCGCTGGCGTTGACCTCGAGGATGCGGTGCGTCTTCCCGTCCGCTAGCAGGAGCGCGTCCTTGGTCTGGGGCAGCGGGCGGCGTCGGTCGGCTAACCCCGTGGCGACCTTTTGGGCGGCCATCGCCCGCTTGGGAACTGGGGGTAGCTCGTGCTTCCCCGGGGAGAGCGCACTGCGAGACGTCGGCCCTCCGAGAGAAGCCGCTCGGTCCCCGCCCGAGCTCAGGCTGCTCATGAATTCAGCCTAGGTGCTGCCTTCCAGTTTGCTCATGACCAAGCCATCGCGAACTGATCTCAACATCGACGGCGGCGCGCTGGCAGACGCGCCGCGGATCGGTCTTCGCCCGACCGTTCTGACTCAAGGCGTTCTCACTGCAGTCGCGAGGTGGTCCTCGTCACGGCGCCGCGCCTACCTAGGTCGACCTGGTGAGTAGCAGCACGATGCGATCCCAAGACGGCTGTGCCGGGGGTGGGAGTCGAACCCACACGTCCTTGCGGACTGCGATTTTTAAGACCGCTGCGGCTACCTTTACGCCACCCCGGCCAGTCTCGCTGCGCTGGCCTGGGCAGCGTACCGCAGCCTCCGCTCGACGCCTCGGGGCTCGGAGCTCACCGAGTCCGGCGCCGGCACTGGTAAGGCGCGCCAGCCGTGACCCTGATGGGCTGGTGCGAACCGCGCCCAAGCTAGTCGGCCGGCAGACCTCGCCATCCGGGCCCCATGGCGGAACGAGAGAGTTTCCACAAAAATTTGCTGCGCCCCTCAACTGTTAGGGCGGTCAGAATCGCTGAACTACAACAGAATTTGCCGCGCCCCTTCACAAAACCCCGTGGGGAGACCTATACTCCTCGGCCTAGCAAGAGCGGAGTTCAGAGTTCGTCCTCCAGCGGCCGAAGGCGGTCCACGGGCCGGCCAAGGCCCGGGTGGCGAGCTCGTTGAGGCAGGGGGACCGCCAGCAGGTCCAAGACGCAGTCGTTTCGGATACGCCGATAACCTGTTCCGGCGGATTTGAGGAGTGAGGGAATGGCAGCAGCCATAGACACGGCGGGCGGTACGCGCGCGCCCCAGGAGGGGCTCAAGCGAGAGGTTGGTCTCCTCGGCCTGATGTGGAGCTCCGAGGGGTCGATCATCGGATCGGGCTGGCTCTTCGGCGCCCTGCTCGTAACCACCATCGCCGGCCCGGCGGGCGTGATCTCCTGGGTCATCGCCTCCTTCATCATCATCCTGCTGGCCTTGGTCCACGCCGAGCTCGGCGGCATGTTCGCCGTCACCGGAGGGACCACCCGCTTCCCCCACTACGCCTTCGGCACCGTCGCCGGAGCCAACTTTGGCTGGTTCTCTTTCCTCCAAGCCGCGGCGGTGGCCCCGATCGAGGTTCTGGCGACGATCCAGTACGCCTCCGGCTGGTGGACGGCGGCTCGCGGCTGGTTCGTGCCCTCCTCAGACTCACTCAGCGGCAGTGGCATCCTCGTAGCTCTGGCCCTGCTCGCCATCTTCACGCTGGTGAACTTCTTCGGCATCAGATGGCTGGCCGGTCTGAACACCGGACTCACCACTTGGAAGGTGGCGGTCCCGATCGTCGCCATCCTGGTGCTCCTGCTGACCCATTTCCACGGCAGCAACTTCAGCGCCGAGGGCGGCTTCTTCCTCAAGGGAGCCGACATCCCCAAGACGCTGATGATCGCGATCCCGAGCGGCGGCGTCGTCTTCTCGCTTCTGGGATTCGAGCAGGCGGTCCAGCTGGCCGGCGAGGCGAGAAATCCCAGCCGTGACGTGCCCCGGGCGGTCATAGGCGCCATCATCATCGGGGCGATCATCTATGTCCTGGTGCAGTTCGCCTTCATCGGCGCGCTCTCCCCCTCGTTACTCGCTCACTACACCAGCTGGACCCAGCTTGGTAGTGGCGCGGTTGGGGCCGCACTGAAGGCATCTCCCTACTACACCCTGGCCACCGCCGCCGGCATCACCTGGCTGGCGGTGATCCTGGCGGCCGACTCCTGGATCTCCCCAGCGGGCACTGGGCTGGTCTACCTGACCTCAACATCGCGGATCGCGTTCGGAATGAGCAGGAACGGATATGTACCTGAGGTGTTCGAGAAGACTACGTCTAGGACCAAGGTTCCCGGCTGGAGCCTCATCCTTTCCTTCTTGATCGGAATCCTGTTCATCCTTCCGTTCCCCAGCTGGTCCTCTCTGGTGGGCATCGTTACCAGCGCCTCGGTGCTGATGTACGCCGGCGCACCACTCTCGCTGGGCGCCCTGCGCAAGAGCAAGCCCGACCTGCCCCGCCCCTATCGCCTGGCCGGGGCAACGGTGCTGGCGCCGCTCGCATTTGTACTGGCCAGCTTCATCGTCTACTGGGCGGGCTGGCAGACCTACAGCACTCTGATCGTGGCTATCCTCCTGGGCTACATCCTGATGCTGCTCTCAGTCGCCTTCAAGCTCAACTCAAAGGTGCCGAAGTTCGACTGGTCGGCTGCTAAGTGGATCTTCCCCTACCTCATCGGAATGGGGATCCTCTCCTACAACGGCGGCTTCGGACCGGGCGGCATCATCGGCGGGGTGGGTCCTTTCGCCAATGTGTTGGTCGGAGGGTCCGGCCGGCTGCCACTGTGGTACGACTTGGTGGCGGTCGCGATCTTTGCCTTGGTGATCTACTACATCGCCATGGCAACCCGCCTGCCATCGGAGAAAGTTGACGAGTACATCGCCCAGACCCAAGGCGTCGACCACGAAGCAGCGGCGGCTCTGGGCTACAGCGCAGGCGGTTTCGAGGCGGTCTGAGCAGCAGCACTAGGCGGCGGGTCGGCTCCTCACCCAGGGGCGGACCCGCCGCCTGCAGGTCGTTCCCGCTCCATGCAGTCAATAAGTCCCCGGGTGCTCGGCAGGCGCTACCCGATCCAGGCTGTGTCCGGCCGGGTGCAGGCGATCGTCATCCGGCAGGCCCAGCGACGGGGGGCCGGAGGCAGGCCGCGCGGCCGGATCTTCGAGGTGGAGCAGCTGTCGGTTGAGGACCGGGACACCAGGCAGCCGATCCAGGTCGAGGGAGTGCCGGTCTCCTTCAAGGCACGCCAGGGGGAGGAGGCAACGCTTCTTTTCCGCAACTTGGGCGGGCCCAAGCAGACGCTGCTGGCGCTGCGCAACGAGAGCCGAGGCAAGAGCGCCATCCTCGCCCTCGCCCGGCGTCCGCTGGTGGCAATCCAGATCTGCCTAGCGGTGGGCTGGGTGCTCTTCTGGCTGGGCTTGGAGTCGGTCACCTTCGACCGGAGGCCGGCCACCCTGCTGGTGATCCTCGGGGTCTGGGCGGTCTGGGCAATCTGGTACTTCAGCCGCAACTTGCTCATCCGCCGCCGTGTCGGCCACGCACTGGACTCGGGTCCGGAGGCACTGGCCGAGTTGGGCCGATCCGGCCCTTGAGCCGAGACCGCCGGACGGGGCGTCCCGGGGCGCCGATGGTTCCCGACCAGGCGGACCTTGGCAGAGGGCACGACTCCAGCCGTAGGCTTACGCGCGCCTAGGTGGCCATCGTTCTGATGGCGATACGCACGATCATCAACTTCTTGGGCATCAAGGTGCTGTGCCGGGTCAACATCGACGCCGCTTGGTGGAAGGTGATCGTCCCCATCTTCGCCCTCATCGCCATCCGCTTCCGCGGCGCCAACCTCACAGCGCGGGGCTGCTTCGCACCCTTCCCCCGGCTGCGATCCGGCGACCGGTGACGGTGTACCTACGTGTCGCTTGAGCGGGCTTCTGCCCGGGGGGCAGCAGACGCCGCGAGTGGACTAAGCTCGAGGTGGATAACGCCGTCTGGTCAGAATGGTCTTCAATTGAATTTTCTATTCCTGCTCACCGCTGGTCCCCGCACTGAGGCAGAGACCACGGTCAAGGCCCTCGCCGTAGCAGCCCAGTCGGCCGGACACAGTGCGCAGGTTTTTCTCGCGGGCGACGGGGTCACACATGCAGGGAGCCTGGCAGGGATCCTGCCGGTGACTCTATGCGATGCCGACCTGCGCTGGCGCCAGACTCAACCAGCGGAAATCAGCGGAGTTCGCCGAGGTAGCCTGCGCGATATGGCGCGCCTGTGCCACGAGGCCGACCGAATCCTGGTATTTCGGTGAGCCCGCCCCGGATGGGCGTGGTGGTGGTGTTGGCGCGGGGCGGGCTGGCCACCGAGGCGTCCGCCCTAGCGGTCCGGCTAGCGCTTGCGCTGCCGCTGGGCGGGTTGACCGTGCGGCTCATCCTGGCCGACTCAGCGAGCCCCCTGGCCTTGGCGGACGCCCCACATCCGGGACCGTGGAGCGGCGCTCTGGCGCGCGAGTTGGAGGCGCTGATCGGCGAGGAACAGGTCCCGGTGTTGGTGGAAATGGAGTCTCTGGTGGTCCGTGGACTGGAAGATCGACCACTGAGGCCCGGGGTCGAGGTCGCCTCGAATGCGGAGGTGGTAGCCGCCTGCGGCTCGGCGGGTAGCGTCCTTGTTCTCTGAGCCGGCTCTGGAGCTGCACTTGGTGAGTCGCCATTCAGATCGGAGGGCGTGGCGGCACTGCCAGGCCCGAGTGCTTGCGGGCTCTCGGGTCCAGGTGATTCTTATCCACGACGCCGTTCTGGAGACGGAGGAGACTGTCGCTGAAGCGTTGGGCGCGCAGCAGCGTACCCGGGTGGCGGTGATGGCCTGCAGCCAGGACGCGCGCCAGAGAAGGGTAGAGGAGAGGTGGGCGCTGATCGACTACGCTGGGATCATCGAGCGGTGTGTTGCCGCGGATCAGGTGACCAGCTGGTGATGGTTCGCTCATGAGCTCTGCCCTCGAGATCCTTGACCCAGCCGCTGTCGAGCGATACAGCCGTCAGCTGCTACTCCGAGAATTCGGGGAACCTGGGCAGCTCAGGCTGGCCGAGGGCACTGCGGTCGTCGTCGGGTGCGGTGGGCTCGGGGTTCCCGCGGCTCTCTACCTCGGTGCTGCTGGTATGGGGAGGCTCGTTTTGGTCGACCCCGACCGCGTCTCCCTGGACAACCTCAACCGCCAGGTCGCGTATCGGACCGAGGAAGTCGGAGAGCCTAAGGTGGCACTTCTCAGGGCTCGCGTCAGCGAACTCAATCCCACTATCACTGTCGAGGCCCAGCAAGAGGCCGTCAGCGACGCCTCCATCGGCGACCTACTGGATGGGGCTGCAGTGGTGCTCGAGTGTTCTGACGATCCCCTCACCAAGTTCATGGTGAACGACTACTGCGTCCCGCGGGGGATCGCACTGGTGATCGGTGGGGCTGTAGGGCTGGCTGGTCAAGTGGTCACGGTCCCATCCGGAGGCGCCTGCTACCGCTGCCTTTTCGGGGGCCCACCAGCCGATCTGGGCAGGTCGTGCCGCGAAGCCGGCATTCTCGGGCCATTGGTTGGAGTGATCGGTTCTCTTCAAGCATTGGAGGCGATCAAGCTGATCTGCGCCGTAGGACAGGAACCTGGGGGACGGCTACTCGACTTCGAAGCGATCGCGGCGCGCTGGCGGGAAGTGCGCTTTCCACTGGACCCCAGTTGCCGGGCCCACGGGGGTCGAACGATGGGCAATGGCCATAATTAAACGATGGCAGTTGCAACCGAGGAACTCCTCGTGGACGAGATCCGCGAACTGCGGCGCGACCGCAACGCACTGATCCTGGCTCACAACTACCAGCGCGACGAAGTCCAGGATGTAGCCGACTTCGTCGGCGACTCCCTAGGACTCGCCCGAAGGGCCGCCGAGACGGATGCCGAGGTGATCGTCTTCTGTGGCGTGCACTTCATGGCCGAGACCGCAGCCGTTCTCGCCGAGGGACGCCTGGTGCTGCTACCCGACTTAGCGGCCGGTTGCTCGCTCGCCGCCAGCATCACCGCGGATGAGCTCCGGACCTGGAAAGCGGAGCATCCCGGAGCGGTGGTGGTCAGCTACGTCAACACGAGCGCCGCGGTGAAGGCGGAGTCGGACTACTGTTGCACATCCGGAAACGCCGTCGAGATCGTCAGGCGAATTCCCCAGGATCGAGAGATCCTCTTCTGCCCGGACCTCTTTCTGGGCGCCCACGTGGAGAGGGTGACCGGACGAAAGATGCACGTCTGGCTGGGCGAGTGTCACGTCCACGCGGGTATTCGTGGCTCCCAACTGAAGACCCAGCGGCTGGCCCACCCGGGAGCCGAGGTGCTGGTTCACCCAGAGTGTGGGTGCACGACGGAGGCCCTCTACGAAGCCGGAAGAGACGATTTCAGCGGAGCCACGGTGGTCGCCAGTACCGAGGGCATGGTTCGACACGCTGAGAGTTCGCCAGCCCACACCTTCATCGTCGCGACCGAGATCGGTGTGATGCATAGGATGCGCCAGTTGGCACCCGGTAAGAGGTTCCTGCCGGCCAATCCGGATGCCATCTGTCCGTATATGAAGACCATCACCCTAGAGAAGGTGAGGGACTCACTTCGCGACTTGAAGCACCGGATCACCGTCCCCCCCGAAATCGCGGTCCGGGCCCGCGGGGCGATTGAGAGGATGGTGGAGGTCTCCGACTGATGGCCGAAGGGGAGGCGATCGGGATTTTCGGCGGCTCCGGGCTCTACCAATTGCTGGAGGGAGCTCGCGAGGTCAGGATCGAGACCCCTTACGGACCGCCAAGCGACAGCATTTGGCTTGGTGAGGTCGGCGGACGCCAGGTCGCCTTTATGCCAAGACATGGAAGGGACCACACCATCCCTCCGCACCGGATCAACTTTCGGGCCAACCTGTACGCCATGCACCAGGCTCAGGTTGGCCGGATTCTTGCGCCCTGCGCGGTGGGTTCGCTTCAGGCGGAGATCGCACCGGGACACGTCGTGATTCCCGACCAGTTTGTCGACCGCACCTGGGGTCGGGCTGACACCTACTGGGATGGCCCCAGCGTCCAGCACGTCAGTGCCGCCGATCCCTACTGCCCGGAGCTAGGGGACGAGGCGGCGGCGGCGGCCACCCGACAGGGTGCGACCGTCCATCAGGGACAGACCCTGGTGGTGATCCAGGGCCCTCGCTTCAGTACTCGCGCAGAGTCACGCTGGTTCTCGGGCCAGGGCTGGGGGGTGATCGGGATGACCGGGTATCCCGAATCGATCCTCGCTCGCGAGCTGGGGATCTGCTACACCGCAATCGCGCTGGTGACCGACTACGACGCTGGACTGGAGGGCTCTGCTGAGATCGCCCCCGTGACCCACGAGGAGGTGTTGAAGGTATTCGGCGCAAACATCGGCCGGGTACGTCAGATCCTTTTTGACTTGGTTGAGAAGCTGCCCGCCCGGGCCACCTGCAAGTGCGCCACGACCCAGCCGATGCCGCAGCTGGCCCGCTCTTGAGCGAGGGGACCGTAGTCTCGGCCTCCGCTTCGCGTCAGTCCCGCCACCAATTGCTTATCTTCGCCTCGAGCTGGCGGAGAACCCAGACCATGCTGCTGTACGGCGCCGCGGTGATGCTGATCGGGACCCTCATCACCTACTGGGGGGATCACAAATTTGATCCCGAGTTCCTGGTCTTGGGCGTCCTCCTGCTGCTTATCGGAGTGGGATCTCACTTCGTGGCGAGGGCGCACTATGCGCTGGCATCCGACAGTGGCCTGCTCCTGAACCGGCTACTCGGCCACGAACTGATCCCCTACTCGGAGATCCGCCAGGTTCGTAGTCAGACGCTGGACGTCCTCTTCGCCGCACCCAACCGTCGAGGTTTGCTCGCGCGTTCGCTGCGCCAGTTCGAGCGCACTCCAGCCTGTGTGATCCGGCTGCAGGCGGATCCTGCTGAGGTCAAGCGGTTGGGCCGGTCCGCTGGCCGGGGCTGCGCCATCGAGCAGGACCTGATTCTGCTGGTGCGCGAGGCCAAAGAGCTTGACCGCGACCTTCAGCGCCGGATTCCCCGGCGGCCCCCTGCTCCGGCATCCCACCGGCGGTGACCTCGCCGGGGTTGCGCGCTTGGCAGCGGGAGGGTGTGGGGGCGGCGGCGGCGGCGGCCATCTTTGCGGCGATGTGTGTGCTGCTCCACTGGCCCGTACATCCTCTGGTGGCGGTGGTGATGGTCGCGGCTCTATGGGGGCTCTCGCTGCTGCTCCGCCGGCATCGGGAGCTAACCGGTATCGATGGACTCGACTGCATCTTGGTTGCGGTTCTGGTCGCGGCCGCTCTGGTGGTGAGGCTGGCGAGCCCGATCTACCTGGACTTCCTCCAGGGCAATCTGGACGCGGTCGGCACCGTGTCGGCTCCGGCCGGCGTTCATCGATCGCCCACGCATGAGGTGGCCGGGATCGGCGCGTGGGGGCTGGGCTATCCCTTCAATACGGCCGGTTGCACCCAGGTTCCCAACGGCCCCCACGACTCAGAGGTCAAGCGCTGCGGCTTCGTTTTCGACGAGGTCTACTTCCCGGTCGACGCACTCAAGGACCTCAAGGGCATCGACTACTTCGACCCAGAACCGCCGCTCTCAAAGCTGATCATTGCTGGCGGGATCAGCTGGCTAGGGTTCAACCCCTGGGGCTGGCGGATCATGTCGGCGATCTTCGGCAGTTTGATCATCGGGCTGCTGTACTTCCTGGCCAGAAGGCTGTGGCACCGTCATAGAGCGTTCCCGGTACTAGCGGCACTCTTCCTCAGCCTGGACGGGCTGGAGTTGGTGGAGTCGCGCACCGGGGTGATCGACATCTTCGCGGCCTTCTTCGTGGTCCTCGGTCTCTGGCTTTTCGTGCTCCACTGGCACGCCCGCACGCGGCGCCAGTGGCTTTGGACTCTGTACCTGACGGCAACGGCGGCTGGGCTCGGACTGGCGACCAAGGCGGATATGGTGCCGGCGGTCATGCTCATGGGCCTCCTGCTGGTCGCCCGGTGGGTTCGGCCGCAACTGCGGCTGCGAGGGGTCCGCGGGGGTGGTTCCCGGTGGCTGCTGCCACCTGCTCCAGACGATCCCGTCGAGTCGGGTCGGCGGGCCATGGTGAGCTCACTTAGGTGGGGCTGGCACTACGTCGGCGCCGGAGTCCTGATCCTGCTGGTTTTTTACCTGTCCTTCTTCAACTACTGGACCATCTCCCACAGCATCTACGTCAATTTCGCGGACTCCAGCGGTCCCACCGCGAGCTGCACCAGCTTCACCACCGAAGCCTCTGTCTGCCACTTGCCGGTGGTGATGCCGGTCAAGAGGGACCACTTGGGTCCCTTGACGATCTGGCTACCGACCTCCTTCAACCTCGGCCAATCGCTGGTCGATGTGGAGATGAACAGCCTGGCCGGGCTCAGCTATCAGGCGACGCTGGTCGCGACCCACCCGTTCTCGTCGCCCTATTACACCTGGCCGCTCGACGCCCATCCGGTGCTCTTCTACGCCGTCTACACCGGCAACGGGGTGACGACCATCGACGGGCAAACCGTCTCTAACTACGCCTGGATCTCGGATATGGGCAATCCGGCGATCTTCTGGATGGGGATGCTGGCCCTGGCCGCTTGCCTGTACTGGATCGTGCGACGCCGAGACCGGGTGGCAGCCTTCATCCTGCTGGGATTCCTCTTCATGTGGTTGATCCTTTGGTCCTGGCCCTCCCGGATCCTCTTCTTCTACGAGATCGTGGAAGCGCTGCCTTTCGTCTGCCTGGCACTGGCGTATTGCTGTACCCGGATGATCCACACCAGGACGGTGCTCCAACTTGGACCTGCCAGGGTGGGTCCCTACGGCATGTGGCCGCTGGCAGGGGCGGTGGTGCTCTCGGTTGTGCTCAGCTTCGCGTACTTCTACCCGCTATGGACCGGTCAGCCAATCCCCTCCACCGACTTCTTCCAGCACATCTGGCTCCCCGGCTGGTACTGAGGCCCACCGCAGGTCACGGTGACTTGGGAACTGGCGGCCTACTGGATTCTGGTCTTTGCTGCCGGAACAGCCCTGCTCGACCTGGCCCCCCTCGACTGGCGGTTGACGGAGCGGCTGGCCGGAGCGCTGCTGATCGGCGTGGTGGCCTCCAGTCTGCTCAGCCTGGCGCTTTCCCTGTGGTTGGGCCTGGGTCCCCTGGCGGCTCTTCTGGCCCCCGCATTGCTCGTGATCGGATCGGCCGGGGTTCGGGGAACGAAATGGCTTGGACGACTCCGATTGGGGCCTGGGAGATGGGCCCGATGGCTCCGGGGAGAGTGGGATCGGCCTGGTACCCGGGGCGGCCTTCTGATCACGGCCGTTGTTGGCGGCGCGTTCTACTTCGTCTTCACCAGGGCCATGGTCGAGTCAGGGGGCACTCTCACCGCCAGCTATCCCACCGTCTGGTCGGACTGGTCGGTGCACGTCAGCTATGCGCAGAGCTTCCTGCTGGGGCACAACCTGCCTCCCAACGACACTCTGGAGTCGGGTACCGGGCTCCGCTACCCGTTCCTTCCTGACTTTCAGTCCGCCCTTCTGGCAGGACTGGGGCAGAACATCTGGGGAGCCCTGGATGTTCCCTCATGGCTGATCTCGTGGTCGGCCGGAGTGCTGCTCTGGCAGTTGGCGCATCGGGTGACCCGGCGGACTTCGGCGGCCACGGTGGCGCTCCTGCTGGCGCTCTTCGGGGGTGGTCTGGGCTTCGTCGGCCTTTACGGCGACGGTTGCCAGCAACTGGCCCACACCGAGTCCGGGTTCAACGCCAGCGCCTGCACCAGCTTGACCACCCAGACACCCGGGGCGGCGCTGGCCTTCGTGACCCATCTCCCCACCGAGCTCACCCACCTCCCGCGATCCTATGACGGGCAGGACCAGACCGATCCACCGCTGCCCGATCTGCAGTGGTACGAGCCCCTTCTCGCGTTTTGGCTGCCGCAGCGCGACTTCGAGTATGGGATGGGACTGGTCGCCCTGCTCAGCCTGGTCCTTTGGGAAGCCTACCGGGGCCGGCGAAAGGGCCTGTTGGTCGCAGCTGGACTGGGCGCCGCAGCTCTGCCCTGGTTCAACCCCTTCGGATACCTGGCGTTGGCGTTGGTCGGCCTTTGGTGGCTGGGTCGTGGGCGATGGTGGAGGGGCCTGGGCTTGTATGCAGCTCCCCTGATCCTGTTGGGATTGCCCCGCATGCTGTACGTGGTCGGAGGCCCCCACGGCCAGCTCGCCAATCCAGTCGGGGCCAACCTCTATCCTCAGCTCGACGTAGGCTGGCTCGCCCATGCCGCTGTCAGCTGCACCGGCGCACAGTTCAACCGCGGTGCGGTATGCGACGCGCTCTATCTGGCAGGGGCGTCCCCCGCCACCGTGGTCAGCTTCCTGGTTCAGTCCGTCGTCCAGCCCGCGGTGTGGGGGGAGACCGCCGGGTTCTGGCTGGCCAACACGGGGATCTTCATCCTCTTGGCGCTCGCGCTCTTGATCGTGCGCCGGGTGCCCTCTCGCGTCCGCGTGGAGCTGCGTCAGCTGGAGTTGACTCGATTCTGGGCGCCTTTTTGGCTTCTCTTCTTGGTCGGCAACCTGGTCATCACCCAGCCTTGGAATTGGGACAACACCAAGCTGTTCCAGTACTGGTACGTCGGCGCCGCCATTCCGATCGCCTGGCTCCTCTGCGCGCTGGGCGGCCGGAGCTGGCGGCGCGTGCCGGCGGCCCTGGCAGTCGTCTCACTGATCCTGAGCGGTGTGCTGAGCATGGACATGGCTTTGATCGGCCAGAGCTCGTTGTCCCAATCGACGACCACCCCACCCCGCTACCTTCTCGCTGGGGCAGAGGAGGAGGAAGTGGCCCGGGCCGTTCTCCGTTCCACGGCACCTTCCGCCGTGTTCCTGACCGAAGGACAGCCCAACGAACCGGTTTCGCTCCTGGCGGGCCGAACCGTCCTTCTTGGGTACGACGGCTGGTTGTGGAGTTACGGGCAACCGCTGCGCCGGCTGCTGCAGGTGGAGCGGACACTCTACCGGGGCTGCCCTGAGGTAGGTGCCTGCTCGGTCGGAAAGCTCCTGCGAGCCTACGATGTGTCCTACATTGAGTTCGAACCAGGTGACTACAACAACATCAGCACCAACGTGAGCTGGTACCAGGCCCAGCATCTGCCGGTGTTGGTCCGTACCGGGAGTTACCTGATCCTCAACGTCCGAAGCCTGTGGTCTAAATAGGTCACTGCGTCCCGGCGGTGCCTCCACCGAGTCAACCTGAACCTGCCTGTTCTCCATGAAAGAACTCCCGTCCACCGACGTCCACTGCCACCTGCTCCCGCCCGAGCTGCGCCGTCCCCCGTCTCCCAGTTGGGGCGACGCCTGGTTCGCTGCCTGCCACGCGAACTCCGCCGACTTCGCCTCAGGACGGGACGTGGTGAAGAGCCTGGACGAGGCGCGTCTCGACCGGGCAGTCGTCTTCGGCTGGCCGTTCGCCGACCCGGGGCTACTGGCCGAGGTGAACGACTACGTGGCCCGCGAGGTGAGCGCATCTGAAGGTCGCCTGGTGGGGCTGGCCGTGATCAATCCCGGGCGCCCGGGATGGGAGGGGGAGCTCGCCCGCTGCCGCAGCCTCGGGCTCCAGGGAGTGGGGGAGGTCAACTCCGACGCCCAGGGCTTCCCACTCCGGTTCGAGGGGGGTCTGAAACAGTCGCTGCTCACCCTGGAGGAGATGGATTGGCCCTTGCTACTGCATGCCAGTGAACCGGTCGGGCACCAATATCCGGGCAAGGGGCTTGCCGGTCCGGGGCAGCTCTGGGAGCTGCTAGTACCGGCGCTTCGGACCGCCCCCGGGATAAGGGTCTGCCTGGCCCATCTTGGCGGTGGGCTGCCGTTCTACGCCCACATGCCCGAAGTGCTGGATCTCTGCCGTCAGCTTTGGTTTGACACTGCCGCACTGCCCTACCTGTACCAGCCGGGGGTTTTGGAAGGGGTTGAGCAGCTTGTCGGGCCGGGCCGGATCTGCTTCGGGAGCGACTTCCCCCTGCTGCTTCCGGCCCGTTACCAGGAGCATCTCGCAGGACTTCCGGAGTCGGAAAGGGCGTCGATGCACCATGACGGTCCCAGGAGTTGGCTCGGGGCCTGAGGGAACTGGTCTGAGCGGGAGACGCACCCCGGCTCTCCGAGACCCCGGCGATAGCCTCGTACCGGCACAATCTCGGCGATGGATTCCGCTGGTTCAAGGCTCGCCTTCGCCTTGATCTCGATGGAGGGGCCCGACCAGTACAGCCAGGCTGGGGGGCTCGGGGTGAGGGTCACCCAGTTGGGCCGGGCCCTTGCCGCCCTTGGGTTCCCGACCCGGGTGTACTTCGTCGGCGATCCTGAGCTGCCCGCCGATGAGGTGAGAGAGGCCGTTGAGTTCCACCGGATCGGCCAGGAGATCTCCCGCCAGTTCCCGGGGGGGGTGTACCAGGGAGAGCGACTCAAGGTCAGCTATCTGGCCGCCCGATTCCCGCTCCAACTGGTCGAGGGCTGGGCGGCGCCGCAGATCAGGGCGGGCCGGTTGCCAGTGCTCCTGTTCGAAGAGTGGCAGACCGCAAGCTGGGCCCAAAGCGCCGTGGAGTTGTTGGCCGAGCGCGAGTTGGCCGATCGATGTCTGGTCGTCTGGAATGCCAACAACCAGTTCGGTTTCCAGGGAATGGACTGGGTCGGACTGGAGCGGGTGGCGGGGATCACCACAGTCAGCCGCCACATGCGCTTGCTGGTAGGGGGATTCGGTGTAGACCCGATCGTCATCCCCAACGGAATCCCCCAGGAGTATCTGGTCGGGGTGGACCCGGCAGCGGTCGAGTCGCTGCGCCAAGCGGCCGGGGATCGTCAGGTCGTGCTCAAGGTGGGACGGTTCCACCGGGACAAGCGCTGGATTCAGGCGGTGCGCGCGATGGGCGAGCTACGCGCAGCCGGCGCCCCGCTGCGGATGCTGGTTCGTGGGGGGAACGAGAACTACCGGCAGGACGTCATGGAGGCGGCCAGAGACGCGCGACTCCGGGTGGAAGAGTGGGACCAGGAGGTCCAAAACGTCGGGGACCTCGTCACTGCACTTCGCGCCACTCCCGACGCGGATCTTCTCGAATTGACTCGATTCTTGCCTGAGGAGCTGCTCCCCGTGCTTTATGCATCCTCGCTGGCAGTCCTTGCGAATTCCGGGTTCGAGCCCTTTGGGCTGGTGGGACTGGAGACCATGGCGGCGGGCGGAGTGGCGGTGGTGGGAGGGACTGGCGAGGACTACGCCCGCCACATGCACAACTGCTTGGTGATCGAGACAGACAGTCCCCGCGAGCTAGCTCAGGCGATTTACCGAGTGGCAACCGAACCCACCCTCGGCGTGGCGATCCGCCGCGCTGCGCGGCAGATGGCGGCCAGCTACAGCTGGCCGCAGGTGGTGCAGGGTGACCTCCTGCCCCGACTCCCACTCCTGGCCGCAAGGCAGGGGATTCCCTGGCGCGAGAACGGCCCTGGCAGTTGAGCCTAACCGCAGACCTGTCTGAATCGCCCGAGGGTGCGGGTTCGAAACTGAGACGTTCCCAGATCGGGCTACTGCTGATCGCCTTCTGGGTTGGCTTCAACATCAGAGCGGCGCTGCTCGCTGTTCCGCCGATCTTGAGCCTCGCGCGCACCGAATATCACCTGAGCTATGCGGCGGCCGGCCTGGTGGCCGCACTGCCGATCCTCGCGTTTGGCGTCATGGCTTTCCCCGGAGCGGCCCTGGTTCGTCGCCACGGCGGATACCGGGTGGTTGGGCTCGGGCTCGGAATTGCGGCGGCGGGGGAGTTGGGTCGGGCCCTCCCGGGCGCTCCAGCTCTCTTCTTCGGGACTGTGGTGATGGGTACCGGGATTGCCATCGCGCAGCCGGGACTTCCCGGCTTGTGGCAGCGATGGTTTCAAGGTCACGTCCAGCTGGCCTCGGTGACGATGACCCTGGGGATAACCGTGGGCGAGGTGGTGGGATCGGCGGTGACTCAGTCGCTGCTGCTTCCGTTGCTTCACGGATGGCAGGGGACGATGGTCTTTTGGGGGCTTCTTGGCGCGAGCTGCATCCCGATCTGGCTCCTGGCCGTTCCCCGAGATCGAGCCGGCGATGCACCGGCGACAAAGTGGGATCTGCGCCCGCTGCTCGTGCAGCGCCGGCTATGGTCGATTTACGTCCTCTTCGGCGGGCAATCGCTGGTCTTCTTCTCGTCCAACACCTGGATACCCACCTCGGTGGGGGGAGGTGTTCACTCGGCGCTGGCCAGTCTGTCGCTGGCGACTCTCAATGGGGTCATGGTGCCGGTTGACGTGGTATTGATCCTGGTATCGCGGCCCTTTGCCGTCCAGCGCTGGTTTTATCTCCTCAGCGCCGGAGTGACCCTGGTCGGAGCGGGGGGATGGCTCCTGTTTGGCAGGAGCGCTCCCTTCTTGTTCGCAGCCCTGATCGGCACCGGTGTGGCCCTCAACTTCGCGGGGCTGCTGGCCTACCCGGCGCTGGTGGCGGCTCCCGCTCGGGTGGCGTCATTCAGCGCGGCGATGCTCACCGTCGGCTACGCCGGCGCCTTCTTCGGACCGTTCCTGGGAGGGGTCGCGTTGGACCTAGGCGGTGGTCCCAGATCACCATTCATCCCGATCACCGTGGCCGCCGCGATCATGGTGGTGGCAGCGCTGGTGGCGCCGGTAGGTAAGGAGGTGCGCGCCGCAGGCCTCGCCTAGTCGACCAAGGCGAAAGGCACTCTCGTCGATACCAGAAGACCTCTTGCCGGTGCGGCGCGCAGTGGCCCGCCCTCTTCGGCTGGCCCCCGCTAGTCTGGGCAGAAGTCGAATGACGCAGGCGTTGTTCGCCGGTCGGTAGCTCATCGGTGAAGGGAGGCAGGCGATCGATTGGGACGTCGACGACGAGCTCCGGATCCGGGTGCGTCGGGTCGGACCAATCGACAACGCCGCCTACGTGGTGGCCTGCCCGGAGACCGACGTCGCCGTCCTCATCGACGCCGCTAACGAGGCGGAGAACCTGATCGAGGCGGTGGGCGACCTGGAGTTGGTCGGAATCCTTGAGACCCATGGCCATCCCGACCACTGGCAGGCACTAGCTGAGGTTCAGGCGCGGTTTCCCCGGGCCTGGACGGGGGCCCATGCGGCGGATCTCGCGATGTTCCCCAGTCCTCCACCGGCACGGAATCTGGAACACGGCGACTTGATCGCGTTCGGCCGGCGCCAGCTCCGAGTGATCTCCACTCCCGGGCACACCCCAGGAAGCGTTTGCTTTTACCACCCGGGTTTTGTGTTCACCGGTGACACCCTCTTCCCCGGTGGACCCGGTGCGACTTACCCTCCGCTTGGCGACTTCGCGACCATTATGGAGAGCATCCGGACTCTCCTCATCCCGCTCCCGCCGGAGACGGTGGTGTTCCCGGGCCACGGATGGCCGACCTCTATCGGCGAGGAGTCGCCCCAACTGCAGGCCTGGGTCGCCCGGGGTTGGTGAGCTCGGCGAGACGCGGCATCACTGGATCATGTCCAGCGCTTGCTCGCCAAAAAGATCCGGTTGTGCCGGATGGATGAAGGCACGCCGGTGATGGGCGGAGATCCCATGGCGGGCGATTGCCCCTAGGTGGTGCGGGGTCCCGTATCCCTTGTTCTGTGCCCAGCCGTAGTGGTCGAACTGGGAGTGAAGCTCGCGCATCAATCGGTCTCGATAGACCTTCGCCACGATCGATGCCGCGGAGATCGCCGGGACCAGCCGATCGCCGCCGACGATGCTCCGATAGGGGCGGAGCGTCCTGATCCTCAAGTTGCCGTCACCGAGGTACTCGGGCGCGTCCACTTTGTCTATGAGCCGCTCGAAGGCCACCCGGTTGGCCCAGCCGATCCCTCGGTCGTCGATCTCCAGGACCTCGATCGCGATCACATGAAGCGCCAGGGCCTGGACTCGGATCAGGGGCTCGACCATCTCCCGCTGCCGCTCCGAGAGAAGTTTGCTATCCCTGAGCAGGGGGTGCGTGAAGCCCTCGGGAAGGATCACGGCGGCAGCCACCAGGGGGCCGGCCAAGGCTCCCCGGCCGACCTCGTCGATCCCGCACGCGTCGGCCCTGACCGGTCGCCAGGGCGGGCAGGTGGGGTCGTCAGCCACCAGCGAAGTTTAGGCGGGCCAGGCGGGCCGAAGGGGTCTGTCGGCGTCTCCGATTGCGCTTGGCCGGCGAATTCGCGTTGTCCCGCAGCTGGATGGATGTGGAGAGACCTGGTCCGGCGTCTGCCACGAAGTTTGGAGTCCGTGCGGCCGCCCACAGCAAGTCTGCGATTTGGCGGCGTGGGGCCTGAAAACTTGCGGGCCTACGCCCGTTGCCGTCCCGCAAGCTCGCGGGACTGCCAATTTCTAGTTGCCAGGGCGCTTCAGCCGGGGCCTTCGGCTCCACACTCGGACGCGGCTCTTGTGTTTATTTCGTCCCAATATCGCGATCAGTGGCCGAATCGATCCAAAGCTAGACTCCCGACGTGCTGGGCACAGCTTTCTTCGCGCGCCATCGTCCAGGAGGTCGACGCCAACCGCTTCTGTCCCTGCAGATGTCGGTTCTGTTCGGCCTGCTGGGTTTGCTGGTGGTCGCCTATCTCATCTTCCGGGTTGAGCACAGCCCGACCGCTCGATCTCCGCTCGTCGACGGTTGGCTGGTGGACGCCTTCGAGCTCACAGTAAGTGGCCTGTGCCTGGCCGCCGCCCGGAATTGGCCTCGGCACAGCGCCATTCCGCGGGTCCTGGGTGCCGCTTTCCTCTTCGTTACCGCCGGTTCGACCGCACTTACCTTGGAGGGTGCCAACCCCCCTAGCCCCACGGTGGCCGACGTCTTCTATTTGTGCTTCTATCCGCTCGCCTACGTCGGCCTGGTGATGATGATGCGCCGGGACACCGGAAGCTTGGTCCCATCCGCGTGGCTGGACGGCGTCGTGGCCGCGCTTGGAGTGGCAGCCATCTGTGCCTGCTTCGCGCTCAAGCTCGTCTCGTCGCTGGGGGGGTCCAGCCTGGGTGTGGTGGTGAGGCTGGCTTATCCCCTGAGCGCCCTGGTCCTTTTGGCGATGGTGGTCGGGGTGACCACCACGCTGGGGCGGCGACCCGGTCTCCAGTGGCGTTTGCTCTCAATCGCCTGCCTGATCGTCGTCTGCGGTGACACGTTCAACCTGCTGGCGACGGCCGGGCCCAACCAAGTCGGCAGCGTCATCGCCTCGGTGTCGATTCCCTGTGCCATGCTCTTGGTTGCGGTCGCGATGTGGGCTAGGACCGGACCGGTCAACCTGCTCGGACACGCCCCGATGCCGGGTTCATTCCTTCCTGGCCTGGGCGCCTGTGGTGGACTGGGGATACTCATCGTGGCCCCCTGGGAGCACCCCGGGTACTTCGCTTTAGCATTGGCGATCGCAACTGTTCTAGCTGCGGTTGTTCGCTTCGGCCTGTCCGCCCGCAGCCTGCGAGCGCTGACCGAGCAGCGCCACCGCCAGGCCCTGACCGACGAGCTGACCGGGCTGGGCAACCGCCGCCTACTCTTCACCGCGCTCGATGCTTTCTTCTTCGAGCAGTCCGATCCTCGCAACCCGCGCCGCAGTATCAGTTTTCTGTACATCGATCTCGATCACTTCAAGCAGATCAACGACACCTTTGGCCACTCCTCTGGCGACGAGCTGCTTCGCCAGCTGGGGCCGCGGATCCGGGGAGCGCTGCGCAGCACCGACCTCGTGGTGAGGTTGGGAGGGGACGAGCTGGCGGCGGTGGTGGTCGACACCGACCCGGCGACGGTCCTCGCAGTCGCTCAAAGGCTGATGAGCAAAGTCAAGCAACCGTTCCTGCTCGACCAGGTGGTGGTGCGCGTCAACGCCAGCATTGGCGTGGCCAGTGCGCCTTCGGACGCCACCGACAGTGCAACCTTGGTGCGCTGTGCGGATCTGGCCATGTACCGGGCCAAGCGCAGCGAATCGGCCATCGAGACCTACCGCAACGACCTGGACAGTGACGGCAGCCAGATGAGTTTGGTCGGGGATCTCTGGGCCGCAGTCGAGCTGGGGGCATTCACGCTCCAGTACCAACCCCAGCTGTCGCTGCGCACGGGCCGAATCTCCAGCGTCGAGGCGTTGCTGCGCTGGCACCATCCGCGCCTGGGCCAGGTCCCTCCCCTGGACTTCATCCCGCTGGCCGAAGAGGCTGGGCTGATGGGGCGGCTGACGGCCTGGGTTCTGGACCAGGCGCTCGCCCAGTGCGCCGCGTGGATGGGAGCCGGGCGTCAGATCACAGTAGCCGTCAATGTCTCGGTCACCAACCTGCTCGACCCCGAATTCCTCACCCTGGTTCAGCAACTGCTCCTAGAACACCGTGTTCCCGCCTCCAGCCTGATCATCGAGATCACTGAGACCACAGTCATCAGGGACTTTGAGGCGAGCCGAGAGGCGATCGCCCAGATGCGCGGGCTGGGAGTCAGCGTCTCGGTCGACGATTTCGGTGCCGGCTTCACCTCGCTCGCCTATCTGGCGGACCTGGAGTTCAGCGAGCTAAAGCTCGACCAGAGCTTCATCACTCGACTGTCTGCCGGCCGACAGCGGGACCTGGCTCTGGTGGGAGCGACCATCGAACTGGCCCATGCGCTGCAACTGCAGGTGGTCGCCGAGGGCATCGAGGACTTGGCCACACTGAATTTGCTCTCCCAGGTGGGCTGCGACCTGGCCCAGGGCTACTACATCGGCCGCCCGGTGAATCAGGACCGCCTGAGGTTCGAGTCCCATGAGGTGCTCACGCCATCTGACTATCAACTCGCGCAGCTCCGGGCGTCCTGAAGTCCGTGGGAGGAGGCCCTGAGAGTTCGAGCCGACTAGGCGACCTCGCCCGTCATCGGCCGGCCCCGCCGATGGCGCCGTGGTGCCCGAGCTTGTATTGTCGGCCGCGAGATGAGCACCCCGCCCGATCCGGCCCGGCCTGAGGCGAAGTCCGGTCCGGCTCATCGCGAGGCACTGCGCCGGCGCAGTCAAGCCGCACGGCTAGGTGGTCCGGAGCGCTATCGGAGCCGGCTTGCGGAGCAGCACAAGCTCCCGGTCCGCGAGCGGCTGCGGCTTCTCTTTGACCCTGCGACTCCGTTCCTTGAGGACGGTTTGCTGGCCAACACGAGCTCTCCTGAGGAAATGGGCGCGGACGGCGTGGTCACCGGAATCGGAACGGTTCACGGACGGCGGGTCTGCGTGTCAGCCAACGATCCCACTGTCAAGGCTGGTTCCTGGGGGCCGCGAACAGTGGAGAAGATCCTCCGTATCCAAGAGCAGGCGGAGCGATTGCAGCTGCCGCTCTGCTACCTGGTGGACTCGGCGGGGGCTCGGATCACCGAGCAGCGGCAGATGTTTCCCGGTCGTCGCCACGCCGGTCGGATCTTCCACAACCAGGTTCGCCTGAGCGGCCAGGTCCCCCAGCCCTGCGTTCTCTTCGGGCCCAGTGCCGCCGGCGGCGCCTATATCCCTGCTTTCTGCGACGTCACCTTCATGGTCGAAGGCAACGCCTCGATGTACCTGGGCTCACCCCGAATGGCTGAAGAGGTCGTCGGCGAGCATGTCTCCCTGGAGGAGATGGGCGGGGCGCGGATGCACTGCACGGTGAGCGGGTGCGGGGACCTGCTCGCACCGACCGAGGAGGTGGCCATCGAGGCGCTCCGGCGCTATCTCGCCTTCTTCCCGCCCAACTGGCGTGGGGAACCTCCGGCGGCGGCGACCAGGCAGCCCGCCAGCCACACCGACATCGCTGATCTGCTGCCGGCCGAGTCCACCAAGGGATATGACATCCACTTGGTCCTGGACGCCCTCCTGGACGGAGGCTCCTTCTTCGAGATCAAGGAGCTTTACGCCAAGGAGTTGGTCTGCGGCCTCGGTCGTCTGGGCGGGCGGGCGGTCGGGGTGGTCGCCTCTCAGCCCGAGCACCAGGGTGGGGTCCTCTTCGTCGACTCGTCGGACAAGGCCGCACGCTTCATCAGCCTATGCGACGCCTTCAACCTGCCCCTGGTATTTCTGGCCGACGTCCCCGGCTTCATGATCGGATCGGCGGTCGAACGGGAGGGGATCATCCGCCATGGGGCGAAGATGATCGCTGCCCTCAGCTCGGCCACCGTGCCTCGCATCTGCGTTGTGCTGCGCAAGGCCTACGGTGCGGGGCTCTACGCCATGAGCGGCCCCGCGTTTGAGCCCGAGGCAACCCTCGCCCTGCCCACAGCGGAGATCGCTGTGATGGGCCCCGAGGCTGCCATCAACGCCGTGTATGCCAACCGCATCGCCGCTCTCGCAGAGGAGGAGAGGCCTGAGTTCGTGGCCAAGCTTCGAGCCGAGTACGTAGAGGACGTGGACATCTTCCAGCTCGCCTCCGACCTGGTCCTGGACGCAGTGGTTGATCCGATCGATCTGCGCGACCAACTGATCTGGCGGTTGGCGGCGGCCGCGGGGCGCACCCGCCGGTCCCCCGAACGCCGCCATGGGGTGTTCCCCGTCTGACGCCTCCCCCGGATCGGTACGCGCCAACCTGCGAATCGCAGAGCCCCTGAGTCACCTTCGAAGGTCCGTTACCAAAGCCCTTCGCGATCGTAGCAAGAGCTTCGCCTGAGGTCGGCTAGGTCACCCTAGAATCCCCATCCGAGTATGTCCACTGAGGGCGGGGTGCCGCCGCCGATCGGTACCCGGCGCTTGGCGCCCGACGGTCCCACGGTCTTCTTGCTGGCAGTGGCGATCCTGGGCTTCGCCGCCTTCACCCAACCTCAGTACGACCCCGACTTCTGGTGGCACCTCAGGGTTGGTCTTGACATCCTGGCATCGGGGGTCCCGCAGCACAACGCATACACCTTCACCGCGGCCACCCATCCCTTCATCACCCAGGAGTGGGGCTCGGAGGCGATCTACGCACTCCTCTACCGGGCTTTCGGGATGACGCCGGTGATCCTGCTGATGGCGCTGGTCACCTGGGTGGGATTCGCCTTCGGCGTGATGCGGGTCAACCGCCAGGGGCTTTCGCGCTGGATCCTGGCGCTCGGAGCGGCATTGGTGATCATCTCTGGCCTCCAGATCTGGGGCCCCAGCCCCCAGATGTTCACCTTCGGGCTACTCGGTCCGCTGCTGGTTCTGCTCGACTCGTATCGCCGTCGTCCTACGCGCTGGCTCCTGGTCTGGCTGGTGCCGCTCTTCGTGGTTTGGGGCAACCTCCACGGAGGGTTCGTGATCGGGCTCGGGGTGATCGCGGTCTTCCTGGTCGGTGAATCGATCAGCTCTTGGCTCAAGGACGAGAAATCACTCTCGGTACCTCAGCTGGTCGACCTGGGAGCCGCCCTGGTTCTGGCCGGGATGGCGGCCATGGTCAACCCAAATGGCTGGGGCCTCTACCTCTATCCACTCAAGCTTCTACTCAGCCCGGTGGCGCAAGCCAATCTGAATGAATGGCAACCCCCCAATTTCCACTCGCTTGCTTCGGTCCCGGTTCTGGTCCTGCTACTCACCGCGATCGTCGGTGGCCCGCTGGGCCAAGCACACGCGGCCGGCAGACCTGCTCATGGCACTGGCCGGCACCTTCTTGCTCCTCTACGCGGTGCGCGACATCCCCATCTTTGCGCTCCTGGTGCTGCCGCTCTGGACTGACGGCATGCAGGGTTCGCTGGAACACGTTCGGACCTCGCGCGGGATGAAGCCGGCGCGCAAACGGCCACCAGCTCCCCGATGGTTCGTGGGCGCGGTCCTGCTGCTGGTGGTACTCGCCAGTGCGGTGCGAGTGGCGGCCCAGCTGAACAGCCCGGACAACCGCCTCGAGGGTGCGAGCTACCCGGTACAGGTGGGAAGGGTCATCTGCGACGGTCCGGCAGCCAGGGTGTTCACGCCCTACGGCAGCTCCGGCTGGCTGCTCTATCGAATCGACCACCGAGATCCAGCCGGCCGTGACTGCGCAACCGACCGGCTGTTCATCTTCGGCGAGGTGGACCTGATGGGTCCGAAGGTGCTCAGCCAGTACCTCACGGTGGTGGGCGCGGACCCAGGGACGATGGCGATCCTCGACCACTACCACGTGAGCCTGGTCTGGCAGGGGAGGTCGGATCCGCTGTCCCTGCTGCTCCGGCGGCAGCCCAGCTGGACCTGCGTGTTCGCCGACAAACAGAACGTGCTCTACGCCAGCCCAGGCCATGCGTCCGCCTGGACCGCTCCCCGCGCCGACTGCCCCGGCTAAGCCTGCCGGCACCCCCATCGGAATCGCCGCCCAATCGGAGGGGCGGGCGGCGCGCCCGAGTCAGCCCAGGTCGAGGTGTGCGTACAGCCGACGCAGCAGTTTCTTGTCGAATTTGCCCACGCTGGTTTTCGGAACTTCTTCGACGAAGACGATCTCGTCCGGCAACCAGAAAGTGGCTACGCGCAAACGAAGGAACTCCAGCAACTCCTCCTTGGTCAGCGCTTCCTCAATCTCCGGGCGAGCGACCACGAAGCCGACCGGGCGCTCTGCCCAGCGAGAGTGGGGGAAACCGACAACCGCCGCCTCTTTGACCTTGGGGTGGGCCATCAGCTCGCCTTCCAGGGTCACTGAGGAGATCCACTCGCCACCCGATTTCACCAGGTCCTTGGTGCGGTCAACGATCTGCACGTAGCCTTCCGCATCGACGGTGGCGACGTCCCCAGTTCGAAACCAATTGTCAGCAGTGAAGCGATGATCGTGGTCGTCGGGGTCGTGGTAGTAGGCGCGGGCCACCCACGGGCCACGAACCTGAATCTCGCCAGGGGTCTTGCCGTCCGCGGGACACTCCTCCTCGGTGTCGAGGTCCACCACGCGCAGGTCGATACCGACGACCGGTATTCCCTGCATGGCCCGCAAGGTGAGCAGGTCCTCCCCACTTCGGTTGTGCAAGGTCGGTTTGATGACGTTTACCGTCCCGACCGGGGAGGTCTCGGTCATGCCCCACGCGTGCACCATCCTGAGCCCGTGCCGATCGAATCCGGCGATGAGGGAAGCGGGCGCCGCAGAGCCTCCACAGATGATCATCCGCAGATTGGGCAGGGGGGTCGGACTCTGGTCCAGGTGACTGAGCAAGGCCCCCCAGATGGTGGGCACCCCGGCTGTGATGGTGACAGCCTCACTCTCCAACTGCTCGAGCAGGTGGACCGGATCCAAGAACGCTGCCCGGAAGCACGAGCTTGGTGCCGAACCCGATGGCGGCGTGGGCGAGCCCCCAGGCGTTGACATGGAACATCGGGACCACCGGCAAGAGGGTGTCCTCGTACGAGAGCCCGATCCAGCCCGCTACACAGGCCGCCTCGGAGTGCAGGTAGCAGGAGCGGTGGCTGTACACCACCCCCTTGGGGCGGTCGGTGGTGCCGGACGTGTAACTCATCGCCGCGGCCTGCTGCTCGTCGAGCTGGGGCCACTCGACTCCCGGCTCGCTGGCCGCCAACAACTCTTCGTAGTCGATGGTTTCGGGAAGTCCGGTGACGTCTGCTGTGCCCTCTCCCATGAGAACGATCAGACGCACGGTGGGGATCCGGTCGATCACCCTCTGGAGCAGTGGGAGCACGCTTCGCTCGCAGAAGATGACCTGGTCCTCCGCATCGTTGATCACGAAGGCCAGGTCGTGGGGGAAGAGCCGAACGTTCAGAGTGTGTAGCACCGCTCCCTTGCAAGGGATCGCGAAATAGCACTCCAGATGCTGATGGATGTTGAAGGCGAAGGTTCCCACCCGGTCGCCGGGATGCACTCCCAGCCGGTCGAGCGCCCGGGCCAGCCGTTCAGTGCGCTCGCCGAACTCGGCGAAGGTGTACCGGTGTGGTCCAACCTCTGCACGCTGCGTCACTATCTCCTGGTCGGGAAAGTAGCGAATCCCGTGTTCCAAGAGGTGGGTGAGGGTCAGCGGGTAGTCCATCATCAGACCGTCCATCGTTCTCCCTCTTCTGGGATCCCGAGCGGAGAGTGACCCGGACGTCCGATGCTCAGCGCGCACTGGAGCGGATCTTTCGAATCCGATTTCATGTGCCCAGGGTAGACCTCGTTGGCCGCGCGGCAAAGGCACATCGTGCACCCTCGTGTCCCGCCCTCGGCTGGTCGCCACGGCGGCGGCGAGGTCCGCTCGTAAGGGTTTCGGCGGGACTCTCTTCGCGATTTCCGGGACTCGCGGCAGGGGCGCTCGTCCTGCAGGCTGAATGATCGGCCTTGCGCTGACACGAACGGTCACCACCAGCGGCTCTGACCGATCCGCCGGGCCAGGCCCGCGAGCGGATCCCGTCCATAATTGGCCTCGACGGCCACTGGACAGTAGGGGAAGCTAGACCAGATGAACGGGGCATCGGACATTGCCGGACAAATAAAGTCCGCACTTGAGGCAGCCGACCTGTCAGCGTTCAGCGACCTGCTTGCTGAGGGCGTTACTTGGGGGGCCCCCGACGGATCGCCGGTATGCCGGACGCGAGCCGAGGTGCTCTCTTGGTATCAGCGAGGGCAACAGGCAGGGATGCGGGCGCAAGTCTCCGACATGGTTGCCCTTGACGATCGGATCATCGTGGGCCTGACGGTGACAAGAAGCAGCGCGGCCGAAAGTGGCGCCGGTGAATTCGAGCGGTGGCAGGTTTTTACCGTTTCTGGCAATCGGATAGTCGACATCGTGGGGTTCGACACGCGTGAAGAGGCGATCGCTAGGGCAGACCGGTCAGCCCTTCCCGACTAACCTTCGCCGTCGCCATCGGTCGTCCGGCTAGGGGTAGATCCCGCGTACCGATGTCGCGTCGGCGACTCGCTTGACCGCCAAGCAGTAGGCCCCCATCCGCAGCGTGGTCGAGTGCTCGCGGGCCAGCTCATCCACCTGGTCGTAGGCCCGCTGCATGATCCGGGTCAGCCTTCCGTTGATCTCGGACTCCTCCCAGAAGAAGGACTGCAAGTCCTGGACCCACTCGAAATAGGAGACGGTGACCCCACCGGCATTGGCAAGGATGTCGGGGACAAGGGTCACCCCGCGCTGGTGGAACACGTCGTCCGCCTCTGGGGTAGTCGGACCGTTGGCAGCCTCGACCACCATCCGGGCTTGGACTTTGGCCGCATTGGACAGGGTGAGCTGGTTCTCCAGGGCGGCTGGGATGAGGATCGTGACCGGCAACTCCAGCAGGCCTGCGTTGCTGATCTCCTGGGTGGCTCCCGCAAACCCAGTCACCTTACCGGTGACCCGCACGTGCTCCAAGAGGCTGGGTATGTCAAGTCCCAGGCGGTTGTAAATCCCCCCGAAGACGTCCGATACGGCGACTACCTTGAAGCCCTGCTCGTGTAGCAGGTCGGCGCTCACGCTGCCGACGTTGCCGAAGCCCTGGATCGCAACGGTCGAATCAGATGGCTCGATCCCCAGCCTTCGACAGGCCTCTAGGGTCACTACCATCACCCCTCGGCCGGTAGCTGCGGGGCGCCCCTCGGACCCGCCGATCGAGAGCGGCTTCCCGGTTACGGTGGCCGGGACCGAGTAGCCCTTCTCCATCGAGATCGTGTCCATGATCCAGGCCATGGTCTGCTGATTGGTGTTCACGTCGGGCGCGGGGATGTCGGACTCCGGCCCGATCAGGATCGAGATCTCGCTGGCAAACCGACGGGTCAAATTCTCCAGTTCCTGGAGGCTCAAGGTCGCCGGATCGCAGATAACTCCGCCCTTGGCACCGCCGTAGGGGAGATTGGTCACTGCGCATTTCCAGCTCATCCACATGGCGAGCGCCTTGACCTCGTCGATGCTCACCTGGGGGTGGTAACGGATCCCTCCCTTGGCCGGGCCGCGGGTGAGATTGTGCTGAACGCGGTAGCCGGTGAAGATCCGAATGCTGCCATCGTCCATCCGGACCGGGAAGTTCACCGTCAGCTCGCGGCGGACCTCGCGCAGCACCTGCCGCATTCCTTCGTCCAAGCCCAGGATGCTCGCCGCCTGGTCGAATTGGCGCTGCGCCGTGACGTAGGGGTTGGCCGGGGCCGTGGGGGATACCGCTGTCAGGACGCTTTGAGCCATCGACCGCCTCCAAGTATCGTGCCAATTGTGCCCACTTCCGGCCGTTTCGGCCTGCGGTAGGTTAGGCCCCGCCTCCGATGTTCTGTCAAGCCAATTTTCTTGAGCTGCAACTGAATTGGCGCCGGAGGGGCCTAACCCTCACCAGCCAGCGGCGGGTTTGCGCCCAGCCTGTCTCCTCCCCGGAGCCAGGAGAAGACGGCTGCGGCCAGCGCGATGCCCGCCAGGAACAGCGCTGCAACCACCGTCCCCCGACCGGCCATTGCTGCTGAGCGGACATGGCCGCTGGCGGCCAGCGCGGCCAATCCGAAAGCCAGTCCGGTGAACGCCACCCCCATGGCGGTTCCCAGTCCTCGAGCCGTGTTGAGAATGCCTCCGGCCATGCCGAATTGGCCGCGCTGGACCGAGCCCATCACCGCTGCGTTGTTCGACGGGATGAAAGCCCCCAGACCGATCCCGATCCCCACCAGCTCGACCAGCAGCAGCGGTCCGCTGGTGGGGTGGGCGGCGATCGCCAGAAGCGTCGCCGCCACCAGCAGCATTCCGCCGGCGGTGAGCAGGCGCGGTCCGTATCGGTCGGCGACGGCGCCGGCGATTGGCGCGGTCAGGCCGAGGGCCAGAGGCAGGGTGAGCAACCTTACCCCCGCGGCAGCGGGGTTGAGATGGCCTGTAAACTCAAGGTAGAAGGCGAAGAGGAAGAGACAGCCAAAGAGCGACAGGCTCGCCAGCAGTCCGCTGGCAATCCCAAAGCTGACGGCTGGGCGCTTGAAGATCCCGAGCTGCATCATCGGGGCGGGTGCCCGAAGCTCCCGCCATACAAAGGCTCCTCCGAGCGCCAAAGCGAGAGCGAGCGTGACGAAGACGAAGCTAGAGGACCAGCCGGCGGCGTCGCCGAATGAGAGCGCCACCAGCAGGCTGGCCACGGCGACAGCGAAGAGGATCATGCCCAGCCAGTCGACCGGCTCGCGTTGGGCGAGGAAGCGACTTCTTGGCAGAAGGAACCAGCCCAGCCCGAAGCCGATCAGGCCCACCGGAACGTTGACCAAGAAGATCAGGCGCCACCCGCCTAGGAGCAGGAGCAGCCCTCCCACTGCCGGGCCCAGGCACAGCCCGAGTGCCTGGGCCGCCCCCTGCACTCCTATCCCGCGGCCCAATTTGCCTCTCGGCATCGCCTGGACTATCAGGGCGACGCTGTTGGCCTGGAGCATGGCTGCGCCGACGCCTTGCAGCACTCGAAAAAGATCGAGGGACAGCAGGGTCGGGGCTAGGCCGCACAGCCCACTGCCCAGGGTGAAGATCCCGAAGCCGTAGACGTACAACAGCTTGCGGCCCACCATGTCGCCGAAGCGCCCGATTGCGGTCAACAGGGCGATCAGCACTAGAAGATAGGAGAGGGAGACCCACTCCACCGCGCCCAGGCTGCTGTGGAACCTCACCTGCAGAGTAGGCAGGGCGATGATCACGATGCTGGAATCCAGCTGGCTCATGAATGCGCCGACGCAGACGCTGCCCACCACCAACCAGTGGGCATGGGGGCTCGCGGCGATCGAGGCCGGTCGGCTCGGTTCCGCCAGGAGCCGGCTCCAGCCCGTGCGTGGCCGCTCGGGAGGCAGCCCCGAAGAGGAGTCTGCGGCGCCCATAGGACTCACTCTAGCCGCCGTCTGAAGGTCCTCCGGGGAGGGTTGGCGCTTGACCCGAAACGGCGGCCTTCCCAGATGAAGTGGCCGATCTTGGCGCGCAGAACTCATAATCTCGGGCATGGCAGCACCGGTAGCGTTGGAGGTCGAGGTAGATGGTGCCCGCGCCCTGATTGAGGCTGGAGCGCCGTTACTCGACGTCAGGGATTCCGACGAGCGCGAGCGGCTGCGCATCGCGGGTTCACTGTGGATTCCGATCACCGAGCTCAGCGAACGCTGGCGCGAGCTGCCCCAGCAAGGCACCCTGGTGGTGCAGTGCGCAGCGGGGTCCCGCAGCTTCCGAGCCACCAAGTTCTTGCGGGAAAAGGGACTGGTGGCGACCTCCATGATCGGGGGAATCAGCGAGTGGCACGCCCACGGGCTGCCCACGCTCTCCGGCTCCGAGACTGGCGCCGGCGGCGGCGCCCGGGCTAGCTAGGTAGACGGCTCCTGAGACCGGACCTCGTGAGTTGGGTCGAGGCGCATCTGCCAGGTCGCGCGCCGAGGTCGCAGGTGAGAGCATGGGGCAGATGGCCAGTGATCTGCAGGCGCGAACCATGATCGGTGGATCCACGCTGCCGCAGGCCGGCACCGAACTGGACAACCTCTGCATCAATACCATCCGCACCTTGGCCATCGACGGCGTCGAGAAGGCCAAATCGGGACACCCCGGCCTACCGATGGGCTTCGCGCCGGCCGCGTACGTTCTCTGGACTCGGTTCCTGCGGCACGACCCCAACGATCCGAAGTGGCCGGATCGGGATCGGTTTGTGCTCTCGGCGGGGCACGGCTCGATGATGCTCTACGCACTCCTGCACCTGACCGGCTACGACCTGCCGCTGGAACAGCTGCAGCAGTTCCGACAGTGGGGCTCGCGCACCCCCGGACATCCGGAGCTGGGGCTCACCCCCGGGGTGGAGGTCACCACCGGTCCGCTCGGCCAGGGATTTGGAAACGGGGTGGGCATGGCGATGGCGGAGCGCCACCTGGCAAATCGCTACAACCAACCAGAGCATCAGATTGTCGACCACCGTACCTTCGTGGTCTGCAGCGATGGCGATCTGATGGAGGGGATCAGTTCCGAGGCGGCCTCGCTAGCCGGCCACCTGGGGCTGGGCAAGCTCATCTATCTGTACGACGACAACCACGTCACCCTCGACGGGCCCACCTCGTTTTCGTTCACCGAGGACGTGCTGACGCACGGTTCCGGGCCTACGGCTGGCAGGTGCAGCGGGTCGAGGACGGAACCCTGGACCTGGACGGCATCGCAGCTGCAATCCAGAACGCCATAGACGATGAAAGCCGTCCGTCGCTGATCGCCATCCGCACCCACATCGGGTACGGAGCGCCACATAAGCAGGACACCAACGCGGCCCACGGGTCACCGCTCGGACCGGAGGAGGCCGCCGCCGCCAAGCGGGCCTACGGCTGGGACCCCGACCTGACCTTCGTCGTGCCGGCCGAAGGCGCTGGCGCACTTTCGCGAGGCCAAGGAGAAGGGATCCAGCCTCAATCGGGACTGGAACGATCGCTTCTGCGCCTGGAGCGAGGCCTTCCCCCAGCTCGCCTACGACTGGCGCACCGCCATCGCGGACGAGCTCCCGGCCGGCTGGGAAGAGGTGCTCCCCACATGGGACGTCGGACAGCGACCCGATCGCAACTCGCGGCCTCGGGCGGCAAGGCCCTGGTGGCGCTCGCCGAGCGGATCCCCTGGATCCTAGGCGGCGACGCTGACCTCTCCGAGTCCACCAAGACCGCGATCCCGGGCGGGGGCGACTTCGACGGTCACACCGGGGCAGGGCGCAACCTTCACTTCGGGGTTCGCGAACACGCCATGGGCGCCGCCTGCAACGGCATTGCGGCTCACGGGGGACTCCGCCCTTACAGCGCCACCTTCTTCACCTTCTCTGACTACCAGCGTCCGTCGGTGAGGCTCTCGGCGCTTTCCCACCTGGGAGTGGTCTGGGTCTACACCCACGACAGTATCGGGCTGGGCGAGGACGGCCCCACCCACCAGCCGGTCGAGCAACTGGCCGCGCTTCGCGCGATCCCAGACCTGGTGGTGATCCGCCCCGGCGACGCCAACGAGTCCAGCTGGGCGTGGGCCGTCGCGCTACAGCGGAGTTCAGCACCGACCGCGCTCGTTCTTTGCCGGCAGAACCTGCCGGTGCTGGCCGGCACCCAGGAGCTGTCGCCGTCAGGGGTATCCCGGGGAGCCTATGTGCTTCAGGAGGCCGAGGGGGGCGACTGCCGCTGCCTGCTGATCGGCACGGGCAGCGAGCTTTCGATATGCGTTCGCGCGCGGGAGCTGCTGCAGGCCCAGGGGGTTGCCGACGCGGGTGGTGAGCATGCCCTCGATGGAGTTGTTCGCCAGCCAGCCGATGGAGTACCGGGCGGCAGGTGCTTCCTCCCGATGCCGGACCGGGTCGCAGTGGAGGCCGGAGTCGACCAGCCCTGGTGGCGCTGGGTGGGCGACCAGGGTGCAGTAGTGGGAGTGAACCGTTTCGGCGCCTCGGCGCCCTATCAGACGATCTATGAACAGCTGGGGTTGACACCGCGGCCGTGGCCGACGAGGCGAAGCGCTTTTGGCCGATTCCGGAGGTGAGCAAGGTGGCTAAGAACTCGCTACAGCGGCTAGCCGACGAGGGCCAGAGCGTCTGGTACGACAACCTCAGCCGCGAGCTCTTGCGCAAGGGCGAGCTCACTCGCCTGATCGGACTTGGGGTTCTCGGAGTGACCGTCAACCCGACCATCTTCGAGAAGGCCGTCTCCGAGGGTGACGCCTACGACGACGAGATCCGCGAGCTGGCTCTGGCTTGGCCGCTCCACCGAAGAGATCTACGACCAGCTGATCTCGGACGACGTACGCAGCGCCTGCGACGAGCTCGTGCCTCCTACCAGGAGACCGCGCTCGGGACGGCTACGTCAGCCTCGAGGTCTCGCCGGCCCTGGCCCGAGACCCGCGCAACACGGTGGCTGCAGCTGGTCGCTACTGGAAGGCAGTGGACCGGCCCAACCTGATGATCAAGATCCCGGCCACGAAGGAGGGGGTCGGGCGCGGTGGAGGAGGCTCTCTTCCAGGGCTTCAACGTCAACGTCACCCTGATCTTCGCGGTGGCCCGCCACCGCGAGGTGATGGAGGCCTACTGCCGCGGTCTGGAGCGACGGTTCGCGGCGGGACCTGCCGATTGACCGGCTGCGCTCGGTGGCCAGCTTCTTCGTGAGCCGGGTCGACACCGAGGCGGACTGCCAGCTGGACGCCCTGGCCGCCGCAGGCGGATGGTGAGCGCGAACCGAACCTTGGAGGCGGCCCGGGGCAAGGCGGCGATCGCCAACGCCGCCGTCGCCTATCAGGCCTTCCAGGACGTCTTCACGGGGGCGGCGATTCCGCAAGCTGGCGGAAGCCGGCGCCCGGGTGCAGCGCCCGCTCTGGGCCAGCACCAGTACCAAGAACCCGGCCTATCGGGATGTCCTCTACTGCGAGGAGCTGATCGGCCCCGAGACCGGTCGACACCATGCCGCCCAGCTCGATCGAGGCCTTCCTGGACCACGGCCAGGTGCGGGCGACCTTGGTGGGCCACATCCCTGCGGCCGCCTCCGAGCTGGACCACATGCGCGAGCTCGGGGTCGACATCGACCATGTCACCGCCGTCCTCGAGGTCAAGGGCGTCGAGAGCTTCTCCGACTCGATGGACAAGCTGCTGGCCGAGATCGGCGCCAAGCGGGCCAACTTCGCCGGCCAGGGCCTGGTCGCCTCGCCACGAACCCAGGTCAGCTCGACGGCCGCTCCTTGCGCAGGTAGAGGCCGGGGCCGCCGGGCACGCGGTGGCCCAGGCGACTCGAGCCAGCTTCAGAGTTCGAAATGCGCTGCGCCCGGCTGAAGAAGTGACACCAGCCTCTGGCCGGGGATGAGGCCAGCCGCAAGGCCATGGCCGATCGGATGGGCTGGCTGGACGAGCCCCAGCGCCAGCGGGGCGCTCGGTCGGGAAGCTGCATACCTTCTCAAGCTGGGTTAGAGACCAGGGCTTCTCGCACGCGGTGCTGGTCGGGATGGGAGGCAGCAGTCTCTGTCCCGAGGTGCTCCGGCAAACCTTCGGAGTCCGCCCCGGCTTCCCCGATCTCATCGTCCTGGACTCGACCGACCCCGACCAGATCCAGTCGGTGGTGGAGCGGATCGATCCCGCGCACACCCTGCTCCTGGTCGCCTCCAAGAGCGGAGGGACGACCGAGACCCTCGCTCACTGCAGCTTCTTCCACAGCCGTTGGCAGGCAGGCGATCGGCGACCGCGCAGGCGAGCACTGCGTAGCCATCACTGACCCCGGGACGGGGCTGGAGAAGCTGGCTCACGATCTGAAGTTCCACCAGATATTCGTCGGCAAACCCGGCAATCGGGGGGCGCTACAGCGCTCTCTCCGATTTCGGGATGGTGCCCGCGGCGACCATGGGCATCGACGTCGACCAGCTGCTGGCGGGCGCGGTTTCGATGTCGGAGGCGTGCTTCGCGGATGAGGCGGCGGCTGCCGAAAGCAGCCCTGGCGCGCAGCTGGGCGCTGTTCTCGGCGGGTGCGCCGGGGTCGGGCGCGACAAGGTGACCATCGTTGCTCATCCCGCCCTCCGTGAGCTGCCCACCTGGATCGAGCAGTTGCTGGCAGAGTCCACCGGCAAACTGGGCAAAGGGCTGATCCCAGTCGTCGGCGAGCCGCTCGGGGAACCCCGTGAGTACGGGGGTGACCGACTCTTTGTCTATCTCGACCTGGAGGGTGACGGGGCCGACCCCGCTACCGAGAGCTGGATTGCTGGATCAGTGCGGCTGGGCACCCCGTGGTGCGCGTGCCGACCGCCCATCTCCTCGACCTGGGCGCTGAGTTCTATCGCTGGGAGGTGGCCACCGCTCTGGCCGGCGCTCTGATCGGCATCGATCCCTTCGACCAGCCCAACGTCCAGGAGAGCAAGGACAACACCGCTCGCCTGCTCGAGATCTGGGAGAAGGACGGTCGGCTCCCGGAGCCGGCGATCGACCTGATAGACGGCTCGATACGCATAGCCGGCGCTCCCGGGGCTGTCAGTCTGGAGAAGGCGCTGGTGGGATGGCTCGAGGGACTAGGCCCGCCCTGGTATCTCGGGGTGATGGCCTACCTGCCGATGCGACCGGATCACCCTGAGGACGCTGCGCTGGTAGCCAGGCTGCGGGCGGGCCTCATGCGCGCCAGTGGGTGCGCGACCACGTTTGGCTATGGGCCGCGCTTCCTCCACTCCACCGGTCAGCTGCACAAGGGCGGCCCCGAGACGGCCGCCTTCCTGCAGATCACCGGCGTGCACAAAGTCGATCTGGCGATACCCGATCGGCCCTACACGTTCGGGCTCCTGCAGCAGGCCCAGGCACTGGGTGACTACCAGGCACTGACCCAGCGGGGACGCCGGGTGCTGCGGGTACGGTGCGAGGACATCGGCCGTGGCCTGGAGCAGCTCACCCGGGCGGTAGAGCACCTTCTGGCACCGGTCGCCAACTGAAGGCAGGGTGATGCGGGTCCGAGTGAACTACCTGGGCCGGGCCGCCCGCGCGCGCGTTCTCTTCCTCGCCCTCCCGATGGTTCGAGTTCCGGCCGCGCCGCCTGGGGTCAACGCCCGATGCAACGACGTGAACGGGAGACTACCCTCGGAGTGAGCGCCTGCGAGGGGTCGTCCGAGCCCCAAAGCCGGGTCCTGCCGGATCCCGAGTCGCCGGCGTGAGCCTCCTCGCCCCCTCGATCCTGGCGGCCGATCTGGCGCACCTAAGCGACGAGCTGGCCGCCTGCGAGGCGGCGGGGGCCGACCGGATCCACATCGACGTCATGGACAACCACTTCGTACCCAACCTGACCATGGGACCCGATTTAGTGGCGGCATGCCGTCGCTCCACCTCGCTGTTCCTGGAAGCCCACCTGATGGTCGAATGCCCTGATGGGATCATCCCGCGCTTCGGCGCGGCGGGGGCCAATCTGATCACCGTGCACTTAGAGGCCTGCCCGAGGCTCGAGCAGACTGTCCAACTTATCCGATCCGAGGGCGCTCACCCGGGTGTCGGGGTCAACCCGGAAACTCCGGTAGACCGACTGGCCGATATCCTGCCCGAGATCAAGTTGGCGCTGGTGATGTCGGTCGAGCCCGGGTTTGGCGGTCAGCCGTTCCTCACCGTGGCCTTGGACAAGATCCGACAACTTCGGCGGTTGTTGGAGGAGCGCGATCTGACCTGTGACATCGAGGTGGACGGTGGAGTTGGTCCCGAAAATGTGGAGTCGTGCCTTGCGGCGGGCGCGACCGTGCTGGTGGCGGGGACGTCGATATTCAAAGCTCAAGGGGGCACCGGAGCCGGGGTCCGCTGCCTGCTCGACCTGATGGCCCGCCCCGGCAGGAGTGCACGCGCTTGACGGATTCCGAGCAGGTCCTGCCAAGACCGAGCGGAACCGTGCTGCCGAGCCCCGAGCATCCCGAGCTTCCCGCGGCTGCGCTCCAGGCCTTCGTAGAGGTCGACCGAAAGTGTGGCGTATTCATTTTTCCCCAGCTGAGGCAGCTGGGCGCCACCGAGGCGGTGGAGTCCCTCATAGCTACTGCGGCTGTGCTAGCGGCGTCGGCCGCCGCCGGAGCCCACTCTGAACTGGCCGACGGCTACCGGGCTCTCCTCGGCAGCGCCCAGCTGGCCCTCCGGGAGGCTCGGACGGCGGAGGTCAGGCAGGAACACGAGAGCCGCGACCGAAAACAGATCCAGGCTCGGCTGGCAGCAGCGATCCTGAGTGCCAAGGCGCGACTTCCGGCAGCGCGCTTGGCCCGCTTGCAGCAGCGGCTGGCCGAGGACTCGGAGGGGGAGGGAGGCGATCCGGTGGTGCAGGTGGAGGCAGCGATCGCCGAGTGGGAACGGCTAAGTCAGGTCCGGCAGTCGAGAGAGGCCGAGCGCCTTGCCGACCGGGCTCACCTGGTCGTTCGGCCGCGCCAGCACGAGACCGCGCGCAGCCGGAAGGCGCTGCGCGACCAAGCGAAGGTGGTTGAGTTGGCCCGCGCCTTCAGCGTCGAGGAGATTGATCAGCCGCCGGAGCCCGACCCTGAGGGGTCAGATCAGTGACGGGCGGTCTCTAGCTCCAGCGCTTCGCCTTCCTCAGCCTCGATGCTCACCCAGTCCGGCTGACCCAATAGCCGGCTCACGGCCACCATGATCCTGCCCTGGGCGTCGAACACGGCGTCCTGAACCCGATCGATGCTCGGCCGGCTGGTGGAGACCACCTGGGCCAGATCCGGGTCCTCTTGGGCGACCTCAGTCTGGCGCAAGCGTTCGGTGATCTGGGGGGGAACCACTCGACGCTCTCTGATACGCGCATCTTCGAGGTCGGCGAGGACGCGATCCAGATGCTCCAGGTGAGATCGGTAGCGCCGAAGGATGCGAGTCCTGGAGAAGCCGTCGTGCTGCCGACGAAGTATCTCTCGGCGAGTCGTGCGGAAGCGATTGTCTCGGTCTGGGGTCATCATTTGGGGGTATTTCCTTGGAGCGCAAGGCTCGATGCTGGTCGGCTTCCCAGGCCCGAAGCGCTGGACCTGTGATCTTTCCAACGGTGTCGGATGCGACCTAGTTACCCGGTGCTCCCCGCCACCTGGCAGCGCCGCTTGGGCCAGCTGCGCTTCACGCAGTATACCCGAAAATCGCCGAACTTTCAATAAAAATTTGTAGTCGATATCCACTACATCAGGCGCTGATTTAGCTGCCTAAAACGTTGCGTTTGCCAGCGTACCGACAGGCTCCGCGGCGCGCCTTCGGCACACCTCCTAGACTTAGCCCATGCCTGCCACTTCCGGAGCGCGGCGCACCCGCGCCAAGGCGACCACTAACGGCGCGATCGATCCTGAGTTGCCCCTCGGGTTGACCCCCGCTCAGTGCCGGCACATGTACCGCCAGATGGTGCTGATCCGTCGTTTCGAGGAACACGCGGCGGAGGCCTACGCCCAGGCCAAGATCGGAGGGTTCCTCCATCTGTACATTGGAGAGGAGGCGGTCGCCGTGGGTGCGCTCAACGCGGGGCGAGAGGATGACCATCTGCTGGGTCACTACCGGGACCACGGATACGCACTTGCGCGTGGCTGCGACCCGAAGAGTTGCATGGCTGAGCTCTTTGGGCGCGAGGACGGGCTCTGCCACGGGCGTGGCGGCTCGATGCACTTGGCGGAAGCCTCGCGCAATTTTTGGGGTGGCTACGCCATCGTCGGCTCGCACATTCCCATCGGGGCGGGGATGGCGTACGCCATGCAGTACCGACAGCGTGACCAGATCGTGCTCGATTTCTTTGGTGACGGTGCCACGGGCAACGGCATCTTTCATGAAGGGCTCAACATGGCGGCCCTCTGGAACCTGCCCATCATTTTCATCTGCGAAAACAACCTCTACGGGATGGGGGCGACACTCGCCGAGGAGTCGCCGGTCAATGAGATGAAGATCAAGGCAGAGGGTTACACCATGCCGTCGATCCAGTGCGACGGCATGGACGTGCTGTCCGTCTACTCCGCGATTCAGCACGCGGCTGACCACTGCCGGAGCGGGAAGGGACCCTTCTTCGTCGAGGCCCTTACCTATCGGTTCCGGGGACATTCGATGGCTGACCCCGAGCTCTACCGAGACAAGGCCGAGGTCCAGCGCTGGCGCACTCAGGACCCCATCCCTCGATTCGGAGACTTCTGTGTGGAGCACCGAGTCTGCAGCCAGAAGGAGCTGGCTCAGATCAACGAGGAGGTGGAGCAGCAAATGCTCGAGGCCGTCGCCTTTGCGGACCAGTCACCCTGGCCAGAGGCGTCGGACGTCGACCGTTGGATCTATGCCAAGCCGATCGACCCCGAGGCCGCGGTCAGCTCGTCGGTCGGCGAGGTCAGGGCCGCCATTGTCGAGCCGGCGCCGGAAGTGAAGAAGGCCGGTATCTGAGATGGCAATGGTCAGCTACCGGGAGGCAGTTCGAGGGGCCCTGCGCGACGAGATGATCCGGGATGACCGGGTGATCCTGATGGGCGAAAGCATCACCGGCTACGGCGGCTCGTACGCGGTCACCAAGGGGCTGGTCGACGAATTCGGGCCGAAGCGGGTGATGGAGACTCCAATCGCCGAAGCCGGGATCGTTGGTTTTGCAGTGGGAGCGGCAATGGGAGGGCTCCTCCCGGTGGCGGAGCTCATGACGGTGAACTTCGCCCTCCTAGCGCTGGACCAGATCGTCAACAGCGCGGCCAAGTTCCACTACATGTTCGGGGGCCAGTGGTCGGTCCCGCTGGTCATCCGCACCGTATCTGGGTTCGGCCAGCTCGGCCCGACCCACTCTCAGACCTTTGAGGGCTGGTTCGCCTCAGTGCCCGGCCTCAAGGTGGTGATGCCTGCCACACCGGCGGACGCGCGTGGTCTGCTGCTGGCCTCGATCCGCGACCCTGACCCGGTCATCTTCATCGAGCACAGCTTGCTGTACAGCACCAAAGGAGAGGTCGCCGAGTCGACTTCGGGTGCGGATGACGAGATCCCGATCGGAAGCGCCAAGGTAGTGCGGCCAGGGAGCGACGTGACCCTGGTGGGCTACTCCAGGATGCTGCTCCAAGCCCTCCAGGCGGCCGAGGTGCTGGAGCGCGACGACGGCATTTCCTGCGAGGTTATCGACCTGCGCAGCCTGCGCCCTGTCGACTACCCGACGGTGGTGGACTCGGTCCGGCGCACCCATCAGCTGGTGCTCTGCGGCGAGGACTGGCGCACCGGCGGATTCGGCGCCGACCTGCTCAGCGAGATCAGCGATCGCTGCTTCGACGACCTGGATGGGCCGATCCAGCGGGTAGCAATGCGCGACGTCCCGATGGCCTACTCGAGGCAGCTGGAGAAGGTCGCTGGTTCCTACCAGCGATCAGGTGGTGGAAGCCGTTCGGCGCCTCAACTGATGGCCTACCAGGTGACCATGCCCCAGATGGGGTACGACATGACCGAGGGCTCCATCAACCGTTGGATGGTGGAGGAGGGATCCAGGTAGAGCGGGGCGATGTTATCGCTAGCATCGCCACCGAGAAAGCGGACATCGACATCGAGGCCTACGCCAGTGGGGTGCTCCGCAAGATCCTGGTCCAGCCCGGGTCGACCGTGCCGGTGGGTCAACCGATCGCCATCATCGCCGAGGTCGGAGAGGAGCTAGCCGGCGATTCACCCAGCCCGGCCGCACCGATCGCACCCGCAGCGGCTCCCCGGGCGGCCGATGCGGCAACCCCATCCGCCGACGGGGAGCAGCCAACCAAGCGCACGGCTCCCCAGCCGAAGTCGGAGCGGTCAGGCTCGTCGACCCCGCTGCCCGATTGGGCACAGCAACTGACCGCTCAGGCCCAGGAGTCGCCGCCGGCCGGCCGGATTGGTGTCGCCGGGGGGCGGGTGAAGGCGAGTCCTCTCGCTCGACGGCGGGCTCGCGAATTGGGGATTCAGCTGGAGAGTATCCAGGCCACCGGGCCGGACGGGCGAATCAGGGCCGAGGACGTTGAGGCCGCCTCCCGTGGCGGAATTAGCGCAGCGGTCGCTCGGCCTGCAGGAGTGGCGACGCCGATCGACCCGGGCGACCCATCGGAGCCGTTGGTCATGTCCCGGATGCGGGAGGCGATTGCCCGCCGGATGGCGGAGTCCAACAGCACGATCCCGCATTTCCACCTGAGCACCGAGGCCGCCATGGGCGCTCTCATCCAGCTACGACGGGAGATGAACGAACTGGGCGATGCCGATCTGCCCAAATTCTCGGTTACCGATTTCGTGGTCAGGGCGATGGCCCTCACCCTTCAGCGCCACCCGAGCCTCAACGCCGCCTGGATCGGTCAGGGCGTGCGCCGCTTCTCCCAGAGCAACATTGCCGTCGCGGTGGCACTCCCCGATGGTCTGGTGGCGCCGGTGCTGCGCGGCTGCGAGTCACTCACCTTCTCCGAGCTCTCGCGCCAGACGCACGATTTGGCGGCCAGGGCCAAGAGCGGCCGCCTGCGCCCCGAGGAGCTATCCGGGGGCCACACCGCGATCAGCAACCTCGGCATGTTCGGGGTCAGCCAGTTCTCCGCGATCATCACGCCCGGTCAGGGCAGCGTCCTGGCGGTGGGTGAGTTGAAGGAAGTGCCGTTGGTGGTCGGAGGTCAGCTCATCCCCGGCCACCAGATGGCTATGACCTTGGCGATTGACCATCGAGTCACCGACGGCGCCCAGGGGGCTGAGGCGCTGGCCTATCTCCGCTGGGTCCTGGAGCACCCCATGGCGTGCCTGGTTTGACCGGGCTGCTCGCCGCCCGGGTCCCCGGATCCGGTCTCTGATGAAAGACCTAGCTATCGTCGGTTCTGGCCCGGGAGGCTACGTGGCCGCCATCCGGGCAGCCCAGCTGGGAATGGCGGTCACCCTGGTCGAGGAAGCGGAGACGCTGGGTGGGATCTGCCTCAATTGGGGTTGTATCCCATCAAAGGCGCTCCTGCGCAATGCGGAGGTCCTCCACCTAGTCCAGGACGCGGATCGGTTCGGGATCACTCGCGGCGAGGTGGAGGCTGACTTCGGTGCGGCAATCACCCGCAGCCGCGAGGTGGTGGACAAGCTGGTCCAGGGTGTTGCTTTCTTGATGCGCAAGAACGGGGTGGAGGTGATCCACGGCCGCGCCCGGCTGCTCTCCGAACAGACCCTGGAGGTAGCTCCCTCCGGACAGAAGGTGGCAGCCGCCCAGATCATCATCGCCACCGGCGCACGACCCAAGACCCTCCCGGGATTGCTGCCTGACGGCAAGACCTTATTCACGTCTCGCGAAGCGCTTGAGCTGCGCCAGCTGCCGAATAGCTGCGTGATCGTAGGCGGCGGTGCCATCGGAGCGGAATTTGCCTACGTGTACTCGTCCTACGGCGTTGAGGTGACGATCGTGGAGGCTCTCCCGCGGCTCCTTCCCCAGGAGGATCTCGACGTCTCAAAGGAACTCACTCGCCAGTTCGAGAGACAGAAGATCGCGGTCCGGACCGGATCTCTGATTCAGCGCGCTGAGCGCAGTGGGGAGGGCTGGCAACTGCATCTGGAGCGCGGAGATCCGGTCGAGGCGGAGATGGTCCTGACCGCCACCGGGGTCTCGGCCAATGTGGAGAAGCTTGGTCTGGAGGAGCTGGGCGTCGTGGTGGAGGGAGGGTTCATCAAGGTGGACGACCACTTGCGCACCAACGTGCCCGGGGTGTTCGCCATCGGAGACGTCACCGGCCCTCCGCTGCTAGCGCATGCCGCCAGCGCTGAAGGCGTGATCGCGGTCGAGACCGCGGCCGGCCGTGAGGTAGTTCCCCTCGACCCCATCCAGGTTCCCCGCTGCACCTACTGTCAGCCCCAGGTGGCCTCGGCCGGGCTGACTGAGGAGCAAGCCAAGGAGCGCGGGCACCAGGTACGGGTCGGCAAGTTTCCCTTCAGTGCCAGCGGCAAGGCGATTGCCATGGGCGAGACCAGTGGGTTCATCAAGACGGTCGTCGATGCCGAGAGCGGCAAGATCCTCGGGACCCATGCCATCGGAGCCGAGGTCACCGAGCTGCTTCCGGAGATGGTGATGGCCGCGTGGGCCGGGGTCAAAGCTGAGCAGTTCGAGGCGCTGGTGCACGCTCATCCAACGTTGAGCGAGAGCTTGAAGGAGGCCACCCTGGCGGCCGAGGGGCTGGCGATCCACATCTGAGTGGAGGCGCCCGCCCTACCTCGATCCGCCTAAGGGGAGGCGGGCAATCCGGTGATGCGGATCCCGGTATTGGTGTGGTGCAGCCGATTCAGCCTGATCAAGAACGGGGTCAGACCCTCGCTGAAGCCAGCATTGATCAAGCCGCCTCCGTCAATCCCCCGCAAGCCCGGTATCAGCTCAGCCAGTCCGACCACCAGTTCCTTGGCCGCAGGGTGATCCGAGGTGACGACCACGTCCTCGTCCAGGGCGATCTCTAGCCGTCCTAGGACCGGCGCGCTCACGGTGTGGAAAGCGCCCACTACCAGCGCCGTGGGACAGATCTGCGCAACCTCCTGGGCCGCTGACCCAGCCTCCGGACGTAATGGACGTGGCGCTCCGCCGACGAACTCCATCGGCGCGGCCGTGGAGACTAGGATCCTGCCCCCCAGCAGCGGGCTCAGCTGGCTCACCAGAGGCGACCCGGGCTCATAGGGCACGGTCAGCAGGACCAGGTCACCAAAGGCGGTCGCCTGTTCGTTGCTTCCACCCGTGACAAACCCGGCTCCCGCTCCCAGCTCCTCCTGGACGGCAGTGGCAGCTTGCGCCGCTCGTTGGGGGTCGCGGGACCCGACCAAAATGTCCAGCCCCGCCTGGCCCAGTCTGGCCGCCAGCCCACGGCCCATCGGACCGGTTCCACCGAGAATCCCGATCGCGCTGGGGCTGCTGCTCATGGGGCTCCATGTGGGAGTTGGCAGCCGGGGCGCGGGCCGCCACGACTTTGAGACCTACCATATCGGGACGTGAGCAATGACGTTTTCGGCCTGGAACCCGAGGGTGCGGGGTCGCTGGCTCTCGATGAGTTCCACACCCTGGTCTTAGTGGAACCAGCGCCACCGGGTCAGCCTGGAGCTGAACAGGCACTCGGCTGGCTGCTCTTTCGCTCGGGCGGTCGGGGATCTGCGGCGGGCCATCCCTCTCATGGTGGCCCCGCCGATCTGTGGTTCGAGTTGTCCGGCCGCAGGCTCGAGGGGGAGCTCATCGAACAGGCCGGCTGGGATGACCGGGATACAGCCGCGGTCGCCTTTTTCGAGGCGCGGACCGAGGCGGATCGGCCGGCTCTGAGGAGCGGTCCCGAGGCTGCGATCGGCGGCATCAAGATCGGCGGCCAGGAGCGTGTAGTCGAGCTGACGCGCTTGCTAATCGAGCAAATCGGTCAGCGTCTCGAGCCTCCGGTTAGTCGGTGACGGTTGCGATCAGTGGGGCCGGGCTGAGTCCAGCCCACCTCGAGACAGCCAGCTTTTCGGCTGTGGTCGGGCAGCACCGGATGAAGCTCGCACTTCTTCTGGCCGCGGTTGAGCCCCGGATTGGTGGGGTCCTCATCAGAGGCGAACGGGGAACCGCCAAGTCGACACTGGTACGCGCGTTGGCAGCGATCCTGCCCAGACAGGAGCAGGTGCTCGACTGTCCCTACCGGTGCTCTCCCACCGGTCCAGAGCAATGCGAGGACTGCGCCGCTCGGCTGCATGCCGGCGAGGATCTGCCGGTCGTCCTGCGGCCGACGCGGGTGGTGGACCTGCCGCTGGGCGCCTCCGAAGACCGAATCGTGGGATCGATCGACCTAGAGGTGGCGCTGCGAGAGGGCCGGCGCGCCTTTCATCCGGGGCTTCTAGCCGAGGCAAACCGTCAGGTCCTTTACGTGGATGAGGTGAACCTGCTCGAGCACCATCTCGTCGACGTCCTGCTGGACGCCGCCGCTTCCGGGGTCAACGTGGTCGAGCGGGAGGAGATCTCCGTCACCCATCCTTCGCGGTTTGTGCTGGTCGGAACCATGAATCCCGAGGAGGGCGATCTACGACCCCAGCTGCTAGACCGATTCGGGCTGTGCGTCGAGGTCGCCGGGCTGCGCGCCCTGGAGGACCGGGTCGAGGTGATGCGGCGGGATGAGGGTGCGAGCCTTGCTCTAGTCGAGGACCTCGAGTTGCCAGAGCGGTTGCGTCGCGCGCAGCAGCTACTTGGTGAGCTCCAGACCCCCGAAGCGGTGCTGCAGATGGCGGCGGCGATCAGCGTGGATCAGCAGGTGATCGGCCATCGATCCGACCTGGTCCTGGTGCGCGCCGCCCAAGCGCGCCGAGCCCTTCACGCCGCCGCTGTCAAGGAGCCCGTCCGCGGACGATTTGCTCGTCGGCCTGCCCGATCTGGCGGACGTCGCCGAACTCGCTCTGGTCCACCGTCGTCGCTCGCTGGGCGGCAGCCTGGCCGAGGCGCCGGCTGGGATCGCGGTGCGCCCTCCGAGCTCGCCACGACAGTACCGGAGGCCTCGCTGCCGGATCCCAACCGCGATTCCGGACAGGTCGGCAGAGGCGACATCGGAGAGTGGCGAAGCCGAGGGCGAGGGATCTCCCCGAGGCGAAGCCGAAGCGGCGGCCGAGCTGGGCGGCAACACGGAGTCGCGGCCCGGACCGGTTGCGGTCCAGCCGGTCGAGGTGGAGGAGGGGTTCGAGGTGGGACGGATCCAGCTTCCCCGGGAGCGGCTGCGGCGTCGTGGCACTGGACGGCGCAGCCAGACCACGTCGCAGGGATCGGAGGGGTCGCTACGTCGGGGCGCGCGAAGTGGAGCACCCGACCGACCTCGCGCTGGACGCCACCCTGCGCGCGGCGGCGCCCCACCAGGTCGCGAGGCGCGCGCGGGCGAAGGAGGAGGGTCGAGCACTCCACCTGGAGCCACAGGACCTGCGCCAGAAGGTACGGCAGCGTCGAATCGGGAACCTCATCGTCTTCGCGGTGGACGCGTCGGCGAGCATGGACGCGGAGCAGCGCATGGACGCGACCCGGAGCGCCATCCTCGCGCTGCTGAAGGACGCCTACGTACGCCGTGACCGAGTGGCACTCATTTCGTTCTCGGGGCGGACCTCGCAGGTCGTCCTGCGGCCGACCTCCAGTGTCGACCTGGCAGAACGCCACCTCTCCCGAATTGCCGTGGGCGGCACCACACCGCTCACCCACGGACTTACGCGGCGCTCAACCTGATCGAATCCGAGCGCCGGCGCGACCCGGAGGTGCTGCCGCTGATGGTGCTGATCAGCGACGGAAGAGGCAACATCAGCTACGGCGGAGAGGAACCCCTGTTGGAGGCACAGCGGCTGGCGGACCAAATCCGGCGGGTCGGGATCAGAGCCCTGGTGATCGACTCCTCACGCGACCATCTGACCCACCACCGGCCCCCCGGTCGGGCGGGCCCGGAGCTGCACGCCGCGCCGGCTACAACTTCAACGCTTGCGTTGACCTCGCCGAGCGCATGGGGGCGACCTACTTTGGTCTCTTCGACCTCTCCGAGGGAGCGATCCTTCGACCCGTCGCCGAGGCTCTGCGTCAGCCCCAGCCCGCCGGGCCGTTCGAGCTCCCTCTGAGAGAATCGCCCCGGTGACTGAACTTGCGCACTGTCTATCCGTTCACCGCCCTTGTCGGCCAGGGCCAGATGCGGCTAGCGCTGGAGCTCAACGCTGTCAACCCGGCGATCGGGGGGGTGCTGATCCGCGGCGAGAAGGGAACGGCCAAGTCGACCGCGGTCGGGCTCTGGCCCGCCTCCTGCCCGAGCTGGAGGTCGTCGTCGGCTGTCACTACGGCTGTGCTGCTGGACGGCGAGCTCGATGTGTGCCGACTGCCAGGCCCGTGTAGCCTCCGGCGCCGATGCTGCAGACCACCCGCCGCCAGATGCGGGTGGTCGAGCTGCCCATCAACGCCGTCCGAGGACCGGGTGGTGGGTTCCATCGATCTGGAGGCGGCGATCCATTCGGGGCAGCGACGCTTCGAGCCCGGGGTGCTTGCCGAGGCCAACCGCCAGATCCTCTACGTCGACGAGGTCAACCTGCTCGACGACCACATCGTCGACGTGCTCCTCGACGCGGCGGCGATGGGGGTCAACGTGGTCGAGCGGGAGGGCATCTCGGTATGGCATCCGTCGCGCTTCATCCTGGTCGGAACCATGAACCCCGAGGAGGGCGACCTCCGCCCCCAGCTGCTGGATCGGTTCGGGCTGTGTGTCGACGTCGCCGGAATCTCCAACATCTCCGAGCGGGTGGAGATCGTCCAGCGCCGCGAGCGCTTCGAAGATGACCCTGAGGCGTTCGCCGCGGAGTGGGAGGACGAGGAGACCAGAGAACGGGATCGCATCGACCGCGCCATTGCCGCACTTCCTGGCATCGAGACCTCGCGTCAGGTCCTGGAAGCGATCGCCCGGCTGGCAATCGAGCTGGAGGTCGACGGCCACCGGGCCGACCTGGTCGCCCGCAAGGCCGCGCAAGCATTCGCCGCGCTGGAGGGACTTCCCCAGGTGGGCCTGGCTGAGGTGGCGGCGGTAGCGCCGATGGTCCTGGCCCACCGGGTGCATTCGCGGCCCGGTCAGCGACCACATGACATAGCCGGGTCGACCCGTCGTGTCCTTGGGGGAGGCATGACCGCGCAGCCCGGGTTGTCGCGAGCGATTGTGATTGGGGTGACGGGCGGGTCGCGTGTGGATGCGTTTCAGCGGACCACTGCTAGCTTTTTCTTGCCGGTCGTGGTTCGGGGACCGTCCTCCCACTCCGGTGGGACCTCGGCCACGGTCGGTTTCCTTTCCCCGGGCCTCCATGGCTGAAGAGCCGATCCTCAAGGAGGTGGTCCCCGTCGAGCCTGAGGAACTGCTGACTAGAGGCGCCCTGGGGTCCCCTGGTCGTCTGCGCATCGAGGTGGGGCTCAATGAGCCTCGATTTGCCCCTCCGCCAGGGACGGCGCACGCCACCTGAGCAGCTGGCGTTTCGCGGGCTCTCGGGGGCGTCAGCTATCCGGCTGACCGGGAGCGGGTGATCGCCGAGGCGGGGAAGTGGCTCAGCTCCTATCCGCAGTTGAAGCAGCGCCTTGAGTGGCTACCCGGGATCGTTTACGGAGGTGAGCTGGAGGTGCTGCGGCGCCTTGCTCAGTTGGATTCCGAGGTATCCCGGCAGCTGTCCGATCCTGAGCCGGATCAGACCTCCGAGGAGTCGCCACCCTCGGCTGGATCGGGAAACCAAGAGGGCAGCTTGGCTAACCGGTAGCTCCTGGTGTTGGCATCGAAGTCGATCACCTGCAGACCCTCCGCGAGGGCCGACTGCAGTGCCTCGCGAAGGCTTGCCTGCAGTTGCCGCATTTCAGTCAGATCCGAGTCCGGCGAGGCAGGAAGCCCTTTGGGAACAGCCACTGAAAAAAGGTCGGATCGTTGCCGAAGCCGGTCCAGTTCGGCCTGCTCGGCATCGCCCAGGAGCCACTCGATGATCAGACGGTCGGTGGGGAGGCCGTGACTCAAGGCGTCCAGACCCTGGCCATAGTAGTCGTGGCGAAAGCTGCGCGCGATGGCACCGAGTCGCCTCAGGTTGAAATGGGCGTTGCGCACCTGGGTCGGGTCGAAGGTCCAGACGATCCGGTCGATTCCGGCCGCTGTCGCTGCCTGGCGTTGAGCCAGTTTGAGGGCGCGGCCGATCCCACTGTTGCGGAATTCAGTCAGTACGCCGGCAGCATGGGACCGGTGGTAAATCGCGCCGGCGGGCGTTCGGCCGACAAAGCCGTAGGCAAAGCCGATCGGGCGCTCGCCGGCTTTCGCCAGCAGCACCGATCCTCCCGCTTCGCCGATCACGTGCAGCAGGGTGGTGGGGGCCGCGATAGCCGCCGAACCCCAGATTTCTGCCTGGAGTGTGCGGACCGCCTCAATCTCCTCCAGGGTCTCGGCGGGTGCCACCACGAATCCAGTAGATACGGCTGCCACGGGGCGATCAGACCGAGGGGACACGACTCAGGCTGGGCAGGTGTGCCCGGCAATCGCCACGCAGCATCTCTTGAGCGATGTCCATCCAACTTGTCGCCGCTGAGCCAAAGCATCCGGACATCTCCTCTCAAGGGAAGTTGATTGTCTAGAATCCGGGCCGGTGACCGCAATGGCCACCACCTTGCCCAAGCCTAGCTAGGAAGGCAGTTACAAGGAGGCTCACGATAGCCAAGTTGATCTACACGTCGATCACGTCGCTCGACGGCTATGTGGCGGACGAGGACGGCAACGTCGAGCTGGGCATGCCCGACGAGGAGGTGTTCGCATTTGTCAACGACCTAGAGCGGCCGGTCGGCACCTATCTCTACGGACGGCGGATGTACGAGACGATGGTCTACTGGGAGACGGCCGTCTTTCCCGCAGACCAGCCGCGATTACATGCGGGAATTCGCGGAGATCTGGCGGGCGGCTGAAAAGATTGTCTTCTCCACAACGCTGGAGACCGTGTCCAGTTCACGCACCAGGATTGAGCGAGTTTTCGACCCAGAGGCGATCCGGCAGATGAAGGCGACCGCAGCCCGCGACGTCTCCGTGAACGGCCCCAACCTCGCGGCCCAGGCCGTCAGGGCGGGTTTGGTCGACGAGTGCAACCTCTTGCTCACCCCCATCGTGCTTGGGGGAGGCAAACGGTGCCTACCGACTGAAGTCCGCCTGAAGCTCGAACTGCTCGACGAACGCCGCTTCAGCAGTGGGGTGGTTCATCTTAGGTACCGGTTGAAGACCTGAAGAGGGAATCCGCCCCGACCGGTCGTGGGCGGGATATCACCGGGGAGCGATCCAGACCGCGTCTGACTCGTCGGAGCAACCCCCAGGGCCGACCCACGACACCGACTGAGGCGTCTCCGGACAGCTCTTCGGCGCACTGATCACCGCCGGATCCAGCCTGACGTTAGGGTGCGGTGCGGGTGACCATCCTAGGACGCCGGGATAATCGCCAGGCAGATGGTCTCTCAGTCCACCAACCGGATTCGCAACTTTTCCATCATCGCGCACATCGATCATGGCAAGTCGACCCTGGCCGACCGCCTTCTCGAGCTAACCGGCACCGTCAGCGCCCGCGATCTGACCGAGCAGATGCTCGACACCATGGACCTGGAGCGCGAGCGCGGGATCACCATCAAGGCCCAGGCGGTCCGAATGGCCTATCACGCCAAGGACGGTCAGACCTACGAGTTCAACCTGATCGACACGCCCGGACACGTGGATTTCGCCTACGAGGTCTCGAGAGCATTGGCGGCGTGCGAGGGCGCGATTTTAGTGGTCGACGCGAGCCAGGGGATCGAGGCTCAGACGCTGGCCAACGTCTACAAGGCGCTCGAGCTTGGCTTGGAAATTGTCCCGGTGGTGAACAAGATCGACCTTCCCCAGGCGGACCCAGAGCTGGTCCGCGAGGAGATCGCGCGCGTGATCGGGATCCCGGCCGAGCGCTCCATCCTCGCCAGCGCCAGGACAGGGGAGGGTGTCGACCGGATCCTGGAGGCGGTGGTGACCGCGCTACCGGCCCCGGTCGGAGACCCGGAGGCCCCTTTGAGGGCTCTGATCTTCGATTGCAAGTACGACGCCTACCGTGGGGTCGTGGTCTACGTGCGGGTGATGGACGGGCGGCTGCGCCCCGGGACCCAGATCCGGATGATGGCCTCCCAAGGAGCGTTCACGGTCGACGAGGTCGGGATTTTTCGGCCCTCGATGGTTGCCGTCGAGGAGCTGACCGCAGGTGAGGTCGGATACCTGATCGCATCCATTCGCAACGTCAGCGACAGCAAGGTTGGCGACACCATCACTGAGGTCTCACGCCCGACCAAAGAGCCACTTCCCGGGTACCGGCAGGTGAGCCCGATGGTCTGGGCCGGTCTGTTCCCGGTCGACAGTGACGACTACCAGGGCCTCAAGGAGGCACTCGATCGTCTCCAACTCAACGACGCGGCGCTTGCCTTCGAGCCGGAGACGTCGGCGGCGCTTGGCTTCGGCTTCCGGTGCGGCTTCCTTGGACTGCTGCACATGGAGATCGTTCAGGAGCGGCTGGAGCGGGAATTCCAGCTCAACCTGATCACCACGGCGCCGTCGGTTGCCTACCGGGTGACCCTCCGGGACGGCACCGCTGTCGAGATCGACAACCCGGACCAGCTTCCGGAGGTCGGGCTGATCGAGACCATCGAGGAGCCGCGCGTCAAACTGGAGATCGTGGTGCCGCAGGAGCACCTGGGCGGGATCATGGAGCTCTGCCAGGAGCGACGCGGCGAGTTCGTGCAGCTGGAGTACCAGCCCCCCGGAGAGCGGGCCCTGCTGAGCTACGACCTACCGCTCGCCGAGATCATCCACGACTTCTACGACCAGCTCAAGTCGCGGAGCCGGGGCTATGCCTCGATGGACTACCAGCTGACCGGCTATCGGGCCGAGCAGCTGGTGAAGCTGGACGTGCTGGTCGCCGGCGCCCGGGTCGACGCGCTCTCGATCATCGTCCACCGCCAGCAGGCCAGCAACCAAGGCCGCAAGCTGGTCCAGCGGCTGCGCGAGGTGATTCCCCGGCAGCTATTCGAGGTGGCCATCCAGGCCGCCATCGGGGGCAAGGTGATCGCCCGTGAAACCGTGCCCGCGCTGCGCAAGGACGTGCTGGCCAAGTGCTACGGAGGCGACATCACCCGCAAGCGCAAGCTGCTGGAGAAGCAGCGGGAAGGCAAGCAGCGGATGAAGCGGGTCGGCAGCGTGGAGATTCCGCAGGAAGCCTTCATGGCGGTGCTCTCCCTTGACCGTTGAGTCAAGGGCTGAGCAGGCCCGCAGCCTGTACATCCACATACCCTTCTGCGACACCCGCTGCCCCTACTGTGACTTCGCGATTCAGATCGGCAGCCAACATCTGCACCAGCCGTACGCCGCGGCGCTCACCAAGGAGCTGGAGTGGCTTGCAGGCAGCGGTCGCCCCTCACGCGGGTTGGAAACCGTCTACCTGGGCGGTGGAACGCCCGGGGTCCTGGCCCCATCGCTGCTGGGCCAGATCCTGGAGGCGGTTGAGCGAGAGTTCGGGATTGCGCCGGGCGCCGAGATCACCATCGAGGCCAACCCCACCGGGCTCACGCAGGCGGTGGCGCGGAGCTGGGTAGCACTGGGGATAAACCGGGTGAGCCTGGGCGTGCAGAGCCTGGACGACCAGGCGCTGCGCTGGCTGGGGCGCAACCACAACAGCAGGACGGCCGAGTCTGCCATCGAGTCGGTTGCCAAGGCTGGAGTACCCAACATCAGTTGTGATCTGATCTACGCGGTTCCCAGCCAGCCAACATCGGTCTTCGAATCTGGGCTAAAGCGCTTGCTCAGCCACACACCTCAGCACGTCTCCTGCTACGAGCTGACCGTGGAAGCCGGTACTCCGCTGGCTCGCTCGGTAGCTCAGGGAGAGGTGTCGGCACCTAGCGAGCGCGACTTCTTGGAGCAGCATCGGCTGGCCCGAGACCTACTCGAGACCTCCGGTCTTTTTCAGTACGAGGTGAGCAATTACTCCCGCCCGGGACGGGAGTCCCTTCACAACCTGGGCTACTGGTTGGGACGCCACTACCTGGCGGTGGGATGCGGAGCCCACGGATTCGTCGGCCGAGAGGTAGCCGAGTTGCTCGGATTGACCGTGAGCCAAGAGTCAATCGGTGCCCGCTACTGGAACCTGCGAAGCGCACCTACCTACGTCAAGCAGGTCGCCAGGCTTGGCTACGGACGCAGGGGCTACGAACTGATCGACCGGACCCAATTGGAGCTGGAACGGATCGCCGGCGGCCTTCGAATGCACCGCGGAGTCGAGTTGCGGCTCCCGGGGCAACTCGACGAGGCGATGCGGCTTGCCGACTTGGGGCTGCTGACCATTTCCGGCCAGCGGGTAGCCGTAACCCCGCAGGGGATGGAGGTGCTGGACCGCCTCACCCTGGAGCTGGTCGCCGCCCCTCCTGAGAGAAGAGCTGGATAGGGCCGGAACTACTGCTGTCTGATCGCGAGGGCGGCCATTCTGGGTGCTGGAGCGGCTCCCTTGACCAAGTCGTGGCCGTCAGGAATGCCGCGAAATTGTCCGGGTTTTGCTCACCCGGCCGTGGGGAGGCGAAGACCGAAGGCGTGGGGCAAGAGCACGCCAAATACGTAGCCAGCCAGCGCGGCCCCGGTGCCCACCAGCAGCACTTGTGACCCACCAACCCAAAGCCGCTGTCCGGTGACCGCGGCCTTGAGCACCCCGACCGCGGCCAGCCCCAGCCCGGAGAGGATGAGGGAGACGACGACCGCCGGCAATCCGGTCAGGAAGATGTAGGAGACGATCGGGATGACCGCGCCCAGCACGAACGTCCCGGCCATCAGGAACCCGTCGCGCACGGGGGTGTCTCGGAGCTGGCTGGAGATCCCCAACTCCTTCTCAATGTGAGTCTCCTCCCAGAGTTGGGGATAGCGTGCCAGCGATTTGGCGAGGTCAGTCGCCTCCGCATTCGGCACGCCGCGCTCAGCGAGGATGGCGACCATCTCGGCGAGTTCCTCCTGGGGCTGCGCCTGGAGTTCGCCGCGTTCTTTGTGGATCGCCTGGTGCTTCAGGTCCCGGGCCGCGCTGGTGGCGAGGTATGCGCCGGTGCCCATGGAGATCATCCCGGCCAACGCTCCCAGCAATCCAGCGATCAGGATGGTGGTGTGGGCGACCGTTGTCCCAGCTGTCGCGGTGGCCACTCCCGTCGTGAGCCCGAGGGTGGTGAGCAGGCCGTCCTGAACTCCGAACACAACCTCGCGGATGCCGGTCCGACGCGCCAGCCGCTCTCGCTCCGAGTCCGGGTCAGCGCTCGCGTCCCGGTGCAGTTCGGGATCGGCTGCCGTGTGCGCGCTCTGGGGAGATAGGCGGGAGCGCATGGGGCGATGTTAGCGTGGACAAGGTTCAATCCCCGGGCTCTGCGCTCAGATCGAAGGAGAGAACACCTGTGCTAGACTCCCGTTAGCACTCGGAGTGGTGGAGTGCTAATCAGGGCCTGAGGTTAGATCCGGAATGGACCAGCGCAAAGAGCGAATTCTGCGAGCGGTCGTCTCCGACTACACCGAGACAGTTGTCCCGGTCGGCTCGCATGCTCTGGCGGCCCGCTACTTCTTGGAGCTGAGTTCGGCGACTATTCGAAACGAGCTGTCTGAACTGGTCGATGACGGCTTCCTGGCTCAGCCGCACGCATCTGCGGGGAGGATTCCCACCGACCGGGGATACCGATACTTCGTCGACTTCCTCTTGCCCCAGGAAGTGGTCGAGCCCCAGATTCGGCGGCATGTTCGTCAGGGGTTTGAGGCAGCGGAGCACGACGTCGAGGCGGTACTCGAGGTGGCCGCAGCCATGCTCAGTCGGCTCAGCGAGAACGTGGCGGTCGTCACCGGCCCTGCCAACACCACCAGCCGTCTGCGCCACCTGGACCTGGTGCTGATCCGCCCCGGTCATGCGCTCATGGTGGAGATCGCCACGGGGAATGCTGCCTTCCAGCGCCTCTTGGAGATCGACCCCTTGGTGGATGAGGCGGAGTTGCAACGGTGGGCTCTGCGGCTCAATGAGATGTACCGAGGACTTTCAGCCGACGAGGTCGACTCGGCGCCGATGGTGCCGGGGCTGGCACCGGGCCTGCAGGCGCTGAGCCAGGATGTCTCGCGCGGACTGCGCCAGCTCGCTACGAGGTCGGCTCTGGTGATCCACAACGGCGTGCGCAACCTAGTGCGTCAGCCCGAATTCGAGGATCCGGCTCGGCTTCGCGCTGTTCTCGAGGTGTTGGAGGCACAGCGGATCCTCGGCGATGTGCTCGCCCAGCTGGCCCCCCAGGCCGGGATGCAGGTTCTGATCGGCCATGAGAACAGCCTGGAGGAGCTCCGTGAGTGCAGCCTGGTGCTGACCAGCTACCGTGCTGGCGACCAGCTTTGGGGCACCATCGGTGTGGTGGGTCCGACCCGGATTCGCTATGGGCAGGTTGCCGCCCGGCTCCAGCTCGTCTCGCAAGCCACGGGTGACGCATTGACTAGGCTGCTGGCGTGAGCGCTAACAAGTCCAAGGGTGCAGAAGAGCCGCAGCTGAGCTCCGCGCCCGCCGATGCCGCGCCTTCTGGCCGGGTCGCAGAGCTGGAAGCTGAGCTGGCCCAGCTGAACGCCACCTACACCCGCTTGGCTGCGGACTTCGAAAACCACCGTCGTCGCAAGGCCCAACAGAGTGAGGAGCAGGCCCGCTACGGATCGATTGGACTGCTCCGGGCGCTCCTGCCGGGGCTCGACAATTTGGCCCGGGCCGTCTCCCACCTCCCGCCTGAGGCAAAGGACGGACTGGCCGAGGGGCTGCGCCTGACCATCAGGCAGATCGATGATGCGCTGGCCTCACAGGGCATCCGACAGATCGAATCGGTAGGGCGACCGTTCGATCCCCGTCTCCACGACGCCGTGCTGACCGTACCGGCCGGGGAATTGGAGCCGGGGACGGTGGTGGCCGAGCTGGCTCCCGGCTACCAGGTCCACGATCGGGTGGTCCGGCCCGCCCAGGTCAGCGTCGCTGAGGCGGGCCCGGCCGCGGTCCGCTCGGAGGCAGAAGACGGAGGCGAGACTTCGCCGTCAAACTCGGATCGGCCTTCCGGGCAAGAGACTTCCCAACTAGCGGATGCCCCAGACCAAGCGCGACTACTACGAAGTCCTAGGCGTGGACCGGCAGGCCACTCCGGCTGAGTTGAAGCGCGCCTACCGCGGTTTGGCGATGCGCTTCCACCCAGACCGCAACCCCGGGGACCATGAGGCAGAGGAACACTTCAAGGAGATTGGAGAGGCCTACCAGGTGCTCTCCGATCCCGACCGGCGCCAGCGCTATGACACCTTCGGGCACGCCGGGGAGGCGATGGGCGGAAGCGCCGGCTTCAATTTCCAGTCGGCCTTCGACCTCTTCGACATGTTCTTTGCCGGGGGAGCGGCGGGCCAGCGACACCGCGGCGGTCTCCGGCGGGGAAACGACCTACAGCTCCAGGTGACGATTGATTTTGAGGACGCGATCAGAGGCGTCACCCGAACCTTCGAAATCAACCGCCACAGCCCCTGCCCTGAGTGCGGCGGCTCGGGGGCCAAGACGGGGACCGGGTCGGTGCCCTGTCCGGACTGCGGAGGCCAGGGACAGGTGCAGAGGGCTCGCCAGACCCTATTGGGCCAGATGGTCACTGTCGAGGCTTGTCCGCGTTGCCAGGGCGAGGGCCAGATCATCGAATTCGCCATGCCCGGCTTGCCGCGGCCAAGGGCTGGTGGAAGCCTCGAAAGAGATCGAGGTTCAGATCCCTGCGGGAGTGGACAACGAGATGCGGGTCCGGGTTCCCGGCGAAGGCGCGGCCGGACCGAGAGGAGGGCCGTCAGGCGATCTCTACCTGCTGATTACCGTGCGGCCGCATGAGGAGCTACAGCGTCGGGGCATGACCATCGTTTACGAATGCCCGATCACCTTCTCCCAGGCGGCTCTCGGCGACACCATAGAAGTGCCCACCGTGGATGGACCGATGGCGATGGTGGTCAAGCCGGGGAGCCAGTACGGCCAGCAGGTGCGGATCCCCGGCAAGGGCGCTCCCGACCCTCGCACCGGACGCGCGGCGATCAGGTGGTGCGGCTTGCGCGTGGTTGTACCCACCCGGCTCACCGAACGCGAGCGCGCAGTTGCTGCTGGAATTATCGCCTCCAGATGGCAAACCCCACCCGGTCCGCAAGGGATTCTTCGAGAATCTGAAGGACGCCATCGGACTGTAGCGGCGGACCAGGTTTGGCGGCGGGGGTAGCTCGGGTATCCATCTTATGCGGGTTGATAAAACCCAGCATTAGATGGCATTTTCGATGGAGGATGGCGACATGACCGGATGGGATCCCTGGCGCGACTTGTTTGTCGCGTCGCGTGAGATCGATCAAGTAATCAGTCACGGTGGGAGCGGTGGCCTGGGGTCACAAACCGCGCCCGCAGTCTATCTGCCGCTCGACATCCGGCAGACCAAGGACGAGTTTGTCCTCGAGGCCTCGGTAGCGGGGTTCACTCCGGATGAAATCGAGGTCGTATCCGACCATGGCACGTCTGACCATCCGCGGTGAGCGGAAGATCGAGACCCATCCAGAAGGCCGCTACCTGCGCCGTGAGCGCCGACAGCTGTCCTTCTTCCGCCAGATTTCGCTGCCCGCTGAGGTTCGCGAGAGTGAGATCTCCGCGACCTTCCACAACGGAGTCCTGAGCGTTCGGGTGCCTCGGGTTGGGGCGCCGGCTCCCATCAGGATCAAGGTCGAGGCAGGGTCGGCGACTCCGGCCCTGGACGACGCGGCTCCGGCGTTGGCGGAATCGGCTGAGGCGACCAGCCCAGCCTGATCGGCTGATCTTCGTGGCTAGCGACTCCGGGACGGTACCGCCGTCCCGGTTCGCTACCGAGACACCAGGCGGTCGGGTCTGGCCTCGGTCTGGCCAGAGACGCAATCCTTGCGGTCCGCGAGCCTGCCGCGACTCGGGGGTCCTTCCCGTCAGGGAGCCGAAGCAGCGAAGTGTGGGGCGAAGCGGCTACGCAGGCGCTCCGCCAGTGACTCTGGGCTGCGCACCATGAAGGGCTCGTCCAGCAAGTGCTGCCAGGAGGTCGCGTCCGATCCCTGAATCGCAGGGTTGAAGTAGATCCGCGGTGAGACCCGGGCATGGAGCCAGAAATGGGGAGTCGGCTCACCGGTAGGCGCTGCATAGAAGGAGAGGTTGAAGGCCCGAACCCCTTCGTCGTGAAAGGATCCGAGAGCCAGTCTTAGCCCGGCTTGGCAAACTCAATGACCGCCGCGGCCGAGAGGTCCTCCAGATAGGGCTGGCCGGGGAAAATGGCCTGGCGATCCGAGACCACGCCGCGGGAGACGAACGCTGTCAGCCAGACGGTGTGCCGTCCCCGGGCCACGAAGCGCTCTGCCAACTCCTCCTCGACATCCGCCAATTCCGCCCAATAGGAATGGTGGTTCCGACGCCAGAAGAGCCGGCTCCGCCGTACCTCCTCCTCCAGCAGCGAGCCAGCCCGGTTGGTCGAGAAGGCCTGTAAGTGGGCGTGCACCTGGGTGGCACCGGCCGGGGGCATGTAGTTCCAGGTGATCACCGAATGGGTGCCCTTGCCGATCCTCGGCAACGACCGGAAGTACTCGATGGCCGCCGTCAATCCGTCGACCAGTTGCGCCTCGGTGAACTGGTCGGCTGAAAGGAAGTGCTCCCGGGTGAGTGTCACCACCACGCTGTGCCGGTCGTAGGGAGAGAGTTGGGAAAGAGGGTTGCCTCACCCTTCTGGATCCGGCCCTCCGGGACGATCTCCGTGTGGCAGCAGCGGGGTCACCTCCAGAACCCGCTCCGGACAGAAGGGACACCCCTCTCTGGAGGCCTCTACGACCTTGGCGAGGTCGGGGGCGACCAGCTTGAAACCCATGAAGTGGGCGACCCGGCCGCTGCGGCGGGTGAGCGGATCTCTGCGTAGCTCCGAGTAGACGGCGCACCGCGCGACGGTCATCAGCGCCCTCGGGAGGCAGGAAGTTCGAGAACCGGCGCTCACGGACGAAGCGCAGCGTCAAGGGCGGCGATCCCGCGCCCGGCATCAGCCCCCCTGAGCCTCCAGATCCCCCGCACGGGCCAGGAGCACAGTCAGGGCCACCACCGCTGCCAGTGTGGTGCGCAGGTTGCGCGGGCCTAGCGAAACCGGCAGGCACCCCTGGCTCGCCAGTTGCTGGACCTCGTCCGCGGTGAAGCCTCCCTCGGGGCCGATCAGAACCGCGGTAGGCAGGCTGCGCGTCCCAGGCCACAGAGTTCAATCCCTGGCGAAGCTCGCCGTCGTGGCAGGTGAACGCCTGGAGCTTGGGGTCTTGCCCGGCGCAGTGCCTGCATGAGTCCAGCAGAGGACGCGATCGGGCGCACCTCAGGGAAACGGTGGCGGCCCGCCAATCTGGGCGGCCTCCCGTGCTATCGTCCCCAACGCTCCATCCTCAAAGAAGCCTGCTCCGGCTCGGGGCTGAGATGGTCCTCTCACTCAGGACTGGCCAGATGGTCGTCGCCCCCAGCTCTGCGACCTGCTCGCATACGCTGGACATCCCCTGGCCCTTCGGCATCGCCTGGACCAAGTGCAGCCGAGCGGTGGCCTCCCGACGGGTGCGCCGAGTCGCCACGATCACCCCGGTGACCTGGTCTGGGCCCAATGTCTCCAGGCGGACGTCGTGCTCGGTTCCATCCTCAACCACGATGGTGACCAGCTTCTCCCTGGCGTGAGCGCAGAACACGGCTGATGTGCCAGGCGTCTCGATCGAGGAATCTGCACCTCGCCCGTGGGGCTTACCTGACCCGCGGGAACGAAGAAGAGGGGCATGCTCGGAGTGTACCCAGGCAGGTCGAACCGGGCCGCCCCGGATACCATGACTGCGTGGAGTGGCCCACCACCGGCGAGACTCCGGCGGTTCCAGGCCGGTGATGGGACCGAACTGGCGGTCTACGCGGTGGGCCAAGGACCGCCGCTGCTGCTCATCCCCGGATTGGGCACCGACCACCATGCGTTCGTCTGGAACATCCGGGCCTAGCTCTCGAGCACTTTCGAGTGCCTGGTGTTGGACCAGCGCGGCATCGGGATCTCCGAAGCCACCCCGGGCCCTTACACGATGCAGCTTCTCGCCGACGACGCCGCCAGCGCCCTGCGGCACCTAGCCCCCGGGGGAAGCCTGGTGATGGGGGTCTCGATGGGGGGGATGGTCGCGCAGCATCTCGCAATCCGGCATCCGAACCTAGTCCACCGGCTCCTGCTTGGCTGCACTGGACCAGGGGGTCGGCTGGCGGTCCGGGCCGATCCCGACGTCACCCGGCGACTGCTGGGCGGCGATGCCAGGGACCCGGCCATCGCCTACCGGATCGCCTGCTCGGTGCTCTACGAGCCGGCCTGGCGCGAGGCGCATCCCGAGGTGATCGAGGACGCCGTCGAGTGGCGGGCCGGCCATCCGATTCGACCTGGGGTATTTCAAGCCCATTGGCAGGCGATCCGACACCACGACGCCGGCCCGCAGCCTGGCCAGATCACCGCCCCCACGGCTGATCCTTCAGGGCACTGCGGACGTGGTGATGCTGCCCGGCAACGCCGAAGCCCTCCATCGCGTGATCATCGGCGCGAAGCTTGTCTGGCTCGAGGGCCGTGGGCACATGTTCTTTCAGGAAGATCCGGAGCTCACCGGCTGCGCTTGATCCGGCACGCGCCTCCTGCCCGTAGTCGCCGAAGATGCCGCTCACTCCTTCACCGCCAGACGCGCGTTCCCGATACAATCGCCACCCGCAAAGGTGAGGGCTAGAGTGTCCTTACCGGGCCTGGGGTAGATTGGCTCAGGAGGTGACTTTCGCTGTCGGAGGTAAAGCTGCGGGAAGGCGAGTCGTTCGAGAGCGCACTGCGCCGCTTCAACAAGAAGATCAAGCAGAACGGCGTCCTGACCGAGGTCCGGCGGCGGGAGTTCTACGAAAAGCCGAGCGTTCGTCGCAAGAAGAAGATCATGGCGGCGCGCAAGCGTCGGGCCAAGCAGGTCTAGCGCCCCGATCTCGCGTCCTTCCCACCGGAGGCGGTTTGCATCGTGTTCTCCGCCGAGCTATCTCAGTCCGACCGCAAGCTTGCCCAAGAGGCCGGCCTGGATCGCTCTTCCGAGGAGCGTTGGACGACCTAGATCTGGGCGCAGCGTCGCTCAACTGCCGCCTGGCCACTCCCGCCGAGGTCCGCCGGCTCAACCGAAGTTCGCTGGCTCCGATCATGTGACCGACGTGCTGGCCTTCCCGGCGCGCTGAGCCAGGGCGACGTCTTCCTCCCGCCGCCCGGAGTGGAGCATTTCCTGGGCGACATCGTCATCTCCGTCCGCACCGCAGCGAGCAGGCGTATCGGGCCGGAGACCAGGCTCGACGCCGAGCTTCGCCTGCTCGCCGTCCACGGGCTGCTCCACCTTCTCGGCCATGACCACGGCGACCGCCGGTCGGCCGCCCGGATGACTCCCGCCACTCGGCTTCTGCTGGGTCAGGACGCCCGGCCGTCGTGGGGTGAAGGCTCCGAGCGTGCCCGACCTCCAGCCGCCGGCGTGAATGAGGGCCCGCTGCTGGTGATCGGGCTGGGCAACCCCGGGGGCCAGTACGAAGGCATCCCGACACAATGTCGGGCGCGGAAGCGGTAGCAGTCGCTGGCCAGAGCGGCTGCACATCAAGCTCGGCGCCTACCGCGGGCCTGCCTGGGTCGCCCGCAAGGTGGTCGAGGAGCGGGAGCTGATCCTGGCACGACCCAAGACGTTCATGAACGATTCAGGGGTAGCTGGAGCGAGTTTGGTACGGGACTTCAACGTTCCGCTGGAGTCGGTGGTGGTGGTCTACGACGACCTCGACTTGAACCTGGGACGGCTGCGGATCCGTGCCAAGGGCGGAACCGCCGGGCACAACGGGCTTCACGTCCCTGCAAGCGCACTGGCGCTCCCAGGAATTCCCACGGGTGCGCATCGGGATTGGAAGGCCCCCGGCGGGCGAGGACCCAATCGAGTACGTTCTGGGTCACCCGACCGGAGCCGACCGCGAAGTTCTGGACCGGGCCTATTCGGCCGGGCCGCCGACGCCATCCTGGCATCGCCGGCGACGGCGTGGAGCAGGCAATGGCCGAGTACAACCGGATCGTGACCGATGACCCAGCGGACGCAGGCTGACCAGATGTCGAACTCCACTTCACGGTCAGCCACGCTCGCGCCGGCCCAGACGCTGCTCGCCGGCTGGCGGCGCTCCCCCTGGGACGGGGGCTCCAGGAGTGGCTGGAGAGGGACGCCCCGGCCAGGCGCGTTGGGCGGGGTGATCCACGCCGCTACCCCGCTGCTGGCGGCCCTGATTCGCGACCAGCTCCAGGTGCCGGTCTGTCTGGTGGTAGCGGAATCGGAGCCGGCATGGCAGGAGATCTCGACCTGGACGTCAGATACGCGACGTGCTCCTCTTCCCCCCGGCCGACGTGCTCCCTTTCGACCGAATCGCCCCGTCCGGAGAAGTGGTGCGGCACAGGCTGGCCACCTTGCGCGGGCTCCGCTCAAAATCGCCACAGCTGGTCGTGACCTCGTTGCCCGCCATCCTCCGACCAACCCTATCGCCGGAACTGGTAGGAAGTTGGCGAAGCTCCCTTGCAGTTGGGGCCGAACTCTCGCCTTCGCAACTCGCCGCTCTCCTCTTGGAGTCCGGCTATCGGCAGGAGTCGATCGTCTCGTTTCCCGGGGAGTTCGCTCGCCGGGGCGGGATCATCGACTGCTTCCCCACAGAGGGCCGGCCCTGGCGAGCGGAGTGGGAAGGGAATGTGGTCGCTGGTCTCTGGCGGCTGGATCCCGAATCCCAGGGCTCACGGGCCAACCTGGAATCGGTCGCTCTCACCCAGGCGCGGGAGTTCGCACTGGACAAGTCATCACTGGCGCTAGCCGCCGAGCGGCTTGGGGCTCTCGACCTGTCCTCCTTGCGCGAGGACGTTAGGACTCGCTGGGAAGCTGACCTTGAACTCCTGCGGGCGGGTGCGCTGCCCGACCCAGCCGACGCGCTGGGGCCCCTCCTGGCCGACCCCGAGCAGACCCTGTTGCGCCACCTGCAGCCCGGGACGATCATCCTGACCGAGCATCGGGATCGACTGGCCCAGGTCGCCCGTTCCTGGCTGGACGAGGTGAATTCGATCCACGAGGCAGAAGTGGCCCGAGCCGAGTTGCCGCGCGACCTGCCCCCGACCGTAGGCTCGCTCGACGAGGTGATGGCAGCGTTGGTTGGTCCACGAACCCTGGACCTGCGCCGCGAGCCGGTCGAGGAATCTCTTGTCTGCTCTGACGTGGAGATCGCCGGCGCACCGACCTTCGCCGGGGACATCGATCACTTCGCGCTCCAGGTGCGGGATTTGCTCCGGGCCACCGGCTCGGTGCTGGTCCTGGGGATGCAGGAGGATCGGGTGCGGGAGCTGACCGAAGAGCGCGGGCTGGAGGCGGTCCGCCTCGAGGATTTCTCGCTCACAAGCAGCCAACTTCCGGACTCTTCCCTGGTGGTCGCCCCAGGCGACCTGGAGACGGGACTGGTCGTCAGCGGGCTCCGATTGGCGGTTCTGTCTGACGCCGACATCTTCGGCTTGCAGAAGCGCCGGGCGTCATCCCTGCTGCGCACCGTGCGACGGGCCGAGTCCAGCGCTGCTGGTCGACTTCGGCACGCTACCGGGTCCGGGGTCGATGTCGCAGACTTCCGCTTCAAGCTCGAGCCCGGCGACGTGGTGGTACATCGCGATCACGGAATCGGCCGCTTCCTCTCCATGAGCCGAGTCACCGACGGGGAGAGTGAGCGCGAGTACATGCAACTGGAGTACGCGGACGGCCACAAGCTCTACGTGCCGGTCGAGCACCTGGACCGAATCGAGCGGTATTCCGGCGGTGGCGGAGAACATCCAGCAGCTCTCGCGGCTCGGCACCGGGGAGTGGGAGCGTACCCGCCGTTCGGTGCGGAGGCGGATCGACGAGATCGCCGAGGAGCTGGTCGAGTTGTACGCCCGTCGTCAGGAGGCGCAGGGCCACGCGTTCGCCGCCGACTCGCGATGGCAGCAGGAGCTGGAATCGTCCTTCCCCTACCAGGAAACTCGCGACCAGTTGCTCGTGCTCGACGACATCAAGCGCGACATGGAATCGCCTCGGCCGATGGACCGGCTCCTCTGTGGTGATGTGGGTTTCGGCAAGACCGAGATCGCGCTGCGCGCCGCCTTCAAGGCCGTGGAGGACGGCTATCAAGTGGCAGTGCTGGTGCCGACCACAGTGCTCGCCCAGCAGCATCATCTGACCTTCAAAGAGCGTCTGGCAGCCTTTCCCATCGCAGTCGAGCAGCTATCGCGAATGCGCTCCGACGAGGAAGCGCAGGTCGTGCTCGGGGGTCTTGCTTCGGGCACGGTGGACATCGTCATCGGCACCCACCGGCTGCTCCAGCGGGACGTGCGCTTCAAGAACCTGGGATTGGTGATCCTCGACGAGGAGCAGCGATTTGGCGTGCTCCAAAAGGAACGGTTGAAGCAGCTGCGGACGGCGGTCGACGTCCTTTCTCTGTCGGCAACTCCGATTCCCAGGACGCTGCACATGGCGCTGGCCGGGATACGTGACCTGTCAGTGGTACGCACGCCTCCCGAGGGCCGACTGCCGATTCGCACCTATGTCACAGCCAAGGAGGCGGGACTGGTCCAGGACGTGATCCGCCGCGAGCTGGCCCGGGACGGGCAGGTGTACTACGTCCACAATCGGATCCAGACCATCCAGCGGGAGGTGGAGTGGCTGCGGGAACTGGTGCCCGATGCCAATTTCGCGGTCGCCCACGGCCAGATGGACGAGGCTGCGCTGGCAAAAGTAATGGTGGGGTTCATGGCGGGAGAGGTGGACGTGCTTTGCTGCACCACCATCATCGAGAACGGTCTCGACATCCCCAACGCCAACACCCTGGTCGTCGACGACGCCTCCCGCATGGGACTGTCGCAGCTGTATCAGCTGCGCGGCCGCGTCGGGCGCTCGGGTCAGCGGGCCTATGCGTACTTTCTCTACGACCCGCAGCGATCCCTGACCGAGCGGGCCGACAAGCGACTAGATGTGGTCGCCGACCTGCAGGATCTAGGCTCCGGGTTCGCCCTGGCGCTGAAGGACCTGGAGATCCGAGGCGCTGGCAACGTGCTGGGGGAGGCTCAGCACGGTGATATAGCAGCAGTCGGACTCGAGACCTACAACCACTTGCTGCGGCAGGCGGTTTTGCAGGCGAGAGGACAGGAATTGGCGGAATCCCCGGCCCAGGTGGCGGTTAATCTGCCGTTCCAGGCCTTGCTGCTGCCCGAGTACGTTCCGGACGAGCGCCTCCGCCTGCGGATCTATCAGCAGCTGGCGGGGGCCACCAACGAGAGCGAACTGGACGAAGCCGCCCGCAATCTGCGTCAGCGATTCGGACCTCGTCCGGAGGAGCTGGAGAACCTGATCCTGGCGCTCCGGGTGAGGCTGCTGGCGGCCGAGATCGGGGCCCGCTCCGTCGAGACCGACCAGGAGGACGTGGTCGTCAATTTCGAACCTGGCCATGGACTACCCCTTAAGGAGATGGTCGGCCGATCCCGCGGGCAGATCCTGGAGGCCAGCAGCAACCGACTCCGACTGCGGGTCAGCGCAGTCGGAGACAGCTGGCCGGAGCTTCTGATCGCCACGCTCCGCCAGCTCGCGCGGGCGCGAGCTGAGCGCATCGCCGAGTTGGCGCCGGCATGACCGACGAGGACATCTTGCAGGTGCGCCGCCTCTTCGAGGTCATGGAACGACTTAGGGCGCCGGGCGGTTGCCCCTGGGATCGCGCCCAGACCCACCAGACCCTCCTTCCCTTCCTCCTCGAAGAGACCTATGAAGCGATCCAGGCTGCGGAGGAAGGCAGTCCCGAGGAGCTGGCGGAGGAGCTGGGAGACCTACTCGTCGAGGTTGCCATGCATTCCGCGATCGCTGCCGAGGCGGGCGCATTCGACATCGGGGATGTGGCCGCGAGAGCCACCGACAAGATGGTCGGCCGGCACCCCCATGTATTCAGTGACCTTGAGGTCGAAGAAGTCGCCCAGGTGATCAGCAACTGGGAAGAGTTGAAGCGACGCGAGAAGCCGGGACGGGAGTCGGCGCTCGACGGGATTCCCCGAGCTCTCCCGGCACTCGCGCTGGCGGCGGCCGTCCAGCGCCGTCAGAGCCGCGTGCTGGAACCCGACCGCTCGGACGGTGTTCCGCTCGACCCCGCAGCGGCGGTGACAGGGGCACTGGCCCGGTTGATCGTCGGGGATACCCCGGGCACGGATTACGACGATGCGGTGGGCGAGCTGCTATTTGCGGTAGTGGCGCTGGCGCGTCAGCGAGGTGTCGATCCTGAGAGTGCCCTGCGACGTACCGCCGGAGCCCGGCGGGAGGCGTCGAGAAGGGACGAGGTCGAGTCCCGTCGTGACGCTTCAGACCGCTCGCAGGTGACGAACACGGACTCTGAGCACTAGCGCCGAGCTCCTCGACGCTTCCAGGTCTCGGCGCTCGGACGTATACTCGCGCGGACGATCGGCCCCCAGGCCAGACGTCTGCCGACTCAAATCCACCCCACGTTGAAACAGGATCGCGCGGACGGCTACGGGCCTATGCATGGGCTGATCCGAGAGATACGCATCCGCTGGCGGCTTTTCCGGCGGGGCCACGCTCTGGGGCGACGCCACGCCGTCCTGCTGATTGCCGCGCTGGCCGGGTTTTGGATCGCCCTGAGCCTCTACCACGGGCTGGGTACTGATGCCGGACTCCAGCGCCAACTGGACAGCTTGCAGGCCCAGTCGCAGAGCTTGGCGCGCCAGGTCCAGGCGCAGCGTGTCGAGTTGAAAACCGCTTCATCGGTCGCCGCGCAGTCGGAGCTCGCTCGAGCCGAGGGCCTGGTTCCGTCGAAAGAGAGGGTCTACGCGGTCGAGAACCCGGTCGAGGCAGCTGGTCCGGTCGCGATCCAGCAAGGCGCCGCGGAGGTCGGCCAGACCGCCCAAAACTTGGTGCACACACTACTAGGGCTTCTTCCGCCGACGTCCTGATCGACACGCCAGCCCGCTCGCGGTCTGGCAGAAGTCAGAGGGGCGCCGCGAGCTACTGGAGGCCAAGAAAACCGATGCGTGGCTGTACCACACGGATGCTGTGCTTCATGGCCGGACAGAATCCATGAACTGTTAGGGGCGGTCAGAATCGCTGAACCACAACAACTCAGGTCCGATTACTTGACACTGCCCTCGAAGCGGCGTAGCCTCCAGCGCCGTCGAGGCCAGCGCGACAGCTCGAAAACTCTGGCCCCCGGCTCCGCGTACCTTGCTAGCTCCGTTATGCAATCTAGCTGCGCGGGTCCGTCGTGGGCGGTGGTGATTCTCGAGAAGGGAAGCAAGGAGAGCAGGGGACGAGCCCAACCCGTGGCAAGCAGAACGCGAGGCCGGAGGCACAAGGGCGCCCTCTCCTAGCCTGTCTCATCCTCATCTTGGGACTGGCGATCGTTATCGTTCTGGCCGGGGTGCTGTTCGGGCGCTTCTAGGCTCGTTGGACGCGAGCCGCCTACTCTCAGCGAGCAGTTTTGGAGCCGGCTGGGTCAGCTCTACGGTGTGGCATAATCCGGCCCGATTCCCAGCCGTGTGGCCAAGTGTCCACCTTCGGCCGAAGTTCTGGCGCACCAGATGGGAGAGTGTCGATGCCTCGAGGGAGGCTGTTCGCGATCGCATGCGGGGCCCTGGTGGGGCTGCTCTTCGCCATCCTGGTGATCCTGCTGATGGTCCGCTTCATCTTCTAGGGGCGGGATAGCCCCGGGGCTGCTGCCGCGTTTCCGGTGCCCCGACCGCAGTATCCCAGCCACGACCGAATCCGCTGTCCGGTCGGCTTGGACAAGGCGCGAGGTGCGCTCTCTGCTCTACCCGGAGACTCCCCGGGGAGATGGTGTCGGGGCAATATCGAATTTGAATCCCCGAATCATTGACTTGCGCCGCAAGTGGGGAATACGATCCGCCCGGCGAAGCGTGGCGGAGCGGGGCCCACGCACCGGACCGCGCGTCCTTAGCTAGCTGTGATAACCAGAGAGGTGCGGGAGGAAGGCTATGGCCGACGTCATACAGCCCATCCACGGGGAGGGGCGCCAGATGGGGATGCTGAAGGGCCTCTGGGGAGAGTTATCCGCAGAGTTCTTCGGCACCTTCATCCTGATCTGTTTCGGTGACGGAGTGGTGGCGATGGCAGTTGCGGCGCTGCCAGGGTCGGGCAGGACTGCGAGTCCCTCCACCATATTCCAGGCAGGCGGTGACTGGCTGCTCATCACCTTTGGATGGGCATTTGCAGTCGTCATGGCGGTCTACGTGGCGGGCGGCGTCAGCGGAGCGCACATCAATCCAGCGGTCACCTTGGCGCTGGCGGTAAGGCGGAAGTTCCCCTGGAACCACGTCCTGCCCTACTGGGGTGCACAGGTGGCTGGCGCGTTCTTCGGCGCAGGCCTTGTCTATTGGGTCTACAACTCGGCGATCGCGGCGGCCAACGTCGCTTTCGGAGAGGTGCCAAGCCACGGAAACGCTTGGATCACGTACTCCATATTTGCGACCTTCCCGGCTAAGTACTTCAACGGCAGCGTCGGCGGGCCGTTCGTCGACGAGGCGGTGGGTACCGCACTGCTTCTGATCTGCGTACTGGCGCTCACCGATGGCCGGAACCTGAGCCCGGGATCCAACCTACCGCCGCTTCTGGTTGGATTCGCAGTCTTCGCGATTGGTACCTCCTTCGGTGCCAACTCGGGTTACGCCATTAACCCTGCTCGCGATTTCGGGCCCCGTCTCTTCGCCTTCCTCGCCGGTTGGGGGAAGGTGGCTCTGCCTGGAACCCTGAGCGCGAAGGGAGCGCCTCACTTCACCGACTACTTCTGGATTCCGATCATCGCGCCTCTGTTGGGCGGGGTACTCGGAGCCTATCTCTACGACTGGTTCATCGGCGATGTACTTCACGCTCGCAAGACGGGGACCGGTGCTCCGGAGGAAGTTCCCGCCCATGCCGGACGCGGCGAAGCGAACATCGAACCGGGTCAGTGAGGTAGGAGAACCCTGCCGTGAAAAAACTGATCAACGACCCCGAAGCGGTAGTCCGCGAGGAGTTGCAGGGAATCGAGGCGGCCCACGGTGACCGCGTTCGGGTCCACTACGACCCCTACTACATCGTGCGCAAGGATGCACCGGTAAAGAACAAGACCGCGATCATCTCCGGGGGAGGGTCCGGGCACGAACCGATGCATGGCGGGTTCGTTGGCGTGGGCATGCTCGACGGTGCATGCCCTGGCGAGGTCTTCACGTCACCAACCCCCGACCAGATGGAAGCGTGCACCAAGGCGGTCGACGGCGGAAAGGGTGTCCTACACATCGTCAAGAACTACACCGGCGACATTCTCAACTTCGAGATGGCGGCCGACCTAGCCAAGTCGGGCGGCATAGAGGTTGAAGCGGTGGTCATCGATGATGACGTGGCGGTGAAGGACAGCCTCTACACGGCGGGGCGGCGGGGCGTGGGCGCCACCGTCCTGGCCGAGAAGATCTGCGGAGCAGCGGCCGAGGCGGGGGCTTCACTGAGCGAGGTCGCGGAGCTCTGTCGGAAGGTCAACGCGAACGGACGGAGCATGGGGATGGCGCTCACCTCGTGCACCGTGCCAGCTGCCGGCAAGCCCACGTTCGAACTGGGCGACGATGAGATGGAGATTGGAATCGGGATTCACGGTGAGCCAGGTCGGGAGCGGCGCAAGCTGGCTTCCGCCAACGAGATCACCGAGCTGTTGGCGCAACCGATTGTCGAAGACCTAGCTCTGGGACAGGGGAGCAAGGTTCTGGCCTTCGTCAACAGCATGGGAGGGACCCCACTCATCGAGCTCTATGTCGTGTACCAAGCGTTGGACAAGTACCTGCGCGGTCGCGGAATAAGCATCGAGCGCAACCTGATTGGTCCGTACATCACCTCGTTGGAGATGGCGGGCTGCTCGATAACCCTGCTCAAGCTCGACGACGAGACCCGACGTCTCTGGGACGCTCCGGTCAACACGCCGGGACTGCGGTGGGGAGCCTGAGTTAGTCAGTTAGGAGGTCAGAGAGATCAGATCCAGGACCGAGGGGTAGCGGTGGCAGGGCAGGGTGCGGGGACGGTCATCACGGCCGAGCAGACGCTCGCCTTTGTCCAGCAATTCGCCGAGTCCATCGCTCTCAATAAGGAATACCTGACTGAACTCGACGCGGCGATCGGTGACGGCGACCACGGGATCAACATGAGCCGGGGAATGCGAGCGGTGCTGACCAAGCTGGAGGGAGCTGGCGCACAAGACAGCTCCGGCATCTTCCGAACCGTGGCGATGACTCTGATTTCGACCGTGGGGGGGGCCAGCGGCCCCCTCTACGGCACCCTCTTCCTGCAGCTCGGAACTGCCACCGCCGGTAAGTCCGAGCTCACCCCAAAGGATTGGAGCGAGGCGATCAGCGCGGCGGTCCATTCCGTCGAGGCCAGGGGCAAGGCGGTCCCCCAGGACAAGACCATGATCGACGCCCTGGAGCCCGCAATAGTCGCGCTGCAGGGAGCGATCGACGAGGGTGCCGACCTAGAAACCGCGCTCGCCAGGAGCGAAGCGGCCGCGGAGCAGGGCATGAAGGCGACGATCCCTCTGGTGGCCCGGCGTGGGCGGGCCAGCTACCTGGGTGAGCGCAGTGCCGGGCACCAGGACCCAGGGGCGACCTCGTCCTGGCTGCTGATGGGGGCAGCGCACCAGGCGTTTGGAACCAAATCGGCAAGCACGCTCGGAAAAACGGGCAAAGGAGGATAGGCGCATGGCCAACTATGTGGGGGCTCTCGACCAGGGGACAACGAGCACCCGGTTCATGATCTTTGACCACTCCGGCACGGTGAAGGGAGTCGACCAAAAGGAGCACGAGCAGATCTTCCCCAAGCCCGGCTGGGTCGAGCACAATCCCCTTGAGATCTGGGAGCGCAGCCAGGAAGTTATCAAGGGCGCACTACAGAAGGCGGGAATCAGCGCCTCCGACCTGGCCGCGGTAGGGATCACCAACCAGCGCGAGACGGCGGTGGTTTGGGAGAAGGCGACCGGCAAGCCGGTCTACAACGCGATCGTTTGGCAGGACACGCGCACCGACGTCATCGTCAATGAGCTGTCCAAGGACGGTGGCCAGGATAGGCTCAGGGCCTCGACGGGACTGCCCCTGGCGACCTACTTCTCGGGCCCCAAGGTCAAGTGGGTGCTCGACAACGTCGCCGGATCCCGTCAGAAGGCTGAGGCCGGCGAGATTCTCTTTGGCAACATCGACAGCTATTTGATTTGGAACCTCACCGGTGGGCCCAACGGGGGAGTCCACGTCACCGACGTCACCAATGCCAGCCGCACGCTCCTAATGAACCTCAAGACCCTTGACTGGGACGAGGCCAACCTCAAGCTGCTGGGAATCCCTCGGGCGATGCTGCCCAAGGTTGTGTCGTCGAGCCAGGTGTACGGTGAGGGGAAGGGTGTGCTGGCCGGAATCCCCATCGCGGGAGACCTCGGTGACCAGCAGGCAGCGCTTTTCGGGCAGACCTGCTTTGCCGTGGGCGAGGCGAAGAACACCTACGGAACCGGCAACTTCTTGCTGCTCAACACGGGCAACGAGCCGGTCCCGTCCAAGAACGGTCTGCTCACCACGGTGGGCTACAAGATCGGAGACCAGAAGGCGGTCTACGCCCTCGAGGGATCGATTGCCATCACCGGAGCACTGGTGCAGTGGCTGCGCGACAACCTGGGCCTGATCAAGGCATCCGCCGACATAGAGACTCTGGCGGCGACGGTGGACGACAACGGGGGCGCGTACTTCGTCCCGGCATTCTCCGGGCTGTACGCCCCGTACTGGAAGAGTGACGCGCGGGGAGCCATCGTTGGCCTCACCCGATACGTCAACAAGGGCCACTTGGCCAGGGCTGCGCTCGAGGCGACGGCCTGGCAGACCCGCGAGATCGTGGATGCCATGAACAAGGATTCCGGGGTCGCTCTGACCTCGCTCCGAGTCGATGGCGGCATGGTCTACAACGATGGGCTGATGCAGTTCCAGTCGGACGTCCTGGGGGTCCCGGTGGTACGACCCAAGGTTGCCGAGACGACTTCCCTGGGCGCTGCCTACGCGGCGGGTTTCGCGGTCGGCTTCTGGTCGAACGAGGGAGAGCTGCGGGCCAACTGGGGTGTTGACCACACCTGGGAGCCCAAGCTGGACGAAAAGACCAGGGAGCGCGAATACCACTTCTGGAAGAAGGCGGTCACCCGGACATTCGACTGGGTGGAGAACTAGGAGCCTTCTGAGCGAGACACTAGCGGTGTGACTGAACAACCGGAAACCCAACTCCTGGTAATAGGAGGAGGGTCCACCGGGGCCGGCGTGGCGTGGGACGCGGCTCGTCGCGGAATCCACGTCACGCTGGTCGACCGGGGAGATCTGGCCACCGGCACCACTGGCCGATTCCACGGACTGCTGCACTCCGGCGGTCGCTACGTCGTGAAGGACCCCGCCTCTGCCAAGGAGTGCGCTTCCGAAAACCGCAATCTCCGCCGAATTGCGGCCGACTGCATCGAGGACACGGGTGGCTTCTTCGTCACCACTCCGCTGGACGATCCCGAGTATGCCGATCGGTTCCTCGCCGGGTGTGCGCTGGCGGGTATGCCCGTGTCGGAGATCTCGGTCGGAGAGGCTCTTCGCCGCGAGCCTTTGCTGAACCCCAAGATCAGCCGGGTGTTTGAGGTCGAGGACGCGGCGATCGACGCCTGGAAAACGGTCTGGGCATGCGTCAGGGGAGCACGCGCATATGGCGCACGCATCCTGCCCTACCACGAGGTGCTGAACCTCAAAGTGGAGCACGCTGCGGTGGTTGGCGCCACCCTGAAGAACGTCAACTCTGGCGACACACTGGAGATCCGGGCGCAATGTGTGGTGAACGCCGCCGGCGCCTGGTGTGGACGGATCGCCAGCTTGGCCGATTGCCACGTGGGGGTGGTCCCGGGAAAGGGGGTGATGGTGGCGATGAACCACCGACTCTTGAACACAGTGGTGAACCGTTGCACCATGCCGGGGGATGGCGACATCATTGTTCCAATTCGCACTGTGTGCGTAATCGGCACCACCGACGTTCCCGTAGACGATCCGGACCAGATCGCTCCCTTGCCCAGCGAAGTGGCCCAGATGATGGAGGCAGGGGATGTGCTGGTCCCCGGGTTCAGCCGGGCTCGGGCGTTGCGAGCTTGGGCCGGGGCGCGGCCTCTGTTCCCCAAGGGGACAGCGTCCGGGAAGGTAGAGGACACTCGCGACGTGACGCGCTCCCATTCGGTCATCAACCACGCCCGCACTGATGGAGTTGAGCACTTCATCAGCATTACCGGGGGCAAGTTCACCACTTTCCGGCTGATGGCTCAAGACGCGGTGGACGCCGCCTGCACAGACCTCCACGTCACCGTCGGCTGCGACACGGCCACGGCTCCTCTGCCGGACAGCGAGGAACATCGCTTCTACTGGCTCGGCGCCAGGCAGGAAGAGACCGAAGAGCGCTTCCGGGACGACACCGTCATCTGCGAGTGCGAACTGGTGTCCCAGGGAGATCTTCGCGCCGCCGCCAGCCGTCGACCGGGCCAACAGCTTGATGATCTCCGACGCGGACTGCGACTCGGGATGGGCCCGTGCCAGGGCGGATTCTGCGCCTTCCGGGCGGCTGGCCTGCTTCACGACGAGGCGTACTACGACCGATCTGAGACCAATGCGGCGTTGAGGAGCTTCGTCGAGGAACGCTGGAAGGGTCAGCAGGTGGTGCTCTGGGGCCAGCAGTTGCGCCAGTACCGGCTGGACAGCTGGATCTTTCAAGGTGTCCTCGACCTGGAGCACCTGCCGGTCTAGCGGCTCACCTGGAGCACCGAGCGCATGAAGACCGACGTGCTGGTGATCGGCGCCGGAATGTCCGGGTTGACCCTTGCGGTGCGGCTGGCCGAGGCCGGCGCCAAGGTGACCGTGATCGGGTCCGGAGCGGGTTCGCTCGGGCTTTCGCCCGCCACCATAGATGTCCTCGGATATGGTCCCGAGCCGGTGCGCGATCCAATAGGGGAGATGGAGCGTTTTGTCGCCAGCCACCCGGGCCACCCCTACGGGGTGGTTGGAATCGGGCGGTTGACCGATGCGCTCAAGTGGTTCCAGAGCAAGGCTCAGGCCCTCGGCTACCAGGGGCCGTTGGAGGAGAACAAGCTATTACCTACCGCGCTTGGTGCCTTGCGCCCCTCGCTGTTGGTGCCCGACGCCATGACCAAGGGAGCGCTGGAGCCAGGTCAGAGAGTCTTGATCGCGTCGGTCCGTGGATTCCGCGATTTCTACCCGCAGTTGGTTGCGGCCAATCTCAGTTCCTCAGGTCTCGCCCTGGAGGCTCGCTCGGTGGAGCTGGCCTGGCCGGGGGATCACACCGACCTGGCCCCACAGAGGCTCTGGCGTCGCTTGGAGGAGCCAGAAATTCGAGGCGAGCTGGCCTCAGCACTGCGCCCTCGGCTCGACGGCGAGCAGGCGGTGGGGCTGCCAGCCATTCTGGGTCGCGGTCACTCCGGGGAGGTGCGGCGCGACCTGGAGGACCGGCTGGGTCGGCCGGTCTTCGAGATTCCCACCCTGCCCCCGTCCCTCTTGGGCCTACGGCTCTTCGACCTTCTGAGCGGTGCTCTGCGCCATGCCGGAGGTCGTCTGATCCTGGGCGGTACCGCTACCGGCTTTCGCGCGCAAGGAAGTCGTGTGGCCACTGTGATCTCGGCTCAAGCGGAGCGTGCCGAGGAGTACCAGGCGGGAACGTACGTCCTCGCCACTGGCGGGGCGGGTGCGGGGGGCGTGGAGGTGGACGGCGGCTTGAGGGTGCGCGAACCGATCTTCGGCCTTCCCCTGGCGGGGGTGCCCGAGGACATGACCGACTGGTTTGAAGCCGACTACTTCGCTCACCATCCCTTTGACCGGGTTGGGGTGAGGGTCGACGCGTCGATGCGCCCGGTGGACAAGGCGGGCAACGTCCTCTATGACAACCTCTTCGCAGTCGGCGCAGAGTTGGCAGGGGCCGAGCCCTGGCGTGAGAAGTCGGGCGAGGGCATCAGTGTGGTGACCGCCCACCGAGCGGCCTCGGCGATCCTGGAGGAAGGCCCGTGAGCGAGACCGACTTGTCAGTCACCGGCTCGGTTCGAGGCTCCCTTGATCAGTGCGTCAAGTGCACCATCTGCGAAAGCGCCTGCCCGGTGATGGAGGTGACAGGTCTTTTCTTTGGGCCCAAGACTGTGGGACCGCAGGCCGAGCGCTTCCGCATGGGTGATCACTCCGCTGATCACTCGGTCGACTACTGTTCCGGGTGCGGTATCTGCACTCGGGTTTGCCCGCAGGATGTTCGCATCGCCGAGATCAATTCTCGGGCCAAGGCCGAGTTGCGAGTGGAGCACGGCAGTCCGCTCCGCGACCAATTGATCGCACGCCCCGATGTGATGGGGCGAAGAGCGCGCCCGGTCGCACCGCTCTTCAATTGGGCCATGTCCAACCCGTTGCTGCGACGGGCGGCCCAAAACGTACTTGGTATCCATCGTCTGGCGCCGCTCCCCCGGGCTACCAGCCGAACCTTCGAGTATCGCCTTCGGCACCGTCGGGCGCGGCGCACGACCGGGGAGCGGATCGTTTATTTCCATGGCTGCAGCACCAATTACTTCGAGCCCCGAACCGGGAAGATGACGATCGCCATCCTCGAGCACAACGGCTTCCAGGTGGTGGTTCCCAAACAGGGTTGCTGCGGCTTGCCGCTGCAGTCGAACGGAATCTACCCGGCTGCACGCACCTACGTTCGCCGGCTCACGGACCAACTCTCGGGCTCTGACCTGGCTGGGCTGGACGTCATCGCGACCTCCACCAGCTGCGGGCTCATGCTGAAGCGAGAGGCCATCGAGATCCTGGGCGTCGAAGATCCGGAGCTGAGACAGCTGGCGGCGCGCACCTACGACCTATTTGAGTTTCTTCGAAATCGGCACGATCGGGGAGAACTGCGCACCGACTTCGTGGCGGTCCCCCTCACCGTCGCGTACCACGCACCCTGCCAGCAGCAGAACCAGCAGATAGGCAAGCCAGCTCTCGACATCCTCTCGCTGGTGCCGGGACTTCGGATGGTCGAGCTGGACCGATCCTGCTGTGGGATCGCCGGCACCTATGGCACCAAGGTCGAGAAATACGACATCGCCATGAAAGTGGGAGCGCCGCTCTTCGCCGATATACAGGAGATCAGGCCCGACCTGGTCCTCTGCGACAGCGAAACCTGCCGGTGGCAGATCACCCATGGCACGGGACTGCCGGCAGTGCATCCGCTGGAGATCCTCTACAGGGCTTACGGTGGAAGGTGAGGGGGGCACAACCGCAGGAGTGACCCCTGGTCCAACCGTGGGCCTGGTCCTCGTGTCGCACAGCCGGTCTCTGGCAGAGGGAGCCGCCGAACTGGCTCGGGCTATGGCCGGCGAGGAGGTTCAGATAGTGCCGGCGGGAGGGATGGAACCTCCTGAGACGGCCCTTGGCACCGACGCCACCCGAGTGGCTGCCGCCATCGAGAAGGCCTGGTCGCGGCGTGGGGTGCTGGTCTTGATGGACCTGGGCAGCGCTCTGCTCTCCGCCGAGATGGCGCTCGAGTTCGTCACCGAGGAGCATCGTCAGAACGTGGTGCTCAGCTCGGCCCCGTTGGTTGAAGGAGCGGTGGCGGCTGCGATCGCGGCTCGGCTGGGCAATGACCTAGACCAAGTGCGTTCCGAAGCGATGGAGGCATTGTCGGCCAAGGCCGCGCAGTTGGAGGGCGCTGACCGGAGCGAGACAGCTTCGGGAAGTCCACCGACTCTGGTCGGTGAGGCGCTGGAGTTGATAGTGCCGGTGAACCTTCCCCTGGGGTTGCATGCCCGCCCCGCGGCCCGAGTGGTGCTGGCATGTGCCGGGCTGAATGCTCAAGTGGTGGCGAGCAACGCCAGCACCGGGGATGGGCCCGTCGCCGCCTCGAGCTTCAACGCACTGGCGCGCCTGCAAATTCGCAGCGGCCAGGAGCTTAGGGTGCAGGCTGTCGGCCCCGATGCCGCCCGGGCGATTGAGGCCATCCGCCAGCTGGCGGAGCGGCGCTTCGACGAGCCCGAGGATGCTGCTCTTCTGGTCCCCTCGGCAGACGCGCCGCCTGCAGTACGGCCGAGACAGGAGAGACGGCAGGGTGAACTGGTCGGACTCGCTGCATCCCCGGGCACGGTCGTCGGGCCGGTCCTGGTACTGGGTGAAGCGGAGTACCCGATTTCAGAAGAGCTGAGTGAGGATCCCGCCGAGGAGATGGAGCGCCTTCAGGCCGCACTGGTTGGGACTCGGTTGGAGTTGGAGGCCCTCCGGGAGGCCACACGCGTCAGGGCTGGACCCTACGAGGCGGCCATCGTCGACGCCCTCCTGCTGTTTCTAAGCGATCCCGAACTGCTTGATCCAACCCGCGAGGGGATTGAGGCGCGGCACGAGACCGCGGCCAAGGCGTGGTCAGTCTCGGCCGCGCGGGCGGAGGCAGAGCTGCGGGAGATGGATGACGCAAGGATGCGGACGCGGGCCGTCGATCTGGAGGGGGTGAGCCGCAAAGTGCTGGCACGACTCTGTGGGGTTGGCCAGGCGAGGCTCAGCGGACAGGGCGTGCTGGTGGCCGAGGAGCTGACGCCAACTGACACCGCCGGACTCGACCGTACCCAGGTGCTGGGGCTGGCGACCGCCGGGGGAGGCCCGACTTCCCATACCGCGATACTGGCCCGGGCCCTTGGAGTTCCGGCCGTGGTGGGCCTGGGGGCCGCTCTCATGGGGATCGCCCCCGGGACCTCGGTACTGCTTGACGGCGACCGAGGTGTCTTGCTCCTCGATCCGCCGCCCGAGCTGGTGCGAGATGCGGAGTTGCGCTCGAAACGGCAGGCAGAGGCGGCGGCCCAGGCCCGAGCGGCCGCCCAAGAGCCAGCGGTGACCCTGGACGGCACCCGGATCCGTGTCGTTGCCAACATCGGGTCGGTCGAGGACGCCAGCGCAGCCCGGGCCGCCGGAGCCGATGGGGTCGGCCTGCTCCGCAGCGAATTCCTCTTCATTCTGTCTTCGTCACTGCCGGATGTAGAGGCGCAGGCGAGCGCCTATTCGGCGATCTCAGACGCTCTCGGGGGAAGGCCACTGACCATCCGCACCCTGGATGTCGGAGCGGACAAGCAACTGCCCTATCTGGTCCAGCCCACTGAAGAGAATCCCGCCTTGGGGATGCGCGGCCTGCGACTGGGCCTGGACCAGCCCGAGGTGCTGGAAACTCAGTTGCGAGCGGCAGTCCGAGTGTCCCGCGATCATCCGATCAGGGTGATGTTCCCTATGGTGGCCACAGTCGCAGAGTTGCGGGCGGCACGTCGGGTGCTCGAGGCGGCGATCCGGGCGGAGGGCGGCGGCACTCAGCCTGAAAAGCTCGAGGTGGGGATCATGGTCGAGGTTCCGGCCGCCGCGCTGGCAGCCTCAGCGCTGGCGGAGGACGCCGACTTCTTCTCTATTGGGACCAACGATCTCGCCCAATACACTATGGCCGCAGATCGAACCAACAGCCGGGTTTCGCCGCTCGCCGATGCCTTTCACCCGGCGGTGCTTCGTCTGGTCCAAGCGGCTGTGCAGGGTGCCGCATCTCGGAATCGGGAGGTGGCAGTCTGCGGCGAGCTGGCCGGCCAGCCCGGAGCGGCCCAGTTGCTGATCGGGCTGGGCATTCGCGAACTCTCGGTGGCCGTGCCCTTGGTGGCCGAGGTCAAGGAGGCGATCCGCGTGATCGACCTTGGCGCGGCTCGCCGCTTGGCCGAGCAGGCCATCAGCCAGCCGGGCGCCGAGGCGGTCCGTTCCGTCATCTCGGCAGCCCCGCCTCAGTGAGACGATATACGTGCTGATGCACGCGCCAACTCGACCCCAGCCGGACGGGGTGGGGCTCTGAGCCGGGTCGAGGCGGTCGGCCGGAGCGCCGGCGCCGTCGCACCTCGGGAACGATCCCGGGGACGGATGACAGTGGTCGCGATCGCGACCGGCTTACGCCTGGCACTCACTCCAGTGGTGGTCTGGATGGTGCTGGACGGACACGATCTGCTCGCCGCCGTGGCGTTTGCGGTCGCCGCCGCGACCGACTACCTGGACGGTTACCTGGCCCGACGCTGGCAGGTGACGACCGTTACCGGAAGCTTTCTGGACACGACTGCTGACAAGATACTGGTGACCGGTGCGCTGATAGCACTTCTGGCGATTGACCGAGCCTCACCCTGGGCGGTCTTGATCATCATCGCCCGCGAACTGACCATATTGGGGATGCGGGGTTCGTCCGCCATGGAGGGGAAGCTGGTGGTCGCGTCCAGGCTGGGGCGGACCAAGACTGCAGTGCAATTCGTGGCCATTCTGGTTGCCATACTCAGCTTCAGAACCGCACTTGGACCACTCCCTTTTGACCAGTGGGCAATCTGGTTGGCGGTGCTGCTCACCGTCGTGTCGGGTGGTGATTACTTGTACCAGTGGGCAGCAGTGCGCCGCGAGCGACGCAGTGACAGCTCCTAGGCGGTGAGCGGGCCTGTCTTCATCACTGGTGGCACCGGCTTTGTGGGCGGGGCCATCCTGGACCGACTAGTTGCCCGGGGAGAGGAGGTTCGGGCGCTGGTCCGCAGCCCGAGCGCAGCCCGGTTGGTCGAGAGCAGGGGGGCAAGGCCAGTGGAGGGCGATGTCCTCGACTCCGAACGTCTGACCGCCGCGATGGCGGGCTGCTCGCTGGCCTACCACGCGGCCGGCGTCAACCACTTCTGCATGACTGACCCCCGGCCCATGATGGAGGTGAATGTCGAGGGCACCAAGAAGGTGGTTGAAGCGGCCGCAAGCTGCGGGATCCGCCGGGTCATATACACCTCCTCGGCGGCAACCTTGGGCGAAGCTCGCGGGACCACAGGCGATGAAGGCACGGTTCACCGTGGCTGGTTCCTCTCCACCTATGAGCGCTCCAAGTACGAGGCGGAGCTCGGAGCGCGCCAAGCCGCCGAGCGCCTGGGAGTGGAGCTGGTCTGCGTCAACCCCTCATCCGTCCAGGGTCCTGGGCGCACCTCCGGCACGGCTCGCTGGCTTATCCGCTACGCCAGCGGCCGATTGCGCTGGATGATCCAGACCAGGGTCAGCCTGGTCGACATCGCCGACTGCACCGAGGCTCACATACAGGCCGCCGACAGAGGAGTAGCAGGTGAACGATATGTGATCAGCGGACCCAGCCACTCGATACAGGAATTGATTCGTATCGTTGGGGCGGTCACCGGCCGCAGCTACCCGGTCCACTTTCTGCCCGCTGCCCCGGCCGTCGCCGTGGGATCGGCCGTGGGGACGGCGTTCAAATTGATCGGCAGGCAGCCCCCGGTCTGTCGCGAAATGATCCGGACCCTCGCCCACGGCCATGCCTACGATGGCAGCCGCTCAGCCAGGGAATTGGGATTTGCCTACACGCCGATCGAGAAGTCGCTGGAGTCGGCCATGGCCTGGTACTCAGACCATGGCTACCTGACTTCCCCGGTTGCGAATGCGTAACGCTGTTTCGAGCTCCAACCAGGTACCTGGGAGAGCGGTTGGGAATTGCCTGCCTTCTGCGCTCGACCTGAGTCGCGGCAGGTCTCCGCTCATTCCCTAGCTCCGGAACCGCAACGCAGATCGCCGTGCGCGGCATTCGATTGCCGACAGACCGGGGCTATACTTCAAACTTCCTGAGTCTGGCTTGATAGCGCCTGAGCGGGATCGGGGTGCATTTTTGCTGACAACGTCCTCAAAGCAGATCGGCCGGGCAGCTTCCCCGTCGGCTGTCGGAGACCTCTCCTGGGCCCGCGGTCCACTGGCCGGGGTCGCCCGGGCAACCTTTCTCAAGGTCATTCTGGCGCCGGTAATTCAGCACTACGGTCACACCACAGTGACCGGACTGGAGAACCTGAAGGGCATCCGCCCTCCATTCCTGCTAGCGGCCAATCACGCCTCTCATCTGGATGCTCCCGCCATCCTGCTGGCCCTGCCTTCGCGGCTGCGGCGGAGGACGCTAGTGGCGGCAGCCGCCGACTATTTTTTTGATTCTCCTTGGAAGGGAACCCTGGTGGCGCTGGCGGTCGGCGCCATCGCGGTGGAGCGCCGACGTGCGTCCCGGACCACACTTCGGGCACTCCGGGGCCTGCTCACTGAGGGCTGGAGTCTGGTCGTGTTCCCGGAGGGCGGCCGCAGCCTCGACGGCAAATTACACGGCGGCAAACGGGGTATTGCTCACCTGGCCGTGGCGGCGGGGGTGCCGGTCATCCCGGTCGGAGTCCTGGGCACCTTTGCTGCCATGCCGACGGGTAAGCGTTGGCCGACCCATGGGCAGCTCGAGGTTCGTTTTGGCTCGCCCTTGATGCCGGAGAGCTTGGATGGCCCCAGCCCCGGCGCGGCCCGCCTCCGCGAAGCAACCAACGGAATCATGGCTTCGATACAGGCGCTCACCGAGATGGACGGTCCCCAAGAGGAGGGAAAGGGCTTACCGTCCGGGTCGCCTCGGCCGGTTGTGGCGGCTCCCGCCTGGCATTGGTACTGACCCGAGGGCAAGACCACTCGATCGGAGATGGTCTTTGACGTTAGCTGACAGGTCGCGTACAATCTCGGCGCGGCGTGGAGCAGTGGCAGCTCGTCGGGCTCATAACCCGAAGGTCCCAAGTTCGAATCTTGGCGCCGCAACGCTCACCCATCCGAGGCCGCGGTTAACGGCGGTATAGCTCAGGGGTTAGAGCGCTCGGCTCATAACCGAGGTGTCCCTGGTTCAAATCCAGGTACCGCCACCATCGAAACGATGGCGGTTGCGCTTCGCACCCGACAGGGGCCGAGCAGCCTGCGGATTCGAGCGACACCGACAAGCGCGGCTACTTACGCTATCAGGGTGAAGGGACCGATCTCCGGATGTCACCCAAGCCAGCTGCGCGACCAGGTCGCCGCACTCGAATGCGGGGAGAACCAGCGTGTCCCCCACGAGGTCGAGCCGTTGCGTGCAGTGGGTTTCAGCGACGAGTTCCTCATCGTGGACCGCGCCGGCCAGCCCGACGAGCACGGCGAGCGCCGCGCGGCCCACCCCCGAGACCCCGGGGAGCGGGGCGGCGATCCGGCGTGCTGGGCCGGACTCGTATGTCCGGAGTGCGGATCGATCGTCGGCGGCGGAGATCACCGGGCGGGCTGCCCCGGCGCGGGCACCACTAGGTAATGCGACTCTCGACGTAGTGGCCAAGCCAGCGGCTGCAAGTCGACCTGACGGCAACTGCTGGTTTCGAATCCGCGTCCTGGGCGACCAGCGATGGAGCGACAGACCCTCTCCAGGCGGAACAGTTGGTTGGTTGGCACCGACGGATCAGCGGCGCCCTATCGGTGCCCAGAATGCACTCCGTGAACACGAGGTCCACCTCTATTCATCCTTTCGACACGCGCGCTCTCTACTGGGCGCTCGACGCGAGACGAGCCGAGCTCGGGCTGAGTTGGAGCCGCGTCGCCAAGCAGATTTGGGAGATGTCCTCAGAGCTGAACGACCGACGCCAGGACCACCCCATCAGTGCGTCGACACTCACCAACCTGCGGGAGGGGCCGGGAACGACGTGTCAGCACGCACTGTTCATACTCCGCTGGCTCGGACGGACTCCCGAGAGCTTCCTCGGCGGCCCACCCGCGGTTAGCGGTCCCCGTTTTGCACTGCCGGAAGTGGTTCCCGACCGTCGACTTCGCTGGCGCCTCAAGTGGGTTTATGGGGCGATGGACGAGCAGCGGCGGGCGCAGGGGCTGACATGGTCCTCGCTGGCGTCTGTACTTGGGTGCAGCCCGAACCAGCTCACGGCCCTGCGCACGGCGAAGTTCGCCACTGACATGGATCTGGCGATGCGAATCGTGCAGTGGCTCGACCGACCGGCGGCCGACTTTGTTTACCCGGCCCGGTGGTGTAGCGTGGTGCGGCCGCTGGGGCGCGTCCGCGGCCCTAACTCCAGCACCTTCGCGTCGCTACCGGTACTGACGGCCCACTAGGCACGGATCCGGTCCAGCCGTCCGATCTCAGCGGGTGGGCCATCTCGGGGAGGTGTGGTTCGCGCCTGAACCTCCTTACTTCACAGTGGGGACCAACTGATAGGACTGGGTACAATCGGGCCGATGCCACGCCAGCGCCGGGCCATTGCCTACGCGGTCCTCTTCGTTGCCCTGCTCGCGATCGCCGTCCTCGCCTGGCGGGCAACCCCGAGCAAGACCATTCCCGTGCGGGCCACCGGAACCCTTCAGAAGGCGCTGGCCAATTACCAGTTGAAGTCCGAGGGGAAGACCGTCCCGGCTGGTCAGCCGATAATTTCCACCACTCACCAGGCGCAGGTGGTGAACTCCGACGAATCGGTCAACTGGTACACCGCTGATGGGCACGAGTACCAGTCATACATAGAAGCTAGCGACGCGACGACCCTGTTCACCAAGTACGGTTACACCGACTATTCGGTACAGGCACCCAGCTCAGACAACTTGTTCCTTACTTACATCCTCCCCAACGTGATCATCGTCCTGGTCATCCTCGCCTTCATCTGGTTCATGCTTCGGCAGAGCCAGAGCGGCAACAACCAGGCGCTCTCGTTCGGCCGGAGCCGGGCGCGGCTGATTGCCGGCGACAAGCCAGAGATCACCTTCGCCGATGTCGCCGGCGTCGATGAGGCCAAGCAGGAGCTGAGCGAAGTCGTCGAATTCCTCAAATACCCTGAGCGCTTCACCGCCCTGGGAGCTCGGATCCCCAAGGGAGTCCTGTTGGTCGGTCCACCCGGAGCGGGCAAGACGCTGCTAAGCAAGGCCGTGGCGGGGGAGGCTGGAGTGCCCTTCTTCAGCATCTCGGGCTCGGAGTTCGTCGAGATGTTCGTGGGGGTCGGCGCCAGTAGGGTCCGCGACCTCTTCGACCAGGCCAAGAAGAACAGCCCGTGCATCGTCTTCGTCGATGAGATCGACGCTGTCGGGCGCCAGCGGGGAGCCGGGCTGGGCGGTGGCCACGACGAGCGCGAGCAGACCCTCAACCAGCTCCTAGTGGAGATGGACGGGTTCGAAACCAACACCCACGTGATCGTAATCGCCGCGACCAACCGTCCCGACGTGCTCGATCCGGCGCTCCTGCGGCCAGGACGGTTCGACCGCCACGTGACTCTGGATCGTCCAGATATCCGAGGCCGGGTGGACATTCTCAAGGTCCATGCCCGTAACAAGCCGCTCGACACCTCGGTGAACCTCGAGGTGCTTGCCAAGCAGACAGTGGGCTTCAGCGGCGCCGATCTGGCCAACTTGATCAACGAGGCGGCCATCCTGGCTGCGCGCCAGAACAAGAAGGTGATCGCCATGCCGGAGCTCGAGGAGGCGATCGCGCGGGTCATCGCCGGCCCCGAGCGGAAGTCCCGGCGCATCACCGACGAGGAGAAGGCGGTGATCGCCTACCACGAGATGGGGCACGCGCTGGTGATGCGCACTCTGCCCCACTGCGACCCCCCCTACAAGATCAGCATCGTCAGCCGGGGTATGGCACTGGGCTGGACGATGTCCCTCCCGGAGCACGACAAGGTCCTGGTCAGCAAGGCGGAACTCACTGACCAGTTGGCTGGGATTCTCGGTGGCCGAGTGGCGGAGGAGATCCTCCTAGGCGACGCCAACATCACCACCGGCGCCTCGGACGACATCGGCAAGGCCACCAAGCTGGCGCGACGGATGGTCACCGAATGGGGGATGAGCGAGAAGTTGGGCCCGTTGGCCTTCGGGACCAAAGAGGAGCTCGTCTTCCTCGGACGCGACCTCGGCGAGCAGCGCAACTACTCGGAGGAGGTGGCCGGCGAGATCGACCAGGAGGTTCACTCGCTGGTCGACAACGCGTACCTCACCGCCAAGAAGGTGCTGACCCTTCGCCGCCAGACCCTGCAGGCCCTGGCTGACCACCTCATCCAGGTGGAGTCGATGGACCGAAAGGAGATGGACGAGTTGATCCAGCAGCTCGAGGAAGCCCAACCGGCCGCCAGCTGACCTCCCCGTCAAGACGGAAGGGAACGGAGTTCAGCCGCGGCGCTTACCATGATCGGCGGCCCGTGGGGCCAATGAGGAACGACCTCAATCCGCTTGGATCCCTGAGGTGACCGAGACGGAAGTGGGTTACGGCATTGTGGGTGCTGGGCATCTGGCCCAGGCGATCGCTCGCCGGTTGGCACTGGCGGGTGCTCCACTGGGGGTGGTCTCTTCGAGGACCCCTGAGCGGGCTCGTGCCTTGGCCACGGAGATTGGCTGGGTGGCCGCTTCCGGACCGGAGGAGGTGCTTGTTCGATCTAGGGTCACTCTGATCTGCGCCTCGGATGCAGCTGTCAGTGGTCTGGCCATTGAGCTCGCGACTGGACTACGGCTCAGCGACCGGGTGGTCGCTCACTGTTCTGGCAGCCAGGGGCTGGAACCCCTAGAGGCGCTAAGGGCTAGGGGGTGCGCGCTCGGCGTCTTCCACCCCCTGGCACCAGTCCCTGACGGTGACCCTTCCTCGCTTGATCAAAGCTTCATTTCCATTGAGGCCGATCCCGAGGCGCGCTCGGCACTCTTGGAACTAGCTCGGCTACTCGAGTGCCGGGTGGTCGAGGTTGGCTCGGTCGACCGGCCCCTCTACCACGCCGCCGCCGTGTTCGCGGGGGTGCTGCCGGTGTTGCTGGAGCAGCTGGCCGAGCGCATCGCCCGCGGAGCGGTCGTCGCGACAGATCTGGCCGAGGCCCTTCGGTCACTCCATCTGGCCAGCGCCAGGAACGTCGCGCGGCTGGGGCCCGAGAGGGGGCTCAGCGGACCGCAAAGTCGCCAGGACGACGGCACGGTGACCGCCGACCAGGAGGCCCTGAGACGATTCGATCCGGGGCTGGCTCAGCTCTATGCATCTATCCAGAAGGCGGCCAGGCAGTTGCCGGCCGACCAGTCTGGGAAAGGAGGTTGACCGGTGGTTGATCCTTCGGTAGCTCGAAAACCCATTGAGACCACCGACCTTGCCAAGTGGAAGCGGGCCGGCAAGCGATTCGCCATGCTGACCGCCTACGACTTCACGATTGCCAGCTGGCTGGACCAGGCGGGCATCCCGGTGCTTCTGGTGGGGGACTCCCTGGGCGGCGTGATGCTCGGGCACCAGCGGCGTGGCGGTGGCTTCGACACGATCCCAGTGACTCTCGACGACATGGTCCACCACTGCAAGGCGGTGGCGCGGGGAGCCCAGCGAGCCCTGCTGATCGGGGACCTGCCATTCCTTTCCTATCACCTCGGATTGGACGACGCCACCAGATCGGCCGGCCGTCTGCTCAAGGAAGGGGGAATGCAGGCGGTAAAACTGGAGGGGGGCGGACCGATGATTGAAGTGGTAGCTCATCTGGTCGCGCTGGGTATTCCGGTGATGGGTCACCTGGGGCTCACGCCCCAACGGGCCAGTGCCATGGGAGGCATGCGTCCCCAGGGTCGAGATGAGGCAGGGGCCGCTCGGATCCGCGACCAGGTTGCTTCGCTGGAGCAGGCGGGTGCCTTCGGCGTGGTGCTGGAGGGGATGCCGGCCGCCCTCGCTGCCGACCTGACCGCCTCGACGTCGATGCCCACGATCGGAATCGGGGCCGGGGCCGCCTGCGATGGCCAGGTCTTGGTGGTGCACGACATGCTCGGTCTCACCGTTGGGCCAGTTCCCAAGTTCGTCAAACGATTCGCCAACCTCGGCGAGGAGATCGTTGCCGCGGCGGGCGAATACCGCCAGGAGGTGGAGGCCGGCACATTCCCGGATCCCGAGCACAGCTATGGCTGAGCTGGGGATCCAGCCGCAGGTGGTGAGCACGCCGGAGGAACTTCGCACTCTGACGGGGGCGTGGCGGGCCGCCGGCGGGGTTATCGGATTGGTCCCGACCATGGGCTCGCTTCACGCCGGTCACCTCTCATTGATCGGGCGGGCGCACCGGGAATGCGCCGAGGTCGTGGTGTCGATCTTCGTCAACCCGCTCCAATTTGGCGTAGGTGAGGACTATCTCAACTACCCCCGGCAGATCGACTCCGACCTGGCAAGGCTCGCTGAAGAGCGGGTCGACGCCTGCTACTGTCCCGCGGTCGAAACGCTCTATCCAGCGGGATTCGCGACCCGGGTCGAGGTCGATGCAGCCGGTACGCTCTGGGAGGCCAAGCGACGACCCGGGCACTTCACCGGGGTGGCCACTGTGGTTGCCAAGCTGATGGCGGCGACGGGGCCGTGCCGGGCTTACTTCGGCGAGAAGGACGCCCAGCAGGCGGCGGTCGTCTCGCGGCTGGCCAGGGACTTGGACCTGGGCGCGGAGGTGATCATCTGCCCGACGGTCCGTGATCAGGACGGCCTGGCGCTGAGCAGCCGCAACCAGTTGATATCACCAGCTGGTCGCCAGGCGGCGCGCTGCCTCTCCCTGGCGATCGCGGAGGCATCAAGGGAGTTTGGCGCCGGAGTCAACTCCGGCCCGGAGCTGGTCCGGGCGATGGTCCGGGTGGTTGAGGCGGAGCCCGCGGCCCAACTTGACTACGCTGGGGTGGTGGACCCGATCACCTTTCTGCCGGTTGGCGAGGCCGCCGGCAGCTCCCGGGCGCTGGTGGCGGCAGCCTTCGAAGGCGTTCACCTGATCGACACCGCCGTGCTCGCCCCACCCTCGACTCCGAACAGTTGACGGTTGATCGACGCGGTCCTATTCACATCTTCACCGAGGTGAAGGGCGCCTGGGGAGTCCAGCACGATTGAACGGACTCGATCCGGCCGAGATCAAGTCCGCCGTCGCCAGGGCACTCGCGGAGGACTACCGAGGCAGTGATCTCACCGGCCAAGCTGTGCTGCGCGGGGGCCAGCGCTGCGTGGCTGAGGTCGTCGCACGCGAGCCGGGGGTGCTCTGCGGTGTCGAGATCGTCCGGGAGGTTTTTCGCCAACTCGACGGTTCGGTTGAATGTGATGAGCTCCTTCGAGACGGCGACGTGATCGAGGTGGGCAGCCTGGTCATAAGGGTTAGCGGACCAGCTGTGCCGATCCTGGCCGGCGAGCGGACGGCGCTCAACTTCCTGCAGCACCTCTCCGGGATTGCCAGCCTAGCTGCCAAGTTCGTTGCCATCGCGAGCCCGTACGGGGTGCAGATCCTGGACACCCGCAAGACCCTGCCAGGGCTCCGCCTGCTTGAGAAATACGCAACCCGGACCGGGGGAGCCGTCAACCACCGAATGGGTCTCTTCGACGCAATCCTCATCAAGGACAACCACGTGGATATCGCCGGTGGCCTCGCCGAGGCGCTCGCCTCGGCCACGGCCCACCATCCGGCCAAGGAGGTGGAGGTCGAGGTACGGACCCCCGACGAATTGAAGACGGCGCTCGATTTCGGGGTGGGCAGGGTGCTGCTGGACAACTTCACCCCGGATGGGGTGCGGGCGGCGATTGCCCTGACAGGCCGCACAACCGAGGTGGAGGTCAGCGGAGGAGTGACGCTCGCCAATTTGGTCGATTACGCGAGCGCTCTACCCGACTTCATCTCGGTGGGTCGGATCACCCACAGCGCTCCGGCTCTGGATCTGGCGATGAAGGTGGTGCGGGGGGCTTAGCCCCGCGGATCTGTCGGCCGCGACCCGGCGAACCCCACCCGGCGACCCAGGTCCGAGTCGCGAAGCCTACGGAGCACGAAGTGGAGGCGACCCTCCACGGCCACCGCCTGGAATAGGTCAAATCCCTCTTCAGCTGCCAGGCGGTTCACCTCATCCAGGGAGTCGACCTCGCGATATTCGTATGTCTGAGGGCTCGGGGCTACGCTCAATTAGATCTCCTTGTGGTTCGGCATTGCGTCGCCAAAAGTCGTCGGCTGAATTGATCGCAGTCTGCCACCGCGAGGTGGACCGGAGGGGATCCATGCCGGTCGTCGTACAGGCACGCGACTCCAATGAAATAGCGGACCTCGAGGTGATGCTGGTCCAATGGACGACTGTTTCATGGCCGAAACTGGAAGGAACCGGCTCGGAAGTTGCTCAGCAGACCGCATTGGAGCAGGACTTCGTCTTCGCCGGGCTGCCAGCACGATCGCGAGGATCTCGCCGGATCGCTGCTATACTCTCGCCCGCGCTGGCGCTCTGATTTAGCGCGCCATTGACACTGTGCTGGAGGATTCAACAGGCCGTTGTCCGAGCTCGCCACTGAGGCACCCGCCGAGGAGCTGACCATCTTCAGCTCCATGGAGGAGTACCTGCGCACAAGCGCTGAATCCATCCGCACGCTGACCTACGGGGACATCGTCGACGGCACGGTCGTCCGAGTGGACCCAGACGAGGTGCTGGTTGATATCGGCGCCAAGTCCGAAGGGGTCATCTCCAACCGAGAGTTGACGGGAAGGGCGGAGGAGTCGGTGCTCCTCAACCCCGGAGACCGGATCAAGGTCTACGTTCTGCAGTCCGAGAACGAGGACGGCAACGTAGTGTTGAGCCTCCGCCGGGCCAGAGCTGAGGGGATCTGGGCCAAGGCGGCCGAGAAGGAAAGCTCCGGCGAAGGAGTGGAGGCCGAGGTTCGCGAGCAGAACAAGGGCGGCCTGATCGTCAACATCATGGGCCTGCGCGGATTTTTGCCCAGCTCCCAGGTGGCTCGCACCCACTCCGGCAACCTGATGGACCTCGTCGGGCAGCAAATCATGGTCAAGATCCTCGAGGTAAACCGCAAGCGCAATCGGCTGATAGTCAGTCAACGGGCTGCTCAAGACGAGGATCGGGCTCGCCAGCGCGAAGAGCTCTTTGAGAGGCTCAGTGTCGGTGACGTGGTCACCGGGAGGGTCAGCGGGCTGACCTCCTACGGGGCCTTCATCAACCTCGGAGGGGCGGACGGGCTGATCCATATCAGCGAGCTCTCCTGGGATCGGGTCAGCAACGTCTCGGACATGCTGGCGGTTGGAGACGAGGTCACCGTCAAGGTGATCAAGCTGGACCCCGAGCTGTCGCGAATTTCACTGTCGCTGCGCCAGATGAGCGACGACCCCTGGGACAGCATTGAAGCCCGCTTCCCGGCGGGTACCGAGATCGAGGGCACTGTCACCAAAACCAAGAAATATGGGGCGTTTCTACAGATCGCCGACGGGGTGGAGGGCCTGCTCCACATCAGCGAGCTCTCCTGGGAACACGTGGAGCGCACCGAGGACGTCCTTCGGGTTGGAGATACGGTCAAGGTGATCGTCCTCCAAGCCGACCGCACCCGCCGCCGCATCTCCCTCTCTTACCGCCAACTGCTCCCGCGACCGGCGCATTTGCCCCCCGAGGAGGTTCCGGGTGAGGGCGCCTACGCGGCCGTGGCCGACTACGAGCCGGATGCGGACGACGAGCTCGAAGCGGAGGAGAAGCCCGCACCCAAGCCAAAGCGAAGTCGGGCAAAGGCTGTGGTAGAAGCTGAGCCGCTTGACGAAGGACCACAGGTGGAGGCAGAGGTCGTCGCGGTTGCCCCAGAGAGCTCTGACTCAGCGACCGACGAGGATTCCGACCAGACCGACGGGGCCTGATCCGAACACTTCTCGACCGCGCGGGCTCGCGCGCTCCCTCGAACCCGTACCCCGCGAGCCTCAGCCGGCCCAGTGGAGGGCCTTGCCGAGGCGACCGCCGATCTTGGCGGTGCCGCTCCGGCGGGCGCTGGCGGACCTCGAGCGGACGTATTCCCGGTCTCGGGCGCGTCACAGTGGCGAAGCGAGAGAACCGCGCGGGGTTCGGGGAGGTCGAATTGGGCATAATGCGATTGTGATCGGCCCTGCTCTGAGCCCCCGAGCCATTCCAGCCATGGCGGCAGCCTTCGCTGTCGACCGTCACACCACTGGGCTCAAGGAGATGATCGTTGTACCCCTTTGAGCGCTTCACCGAGAAGGCCAAGAAGGTCCTGACCCTGGCGCAGGACGAGGCGGAGAAGTCCCACCACTCCTACATCGGAACTGAGCATCTCCTCCTCGGGTTGCTGCGGGAAGGCGAGGGTCTGGCCGCCAAGGTACTCGCCAACCTGGGTGTCGAGATCGACAAAGTGCGGGACACCATCGATTCGGTCCTGGGACGCAACGAGCGGATCATCGTCCAGCAGATCATCCCCACCTCTCGGGTGAAGAAGGTGATCGAGATCGCCTTCGAAGAGGCGAAGCGGATGAATAACACTTACGTGGGCACCGAGCACTTGCTGCTCGGACTGCTGATCGAGGGCGAGGGAATCGCCGCCCACGTCCTCGAGGACTTGGGCGCAAACCTGGACAAGGTGCGCCACGAGCTGGACTCACTTCTGAAAGAGCAGGGGCTGGAGGACGAACCCCCTCCAGAGCGCAAGAAGTCAAGCAAGACACCCCTGCTCGACCAGTTTTGCCGCGACTTGACCGAGCTGGCGACCAAGAACCAGCTGGACCCGGTCATCGGGCGCGAGATGGAGATCGAGAGGGTGGTGCAGATCCTCTCCCGACGCACCAAGAACAACCCGGCCTTGATCGGGGAGCCAGGGGTCGGCAAGACCGCCATCGCGGAGGGACTGGCCCAGGCGATCGTGAATCAGGAGATCCCGGAGTCGCTTGCCAACAAGCGGGTGCTCACCCTCGACATGGGTGGCCTGGTCGCTGGCACCAAGTACCGAGGTGAGTTCGAGGAGCGGTTGAAGAAGATCCTGGACGAGATCCGTTCGTCAAAGGAGGTCGTGCTCTTCATCGACGAACTCCACACCCTAGTCGGCGCCGGGGCTGCAGAGGGCGCCATCGACGCCGCCAATATCCTCAAGCCAGCCTTGGCGCGTGGTGAGATCCAGTGCATCGGCGCCACCACGCTCAACGAGTACCGCAAGTACATCGAGAAGGATGCCGCGCTGGAGCGGCGTTTCCAGCCGGTCTTCGTCGAGGAGCCCAAGCTGGAGGAGACTGTCGAGATCCTCTCGGGGGTGCGCAGTCTGTACGAGAAGCACCACCGCGTCACCATCAGCGACGCCGCCGTCAGAGCTGCCGCAGAGCTCTCGGGGCGATACGTCAGTGACCGGTCGCTGGCCGGACAAGGCGATCGACCTGATCGACGAGGCGTCGGCCCGGGTGCGGATGAAACTGACCACCACCCCGCCTGAGCTTCGGGCCAAGCAGCGACATGTTCGTGCTCTGCAGACGCGCAAGGACGACGCCGTTGAGAAGCAGGACTACGAGGCCGCCAGCAAACTGGACGAGGAAGCCAAGCTGCTCAAGGCCGAATACGCCCTGGAAGAGGCCGCCTGGCGGGATGAGCTGGGCAAGACTGTCCCCGAGGTCAATGAGGAGAACATCGCTGACATCGTCTCCTCCTGGACCGGAGTTCCCGTGAGTCGGCTGGTTGAAGCCGAGACCCAGCGCTTGCTCTCGATGGAGTCGGAGATCCACAAGCGACTGGTCGGGCAGGAGGAGGCGGTAAAGATCGTCTGCCAGGCGGTGCGCCGGGCCCGGGCCGGGCTCAAGGATCCCCGTCGGCCCATCGGTTCGTTCATTTTCCTCGGGCCAACCGGGGTCGGCAAGACTGAGCTGGCGCGGTCGCTGGCGTCTTTCCTGTTCGATAACGATGACGCCCTGATCCGGCTTGACATGTCGGAGTTCGCCGAGCGCCACAGCACGGCCAGGTTGGTGGGCTCGCCTCCCGGCTACGTCGGCTACGACGAGGGTGGCCAGCTGACAGAGGCGGTCCGGCGTCGACCCTACAGCGTGGTGCTCTTCGACGAGATCGAGAAGGCCCACCCGGACTTCTTCAACATGCTGCTGCAGATCCTCGAGGACGGCCGTCTCACCGACGCCAAGGGCAAGGTGGTCAGCTTCGCCAACACCATCGTGATCATGACCAGCAACCTGGGCATCCAGGGGATTGGCTCGAACCTGTCGATGGGATTCCAGACCGGAGTCCCGGTCGGAACGGCGAGGACCAAGAGCACAGCAAGATGCGCGAGCGAATCACCGACGAACTGAAGCGCGCGTTCCGACCGGAGTTCCTCAACCGGGTGGATGCCGTGGTGGTCTTCCACCGCCTGCGGACCAACGAAACCCGGCAGATCGTCGACCTCATGCTGGTGCGAGTTAGGGAGCACCTGCAGCGTCAGGGTCTCAGCCTTTTGGTGACCGACCAGGCCAAGGACTTGCTCGCGGAGCGGGGTTTCGACAAGCAGTTCGGGGCACGCCCACTGCGCCGGGTGATCCAGGCCGACATCGAGGATCCGCTCAGCGAGGAGCTGTTGAAGATCGAGTTCTCACCCGGGGATCTGGTCACCATCGACGTGGAGGATGGCAATATCCGGACCCACGTCGTGCCCGGCCCGCCGCCGCCTGCCGAGGCAGTAGCCGAGGAACAACCTCCCGCGCCTGAGCCGGCTGGGGCGGGGGCCGCCGGTCCTAGTGGCGGCGACGGTGGCGGACCAGCCTGAGGCCGGGGAGGCTCCCCGCACTCTCACCCGCGCCGACAGCGCCGACCTGAACCAGGGAGAGCGCCCCGGGCGGAAGCGCGCCTCGCGTATTGCCAGCCTGCTGGGGATGTGCGCGGGGGCGGTGCTTGGCACCCTCTATGCCACGGTGATCATCACCACTTTCAAGAGTGCCTTCACCGGATGGGAGACCAAGACGGTGGCACTCGCGGTGGGTCTGGTCCTCGGTTGCGGACTGGGCTATCTCCTTGGCCCTGCGATCAGCGTCCGACCTTACCTCTGGGCCGAGGAGGAGTTGGCCGCGATCTCGTTCCCCGAATTGTTGGGCGGACTGGCCGGTGTGATCGTGGCGTTGGTCATCGCTGCCCTGGTGGCGCTAATCGCCTCTGGCCTTCCGGGAGGGGTGGGTTGGCTGGTCGCGGTGGCGGTGGCTGGCATCCTGGTGCCCCTGGGGATCTCGGTGGGACGCCGACGACGCCGAGACATAACCCGCCTTGGGCTCCCGATCGGAGCGGCTGCAGCGCCGCTGGCCCGGGTGGTGGTCGACACCAGCGCCGTCATCGACGGTCGGTTGCTCGACCTCGCCCGGGCTGGGTTCTGCCTGTACGAACTGCTGGTGCCCCAGTTCGTCCTGGCCGAGCTGCAGTCGGTGGCAGACTCAGCGGACCCCGTTCGAAGGGCACGAGGTCGAAGGGGCCTGGCGATGCTCGAAGAGCTGCGCTCCCTCTCTGGACTCGACTTGCAATTTCCTCAAGACGACTACCCATCGATGCCGGAGGTGGACGCCCGACTGGTGCGTCTGGCCCGCGAGCAGCGCGCGGCGATCTTGACCGTCGACTTCAACTTGGACCGGGTGGCTCAGATCGAGGGCTTGACAGTACTCAATCTCAACCAGCTCGCAACGGCACTCCGACCCGCACTGGTACCGGGTGAGAAGCTCGATGTCGACGTGGTCAAGGAGGGGAGGGAGGCCGATCAAGGGGTCGGTTATCTCCCAGACGGGACCATGCTGGTTGTCGAGGGAGGGCTGGTCCACCTAGGCGAGCGGGTCACCACCACGGTACGGAGCGTGATCCAGACCGCCTCCGGGCGGATGGTGTTCGTGCAAGCCCCAGAACTGGAAGAGGATTCGGGCACCTCGCGAGCGGCCGGTGGCAAATCCAAGTCCGCGACGCGCAGCAGGTCCTGAGCTTGGGCGAAGCAACGCCAGGCGCCACTGCGCTGGTGCCGGCGGCGGGTTCCGGCGCCCGGTTCGGCGGTCCCAAGCTCTGGGCTGACCTGTGCGGCCAACCAGTGCTTGCCTGGGTGCTCCAGGCACTCGGCGAGCCGACCAGCGGAGTCGACGAGCTGGTAGTTGTCGCCGATCCAAGCGACCACCGGCGGGTCATTGAGCTGGCTTCGGCTTCCGCACCCAGGTTGGGCTGCCGGTGCGTCAAAGGGGGCGCTCGGCGGCAGGAGTCAGTCGTCAATGGCCTGCGCCTCTGCTCCCGAGAAATGGTATTGGTGCATGACGGCGCTCGACCGGGAGTCACATCGGGGCTGTGTGCCAGCGTCCTTCGGGCGGCCAGGGAGGTCGGTGCTGCCACCGCCTGCGTCCCGGTGCCCGACAGCACCGCGGTGGTTCGCTCCGACCGGCTTTTGAAGATGCTGCCCAGGGCGGATCTGGCGGCGATTCAGACACCCCAAGCCTTCCGCCGCGACTTGCTCTTGCGAGCCCACAAAGCAGCTTCGGATGCGGGCACTGACGCCGATGACGACGCCGCTCTGGTGTTAGCGCTGGGCGAACCGGTTGCGTCCGTCCCAGGAGACCCGCGAAATCTCAAAGTGACCAGGACCGAGGACATAATGGCGCTTCGGTCGTGGCTCGGTACGACCGCCTGGGCTCGCCAGTGAACAGACGCTTGCCCGGAGTCGGGCTTGGGGTCGACGTACATCGTTTTGGAGGCCCGGGTCCGATCTGGCTGGGGGGTGTCGAAATTCCACACCCACAAGGACTGATTGGACACTCGGATGGGGACGTGCTCTGCCATGCCCTGGCCGACGCGATTCTGGGGGCATCGGGATTGGGGGACATCGGCGAGCACTTCCCTTCGGATGACGAGCGATGGCGCGGGGCATCGTCCCTTGACCTGCTCCGGCGAGTGGGCGAACTGGTTGCCAGTCAGGGAATTGAGATCTGGGGCCTGGACGGGACGGTCGTGGCCGAGGCTCCCCGGCTTGGGCCGCACCGGCAGGGCATGGTGGCGGCCGTGGCGAAGGTCCTCGGCCTGGATCTGGCTTGTGTTTCGGTCAAGATCAAGTCCAGCGATGGTCTAGGTCTCACAGGCCGAGGTGAAGGGATGGCCGCGCTGGCGGTCGCCAGGGTGGGCACCGGAAGCCCGACCGACCCGGAATAACATAAAACTGCATGCCGATCCGCCTCTACAACAGCCTGACCCAGGCAGTAGACGTGCTGCACCCGCTGCATCCCGGGCGGGTCCGGATGTACACCTGCGGGCCCACGGTCCACGACCTCGCCCACATTGGCAACTTCAGGACCTATCTGGCTGAGGACCTGTTGCGCAGACACCTCGAGGCCCGCCACCTAAAGGTAGAGCAGGTGATGAACATCACCGATGTCGACGACAAGATCATTGCCAAAGCGACGGCCCGTGGAGAGACCCTGGAGCAGTTCACTGCCCCCTTCATCGAGGCCTTCTTCCGCGACCTGGATCTGCTGGGCATCGAGCGCGCCGACCACTTCCCCAGAGCGACCCAGTACCTGGCCCCGATGGTGGCGCTGGTGGAGCGACTGCTGGCGAATGGCCATGCCTACCAGAGCGAGGGCTCGGTCTACTTCCGCTTGGAATCCTTTCCCAACTACGGAAGGCTGTCGCGCCTGGACGTGAGCGGTCTAACCGCGGGAGCCAGCGGCCGGGTCGACTCCGACGAGTACGAGGCCAAGGAGGCGGTCCGTGACTTCGCTCTCTGGAAGGCAGCAGCAGAGGGGGATTTAGCCGCCTGGCCGGCACCGTTCGGTTGGGGGAGGCCGGGATGGCATCTCGAGTGCTCGGCGATGGCCATGGAGCTGCTGGGGGAGTCGCTCGACATTCATTGCGGCGGCATCGACAACAAGTTTCCCCACCATGAAAACGAGATCGCCCAGTCAGAGGCGGCGACCGGAAAGCCCTTCGTGAAGCTCTGGTTCCACGTCGAGCACCTACTCGTGGAAGGCGGGAAGATGGCCAAATCCCAGGGCAACTTCCTTACTCTGCCGACGCTCATCGAACGGGGCCACAGCCCGCTGGCGATTCGCTACCACCTGCTGGGCAATACCCACTACCGGCAGCGCTTGCATTTCCGGGAAGAGGATCTGGTCGGGGCCTCGGAATCGCTTGACCGGCTGGCAACATTCTGGCGAAGGTGCGCGGCGGCGGTCGGGGGTCGGCTGAAGACGGCCGGATCTGGCGACCCGTTGACGGTGGCGGCTCAGCGGGCTGGGGACCGCTTCGAGGCGGCCATGGACGACGACCTCAATCTTCCGCTGGCGCTGGGGTCACTCCATGACTTGGTCCGCGAGGGCAATCGTCTGCTGGACGAGGGTCGCGCTGGGGGCGACGGCTGCGGCGTCGCCCTGCTGACCCTGCGAACCGCCGACAGCCGGCTTGCGGTGATCGGACGGGCGGCGGTGTTTGAGGACACCCAGCTGAGCCAAGACGAGCAGCAGGCTCTCGACCGGCGCGAGGAGGCTCGGCGCAAGGGCAACTTCTCCAAGGCCGACCGGATCCGTGATCAGTTGCTGGAGCTCGGCATCGTGGTCGAGGACACCAAGGAAGGCACTCGCTGGCACAGGCTCTGATGCCGGACATCCTCTACGGACGTAATCCCGTCCTAGAAGCGCTACGGGCGGGTCGCCGCATCAGGCGTCTGCTGTTGGCTCCGGGGCTGAACTCCGACCAGCGTCTCGGAGGAGATCATCGACCGGGCCAGGATGGCGGGAGTGGCCCAGGAGGCGACGCCGAGGAATCGGCTCAATGATGTCGCCCACACCGAACACCACCAGGGCGTTGCCGGGTACTTCGACGGCCAGACAGTTGGCCAACCGGGACATTCTCCAACGTCTGGTGGCGAGCCAGGACCCTGGCTGGCCGGCCGCCTTCCTATGTCTGGATGGAGTCCAGGATCCGCAGAACCTCGGCTCTTTGGCTCGCAGCGCTGAGGTGCTCGGCGTGACCGCTGTGATCCTGCCCCGGCATCGCACAGCTCCGCTGTCGGCGGCGACCGCGAAGGCCAGTGCCGGCGCAATCGAACACCTGCAGTTGGTTCGAGTGGTCAACTTGGTCCAGACCCTGCGCGAGCTCCGGGAGCTCGGGGTGACCGTGGTCGGCTTGGATGCCGCTGGCGATCGGCGCTGTGATCAGGTCGACCTTCGCCAGCCAGTGGCCTTGGTGGTTGGAGCGGAGGGGGAAGGGCTGCGGGCGCTTACCAGGCGCAACTGCGACGAGTTGGTGTCGGTTCCCTTGGGAGGCCGGGTCCAGTCGCTCAACGCTTCGGTAGCCGGCTCTCTACTCATGTACGAGTTGGCAAGACAAAGGCGATTCCGCTATCCGGCGGCCTCCGCCACCAGCGGGTGACCGTAAAACCTCCGCCTATACTGCCCAGCTGTTCAGACCTTGCCGACGTAGCTCAGTGGTAGAGCAGCTGTTTTGTAAACAGCTGGTCGGGAGTTCGAATCTCCCCGTCGGCTCACTTCCGTTTACGGTAACCTTACGGTAACCGAGCCTCAGGGCTGGCTGAGCCTCAGAGCCAGCCGATCAGTGGCGTCGTGCTTTAGGCTTCGCTCAACTCCCGCGTAGGTCCGAGCGGTGAGCGCCACGCTGGAGTGGCCGAGCAGTGCCGAGACAGTCGCTATCTCGACGCCGGCTCCAAGCATCAGGCCGGCGAAGCCGTGCCGTAGGTGGTGGAAGTGCATCGGGGCCAGCCCCGCGGTCTCGAGCGCAGCGGCGAACGCATGGGTGACCGACGATCCGTTCCTAGGGTGCCCCGTGGCCGTCGTGAAGATCAGGCCGGGGATAGGTTCACGCCACCGATTGCCGGCAGAGGTCCGAGCCTCGCTCTGGCTGTCGCGCTCTTGACTGAATGCCTCGAGGGCCGCGGGAGTCAGTGGCAGGGCCCGCCTGCTCTTGCGGGACTTGACCTCGCTGAGCTCATAGGCGCGGTCGATCCGCTGGAGTTGCCGGGAGACATGGAGTTCGGAGTTCCCCCAATCCACATCCTGCCAACGCAGGCCAAGTAGTTCGCCCTGCCGAACGCCGGCGTGGAGGCAGATGGTCGCCATTCGATGGAGCTGGGGATCGTCAATCGCAGCGAGCAACTGCCAGGCCGCCTCAGGGCTGAGCAGCCTTGGCTCCGACTCCGGGACGGATCCGCCTTCGCAACCTGGGCCACATTCCGGGTCACCTGATCCCGGCGTTGGGCATCCCTCAGGGCGACGCGCAACGTCGCCCTTGCCAGGGCGCACGTCTGGGGGCTGAGTCCAGATTCGCGAAACCGGGTCAGCATCCGCTCAACGTCGGCCGGGGAGAGTTTGGCGAGCTTGACGACTCCGACCTGGCTGCGGATCAGGCCGGCCATGTAGACGTAGTGGCGCATCGTTCGCGGCCTGACTCGGGTGCTGACCGACTCGAGCCACCCGGCCAAGTAGGCGCCAACTGTGGTTCGCTGGTCGACCGGAGGCAGGCCGCCAGCGAGCTGGGACTGAGCCGCTTGGAGTTTCGTGACACACGCCGCCTGCGTGGAGGCGTAGACGGTGCTCCGCACGCCGCCGACTGTGATCTCGCCGGCCCATGACCCATTGCTGCGGCGGTAGACGGTGCCACGGCCCATGACGCGTCGGGATCGGCTGCTCAACGGACGCCCTCCGCGGTGAGAACTTGGCGGCGGTGCCGCTTCTGGCAGGATTGGGAGCAGAACCGTCGCGTCGATCGCCGAGCAGCAACAAGGGGAGTCCCGCACAAGAGGCAAATGCCACTACTGGCCCTCTGAATCAGCTTCGCCAGCTCGAGCATGACCTCACCGTCGGAGTCGATCGCCACTGGTTCCAGGCGCCCTCCGACAATGTCGACCGCGACGTGGCCCTTTGAAAACGTGCGCACCATGAGCCGCAGCGCCGCGTCGAGCAGCTTCGCCTTCTCAAGGGGTGATGGCTGCCGTGGGATCGCCGAGGGAAAGAGCGGTTTCTCGTGCTCGGGCTGGGGACGGGCGCTTCCCCGAGCGGGCTCGGCGACGCTTATCTCGAACTCGGCTTGGAAGATGCCGCGCGGTTCGCCGAACCGTCCGAGCAGCACCCGAGTTCGGTACCTGTTGCGGACTATGTATTGATCCCACCGGGCCAGATCACCGTCAGTCCATTCGTCCAGCTCGAGCCGACGCTTCAGCGCCAGCACAGCGAGGTAGTCAGCAGCTAGCCGGGCGACTCTGTCGGAGCGGTCGCGCGGCTCTTTGGCCATACGCGCAACATACGCCTAAACTACTTGCGCGGTCAAGTGCGCGTCGGCACACTAATACGCATGGCGCTGCTGACACTGAGCGAGACCGAGGCGGAACTCCGGTTGTCGAGGCGCCATGTCTCAACCCTGACTCTGACCGGGGCGCTGCCCGTAGTTCGGATCGGCCGGAGGGTATTGGTCCGTCGCCAAGACTTGGACGCATTCGTCGAGGCTCGCCTCGAAGGAGGGGGAATTGGCGCTATGGCAGGGGTCGAGCCTGCCGTAGCGCCTGGCCGCCGCGGGCACGGCAGCCGTCATGGTCGAGAGTAACAGGAGCGGCGCCGGCCGAATTTTGGTCGACGCCTTTCTGGAAACAGAGCCGCTTCCCGGCTCGCCGGAGTGGATGCGCCGCCACCCGGAGGACTCGAACGGCCAGCGGATCGTCACCCTGACTAGCGCCAGCATCATCAAGCCTCGGCCAGTTCGATGGCTCTGGCAGGACCGGGTCGGAATGGGCACGCTCGCTCTCGCCGCGGGCCGGGAAGGACTAGGCAAGTCGATTTGGGTGTCCCAGCTCGCGGCCGATGTCGAGCAAAGGTCGGGTGCCAGGGGAGCATTTCGGTAAGCCCAGAAACGTCATCATCTGCGCGACCGAAGACAGCTGGGAATTCACGATCGTGCCGCGGCTCATCGCCGCCGGGGCGGATCTCGAGCGCATCTTTCGAGTCGACGTCACCACCTCCGATGCCTACGAATCGGCCCTGTCGCTGCCAAGGGACCTGGAGCAACTGGAGGCGCTGGCGCTAGAAGAGGACGTCGCCCTCATCGTTCTCGACCCGTTGATGAGCAGACTCGATGCGGCACTGGACAGCCATAAGGACAGCGAAGTGAGGCGGGCCCTCGAGCCGGTCGCGACCCTCGCCGAGAGAGCCGGCTCGGCGGTCATGGGACTGATCCACGTCAACAAGTCAGGATCGGTCGATCCACTCAATGCGGTAATGGGCTCTCGTGCCTTTGTCGCTGTCGCCAGATCAGTTCTCTTCCTAGCCAGCGACCCGGACGATCCGGAACTGAGATTGCTTGGCCAACCAAAGAACAACCTCGGCCGAAGCGATCTGCCCACACTGGCCTTTCGGATCGCTGGCGTTCAGGTGTCGGATTCGGACGAAGGTCCTGTGTGGTCGGCCCGATTGACCTGGCGCGAATCTAGGTCAGAGAGCATCCGCGAGGTTCTGGAGGCCAACTCCGACACAGCCGAGCGGCGATCGGAGACGTCCGAGGCGGCTGAGTGGCTGCGCGACTACTTGACCGCTCGCGGAGGGTCCGCTGAGTCAACAGCCGTCCGGGCGGACGGTCAGTTCGCCGGGTACACCAAAGACGCGCTCCGGCGAGCGCGGGAACGAATCAAGGCCACTGCCTACGGTGAGGGATTCCCCAGGAAGACCTGGTGGCGGATGCCCGGATTCACAGTTGCGCCACCGGTAGGGGAGGGTGACTTGACTGACTTAACTGACACAACTGGCGGAGCAGTCGCGTCAGTTACGTCAGTCGCGTCAGCTGCGCCAAGCCCTCGCGCGCGCGAAGGCCATCCAAGAACCGACGTTGGGGCCTCCAAGCTCACCTGGCCGGCGGAGATGACCCGGCACGGTAACGACGCATGAGTACCGGTCTGTTGACCTCGAACGAGGTAGTCCAGCAGTTGGCAGAGCTCGGTCGCGAGCTCGATGCAGCGGTCAGAGCACTCCGCGATGCTGAACTCGATGCAGTGAGAAAGCGGCAAAGTGCCGATCTTGCGGAATCGCAGGCGTTCGTTTCCGCCCAGGGATCGGCAGAGCTCCGCAGGCACCTGGCACGCCTCGGCGCTGCCGATCAAGAGGCCGAAGCACTGACCGCAGAAGCAGTGGCGCGATACCTGCGAGCGCGGATCAAGGCCATTGACGCCCGGATCGAGATCGGCAGATCGATGGGCGCGGCATTGAGGTCGAGCACATGAGGCCACAAAGGGGCGGGTCAGCCCTAGAAATTTCGGAAGTCGACTCACCGAACCCAACCGAGGCGCGAATCGATCGCTCCGGAGGAGAGGAACGATGAGTGATTCGAACTCGCTTCGTAGTAGGGGGCGGCCCCAGCACGGGATTCGAGGATCGATCGCGACCCGGGCAGGTCGAAATATTTATAGCCGCAAAACCCCTTGGGGTGGTGGCAGCGGTGAATTGGCGCGGGAGGGGAATGACGCGCCGGGACCGTCCCAACCGCCTCGCTCACGGGAGTTACAGCTGCTGACGTGAATCGCGGGTGCCGCTGCGAGGAGTGCCGTCGAGCGCAGCACCTGTATTACGAGGCCAACCGCGAGCGAATCATCAGGACCGTCAGAGCGTGGCAGGCGATACACCCCGCCACCCCGAGAACGGGAAATTCGCAGTGACCAAGATCTGCTCGTCGGGCCCTCGCCGCCAACGTCCTGCAGTCGGTGGGAATCCTCGGCATCGCGGCGGGATTGGGCCTGGCCTTCGGGATTGGCGTGGGGGTCCTGGCCCTGGGTGCCGGTCTGATCGGCCTCGGGATCGCCGTGGAGCTGACGGCCCGACCAGCGCCTCCGGCGCCGCCCATCGCTTCCGGCATAGGCCGGGCTCGACTCGCCTCCAGGATTCAGAGCGGGGACGCGCCGGACGAATGATGGAACACAAACGGCAGGGCCGAGCTGGCCAGCTGGTCGGCGCCACGGCCGGATGGGCGTCGCGGGTGGTTGTCAACCGGATCCCCTCGCGGACTGTGGAGTGCCGATTCTGCCGCACGGAGTTCCGGCCCCTGAGATCAGCCTCGGCTTATTGCTCAGACGTCTGTGCGGTGGAGGGTGCGAAGGCGGCCAGGGTCGCCCGGCTCTCTCGTCCGAACGCCCGATGCCGGCGCTGCGGCGACGCTCTCCCTGCGCTGTGCGGTGCGTGTGCGACGGAGCTGTCCGAGATCACAGAACCCAAATCCGACGTCGGATTTGGAGGCCGGAGTTAGAGTTGAAGGCAGATCAACCCCGCCCGCAGGAGTCGGCGTGAAAACCAAGGACATCGTTTCGAGACTTGCGTCAGCCCGGAGCACGATGCTCGACGTGGTCCGAGTCCACGGTCGCGACCATGACCGTTGGACCAGGCGACCTGCAAGCGATTTGACGATGCCGCAGCTGCAGAGACGGCGGCCGAGAAAGAGCTCGCCGGACTGAATGAGCCGTCCGACCGCGAGGCCGCGCTATCGCGCCGGCTCGTTTCCGCCAAGCGGGAACTGGAGCACCTCGGCCAGGTCTACCAGAATTTCCAAGGCCCGACAGCCAAAGCCCCCAGCGACCTGGCGCGCCGGCGCGATCAGGCTCTCTCGGAGATGCGGTCAGCGGAAGCGGAGCTCGAGAGACTGCGCTCGATCCGGGCAGCGGTCAATCGCGACCCCATCGACGCGCTCGACCTGGAGCGCGAGCATCCGACGGTGCTGCGCGCCGCCGCAATGCAGTGCGTGGAGCAGAGGCAAGGTGCTGACGGCCACCCAGCAGGAGCGTTGCGAGCGCCTGCTGGCGGGGGATGGAGTGGACGACCAGGTCCAGCTGGCACGGCACATCGTTGCTACGGGCACGCCGACCTACCGCCGAAGTTGGGCTCGGGGTCTCGTTCGCCCAGATCTCGCCTCACTCTACCCCGAGGAAGTGCGAGCCCTAGACAGATACCACTCGACGATGCCAGTTGAGCGGCGGTCCGCTACAGAGGGTGGCGCGTTCGGTGACGCGGTACCCTTCGACCTGGACGCGGCGATAATCGGGACGTCGGGGGGCCTGTCGGCCCCGATCCTGGACGTCTGCCGGTTGGACGTCCTCACCAAGGGAGACGCCTGGCACGGTGTCTCCAGCCCGCTCGCCACCGGGTACAGCTAGGTGAGCGAGAGTGGCACCTTCACCGACTCATCGCTCGTCGTCGGCCAGCCGACGCTGCCTCTCTACAAGGCGGCCGCCGTCGTGCCGGTGTCGATCGAGCTCCTTTTTGACTATTCCGGCGAGGGGTTCCAGACCGAGATGCAGAAGATCCTCGCCCAGGAGTACCTATCGTTCATGGGAAACAACATTCTCAACGCGACCGGGTCCGGTCAGCCCTACGGCGTCTTCGCCCAGATGATGAGCACCACGACCAATCCCGCGCACCTGGTAGCGACCACGCTCGGCGATCTGGGATGGTGGATGTCCGCAACGTCTGGGAGGGACTGTCGGATAAGTTCCGAGCCAACGCCTACTGGCTGATGAATCCCACCACGCTCTCGCAGATCGAGAGCTCGGTGAGCAATGGAGCCTCGCTGTCAGAGCTTCGCTATACGGGAGCCGGCGTGCCACTGCTGCACGGAAGGCCGGTCATCGAATCGGAGTACGCGCCGGCGTTCACCGGCACCACGGCGAGCACTGCGCAGCTGTTGGTCCTGGTCGACCTGAGCGACGGCTTCCTAGTGGCGAACCGCGTCCCGACGGTGGTGGAGCTGACCCAGACAGCGCAGCTACCTGGGAGCACTCCTACCATGCAGAAGTTCCTGATTTCCAGCCCGCGCGTGGCCTTCGGGTGCTGGATCCCAACTTCGCCCGGATCCTGGCCAACTCATGAGCAGGCAACTGCGCCACCCAGCGACCGGGCAATACCTACCCAAGCCCGCGACTCCCAAACCGGCGAGCAATCCGAGGGCTCCGAAGTTGAGCCCGGCGGCGGGCCCGGGCTACCCGATCGACGCGGACGTGGTGATCTCGGACCACGACCCGCTCGGGATGCAGACAGGAGCCTGAGCTCTGTATGTACACCCCACATTCGTCAGCTCCGGCGCGCCGCCGCTGGGTTCGGAGAATCGCCCACTGCGAGCCTGGCGCGGCCTTCGCCGCCCTCGCGGCCGAGTTCGACATCTCGGGGGCGCTCGGGGCCATGGAGGCCGACCCTCTCAGCTAGCCAAGAGCGCGCCGGGCGGCGTCACAGTAAGCCTGGCTGAGATTCAGGTCATCAGAGCCGAGGCACTCCAGAGAAGGGCCTTTTTGAAGGAAGTCGCGAGCCTCCGGCGGCCTCCGCGGGCAGCGCAGGCTTCCCTGGTCGCTCTGAAGACGACCCTGGTGCGCCTCAGCCGGATTGACGACAAAATGAGCGCCCTACTTGCCGCAGGGGCGCCGTTCCCAGAGGACTTTGTGAACCGGATGGATCTGTGGCGACGCCTGAACGCCAAGGCGGCGCAGCAAATAGCGCAGGCCCGGACGCAGATGGGACTCTGAGCAACTGGCTCTGCCTGCGTGAAGGCCTGACTCGCGGCCAGTGCCTAGTCTGCGCTCACGTCGCATCAGCCGGAGGCGTTGGGCCCCCGCCAGCGGGTCTATATTCGTCCGCCCAGGTCGTCCCTCCCCACCAACGCTCTTGGCCCGGATGCTCAGGGTCTGAGTACCACCCGGGAGGGGGAGCGGACGACGGACTAGCAACCAACTGCTGGACGACTACTTGCGGCTGCCTGTGCGCTGACACTGCCATCGCCAGGGCTACCGCCCAACCGATCAGCGTCCACCCGAGGAGCAGGTTGATAACGAGTACTGCTCCCGTCTGATGGTGGCGCCGGATGAGGGCGACGATCGTCGGAACGAAGTAAAGGCCAACGATGAACAGCAAGAGAACGATTACGCCTGCTGTAGCGCCGGCGCTGGTACTCAAGATCATTGTTGTTCCCTCCGGGCGCTCGGAGAATGGGACTACCCCAAGGAACGAGCAGACCGGCAACCTACCACGATCCCTCGTCGAGTGCCGAGATTTGCCGCGGCTCTCACTTTTTCGTTACATCTGTGAGCTCTCGCGGCTCCTAAAGCAGGACCGAGCCAGACTCGCTGGGGGGTGGCCAGCGAGGCCGAGGCGCTTGAGGTGCAGCAGACTCTCAACGCCGACCGACGGCAGATCACCACGGCGCAGCGGAGGGAGGTGGAGCTGGCATTGAGGCAGAAGGGCCACAGCTACTGGGCAATCGCCGGGGCGGTCGGGGTGAGCCCAAAGACCGTGCGCAAAGGGATTGCTAAGGCAACTGGGGACCAGTCCCCAGTTCAACTCCCCGCAAGATCAGAGGGCCTAGACGGTAAGTCCCGTCCCGCTACTCGGCCACGGGCCGCGTGGATGCCGCTGCCCGTTTCCGGGCGAGGAGCGTTGCCGACGCGCCTAGGGAACTCGCTTGCCCGTACCGCCTGCCCTAGGATGGCGCCTTCTAGCCTCGTGGAGCGTCCGTTACGAAGCGATTAAGTTCGGACACCTCGGACTAGAACGCCGTACCTTTGACTCATAGCTATCTTGGGGATCTAGGCTTCCCTCAGATGGCTTCCGGGATCGAAATTGAGTCTGCGGTCATGGAGCTGCTCTCTGACCTAGCCCAAACGGGGAGCGCGACGCCTCCAGATCTGGCGGCACCCCTCCCGTTCCTGCGGATCCGCGGTCTCGGGGTCGGCTTCCACGTTGATGTGGAGGCCTTCTGCGCCACTCGCAGGGCTGCCCGCACCTTGGCAGAGCGGTGCCGACAGCGGCTACTCGACGTCCCGCACGTCACTCCACCCGGCGTGATTGACTCGGTTGAAGCTGATACGCGCCTACAGGAGGTCTCCTGGGGCGAGCGCCACGTCCGCCGCTACGTGGCCACCTACTCCGTCCACGTGGCGGATTAGTTAGGGGACAGGGAGATCGGCGGAAGCCGTGGGCTGGGCCAGCTCTGCTAGCGGCTTGGCCGCGTACGCTAGCGGCCATTGGCTGATGATCAGGCCCCCAAGCCTCGCCCTACGTCTGCCGCGTTGCTCGCGCTTATTCCAGTCGCGCAGGCGCAAGTGGCGGCGCAACTGGATAGTGCCGACACCGCCTCGAATAGAGCCCTTGCGGAGCTTGGCTTGGCCTTTACCTTGGTCGCGCTCCTCTGCGCCGCCCGGCTTGCCAACGTCCCACTGACGGTATGGTGGTTCCTTCCTCTGATCGGACTCGGAGTGAGTTCCGGTCTCCTAGCCCTAACTCTGCGGGACGTGGAGGTGGACACCGGACGGAGCCCTGAGGATGCCTACAACCTGGTCGCCGGGCTGGACACAGAAGCGGCCTACGAACGGATCCTGGCGATGCTGCAGGAGGCCATCGAGGCGAATACGAAGCCAATCGCCAATCGCTACGCCCTGCTCTCCTGGGGTCAATATGTTCTAGGTGCTACCGTTGTGCTGGGTCCGCTAGTTTTGTGGCTCGTGCGTGGGGTAGGATTCCCAAGGTGAGCAAACCTCCTGTGACGCCACCGCCTCCGCCGGCCCCCGCTCCCGAAACTCGCAACCTGCCGCCCGTGGGGGGCGAACGGGTGATGGTGAAGAAGGGCGCTGGCGGTGGATCTTCCTTCGTCGAGAAGTAGACACTAGCGACCAGTTCGCGCCAGGACGCCGTACTTCTGGCTCATGACCATCGGCACCCGCTCCACCACGGTCGATCGGTTGAGCGCCTCGAAGCCCCGCGTCTCGCCCTCGATGGTCACCCACCGGCCACGGACGAACCGCTCAGCCTCGCCGGTGATGTCCAGCAGGATCGTCCGCCGCCCCGTGCCTGTGTTGACCACCAACGCCTCGTAGCAGGGCAGCTCCCCGTTCCTCCGGTAGTGCTCGACCACTGGGCGGTAGAGATACCACCGGCCTCCGAGGAACTCGGCAGGCAGCACACCGTCAGTGCATAGCTGGCGTACCCGAGCCCGGTTCGTCTCGAGGATCTCTGCCGCCATTCGAGTTGTGGCAAGTGCCTCGAGTTTCAACGGCGCCTCGCCGCTGAGATGCCGATCTTGGGCTGAGCATTGGTCGTAAATCGCGCTCATGCCTTCCAGGGATCCGTAACTCGGTGTCGTGGTCATGATTGCCCCCGAAACTTCCAGCCGGGCGAGCGATCGAGGCCGGCACGCTCGGCGCGGAGCCCCTCAACCGATGCAGGGTCGTATCGCAGCTCGCGTCCCACCTTCATGGCCTCCAGCTTCCCTTGCCGTCGAAGATCGCCTACGGTGTGTACGGACACGGCCAGCATGGCGGCGACCTCGGCGCTCGTCAGGCCGTCAGGCGGAGCCTGCATCGACGCCGTCGGACCGAAGGGCGGCAGAGCCGCCGCCTGGTCGTCTAGCTCCACGTGGTTGACGTACTTCATGGTGGTGAGGAGGGAAGCGTGGCCGAGCATGTGCTGCAGGACTACGACGCTCCCACCACCCCGGATGACCCACATCGCAAGGGAATGCCTGAGTCCGTGCGGACTTTTGCCGCGAGGATCCACCCCGGCCTCGACCATGAGGGTCTTGAGCATGAATCGCAGACCGTCCGGAGTCATCCGGGGGGGCCCGCCGCGCGAGCCGCGGGCCCGATCTTCGGCGACGAAGACCCGTCCTGGACTGGACAGATCTCGCCCGGTCACTCGCAGGTAGTCGAGCACTCCTTTGAAGGCCGCCGGGGGCACCCTGAGTATCCGGTCCTTTCCGCCCTTGCCCTGATTGACCTTGAGCGCCGGACCGCCGTCCAGATCCTCGTAGAGGTCCTGGATTCGGAGGTTGGCAGTCTCCTGGACCCGGAGCCCCGAGCCTAGCCAGACGCAGAGAGCGGCATAGGCCAGTGGGCGCTTCGCCGCCGCCCGCCAGAGCCGGTCGGCATCCTCCGGGCTGAGGGTCCGATACGGACGGACCACTTGCACCCTTGGCGACCTGAGTGCGTCCTTGATCACGAGCTCGTAGCTCAGGCGGTGAGCGTGGGCGTGCTCCCCGGCCCATCGGAGGAATGCCCTAAGGGCCGCGAGCCGCTGGCCCTTCGTGCTCGGTGCCGTCGCTGGGTCTGCCACGACTTCGGCTCGGTACTGCGCCAGCAACTCCCCGGTCAGCTGGTCGAGGCTCACTACCCCGATCCGATTGAGGCCGAATTCGCATTGGCGACGGTAGGCCAGGACCGAGGCCGGGGAGTCCAAGGCGGTGTTGAGGTACGTCTCCAGCACCCGCTGCCAAGGCGCCTGGGATGGCTCTAGGCGGTCACTTAGACCGGACTCGATCCACCGGGGGAGAACCTCGATACGTCGCGGACTCTCCCTCGGTGACGATGTAGCAGTTGCGTCCATAGGATGGACGTATCGCATGGGACTTACCCTCCTGTGCGGTCACGGGGCGGGCCGTCTCAAGCGGCGCCGCTCCACCAACCTTACTCTCAACTTTCAGCGAGCAGGGCGGCTTCGGCCCAAAGTTGACGCTAAGCGCCTTGTTAGGGTCAATTTGTGACTCTTTCGGAACTAGCCTCGCGCCGGTGGAGTCGAGGGGGCTCGTGCCGACGGTGTCCCTTCGCGCCTCGTTACGTCCGCCGCTCAGGTCGGGAAGAGGCGGAGTTGAGCAACTCCACCTCTTCGCGGAGTGCATTGAGTGCGGTGACCATACGAACCGCCAGCGTCCGCCAGGCACCCTCCCAGTCATCCGTTGGCAGCTCTACCCCGAGCCTGCGCATCGCAGGAACGCCTCTATCAACTCCTGGATGAGCGCGGGAGGCTCGCAGTGACAGAAAGTCTTGGAGGTCACCCACAGCGACCATCGCACGTGGTGGGCCGCTCGGCGGTAGGCGCCTCCTCAAGTACGGTTTGAGGGCTCCTGGTTTGGTGTCCTTTGTTCCCGGCACGACCAACTCAGAGAAGATCCCGTACAAGGCGGTCAGTCGAGCATCGAAGTCGTCGCTGCTCGTGCAGTCCCCGGCCAGCTTCGCCGCAGCCGCCGCGCGAGGAATTCTGCAGAGATCCTTGTGCTCCGTGACTCTCCAGACCGCGTTCAGGTAGTCAATCGCCTCGTGGAGAGCGAGGGACGAGAGCTGAGGTGGAGGGGGTTGTGGACGCGGGGGAGCGATCTGCGCCACGAGCTGGTCCACATACGCGTCCACGCTCGCCAGCCCGTCATACGCGACGAGAAAGGATTCCGGCTTAGCCGTCCACTTGTCCGATCCGGGTTGCTTCTGAACGCAGCCCCAGGTCGAAGGCTCGTGCCGAAGCAAATCGCCAAGCCGCGTCACTCGGTCGGATCCTGAGCCGTGGCCGGGTCGAGGTGGGAAGAGGACCCGTCGGACGTCATCCGACGTCACTTCAACCAACTGGACTTCACTCGGAGACGGCCTGAAGGATCTCCCGGCTCTCACCAGAGACTGCAGCCCGCGAAGAAAGAGTTGCACTTCTCCTTCGGCTTGTCGAAGGCGCCCCATCCCAGCTACGGTCAGGCCCACCCGGTCTCCGGGCTGGGGACTCACAAGGTGCGCGTTTTCGACCCACGCCCATCCGTAGTGAGCAGGTCCAATCCCGACCCCGACTCGTGGGCAGTCCAAGAGCACCGTTCGAGCATCCAGCGGCTTGGGTTCGCCAAACAGGGTCGCCTCGACGTACCGGAAGATCGGCCAGACCTGGAAGCGCGAGTACGCCGTCCAGACGACCTCAAGCAGTCGAGCCTGCGCCGAAGTCGGCTCGACGGTGAGCGGATTCACCTCTTGAGGGCTTCGATCTCCCCGGCTAGGCGAACTACTGCGGTCTCGAGCCCTGCGGTGCGCCGTCGGATCAACTGTTCGATGGCGTCGGCCAGATCGGGTTCCGCGCCCGACGGAACGGGCCTTCCGCCTGTGTGATGGGCGGCTTCTATGACCCGCGAAATCTCTGCTGACAGGGTTTCTTCAGCCATGACCTAACCGTACAGCGCCGGCGAGGCTTACGGTAACTTTACGGTATCCCCGGTGCATATCGGTGCCCGTCGGCGCGTCTCTGTGAGTTCAGATGGGCGACCAACGGCCCACTTCAGAGAGCGATTCCGTCTGTTTTGTAAACAGCTGGTCGGGAGTTCGAATCTCCCCGTCGGCTCCCAAATCCAACGTCGGCGAGTATCACTACGGCATAGCGGCCTGGTTCGGGTCAGAACTCCGGGCCCGTTGGGGTCAATCAAGCCGCCCGGTGGGTACTTCAGTACGGCCGCGAGAACGACGGTGTACTCCCGATGCTCGACGAAGCCGGGGCTCATCTTGCGCGTAGTGCCGCTCCGATCTCGAGGACGGTCGGCACAATCAGGTCAACATCCTCCGGACGCGTGCGCCAGTTGACGATTGCGGGGCGGAATGCAACCCTGCCGTCGTATAGGGTGGTGCCGAAGTACACGCGGCCGTCATCGAGGATCGCCTGTCCAAGCCGGAGGTTGAGCTCGTCGAGGTCGCGGGCTGCGACCCCCACGGGATGGTAGCGAAAGCACACGACGTTGAGCGTCGTCTTCGCGAGGAGCTCGAGATCCGGCTGAGCTTCCACCTCTTGCGCCAGACGGCGCGCGAGTGCGACGTGGCGCTCGATCATCGTTCGGTAACCGTCACGACCGTATGCCCGCAAGGTTGCCCACACTGCGAGGCTCCGCGCACGGCGCGACATCTCAGGTGCCAGGTTGCCGAATACCGGGCGCTGATTGTCCGACTGGCCGAGGTAGGCGGCTGATGTGGTGAAGGCACTCTGATGCGCCTCAACATCCTGAATCAGCGCCGCGGCACAATCGTAGGGAACATTGAGCCACTTATGGCAGTCCACAGCCATCGAGTGCGCCCGGTCGATGCCCCGCACGAGTTCGTTGGTAATCGGAGATACAGCTGCGAAGGCGCCGAAGGCACCGTCGACGTGCAGCCAAGCGCCATATCGTGCCGCGAGCTGTGCCATTGTCGCCAGGGGATCGAACGCGCCCGTGTTGACATCGCCGGCCGTCGCGAGCAGGATCGCCGGCTGCCCATCGAGCTTGCGCAGCGCGGCTTCCATCGCGTCCGTATCGAGTCGTCCGGTCCCGTCGGCGGCAAAGGTTCGCACCTGCCCGCGACCTAGACCCAGCATCGCGAGGGCTTTCTCCGCGCTGGCATGGACGAAGCCGCCGCCCAGCACCGGTAGCGGCGTCAAGCCCGACATCCCGGCGTCTTCCACGTCCACGCCATGTCGCTGTGCCCACCAGTGCCGCGCGGCGGCGAGGCAGGTGAAGTTGGCCATGGTGGCGCCGGTCGTGAAGACTCCGCTCCATTCAGCTGGCAACCCCAAGAGGTCTTTGAGCCAGCTCAGCGAGATCTCCTCAAGTCGCATCGCAAACGGCGAGCTGACCCAGTTGAACGCGACCTGATCGAGAGCGCTGGTCAGCCAGTCGGCTGCGAGTGCCGCCGGTGTTCCTCCGCCCATGACGAAGTGGAAGAAGCGTGGTCCCGCCGAACGCGTTGCCCCCACCTCAGCACTATCGATGAGTTCCTGTACCGCCTGGAGCGAGCCGGCCCCCTCAGCCGGCAGTCGACCCGCGAGCGGCTCCCCCGGGTCGTCGGGACCGGGTGGCCGGACCAGGGAGTTATCCAGCCGGGAGAAGTAGGATGTGACTTCGTCGAGGACCAGCTTGAGTGAGTCACCGAGCGCGTCGTGGTCCAGAGCAGGGTCGGCCACGCACGGGATGCTAACGGACCTGGCGAGCGAGAGGTGAGGAGACGGCGAGGGATTCTGCGAAGTGAGCCCGATCCACACCGGATAGCTGCAGCCGGTACGCTCACCCCCTAGAAGTGGGGCGCACGACACTGGGGCCTAGGTGCTTTGTAGACAGCTGGTCGGGAGTTCGAATCTCCCCGTCGGCTCACTTCTTCAACTCCGATAGCGGACCCCGGTAGCCCTGCGCCCGCCTGGCTCGCCCGGCCCTGGCGCAACGGGAACCGATCCTAGTTACGCTGCCCCACGACATCCCCACCTTTAATATTCGGCCATGGCAAACAAGATCCGGAGGATCCTCGCCACCTCGGGTGGCTTCGTCGAGAGCGGAGTGCAGATGCAGATCCGGCTCGGCGGTCTTACGCTGCGGGGTCTTGAGCTGACGGGATCCTCGCGACCGCGGGTTTGCTTGGTCAACACCGCAGACGGCGATGGGAACCTGTACTACGCGCTGTTCTACGAGGCCTTCAACGCCGCCGGATGTGACGTGACCCAGCTGCGTCTGTTTCCACAACCGTCAGCGAACCCTGAAGAGAGACTCTGCGGCTCCGACTTTGTCTGGGTCGGAGGAGGCTCGGTGGCGAACCTGCTGGCCCTGTGGGCACTCCACGGAGTGGACGACGCCATGCGTGCGGCATGGGAGAGGGGTGTCGTCCTCGGCGGCGTGTCCGCGGGGAGCGTCTGCTGGCACATCGGCGGCACGACCGACTCCTTCAGCAATGATCTCGACCCAGTCACCAACGGACTCGCGTTCCTTCCCTATGGCAACGGCGTGCACTACGACGCCGAGCCCAAGCGCCGTCCCCGAATGCACGAGCTCATGATGGACGGCACGCTTCCGGGCCTCGCGTACTGCACCGACAACGGGTTCGGCGTCCTGTATGAGGGCATCGACCCAGTTGAGGTTGTGGCAGACCGCAAGGATTCCGATCCCGAGAAGGGCGCCTACGTCGTGCGTCGCGGTCAGGACGGCATCTCCGAAACAAAGCTCTCGGTGGGGCCGATCAACCGCTGAGTCCGCGGCGAGCTCCTGATCCCGACCGCCCAGCCTTTGACGTCGGCGTCTTGCAAACGGCTGGTCGGAGCGTGGCCCTCCCGGCGTAGACTAGCGCCGAGGGCCGATCAGGGAGCCGTTCGACGAGTTAGGTGAATACAATGCCGAGAATTCGGCCCTTTCACTCAGAGGTGGAGTCCGCCTCGTACAACCCCCTTGAGCTTTGGGTCTTCCACCACCAGGATCGCTGTGGGTACGGATTCAGAGTGAGTCGTGACGGCCACGCCAGGGTTGGGATCGGCAAGGCGCCCTCGGGTTGCGACCGGGGTCTGTGCGCGCTGTGCGAGGGATTGGACCGCAGCGAGGGCTTGCTCGACTAGCCTGCGGAAGGGAGAGGGCTGAGTGGGAGGTCGCCGCAGTGAGCGAGGTTCGACTTCGACTTCGGCTCCGGAACTCGAAAAGATCGCTCGAATCTGCGGCCATGGCGACCTGGGGAACCGAAAACCTCGGCAATTTCGTTCTCTTCGTGCCTCAGGGAAGATAAGGGATGAAGTAGCCCGCGAGTCCGGCTAGCGACAGGAGGGGGACAATTGGCGGACCAGCACTCAAATCCAGTGCCAGTCGACCTCCTCTCCGGTCCCTGAGGCTCCTGACGCTGGTGACCTCCCTTCAATTGGGACCTGGGCGCTTCCGTCGGCCCGCTCCGCCAAGGAAGTGGTCATCCGCCAGGGAGCGGGGCCGCGAGACGTCTGCCCGCTAGCGTACAGACGCCACGTCGAAAGGAGTGCAAAGTCAGATTGACGTCTGGCATAGGTCGACCGGGACGTCACCGCAGGGACGTGCGTCTGGCGGGTTGACTCCGGAGAGCCTAGAGATGATCGAACCAGAAGTCAGCGAGGAAGAGCGCACCGCTACCCGCGTCAACGCCGACGGCGGTGGCGTACAGACCACGACCCGAACCACAGCTACGGTGACCCCGGTGGCGTCGAGGCTGCAGAGCGCAGTCTGGCTGGCGGTCGGCGTCGTAGACGTGATCCTGGCGCTGGATTTCGTGTTCAAACTACTGGCAACCGTCAATGTTGGATTTGTCGCATTCGTCACCAGTGTCGCTGGGGCCCTGAGCGCACCCTTCAGGGGAGTTTTGGCTTCGTCAGTGCCGAGCGGACACTACTTCTACTGGCCTGACGTCCTGGCGGCAGTGGTTTATGTGATCGCGGCGTGGGTCTTGGTGAGCCTGGTCCATATCACGGCCGGACGCCGTTCCATCCAGAGAACTGGTATCTGACGCGACAGCTAGGCCTCGTTGCAGGCCACGCGTCTGATCGACTTCGAATCGGCGGCGGGTGACTTCGTCGAACCATTCGGGCGAGGTAGGGGTCAGGCTTCGACTGCCCACTGCACTGCGATCTGCCGGTAAGCGATGCCCTGGGCCTTGGCCATGTCGTGGTCCCTCTTGTGGATCTCCTGTCCCGAATCTGAGCCTAATTTGTTCCGCTATCCAGAACGTCGACCCGCCGCGAGAGGACTCTGTAGCCGACCCCGCGGTGCCATACGCTCTTCGCTACGGCGAGCCTCAAACTGCTCGCGAGCAGCTACCTCACGGATGGTTTTCTCCGGGTGCATCGCGTCGACTCGCGACTTCTCCCTAGCCGCGTCGAAGATCCTTCCGAATCTCATACTCCACCCTCCGGTGCGACCGAGAACAGATCCGGCCGCTGGTTGTTGGCACGGTCACCCTCTCTGCCCGGCTGAGACTGCGGTCGTCTTGCGTCGCAGTGTCGGCTGGGCTACGGAGTGTCTCGTCAGACCCAAGCTCCACTGTTGGAGCATCCGCTAGCTCGACTTGACCGTACCACTCCGTCGGGGCTTTCGTACGCTACCGAACGCTTCACGCTCTGTGGCGATCGACACATGAGCCGGGTCGTAGTGCCCAGCCGGACACGGCCGACGGTGTTCACTAAATCGCGGGTGGCTTATGTCACCCTACCGAGATTCCCTTGCTCGGCAAGGCGGGCAGTCTAGCCGCCAGTGACCCTGGTAGTGAACTGGTTCTCGGCTATCGCCGAGATCAGCGCGACCGCGGTCGTCAGGAGAAAGAGTCCCGTGACAGGCAACACGGCTACCTTCCACGTGCGGTGTGCGGCGATCGAGAAGCTGAGATATGCGGCAGTTGCCAGGTAGCCGCCTCCCAGAATGAGCACCAAGGCCAAGGTGAAGATCGTCAACCCCGGAACACTTCCGAAGGCACTCATGTCGTCCTCCTAGGCTAGTCGCCAGATCCCAGCCACTTCCGACCGGTGGAACACCGACCTTTCCGTCGAGGGCAGGAAGTGGTCAGAGCCTATGCCGACCTTCGCACGCCTGTCAAGAGCCAAACGAGTTGCGAGGTCTGCCTCAAACGGAACCTCCAGCCGGGTGCGCCGGCTTCAAGATGAACCGACTCCGACGCGGCTCCCCCAGTCCCCCACCGCCGCATCTCGGGTGTGCGCTCTCCGAACTCCGAAAAGCGGCCCGGATTAGTTGACAACCTGGTGGGCTGCGAGTAGCCTTTGCGGGTCGTATGCGGCCAGCGGGCGCATCACCTGAGGCACCGTAGCCTTGGTCGGCCACCACCAGATTCGAATTGGGAGGGTGCGATCTCGATGAGCTCGGCCCGCAAGCTCCTGGTCGCAGGTGGGGCTTTGGTGGTTGGGGCGCTGTGCCTCGCCTTTTATGTCTTCTTCTGGCTTGCGTACAACCCTGAGACGATCGTTGCGCCTTCAACGACCAACTCCTCGGGCCAGGTTTCCACTCACCTTTTCCTGGCCACGACGGGCTCAATCAACTTTGGGGTCCACCCTAGCTGGGTGGCCTACCTGATCCGCCAGGACGGTAAGTGGGTGAGTTCGACGGTCTGGCAAGTGCCCGCTCATTCCCTGATCCACGTCACGATCTGGGAGTACGACAGTCCGACCGGTCTTCGCAACCCGTTCCTCAGCATGGTCCGAGGAACCATCGGCGGGACCGCCGTGGAGAACGGCAAGACGATCAAATACATGAACCCCAACCTGCCGGCCCACTCGTTTGCGATCCCCGAGATGGGCATCAACGTTCCCCTGGAGGGGATTCCCGAGGCGAGCTATCCCGCAGACCTCCAGAACCCCCACAACGCGCATGTCACCATCACGTTCGCGTTTCGAACTGGCGGTCCGGAGACCGTCCACTGGCAGTGTTTCGTGCCCTGCGCCGCTGGTTACCTCTTCGGCCAGGGTGGTCCGATGCAGACCATCGGCTACATGGACGGCTATCTAAAGATCGTCTGACGCTGGGGTTCTGTAAGGAACCGGCGTCTACGTCACCGTGAGGAAGGAGTCCGCATAGTGAGCAACCGGCGACAGCTCGTTATCCCTACCCTGATCGCGGCCGTGCTCGCGGTGGTGTGGGACCTCTTGGTCGCCCTGGTGTTGCATCTGCCGCCCGGTTATGCCACCACCACAGCCGCCGACCAGACGGTCACTGGGCAGGTGTTCGCCATCATCGGCGGGGATGTCGGGTTTGCGGTTGTCGTCTTCGGCGCCTACTTCATCAGCCAATTTGGTCGTGGAGTCCCTGTCGAGCCAGCCTCGCACCCCCGCAGCCATGTCCCACTGCAAGCCGGTTGGATTGGCGCGAGCGTGGTCCTGGTCATGTTCGCGGCCGGCTTCGGAGTCGTGGAGCTAGAGGGTCAGACGAATCCGGACCTGGTAGTCCCGGCTTCAGCCTTGGCGGCCGGAGCGGCCAGCCATCCCTTCATCGTCCAGGTGATCGCGCAGCAATGGCAGTTCACCTATCGGTATCCCCAATACGGTGGGTTCGAGACGCAGCAGCTGCGGATCCCGGTCGATCGCCTGATCCAGTTCGACGTGACGTCACTCGACGTGACGCACTCGTTCTGGGCCTACCAGCTAGGTATCAAACTTGACGCCAACTCGGGTTTCAACAATGTCGGGTACGCGTACGTGCTCAAGCCCACGGTGATCGACGTCCGCTGCGGCGAGTTGTGTGGGCTTTGGCACGGCTACATGACCGACGTTGGTTCCCAGGCTGGCCAGGCGCTGAGCACATCTAATTTCGCGTCCTGGCTCAGCTACGCGGAAAGCACCTATGGGCCGGAAGAGAAATATCTGCCCAAGTTCAGCCTGACCTACTACCCGCAACCGCTCTTGTACGGAAGTTGATCTAAGTTTCGATCGGCGACGGGTCGCTTTGGGCGGCCCTCGAGATAATCGCGACCTGAGTCAGTGGAGGCACCCGTGAGTCAGACAGCCATCGCCAGCGGCCGGGCTCCCGTACAGTTCTCGGCGCGCCGGTTCTTCCTTGGCCAGAACCTGTTCACGGCCAGCGTTGTCGGCATCGTGGTGGGAGCGGTCGCCTATTGGATCGGCGCCCAGCTCGAAACGACGGACAACGGCGACGCCGGCATCCTGATCGGATACCTGGCTGGAGCCGCTGCCTTCCTGATCACGATGGGCTTCGCCAACGACGTCGTCCTTCGCTTGCGCGGGCGTCCCAGCGCCAGCGTCATCAAGACCGCCGAGACCAAGGGATGGACTGAATTCCTCGGTATCTCTCTCGATCACAAGGTAGTGGGGATTCAATTCGGTGTCGCGGTGCTCTTCATGTTCTTCCTGGCCGGCTTCCAGGCCATGATGATCCGCACCGATCTGCTCTATCCCAACGGTGGACCCTGGCCGGCTGGCCAGTACACCGCACTGGTTGGCCTGCACGGACTTCTGATGATGTTCGTTGCGACGCTGATCCTGATCGGGGCTTTTGGGAACTACTTTATCCCGATCATGATCGGGGCCAAGCGCATGGCCTTTCCCAGACTCGAGTCGTTCGCGTTCTGGCTGGTCCCACTCGGCGCGGGAATCCTGTACTCGTCGCTCTTATTCGGCTTCGGCGGCGTGTTCCCGACCGGGTGGTACCTATACGCTCCCCTGTCGGTACAGGCTCGCGCCGGAATGGACGGGGCGATCGTGGGATTCGCCTTCATCGGCATCGCTGCCGCTATTGCCGGAATCAACCTCTTGACCACCATCTTCGTGATGCGCGCTCCGGGGATGAGCTGGAGCCGGATGCCGATGTTCGCCTGGTCGATGGTCGCGGTCGAGTTCCTGTCCGCCCTGGCGCCGCCCGTCCTGGCCTGCCTTTTGATGCTGGTTGGACTGGACCGGTCGGTGGACTCCTCCTTCTTCGAGGCTGCCGGAGGTGGCAGCGCTTTCCTCTACCAGGAGTTGTTCTGGTTCTTCGGTCATCCCGAGGTCTATATCTTCATCATCCCCGCCTTCGGGATAGCACTCGAAATCCTCCCGGTCTTCGCCCGCAAACCTCTCTTCGGTTACCGACTGGCGGTGGCCGGGATGATGGGCGTCTCCTTGATGAGTTGGTTTGTCTGGAACCACCACATCTTCACCAGTGGAATAGCACCCGGACTGCGCCCGTTCTTCATGACCGCGACCGAGCTGATCTCGATCCCGACGGGCGTGATCTTCCTCAACCTTCTGGGCACTCTCTGGAAATCGCAATTACGGCTGAAGCTGCCGGTGCTGTTCGTCTTCGCCATGATGTTCAACTTCCTGATCGGGGGCCTGACCGGAGTCTTCCTGTCCGATGTGCCTCTCAACGTAACCCTGCATGACAGCTTCTTCGTGGTCGGTCACTTCCATTACACAATCGTGGGAGGGGAGATCTTCGCCCTCTACGCGGCCAGTTACTACTGGTTCCCCAAGATCACCGGGAAGATGCTCAACGCGCGTATCGGCAAGTGGCATTTCTGGACCGCGTTCATCTTCTTCAACACCACCTTCCTGCCCATGTTCGCGGCCGGCTACCTGGGCCAGGTCTCGGAGGAGCCCTGTGTATGCGGTGACCCTCCACGGAATCAACGTCTGGATATCGGTGAACGCGTTCCTGTTTGGCCTCTCCAACCTGATCTGGCTGGGCAACATGGTCTACTCGTGGTTCTTCCAGGCGGAGCGTGCTCCGGTCAACCCGTGGGAGGCGCGCTCCCTGGAGTGGCAGCTGCCGACGCCTATCCCGGCCGACAACTTCGATCGCATACCCGTCATCGTCTCGGGGCCATACGACTACGGGGAGGGCGCCGACAGGCCGGTCGCCGAATGGCCCGATGGGCGCCCGGTAGTCGCACCAGCCCCGGCCACTTGAGGACCGCAGCCAGATGATGTCTGACAACGCTGCGCCGACCGGTAGCCTGACCTCGGGGGGACGCGCCCACTCGCCGGAGCAGGTGGCCCGCATTCCCCTGGTGGGGACGTGGCTTCTGATCGGAGCCGACTTCTTCTTCGTGCTCCCGCTCTTCTTCGCGTTCTTCTTCCTTCAGGCCAGCAAACGCCAACCACATGTGGCAGCCGAAGGGCATCCATCCGCCCAATGAGGCGCTGGGGGCGGCGGTCTTCGCGCTGGTGGCGGTCGGGGTATTGCTGCCCAGTTCGGGCTCAAAACCTGCAGAGCCAGGCGCACTCTGGCATCGTTCGCGAACATCGGCCGTCTGGCCGCCTTGGTTCTGGTCGCTGTCCGCTGGCAGTCAACATCTGGCAGCTCTCGCACGTGGGCTACGGGATCTCGAGTGGCGCATATGCGAGTTGCTTCTTCGCCATGCAGATCGTGATGACGATTCAGGTTGTCGTACTGGCGCTATGGGTCCTCAGTCTGGCGAATCGAGCTGGATACGAGTCGAAGCACCCGATCGCTATGCCCGCGCCGGACGCCGCCCTGGAAGTGGCCACTCCCATCTCGGCGCTGGCGCGCTCCTATGAGATGTTTGCGCTGTTCCTGGGCACCGTCGTCCTGCTGGCCTGGGTGGTCTGCTACTTCCTGTAGCCTGAGAGTGATCGGGGCTGAGCGCGGAGAGAACCCCGGGCAGGCTTGGAAGAGTTCGCAATTCTGAGGGGCGGCGGGTCCGAGAAGGTTGGGAAAGGAGTGGCGATGACGCTGTGGGCGCAAGTACGCGCAAAGGCTCAGGAGGTGCTGTCCCATCGCTAACTCGGTCGCCAAGACGGTGCCCACGGTCCACCAGACCGCGTCGGTGACATCACCGGCGAGTTCCTGGGGTCTCGCGGAGCGGGCGAACCCGCGGCAGAGCCTCGGTGCCTTGGTGGCTGATTACCTGAGCCTCACCAAGCCGGGAGTGATGAGCCTTCTGCTGGTCACTGAATTTCTGGCGATGGTGATCGCGGCGAGGGGCTGGCCGGGCCTCGGTCTGAGCGCCGCGGCGGTCGCTGGAGGCGCCTGCGCCTCCGGGGGAGCTGCCGCTATCAACTGCTGGTTCGATCGCGACATCGACGCGGTCATGGGTAGGACGAGACACCGGCCGGTGCCTTCGGGCCGGATTCGGCCCGAGGCCGCCCTGGCCCTCGGGATCGGGCTGAGCGTCGCCGGTTTCCTGCTCTTCGCGTTCCTGGTGAACCCGCTGGCGGCGGTGCTGTCGGCGGCGGGAGGCGCCTTCTACGTCTTCGTCTACACCTTCTGGCTCAAGCGGACCACCAAGTCGAACATCGTCATCGGCGGAGCCGCGGGCGCTGTCCCCCCACTGGTGGGTTGGGCCGCGGTGACGCACGGGCTGGGGCCGGTTGGGCTAGCGCTCTTCGCGGTCGTCTTCCTGTGGACCCCACCGCACTTCTGGGCTCTCTCGCTGATCGTGCGGCGTGACTACGCGGCGGTCTCGGTCCCAATGCGACCGGTGGTGGTGGGGATTCGGCGTACCCGGACAAGCATCGTTGGGTACACCCTGGCGCTGGTGGCTTTCAGCTGCAGCCTGGCGATCTGGCTCGGTCCGGCGGAGCTGGCCGTGGCGCTCTTGTTGGGGGCACCGTTCCTAGCTCTCAGCATCATGGTCCTGCGAGAGGCGGCTGGAATGCGCTGGGCGCGCCAACTGTTCCGCTTCTCAATGCTCTATCTGTTCGTCTTCTTCTTGGGGACAGCAGGGGTCGCCGTCCTCGCTCACTGAGGCGCCGGGTCAGGGCTCAGGAGTTGTCGACGCCCAGGCAGACGACGACGATGAAAAACGAGAGCACAGCGATGAACAGCATGGCCGCGATCAGCCACCCGACGCGGCTCATCCTGAGCGGAGTCTTTAGATCCCCCAGCGTCGTGGGAGCCTCGTCGGACGAAGGCGCCGGGTAGGCGCCGACTCGCTCGCTGTCAGTTGGATCAGCCACCTCCGCGAGTATAGCCCCGCCCCACGAAGGCAACCATCGGATCGATTTCGGTGATCAGACCTAGAATGGATGAGTTGGGCACGCAGTTCGAAGACCTGCTCCCCCGTCTCAACTACCTGGGGGAGAGCGAGGTTGCGACACTCGAGCGGGCATACCGGGTAGCGGAGCAGGCCCACGACGGGCAGATGCGCCTGTCAGGCGAGCCTTTCATCACTCACCCGGTCGCGGTTGCGTCGCTCTTGGCGGACCTTCATCTCGACACCGACGCCCTGGCGGCCGCCTTGCTCCACGATGTGGTCGAGGACACCTCGATCGACGGCCAGCAGATCCGAGAAGAATTCGGGGCCACCGTCGAGAAGCTGGTGGCCGGAGTGACCAAGCTGGGACGGATCAAGCTTCACAGCCAGGCTCAGGTGCAGGCAGAAAACATCCGCAAGATGCTGATTGCCATGGCTGAGGACCTCCGGGTGGTGCTGATCAAGCTGGCGGACCGCATGCACAACATGCGGACCATCGAGGCGCTGCCAGAGGAGCGTCAGCGCCGGATCGCCCAGGAAACCATGGACATCTATGCGCCCCTGGCTCACCGGCTGGGGATCTGGCAGATGAAGGCAGAGCTGGAAGACCTGTCCTTCTCGGTGCTGGACCATGACAACTACGAGCGGGTACGCCAAGAGGTGCATTTGCGGCGCCGGCAGCGAGAGGTGGTCCTGGAGCAGGCCTGCCAACGACCTGGCAGGGGAGCTGGCCGACGCGGGGATCCGGGCTGAGGTGGTGGGACGACCCAAGAACCTCACCAGCATCTTCCGCAAGATGCAGCAGGGTGGCAAGACGATCAGGGAGATCTACGACCTGGTAGCGCTTCGGGTCATCTGCGAGGACATCCGGGGTTGCTATGGAGCCCTCGGGGTTGTCCATTCACTGTGGAAACCGATCCCGGGCCGATTCAAGGACTACATCGCCATGCCCAAGGGGAACGGTTACCAATCTCTGCACACGACCGTGGTCGGGGGCGGGGGTGAGCCGGTGGAGATTCAGATCCGGACAAGGAGCATGCACCGGACCGCCGAGGAGGGTATCGCCGCCCACTGGCACTACAAAGAAGGAACCCGCTCCGATGAGCGGCTGGATCAAGGGTTCAGCTGGCTGCGCTCATTGCTCGAGTGGCAAAAGGAGGTACTGGACGCCGAGCGCTTCGTGGAGCATGTGCGCCTCGACGTGTTCCAGGACGAGGTCTTCGTCTTCACCCCGAAGGGGGACGTCCTCTCCCTTCCGGCCGGGGCAACGGCGATCGACTTTGCATATCGGATTCACACCGATGTCGGCCACCGATGCCTGGGGGCGAAGGTCAACTCTCGGATGGTCTCGCTCGACCACCTCCTGCAGAACGGTGACATCGTCGAGATCCTGACCACCCGCTCTGAGCGCCACGGACCGAGCAGGGACTGGCTCAACTTCGCCAGGACCAGCAGCGCGCGGGAGAAGATCCGCCAATGGTTCAAGCGAGAGCGGCGCGAGGAGAACGTCACTCGCGGCCGCGAGCTGCTGGACCGCGAGCTCCGGCGAATGCGCGGGATTCAGCTCAACACCGTGCCCCAGGCCCGCCTCATCGAGCTGGCGAGGGAGTTTCGCATCCCCGACTTGACCGATTTCTTCGCAGCCGTCGGCTACGGCGAGGTGGCGGCCCGGGCAGTGGTTCTGAAATTCTCGGCGAGGGAAGAGGCGGCTGCCAGCGTCTCTGCCCCTCAACCGACCAGCTCGATCCCTCTGGACTCCCGCGCTGCTCCAAGCGGCGGAGTCAAGGTTGCCGGACTGGCCGATCTGATGACCAACATCGCCCGCTGCTGCAAACCGGTACCCGGAGAGCCAATCCGGGGCTACGTGACCAGAGGGCGCGGGGTAACCATCCACCGCGAGGACTGCGTCAACATGCGCTACGCCACCGATCCTCAACGGATCGTAGAGGTGGAATGGGACGAGGGAAGTCGGCAGGTCTACCCGGTGCGTCTGCGAATTGAGGCCCGTGACCGCACGGGACTGCTGAGGGACGTGGCGATCGCCATAGCCGAGAGCAAGGTGAACCTGAGTGGGGCCGCGGTGGAGGTCGATGGGGCTCAGGCGGCGGTCATCTCGGCGGTGGTCGACATCGCCAGCCTCACCGAGTTGAGCCGACTCTTGGAGCGCATCGAAGCGGTTCGCGACGTCCAGCAGGTGGTGCGCGAGGCCGGCTGACCCTTTGGAGTGTCGGGGCGCATCTGGCCCAGCCAATTACACTGCCACTTCGATGCTCCCGATCTCGCGACCACGCGGAACCGAAGACCTTCTACCCGACCGCCTGGCCGCGATGAATCGGGTGGCCGAGGTTGGGATGGCTAGTTGCCAGCACCTTCGGTTACCGGGCCATCGCCACTCCGATGTTCGAGGCGACCGAACTATTCGTCAGGGGTGTTGGCGACACCACCGATGTGGTGCGTCGGGAGATGTACACGTTTCCCGACCGCTCCGGACGGTCACTCACCTTGAGACCGGAGAACACCGCTCCGGTTCTGCGAGCCTTCGGCGAGTCCTCGCTGCGCGAGCTGCCCCCACCGGTCAGGCTCAGTTACGCCGGCCCGATGTTCCGCTACGACCGGCCGGGGCGCGGTCGCTACCGGCAGTTTCACCAGTTTGGCGTCGAGGCCGTCGGCGACAGCGAGCCCGAGCTCGACGCCGAGGTGATCGCGGTTGCCTGGGACTGGCTGGGGGAACTCGGTCTGGGCGGAATCAGCCTTCAGCTCAACAGCATCGGCGATGCCACCTGTCGCCCCGGCTTTCGACAGGCCCTTCTTGACCACTTCGCCTCGCATCTGGACCAGCTCCCAGAGCTGGACCGGGAACGGCTCCGACGCAACCCGCTGCGGATCCTGGACAGCAAGGACTCCGACACCGAGGAATTGATGGCGACCGTGCCTCGCACTCTGGACTATCTCTGCGATGACTGCCGAGAGGCGTTCGAGCGAGTGCAGTCTGCGCTCAACGCCTATCACATCCCGTTCCAGCTCAACCCGCGGTTGGTGCGTGGCCTCGACTATTACGTGCGGACCACGTTCGAGGTCTGGCACGAGGACCTGCAGGGGGCACAGAACGCGCTCTTTGGCGGCGGGCGCTACGACGGTCTCTCCGAACTCCTCGGCTATCCGGCCGCGCCCGGAGTGGGATTTGCCGCCGGGCTGGAGCGGGTGGTGATGCTGGCGCCTCCAGGCCCCGCTCCGCGGGGGCCGCAGGTGGTCGTTTGCTCGGCCCAGCCACCTGGTGCTGAGATCGCCATAGATCTGGGTCAGCGGCTTCGCCGCGACGGCCTTTCGGTGCTGTGCGATGTGGGCCGGCGTAGCCTCAAGGGAAAGATGCGGGCGGCTGAGAGAAGCGGCGCCGCAGCGGTGGGGATTCTTGGCGAGGATGAGCTGAAGACCAAGCGGGTGACCCTGCGCCGCCTCAGCACCGGCGAGCAGTTGGAGGTCCGGTTCGAGGATGCCTCGGCCCAACTCCGAGCATGGGCGCGGGACAGCGACGGCGGGGTGGTGGGCCGGTGAGGGGACGTCGCCTCTGCGGCACGATAACCGTGGCCGACCGGGACAAGCGGGTGCTGCTGGCGGGATGGGTCAACCACCGTCGCGACCACGGCGGGCTCACCTTCATCGACCTCCGTGACCACACCGGAGTGGTCCAGCTGGTGTTCAATCCCGCCCTTGCCCCAGAGGCCCAGGAGGTGGCCGAGCGCTGTCGCCTTGAGTGGGTGCTGCGGGCCGAAGGGGTGGTCGCTCCACGTCCGGAGGGAAGTGAGAATCCCAACCTGCCAACCGGGGCGGTTGAGGTGACGGTTGATCGGTGCGAGGTGCTGGCCCAGGCAGAGGCGATGCCGATCGGAGTCTCCGATGACGCCGAGGTCGATGAGCGCGCTAGGCTGCAGTACCGCTACCTGGATCTCCGCCGGCCGCGCATGCAGCGCAATCTGCGGGCCCGCCATCGCTTCATCAAGCGGCTTCGGGACGAGGCCGACCGGATGGGGTTCACCGAGATCGAGACTCCCACCATGATCCCCAGCACCCCGGAGGGGGCGAGGGACTTCATGGTGCCGAGCCGGCTGTGGCCCGGCCATGTCTGGGCCCTGCCCCAATCGCCCCAGATGTACAAGCAGCTCTCGATGGTCGCTGGCTTCGACCGCTACTTCCAGATCGCCCGCTGCTGGCGCGACGAGGACCTGCGATCCGACCGGCAATTCGAATTCACCCAGCTGGACCTCGAGATGTCGTTCGTCGACGAGGAGGAGATCTACGAAGTCCTGGAGTCGATGATCGCCGCCGCTTGGGAAGAAGCGTTCGGCCAGACGGTGGCCACTCCATGGCCGCGTCTTCCCTACCGGGAAGCGATGGAGCGCTTCGGCTCGGACAAGCCCGACACCCGTTTCGGACACGAGTTGCACGACGTCTCCGAACTCTTCCGCGCAACCACGTTCCGGGTGTTCGCCGGAGCGCTCGAGGCCAACGGCTCGATCCGTGCCTTGCGCGTGCCTGGCGGCGCCGAGCTGACCCGGGGCGAGCTCGAAGGGTGAATGGCTCCAGGTGGCCCAGACCTATGGGGCCTTGGGGCTCGCCTACCTGTGGCGCCGAGCGGAACAGTACGAGGGGGCCATCGCGAAGTTTTTCTCCGAGGCCGAACTGTCCGCCCTGACCGACCGACTTGGGGTGCAGGAGGGCGACTGCGTGTGCTTCACCGCGGGGACCGGCGAGGTGCCTGCACTCGCCCTCGGTGCGGTTCGGCTGCACGCTGCCCGCCGCTTCGGGTGGATCCCCAGGGGCGTGTTCGACTTCCTCTGGATCACCGAGTTTCCCCTCTTCGAGCGATCAGGGCGATGGCAGCATCAGCCCCATGCACCACCCCTTCACCCAACCCCATCCCGACGATTGGCCCCTGATCAAAAGCGACCCGCTCAGGTCCGCTCCCGGGCCTACGACATCGTCTGCAACGGGGTCGAGCTAGGCAGCGGATCGCTGCGAATCACCAGGCCCGAGCAGCAGCAGGCGATCTTCGCGGCGCTCGGGCTGACCCCGAGGAAGCCCAGCAAAAGTTCGGCTTCTTGATCTCCGCGTTTCGTTATGGAGCGCCTCCCCACGGAGGCTTCGCCGCCGGCATCGATCGCATGGTGATGGTTGGGGTGGGGGAGCCCTCGATCCGCGAGGTGATCGCCTTCCCCAAGACCCAGACTGGGTCTGATCCGCTCACCGGAGCACCTACGCCGGTGCTCCCCGGAGCAGCTGGCCGAGGTTGGGCTGAGGCTCTTGCCTGCGGCTGGTGGGCCGGCCAAGGCCCGCCCAAGTGAGCCGTGCTACGGTTCCCTCGGGCCCGGCGACCCGCGGCCACAAGCACCCGACCCTAGTGATGATTCCTCGGGAGCGTCAAAACCGCTCACGGACCGCGTGCCTCCTGGAGAGGATTTGGAAAGTAGCGTGCGGCGCACCCACCTAGTGTTCGAGGGATCGGAGCAAAGCGCCGCCGGGAGCCGCCGGGCCCATCTGCCAGGTTTGGGTTGGCGTCGGAGCGGGCAAGCATGCAGGTGATGGCTGCCAGCACCCCCGAAGCGACCGAGCTGAGGATTCCCGCCGACCCCCAGTACATCATCGTCGCCAAAAGAGCCGCCGCCGGGATGGCCAGCGTCGCGGGGCTCGGCCTGGAGGCCCTGGACGAGCTGAACATCGCTATCGCTGAGGCCTGTGAGCACACGATCCGGGCCGCCACCGCCGCCCGGATGGCGGATGCGAAGGTCCGCATCAACTTCCTGGTCCAGGAAGACGCCCTTCGGGTCGAGGTCCGCCTGCTGGGCACCAGGCCCCAGCCGCGCGGCGGGTCGAGCCGGCACTCCCCGCCGCCACCAGGGCGACGGCCGAGGCGCTCGATCTGGCCGTCTCCATGCTCAGCTGCTTCGCCGACGACGTCGACTTCCAGGCGGCGGGTGACGGGCTCGTGCGGGTCCGTCTGGCCAAGTACCGCTGGCGGTGACCGAGGCGGGGTCAGCGCCCCCCCGCTTCGATCGCGAGTTGCAGAGACGGCTCTTCGACGAATTCGCGAAAACCCGAGACCCTAAGATCCGTGAGGAACTGGTCCCCCAGTACACCGCTCTGGTCCACTCGCTGGCCCGCCGCTTCGCGGGCCGTGGCGAGCCGCTGGAGGACCTGGAGCAGGTCGGTTACCTGGGGCTGATCGCGGCGATAAACCGCTTCGACCCCAACTTGGGGCTGGAGTTCACGACCTTCGCCACCCCCACCATCCTCGGCGAGATAAAGCGATATTTCCGGGACAAGAGTTGGGCGGTGCGGGTCCCGAGACGCCTCCAGGAGACCTACGCGCGTGTGGTACGCACCCAGCAGGAGCTGAGCCAGGAGCTCGGTCGGGGGCCGACCGTGCCCGAGATCGCGGCCAAGCTGGAGTTAGAGCCAGACGAGGTGCTGCAAGCGCTGGAGGCGGGGCCAGCCCAGCGGGCTCTATCGCTTGAGTCTCCATCGGGCCAGGGGGACGGGGATGGGGAGCTGGGTGACCGGCTGGGCGCCGAGGACGAGAACCTGAGCCGGATCGAGCTGCAAAACATGCTGGCGGGGGCGATGCGGCACCTGACCCCCAGAGAGCGTGAAATCATGGTGCTGCGATTCGTGGAGCAGCTTCCCCAAACCGAGGTGGCTCGGCGCCTGGGGATCAGCCAGATGCACGTCAGTCGTCTGCAGCGGGCGGCACTAGCCCAACTCAAGCGCGAGCTTCCCGAGTAGGACGGAGGTCGTGGGCCCGGCGCCCGAGCGGCTAGAATCCGGCCGATCCCGAATGGAACATGTGCATTGCTAAGCCAACAGATCCGCACTGAGTTCCTCAGCTATTTCGAGCAGCACGGCCATCTCCGGGTGCCCAGCGCGCCACTGATTCCCTAGGGACGACCCCAGCCTGCTTTTGGTGAGCGCCGGGATGGTGCCGTTTAAGCCGTATTTCCTGGGGCAAAAGCTACCCCCGAGGGACCGGCTGACCTCCTGTCAGAAGGCCTTTCGCGCCACCGATATCGACGAGGTCGGTGATCTCAGCCACGACACCTTCTTCGAGATGTTGGGCAATTTCAGCTTCGGCTCCTACTTCAAGGAGGAGGCGATCGAGTACGCCTTCGAACTGCTCACCAAGAGGTTTGGTCTCGACCCGGCTCGGCTGTATCCCAGCGTCCATCCGGGCGATGAGAGGTCGGTTGAGCTGTGGGGCAAGATCGCCGGCATCCCATCTCAGCGAGTCGCCCGGCTGGAGGAGAACTTCTGGCAGGCGGGGCCCACCGGTCCCTGCGGGGTTGACAGTGAGATCTACTACGACCTGGGCGAGCGCTTCGGAGAGGGCCGGACGAGCGGCCTGGCAATGGAGAGCGATACCTGGAGATCTGGAATCTGGTCTTCATGGACTCGGAGCAACTCGCCGACGGGAGCACCGTTCCCCTGCCCCATCCCGGGGTCGACACCGGGCATGGGCCTGGAGCGGGTCGCCATGGTGCTCCAGGGATGCCCGTCGATTTTCGACACCGACCTCTTCGCCCCTATCCGCGAGGACTTTGCCGGGCGCGCGCGGCAGCTGGAGGCAGGTGGCCCGGGCCAGCGCGACCGTCACCTCCGACGGCTCTCCGACCACGCCCGGGGGGCCTGCATGCTGATCGCTGACGGGGTCCTCCCCTCAAACGAGGGACGGGGCTATGTCCTGCGCCACCTCTTGAGGAGAGCTCTGGTGAGCTCGATGAGCCTAAAGGTTGAAGGAGGACTGGGGCCCTGTGTGCCAGCAGTCGTCTCGGTCCTGGGTGGCACCTACTCAGAGCTGGCGAGTGGAGCGGAGCGGGTGCGGGCGGTGATCGAGCAGGAGGAGGCGCGCTTCGAGGAGACCCTGGGCCGAGGGATGGAGCAGTTCGAGCTGGTGGTCAGTCGCGCCCAGGGCGGAGTGATCTCTCGCGGCCGACGCCTTCCGGCTCCATGACACCTACGGGTTCCCCTTGGAGGTGACCGAGGACCTGGCGGCTGCCAGAGGGGACTCGGGGTGGACCGCGAGCAGGTGGAGGGCCTGCTGCAAAACCAGCGCGATCTGGCCCGAGCCAGCCGTTCCACCGCGGTCGCGGGCAAAGCTCAGCTGAATCTGCCCCAAACCGAGTTCGTCGGCTACGAGCGGCTGCAGGCGGACAGCCGAGTGGTGCTGCTGATCGCGGGCGGCGAGCCGGTGGAGCAGTGCGGGCGTCGGTGAAGAGGTCGATGTACTCCTCGCAAGTCGCCCTTCTACGCGGAAGGTGGGGGTCAGGTCGGAGATCGAGGCCGGCTGGAATGGGGGGGTGGCGCAGCGCTGGTCCAGGACACGACGGCCCCCCAAACGGGGAGCCGGGTTCACCGCTGCACCGTGGTGGAGGGTGAACTCTCCAGTGGTCAGCAGGTTGTGGCTTTGGTGGACTCAGCGCATCGCGCCGGTTGCGCCAACCACCACTCGGCGACGCACCTGCTCAACGCGTCACTGCACCGACTGCTAGGGGAGGGGGTGGTGCAGCGGGGATCGCTGGTATCGACGGACCGAGCGACCTTCGACTTCAGCTGGCCGCAGGCACTCTCAGCCGACCAACTGCTCGCCCTGGAGCGACAGCTCAACTCCGCGATTCGCGAGGACCTCGAGCGCCGGGTTGAACTCCTATCACTCGACGCGGCTCGTCGCTCCGGCGCGCTGGCCCTGCCCGAGGAGACCTACGGGGATGAGGTCCGGGTGGTTAGCTTCGGCGAGTTCTCGCGGGAGCTCTGCGGCGGCACGCACGTGGCGCGGTCCGGACAAATCGGGTCCGCTGTATTGCTCTCCGAGCACAGCGTCGGATCGGGCCTGCGACGGATCGAAATGGTTGCTGGGGCGGCCGCGGAGAGTTGGTGGGAGGAACAGCGCAGTCAGGTGGGCGAGGTCGCCGAGCAGTTGCGGGCACCGGCCTACGAGCTCACAGGTAGGGTGGCAGCGCTGCAGGAGAGGGCCAGGATCCTGGAGCGCGAGCTGGAGGGGTCGCGCATGCAGGGGCCGGGTGCCACGACCGCCGCCACCCGCGAAGAGATTGGGGGCGCCACACTGGCCATCCTCGACCTGCCCTCGGAGCTGGACCAGAAGTCGCTCCGGCGCCGAGCCGACGAACTGGCGAATGAGATCGGTCAGGGTTGCGTTGCTGGTGCTGGCGGGATCGCGGCTTGTGCTAAAACTGTCGGCGGATCTGGTGGCTCGAGGGCTCAGCGCGGGCCAGATCGCCCAGTCTGCGTGTCGCCAGTTCGGCGGAGGCGGGGGCACGGACCAGTTTGGCCAGGGGGGCGTCCCCGTCAGCGGTCACGCCGCCGCGCTCGCAACCGTGCGTACCATCCTTGGGTCCACTCTGGAGGAAGCTTGATGCCGCAGGCCCTGTCGGCCCGTCGACAGCCACGGACCCATGTCACCGCCCTCGACGTCGGCGCCCAGGTGATCAAGGCGCTGGTGCTGAAGAAGGAGGCCGGCGAGGCGATCGTCCTCGGCGTCGGTCGGTCGGAGCAGGGTCCCGGCCAGGTTGACCCCAGCCAGCCGGTCGACGTCGAGTCGGTTCTCGAAGGGTGCCATGCGGCGCTTGAAGCCGCCGAGGACATGGCCGAGGTTATCCCGACCCGGGTGGTGGTCGGACTCAGCGGTGCCCGCGTCCGGGCGGTGAGCAATTCCGGGTCCAGGATCAGGGGTCGACCACAGGTCAGGATCTCCAAGCGCGAACTGGACGACCAGGTGGAGGGGATTCAGCGCAGGGCTCTGCGCGAGGCTCAGACCCGCATCGACGAGGAGTCTTCGGGCGAAATGGACGGCCCCCTGCGCCTGGTGCACTCGTCGATCACGGCAGCCAAGATCGACGGTCAGCCGGTCCTGGATCCGCTGCGATTCCAGGGACAGAAGGTTGAGCTAACGGTGTTCAACACCTTCGCCACCGAGGGTCAATACGCAGCGGTGGACGAGATCGCCCAGGCCCTGGACCTGGAACTGCTGGAAACGGTAGCTGAGCCATACGCACTGGCGCGCTTAGCTTCCACTCCAGAGGTCCTCGATTCAGGCGCGATTTTCGTGGATATCGGCGCTAGAACCACAACGGTGAGCCTGGTCCGGAACGCGGTCCTGGAGTCGACGCGGATGTTCGAGCTTGGTGGTCGAGCGTTCACCCGCAAGCTGGCTCACGACATGGACCTCTCCTTGCTGCTGGCGGAGAGCTTGAAGCTGCGCCACTCAGCGGGCGTCCTCGGGGGTCAGGAGGAGGCTTTGGTCAGGCGGGCCATGGGGGAGTCCGCCGAGGTGCTGGCCCAGGGAGTCGCCCTGGTACTGCACGACCTGGCGAAATCCCAACCGCTGCCGACCACAGTAAGGCTCAGCGGCGGAGGGTCTCTGCTGCCCGAAGTGATCGAGCAACTTACCGTGCTGCGCTGGACCGATTACCTCCCGTTTGCTCAGCCGCCGACCTTCCGGCAACTGGCTCCCGACGAGCTCACCGCGGTCCATGACACGACTGGGCTGCTCACCTCACCGGCTGACGTCGTGCCCATGGGACTGGCCTACCAGGGTTGCAGCCAGATCGAAGAGGCGTCCCAAGAGGGCCCCGGACTGGAGGCCATGTTTCGCAAGGTAGCCAAGGCGATCCGAGGCGTGGATGGCTCGTAACGAGGCGCTGATCTGGGCCGTTGGTCATCATGGTCGAAGGACTCAGTAATCATGGCCAAGCTTCTTTACGTCGAACCGAACGACGAGATCACCGATCTCGTCGATCGCATTCGGCGCGCCCAAGGCGACCGCGATTTGGTCTTCGTGGTACCGCCTGAGGGGCGGGTGCTGCGCTCGGCCCTCGACATGCGACTGCTGATGCAGTACACGAGGGGGTTCCAAAAGCGCATAGCCATCGTCAGCGGAGACGCACAAGTGCAGGGGCTGGCGATCAGGACTGGGTTCCCCACCTTTGCATCGTTGGCCCGGTTGGAGCAGGGCGCGCAGCTGCGAGCCGTGCCCGACGTGGCTGCGGTTGCCGCCGCGGGCGCCGCCACCAAGGCCGCAGCAGATGCCCTTGAAGCAACCGAACCGCCGCAAACTCAATTGGCCAAGCGGGGCCCATCCGCACTAATCGCTGCGAGCGCGGGTGGCGCCACCGGATGGTGGGTTCGGGCCAAAGAGTTCTGGAACTCCCAGGGAGACCGTAGCCGTCTGGTCGCCGTTTCGGCCGCGGTGGTGGTGGCGCTATTCCTGCTTTTCCTATTCCTGCCTTCGGCAACCATCACGCTGGGAGTGAAGGCACACCGACTCAACGACACCGCGACCATTCAGGGCACTACCGCTCCTAACTCAGGCCACACGCTCGATCAGATCTCAACCGAGGCATTGCAGAGCCAAACCTTCACGCGGACGTTCAACATCACGCCGAGTGGGACGCAGTCGCTGCCCCCGGTACCGGCCACTGGGGATCTCGAGTTCTGTCTGAAGAGTGGAGGCGGATCAACCACTACCTTGTCATTCCAAGGTAACGCTCCCGACTTCCAAGACAGCAGCACCAGCGGGGTTGACTTCACTACTACAACAGGCGGCGAAGGCCAGACCGTCTCGCCGCTACCCGCGTGCAGCACTGGCTATTCGGCCGGAGTTGCGGTGCAGGCCGACGCCAACACGGTTGGAACTCAGGGGAACGTCGCCGCATCAAATACGTGGACCTGGGCTAATGCATCATCCACTGAATGTGTCAGTTCCTTGCCCGGGACCTGCGATACCCCTGCCCCGGCCCTGACGATCACCAACCAGAGTGCGACAACCGGTGGCACGAACGCGACCACCCAGTCGGTCTTCTCGACGTCTGACGCGGCAGCAGCGTTGCAGCAGCAAAATACCCTCGACACGAGCCTGACCACTAAGGCCGAGAATCAGCTCAAGAAGTTGGCGGGATCATCGGTTGTCGCCGAGAATTCGGCGGGTAGCGGCATCACAGTGACTGTCACCAATCCCACACTGCCGACCGGGTGCAACACATCGGCATCGAGCCCTTGTCCGGCGGCAACGGCCCAGACCCTCACGGTGTCGGTTTCCGCTGCAGCGACCGCCTACAGCCCCAGCGCGGCCAAGGCCGCTGTGCTGCAGGACTTGAAGTCGAAGGTCCCGGCGGACTCCGAGCTTCTGGCAGATCCGGACCTGGGTAACCTGAAAGTTGTCTCGGCTGGTGCCGGTGGGGACGTCACTTTGACCTCCCGCGCGGTCGGCTACTGGGCTCCCACGCTCAACCTCACACCGTTTCAGTCGAAGCTGGCATTCATGAGCCCCGGGGCAGCCAGAACATACCTCTTGTCCCAACTGCCCGGTGCCAGCACGGTCTCCATCAGTCAGTTCCCCTTTGGGCTTCCTTGGTTGCCACTGCTGTCCGGGAATATCCATTTGAAACGCGTCTCCCTGAGTCAGAGGAACACCTCTGGTTGAGGCTGCTGGGCCAGTTCTGCCCGGCAGGATCCTGGCTCTCGACCCGGGTAGAACTCGAGTCGGCGTGGCGGTCAGCGACGAGAGTCGGACCATCGCCCAGCCCCACACCACGGTTGTGCGGAGCTCGACCAAGCGCGACCTCCAAACAATCGTGCGGCTGGTCGAGGAACTGTGTGTCAGTGAGATTGTGGTCGGCTTACCGCTGCAGCTGGACGGATTAGAGGGGGAGTCGGCGGGGGAGGCAAGGCGGTTCGGCGAAGCGGTAGCGCAAGCGACTGGGGTAGAGGTCACCTATCTGGACGAGCGGCTGACCACTAAACAGGCCGAGCGCCACCTGATCTCCACCCGGACTAGGCGGGCCAGGCGCCGAGAGGTCGGCGACCAGGTCGCGGCAGCGCTGATCCTTCAACAGGCGTTGCTGCTGCCACGGAGGCGCTCCAAGTGAGGAGGCGCCATCCGATCATCGCCACCGTGCTGGTGCTTCTAGTACTCGTCGTCGGAGGTGGTGCGGCGCTGGCACTGATCGCTCGCCACGAGCTGTCCGCGGTTGCAGTCGAGCCAGACCGGCAAGGTCCTATTCAGCGTCTTCAAGAATGAGTCGGTCAGCCAGGTGGCTGATGACCTTCAGCAGCGCAAGTTGGTGCGCAGCAGCCTCTTCTTCAAGCTACTACGCCGAGGTCAAGGGGCTGCAGCGGCACCTCGAGCCCGGGAAGTTCGCCCTCGACCCGGGGATGTCCGCGGAGGAGATCGTAACCGTCCTGAAGCGCCCACCACTCAGTCAAGCCTTCAACGTCACCATACCGGACGGGCTGCGACTGGCCCAGGAGGCGACGCTGCTTCAGACGGACGGACTGTTCACCGCCGCGAGCTATCTCAGGGTGGCGAATGCCGCCACCACCTTCCCCGGGATCGCGCCCCTGTCAGGGACGCCGGCGGGAGCCGGCTGGGAGGGGTACGCCTTTCGGCGATACCTTCCAGGTCCTGCCCAAGGTGACTCCATACCAGCTCCTGGAGCGACAGCTCGAGGACTTCGACAGGAGGTTCGGCACGGAGATCAATCAGGGAGCGGCCGCGGTGGGGTTGAGCCCATACCAGGTGGTGGTGCTGGCCTCCATCGTGTCCGCGGAAGCCGCGACCGTCACTGACCGCGGACTGGTGGCGGGAGTTTTCTTCAATCGGCTCAAGGCGGGGATGTCGCTCCAGAGCGACGTCACGGTGCTCTACGCACAATCCCTGGCCGGCGATGACAGCACCGCGGTCAACACCCAGTTCGCCTCGCCGTACAACACCTATCTGCACCCCGGTCTGCCGCCAGGACCGATCGACAGCCCGGGGATCACCGCGATCAACGCGGTCCTGCATCCCACCGCCAGCGACTACCTGTACTTTCTAGCGCTGCCGAACGGTAAGGTTGAGTACAGCGTCACTCTGGCCCAGCACAATGCGCAGATCCAGGAGGCCGGACTCGGATGAGGCATCGGCCGGAAGGTGAGGTCGGGGGTCCTCCTCCCACGTGAGCCCCGCCGAGGCGCTGGGCTGGGGATTCTTGGGCTTGGTGGGTGGAGCTCTGATGGGCCAGCTCTCACTCCTGCTGGAACGCATGCTCCGGGACGACGACCCCCCTCCCCACCTCGGCCCCGGGCGGATCGAGTTGCTGTTGCTGCCGCTGCTGGGGTTTGTCGGGTTCGCCGCCTTCGCACTGCGTCAGGGGATGGGACCGGGCCTTCTGGTGCACAGCCTCTGGATCCTGGTCCTGATCCAAGTCCTGGGGTTCGACCTGAAGCACCGCCTGATCCTGGACGTCGTCACCTTCCCAGCTCTCCTGTTAGCGGTGGCGCTGGCCAACCTCAGCCCAGACCTCTCGGTGATCCAGGCGCTGTTCGGGATTCTGGTCGGAGGCGGTCTCATGCTCCCGCTCGCCTTGGTGAGCGAGATCTTTCACCACGGCGAGGGCTTCGGCTGGGGGGACGTGAAGCTGGCGATGGTGATCGGGGCCATGACCGGGATGAGCCTCAGCTTCGGCGAGCTCTACACCCTCTGGGCTTTGATCGCGGGTTCCCTGATCGGCGGGGTGGCCTCGGTGCTCCTGCTGGTGAGCAGGCGGGTGAGCCTTGGCGATGCCCTTCCGTACGGGCCCTACTTGGTGATCGGAGCCGGCCTGATCCTCTACTTCATGTAGTGGGGCGGGCCGCTATTCCAGCTCGTCCTGCCGCTTCTGGGCCACCATCTGCTCCAGGGCAGCGACCGGTTCCCCGGCCAGCCTGGTTCCCTGTTCCTTCTTCAGCACGGTGATGGCCTCGTCGCCGTCCATGCCTCGCCGATACGGTCGGTGCGCGGTCAGAGCCTCGTAGACATCGGCCACCGCCAATATGTGGGCGCCGTGGGGCATGTCGGGGCCTCGCAGATGGCGGTGGTAGCCGGAGCCGTCCAGGCGCTCGTGGTGGGAGGCGGCCATCTCGGCCACGTCGCTGAGCGGCCAGAGGGGCGAGATGATCTCGTGGGTGATCGACGTGTGGCGCTGCATCTCCTCCTCTCCTCGGGAAGGAGCGGGCCCGCCTTGTCCAAGATGGAGTTGCTCACCGCCAGCTTGCCGAGGTCGTGCAGCAGACCAGCCAACCCGACCCGGTCCTGGTCGGTCTCGGTGAAGTTCATATTCCCTGCCATCAGTCGGGCGATGGCCGCGGTTCGGGTCGAGTGGTTGGTCGTCCATGGGGACTTGGCGTCCACCACTGCCGCGAACACGTCGCCGATCCTGATCATGTCGTCCATGGTGGTCGAGGGGATGATCCTCGGCTCTGGGTCCAAGTACCCGACGTGCTCCGGCTCGCTGATCTCGCCCAGCCGGCGCCAGAGCTTGGAGTCGCTGGTGTGGGCGAGCAGCAGATCGACCAGCACCGGGTCGAACCACTTGCCCCGACGCTGGCGGAGCATCGCCTCGGCTGCCCTTCCCCCGCCCCGGCGCCAGAAGATCTCGACCGTCTGGCTCAGCAGCGCGATCCGGGAGAGCAAGGGGGTCTCCTCGCCCTTCAGCCCGCGTGGCCGGCCTCCTCCATTCCAGTGTTCGTCAAGGCACAGCACGGCGGCCGCGGCTGGTTCAGCCCAACCGAGCTGCCTCACCATCTCAGCGCCCTTGGTGCATCGCACCTCGACCAGTTCGTTGGCCAGGCCCGCTCCTCGGCTGCCGAGTGACACCAACTGGGCCATCCGGCGGGTGATGGGCGCGGAGGGCGCGGTCTGGCGGATGGCGAAGACCATGGAGCGCCACTGGCTGCTCCAGTCGGTGATCTTGAGCTCAGCCTTGGTGACCAGGTCGTCGGCCTGGAACCAGTGGGTGACGCTGTAGGCGTTGGCGGAGCAACCGGCGTCCTTGAGGAGGAGCGCGTAGTAGAGATCCTGGCGCTCTGCCGGGCGCAGTTCAAGCCACTTCGCGATCTGCATCCCCAACCAGCACGACCTGATGGCGTGTCCCATCGGCTCGCCCTCAGCTAGGTCAAGTGCCCGGGAGAGCGAAGCGATCACGATTGAGCTGGCGAGCTGCCCCGAAGCGGCAGGTGCCCGCGCGACCGGCGACAACTTGGTGGCCATCTCCACCACCGTAGGCCCCGCGATCTCGGTGGTGATCACGTTCCGGATGCAAGTACTGACGACCACGTCGCGAGCCTCACGAAATCCGAGCGGGAACTCGGGCCCGAAGTGAAGCCTCGCCCCGGAAAGAACCTCGGCAGGGGCCGGAGGGGGGCTCCGCGGGGGTGCTGGGCGGGCAAAGCTGGCATCATCAGGTCCGTCTCGACCGCGCTTCCGATTGAGCGGGCCGGACATCTTGCAGAGGAGCGAGTCGATGATCAACGCCGGGGAGCTCAGATCCGGGACCACCGTGGAGCGCAACGGGCAGCTCTGGGAGGTGCTGTCGTTCGAGCACGTCAAACTGGGGCGTGGCACCGCCGTGGTGCGGACCCGGCTGCGCAACATCACCACCGGCTCGCTCACCGAGGAGACCTTCCGCCCTGAGGAGCGATTCCCCAGGGCGCGGATCGAGAAGGTGGACGTCCAGTTCCTCTACCGGGACGGCGAGCACTATGTGGTGATGGACTCGGCCACATTCGACCAGTACCCCTTGGACGAGAGCCAGTTCACCGAGGCCATCCGCTACGTGCAGGAGTCCGACCACCTCTTTGTCCTCCAGTACGACGGCAAGGTGATCGGAGTCGAGCTTCCCATCACCGTCGAGTTGGAGGTGGCCCAGACCGACCCCGGGCTTCAAGGGCGACACCGCCACCGGAGGCAGCAAGCCGGCCACCCTCAACACCGGACTGGTGGTCGACGTCCCCCTGTTCGTCGGGGTCGGCGACCGGCTCAAGGTGGACACCAGGACCGGCAAGTACCTGGAGCGGGTCCAGCAATGAGCACCTCCCTGCTCAAGCCGCCAGGCGAACAGCCTCCCGGCCGGGTCAGGGTGGCCAGCGAGGTGGTCGCCTCGATCGCGGCGCTGGCCGCGCAGGAGGTCGCGGGAATCGCTGCGCTTCGCGAGCCCACGGGCGTCAACGTCTCACTGCCGCTGCATCGCCAGCATGCGCTACAGGGGGGTGAAGATGCAGATGGTTGGGGACACCGGGATCAAGCTGGACCTCTACGTCGCGATCACTCCCCAGGCATCGATCGGTCAGGTGGCCGAGGAGCTGCAGCACAAGGTGGCCCACGCGATCCACAGCATGCTTGGCCTCGACGCGGTCGAGATCAACCTGCACATCGCCGAAATCGAGGGGGACTGAGTGCCGGGGGCGCGTCACCGGGCCCGTGAGCTGGCGGTCCAGGTTCTCTTCCAGCTGGAGCTTCAGCCGGGTGACTGGCGAACTCCCTGCACTACCACCTGGAGCAGGATCCTCAGAGCTCCCGCCAGCCGGCGGTTCGTCGAGGAGCTGGTGGTAGGTGCGGTCGCCCACCAGGCGGAGATCGACGCCACCATCGTGGCCTGCTCCACCAACTGGTCGATGGACCAGATGGGCGCTTTGGAGCGGGCCGTGCTCCGACTAGCCACCGAGGAGCTCTGCTGGCGCCGGCAGGAGCCGGTGGCGGTGGTGATCGACGAGGCGGTCCAACTGGCCAAGCAGATGGCCGGAGATGAGTCGGGTAAATTCGTCAACGGAGTTCTCGGCAACATCGCCCGATTCGCCCCGCCAAGCCCTGGAGCCAGCTGGTGCGCGTCCTCCAAGTCGGTGAGCTCGCCTCCCTGATCCGGGGGGCCTTGGTGGCGGAGCCTGAGCTACAGGACGCCTATGTGGAGGCCGAGCTGGGCGACTGCCACCTGTCCGCTGCCGGGCACTGGTACTTCAGCCTCAAGGACTGCAGCCCAGGCGGGGGCGATCGGTCTGTGCTCAAGGCGGCGATGTTTCGCAAGGAGGCGATGGGACTGCGCTTCGAGCCCCGCACCGGGATGCGGGTGCTGGCCCATGGCTCGGTTTCGATGTACGCCGCGGCTGGCACCCTCCAGGTCTACCTGGATCAGTTGGAACCACAGGGAGTGGGCGCACTGGCGCTGGCTTTTCAGCAGCTGGTCGCCCGGCTCGAAGCGGAGGGGCTGTTCGCCGTCGAACGCAAGCGACCGCTGCCCTTCTTGCCGCGGCGTCTTGCGGTAGTCACCTCCCGCCACGGAGCCGCGCTGCGCGACGTGATCCACGTAGTCCATCGCCGCTGTCCCATCACCGAGGTGGTGCTGGCCCCAACTCTGGTCCAGGGCGATGGCGCGGTCCGGGAAATCCTGGCCGCTCTGGAATTGGCGGGGCGAGCCGAAGTGGACGTGGTTCTCCTAGTCAGAGGAGGTGGTTCCCTCGAGGACCTGCAAGCGTTCAACTCTGAAGAGGTGGCCAGGGCAATCCTTGCGTGTCCGCGGCCGGTCGTGGTTGGGGTCGGCCATGAAACCGACACCTCGGTGGCCGACTTCGTGGCCGATCGGCGGGCCCCGACGCCATCAGTGGCGGCCGAGCTTGCCGTTCCCGACCTGGCAGGCCTCCGGGTCGACCTCTCCGGTCGCTCGCTAAGGCTCAGGCGCGGTGGCCAGGGATGGGTATCCCGGGAGCGGCGACAGCTGGACTCGAGCGGAACCAGGCTCGCGCGGCTGGCCCCAGCCATGCGCTTGGCCAGCGGGAGGATCGATCTCGACCTGCGCCAGAACCGGCTAGCCGCTTCGATGCGCCGGCTGGTGGCGACTGAGCAGCGCGGGCTCGGCGGTCGGGCGGCGCTGCTGCGGGCGAGGGGCCCGGAGCGACGGCTGGCGCAGGCGCGGGAGGAGTTCACTGGTCGGGTTGGTAGGCTTGAGGCCCTCAGCCCCCTGGCCGTGCTGGGTCGGGGCTACTCGATCACGCTCGACCAGGCGGGCAGCGAGGTGCTCCGGGATGCTGAGCGGGTGCGAGTGGGCGAAACCATCACCACCCGGCTGCACCAGGGTCGACTGCGAAGTCAAGTCACCGAGGTTGAACCGAAGTTGCAGGGGGAGTAGATGGCGCCTGAGGCAAACGACGGTCCGCAGGAGGGGGCACTGCCCGAGCCTGAGTCCCTCGATTACGAATCTGCGCTCGCCGAGCTGGACCGGGTGCTGGTGCGGCTCGAGGATGGCCAGGTGCCCCTGGAGGAGGCGATGGGCCTGTACGAGCGGGGTGTCCGCCTGGTGCGTCGCTGCTCCAGCCTGCTCGATGGGGCAGAGCGTCGGGTAACCGAACTGACCGCTGGCCCCGACGGGCTGCCGCGGGAACGACCTTTGGCGCTTGAGCTCGAGGAAGAGGCGGAAGTCGAAAACGGCTGACCGAGTGGCGTGACCGCCCTACTAACCAACCAATTCATCTGGGTCCCGCTTTTGGCTTGGGCAATTGGGCAGGTGCTCAAGGTCATCACTGACTCCTGGCGCGAACACCGGCTCAGCCTTCGAACGCTGGGCATGTCCGGGGGGATGCCCAGCTCGCATACCGCGCTCACCGTCTGCCTCACCACCCTGCTGGCTCGCAAGCTCGGGCTGGGATCTCCGCTCTTCGCCGCGGTGGCGATCCTCACCATGGTGGTGGTCTACGACGCGACCGGCGTCCGCCGGGCGGCCGGTCAGCAGAGCGTGATCCTCAACCAGGTTCTGGACGACCTGCGCAGCCACATGGGCTTCCGCTACGAGCGGCTTCGCGAGTTCATCGGTCACACCCCCTACGAGGTGATTGCCGGAGCCGTTCTGGGCGTTGCCGTGGGGCTGCTCTTCTGATCCGGCGCTGCGTTTGCGCGCCTTCCGGAGGACCTAACATCCTAGGCGCAATGTCGGGGGTTCACGGTTGGAGGCGTGGTTGAGCGGGAGCGATCTGAGCGCCTCGATCGGGTTCCTGCTGCACTTCAACGAGTCGCAGGCTTCGCCCACTTTGCGGCGAGCTCGGGACGTCGCGGAGCAGCCTCCCTGCGCACCTGGGTGGCTCAGACCGACGCCGAGGTGATCTTGGGACGGGAGCTGGCGACCGCCCGCTTGCTAGTCGCGATCGGGGGAGATGGGACGTTGCTGTACTCGGCCCAGCGGGCGGCTCCCAAGGGGGTGCCAGTTCTTGGGGTGAATCGAGGCCAGCTGGGGTTCCTGACCAACGTCGAGATGGCCCAGTTGCCGGACGCGATCGCGTCCTTCATTACCAATGATTTCCACACCGATCGACGCCGCACCCTGCGGGGCGAGATTCGCAAAGAGGCAAGCGCCGCCCCCCAAGAGGTGCTCGACGTGGCGATCAACGAAATCGTGGTCAAGACCGATGGGGTAAACCTGGTAAGGCTGGAGGTTTTCAGCGATGACCAGTTGGTGGGGGTTTTTGACGCCGACGGCCTGGTGGTCGCGACCAGCGTGGGATCTACCGCCTACTCCCTCTCGGCGGGCGGTCCGCCGGTCGACTCCCGGGTGCCCGCCCTGGTTCTGACGCCGCTCAATCCGCATGCGCTGATGAGCCGGTCGCTGGTCATCCCGGACACCCTGGACGTGCGCATAACCGTGCTCCGAGGACGGGCGGTCGCGGCCGCCGACGGTGGGATCTGGGGCCAGTTGGCGGCCGGCTCCGAGTTGACGGTGAAGCGAGGGCCGGAACTGAGCTTGGTCCGGCCCCCGGGAAACGCCCGGCTTCTTCCAGCGGCTGCGCTCCAAGACCGGGTTCGGTGCTGTGCTGAAACTGACTCAGGAGGAGGGTGAGTCGGCCACGGTGGCTCCGGACGCCCCGCGCGTCTGATCAGTGCTGGTCGAGCTTCGGGTGGAGAACTTGGCCGTGATCGAGCGCGCGCAGGCCCGCTTCGGCGCCCGCTTCAATGCCATCACCGGAGAGACCGGGGCCGGAAAATCGGTGCTGCATGTCCGCCTTGGGCCTGGCGCTCGGGGGCCGTGGCGACCCCGACCTGGTACGCCGCGGAGCCGACAAGGCGCTCACCGCGGCTGCCTTCGAGGATCCGCCGCAGGGCGTCGCCGACGCCTGCCAGGCGCTGGGGGTGGTTGTGGAGGAGAGCCTGGTCCTGACGCGAGAGCTGTCCGCCTCGGGGAGAAGTGTTGCCCGGGCCAACGGGTCGGTGGTCCCTGCGACAGCTCTGCGAGACGTAGGCGCGCAACTGGTAGACGTCCAGGGGCAGGGTGCCTCGTCGATCTGGTTGCGCGAAGCAGAGCAGCGAGCAGCGCTCGACAGCCTGGCCGGGGAGCCGGCCATCGCTGCTCTGCGCCGGATTGGCGAGCTCTGGCGGCAGAGACAGGAAAGACAGGATTCGGCCAGCAGGCTACGGGCGGAGCGAGAACGACAACGGGGCGACCTGGACCAGGCTCGGCGCGACCTGGCCGAGCTGGAGGCCGCCAACCTGGTTGGTGGAGAGGACGTCCAGCTCCGCCAGGACCGCGACCGGCTCGCCCACGCAGCCCGACTTCGGGAGGCGGCCTCCGGGGTGAGAGGCGCCTTGTCCGGCGAGAGCGGCGCCGCGGATCGGCTGGCGGGGGGAGTCCACGGCGCAAGGGGGGTGAGAGGGGTCGACCCTGAGCTGGACCAGTTGCTTGATCAGGCGGAGATCGCGGTGGAGGGACTCCACGAACTTCAGCTCTCCTTCAGCTCCTACGTCACCCAGCTCCCCGACGATAGCCGCCGGCTGGCGGAGGTCGAGGAGCGGCTCGAGCTGCTGGAACGGCTCGCTCGCCGCCACGGGGGTTCGCTGGACTGGCCGCGCTAGAGCGTCGGGACGAGGCGGCCAGCCTGCTTCTGTCGCTTGATCAAGGAGAGGGCGACCTGCGAGCGACTGCGCGCCGAGCTTGCCGCCGTTGAGGTCAAACTGGCCCACGACTTGGTCGAACTTTCGACCCTGCGCGGCCAGGTCGCCGCCGGCCTTGCCGAGGCGGTGACCACCGACCTTCGCCGGATGCTGATGCCCAAGGCGGAGTTCCGGGTACGGATCTGGCAGTCAGGAGGATCCAGAGGGAATCGAGGGACCGGGGGGCACCAGGCTCGCCGCCGGACCCACGGGCTGGGATCGCGTCTCCTACGATCTCTCGGCCAACCCGGGGGATCCGACCAGGCCATTGAGCGAGGTGGCTTCGGGTGGAGAGCTGTCCAGAGTTGCGCTGGCGCTACTCTCCCATCTGACACGCGAGTCCGGCGTCTCCACGGTGGTCTTCGACGAGATCGACCAGGGGCTTGGCGGCGAGGCGGCCAATCGGGTGGGGGATCTTATGCGAGAGGTGGCCGATCGTCATCAGGTGATCTGCATCACCCATCTGGCTCCGATCGCCGCTCGCGCCGACACCCATCTGGTGGTGGCCAAGTCCGAGCGAGACGGGCGCCCCTACAGTGAGATCCTCGAGGTAGTGGGGGCCGAGCGGGTTGAGGAGCTGGCCAGGCTGTTGGCGGGCGAGGCGACGCCGGGGGCGGCTCGGGCCCACGCCGAGGAGTTGCTTTTGGAAGTCGGCGCTAGCAGAGGGACCAGCTGAAACATGGCCACCGCAGACCAGGTCGCCCAACTGGAGCGCCTCAACTTCCTCCTGGCCGACGCCTTGAGAGGTGATCTCGACCTTGGCGAGACGGAGCTAGCTTCCCTGAGCAGGGGGTTGAAGTCCGAGGTCGATCAATCGGACGGGGAACTGGACCTTCTCTGGGCAGCCGAGTCACTACAGGTCCTGGCGCGACTCCTGGAAATCAAGATGGGGCGCCATCTGGAGGATGCGACCGATTCCGCTTTGATCAGCCAGCCGGAGGTGGTCGAAGAGGAGGATCCCGGCGAACGGCTGGCGGAGTACCGGATGTTCAAGGCAGCGGCGGGGGTGCTCCTGGCCGACTCCAGCGCCGGCCCCAAGGCCTTCCTCAGGGTGCTGGGGTTGCCGGTCGAACCACAGGCGACCCTTCACCTGAGCCCTGAGGCTCTGGCGGTCGCCCTCGGTGAGCTGCTGGCGCGACTCCCAGAGCCATTGGAGCTAGAACTGTCGCTGCCGCGGTACTCGGTCGCCGAGAAGATGGAGGAGCTGCGCCGAATCCTGCCCGCTCGAGAGACGGTGCGATTCGACCAGGTCTTCGCGGCTGCCCGGGATAGGCTGGAGGCGGTCGCCTTCTTCCTGGCTCTTTTGGAGCTCATCCTCTCCGGTGAGGTCACCTGCACCCAGTCCGCACCCAACAGCCCGATCCTGGTGGAGCGTTCTGGTGGCGGCTGAGATGACCGACGTCGACGTCGGTCTGGCGGAGGCGGTGATCGCGGTCCTGTTCGTCAGGGCCGAGCCGATCTCGATAGCGGAGTTGGCGCGCACCCTGGAGTTGACGCGCGAAGCCGTGGAGCAGGCAGCCGAAGCGGGTGCTTCGCTCCTGGAGGGCACTGGGCTGATGCTCCAGAGCCACCGGGACGAACTTCAGCTGGTCACCCATCCCCACGCCGCCTGGGCGGTGGAGCGCGCCCTTCGCCCCGAGGTGGCGGGCCGACTCTCCAAACCAGCCCTGGAGACGCTGGCCATCGTCGCCTACCGCCAACCGCTGACGCGGATCGCCATCGAATCGATCCGAGGAGTGAACTGCGAGGCGGTCTTGGAAAGCCTGTCGCGGAGGGGGCTGGTCGCCGAAGTAGGCAGAGAGGAGGGCCCGGGGCGCCCGCGGTTGTTCGGCACCACCCTTCGCTTCCTGCAAGTCGTGGGAATTTCCCAGATCGAAGATCTGCCCAGCTTGGGCGACCTCGGCCCCGAGTCGTGGCTCGGCAGATCCGCCCAGCTGGGGGAGGCCGATGCCGAGTGAGCGGCTCGGCCGCTGGCTCGCCCGCACCGGCGTCGCCTCTCGCAGGGAGGCTGACCGGATGGTGGCGGCGGGCAGGATCACCGTGGATGGCAGGCTTCCACCTCCTCAGGGGAGGCTGATCGACCCAGAGCGAGAGGAGGTCCAGCTTGACGGGCGACCCCTTGCCCGCAGGGCCGTCCAGCGACGCTATCTGGCCCTGAACAAGCCGCTGGGCGTCGTGTCGACGGCCCGTGACCCGGGGGGGCGACCGACCGTCCTCGACCTAATCGACGATCGCCGAGGGCTGTTTCCGGTGGGGCGGCTGGATCTTGACTCGCGGGGTCTGATGCTGCTCACCGACGATGGTGACCTGGCCCTGCGGATGACTCACCCGCGCTACCAGGTGGTCAAGAGTTATCGGGTCACGGTGACCGGTTCGGTGACCCAAGAGCAGCTGCGGGCGCTGCGTCTGGGTCCGGTTCTGGTCGACGGTCCGACTAATCCGCTCGAGATCCGGCTGATGCGGAGCAGTTCTCGGCGGTCGGTCATCCTGTTCCGGCTGGCCGAGGGCCGGCAGCGGCAGATCCGTCGCATGTGCGCCGCGGTTGGGGCCAGGGTCGAGGACCTCGAGCGGGTGTCGATCGGGGAACTGCGCCTGGGCACCCTTGTCGAGGGGCGCGTCCGCGAGCTCAGTATCGGCGAGGTCCGACGGCTGCGAACCGCGGTGGGCCTGCCGTGAGCCGGTCGGCGCCAGTTGTGACCATCGACGGTCCGGCGGGAGTGGGCAAGTCGACGGTCGGTCGCCGGGTTGCCGCTGCGCTGGGCCTTCCTTTCATCGACACCGGGATTTTCTATCGTGCCCTCACCGTCGCGGCCAGCCATGCGGGACTGCATGAAGGCGACTCCCAGGCCCTGCGCCAGCTCGCCCAGCGGCTGCGGCTCGAGATCAATTGCTCCGCAACCCCTGTGGAGGGTGCCTGGCAGGCCAGGGTCGATGGCCAGAAGATGGGAGCGGAACTCTGGGACCCGAAGCTCTCCTCCCTGCTTGCCTACGTGGCCCGCCAGCGGGACGTCCGAACGACGCTGCTGCCTTTTCAGCGGGAAGCGGCGGCAGCAGGGGCGGTCGCGGTCGGCCGGGACACGGGAACCGTGGTATTTCCCGACGCGGAGTGCAAGGTCTACTTGGATGCTCCAACCGAAGTGCGCGTGGCTCGGCGACGGATGGAACTTCAAGCCCGGGGACGGGAGACTTCCGAGGAGGTACTGCTGAACGACGTGATGACCCGCGATCAGACGGACCGAAGCCGTGTCCACGCCCCCTTGGCGGTGCCGGATGACGCTCTCTACATCCAAACCGGACGTCTTTCCGCCCAGGAAGTGGTGGAGAAGGTGCTTCAACAGTGCCGGCAGCGGGGTCTGCCGATCGGACGGGCGGCAGGGTAGGACTCGCCTCCCACCTGCGGCCGGCCCAGGCGTGCCCGGCTAAGGTGGTGGGTAAAAGTTGGAGAGTGCAGACCTCGCGAGTGGCACGGACACCCTGGTTGCCTTCGACTTGGAGACAACCGGGCTAAGCGCGCGCACCGACCGCATCATCGAGATCGGGGCGGTGAAGTTTGATGCCACCGGGGTGCTCGACACGTATTCGACGCTCGCCGACCCTGGGGTTGCACTGCCGCTCGTGATCCAGCGCCTCTGCGGACTACGTGATCAGGACCTTCGAGGGCAGCCGTCACCGGTCGAGGCTGTCGGCGGTCTTGCGCTCTTTTGCGAGGGGAGCACCCTGGTGGGGCACGGAGTCTCCTTCGACATCGCCTTCTGCGCTGAGATCCTCCCCGAGGTGTTCGCCGGCCGGCTCGCCCTGGACACGGCGGAGCTGGCGCGGGTGCTGATGCCGTCGGCTCCCAGCCACAGCTTGGAAGAGCTGAGCCTCTCGCTCGGTCTGCTCCACGAGCGGCCACACCGGGCCCTCTCGGACGCACAGGCGACGCAGATGCTGCTGGTGCGCCTGATTGAGACCGCTCGGGCGCTTCCCGCGACCCTCCGCGAGCGGGTGCGCCAGATTTGTGCGGACGGCGGCTGGCCCACTGGCGAATATCTGGCACGAGAATTGGCTCGGGAATCCATCGCACAAACTGAACGGGTAGACCCGCTTCCGCCTGCCCCTCCGGTTGCTCGGCCAATTGAGGTGCGGAGGGAAGCCGCAGCCAGGATTGACGAAGCTGGCATCGTCGCGGCCTTCGGGCCGGGCGGTGCGCTGGCGAACTCGGAGCCTGAGTTCGAGCTTCGGGAGGAGCAGCAGCAGATGGCTCTGGCGGTCTCCCAGGCTTTCAATCGGAGCCAGACGTTGTTGGTGGAGGCGGGGACCGGCGTCGGCAAGTCGCTGGCCTATCTCATGCCTGCCCGGGAGTGGTCAGCCGAGGGGGGCGGCCGAGTCCTGGTCTCCACTCACACGATCACGCTCCAGGAGCAGCTCGCCCAGCATGATGTGCCGCTTGCTGAGCTGGCTCAGCCGCGGCCGCTGCGGACGGCGGTGCTCAAGGGCAGGGGGAACTACCTCAGCCTGCGCCGGCTCGAGAGGTGGTTGGCGACGGGGCCCTCGGGTAGGAAGCGTGACCCTGACGAGTTGCGGTTCCGAGTCAGGGCCCTGATCTGGGCTCATCAGAGCGAGGTGGGGGATCGGGTCGAGCTCAGGCTCGCCGGACGGGAGGCGGAGTACTGGGACAGGGTTGCCTCAACGGTGGACGACTGCCTGGGACCGGCCTGCCACAACTGGCGGGATGGGAGTTGCTTCATGGTCAAGGCGCGCCTGGGGGCGAGAGACGCCGACATGGTGATCGTCAACCATGCGCTCCTGCTAGCCGACGCCGACAGCGGGGGGGCGGTCCTTCCCGAATTCCACCACCTGATCATCGACGAGGCGCATCACCTGGAGGAGGCGGCGACCCAGGCCGAGGGGGAGCGGTTGAGCCTGGGCGCGATCCTGTCGGTGATCGACCGCATTCCTGACTTCGGCGATTCCGGGGTCTCTCGGGACCTCAAGGCCGCTCGCCAAGGCGCGACCGGAGCCTTCGCCGATCTTCGGCAGCTGGTGGCTGCTGACCCGGCCAACTCTGGGACTCGGGGAAGTTCCTTTGTGGTCCTGGACCAGCGGCTTACCGGGAATCCTGCCTGGGAGCAGACCAGTCGGTCCCTCGCCAGACTCGGCCGCACACTTCGCCGGGCCGCCACGGCCATGCGCGGTGCCGCTGAGCGGGGCAACGTGCAGTCGTCACTCTGGCCGCAGCCGGACAACGGTGCCCGCGAGCTGGCAGTTGCCGCCGATGCTCTGCACGGGATGGCCGGGGTGGTCAGCAGTGCTTTGGTCAACCTGGAGGGGGATGGAACCTCTGATGGGGCTCCTGGGTCCGGGGACCGGGTTGCCTGGGTGGAGATCGAGCGGGGGGACCGGGCAGTGATCCGGACCGCACCAGCGGAGGTCGCCAGCTCACTCAACGAGCATCTCTTCGAGCGCTGCGAGACAGTTGTGTTGACTTCGGCGACCATGGCCGTGGCCGGGTCATTCCGCTACATACGAAGCCGCCTGGGCCTGGATGACGCCGCCGAGCTGGTGCTGGACTCGCCCTTTGACTACCTGCAACAGTCGCTCTGCTGTCTACCCCGGGGGATGCCGGGTCACGGCGATCCGCAACACGCCCGGGTGGTGGCCCAGCTTGTAGCCGATTTGGCGGTTGAGCTGGGCGGGCGGACGATGGTGCTGTTCACCGGGTACCAGGCCCTGCGGGAGGTCCATGGGCAGCTTCGCCAGCTGCTCCAAGGCGAGGGCATAGCGGTCCTCGGACAGGGGCTGGATGGCACTCGCAACCAGGTGCTGCGGAATTTCCGCAGGGAGCCAAGGACGGTCCTCTTGGGCACCAACAGCTTCTGGGAGGGGATTGACCTGCCGGGGGATGCCCTCCAGTGTGTGGTCATCGACAAGCTGCCTTTCCCAGTCCCCACCGATCCCATCTTCCAGGCGCGGGCACGCGGCAGTGCCGACTCCTTCAGCCAGCTCTCCCTGCCGGAAGCAGTCCTTCGACTGAAGCAGGGGTTCGGCCGGCTGGTGAGGCGACAGGGCGACCGGGGGGCGGTGGTGATCTGTGATCCACGGATCCTCGAGCGACGCTACGGAGAGGAGTTCGTGCGGGCTTTGCCCAAGGCGGGTTTCCTATATGAGCCTCCCGAGGCGCTGGCCCCGCTGGTGGGCGCCTTCCTGAGGGGCGAGAAGCCGAGCGCGGTGGTCGGCTGACTTGCCAATTGCCAACCGGCTGAGGCTCGCACTGGTCCAGCACCAGCCGGTGTTGGGAGACCTCCGGGCCAATCTCGACTGGACTGCCGAGCGGATCTCGGCCGAGGTCGGGCAGGGGACTGACCTGGTGATCTTCCCCGAGCTGGGACTTACGGGATATTTCCTCAAGGATCTGACACCGGAGACGGCGGTCACCCTGGACGGACCGGAGATGAATCAGCTGATCCGGGCGACGGGCCGGGGGGCTTCGTTGATCGGCGTGGTACTTGAGTCGGACCAGTTCAGCTTCTACAACGCGGCGGTGCTGATCTCCGACGGCGCCGTCCGGCAGGTGCATCGCAAGGTCTACCTGCCCACCTACGGGATCTTCGACGAGCAGCGCCACCTGGCGGCCGGCGACCAGTTCGAGGTCGTCGAAGTGCCGCTCGGCGCAGGGGACACTTGGAGGATCGGCATTCTCGTCTGCGAAGACCTCTGGCACCCCAGCTCGCCGTATCTGCTCAGCCGGGCAGGCGTCGACCTTCTGCTGTGCCCATCCTCTAGCCCAGGCAGGGGAGTGGCCAGTGGTGAGGGCGAGCTGGGAAGTGCAGCCTCCTACGGCGCCATGCTGAGGACCTACTCCGAACTCTTTACCGTATTTGCCGTCTACTGCAACCGGGTGGGTTTCGAGGACGGCTTTCATTTCTGGGGGGGCAGCCGAGTGGTCGGCCCCAACGGGCGCTCGCTGGCGGGTCCTCTGGACGACTCCCCGGGAGTACTCCGTGCCGAGTTGGACCGGGGCGATCTGCGCCGCGCCCGCATCGCCTTCCCGCTCCTCCGCGACGAGAGGATCGACGTGGTCCAGCGTCAACTCGGCCTCGAAGGCGATGACTGAGCTTTCCATCAACGTCGATCTGGTCAAGCGAATCTTGACCGAGTTCATTCGAGACGAGGTTCTCAAGGTCGGCTCCAAGGGAGTCGTGGTCGGTATCTCGGGTGGGATCGACTCGGCGGTCTCGGCCCACCTCGCGGTCGCCGCCCTGGGCGAGGCGGCGGTCACCGGACTGGCGCTGCCCTACCGCGAGAGCACCGCCAGCAGCCTGGAGGACGCTCAGCTGGTGGCGGACCAGCTGGGGATCGAGCTCACGGTGATCGAGATCAGCCCCCAGATCGACGCCTATTTCGCCAAATTCCCTGACGCCGATCCGACCAGGCGGGGCAACAAGATGGCCAGGGAACGGATGAGCATCCTCTACGACCTATCGGCGATCAAAGCAGCCCTGGTGCTGGGCACCAGCAACAAGTCGGAGCTGCTCCTCGGCTACAGCACCCTGTGGGGCGACGGGGCACACGCCCTCAACCCGCTCGGAGACCTATACAAGACCCAGGTGTTCCAGCTGGCCCAACACCTCGGGATGCCCCAGCGGATCGTCGACAAGGCTCCTTCGGCCGACCTCTTCGCCGGCCAGTCGGATGAGGAGGACCTGGGGTTCAGCTACCTGCAGGCGGACCGCATCCTGTTTCGCCTGATAGACGAACGTCGGCGGCCGGATGAGCTGGCCGAGCTCGGCCTCGACCCCGAGCTGGTCCAGGTCATCTGGGAGCGGGTGCGCGGCTCCCAGTTCAAGCGACGTCCACCGCTTATCGCCAAACTCTCCGGCCGAAGCATCGGTCAGGACTTTCGCTACCCGCGCGACTGGGGCCACTGAGCGGGTTGGCCGGGGTCCTCTACGTGGTGGCGACGCCGATCGGCAACCTGGCCGATCTATCACCGAGAGCAGCCCAGATTCTGGGTCAGGTCAGCGCGGTGGTCGCAGAGGACACACGGCGAAGCGGACTTCTCCTGCGAGGGCTGCAGGCAAGGCCCCGCCTGATCTCCCTGCCGGGCGACCAGGAGGAGCGCCGGATCCCGCTCGTGCTGGAGCAGCTGGCGGTCGGTGACGTGGCGCTGGTGTCGGATGCCGGCACCCCGACCGTCAGCGACCCGGGTCGCCACTTGGTGGCGGCCGCAAGGGAGGCTGGCATCGAGGTCGTCGCAGTACCAGGTCCGTCGGCGCTGGTGGCCGCCATCTCGGCCAGCGGTCTGAGGGCGGATCGCTTCCTCTTCCTCGGCTTCCTGCCGCGGACCAAGTCCAGGGCGCAGAGCCTTCTGAAGGCCTCAGACCAATGGGCTTTGGTTTTCCACGAGTCGCCCCACCGACTGGCGGCGACGCTGGAGTGGGCTGCCGAGGTGCTGGGCCAGCGTCGGGTTGCCGTCGCACGGGAGATCTCCAAGCTCCATGAGAGCTGGTACCTGGGGACCGCAGGCGATCTAGCCAGCACGTTCCGAGCAGATCCGCCCCGCGGCGAGTGCACAGTCGTCGTGGAAGCCCCGCCCAGCAGGAGGGCGGCACAAAGTGGCTGAGCGCTCGGTCGTGCTGATCGATGCCCACTGCCATCTGGATGAAGTTTCGCGGCGTGGGCTATCAGCCATAGAGGTGGTGGACCGGGCTCGGGCGGCTGGCGTCGAGCAGATCGTCACGAGCGGCGATGACCTGCCCCAGAGTCGCGCTGCGCTCGCCCTGGCCGAGGCCTTTACGGAGGTCTACTTCACCGTCGGTTGGCACCCGGTGAACCGGCTCCCCCCAAGAAGTGAAGAGATAGCCGAGATGCGAGAACTGCTGGCGCACCCCAAGGCGGTGGCGGTGGGCGAAGTCGGCCTCGACTTCTTCTTTCGCCCCGGATATCTGGAGACCCCCAAAGAGCTGCAGCGGAAGGTCTTCGCCGACATGCTGGAGCTCGCCGCCGAGCTGTCGAAGCCCGTGGTGATTCACCAGCGCCAGGCTCACGCCGATCTGCTACAGGTACTGGACGCTGGTCCCCCGGTTACCGGGATCCTGCACTGCTTCAGTGGCGATGAGGCGTTTGCCCGGGAGGCGGCTGATCGAGGGCTCTACTGCTCTTTTGCGGGCAACCTGACGTTCAAGTCGGCGGTGGAGCTGCAGCAGGCGGCCCGTGCGGTGCCCTCGGAGCTGCTCCTGGTGGAGACAGACGCACCGTTTCTGGCACCCGAGCCAGACCGAGGCCAGACAAGCCAGCCGGCCATGGTCCGGACCACCGCCCAATGGCTGGCCGTCCTTCGGGGCGACTGCTTGGAGTCGGTCTCCGCGGTCACCACCGAGAACACCAGGCGAGCCTTGGGGATGCCCGCCCCTTGAGCGTACCCGACCTGTGCTCCCAGAGGACCGCTCGCGCCGTCGCTCGCCGTTTCGGGATCAGTCCTAGTCGGGAGATGGGCCAGAACTTCCTGGTCGACCGGCAAGTCCGAGACGCGATCGCCGCCACCGCCGGGCCGGCTGAGGAGGTGCTGGAGATCGGCCCAGGGCTAGGCGCTCTCACCCAAGGCCTCTTGGAGCGCGAGGTCAAGGTTGTCGGGGTCGAGCTCGACCCCCGCTGCGTATCCGCCCTGGGACTTCTGCGGAGCCGGTATCCCGGACTCAGGGTGGTGGAGGCCGACATCCTGAGGGTGGTGCCCAGTCAGTTGGGGCTGGAGGCGCCCACCGTGCTCGGCAACCTTCCTTACCAAATCACCGGTGCACTCCTACCCTGGATCTTGGCCTGGGACCCGCCGCCCGTGGTCTGCCATCTGCTCGTCCAGCGCGAGGTGGGTCACCGTCTGGCGGCTGCCCGGGGAGACTGGTCCCTGTCCACGCTGGTCCTACGGGTGATCGCCGATGTGGAGATTGAGTTCGACGTCCCGCCGTCCAGTTTCTGGCCATCGCCGCGGGTGCACAGCAGCCTGATCACGCTTCGCCCACGCCCTGAGGCGGACCCACAGCTGAGCGATCAGCTGGCCCGCCTGGCGCGCCCGATGTTCCAGGCCAGGCGCAAGCAGCTGCATCACGGGTTGGCCCTTTCGATGGGGAGTACCCCGGGTGAGGCGATGGCGCTTTTGCGTTCAATCGAGATCGATCCGGTCCGGCGACCTGGCAGCCTGGACCTGGAGGAGTGGCGCCGGTTGGTGGCGGCCGTTCGAAGCTAAACGGACCGGATCGGGTGATATATTCGCCGCCATGCCGGTCGAGGCCCCGCCCGGAGCTTCCACAGAGGCGGTGGTCGATAACGATTCGACTGGCTTCCGCGAAGTCCTTCGGGTCCGGGACTTTCGGCTCCTCTGGGGGGCCCAGGTCGCGGCCCAGCTGGGTGACAAGTTCTTCGCCTTTTCGCTGCTCCTATCGATCTACTCTCTGACTCACCTCTATCTCAGCGACGCTGCGCTCCTGCTCGCCTACACCATCCCCGCGGTCTTCCTGTCGATACCGGCCGGGATCTTCGCCGACCGCTACGACAAGAAGACCCTGATGATCTGGACCAATCTCTCCCGTGGGCTGATGGTGCTGGGCGTTCCCGCGCTGGAGATCACGGGGGTGGCCCAGCACCAGGTGCTTCCGCTCTACGTGATCACCTTCATCTTCGCTGGGGTGGGCCAGCTCTTCGCCCCGGCCGAGGCGGCCAGCATCCCGAGTTTGGTGAAGCGCCGTGACCTTGCTGCGGCGACCTCGCTGTTCACCATCACGATCGTTGTCACCATCGTCTTGTCGGTCCCGCTGGCGTCGGCCGCGCAAGGGCTGCTGGGACTGGAGGGTCCCTACTACTTCGGGGCGGGACTGTTCGCGGTGGCAGCGGGCGCCATCTGGCTGATCCGGCCCAAGCTGGCCGCCCCAGCAGCCTCCGGAGGACCTGCTATTCGGTCGCCCTGGAGCAGTACCTGGAAGGAGATCCTAGATACCTGGGAAGTCGTGCGGGCCAGTCGGGTGCTGCCCTTCGCCTTTGCCATGCTGACTCTGGCACTGGCCATCGTGTTTACGATCTTCGCCCTCTCCGCGGGCTACATGCAGCATGTTCTGCTGCGCAGCCCCCACGACAGCTACATCCTCCTGATCCCGGCGACGGTGGGGATGGTGGTGGCGGGAACGGTGGTGAGCCGGCGGGCTGGGGCCCGGGGCCCGGGTCCGGCGACGGTGGTTGGGGGCCTGGTACTGGCGGGTGCGGCAATGGTGGTGCTAGGCGTCCTGCCCCCGATCCTGGATCGAGTTCATTTCGTGGGAGCCCTGGTCCCGTTGGCGATCACCCTGGCGGTGGGCTTCGGACTCGGCCTGGGGGCGGTTCTGATCCCCTGCCTGGTGCTGATCCAGGAGGAGACGGAGGAGGCGACCAGGGGGAAGATCTTCGGCGGCGCCTTTCTGGCGATCAATCTGGCCATCGCCGTGCCCCTGCTGGCGGCCGGAGCGATAGCCGACGTGGTCGGGGCGAGCGACGTGGTGGGAGGTCTGGGCCTGGCCTTGATCGTGACCGGATTTCTCGGCTGGCGGCGGGACTGGGGGGCAGTGCCAGAGGAACCGATGAAGCCGGTTACGGGCGCGTAGCGGGATGTCGAATTCCGCTGGCGACGGTATCCGCTCACGATCCCGGCGAGCTAAATGGAATCATGCGAGCCGTCGTCACGTGCGAAAGCTGCGGCCTCAGGCAGGAGGTGGCCCGGGCGATTCCTGAGCCGACCACTTTCCACATCGTCTGCCACCGCTGCGAGTTGAGCCTTCTGGTGACCGTCACCGAAGCTGACATTCTGACCGCTGCAGCCTCGGTCGAGGCCGGCTCCGCCCGTCGCTAGCGAAAGCTAGTCAGACCGCCCAGCGCGAGAGACCGAGAGGAATCTCCTCCCGCCGGTTGTCCAGCAGCGCCAGCCCCATCTCCTCGCTCTCGAAGTCGAGTCGGAGCTGGCGCGCCAAAGGGAGGACCTGCCCAGAGCGGGCCCGCTCACGCAGCCTCGCCCGACGGTCGGGGTCCAGGCTGGAGCACTGGACGCTGCAGTACTTGGCGGTCCGCTTCTTGACCCGGTCGGTGCAGCCCGCCCGGGCGCAGACCCGCAAGGACACCGGACGGGGGTTGAGAGGGCGGGCCACGGAGCGATATTAGAGACTCATTAACGGGCTCTGTCAATGGTCATTACTGCTATAAAACTTGGCACTTTTGTGGGTTTATCGAAGAGCTCTGGGTTGTGCCCAGTATCCCCATCCCCAGCTGTGGACAATCTGTCAGCAACCTGTTCCGCTGAGCGGCCATCCGGGGCATTTCGGGCGTTCGGCGCGGCGGGCATGGCGAGCCGTCAGCGGTTCCAGGATGGTGGGCGCACCAGGAGTCGAACCTGGGGCCTCTACCGTGTCAGGGTAGCGCTCTAACCACCTGAGCTATGCGCCCTCTCGGGGGTCGGGGTGAGCGGATTATAGCCTCGGCCGGTCGCCCCCTCGGAGGCCGGCGCGCGCTCTCATACAATCGGGCCCATAGCGATGGCTGAGAGTGACGTCGATCTCGAAACCCTGCGCCACAGCGCGGCTCACCTGATGGCGGCGGCCGTCTGCGAACTCTGGCCCGGGGCGGAGTACGGGATTGGACCGTCGATCGAGGACGGCTTCTACTACGACTTTCTGCTTCCCGGTGACCACCGATTCACCGACGACGATCTGCCCACCATCGAGGCCCGGATGCGCGAGATCGCGGCGCGTCGCCCTCGGTACCTGCGCGAGGAGCTGGCGCGGGATCAGGCGCTCGCGGAGTTCGGGCGTCGGCACCAGCGCTTCAAGGTCGAGCTGATCGAGCGAATCCCCGAGGGAGAGGTGATCAGCTGCTACCGGACCGATGATTTCTTCGATCTCTGCCGGGGACCCCATGTGGACGACGCATCCCAGATCCGGGCATTCAAGTTGACCCACCCTGCAGGTGCCTACTGGCACGGCGACGAGACTCAACCGATGTTGCAGCGGGTGTACGGGACCGCCTGGAACACCCAGGCGGAGCTGGACGTCTACCTGGAGCGGCTGGAGCAGGCGGCGCTGCGCGACCATCGCAAGCTGGGTCGGGAGCTGGACCTGTTCTCGATCTCGGACGAACTCGGTCCTGGGCTGATCCTCTGGCATCCGCACGGGGCAACTGTCAGGACCGTGATCGAGGACTACTGGCGTCAGGTCCACCGTCGGGCTGGCTACCAGCTGGTCTACACCCCGCACCTGGCCCGAGAGCAGCTCTGGGAGACCAGCGGTCACCTCGGCTACTTCGCGGAGGAGATGTTCGGGGCGATCGAGGTCGAGGGCGACCGCTATCGGGTCAAGCCCATGAGCTGCCCCTTCCACATCCTCATCTACAAGTCTCGCGCCCGCAGTTACCGGGAGCTGCCACTGCGACTGGCAGAGGTGGCCAGTGTCTATCGCTACCAGCGCAGTGGGACGCTGCACGGGCTCCTGCGAGTACGCGGGATCACCCAGGACGATGCCCACCTCTTCTGCCGCCCGGAGCAGGTAGATGCCGAGGTGGCAGGGGTGCTGCGGCTGGTGCGGGAGATGTACCAACGCTTCGGCTTCGAGGAGGTCGAGGTCGACCTCAGCACCCGCCCGAACAAGGCGGTGGGCGCCGACGAGCTCTGGACCCAGGCCGAGTCATCTCTGGCGCGCGTGCTGGAGGCGGAGGGGCTCGAATACAAGGTGAATCCCGGGGAGGGTGCCTTCTACGGGCCCAAGGTGGATGTTCACATCCGCGACGCCATCGGGAGACGCTGGCAGTGTGCGACCGTTCAGTTCGACTTCAACGAGCCGGCTCGCTTCGGCCTTGAGTACACCGGAGTGGATGGCCAGCCCCACCAGCCGGTGATGATCCATCGGACTCTCCTTGGGGCGATGGAGCGGTTCTTCGGGGTTCTCCTCGAGCACTACGCGGGCGCCCTGCCGACCTGGCTGTCGCCAGTCCAGCTGCAGGTGATCACAGTGAGCGACGACCAGCTGGACTATGCTCACCAAGTGGCGGTCAGGCTTGAGCAGGCGGGGTTTCGCACCGAGGTCCCTGATCGCCCGGGAGACCGGATGGGCGCCAAGATCCGGGACTCGCAGTTGGCCAAAGTTCCCTACGCTGCGATTGTGGGTAGGAAGGAAGTGGATGCCAACAACGTCAATCTCCGCAACAACCGCAGCGGCGATGAGCGCCCGATCTCGGTCGAAGAGCTGATCGAGCTGTTGCGCACCGAGGTTGGCGGCTGAAGCGTCGCTGGGGGTCGGAAGCGGCCAGGTTGCGTGATAGCATCCGGGCTTCGATTCCCGCAATAAGGAGGATTCGTCCATAGCGTTTCGCGAATTGCGCATCAACGACCAGATCCGGGTACCTTCGGTTCGACTTTTCGACGACACCAATGAAGAGGCGCTGGGAATCGTCTCCCTGGCGGATGCCCAGCAACTCGCCCAAGAGCGTGGCCTCGACCTGGTGGAGGTGGCGCCCCAGGCCCAGCCTCCCGTCTGCCGTCTGATGGATTACGGCCGATTCAAGTTCGAGGCGCTGAAACGCGAGAAGGACGCCCGGCGCGAGCACAACGCGATCCGGCTAAAGGAGATGAAGCTCCGTCCCAAGATCAGCGAGCACGACTTCCAGACCAAGTACGGCTACGTGCGCCACTTCCTGGAGGAGGGCGACAAGGTCAAGCTCACTATCATGTTCCGGGGTCGCGAGCTGGTTCACCAGGAGATTGGTCGGGCCCTGCTCGACCGGCTCGCCGAGGAAGTCAAGGACGTGGCCCAGATCGAGCGCTCGCCTCTGGTCGAGGGGCGCAATATGATCATGATCCTCAATCCGGTCTCGAAGAAGCTACCCAAAGGAGGCGCCAGCAACCATGCCGAAGATCCGCACCCACAAGGGAACCCAGAAGCGGTTCCGCCTGTCGGGGACGGGTAAGCTGCTGCGCCGAGGCGCTTTCCAGTCGCACATGCTCGAGCACAAATCGGCCAAGCGCAAGCGCGGCTACGCCGCCATGCACGACGTGACCTCGGGTGACGCCAAGTCGATCAGGCGTAATGCGCCCTACCTGAAGGGCTGAGCGGTGGCCCGGGTCAAGCGCGGGGTAACCGCGCGCAAGCGCCACAAGAAGGTCCTCGAGCTAGCCTCGGGGTTCACCGGCACTCACAACCGGCTCTTCCGCCCGGCCAACGAGGCGGTGATGCACTCGCTGGCCTACCAGTACCGTGATCGACGCAAGCGCAAGGGCAACTTCCGGCGGCTTTGGATCGCTCGCATCAACGCAGCCTCGCGCCAGGCGGGGATCCCCTACAGCCGGTTCATCGCGGGGCTCAGCCGCTCCGGAGTGGAGCTCTCACGCAAGCAGATTTCCGAGTTGGCGATCCACGACCCGGCGGCCTTTGCTCGACTGGTTGAGGTAGTGCGGGAGGCCGCGCCCGGCCAGTGACTGAGGGCGACCTCCAGGCACTCGGCGCGCAGGCCCTGGAGGAGATCGCCGGGGCGGTCGATGCGGCCCAACTGGAGCTGGTGCGCCTCAAGTATCTGGCTCGCCACGGGGGCCTGATCAGCTCCGGGGCACAGGCGTTGGCTCTGGCACCGCCGCTGGAGCGGGCATCGCTGGGGCGCGCCTTCAATGCCACCAAGCAGGGGACAGAGGCCGCCCTGGAGCGCCGCCTGACGGAACTGCAACTGGCTCAGCAACAGGCGAAAAGCGACAGCGACTGGTTGGACCTCAGCTACCCCAGCCGGCCGCTGGAGCGTGGACACCAGCACCCGGTCGGTCGACTGGTTCGCGAGATGGAAGATATCGGAGCAGCTCTGGGGTACCAGTCGGTGGACGGACCCGAGATCGAGGATGACCAGTTCAACTTTGAGCTGCTCAACCTGCCCCCAGAGCATCCCGCCCGCGACACGCACGACACCTTCTACCTGGATGGTCCGGGAGGGTGGCTCTTGCGCACCCATACCTCGCCGGTGCAGCTTCGCACCATGATGGCGGGACCGCCGCCCTATCGAATCCTGGCCCCGGGCAGGGTTTATCGGAGGGACAACCCAGACCCGACGCACAACCCGATGTTCTTCCAGGTCGAGGGACTGTGCGTCGACCAGGGAGTGACCCTCGGCGATCTGAAGGGGACCCTCATCTACTTCATCCAGGCGCTTTTCGGTAAGGAGCGTCGGGTCAGGCTGCGCGCCAGCTTCTTCGCTTTCACGGAGCCCAGCTTGGAAGCGGACGTCTCATGCTGGTTCTGCGACGGCGCGGGCTGCCGGAGCTGTCACGGCAAGGGGTGGATCGAGATCCTGGGATCCGGCATGGTGCACCCGGCGGTGCTGCGCAACGCTGGCGTCGATCCAGAGCGCTTCAGCGGATTCGCCTTCGGGATGGGCCCCGACCGGATCGCCGCCCTGAAGTACGGGCTGGAGGACGTGCGGGACCTTTACGAAAACGACCTTCGCCTTCTGGAGAACTTCTGATGCGGGTGAGCCAGGAGTGGCTCCAGGACTTCGTCGAGCTGGACGGTGTTACCCCAGCCCGGATCGCCGAGCTTCTGACGCTGAGCGGCACCGAGGTAGAGCGGATTGTCGGATTCGCCCAGGGGTTGGAGGGTGTGACGGTCGCCGAAGTGGTCGAGCTGGGGAGGATGGAGGGCAGCGACCACCTTTGGAAGACCAGGGTCCGTGTCCCCGGCCAAGAGCCTCTCGAGGTCGTCTGTGGGGCCCAGAACCTGACTCTCGGCGCAGTGGTCGCCTGGGCCCGTCCGGGAACGGTGCTGCCCGGCGGTCTCCGGCTGGGGCAGCGACGGATCCGCGGGGAGTTGAGCAACGGCATGATTTGCGCCGCCGACGAGCTCGGGCTCGGCCCCGAACACGACGGGGTGTTGCTCTTGGCATCGGGAGACGCTGAGCCAGGCCAGCCCCTGAGCGAGCTCTTCCCTGAGGACATCATCTATGAGCTGGAGATCCTCAGCCATCGGGCGGACAGCCTCTCCCATTGGGGGGTCGCCAGAGAACTGGCGGCGGTGCTCGATCGACCGCTGCGCGAGCCAGCGCTGGAGGAGCCCTCCCGGGAAGGCGCTCCGGCTGCGGACGCGGTCGATGTAGAGATCGAGGCGCCCGCCGACTGTCCGATCTACCTGGCTGAGTGCATCGACGGCTTAGGGACCGGACCGTCGCCGCTGTGGTTGCAGCGCAGACTGATGTCGGTCGGAGCTCGTTCGATCTCCGCCGTGGTCGATCTGGCCAACTACGTGATGCTGGATGTGGGCCAACCGGTTCACACCTTTGACCTGGATCGACTCCCTGGTGCTCCGGCCCGCGTGAGGATCGGGGTCCGCCACGGTCGGCTCGGAGAGACCCTTGCCTGCCTCGACGGCGCCACCCGCCGGCTCAACGAAGAGTCGCTAGCGATCACCGCCGATGACCGCCCGGTTGCCCTGGGCGGAATCATCGGGGGAAGCGAGACTTCCGTCCAGGCTGACACCACCAGGATCATTCTCGAAGCAGCTAGCTTCAACTGGGTGTCGATCCGCAAGACCACCCGGAGTCTTGGAATTCGGACGGAAGCCTCTTCGCGGTTCGAGCGAGCGCTCTCCCCGGCACTGGTTCCGATCGCGGCCCGACGCTTCACTCACCTCGTGGGTGCGGTGACGGGGGGCCGCGTCAGACCAGGTCCGGTGATCGCCGGAGCCGTGCCAGCGCCAACTGGTCCCATCCAGACCTCCTTGCGCGAGATCTCCCATCTGCTAGGGCTCGAAGTCGGCCCGGACCGGGCGGCGGACGCGCTGCGCCGGCTTCAGTTCGAAGTGGACCAGAGCGGCGACGAACTGCGTGTCGTGCCACCCTCCGTGCGGACTGACATCAAGATTGCCGCGGACATCACTGAGGAGGTGGGTCGCGTGCTGGGGTACGACCTGGTACCGGCGACCCTGCCGGCACTGCGAACTCCTCCGAGCGGGCATCCCGAGCTCAGTGGCGCCTCCCGACTGGCCGGAGAGATCTGCCTTGGCGCGGGCTTCACCGAGGCCATCACCTCGAGCCTGGTCAGCCAGGATCAGGCCTCTCTGGTGCGCGGACTCGGCTCGGAGTTCTCACCGCTTCGGATTGCAAATCCGCTCTCATCGCAGCTCGGCGAACTCCGTGTCAGCTGCCTTCCGGGGCTTCTCGACGCCTGCCGACTCAACCAGTCTCGGGGATGGGAGAGAAGCCGCGTCTTTGAATGGGGCAGGGTGTTCTGGCCGAGTTTGGATCGCTCTGGGCGACCCGATGAGCCAGAGGTCCTCGCGCTTGTGGACCATTCGGTCGCACCGCAGCCCGACGAGGCGGCCGGGGCACTCGATCACCTGCTGCAGATGATTCAGGCATTGGGAGATCGGGTCGGGCTAAATGAGGTCGAGTTCCGTCCAGAACGCCGCCACGGGTTTCATCCGCACCGATGCGCTGGCATTTGGGTGATTGGCGAACTGCGCGGTGTGGTCGGGCAGCTTGACTGGGCCGCAGCGCCGGATCCCGAACTGCGAGGTTCAACTATGGTCGCGGAGATGCGTGTCGACGGGTGGCTGGTTGATGGAGGCCGTCCGGCGAAGGGAGTCAGTCTGGCCAAGACTCCACCTCTGTCCCTGGATCTTTCGGTCACGGTTCCCGAGCGGGCGGCGCTGGGAGCGGCACTGGCTGCGGTCCGAGATTCGCGCGTCGCCGAGTTGGAGGAGATCAAGCTGGTCGACCAGTACCGTGGCAGCCAACTTCCGGCCGGTACGAAGGGGTGGACCTTCCGGCTGGTTTTCCGCGATCCCGAGCAGACGCTCACCCATCGGCAGGGTGAGCGCTTGAGAGCCCAGGTCCTGGGCGCCCTTGAGTCGGTTGGTGCCGCGGTGCGCTTGGTCTCCTCATGAGCACCACCGAGCCCGACCGGTCCTTCTGGACCGAGTGGCAGACCAGCTGGGATCGGCAGCAGGCACGTTACCTGCCAGATCGCGAGGAGCGGTTCGCCGTCCTGGGAGCGCTGGTCGGCGCCGTCTCGGGCGACAGCGCGCCCAGGGTGCTCGACCTGGCGTGTGGTTGCGGCTCGATCAGCGCGCGACTCCTGGAGCGGTTCCCAGCGGCACAGGTGGTGGCGGTCGACATCGACCCGGTGCTGCTGCGAATTGCCGCGGGAGTATTCGAAGGGGATGCGCGAGTGACCCTGGAGGAGGTTGACCTCAGGTCCCCCGAGTGGGCCGCCAAGTTTGCCCGGGGATCGTTCGACGCAGTCGTCACCGCGACTGCGTTGCACTGGTTGGAGCCAGATCGACTGGCGGCCGTGTACGGCTCTCTGGCCGGGCTGCTCCGCCCGGGCGGACTCTTCGCCGACTCCGACCAAGTCGGTCTGGTGAACACGCCGCGCCTGGACCATTTGGCGGAGGCACTCAGGCCTGTCTCGGATGGCACCGGGGAGGACTGGGAGGAGTGGTGGGAGAGGGTAGCCCGAACGCCCGAGTTCGTCGAGTTGCTCGCAGAGCGCCAAAGGCGCTTTGGGGGAGAACTCCACCCGGCGGAATTCAACCCGGCCGCCGAGTGGCACGTTGAGCACTTGCTCGGGCAGGCTTCGCCGAGGCGGGGATCGTCTGGAGGCGAGGTCAAGCCGCCGTGGTGGCCGCGCTCCGCTGAGCCACGACCGGCGGCAGGACGCAAAGCGCCAAGGTCCATGACGAAGCCGATTTCACTGCCCAGGGAGTTCTTCGCCCGGGCCAGCCCGTTAGTGGCCCGAGACCTCCTGGGATGCTGGCTGGTCCGCCGCAGCGGCCAGGCAGAGCTACGGGCACAGATCTCCGAGACCGAGGCGTACTTGGGTTCCGACGATCCGGCCTCCCACGCCTACCGCGGCCGGACTCCCCGAAACGGAGTGATGTTCGGCAGGGCTGGCGTCGCCTATGTCTATTTCATCTACGGGATGCACTACTGCTTCAACGTGGTGACTGGGGACGTTGGGGATCCCCAGGCGGTGCTGCTGCGTGGGGGGGTAAACGGGGTGGGTACGGAGCGAGCCAAGCTGCCAGGGCCCGCTCTGCTCTGCCGGGGCCTTGGAATTGACCTGACCTGCAACGGGGTCGACCTCTGTTCGCCCGGCTCGAGTTCGATCTGGATACAGCCCGGCAAGCTCGACGAGGTGGCGGTTCAGGTGACGCCTCGGGTGGGAGTGCGCGACCAGGCCCCGCTGAGGTTCCTGGTGAACAAGTTGGGCAGCGAGGATTCAGACAAAGCCGGGAAGAGAAAGCGAGCCCCGAAGGGCTCGCTCATGTGATTAGCCGGTGCCATGGCACCAGTCCCGGCGGATCAGCCGGGAACAAATATCGGGTGGTGAGATGCCCTTCCCCGGGGCCGTTGACCTTGCGGGAGGCAAGCCTTCGGCCGCCGCCCTGCTCTGGCCCCGGAGGGCCGGTCAGTCCGCCCGAGTTTGCCTCAGGAAGCTCCAGACGGTTCGCATCGGTGATACCTCCGTCGGGCTGGAACCTACCCGTGCAACGTACCACCACCGGAGTCAAAAGTGTCGACGGCCGCTGCCCGTCTGCCCCAAGCGATCGGTCTCCGAGTCCTTGCGACCCGCGTTCGATTCGACTGAGGCTTCGTTGGTCACCGCGCTCACTCGAGTTTCTTCTTGCCGAGCCCAGAGACCCGATCCCACCCGGTGTCCGTGGCGGGGCAAATTGATCTTGATCGGACCGGCGTCAATCCCGAATTTGAAGTCGAGCTACTGGCTGGCGACCCGGGGTGCAACCTGCGCGCGTTAGGCTCTGCGGCTGTGACCACGGCCGATCGACTGCTGCGCGGCGTCGTCCACTGTGAGAGCCGAGAGCGTCTCTCGGAGCGGCTCAACCGGGGGGATCGGCTGCGCATCAAGTTCGGGATCGATCCCAGCGCCCCCGACATACACCTGGGGCATTTGGTTCCGATGCGGCTTTTGCGCACTTGGCAGGGCGAGGGCCATCTGCCGGTGCTGGTGATTGGCGACTTCACGGCCCGCATCGGAGACCCGTCCGGTCGCTCCGCGACCCGGCCCCAGCTCACCGTCGACGAGGTCGAGGAAAACGCCAGGACCTACTTGGAGCAGATCTTCTGCGTGGTCGACCCGGATCACGCAGAAGTGCGCCGGCAGAGTGAGTGGTACGACCCATTTGACCTGGTGGCCGTGCTGAGGCTGGCCAACACCGCCACTGTCGCGCAACTTCTCCAGCGCAGCGACTTTGAGCAACGCATGCGGTCCGAGCAGCCCATCGGGGTGCACGAGCTCTTCTATCCCTTGCTCCAGGGATACGACTCGGTGGCGATCCAGGCCGACGTCGAGCTCGGTGGAAGCGACCAGCTTTTCAATCTCATGCGCGGTCGGGACGTGCAGGTCGCCTACGGACAGGCACCGCAAGACATCGTCACGGTGCCCCTCCTGGAGGGCCTCGATGGCGAGAAGAAGATGAGCAAATCGCTGGGTAATGCGGTGGCGGTGGCGGATCCTGCGGCCTCCCAGTTCGGCCAGCTGATGTCGATTCCCGATCGGCTCATCGCGCGATACATGTCGCTGCTCACTGACACCCCGGAAGAGGAACTGGCCCGGATAGAGGAGCAGCTCCAAGACGGGTCGCTGAATCCCCGGGATGCCAAGGCCGACTTGGCTCAGCAGTTGGTCGGTTTCTTGCACGACCCGGATCAGGCACGGACAGCTCGGGAGGAGTTCTTCCGGGTGCATCGCGACCACGACCTGCCGAGCGAGATCGCCGACGTCGCCCTCCCGGCGTTGGGAAGTTGGGATATCCGCGAGCTGCTGGTTGCGTCCGGCATGGCGAAGTCCAAGGGGGAGGCCGCCCGGCTGGTCCAGGGCGGAGCTGTAGAGCTGGCCGGAGAGCGGGTGGGGGATTGGAGGGTGCCTGTGACAGTCAACCAGGACACCGTGCTGCGGGTTGGGGCCCGCCGAGTGGCCAGGCTCGTTCGCGGCTGAGGCTGAGGCTATGGGAGCGAAGCGGGAACTCGACCCGAGCGCTCCTCGAAGATCGTGTTGAGGGACTGATAGGCTTGGTCGAGGAGCCCCGGGTAGACTGGAGCTGTTGGGAATGTATGTTCGTTCCGAGCCGCCAGCGGGCAGTGGCGGCCGAGCTCGGAGGTAATCGGTGTCTGGGCACTCCAAGTGGGCGGGGATAAAGCACAAGAAGGCGGTTGTTGACGCTCGCAAAGGTCAGACCTTCACCAAGGTCGCCAACGAGATCACTGTTGCTGCCCGGGAGTCTGGCAGCGACCCCAACAGCAACTTTCGGCTCCGACTGGCGATGCAGAAGGCGCGCGAGGTCAACATGCCGGCGGACAACATCGAGCGGGCCATCAAGCGGGGCACCGGCGAACTCCAGGGGGCGGCGATCGAAGAGATCCGCTACGAGGGGTACGGCCCGAGTGGAGTAGCGATCCTAGTCGACGTCCTGAGTGACAACCGCAACCGCACAGTGGCTGCGATCCGCAATCTCTTCGCTCGTTCCGGCGGGAGCCTGGGCGAGTCCAACTCGGTCGGATGGATGTTCAATCGAACCGGGCTAATTCGCGTCAACCCGGGTTCCCAGGACCCGGAGGAGCTCGCCCTGCAGGCGATTGAACTTGGCGCCGACGACGTCCAGATCGACGACGGCGGGGTCGAGGTCTACGTTGCCCCAGAACGGTTGGAGGCGCTCCGACTGGCGCTCGAGGAGGCGAAGGTCGAGGTGGAGAGTGCAGAGGTCACGATGCTTCCCAGCAACACCGTCGACGTCGATTCCAAAAGTGCTCCCGCGGTGGTCCGGCTGTTGGAGGCGCTCGACGAGGACGACGACGTCCGCGAGGTGCACTGCAATGCAGTGCTTCCGGACGACGTTATGGCCGAGGTCTAGGCGGCCGAGGCCGTGGCCCGGGGGCGGCTGGGGGCGACACCTTGCTAGTCCTGGGATTGGACCCGGGAATTGCTCTAACCGGCTGGGCCCTGATCGACGGTGGAAGCGGTCGCGTCACGTTGCGGGAGGCCGGCGTGTGGTCGACCCCGTCAGATCACGACCAGGGCCGGCGGCTCCTGTCGCTCTGGGATAGCTTCGCCGAACTGGTGGCTACCCAGCGTCCGGAGGCGGTTTCGCTAGAGCGTCTCTATTTCAGCCGCAACGTGTCCACGGCGATGGCGGTGAGCCAGGCTCGCGGCGTGCTGGTGTGCGCCGCCGCCAGAGCCGGAATTCAGCTCCACGAATACACCCCCAACGAGGTAAAGCAGGCGGTCACCGGGAGCGGGTCGGCCCCCAAACAGCAGGTCGGCAGGCTGGTACGGATGCTCCTCGGAGAGGGGGTTCCGCTCCGCCCGGACGACATCGCCGATGCCTGCGCGGTCGGCATCTGTCACCAGCACGCGGCAGGGCTCAGGAGGGCGGTGGCGGCCGGGGCCCAGCCTTGATCGCATCGCTTCGTGGGGCGGTGGCGAGGATCGACGAGGAGTGGGCGGTCATCGAGGTGAGGGGGGTCGGCTACCAGGTTTACGTCCACCCCCGGACGGCTGCTCAATTGTTGAGTGCTTCCGGAGAGGTCAGCCTCCACATCCACACGGTGGTTCGAGAGGACTCCATCTCACTGTACGGCTTCCTGACCGAACAGGAGTTGGTCTTCTTCCGCGACCTCTTGACGGTGGAGCGTATCGGACCCAAGGCGGCTCTGGCGATCCTGGCCCGGGCGGAGTGGCCGTCTCTCGTGGCGGCGATTGTCAGCGAGGATCACGCGCTCCTCGCCTCGGTCCCCGGAATTGGAGCCAAGACGGCCCAGAGGATCGTCCTGGAACTGAAGGGTCGGGTCGATCAGTTGGCGGGGCCGGGAGTCGCAGCACCGGTGGGCGGCGATGGGCCGCAGGGCGAGCGCGCGACCGCGGCCTTGGTGGCGCTCGGGTTCCCAGTCGGCGAGGCGAGGCAAGCTGTGGGTGAGACATTGAAGAGCCCGGCCGGATCCGATGGCGCTCAGAGGACATTGGAGGATGTGGTGAAGTCGGCCCTCCAGCGGCTAGGCCAGTTCGGGATCAGGAGTGCGCTGTGATAAATGAGGAGCGGTTGCTGGCTCCTGACACTGTTGGGGACGAACCAGAGATCGACCGCCAGCTTCGCCCTCGGCGCTTGGAGGAGTTTGTCGGTCAGGAGCAGGTTCGTGAGCAGTTGGCAATTCTCATCGATGCCGCCCGTTCTCGAGGTGAACCGATCGAGCACCTACTGCTATCGGGTCCCCCGGGCCTGGGAAAGACCACCCTCGCCAACATCGTCGCCGCCGAAACAGGGGTGGCAATGCGGGTCACCAGTGGCCCCGCCATCGAGTTCCAAGGTGCTCTGGCAAGCCTGCTGACCAGCCTTGGGGAGGGCGACGTTCTATTCATAGATGAAGTCCACCGTCTGCAGCGAGTTGTCGAGGAGAGCCTCTATCCAGCGATGGAGGAGTTCTCCTTCGACTTCGTCTCGGGGAAGGGGGTCGGGGCTCAAGCGCTCAGAATCTCCCTCCAGCGGTTCACGGTGATCGGCGCCACCACGATGGTGGGGATGATCTCTGCCCCGCTTCGAGATCGCTTCGGCGCTACGTTCCGGCTGGAGTTCTACTCCAAGGATGAGCTGGCGACCATCGTCAGGCGATCGGCGGGCCTGCTACAGGTGCCGATCGAAGATGAGGCGGTGGTGCTCTTGGCCAGCCGATCAAGGGGCACGCCGAGAGTTGCCAACCGCTTGCTGCGGAGAGTCCGCGACTACGCCCAGGTGCGTGGAGATGGCACGGTCAGCGAGCAGCTCGCGGCCGAAGCTCTCCGTCTGATGGCTGTGGATGAGCAGGGCTTGGACGCCTCGGATCGACGGCTTCTTCGGCTGATCTGCGAGCAATTTGGTGGAGGACCCGTCGGCCTCGGCACACTTGGAGCCGCCCTGGCCGAAGAGCCGCACACCATTGAGGAGGTGCTGGAGCCATATCTGATCCAGCTGGGGTTCCTGGCCAGGACGCCCAGGGGACGGGTCGCCACCGGTGGCGCTTACCGCCACCTGGGTCTGACCGTCCCGGCCGAGGCCCCCGGCGCAGTGATGGCTCAGGCAACGGACCTCTTTGCCGGCGAGGACTGAGTCAGGGGGGACTCCCAGCGCGGAGTTCGACTATCTGCTCCCCGCCACCGCGATAGCCCAGCAGCCGCTGGCGGACCGCAGTTCCAGCCGAATGCTCGTGCTGAACTCCGACGGCGGCTGGGAGGACTCGCGGGTTGAACGATTGCCCCACCTTCTCCGGCCCGGGGATTGCCTGGTGGTGAACGACACTCGCGTCCGTGCTGCCCGGCTGCGAGGCGCGGTCGACGGGCGTGCCGGCGAGGTGCTCTTGCTCCGTGATCTGGGGGCCAGCCGGTACCGGGCGCTGGCCCGCCCGTCCCGGCGGCTTGTACCGGGGACGGCCCTCGAGGGCAAGGGCTGGCGGGTGCTCGTCGAGTCGCTCTGGAAGGGACACGTGGCAGGCCGCGAGGTCAAGGTCGAAGCCGACCCTGGGGTCGACATCGAGGAGATCGGAGAGGTCCCTCTGCCCCCATATCTGAAGGAGGGGCTTAGTGACCCCGAGCGCTACCAGACGGTCTACTCGCAGGGGCCCGCGGTATCCGCGGCCGCGCCTACAGCCGGGCTTCACATCACAGAACGGCTACTGGAGGAGATCGAGGCTGTAGGGGCGCGAATCGTCCGGATCCAGCTCGAAGTTGGGATCGCAACCTTCGCACCGATCAGGGCTGCGACGATCGAGGAACACCCGATGCATTCGGAGCGCTTTCGGATCTCATCTGGTGCCGCAGCTGAGGTAAATCAAGCCCGGGATGGGGGAGGCCGGCTGGTCGCCGTGGGCACGACGGTGGTGCGCTGTTTGGAGTCCGGTTCGAACGACACCGGAAGAGTGGTAGCGGGAGATGGTGAGACGGATCTCTACCTGCGTTCGCCGGAACAGCTCCGGGTGGTCGACGGGCTGCTGACCAACTTTCATCAGCCACGGTCGTCACTGCTGGTCTTGGTCAGCGCCTTCTACGGGAGAGACCGGATTCGCGCCGCCTACCAGGCCGCCCTTGATCGAGGGTACCGCTTCCTCAGTTTCGGAGACTGCATGTTCGGCTGGCGTAACCCTTGAGCCTCGCCACGTCTGATCGTTTCAACGTCTTGACCCGGGACGGGAGGGCCCGCCGGGGCACCTTGCAGACCGCACACGGCCAGGTCGAGACCCCCGCCTTCATGCCGGTCGGCACTCACGCGGCGGTGAAGGCCTGTGATCCGGCTGAGGTGACCCAGTCAGGAGCGGAGATGCTGCTGGCGAACTTCTACCACCTCTCGTTGCGCCCGGGAGTCGATTTGATCACGGAGATGGGAGGGCTGCACCGGTTCATGGGCTGGAGCGGGTCGCTCCTGACCGATAGCGGAGGCTACCAGCTTGTGAGCCTGGGCCAGCTCGTCGAGCTCGACGATGAGGGCGTGACCTTCCGGTCGCCCTACGACGGGGACACGATCAAGCTCAGCCCCCGATCGGTGGTCGAGGGCCAGCTCAAGTTGGGCAGCGACGTGATCATGGCCTTGGACCAGCCGGTTCCATTCGGCAGCTCGGCGCCCGTGGCCGAGGAGGCCACCCGGCGAACCCACCTCTGGGCTGCCAGGTGCCGCCAGGTAGATACCGGCTCATCGCTTCTCTTCGGGATCATCCAGGGAGGGTTCGATGTCGGGCGCCGGGCCGAGTCAGCCGAGGTGATCGCGAATCTGGGCTTCGACGGGGCCGCAATCGGAGGGCTTGTCCTGGGCGAGCCACCCCAGGTCAGGCAGCCCGCCATCGACGCCTGTGTGGGCCACCTGCCTGACAACCTGCCCCGCTACTTGATGGGACTGGGCACCGACCTCGACCTGCTGGACGCGGTGTCGCGGGGGGTCGATCTATTCGACTGCGTGCTCCCCACCCGACTGGCGAGGACCGGGACGGCACTCACCAACCGAGGCAGGCTTTCGCTGCGCCAGGCCAGGTTCCGCCGGGACGGCGAGCCGCTTGACGGAGCTTGCAAATGCCCCGCCTGTGCAGGGTTCAGCCGCGCCTATCTGCGCCACCTCTACCTTGCTGGCGAGATTCTGGCCCACCGACTTCTCAGCCTCCACAACCTGTGGCACCTTGGTCGCCTGATGGCCGGGGCGCGGAAGGCGATCGAGGAGCGCCAGCTTCAGGACTTCATCGAACGACATCGTCGAGGACTAGTCCGGGGGGTGGATTCCTGAACTCCGACCATAATTTCCGAGCGAGAGTGGCGCCTCCCCTAAAATCATGATTCCTCAAATGCACTTGACCTCTGCACAGGCGAGCTCGGCGCGATGATCCGGATCAGCCGTTGGTGGTTGGCGCTGGTAGTAGTGCTCGTCCTGGGCGCGATCTTCATCGATGCCTATGGCCCCATCTACAACGTGCTGGTCAAGCACATCAGCCCCACCGCCTCACTCCCCGACGGCAAGCAGCCGACCCTGGTCGGCACGCCGATCTATATCCACCGGGGCCTGGACCTCCAGGGCGGTACCTCTCTGACGATCCAAATCTGTCAGGGCCCCGATAACCCGGTCGGGATCGGCTGCACAAGTGGGATACCGAAGGGCAGGACCCTGGCTGAGGCTCAGGCCGACACCCTCACCATCTTGCAGAAGCGGGTCGACACCCTGGGTGTTTCCGGGGCACAGCTCCAGACCCAGGGCACAAGCCAAATACTGGTTCAGCTCCCGGGAGTTGACGTGGCCACCGCTGAGGCGGCCTTGGGGCAGACTGCGGAGCTGCACTTCGCCACCCCGGTGGCGGGGAAGCCGTCGGTGAACGGTTCACCCGGAGTCTGCTCGACCAAAACCTGTGCCGATCAAAAGCAGTTGGTTCCGGCGGGGTGCTGGCCCCCGGCCCACCCCAAGTCGACCTGCCAGTTCAGCAACACGCTCTACTATCCAGTCGACACCAGCACGGGTCAGGCCTACCACTGGAAGATCGTGCCCAGCCTGCCTGCGTCTGACGTGACCTCGGCGGCTGTCGCCCAGGCTGCCGGCGGTTACGCCGTCGACATCGATTTCAACAGTCAGGGAGCAGCGGTGTGGTCGAAGCTGACCACCGCAGCCTGCAAAGAGAACCCCGGCTGCTCGGCGACTGGCGGAACGACCACCTCCGCGCCCCCCACCTCGCAGTTGGCCATCTTCCTGGATGGTCAGGTGCTGACCGCGCCCGCGGTCGCGAGTCCCAGCAGCAACCAGACTCAGATCACCGGGAACTTCACCTTCAACAGCGCGACCAGGCTGGTAGACGACATCAACGCCGGCGCGTTGCCAGCCCAGATTCAGGTCGAGGGTGTGAGCGGGGTGTCCGCCAGCCTGGGCAAGCAATCAGTTCAGCAGAGCCTGTCCGCTGGGGCATTCGGACTGCTCCTTGTCGTCATCTTCATGATGCTGTACTACCGGTTCCCCGGTTTCCTGGCCAGCGTCGCTCTGCTCTTCTACGCAGCAATCGTTCTCGCGGTTTTCAAGTTGATCCCGGTGGTTTTGACGCTCCCCGGGTTGGCGGGATTCATCCTCAGCGTGGGCATGGCGGTTGATGCCAACGTGCTCATTTTTGAGCGAATGAAGGAAGAACTGCGCCAAGATCGACCATTGGAGTTGGCCACCGAGTACGGCTTCCGCCGCGCCTGGCCCGCGATTCGCGACTCCAACATCTCCACCATGATCACTTGCACTGTCCTGTACTTCTTTGGCTCCACGGAGGTACAGGGCTTCGCGCTGACCCTCTTCATCGGGGTGGCCGCGAGCATGTTCTCGTCGATCGTGATCACCCACTCGCTGCTGCATTACGTGCAGCGCTGGTTCAGCTTTGCCAGGCGCCCCGGCCTATACACGCGGATCCTGCCCCACGAGAATCTAGCCAAGCAGTTCCGCAGTGGCGGGCGGTTTGACGTGGTGACTCACCGCAACGCCTACTTCGCGGCCTCACTCGCGATCATCGTCCCCGGCATCTTCGCCATCTTGATCGGCGGGTTCAACCTAGGGGTCGACTTCACTGGCGGGGTGAGCCTCACCGTCCACCCAAAGGTTCACACGACCGCGGCCGCGGTTCAGAGGGTCGCCCTTTCTGCCTATCGCCCAGGGCAGGCCACCGTTGAGGGGGAGGGCGGCAACACCTACGTGATCACGACCTTGCCCATCGTGACCAGCAAGGTCGACACCATCCTGCGCGCTGTCAACGACCATTTCGACCTGCCCAAGGACAGCTCCGGCAACCCGCTCACGGAGAGTGAGTCAACCGTCGGGCCGACAATCGCCAGCAGCCTGGTGGTGGGCTCGGTATTCCTCGTGATAATTTCGGCGGTTCTGATCTCCTGTTACCTGGCATTGCGGTTCGCCGGCACCCAGATCCGGGCCCGCCGATTTGCGCTCTGTGCCATGGCAGCCCTGCTCCACGACATCTTCGTGCTGGTGGGAATCTGGGCGATATTGGGTCACTTCAGCCTGCTCGGGCAGGTCAACACGTTGTTCGTCACCGCCGTTCTCACCGTGGTCGGCTTCTCCGTCCACGACACCATCGTGGTATTCGACCGGATTCGCGAGAACCTGAGAGTACAGGGATCACGGATGAACTTCGACCAGGTGGTCAACCTGTCGATCGCGCAGACCCTGTCGCGCTCGCTCAACACTTCGCTTACCGTGGTCTTCGTGCTGTTGACCCTTTTCCTCTTCGGCGGAGCGTCCATCCAGGGATTCGTGCTGGCGTTGCTGGTAGGAATCGTCTCTGGGACTTACAGCTCGATCTTCAACGCGGCGACGCTCCTGACCGCCTGGCGTGGGCTCGACCGTCGCTTGGCCCGACGCAGCACGGCACGAGTTCCGGCTGGGGCAGCAACCGCAGCGCGCCACTAACGACCAGCACCCTCCCAAGGTTAGAATCGCGCCACGGAGGCAGCCGGGTACACCTCCTTACCCGAGGGCGGGACATGCCTGGATTCCCGTTTACCTGAGGCTGAAATACGTGGCTCACGAGTCGGCGGTGGAGCTGGTCAGGGACCTGCTCGAGCCGGTCACCACCCAGCTGGGACTGCAGTTAATCGATGTGGCTTGGCATCCCGGCAAAGGACGGTCTGTTCTGCGAGTCACCGTCGATCGCCCTGGGGGAGTCACCATCGATGAATGCGGTCAGGCCAGCGAGGCGCTCTCCGCTCTGCTCGATCGTCGCGAGGAGCTGCTGCCTGGTCCGTATGCGCTCGAGGTCTCTTCGCCCGGTGCAGAGCGAGCGCTCTCTTCAGATGAGGACTTCGCCGCCGCACTCGGACGCAAGGTCCGCCTGACCCTTCGAGACGGTGATTCCCAGACGGTGGTGGAGGGGAGACTCATCTCGCTCGGCCCGACGGAGATGGACCTCGAAGTCCGCCGAACCAAAGGGGCGAGGCTGCGTTCCTGGAGGGTCAGCCGGGAGGCCGTGGCCGCGGCCCGGGTCGTGGTCGACCTTTGAAGACGGCGGCCGGTTCCGTCCCAAGTGCATCCGAGGGAAGCGCCGGGGAACTAGGTGAGGTTCTGCGGACCCTTAGGGAAGTCCACGGTGTTCCGACGGGTGGTGTGGTGGAGGCGATCGAGTCGGCCATCCCGACCGCTTGGACGCAACTTGATCCGAGCTTGCCCCGGATCGACGTAAAGCTCGACCCGGAGACCGGTCGGCTGGTGGTGGAGTTGCTCCGGACGGTTGTCGAAGGGGAACCGGCGAGTGATGCCGAGATCTCCCTGGGGCAGGCCCTGGAGCTGGATCCGCTGGCCGAAGTGGGCTGTTCGGTGAGGCAGCCGGCCGAGGTTCCCGAAAGCAGTCGCTGCCCGGGCTGCCCGGCTGGTGAAAGCCGCGGTCGGGCAGCGGGTGCGCGAAGCCAAGCGCTCTCGCCTGGAGGGCAAGGCGGAGGCCAGCCGCGGCCTGCTGGTGGCGAGCATCGTGGAGCGAGCTGAGGACGGGACCGTGCTTCTTCGGGCCGGCGAGCTCCAGGCTTACCTGCCACCAGCGGAACAGATTCGGGGCGAGCGACTGATTCGAGGGCGGCACTTGAAAGTGGTCTTGATGGAGTCCCACCCGGGAGCGGGGGAGGAGATGCTTCAGGTCCGGGCGTCCCGGTCAAACGTGCTTCTTCTTCGGCGGTTGCTGGAGGCCGAGGTCCCCGAACTGACCGACGGCTCGGTGGTGGTGAAGGCGATCTCCCGCGAAGCTGGTGAGCGCAGCAAGGTGGCGGTGGAATCGCTGCGCCAAGGGATCGACCCCAAGGGAGCTTGCATCGGGCCCAAGGGGGTGCGGATTCGCTCGGTGGTCGAGGAACTGAACGGCGAGAAGGTGGACATCTTGGAGTGGTCTGGAGATCCCGCTGAGCTGGTTGCCCGGGCGCTTTCGCCGGCCCCGGTGATCTCGGTGCACCTCGATCAAGCGGCCCATCGGGCGACTGTCCTGGTGGCCCCTCAGAGCCTCTCCTTGGCGATTGGCAAAGAGGGCCAGAATGCCAGGCTGGCGGCCCGGCTGACCGGCTGGCGGATCGACATTCGGGCCCAAGGAGAGGATTCGTAGCCGCTCCCGATCCGGTCCATCTGCCGATTCGCACCTGCATCGGCTGTCGCACCAAGGCACCGCAGGAGAGCCTGCTGCGGCTGCGCTGGGACGGCCACCGGGTAGTCGCCGAAGTCTTGGGGACTCGAGGCCCTGGTCGCGGCGCGTATCTGTGTGCCAAGATGAGTTGCTGGGACGCCGCCAGGAGGCGCCGGGCCCTGGGTCGCGCACTCCGGCTGCGCGCGGAGGTCGTAGACGGTGACGCCGTGGCACATGTGGTGGCGGGTATGATCTCTGGTTCTCCCCGCCACATCGGCTCGGGGTCGCAAGCTCCAGTCCAAGGAGGATGAGTTCATCGCACAGGTCAAGCAGGCTTCGCTTCCCGCCAACCTCACCGTCAAGTCGCTCGCAGATGCCCTAGGCGTCTCGCCCGCCGAGGTTTCCAAGGTTCTGATGCAGAACCGGATTCTCGCCACCATCAACCAGAGCATCGACGCCGGGACTGCGCGCCTGGTCGCGGAGCAACTTGAGATCGAGATTGCCGACGCGGAACCGGAAGCGGCCGCCCCGGTCGAGCGAATGCTCGACCGTGACCAGTTCCAGGCAGACGCAGATGCCGGGCACCTCCAGCCGAGGCCGCCGGTGGTAACGGTCCTGGGTCACGTCGACCACGGCAAGACCAGCCTTCTCGACGCCATCCGGAAGACCTCGGTGGCGGCTGGGGAAGCCGGCGGAATCACCCAGCGCATCGGGGCCTCAGTGGTGGAGCGTGAAGGTCGGAAGATCACCTTCATCGACACCCCTGGGCACGAGGCATTCACGGCCATGAGGGCGCGTGGGGCCAACATCACCGACCTGGCGGTCCTGGTGGTGGCCGCCGATGACGGCGTGATGCCCCAGACCGAAGAGGCCATCAAGCATGCCCGCAACGCGGGAGTGCCGCTACTGGTCGCCCTGAACAAGATGGACCGAGACGACTCCAACCCCGACCGGGTGAAGCAGCAGCTGGCCGAGCACGGGGTCGTGGTCGAGGACTTCGGCGGCGACGTCGTCTGCGTCCCGGTCTCGGCCAAGACCGGAGAGGGGGTCGACCACCTTTTGGAGATGATCCTGCTGGTCAGCGACCTGGGCGAGCCCCGGGCCAACCCCGATCGGCCAGGGGAGGCTGTGGTAATCGACTCAAACCTTCAGCGTGGCCAGGGCCCGGTGGCGACCGTGCTGGTCCAGGAAGGGACTCTTCGGGTTCAGGATTACTTTGTGGTCGGTGCAGTCGCCGGTCGGGTTCGAGCTCTCTTCGACGACCGCGGGAAGCGGACCGACGAGGTGACTCCCGGGCTGCCGGCGCTGGTCACCGGTTTCCCTGAAGTAGCCACATCCGGGGATCGGCTCCTGGTCGAGGAGACGGAGCGCGAGTCCCGGGCGCTGGCGGAGCAGCGCCGGCTTGCGCTGCGATCTGGTCAGTCGGACGTCAACCGAGTCAGCCTGGCTGAGCTCAGCAAGCAGTCGGGGGAGGGCCTGCGCGACCTGGACCTCGTAATCAAGGCCGACAGCCACGGTTCGCTCGAGGCGCTGCGCGCGGCGCTGCTCAGGTTCTCGGATCCGCTGGTGCGGCTCCGGCTGGTAGCCGACGGGGTCGGGCCGATCTCTGAAGCCGACGTCGACCTGGCCGCCGCCGCCAACGCGATCGTGGTGGGATTCAACGTTCGGCCGGACCCCACCGCCAAGGCGCTGGCGGACAGCCACGGCATCGACGTTCGAACCTACGACGTGATCTACCAGATCACCGAGGACATCGAAAAGGCCATCCGCGGACTCCACGAGCCCACCTTTGAGGAGGTTTTCGAGGGGAGGGCGGAGGTCAAGGCGCGGATCCGAGTGCCCAGGGTAGGGGTAATCGCCGGGAGCCAGGTGAGCGAGGGCAAGATCACCCGGGGATCGTTGGCGGTCGTCCTGCGAGACGGCAAGGAGATCCACCGCACCCAGGTGGTCTCGCTGCGGCGCTTCAAGGACGACGTCCGGGAGGTTGCCCAGGGTTATGAGTGCGGAATCGACCTGGGCGACTACCAGGATTTTGCCGAGGGGGACATCCTGGAGTGCTACGTGGTGGAACAGCGAAATCGCTAGCTCGGGCGCGACCTGCGGTCTGAACTGTTGGTGAGATCAGCCCGCGAGTCAACGGCCAGCCACCGTCGGGAGCGGATCGACGTTCAGCTTCGACAGGAGTTGGCTCTGGCAATTGCCGGCGATGTGAAAGACCCGAGGCTCTCGATGGTGACCGTGGTAGCTGTCGCCTGCGCCCCCGATCTCTCGTACGCTCGGGTGAAGGTCAGCGTGCTGGCCGAGGACCCCGAGCGCGAGCAGGTGCTCAAGGTGCTTCGGAGCATGACCGGGTTCCTGCGCCACCGTTTGGGTGAACGCCTGGAACACATGCGTCGGATCCCTCAGCTGGACATACGCCTCGACGATTCAATCGCCTACGGGGTGCGGGTGAGCCAGATTCTGAACACCTTGGACAATCCGCCCAAGCTGCGCCGGAGTAGAGCCGGTGACTGACGCGCTCGAACGGATCCATCAGGTGGTGGCGGACCACCAGGACTTCCTGCTGGTCGCTCATAAGGATGCCGATGCCGACTCGCTTGGCAGCGTCCTGGCGTTCGCCGACTACCTGAAGGGGGAGGGGAAGCGGCCGTACCCATGGGTTCCAGATCCACTGCCTGCCGGGCTTGGTTACCTGCCCGGATACGAGGCGGTCAACCAACGAGCCGCGCCGCCGGATGCCGTCGCCATCGCCTTCGACGCCGGAAGCCCAAGTCGATTTGGCAACCTGCGCGAGCGGATCGAGGCTGCGCCTCTGACGATCGTGATCGACCACCACGCCAGCAACGAGGGTTTCGGGGACATCTCACTGGTCAAGCCGGAGGTGGCCGCGACCGGAGTGATCGTGTTCGAGGCGCTGCAGGCCTGGGGGGCACGGGTGAATCCGGAGGCGGCGACCAATCTCTACGCTGCGATCTTCACCGACACCGGCGGCTTTCGCCACGACAACACGACCGGAGCGGTACTACAGATCGGCGCCGAGTTGGCTGGACTAGGGGCCGACCCTGCCTGGGTGGCGCTCAAGAGTTACAAGTCCCGTCCAGAGACCACCCTCAAGCTGCAGGCACTCGTGCTCGCGGCCACCAGATACGAGCTGCAGAGCAGGCTGGTGTGGAGCGAGGTCACGTTGGCCAGCCTCGGGAAGGTCGGAGCCGAGATGGAGGAGAGCGAGGGGATCATCGACATCCTCCAAACTCTCGACACCATGCTCTGCGCGGTACTTTTCAAGGAGGCGGAACCCGGGCTCACCAGGGTCAGCGTCCGCAGCCGCGACCCGATCGAGGCTCACAGCCTGGTGGCTCCGTTCGGAGGCGGCGGCCACCGTCGGGCCGCCGGAGCTGAAATCCAGGGGGCGATCTCAGAGGTGGAGACAGCTGTGCTAACCGAGGCGCGACGGCTGATCAGAGCCGCTCCCCAGTGACCGCAGCCCCCGGGGTCGGGCGTAACCGCAGCAGCACCAAGGGCGAAGCCCAAATGCTGACGGGCCTGCTCAATCTATCGAAGCCTGAGGGAATCACCTCCTTCATGGCTATCAAGATGGCGCGGCGCGCGCTCGACGAGCGCCACGTGGGGCACGCTGGCACGCTGGACCCGGCTGCGACGGGTGTCCTTCCTCTGTGTGTGGGACGTGCCACCAGGCTGGTCGAGTACATCCTGCGCCAGCCCAAGACGTACCATGCGCGGCTCAGACTGGGGGAGGTCAGCGACACCGGGGACCTCGAGGGCGAGGTGCATCGATCCGGTTCGGCGGCCCACCTAGCCGAGTCGGAGGTGGCCGCCGCGTTGGAGGAGTTCGTCGGGATCGTGCAGCAGGTGCCACCCATGCACTCGGCGGTGCGGCATCAGGGCCGCCATCTCTACGAGCTAGCGCGGCAGGGGGTAACCGTTGAGCGGAAGTCCCGACCCGCAGAGATCCGTCGCATCACTCTCCGGTCGTTCACTCCGGGAGACGTGGCAGAGGCCGAGGTGGAGGTGGTGTGCGGTCGGGGTACCTATCTCCGAGTCTTGGCCACGGATCTCGGGGAGCGCCTCCAGGTTGGCGGGGTTCTCGCCTGGCTTGAACGGACCGAGTACGGCCCCTTCAAGATCGCCGATGCGGTGAGGCTGGACGAGCTGATGGAGTCCCCAAACCCGCGTGGGTATCTGCTGCCACCGGAGGTTGCGGTGGAGATGCTGCCCCGCGTCGACCTTCTTCCGGCCGGAGCCCTCGCGGTGCAGCGTGGCCAGTCGGTCTGGATCCAGCGTGCCCCAAAAACCCTCCCGGATGAGCCACCCGCCGACCGTGAGGTGAGGGCGCATGGGCCCGATGGGAGATTGGTAGCACTGGGAGAGGTGACGGGGCTGCGCTTTCGGCCGACCAAGGTCTTCCTGCCGATCAGTGGCTGAATCGGCGAACTCCCCACCGAGTCCGGCGGGACGGGCCGACTTCGGGTTGGGGCTGGACATTGAGCCTCGAGTGAAACTCCCGACCTGCCTGGTCCTCGGGAACTTCGATGGAGTACACATCGGTCACCAGGCGATCCTGGCCGCGGCCCGAGAGGAAGCCGATCGGCTGGCCGTCTCGCTGACCGCGATCACCTTTGAGCCCCACCCCCGGACTGTGATCGATCCTGAGCTGGACTTCCGCCTGCTCAGTACTTTCGATCTGCGCCGGCGGTTGCTGGTCGAGCGTGGGGTAGACAGGCTCTGGGTGATTCCCTTCGACCACCGATTGATGCGCATGACACCGGATACCTTCATGAACCGTCTCCGGGAGCGTCTGAAGCTCCAGGTGATGGTTGTCGGCCCCACCTTCTCGATCGGCAAGGGAACCGAGGGCCGGCTCGACTTCCTGCAGGGCTACGCCGGGCCGGCCGGATTCACGGTGAGGGTCGTGGATCCTCTGGAATGGCAGGGCGAGCCGGTTAGCAGCTCGGCGATTCGCCAGCAACTAGCGCGCGGCTCACTGGACGCAGTTCAAGCGATGCTCGGTCGGCCGCTACAGGTGTTGGGCGAGGTCGTCCACGGGGAGAGGATGGGGCGGAAACTCGGCTTCCCCACCGCCAACGTCTCCTTCTCCTCCAATCAAGCATTGCCTTCGGACGGCGTGTATGCGATGGAACTCACGAGCGAGCGTGGCGTCACCTGCGGAGCCGTTGGGAGCATCGGCACCAGGCCGCACTTTGGTGGAACGGAGCGCCGCTTTGAGGTCCACTGTCTGGAGGATCCCGGGGATCTCTACGGCGAGTTAGTACTGGTGGGCGTGCTCGCGAAGTTGCGCGACCAGGAGAGCTTCGCCAGTGATCGTGCGTTGATCGGGCGCATGGTCAGGGACGCCGAGGCGGCGGCCGCCTACCTGGCCGGGCGCGCCCTCTGAACTGCTCCTCATAGAGAGCGCGAGATCGTCGCTCTCGCCGCTTCCTGGGGGGCGGCGGATCGTCAGTTCCTGCCGCTAACCTGCGCCACGTTGCTGATCGCCGACGCGATCGCAGCGAACACGATCGCCACCACAATCGCGATCACGATCGATCCGTACTTCCCCGTGTCAGTCTTGCTACCCAGGGCGGCCAGTGAGATGAACCCCCCACCAAGTGACCCTATCAAGCCGCCGACGACTCGGATGACCGCAGCGGTTGCCCGAGCCTTGCGGATGAAGAAGGCGCCGATGACCAGTCCAATGACGATAAATGCGACGGCGTGCAGCATTCCCTAATCTCCCTCTTTCGGCGGCTTCGTTGACGGGTCCGGTGTGGTGAGCTTGGCGGCGTCGTCGGGCTTGGCCAGCACCTCATGCCGCAATTGGCTGAGTTGCGCCTCGATGGCAGCGTCCCCAGATACCGCCTGCAACTGGCGGTCGATGTCATCGCCAGAGCTTCCCAGCGCATCGAGGGTCCCCGACGAGACGAGTTCGTCGATGGCCGCCGCTCGGGCCTGCATCTGGGAGGTTTTGTCCTGGGCCCGCTCCAACATGAGGTTGACGTCGGTCATGTCGGTGGAGATGCCCGTGACCGTCTCTCCGATTCGAGCGGACGCCTGGGCGGCGGAGTACTGCGCCTTCAGGGTGTCCTTCTGAGTCCGAAATGACTCAACCCGGCCTTGCAACTTTTGAGCGGTGAGCTGCAGTTTCTGTTCCTGGTCCTTGAGCTGTTGGATCTGCTGATCAAGAGACTGAAGCTGGACGTCGGCAGCCTGGGACCGCGTCAGCGCCAGCCTCGCCAAGTCATCCCGCCCCTGCTGCACCGCCAGCTTGGCCTGGCCCTGTAGCTTCACCTGGTTCTGCCGCAGTTGGGCTGCCTGAAGCTCCAGGCGCTTTTCCGAGGTCACCACCTCGGCCACGCCACGCTTGACCTGCTGCAGCGCCTCGATCTGCTTCTGGTAGGCGAGGTCGAGCGCCTCGACGGGGTTCTCGGCTCGGTTGAGCAGGTGGGTGATCTTCTGCTGGGCCAAGTTGACGGTGCGCTTGCCAACCGAAGTACGCGAGGCGCCTCCCAGCACGACCACGGCGATCACGATGTAGATCAGTTCCACTATGTAAAGCGCTCCCTCAGGTCAGAGTCTCAGCAGCCGCGTTCGTCGCCGACATGTTAGCGCCGACTCCAGATCGGGGCCGCTCACAGAGGAAGTGCCCCGCCGCGGAGCGATCCCAGGTGCCACCGATCGAGCCGAACGGCTGAGCCGGCTTCTCTCTGGAGCGAGTCGACGGGAAATCCCAGCTGATTCCCAGCCGGCGGGTGGAGGATGACGGTTCCACGCGTAAATCCAGTGGAAACGGGTATATAGGGGACGTATGCACCGAAAACTGGGCGCCGATGCTGGCCTGACTGCCCGGATGTTTCTGGCGCTTTTCTTGCTGGCGCTCGTCTATCTGGCCTTTATCGGGGTCTTGTTGCTGCTCCACACCGGCGTAGCCCTGATCGTGGTGGTGGTGGCGATCTTGCTGGTCGCCCAGTACTTCTTTTCCGACAAGCTGGTCCTGAGCAGTCTCCACGCTCACCTGGTGACAGCTCAGCAGCAGCCGCAGTTGTTCGACATCGTGGGTCGCCTCTGCCAGATCACCGGAACGCCAATGCCTCAAATCGCGGTGATTCCTTCTCCGGTCCCCAACGCGCTGGCCACTGGACGCAATCCCAAGCACGCAGTGATGGCGGTTACTACGCGGGATCCTTTCCCAGCTCGAGCCCCAGGAACTCGAGGCTGTCCTGGCCCACGAGTTGAGCCACGTGATCCACAAGGACGTGAAGGTCATGGCTATGGCCAGCTTCTTCGCCACGGTGGCAGCGCTGATCGTCCAGTCGGGGATGTGGTTCGGGATGTTCGGCGGCTTCGGCATGATGGGCGCCGGCTACGGCGGTCGCGGGCGTGGCGGCGGCCGCAGCGAAGGGCAAGGGATGATCTTGATCATCCTGGTCGCGGCGGTGGTCTGGGCGATCAGCTTCGTGCTGATTCGAGCCCTCTCGCGCTACCGGGAATACGCGGCCGACCGGGGCTCGGCGATCATCACCAGGGATCCCGCCCAGCTTGCCTCAGCGCTCCAGAAAATCAGCGGAACGATGTCCCGGATCCCGACCCAAGATCTACGCCAGGTACAGAGTGCAAACGCCCTGATGATCTTTCCCGCGGTCCACATCGGCAAGGGCAGCCTGGCGGAGGTCTTTTCGACCCATCCCTCGTTGGAGCACCGGCTGGCCAAGCTGCGCGACCTGGAGTCTGAGCTCTCCAGCTAGAGCAGATCTCCTTTGGGATTCCTGGACTCGCTCACCGGGCGGACTCGGCTCCCCAAGCCCAACGAAGACAAGGTCTTCGCCATGAGCACCGCTCTGGTGACCATGCAGGTCTCCGCATCGCTCCAGCCGGCCGGGCAGGTGGGTGTCCTCTTCAAGTCGCTGCCGCCGGGGCGCTTCGATCAGCTGACCAAGGACACCATGGACATGCTGCAGGTCCAGGACACCACCGCCCCCGGCGACGCTCTGAAGGCTAGGGAGGTCAAGGACGACCTGGGCTTTGCCTGGCTGGTGATCGAGGGTTCCGAGTTCGAGTCCCTGATCGCCGCCCTGCACGGCGTGGCCCAGGGGCTGGTCGACGAAGGACTGGGGGACTGTCTGCTGGCCTCGGTGTTCCCCTTCCTCCAGGGCTCTCGCAAGATCTACTGGATCTACGGTTACAAACAGGGGACGTTCTACCCCTTCGTCCCAACCGGCCAGCGACAGCGAGACAACGCCGAAGAGTTGCGCCTGGCGGCGATCGTCAAGGACGATCTCCCAGTCGAGCCGAACCTGAGCTCCTGGTTCCCTCTCTGGGGCGTTCCGGTCTAAGCCGAGACCCCGGCCGCACAATCACTCCGCCCCGGGAAGGGTCCGCGGCGCGGTCCAGTTATCCTCGACGGTCCAATTTACGAAGCTGCCGGAGCGCCTGCCTCCACGACATCTCCATCCGAGAGAAGCTTGGTCGCTTCGTCCAGGGTCATGTCCTCTGAAGGCAGGACCACATCGGATGGCTCGAGGGAATCGGAGGGCAGCTTGCTGCCGTGGGAGCGGACAAAGTTGAGGAGGTCGCTGAGCGCCTTGGAATAGGCGCCTTGGTCCTGGCTGTCGATGGCTTTGCTGAGCGTTGCATCGAGGGGTTCCAATTGCGGTCGTTCGGCCACGTTCAGTCGGTACTGGTCCTCGCCCGAGATACGCACCACTACGTTCTGATCGTCCGGGGAATTGGTAGCCGGCGGGCTAGTGGCGGCCGGTACAGTCGGTGCGGGTGCGGCCGAGATCCTCGGGGTAGCGTCTGAGCTGGCGAGCACCTCTTGCTTCATGAGCAGCGAGCTGGGCGTCCACCTGGGTATCAGTCAGCTGGCCCTGAAGCTGGCGGTCGATGTCGTCACCGGATGAGGTTCCGATGGTGTCGAGGGTGCCGCTGTCGACCAGGGAGTCGATGGCGGCCGAGCGAGCCTGCATCTGCTGGGTCTTGTCCTGAGCCCGCTCCATCATGAGGTTCACATCGGTCATCTGCTCGGATAGACCGGTGACCGCTTCGCCGATCTGGGTGGAGGCCTTCGCTGCCGAGTACTGGGCCTTTATGGTCTCGCGCTGGGTCCGGAACGACTCGACCTTCGCGGTCAGCTTCTGGGCGGTCACCTCTAGCTTCTGCTCCTGGTCTTTGAGCTGCTGGATCTGCCCCTGCATCCCGTCCAGTTGAGCCTGAGCCTGCTGCGCCCTAGTCAGGGCGAGACGAGCAAGGTCCTCCCGCCCCTGCTGGATAGCCACCTTGGCCTGTGCTTGGGATTTGTCCGCGGTTTGCTGCAGCTGGGCGGCCTGCATCTCCAGCCGCTTCTCCGAGGTGAGTACCTCGGCCACGCTTCGCTTTACCTGCTGGAGTGCCTCGAGCTGCTTTTGGTAGGAGAGGTCGAGGGCATCCACCGGGTCCTCGGCCCGGTCCAGGACCTTGTTGGCCTTCTGCTGGAACAGGTCGGACATCCGTCGCATGATGCTCATTGCCGTCTCCTTGTCCGCCCCCGCGGAACCATTACTAACCCAAAGCTGATGTTACTTGCTGAGCCGACCTTTCGAATCTGAGTGGTCTGGGCATGCGGGATCAGCCGAGCCGCCTTCCAACGGCGCCAGGTCGGTCCGGGCCAATCAGCACGACGTCGCCCGGGTCATCGGCGGCGATCAGCCCCAGCACCAGGACCTGACTCGAGAAGCCGGCAATGCGGCGGGGCGGAAAGTTGACCACGGCCAGCACCGCCTTTCCAACCAGCTCCTCCGGCGTGTAGTGCAGGGTGAGCTGAGCGCTCGACTGGCGGATTCCAATCGGAGCGCCGAAGTCGATCTTGAGCTTGATGGCGGGCTTGCGAGCTTCGGGAAATGGTCCCGCCTCGATCACCAAGCCGCCGCGGATATCCAGCTTCTGAAAGGTTTCGAAGTCGACTTCCGGCCGTACCTCCGGCGCTGCGTTTGTCAAGTCTTCTCCTCCGCGAGTGGAAGCAAATCGGCTGCACGGCCGCTTCCGGCCCGGAAGCTGACCCTCGGTATACTCCGGCGCGGGCGGGTACCGAAGTGGTTAAACGGGGCTGACTGTAGATCAGCTGGCTTTACGCCTACAGGGGTTCGAATCCCTTCCCGCCCACGCCCAGGTAGCTCAGTGGTAGAGCGCTTCCTTGGTAAGGAAGAGGTCGCGGGTTCAATCCTCGCCCTGGGCTCCGCTGATCTCTTGGACAGGTCGCAATCGACTGTGGCGGGGTGTCGAGCGGGGTTCGAGACGCTGATCCGGCGCTAGGTGTTGGCCAGCCAGGTGGATTCTGTGCCGGCATCAGGGCTAGCTTGACCTTGCCCCTGGGGCAGGGACGAGGATCTCGGTCGTGGACAACGTCGATCGGCTGTCGATCGGCGAGTTTGCTCGCCGGACGCGTCTGACGCCCAAGGCGCTACGTATCTACGACCGGAACGGTCTCCTCACGCCGGCCCTCACTGACGCCTCCACCGGCTACCGGCGCTATGGGACCAGGCAGATTCGAACCGGGCAGCTGATCGGTCTGCTGCGCGGTGCAGATCTAAGTCTCGCCGACATCCAACTCATGCTCGACGATGTCGCACGGAACTCCGATTTGGCAATCCGACGACTGGACCAGATCCTCGCGGACTTTGCGCGCCGCCAGGCTGATCGCCAGTTGCTCATCCACCACATCCAAGCGACTTTTAGCCAGGGAGGCGACCCTATGTTCCCGATCCACGTACGTCGCGTACCGGCCCAGAGCGTCATGTCGATCCAGCGGCGCCTCCACGGGAACGAGACCGACGGTTTCGTGCGAGAGGCGAAGAAGGCCTTCGCCGTCCGCCTGCGAGGAGCACCTGCGACCGGCCCCTTCATGCTGATCTTCCACGGCGTCGTCGATGCCGAGCACGACGGTCCGCTCGAGGCGGTGCTGCCCTGCCCTCCGCAGATACAGCCCGACAACATCGTCGGTGTTCGCACCGAACCATCCCACGAGGAGGCATACACGAGAATTACGAAGGCCCAATGGGACTACCCGGTAATCCTTGCCGCCTACGACGCCGTAGCGTGCTCGCTCGACGTGACCTCCCGCCCTGGCAGCCGATTGTCCTGCCGTGAGGTATACCTCGTCGAGCCAGACGATATCGGACCAAACGACCTAGTTTGCGATGTCGCCTTCCCACTCGGCGACCCGCGCCCAAACGCCGCTCACCACGACCGGTAACCAGCGCCTGGGTCCCCTCCGACGGCGAACAGAATCGACGTTCAGGTGGACTCCTCTGCACGTGTTCGCATCAGGCGCAGTCACAGCACCAGGGATTGCCACTTAGCTGGACAGGTCTCGCTAGGCCCCAGGATCTCGGTAGCACCGCGCTCAGCTTCAGTTTCTTGGAAAGGAAGAGGGCGCGGGTTCAATCCCCGCCCTGGGCGCCGGCGCTAGCGGCGCCTCAGCGGCGGTGGGGGGCGGTTCGGGCGACTAGCGATCGGCGTACGGCATTGGCAGTTCGAAGTGGTTTGGTGATCCGCCAACTCAGTGAGCCTCGAAGACGCGCCAACCTCACCTCCGACTCGGCCAGTAAAGCGAGGATCTGAGATAGGCTCTCCGACCTTTGGGGTGAGAGGTTTGATCGGAGGTCCTGGAGGCGCCGCCAGAGCAGAGACTCGAACTCTTGTACTCGAGCAGGACCAGGCGGCAATGATCCGACCCTGACCGTGACCGCGTCCTGAAGGCGTGCCTCCCAGGCTACGGCGGCTGTGAGCCACGCTGTTTCACCCGGCAGGCCAACCAGTTCGCCAATTCGCCGTGCGAGGGCCTCGCCATTTGCGTCGCCCCACCGCGAGAAGTCGGCGCGCTCAGCCAGTTGGAGCGAGGTTACGAGGGCGCACCGTGCGAGGAGGTCGGACCGAGTCGCGTCGGCATTCGCCCACTTGCAGTCGACTAGGACCAATTCCCCGGCAGGCGTGATGACCACGTTATGGGGCAGCGCGTCGAAGGGAGTTCCCTCGTGGGGCGATTCCAAGATTCTATCGATCAGGTCCAACCATAGCCGCATGAGGCGCTCGAACTCGGCCACCGTCGAAGCCGCCAGCACCTCGATCATGTCTGTGCCCGTAACGAACTCGACCTTCCCGTCCCTAAGTGTCAGGCGCGGCGCGGCGCGGCTCGCTGCGGGCTGATCCTTGACGTTGGGGCCCTGTTCGTCTTCCGCTTCTTGCCGGTTGAAATGCAGCTGTCCGCCACCGTCGGACACCATCGTCTGGGTGGAGAAGGCGGCACGTCGGTCGTTCTGGAAGACGGCCGCGATCATGTCGTCTGGCCAGAGGGCTTCGCCAGATCCATCCGAAGCGAGGATGACGAAGGAGTTGTGAGTCTGAGGACCGAGCCCAGCCTCGACCAGAGTCCTCCACGCAGCCGCTTCCCGGGCGACGCGCGGCGCCGGCTCGGGCCAGTCCGGGCTCGGGAACTTCGCGAGTCGCCACGCCAGGTCAGGTTGAATCTCGAACAGCCGGTCAGCGAGGAGCGTGCGAGTGAACTTGTAGTCGGGGAAGGCGCCGAGGAAGGTGGGCCGCAGCCCTAACTCGACGATCCAGCTGGCAAGGGCGCTTCGCGGGAAGGTGCGCGCTGGCGAACCTTCTGGGTATCCCTCCAACGAGTCGAACGGTCGTCCACTGTGGTCTTCTGGGGCGCCGACGAGATACTTCACACCCAAAGAGTTTTCGATGGCGATGAGGAGAGTTCCGCCCGGCGCCAGCCGCGCGGCCGAATCCGCGAGGAACGAGCGGTGATGTGAGGTATCGGACGACCCATGGCCCACATATTCGAGGACTCCCGCGATCACGATTAGGTCATACGTCTTCTGGGAGGGAATATCCCCGAGGGAGCCGACGAACACTTCCACGTGCGCCAGGTCCCGTGTGCGAGCCCGGGCGACGCGCGCGCGTTCAATCACCGGCTCAATGGCGTCAACCAGTCGACACCTCTCGCCTAGATAGCGGGTCAGAGCCCCACACCCTGCGCCGATCTCGAGAACCGCCAGCCCGGCGTCGAGCTCGAGTGCGCGCAGCAAGTTCGCTCGAGCGGGACTCAGGTGATATCGCTCTGGCCAGTTGGTCGCCTGGTCGGCCAGTTCGTCGCTCCCGGAGGAGAGGTCGTGGGCGGCGCTCAGGACCTTGAACAGTTGGGCCTCGGCCCCGTCAAGATAGACCGACTGTTGCGGGGAGAGGATGCGACAGCCGTCGATGCGCGGACCCGGCAGCAAGCGAACCGGTGTGCAGTCTGGCCCCGTCCCCAGCTCGTCCTCAGGCTTCAACATCCCGGGATGAGAGCCCAGAGCGGAACTATCAGCGCATTGGCAAGGGGCGTGAGAGCGGCGGCCGCGACGGCTCGATTCGTACCCTGGGCGTCTGAGCCAAGAACGGCCTCATAGCGAAGGCTGATAGCGACGAAGAGCAGGCCGACCAGGCTACTGACCACGGCCGCGGAGGCGGCAAAGAATCCCGTCAGTTCCGCTGGCCTCACGGGTCCCAGTCTCGCATGGCGCGTGAAGGGTGGGACGGGTGGCCTGACTCCCGGGAACGTCAATTCGGCCTAGGTCCAGGTTACGGAGGGAGGCTTTGTTGCTCTAGCGCCGCTCTATGGGTGGCGCGGTGCAGACGACTTGACTGGACGCCTTATGGTGACCTCCTGGAAGTCATTGGCACAGCGCTCAGCTTCAGATTCTGGGTAACGAAGAGGTCGCTGGTTCACTCCCCGCCCTGGGCTCTTTTGACCGGCCAGGCCCAGTTTGATCTCGGATGGCACCCGATGGCTCGGCCCCACTGTCATCATGCGTCGGATGTGGAAGGCGACCGGTCAATGCATTTCACGGGCCTCCGTGGTCGGGGCGGCGTTGAGCGTACTGATGGTTGCTCTCACCGGGTGCTCAGCGGCATCGGCCATTCCGAGCGGTGATGGTGCCGTCGTGGGAGGCATCGCCGCATGCGTCGGAGCGCGTGAACTGCATCGTCCCGGATATGTCGCGGGCACGGTGGTAGTTCTCCGTGGAACGGTGTCTAAGACCCCCACCGAGGCAAACGGCAATGCCGACGTGCTACCAAGGGACCGAGTGGCATCCCAGCGGGTGCTGAAGGGCCACCGATTCCGGATCTACCTGGGGCCTGGGCGTTACGTACTGGTAGCCCACTACGCCCAGGGGGACATCATCTCCTGGGTGCCGGTCGTAATTCGAGAGGGCAGGATAACCAACCAGACCATTCCCAGCCCGTGCATCTGACTGGGCGGTCTCTGGGGCGGATCCGCCCTGCTCACCGCCACTTTATTGGGCGCTCCGCGCTCGCCGTCCCGAAGTCAGCCGCATCGCGCCGTCCTTGGCCGAGACCCTATCGAATCTGAGCTTGTTCGCTTCTCGAAGGTCTGAATCAGACGCACCCGTCCCCGATGTCTTTGTGCTCCACCACGCCGAGTCGGACGACCACCGACACCCACGGCGCGTAGCCCGGTGAACCAAAGTTGGCTGCCAAGACGTAGGTGCCGGGAGGGAGGTCGATCCGAAATTCCTGGCCCGCGCGCACAGATTGGTGCTTGATCTGGTTCGTCGGAAGAACCACCCTACGCCCGCCGTTCGGTTCAAGCATGTAGGAAACGGCACCCGTGAGCACGGTCACCGTGCCCGCGACTAAGCCGTCACCTCCGTTCAGGGGGATTGCGTTGCATCCGTCGATTCCGCCCACCACCGCACCGTCGCCAACAGGGGTGGTTGCGGTTGACGGGTGGGGCGCTTTGGAAGGCGAACTGGTGTGAGCCTGGCAGCCAGTCAGGGCAAGACCCAGGCAGGCTAATGCGCCGAGAATCCAGCCGGCGCGCTGGATGATCCGATCGGTTCTAGCAGTCTTGCGTTTCGGCATGTCCCTAACGTGGTTCGCCTCGACGGACCGGACGGCGCACGAGCATACAGCTTGCCGATCGACCCATTCACTCCGCCACAGCCCATCAGGCCGCGCCTCCGAGCACTCCGCCGGGGAACGGCGACGAGTGCTCCGGCCACTCGGTCGACTTCGCCCGAATTGGCCCAGGCGACCCAGGCAAGCCGAAAACCGGGGACGCCGGACGCCACCGCCGAAGCATATTGCTAACGATCGGGACCGTTATGGTGCTGGCCAGGTAGTGAGGATCGCCCAACTTTCTCCACCATCCTTGGTTGACAGGAGCCGTGGCCCGCAGCCTCGTGGAGGGCATCCGGCCGGGGATTCCGGGCGGGGCCCGATCAGCACGAAGCCGACCAAATCGCTCACCAAAGATGCCGTGACGACTTCACTGGTGTCGTCAAAGACGACCTTCCGAGCTATCAGATTCCAGATCCGTCCCCCATCGCTGGTAGATTCCAGCCCAAGCCGACTGCTCCACATCCAGCCGTGCCCACCGGCGAGGAGCTGCAGCGTGGGATCGACACCGACGCAGTCCAAGATTCCGATGGCGCCGGGCTGCTGTCCCACAGACGTGACATTCGGACATTCCGACTGGAGAGTCCAACTCGCACCGCGATCAGTGGTGGCATACATGGCCTTGGCCTGCATGTCGGTGGCAGGCACCCCGGCGCAGACAGCGGAGCCACGGCTGAGTCCGCTGAAGTTGACCGTGCTGATCGCGATGCCCAGTCCCGCGAAAGAGTTGCAGGGATAGGGTTGCACGTGCCAGGTACGGCCTCCGTCCGTGCTTTGGACCAGGCTGGTGCCCGTCGGATCTGCGGAGGTGGCGCTGACGTTAGAAATTGCCCAGGCGGTGCTGGCCGACACCGGCGACACAGATCCGACAGGCTTGTTCGAAGTTGCCTTCCGCCAGCTAGCCCCGCCGTCCCGGGTCAGGAGCAGGCTGTTGGAGTCGCACTCCAACGAGCAGTAGGGGCTTCGCATCGTCACCCATGCGACCTCGGTTCCCGCTACCGCCACCGCCTGAAGCGCGCGCGCCAGCCGGTCGACCACCTTCCAGTGCTTACCTCCATCCTCGGTCCTCTCAATGACGCTATCGGAACGGGTGCAGCCGGAGGCGGCGCAGGCGGGCGTGGTCAGGTCGACGATGAGGAGGCCGTGCTTCGCGTCCCAGAAAGCCACGCCATCGGGCGTGGGGGTGCCGGAGGTCTGCTTGGTAGCAACCGGGGATGCGTGTTGTTGTGATCGCGGGGCAGCCAATTGGGAGCTGCAGCCGGTCGCAGCTAGCGCCACTAGGGCCAAGCCGAGGTACGTTGTCAGCCGTTTCATTCCGGCGAAGCTCGAGCCATGTCCCTGGAAACGCTGAGGACGCGGCTCAGTTACTGCTGGCGGCGAGCAGAGGGCCCTCTCCAGTCCCTGATGGGGCAAGCACCGGCGTTCGGTGTCCGGTGGCGCGCCCGCCCTTGGCGGTCGCGTGGCGCCTCTGGAGGGCCAATCGTAGAGCACTTTAGTTGGTCCCAAACGCTTGCCCTCCCACGCCTAGGTGCATAACGCCGGGGCCAAAATCCTTGGTAGAGAGGAGGTCGCGCGGTCGACTTCCGCCCTGGGCTCATTCGGAATCACGGCCACCCGAGAAGTGGGCGACATACCGCTCCGCACCGCCCGCTTCGCCTCACCGATCGCTCGGCCGGGGTCCGAGCGGGCGGCTCAGATCGGGGCCAACCCTTTTCGGGTGACCCAGATGGCCCGGTTACGGTAACGATCCGGGAACGTTCGCGGCCTAGAGTCCATCTGAACCGCCGACCGCCCCTGGTGGCACCGGAGGAGCTACACCCATGCCGCATCCGTCCCAAGCAGCGCCGCACAGCGGTGGCAATCGGGCTGCCATAGCCCCGAGGGCTAGGAGCTTCCCCGTGGCGACGCACGCGGCGGCGGCACTCCTAGGCGTGGTGCTGGTACTCCTGATCGCACGTGTTGTGCTCAGTGGCCCTGCACGCCAACCAGTAACGCTGGCCGACTCGGCCCTTCCACTTGCCTTCGGCTTCCTGGCTGTGGCGGGCTTCGTGGTATCGCTGCGCAAGCCGCGTAACGCCCTGGGTTGGATCCTGTTGGGTACGGCACTGTTCGGACTGCTGAGCATCACCGGCGGGGCATACGCCGCCTGGGACTACCGGTTCAGGCATGGAGCGCTGCCGTTGGGAGTAGTGGCGGTGTTCCTCCAGCTCGGCTGGGCGCCAGCGATAGCTCTCTTCCCATTGCCAGTGCTGCTGTTTCCGGACGGACGTTTGCCGTCTCAGCGTTGGCGGTGGGTTCTGCGGTCGTATTTGGGGATCGGCGCGGTGTGGATCGTGGCGAATGTGGGGGTCGCCGCGAGCGGAGTCGTCGGGCAATCCATCAAAGTGGACGCAACCGGCCAGCTCACGGTCCTCGATCACCCGACTGGGCTGGCGGCGCTGGTGTACAACGGCGCAGAGACGATACTTCCGATCTACCTAGTGTTCTGGTCGGTCTGGGTCGTGAGGCTGGTCGGTAGCTACAGGCGAGCGACTGGGGAGCAGCGTCAGCAACTGAAGTGGTTCGTGGCTGGCGCCACCGTGAGCGGAGTCGGCCTCCTGCTTTCGTTTGCCACTCCCGCTAACGCCTCCGTGACTGCTCAGGTGACTGGCCTGGTGTCCGGTCTACTGCTGGGGGCACTCCCGCTCGCCCTCGGTGTGGGGATCCTCAAGTACCGTCTCTATGATGTCGACCGCCTGATCAGCCGGACCTTGTCCTACGCCATCGTCACCGGGCTTCTGGTCGGGGTCTATGTTGGCCTGGTCACCTTGGCGACCAGGGTTCTACCGTTCTCGTCACCGCTGGGAGTGGCCGCTTCCACCCTGATCGCTGTGGCCCTATTCAACCCCCTGCGCAGGGGGGTCCAACGGCTGGTGGATCGGCGATTCAACCGAGCTCGATACGATGCCGCGGCCACCATCGAGGCATTCGCGCATCGCCTTCGGCAGGATATCGACTTGGAAGTGGTCAGCTCCGAGTTCGTCCGGGCCGTTCAGTCCTCCGTAGAGCCGGCGCACCTCTCGCTATGGTTGCGGCCAACTGATCCCGGACGCTAAGCAGCAGTGCGAGGTGGGCGGATCTGCCCCCGGGCGCCCTTCGCCCCGCGTCTGGTCAGGTCTGATCCTCACCACTACTTCAATTGGGCACCGTACGCTCGACCTCTGGAAGTCAGCCGCACCGCCCATAGTCGGTGGCCGGGGCACCACTGGACCGGGCCAGCCCAGGGGATTCTCCAGCTACCCCCCAGGGCGCTTCCGGCAACGCACCCGGACGGCACCGGGAGGGGGAACGTCCCAATCCGCAAGCCCACACAGGGTTGCCCCCGCCCATCTCCTCCTGAGTCGCCGCAAGTAGCCTTTGCACGCCCAGTTCGCCTCGATAGAATTTCCGCTGAGATGAGGGATCCCGACTTCGAGATTGGGGCCGGGAACAACCGGCTCGCCGGCTGGAAGACCGGTAGCGGTGCAGCGGTGCTGGTGCTCCATGGGGGCCCCGGCCTCTCCGAGTACACGGCGGGACTTGAGGACGAGCTGGCCGACGGCTACACCGTGATTCGCTTCCAACAACGAGGGCTGTCACCCTCATCGACGGCAGGCCCGTTCGACGTTGAGAGCGCGATCGAGGACGTGATCAGGGTGCTGGATCAGTTTGGACTGGCCCAGGCCCTCGTGATCGGGCACTCCTGGGGCGGCCATCTGTTGCTGCATCTGCTCGCCGCCCGACCGGAGCGGATCGCTGGAGCCCTAATCGTCGATCCGCTGGGAGCGGTCCCCGACGGTGGGGAGGCAGACCTCAGCCGCATCCTCGGTGAGAGGGCCAGCCCTGAGGCAGCGGCGCGGGCCGAAGAGCTGGACCAGCGGGCTATGCAGGGCGAGGGAACTCCCGAGGAGGCAATCGAGGCGCTGAAGCTGGTCTGGCCCGGGTACTTCGCCAACCCGCAGACCGCGGTGCCGATGCCCGAGATGCAGATCTCGCTGGAGAGCTACTCTCAGATCTTCGACTCCATCCACCAGCATTTCCAGCGCCAGACACTGGTCTCCAAGCTGCCCCGGGTGTCGGTTCCCACCACCTTTTTGCTCGGTGCCGATAGCCCGATACCGCCCCACCACGGGATCGCCTCCGCAGCCCTTATCCCCGGGGCCAGCCTGAGGGTGCTGGCCGACTGCGGGCACATGGTGTGGATGGAGAAGCCAGGCGCCGTGCGCGACGAGCTCGACCTACTTCGAGCCCGAGCCGGACTGTAACTGTCCCCGGCGCGCCCCGGGCGCGGGCAGGCGCCAGGAACCCAACTTGCCGGGCATCATGCCGCAATCTACGCCATCGCCATCTCCCGAAAACAGCGCATCGGAGTGCTGCCCGCCAGCTTGGATCCCAGCCCGGCCGGGAGGTTGCCCTCTCCCTGCTAGTGATGGCCCATCAGGCCCCACCTGACCGCGTGGGGCGTGTCTCTGATCGCCTCCTTCGTGGACGTGGCCGCCATCCCGACAGTCGCCGACTCGAACGATGATCAGATAACTAGCAACAACGGACGTAGCCCTGCCGCCCTCAACTCTCGTCTTGCCGGGGCCGATCGTGGTATCGGCGCAGCCGCCGGGTCGCTGCGGTGCGTGGATGTCAATGACTTGCCCGTTCTCGACGGGGGACCCAGAATCGATCCATGTCCAGTAGCGAAATCGACGCCTACTTGGCGAGACTCGACGACCCTAAGCGGTCCACGTTGGAGGAGTTGCGACACACGATCCTAGAGGTGATCCCCGAAGCGGAGGAGGGGATCTCCTACCAGCTGCCAGCATTCAGGCTTCATGGGAAGGTCGTTGCTGGATTCGCCGCGTTCAAGAACCATCTGAGCTATCTGCCCCACAGCGGGTCGGTCTTCCCGCAGCTGCAGAAGGAAGTTGCTTCGTACCGGACATCGACTGGGGCACTCCAGTTCCCCATCGACCAGCCTCTACCGAAGCCGCTTGTCGAGAAGCTGGTCAGGGTTCGACTCGCTCAGGCGTTTCCGGAGTAAGGGGACCGAACTCCGACCTGGACGAATAATTGGAGTCCCAGCACGAAGTCGGCCGAGTGAGCCGGTGAAGACCTTTCACTGGAAGCCCTAGAGTTGCCCTTTCCCAGGAGCGCAGCGCTCAGCCTCAAATACTCGGGACGGAACAGGTTGTGGATTGAATGTGTCGCATTGGCCCCACCGACGTCCTCGTACATCGACGCGAGGAGGAGAGCCAGCACGGCCCGTTCTGGGCTGAGTACTGAGGATCGCGAGTGGTCGCCATCGATGTACCGGGACCGCAACAACGCGACGACGCCAGCTTGAGGCCGTTGCCCCTAAGGCTATGATCGGGCGATCTTAGGCTGCTATGACGAGAAAACCGACGCGAGGATAGGACTGAGCTCCGCGCTCTCCTGTTGATGGCTCCTCGAGCCGCGTCAGCTGGACGCTCGGATACACACCGTCGGGCCAGGAGCGACCCCGGCGGAAGTACGGCGGCGGTCCGATCAACCACGCGGACTGCCCGACTAGCGGGGGCCACCCTGCTCTTGGCGAGTGCGTCGGTGGCCACCCTGACCGGGGCCTCCTACCCGGCAGCTTTGAGCCAGAAACAAGCGACCCAGACGGTGATCCACTACAGCAAGGCCGAGATCAAAGCCAGCGCCACCTACGATATCGGCCTCCAGAACGAGCTCGAGGAGGGAGTCGAGGCTCGTCAGGATGACTCGAACTTCAGCCTGTTGAGCCGGGCCGCTGCTGCCGCGATAACGGCCGGCGCGGCTCCCAGTGCAGCCAGCATCGCGGTCTACGTGACCGGCTCCGGCAAGACCCCCGCCGAGTTTTTGGCCACGATTCCCGAGGAGGCCACGACCGGAAGCAACCCCACGCCTGCCTACACCTTGTACGGGGTGTTTCGCAAGGACTCCAAGAAGACCGCCTGGCGTCTCGATTTCGGAGCTGCCATTCTGGACACCAATTTGCCCGGCGCCGTGACCATGACAAACGGCAAAGCGCAGATTCAGTCCGCGGCGCCTAAGTCCGGCGTGGTCGCGCTGGTCAAGTACCTCACCACTGGTCAGGGAGATGTGGCCGCGAGCCCCAACGCCAACAGTTTCTACGCCACCGACCAGCAGGCGATCAGCAGTTTTGCTGACAATGGGATCTCCGTCGGCCTGAGACTCACGGTGGATCGAAATCCCGTCACATCCATCGCGGTGAGCGGTGGCAGTCTCGAGTTCGCCGGCATCGATGAGGTATCTACCGAGCGGGCCTCGTCGGGCCTTCAGTGTGTAACTGCGAGCCCGTCCAATACCGCCGAGTACTCGACCTTGGTCCCCTTCGGTATCCAATATGAGCAGATCGAGGTCGACTCGCTGATCCAAGTGGCGCTGTTTGTGCCTTCGAATGGGTCCCAGCCGGTCAAGTTGCTCTCTTTGCAGACGCAGTTGATGAGCGCCGACACCCCGCCTTGTCCGGCCACCTAGGCCTCAACGCCTTTGGCGGGGCCTGCTTTTGGGTGTGTTCACTACGTCGTCGTCATTAGCCGGCCTTCCGGCGCCTCCGGCTCAAGCTTGATCTGGCATCGGACCGACGGCCTCTTCCGAAAGTGACTTGCCATAAGTGGACAGGTGATCGTCGCCCAGCTGATTTCGACCTCCCAACGCCCAAGCTCGAGCAGGCGCTGGGGAAGGGTTAGCCGATTCAATCCCCGCCCTGGGCTCCCTCGAGAACTCATCCAGGTTGTCCGCGGCTTGTGTCGGACCGGTTCTTCGGGGATCGTATTGGAGTGAGAGGAAGGTCGCGGGGAAGATAACGCCAGAAGAGGAGGCGACCCGATGGCTGAATACCTGATTTCCGTTCTTGCCGAGTCGTCCGATGCCGCAACCGCGGAGGAAATGGCCGCGATCGACATCTTCAATGAGCAACTCCGGGCCGAGGGTCACTGGGTCTTCGCCGGTGGCCTCGCGTCGCCCAGCACGGCCACCGTCATTGACGGTCGTGGCGGGGAGCCGGTTGTCACTGCCGGGCCCTTCGTAGAGGCGAAGGAGTTCGTCGCTGGCTTCTGGATCATTCAGGCCACTGACCCCGCCATCGCGCTCCGTCTCGCGACCGTGGGGTCGAAGCACTGCAACCGAAGGGTTGAGCTCCGAGCGCTCCTGGTCGAGTGATCGATCCAGGCGAAGCGATCGCGGGGGCCCCCGCGACGAGTAATCCCGAAGGACCGCCTACCTGTTGGCGGGCCTTGGAAGCGTCGACATTCACCTGGTGGCTAGGATGATAATCGACGGCACTCGGGGCCGGCCGGCCCGAGGAGCCTGCCTTCAACCAGACGTTGTGCGAGGAGCGCGGATTTGACTGAGGATCCCGAGAGCGCTGCCGACGAGATGCTGCGCGATTTCCTACGCCGCCAGCGCGAGTCGATTTTGGCGGTCGTCGAGGGTCTGGACGAGGCGGCCTGGCACCGCACTGTGGTGCCGACAGGGTGGACGCCGGCAGGGTTGGTAGAGCATCTGGGCGGGGCCGAGTGGCACTGGTTCCAAGGCGTCGTGGCTGGTAAGCAACCGGAGTTGCCCGGCGATCTCGACGAGGATCGCCACCCCTACGACCCTCTGACGGTGGTGTTCACAACCGACGACCCATCGGCCGAAGTCGTCTCCTTCTACCGCGATCAGTGTGCGCAGTCTGACGAAGTGCTCGCGACAACCCCTCTCTCGGCGGCACCACTGGGCAAGCACGGGCTCGAAGACGTCGAGCCGCCGAATGTTCGTTGGGTGGTTTCGCACATGATCGAGGAGACGGCCCGGCACCTCGGGCACCTAGACATCGCGAGAGAGCTCCTGGACGGCAGGGTCCGCTTGGGTGGCCACTAACGCGCCAAACCCTCTTGTGCGATGCCGAGGCGGCAAAAGCTGGCGGCATCAGCTGTTGCCTGTAGGCACGCGACCCGCGCCATGCCTAGAAGACGGACCCTGGCTGACGGCCACCATGCAGGCGGGGAGGGGGAGTTCGGGACTGAAAGCCTGCTGCTAACCCAGCTTCACCACAAGGATCGGAAGCTGGTCTCGAAGACGCACGAACCGCTCCGCCTGAGTGCGCGGTAGCACACGCAGATGGTCAACTGGACGACCACAAGTGGTCCAAAAGAGCCAGCGGTGATGAGATTCGGAGGGGCGCAACGTCTCTTCAGTCGACCCACAACGGTAAGGAGATGAGCTCGTGCGCAAAGTAGTCGCCTATGAGTTGTTGTCGCTCGACGGTGTCGCGGAGCAACCGGATGAGTTCATTACCGACTTCGATGAGGTGATGAGGAACAACTTGGCCCGAGTGATCTCCAGTCAGGACACCGTAATCCTCGGCCGTCGCACATACGACGACTGGGCCGAGTTCTGGCCCACGAGTGCCATCGAACCCTTCGCCAGCTTCATCAATGGCGTCGAGAAATTCGTGGTGACCTCGACAACTCCGGACCCAACCTGGAACGCGACCGCAGTTGTCGATGGCGACCTCGCGGAGTTCGTGACCGAACTCAGAACACGGTCCGGCGGAGACATCGGTGTTCACGGGAGCATCTCGGTGGCGCAGTCACTGCTCGAATACGGCCTGGTGGACGAGCTGCGGCTTGTCATCGCCCCCGCCATCCACCGGCGCGGGCGAAAGCTATTCGATAAGGGGTTGCCGAAGCGATTGACGCTCACCGGTCACGTCGCCTCTCCGTCCGGATACCTCCTCCTCGACTTCCGAGTGGACGGTTGATCGGATCGGCTCAGCGTCGGGCTCGAGACTCCGAGGGAAGCAGGAACGTATTTGACGTTTTGAGCCGGCTCTGCTAGGGCACGGTGTACGCAACCAACTGGGGCGTACCTCGCGGCTTTGTCTTCGACACCTTCAAGGCCCCGACTGGGACGAGCACTGTGTTGCCAGCGATTGCGAGCGGGGCGTTCGTTGAGGCCGGGAGCTTATGTCGATACACGACGGCACCCGTCGTGCTGTTGAGGGCGATGAGCGTGCCGTGGATCAATGTCGTGAAGACCAGATTGCCCGAGACCGTCGTCGCGCCCAGCGGTAGGTCGGGCACCTTCGTAGCCCATTCCACTTTGCCGGTTGAGAGGTTCAGCGCTTCGATCTCTCCGACTTCTGCACCGTTCGGGACTCCCAGGACATCGCTGAACGACTTGATCCGGAACGGCAGGTTGATCGTGGCCAGATAGACACTGTTCCCGGCCAGAGCCAAGTTGGAGAGGATGCCTCCGAGCGCTCCCGGAAGGTAGGTGTAGGGCACCTTCAATTTGCTTCGGTGCTCCAGGGCATGGAGAGAGTCGTTGTCGTGGCCGTCGTGTGCGCCCACGGGAGTCTTCCAGAGGAGCGCGCCGGTTTCAGCGTTCATCGCGTCCACGTATCCCAGCTTGCCCCCACCGATCACCGCAGGCACGCCGTTCACCACCGCTGCGATCGGGGACGCCTGCATGTCGTGGTCGTAGAAATCGTCCGGTGCGCCCTGGTAGTACCAGCGCAGCTTGCCGGTCGCCCCCGAAAGGTTCACGACGCTGTCGGTGTAGAGAATTTTCGATGGGTACTTAATTGCCGCAGCAGCGCTCTGGTAAGGGTTGCCGATGCCGAAGGAGACCGATCCATCGGCTCCGACGAGCGGCGTCTCCCAGGCCCCTCCCGCGCCGAGTCCCAGCGCCTTGACCCCCTTCTCAGGGCCTACCACCGTGTTGAAAGTCCAGAGCAGCTTTCCGGTTGAGGCGTTCAGGCCCAGGAGCACGCCCCCTCCCGGCCCCGATCCGTATTGACTGCCGAGGTAGACGCGCCCATTGGCTACCTGCGGCTGAATGCCAAAGGTGCCCTGGCCGCTCTTGAGCAGATGGCGGTCGATCCAGATCGGATGCCCTGTCGTGGAATTGAGGGCGAATACGGTCGTGGGGGAAGCACCGAAGACGGCACCGTTGGCGACTGCGACTCCGTTCGGCCCCGGGCCGCTTTTCAGCGGCTCGTTCAGCCGATACTCCCACCGCAGCTTCCCGGTGGTGAAGTTGAGCGCGTAGACGTTCGACTCTTGGTCTTGGAAGTAGACCGTCCCGCCCACCACGATCGGCTCCGAGGTAATTGCACCAGCGCCGTCGACGCTGGTGCCCCCTTTGCCGGTGAGAGTGAAGCTCCAGGCCTCCTTGAGCTCGGCCACGTTAGTGGAGGAGATCAAAGCAGCGGGCGCGTCGCGACTGTTGGCGAGGTCTCCGTTTGGATACGGCCATGCGCCCGACGGCGCCGAGGCGCCGGGCGAGGCCGCCTCAGCGGCGCCCGGCGCGACCATGGCTAGGCCCGTGACCAAGACGGCAGTGAGCAGTGTGGCGCACCGGCGCCGGCTCGCCGCCCACCGGGAAGCCGTCCGCCTGCTCAGCGTTGGTTGCCGGTCGAGAATGGTCGCACCTCCGATTCGCTGCGATCACCGCGGTGCCGCCCAGGATTCCCTTGGGCCGAGTGAGTGTTGCCGCTAGCCCAGCCCACAGACTAGCGCGGTCTACCGCTGGGCCCATCCGAACCACCTACTTGGATCGGCCGTGTCACCCATCGGCGAGCATCCAAATTGACGGCTCACACCGACTTATCGGAAGTCGCGGGCACGAAGCTGAGGCTCTGGACCCGGATGAGGAGGAGGGGGGAGGATCAATCCCGATTTCGGCCCCAACGGAACTCACATGACCCCCCCCGGGTCGACCCCGGGACTATTGCTCGACGGAGGAGAATGTGATAGCTTTCAGATATCAGTTTAGTGGAGCCAGCAATTAGGAGCGAATCATGAGCCAGTCCGTCCAGTCGACGCAGGACCCCCAGGCGACTCCAGTCGGCCACTCGGGAACCCGAGTCGTGATCCGGGAGCGGACCGCGTGGTCCCTGAGCGGATGGTTCGGCGTCATCGTCATCGCCATCTGCATCGGGGTTTGTTTCCCGCTTGCCCACAGCTCGATCAAGGGCGTCCTCGCCGTTCCGATCCTAGTGGCCGTTCTGATCGCTGGCCTCGTTGGTCATCGTGCAGCCGGGTGAGACCAAGGTCGTGCGCTTCTTCGGCAGCTACGTCGGCACTGTGCGCAAGACCGGCCTGTCGTGGATCCTTCCCCTCTCGGACCGACGGACTGTCAGCACCCGAGTCAGGAACTTTGAGACCAACCATCTGAAGGTCAACGACGCCGATGGCAATCCGGTGGAGATAGCCGCCATTGTCGTCTGGCAGGTCGCCGATACCTCGCGTGCCGTCTACGCCGTGGATGACTACCTCAATTTCGTCCGGGTCCAGGCCGAGTCAGCGCTTCGGCACGTCGCGACCACGCATCCCTACGACGACCCTGCCGACAAGGGCCTGTCGCTGCGCGGCTCGACCGACATCGTCGCCGGAGAGCTTGCCGCCGAGATGGCCCAGCGCGTCGTCATCGCCGGGGTGGAGATCGTCGAAGTGCGCATCAGCCATCTCGCCTACGCACCGGAGATCGCCCAGGCGATGCTGCGTCGGCAGCAGGCCAATGCAGTGGTCGCGGCTCGGACTCGGATCGTTGACGGTGCGGTCGGAATGGTGGAACTTGCGCTCGAACGGCTGCAGGAGCGCGGAATCGTCAAGCTTGACGAGGAGCGCAAGGCGGCCATGGTGAGCAACCTGATGGTCGTGCTGTGCAGTGACCAGCCGGCCTCACCAATCGTCAACACCGGCTCTCTCTATTAGTAATCCGTGGTTGACCGCAAGCAGGTACTGCTACGAATGGATCCGGCCGTCCACGATGCCCTGGCGCAGTGGGCGGCCGATGAGTTCCGCAGCCTTAATGCGCAGATCGAGATGCTGCTGCGCCGAGCCCTTGATAGCGCCGGGAGAATGCCGAAGAAAGCTAGGCCACTGCCCAAGCGGGGCCGGCCGCCCACCGCCTGAAGATGTAGACGGGGGAGGGGAGCGAGTCCGCGCTAGGCCGGAGGTAGGTCTAGGTCGTGACGAATGGCGTCCGCGTCAGCGGTTCCGGCATTCAAGATGGCGTCGAAGTTGTGAACCCACGTGGACACATCGGCAAAGTTGAGGGTGGATAGGGTCTCCAGGCTTTGGATGGCTTGGGTGATGTTGAGACCCAGCGACTGGATGCCCCCTGCAGCGACCGCCGGCCACCGCGCGTCCTCGAGAATTGTGGCGAACTTACGATCGGCAGTGACCAGCACTGCCGCCTCAGCCACAGCCAGTGCGTTGCTGGTCGATGGTGTCCAGCTCTGAACCTGTTGGTTGAAGGTTTTGGCCGCTATGTTGCGAGGGCCGACCGCACCCAGGTAGACCTCGCCCGCCTCACCGACGGTGAGCGCCGTCGGCGAGGGGTTGGCGGACCGCCTAGGGCTAGGGGTCACGCTCGGCTCGCTGTGGCCGCATCCCGCGACAATCAGGCTCGCAGCGAAGCTCGCGGTGACTAGCGACATCGCCCAACGACCCATGTGGTCCCCCCAGATCCCAGTCGTATAGGTAGCGAAACGATAGTCCCTCGAGCGCTCCGACCGATCTCGCACACTCGGAGCACAGCTGGCTCGAGGAGCTCCGCCGGACACATCCGACGGTACCTTCTATGGGTGGCGCGGTGGAGGCACGGATCGTGCTCCGAGTAGCTTGCAGGCCGGGGCGCCGACACTGAGGTTACGATCCGGGGCGATCGCGCCTCGTCGAGTCGGCGGAGGGGGGCGCGAGCGGGAGACGGAGGCGGTTGGTCGGCCCGAGACAGTGAAGGGATGGAGGAAGGTGGGATTGACTCCAAGTAGAGCTCCAGAGAACGAGGCAGCGGGCCGACTTCTCGGCGCTATCGCCAACTGAGGGTCGTATCGTGAAGGCCGTCGTCGCTATCGCCTTGGCGCTGGTCGCGGTCTCTGCGCCGGCCACAGTGGAGGCGGCTCAGGGCCCGTCAGTGACCGGCTACGGGGCCACCATTTCGGCATGGAATTCGGCGCACAAGATGATCACAAAGCACGGAAGCGCCAAGTTCCCAAAGGACACCTGCTACGGCTGGGCCTCCCACTCGTCCGAGAACGACAACCGCGCTGGCTGCCGATACCTGATCGAAGCCCAAACCGGGGGCCACGTGTCGGACCTCATCATCTGGTTGCCCGACCACACCTCTCTCGCCTCGGCCGAGAAGGCCGCGATCAAGCAGCTCCCCAACGACAGGCAGGTCCTGTGGAAGGAGGTCGACCCGGGCTGCGCTTGGGTGCTGGTTCATAGCTCGATCGTGGGTGCGATCCCTGGGCTGGGCTCCCCGTCATCCGCGGGGCTAATCACTATCAAGATCGCGACGACGACCTTGGCAACCAAGCTAAAAGCGTCGAACGCGCCAGTTGTGAGCATGTTTCTCTCACTGGTGGACGAGGGTGCGCCCTACACCCCAGCCTCGGTGAAGGCATACGTCAGCAGTCCCTACTCCTGCAGCGCTGCGAACTGAAGTGGGAGTCGACCTGAAGGGTTCCGGATCGGAGAGGCTGGCCGCGTCTAACGTTCCGGCGCCGGCGCCAGCGACATCGGACCGCGGGTCTCGCTCAGCCACAATCACCGCCCAGTTTCGGCTAGACCACCTGGTTCCTAGCCGGGGCCGGCCTCGCGCTGAGGCACCGGGTGGCGATCCCTGTACCTCCTCAGCGCCCGGTCGACCTGCCTACGCCACACCTCTACATCCAGCGAGCCGCCCACGCCCCGAATCCGGATTGGGTACCCCAGTTCGTCGCTCAGTTTTCGACTGGCGAGGCGGGATGACCGCCTAACCCAGAAGATCAGGAAAGGGAGCCCGACCAGGCAATAGACGACGCATGCTCCCCAGACGCAGGCCAAGAAAGGTTGCACCGTTTCCCTCGTGAACACGGAGGCGACGACGGCCCCCACGCCGAGGGCGAAGGGAAAAATGAGGAACCTTGCGAAGCGCTGGGCCCTCACGCAGGCGTGAAATGCTCGTTCACCGATCAGCGGCTCGAGGATCGGCCGGACCCTGCGGATCTTGCTGCGGCCGACGCCGCCACGCCACCCGGAGTTGATCCCGCTAGCCGACACCGCGAATTCCCGTCCGTCGGCTCGTGACCCGATAGAGTCGACCCGACCGCGCGACCGGGCAGTTCCGAGGAGTGGTGCGTTTCGGACGCACCACGGCAAACGAACAACGGCGGGCTTGGAAGCGATACCGCCGGCGGGTCGCGACACGACGGAAGTCCACTAAATGGGAGTCTAGGCAGATCCGTCCTGCACATCCCAACAGGGGCGCGGGCACTCCTCATGGGGTTGCGAATGCCGCGCTCGCGTGGGGCCGTCGCGAGGTTCCCCTCTGCTAAGGGGTGGTCTGCACCCAAGAGGTCCGCTGGGGGCGGTGGATTATCATCGCCCGCGCGGTGATGTCGGGGATCGCGCACGGTATCCCGATCGTGGCGATCGGCTCTCAGGAAGAGCACAGGTCTGTGTGGGAGGCTGGGGAGGTGACATTGCAAGGTACGGACCTGCTTCCGGGCCCCCAGACGGCGCATCCCCGCCCAGGCGCAGCGTCGCCGGCGATGGAGAGCCCGCTAGCGTCTCCCCAATCCCGCGTGCGGCAGGCCTTACGCCTGATCAGAACCCCGAGGGCTCAGAAGGTGCTTCGCTATACCTTCACCTCCGGTGTGGCCACAGGGATCAGCGAGGCGACCTTGCTGGTCTCGTACTCCACCGGGCTGCTGGGTGCGACCGGGGCGTCCGTGATCGCCAACTTGGCGGGAGCGGTTCCTTCGTACCTCCTGAGCCGCTACTGGATTTGGCCGGAGGCGGATCGCAGCGGGGCCGCTCGCCAGGTGGGGCTCTACTGGGCGACGTCGGTGGTCAGCTTGGTCGTATCCACTGCCGGCACCAGTCTTGCCGCGGCCCACTCGCCCAGTGGCCACGTCGCCCACGTGGTCGTGGTCGGGGCCGCCTATATCGGCACTTACGCTGTCCTCTGGGTGGCCAAGTTCATCGTCTATCAGAGAGTGGTCTTCAGCCGTCCCCGGGAAGCGCATAGCGCCGAGGCCGCCTAGCACAAGCGCCCAGGGAACTCGCTCGATTGTTCGGGCATCGGCTAGGTGCCCCCGCCGCGGAACACCGGAAGTCGACCCCGATCGTCGAGTGGCAGTCAGCTCTGCCGGTGCGGAGGGCTCACAGCAGGGGACGGAGCAGTTGTCCCAGTCGCTCGTCGGTCAGCTTGAAGAGCGTGTTCAGCTTCGCCTCGAATCGCTCGGCGGCAGCCTCCGAAGCAAGCCGTCGGAGTCCGATCGACACATGCCGGTCCAAAGCTCCAAACCGCTCTCGGAGGTCGTCGTCGACGATCCATTCCGAGCGTTGGCGGGCGCGCCGGGCGCACTCCAGCAGCTCGAGGTTGAGGTTGTGTGCCCGGCCCGGGCGACCCCAGACCGCGCTGCCCTTGGCCGCGATGAAGTCCGCCTGGTGGATACGCCATACAGTTCCGACGTAGAGCACCAGCGCTTCCTCGAAGTTGATCAGCGACTGCCGTCGGCCGTCTTCGCGGAGTTCCTGTCGAGCCTCGGCTCTCGCCGCTCGCTCCTGCCTCGTGCGCACTACCTGGTTGGCCGCCCCTCCGGCGAATCCGACTGCTGCCCCGCCGAGGGTGAAGGCACCAGTCGTGAGCGCAGTCGGGTCAAGCACTATGCGGCTGATCATATTCCGCATTGGAGCAAAGTTGGCCCGCGGTCGCGAGTCATCCGGTGAGGTGGGCAGGGAACTCACCAGAGGCACTGGTTTGGGCGACCTTGGAAGAGCGTAAGCGCCTTCACAGATGGCATGTTCGGACGGCCTCTCCTGTTCGGTTGCGAAGAGACCTTTCCCTTCTCCCCGCGGCTCGGGTACGGAGAGAGCCCGCAGTCCCGGCCTGGGCCCCGGAGCTCCGCAGACGGTGTCGGTTTGACCGGTTCTCGTTCGGCGGCTATACTCAGCCCAGCTCGGCTCGGCCGGGCGTTTTTGTCTGGAGACTTTGACCTTGCCCGCCACGATAATCACCCTGCAGTGCGGTCAGTGCCACGAGCGCAACTACACCACCGAGAAGAACAAGCGGAATGATCCCGACCGGTTGGAGTTGCGGAAGTACTGCCGACGCTGTCGCCAGCACACGGCTCATCGCGAGACCAAGTAGGGGACTCAAAGGGGCGTAGCTCAGCTGGTAGAGCAGCGGTCTCCAAAACCGCAGGTCGCACGTTCGAGTCGTGTCGCCCCTGCTCCCGAGCTCAGATCAAGTAGGTGGTCTAGGCACCCCCGCCACTAGGCCCAAAATGCGGATTTGCCGCCTCCTACCGGCGAGGCCGCGCGCCGTTTGATCGCGCGGCGTCCCAGGTTTGACTCGCTGGAACGCCTTACGTGGTCCGTGGCCCTAGAACCGCTGTATTGGCCCAGTTGAGGGCAACAGTGGCCAGAGTCGCTCACTCTGACATCGCCGCCGCCGCAATGTCAGAGTTGGCAGGGCGAGACTGATGACGGTGGTGACCACGGCCCCCGCGCCGCCGATCCGGACGTGCCGAACTCGCTGCTGGCTACCAGGCCGGCTTCCCAGCCGGCGCTGCGGTCCCCGACCGGGGAGCCGGCGCAACGCAAGCGGGTCCGTCGCTAGTCACTTTCGATTGCGGCTGGTCGGCACCGCTGGTACCCTGCCCTGGATTGCCGTCGATGGACGGCGTTAGAAGCATCCTCTAGGCGAGGGACTCCTCCGGATGCGGAGAGGTGTGAGTATGGATCGTGATGTTCTGCCCAGCTCGTCGCATCCCAGTGCGTGAGCACGCTCCGCTCAGTTGAGCACTACAGACGGCCCAGTTAGAGATCCTGGGCGTCTAGGCACGGGGGGCGTGGAGACCGGACCCGAGTGACCACGCGCGACTGCGTGACGCCGATTTGCCGATCGACGAGTCGCGCGACGCCCAGCCGTCAAGTCGGCGGCGACCGGCGCATGCCGCCCCCAATCACGCAGGAGTGAGATCAACAGATGGCTCTTCGAATCCGCACCATAACCATGGACTGCAGCGACCCATATCGCCTGGCGCAATTCTGGACTGAAGTGATCGGCTACCACGAGGACGCCGGTAATCCGAATCTCCCTCAGGACGACGAAGCGCTGCTTGTCGCGCCCGATGGGTCGGCCAGGATGCTCCTCATGAGAGTCCCCGAGTCGAAACAGGTGAAGAACCGAGTCCACCTGGACCTGGCGCCGGCGGACTCTAGCCCGGAATCGCGCGACGCGGAGGTGGAGCGGGTCCTCAAGCTCGGAGCGACGGTTGCAGCAGATCACCGCCGACCCGACCGAACCGGATGGGTAGTCCTAGCCGATCCAGAGGGCAACGAATTCTGCATTGAGCGCGGCGTTGCGGGAGGTTGAGCCGTTGGGCGGGCCAGGTCAGCGCCAGAAGGGGGCCAAGGGACCGGTACGCTAGACCCTCGCCAGGCGCCAGGAAGAGCAGGGTGAGGCGTTGGCAGAACGGCTCCGCGTCTTCCAGGCCCCGCGGTCGGCGGACTGATGCGCACCAGCGGGTCCGACCTGCCACTGTAAGCAGGCTGCTAGGCCATTGCAGCATCGCCATCACAGCGAGAACCTATGCCGAAGTGCTACCCTCGCTCAAGCGTGCGGCCGCTCAGCGGTTCGAACGCCTTTCCCTTACTCAACCTGGCTGACTGCCAAAATGAGTGCGAATGGGACCGTCACCAATAACCAAAGTGGGCCTAAGCTGGCCAGACCGACCGAAGGGTTTCACGTTCAAAACCGGCTAACGACGGGCATACGAACTAGGCCGGGCGGAACGCCGAACCTCAGGTCGCAAGATCGAGTCGTGTCGCCCCTGCAGGTACCTGGTATAGGTGCATAGGAGCTAGATTTGGCGAACATCGCGCCGGCCGACCGGGGCCGGAGTCCAGCGAGGGCGGCTATCTCCGCGGGGTGTGGAGCGAGCTGCGCAAGACGGTCTGGCCGACCTGGCCCGAGCTGCGGCAGATGACCGGAGTGGTGATCGTCACCGTGGTCCTGCTGGGTGCGTTCCTCGGACTACTTGACTTCGGCCTGACTTCGCTGCTGAAGCCTCTCTACACGACGGCGCCGGTAGCGTCGGCCGCCACCCCGGCCCCGACCGTGACCGTCACCCCGACCCCGACTCCGAGCGCGACACCTACCGCGACACCAAGCGCCAGCCCGTAGACCGCACAATGAAACGATTGGGAGCCCCGAAGTGAGCGTTGCGAAAACCACCGAGTCAGCCGAGCCAGCCAGCTGGTACGTCATCCATGCCTACTCCGGGCACGAGGAGAAGGTCAAGGCCAACCTGCTGAAGCGAGTTGAGTCGATGGACATGCACGACAAGATCTTCGACGTCATGGTCCCTACCGAGGACGTCATCGAGATCAAGGACGGCCAGCGCCGCCATGTTGCCAAGCGGATCTTTCCGGGCTACATCCTGGTCCAGATGGTGATGTCGGACGAGTCCTGGTACGTGGTCCGCAACACCCCGGGGGTGACCAGCTTCGTCGGCTCGGGCACCAGGCCGGTTCCCCTCCAGGAGTCCGAGGTTCGAGTGATCCTGCATCAGGTCGAGAAGGAAGCGCAGACCAGGGTCCAGGTCGAGTTCAAGGTTGGCGATTCGGTCCGAGTCGTCGATGGTCCGTTCACCGACTTCCACGGCAAGGTCGGCGAGATCAACCCCGAGAAGGGCAAGCTCAAGGTGATGGTCAACATGTTCGGCCGCGAGACCCCGGTCGAGCTCGACCTGCTGCAGGTCGAGCGGCTGCGTTAGGAGTACTGGTAGGTGGGCAAGAAGAAGGTCAAGGCGGTGCTTCGCCTCAACATCGAGGCGGGCAAGGCGACTCCGGGTTACCCGATTGGGCCGGCGCTGGGCCAGCACCAGGTGAACATCATGGAGTTCTGCCGTGCCTACAACGAGCAGACCGAATCCCAGTCCGGGTCTGGTGATCCCCGCGGAGATCACCATCTTCGAGGACCGCACCTTCACCTTCATCACCAAGACCCCGCCCGACCACGGACCTGATCAAGAAGGCGCTGGGGATCGAGAAGGGCTCGGCCAAGCCACCCCGCGAGGAGGCCGGTGAGCTGACCCGTGAGCAGGCCCTGGCCATCGCCAAGACCAAGCTGCCCGACGTCAACGCCATCGAGCTGGAGGCCGCGGCGAGGATGGTCGAGGGCACCGCCCGGTCGATGGGCGTCACAGTAGTCAACTAGCAAGCAAGCCAGCTGTGGGAGGACGCCTGAGGCGTCCGCATGGACCACGGGAGGAGACGGATGCCAGCACGACACGGCAAGAAGTACATGGCCGCGCTCAAGCTGCTGGAGGAGTACGAGCTGGTGGACCCCAGGAGGGGGTCCGCCTGGTCAAGGCGGTCAACACCTCCAAGCTTCCCCGGCACCGTCGAGCTGCACGCCCGGCTCGGGGTCGACCCCCGCCACGCCGACCAGATGGTGCGCGGCAGCGTGGTCCTTCCCCATGGCACCGGCAAGGTCCGCCGGATCGTGGTCTTCGCCCAGGGGGAGAAGGAGCGCGAGGCCCGCGAGGCGGGCGCCGAGATCATCGGCGGCGAGGACCTGGTGAAGCGTGTCCAGGAAGGCTTCCTCGACTTCGACGTGGCCCTGGCCACCCCCGACCTGATGGGCTCGGTGGGCAGGCTGGGCAAGGTCCTTGGGCCGCGTGGACTGATGCCCAACCCCAAGGCGGGCACGGTGACCTTCGACATCGCCAAGGCTATCCGGGACGTCCAGGCGGGCCGGGTGGAGTTCCGGGTCGACCGGTACGGGATCATCCATGTCCCGGTGGGCAAGACCAGCTTCGAGGACGACGCTTTGCTGCGAGAACCTCTCCGCGATGTTGGAGGCGATCGTCAAGGCCAAGCCGTCGGCGGCCAAGGGCGCCTACATACGGGCCGCCTATCTGGCGCCCTCGATCGGGCCCAGCGTGAAGCTCGACCCGGTGCTGGCGGGTCGGCTCAGCTCCAACTAAGGGTCTCCCGTCACCGGGTATACTCAGCGTCCGTTCCAGCAAGCACGGTCCGACGGAGCCCAAGACCGCGGGGGCAATATTGCTCAAAAGTGAACCCCGCGCAGGTTACCGACAGGACGATCGCCTCGGCGGTCGCCGGTCGATGCCTGGAAGTTGGCTCCCGGGAACCGGGAGGTGCAGGCAGAGATGACTGACGAGGGCCAGCACGGGGCGGCCGTGATCCCTGAGGCCAAGCAGCAACAGGTCGCAGACCTGGCCGAGAAGCTGGGCCGGATGCGCAGCGCTGTGCTCAGCGACTATCGCGGGCTTGACCGTGGCCCAACTGCAGGAGCTGCGAGCCTCGCTGAGAACGGCGGGGGTCGATTACCTGGTGCTGAAGAACACCCTGGCCCGACGGGCCGGGGAGCAAGCCGGGGTCAGCGAGCTGAACCTCCAGTTGACCGGGCCGACGGCGATCGCCATCAGCTATGAGGACATCTCGGCGCCGGCCCGGCTCCTGATCGAGTACGCCCGGGCCAACAGGCGAACCGACATGGTTCGTGGCGGCATCGCTGAGGGTCAGCTGCTCAACGCCGCCGAGGTGCGTCAGCTCGCCGACCTACCGCCCAGGGAGGTCCTGATCGCCCAATTGCTTGGCGTCCTGGAAGCCCCGATCTCCCAGTTGGCTGGGCTCCTTGACGCGCCGAGCCGAGACCTAGTCGGACTGCTAGACGCCCAGGAGCAAGCGTCGGCGGACGGCCGCTGCCTGAGCGATCGGACCATTCAAGATAACTTGACAGCAGAGATGAAGGAGAAGCAGAGTTGGCCAAGGTAAGCGTGGACGACTTCGTGGAGTCACTGGGATCCTGGACGGTCCTGGACCTGGTGAACGCCAAGAAGAAGATCGAGGAGACCTACGGGATCACCGCGGCGGCCCCGGTCGCGGCGGTTGCGGTGGCGGCACCCCGGCTGGCGAGGCGGCGGTCGAGGAGCAGACCGAGTTCTCGGTCATCCTGACGGCGGCAGGCGACCAGAAGATCGCGGCAATCAAGGCGGTCCGGGAGATCACCGGACTGGGCTTGAAGGAGGCCAAGGACGTGGTCGATAGCGCGCCCAAGGCGGTCAAGGAAGGGGTCAACCGGGAGGAGGCCGAGGCGGTCGCCAAGAAGATTCAGGAGGCTGGCGCCACAGCTGAAATCAAATAGTGAGCTAATCTCCCCGCTGAGGGGACTCGAGCGGGGCCAAGGGCGCCCGCGAGCGTCGTCGCACATGTGGTAAGAATTTCCGTTCCGCCACCTGTGAAGTTCACCTTATGTCCGCGCTTGCCTGGAGAACTTTAGCCCATGCCCCCAGTTCGTGCTGCCTTGCCTGCCGCGCCCGCACGCCTCAGCTACGGGACGATCCCCGAGATGCTCGAGGTGGGCAACCTGATCGAGACCCAGCTGAATTCCTTCCGCTGGTTCGTGGAGTCAGGTCTGCGGGAGCTCTTCGACGAGATCAACCCGATCACCGACTACACCGGGAAGAACTACGAGCTGCGCTTCCTTGACTACAGCTTTGGCGAGCCCAAGTTCGACCAGGAGGAGTGCCGCAACCGCGACATGACCTTCGCCGCCCCGCTGCGGATCATGACCCGGCTGCACATCAAGACCGGCGAGAACGCCGGGGAGATCAAGGAGTCGGAGGTCTACATGGGCGACTTCCCGATGATGACCGAGCAGGGCACCTTCTTGGTCAACGGCACCGAGCGGGTGGTGGTCAGCCAGCTGGTCCGCTCGCCCGGGGTCTACTTCACCGCCGGACCCGAGCACCGGTCACCGGGCCGGCCCGCTCTACGCGGTCAAGTTCATCCCCAACCGGGGCGCCTGGCTCGAGATCGAGACCTCCAACAAGGACGTCCTCACCGCCAAGATCGACCGCAAGCGCAAGTTCCAGGTCACCACCTTGATCCGGGCGCTGGGCTATCCCGAGCAACGACGACATCCGCCATTTCTTCCAGGATGTCGACGTCGACCCCGAGCACAAGTACGTCGACGCCACCCTGGAGAAGGACCCGCAGCCACGACGTCAACGAGGCGCTCGATCGAGCTCTACCGCAAGATCCGGCCCGGCGATCCGCCCACGGTGGAGAACGCGCGCAACCTGCTGCAGGCGCTGTTCTTCAACCCGCGCCGCTTCGACCTGGGCCGGGTGGGCCGCTTCAAGCTGGACAAGCGACCTCGGCATCCCCGAGGAGGAGGCACGCCGAGCGCGCCGAGGAGCGAGGAGCTGCGGGTGCTCGCCCACGAGGACTTCATCAACATCATGCGGCGGCTGATCCAGCTCAACAACGGCCAGGGTGAGCCGGACGACATCGACCACCTCGGCAATCGCCGGGTGCGAGCAGTGGGCGAGCTGCTGCAGAACCAGTTCCGCACTGGGCTGCTGCGCATGGAGCGGATCATCAAGGAGCGGATGACGATCTGCGACGCCACCACGGTGACGTGCGGCGATCGCTGATCAACGCCCGCCCGGTCGTGGCGGCGATCAAGGAGTTCTTCGGTTCCAGCCAGCTGTCCCAGTTCATGGACCAGACCAACCCCCTCTCCGAGCTGACCCACAAGCGGCGGCTCTCGGCGCTTGGGCCCGGGTGGTCTCTCCCGTGAGCGCGCCGGGTTGATGTTCGCGACGTCCACCACAGCCACTACGGACGGATCTGCCCGATCGAGACGCCGGAAGGACCGAACATCGGCCTGATCGGCTCGCTGGCCACCTTCGCCCGGGTCAACGAGTTCGGCTTCATCGAGACCCCGTTCCGGCGGGTCTACCGTCACCTCGAGGTGGGCGGGGACAAGGCGCTCCTGGAGGGGCGCATCCTCGACCAGGCCGCCAGCTGGGGTTGCCGCCGGCACCCGGCTGGACGCCGCCGCGATCAAGAAGCTGGAAAAGGGCAAGGTCGAGCGAATCGAGATCCGCCCGTGGGTCAGCACCGAGATCCAGTTCCTGTCCGCCGATGAAGAGGACAAGTACACAGTCGCCCAGGCCAACGCTCCGGTCTCGACCGGAGGGTGACTTCCTGGTGCCGCACACCCCGGCGCGGACCCGCCACACCTTCAAGGACGTGCCCGTCGACGAGGTCGACTGGGTGGACGTCTCGCCGAAGCAGACCGTCTCGCGTGGCGACCGCGATGATCCCCTTCCTGGAGCACGACGACGCCAACCGGGCGCTGATGGGCTCCAACATGCAGCGCCAGGCGGTGCCTCTGATCACCACCGATTCGCCGGTGGTGGGCACCGGCATGGAGGTCTACGCGGCCAAGGACAGCGGCGAGCTGATCGTGGCCAAGAGCGCCGGAACCGTGGTCGGGGTCAACGTCCCGATCAGCGGACATCAGCTCCGACTCAGTCCAGATCGTGCGCAGCGGACAGGACAGTGGCCTCGGCATCCTCTTCAAGCCCGACGGCAAGGGACCCGAAGTCTGGTACGGCGTCCACAAGTTCGTGCGCAGCAACCAGGGCACCTGCCTCAGTCCAGCGGATCGTGGTCAGCCCGGGCGACCACGTCGAGGCGGGCACCGTGCTCGCCGACGGCCCGTCCACCGATCGACGGCGAGCTGGCGCTGGGTCAGAACGTGCTGGTCGCCTTCATGCCCTGGGAGGGCTACAACTACGAGGACGCCATCCTCATCAGCGAGTCGGTGGTGCGCGAGGACAAGTACACCTCGATCCACATCGAGGAGTTCGAGGTCGAGGTTCGCGAGACCAAGCTCGGTCCCGAGGAGATCACCCGCGACCTCCCCAACGTCGGCGAGGAGAGCCTGCGCAACCTCGACGAGCGCGGCATCGTCTACGTCGGCGCCGAGGTAGCCCCGGGCGACATCCTGGTCGGCAAGACCACCCCCAAGGGGGAGTCCGAGCTCTCCGCCGAGGAGCGCCTGCTGCGCGCCATCTTCGGTGAGAAGGCGCAAGGAGGTCCGCGACAGCTCGCTGCGGGTACCCCACGGCGAGCGCGGGGTGGTCGTGGACGTCAAGCACTTCAGCCGCTCCAACAAGGACGAGCTCCCGGCCGGCGTCAACGAGCTGATCCGGATCTACGTCGCCCAGAAGCGGAAGATCAGCCAGGGCGACAAGATGGCCGGACGCCACGGCAACAAGGGCGTGATCGCCCGGATCCTGCCGATCGAGGACATGCCCTTCCTGCCCGACGGCACCCCGGTTGAGATCGTGCTCAACCCGCTCGGCGTCCCCAGCCGGATGAACCTCGGCCAGGTCCTGGAAACCCACCTGGGCTGGGCGGCCGCAGGCGCTCGGGATCAAGGTGGCGACGCCGGTCTTCGACGGCGCCTCCGAGGCTCAGATCGAGGACGAGCTGGAGCGGGCCGGGCTGCCGCGCGACGGCAAGGTCATGCTCCGCGACGGCCGCTCCGGCGAGGCCTTCGACCAGCCGAGTCACGGTCGGAATCATCTACATGATGAAGCTGGCCCACCTGGTCGAGGACAAGATCCACGCGCGCAGCACCGGCCCCTACAGCCTGGTCACCCAGCAGCCGCTGGGAGGCAAGGCCCAGTTCGGCGGCCAGCGGTTCGGCGAGATGGAGGTGTGGGCGCTCGAGGCCTACGGCGCGAGCCACATCCTCCAGGAGATCCTCACCGTCAAGTCCGACGACATCGTGGGCCGCGTCAAGGCCTACGAGGCGATCGTCAAAGGCGACAACACCCTCGACGCCGGGATCCCGGAATCGTTCCGAGTCCTGGTCAAGGAGTTGGAGGGCCTCGCGCTCGGCGTGGAGATCATGTCCGAGAACGAGGAGCAGATCGTGTTCACGGAGGATGACATGCCCGACATGCCACTGGGCCTGGGAATCAACCTGGAACGCGACGAGCGGGACGACGCCGAGGACATCAGCAGATAGGCGTGACCTTCACTCTGAACAATTCGACCGGGCCTGATCGGGCCCATCCGACCGGCCCCCACCCACCCTTTCGCCAGGAGGCGGACAAGCATTGCTCAAGCTTGAGAACTTCGATGCGCTGAAGCTGTCGCTCGCCAGCCCGGAGATGATCCTCTCCTGGTCGCACGGTGAGGTGACCAAGCCCGAGACCATCAACTACCGGACGCTGCGGCCGGAGCGCGACGGGCTGTTCTGCGAGAAGATCTTCGGTCCCACCAAGGACTGGGAATGCCACTGCGGCAAGTACAAGCGCTACCGCTACAAGGGCATCATCTGCGACAAGTGCGGGGTCGAGGTCACCCGCGAGCAAGGTGCGCCGCGAGCGGATGGGTCACATCCGGCTGGCTCAGCCCGGTCTCCCACGTCTGGTACTTCAAGGGCATCCCCAGCCGCGCTGGGACTGCTTGCTCGACATGTCGCCCGCGCAACCTGGAGAAGGTCCTCTACTTCGCCAACTACATCGTCACCCAGATCGACGAGGAAGCGCGGACCAAGGAGCTGGCGGAGCTCGATCCCGAGCGGAGCGATCGGATCAAGGAGCTGCGCCAGGCCGCCGCCGAGCAGTCGGAGGAGTAGGTCCGGAGCACCGAAGCGCGGATCGACGAGCTGGAGTAGCTCGCCAGCCAGACAGAGCTCCAGTCGCTCCAGGCGGCGGCCGACGCCGCGCCGCCAGGAGCTGGAGGCCGGCGGCCGAGCAACTCTCGGAACGGATCGAGGCTGCGCTGGGCCGCAAGGCGCCGACCGACTTCGTGGTCAAGGACGGCAGCGAGAAGCTCCTGGTCGCGAAGAAGGGCACCCCGCTTAGCGAAGAGCACCAGGCGCAGCTCAAGGAGCTGGTCGACGCCAGGGTCGCCGAGATCTCGGCCGAGTCGGACGCCGCCATCAACCTGGCGCGGGAGCAGGCGGCGGCGGAGATCGCCGCAGCTCGGGCGAGCTGGCGGAGCACCAGCAGGGCGGTGGGACCGCCGGCGAGGAGGAGCTGGACGCGCTTCGCGCGGAGCTGGAGGACAGCGCGACCAAGCTGGAGGCGCTGACTGTCCGCCAGCTGCTGAGCGACAGCGACTACCGCGAGTACGTCGAGAAGTTCCCCAAGGTCTTCCACGCTGGCGATGGGCGCCGCGGCGATCAAGGAGATGCTGGAGCAGACCTGACCTCGACCGCCGAGGCAACCCACCTCCGCGAGGAGTTGCTGTCCACCAGCGGCCAGCGCAAGCAGAAGGCGATCAAGCGGCTGCGCGTGGTCGAGGCGTTCCGCTCGAGCGAGACCGCTCCCACCTGGATGATCCTCGAGGTCCTCCCGGTGATCCCGCCGGAGCTGCGCCCGATGGTGCAGCTGGACGGCGGCCGTTTCGCCACCTCCGACCTCAACGACCTCTACCGCCGGGTGATCAACCGCAACAACCGGCTGAAGCGGCTACTGGAGCTGGGTGCCCCGGAGATCATCGTCCGCAACGAGAAGCGGATGCTCCAGGAGGCGGTCGATGCCCTGATCGACAACGGCCGTCGCGGCCGGGCCATCACCGGCACCGGCAACCGCAAGCTGAAGTCGCTGAGCGACATGCTCAAGGGCAAGCAGGGCCGGTTCCGGCAGAACCTGCTGGGCAAGCGGGTGGACTACAGCGGTCGGTCGGTGATCGTGGTCGGCCCCGAGCTGCAAGTCTGAACCAGTGCGGCCTGCCCAAGCGGATGGCGCTGGAGCTCTTCAAGCCGTTCGTCATGCGGGAGCTGGTGGAGAAGGGTTCACCCAGAACATCAAGAGCGCCAAGCGGATGGTCGAGCGGGCGCGTCCCGAGGTCTGGGACGTCCTCGACGAGGTGATCCAGGATCACCCGGTGCTCCTCAACCGCGCGCCCACCTTGCATCGACTGGGCATCCAGGCGTTCATGCCGGTGCTGGTCGAGGGCTCGGCGATCCAGATCCATCCACTGGTCTGCACCGCGTTCAACGCGGACTTCGACGGCGACCAGATGGCAGTGCACGTGCCGCTGTTCAGTGGCGCCATCGCCGAGGCCAAGAACCTGATGATGTCGTCCAACAACATCCTCTCAGCCAGCGACGGCAACCCGGTGGTAGCTCCGCACCCAGGACATGGTGCTCGGGTGCTTACTGGCTGACCATGCTGCGCACGCCGCTGGAGGTCGACGACCCCCACACGCTGCGCCGCTACAGCTCCTCCGACGAGGTGCTGCTGGCGTTCGACACCGGAGTGGTGGAAGCCCACGAGCCGATCCAGGTTCGGATGCCCACGCGCGAGTGCATGGATCCGTTCCCGCGGAAGAGGATGCCGAGGCGCCGGTAGCGCTGGTGACCACCCCCGGGCGGGTCATCTTCAACGAGGTCCTGCCCTTGGGACGCGAGGTTCGCGAGGGCGCGACCGGCCAGGCGATGGTCTTCCAGAACCAGGTCTTCGACCGCAAAGAGCTGCGAGCGCTGGTCGCGGAGTGCTTCCGGCCTTACGGCGAACCAGGTGACCGCCGAGCATGGTCAACGACATCAAGCGGCTGGGCTTCGACTACGCGACCAAGTCGGGCGTGACCCTGTCGGCCATGGACATCAAGACTCCGCCGGAGAAGGCGGGGATCATCGCCGGCGCGGACAAGGCGGTGGACGAGGTCGGCCTGCAGTACCGCCGCGGCCTGATCACCGAGGACGAGCGCTACGCCAAGACCGTGGAGATCTGGACCCAGGCGACCGAGTCGGTCACCCAGGCCACCATGGCCCACTTCGATCCGCCTCCAGCTCGGTGCTGATGATGTCCCAGTCAGGAGCCCGAGGCACCTACCAGCAGATCCGGCAGCTGGCCGGAATGCGTGGACTGATGGCCGACCCCACGGGCCGGATCATCGACATGCCGATCAAGGCCAACTTCTCAGAGGGCCTTGAGGTCTTGGAGTACTTCATCTCCACCCACGGCGCCCGCAAGGGTCTCGCCGACACCGCACTCCGGACCGCTGACTCCGGGCTACCTCACCCGCCGGCTGGTGGACGTGGCCCAGGACGTGATCGTCCGCGAGGAGGATTGCGGGACCACCGGCGGGATCTGGCTCTCTGACCTGAGCGCCGAGGGCGAGCCTTTCATGGAGCGTCTGGCTGGGACGGATCGACGCGGCCGACGTCGTCGGTCCGGACGGCAAGGTCATGCTCGGGGTCGGTGAGGAGATCACCGACTCGCTGGCCCGCCGGATCGTGGCCGCTGGGAGTACCTCGGAGTCCGGGTGCGCAGCGTGCTCACCTGCAGCGCCAAGAGCGGTGTCTGCCGCCACTGCTACGGGCGCAACCTTGCCACCGGACGGCTGGTCGAGATCGGCGAGGCGGTAGGAGTCATCGCGGCCCAGTCGATCGGTGAGCCGGGGACCCAGCTCACCATGCGTACCTTCCACACCGGTGGGGTGCGCGGGGCTCGACATCACTCAGGGCCTGCCCCGCGTCGAGGAGCTCTTCGAGGCTCGCATCCCCAAGGGCAAGGCGCATCCTGGCCGAGTCTGCGGGCGGGTCGAGGTCATCCGCGGTGAGAGCCGGTCGCAAGGTGCGAGTGGTCAGCCACGAGGAGTTCGACGTCACCCATCCGGTCGAGAAGGGGATGGACGCTGGACTCCGCGGCGGTCGAGGAGCGGTGGTCACCGAGGGTCAGCTGCTCGCCCGTGGCCGCCAAGGACGGCCAGCTGGCGACGGTCAACGCGCGCATCGGCGGGCGGGTGACTCATGCCAAGGTCGGCCGGACGCGGCGGCGAGGTTCGGGTCCGAGCGCTTGACGAGGAGGTCAAGGAGTACCCGATCCCTCACGGAGCGCAGATGCGGGTCGGCGACGACGACGAGGTGCGCGCCGGCGACGCCTTGACGGTGGGCTCGATCAGCCCGCAGGAGCTGCTCTACATCTCCGGACGGGAAGCGGTCCAGGACTACCTGGTCCGCGAGGTCCAGCGCGTCTACCGCTCCCAGGGCGTCGACATCAACGACAAGCACATCGAGGTGATCGTCCGCCAGATGATGCGCAAGGTCCGGGTCGAGTCGGGCGGCGACACCGAACTGCTCCCCGGCGAGATCATCTCGCAGTGGGAGTACGACGAGGCCAACGCCCAGGTCCTGGCCGAGGGTGGCGAGCCGGCGATCGCCGCCACCGTGCTGCTGGGCCTGATCAAGGCGGCGCTCAACACCGCCAGCTGGCTCTCGGCGGCCTCCTTCCAGGAGACGACCCGAGTGCTCACCGAAGCGGCCATCTCCGGCAAGGTCGACCGGCTGCGCGGCCTCAAGGAGAACGTGATCATCGGCAAGCTCATCCCGGCCGGGACCGGGCTCGACTACTACCGCAAGCTCCGCGAGGAGGCGGTGCGCTACCTCGAGGAGGGCCAGGCGCTGCCGGAGGGCACTGTCCAGGAGGAGCGGCGAGATCTCCGACGAGTTCGAGGACGCCGAGGTGGTTCTACCGACGCTCGACCAGGTCAGCGACTAACCGGGGACCGAGCGAGGGGCCCCGCGGGCCCCTCCCCCGGCTGGCCCGCCGCTTCGCCGGCCCCTAGGCTCAGCTAGTCGACCGGTCAGTCGCGCAGCTCCCGGGCCAGCTTCTCGAAGTTGTCGACGAAGTGCTGGACGTCCCTCTCTGTGTGCTGGACAGATATGGTCCAGTTCTCCTCGGCGCCGGGAGCGATCAACACCCCGCGGTTGGACTGATAGAGCCAGTTCAGGTAGGCCATCGACTTGTCCGTCTGCAGGTAATCGCGGTAGTTGCGAACCCGCTCCTTGCGATAGGTCACCCCGCCTCGAGCTCCGATGGTGATGGCGTGAAACGGCAGCTCCTGCTCGCCGATGACCTCATCCAGGCCGCCTTGTAGTACCTCGTCCATCGCATCGAAGTGGGCATAGGCCATGGGGGTGAGTATCTGGGTCAGGGTGGCCCGGGAGGCGGCCATGGTCAGCGGGTTGCCATTGAAGGTCCCCATCTGGCTGACCCGGCCCTCTGATATCAACTCCATGATGTCGGCGCGGCCACCGACAGCCCCGCATGGCAGACCTCCACCGATCGCCTTGGCGAGGGCGACGATGTCCGGAGTCACTCCGAAGTGCTCGGTCGCGCCGCCCGGCGATAGGGTGACCCCGGTCTTGACCTCGTCGAAGACCAGCAGCGCCCCATGGCGATGGGCCAGTTCGCGCAGGCCCTCCAGATAGCCCGGCTCGGGAACGACAATGCCGATGTTCATCATCGCCGGCTCGACGATCACGCAGGCGATCTCGCCCAGATGGCGGTCAAAGGCATTCTCGGCAGCTGCGATGTTGTTGAAAGGGACGACCGTGACCAGCTCCACAACAGCCTTCGGAATCCCCTCGCTCTGGGGCACCGCGTTGGGGGCATCCTCCGGGCCCATCAGCTCCGGGCCGGGCTCAACCGAGACCATCAGGCCGTCGTGGTGGCCGTGATAGGAAGCTTCGATCTTCATGATTCGCTCGCGGCCGGTGAAGCCCCGGGCCAGCCGGATCGCGTCCAGCGTGCTCTCGGTGCCGCTGTTGGTGAAGCGCCATTGGGGAAGATGGAAGCGTCGGCTGAGGTCCTCCGCCACCGCGACGAAGTCCTCGACCGGCTGGGCGAAATGCGAGCCCAAGGCGATGCGCTCGATCACCGCCTTGACGATCAAGGGGTGGGCGTGACCGACGACGTTTACCCCGAATCCGTTGTGGAAGTCGACGTACTCGTTTCCGTCTGCGTCCCAGACCCGGCTTCCCTGGCCGCGTTCAATGAAGACTGGAAATGGCGCGCTGTCTTGGAACGAGGATGCGACACCTCCGGGGCTGTGCTTCGCCGCCTGCTTCACCAGCTCCTGGGACCTGGGTCGCGCCGCCCGGAACGCCTTCTCCTCGCGCTCAGTCAGGCTGGCAATCCGGTGGGGGGCGATGGGTCGCGAAGTCGTAGTGGCCATTGAATCTACCCCTGGGAAGCTCGGAACGTGCATGGGCCAGCCAGCGCGGGCCGGAGGGCCACAGTCAGGTTACTTCTCGTAGGCGACCATCTTCCGGTGGAAGAAGTCGGCACTCCCCAGAAGGCGCGCTGCGATCACGAGCGGGATGCCCAGGCCGAAGGTTATGAGGATGGGGAGCGACGTCCCTACCCCGCCCTGTTCGATGACCTGGTAGACGACCCAGAAGAGGAAGATTCCGCCGACCAACGGCATGAGCCCGGCGAAGACCAGGTTTGACGCGGACTGAAAGAGGATCTTGCGATATGCCCAGGCACACGCCAGGCCGGTGATGCCGTAGTAGAAGGCGACCAGCACCCCGATCTGATCGATCAAGTTGGAGAAGGTGCTGCTCACCGTGGGGGAGAAGCTTGTGAGCATCACGCCCGACCCCGGCGATCAGGAAGAGGGCGGAGGTACCCTGGGCCGGGGTGTGGAAGCGTGGGCTGATCTTCCCGAAGAGTTTGGGGAAGACCCCGTCGCGCGCCATCGAGTAGGTGACCCGCGAGGCGGGCAGCAGGGTGGTCTGAGTCGTCGCCACCGTAGAGCTCAGGATCGCCAGCAACATCAGGTAGCTGAACGGTGCCGGAGCCAACCTCTGGGCGAAGTAGAAGAGCGCGTTGCCCCCCTGGTGAACGATCGTATGGACCGGGAGGAACGCCTGCATGGACGTGGCATTGACGAGAAAGATCACGAGCAGGATGAACATGCTGAGGATGCCCGCGATTCCTGGGTTGCTATCGGACTCCTCCGATTCCTCGTTAAGGTTGACCGCCGTGTCCCAACCCCAGAAGAGGAACACACCTAACGCTGCGCCCACGGCCAACCCGGAAATCCCGCCTATCGATCCCGGGCTCAGCCAGGAGAGTGAGAGGGCGTGCGTTCCTGCGGGATGGGAGGCTATGGCCCGGACCAGACCGGTGATGGAGAAGGCGAGCACCACCAGATACTCGAGACCGACCATGATCCACTGGAAGTTGGCGGTAAGCCGGATCCCGTAAATCACCATGGCGCTGACGAAGATCAGCCAGGCCAGGGCGATGATCGCGGTGAGGAAGGTGTTGCTGGCGGTCTTCGCGCTGACCCACCCGAGCGCCTGCAGCAGACCCAGGGTGTTGGTCCCGGCCAGCACCGGGGCGGCCACGCAGAAGATGACGCTGGCAGCCGTCTGGACCCAGCCGTTGAACCATCCGATGTAGGGGCTCATGGTTCTGGCCAGCCAGGCGTATGACGCCCCACAATCGGGATCGCGCTTGTTCATGAAGTAGTAGGCCATGGCAATGAAGAGGACGGGTACGAAGCTGATGACAACCATGGCTGGGGTCCCCAGGCCCACCGCCGCCACAAGCAAGAAGGTGGTGGCGGCGATCGAGTAGGCGGGGGCGACGCTGGCGACCGCGATCGCAGTCGTGTCGAAGAGATTGAGGGTGTCGGCCTTTAGAGTCGGTCCCTCTACCTTGGTCAGGGTCCCGGCGCCCGACAGTGGTCCGCGGGTGACATCCACTGCGGCCACACTCTATAGATTGGATTTGGGAGCGTCTATGTCGGTCTGGTTCAGAGTTTTCGCCAAAATCTGTTCGATGCCCACAACGCTTGGGTGGGCGTGACTAGGCTGGCCGAGTGACAGTCTGGGCGATGCGCTCGCGCACCTCGCTGCCCCAGAGTGGGTGGTCGTGGCGGTAGCAACCGACGTTCCCGACGCAGGGATCGAATCCGTCAGTTACTGGCTGGATTCGCAGCGACCGATTCGGCCCAGACCCCCTCTCACAGCCGACATCGAGGCGGACGTTGCGGTTGTCGGGGCGGGCTTCACTGGTCTCTGGACGGCGTACCAACTCCAGCTGAATGACCCCTCGTTGCGGATTGTCATCCTGGAGAGCGAGGTAGCCGGATTCGGCGCATCAGGGAGGAACGGCAGCTGGTGCGTACCCGAACTCAATGCCAGCCTCGACTTGCTCACCAAGCGCTTTGGCCGAGACCAGGCGATCGCGACGCAGCGGGCGCTGAACGCCACCATCGCCGAGATCGGGCAGTCCCTCGAGGCGGAGGGCATTGACGCGGACTTCGTCCGCGGAGGGGTTCTTCTGCTGGCCCGCGGTCGGTACCAGCTGCCCTTCCTGGAGGAGCACCTCCGCTCATATCAAGCGGCGGGGCTGGCAGACGAGTACCTGTGGCTCGACCGCGCAGCGGCCCGGGAGCGGCTCGACGCGACCGGAGTTGAGGCCGCGCTGTACACGCCCAACGGCGCGACGTTGCACCCCGGCCGCGCTGTTCGGGGGCTCGCCGAGGCGGTGGAGCGAAAGGGAGCCGCAATCTACGAGGGCAGCCCGGTCGTCCGGGTCAAGCCTGGACGCCCAGCCCTGGTAGAGACCGCCCGGGCTCGGGTTCGCGCTCAGGTGGTGGTGCTGGCTCTCGAGGCATACCTTTGCCAGCTCCCGGGCTACCACCGGCGGGTGCTCCCGGTCTATTCGTTGATCACCTTGACCGAGCCGCTGACCGAGCAACAACTCGCCGGCATCAACTGGTCAGGGAGGATGTGCGTCGCCTCGATGCGCCTCACGGTCGACTATCTGGCTAGGACCGCGGACAACCGACTCCTGGTGGGCGGCAGAGGCGCGCCGTATCAGTTCGGGTCGCGGATTAGCCGGGCAAATGAAAACCACGCGGCGACCCACGCCGGTCTTCAGCAGGCCTTCCGAGAGTGGTTCCCGCAGCTGAGCGGGGTCCGCTTCACCCATTCCTGGGGAGGGGTTCTGGGCATGCCGCGGGACTGGATCCCTCAGATCGGATTCGAACGGGATCGAGGATTGGCCTTTGCCTTCGGATACACCGGGCATGGGGTCGCCACCTCCAACCTGGCGGGTCGCGTTCTGGCCGACCTAATCGTCGGAAACGAGACCGAGCTAACCCGGCTCCCCCTGGTGGGGCATCGCTCTCCTAGTTGGGAGCCAGAGCCGCTTCGCTGGCTCGGAGTCCGCTACGTGCAACGTGCGCTGGCCCGGCTGGACGCAAAGGGGGTTCGCACCGGGCGACCAATCGAAGGGGGAGGGTTGGCCCGACGGCTGGCGGCCCACTGAACCGGCCCAGGATCCGCCTGTTCTGGCCATACAATGACTCTCGGCTGGCGGGGTTGGATGGGGTGGAAGTGTGAGGCTGAGCCAGGCCCTCGACCTGGCGGCGCTGGGCGAGGCCGAGCTGGTCGCCGGCGTAGGTGGGGTGGACCGCGAGGTCCGCTGGGCCCACGTGGTCGACATTCCTGATCCATTGCCCTGGGTCAGCGCCGGCCAACTACTTCTGACCACCGGGTTCGCTTGGCCGACCGAAGCTGAGGAGCAGCGGCGACTGGTTCGAGAGCTACATGGCCGCGGGCTCGCCGGGGTTGCACTGGCGGTACCCAAGTACCTCGAACACTTTCCCGACGCCGCCAAGGAGGAGGCGGACTCGGCGATGCTGCCGCTCCTCGAACTGCCTTGGGAGGTCACCTTTTCCACGGTCACCCAGGCGGTCAACCGGACCATCCTGGCGGAGCAGTACGAGGTGATCGAGCAGTCCATCCGCATTCACCGGGAACTGACCAAAGCGGCCGTGACCGCTGGAAGCCTCCAGGACTTGCTCGACACGCTGGGTCAGCTAATCGATCGCGAGGTGGTGCTGGAGGACGCCGAGGGCCGGCTGATGGCCTCCTGGCCGGGCGGCGAGGCGTCGGACCCGGTGCGGCGCGCCACACTGGAGCAGGGGCGATCCCCGGCCGACGTCCTGGCGCAGCTCGACCGGCTTGGGCTATCTGGACCGAATCAGGAGCAGTTCGGGTCCGGTGCGAATTCCCGCTCAGCCAGAAATTCAGCTGCTAGGCAGGGTCGTTTGCCCAATCTGGTTGCGAGATGAGTTGGTCGGCACCGTCTGGATCGTCGAGGGCGAACACGAGCTCAGCGACATTCACCTCCGGGCCGCGGAACACGCCGCCGTGGTTGCGGCGCTGCACATCGCCAACCAGCGCCAGCTGTCCTCGCTCGAAGTGCGCCTGGGGAGCACCTTTCTGGACGCCCTCTTGGAGGGGAAATTCGATGCCACCGCCCACAACTTGGAGAGGGCCCGCCTGGTCGGTTTCCTACCCGAGGCTTCCTACCGCGTCGGCATCCTGGTCTTCCAGTCCCAGCTGCCTCTAACCCGGGATGGGATCCTCCGCCGTGACCGCTCGGCGGAGCAGCTGAGGCACCGTCTGAGCCGGGTCGGCGAGATCCCGATCACCTCCGCTCGTCTCAACCAGGTGGCCTTTCTGCTCAGCGAGAACGCTAATCCTGAGTCGGTCTGGGGACCCAGCCCCGGGGAGCCCGCGGCGCTAGTTCTGGGCCGGGCTCTGCCGGGTCCGGACGGCGTGCGGAGCAGTTACCTGGAGGCGCTGTCGATCGTCACCCACGCAGGACCCGGCGAGATCCGCCACTACGAGGACATGCTGGTGCTGCGGGTGCTTAGGGGCGACGAGGTGGCCCGTCAAGCGTTCCTAGACCAGCTTCTCGGCCCCTTGCAGAATGCCAGGGGCGGGGTGACCTTGGTGAACAGCTTGCTCACTCTGGCTGACCAGGGTTTTCACCGTCGCCGGGCGGCGGCTGCGCTGCATGTGCATCCCAATACCCTCCGCTATCGCCTGGAGCGGGCGGAGGACTTGCTGCACTTGGATCTGGCCGATCCCGAGGTGCGCTTCCGACTCCAGCTGGCTAGGAACCTGATGTCCAATGTGCACAACGCCAGGGAGTGATTTGTGGTTCTGGGGCACCTAGCCCGAATTGGGAAGCGAGCCTAAGGTCGCTCCATGGCTGATCCCCTGACCAAGGACAGGACCGAGGAGCTGCTGGCGATCCGGGAGCGATCGCTGCCCCGTGGCCTGCACCCCGCGGTCGACTTCATCGCTGATCGGGCGACGGGCGCCGAGGTCTGGAGCTCTGCAGGGAAGCGCTACATCGATTTCGCCGGGGGGATCGGGGTGCTGAACGTCGGCCACGGTCATCCCAAGGTCCTGGCCGCGGCCCACCGGCAGATCGACCAGCTGATCCACACCTCGGCTCAGGTAGCGATCTACGAGCCATATCTGCGGCTGGCGGACCGACTCTGCGAGCTGGCCCCCGGGGACTTTGCCAAGAAGGCAGTTCTCTTCAGCACCGGAGCGGAGGCCGTCGAGAACACGGTCAAGATCGCCCGTGCTCACACTGGTCGACCGGGGATTGTGGCCTTCAGCCAGGCATTCCACGGACGGACCTTGATGGGCATGAGCCTGACCGACACGGTGAACCCCTACAAGGCTGGATTCGGACCCTTCGCGCCTGAGATCTACCGCTCTCCCTTCCCCTACGAGTACTGGGGGTGGGACTCGTCGCGAGCGCTGAACGCAATGGAGGAGTGCTTCCGCACCAGCTGGCCAGCTGACCGGATAGCGGCGATCCTGATCGAGCCGGTTCTGGGGGAGGGCGGCTTCGTCCCAGCTCCGTTCGAGTTCCTCCAAGGGCTTCGGCGACTCGCCGACCGGCGCGGTCTGCTGTTGGTTGCGGATGAGGTCCAGTCCGGATTCGGACGCACCGGGAAGCTGTACGCGATAGAGCACAGCGGAGTCGCGCCCGACCTGATGGCCATCGCCAAGAGCCTGGCCGGTGGCTTCCCCCTCTCCGCAGTGGTCGGGCGGGCCGAGGTGATGGATGCCCCAACTCCAGGCCAGCTGGGAAGTACCTTCGGGGGCAATCCGGTGGCCTGCGCAGCCGCATTGGCGGTGTTGGAGGTGTTCGAGAGCGAAGGCCTGCTGGCCCGGGCCGAGGTACTCGGGTCGATCCTGGAGGAGCGGATGGGCGAGTGGAGCCGACGGTTCCCCCTCGTCGGCGACGTCAGGGTATTGGGGGCGATGGCTGGGCTGGAGCTGGTCACCGACAGGGCGACCAGAGAACCGGCGGCCGCGCTGACCCAGCAAATCGTCGACGGCTGCCAGGCCAATGGTCTCTTGGTGCTGCGCGCCGGGCCTCAGCACAATGTCATCCGCACTCTGATGCCTCTCAATATCCCGGAGGAGCTCCTGCTCCAGGGACTGGATACCCTCGAGTTGGAGTTGGAGCGGGCTAGCGCCGGCAAAGACTAAGTTCAGATGGAGGCCGGGCGGGCAGCCGCCCCCACAGGAGGGACCTGGAGATGGCGGCAGTGCTGGACCGGAGCAAGATCTTCGTCGGAGGCGACTGGGTAGAGAGCGCCGGCGAGGGGGTGCAGGAGGTCTACAACCCGGCGACCGGTGAGGTGATCGCCCATGCGGCCAAAGGTAGCCAGGAGGACGTGGACCGCGCCGTCGCCGCCGCTAGAGGAGCTTTCGAGGCGGGCTGGGGCGATTCGACCCCGAGGGATCGCAGCGAGGCTCTGCTGCGGTTGGCCGAGCGAGTTCAGGAACACGCAGGGGAGATCGCCGAGCTCGAGTGCGCTAACGTGGGCAAGCCAATCTCCCAAGTGATCGCGGACGAGATTCCACCCACAGTTGACGCGCTGCGCTTCTTCGCCGGAGCGGCGCGCTGCCTGGAGGGGAAGGCGGCCGGAGAGTACGCATCCGGGTTCACCAGCGTCATCCGTCGAGAGCCGATCGGGGTGGTGGGGTCGATCGCTCCCTGGAACTATCCGCTGATGATGGCGGTCTGGAAGATCGGGCCAGCGCTGGCGGCGGGCAACACCGTCGTGCTCAAGCCCTCGGAGTGGACCCCTCTCTCAGCGCTTCGGCTGGCCGAGTTGGCCGCCGACATCCTCCCGCCCGGTGTGCTCAACGTGGTCACGGGTGATGGAGAGCCGGTCGGGGCGGGAATCGTCCGCCATCCGGGAGTGGGAATGGTCTCCCTGACCGGCGACGTGGGGACCGGCAAGGAGGTCGCCAAGGCGGCCTCCCAGACCCTAAAGCGGGTCCACCTGGAGCTCGGTGGCAAAGCCCCGGTGGTGGTCTTCGACGACGCCGACATCGAGGCCGTGGTCGAGGGGATCAAGGTGGGTGGCTACTTCAACTCGGGCCAGGACTGCACCGCCGCGGCTCGGGTGCTGGTCGGGTCAAGGGTCCACGACCACCTGCTCTCGGAGCTGGTACCGGTGGTCGAGTCGCTCAAGTTGGGCAATCCCCAGGACGAGACGACCCAGATGGGCCCGGTCGTGTCGTCTGAGCAGCTGGAGCGGGTCTCGGGCTTCGTCGACCGGGCCCGCAAGGCCGGAGCCAGCATTGCCACTGGAGGCTCGCCTCTCGATCAGCCCGGGTTCTGGTATCGGCCCACGGTTGTGCTTCCAACCGGCCAGGACGCCGAGATCATCCAGCGCGAGGTGTTCGGGCCGGTCGTCACCGTGCAGCGGTTCAGCGACGAGGCGGAGGCGCTGGCTTGGGCAAATGACGTCGATTACGGTCTCGCCGCCTCGATCTGGACCAGGGACGTCGGCCGAGCGCTGAGGATGTCGCGCCAGCTCCACTTCGGGACGGTGTGGGTCAACACCCACATCCTGCTGGTCAACGAGATGCCGCACGGGGGGTTCAAGCAGAGCGGCTATGGCAAGGACCTGTCGATGTACTCGCTCGAGGACTACACCCAGGTCAAACACGTGATGTTCGCGCTCGACTGACCGACTACCCGGGCCGCCACCCCTCCGCCAAGGGCTGTCGGAGGGGTGGTCCGGGGGTGCTCCTGAGAACGGCTCAAGTTTGACAGTGCCCCCTTCCGGCGATAGACTAAGCGTCCGCGCCTCCGGAGGGGCGTCAGCTTGTCCGCGCTTGGCCGTCGCCCCGGAACGGCCAATGTTCCCCAAGGTCAATTTCAACTTGCCCACCATCCAGCAGTTGGTCCGCAAAGGTCGCCAGCCGGTGATCAAGAAGACCAAGTCCCCGGCTCTCAAGGGTTCGCCCCAGCGCAGGGGGGTGTGTGTGCGCGTCTTCACCACCACTCCCAAGAAGCCCAATTCGGCCCTGCGCAAGGTGGCCAGGGTGCGTCTGACCACCAAGACCGAGGTCACCGCCTACATCCCCGGGATCGGGCACAACCTGCAGGAGCACTCGGTGGTGCTGGTGCGGGGCGGCAAGGTGAAGGACCTTCCTGGAGTTCGCTACCACATCGTCAGGGGCGCCTTGGACACGGCCGGGACCAAGGCCCGCAAGCAGGCGCGCAGCAAGTACGGGGCAAAGCGCGAGAAGTCGGCCAAGGGCTCCTGAAATGCCTCGCCGTCAGCGGATTTCTCGCCGCGTCATCGTCGCCGATCCACAGTTCCACAGCGAGGGGCTGGCCAAGTTCATCAACTCGGTGATGCTCAATGGCAAGCGATCGACGGCTGAGCACATCGTCTACGATGCCCTGGGAAGGATCTCCAAGAGCCAGCGCCGGGAGCCATTGGAGGTCTTCGACCAGGCGATGCGCAACGCCACCCCGATCATCGAGGTGAAGCCCAAGCGGGTCGGCGGCGCCACCTACCAGGTGCCGGTGGAGATCCGCCACGATCGCCGCCTGGCGCTTGCCCGGCGATGGATCATCCGGGGGGCCCGGGCGCGTCATGGCCGGAGCATGGCCGACAAGCTGGCCGCCGAACTGATGGACGCCAGCAACGGCATGGGCCAGGCGGTCAAGCGGAAGGAAGACACCCACAAGATGGCTGAGTCGAACAAGGCCTTCTCCCACTTCCGCTACTGATGAGCGCCCAAATGTCGGTGGCGCCCAGGGGCGCCGATGCCAAAGGTCGGAGGGTCCCTCTCAGCCAGGTCCGCAACATCGGGATCATGGCCCATATCGACGCCGGTAAGACCACGACCACTGAGCGGGTGCTGTTCTACACCGGGCGGATCCACAAGATGGGCGAGGTCCACGACGGCGCGGCCACCATGGACTGGATGGTCCAGGAGCAGGAGCGCGGGATCACCATCACCTCAGCTGCAACGGCGGCGGAGTGGCAGGGCCATCAGATCAACATCATCGACACCCCGGGTCACGTCGACTTCACCGCCGAAGTGGAGCGGAGCCTGCGGGTGCTCGACGGGGCGATCGCGGTGTTCGACGCGGTCAGTGGTGTCGAGCCCCAGTCCGAGACGGTCTGGCGCCAGGCTGACCGCTACAACGTGCCGCGGATCTGCTTCATCAACAAGATGGATCGCATCGGCGCCGACTTCAACGCGGCGGTCGACTCGATCAAAGACCGCTTGGGTGCTCGAGCGATCCCGGTCCAGCTTCCGATCGGCGTCGAAGATGCCTTTCAGGGGGTCTACGACCTGATCCGCGAGCAGGCCATCGTCTACACCGACGAGCTGGGCGCCTCCATCACCAACACCGAGGTCCCCGAGCAGATGGCCGGTGCCATCAAAGCGGCACGCCTTGAGCTGGTGGAGGTCGCGGCCGAGTTCGACGACGAGCTGATGCAGAACTACCTCGATGACCGGCCGATAGATCCGGACCAGCTGAGCCAGGCGCTGCGCAAGGGCACCGTGATCGCCGAGATCTTTCCCGTGCTCTGCGGCGCCGCCCTACGCAACCGAGGGGTTCAGCCACTCCTGGACGGGGTGGTTGAGTTCCTCCCCAGTCCTCTTGACCGACCTCCGATCACCGGCCATGACCTCAAAACCGGGGAGGAGCTGGTGCGGGAGGCCTCAGACGGTGCCCCCTTCTCGGCCCTTGCTTTCAAGATCATGACCGACCCGTACGTGGGCAAGCTCACCTTCTTCCGGGTCTACAGCGGAACGCTCAAGTCGGGCAGCTACGTGTACAACGCCAGCAGGGGCGAGAAGGAGCGGGTCGGCCGCATCCTCAAGATGCACGCCAACCGCCGTGAGGAGATCGAGCTGGTGATGGCGGGCGACATTGCCGCCGCCATCGGGCTGCGTCACACCTCGACCGGGGACACCATGAGCGACGAGGATCACCCGATCGTTCTGGAGTCGATCACCTTTTCCGAGCCGGTGATCAGCGTGGCCATCGAACCCAAGACCAAGGCTGACCAGGACAAGCTCGGGATCGCCCTGCAGAAGCTAGCCGAGGAGGACCCCACCTTCCAGGTGCGGACCGACACCGAGACCGGACAGAACCTCATCTCGGGGATGGGGGAGCTCCATCTCGAGGTGATCGTCGATCGTCTGCTTCGCGAGTTCAAGGTCGACGCCAACGTGGGCAAGCCCCAGGTGGCCTACCGGGAGACCCTGCGCAAGGAGGCCAAGGGCACCGGTCGCTTCGTGCGTCAGACCGGAGGCCACGGCCAGTACGGTCACTGCGAGCTGATCGTCGGACCGAATGAGACCGGCAAGGGATTCGAGTTCATCAACAAGATCGTTGGGGGAACGATCCCCCGGGAGTACATCTCCCCGATCGAGAAAGGCTGCATCGACGCGCTCCAGTCAGGGGTGGTGGCGGGCTACCCGGTGGTGGACGTCAAGGTCACCCTGTACGACGGCTCCTACCACGACGTGGACTCCTCGGAACAGGCCTTCCAGATTGCTGGCTCGATCGGGATGAAGGACGGGATGCGGAAGGCGTCCCCGGTCCTGCTCGAGCCCATAATGAAGGTCGACGTCACGGTGCCCGAGGCGAACCTGGGCGATATCATCGGGGACCTTGCCGCGCGGCGGGGGCACACCCTGGGGATGGAAAGCCGGCGGGGCATGCAGATCGTGCATGCCGAGGTGCCCTTGGGGAACATGTTCGGCTACGCGACCCAGCTACGAAGCATGACGCAGGGTCGGGCCAGCTACACCATGGAATTCGCGCACTACCAGGAGTTGCCGCAGAACCTGGCAGAAGAGATCACGGCGAAGCGAAAGAGTTGAGTCACCACCAAATGAGTGCAGAGCGCCAACCGCTAAGGGCAGGGAAGAATGGCTAAGAAGAAGTACGACTCCACCAAGCCGCACATAAATGTCGGGACCATCGGTCACATCGACCATGGCAAGACCACGCTGACTGCGGCCATCACCAAGGTCCTCGCGGGGGACGGCCTGGCGGACTTCCGCGCCTTCGAGTCCATCGACAACGCTCCCGAGGAGAAGGCTCGCGGGATAACCATCGCCGCGTCTCACGTCGAATACGAGACGGCGACCCGACACTACGCCCACGTCGACTGCCCGGGCCATGCCGACTACATCAAGAACATGATCACCGGCGCCGCCCAGATGGACGGCGCCATTCTTGTGGTAGCCGCCACCGACGGCCCCATGCCCCAGACCCGCGAGCACATCCTGCTGGCGCGCCAGGTCGGGGTTCCCTACATCGTGGTCGCACTCAACAAGGTCGACTTGGTCGATGACGAAGAGCTGCTGGAGTTGGTCGAGCTCGAAGTACGTGAGCTGCTGACCAAGAACGAGTTTCCCGGCGACGACGTGCCGGTGGTTCGCGTCTCCGCCCTCAAGGCGCTGGACGGGGATCCCGAAGCGGTCGGCCAGATCCGTCAGCTGATGGAGGCGGTCGACACCTACATCCCAGTGCCTGAGCGCCCCATCGACCAGCCCTTCATGATGCCGGTCGAGGACGTGTTCTCAATTGAAGGCCGCGGCACAGTGGTCACCGGTCGCATCGAGCGCGGCGTGGTCAAGGTGAACGACACGGTCGAGATCGTGGGCATCAAGGACACCACCAAGACGGTGGTGACCGGCGTCGAGATGTTCAAGAAGCTGCTCGACCAGGGCGAGGCGGGCATGAACTGTGGCTGCCTTCTGCGTGGGGTCAAGCGTGAGGAGGTCGAGCGTGGTCAGGTGCTGGCCAAGCCCGGCTCGATCAAGCCCCACACCACCTTCGACGCCCAGGTCTACGTATTGGGCAAGGACGAGGGCGGTCGTCACACCCCCTTCTTCAGCAATTACCGGCCTCAGTTCTACATCCGCACGACCGACGTCACCGGTCAGGTGTCTCTGCCGGAGGGCAGGGAGCTGGTGATGCCCGGTGACAACGTCGAGCTCAAGGTCTCACTGATCAACGCGGTGGCGGTGGAGGAGGGCATGCGATTCGCCATCCGCGAGGGTGGCCGGACGGTGGGCGCCGGCGTCGTCACCAAGATCGACAAGTAAGACCGCAGCTAGCAGGAGTCACGAGGCACTAAATGGCGCAGCGCATCCGGATCAGGCTCAAAGCCTATGACCATCGCGTCCTGGATCAGGCCGCGGCTCGCATCGTCGAGACGGCGACCCGTAACCAAGCGCGCGTGGTTGGTCCGGTGCCGATGCCGACCGAGATCAACAAATACACCGTCATCCGGGGACCGTTCATCGACAAGGATTCCCGAGAGCAATTCGAGATGCGCACCCACAAGCGGATCGTGGACATCCTGGATCCCAATCCCAAGGTGGTCGACGCCCTGATGCACCTCAACCTGCCGAGCGGCGTGAACATCGAGATCAAACTCTGATGGGCCGAGCACTCCTGGCCCGCAAGCTGGGCATGACCCAGATCTTCGTGGAGGACGGGCGCTGCTTCGGCGCGACGGTGCTCGAGGCGGGGCCCTGCCCGGTGGTGCAGCTCAAAGACCGAGCCAAGGACGGCTACGAGGCGGCCCAAATCGGTTTCGCACCGGTCAGCAAGAGGGTTTCCAAGCCGCTTCGCGGCCACTACGAGGCCGCCGATCTCGAGCCGCACCGTCACTCCGCCGAGGTCAAGGGTCTCGGGGAGCTCAGCGTTGGCCAGGTTCTGACGGTCGAAGGTTTCCAGGTGGGTGGTCTCGTCGATGTGACCGGGGTCAGCAAGGGCAAGGGCTTTGCCGGACAGCACAAGCGGCATAACTTCGGCCGCGGACCGGTGACCCATGGCAGCCACAACATCCGCCAGCCGGGCTCGGTGGGGTCGGTCGACGCGGCGCGCACCTGGCGCGGCCTGAAGATGGCCGGCCACATGGGCGATGCGCGCACCACAGTGCAGCGCTTGGAACTGCTGCGGGTCGATCCCGAGCGCAACCTGCTGCTGGTCAAGGGAGCCATCCCGGGAGCCAAGAACGGGGTGGTCTTGGTCAGCGAGTCGAGCCCCCGTATCCGCAAGGTGAGGGGGCAGCACTGATGGCGACCGCCGTGCTCCGAGGGCCCGAAGGGGGCAAGGCGGGGACTGTCGAGTTGCCAGAGGGCGCCTTCGGTGGTGAGGTTCACGGAGCTGTCTTGCACCAGGCGTTGCTGCGCCAGTTGGCTGGCGCTCGTCAGGGCACCCACGACACCAAGACCAGAGGCGAGGTGAGCGGAGGTGGGCGAAAGCCGTATCGGCAGAAGGGCACGGGGCGGGCCCGCCAGGGTTCGATCCGGGCGCCCCAGTGGCGCGGTGGCGGCACCATCTTCGGTCCAACCCCCCACGGGTACCGACAGTCGATGCCGCGCAAGCAGCGGCGCCTGGCGCTTCGGTCCGCCCTCGCAGCCCGGGCCGCCGACGGCGCGATCCAGGTGGTCAAGCAGCTGGAATACGAGCAGCCCAAGACGGCCAAGCTGGCCACCTTCCTGGACAAGGTCGAGGCGGGCAGGCGGGTTCTGCTGGTGCTGGCCGAGCGATCGGAGAACGTGGAACTCTCAGCACGCAATATCCCTCAGCTGAAGCTGGTGCTGGCGAGCAACCTGAGTGTTCGGGACCTGCTCACCGCCGAGACGGTGGTCTTCACCCAGGCGGCGCTAGACGCGGTGGGGGAGCATCTGGCATGAAGGACCCGTCCCTGGTGCTGATCCGACCGGTGATCAGCGAGAAGTCCTATGCCGGGATGGCCGGCCAGCGCTACGTGTTCCGAGTCGCCACCTACGCCAATAAGCTCGAGATCAAGGCGGCCGTCGAGGCCGCTTTCAAGGTCCAGGCGGTGTCGGTCAACGTAATGACCGTCAAGGGCAAGACCCGCACCAGGATGCGGCGCGGCGGACGCACCGTCGGGCGCAGCCGGGACTGGAAGAAGGCGGTGGTCACCCTGCAGGCGGGTCAGACCATCGCCAACCTCTTCGAGGGGGTCTGAGATGCCGGTAAAGCGCTATCGGCCAACTTCGCCGGGGCGCCGCTTCATGAGCGTGAGTTCGTTTGAGGACGTGGTCAAGACCAAGCCCGAGCGAGGACTGACCGTCTCACTGAAGAAGCACTCGGGACGCAACGACACCGGCAAGATAACCGTCCGCCATCGGGGTGGCGGCCACCGCCGGATCTATCGGGTGATCGACTTCCGCCGCGACAAGCTGGACGTTCCGGGCAAGGTGGCGACGATCGAGTACGACCCCAACCGGAGCGCTCGAATCGCCCTGATTCACTATCGGGACGGCGACAAGCGCTACATCCTCGCGCCGGAGGGGCTGGCGGTCGCCGACCAGGTCATGGCCGGGGAAAAGAGCGACATCCGGCCGGGCAACTCTTTGCCCTTGAGCAAGATCCCCCTCGGCACGACAGTGCACAACATCGAGGTGCAGTTGGGCAAGGGCGGCCAGTTGGTGCGCAGCGCCGGGGTGGGAGCTCAGCTGGTGGCCAGGGAGGGACCACACGCCCAGCTGCGGATGCCCTCCGGCGAGGTGCGACTAATCGATGTGCGCTGCAGCGCGACCATCGGCCAGGTGGGCAACTCTGACCACTCCAACGAAACCTGGGGCAAGGCTGGAAAGACCCGCTGGCGTGGATTCCGCCCGTCGGTCAGGGGATCGACGATGAACCCGTTCGACCACCCCCACGGAGGTGGTGAGGGGCGCTCTGGTCCGGGAGGACATCCGCAAACCCCGTGGGGAAAGCCGGCCCTGGGTCACCGCACCCGCAACAACAAGGCCACCGACCGGATGATCGTGCGCCGGAGAAAGAAGTAAGCCATGAGTAGATCCGTCAAGAAGGGTCCCTTCTGCGATGCTCCGCTGCTCAAGAAGGTGCTGGAGATGAACCGGGCCAAAGAGAAGCGGGTGATCCGCACCTGGTCGCGGCGCAGCGACATCTTTCCCGAGATGTTGGGCCACACCATCGCGGTCCACGACGGGCGCAAGCACGTCCCGGTCTTCGTCAGCGAGGCGATGGTGGGACACAAGCTTGGGGAGTTCGTGCCGACCCGCAGATTCCGTACCCACGGTCATCACACCGAGCGCAGCTCGTCGCTCAAGTAGGACTGGAGAAAACAACCGATGCAGGTACAAGCGACTGCCAAGTGGGTGCGGGTTCCCCCGCGCAAGGCCCGTTTGGTGGCCAACGTGGTCGAGGGCATGCCAGTGGGCGACGCCCTGACCGCGCTGTCGTTCATGACCCAGTCCGCCGCCGAGGACGTGGCCAAGGTGGTGCGCTCGGCTGCCGCCAACGCCGAGAACAACTTCAACCTGGAGCGTGAGCGGCTGCAGTTGCTGCGGATCGAGGTTGACGGCGGACCCACCATCAAGCGCTTTAGGCCCCGCGCCCGTGGCGCGTCGTTCTCGATCTTCAAGCGCACCTGTCACCTCAAGGCCGTGGTGGAGGACGGTCTGGAGCGACCCAGCCGGACCCGGGCCCGCGTCCGGCCCACCCGGGCCACCACCCAGCCGGCGGCGGCTGAGGAAGAGGAGGACTAGGTAGGGCATGGGACAGAAAGTCCATCCGAACGGATTCCGGCTCGGCGTCTACCGCAATTGGGACGCCCGTTGGTTCGCCAGTGGACCGGAGTACACCAAGCTGCTCCAGGAGGACCTGGCGATGCGCCAGCTGATCGCCAGCCGACTGAAGAACGCCAGCGTTGCCCGGATTGAGACCGAGAGATCGGCCAACCAGCTGACCGTGATCATCCACACCGCCAAGCCCGGCATCGTGATCGGGCGCAGCGGGGCGTCGGTCGACGCCCTGAGGGACAACCTGGAGAGAATCTCGGGCAAGAAGGTCCGCGTCACCATCCAGGAGATAAAGACTCCCGAACTGGACGCCCAGCTCTTGGCCGAGAACGTGGCTAACCAGCTGGAGAAGCGGATCGCCTTCCGCCGCGCCGTCAAGCAGTCGGTCATGCGCTCGATGCGGGCCGGGGCCAAGGGAGTGCGCATCCAGGTCTCGGGAAGGCTTGGGGGCGGAGACATGAGTCGCCGCGAGTGGGACCGCGATGGGCGGGTACCGCTGCACACCCTCCGGGCAGACATCGACTTCGGGCAAGCGGAGGCAAAGACCACCTTCGGGCAGATCGGAGTCAGTGCCTGGATCTACCGGGGTGACTTCACCGAGCCGCAAGTGACAGCTGCTCCCCCGCCCGAGGTGGTTAGCGGGCCGCCCGGTGATGGCGACGCAGAGACGGCGCTGGTCGAGCCCGACGCTGCGCTTCTGGTGGCGGCGCTCGAGGCGACCGCACCGTCGGCTGGAGTCGAGGAGGTGGTCGCCGAAGCCGAAGCCGCTCCAACCACTGAGGTCGACGCGGAGGCCCCGTCCAGCAAGCCGGCAGCCAAGCCCCGGTCGCGCGCCCGAGCGGCCGCGCCTGTAGCTGACGAGGGCGCAGTGGCAGCCGAAGCGGTGGCTCCTACCTCCGAAAAGCCGAAGACGGCGCGGCGCCCTGCCGCCAAGTCGGCGGCCGCGACCAAGCCTGCGCCTCCGCGCAAGCGGGCCAGCAAGCCTGCTCCCCCGGAGCCTGAGGAGGGCGCTTGAGGTGCTGATCCCCCGCCGACCCAGACACCGCAAGCAGCACCGTGGCCGGATGACCGGTGCCGCCTACCGCGGGTCGTCGCTGGCCTTTGGGCCCTACGGCCTACAGGCGCTGGAGCCCTGCTGGATGACCAATCGGCAGATCGAGGCGGCCAGGCGCGCCATGACGAGGCATGTCCGCCGAGGCGGTAAGATCTGGATCCGAGTTTTTCCGGATAAGCCGATCACAAAGAAGCCCGCCGAGACCCGTATGGGGTCTGGCAAGGGGAACCCCGAGGGCTGGGTGAGTGTGGTCCTGCCGGGGCGGATTCTCTTTGAGATGGATGGTGTGGGCTTGGACACGGCGAAGGAGGCGATGCGTTTGGCGGCGCACAAGCTGCCGGTGAAGACCCGCTTCGTCGCACGCGAAGAGGCCGGCACCACTGAGGGCGGCGAATGACCAAGCGCACCATCGATGTTCAGCAGCTTCGCGACCTGGATGACATCGGACTGGAGGACGCGCTCCGTGACCGGCGTCAGGAACTCCTCCAGCTCCGCCTGCAGCGGGCGACCGGGCAACTGGAGCAGCACCGGCGGATCCGCGAGGTTCGGCGTGGAATTGCCAGGGTGCACACCCTGCTCCGCGCCCGAGCGATCGAGGACGCCGTGGGAGTGCCCGAGTGACCGAGGTAACTCCGGTTCTACGCGAGCGGCGCAAGGTCCGAGTCGGCCTGGTGGTGAGCGACAAGATGGAGAAGACGGTGGTGGTCGAGGTCGAGGACCGTCGGGCACACCCGCTCTATCGGAAGGTGCTGCGGCGGAGCCACCGCTTCCAGGCCCACGACGAGACCAACGAGTGCCACACCGGCGACCGGGTCCGAATCATGGAGACTCGCCCGCTCAGCCGGACCAAGCGTTGGCGTGTGCTCGAGATCGTCGAGAAGGCTAGGTAATCATTGATCCAACAGGAGACGGTGCTGAAGGTGGCTGACAACAGCGGGGCCAGAGAGATCCTCTGCATCCGGGTGATGGGCGGTTCGGCGCGCCGCTATGCCTCGCTGGGTGACGTCATCGTCGCTGCCGTCAAGGTCGCCCAGCCCAACTCCGGGGTCAAGAAGGGTGACGTGGTCAAGGCGGTGGTGGTGCGAACCGCCAAGGAATGCCGCCGCCCTGACGGCACCAGGATCCGCTTTGACGACAACGCGGCGGTCCTGATCAACCCCCAGAACAACCCGCGCGGGACTCGGATCTTCGGTCCGGTGGCCCGAGAGTTGCGCGACCGCAACTTCATGAAGATCGTCTCGCTGGCTCCGGAGGTGCTCTAGCGATGCGTCGTCGCCACGAGCCGATGCCGCACGTTCGCGCCCTGGACATCCGCTCGGGGGACACCGTCGTGGTGATCGCCGGCGCCGAACGGGGCAAGCGCGGCGTGGTCGAACGCACCATGTCGGCAGAGCAGCGCATTGTGGTCAATGGGGTCAACATTCGCAAGCGCCACCAGCGGGCAGGGGCCCGTCGGGGCGGTACCACCGCGATGCAGGGCGGCGTGATCGACTTTCCCGCACCACTCCACTACAGCAACGTCCAGCTGATCTGCCTCAACTGTGATCAGCCCACCAGGTTGGGGCGGCGCCTGGACGGTGATCACTACGTGGCCTTCTGCAAGCGCTGTGGCCAGGACTACCTGAGGCCGCCCCGGGCATGAGCACCCAAGTCGCGGCCACCCCTCGTCTGCTGGAGAGCTACCGGGAGACCGTCGTCCCCGGCCTGGTCACCGAGTTTGGCTATCTGAATGTGATGCAGGTGCCCAAGCTTCAGAAGGTGGTGGTTAACATCGGGATTGGTGAGGCCAGTTCGAACGCCAAGGCGCTAGACGCCGCGACCCTGGATCTGCGGATCATCACCGGGCAGCAGCCGACCGTGCGCAAGGCGCGCAAGTCGGTGGCCGCATTCAAGCTGCGCGAGGGCATGCCGGTCGGGCTCAAGGTCACCATGCGGGGAACGCGGATGTACGAGTTCGTGGATCGGCTGGTCAGCATCGCCCTGCCGAGGATCCGCGATTTCCGAGGGGTGGTCGCCCGGTTCGACGGCCATGGCAACCTCACCCTTGGACTGCCAGAGCAGCTGGTGTTCCCGGAGATCGACTACGACAAGATCGACAAGTTGAGGGGGATGGAGATAACCATCGTGACTACAGCGAAGACGGACGCCGAGGGACGCAGCTTGCTGAGCGCGCTCGGCATGCCGTTCCGGCGCTAGGGAGGACGACCTGTGGCCAAAAAGTCCAAGATCATGGCCAGCCGGCGGGCCCCCCGATTCCCGGTGCAGGCGCGCAGTCGCTGCAACCTCTGCGGCCGGCCGCGCGGCTACATGCGCAAATTCGGGCTCTGCCGGATCTGTTTTAGAATCCGGGCCTCCCAGGGACAGATTCCCGGGATCCGCAAGTCGAGTTGGTAGAGAGAGAATGCTGAGCGATCCGATCGCGGACATGCTGACCCGGGTGCGCAACGCCAACATGGCGGGCCACGACCGGGTTGAGATGCCGGCCAGCAAGGTGAAGGCGGAGATAGCCCGTGTCCTCCAGGACGAGGGCTACATCCAGGCCTTCGGGCTGACTGACTCGGAAGGCCACCCCAGGCTTTGGCTGGAGTTCAAGCGGATCACTCCGCAGGGACGGCCATTGACCGGGTTGCGCCGGGTCAGTCGACCCGGTCTGCGCGTCTATCGGGGCAGTCAGTCGATCCCCCGGGTCTTCGGGGGGCTCGGGGTTTCGGTGGTCTCGACCTCCAAGGGGATCATGACCGGCCGAGAGGCGAGGCAGCAGCGCCTGGGCGGTGAAGTCCTAGCCGAGGTCTGGTAGCCAGCTGATGTCAAGGATCGGACGCGCGCCCATTACCGTGCCCGAGGGGGTGACCGTAACCGTGGTCGGAAACTCGGTTTCGGTGGTGGGGCCGCGGGGTGAGCTGAGTCGCGACCTTCCACCGGTGATCACAGTCCGCCAGGAGGGTGGCCAGGTTCTGGTGGAACGCCCGACCGACTCAGCGCCCCACCGCTCGCTGCATGGACTCACCAGAACCCTGGTGGCCAACATGGTCCAAGGGGTCACTGTCGGCTACCGTAAGGAACTCGAGTTGCAAGGGGTCGGATATCGGGCCTCGCTGCAGGGTGGAGACCTCCAGTTGGCCTTGGGCTACTCCCACCCCATCCGGATGACTCCACCGGAGGGGATCAAGATCGAGGTCCCCGAGCCGACGCGGGTCGCCGTGCTGGGAAACGACAAGCAGATGGTGGGACAGACCGCGGCCCGGATCCGGGCGGCGCGCAAGCCCGAGCCGTACAAGGGCAAGGGGGTGCGGTACCGGGGTGAGGTCGTGCGGCGCAAGGCAGGCAAGAGCGGCAAGGGGGCCAAGACCTAGGCATGCCTCAAGTTGAAAGAGAGGGAGCCCGCCAACGCCGACACCGGCGGGTGCGCTCCCGAGTAGTCGGGTCCAGCTCGAGACCGCGCCTCTGCGTCTATCACAGCCTTCGGCACGTCTATGCCCAGGTGGTCGATGACGGCAGCGGTCGCACCCTGGCGTCGGCCAGCACAGCGGAGCGGGCGCTGACCACCAAGGGTGCCAATCGGGCTAGCGCCGCCGTGGTCGGCAAGACGGTCGGCGAGCGGGCGATCGCGGCGGGGATCAAGCAGGTGGTCTTCGATCGCGGAGGCTACCTGTACCATGGGCGGGTCCAAGCCCTAGCCGACGCGGCCCGCGAGGCCGGTCTGGAATTCTGAAGGCTATTTGATGAGCATGAACATGGCGCGTCCCGACCGGGACGCGAGAGGAGACCTGACCGAGCGGGTGGTCAGCCTCAACCGGGTCGCCAAGGTGGTCAAAGGGGGGCGCCGGTTCTCCTTCAGCGCACTGGTGGTGGTCGGAGACGGCGCGGGCCGGGTGGGAGCTGGCCTGGGCAAAGCGGGCGAAGTCCCTGAGGCGATCCGCAAGGGGGTCGACGACGCCAAGAAGCACATGATCCGGGTGCCGATGGTCGGGCGGACCATCCCCCACGAGGTCCTGCGAAAGCAGGGAGCGGCCAAGGTTCTACTGCGGCCAGCCTCGCCGGGGACCGGGGTGATCTCCGGGGGGGCCATGCGTCACGTCGTGGAGCTGGCCGGGATCAAGGACATCCTCACCAAGTCGCTGGGTACCGACAATCCGATAAACACCGTGAGAGCGACCATGTCGGCCTTGCGGGAACTGCGCACGGCGGAGACCGTGGCGCGGCTCAGAGGAAAGACACTGGCCGAGATCGGACTCCGGCCCTCTCAGGCGGCCGTCGGCTCCGAGGAGGCGGTCGGTGACTGACGAACCGCAGGGGTTGCGGGTCACCTGGGTGAAGAGCGCGATCGGCTATGGCGATGACCAGAAGCGGACAATCCGGGCCTTGGGGCTCCGCCGCCTGCATCAATCAGTGGACCACCAGAACTCCCCCTCGGTCCGCGGCATGGTCGCAGCGGTGCGCCACCTGGTCGTGGTGGAACCGGTCGCGGCGGCTCCCGCCGCGGCCAAGGTAGGCCCGGGTCGGGGACGGCCGAAGTGAGGCTGGACGACCTAAAGCCGGCGGTCGGAAGTAGGCGCACCCGCAAGCGCGTGGGTCGCGGGATCTCCGCCGGGGGCGGCAAGACCGCTGGCCGCGGCCAGAAGGGTCAGGGGTCCAGGAGCTCCTGGAGTCTCCCCCGGGGCTTCGAGGGCGGGCAGATGCCCCTCACCCAGCGGGTTCCCAAACTCCGCGGCTTTTACAACCGCTTCCGCGTCGAGTACCAGGTGGTCAACTGTGGCAAGTTGGCTCGTTTCGAGGCGGGTGCGGTCGTCGACGCCGAAGGGCTGCGCAAGGCCGGGCTGATCCGTCACCTGAACCAACCGACCAAGTTGCTTGCCGGCGGCGGCGCTCCGCCCGCTGTGACCATCCGGGTCAATCGGGCGAGCAAGGCGGCCCTGGGGGCTATCGCCGAGGCGGGTGGAAGCGTAGAGCTGTTGGACGCCCGCGAGAGCTGTCGAGGAGGCTCAACCCACGGCGGCTCAAAAGAAGCGATCCGAGACGCGAGCCAAAGCTCAGGCTGCGGAAGAGCTGGAACCGGAGCCCGAGGCCGCTGAGCCGCAGGGCGGAGGGCAGGACAGCTCGACATGAGCCTGTTCGCGGCGCTCCGCGCCGCCATGGGGGTTCCCGAGCTTAGGCGCAAGCTGCTCATCACCATCGGGCTCATCGTCGTCTTCCGAGCCCTGGCCACGATCACGATCCCGGGAGTCAACGGCGCCGCTCTCCGGGAGCTCTTCAGCACCAACGGATTGCTGGGGTTGGTCAACCTGTTCTCTGGCAGCGGCTTCGCAACCGGGTCTAACGCCGGAATCTCGATCGTAGCGTTGGGGCTGAACCCATACATCAACGCCACCATCATCATGCAGTTGATGACCGTCATCTCCACGCGGGTCAAGGAGATGTCGAAGGAAGGTGACCTTGGGCGGCGGCGGCTCACCCAGTACGCGCGCTATCTGACTGTTGGTCTGGCCCTGATACAGGGATTCGGCTACACCCGCCTGTTCGAGAGCTACAGCTATAACGGTCAGACGATCCTGTCGCCGTCCACCTCCTGGCCAACCATCCTGGAGATCGTCGTCATCCTGGCCGGGGGCACGATCGTGATCATGTGGTTCGGCGAGTTGATCACCGAGTACGGAATCGGCAACGGCGTGTCGATCATCATCATGGCCGGCATCCTGGGCCAGGTTCCCGGGGCAGTGCTGTCGTTCACCAACGGTGGGACGGCCGAGATCTTCACCGTCTTCATGCTCGCCGTGATTGGCATCCTGGTTGCCGGAGGGATCATCTTCGTCCAGCAGGCAACGCGGAAGATCCCGATCCAGTCAGCCCAGCGAGTGGTGGGCCGGCAGGTATACCAGGGCCGTAGTAGCTTCTTGCCGCTGCGGGTCAATCAAGCCGGGGTGATCCCCATCATCTTCGCCATCTCGATCATGTTTTTCCCCACCATTTTCGGCAATTTCTTCTCTCCGGCCAGCGGTACCGGAGGTGGCGTGATCGGGGCAGCGGCCATCTGGGTGCACACCAACTGGGATCCCTTCGGGCCTATCGTCTGGGTCGACATCGGCTACGAGGTCATCTATTTCGCGCTGATCATGGGCTTCACCTTCTTCTACACCGCGGTCACCTTCGACCCCGAGGATGCAGCCGACAACTTGAAGAAGAGCGCCACCTTCATCCCGGGGATTCGCCCGGGACGGGCGACGGCGCAGTACCTGGCCCGGGTGATGAGCAGAATTACCTTGGCTGGAGCCATATTCTTGGGCCTGATCACTGTGGTGTTACCCATCGTGGCGGCCCTCGCCACCGGGCAACAGCCGAACCAGGGACTCTATCTGGGGGGGACTGCGGTGCTGATCGTGGTGGGAGTATCCCTGGACACCATGAAGCAGCTTGAAACCCAACTTCTGATGCGCCAGTACCGAGGTTTCATCCACTGACCGGGCAAGACAGAGTGACTGATGTGGCCAGACACAATCTGGCGCTGTTCGGGCCGGCTGGGTCGGGCAAGGGAACCCAGGCGGTCTATCTGGAGCGCGAGCTCGGGGTGGAACACATCGCAACCGGGGAGATGCTCCGTCAAGAGCGGGCCCTCGGATCGGAGCTCGGCCAGACGCTGGCGGCCTACCTGGATGCCGGCAAGCTGGTCCCGGACGAGGTGATCGTGGCGATGATCCGACACCGGCTCGCCGGCCCCCAGGCGGACGCCGGATTCGTTCTCGACGGCTTCCCGAGGACCGTCGCCCAGGCCAAGGCGCTAATGGAATTGCTAGCTCAGGTAGAGAGACCTCTCGATATCGCGGTGGTGCTGGAGGTGCCAGATGACCAGTTGGTCGCTCGCCTGGCCCGAAGGGCGCGCCAGGAGGACCGGAGCGACGACACGCCAGAGGTGATCGCGGAGCGGCTCAGGATCTACCACGACGAGACCGAGCCGGTTCTCGAGTACTTGTCCCAAACGCTCACGGTAGTACGTATCGACGGAGCCCGCCCGGTCGAGGAAGTCACTGAGGCGGTCCTCCAGGCGATCGAGTGATCACTCTCAAGCGTGGCGATGAAGTCGACCTGATGAGGCAGGCCGGCGGGAGGCTCGGCGAGGTACTCGAGGTACTGGCAGAGATGGTCACGCCCGGGGTGACCACGACGGAGATCGATCGCGTCGCCAATCGGGAGATACGGAAGAGGGACAGCTTTCCCGGGTTCCTCGGGTACGACGGATTCCCCAAGCATCTTTGCATCTCGGTGAACGACCAGGTGGTGCACGGCATCCCCGACGGCCGTCGGATCAACGAGGGGGACATCGTCAGCCTCGACTGCGGCCTGATCTACCGCGGGTGGTGGGCGGACGCCGGGCTGACTGTCGCCTGCGGGCAGGTAGACCCTGCATCCGCCCGCCTGATCCAAGTCACCAAGGAGGCGCTCGACCTGGGAATCGCTGCCGCCGTTCCCGGCAACCACTTGGGCGATATAGGGCATGCCGTCCAGACCCACGTGGAGAAGAACGGCTACTCGGTGGTCCGGGGCTACACCGGCCATGGCATTGGCAGGGATATGCACGAGGACCCCGACGTGCCCAATTTCGGGACCCCAGGCCGGGGCATCGAGATTCGGCCGGGGCTCTGCCTGGCGATCGAGCCCATCGTCAACGAAGGCAAGCCGGGAACCATGATCGAGCCGGACGGCTGGACGGTGATCACCGCCGACCAAAGGCGCTCATGCTACTTCGAGCACACCATCGCGATCGGGGTCGACGGCGCTGAGGTCCTGACCGCCCGTCCCGCTGTGCATTGATCGATTCCGTCGACTTCCCAGATCAGCTATACTTTCCGCCGGGCGAAGCTCGCTCAGCTTTAGTGTGCCCATCACCATGAATGACCTCGGCGGCCTCCGGGGCAGAGTCCTTGAGCCTTTGCCGAACTCGCTCTTCCGGGTGGAGTTGGAGAGTGGGGGCAAGGTGGTGGCTCACGCGGCGGGACGGGCGCGCTTGGCGAGCGTGCGGCTCCTACCCGGAGATCGGGTTCTGGTCGAACTGTCGACCACGGATCCGGGGAGGGGCAGGATCCTGGCTCGGTTGGTCTGACAAGCAGTGCAGCGGAGTGTGAGATGAAGGTGCGGGCCTCGGTGAAGAGGATCTGCGACAAGTGCAAGGTCATTCGTCGCTCTGGCACTGTGCGCGTGATCTGCGAGAACCCCAAGCACAAGCAGCGACAAGGATGAGGCTGAAGAACTGATGGCCCGAATCGCTGGCGTCGACCTCCCGCGCGGCAAGCGGATTGAGATCGGCCTCACCTACGTGTACGGTATCGGGCGCACGACGAGCCACAGGCTGCTCCGCATCGCTCAGATCGATCAGAACACCAAGACCGACGACTTGAGTGAGCCTCAGGTGGTGCGGCTGCGGGACGTGATCGCCAAGGAGCTGCCCGGGCGGGTCGAGGGTGATCTTCGGCGCCAGGTGGCGCTCAACATCAAGCGGCTGATGGAGATCGGTACCTACCGGGGGCTGCGCCACCGACGGGGACTTCCGGTCCGGGGGCAGCGGACCCGGACCAACGCCAGGTCGCGCCGTGGCCCGCGCAAGACCGTGGGCGTGCGCCGGAAGAAGGGCAAGTGACCGAGGTCCGGGCCGTGCGGTTGCCGCTATCGAGCTCGAGGAGCTGACTTGGCGAAGAAGAAGAAGGTTGTCAGGACTCGCCGTCGTGAGCGCAAGAACATTGCGGTCGGACGCGCTCATGTGTTCAGCACGTTCAACAACACGATCGTGACCCTCACCGACCCGACCGGTAACGTGATCGCCTGGGGCAGTGCGGGTTCCTCGGGTTTCAAGGGCTCGCGCAAGAGCACTCCCTTCGCCGCGCAGGTGACCGCCGAGGCAGGCTGCCAAGCGGGCGATGGAACACGGACTCAAGGCGATCGAGGTCCTGGTCAAGGGTCCGGGAGCAGGCCGCGAGGCCGCTATCCGATCACTGCAGGCTGCCGGCCTCGAGGTGACCTCGATCACCGATGTCACCCCGATTCCCCACAACGGATGCCGCCCTCCCAAGCGGCGCCGGGTCTGAGGGCTAGCCCAGATGGCCAATCCACATGCGACCCGTATGCCGGCTTTGCCGGCGCGAGGGGGTAAAGCTCTTTCTCAAGGGCGACAAGTGCCTGGGGGAGCGATGCACCTTCACCAAGCGCAATGCCACCCCCCCGGGCCAGCACGGACTGTCGAGGCGGCGGCGGATCAGTGACTACGGCATCCAGTTGCGCGCCAAGCAGCGGGGCCGAAGGGTGTTCGGCGTATTGGAGACCCAATTCCAGAACTACTTCGACGATGCCGCCGCTCGCAAGGGAGTCACCGGAACCGTCCTCCTGCAGATGCTGGAGCAGCGCCTCGACAACGTCGTCTACCGGGCCGGTTTCGCCTCGTCCCGCAGAGAGGCACGGCAGCTCGTCTCGCACCGGCACTTCAAGGTCGACGGTCGGACGGTCAACATCCCTGCCTTCCAGGTGAAGTCCGGCCAGGTGGTGACGGTTCGTGAACGCAGCCGCGATCTCGAGCCGATTCGCAGGTCTCTGGAGTCGCGGGGCGGCCAGGGCCTGCCCGGATGGATGACGCTGTACCCGGATGAGCGGCGTGTGGACGTGGTCCGCTTGCCGGAACGCCAGGAGATGGATTCCAGCATCGACGAGCAACTAATCGTCGAGTACTACTCCCGATAACTAGAGACCCTTCGGCCAGCCAGTAACGAGGACATTGCTACTTATGCCAGAGACTGCGATTCAGCCGGCGGTCCACGAGGTGGAAGCCTCCAGGGACCACGGGCGATTTGAGATCGAGCCGCTAGAGGCCGGATACGGAACCACACTGGGCAACTCCCTGCGGCGGGTCCTGCTGTCGTCGCTCACCGGAGCGGCGGTCACCGCCGTCTCGATCGAAGGAGTCGCCCACGAGTTCTCCAGCATCAAATACGTCAAGGAGGACGTGGGGGAGATCCTGCTCAACATCAAGCAGCTGAGTCTCACCTGCCACAACCCCGAGGGCGCCCGCCTGTCGCTGGACGTCCAGGGTGGTCGGAGAGTGACTGCGGCCGACATCGCTCCAAACGCCGACGTCGAGATCGCCAATCCCGACCTCTACCTCTGCACCCTAGATGGGGCCCACGCCAAGCTGCGCATGGACCTCACCGTGGAGCTGGGGAAGGGCTACGCGCCATCGGATCGGAACAAGAAGGAAGGCCAGCCGATTGGGGTGATCCCGGTCGACGCCATCTTCACCCCGGTCGTCAAGGCCAATTTCCTGGTCGAGAAGACCCGGGTAGGTCAGGACACCGACTGGGAGAAGCTGATCCTCGAGATCTGGACCAACGGCACCATTCCCCCGGTCGAGGCGGTCAGCCGGGCGGCGGAGTACTACACCCGGCACCTCAGTCTGTTCGCCAGCTTCGGCGAGAGCATCACTGAGTCGGCGGCGGGAGCAGTCGTGGGGACCGACCTCAAGAGCCGGCTGGCCGACGTGCCGGTTGACGAGCTGGAGCTGAGCGTGCGGGCCCTCAACTGTCTCAAGGCCAACGACATCACCAAGCTCGGCGAGCTGCTCGCGATGCGGATCGAAGAGCTGCTGGCGCTGCGTAACTTCGGGGCCAAGTCCCTGGACGAGATCAAGCAGAAGCTGGTGTCTCGAGGCTTCGTGACCGAGGAAGAGGTCGAGGAGCTTTTCGTGAAGGGAGATCGCTAGGCCCAATGCGCCATCTCAAGACTGGCCGCCGGCTGGGCCGCACCTCTGCGCACCGGATTGCCCTGACCCGCAACCTGGCGACCGCCCTCTTCGAGCATGGGCGGATCGAGACGACCGAGGCCAAGGCCAAGGAGATTCGCCGCTGGGTGGAGCGCGTGGTGACGGTGGCCAAGACCGATGACCTGGCTTCGAGACGGCGCGTGGCACGGGTGATCTCGCGGGAGGATGTCGCGGTGAAGCTGTTCACCCAATACGCCGACCGCTATCGAGAGCGTCCCGGCGGCTACACCCGGATCATCAAGCGCGGTCCGCGTCAGGGCGACGGGGCGCCAGTGGTGATCATGGAGATGGTCGAATAGTGGCTGGCTCGTCCGCCGCCTCGTACCGTATGGTCGTCGCCTACGACGGCACCCGCTACCACGGATGGCAGGCTCAGGCCAAGGTTGCAACCGTCCAGGGTGAGCTGCGCCGGGCGCTCTGTAGGCTGACCAACGAAGACCCGGTAATCAAGGCCGCTGGTCGCACCGACGCCGGTGCCCATGCCCACGGTCAGGTGATCTCCTTCAGCCTCCAAGGGGCGTGGTCCCCGCAAGCTCTGAGGGGCGGCTGCAACGCCTACCTACCCGATGACATCGGCGTGCTCGCGGCCGATCGCGTGAACTCCGACTTTCATCCAAGGTGGCAGGCATGGCGCCGGACTTATCGCTACCTGGTCCGCCATCGCGAGGCCCAGGACCCGGTGGGGCGACAGTACGAGTGGCGCGTCCAATCCCCATTGGAGTTGACCCCGATGCGCGAGGCGGCCCGCCACCTCTTGGGCACCCACGACTTTTCCAGCTTCGGCAGCAGTCCATTCCCATCCGGGTCGACTACCCGGACCGTGGACCGGGCGGACGTCACGGCGCACTGCGGAGTCGCGACGATCGAGGTGCGTGCCGACGCCTTCCTCAGAGGCATGATGCGCAACTTCGCCGGGGCCCTGGTTGCGGTCGGGACAGGGCGAGCCGAACCAGGCGACGTGTCCATGGCACTGGGTGACCCGGGACAGCGGCGACACGCGCGTTGGGAGACTGCGCCAGCCCATGGCCTGCACCAGTGGAGGGTCGAGTACCGCGCGACTCCGAGGGCGGAGGTCAGCCGGTGAGCACCGTCGCCCAGAAGAGCTTCGTCGCAGTGGAGAAGCCAGGCCAGGAAGAGTGGGTGCTGGTTGATGCCCGGGGTGAGACTCTTGGGCGACTGGCGGTGAACTTGGCTCGAGTCTTGCGCGGCAAGCATCGACCCAGCTACACCCCACACGCCCTCTGCGGCGACCAGGTGATAGTGATCAATGCTGCGGAGATAGTGGTCACCGGAGCCAAGCGCAGCGACAAGATCTATGACCGTTACAGCGGGTATCCCGGAGGTCGTCGGGAGCGGACCTACCAGGAGGTGGTGGACCGCGACGCCACGGCCCCGTTGCGAGAGGCGGTGCGCGGGCATGCTGCAGCACAATAACCTAGGCGACCGCCAATTGCGCCGGCTGAAGATCTATCCGGGCAGCGACCACCCGCACACAGCCCAGCGTCCGGTAGCTATCAAGTTCGGCGATCACGCAGAGGTAATCAGGCTTTGACCGAGCAGGACCAGACCAGGTACTCGTACGGGACGGGCCGGCGCAAGACAGCGGTGGCACGGGTCCGGATCTATCCCGGTGATGGCACGACGGTCATCAATGACCGCGAACCGCTGAGACACTTCGGACGGCGCGAACTCGAACAGGCGGCGCTCCGCCCTCTGGAGGTCTCCGGGCTGACCAACCGATTCCGAATCTCGGTCAAAGTGGTCGGAGGTGGGGTGTCTGGGCAGGCCGGTGCGGTGGCGCACGGCCTGGCGAGAGCGCTCTGCGCCTGGGACCCTGAGTTGCGCGGGCCGCTCAAGGCTGCTGGGTTGATGACCCGGGATCCACGCATGAAGGAGCGCAAGAAGCCGGGCCTTAAGCGAGCCCGCAAAGCGCCGCAGTACACCAAGCGCTGAAACTACCCTTACACACACCCGTTCCATTCCAGGTCCGCCGGTCGGGCGGGTCGCAATATAGCCATGGGGTGACGTGAGCGAAGACCTTCGAGGGCGCGACCTTCTAGCGGTATCCGATCTGAGCCGCGAGCGAACTTCGAGGACTGCTGGAAACCGCCGCCGCCTTGAAGGGCGGACAGGATCCGGGGACACTGCTGGCCCGGAGGTCAGTCGCGATGGTCTTTCTGCGACCAAGCAACCGCACCAGGGTGTCCTTCGAGGCTGCCATCCACCGGTTGGGTGGGCACCCCATCGCCCTCTTCGAACGGGAGATCGAAATGGGTCGGCGGGAGTCCGTCTCCGACGTCGGTCGAATCCTGGACCGCTACGTCGCCGGGCTGGTGGCCAGGATTCCCTCCGACCGTGATCTTCGAGGACTGGCCCAAGCCATGCAGGGGCCGGTGATCAATGCTATGACGGACCGGGGACATCCCTGCCAGATCCTGGCGGACTGCCTGACCATAGAGGAGGAATTGGGGCATCTGGAGGGTGCCAGGATCACCTTTGTCGGCGACGGGCAGAACAACGTCTGCAGCTCGCTCATGGAAGCGGCCGAGGTTGTCGGCATGGATCTGCGGGTAGTCAGCCCACCGGGTTACGAGCCCGCTTATCCCTCGTCGACCCTGGAGGCCGCGCTGGCCGATACGGAGATCATCTACACCGATGTCTGGACTTCCATGGGCCAGGAGGAGCAGCATGAGGACCGGCGCCAGGACTTCGGACCGTATCAAGTGAACCGGGCGCTCCTCGGCAAGGCTCCCAAGGGTGCCAAGGTGATGCACTGCCTACCCGCCCACCGGGGCGAGGAGATAACCGATGAGGTCTTGGATGGGCCTCAGTCGGTGGTGTTCACCCAGGCCGAAAATCGCTACTGGGTGCAGTTGGCGCTCTTGACCGAGGTCTTCGCCCCAGGGCCTGGGGAGTCATGACCGAGCTGTCCTGGTTAGCGGAATGGCATTCCACGGTGGCCAGCCTGAACGTCGGAGACGCGGCGCGGGTTCTGCTCCACACCGTGGGCTGGAGGGACATTCTCGATGTCCTGATCATCGCCTTCCTGGCGTACCGACTCCTGCTCTTGATCCGAGGGACACAGGCGGTCCAGTTGCTTCTCGGTCTCTTGCTCCTGGGCGCGCTCGGTGCGATTGCCAACATCCTCAACCTGCCGGTCCTGAAGTTCATCTTCAGCAATGGCGGCGAGGTGATCCTGATCGCGGTAGTCATTCTGTTTCAGCCCGAACTGCGTCGAGCGCTAGACCAGATGGGCCGGCTGGGGCGGATTCCTCCCGGCCTACTGGCACCAGACACGGCGGAACTGAAGCGGGACGTGGACGAAATGGTGCGCGGCACGATGAGGTTGGCCGAGGCGTCGACCGGAGCGCTGATCGTTCTTCAGGGCGACATCGGGCTGGAGGAGATCGCGGCGACCGGGGTCAGGATGGATGCCATCCTTAGCGCCGAGACCCTGGTGACGATCTTCACCTACCGTTCTCCGCTGCACGATGGCGCCGCCCTGATTCGGGCTGGTCGAGTGGTGGCCGCCGGATGTGTGTTGCCTTTAGCGGAACAGACTGGCCGCCCCGGCCGAGTGGGAACGCGACACCGGGCGGCCATCGGGCTCAGCCAGGCCACTGACGCGGCGGTGGTGGTGGTGTCCGAAGAATCCGGACGGGTAAGCCTCGCGCTGGGCGGAGAGCTGCAAGGCGAACTCGATGTGGACGCTCTGACCAACCGGCTGGGGGCCTTCTACCGACTTCCCCTCTATGAGCGTCACCGGCGCAGCCTGCGACTATTGGGCCGTGGGTCGAGAGAACCGGCGGTCGCTCCGGGGTTGAGGCGGCCATGATCGGACAACTCTGCCCGCTTGGTCACTCGCAACTTCCGGCTCAAGCTGATCGCGGTCGTGGTCGCCTGCGGAATGTGGGTTGGAGTCGTGTACGCCAGCGATCCGCCGGCGATCAACACCTACAACGTCCGGGTCCAACCGGGGGGAATCCTGCATTCAGGGCTGGTGCTGCTGCATCCCATCGGCTCGGTTGCGATCAAGGTGGCCGGCGTGACGAGCAACGTCAAGAGCCGCGAGGTGGCGGAAGAGTTGTCAGCTACCGCCGATCTGAGCCAGATCACCAAGCCAGGCAAGTACAACGTCAAATTGAGCGTGCAGCAGACCGACGACAGCGTCTGGATCTGGTCTGCTCCCAGGACGGTTCCCGTCGTGATCGACAGTTTGGCCACCATGTCGATCCCGGTACATCTCAAGGTGATCGCTGCGCCACCGGCCGGGTACACCCTCAACGTTGCCAAGACAACGATCACCCCATCGGACATCAGCGTTCGAGGTCCGGAGGGCGTGCTGGGCAACCTTCAGGCGGAGGCCGTGGTCAATCTGTCGACAGCGCGCATCTCCCTGCCGTTCCAGGAGACCGTCCAGATCACCAACGCCAACGGTCTGGGGGACGAGTTGACGTGGACCCCAACGTTTGTGACCGTCGAGGCGGCGATCACCTCGGTCAACAGCGAGACGCCGCTGCCCGTCATCCCCACCTTCTCGGGCAACGGTGAGCCGGCCTCTGGCTACGTGATCACGGGAATCGTGGTGACTCCGGCCACGGTCACCGTCAGTGGACCAAGCTCGATACTCACCGCGCTGACCTCGGTGAGCACTGAGCCGATAGACCTGAGCCACGACACGTCGAGCACAACCGCCACTGGGCAGCTGGTCACTCCGAATGGCACCACCCTATCCAGTAGCTACGTCACAGTGGTGATCACTATCGTGCCGGTACCGACGCCGACACCGACGCCAACGCCAACTCCTACACCCAGTTCGTGAGTCAGACCGGAGTAACCTGGCCTCGAGGGGTGGCGTTCAAGGTGGGGATGTTGCCGACCGAAGAGGGAGGTAGGTAGCCAGATCGTGTGTGGGATCATCGGATACCTGGGGACCAGGGCTGCCGCCCCGGTGCTGCTGGACAGCCTCCAGCGCCTGGAGTATCGAGGGTACGACTCAGCAGGAGTGGTGGTCCTCGAGGGTGACGGGACCGCCAAGGCGATCAAGTCGCCAGGCAAGGTCGCAGCACTCTTGGCGGCCAGTGAAAAGGTCGAGATCATCGGCCGGGTGGGTATGGGCCACACCAGGTGGGCCACTCACGGTCGTCCGTCCTATGCCAATGCGCATCCGCACAGTGACTGCACCGGCCGTTTCTTCGTGATTCACAACGGGATCATCGAGAACTTCGCGGTGCTCAAGCAGGAACTGCAGCTGGCCGGCCACGAGTTCACCTCTGAGACTGACAGCGAAGTCGTGCCGCATCTGATCGAGGAGTACTACGCGGGCGACCTGGTGGCCGCCACTCGGCGTGCCCTCGGACGGCTGTCTGGCGCCTATGCCGTGGTGGTCCTCAGTTCAACCGATCCGGACACCCTGATTGGCGCTCGCCTCAATGCCCCGCTGGTGGTCGGCGTTGGCCAAGACGAGTGGTTTCTCAGCTCTGACCTGACCGCGATCATCCCTTACACCAAGCAGGCCCTGGTCCTGGGCGAAGGGGACATGGTCGTCTTGAGCCCGGTCGGACCGGTGATCAGCTCGATCGCTGACGGCAGCGAGTCGGTGCCCCGGGTGGTCCGAGTGGACTGGGACGTGATAGCGGCGGAGCGGGGCGGTTTCCCCAGCTTCATGGCCAAGGAGATCAACGAGCAGCCGGCGGCGCTGGAGAACGCTCTCCGCGGCCGTCTGCTGGGTGATGGTCGGGTTGAGTTCGTCGACTGGGCACTAGGGGACGACGAACTTCGCTCATTCGAGCGGATCCAGATTGTCGGTACCGGGACCGCCTACATCGCCGGACTCCTGACCAAGTACGCGATCGAAGATCTCACCGGGCTGCCGGTGGCGGTGGATGTGGCGTCAGAGTGGCGCTATCGCCCTCAGCCTCCGGACGGGCGAACCATGATGGTTGCCATCTCCCAGTCCGGGGAGACGGCGGACACCCTGGCCGCGGCCCGGCTCGCCCAATCCCAGGGCAGCCATCTGCTGGCCCTGACCAACGTCGTCGGCAGCACCCTGTCCCTGGACGCGGATGCGGTGGTCAACACTCACGCCGGCCCGGAGGTCTGTGTGGTCGCGACCAAGACCTTCGTCAACCAGGTCGCCTGCGGCCTTCTGTTGGCCATGAGGCTCGCTCAGGCGCGGGGGACGATCGCCGAGGCTGACCGGCGGGAGCTGGCGGCCGCCCTTCGGGCAGTCCCGGCAGTGCAGCGCCAGATCCTGGATCGTGAGGATCTGATCGCTCCGATGGGCAAATGGCTGGCCGGCTTCCAGTCCGCGCTCTACGTGGGACGGGGCTACAACTATCCGGCGGCGATGGAGGCGGCTCTCAAGCTGAAGGAGGTCTCCTATGTCCATGCGGAGGCTCATCCGGCGGGAGAGCTGAAGCACGGTCCGATCGCGCTCTTGGAGCCGGGTATGCCGGTGGTGGCCTTCGCCACCGAGTCTGCAACTCGGGAGAAGATTCGCAGCAACGTCCAGGAGTCCAAGGCCCGCCAGAGCCCCATCCTGGCGATCATCAACGACGGTGATTCGACACTAGATGGGGTCGCGGACTACCTAATTCAGGTGCCGCGGCTCCCTGAGATGGTCGCTCCGATGACCACCGCACTGGTGGGGCAGCTGCTGGCCTACCACGCCGCCATGAGCAAGGAACTAGACGTGGACCGGCCCAGGAACCTGGCCAAGTCCGTCACCGTCGAGTGAGCCTGCCGTCCCCAGAGGGTGTGAACCCCCCGGTGGTGGTGGGGGTGGACGTGAGTTCGGTCGATCGCATTCGAGGGCTGGCTGAGCGCAGGCCCGAATTCCTGACCAAGTACTTCACGAAGTCGGAGGCCGACTACTGCGAGGGGCGCCCCGAGCGCCTGGCAGCCCGCTGGGCGGCCAAGGAGGCGGTTCGCAAGGTGTTTGGTGGGTTGGGGTGGGCGATCCCTCTGTACAGCCACGTTGCCGTTGTCAGGCGACCTGGCGGCGCTCCGGCTGCGCTGGTGGAGGGTGTACCGGTCGAGGGCCTAACCATCAGCCTCACACACGATGCGGGCCTGGGGATCGCGGTGGCCGCCCTGAGTCCCCTGGGCCGGAGAAGCCGATGGCTCTGGGGGAAGCTGCCACCAGACCTACGGATGCCAGAGCGCCCGGACGTGAGCCACAAGGGCACCTTCGGCACCACGGTCGTCGTCGCGGGAAGCCCGGAGTTCCCGGGGGCCGCTTTGCTCTGCGCTCGGGGAGCCCTTCGCGGAGGCGCGGGCAAGGTCAAGGCACTAGCGGCGGGGGCCGGGCCGGCCGGCGCTCCTCCCGAGTTGATCCTGGTGCCGGTCGGACCTACCTTGGGCGCCGAAGCCCTGCGGCAGGCGGGTCCTGCCCTCAAGGATGCCCAGTCGGTCGTCTGCGGCCCCGGCCTGGGCCAGACGGAGTCGACCAAGGAGCTTCTCGAGGAACTCTTCGAGATGGCGGGCCAGGCAAGCTGGCGCCTGGTCCTTGACGCCGACGCCCTCAACGTTTGCGCCGGCGAGGAGGGGCTGCTCCGGCGAATCCCCCATGGAAGTGTGCTCACCCCGCACCCTCTAGAGGCCGCCCGGTTGGCCCGGATCGGGGTCGCGGCGATCGAAAGTGACCGGGTTGGCTTTGCCAGGCGGATGGCCCGGGAGCTGCAGGTGGTGCTGGTGTTGAAGGGCGCTGGAACCGTTGTTGCGGAACCCGGCGGGGACAGCTGGGTCGATGACCATGCGACGTCCGCACTTGCCACCGGCGGCACCGGCGATGTCCTGGCCGGCCTGACCGGCGCTCTGCTGGCGCAGGGGCTGGATCCTTACCAGGGCGCACGGACCGCCGTCTTTCTCCACGGTGAGGCTGGCACTCGCCTCTCCCTCCTGCGCGGCCGAGCGGGGATTCTCGCCAGTGAGATTGCGGATGCGCTGGTCGAGGTGCAGGAGGCTGTTCGCCGGCAGCAGGAGGCTGTGGGATCGGCTCGGGATGCGAGCGGGTGACCGACCCGAACGTGCGAGCCGCGCCTTTCCGGTCGAGGAGACGTCCCACCTGGATCGAGCTCGACCAGGATGCGCTGGGACGGAATGTGGCCGCTATGGTCGGCGAGCTCGCCGGCGTGCCCTTGATGGCTGTGGTGAAGGCCGCAGCCTACGGGCACGGTTCGGTCGCGGTGGCCCGGACCGCTCTTCGCCACGGTGCCAGCTGGGTGGCAACCGCCACGGTCTCTGAGGCAATGGAGCTGCGCCACGACGGAATTGCTGCTCCGATCCTGGTGCTGGGGTACACCCCGCCCGAGCAGGTCTCCGCGGCCGTCGCCGGACGGTTGGCGGTAACCGTCTTCGACCGGGACGTCCTAGGGGCCCTCGACATGGCGGGGGCCGAGCAGGGACGTCCCGCCACGGCTCATCTCAAGGTCGACACTGGCATGACCCGACTTGGGGTCGCATGGGGTGACCTGGCGGAGTTCGTGGAGCGCGCAAAGGGACTCCGTCACGTCGAGCTAGAGGGCTGCTACACCCACTTTCGGAAAGGTGCCGACCGGGATGCCACCGAGGAGCAGCTGGGGCGATTCATGAAGGCGCTCAAGTCGACTGAGGCAACGGGCCACCACTTCCGCCTGCGCCACGCTGCCAACAGCGCCGCGTGGCAGACGGTTCCCAGCTCCCGACTTGACCTGGTCCGGTCGGGGATCGAGATGCTGGGCCTCCGTACGCCGGACGGCCGGCAACGCGAGCCGGTCCTGAGCTTCCGAACCACCGTGGCCCAGATCGCACAGAATCAGATCCGGCACCTACGTGGGGTACGAGGACGGCTTCCGCTCCGAGCGCGCGATGCTGATCGCCACCCTGCCCGTCGGATACGGGGACGGATTTCGTCGAGGCCCCAAGAACTGGGGTGCTGTGCTAATCGGGGGCCGCGAGCGGCCACTGGTCGGGCACGTTTCCATGGATCTGAGCATGGTGGATGTCTCCGAGCCCCCTGAGGTTCACGTGGGAGACATTGCGACCCTGATCGGTGAAGACGGCCATGCCAGGCTGAGCGCCGAGACCGTAGCCGAGCGGCTGGGCACGATCAACTACGAAGTCACCACGGCTCTGCTAGGGCGCGTCCCACGCGAGTCCTGGCCTGGCGTTTCGTCGGGCGAGGCTGAATACAATTGACCCATGTCCCAGGCCTGGGTGGGGCCGTCCCGGTCTACGGCCGGTCTGGCCCGCAGAGCCCAGCTGCGCGCGGCCAGGCTGTATCTGGTGACCGATGACGAAACGCCCGCGCCTGAGCTGCCCCGGCTGATTTCGCGAGCGGTCGAGGGCGGAGTAGAGGTGGTGCAGCTTCGCCGCAAAGAGGCGGATGAGAAGACCCTCAGGTCCTGCGCCGTCGACTGCTTGGAGGCGGCACACGCAGGAGGCGCGCTGTTTCTGATCGACGACCACGTACCTCTAGCGGCCGAAATCGGGGCCGATGGCGTCCATATCGGCCAGTCCGACCTCGATCCGGAGGCCGCCCGAACCCAACTAGGCCCGGATCCTCTGATTGGGCTCTCGACCCACTCAAATGGCCAGGTGCTTCGGGCTGCCAGCCAGCCGGTGGATTACCTTTCAGCCGGTCCAGTTCACGCGACTCCCACTAAGCCGGGCCGTCCCGCGGTCGGCTTCGAGCATGTCACCCTGGCGGCAGCGCGTTCAACGGTGCCGGTGGTGGCGATCGGGGGCCTGGGGCCGGGGACCGCGGGGCGGGCGGTCGTGGCTGGAGCGGACATGGTGGGGGTGGTCCGCGCCATCTGTCGGGCCGATGACCCCCGGGAGGCGGCGGCAGCGATCAAGGCGGAGATCGCCGCGGCGACGCCGTGGATCCAGCTCCGAGTGAATGGAGACCTGCGGAAGTGTCCTCCGGGCAGTTCGATCAGGGACTTTCTGCTGCTTCTCCAAGTCGGGCTGGATGGTGTTGTGGTTGAGCGGAACGGGGAGATCTTCCGAGCCTCCCAACTGGATGGTGCGGCCCTCAACGCGGGAGACGATCTCGAGGTGGTTCACCTGGTGGGAGGAGGCATGGCCCGTGGCTGACAGCCCGCTTCGAATCGGCGAGGTGGAACTGACCTCGCGGCTCATCCATGGCACGGGAAAATTTCCCTCCGCCGCGGTACTGGCCGAGGCGATCCGCGCGTCGGGAGCGCAGATGATAACCGTCGCGGTACGCAGACTGCACCTTGATGGCGACCACCGATCGGAACTGTCCGAACTCGACCTTGGGTGCTATACCGTCCTGCCTAATACGGCTGGGGCGAAGACGGCGGCGGAGTCGGTAAGGCTGGCCCGGTTGGCGCGAGCGGCCGGACTCTCCGAGTTCATAAAGATCGAGGTCGTTGGGGATGAAGAGACGCTCTTACCCGATCCGATCGCGACTCTCGAGGCAACTACCGAGCTGGTCGCGGACGGGTTCATCGTGCTGCCCGTACGCCAGCGACGACGTTGGCCTGGCACTGCGTCTGGCGGAGGCCGGGGCGGCCGCGGTGATGCCCGGAGCAGCACCAATCGGGTCCACCCTCGGCGTGCTCAACCCGCACAACATCCGGGCAATCATCGACAGGTGCCCGGTGCCGGTTATCGTGGATGCCGGACTGGGCTCGCCCTCCGACGCCACCAGGGTCATGGAATGGGGAGCCGCCGGGGTCCTGGTCAACACCGGCATAGCCCACGCCAGGGATCCGGTCGCCATGGCGGGGGCATTCGCGGCCGGAGTGCGCGCCGGTCGATCTGCCTACTGTGCCGGGCTGGCTGAGAAACGACCGGCTGCCGGCTACGGCGCCAGCAGCCCCACGGAGGGGCTGCCCCAGACCGCGCCCTCGGTCGTCCGCTGAGTCCGCCTCGGTTGGCGTCCTCGACGAACTCGCTTCGCCAAGCAGGGTGGGGTGATGGAGATCCGATCTCCTCGGTAGGTGAGACCGCCCTGCTGCGACTGCTGATGCACATCGCCGGAAATCCCCTGACAGAGAGTGAGGTCGGACCGGGCGATGATGCCGCAGCCTGGCGCGCGCCAGCACATGGACTGGTGGTCAGCTCGATCGACACACTCTGCGAAGACGTCGACTTCCGCCGTCAGTACCAGACCCCATATCAGGTCGGCTGGAAAGCCTGGATGGCGGCGGTCTCCGACCTTTCAGCCATGGGAGCGACCCCCAAAGGTGGTCTGGTTGCGCTCGCCTTGCCCGATGACACAACGGCGAGTGCGCTGCAGGCGATCCAACTGGGGCTGGTCGAGGCCGCGGCCGTCGATTGCGCGGCCGTCGCTGGTGGGGATCTGAGCCGTTCCCCCGGTCCACTCGTGGTTACCGTGACGGTGATTGGGGAGGTGCCCGACGGCGACCCGGTGACCCTAGGCGGAGCGTCCCCAAGAGACCAGTTGGTCGTCACCGGTTCCCTTGGTCTGGCGGCGTCCGCACTTCAACTTGTGGAGGCCGGCACCAAGCCGGTGCCGCAGGCCTGGCTCGAGCGCCTGGTTACCCCCCAATCTCGGGTCGAGGCGGGGCTTGCCCTCCGGCGGGCTGGGGCGACGGCCATGACCGATATCAGCGACGGCCTACTGCTCGACCTAGAGCGACTCTGCCAGGCGAGCGGGGTGGGCGCGGACCTCTGGCTTGACCAGGTCCCGAGGGGCAGTGGAGTTGGCAATACCCTCGCGGATCTGGAACGCGTCCTGACCGGGGGAGAGGACTTCGAGTTGCTGGCAGCGATCCCCGAGCACCAGGCGACCGCGGTGGTTGGAAGCTGGGAGCGAGCGCTGCCTGCGGTCACCTTGATCGGGTTGGTCACCGACCAAGCGGGAATCCGTCTTTTTCGGACCAGGGGGGGGGAGCAGGTTGAGGCTCCCACCGCGGGTGGATTCCGGCACTTCTAACTCACGAGCGATGACGGAGGTGCGCAGCAAATCCGCTGAGGACACTAGGGCGCTCGGGAGAGCGATCGGGGCTCGGTTGGGGCCGGGGACTGCCTGGCGCTCTCTGGGGGACTAGGCGCCGGGAAGACTGTGATCGCTCAAGGCATTGTGGAGGGTGCAGGGGGGGCGGCGACGTCCGTAGCCCGACCTTCCTGCTCCACGCGATCTACCAAGGGCGGCTGCCCGTACACCATCTCGACCTGTACCGACTGGAAAGCGGGTTTGACCTGCGCTCGCTCGGCATCGACGAAGCGCTCTTGGACGGGGCGGTAATCGTGGAGTGGCCGGAGCGAACCGCGGCAGACTGGTTCAGCGGGCAGATCTCCCTCGAGATCGAGTCGGCATCGGAGCGGTCGATCCGCCTGCGGCTTCGCCCGGGTCTCACGGGCGGCCCCTGACGTGGGCGCCGTCGATTGGGCTTTAGCGGTGGACGGGTCCCAGAGGGATGACCCCCTGGCACTCGTGGTTGCCCGCGGAGGTGAGATCGCATGGAGCGCTCCCGGGGGATTGCCCCATCCGGTCCTGACCTCGGCCGTGCGCGAGGCGTTGCGAGCCTATCGGGGTGTCATCCAATCCGTGGTCGCAGTTCGAGGCCCCGGGTCCTTCATGGGTGTCCGCTCCGCTCTGGCGGCGGCGCTGGGGGCGGCCCAGTCTCTCGCCATCCCTGTCACGTTGGTCGGGAGTCTGGAGGTGGTCGCAGCCCACTGCGATCCGGGGACCGAGTCCGTGCTGGCGCTGGCCGACGCGGGGCGGGGCGGGACGTTCGGGCAGCTGTTTGTGCCGGAACCACGGGACGGGCGCTCAACCAGGTGGCGTGCGGGAGGCCGTGCTGGGTTGCTACCCAGGGGAGTCGCCTGGCCAGGGTTGTGGGCGGCACCGTCACTGGCAGTGGGCACCATGGGTGAGGGCCGCAAGCTGCCCGGGACGACTACCTCGATCTCCCCGGTCCGGGACCGGAGAATGGCGCTAGCCTGGTTGGTGGCCGACGGGCTGACCCCGATCTCGGGGTACGATCGCATCACAGCGGACTACCCGGACACAGTAGGAGCGCGGTAGTGGTCCTGATCGGCGAACAGCTGCAAGTCAGCCCGATGCGCGACGAGGACATCAGCGACGTAAGGGCGATCGAGTTGGCGGTTTTCCCCACCCCGTGGCCGGGAAGCGCATATCAGCGCGAACTCAATAACAATCGGGCCGCCCATTACCTCTGCCTACGTCGCAACCGCAAGGTGGTCGGCTACGGAGGCCTGTGGGCGGTTGGCGAGGAGTCTCACGTAACCACCATCGGGGTCGCCGCAGCGTGCCAGGGGCATGGGTTATGGCAGAGCCATCTTTGCGGCTCTGGTCAACCGGTCCTACGCGCTGAGGGCCAACTTCATCAGCCTGGAGGTGCGACCCAACAACGAACCCGCGATCCATCTTTACGAGACCTTCGGCTTCAAGGTGATCGGTCGGCGACGGGGATACTACACAGACAACGGCGAAGACGCCCTGGTCATGTGGTCAGATCTCATCCACGCCCCGGAGTTCAAGCGGCGTTTCCTGGAGATCCTTGACCACCTGGAGATCGAGGGCCTAGGCGCGCCACCCGAAGAGGACTTCCCTCCCCGTTGAGGCTTCTCGCGCTCGAGACCTCCTGCGACGAGACCGCCGCCGCAGTGGTCAGAGACGATTTCACCGTGGAGAGTTCGGTGGTCGCCTCCCAAGCGGCCACCCACGCCGAGTTCGGCGGAGTAGTCCCCGAGCTGGCGGCACGGATGCACCTGGAGCGGATCGCCTCGGTCGTCGGGGAGGCGGTCCTGGGCACCGGCGGGCTCCGAAACTCGCTCGACGGGGTGGCTGTCGCCAAAGGACCCGGGCTGGTGGGTTGTCTGGCGGTGGGCGTGACCTACGCCCAGACCCTCGCCGCCGGGCTGGAGCTGCCGGTCGTGGGGGTCAATCACATGAGCGGCCACGTCTTGGCAGCTCGGATCGAAGACCCGGCTCTGGAGCCGCCCTTCGTAGCGCTGGTGGTGAGTGGCGGCCACACCGACTTGATCCATTACCAGGCCCACGACCGGGTGCTGCTGCTGGGAGCTACCCGGGACGACGCGGTCGGCGAGGCGTTCGACAAGGTGGCTCGCATGCTCGGTCTGCCCTACCCGGGCGGGCCCGCGATCGATCGAGTCGCAGCCGGTGGCGACCCGAAGCGGTATCGCCTACCGCGACCGGTGCTTCCTGACTTCGCCTTCTCGTTCAGTGGATTGAAGACGGCGGTCCTCTACCTGGTGCGCGAACTGGGCGAACTGGGCGCCCAACAGGTCGCCGACGTCGCCGCGAGCTTCCAGCTTGCGGCGGTCGAGACTCTCTGTATCCAGCTGGAAGCAGCGGTCGAGCACACCGGTAGCACACAGGTTGTCCTGGCCGGCGGAGTGGCGAGCAACCAGCTGCTTAGGAGGCTTGCCCGGGAGCGTCTCGAGGGCATCGCGACGGTCACTATCCCGGCACCGGAATTGTGCACTGACAACGCCGCCATGATCGGAGCGGCGGCCTGGACCAAGGTGGCCCGCGCAGGCTTCGACGTGGAGCCGTTTGACGTTGAGCCCGGACTCCGCGCCTACGTCTGAGCGGCAATCCGGAAAACTAACCGCCCCTGATCTCACCCGGTCGCCACGCTGGTCCTTCGACGTGCGGCCAGCCGGCGCCGCCAGGGCTGGCTGCGGGATCGACCAAGTCGGCAACGATTGACCCGACCCCGGAGGGTCAGGCGGCGGTCCTCCCCGAGGCCACGGTGAAGTCCCAGACCGCACCCTCTCGCCGATAGCTTCGCTCACATCCGCCGCAGCGGGCTTCGACATCACTCCAGGAGAGTCTGTCCCGGCAAACGGGACAGCAGATTCGCCGTGCGAAATCCGCGAGGTCCGGTGAAAGCCCGCTCGGTTGCTCTCGCAGGACGCGCGCCTGTGGGGAGTTCCGGCTAGCGAGGAGGAATTGGCTGGGCCCCCACCATCCTCGACCCAGAGGTTGGGCCGCCCGCTCAACCGCGTAGGCGAGGGGTCTGAGTGGCTTGACCGCCGCGCCGGGGAGAACCTGATCCCATCGCCGTAGGTTGTTGACGCTGGCCAGGAGTTGACTGCGAAAGCCAGCTCGATCGAGGCAGGAGCGAATCGCGGCCAACTGGAATGTCCAGAACGGATAGTCGGTGGAGCCGGTGACGACCGGCTCAGCGTTCGAGATCTGACCGGGGCGTCCTTTAAGGAGTGCTCGAAAACGGCCGAGAATGTGGTGCTTGATCGGGACGTCGACCAGCCACCGGCCGGCCACCACACGAGCCATTTCGGTGAGGCATTGCTCGGCGTCGCTCATGTGGTGGAGGACTCGGACCACCATGGCGGCGTCCACCGCCGAGTCGATCAGCGGGAGCCGGCCCAGGTCGGCACGGATCAGGTGTACCCTGCCGGCGAGAATCTCCGAAGTCAGCCGCTCGGCAGCGCTGGTGAGCTGGGCCACTGAGTAGTCGACCAAGATCACGTGTTCGGCGACGGCGCGGTAGTGGATGGCGTTTCGCCCGTAACCCCCACCGAAGTCGGCGAACCAGTCCACTCGGCCCAATCGGGGTAGCAGCCGGCGCAGGGTGCGTGCCTCGACCCACTGCTCGTAGTCGCGGTTGCCCCAGAAGGCGCAATAGTCGAAGCCACTGTCGTAGTCGACGATCCGCTGGCTGGTCGGCGACCGGGGCTCTACTGGGGGCGGCATGAACTCCGGGATAGTAGCCGCTGGGTGCGCCCTGAGCGGAGATGCGCTGGGTTCCCGGAGCGGACTTGCAGATGGGAGTCTCGTCGGGATAGACTATTAGCACTCACGAGGGTTGAGTGCTAATAGTGCAGGAGGTAGGGAATGGCCCTAAAGCTACGGCCACTGGCCGACCGTGTCGTCGTCAAGCCGCTGGAGCGGGAAGAGACCACCAAGAGTGGAATCGTCCTCCCCGACACCGCCAAGGAGAAGCCGCAAGAGGGCCTGATCGAGGCGGTCGGCAATGGTAAGTACAACGAGCAGACCGGGCAGCGCGTCGCCCTCGACGTGGCGGTCGGCGACCGGGTGATCTATGCCAAGTATTCGGGATCTGAAATCAAGATCGAAGAGCAGGACTACCTGATCCTCTCCGAGCGAGACATCCTGGCCGTGGTCGCGTCCAACGGCAAGTCCTGAACCGATGAGCCGAGGGCTCGCGGGACCCGCCCTGTAGGGTCGCCGCGAGCCCCGCCGCAAGCCTAGGAGTGATCATCAAGTGCCAGCCAAGCAGCTGAAGTTCGACGACCAAGCCCGCGACGCTTTGCTCCGGGGCACGGCCCAGGTGGCGGCCGCGGTGAGGCCCACGCTGGGCCCGCGCGGCCGATCGGTGGTGATCGATCGCCGTTATGGCAGTCCCCAGATCACCACCGATGGCGCGACCATCGTCCGGGACATTGAACTACCCGACCACTTCGAGAACATGGGAGCGCAGCTGCTGGTCGAGGCATCTCGCCGTGCCAACGACCTGGCCGGGGATGGGACAACGACGGCAGCCCTCCTAGCCGAGGCGATGGTTGAGGAGGGCGTGAGGAACCTGGCGTCCGGGGCGTCTCCGGTTGGCCTGAAGCGGGGCATTGAGAAGGCGACACAGCTGGCCCTGGTTGAGTTGGACCGACAGAGCCGTCCGCTCAAGGGCCGTGAGGACATCGCCCAGGTGGCGACCATCGCCAGTGGCAGCCAGGAGATCGGCACCATGATCGCAGACGCCATGGAGAGGGTCACCTCGGAAGGGGTTATCACCGTCGAGGAGTCCTCAGGGATCGAGACTGAGGTCAAGGTGGTTGACGGGATGCAGTTGGACCGGGGCTTCGTCTCCGCCTATCTGGTCACCGACCAGAAGGGGATGGAGGCGGTCCTCGACCAGCCACTGATCTTGATCACTCCGAGGAAGTTGTCGGCCATCGTCGACATCGTTCCGGCGATGGAGTTGGCAGTGAAGGCGGGACGACCGCTCCTCGTGATCGCCGAGGACATCGAGGGCGAGGCCTTGGCTACGTTGGTGGTCAACAAGGTGCGGGGAACGATCTCCGCCTGCGCGGTCAAGGCGCCCGGATTCGGTGACCGGCGTACCGCCATGCTCGAGGACATCGCAGTGCTCACGGGATCCCAGGTGATCTCGGAGGAACTCGGACTCACGCTTGAAGGCCTGACGCTCTCCCAGCTCGGATCGGCGCGTCGCGTAGTCGTCACCAAAGACGACACGACAATCGTTGAAGGCGGCGGCAGCGAGGAGCAGGTCCGAGCCAGGGTCAGGGAGATCGATCAGCAGATCGAGCTGACCGATTCGGACTGGGACCGGGAGAAGTATCAGGAGCGGAAAGCTCACCTCGTCGGGGGGGTGGCGGTGATCAAGGTCGGGGCACACACCGAGACCGCTCTCAAAGAGCGCAAGGAGCGAGTTGAAGACGCCCTCGACGCCACTCGAGCGGCCGTCGCCGAGGGGATCCTGCCGGGCGGGGGACGGAGCCTGCTGGTGGCGGCGGCCGGACTAGCCGCGCTCGACGGAACGGATGACGAAAAGACCGGCTTTGACATCGTCCGCCGTGCCCTCCAGGTCCCCACTCGTCAGTTGGCGGCCAACGCCGGATTGGACGGGTCGGTGGTGCTGGAGAAGGTGCTGGCGATGGGTCAGACCGAGGGTCTGGACCTCTCCTCAATGAAGTACGGGGACCTGCTGGCGGCGGGAATCATCGATCCGACCAAGGTGGTCAAGACCAGCCTGCAGAGTGCAGCGTCGGTCGCAGCCCTTCTGCTTACGACTCAGGCACTGGTTGCGGACGTTCCCGAGCTTGAGGCCGCGCTCCCCGGCGGGGGTGGTGACGACGGCATGGGCGGCATGGGCGGGATGGGTGGCATGGGCGGGATGGGTGGCATGGGCGGCATGGGGGACATGGACTTCTGACCGCCTGGCGGGCGGACAATGTGAAGATGCCTCAGAACCCGCTCCTCAAGGTTGCGGTGTGCCAGTACGCGCCGCAGCTAGGGGATCCCCAAGGCAACGCCGACCGAGGGGCTCGATGGATCGCTCGAGCTGCCGATGGCGGCGCCAAGTTGATCGTCCTGCCCGAGCTGGCATCCTCCGGCTATGCGTTTGCCAGCGAGGCAGAAGCGGGTGCCGCGTCCGAGGAAGTTGGCGGTTTGGCCCTGAGTAGGTGGGCGGAGAGTTGCCGGAGGCTCGGAGTCTTCGTGGTGGCTGGATTCTGTGAGAGAACGGAGTCTGGAAGATTCAACTCGGCCGCGATGTTAGGCCCGGACGGGTTGATTGGGGTGTACCGCAAAGCCCACCTTTTCTACGACGAGCAGAGCTACTTCCTGCCCGGAGACAGCGGATTCCCGGTGTTCGAACTGCCGTTCGGCAAGGTGGGCATCTTGGTCTGCTATGACCTCTGGTTTCCCGAGGCGGCTCGGGTGCTGGCCCTGGCGGGCGCCGATCTGATCTGCGTCCCGACCAACTGGGTGGGCAATTTTCGCCGCAGGATCAGCGATGAGCGCGGCTGGATCATGGGCAATTACGCCTCCGTTGCCGTGGCCACGCAAAACCAGGTCTTCGTCGCCGCCGCAGATCGGATCGGCACCGAGCGAGACGTCGAGTTCATCGGCGGGAGCTGCGTCGTCGGTCCGGAGGGCTGGCTCCTGGCCGGGCCGGCACCAATCCTGGACGAGACGCTTCTGCTGGCCGACTTGAATCTGGCCGACGCCGCAGCCCGCAAGCAGCGCACCCCCCGCAATCACGCCATCGGCGACCGTCGGCCTGATCTATACGGTGAGCTCAGCGCCGGTCGATCCCCAGTTCGCGAGTGACTCAGCCCTCGGTCGTGGGCCGGCTGCACGCCTCTCTGGTCGAAGAACCAGGCCAGGCGCTACTTCGCGGCCTCAACCCTGCTCAGCAAGAGGCGGTTTCGGCGCCCGATCAGCCGGTGCTGGTTCTGGCGGGGGCTGGATCCGGCAAGACGCGGGTGCTGACCCACCGCATCGCATACCTGTTGGCGCAGCGGAGGGCACTCCCGACCGGGTCCTGGCGGTGACATTCACCAACAAGGCGGCCAGAGAGATGCGGGGGCGGATCACCACACTCTTGGGCTCGGAGCCACATGGCATGTGGCTCGGTACCTTCCACGCCTGCAGCGCCCGCATCCTTCGAGATCGGGGAGAGCTGATCGGCGTCCCGCGCAACTTCGTGATCTACGACGAGGTCGATCGCTCGGCGCTGCTCAAAGAAGCAATTCGGCAGGCGGGGCTGGACGAGAAGCGGCTCAGCCCGGAGCGGCCGGCGCCGAGATCTCGAGGGCCAAGAACGAACTTAAGGACGCGCGAGCCTTTGCTGAGAGGCGGTCGGATACGTGGAGTCCCAAGTCGCCGCGGTATATCCGAGGTACCAGGGGCTGTTGGAAGCGGCCGGTGCCCTCGACTTCGACGATCTGCTGTTTCGCACAGTGGAGCTGTTCCAGCAATCCGACGAAGCGCGAGCCCGGTACCGGCAACGCTTCGACCATGTCCTGGTCGATGAGTACCAGGACACCAACAGGGCCCAGTACCTATTGCTGCGCGAGTTGGTCGAGGAAACCCGCCACATCACCGCCGTCGGTGACCCTGATCAGTCGGTCTACAGCTGGCGGGGCGCTGACATCCGCAACATCCTTGAGTTCCAGCGCGATTACCCGGACGCGCTGGTGATTCCCGCTGGAGCAAAACTACCGGAGCACCAAGGCGATCCTGGCAGCCGCCCAGGCGGTCATCAAGGAGAATTCGGAGCGAGTCGAGAAGAGTCTCTGGACAGAAGGTCCCGACGGGACGGCGGTGGTGGTGGCCCAGCTCTACGACGAGCGGGAGGAGGCGGCCGCGGTTGCGCGCGAGGCGCGCCGACTGGTCGACCAAGGAGACGCAGATTTAGGCGACATCGCAGTTCTCTATCGGACCAACGCTCAATCCAGGGCCCTGGAGGAGACCCTGCTGCGGGCTGGAATGCCCTACCGGTTGGTGGGCGGAGTTCGCTTCTACCAGCGACGTGAGGTGAAGGATGTCCTGGCCTATCTCCGGCTGCTCGCCTCGCCACGAGACCGGCTGGCCTTCGAGAGGGTGGTGAACGTGCCCAAGCGAGGCATCGGGGCCCAGTCGCTCAGCGAGCTGATGCGGCACGCCTCTGAGCGGGGGGTTTCCCACTGGGAGCTCCTGGCAGATCCCCAGGCGGTCGGGGTCCGAGGTGCAGCCGCGACCGGCCTCCGCCGCTTCCGCGAGATGATCGAAGAGGTGGCGGAGTGGGGTGCTGCCCTGGCCCCTGGTCACGGTTCTGGACAAGCTGCTGGAGCGCAGCGGATACCGGCAGTTCGTTCGCGACGGCAGCTTCGAAGGCGAGGAGCGCTGGGCCAATGTGGTCGAACTGCGCGGGCTGGCAGCGGAGCAAGGAGACCTCCCATCAGCCGAGTCGCTGCCGGTATTCCTCGAGCAGGTGGCGCTGGCGGGAGAGGTCGACCAGATGGACGAGTCGCCCTCGGCGTTGACCCTGATCACCCTCCACCAGGTCAAGGGATTGGAGTTCCCGGTCGTCTTCATCACCGGTGTGGAGGAGGGGCTGCTGCCTCACAGCCGATCGCTGGATACCCTGGCCGAGATCGAGGAGGAACGTCGGTTGCTTTACGTTGGAATGACTCGGGCCAAGCGAGCGCCTGTACCTGAGTCACTGCTTCCGTCGGCACGTGTATGGAAGCCCGCCCCGGCAATCCCGTCCCGCTTCCTGGCTGCGCTGGGCGGACAGGCCGAGGTGGAGAACTGGAACGCCGGGCCCAGCCCGACCTGGGACCAGGAGGACCGACCGGTGGGTCAGGGCCGCCGCTTCGTGGCTCCGGTGGCGGTCCGGGGCAACCGCTGCCCCTGCGGCGAGCCCGGGATGCCGTCTTGACTATGCGACTGCTCCCGGAATCAGAAGCCCCAGCTGGAGAGCCGGTTCCAGGCAGGAGATCGAGTCGAACACGCTCGGTTTGGCAGAGGTGTGATCCGCGCCAGCGAGATCACCGGAGCTGGGGAGGAGGTGGTGATCCAATTCGAGTCCTCGGGGCAACGCCGGTTTCGCCGTCAGTGATGCGGTCCTGCGCCGACTGGACGGCTAGAGAGCCCAGATGGCCGAGGAGCCGATCCCGAGCGAGGCCCGCAAGCGGGCCGCCGAGCTCAGAGAGGAGCTGGTCCACCACAACTACCTCTACTACGTTCTGGATTCACCGGAGATCGCTGATGCGGACTACGACGCCCTCTACCGAGAGTTGGCGGATCTGGAGTCGGCCTATCCACGACTCCAGAGCAAGGATTCGCCCACCCAGCAGGTGGGCAGCCGGGCCTCGACCCCATTTCGCAAGGTGCGCCACCGGGTGCCGATGTACTCCCTCCAGAACGCCTTCGGCAAAGACGAGGTCACTGCCTTCCGGGATCGGGTGCGGCGGCTGGTGGGGACCGACCCAGAGCTAGTCGCGGAGCTCAAGATCGATGGTTTGGCCATCAGCCTGACCTACTCGGAGGGCGAACTTCGAATGGGCGCCACGCGCGGAGACGGTCAGGAGGGTGAGGACGTCACCGCCAACATCCGGGTGGTAAGGGGAATTCCCCAACGGCTGGACACCAAGCGGATCAAGGGCCTACCAGCGGAGTGCGAAGTCCGGGGCGAGGTCTACATGCCGAAGTCGGCGTTGGCCGACTAAATCAGCGACGGGAAAAAGAAGGTCTTCCGCTCTATGCCAACTGTCGCAACGCGGCGGCCGGCAGCCTGCGCCAGTTCGACTGGCAGATCACCGCCAGCCGTAATCTTGGCGGCCTTTTTTTACGCCTGTGACCCCCACCCGAGCGGCGTTTCAGGGACAGTTTCAGCTTCTGGAGTGGCTGGAGCGAGCGGGCTTTCCGGTGAACCCCAACCGCGAGCTGCTTCATGGGGCTCCCGAGGTGGAGCGGTACCTGGATCATTGGGGAGACGCCCGCCACGAGCTCGACTACGAGACGGACGGCGTCGTCCTCAAAGTGGATCAGCTCGGCCTGCACGCAGGAGATGGGAGCAGACAGCCGCAGCCCGCGCTGGGCGGTCGCCTTCAAGTTCCCGCCCGAGGAGAGGGAGACCACAGTACTTGCGATCGAGGTGAGCATCGGCCGGACCGGGGTGGCCACTCCGGTTGCGAACCTGGAACCGGTGCTGGTGGCCGGGACCACGGTGGAACGGGCCACCCTCCACAACGAGGACCAAGTAAAGGCTAAGGACATCCGGGTCGGCGATCGGGTGATCATCCGCAAGGCGGGTGAGGTGATCCCAGAAGTGGTGCGGGTGCTATTGGAGCACCGACCAGCTGGTGCCCCACCCTTCGCCATGCCTACCAAGTGTCCCATCTGCGGAACGCCACTCGTCCGGGAGGCGGGCGAGGCGGCAACCCGCTGCCCGAACCCACTCTGTCCGGCCCAGCGCCTTCAGCGGGCGGTCCACTTTGTGAGTCGGGGGGCGCTAGACATCGACCGTTGCGGACCGGTGGTTCTCCGGGAGCTGCTGGACGGCGGGCTGATCAAGTCTCCGGCCGACCTTTTCCGATTGCATCAGGGCGACCTCGAGCAACTTCCGCTGTTCGGAAAGCGATCTGCCCGTCAACTGATCGCGGCGATCGCGTCTAGGCGCACGCCATCCTTGGAAAGGTTCGTGTACGCATTGGGAATTCCCCACGTCGGCGAACGAACCGCCCGACTGCTCGCTGAGCATTTTGGGAGTCTCGAAGCCCTGCGCCAGGCAGACGTGGAGTCGATCAAGGCGGTCGACGGGATCGGTCCGATTGTCGGCGAGGAAGTAGCCCAGTTCTTCACCACGGCGGGAGGTACCGACCTGCTGGAACAGTTGGATGCGGCGGGAGTTCACCCCCAGGCGGCGGTGGGATCCGAGGGCCCATGGCGAGGAAAGACGCTCGTTTTGACCGGTACCCTGAGCCGCTGGAGCCGTACCGCTGCCGAGCAGGCGATCCGTGAACTCGGCGGCACCACCGCTAGCAGCGTCTCGAGGAAGACGACCGCGGTGATCGCCGGGGAGGCGGCCGGTTCCAAGCTGCAAGCCGCCGAGCGGCTAGGGGTGGCGGTCCTCAACGAGGATCAGTTCGCCGACTGGCTGGCAAATCCTGCGGGGGAGCTGCCGGGTTAGTCCGCCCCGGGCGCCTCATTGGCGGGTTGCCGCCCCGACGCCGCCTTCCGAGCCGCGCCCCTACAAGTTCGATTGCGCGCTGCACCACCTCGAGGGATGGGATCTCGAGAAGGTTCATGGCGGCGGCTGCGTCGCGGCACGCCAGGAGGGCAGCCTCTAGCTGCTCTAGTCCGATTTCCAGGGCGTGGTGCTCCACCATGCCGACCAACCGGTCCGGCTCGACCCCCAGGTCCACGGCGATTCCGCGCATCAGGGCCGCCCATCGGTCCCGCGCATCCTCGAGCTTTCGCGCCGCCTCCTCAAGGCTGGCCTGCGCCTTGTCGCTGGCCCTTCGAGCACCGGGGATGGGGCGGCTACGGTTCACCGCCTCCGCTCCCCGCAGTCCGGCCGCGTCCAGAAGGCGACGAGCTGTGCGGGCCGCTGCGAACGCGTCGGCGGCGGCGGCGAGTGCCGCTGGCTCCGGGTCCACGAGCGGACCACCTTCGTCAGCCATAGTTCGAACTCCTGAGTGCCGATCTCAGCGCTCATATAATCCAGGCTCTGTGGCGGAAGAGCGAGGAAGTGCACCGGCGACGGCCTCGATAGCCCGCTCGGAGGTCGCCCACGTCAGCCGGCTGGCCCGGCTCGGCCTATCACCGGCTGAGCTGGAGACGCTGGCGGAGCAGCTCGAGGTGATCGTCGCAGCTGTCGGCAAGCTGTCGTCCGTAGACACCTCCTCAGTGACGGCGACGGCTCAGGTGGGCGAGCTGCGCAACGTGACGCGCGCCGACGAGGTCGCCCCCGGTCTGAGCGCGGAGGAGGCGCTGGCCAACGCCGGTATCAAGACGGCGGGCTTTCTGCGTGTGCCGGCCATCCAGTGACGCTGCTCGAAGAACCAATTCGCGAACTCGCCCGGCGCCTCCGCGAGCGGGAGTTCTCGGCCGTCGAACTCACCCAGGAAGCGCTCAACCGGGTCCAGGAGCTGGATCCTGCTCTGGGCGCCTACCTTCGGCTGACGCCTGAGCTGGCGCTGGAGTCCGCGGCGGCCGCCGACCGGCAGCTCCGTGCTGACCCGGAGGGCGCATCGGTCCTCTGTGGGATCCCCGTCGCCTACAAGGATGTGATCTGCACCAAGGGAATCGAGACCACCGCTGGGAGCCAGATCCTTCGCGGATTCGTACCCCCGTACAGCGCAACTGTGGCGGAACGCCTCGCCGACCTCGGCGTCGTTCTGCTTGGGAAAGCTCAACTGCGATGAGTTCGCCATGGGCAGCTCCAACGAGAACTCGTCGTACCAGATTGACCCGCAATCCCTGGGACCCGGATCGGGTCGCCGGGGGCAGTAGTGGCGGGTCGGCGGCAGCCGTGGCGGCGCGCCTGGCGTGCGCTACTTTGGGCAGCGACACAGGAGGCTCGATCCGGCTTCCCGCCTCCTTCAGTGGGGTGGTTGGGGTCAAACCCACATATGGGCGGGTCAGCCGGTACGGCCTGATCGCCTTTGCCAGTTCGCTGGACCAGATCGGACCACTGGCAAAGACGGTCGAGGACGCGACGTTGGTACTGACCGCCATCGCCGGACTGGATCCGCGCGACAGCACCAGTCTCACGGCGCCGGTAGGGGACCTCGTGGGAGGCCTCAGAGACGGCGTCAGGGGTATGCGCCTCGGGATTCCCCGGGAGTACTTGGAAGTCGGACTTGATGCCGGGGTTGCTGCGGTCTTCCAGCAGGCGGTGAAGACCCTGGAGGGGCTGGGGGCTGTGACCACGGAGGTGAGCCTGCCCACCACGGAGTACGCCCTGTCGGCCTACTACGTGATCGCTCCGGCCGAGGTCAGCAGCAATCTGGCGCGCATGGACGGCATCCGTTTCGGGCCTCCGGTTGCCGGCGCGGCCACAATCACCGAGGCATACGAGAAGGCTCGCCACGCCGGATTTGGGCCGGAAGTTAGGCGCCGGGTGACTCTGGGAACGTACGCTCTCAGCAGCGGGTACTACGACGCCTACTACCTGCGGGCGCAGAAGGTGCGGACCTTGGTGGCCCAGGATTTTGATCGGGCCTTCGCAGAGGTTGATGCCATCATTTCGCCCACTGCACCGACTGCCGCGTTCAAGATCGGCGAGCGGACCGCCGACCCGATGGCCATGTACGGGACAGATATCTTCACCCTGCCCGCAAACCTGGCGGGCATTTCCGGAGTCGCGGTCCCGGCCGGCTTCGCCGAGGGGCTACCGGTGGGCCTGCAGGTCCTGGGACCGTACTTGGGCGAGGCGGCCTGCCTCCGAGTTGCACGGAGCCTGGAGGATGCGGTCCAGGTCTGGACCAGGCTTCCGCCGCTGGCAGTGGCCTCGAATTGACCACGGCGCTGGCGCCGCGTTGGGAGGCGGTGATTGGGCTCGAGGTGCACGCTCAGCTGCTGACCAAGAGCAAGATGTTCTGCTCCTGTCGGGCGGACTATCTCGGTCTCCCGCCAAACAGCAACACCTGCCCGGTTTGCCTGGGTCTCCCCGGAGCGCTGCCGGTGATCAACGAAGAGGGGATCCGGCTCACCTTGAGAACAGCATTGGCGCTCAACTGCGAGATTCCGGAGTTCACCAAGTTCGACCGTAAGAACTACTTCTATCCGGACCTACCCAAGGGCTATCAGATCTCCCAGTACGACCTGCCGCTCTCCCGCAACGGCTGGCTGGAGTTCGCTGTGGAAGGAAGACAGATGCGGGCTGGGATCACACGGGTCCACTTGGAAGAGGACACCGGAACCCTCCACCATGCGGGTGAGATCCAGAACTCGGCCTTCTCTCTTGTCGACCTGAACCGAGCCGGGGTCCCGCTGATGGAGATTGTCGGCGAACCTGACCTGAAGTCGCCGGCCGAGGCGAGGGCCTACCTCGCCGCCCTGCGGCAGCTGCTCACCTACATCGGGGTGAACGACGGCAATATGGACGAGGGCAGCCTGCGTTGTGATGCCAATATCTCGCTGCGCCCCACGGGTGCCGATGCCCTGGGCGTCAAGGTCGAGATCAAGAACATGAACTCGTTCCGCAGTGTCCTGCGGGCTTTGGAGTATGAGCTCGGGCGCCAGCAGACTGTCCTCGACGAGGGCGGCAAGCTGAGCCAGGAGACAAGGGGCTGGAGTGAGCTGGAGCAGCGCACGGTCTCTCAGCGCAGCAAGGAGGAGGCCCAAGAGTATCGCTACTTCCCAGAGCCCGATTTGCCCCCACTGCTGATCTCAAGGGCGCAGGTTGAGGAGGTGCGGGCGGCGCTACCAGAGTTGCCCAGTGCGCGGCGCGTCCGGTTCCACACTGAGTACGGCCTGCCGGAGGACCAGGTGCTCCTCCTCACCGGCCGGCCTGCGGACTCGCGCTACTTCGAGGAGGTGGTGGCGCTTGGAGTCGAACCCCAGTTGGCGGCGAACTGGCAACTCGGCGAGCTGCAGGGGCTGTGCAATGCGGCCAACGTGGCGCTCGAAAAATGCCTGGTGTCACCCGCCGCCTTCGCCGAGTTACTGAAGCTGGTGGCGAGCCAGGAGGCCACTGGGAAAGTGGCAAAGGACGTACTCGCCAAGGTCTTCGAGACCGGAGAGAGCCCGGCCGACATGGTCCGCAGTCAGGGACTGAGCCAACTCTCGGACGTGGGCGAGATCTCTGCCTTGGTCGACCAGGCGATTGCCCGTAATGCCAAGGCGGCGACCGACTACCAGGCCGGCAAGGACCAAGCGCTTCAAGCGCTGGTGGGAGCGGTGATGGGAATGTCCAAAGGACGGGCCAAGGCCGAAATCGTCAACGAGCTTCTGCGCGAGCGGCTACCCCGCCCCGGGGGCTGAGCGCCCTGTCGTCCGGCGATCAGGGTGGCCCGAGGGAGGATCAGCCCAGCCCAGACAGACCTGCGTCAGAGCCGCCTCCGCTGCGGCCGGGTGATCTGGTTCGACTGGACTGCTCCGGCATGGCGCACCGCGGCCTCGGCGTGGGCCGCATCGCCGGTTTCGTCGTGTTCTTGTTCGGTGCACTCCCGGGTGAAGAGGTGTCGGCACACGTCACCAAGGTGAGGCGGCGACACGCCTTCGCTGATACCACCGAGGTTCATCGGGGCTCGCCCCACCGAGTGGCCCCCCCGTGTCCGTACTTCGGCCACTGCGGAGGCTGCCAGCTGCAGCATTCGACCTACCCCTTCCAGCTGGCGTCCAAGCGGGCGGTCCTCGAGCAGGCCTTGATCAGAGAGGGCATCGAGCTGCCCGGCGAGATAGACACGGTTGGATCAGAGGATCCATGGCGCTATCGCTGGCGCGGTGAGTTCCACCGGAGCGACGGCGGTCCTCCGCTGGGTTTCAAGAGCCGGTCCAGCTACCGCGTGCTCGGCGTCTCCGACTGCCTGATTCACCATCCGACCATCACCGGCGAACTCGCCGCCCTAGGAGACGTGATTGGGCGGATGGGGCCGTCGGTCCAGACCGTGCAGCTGACCGCGGGCGATGGTGGAAGCCAGCTCCTGGTCGAGACGCGTCCTCGACGGTCCGAGAGCGCAGCGGTAGCGACCGAGGTAGCCCCTGGTCCGCCGGGGGCGGTTACGGTGACCGACGAATCGACCAGTCTTCGATATCGAGACCGGGAATTTCGGGTCTTTCCCGACTCCTTCATCCAGGTCAACGAGTCCACCCTCGGGGCCCTCTACGAGTCGGTCATCGACCTGCTCGCAGCAGAGATATCCGGGGCGCACGTGGTCGACGCCTACGGCGGCATGGGAATACTCAGCCTGCGCTTGGCCGACTGCGGCGCTCGGGTGACCGTGATCGAATCGAACCCCATTTCAGCCCGCCTCTGCGAGCTGCATGCCGAGATGTACGGCGCAGGACTGGTCAGCACCGTTTGCGGGCTGGTCGAGACCGAGTTGCCATTGGTCGATCCGGCTCAGGCTGTCGTGCTGGACCCACCGCGGGCCGGCCTCGGGCCACCGGTCCGAAAGTGGCTGGCCCAGGAGGGCCCGCCAACCGTGGTCTATCTGAGTTGCGAGGTGTCCGCCCTGGCAAGGGATCTGAAGGTGCTCTGCAGGCCCGGTCCCTATCGCTTGGAGCGTCTGCGACTGATCGACATGTTCCCCCAGACCTATCACTTCGAGACGATAGCCCTGCTCCGTCGAACATGGGCGCCTGGGGCTGGCCCAATCTCCGATACTGAGAGCTGAGGGGGAGGCGACTCCCCCAGTTCGGGAACCCGTGCCCAGCTATGCCTTCCGTGCAGTTCGCCCACCTCCACACGCACTCTGAGTACTCCCTGCTCGACGGAGCCGCCCGGGTCAGGGACTTGGCTCAGCGGGCCCACGACCTGGGCCAGCGGGCGATTGCCATAACCGACCACGGAGTACTGGCCGGGGCGATCGAGTTCTACGAGGCAGCCACCGATGTGGGGATCACCCCGATCATCGGGTGCGAAGTCTATGTTGCGGCCCGTTCCCACCTGCAGAAGGAGGGGAGGGCGGACCGGGACCCCTTCCACCTGGTCCTACTGGCCCGGGACCGGGAAGGCTACGCCAACCTAGTGAAGCTAGTGAGCCGGGCCCACTTGGACGGTTTCTACTACAAGCCTCGAATTGACCACGAGCTGCTCGCGGAGCACGCCAAGGGCTTGATCGGGCTGTCCGGCTGCATCGGCGGAGAAGTGGCGCAGCGGTTGCTGGTGGGGGACGCCGACGGGGCCTTGGGAATCGCCAAAGAGTACGCGCAGATCCTGGGAACCGACGGCTACTTCCTGGAGATCCAGGACCACGGGATGGTCGAGGAACGGGTGGTCCGGGAGGGGCTGATGAAGATCGCCCGGGAGACGGGCATTCCTCTGGTCGCCACCAACGATTGTCACTACGTCGATCGGGACGACTCCGAGGCTCACGACATATTGCTCTGCATCCAGACCGGGAGCCGGCTGGACGACCCGAAGCGGCTGCGTTTCTCCGGCCCCCACTTCTACGTCAGCTCGGCTGAGGAGATGGCCGTCAAATTCGACTACTGCCTGGAGGCCGTCAACAACAGCTGGGAGATCGCGTCTCGGTGCCGCTTCGAGCCACTCCTTGACCAGCACCTGTTGCCCCTCTACGACGTACCGGTCGGACAAGACGCCGATGGCCTCCTGGAGGACGTGGCCAACCAGGGGCTGCGCCAGCGGCGCCACGGCGAAGACCCGGCCCCGGAATATCTGGACCGGCTGCGATACGAACTGAGCGTCATCCGCGAGACCGGATTCGCCCCCTACTTCCTGATCGTCTGGGACTTCACCCGGGCTGGCCGGGAGGTTGGGGTGAAGATAGGTCCGGGACGGGGATCCTCGGCCGGGAGCCTGGTCGCATATAGCCTCGGGATCACCGACATAGACCCGCTCCAGTACGGCCTCATCTTTGAGCGGTTTCTGAACCCGGAACGGGTCTCGATGCCTGACATCGACATCGACTTCGACGTGGCGGGCCGGGCCCGGGTGATCGAATACGTCAACCGGCGCTATGGGGCTGACCGGGTGGCGCAGATAGTCACCTACGGGACCATGGCGGCACGGGCGGCCGTGCGCGACGTGGGACGAGTTCTAAACGTTCCCCTGCCCGAGGTTGATCAGCTGGCGAAGCTAATTCCGACCCGACCCGGGGTGACGCTGGACGCCGCCCTGGTGGAGTCCAAGGAGCTCAAGTCGGCTTACGAGAGCCAGCCCTGGGCCCAACGTCTGATCGATACCGCGAGGCGGCTGGAGGGCATCTCCCGTAATGCGGGGACCCACGCCGGAGGGGTCGTGATCGCCCCAGGTCCGCTAACCGACTACGTCCCCCTGCAGCGGGCCACTACCAACCGAGAGGCGGTCGTGACCCAGTTCGACATGAATGGGGTCCAGAAGATCGGACTGCTCAAGATGGACTTCCTGGGACTGGAAAATCTGACGATCCTGGAGGAGACCCTCGACAACATCGAGCGGCTTCGCGGATCGCGCCCGGACATCGACGCGATTCCCCTGGACGATGGTCCCACTTACGACCTGTTGGCCCGGGGAGACACCCTCGGGGTCTTTCAGCTCGAGCAGCCGGGCGGGCGCCGGATCGTGATGGACATGCGGCCACGCTCCATTGAGGACATGGCCGCCGCGGGCGCGATCAACCGCCCTGGAGTAATCGAAGGAGGCGCCACCGATCTCTACATGAAGCGCCGGCGCGGTGAGGAGGCGATCACCTACATGCTGCCGGAACTGGAGTCAGTCCTGAAGGAGACCCACGGGGTGATCGTCTATCAGGACCAGGTCATGCAGATCGCGGCCCAGGCGGCCGGTTTCAGCCTCGGTGCGGCAGATCTGCTCAGGGCCGCCATGGGCAAGAAGGACAAGGCGAAGATGGCGGCCCAGCGGGAGCGCTTCATCGCCGGAGCCGTCGGCCGAGGGGTGGCAGAGAAGACCGCCGTGGACCTCTTCGACTACATCGACCACTTCGCGGGCTACGGCTTCAACAAAGCTCACTCCGTGGCGTATGGGTTGATCAGCTATCGAACGGCCTATTTCAAGGCCAACTACCCGCTCGAGTTCATGGCGGCCCTGCTCAACAGCAAAGCCAGCGACTTCGAGCGGCTCAAGCGGGCGATTCAGGACACCCAGGCTCGAGGGATCGTGGTCCACTCGCCCGACGTCAACCGGTCGCGCGCCCCCTTCAGCGTCCTGGCCGCCGGTGACCAAGGTCAGAACGGGATCGCACCGACCACGAGCGAGATCCTGTATGGGCTGCAGCACATCAAGAACGTCGGAGAGGCAGCTGCCCAGGCGTTGGTCGCGGTCCGCGAGGAGGGTGGCCCGTTTCGATCCCTGGTCGACCTCTGCACCAGGGTAAGAGGGAGGGAGCTGAATCGGAGGGCCTTGGAGGCCCTCATCAAGAGCGGAGCGTGCGACAACCTCGGCGACCGGGGGCTGCTGTTGGCCCAGCTGGACACGGCCATGCGCAGGGCCGAGGCGGCGGCGCGGGAGAGGGACTCCGGTCAGATTTCGCTCTTCGAGTCCGATCCCGCGGATTCGCCGGCTCCTTCTACTGACGGGCAGGAGCGCGCCGCTTCCCGCCCTGGCAATAACCGAGGAGATGCAACGGGAGAGACTCGCCTGGGAGAGGGAGCTGCTGGGGATCTATCTCAGCGACCACCCGCTGCAACGTCTCGGACAGGAGTTGCGCGAGCGCACGGACACTGTGGTCTCCGACCTGACCCGGCTGGAGGGCACGGTGGTTCAAGTGGGCGGCGCTGTCCGGGAATGTCGAAGGGTCCAGAGTCGGCGCGGGGAGCCGATGGCGTTCGCCCAGTTGGAGGACCTGACTGGTGTCTGCGAGGTGGTGGTGTTCCCCTCGCTGTACCAGCAGAGGGCTTCCTTGCTCCACCCCGACGCTCTGGTGGTGGTGCGGGGGAGGGTGGAGGTCGGGGCGAGGCGGGGGCCGGGAACGCCCAACGGAAGCAGTGCGGCGCCGCCCGTCCTAGAGGGCGAGGAGTCCTCGGAAGCCGGCGTTACAGACGAGCCGGAGGAGGCCCGTGTGATCGCCGAGGATCTGCTCGCGCTGGACGATCCGACCCTTGCTAACTGGCGCGCTTCGGCGGTGATTCACGTGCTCGCCAGTGACGCGGCCGAGGAAGCGTTGCGCCGGCTGGCTGAGCTTCTGCAAGCGCACCCGGGGCATTCTCGCGTGGTGCTGCATCTGCACGACGCCGAGGGCGACCACGAGCTCGAGTTGGGGTCCGAATACCAGGCCGCCGGATCTCCCCAGCTCGAGGCGGCGGTCATCGAACTGTTCGGGCAGGGCGCCTATCGTTCCGAGGCGCTCAGGGTTGTGGCCCCGCCGCCGCGGTTCCGCGGCCGCAATCAGTAAACGGGTGCACGGCTAGATCTGATAGAGGCTGTTCAGCAGGGTCGGAAAGAGGAGCTCGGAGAGACCGATGTAGACGATCACAGCGATCACCAGCCCAATCACCGCCGCCATCTCCATCTGCACTTGGGCGACCCGTTGGACGGGCGCGATCAGGCGGTCGGTGATTCGCCTGATCGAGTAGACGAAGGGATGCCAGGGGTCGACGTGGAGCGCGCTCACCAGGACCCGGATCAGCAGCAGGACCACTATCACCAGGACGACCGCGCTGATGAACTCGAAGATCACGCTGAAAATGATCTCGACCGGATTGGCGAAGTGGTTCGACGCCAGCTGCTGCAGTAAGTCCGCTAGGGCGAACACCAGCACCAGTGCCAGTAAGGGGGAAAAGTCCAGTCCCGCGATGGTTGGCAGGACACCGCGGAGCGGTCTGATCACCGGCATCACTAGCGCCTCCAGCAGGTGTCCCACCGGGCTGGCGTAGGCCTCCGGGAAGAAGGACATGAACGCCCAGACCAGGATGCAGAGCGCGTAGATCTCCAGGAGGACCGCGACGTCGTTGACCAAGATCGCGGCTATGTGCATCGGCCGGAGTATAGATCGAGATGCTGAGCGGGCCTGAGCGCGGAGAACTGGGAGCGCGGTGGGTCCTCGGTGATCAGAGCCAGGCCGGCGGGTTGGTTTTAGTACCTCGAGGATCAGCCCTCGACGTAGCTATCGGCAACGGTAAGAGCCTTGTCCAGCCGGCTGATTCCGTCTTCGAGTTCCTCCCCAGTCATGACCAGCGGCGGAGCGACGTGGATTCGGTTGAAATGACTGAACGGCCAAAGACCGAGATCACGGCAGGCGGCCACCAGTTTGTTCATCGGCTCTTTATCGGTGCCGGTGGCGTTGTAGGGCACCAGCATCTCGCGCGTCTGGCGGTTCCTCACCAACTCGACTGCCCAGAAGAGTCCGCGGCCGCGAACCTCGCCGACCGAGGGGTGGCGCTTGGCCAACTCTCTGAGCGCGGGCTCCGCCACATCCCGGCCCACCCTGCGTACATGTTCGAGCAGGTGAGTCTCCTCGAACACGCGAATGCTGGCGACTCCCACGGCGCAGGCCAGTGGATGCCCGGAGTAGGTGAGCCCGCCGGGATAGGTGCGGTCTGCGAAGGACTCCCGGACCTCCTCGGAGACTATGACCCCACCCAGGGGAACGTATCCGGAGTTCACGCCCTTGGCAAAGGTGATGAGGTCAGGTGTCACCGCCCAGGCGTCGACCGCGAACCACTCTCCGATGCGACCGAAGCCGACCATGACCTCGTCGCAGACCATGAGGATCCCGAACTCATCGCAGAGGGCGCGAACTCCGGCCAGATAACCGGGCGGCGGGACAAGCACGCCGTTGGTGCCCACGACCGTCTCCATGAAGATCGCCGCGATCGTCGCTGGACCCTCCAGCTCGATCACGTCCCTCAGGTGAGTGAGTGCGGCCTGGCACTCCTCGGCCTCGGTCTTGGCGCCGAAGGCCGATCGGTACAGGTACGGACCCATGAAGTGAACGACCCCCGGAATCCCGGGCTCGTTGGCCCACCGCCGCGGATCTCCCGTGACCGTGATCGAGCCTCCGGTGGCACCGTGGTAGCTGCGGTAGGCGCCCATGATCTTTTGCCGCCCGGTGTGCAGCCTCGCCATTCGAATGGCGTGCTCATTGGCTTCGGTGCCGCCATTGGTGAAGAAGACGTAGTTCAGGTCGCCAGGAGCCCTGGCCGCAAGCATCTCCGCCAGCTCGCTGCGGGCATCGCTAGCGAAGTCCGGGGCAAGAGTGCACATGACGCTGGCCTGTTCCTGGATCGCCGCGATCAAGGCGGGGTGCTGGTAGCCGAGATTGACGAAAACCAGCTGGGAGGCGAAGTCCAGATACTGCTTGCCGGTCTCGTCCCAGAACCAGCTACCTGAGGCCCTCACCGGTTTCACTTGGTTCACCGAGCGCTGGGCCGACCAAGTGTGGAACACATGGTCGACCGCCAATGCCGGCTTGGTTACTGTGGCCACGGTTACTCCTATTGGTCAGCTACTGGGGAAGGAGAGGTTGACCGCCGCTCTCGACTTTCCCGACTCCTGCCATCTTCCGGTGACCACCTTGGTCCTGGTGAAGAAGTGAATCCCGTCCGGACCGTACATGTGGGTGTCCCCGAACAGGGAGTCCTTCCAGCCACCAAAGGAGAATGTGCCCACGGGAACCGGGATCGGGACGTTGACACCGACCATACCTACTTCTGCTTCGCGGCAGAAACGGCGTGCGGCCGCGCCATCGCGGGTGAAGATGGCACCTCCGTTGCCGTAGCGGTTGCCGTTCACCACCGCCAGGGCTTCCTGGTAGCTGGCCGCGCGGACAACACAGAGCACCGGCCCAAAGATCTCATCCTGGTAGACCTGCATCTCCGGGGTGACGTTGTCCAGCAACGATGGCCCGAGGAAGAAGCCGTCGCCCTCAAAGGCTTGAGAGCGGCCATCGACCGCGACCGTCGCGCCCTCATCCCGACCGATGGCGATGTAGGAGGCGACCCGATCCCGGTGGGCGGAAGTGATCAGCGGGCCCATCTCTGAGTCGGGATCGATGCCGGGCCCAACCCGCAGCTGGGCCATCTTGCCTTTGATCTGCTCAACCAGTGGCTCGGCGACCTCTCCGACGGCGACCACCACCGAGATCGCCATGCAGCGCTCGCCCGCTGAACCAAAGCCGGCCGACACAGCCGCGCTCGCCGCGCCATCGAGGTCGGCGTCGGGAAGCACCACCATGTGGTTCTTGGCGCCGCCCAACGCTTGCACGCGCTTGCCCTGCCGAGCTGCCCGTTGGTAGATCTGGCGGGCGACCGGGGTCGATCCCACCGAGCTGACCGCGTCCACGTCGGGGTGGTCGAGGAGCAAATTGACGGTGCTGGCGTCGCCGTGGAGGACGGTCAACACGCCTGCCGGCAGTCCAGCCTCGGCGAGCAACTCCGCAATCATGACCGACGCGCTGGGGTCCTTCTCGCTCGGCTTGAGGATGAAAGCATTCCCACATGCGAGAGCGCTGCTGATCATCCAGAGCGGGACCATCACCGGGAAGTTGAATGGCGAGACGCCGACCGCAACCCCGACCGGCATCCGGTATTCCTCTACGTCGATATTCGAGGAGACCTCCATCGATTTGCTGCCCTTCAGCAAGTGGGAAAGTCCGCAGGCAAAGTCCACATTCTCCAGTCCTCGCGAGATCTCTCCCTTGGCGTCGGACAGTACCTTGCCGTGCTCTCGCGTGATGGCCAGCGCGAGCTTGTCGGTGTTCCGGACGAGTAGATCCCGGAACCGGAAGAAGACCTCCGAGCGCTGGGCCAGCGAGGTGGCTCCCCACTTCGACTGGGCGGTGTGGGCGAACCCAACCGCCTCGTCTACCTCTACCTCGGTAGCGACCGGGACGGCCCCAGTCTGGCGTCCGGTGGCGGGGTCGTAGACGGGGAGCAGGGTCGGAGATTCCGGATCCAGGCGCCGCTCACCGCCCAGAAAGTGAGGGATGTCGGCAATCTCGGCAGCTGTTGCGTCTGGATGACGGGTTGTTATTCCCAACGAGTTCTCCTCCACACACTCACAATTCTCGCAGGCATCAATCTAATCACGCGCAGCCCGGCAGTTCCTTGGTCCTGGAAGTTCGCCGGCCAGTCCGGGCCTCCGCTTGATGGTCTGGCGCCGGCTTCCCCATGCGCGGTCGATCGGTCCCCTATGCCATCGGGGTGTGAACCCGCTGCACGAGATGCCCGGCACCGCTTCCGGGGCCCCAAGTTGGCGTCCGGCGAGGACACCGATCGACTCTCCGGGGCCGAGGATGCGCTGGGACGCTTAGCGAGTACGCTTTTGAGTACACAGTGCCGCCGGCCGGTTCGATTGCAGCGGTGGGGCGATTAGCTCATCTATTTGAGGGCACAAGATGACGGATGAGGTAGTACCAGAGCCAGCCACCGAAGAAGACGATCCGCGGCTCGAGCCAGCGGCACCGAACCCCCAAGAATCTTCGGCGACACCGGAGTCCACCTGGCCTTGGTCCCCGGGTGACTTGGCAGCTGGCTCGCCGGATGCGCCGCCCCCGGAATTGCAGGGTGGAAGTCCCGAGGAGGCACGTCCCGTTGAGCCGAACGGTCATTGGGAGGCCTCGGTCCCTCCTGCGGCTGCGGGGGAAGACGCGGTGGTGCTCGACCTTGGCTCGCCCGAAGACGCCGAGCCAGAGTTCGACTTCGAGTCCCATCGACGGGGTGCCATCGATGCCTACCAGCGAGTTCAGTCGCAATACCAAGACTGCGCCCGAGCGGTCTACGCGGTGCTTGGAACCGCGCTGGAAGCTAGGGGAGTTTCAGTTCACTCCATCGAATCCCGGGCGAAGAAGGTCAGCAGTTTCGCGGCCAAGGCCTCGAGACCATCAGCGGATGACCCCTCTGCCCCCAAATACGCGGACCCGCTTGAAGAGATCACTGACCTGTCTGGCGTCCGGGTGATCACATTCCTTCCCCAGGCGTCGCGGCAGGTCTGCGAGGTGGTGGAGCGGGAATTCACTGTCCTGGAAAAGAGCGATCCGAGCTTCGCACCGCGGCCGGAGGCGAACCTCGGCTACCCGAGCATTTACTACTTGGTGCGATTTTCTGCTCCGCGATCGGCACTTCCGGAATACGCCCGGTTTGCCGGGATGACCACCGAGGTACAGGTGCGCACCATCCTGCAGCACGCCTGGGGAGAGATCGAGCGCGACATCCAGTACAAGGCGGTGGAGGCGATCCCGGCCGCTATTCGGAGTCGCCTCACCTCGCTGGCGGGGTTATTGGAGATTGCCGACCGAGAGTTTCAGGCGATCGCTGATGACGACCGGAAGGTCAGGACAGATGCGCGCCGACTGATAGAGCTCGGGCACCTGGATCGGGTCGAGATCACCCCCGATGCCCTGGCGGTGTACCTAGATGGCCGCTTTGGTCCTGATGGACGGATGTCGGAGTGGAGTTACTCCTGGACTACCAGGCTCCTGAAGAGGCTCGGCTTCCAGAATCTCGCCGAACTCGACGAATGCCTGGCACCGTACGACGATGACAAGGTGAGCCGCGCCGTCTGGGGAATTCGCCGGGGTCAGCTAAGCCGGCTTGAGGACGTCTTGCTGGCAAGTATGGGAGAGGCCTTCATTAATGGCCATCGCTACCACGCGACCGACTGGTGGGCCCCAGCGGCTAAGGCCCGGCTGGAGAGGCTTCGCGCTCAGGGTGTCAGGATCGGGTCCTACCGGCCGGGTGGAAGTGTCTCTGCCATCGCCCCCACGCTCCCGCTTTCGTAGCCGGGCCGACACCCCACGAGGTGAGCCGCGCGTCGGCATGGTGCGAGTGGTGGCCGATCTGCTGAATGGAACGCCCACGCCTTTGGTCCAAGTCAGCCGGCCGTCAGAAACCTCAAGCAGGCGGTACGGCGCGTCACTCCCCGCTGCTTAGGGGCGATTCGGCCGTGGTGGTCACGGCGTGAGACAAGGCACCCGGGGCGCGCTCTAACTGCGGTCTCTCCACCACTGGCTCCTCCAACCCCGGGCGCCCGCGGACATAGTACCTGCTCCGGGACAATAGTGGGACTAGGAACTACGGAAAGATTTGGAGAGGATAAGTGGGCGTCCGGGAGCGGAAGGCCTGGTCCCCCCGTCGCCATAGCTAGGTGTCCCGGACGCCGGCAGCAGTGTAGGGAATAGAAATGCGCGGTGAGGTTTACGGTGCGTCAGCAGGATCGTGCAGCCTAACGTGTGGCCCCGAGCGGCGACCCGAGGCCAGCTCGCTGATCGGGTGCTAGGCGAGCAGTCCGGGTGGTGAATCCGTCCAGGTCGGCTCCGTCGAGGCGGCCAGGTCCTGCATCGCCAGCGCGAGGATTGCTCTTCGAGCAGGCTCTATTTGATTCAGCAGCAGCTCCAGAGCGGCGACCTGGGTTGCCCGGTGCTCGCGGGAGATGCGGACACCAACTCGGGTCGCGATCACCCGGAGCACAGGTTCGTCGAGAGCGTCTAGGTAGAGTTCGACCGCGCCAGCGTCGATGAGGGACTCTGAAGTCGAGATCGCCGCTGCCATGGTTATGCCGAGGCATCGGGCCAGACCTTTCATGGTCAGTGGGTGGTCCTGCAGACAGTCGAGTGCTCTGAGCTGGTGCCGGGTCAGACCGCTGCTGGCGACCACTGGCGGCAGCGGTTGGGCACTGCCCACCTGGTTGATCAGATCGATCCAGAGGCTGACCAGGTGGCTCGACGCCCGGTCGGTGATCTCACCCGCAACCGGCTTTCTCTCGACCTCCGGTTCTACTGCAATGCCAGCTGTGGATGGGAGTTTGCCGGTCAATGCTGACGAGACCCCGGGCTCTTCCTCGAACTCATCACGCGCTCCAATTGGCACTGTTGTGTGCGGGGGAGGCTTCAGTCACTCACGCCACTGCGTACCCTTGCGACCGACTCCGTGGCCGCGGATCGTCAGTAGTAGTGGGAACGGCTTCCCACTTGGTGTCCCATCCGTCCCAGGACCCAAAGAGCCAGGCCAAGAATTACCAGAATCAGGCCCACCGTCGTGATCAGGGGGATAGCGACCACGAATCCGACGATAAGCAGAATGACGCCCAGCACGATCATGACGTTCCCTCCAAGAGGTCGACCCGTGTGACGCACGCCCATGCGCTGGCGTCCCGGTCAACTCTCCAGACGTCAGGCAGAGTGTGCGTCACTAGGCAGGCGCTGTCGGTCCGCTGGCGCACTGATCGCCCAAGAGTTGAACGTCGCGCCGACTCCGCTACCGATGATCGGTACCATCTACGGTGTCAGAGCAGTGCTCGCTGCGCTGCCGGGCCAGCAGCCGAGGGTGGGTATCCCGCCTCCGATGCTTGCCACTTCCCGTGCAGCGCCGAGCTCGCGGTTCAGTCTCTGCCACGACGTCGCCCGACGCCGGCCCGCAGCCTCGTGGCGGCCCAGAATGGAATCCATGCTCTTGACCGCCTTTGGAGCAGCAGCCGTGTCTTTCATGGTCGTCATGTACGCCTTGGAGCGCCGACGCCCACGGTTCGTCCTGGCGTTCGCCGGCGGGTGCCTGCTCTCCAGCGCGTACGGGTTCTTAGCCGGGGCATGGCCATTTGGAGTTGTTGAGATCATCTGGGCCGGAGTCGCCGTGCGCCGCTACCTCGCCGATGCGACTGCCGTTAGATCAGGGAATTAGCTGAACTGCGAGCCTGACGCGATCAGACATTTCAGGATTGAGCTGGTAGAAAGACCACAGGCCGCGCCTGGTGACGGTCACGATGCCCGCCTCGCGGAGCTTGGCGAGATGGTGGCTGATGGTCGGTTGCCCCAGCTCGAAGGCGGCGGTGAAGTCGCAGACGCAAACCGGCGCGGTGGCGGCCGCCAAGATGTGAACAATTTGCACGCGCGTCGCGTCCCCGAGCGCCCTCCAGAGCCCCGCCAACTCGTCGGCCTCGTCGCCTGAAAGTGGCGCGGCGACCGACTGGCAGCAACCTTTAGTTCGCTCTGGGGTCTCTGCTTTAGCGGAGGTGCTAGTGGAGTTGGTCAAGGCGGCCCCCGTATAGGTTGACAATCGTCGATGTATTGGTTACCATCACGCCAGTATACATCGACCCTCATCGATATAGGAGAGAGTGATGGACGTATGCGACTGCCCAGACGGAGCGTGTGAGTGCGACTGCGATTGCTGCGGTAATCGGTCGCGTGTCGCCATGGCCCGAGCCTCAGGCACCACCGCTGGATGAGGATCTCGTAGAGCGGGCTGTTCGGGTACGCTCCGGCAGTGCGGCGGCCCTGATGAGCTCGGCTGGGGAGTGCACCTCAATGCCCGGCTCGTGGTGGGTCGCCGCTTCTCGGCCGGGCTATCAGCGCACAGCCGGGTTGGGGGGCACGGAGTGGGCGGCAGCGGCCCATTTTGGGGATTTGCAGAGGAAATTCTCAGCCCGGTGCTGCGCGGGAGTAGTCTGGCGCCACGCGACTGTTCATGGAATCGGGAGGGATTGCCATGGCCTACGTGGACCCGTACCACTCGGCGAACGAGGAGTCAAAGCCAGCCGGCGAGCGCCGGTGGCATGACCAGAGCGACTGCGGTCCCGGAAGTGATATCCCGAAGGGAGATCGTCGCCCGGGTACCGGCGGCTATACCCGTTGTGAGGATTGCAAGAGCCTCGATCCGTAGAGCGGGCTCCTAGCGAGCGGCGATCGACGGCGTCTGCGGCTGCCAGTTGGAGAATTTGAGGTCGGATGGGGGGTGGCAGCAGAGGGCTTCGAACCCACGCGAGCATCCGCTCGGGGTTCTTGAGTTCGCCCGCTGGCAGTGCGGTCCCTGACAGCAACTGACTTCGATCTGAGAAGAGCGCGGCCGATGCGGTCCTGTCGGCTGATCGGCCGAGCGCAGGCCCAGGAGCAATGCGCTACGGCCGACGCATCTCACAGCCGAAGCCCAGTTGGCTTCTCTTCGGCGCTCTGGTGCTCCTGAGGAGTCTCAACGATGGCCGGGGCTCGATTGCTGTTTGGCCAGATCGACCTCACGGCGGCGAGGTGCCGGCGCGGAACGGAGAGGCGTAGATTACACCGCCGCAAGCCTGGATCTCTGACGGGACGAGGGAGGCTATGCTCCCGCCCGGCAGCTGCACATCGAGGTAGGAGGCAGTCGGACAGGACTCGGTGCCGGTGGGCACATCGCTGTACTGGAGCACGAAGGACACCGATCCTCCGATCGGGATGGTGAGGAGAGTCGGTGTGGTGCTTACCGAGGTGACGCCATCATTCCCGTCGATCTGCGTCGTGGAGATGGGGCTGTCGCCGCCCTCAAGCGTCAGGGTTGGGTAGCCTTCCAGCGTGCAAGTTTGACTCCCTGCATTGCTCAAAACAACCGCATACACGAGATGGCCTGCGCTGGAGTCGGAGTAGCCCATCGCCGCGCTCATCGACACAGCGCCGCAAGGGAGAATCGGAGGAGTCGGACTCGCTACCGGCGAGGGAGTTGACACGGCCACCGGGCTGGGGGTGACGCTTGATCCGGTCGGCGGATGAACTCGTGCCGGACGGCCAACGCCACAGCTAGAAAGGACCACTACCGCCCCCGTCAAAAGGATCGCCGCACTCATGGCCCGGGCAACTGCGCGTGCCGACTGCCTCATAGAGGTAGAAGCCCGCGTCTCTGCGTGAGTTACGAGGGTTTGTGCTGGCGAAGCGGTCCGGCTCGGAGGCTCGGTTGGCGGCCTGTGCCTAGAGTCGCCGCCCGCCTCGCGGGCGCGCGGCTGACCTAGCCGCACACCTGGATGCTCCCTCGCGGTTGTCAGTCGCAGAGACGAGGTCTGCTGGCTAGCTCGGGCGTCGCTGCATCCTTGGGTGCCAGCAGAGGGAGTCGAACCCTCACGAGCTTGCGCTCAACGGTTTTTGAGACCGCCGCGTCTGCCATTCCGCCATGCTGGCCTCCGAGGCTGGTCAGGCGTCGGGGGTGTCGAGGTCGGGCAGGTTCATGTCGTTGACCATCTGCTGGAAGACCTCCAGGCGACTACCGTCATCGGACTGGCTGTCGGGAAGCACTCCCGCCTGATCTAGAACCTCCTCAACCACGTAGATCGGCGACTCGACTCTAACCGCCACCGCGATGGCATCGCTGGGACGGGCGTCGAAGACGACCTCCTTGCCGTCCCGAGCGCCGATGATCCGCGCGTGGAAGGTGTCGTCCCGGAGTTCCGACACCACGACCCGCTTCACCGTGACGTCGAGCATGGTGAGCATATTCACCATCAGGTCGTGCGGCTGCGGCCGGTCGGGGTTGATGCCGGTGATCTTGAGGGCGATGGCGTTGGCTTCTGCCATCCCAACCCAGATCGGCAGGAAGCGCTCCGCGTCCTTTTGCTTCAGCACCACGACGTGCTGACCGCTGGGCATATGGACCCGGATGCTGTCCACCGACATCTCGATCACGTCCACTGCACCTCACCCTTGGCTGTTCCCGCATCCGCCGGGAGCGGCCCCGAGGGATCCGGCCGCCCACCGAGTCGCCGGGAATTCGCGATCTCTCCTCCATGATAGCCCCCGTTGCGGGTGATCTCGGCCCTCCGCGGGTGGGTCTGTCCGGAGCGGGACAATCGCGGTCAGTCCGCCACTTGGAGGATCGAGTGTCCGGTCAAAGTCGGGAGCAGCGGCTGGTCTTCGGAGAGGTGGCCGACCTGTATGAGCGATACCGACCCGGGTACCCGGACGCACTCTTCGATCGGATTGTCGAGTTCGCGTCGCTATCGCGGGGGGACCGCGCGCTGGAGATTGGTTGCGGAACCGGACGCGCCACCGTGCCGCTTGCGGTTCGCGGGCTGGCGGTGACTGCGTTGGAACCCAGCCCTGAGATGGCGCGGATAGCCGCCAGCAACACGGCCGGCAGAGTAGGCACACAGGTGGTGGAATCGTCCTTCGAGGATTGGCCGCTGCCGCCGGAACCGTTTCGATTGGTGACGGCAGCGCAGGCCTGGCACTGGCTACGCCCGGAGATGAGATTCCAGAAGGCGCACCAAGCGCTTGGCTCGGACGGGTGCCTCGGGCTGATCTGGAATCGGCCGTCTTGGGATGCGACCGAAAGGGATCTGGAGGAGGCGGTGCGGGCGGTTTACCGTCGCGAGGCTCCGGAGCTGGTTCCGGGCGTGCCCGGTGAGTCGGAGGACGACCACCGACCAGAGATTGTCGGGAGTGGTCTCTTCGTCGACCTGTGTCGGGAGGAGTTCCCTTGGTTGACCACCTACTCGACCGACCAGTTCTTGGGGCTGCTCAGGACCCAATCAAATCACCGGCTTCTCCAGCCAAAGGCTCTGGAGCGCCTTCTGGAAGGCATCGCCTCCGCGATGGCTGGACACGGTGGCCACGTGGATCAGAGCTACACAGCCTTCCTGTATCTGGCCCGCCGTCGCGATTAGGTCACCGGCTTGACCGCGGGCGAGTGCCACTTCCCCCTCAGCAGCTAAGCCGACTGGTCAGGCTGGGGGTGGAACCAGCACCAGGCAACCGTTGTGCCCGCCGAATCCGAAGGAGTTTGACAGCACCGGTCCGGGCGTCCATTGCCGCGGGCTTCGATGGACCACGTCCAGCCGAATCTCCGGGTCCGCTTCGGAGAAGCCGGCAGTGGGAGGAATGACGCCGGACTTGAAAGTGAGGGCGACCGCCACTGCCTCGATCGCACCAGCAGCCGCGAAGCTGTGGCCGGTGACACCCTTGTTTCCCGTGACCGGAGGGACCACCTCGCCAAAGAGCCGGTGAAGCGCCCTCGCCTCGACCAGATCGTTGAGGGGGGTAGAGGTCCCGTGGGCGTTCACATGCGAAACATCCTGGGGAGCTAACTCCGCGTCAAGAAGGGCCAATTGCATGCAGCCGAGAGCGCCGTCCCCATCCGGCTGCGGGGCGGTGATGTGGTAGGCGTCCGCCGTACTGGCAGCCCCTGTGATCTCAGCGTAGATGTGGGCCCGTCGGGCCAATGCGCGATCGAGGTCCTCGAGAACCAGGGCTCCGGCGCCTTCGCTCATGACAAAACCGTCGCGTCGGCGGTCAAATGGCCTCGAGTTCCCACTGGGGGAGAGAGCCTTCATATTTTGAAAGGCAGCTGCGGCAACCTCGTGCGCCGAGGCTTCGGCGGCGCCGCCGAGAACGACGTCGCAGCGCCCACTGGCGATGAGCCGGGCCGCTGCGCCGACCGCGTGGGTTCCTGATGCGCAGGCGGTGGTGATCGACTCCGAGGGACCTTTCCAACCAAATCGCATCGAGAGGCTGGCAGCCGCGGCATTGCCCATGAGGGCGGGAATCAGGAAGGGAGAGACCCGCCCGGCTCCGACCGCGTCGAATACTCGGACTTGGTCGATCAGGGTCGTGAATCCGCCTGCCCCACTACCAAAGATCACTCCGGAACGCTCAGGATCGGCGTCCAAGGCGCCTGCGTCGTCGAGGGCCTCCTGACCCGCCGCCACGGCAAAGTGGGTGAAGCGGTCGAGGCGACGCGCCTCCTTGGAATTGAGCCATCGAGACGGGTCGAAGTCGGGCACCGCATCTCGACTACACGGTTCGGCCCCAATCAGACCGTTCCAGAGGGCCAGGGCGCCGACGCCGCAGTAGCTCACCGCACCGACTCCCGTGATCGCTACTCGGCGGCCTCGGATCGCCCCGTCTCGGCCGTAGCCCAAGAGCATCAGTTGTCGCCCACGACGCCCGGGCACCGCCCTTGATCACGAGCGAAGGCGATCGAACGCCGATCTCCGACAGCTACTGTCCGACCTATCAGGTGGCCGCCTCCCATCGAGCCCAGGCGAGGAGCGCTCCGGGCGAGCCGACGACGGGGCTACCAGCCTCCATTGGGGCCATAGTAGCCAGCCTGGGTCGCCGAAGCCTGCACAGGGGGGCGTCTCGCAGCACCGCTGGGCACAAGGTGCCCTCGCCATCACCGAACTACGCGCCACTGGCACGCCCGACGCAGAACTCCGCAAGGTAAGGCGATATCCAGGCGGCAGACTCCTGGCCGGTCAGCAGGTCGCCCGATCCGGCTACCGCCAAGTGAACCCATTGGTGGCCCGAGGTCGGGCGTTCCGGCAACAGGCCGGGATAATTGGACTCATGCTGGCCGAGCCGGATAGGCGACCCCGTCTCTTGCTTGTCGATGCGCACGGCTTGGCATTTCGCGCCTACCACGCTCTGCCCGAGATGACCAACCGCCGAGGCGAATCGATCCGGGTCGCCTACGGCTACACGTCCATCCTTCTGCTGGCGCTGGCGCGTGGATTCGATTGCGCCGTTGCCGCCTTCGATCCGCCGGGACCCACCTTTCGCGATGAGAAACTGGCGACCTACAAGTCCACTCGGGACCCGACGTCCGGAGGAGCTGATAGCCCAGGTCCCGATCTGCCAGAAGATCACCGAGCGGCTCAACATCCCGGTGCTAATGGTGCCGGGCTTCGAAGCCGACGACGTGCTGGGCACGCTTGCCCGCCAAGCCAAAGCTTTCGGATGTGACACGGTGATCCTCTCGGGGGATATGGACCTGGTCCAGCTGGTCGACGAACACACTGTGGTGCAGAGCAGCCGCCGTGGAACCAGCGAGCCGATGATCTACGACGTGGCCGCGGTCCGGGAGCGGTTCGGCTTTGATCCGATCCGGATCATTGATTACAAGGCACTGCGAGGAGACGCGAGCGACAACATTCCGGGAGTTCCCGGGATTGGTGAAAAGAGCGCCACTGCCCTGATCCAACAGTACGGCTCCCTGGACGGGGTGCTGTCCGCCGTCGACGAGATGCCCCCGGGCAGGGTGCGGACCGCGCTAACCGGCAATGCTGAACTGGCCCGATTCGGTCGAGAACTGGTGACCATCGTCCAGGAGGTTCCCGGAGTGGCCCTGGACCTCGCCAACTGCCGTCTTCTCGAGTATGACCGACAGGCAGCGGCCGCTCTGCTCGAAGAGCTCGGGATGCCGAGCCTGGTGGCTCGACTCCCGATCAGTGAAGGCGGAGCGGCCCAAGCCGAGTCCACCACAGCTGCCGGTCGGCCCACCGAAGTCGTTGTGACCGACGCCGATCTGTCCCGGTTGATAGAACAACTTCGCAAGAAGGGGTCGTTCACCGTCGAGGTCGCCGTCGACGGTCCCTCGCGAAAGGGGAGAGTGGTTGGCATTGCCGTCGCCACCGACGTCGATAGCAGCTGGTACTGCCCGGTGTTATCGGCGGAGCCGGGACATCTGACTTGGGAGCAGCTCCGTCCGCTCCTGGACCTTCTCTTGGAGCCCGGGATCGGCAAGTCGAGCTACCAGTTGAAGGAGGCCGTCCTGGCACTTCGGGGGGCTGGGGCTGACCTCGATGGTGAGGCGTTCGACTGCGTACTCGCGGCCTACCTGGCTGATTCCCGAAGCCGAACGCCCACCTTAGCCGCACTCTGTCGCGAGTGGAGTGGACCGCGGGCGCCTGACCGGGACGTGGTGCTCGGGAAAGGGCCCGCCGCCCGACCCCCATCGGCTTTGGGTGTGGCCGAGGCGGCCCAGCTGTTCGGAGCAGAGGCCGCATGCGCCGCGGCCATCCGGCCGCAGCTGGAGCTTCGGCTCCGCGAGCTGGAAGCGGGAGAGCTGCTCAGAGACCTCGAACTGCCGGTGCTCCGCATCCTGGCCGACATGGAGGGGTTGGGCGTCCGTCTCGATGCCGCCCAACTTCGAGCCATCTCGTCGGCATTGACGGTGCAGATCGCGGAGCTTGAGGCCGAGATGTTCCGGTTGGCAGGACGGCCCTTCAGCCCGGGATCGACGCCGCAGCTGGCCGCCCTGCTCTACGACGAACTGGGGCTCAAGAGTTCGAGGCGCACCAAGACGGGCCGCTCAACCGATGCGCAGGCTTTGGAGTTACTGCGAGAGGAGCATGCCATCGTGGGCCTGGTGCTGGAGTGGCGCCAGGTGACCAAGCTGAAGAGCACCTACGTGGATGCGCTGCCGGACCTTGTCGACCCCGATGACGGTCGAGTCCACACCAGCTTCAACCAGGCGGTGGCAGCGACGGGTCGGCTCTCGTCTAGCGATCCCAACCTGCAGAACATCCCAATCCGTACCGAATTGGGTCGGCGTATCCGGGCGGCGTTCATCCCCGGGCCCGATGACTGGGTGCTGGTCTCGGCCGACTATTCACAGATCGAGTTGCGGGTGCTCGCCCATCTCAGCCAGGACCCACGGCTGGGAGCGTCATTTGCCCGAGGGGACGACATCCACGCCGACACCGCAGCGCAGGTCTTCGGGGTGCCCCAGGAGCAGGTCGGCTCGGACCAGCGCCGGATGGCCAAGGTGGTGAACTTCGGGATCCTCTACGGCCTATCCAGCTACGGGCTATCGCGCGACTTGGGGATTGCCACCGACGTCGCGGATGACTTCATCCGGCGCTACTTCGCCACCTACGCGGGAGTGCAGGGGTACCTCGAGACGGTCCGCGAAGAAGCTCGACGGCAGGGGTATGTGAGCACCATCCTGGGCCGTCGGCGCTACCTCACCGACATCAATTCCAGCAATCGACAGGTACGCGAAGCGAGCGAGCGGATGGCGATCAACATGCCGATCCAGGGCTCGGCTGCCGACATCATGAAGTTGGGGATGATCCGAACCGCCCAGGCGCTCAGGGCCTCAGGCTGCGCAGCCCGAATGCTTCTACAAGTTCACGATGAGCTCGTCTTCGAAGCGCCGATCAGCGAAGTCGAGGTTGTGGCGGAGCTGGCCGCGGAGGGCATGGCGGGCGCGATCGAGCTGTCAGTGCCGCTGGTCGTGGACCTCAAGAGCGGACCGAACTGGCGAGATCTCAGTCCACTGCGTCGCGCCGCGAGCTGACCCTCACGTGCCCGAACTTCCGGAGGTGGAGACCATCGTGCGCGACCTCCGCCCCCATCTTGTGGGCCGGACCGTTGCCAGGGCGGAGCTGATCCGAAGCTCAGTACTTCGTCATGCCGATCCCGCCACCTTCGTACAGCGGACCGAGGGCCAACGTCTGGCGACTGTGCGCCGGCGGGGCAAGTTCATCCATCTCGGCCTCAGTGGAGGTGAGCACCTGGTGGTTCACCTGGGGATGACCGGATCGCTAACCCTGATGCGCCCCGAGGAGTCCCGTGCGATCCACACGCACCTGGTCCTCGATCTGGACGACCAGCTCCAGCTGCGGTTCCGCGACCCTCGCCGTTTCGGCCGAATCCTTCTCGGACGCCCAAGTGAGCTTCGACTGAGCGGGGCCTTGCCCCGGCTAGGGCCAGAGCCGTTGGCCGGGAATTTTCCCCAGAGTGGTTTCGTGCAAGCCCTAAGGAGCTCGGGGAGGCAAGTGAAGGCGGTCCTTTTGGACCAGGCCATTGTGGCGGGCTGCGGGAATATCTACGCCGACGAAGCTTGTTTCCTGGCCCGGGTTCGCCCCGACAAGCGGGCCTATGCCCTGACTCGCGCCCAGGCAGGCCGACTAGCAATGGCCCTGCCGGTCGTAATGCGGGCCGCGGTGCTTCTTCGGGGCTCGTCTTTCTCCGATTTTCGGGATGGTTTTGGAGCCCGAGGCGAAGCCTACGAGGCTCTCTTCGTATACGGGCGCGGCGGCTTGCCCTGTGTTCGCTGCGGCGCTACCCTGCGACAAACGCGAGTGGGGGGTAGGAGCACGGTCTACTGCCAAAGATGCCAGCATTGACCTCCCGCGTGGCCCTGCTCTCCTACGACGACGTGCCACCCATCGGTGGCCAGGGGCGATATGCGGGTGCCATCGAAGAGGAGATGCCGAAGTTCGGGTTCGACATCGAGATGGTCAGTGCCCGGAGAACCCCGTGGGGCCCGGGGCTGCGGATCCCCAAGAGGACTCGCCGAGCGCCGCTGGACTTCTCGCTCTGGCTGAGGCGCAGACTCCCAGAGGTAGCCAAGGCGCTCAGCCCGGACGTCTGGCATGCGCTGGGGGGGCCAGGTGGGGTCCTCCTATTCCGACACCCTCCGACTGCGCCCCTGGTGTACACCGCCAACCACACCTACCGCACCTCCCACGGAAGAAGGCTGGCGACCCGACCGCTCGGATCGATAGAGGCACGGGCGTATCGCTTCTCGGAGCATGTCATCGCGGTTTCCCCCTCGACCGCAACTTCGCTGGCTAGGGACTACGACGTTCCGCCGGAGAAGATCAGCGTCATCCCGGTCGGGATCGACACCGAGTGGCTCAGCCCCAAAGGCGGTTATGGAGAACGCGACACCATGCTCTTCGTTGGGCGGTTGGTGCCGATCAAGGGGGTCCCGCAGTTCATCGCCGCCTTCCGGGAGCTGAGCCAGAGGTTCCCCACGTTGAGGGCTGAGATCTGTGGAGAGGGCCCGATGCTGCCGGCCGCCCAGAAGGCCGCGGCGGAGTTCCAGGGAAGGTTGCACGTGCGGGGCCGGGTCTCGGAATCGGAGTTGGCCAAGTCCTACCAGCGCTCGTTGGTCCTACTGGTGCCCTCTCGTTACGAGGGATTGGGGGTAGTCGCACTTGAGGCGATGGCGGCGGGCACCCCGGTTGTGGCGACCGATGTCCCTGGACTGACCGACCTCAAGGGGGGAGGGGTGGTGCTGGTGCCGCTCGGAGACCAGGCAGCCTTGACCGCCGCGACAAAGGAGGTCTTGGGCGATCAGGCGAGGTGGGAGGCGCTCTCCCATGAAGCTCGACAGACCGTGGTGGAAAGGTTCTCCTGGGATGCGGTTGGGCCGCAGGTCGCTGAGGTTTACCGCTCGGTGCTAGGCTCGCGGGCGAGCCAGGTGGCATAGGCCGCCTCAAGCTCCAGGCGAGTCGCCTCGAATTGGCGTACAACCTGCTGACCCCGATCGGAAGACTTGAACGTTTGGGGGTCGGCTAGCTTGATCTCCAGAGCCGCCTGCTCCTGCTCCAATCTCTCGATCAAGAGTTCAACTTTGCGACGGGGCGGATCGGTCGCCGGGGCAGCAGGCTTCTTGGGGGCCTTGATCTGCGCCCGCCTTGTCGGCGTCTGGGGAACAGGCTTGGTCGGCGCGGTGCGGCGCTCGCGCAGCTCACCTCCCTCCACCTCGTAAACGGTCGTCGCGACGGCGTCGACGAAGTAGCGGTCGTGGGAGACCAGGAGCACCGCTCCTGGGTAGTGCGCGAGGGCCTCCTCGAGGACCTCCTGCGAAGGGATGTCCAGGTGGTTGGTCGGTTCGTCCAGCAGCAGGCAGTTGGCATCGTCCATGCCCAGCCGGGAGAGGGCCACCCTGGCCTTCTCACCGCCCGACAGATCCCGGACTCGGCTCAGCGCGCGCTCCCCGGAGAAGAGCATTGCGCCTAGCACCGACCGGGCGCGCTCCGGTAGAGAGCCCGGGTGGTCATCGAGCAGGTTCTCCAGCACGGAGCGGTCCACATCGAGGTCGGCGAAGTCCTGGTGGTACTCGCGGATCCGCGCGCGCGCTCCGGGCAGAACCCGCCCACGCACGGGAGGCAGCTGACCGGCGAGGGTGTGAAGCAGCGTGGTCTTCCCCGATCCGTTCGGCCCCAGGACAGCGATCCGGTCACCGCGCGCGATACCCAGGTCGGGCACCGAGAAGAGCTGGACCTGGTCTCGGCCGCAGGACAGCCCCTCGGTCCGGACCACCACGTGGGCGCTCGGAGCCGCATGCAAGGTGAGCCGCATTCGCTGCAACTCCGTCGGCTCGGGCACCCGCTCCAGGCGGTCGAGCAGTGTCTGCCGGCCTCTGGCCTGACGTGCCCGCTGGCCCGCCTTGTAACGGCGGATGTACTCCTCCTGATGGGTGATGTGCGCCTGCTGAGCCTCCCAGGTACGGCGCCACCTGAGCCGGCGTTCCTTGCGCTGGCGCAGGTAGCTGGTGTATCCGCCCTCATAGACCTCGGCGCGGCCGGATCCCAGCTCGACAATGCGATTGCAGACCCGCTCCAGAAGGCGGCGGTCGTGAGCGACCAGACACAGGGTGGGGGCGCTCTGGAGAAGATGAGCTTCCAACCACTCAATGGCGGCCAGGTCGAGGTGATTGGTCGGCTCGTCGAGAAGGAGGAGGTCGACGTCCTGGAGGAGAAGCTTGCTCAGTTCCAGACGCCTTATCTGCCCCACGCTGAGCTCACGTGGGGAACGGGCCTGCTCTGCTTCGCTGAGACCCAAACCACCAAGGACGGCGCGTGCCTTGGCCTCTAGCTCGTACCCGCCGAGCCCGTCGTAGGCGGACTGCGCTTCTCCGTAGCGGACCAGCTCGGCCTCACTCTCCGGGCCGGCGATGGTGAGCCGATGTTCGAGATGCGCCAAGTCGTCCCATAGCCGGGCCAGGTCGGTTCGGCTGGCCATCGCCTCGCCCAAGACGGTTTCCGCAACCGGCTCAGGCGACTCCTGCGGTAGGTGTGCCACGAGAAGACGCCCGGGGCGGTCGAGACGGCCAGAGCTGGGCTGCTCCACCCCGGCCAGCAGGTTGAGCAGCGTCGACTTCCCCTCACCGTTGCTCCCGACGACGCCCAGCCGGTCGCCCGGCTCCAGCTTCAGGTCGAGGCCGGAGAACACGACGCGGTCGGCGTACTCGATGGAGACGTCAGAGCAGCTCAGGAGGGCCACTGACTGCTCCGATAGTCGCGCGTGGCAAGCTGCCCGACGCTGCGATACTCGCTGAGTGGCCCAGTTCGACCTAGAGGCACCCTTCACTCCCACCGGGGACCAGCCGGCGGCCATCGCGACGTTGAGGTCAGGAGTCGACAGGGGCGACCTCCACCAGGTGCTCCTGGGGGTCACTGGCAGCGGCAAGACTTTCACTGTCTCCAATCTGATTGCGGGAGTTCAGCGGCCGGTTCTGGTGCTGAGTCCGAACAAGACCCTGGCGGCCCAGCTCTGGGCTGAGTTCAGAGCGTTCTTCCCAAAGAACGCCGTCGAGTACTTCGTCTCGTACTACGACTACTACCAACCTGAAGCCTACATTGCCCGTACCGACACCTATATCGAGAAGGATTCCTCGCGGAACGAGGAGATCGACCGCCTGCGGAACGCCGCCACCAGGTCGCTGCTGACCCGACGGGACGTCATCGTGGTGGCCTCAATCTCCTGCATATACGGTATCGGATCGCCGGAGAACTACCTGGGCGAGTCGCTCGAGGTGCGCCAGGGCGGCAGCTGGCGGCGCGACATCCTGCTGCGCAAGCTGGTGGACCTGCAGTACGCCCGCAACGACCTCGACTTCGGCAGGAGCCGGTTTCGGGTGCGCGGGGACGTGGTGGATGTCCAGCCCGCCTACGAAGAGGTCGCCAGCCGGATCGAATTCTTCGGTGACGTGGTCGAGCGGATCGTCGACTTCGATCCCCTGACCGGGGAGATCCTGGGCGACCGCTCGGAGCTAACCATCTTCCCCGCCTCCCACTACGCCACCCCCCGCGACAAGTTGGCCCTGGCGATTACGGCGATCGAGGAGGAGCTGGAGTGGCGGTCCGCCGAACTTGACAGGCAGGGGAAGCTGCTCGAGGCCCAGCGGCTCCGCCAGCGGACCATGTTCGACCTGGAGATGCTCAGAGAGACGGGCACTTGCGCCGGGGTGGAGAACTACTCCCGTCACCTGAGCGGTCGGCGGGAGGGCGAGCGCCCCTTCACCCTGATGGACTACCTGCCCCAGGACACCCTGATAGTGGTCGACGAGTCCCACGTCGCCGTGCCCCAGATCGGGGGCATGTACGGGGGCGATCGCTCGCGGAAGATCCCTCTGGTCGAATACGGATTCCGGCTGCCGTCGGCGCTGGACAACCGGCCGCTGACCTTCGCCGAGTGGGAGGACTCGGTCGGGCAGGTGGTCTACGTCTCAGCCACGCCCGGTCCCTACGAGCTGGAACGAGCTACCCAGGTGGTCGAACAGCTGATACGACCCACCGGGCTGCTGGATCCGACCATCGAGGTGCGCCCGTCGAAGGGCCAGGTGGACGACCTGCTGGCCGAGATCCGCCGCACCGTGAGTCGCTCCGAGAGGTGTCTGGTGACGACCCTGACCAAGCGGATGGCGGAGGATCTGACCGACTATCTGCGCGAGGCGGGCGTAAAGGTTCAGTACCTCCACTCGGACGTCGACACCCTCGAGCGGGTGGAGATCATCCGGGACCTCAGGCTCGGGGTCTACGACGTGATAGTGGGGATCAACCTGCTCCGCGAGGGGCTAGACCTGCCTGAGGTGAGTTTCATCGCCATCCTCGATGCCGATAAGGAGGGCTACCTGCGCAGTTTCCGCTCCCTGATCCAGACCGCTGGACGGGCCGCCCGGAACGTCAACGGGCGGGTGGTCATGTACGCCGAACGAACCTCTGCCGCGATGCAGGAGGCACTGGACGAGACGTCCCGGCGCCGGACCATCCAGGCCGAGAACAACCAGCTGAACGGGATCACCCCGGCGACCATCGTGAAGGCGGTGCGTGAACAGGAGATGGTGCGTGCCGAGTTGCAGGAGGCGGCCGCGGAGTTCCAGGACGCGGTGGGGTTGCCTCCGGACCAGCTGCTGCGGCTGACCAAGGACGTGGAGAAGGCCATGCGCAAAGCGGCCTCCGACCTGGAGTTCGAGCGAGCTGCCCAGCTCCGCGACCGCCTGGTCTCGCTGCGCAGAATGGCCACCGACATGGGTCCCGGCGCGGAGGACCCTCCAGCCCCACCGAAGCGAGCAAGAGTAGTCGGCGCCCGGCCGCGGCGCCGCCGCTAGCCCTGATCTCGATGGCACGGGGCGCAAAAAGCGGCCTCAATCGGCGACAAATCTAAGAAACTGGGGTGAGGGTTGTCGTGAAATCGAGGAGGGTTATCGATGCCGCTTAGAAAGGCCCGCGCCAGCTGGGCTCCAAGTGGTGCCGGCGGGGGCGGCAACATCCGTACCGAGAGCGGAACTGTGGCCGTTGAGTACTCCGCTGGATCCAGGTTTGGCTCCGATCCTGGCACTAATCCAGAAGAACTCCTGGGGGCTGCCCACGCCGCCTGCTTCAACTTGGCATTGGCTGCAGGACTCACCGCCGCGGGACACCCGCCCTACCGCCTGGAAACCGCCGCCGAGGTTGCCATCGAGAAGCTCAGCGAGGGTTTTCGGATCACCACCATCCACCTCGAGACCGTCGGCGAGGTCCCTGGGATCAGCGATGAGGTGTTCCAGGAACATGCTCACTTGACCAAGCTCTCGTGCCCGGTCTCAAAGGCGCTCGCAGGCGTCGACATCTTCCTGGAAGCCAAGCTGGCCTAGCGCGGACGCGAAGGGCTGTGCCGGACCACCGGTCAACCAGCCCTCCTTTTCCGTGGGGCGTACTAGTACGGAGCTAGCACGAAGGCCAAGTGCCGCACTGACCGGTGTGGTCGGGCAGCGTACGGGCGTTTGCCCTCGGCCTCAGAACGGTAGGCTACACAGGGATGGGACAGGCCTTTATTTCGATCCGGGGCGCCCGGGAGCACAACCTTCGCGACGTCGACCTGGACATTCCCAGGGACCAGCTGACCGTGATCACTGGACTGAGCGGGTCGGGCAAGTCCTCACTGGCCTTCGACACGATTTACGCGGAGGGTCAGCGACGGTATGTGGAGTCCCTTTCCGCCTATGCACGCCAATTCCTGGGCCAGATGGAGAAGCCCGACGTAGATCACATCGACGGGCTCTCACCGGCCATCTCCATCGACCAGAAGGGTGCCGGGCGCAACCCTCGGTCCACGGTCGGCACGGTGACCGAGGTCTACGACTACCTGCGTCTGCTCTACGCGCGGGTGGGTCATCCTCACTGCCCTAAGTGCGGCAGGGAAATCTCCCGCCAGACCGTCGAACAGATCGCGGACCAGGTGGCCAGCCTGCCGGAGGGGACGCGGATCATGGTCCTCGCGCCGATGGTCCAGGGGCGCAAAGGCGAGCACCAGGCGATCTTCGAGTTGGCCCGTCGCCAGGGCTACGTTCGAGTTCGGGTCGACGGCCGAGTTCATACCCTGGATGACGTTCCCCAGCTGGACAAGAAGTTGAACCACGACCTCGAGATCGTGGTTGACCGACTGGTGCTGGACCCAGAGTCACTCTCCAGACTGCGGGAGAGTTGCGAGCAGGCATCCCAGCTTTCGGGCGGGACCGTGCTGATTGCTCCCGCCGATGCCGACTCGGGCCTGCAAGACATGCTCTTCTCCGAGCAGTTCGCCTGCGTCTATGACGGGCTCTCCATGGAGGAGCCCCAGCCGCGCAACTTCTCCTTCAACAACCCACATGGCGCCTGCCCCGACTGCACCGGGTTGGGAGCTCGCATGGAGGTCGATCCGGACGCCGTGGTCACCGATCCCGAGAAGTCGATCTCCCAGGGAGTCGTCTCGGGGTGGAGTTGGGGTCCGGCTCAGCAGTGGATGTCGGAGTTGATTGAGGCAGTCGCCAGCGCCAACCGCGTTCCGCTCGATCGCCCCTGGCGCCGGCTGACCGCGGGCCAGCGCGACGTGATCCTCTACGGGCTACCCAAGGGTGAGACGGTGCCGATGCGCTTTCGCAGCCGAAGTGGGCGGGTGCACAACTATCAGGCCAAGTTCGAGGGGGTCATCCCCAACCTGGAGCGGCGCTACCGGGAGACCGAGTCGGCGGCGGTCAAGGAGGGGATTGAGCGGCTGATGATGCAGCGCCCCTGTCCCACATGCAAGGGGAAGCGGCTCCGCCCGGAGTTCCTGGCGGTCACCGTGATGGGCCTCGGGATCATGGATCTCTGCGCCCAACCGGTAGACGAGGTCCTCGCGACGGTTACCGGCTGGAAGCTCTCCGACCGGGAGCAGGAGATAGCCCGGCGAATAATCAAGGAGATCCGGGAGCGGGTGGGCTTCCTCAACGACGTCGGGCTCCAATACCTCACCCTGGATCGGTCCGCGGGATCTTTATCAGGCGGCGAGGCCCAGCGAATCCGCCTTGCGACTCAGATCGGCAGCCGTTTGACCGGTGTCCTCTACATCCTCGACGAGCCCAGCATCGGACTGCACCAGAGGGACAACGGAAAGCTGTTGGCAACCCTCTTCCGGCTGAGGGACCTGGGCAACACCGTGCTGGTGGTGGAGCACGACGAGGAGACCATTCGAAGCGCCGACTTTGTGGTCGACATGGGTCCCGGCGCCGGAGAGCACGGCGGTTATGTGGTGGCCGCCGGGACCCTGGCCGAGCTGCTGGCCAGCCGGGACTCTCTGACTGCCCAGTTCCTGCGCGGCGACCAACGCCTCGAGGTGCCCAAGGTACGGCGACGCGGCAGCGGGGAGATCGTAGTCCGCGGCGCCCGAGCGAACAACCTGCGGGATCTGGACGTGTCGTTCCCCTTGCGATGTTTCGTCGGGGTCTCGGGAGTTAGCGGTTCAGGCAAGAGCACCCTGGTCAACGACATCCTCTACCGCCGGTGTGCGCAGTACTTCTACTCCGCCAAGCAGCGCCCGGCTGCGCACGACCGAATCGACGGCCTCGAAGAGATCGACAAGGTGGTCGACGTGGACCAAGCGCCGATCGGGCGCACCCCTCGAAGTAATCCGGCGACCTACACCGGATTGTTCACCCCGATTCGGGAGCTCTTCGCGCAGCTGCCCGAGGCAAGGGCGCGAGGCTACAAGGCGGGGCGCTTCTCCTTCAACGTGCGCGGGGGTCGCTGCGAGGCCTGCGAGGGCGATGGCCTGATCAAGATCGAGATGCACTTCCTCCCGGACATCTATGTGACCTGCGAGGTCTGCAAGGGCCGTCGCTACACCCAGGAGGTCCTCGAGGTCCGCTTCAAAGGACACTCGATCGCCGACGTGCTGGGGCTTTCAGTAGCCGAGGCGCTCTCCGTCTTTCGCAATCAGCCGGGGATCGCCCGAAAGTTGCAGACCCTGGTCGACGTCGGCCTTGGATATGTCCACCTCGGCCAGCCGGCGACCCAGCTGAGCGGGGGAGAGGCGCAGCGGGTCAAACTGGCCACCGAGCTGTCCAGACGCAGCACCGGCCGCACCCTGTACATCCTCGATGAGCCGACCACCGGGCTGCACTTCGCTGATGTCGGACGGCTGCTGGAAGTGCTGCACCGACTGGTGGACCAGGGAAACACGGTGGTCGTCATCGAGCACAACCTGGATGTGCTCAAGTCCGCCGACTGGCTGATTGACCTTGGCCCCGACGGCGGAGCCGCTGGCGGCGCCATTGTGGCCGAGGGGACTCCGGAGCAGGTGGCCGCGGTTCGCGGCTCCTCGACCGGGAGCTACCTGGCTCCCTTGCTTAGCAGCGCACCGATCGCCCGCTCCATCGTGCGGGATCGGGTGGCCGTGTGAGGGGATCGGCCGGAGCCGAGCCGCCCCAATCCCCGCGTAACTTTCAAGGGTGGCAGCGACGGGCCTGCATCATAGGAGTAGTCATCCTGTTCTTGTTCGTGGTCTTGGTTTTGGTCATTGCAACCATGGCCATCACAGGTTTTCAGCTAGAGTGGCAACTCCCGAGCGTCGCGTCCGGGTGAAGCGGGTGTCGGTGCCGGTCGCAAAAGTGGCAGATGCGAGCCCGAGTCGGATCGGCGAAGCTGCTCCAGCAGAAGGCGCTGCTCAAAGCGAGGCTGCGAGCCGCTCCCAACACTCCTGGCGTCTACCTCTTTCGTGGCGCTGACGGTCAGGTGCTCTACGTGGGCAAGTCGGCCAATCTGCGCGACCGGCTCCGCAGCTACTTCACCGGCTGGGAGTCGCACCCCGTCCCGGATCCGCCGCTTGGTCGAGTCCGTCTTCGACTTTGAGGTCATTGCCGCAGGGAGCGAGCAACAGGCCTTGATCCTGGAGAACACACTGATCAAGCGGCACCACCCCCGCTTCAATGTGCGGCTCCGGGACGACAAGAACTACCTCTACTTTCGCATCCCTCATCCCGTCTTCAAGCAACCCCAGGCGGTCCCCCAAGATCCCGCCGAGAAACTTGCGGCCTATCCCAGGCCCACCTTCACCAGGAGGGTTGGTGGGGGAGGTGATCGCTACTTCGGGCCCTATACCGATGCCAAATCGCTGCGGCGGTCGGTGCGTGAGATCCGCACCGTGTTTCCCTTCCGCGGCTGCTCCGATCCCATCTTCCGAAGGGGTCGGGTGTGCCTCGACTATCACCTCGGAATCTGCGCCGGTCCGTGCGCCGGGTTGATCGAGCCGGAGCCGTACGCCGCTCTGCTTGATGACGCGGCCGCGTTCATGGAAGGCCGGGTGAGAGCGGTGACCCAGCACCTCCGCACTCAAATGCGGAGCGCCAGCGATGAATTGGACTTCGAGCGGGCGGCCGCCCTGCGAGACCGACTCCAAACCGTGGAGAAGCTAGTTCACGAGCAGATCACCAGTCCCCGTCTAGGGGCTGACGTCGATGTGGTTGGAGTAGCCGTCGACGGCGGTCACGGCATGGCCGCGGTGCTGCTGGTCCGGGACGGGCGGCTGCAGGGTATGGAGCGACATCCACTGGAGGGTGTGAATGAGCTGAGCATGGCGGATGTGGTTACCAGTTTCGTCTCCCAGTACTACGGGAATTCCACCCATGTTCCTCGGGCGCTCTACCTGCCAGAGGCCCCCCACTCGCTCCATCTTCTGGCTGACTTTCTGGCCAGTCGACGGCAGGCGAAGGTTGAGGTGCTGGTGCCCCTTCGTGGGCGGTTCCGGTCTCTTTTGGCGCGGGCCCAGGAGACAGCCGCCGCCTCCCTCGGCCAGGCGAGGATCGCCCGTGATTTCGACGCCGGTCGGGTCGCGGCGGTGCTGGAGGACCTGCAGCTCCGGCTCGGGCTGCCGCAGCTTCCTCGGCGCATCGAGTGCTACGACATCAGCAACACCATGGGTGAGCAAAGCGTGGGCTCAATGGTGGTCTTCGAAGAAGCCCGGCCCAAACCGGCCGACTATCGGATTTTTTCGATCCGCACCGTCGTCGGGCCGAATGACTTCGCCAGCATGGAGGAGGTTCTGTCCCGTCGACTGGCCCACCTGGGGCAGGCGGACGAAGGGGACGTGAGCCTAGGGGTCCGACCCGATCTGATCATCGTGGACGGGGGAGCTGGACAGCTGGGATCGGCGCACCGAGCGATGGTCGCGCTCGGTCTCTCCGATCTCCCACATTTCGGGCTTGCCAAGCGGTTTGAGGAGCTCTACGTGCCAGACCAGCCCGAGCCCGTCCACCTTCCCGAGGGAAGCCCCGCTCTCTTCCTGGTCCAGCGGCTGCGCGACGAGGCCCACCGCTTTGCGATCACCAGACACCGAGCCAAGCGCGCCAAGGCAGGTGTGAGATCGCGTCTGGATGAGATAGGCGGTCTGGGACCCAAGCGCAAGCGGGCGCTGCTTGTGAGGTTTGGTTCAGTCGAGGGGATTCGGAGTGCGTCCTGGGAGGAACTCACCTCCGTCCCCGGCGTGACCGCCGGGGTGGCCGCGGCGATCAAGGAGATCCTCTGAGCGTCGAAGATCCGGGCCAGCTACCCGAAGACGTGCTGGTGGTCGGACCACCAGGCTCCGGGGTCCCGCTGGTAGTGGCCGCTCTTCTTCGCGATGGAACGATGGCCGCTGGGTGGGAGGGCGGACCAGAACCCCACCCGGCCGCCGACGCCGAGCATCTCGGGGGCACTGGGCGCCCGGTGATATTGGCCCTCGACGCCTCCGACGGCAGCTGCTTGGATCGGAACTCACTGCCCTGGTCCAGCCGGGAAATAGGCGACGAGTTGGGACCCGCGGTCCGAGAGCTGGCGGACTCCAGGGAGCGCATTTTCCCGGCCTCGCTCCGCGCGGATGTCTTGCTCGACAGCAGCCGGGTATCCGAGTCTGTTCTCTGTGCCCGGGTCCGGCAACTGAGCCCGTGGCTTTGCGCGGAACTGCCCGAAGCTGCGGCAGTGGTGGTGGAGTCCTTCGGCTACCCCAGTGGGGTTCCGCTGGATCTGGGCTGGAGCGTCGACGCTCGTGTCCTCCGCAACCCCTACTGGGAACCGAGCCTCCGGATGCTGTCAGGGCTTGATCCTCGAGTTCAGGACTTTGTGCTTGGCCAGCCGCTCGCGGGCGTGATCCTGGCCCACCTGGAAGCATTGGTCGCCGAACTCCTGCCGGAGCTGCAAGCGCGCTCCAGGCGGATTCTCCGCGTCGCCATCGGGTGCACCGGGGGGTACCACAGGTCAGTGGCTATCGCCGAGGAGCTCGGGAGGCGACTGTCAGGTGCGGGAGTGGGCGCTCTGATCTGGCACCGAGATCTTCCAGGGCGGCCCTGATGAGCGACCCTCGTCCGCCAGGCAGCCGATTGCTGAAGCCTGCCTATACTCGCGGCGGGGTGGTGCAGACTATCTGGTCCCCCCGATTGATAGCAAACAGCGACCGGAGGAGACGGTAGGGAAATGGCGATCCGGGTAGGCATCAACGGGTTCGGCAGGATCGGCCGGAACGTCTTCCGCGCAGCTCGGGGGAACACCACCTTTGAGATAGTCGCCGCCAACGACATCACGGAGCCTGCGGTCCTCGCTCACCTACTTCGCTATGACTCGATACTCGGTCCTTATCCCGGGAGCGTCGAGGCAACCGACGGAGCGATCGCAGTCGACGGACGCGAGTTGAAGGTCTTCGCCGCCAAGGGTCCCAGGCGACATCGACTGGGCCGCTCTGGGGGTCGACGTGGTGATTGAGTCGTCGGGGCTGTTCACTTCTGGGGAACAAGCCCGCCGGCACATAGACCAGGGCGGGGCCAAGAAGGTGATCATCACTGCCCCGGCGCAAGGCGAGGACATCACGATCTGCATGGGGGTCAACGAGGCGGCTTACCGCCCGGAAACGCACGATGTCATGTCCAACGCATCTTGCACCACCAACTGTCTCGCACCGGTCGCCAAGGTGATTCACCAGAGCTTCGGAATCGAGAGCGGGCTGATGACGACAGTCCACGCCTACACGGGGGATCAGCGCCTTCTCGACGCTCCTCACAAAGACCTGCGGCGCGCCCGTGCCGCCGCCCTCTCAATAATCCCGACCAGCAGTGGTGCTGCCCAGGCCGTGGCCAGGGTTCTACCTGAGCTGAACGGACGATTTTCCGGGTTCGCGCTGCGAGTGCCGGTGCCCAACGTGTCGCTCGTCGATTTCACGGTCATCACGTCGAGGCCCGCGACGGTGGAGGCGATTAACTCGGCGCTGCGTGCGGCCGCTGAGTCGGACCTCCGAGGGATTCTGCGAGTGGAGGATGAGTCCCTGGTCTCGATCGACTTCCGCGGCGCGCCGCACTCCTCGGTGGTCGATGCCCAGCTGACCACCATGGTCGGCCCGCATCATGCCAAGGTGCTCTCGTGGTACGACAACGAGTGGGGCTACTCGTGTCGGGTGGTTGACCTAACCTCCCTGGTCGCCACTTCCCTGCCGTCAACATCCGGCCACTGACGCGGTGGCTGCGGTACCCGGCCCCAAGGCCGGGCTCGACGACATCGACCCCACGGGAAAGCGGGTGTTGCTCCGAGTGGACTTCAACGTCCCGCTGAATCCAGACGGTACAGTTCGCGACGACGCCCGGATGGTGGCCGCTCTGCCCACCATCCGAGAGCTACTCGCTGCGGGGCGCTGCGGTGATCGTGGTGACGCACCTGGGCCGGCCACACGGGAAGATTGACCCGAGACTGAGCACCCGGCCACTCGCGCTGCACCTGCAGGCTGCACTGGGAACCCCGGTGATCTGGGTCGATGACTGCGTAGGCGCGGCGGTCCAGGCGGAAGCCAGCAAGCTCGCCCCTGGCCAAGTCATGCTCTTGGAGAATGTTCGCTTCCACGAGGGGGAAGAAGCCAATGACCCGGAATTCGCGCGCCAGTTGGCCTCTCTAGCCGATCTCTATGTCGACGACGCCTTCGGCACCGCACACCGTGCCCACGCCTCCACCGAGGGGGTGACCCACTACCTCACCTCGGTGGCCGGGCGGCTGATGGACAGCGAGATCTCGCACCTCTCGGCGATCCTGGACCACCCCCAGCGCCCACTCCTGGCCATCCTCGGGGGAAGCAAGCTCAGCAGCAAGCTGGGGCTGGTGACCAACCTGCTAGACAAGGTCGACTCGATTTGCCTCGGAGGGGCCATGGCGGCCACCTTTCTCAAGGCTCGTGGGTTGGAGGTGGGCAGATCCTTGGTGGAGGACGACTTCCTCGACCGCGCGTCCGAGATCGAAGAGGGCGCCGCTGATCGGCGGGTGGGCCTTGAGCTACCGATCGACGCTGTTGTCGCGCCGTCGCCGGAAGCCGATGCGGATGAGGTTCGAGTCAGACCGGTCGGGTCGATAGACGCTGAAGAGATGATCCTGGACGTGGGCCCTGAGACAGTCGAGCGGTGGACGGCAATGGTGCAGGAGGCGGCGACCATTGTCTGGAATGGCCCGCTCGGACTCTATGAAAAACCGCTATTTGCGGGCGGAACCGCCCAGCTGGCGGCGGCCATCGCAGCCAGCTCTGCCGTCAGCGTGACCGGGGGAGGAGATCTGCAAGCCGCCATTCAGAGCCTGAACTTGGAGAAGGGTTTCTCTCATGTAAGCACGGGCGGGGGAGCCACCCTGGAGTTCCTGGAGGGTCGTGATCTGCCCGGCGTCTCTGCCCTCCAGGATGCTCCTCGGGTAGCCGACCCACCGGCAAGGTGAGCGGCCCCGTCCGACGGCCGCTGGTTGCCGGCAACTGGAAGATGCACACGACCGTCCCCGAGGCGCTGACCCTGACCAAATCGATCATGCAAGGCCTTGACGCAAAACTAGCGGCTGAGGTGGTGCTGCTACCGCCATTCATATCCGTCTGGCCGGTCGGTGAGCTCCTGGTCGACGATCCCCGAATCGCTGTCGGGGCGCAGGATTGCTACTGGGAAAAGGCTGGTGCCTACACGGGAGCGGTCTCCGCTCAGATGCTGCGCCACGCCTGCCAGTACGTGTTGGTTGGGCACAGCGAACGACGACAGCTCTTCGGCGACTCGCAGGAGGTGGTGAGGCGGAAGCTCGAAGCGGTTCTCGCGGCCGATCTGAAACCGATACTGGCAGTGGGCGAGACAGCGACGGAGCGAAGTTCCGGACGCACTCAATCGGTGCTGACTCAGCAGGTCCGATCGGCCTTGACCGGGATTACCGAGACTGACCTGCGGCGCTGTGCGCTGGCCTACGAGCCGGTGTGGGCGATCGGTGCTGGTAAAACGGCGGAGCAGACCGAAATATCGTCTTCGATCAGGGTCATCCGTGAGGAGCTGTCAGCCATCAACCAAGGGGCCGGCGAAGAGATGCGCGTCCTCTACGGTGGGAGTGTGACTGGCGAGTCGGCCGCTGGCATTCTGCGCCTGCAGGAGGTGGATGGAGCCTTAGTCGGAGGTGCCAGTCTCGACGCTCAAGAGTTCTGCGCCATCGTGGCCGCAGCGGCCCCTGACTGACCCGAGGGGCGAGGCGCGAAGAGCGCCAGATGGTAGGCTCAGGCTGCCGTCACGAACAACCTCGTGGCCAGCCCGGGCGTGCGGGCCACGCCGTCAGGTCGGGTTCCCTGCCAACGTCAGGTGAAGCTCGGCCCGGAGAGCCAAACCAGTGAGCCACGCGACAGTTCATCCCGCCGTTCTTTGCATCTTGGATGGATGGGGATTCCGACGGGAATCTGAGGGCAACGCGATAGCTCTGGCCCGGACACCGAGTTTCGATCAGCTCTTCGCCACCTGCCCGCACACGACCCTGGCAGCTAGCGGTCTGGCGGTGGGCTTGCCCAACGGCCAGCAGGGCAACTCCGAGGTGGGCCACCTGACGATTGGCTCGGGAAGAATCGTGCTGCAGGATCTCACCAGGATCGACGCGGCGATCGATGACGGCAGCTTCTTCTCCAACGAAGTGCTCAGCGAGGCGGTCGAGATCGCGCTTCAACGGGGCACCGGGCTGCACCTCATGGGCCTGGTGTCCGAGGGCGGCGTGCACAGCCACCTCCGACACTTGGTGGCGGTATGCGAACTCGCTCGCCGGATGGGCCTCCGGCGCGTATGGATCCACGCCTTCACCGACGGGCGAGATACACCACCGACCAGCGCGCGAGGCGTTCTCGCCGGGTTGCTCGACGACCTGAGCCAGATCGGAGTCGGCCAGCTGGCGTCGGTGGGAGGGCGCTACTTCGCGATGGACCGGGACCGACACTGGGATCGCATCGCGCTCGCTCTTGATGCGATCCTGGGCCGGGGCAAGACCGAGGTCGCTGACGTCCTCGGTTTCATTGATGCGCAGTACGCCGCCGGTGTCACCGACGAATTCATCCCCCCGGCGTCGGTGCTGAGTCCTGAGGGAACGGTCACTCCAGTTGCCACCGGGGACGTGCTGGTCCACTTCAACTTCAGGCCCGACCGGGCAAGGGAGCTGTGCCACGTCCTGATGGATCCAGACTTCGAGGCCTTTGACCGCGGGGAAGTACCAGCTGTAGCCGAGCTCTGCACGATGACCAACCTAGACGACACCCTGGATGCCCGGGTCGCCTTCCCCAAGCCACTGGTGGTGAACACACTCGCCGAGGTCATCGCGTCCGCCGGCCTTCGGCAGTTTCATGTGGCCGAGACCGAGAAATATGCCCACCTCACGTACTTTCTCAATGGTGGACGGGAAGAACCGTTCCTCAATGAGGAACGACTGCTCGTCCCCTCCCAGCGGGTGGCTACCTATGACTTGGCGCCCCAGATGAGCGCACAAGGCATCACTGATGCGGTGGTCGAGCAGCTGCGGCGCGCGGAATTCCAGTTCATCGCAGTCAACTTCGCCAATGCCGACATGGTCGGCCACACCGGGGACCTAGAAGCGACCATCGCTGCGGTGGAATTCCTCGACGGACGCCTCGGCGAGATCAGCCAGGCTGTTGCTACCGCGGATTACCTGCTTATGGTGACCGCAGACCACGGCAATGCGGAGATGAATGTCGATCCGGTCGACGGCTCCCCGGTCACAGCCCATACGACCAACCGGGTTCCGATGATCCTGAGTGGCGATCCTTATAAGGGAACGGTCGCAGATGGAGGCGGGCTGCGGGACGTGGCACCGACTCTGCTCGCTGCGATGGGGCTCGAGCTGCCACCTCAGATGACCGGGAGTGACCTTCGAAGGCGCGGAGCCCGCTGAGTGGCCGCCACGGCGGGCGGGCCGTCATCCAGGACCGCACGGACGGCCAGGAGGGCGATCGAGGCCGAGGAGGAGCTTCAGCCCCCGCAGGTCTCGGGGATCGTGGCGCTGGTGGGCCGGCCCAATGTCGGGAAGTCGACTCTCTTCAACCGACTGACTGGGGAGAGGCGAGCGATCGTGTCCGACCAACCCGGGCTAACCCGTGACCGTATCTACGGCGACGTCGAGTGGCGTGGTCGGGCGTTCACGGTGGTCGATACCGCCGGACTCGAGAGGGTGATCAAGGGCGGAAACGAGGGGGACCTACCGACCAATACCCAGGCTCAGGCGCGAGTCGCACTTCGTGAGGCCGATGTGATCTGTTTCGTCTGCGACGCCAAGGCCGGTCTCACCTCCGGGGATCATGAGGTAGCCGAGGAGCTCAGGCGTGCACGTCAGCCGGTCATCCTCGTCAGCAACAAGTACGAGGGCCGAGAGGACCGCCTCTGGGCCCACGAGTTTCTCGAGCTCGGGCTGGGCGAACCGGTCGCCATCTCGGCACTCTCCGGGAGCGGCAGCGGCGACCTGCTCGACCGCGTCGTGGAGCTTCTCCCGCCCGCCGTGGAGAGCGACAGCGCCTCCTCCACGGTGACGCTTCGCTGTGCCATCGTCGGTCGCCCCAACGTCGGCAAATCCTCACTGCTCAATGGAATCCTGGGCCAAGAGCGGGCGCTCGTCAGCACCGTCGCCGGGACCACCAGGGATCCCGTCGACACGCTGGTGCGCACCGACCAGGGCGACGTGCTGCTGGTGGATACCGCGGGAATACGCCGTCCGGGCGCAAGTCAGGACGCCGACTACTACAGCCTGCTGCGCGCCGTCAGGGTGGTTGAACGTGCAGACGTAGCGGTGCTGGTGGTGGACGCCACGACACCGCTCCGAGCCCAGGACCGCCACATTGCTGGTCGCGCCCGGGATGCGGGAGCGGCGACCCTGGTCGCACTCAACAAATGGGACCTGCTAGACGAGGATGCCCGGCGGGACCGCGGCCTGGTCCGAGAACTGAAGGACGCCTACGATTGGGCTCCTGGAACCCCATTCCTGTTCACCAGTGCGCTGACCGGCCGGGGAATCCGAAAAGTACTCCCGACCGCCTTCGAACTCGCAGCGGCGCGGGCCCTGCACATTCCCACCGGGGAGCTCAACCAGTTCGTCAAGACGGTGGTGGATCGGCGGCCACCGCCCAGCGGACGGGGCGGTCGGCGGCTGCACATCTACTACGCGGTCCAGGCGCGAAGCCGAGTGCCAACCTTCGCCTTTTTCGTCAACGATCCGGACCTGATGCACTTCAGTTACGCGCGCTATTTGGAAAATCAGTTCCGGGAGCGGTACGGCTTCCAGGGTGTTCCTCTGCGGCTGCGGATCAGACGCTCTGAGCAGACGCGCTAACTCCGATGCTTGTCCGTCCTGCCTGGTTCGAGGCGCAGCCCAATCGCATCGGCGCGTTCGCCACGTGGTTCAGCCGACCTCTCCCGTCGGGGTGCCACTTGCAGGACCAGTTGGCTCGGGCTCGTCGACCACGATCGCCCTGCTGGCGCCAGCATTACGAAGTAGGACTTCAGAAATCCACTGCCGGAATTGTTCTTCGATATGGAACTGTTCTGAGGCACCCGCTGTGGACTGTGAGCCGATCAGCCCAACTCTCTTCAGAGCTGCCAGGTGGTAGGTGGCCTCATCCGAGCTGAGCGCGGTGGCCTGCGCTACCTCGGAGGTGGTCTTGGCTCCACCTAGGAGTGCTGTCGCCACGGCGAGACGCGGGACTCTGCCCAGCGCCCGAAGCTGGTCCGCAACTGACTGCAAGCCCCGATCAACGACGGTCTGAGTGGCGTCACGAGCGGTCGCAGCGGAGGGAACTCGGCGCGGGAGGTACACGGTGTGGAGGAGTGCCTCGCCGAGAGTCGCGCCGGTGCTGCGACGGGTTACAAAGAGGTAGAGGGCAGCCAGAGCAGCCACCACCACTGCCGCGTCCGCCCAGCTGGCAGTGAAACCGGTGCCGGTCACCCTCCTGAGTAGCGCCAGCAGTCCCGTGAGGATGCTCGCCACAACGCCCAGGTCGATCAGCGCTGCCAGAACGGTCTTTACCCACCCCGGCACGTTGACCAGCGGCTCTCGATCGGGCGATGGGGCTCGGCGGATCGCCAGGTAGCCGCCCACCCCGATCACGAGGAGGATCGCACCCTGGACTGCCAGCCGGGCGAGCTTGGAGAGGAAATGCTCGACGGGTATCCCGGCCACAACTCCCAAGGTCACGTAGACCGCGACCCAGATCGCGGTGCTAGGAACCAGTCCAGTCAGGAAGGTGCGCCATTTGACCCCGAAAGCCCCTGCCACCAAGGTGGTGTAGATGCGCAATCCCGGAATCAAGCGTGAGGTGCCGATGCCCCAGGGGCTCGCCGCGCGAATCCGTCTGGCAACCCTTTCCAGGGCCTTTGCCTGACGAAACCGCACCGCAAGGCCGGTGAGCCCGTGCTCGCCGACGACCCTGGCCCAGCTGTAGCCGACCACAGCCCCCGCCACACAGGAGACAAACGCGATTGGGTAGAAGATCCAGGGGTCCAGCCCTCCCGCTGCTATCAGTAGCCCACCGGCGAGTAGCGTCAGCTCACCGGGAGCGAATGGGAGAGGTACGCCGGCCTCCTCCACGAAGAGGAGGGTGCAGAGCAGAGCGATCGCCACCGCGCCGTGGAGGCCTGATAGGAAGTTCATCGCCGCGTACTGTGGACTCCGGTTCCGGGACGAGTAGCTGACGGGAGAGCGATCCCGAGAATAGCGCAGGCAACAGTTGGGAAAGGCGAAGCAGAGTGAGCGCGCCCTTGGCACCCCGGTTGCCCATCTCCACGCCGCAGGTTGTCGCAGCGATTCGCTCGCCGGCTCAGCACGCGGTCTGCGAGCGCCGGAACTCCCGGCCGACGGGGCACATCCTCGCGGCTAAGCGATGGACCACTTGCCGCTAAGCGCTCTGGGGCCGCCGCCTCCTACCGGACCGTGAGGAGCCAGAAAATGCGTGCCGACTTGATGAAGAAAAGGCGGGGCGGGAGGGAGAGGTCCTTGACTCCACCTGCTCGGGTTTGTGGGCGAGGAAACTCATCGTGCCCGCGTCAAGTAGTTCCGCAGTGTCGACAAACTGCAGCGGAGGCGCGCCTAGACGCCGAAGCTTTTTCCACTTTTCCCCATCGTCTTCACTCATGAAAGTGAGTGCCCGTCCACTGGCTCCGTTGCGGGCGGTACGGCCAACCCGATGGGTCAGCCACTCCGCCGTGTCCGGCAATTCGTAGTTGACCACAAGATCGACGTCCAAAACGTCAATCCCTCTTGCCGCGACATTGGTGGCAACCAGGACTGCGGTCTCGCGACGACGGAACGCGGAGATTGCCCGATCTCGAGCGGGCTGTGAGAGGTTTCCTTGCAGTTCCGAGGTGGAATGACCGAGCGCGATCAGTTCGCGCGCCAGCTTCTTGGTACCGTGCTTGGTGCGATGAAACACGATGGTGGAATCCGATCGCTTCAGCAGCCGACTGAGCACCGCCACCTTCTGGGCTCGCGATACGGAAAACAATCCATGCTCCAGCTGCGACGCTTGCCCGGGAGCTGGCGCCACTCGCACGGGATCGATCATGTGCTTTTTCGCCATCTGATTGACCCAGTCGGGCATGGTTGCCGACGCGAGAACGGTCTGCCTCTGCCCGCCCGCGGTACGCTGCTTGGTGCGCGCGACCAGCTTCTCGACGTCCTTGGCAAACCCGGCGTCGAGCATGACATCCGCCTCGTCGAGGACGAGGAACTCGACCCCACCCAGAAAGGCGGCGCCGCGCTCAACTAGGTCCACCAGTCGTCCGGGGCACCCAATGATTACGTCGGCCCCAGCGAGGCTACTGATCTGCCCGCCGTACGCAACGCCACCGAAGACTAGAGCTCGTCGCAGCCTGGGGTCGAGCTGGGCCAAGACCGAACCGATTTGGGTGGCTAGTTCCCGGGTGGGGGTGACGATCAGTGCTCTGGGTGCCGTGCGTTGGTGGCCGTCCAACTTCTCGGTCAGAGGAATCAGAAAGGCGAGCGTCTTGCCCGACCCGGTCGGCGACTGCATCAAACAGTCGCGGCCGTTACTGAGAATCGGAAGCCCGGCCAACTGGACCTCGGTCGGCTCGCTGATGTGAAGCCGAGCGAGGCTTTCGAGGGTGCGTGGCCGCACCCCAAGTTCGGCAAACGAATTCATGCAAATATCCCTGGGCTCGATGGCCCGCGCCTAATGTCGCCAATGCAGCTGGCAGCGCTTCTAAACGATGCCGCTGAGTCGACAGGACCAGGGAGCCGCAGAAGGCCGCAGTCAGTAAGTACCGACTATGCGTTCGATGGTAACAGGTAACCGATCTCATCGGCCGAGTCACTCGATGCCGAAGGCTCGCCGCCAGTTCGCCGCTCCGGAGCGTGAGTCACTTCTGAAAGCGGTGCTTCTGATCCCAATTTAGTGGTCGGGGAGACAGGACTCGAACCTGCGACCCCCAGTCCCCCAGACTGGTGCGCTAACCACCTGCGCTACTCCCCGCGACCTGCCAGGGAGCATATCAGGCGGTAGAATTTGCTACTGAATATGCCCTGGATGCGCCACTGCGGCAACTGTGACCGGGAGTTCCCGATCTACCGACTGGCCGCGGTGCTACTGGACGGGGAGTTGACTTCGTTGTGTCCTGGTTGCATGCAATCCGAGCACGATCGTATCTCGGTCCCATACGCGCCTCAGACCCCCGGGGCGGCCCAGACCAGCACGTCAAGAACGTCCTGGTGACCAGAGCTCCTTTCCGGGAGCGGCTGAAGGGGGCGGTGTTGGACAAGGGTGCAGCACTGTGTGTCGGCCTAGACCCCGACCCCTCGCAGATACCCGCTGCCTTGGGCCAAGGGATCGAGGCGGTTCGGCGCCACACCCTAGCTGTGATCGAGGCGACCGCCCCCTACGCCGCTGCCTACAAGCCCAACATGGCCTTCTTCGAGCGGCTAGGGGCCCCCGGGTACCAGCTGCTGATCGAGGTGGTACGGGAGGCGGGAAAGCACGGCTTGGTGGTCGTGGACGGGAAGCGCGGCGATATCGACAGCACTGCGGCCGCCTACGCGGAGGCCATCTTCGACGTCATCGGCGCGGACGCCTGCACCGTCAACGGGTACCTCGGGCATGACTCGCTCCTTCCCTTCCTGGAGCGTCCGGACCGGCTTGCCTTCATCGTCTGCCGCACCAGCAACCGGGGGGCGAGCGATCTCCAAGACCTGATCGTCGGAGGCCGGGGAGAACCCCTGTACCTGCACCTCGCTCGCCGTGCTGCCGAATGGAACGAATTAGGGACAGTCGGGTTGGTAGCCGGAACAACCTGGCCGGCCGAGATCGCCAAGATCCGTGAGGTTGCCCCTGATCTTCCACTTCTTCTCCCTGGAGTAGGCAGGCAGGGAGGCGAGCTCGCCCAAGCGGTCCGTGCGGCCCAGCGGAACGATGGAGGCGGGCAATATCTGGTGAGTTCCTCGCGCGGCATCTCCCAGGCGAGCCTTGGCGACGACTACGCGGAGGCAGCCGGACAGGCGGCTCGGGAGCTTCACGACCAAATCTCGCGGGCAGCCGAGATGGGGGTTACCGCCGGCTGGAGGTCTCGAGCGAGCGAGGTGGAGTAGCCTGGGGCGATGGGCCGCCGGCGCCACCGGACCGGATTCTTGTTGCTTGTCTCGCTGGTCTGCCTAGGCGCCGTGGCTGGCTGCGCCAGCCAGGCCCGTCCCACTCCCGCTCCCTCAAAGCCCACGCCCCGGCCGAGCCCAACGGCAACTCCCCAGCCGACGTCGGTGACGGTGATAGCCCCCCTCGGGGTCAACTTTCGTACCGCGCCATCCCTCACCGCGCCAGTGGTGGGAGTTGTGTCCCAGGGTGTGTCGCTGCCCGTCCTGGCACACACATCGGCCGGTGGGGGATGGTGGGAAGTTCAGGGTTCAAGCCAGAAGGGCTGGATCACCGCGGAGCCGCAATACACCTCGACCCTGACCTACCAGACCTTCTCGACTAGCGGAGCCGGGAGCCCGCCGTGGTCAGTGATGTACCCGGAGGGCTGGACCTTCGCCCAGGAGAGCTCAGGCCCGATCGACTTCACCGGACCAGCCGGTGCCACCATCGACTTCACCACCGACCCTTCCACCGCTCAGCTCCCGGTCGCCGCCTTGACCGGTCAGGTCCAGAGCGGAGTGAGTTCGGTCGAGGTGTATGGAGTGACGGCTCCCCTGGTCACCTACGCCAACTCCACCTACTACGAAGCGTCGGTTGAGTTCCAAGCTCAACCGACGCTGGCCTTCCTCATCCGGGCGAAGTTGCCCCTGAAGACCGGAGCGGCGACTCTGATTCTCTTCTTGGAGACCGTCTTCTTCACGGTTCCGGCGAGTCCGTCCCCCTGAATCTACGCGGCTTGCCGAGACGCTCCGAGAACTCCTGGTAAGCCGCGACACGGGCTGAGTCCACCACCTTGGTGTAGCCCTGCATGGTGTTGAGGTTGGCGTGCCCCAGCACCTCCTGCACCAGACGCACGTTGCCCGTGATGGTCAGTAACTCGGTGGCCGTCGTATGCCGCAGGACGTGAGGCGACTTCAAGCCCTCGACTCCGGTTTCCCGGCGCACCCTGCGCAGGATGTGGCGCGCGCCAGCGCTGGTCAATTGGCGCGTTCCGCGAGCCATCGATGATCTGTCGTAGTTGAGGAAGAGCCAGGGCTCCCGATCATGACGCGCGTCCAGGTAGATGCGGGTGGCCTGGTACGCCTGGGGAGTGAGGTGAACGACCCGCTCCTTCGACCCCTTGCCGCGCACGACGAGCCGGCCCTCGCGGCTGATTTGGCTGCGCTTTACCGAGAGCGCCTCCGAAATTCTGCAACCGGTGCTGATAAGAAACTGGATCATCGCCGCATCCCGCAGTCCCGCCTCGTCCTGTCCGTGGTCGTAACTGAGTACAAGGCGCGCCTCGCTGGTACTGAGTGGCTTCGGTAGGGGCGCCGATACCCGTGGGATGTCGATGTGGGCTGCCAGATCCTCACTTACCCAGCCTTCGCGCAGGCTATGTCGTAGGAACCCGCGCAGCGCCTGGAGGCGCCGTGCCCTAGAGCTGAGCGCGAGACCGACCTGCCCGAGGTGGCGCTGGTAGGCGCGCACAGCGTCCCGGGAGAGGTCGGTGGTGTCGGTGGCTGGTTGCTTGAGCTCTGCCCAGAAACTAGCGGCCTGATCCAGGTCGGTTTGGTACGCCCTGATCGTCTGACCGCTGCGAGCCCGGTCGACCGCAAGGTAGGTCAGGTACTCCTGGATGGCTGCCCGCATGTCCACCCGACCAGACTACCGGCGCCCGTTGGGCAGTTGGTTGGGATGGGGTCGGCCATGCCGCTGGGGAGTGGCAGGGGGACGGCGGTGGATGGGGGCACGGCCGGGAACCCGGGGTAGGTGCCGGCGGCGAAGGCTGAGGCGGGGGTGACGGTGTTTGATGCGGGCATGGCGGTGGTGGAGGGGTTGGCTCAACCGGAGCGGGTCCAACAGGTGCGGGCGGGCTGGTTGGGGGAGGGGTGGTAGAGGTGAGTACCGTCGTGGGTGCCGAGACCGTCGGGGCGGGAGACGCGGGTACGGTTGGCGCAGGCGGCTTGGCAACCGTGAAGGGGGCGATGACGAACGGAGCACCGCCGGGTGATGCTGTGGTCGAGGGAGCCGTGTGCCTGGGCTTGGGAGCGGTCCCGGAACCCACTGAGTAGCTGTAGGCAAGCGCGGTAGCCACAAGCGCCACCGCGAGGACAGCGAAGAGAGAAGTGATTAGCGCGGTTGAGAGATGGGCCCGCCTTTGGGGCAGAATATGGCGGGCGAACGCCCTGGCACTCCGAGCCGCTCGGGGAGCCAGGCCTGGCGAGATTGACGCGGACAGCGCCGGAGCTATTCCGGTGCCGATCCACGCACTGCCAGTAAAGAGAGCCACCGTCTGGGCGAGGCGAATTCGGAGCCACTGCTCGAGTTGCTCCGGCGACTGGATGGTCCGGCCAGTCAGCGCCGACAGATCGACCAGCACCTGCTGGGCGACCAGCGCAGCAAGCTGGCGGTCCTGGACCATCTCGACCGCATTTGCTGTGAGCCAGGGGCGAAGCGCCTCGAGAGCCTGAGGGTCACCCTCATCTCTCCCGGCAATCAGTGCCTCCCAAGCCACCGCTGGCACCGCTACGCCGTCAGCACGTGCTTCCCCGACACCCCTGCCCAGGGGATCCCTTCCCATCGGACTCACTATCCGCTGCCGCGCCACCCGAAATCGATCAGGCGAAGTGACAATCCCGTCAGTCCTGGGTCAAGCGGTCAATGCCTCAACCACCCAGTCGATCGACCGGGTCAGCCGAGCGACATCATCGGGCTCGATCGCCGGGAACATTCCGAGCCGCAACTGGTTCCGCCCCAGCTTGCGGTAGGAGTCGGTATCCACGATCCCGTTGTCACGCAGGATGGCCGACACATCCTTGGCGGAGACGGATTCGATCAGGTCTATGGTCGCCACCACCGAGCTCCGCTGCTCGGGATCGGCCACGAAGGCTGCCGCCCACTCGCGTTCCTCGGCCCACCGGTAGACGGTCTCAGCCGAGCTTCGTGAGCGCTCGATGGCCCATCCCAGTCCGCCCATCTCGAGCATCCACTCGATCTGATGGGCCAACAGGAGCAAGGTGGCGATCGCCGGGGTGTTGTAGGTCTGGTTCTGACGGGAGTTCTCGATCGCGTTCCAGAGACTGAGCGAGGCGGGCACCCAACGGTCTGACTTGTCAACTCGCTGAATCCGTTCGATGGCGGCGGGCGATAGAAGGGCGACCCAGAGCCCGCCCTCCGACGCAAAGCATTTCTGAGGAGCGAAGTAGTACCCGTCCACCTCGGCGATCTCCACCGGGAGCCCGCCGGCGCCAGAGGTCGCATCGACCAGCACCAGTTGGTCCTGACTGCCCACTCGCCGCACTGGCATGGCCACGCCGGTGGAGGTTTCGTTCTGAGTCAAGCAATAGGCGTCCACGTCCGAGCTGGCACGGGGGATGGGATGAGTTCCGGGTTCTGACTGAATGACCTCGGGATCCTCTAGGAAAGGCGCCTCGGTGGCAGCGCTGGCGAACTTCGAAGAGAACTCACCGAACACTAGATGTTGGCTTCGACGCTCGATCAGGGTCAGGGTGGCCGCGTCCCAAAAGGCCGTGGTCCCACCGTTTCCGAGCACTACCTCGTAGCCGGTGGGAAGGCTGAACAGCGAGGAAAGGCCCTCCCGCACTCGCTGCACCAGCTTCTTCACCGGGGCTTGCCGGTGACTGGTGCCCAAAACGTCACGACCCGCTGCCGCCAGTGCTGCCACCGCGGAAGCGGGTACCTTGGAGGGGCCACACCCGAAGCGCCCGTCGCCCGGTAGCAGATGCTGTGGTATGTCGTATCGTGGGCCACTACTGGTAGTCATCTAGGAGAATTGTATTGCCTCCCGCCACGGCTTCCCGACTTGGTATTTCGCGTCGCGTCAGCGCCATCTCCGAGTCGGCCACGCTGGCCATGGACCGACGCGCTCGAGAGCTCACCGCGGCTGGCGAGAACATCATCTCCTTCGCCGCCGGGGAGCCGGATTTCGCAACCCCGTCAGCGATCGTCGACGCGGCGATCGCTGCTTGCAGTGACCTGCGGATGCAGCACTACACCCCGGCCGCCGGATTGCCGGAGCTGCGCGAGGCCATCGCCGCCAGCGTGCGAAGCGGGCCGTCCAATGCCATCTCGGCTTCCAACGTCCTGGTGACCAGCGGTACCAAGCAAGCGGTGGCCCACGCGTTCACCACACTCCTGGACCCGGGTGACGAGGTTCTGATCACCAGCCCGTATTGGGTGACCTTCCCGGAGGCGGTCGCCTTGGCTGGGGGGGTCCCGGTGATCGTCCCGACTGACGAGTCTCGAGGCTTCCGCGCCTCAGTTGATGAGATCGAGCGGCACGTCACGCCCCGCACCAAGGCACTCCTCTTTGTCTCACCGTCGAACCCGACCGGGGCTGTGTATTCCGAATCACAGATGAAGGAGATCGGTGACTGGCTGCTGGAGCGCGGGCTTTGGGCGGTCAGCGATGAGATCTACCAGCGTTTCACCTACGGGGACGCGGTGTTCCACTCGCTTCCCGACGTAGTACCGGAGCTGGCCCAGCAGACCATTCGCTTCAACGGCGTGTCCAAGTCGTACGCCATGACCGGTTGGCGGGTCGGGTGGATGATCGGCCCCGAGCCGGTGATCGCGGCGGCTGGCAATCTGCAGTCGCACGTCTGCGGCAACATCAGCAACGTCTCACAGTGGGCAGCGCTGGCCGCGTTGCGTTCCGGGACTGGGTCGATCGAGGTGATGCGCCAGGCATTCGCGAACCGTCGGGAAGTGATCCTGGGCGAGTTGGACAAACTTCCGGGATTCGAGTGCCCACCACCAGAGGGTGCCTTCTACGTTTTCCCGTCGGTGACCGGTGTGCTGGGCAGGGAGATTGCCGGGCGTCGGATCGACAGTTCCGAGCAATTGGCCGGCCTACTTCTGGACCGAGCGAAGGTGGCAGTCGTTCCTGGGGAGGCGTTCGGCGCACCGGGGCACCTGCGCTTCTCCTACGCGCTCGCGGACGATCTGCTGGTCGAGGGCATGGCTCGGGTTCACCAACTGCTCACTGGCAACTAGCCAGAAGGCATCTGGCGTCCGTTGCTAAGGGAGTGGGGAGTCTCCCATCGAGGTTGCTACCAGCTGGGCGATTTGCCCTGGAAGACAGTTGCCTCCCGACAGTACGCAGACCACGTTAGCCGGGTTGCCACCGTCCCGACGCAGCGCCGCGGCTGGCCCGGTCGGGGAGAGGGCCGCCGCCACCGTGAGCGCGCCGGTTGGCTCCACCACCAGCTTGCTGCGGCTCCAGAGCCACCAGCAGGCGGCGCCGATCTCGCTCTCTGACACGGTGACGATCTCGTCGACATGCTGCCGGATGATGTCCCAGCACAGGGCCCCGAGTCGGATCGTGGCTGCGCCGTCAGCCACCGTCACCGGGGCCTCGGCGAGGCTCACCCGGCTGCCCGACGCCAGCGAGAGCGCTCCGTCGTTACCCGCCTCTGGCTCCACTCCCACAATCCTGGCCTTGGGAAGTCGCTCGCGTAAAGCGAGCAGTACCCCCGAGAGTAGTCCTCCGCCGCCGAGCGGTACCAGGACCAAGGCGTCCTCGACCCCGCGGCTTCGAAGCTGACCGACCAGCTCCACTCCGACAGTGGCCTGCCCGGAGATCACGTGGGGGTCGTCGTGCGGATGGACCAAGCGCAGTCCACGTTCCTCGGCCAGGTCGGCTGCGATCTGCTCGCGATTGAGAACGGTCACGCCTTCGGTAATCACCTCAGCACCGTAGCCCCTGACGGCGGCGATCTTCACCGGCGAAGAGCCCTCGGCCATGACCACGACCGCGGACAGACCGAGTTCGGACGCCGCCAGTGCCAGCGCCTGCCCGTGATTGCCGGAGGAGAGGGCGATCAATCCACGACTGTCCTTGGCCTCGATGCCGACCAGCGCCGCGTTGAACGCGCCCCGACTCTTGAAGGACCCGGCCCTCTGAAAATTCTCAGCCTTGAGCCAGAGGCGAGCTCCCGACGCCTCATCGAGCAACCTGGAGTGGATCAGTGGCGTCCTGTGGACCCGATCTTGAAGGCGTCCAACTGCGGCATCGACATCGATCAGGCTGGCGGCGGTCGTGCTGGGGGGCACCAACGCAGGATACCGACCCACCCTCGCAGGGCCCTGACCGACGCTCCGTGGCGCATCGGCTGGTCAAGTACATTCACGAGATGGATGTGCTGCCCCGACGGACCCTGGCGGACGACGTGGAACGAGTACTTCGCGCGACGGCGCCAGGAGATCTCCTCACCTACGGGGAGGTGGCCGTTCTGGCTGGTCACATCGGCCGTGCCCGGGCCGTGGGACAGATCCTCGCCCACTCCGAGGGACTGCCGTGGTGGAGGGTCGTCACTAGCCAAGGCCGTCTCGTGCCGGGGCACGAACTGCGCCAAGCGGAGTTGCTGGCGGTCGAAGGCATCGAGGTGCGAGGTGGCCGTTGCTCGATGCGACGGACCGCGTCCCGACGATAGCCCGTCCGCGTTAGTCGTCGGCCGCCCAGCCAGCATGATGCGAATCCGGCCCAGCCGACCTTGGCGGTTCTCGCTGGTCAGCCACGATCCGTCCGACCTAGGCCCGCTCGTAACAGGACACTCAGCAGCTGCCGATGCCAGCCGTCGGTTGTCGCCGCTACCCCGCTGTTAGCAGCTCATTTCGGGGTTGGCGTGCGGACTTCCGCCCTGGTGGCTCTGCTCGCCATGCCAGCTGCCAATCGCACCTGACGGCACCGTTACAGCCCGTGACACAAGCGTTCGTGACCACCGAGGTATCGTCACCGTCCCGACACATATGGAACGGGAGCGTCAACTCCCGACGGATTTTCTGGGAAGGAGGTCTCGGACGAATGCTCGAATGGTCGTTCGCGGGAGTACGCGACAAGCTGGCAGCTCTGGCAGTTCATCGAAGGTCGTCCATGCAAGGCCAGGGAATGGTCGAATACGCGTTGATCTTGGTGCTAATCGCAATTGTCGTCATCATCATCCTGACGGTGGTCGGACAGAACACGAGTGACGTCTTCTCAAACGTAAACACTGGGCTCGGAAGCTGATCGGTCCCCGACCTTGTCGCCCGTAAGGTGCACGCCCCGAGGGGGAGGGGACTACCTACCGACACCGGGTCGTCCAACACAAAACGACTTCCAAATCAGGGCTCACGATTCGATCAGGAGCGTCTCCATCTGCGATGGACTCGGCAGCCTCGCCACCGGTCTCGGTCGAGAGAGAACGGGGGAGGACCGGTTCGGCTAGGACGGGCCACGCAGCCACAAACTTGAGTGACTCGGCTGCACGGTTTCATCTACTGCGGCCAGCAGATCCGCGCTGATTGTCTCCAGGCTCACCTGCTCGCCCAGGCGCACCGCGAAGGCATCCACTACCGCCTCGGCGTTGTAGCGAGAGCGATTGAACCGCTTGTCCACGATCGCCCGGGCGCGCGATCGGACCGGGGCGAAGAGTGCGACCGCGATCAGTACGGCGATCACTACGCTGACGCTGCCGCGGAGCGGCAGCACAGTTGTCATAAGGAGCACGCAGGCGACGTAGACCCCAAAGAGCACAGCCACCACGACCAGATACGACACGGTTCGCGAGACCAGTCGGTCTATGTCATAGAGGCGATAACGCACGATGGCTAACCCGATGGTTCCGACCATGGCGTTTGCCGTTATGGCCAGCGGCACTACCGCAACCCACAAATTCCCGGGAGAAACAGCTGCGACGACCATTGTGGGGAACAAGAGAACGCTCGAATAGGCGAGCCACTTGAATTGCTGCCGCTGAATGCCCGATGAGCGCCGCAGCCGCCACACGGCGTCCGCTGCCGCCACAAGGATAAGACCGAAGCACGCCACAGTGGCCACACCAATCACGAGCTTTAGTGGCCCATCCAGGACCGCCACATTGAGTGGATTGTGATAGTTGCGACCGTCTCCTACGACGGTGGGAAGGAAGAACGACGCGACGGCAGCGAAAAGGTAGGCGATCGCCCCAGCTTTCACCAGCCATCGCCTCCATCCGGGGCCCAGGGTACCGCTCGGAAACAGCAGCACCAATAGCCCGACCAACAGGAGTCCGAGATAGAGGAGGGGGGCGCCGAGGTCCAGGGCGACCGCCTGGAGGTATGAAATGGGGGGAATGGGGGAGTAGCCGAATGACATTTGACTCCCGACCCCCGTCACACCCACGCCGAGAAGCACCCAGCCGACCGCGTTGCGTGGCCGGAGCGCCGCAGTGAGCCCACCCACCAGCGGAGCGCACAACCAGACGGCCACCCAGAGGGCATCGTCGGCGCCGTCGGCTCTGCCTATCAGCACGGTCAGAGCAACCCCCAAGACGAAGGTCACAACCCCAACCACGCCGGCGAATGCCCGCCAACGAGTCGAGCGGTCGCGGATCACGCCACCTGAGCTGTTGTGCATCGCGTTTTCAACCCTCGGGAGGTCAGAGTGGGGACCGACTTGAAACAGGCTACCCGGTCACCGTTCCGGCAACGTTACGGGCTCGAGCTCCGATTCACGCTGAGGTAGGTGGCTGAACACGGTACTCGGCTTCCCCGCCTTCCACCGCGCGAAGGATGGCTTCCGCGACGGTGATCGCGGGTGTCGCCGGACGAGCAGCAACCCCGGGCCGGAACTCCCCTCGCGGCCCGTTCCCCGCCCGGAGCGACTGATGAAACTCGGACTGCGTGATCCCCGGGTAGACCAGCGACACCACCACCCCGAGATTGGCAAATTCTTGTCGGGCCACCAGGGAGAGCATGTTCAATGCCGACTTGGTGGCGGCGTACGCACCCAGCCCGGGAAGCACCCGGAGCGACGTGCCGGAGCTGATGTTGACGATCGCCCCATGTCCAAGGCGGGACATTGTCGGGAGCACCGCCTGCATCAGGGCAAGCGGGGCTAGTACGTTCAGTTCCCAGACCGCCCGAAAGTCGCCATGGTCGACCTGGTCGAGCGGGACGTGGAGGCCCTGGCCGGCGTTGTTGATCAGAATGTCGATTGTGCCGAAGGCCTCAAGTGCGCGATCTCGCAGACACAAAACGTCCCGCGCTTGAGTCACGTCGGTCACGAGCGCCAGGGAGCCGGGCAACTCCCGTTCTAGTTGGGCCAGCCGCTCGGCACGCCGCGCGGCCATGACCACTCGCGCCCCACGCTGGTGGGCCAGTCGCGCGGTCGCCGCTCCGATCCCTGATGAGGCGCCGGTCACGACCATCACCCGACCCGACAGGTCCATGCCACCAGAGCTTACGCATGGCTATCAGAAGTCGCCAGCTAGCCGCAGGGCCCGTCCGAACCAGCAGTCCTGCGTGCCAGCTAAACGCGTTCGAAGGCCCCAGCTAAGACCGGATCGTTGCCCTTTCGAAGAGGAGTGACCTACTGAGGGGAGACGTGGTCTGTCGCCGCCAAGATCCGTTTGCTCCCGATAAGGTCTCTTCTCGTAACCTAGACGCGAACTCGATAGCAGGGAGCGTCCTGACAGACGCCTCTCACTTCCAGGTCATATCGATCTGACGTTCGAAGTTGGTCCAGCCGAGCCTGTAGAAGGCCTGGGCCATGGGAACGTTGGCCAGGTCGGTAGACGCCCGGATCCGCGGAACGCCGGCGGCCCGTAGGACCCGGGTGCCCTCGGCAAGGATCTCGTCAATGTAGTGGTGCCCGCGCTGGACTGGCAGCACGCCGATGTAGGCGATGATCGGGTGGTAGCTGTTGTGGGCCGGGATCACAAACCCCACAGGCTCACCGTCGGGTAGGGTGGCGACTCGCCACCATGCCCGTGGAGTGGGATAAAGCGCCAACTCGCCCTCAAATTGACTGACAGCGGCTTCTCGTGGTGACATCTGGAGCATGTCCGCACGGCTATGTGCGTCCAGCGTCCCTTCCATGACGAGGGTCATCAACTCGATCAACTCGGCGTCGTCCCGGATCCCACGGAAAGCCAGCCGGCCGGTTGGAGCTGGGATCGAAGTGCCCGGCAGCCATTCCAGACGTAGCCTCTCGACCAGGAGAACGGCTCCTGTCGCGGCTGCGATGGCCATCCGGTCCTCCACGACCTCACGCGATGCGCGATGTTCTTTCCAGTCCGGAGGTACGAATCGCACGTAGTCGGGTGGGGCCGAACCGGTCGGCACGAGCTTCCGGATGGCTTTGCGTAAAAGCGCCACGCCGACCTCAACTCGGTCCCGGTCTGACGCGACGTCCAGGAAATCTAGGATCGAGGGGTACGCTTCGCCTCTGCTACTCCACCAGCCCGCGCGGGCAACGACCCTGCCGCCGCGCAGCGCGACCCACAGCCACTCGGGTCGGCGATGACCATCCGAGAGGTCCCCGGCCAACTCGTGGTCCAGCGAATACTCGAGCTCCATGAACATCCCCAATTCTTCGGGACCGGCGATGGCACGGAACGTGAGATCGGAACCCGGGGATCGCTTCCCGTCCTGACCAATATCGAGAGGGATCGAGTCTGCGTCCGTTTCCATCACGCCGCCTCCGATTCCAGGTCCATGGTCCGAGCGCCGGGCAGCAGCAAGACAAGCCCGCAGCCAGCCGCCAGGATTCCGCTCACCAGAAAGGCTCCCCGTGCGCCTATCGCCGCGGCTGCGAACCCACCCAGAATCATGCCGACCGGCGCAAGGGTTCCGACCATCAGGTAGGAGACGGCCGACACCCTTCCCATCAGTCGCTTCGGAACGGACGTTTGCAGCTTGGTGACGTAGAGCACGTCGCCGTAGACGACCAGCCCGGCCGACCCGGCGACTAGAACGGCGGCGACCCACGCGTTCGGGGCGATTGAGATCGCTGCGAGCAGCAGCCCGGCGAGGCAGTAGGCAGTCCACATCGCTTCCAGCAGATGCTTCGGGGACCCCAGCCGGGCGACGACAAGTGAGGCCACGACTCCCGCAACCCCGGCGCTGGCGTAGACCAGGCCCAGGACGAGCGCACTGGCGTGAAAGGTGTGCCGGACCAGTACCGGGAGCAGCACGATGTACGGTCCCATTCCCACCAGATTGGCTATCCCAGCCCCGATCAGCAAGATGAAAAGCCAGCGCCGGGAGACGATGTAGTGAAATCCTTCCGCCGCGTCCGCTATGAGAGACCGCCCGCTGGACGTCGGGCGGGACCGGAGTCGCAAACTGGCAAGGCAAGCAGCCGATACCACAAAGCTCGCCGCGTCCAACGCGAAGGCGGCAGCCGTTCCGATCACCGAGACCGCGAGCCCCCCTCCGGCAGGACCGATCAGGTTCACAGAAAGCTCGGAGCTCGCGTTGTTGAGCGCATTGGCCTGGGTGAGCACTTCGAGAGGTAGGAGCTCTGGGACAAGCGCCAGGAATGCGGGGCCGGTGAAGGCGTCAGCGGTGCCGAAGACGATCGCCATCACGACCAGCTCCCATAGGGAGATTGCCTGGACCAGGACCAGCAGCGCGACCACTCCGACCGCCGCCCCCTGCACCAGGTCCGCCGCCAACATGGCGAGCCGTCGCGGAACGCGGTCGACCACGACGCCGCCCAGGATGGAAAGTGCAACTCCAGGAACCGCACGCGCAGCCAGGACGTACGCCAGTCCAGTGGGCGCGTGGTCGACCCGAAGAGCCTCTAGAGCGATCGCCACCGTGAAGATTCCGTCGCCCAGACGCGAGACCATGTTTCCCGACCACATCAGCCGGAAGTCGCGAGCTCGAAGCGGCGCGAAAACGTGTGACCACGCGCCAGAACTACTCATGAAGCTCCACTGATCTGGCCGGCGACAAAGCTACCTGTCGCGACCGATGCGGCCGGTTTGGCCAGCGCCCCGGGGCCTCGGCGCTGTGGTTGGTGGCGGCCGCCACGCCGACGGCAGGCAGTCTAGCAATCCCAACTTTGTGCAAGTCCCGGCACATGCCGGTTGCCCCCTCCCGGGCTCCCCTCCACCGAGGATCTCAGCTCGATCCTGCTGCCGAACGCGCGTTCGCTGCTACTCTCCCCTATCGGGTCACCCCATCGTCACCGACGCTCCGGGTGGATCGATTCCTCGGCGCACCTCTATTGCAAACCCAGGCCGATCGGTCACGACTCCCCAGACTCCTTCCGTCTTCATAAACTTTCTCAACTTCGCCTCTGAGTTCACCGTCCACGGGAGAAGGCGAAGACCTGCACCCCTCGCAGTTACCACCAGTGATCTGCGCAGGAGTCGGTGCTGGGGCGCCAACACGGTGGCACCCAACTCCCTGGCTTTCTCCCCCAGAGCCACCTCAGCGCTGTTGCTGAGAGGACGGGCCCAGATCAGGCCAAGCTCGACCTCGGGATCGACGGCCCTGGCCTCGCCCAGCGCCTCAATCGAAAATGACGAAAGAAGTACAACCCCAGGTAAGCAGCGTGAGCGGACCACCTCCGCCGCCTTGGCGGCACAGTCTCGGTCCTTCATTTCCAGGTCAATCCCGATCCGACCTCGACTCAGATCGAGAACCTCTTCGAGCAAGGGAACTTGCCGACCGCTGAGCTCGATGACTTCCTGGTGACTCAGTGACCCGATCGGCTGCCCTTTGACGCTGGCGTCGTGAAATACCAGCAACTCCCCCGTCCTGCATCGCCAGACGTCGAACTCGATGACGTCAGCACCAAGTGCCACGGCAGCCTCAAATGCGGGCAGGGTGTTCTCCGGTTCCGGACCCCAGGCTCCTCGGTGAGCGACGACGAGCGGAGCGGTCTCGGCCCCATCGGTGCAGCCGCCGACGCGTTGAACCGCCGAGGATCCCGAGCCGACTCGCCCGGGCCTAGCCTTCATGCAACCTCCGGTCGATCTGGACTCCTCCGCCCAATTTGTGCGCGGTGGTCGTCGCTCATCAGCACCGCGCCTTCCCAATTGTGGCCCCGGCGGCCTCGCTTCAGACCTCGCCCAGCCCCGAGTGGTGCGCCAGTTGGCGCCGAGAGCGTCGCAAGGTGACCCGAATCGACCATCAAGTCACCTTGATACATCGTTAGTTTTCCGTTCCCACCTGCCTAATTGAGGCGCCCGGTACCTGTTGCTTGTCGACGCCGATGCACGGGGTTTCGAGCCTCCAGCGCTCGAAATACGAATTGCCTCAATCGTGCAAACACGCCCAAATCAAAGGGAGGAATAGCTCAATGCGGAGTACCCGACGAGCGCAGGAAGCGCTCTTGATGGGATCGCTGACAGCCGTGGTCACGCTCGGGCTGGCCAGCGCCACCACCCCGGCGAGCAAGGGGACCGACTGGTCCAAGGTGACCTCGGCCTCCGCGGGTGGGGGCATGGCCGCGCTGATCAAGGCGGCGAAGGCCGAGGGGCAGTTGACGGTGACGACTCTGCCCGACAACTGGGCCAACTACGGGGCGATCATTGAGGCCTTCACCAAGAAGTACGGCATCAAGATCACCGACCAGAATCCCGAGGGTTCGAGCCAGTACGAGGTTGACTCGATGGAGGAGCTCGCCGGCACGAACCGCGAGCCTGACGTGCTGGACATGGGTCCGGCCTTCGCGGTGGAGGCAGACCAGCTATAGCTGCTGGCTCCGTACAAGGTCGCCGAGTGGTCCGAGATCGCATCGGACGCCACCTACTACTACGACTACGGCGGGTACGTGTCAATCGGCTACAACGCCTCGGTAATAACTCAGGCGCCCACCCAGTTCTCCGACCTCACCAAGCGCGAGTTCAAAGGTGGGATAGGTCTCAACGGCAACCCGACGGACGCGGGAGCGGCCTTCGCAGCGGTTTACGCGGTGGCGCTGGCCAACGGCGGCTCCTACAACGACATCATGCCGGGGATCAACTTCTTCAAGACGCTTGCCGAGGACGTCCGCAGCGTTGTGGTTGCCGGAGACACCCAGTCGGATATCTGGTCCGGAATTCGGGCCGGGGCCGGAGTGGTGGCCGGAGTACTGACCGGCACCCATGGAAGGGATCTGCTCTCCGAGGCCGGCGCGACGGTGGTGCCTGACTCCGTCGCGGATCTTCCCGCAGCCCTGGCGAATCTCTGACCGATCACCCCTTTTGCCCCTGCGACTCCATTCCACGAGGGCAGGGTCGTAGCGGGGCGAGCGCTTACGCTTCGATGGTGCGTACCGGTGCTCCTTCGTCCCTCTCCCCCTCAGGTCGATCGGTCGTTGGGTGGGTGCGCGGAGCGTGGGGTAGCCCGCTAATGGCAATCTAGCTCCATGCCCGACGAAGCCTCCCAGCTCCCCTCGCAGATCGAGCAGATCATCATCAATGAGGTATCGCCCCAGGTTACGGGTGGTCTGATCGCCGCCAAGGCGGTAGTAGCCGAAGAAGTACCGGTGCGGGCGTGCGTGTTCAGCGAGGGTCAGCCCCAGCTCCTGGTCAGGGTCCGGTGGCGAATGACCGGTGCCTCTGGGGGCGAGCGGTGGAGCTATGCTCCCCTGCGGGGCGCGATAGACGATTTCTGGACCGGCAACATCTCCTTCCCCCGAACTGGGGACGCTGAGTTCCAGATCGAAGCCTGGCGTAATCGGTTCGGAACCTGGCGCCAGGGCTATCGCCGCTGGCTCCGGGCTCATGTCGATCCCAGCCAAGAACTTGCGGCCGGAGTTGAACTGGTACGCTCCGGCGCCGCCCTACTTCCGTCGCCGATCCGAGATCGACTGGAAGAGAAACTAACTCAGCTCACAGCCCGCCCCGATGAGCGGCTGCAGCGGTTCCTGCTCGACCCGGCCACCTCCCGGCTGATGTCAGACGCCCTGGTCCAGATGCCTCCCGCGAGGAGTCGCGTCTTGCCGATCTGGGTCGAGCGCCAGAGAGCGCTATTCGGGTCCTGGTACGAGTTCTTTCCGCGCTCCGAAGGCTCGGACGGAAAGAGCTCGGGAACCTTCGTCTCAGCCCGGACCCGGCTTCGGGAAGTGGCCGAGATGAAGTTCGACGTCGTCTATATCCCGCCGATTCATCCAATCGGTACCACCGCTCGACGGGGCCGCAACAACGCCCCCGTGGCGGCTCCGGGAGAACCGGGCAGCCCGTGGGCGATCGGAGCTAGTGCGGGCGGACACACAGCAATCCACCCAGACCTAGGATCCCTGGAAGATTTCCGGGGCTTCATGAAAACCGCTTCTTCACTTGGGATCGAGGTGGCGCTCGACTACACCCTCCAGTGCTCGCCTGATCACCCGTGGGTCACGAACCACCCCGACTGGTTCGAGCATCGCCCGGATGGCAGCATCCGGGCGGCAGAGAATCCGCCCAAACGGTATGACGACGTCCTCCCGCTCAATTTCGCGTGTGAGGACTGGAAGTCGCTCTGGCAGGCCTGCTATCAGATCCTGGAGTTCTGGATCGATTTGGGCGTTCGAAGCTTCCGGGTGGACAACCCCCACACCAAGCCAGTCCCCTTCTGGGCATGGGTGTTCCGGCGACTTCGGCGCGACCACCCCGAGGTCATCCTGCTGGCTGAGGCCTTCACCCGACCAGCTCTGATGAACGAGCTGTCCAAGGTTGGATTCAGCCAGAGCTACACCTTTTTCACCTGGCGCTCGACCAAGCGGGAGTTGCAAAAGTACCTCGCTCAGTTGACCAACGAGAGCGCCGACTTCCTCCGTCCCAACTTCTTTGCCAACACCCCGGACATATTGACCAAGGAACTGCAATTGGGCGGCCCGCCCGCCTTTCGCTATCGCTTGATCTTGGCCGCGACCCTCTCCCCCGCCTACGGGATCTACAGCGGCTACGAGCTGTTCGAGAACAAGCCCCAAGCTCCAGGATCGGAGGAGTATTGGGACTCGGAAAAATACCAATACCGGCCTCGGGACTGGAGCCAGGAGGGCTCGCTGGCCCCGCTGATCTCTCAGCTAAATCAGATCAGGCGCGATCACCCCGCCCTGCAACAACTCCGGCGTCTGCGCTTTCATCGCACCGACAATCGATCCGTCCTCGCTTACTCAAAGCACACCGCGGACCGCTCAGACGTGGTGCTGGTGATCGTCAATCTCGACCCCAAGAAGACCCAGAAAGCGACAGTGCATCTGACCCTGAAACAGCTCAGCTCCCCGCCCCGTGCAAGCCTGCTCGTCCGCGATCTCTTGAACGGGACGACGGCACGGTGGACGGGCCCACGTCAGAGCGTCACCCTAGATCCGCGCGAGTCATCTGCAATGATCCTCTCGGTGGAACAGTGACGCTGGCGCCGGACCCGCACTGGTACCGAGATGCGGTGATCTACGAGGTCTTTATCAGGGGTTTCTACGACTCGAACAATGATGGAATTGGTGACCTCCCGGGGCTGATCGCTCAGCTCGACTACCTTCATTGGCTCGGCGTGAACTGCATTTGGCTGCTCCCCATCTTCGCCTCGCCCCAGCGCGACGGGGGCTATGACATCTCCGACTTCTACTCAATCCAACCTGAGTACGGAACGGTCGAAGACGTCCGTCAGTTGATCGAGGAAGCCCACTCCCGGGGAATCCGGGTGATCACCGACCTTGTCGTCAACCACACTTCGGACCAGCACCCGTGGTTTCAGGAAGCTCGTCGCAGCGTCAATTCGCCCAAGCGCGACTGGTACGTGTGGAGCGACACCACCAGTCGCTATGAGGACGCCAGGGTGATCTTCGTCGATACCGAGGTCTCCAATTGGACCCTGGATTCTCAGTCTGGCGCCTACTACTGGCATCGTTTCTTCAGCCACCAACCGGACCTCAACTACGCCAATCCCGAGGTCCAGCAGGCCATGCTCGACGTGATCAGCTTCTGGCTCGAGCTGGGTCTCGACGGCCTGCGACTCGACGCAGTCCCCTACCTCTTCGAAGAGGAGGGCACCAACTGCGAGAGCCTTCCGGAGACCCATGAGTTCCTGAAGCGGGTGCGTCGGCACGTGGACTCGCACTTCGCCGACCGGCTCCTCCTGGCAGAGGCCAACCAATGGCCCTCCGACGTCCGCGCCTACTTCGGGGACGGCGATGAGTGCCACATGTGTTTCCACTTCCCGCTCATGCCGCGAATGTTCATGGCGCTGCGCCAGGAGCAGCGTTATCCGATCACCGAGATCCTGGCCCAGACCCCGCCGATCCCGCCTGACTGCCAGTGGGGGATCTTCCTGCGCAACCACGACGAGCTGACGCTGGAGATGGTCACCGACGCTGAACGGGACTACATGTATGCCGAGTACGCCCGCGATCCCAGGATGAAGCTCAACATCGGGATCAGGCGCCGGCTAGCTCCGCTGCTCGGTAACGGGCGGCGTCAGATGGAGCTGCTCTACGGGCTCCTGCTCTCCTTCCCGGGAACCCCGATCCTCTACTACGGCGATGAGATCGGAATGGGCGATAACCTCTACGTGGGCGACCGCGATGGGGTGAGGACCCCGATGCAATGGAGTGGCGACCGCAACGGCGGCTTCTCCAGGGCGGACTTTGCCCAGCTCTACCTCCCCCCGCTGATGGACCCTCTCTACGGATATCAGGCATGCAACGTCGAGCAGCAGCAGCGAAGCGAAAGTTCGTTGCTACAGTGGCTGCGGCGGTTCATTCGGGTGCGCCAGGCTCATCCGGTATTCGGCCGGGGAACCTTCGAGGTGGTGGAGGCGACCAATCCCTCGATCCTCGGCTTCCTCCGAGTGTCGGATGGAGAGACCATCCTCTGCGTGAACAATCTGTCGCGCTTCGCCCAGCCGGTTGACCTGGACTTGCGCCAGTTCAGCGGCGCCACCCCGATCGAGCTGGTTGGCCGGGTTCCCTTCCCCAACATCGACAGCCGTCCCTACCCCCTGACCTTGGGCCCGCACGCCTTCTACTGGCTCAGTCTGGAGAGCGGGTCATGACCGCGGTGCCGCGCCTCTCGGAGATGGTCGGGATCGAATCGGCCCTTGCTGGCAGTCTGGCCCAGGAGCGCTGGTTCACCGACAAGCAGCGCCAGATCCGGAGAATCCGGCTCGAGCAGACCTTCTGGTTGCGCTCCGAGGTCCCGGGGATGGTCGTGGCCCTGGTGTTGGTGGAGTTCGATGCCGGAGATCCAGCGACCTACCAAATGGTGTTGGGAGTGAGGCCCTGGGACCGTCACCTCCCGAGCGCGATTAGGCCGATGGCGCGCCGGTTGGGCGGCCCAGAGGAGGCCGCAAGCGCTCAAACTGCCACGCCTTGGGCCATTTACGACGCGTTCCTAGACCCAGTCCTAGGCGCCCACTTTCTCGATTCCCTGGCTGAAGCACGTTCAGTCCCCGGCGACAGTTCGGGGCAGCTTCGCTTCAGGTTGCTTCACCCTCCCCTTGCCGTGACGCTTCCACAGGAACCGAACCGGATGGCCCCTCAGGACCAGAGCCAGTCCACCGTGCTCTACGGGGATGACCTCCTCATCAAGGTGCTTCGCCGGCTGTGGCCCGGCGTGAGCCCGGAGGTGGAGCTTCTGGAAGCCCTGGACCAGGCGGGTTTCACCGGGATCGCCCGACCACTGGGAGTTGTGGAAGCGACGACCTCAAAGACGACCACCTCGCTGGCCGTGGCCCAGAGCTACCTCAGAAACGGTACCGACGGATTCTCGCTCGCCCTCACCTCCCTGCGCGACCTCTATGCCGACCTGCTGATCGACGCTGACGGCGCGGTGCCCCTTCCAGAGAACTGCGCCGAGGCGGTGGAGCGCCAGGGCTCGTCGTTTGCCGGCACAGCTGCCCAGATTGGGAACCTCACTGCCGAGATGCACCTCGCACTGGCGAGCTTGGAGGGCGACCCGGAGCTAGCCGCACGCCCTCTGAACAGCGGGGACCTGCGACTGATAGCGGACGACCTGGACAAGCAGACCGAGAGACTTGTTGAGCTACACGACTCCCGCCTGGAACCGCTGGCCGTGCATGCCAACGCCCTTCACGAACTGGCTGCGCAGGTGGCCCAGATGGTGCCGTCGGGGAGCGCGATCCGAGTCCATGGCGACTATCACCTGGGGCAACTGCTCCGGACCGATTCCGGTTGGTACGCCCTCGATTTTGAAGGACGTCCGACCCTGCCGATCAAGGTCAGAAGGCGGAAAACAACTCCCCTCCGGGACCTCGCCGGGATGCTCCGGTCCTTCGATTACGCGGCCACCGTCGCGCTTCGCCAGCAGGTCGACTCCGCCGCCGTCAGCGCGGCGAGCCTGGGTCCGTACGGTCGGGCTTGGGCCGCTCTGGCGCGGGACTCGTTCATGGGTCAGTACCTACCAGCTGTCGGGGGAACCGACCTGCTCCCCACGGACCGCGAATCGGTCGAGCTGCTTCTGACGTCCCTGCAGGCAGCCCAGGCGTTGTACGAGATCGACTACGAGCTTCACAGCCGCCCTGACTGGGTCGCCATTCCTCTCGAAGGGATGGCTCGACTGCTGAGCACGGTGACCGACTAATGCGGTCTTTCGGTCGAAGAGGCAGAGTCGCGACTCCCCGATCGTTCCGCGCCGGGCGGGTTCGGGCCCTGGAGTAATTCCCGAGTCACTGGAATACCCTGCCGACCCGTGACACTAAGAGGAACGGCACACCGAGTCTGCTTGTTGGTCCGTCTGGGTTGAGCGAGTCCTATCTGTCCGTTGAGGCGAAGGGCTGTGCCGTGCGGGTGAAGGCGTAGGTCGCCCAGTAGAACTTCTGCACGGAGCCGGCATCAGCCCCCTCTCCTCTGACCACGACCAGCCGTTCCCCCCGTTCGGGTCCGGTGACCGCCAGAAACTCATCAGGGGCAACCTCGACGAACAAGGTCGGCGCGTCATCATCCGGGTCGTCGGCACGGTTAGCCTGCAGCTGACCCCCTCGCCAGCGGAGGACCCACTCGCTCTCCTCCGACCACCACCTCCCGAGAAGCTGAGCGATCTTCTCTGGGGGAGCCTTCCCAGGCGACCACTCCCGCTGTCCAGTTGCGCCGTCCCGCACCAGCCCCAGGAGCCGCACGGCCAACGGCGCGATCTTGACTCCGGCTGTCGAGTTCGTCAGCACCGTGACGCCGATCTGGGTAACGGGATCCGACACTACCGCTGCCAGGAAACCCGGAGTGGATCCAGTGTGGCCCACGTACACCACGTCCCCGTCTCGCAAGAGCATCAGTCCTAAGCCGAAGCCCCAGGTCCAATGTTGGGTGTCGGCGATAGTGCGCGGCCCACGCATCTCCTCCAACATGCGCGGCGCGAGCAGCTCCGGCCTGCTCCCGGCGATGGCGCCCGACCACAGGCAGAGGTCCTCCGCGGTGCTCCAGAGCTGGCCAGCAGGGGCGATCCCTCGGAAATCCACCGGTGGCTCGGATGTCACCGCATCTGAGTAGGGCTCTACCGAATATCCCTGGGCAGCCGGAGGCTCAGACGATGGTGTGGTTCGGAACATGCCAAGGGGGTCTAAGACCTGCTGTTTCACCCACGACTCCCAACTCGTCCCACTGCGCTGGGCCAGCATCTCACCCAGCAGAGCAAAGCCGAGATTGGAATAGTGAAACCAAGTTCCCTGCGGATACAAGCGACGAGCTGCCACGGCCGCTGCTGCGAGGTCTTCCCGTTCCGGGAATTGAAGGGTTTCCCAAACTGCACCCTCCGGCTCGCGTTGGAGACCGGATCCATGGGTGAGGAGGTCGGATATCGCGACGTCCTCTAGCGGAGCTCCAGGCCAAGCCTGGCTGAGGGGAGAACGCAGATCCAGCTCGCCTGCAGAAACTAGCTGCATCGTCGCCATCGAGGTGATGGTCTTGGTAATTGATCCGATCCGGTATTGAACTTGTGGCCCTGCCAGGAGTCCGGTGGCTACGTCGGCGTGGCCCACAGAGATGTGGGTGACCATCCGCCCAGCCTCGGCAACTGCAACGACCAGGCTGGGGAGTCGTTGCCTCGACTGCACGCTTTCGACAACGAGCCGAATTCGCTCCTCGACGGCAGCCGAAACTCCCACAACGAAGAAGGTTAGTCGGTCGGCGCAACCCTGGAAGGAGCGTTTTTCTCAGATCGGCGGCAGGAGGAGCCGCTCGCCAGGGTTGATCTGCGAATTCTCAAGGTGATTTGCCGACTCTATCGCGGCGATCGCAGCCCGAGGATCAGAGCTTGGGTAGTGGCTACTGGCTATCCCCCAGAGGGTCTGACCAGGCTGAACAACGACCGCCGGTCCGCGGACGCCGGCAGTCCCGAGAACTACTTGAGTCATGACAGCGCCGACCAGAAGTGTTAGCACCGCCACTTTTATCAAAAATCCCCATCCCTTGCGACCAACTCGGCGGCGCTGTAGGCGGTTCCTTGACCTGGCGAGATCCTGACGTTGCTGGGGCGTGAGTACGAACATCGGTTCGTACTCTATAGAACGCCTGTTCGTTTGTCAAGCGCAGCTCACGGGCGGTAGGAATGCACCCGGCGCTGGATTCGGCCATCGGCTTGCCCAGCAAATCGAGCAGCGCGTCGTGGATGCTCTGGTTTTTGATGCCCGCGGAAGTGAGAGGAAACCTCATGACGCCTCTCCCTGCTCATATCGTCGACTTGCTCGGTGAGCCTCTCTCCCGGTCCGAAACGGCCCGATCCCTACCTGGGCACGCGCTACCTGCAACGGCAGGCAGCCGCCCCTCCCAGCGGAGGCGAGGCGAGCGGCAGAGTCGGATCCTGCGCAAGGACTTGCCTTCCACGGCGCCAGCCAACTCGGCGTGGCCCGGCGAACAGCCGTTTGCACCGCGACCCTATGAGTGCTACTATCTGCCCGATCATTTGTTCTGGGGTGCCGCCGCTGCTCGGTGGGCGCTTTGGTAAGGGAGCGACCAGATGCCCGAAGACCTCCATCCCCGGCAGCAGGAAATCATCGAATACCTGCGGTCGCGCAGCGTGGACGGTGGATATCCGCCCTCGGTCCGCGAAATCGGTAGAGCAGTTGGCCTCAGTTCTAGCTCCACGGTGCAGAACCACTTGAACGTCCTCGAGCGTAAAGGACTGATCCACCGAGATCCGACCAAGTCGCGCACCGTCCTCCTTACGGACTTCTCAGCTCCGACGGCCAACTCCACGGACGCGTACTGGCTGCCGCTAGTCGGCCAAGTAGCCGCAGGCGTCCCGCTCCTCGCTGAACAGAACATCGAGGACAGACTGGCGGTAGGTCCTGAGATCGCCGGCGGTGACGACTCCTTCCTCCTCCGGGTTCGCGGCGAGAGTATGCAAGGCGATGGGATTTTCGACGGTGACTTAGTCGTGGTGAAGCCGCGGTCGGACGTTCCCAACGGAGCAGTCGCAGTGGTGCGGCTTGAGAGTCCTGAGACCGGTGAGAGCGAGGTCACGGTCAAGCGGCTCTATCGCGAGAGCGGACATCTGCGGCTTCAGCCATCCAATGACGCTTTTGCTCCGTTGATTGTTGAGGACGCTCACATCGAAGGCAAAGTGGTCGCCGTCATTCGGGTGATCAAGAACTAGGCTTCCGGCTCTACTCAGGGGACGATTGATCCCCGTCCCCAGTCAGGCCCTTGATCATTGCCTCAGGCAGCTTTCCGCGGACATGGACGCCGTCACCCGCGAACTCCTCTCCCTCGACCACTCCGAATCTCCTCCACCGCGACAGCGCCTTCCAGTTGTCGTAAGGGATCGTCGCCTCCACTGCGAGCATGTCGCGAGAAAGCGCCTCGGAGATGGCGACGCGGAGCTCTTCGAGCCCCTCACCAGTGGTGCCGCTGACCAGTACGACTCCGAGATACGGAGCTGGCTGGAACATCCGCAGGCGCATTCGGCTTTCTGGAGAGCACTGATCCACTTTGTTGATTGCCATCAAGAGTGGGCGCTCACCTAGATCCAGGTCCCGGAGCGTCGAGTGCACTGCCTCGAGACGAGTCTCGGCGCCTGCGTGACTCGCGTCAAAGACGTGAATCAACAGGTCCGCTTCCCCGACCTCTTCTAGGGTGGCCTGGAAGGCGGCGACCAGTTCGTGTGGCAGCTTTTGGATGAAGCCCACTGTGTCGATCAGGAGGCAGGGCTCCCCAAAAGGCAGCCGGACCGCACGGGTGGTGGGATCGAGAGTTGCGAACAGCTGGTCTTCGACGAGTGCACCGCCGGCGGTCATCGCATTAAGCAGAGTCGACTTGCCAGCGTTGGTGTACCCGATCAGCGCCACGGTCCGGAAAGAGCGCCGTCGCTGCCCGTCCCGATGAAGCGCCCGCTCGTCGTGAAGCTCGGTCAACTCCCTCTGCAACAAACGCAATCGGTTTCGAATTCGTCGTCGATCCGTCTCCAACTTCTGCTCGCCTGGGCCCCTTGTGCCGATACCACCGCCGAGACGCGACAGACCGCTGGATCCAGCCAATCGAGGCAAGAGGTGCTGAAGTTGAGCAACCTCGACCTGGATTCGCCCCTCCCGAGAGCGCGCGTGCTGGGCAAATATGTCCAAGATCAGGCCGGTGCGGTCGACCACCGGAATCTCCAACTCCTGCTCCAGATTGCGCTGCTGTCGAGGAGAGAGCTCGTCGTTGGTTATCAGCAATCCGAAATCCAGGCTCTCTCGAAGGGTGCGGACTTCGGCAACCTTGCCCTTTCCGAAGAAGAGCGTGGCATCAACGCGGGGCCGCTTCTGAATATCGGAGCCGACAATCGACGCACCCGCTGTCCGAGCCAGATCGCCTAGCTCATCCATCTCCAGGCCGACATGGCCAAGGTCGCGCTCGGTGGGGGCCCATCCAAGCAGGAAGGCCCTTTCCCCCTCCTGCTGCAAGGATTCGTCGAAGACTTTCATCCCACCCTCGCCGGCTGCGCCGCTTCCATCGCCGCGATGCACTGGTCGACCATGGCTTCGGAGCTCTCTTCGGCGTCGACCCAGACCAAGTTCGGCTCACTTCTGAGCCAGGTCATTTGAGCCTTGGCATAGCGCCAAGTGCGGACGACCACCCGCTCGACCGCTTCGTCACGCTGGCAGCGCCCCTCAGACCAGTCGAGCGCCTCGGCGTAGCCAATAGCGGAATGCCGTACGACCTCCTTTGAGAAGCCGAGCGACTGCAGCTCCCGCACCTCGGTGAGCAGGGGATTCGCCATCAACTGGTCCGACCTCGACTCGATCCGCCTTCGGAGCGCGGGTGGGCTTACGCGGCACCCCAGCTTGACCGCGTCCCACGTCGGCAGAGCGTGACTGGGATGAGCTCCGGCGCGGGCTAGCTCTAACGCTCGATTTACGCGACGCGGATTGTTCATGTCGGTGAGGGTGGCGCGCTCTGGGTCCAGACACCGAAGCTCCCTGGCCGCCGCCATCGCCGGCGGACCGTCTTCCTTCGCAGACTCTCCGCCGACCCCGCGACTCGTCGTGGGCGCGACGGCTCCGAAGTCGAATCCGCTAAATAGGGCTCGCACGTACAGTCCAGTGCCTCCAACCACTATGGCCGTGCGTCCGCGCCTGATCACGTTCTCGACCGACGCGGCTGCCTGGGCACGGTACTCCGCAACTGAGAATGGACGCCCCAGATGGCTCCACATAAGCCCGTGGCATACCACGCCCGATAACTCCTCCGAAGTCGGTTTGCACACGCCGATCGAGAGCTCGGCGATGGCTTGGCGCGAGTCGGCGTTGACCAATTCCGCTCCGATCTCCCTCGCCAGCGCCACTGCCAGGCGAGTTTTTCCAGAGGCCGTCGGCCCCATGACGGCCACCGCCATCGGGCCTATGTTGTCGCCGGAGTCCAGATACGAGGTCACGTACCCCTCCGAAAAGCCGACAGGAGCTGTCCCGCCGAGAGGATCAGGACCGCGGGCCGGCCGTGCGGGCAAGTTATGCCCCCGGGCGTGCGCGCCAGGTCCCTGAGGAGCGAGATCACCTCCTCGCGGCTGACAGAGTCGCCGAACCGAAGTGCGCTGTGACACGCGACCGACGCTGCCAAACGGTGAGCCCGATCTCCTGGCACGTTGGTTAAAACCCCTTCCTCGAGTCCGACCAGCACTTCGCTCAGGAGCTCTTCCAACTCCGAAAGCCTCGTGCCGATCGGGACCGCAGAACAGCGAACCGTCCCCTCACCGAAGACCTCGAGGTCGAATCCTGCTCTGCGGAACAGGTCGCCAGAGTCGATGAGGGCGGCGACGACCGCAGGTCCCACTTCGAGCAGCATCGGGCTGAGAAGACCCTGGCCGGCCTGCCCAGCCCCAGCTCCCCGCAGTCCCTCGAGGACTTTGGCGTAGAGCACCTTCTCGTGGGCGGCGTGCTGGTCGAGCAAGGCAACCCCATGGTCAGTCTCGACCACCAAATATCGGTTGTGGGCCTGGCCAAGGTAACGCCATCGGTCTGCGCCGGCGAGGGAGTTCTCACCCCCCGGCTGAGAAGCTTCGTCGTCGCCAAGGTCGAGTTCGAGTCCCGTCCCCAGTGCGACGGTGCGCTCGAGCCCGGACCAGCTCACCGCGGCACGAGACTCCACGCTCGATGGTCCAGCCGTGGTCACCAGGCTGGCTGGCGCTACTTCCTTCAGGGCGTTCCAGCAGGCGTGCTGGACGGCCTCAAAGAACCTGCTCTCATCAAGGAACCGCACCTGCCGCTTGGTCGGGTGCACGTTCACATCCACTTGGCTTGGGTCGCAGCGGATGTCAAGGACTGCGAGCGGGTGCCGACCAACCTCCAGCAGCCCACGGTACGCACTTTCAACCGCGGCAATGAGGGCTCGCTGGTGCACCCTGCGCCCATTGACCATGAGTACCAGTGAGTTCCGAGTGGGATGGGCTGCGCCGGGGGTGCCGAGCACCCCTACGACAGCGATCTCGCCCGAGGACCAGTGCACCGGCACGAGCCGGTCAGCCGTTCCTCGTCCCATCACCGCTTGGGCGGCTGAAACGAGTGAGCCATCCCCGGTCGTGCCCAGAAGCCGTCGACTGCCGTTGTGAAACTCAAATCGGACGTCTGGCCGCGCGAGCGCGGCTTCCGCAACAACTCGAAGGCAAGCGCTTCCCTCCGCCCGCGAGGAGCGCAGGAAAGCGCGTCGAGCCGGGACGTTCTTGAAAAGCTGGCGAACCTCGACCACCGTCCCAGGCGGGGCTCCCACCCGATCCACCGTCCCCGCCATCTGGCCGACAACCTCCAACTTAGCTCCGGCCGGGTCTGTGGCGACCCGCGAGACCAGGACCACTTCTGAGACGGCGGCGATGCTGGCTAGTGCCTCTCCTCGGAACCCGAAAGTTGCTATCCGCGATAGATCGTCGAGATCCCGAAGCTTGCTGGTGGCGTGCCGCTCAAACGCGAGTCCAAGCTCGGCTGCCCTCATGCCCCGCCCATCGTCGATGACTCGGATGAGCTCGACTCCGCCGTCTTCGATCTGGACCGCGATTCGAGCCGCGCCAGCATCAATGCTGTTTTCCACCAGTTCCTTGACTACCGACGCGGGACGTTCGATCACCTCGCCGGCGGCGATGGCATTGGCCACGTCGGCAGGGAGCTGCCGAATGGCCGACTCGCCCCCCGCCTCCGGCTGGGTGCGCGGGATGACCAGGCTCAGGACAACTCCCCGGCCTGGCGCTGCCAATCGGCGATCTTCTTGAGCGCCTCGAGCGGCGTCATGCCGTCGATCTCCAGGCCCTTGAGCTCAACCATGACCGGATGAGGCGGGCTTAGTGGCAACGACAGCTGGTGTTGGGAATCGCCCTTCAGCGACAGCGGTCTGTCCTGCTCCCTCCCGGCCAGAATCTGTTCGGCGCGGTCCAACACGCGCCTTGGTATCCCCGCCAGCTGGGCCACGTTGATGCCATATGAGCGATCGGCTCCGCCCGCCACGATCGTGTGGAGAAAGGCGATCCTGAGCTCGCCCTGTTCCTCAGTCTCGACCACCTCCACTCGGAAATTGCGCATCGCTGGAAGCGCGCCTTCGAGCGACGTGAGCTCGTGGTAGTGGGTCGCGAAAAGCACCCGCCGGGCCATCTGTGGCTGGTCGTGAAGGTGTTCCAGTATCGCCTGGGCAATACTCATGCCGTCGTAGGTGCTGGTCCCCCGTCCGATCTCGTCCAGGATCAGCAGGCTTCGCGCGGTTGCCTGGGCCAGGATCAGAGCCATCTCCTCCATCTCGACCATGAAGGTGCTGCGCCCAGCGGCCAGATCATCCTGGGCTCCGACTCGGGTGAAGATCCGGTCGATCAGCCCCCACCGGGCCCGGGAACAGGGCACCATCGATCCCACCTGGCCAAGCAGGCAGATCAGAGCTACCTGACGGAGAAGCGTCGACTTGCCGGCCATGTTGGGACCGGTTAGCAGCCAGAGGCGCTCCGCGTCTCCATCCATGACCACATCGTTGGGCACGAAATACCCAGCTCCGAGGCTGGCTTCAACCAAGGGATGTCTGGACCCGATCAACTCCAGGCTCGACCCGAGATCGATCTGGGGCATCACCCAGGCTGACTCGACCCCGGCCTCGGCCAGCCCTTGAAGGCAGTCGAGGTCGGCCAGAGCTCCGGCCGCCCTACTCAGGTCGGGAGCGTTCTCTACCACCGATGTCAGCAATTGCTTCAGACAAACAAGTTCCCGTTCCAGTGCCCGCTCTCGGGCCGTCAGCACGACGTTCTCGTGCTCTCGAAGCTCGGGAGTCACGTATCGCTCCGCCCCCACCAGAGTCTGCCTGCGCAGGTACTCGGCCGGGATCACTTCGCGGGCGGCGTTGCGTACCTCGATGTAGTACCCGAAGACCCGGTTGTATCCGACTCGCAGAGTCTTGATGCCGGTCCGCTCCCGCTCGCTCTCCTCCAACCTAGAGAGGTACTCCCGCGCACCGGAGCTGGCGTGGCGCACCTGGTCCAGCTCCTCGTCGAACCCCTGCCTGATGAAGCCTCCATCCCGGGCTTGAGCTGGTGGATCATCAACCAGCGCCCGCCGAAGCAGGCTGACCAATTCCACCCCCGTTCCCGCGAGGGATTCGCGAACTGAGCGGAGCAGTAGTGATTGCGTGTTCACCAAGATGGCGGTGATGGTTGGCAGCTGAGCGAGGGTCGCCGCCAGGCTGGCTAGCTCTCGCGGGGTAGCGACTCCGTGCACGGAGCGCCCGGTAAGCCTCTCCAGGTCCCGACACGGCCTGATGGCTGCCCTAAGCGAACCCCTCAGAGACCCGGACTCCGCAATCTCGGAAACCGCCTCCTGACGACCGATGATCGGAGCCACCTGACTGAGTGGCTCCTGGAGCCAGCTGCGCAGCCGGCGGGCACCGAGTGGGGTCAGGGTTCGGTCGAGCAGCCGAAATAGCGACGGTCCACTGCCAGACGGGGCCACCAACTCCAGATTTCTTCGGGTGGCCGAATCGAGAGTCATGGACTCTCCGGACACTCGCCATCTCACCCTGAGGAAGGCTGGGTCGATCGCCACCTCGCCCTCTTCGCAGTAACCGGCGAGCGCGGCCAGGGCACCCAACGCCGCCTCAGGAGGATTGCCTTGCAGTGTCTGAGGAAGCTCGGCCCTGGCAGCGTCCATCACCCTTCTGCCCCGATCCGGATTGAATGCCGATAAGGGGCGGTGAGACACTACTGAGGCCGCCGGTAACCCATCAGGTGGCCGGCAATCATCGGGCAGGAGTAGCTCAGCGGTATCCAGAGCCGTCAGCTGATCCCCGACCTGGGATGAGTTCAATCCACCCGGGATGACCCCGAGCTGGCAGCTGCCCGTACTGACGTCGATCGCCGCCAACCCCACCAGATCGTTCGCTGGCAGGAGCGCGACGCACCGAGCAGCGGCCCCCGGAGCGAGAAAAGCGTCTTCGATCAGGGTTCCGGCGGTCAGTACCCTTACCACCCGCCGGGCCACCAGCTTCCCTGGCCGAGCGGCCTCCACCTGGTCGCACAGGGCCACCTTGATCCCTGCCTCGATCAGTTTCCTCGCGTACGGGGCGACACTGTGATGGGGCACGCCGCACATCGCCACCCTGCCCGCCCTGCCGAAGGGGCGAGAGGTCAGAGCAATCTCCAAGATCGGAGCGGCGCGCTCGGCGTCCTCGCCGAAGATCTCAAAGAAGTCCCCCATCCGAAAGAAGACCACGCAATCAGGATGGGCCCGCTTGGCTGCCCAGTACTGGCGCACCGCCGGCGTATCCGGAGCTCCGGGCTCGGATCCTGCCTCGGGGCTCGCCACGCCCACAGCCGTCAAGCGGCTGCGAGCTGCCAGGCGGTCGCCGATATAACCCGGGCCAGAACCGTCTCGCCGGGATTGGCGCTGCGCTCCACCCAGGCTACCCGGTTCTGACGCGTCCGGCCAAACACTCGACCGTCTGCCGCAGAGCCCTCGACCAGTACCTCGATTTCGGTGCCGATCAGGGCGCGGTTGCGCTCCTCGCTTATCGATCTCTGGAGCGCGAGCACTTCCTGCAACCTCTCCTTCTTGGCGGCCAGCGGGACATCGTCCTGACGACGGTAGGCGGCCGTGCCTGGCCGAGGCGAGTAGGCCTGGACATGAACTGTGTCGAACCGGATCTCGGCCAGCATCCGCAGGGTTGCTCGGAACTCGGCATCGGTCTCCCCACAGAAGCCGACGATCACATCGGTGCTCAGTGAGATCCCCTGGACGCGCTCTCTGGCTCTACTCAGCACCTTGCGGTACTCGGCTACCGAGTACTCACGCTTCATCCGCCTCAGGCACGAGTCGCTACCGGACTGCACCGGCAGGTGGAACTGCTCGCAGGCAGTGGGGAGGTCGGCGATGGCGTCCAGCAACCGAGCGGACGCATTGCGGGGATGAGAGGTGAGGAATCTAAGCCGTTTTAGCCCGGGGACCCTGTCCACCTTGGCCATCAGCTCGGGCAGCCCCGACCCGTCGGCTGGGCTCCGATACGAGTTGACGTTCTGCCCGAGCAAGGTGATCTCCACCACGCCTCGATCGACCATGCGCCGGGCCTCTATCTCGATCTCGTCGGCTGGGCGACTGGCTTCGCGGCCCCTGACGAAGGGCACGATGCAGTAGGTGCACATCTCATTGCATCCGAGGATCACGGGAAGGTAAGCGAAGAGCCGATCCGAGGCCGGCAAGGGCACCGGCCCCTCGAGAGCCCCCTGGTAGAGATCCCTGAGTCGGGCGAAGAACCCGTCGGGCTCGCGCATGTCGAAAACGTAATCGAGGTGCCGAAATCGGCGCAGCAGGCTGGCTCCGTGCTCTCCCACCATGCACCCGGTGAGGGCGATTCCCCGGCCCGCCTTCGCCTTCTTCCACGCCGCCAATGCCCCGAGATGGCTGCTGGCCCGATCCTCGGCATGTTGGCGCACTGCGCAGGTGACCAGGACGGCTAGGTCCGCGTTTTCCAGTTCAACTCCGGGTACCATGCCGATTTCCGAGAACTGTTCAGCCAGGCTCTCGGCATCTGCGCTGTTCATCTGGCATCCGACTTGCCAGATGTTCACCCGCGGCGCGCGATCACCGCTGACGGCGATCGGCGTCCGCTGGGGTCGGGCCTCTAGAAGGGGCAGCGGGCTGAACACCGATCTTGGACCAACCGACCCCGTCAGCGGACCTCCACCACAAGGCGGATCCCGGTCCGCTCCTCGCCGTCGATGGCGATGTCTATGAACGAGGGGATGCAGACCAATTCCAGCCCACCCGGAGCCACATAACCTCGAGAGATCGCTATGGCCTTGACCGCCTGGTTGATCGCTCCCGCTCCGATGGCCTGGATCTCAACCCGATGATGGGTTCTGACCACGCCAGCGATCGCCCCGGCGACCCGCACCGGCTGCGAGGTAGCAGAGACCTTAAGTACTTCCACGGGAGTGGCGGCGCTTCCGCCGGTGGGCGGAGTCGGAATTGTCAAGTTGTGCAAGGTCCTGATTGGTGATGCGGATTCTACTTCTAAAAGAGCAGCGGCGGACCGCCTGGCGGCCATGTGGCCGGATTACGGCGAAAGTGGAACTGCCCAGTCAGACTAACCGCCAGGCAGACTACAACGGCGACGGCGGTAAGTGCGATGAAAAACGCTTGGCGATCTAGGTAGGCACTGCCCCAGGTCGCCGCGGCAGCCCCGAGAACCCGACCCAGGCAAATACACCACTGGGCCGCACCCATCGCCTGGCCCACGCCTTCAGCAGGCGTGTTGGTCTGGATTCGGTTGAGGCCCCAGACCTCCTGGAGCGCGCCGCTGCCTGAGAAGAGCAGCATGGCGACGATCACTACTCCCGGTCCCAGCAGCATGCCGACGGCTGCCGCCACCAGCAGGTGGACATACCCAATCAAGAGAACCCCCCTGCGCCGAACCTGCGGAAGCCGAAGTGCGGCGGCGCTGGCCACGATCGCCGCGACCCCAATCACGACGTACATCAGGCCAACCTGGCTGGTGTGCAACCTGAATGCGTAGTGAGCGAGCGGGACGAAGTAGACCTGGATCACGCTGGCCAGCGCGGCCCCCATCGCCGCTTGTACCGCGAAGAGCCTGGTGGTGGGATCGAAGAGGAGCAGCTGGAAACCGCGGCGCAGGGACAGCCACGCGGGCTGGTGAACATACGCTCTCGCGTTCCACAGGGCCGGTTGGGCTCCCACTCTCTCCATCAGGACCGCCGAGATCAGGAAGGTGACTCCGTCAACCGCGATGAGCCAGGTTGGCGCCATCACCAAGAGCAGTACGGCGCCGATCGCCGGAGCCACCACGAAGGCGCTCTCGGAGACCACCGAAAGCAGCGTGCTACCGGCCGCCACCAGGTACTGCGGGAGCAGAACGGCGACCAGCCTCCTGCGCCCCGGACCGTACAGCGCCGAAGCGGCCTTGCTGGCGGCGACCGCCAGCAGGACGATCGCCAGCAAGTGTCCCTGGGCGGCAACGATGGTGAGGCCAGCCAGAGCTGCTCTGACCAAGTCCAGGGCTATCAGGTGGCGCCGCCGGTCTCCCCGATCTCCTAAATGCCCACCCAGTGGCAGCAGGGCAAGCAGGGGGGCGGTGGTGGCCACGAAGAGCAGCCCGACCGCGGTCTCTCCTCCGAGCCGGTAGCAGATGATCACCAGGGCCGGGAGGGTGAGGAAGTCGCCGTACCAAGAGAATAGGCCGCCGAGCCACATTGCCCGGAAGCGGGGGAACGTCAGCGGGTCCCTCCACCCGGCCCGGTCAGCAGCCAATCAGACCCCTCCCGCGAGCTGGTAAGTAGACGGTGACGTTCGGGAAGTGTACGGAGCAACCTCTCGGCCGACGGCGGCCGGGATGACAGCGCGCTACGCCTCCGCTCGGGCAATCGTGGTCGTTGCAGAGCGCCTCGGGGTTACACGTTCGTCACTTTGAAGTCAGTCCGCTGCGACAACCGCGCCCGCGAGCTATATTCGGACCGAAGGGTTTCTGCGTCAGGTTGGGTCTGAGCAGAGAACGTAATTGACGTCTTGGGAGAGTACGAGCTATGAGCACGTGGGACCTTTACGAGTGGGCAGACTGACCCTCTGACCCATGCGGGGGTGGTTATACCCCCAACGGCTATTCAAAGAGAGAGCAGATCCACCGTGGCCTGCTCTCTCTTATTTGCGACAGCTTCCAGTTCATCGTCGGTGATGCTCTCAAAGGCCCTGACGGCCTCGGGGTCGAACTGCGTTCCGGAGCAACGGCGAACCTCGGCCCGGGCCTCGGACAGTGCCATCGCCTTGCGATAGGGCCGGTCCGAGATCATCGCGTCGAAGGCATCCGCGATCGTGAAGACACGGGCCGGCAGCGGGACCTCGTTGCCAGCCAGTCCATTCGGGTACCCCTTCCCGTCGTACCTCTCGTGGTGCGCGAGGATGACCTCACGAGCCTTCTCCAACTGCTTGACGTCGGCAACCATGAGAGCCCCCAGCACTGGATGGGTGCGCATCACTTCCCACTCCTGGTCGGTGAGCGGGCCCGGCTTGTGCAGGATCGCGTCAGGGACCCCGATCTTGCCGATGTCGTGGAGCAGCGCCCCGTGGCAGAGCCTAAGCAGGTCCTCCTCTGAGAATCGGAGGAACCTTCCCATCAGGATGGAGTAACCGACCACCCGACGGCAGTGCCCTTCGGTATCGCTGTCTCGAAGATCGATCGCCTTGGACAGACTGACCAGAGTTGCGTTGAAGCCGCTCTCGGCCTCGGTCGCCCTCGCCTGCTGCTCTCGCATCCACCGATTGGTGGCGGTCTGGACGATCGCCACGGGAGCGGCCAGCGTGACCAAGGCTGCAATGTCACCCAGCAGGTCGGCGGCGGCGACCACCCCAAGGCCGGTCAGCCCATAGCCGAGGTAGTAAGGCAGGACGTCGATGATGTTCCGCCCGAAGACGCCGGCTCGGAAATTCCGCGTCCCCTGGTCGGCCAGCAGCACCGCCCCGAGCAGGCCCTGGTTCACCGTCCAGGCGGCCAGCCCTCCAGCTGCTCCGGCGACGATCAACCTGGGGACGTCGTGTGCCGCCCCTTGCTCAACCAAATGGAAAATCCAGTAAGCAGCGGAATAGACCAGCAGGCTCATCACCGCGTTGAACCAGACCTTGACGCTGAGTCGACGCCGGAGAAGCACGCCCATGAACAGCGAGGCGATGCTGGAGGCAGCGGCGCCCGGCAACCCCAGCAAGTAGACGGCGCCGATGCTGGCGTAAGCCTTGGCGCTGAAGCGCATCCCCACCCGACCGACGGGTAGCGCGACTCCGCCTCGAGTCTCGAGTAGGGCCACCAGGAGTACGACGACCCCGAGGGTTGCCCATTCGGAGACGTGGACGGGAGGGCGAATGTACTCCGCCCCAACCGCCACGGCGGCGCCGGTCGTCGCAGTGACCACCGCCCAGACCGCCAACTGCTGGCCTCTCCGAGCGGGAACTCCAGGGACCTCTACGTGGGAGTGAGGTACCAGTTCAGGCACGGCTGCTCCGACCGCAAGCTCAGTCGCGGGCTTGGTGATCTTGCGTTCGACAGCTGGTGGGCTAGTCATCGCCAGGGGCGTTGCTACTCGCCCGAGTCCCGCCTGCCAATCGGGAGTCAGCTTGGCTGCCCGGCTGGCGCTGCCACCCCACTGATTGCCGACCCGCGTCTCCCAACATCATGTCTCCCTGCCGACTGGTCGTCCCTTCCAACGGACCACCGCAGTCTATCCCGCCCGTTCTGAGTTCAGACGCAGATCACGGGCATTGCGGCACGCTTGTGACAGAGTTGGGACAGGTTTACCGGGATCTGGGTCTGGCTACTTGGCGTAGTCGACCGAGCGGGTCTCTCTTACCACCGTGACCTTGATTGTCCCGGGGTAGCTCATCTCCCCCTCTATCCTTCGAGCCACGTCCCGTGCCAGGACGACGGCAGCGTCGTCGTTGACCCGGTCTGGCTTGACCATGATCCGAACTTCCCGGCCCGCCTGGATTGCGAAGGACCGTTCGACCCCCTCGAACGCGTTCGCGATCTCCTCCAGCTTCTCCAAACGCTTGATGTAGCTCGCAAGCGTCTCTCGCCTGGCTCCCGGACGGGACGCGGAAATGGCATCTGCGCTGAGGACAACGAAGGCCATGATGGTGGTCGGCTCGATGTCATAGTGATGGCACTGAACTGCGTTCACCACCTCCGGGTGCCGGCCCAAGCGCCGCAGGATCTCCCCTCCGATCAGAGCGTGGGAACCTTCGACCTCGTGATCCACGGCCTTTCCGATGTCGTGGAACATCCCGGCCTCCTTGGCCAGATGCTCGTCGGCGCCGATCTCGGCGGCGATCATGCCTGCCAGGTAGGCGACCTCCTTCACGTGGGCCAAAACGTTCTGCCCGTAGCTGTACCGAAAGCGCAACGTCCCCACCAGCTTGACGAGCTCGGGATGCACACCCTGGAGACCCAGCTCGAAGAGGGCTGCCTGCCCCTCCTCTACGATCCGCGCGGCCACTTCCTCGCGGGATTTGACCACTACCTCCTCGATCCTCGTCGGATGGATTCGACCGTCGCTGAGCAGCTTGTTCAGGGTGACCCGCGCGACTTCGCGCCTCACAGGGTCAAATCCGCTCAGAACCACCGTTTCCGGGGTGTCGTCGATGATGAGGTCGACTCCCAGGGCAGCTTCAAGGGCTCGAATGTTGCGACCCTCGCGCCCGATGATCCTTCCCTTCACCTCGTCGTTCGGCAGGGGCACCACCGATACCGACGTCTCCCCGGTCTGGTCGGCAGCGTGTCGCTGGATGGTCGTCACCAGCACCTCCCTAGAGCGCTCGTCCGCCTCCGCGGTGGCGGCCGCGACAGATCGCCGGATCAACTCCGCCTTCTCTGCGACCAACTCCCGGTCCAGGGTCTGGAGTACCTCCTGACGGGCGTCCTCCCGAGTGAGGCCTGCTACCCGCTCGAGCTCCTCCTCCTCCGTTTTCCGAAGGGCAGCCAATTCCTGACGGGAAGTCTCGAGTTCGGTCCGCTCGGAGGCCAACGAATCGCTTCTCTGTAGGAGGTCCTGCTGCTGGCGATCCAGCTGTTCCTCGCGTTGTACGATCCGCTGCTCCAATCGGGAGACCTCAGAGCGCCTCTCTCGCAGCTCTTCCTCTAGTTCGGTCCTGAGTCGCAGCGCCTCAGCCTTGGCCTCGAGGCCAGCCGCTCTGCGGTCTGCCTCGATCGCCGCACGGGCGGTGGCCAACTCGCTCTGGCCTATGCGCGCCCGGCGGGAAGTCATGAGACCGAAGGTCACTCCGCCCACGCCTATGGCGGCCAGCACCACCAGCAACACGACCAGTGCTGCACCCATAGCCCAGACCTCGCAGTGTCGAGCGAGGGACTAGAGAGGGCCCCTCCCCGACTTCAACCCCTCACGAAGCCGGAGGAGCAGGAAATTGATTGGAAACTGGTGCGATTCTAGCGCGAAGATTGCCGTCTCAGGCGGTCACCCGGACAGTCTGCTGGCCCAGCCTCCAGACGCTCAGCCCAGGGCGGCCGCCGGCTCGGACTCCTCGCCCACTTCCTGGGCAGGCAGCAGCACCGGCTCTCCGATCACCGCCTGGCGGACCTTGTTGGCGATCTCCTGGGTCAGCTCGCTATTGCCTTTGAGCAGGTCGCGGACATTGTCTCGGCCCTGGCCCAGGCGCACCTCACCGTAGCTAAACCAAGCGCCGCTCTTCTCCACGATCCCGGACTCGATGGCTCCGTCCAGGACGCTGCCCTCGTAGGAGATGCCTTCGTTGTAAAGAAGGTCCAATTCTGCCGATCGAAACGGAGCCGCGACCTTGTTCTTCACGACTCGGACCCTGACCCGCCCTCCTATGACGTCCAGACCCTGCTTCAGGGAGTCGATCTTGCGAATGTCGAGCCTGACTGAGGCATAGAACTTGAGAGCCCGACCCCCGGTGGTGACCTCCGGGTTGCCAAACATCACCCCGACCTTCTCTCGCAACTGGTTGATGAACACAACCACGCAGTTGGAACGGCTGATAGCGGCGGTGAGTTTGCGCATCGCTTGCGACATCAGCCGGGCCTGGAGACCGACGTGGCTATCGCCCATCTCACCGTCAATTTCCGCCTTTGGTACTAGTGCCGCTACCGAATCGACCACCACCACATCCACCGCTTGACTGCGCACCAATACCTCGACAATCTCTAGAGCCTGCTCGCCAGTATCTGGCTGGGAGATCAGTAGCTCGTCGGTATTGACTCCGATCCGGGCAGCGTAGGCGGGGTCGAGAGCATGCTCCGCATCGATGAAGGCAGCGACTCCGCCTGCCTTCTGAGCCTCAGCGACAATGTGCAGGCTGAGGCTGGTCTTGCCCGACGATTCCGGCCCGAATATCTCCACGATCCGACCTCGCGGAATCCCACCCACCCCGAGCGCAAGGTCGAGGGTCAGGGCGCCGGTAGAGATGACCTCGATGCCCTTGATCCCGGTGCCGTCGCCGAGCCGCATGATGGCACCCTTGCCATAGCTCCGCTCGATCTGGGACAGTGCCGCGCCCAGTGCACGGTCCTTCTCATTGGCCACTCGCGCAAGCTCCTTGGCATCGCGGTTTGCCGGGCCGTTCACGCGCCCCGCGACCTCGAGTGTAGCGCTCATTTCAGTGACCTCCGGTGTGTCGCTGCGGGGTGGCCGCGAGCAATGACTGATTCCAGGACGGACGGGTCGCGTGATAGAACAGGTGTTCGTCATTGTAGCGCCTTCGGTCCCCCAGGGGAAGGTCCCCCGAAACGCTTTCGTCGGGGGCAGCGTCGCTCAACCGAGGGCTGCCAAGAGAAGCTCCAAGGCCGCGTTCACGGCGTTCACCCGGTTGAGATGTCGTCCGTGATCACCGAGCAGTCGACGCAAGGTGACCTCCCTCGGCCCGGCGACCGCCACGTAGATCAGCCCGGCAGGTTTCGATTCCGAGCTGCCGGGGCCGGCAACACCCGTGGTGGAGATCCCGAAAGTGCTCTGGAACTTGCCCCTGGCTCCCTCAGCCATCGACTCGGCGACCTCCTCGCTCACCGCGCCGTGGAGCGAAATCAGCCCGCTCGGCACACCCAACTGGGCCACCTTCACCGCATCGGAGTAGGCGACCACTCCTCCCAGATAGGAGGCCGAACTCCCGGGTACCGCGGTGAGGGCGGCTCCGAGGAGTCCGCCGGTGCACGACTCCGCGGTTGCGAAAGTTCGGGGCGGAGCGCCGGCGGCCCTTCCGATAACTTCGCCTGCCTGGTGAAAGATAAGAGCGAGATCCGCCAGCCGCAGATCCTTCACCTGCTTCCTACGAAGGGGGAAGAGTGGAAGCCAGCAGCGCTCCCCTCCTCCATCTTGGGCTACTCGCGCCCCGGCTCCACGTCAGCTGTCTGGCAATGACACGCCGCCCGTGTGCGGAAACGATCATTCGCGCGGCTTGGGCACCATCCTGGTACCTGGAGGGGCGGTGCCAGCCCCTCGGGCGCTCATCGGTAGTTCGTATATTGCAGGGGCACTGGCAGGTCCAGTTCGCGCAGTTCGTGTATCACCGCCTGTAGCGCATCCTTGTCCTTGCTTGTCACCCGAAGTTCGTCGCCCTGTATGCGCACCTGGACTTTGGGGTGGTTGGACTTGATCCGCTTAGTCAGATCTCTGGCCGTGTCCTCTGCGATCCCTTTGCGAAGCTGGACCACCTGGCGCACGTTCCCTTTGGCAGCCGGCTCCGGCTTCCCCGGGTCAAGGATCTTCAGGGAAAGCTGACGGCGCACCAACTTGCTCTTCAGAACATCGAGCATGGCGTCGGCGCGGCTGTCAGAAGCCGCCAGCACAACGATTTCCTTGTCGTTCAGTTCAAGTTCTGCTGTGATGTCCTTGAAGTCGTACCTGGTGGCAATCTCTCTCTTGGCCTGCTCGACTGCATTCACCAGTTCTTGCCGATCGAAGTCGGAGACCACATCGAAGGAGTGCTCACTTCCGGCCACGGGCCAAGCGTAGCGCCTACTCGTCGTCCTCGCTGGAGTCGAGCATTTGCTCTAGCTCGGCCAGATTCATCAGCACCTCCCGGGACTTGCTCCCCTCGTAGGGCCCGACCACGCGAGCGTCCGAGAGCTGGTCGATCAGACGGGCCGCTCTGGTGTACCCCACGTTGAGCTTGCGCTGGAGCAGAGAGGCCGCCCCGCGCTGCTCACCGATGACGATCCTGCCCGCTCGCTCGAAAAGAGGGTCGCGCTTAAGGACGGGATCCCCGTGGAGCGGTGCCAGGGCGGCCGCCTGGAGGATCTCTTCCTGGTAAACCGGACGGCCCTGGGCCTTCCACCATCCAATCAGCTGGTCCAGCTCGCGATCCGAAACATATGCCCCCTGGAGGCGAACCGCTTTGCCGGCGTCGATGGGCAGATACAACATGTCGCCGCGGCCCAGCAGCTTTTCGGCTCCCATCTCGTCCAGGATCACCCTGGAGTCGACGCCACTGCTCACAGCGAAGGCGATCCGGGAGGGGATGTTGGCCTTGATCAGGCCCGTGATGATGTCGGCCGAAGGACGTTGGGTTGCCAGGATCAGGTGGATCCCGACCGCCCGCGCCAGCTGGGCGATTCGGCAGATGAGATCCTCGATTTCGTTTGCCGCCACCATCATCAAATCGGCCAGCTCGTCGATGACGATCACGATCTTCGGCAGGGTCCGTAGCCCAAGCTGGGGCGCCCGATCGTTGAAGTTCGTGATGTTGCGGGCACCATGGCTGGCAAACAACTTGTAGCGCTGCTCCATCTCCATCACCGCCCAGCGCAGCGCAGCCACCGCCGGGTCAGACTCCACCAGTACCGGCACCAGGAGGTGGGGAAGGCCGGAGAAGTTACTGAGTTCAACCCGCTTTGGGTCGACCAGGATCAGCCGCAGGTCTCTCGGGGTGGACTGGATCAGCAGCCCCGCCAGCACCGCGTTGATGCAGACGCTCTTGCCCGAGCCCGTCGTGCCAGCTATCAGCAGGTGGGGCATCCCGGCCAGGTCACCGAGGACCGGATGGCCGCTGACATCGGCTCCCAGGGCGACTGCCAATTTGCTCTTGACGCCGCTGAACGAGGGTGCCTGAACGACTTCCTTGAGAGTCACCAGCTGAGCCGCCTTGTTGGGCACTTCGATCCCGATCGCGGACTTACCCGGGATGGGCGCCTGGATCCGAATGGGAGCCGCCAGCGCCATTGAGAGATCCGGCTGGTAGGCCAGTACCTTCCTCACCGCCACCCCGGCAGCCGGTTGGAGCTCGTACTGCGTCACCGTCGGTCCGGCGTTGACCCCCATCACCTTGCACTGCACCCCGAAATTGCCCAGGGTGGACTCGATGGTCCGGATCCGACTTCGAATCTCATCCCGAAGTCGCTCCCGCTTGCCGCTGGCGGAGTCGAGAAGGTCGACGCTGGGAAGAACCCAGTTCGGTTCAGGTTCTTCGTCGACATCATCCGAGAGTTCCGGTGCAATCTCCGGTTCTGCAGCGACGATCGGGGTCCCAGTGATCTCGACGGCTTCGGCGGCCGCTTCGACGGCGATTGGATCCGGCTCCTCTTCCCCCAGGCCTTCAAAGATCCGCTGGAAGGCCTCGGGTGCCATCTCAGGATTGCCGATCGCTGGCCCAGCTGGGTTCGGCGCGTTCGGGAGCGCGCCTCCGAGTTGGGCCCGGGGGCCCGAATTGAGTTCAGTGAGTGGAGTGATTCGGCTCCGCGCACGGATGGTGGGCGAGAAGGCTCGCGAAGCCGCGTCCCCCATATGAGCCAGCGCGACTGCCGAGACCTTCGACGGGTAGATCTCCAGCCCCACGATCAGCCCCGCCAGGGCGACACCAGCCAGCGCGACAAGGGTGGCGGGTGCGCCGATCCAAGAGGCGAGGCGGGGACCTATCGCTGCACCCAGAACTCCCCCACTCCCCGCATGCACCGTGGCCGCCATTGAGATCGCCGCCATCGCCGATACCACTAGGGCCACCAGCACTTGGCCGCCGCTTCTCTCGGAAGTACGGGATGCCAGCATCCCGACCCCACCGGCCAATAGAGCCACCCCAATAACCCAGCCGCCCACTCCGACCGACGAGGAAATGGCGCGGCCGAAGTCGAGAGCGATGCTGGCCTGAGGGAAGGCCAGCAGGATCACCCAGATCAGCCCGACCGCGATGGCAGCAATTCCCGCCAACTCACGCTGCTGAGTGGACTTGAGGCGCAGCATGGGACCGGCCTGGCGTCCAGCCCTACTACTCGGCGGCCTCCGCCTGGGGCTAGCTGCCCGCGGTCTCGGCGCCCGGCGCCGCTTCGTTTTCGCCATCTATGAGGGCGTTGACATGGGTGGGGTTGGATGGGACTGAAGCGGAATCGCCACCCGCTGGGCGCAGTCTAGCAGCGGGACCACACATCTGCTCGGTCTAGGGCGATTGGGTCAACCGCCACCAAATCGTGGGAGGCGACAGTCTCCGCTCACAAACCAGGCGTGCTTGATAGCCGATTCCACCTGGGGTGGTCAGCGTGATCGATCCCACACTTGCGCCGCGCCTGACACTCGCGCCGAGGTGGAGAAGTCGGCTACGGAGCCGGAACGCGGAGCCGGCGAGACCGACCAACTTCAGCGGTCGGGAGAGGCTGACGTCCGATCGACCACCCCACGCCGAAGCGACCCGCCCGACGACCTCACCGACCGCTGGTACCCTCACCGGGCGTAGCTCCGCCTCCCCGGCGGAGATGAGTGCCAGTGCCGCCTTGCCAGCTGAGAGCAGGCTCGATTCCGGTCCGCCGGGCTGGCCCAACACCGAGCCGATCAGTTGTACCGGTTGCCGGTCGACGGTCGATTCGACGGCAAACACCAAGCAACCCAATGACGCCGCGGTCCACCCTGTTTTTATTCCGATCACTCCGTTCGTGTCCAGGATCGGATTCAAGTTGCGGACTAGTCCGGCGACTGGCAGGTTCGCCGTCTTCATGGCCACAACCGAGGCGAATACCGGGTTCTTCATCGCAACCGCAGCCAACGTGACCAGATCCTGGGCGGTGCTCACGCTTCCAGCGGAAAGACCGCTGCTGTCGGCGAATCGGGTGTGGTCGAGGTGAAGGGAAGCCGCCAACTGGTTCATGGCCGTTACAAAGGTCGGCTCTGAGCCCGCGTCCCAGTCGGCAAGGATGACGGCGAGGTTATCCCCCGAGGGAAGTAGGAGTCCCTCCAGCAGTTGGAGCTCGGTCAGAACCTCTCCGGCCTGCACCCGGACCACCGAGTCGCCAGCTGCCATCTCACTCTGGTAGACGGACAGATCGGCCGTCGAGACTGCGATCCCGGGGCCGGGCTGCCCCAAAGCCAGGGGGTGGGCTCGCAAGATGACCAGAGCAGTCATGACCTTGGTCACGCTGGCTATCGGAACCGACGACTCCGCTCCGGTCGAGCCGATCCATCCGAACCCACTCAAGTAGAGGGCCGCCTGGCCCTGGACTGGCCAGGGGAGCGACGCCGACCCGCCTGGGACCGAATAGGAGTCGGCGAGGTGAATGTGGGAGGTCACTGCCGGAACCGGGCGTCCCAGCTGGATGGCTGCGCACGCTGCCGCCGGCACCACCAAGGCAACCAGGAGAACCACGATCGGTCGAGGCCCGGGCACGCTCACTCGGGTTCTCAGGTCAGACTGACGATGGCCACCACCCTGGGCCGCCAGGCTCCGGCTCCGGCGAGATGCACCTCCATGGCCGCACCGACCATTCGCCTCAGCTCCCCGGCCCCGCGGAAGTCACGGCGGTGCTGTAGCGTCTGCCTGAGGACTTCTCGCCCCTCGTCTACCAGACGGCGATCCCCGGCCGACGCCTCTCCCACAACCACAGTCTCCGGACCTGCCACCAGCTTCCGACTAGAGCGGTCCATGGTCACCGAGACCACAACCAGGTCTCCAGACGAGCTCTCCCGGGCCTCGCCAGCCCTCAGGGCCTGCCCCTCGGCGTCGATCGGGACAGCGCCAACGCTCACGCTACCGCTCACGCGCAGTTCGCTTTCTGAGATTTCCGCCACCGTCCCGTTGTCGATGACCGCCACCGCTTCGGGGGCCATCCCCACAGCATGGGCAAGCTCGGCGTGGGCGGCCAAGTGGCGGGCCTCGCCATGGACCGGGATGAAGTACTTGGGCCGGACCACCTCCAACAGAAACCGCAACTCCTCGCTGGCCGCGTGCCCGCTGGCGTGCACCCCGGACGCACTCCCAGCCAGAACGCGCACGCCACGTTCGACCAACTGGTTGACAATCCGGCCAACCGTCGCCTCATTGCCCGGTATCGGATTGGCCGCCAACACCACCGTGTCATCGTCCCGCAGCCGGATGAAGGGGTGAGTTCCAGCCGAAATCCGGCTCAGAGCGGCCAACGGCTCGCCCTGCGATCCGGTCGCCAGAAGGCAAAGCTGGTTGGGCGGAATGCTGTTCAGCTCCCTCGGCGCGGCCAGCAATCCCGGCCGGATCTGGAGGTATCCCAGTTCCCTGGCGGTGTCGACGTTGCGCAGCATGCTCCGCCCCACCAGACAGCAGCGCCGGCCCGAATCGTCAGCTAGTTCCAGCGTCTGCCGCATCCGGGCCAGGTTGCTGGCAAAGGTGACCACCACGACCCGCCCGGGAGAGTCCTCCAGAGCCCGTCGCAGCGCCGGGCGTACGGTCATCTCCGACGGCGTCAGCCCTTCGACAGGAGCATTGGTGCTGTCACTCAGCAAGAGCCGAACCCCTTGGCCTCCCAGCTCGCTCAGCCGCTCAAGGTCGGGCACCCTGCCCCCGACCGGCGTCTGATCCAGCTTGAAGTCCCCGGTGTGAACCACCAGCCCTGCCGGCGTGCGAATCGCAAGTCCGCAGCTCCCGGGCACGCTGTGGGTCATGTGGAAGAGCTCGACTTCAAGCTCACCCACCGTAAACGGCACTCCGAGCTCGGCCTCGTGGAGGACCGCGTGGCCCCCGAATCCCCGACGGTCGAGCTTGTTCCGGAGTAGCCCAATCGTCATGCCCGTTCCGTAGACCGGCACGTCTAGTTCCCCCAGATAGAAAGGCAGCGCTCCGATATGGTCCTCGTGGCCGTGGGTCAGAAGGACGGCTCGGAGTCGCGTCAGTCTTGTACGAAGGAACGAGATGTCTGGCAGAACCACGTCAATTCCTGGGGTTTCCTGCTCGGGGAACGCCAGTCCGGCGTCGATCACCACCACGTCCGCACCGGCCTCCAGCAAGGCCAGGTTCTTGCCGATTTCACCGACGCCGCCGAGCGGAACGAACCTCAAGGTTCCCGGCGCAGGCTGGCCGAGGAAGTCTCTGGCGGCTACCCCCGGCACCCTACTGGAAGAGGCCAAGCTGCTCATCAGCCGGGGCCTGCGCCGCACTCTCAGATGGGGTTGCTACCGGAGTGCGAGCCAGCCGCTCAAGGTGAGCCTTGAGCAGCTGGAAGTCCTGACGCAGAGTTCCGAGCAGACCCCCGTTGTAGAGGGCAGCGGCCGGGTGGTAGCAGGGCATATAGGTTCGGGCCCCGCGATGGATGAGCGTCCCGTGGGATCGGGAAATGCCCGGAGCCTCCGGCAGCAGCCGTTGCAGGGCATGGCGGCCGAGCAACAGGATGACCGATGGCTGCAGGACCTCGATCTGGGCATCGAGGTAAGGCGCGCAAGCCGCCACCTCCTCCGGCAGCGGGTCGCGGTTGCCCGGGGGGCGCGACTTGAGGACGTTGGTGATGAAGATATCGTCCCGGCTGAGGCCGATCTCCTCCAGGAGCTGGGTCAGCAGCTGTCCAGCGGCCCCCACGAAGGGACGTCCCTGCCGATCCTCGTTTTCCCCCGGCGCCTCCCCGACCGCCATCAGCTTGGCGGTCGCCGGTCCGGTTCCTGGGACCCCCTGAGTGCGGGTCAGGTGCAGTGGGCAGAGTACGCAGGCCCTGACCTGAGAGGCAATCGCCTCCAGACGGGCCTGCGCCCCACCAGCCGGCTGCTGGACCAGCTCAGTTGCCCGGAGGACGCTCGCCGTTGGGAGCGCCGTTGGCGCTCGGCCCGGCTCCTCCGGCGAGCTCCAGGATCGCCTGCTTACGTGAGAGGTTCACCCGTCCTCTGTCGTCGATCTCGGTGACCTTGACCATGATCTCGTCGCCGATGTTGACCACGTCTTCCACCTTGCCCACCCGCTGCTCGGCGAGCTGGGAAATGTGCACCAAACCATCCTGGCGAGGAAGGATCTCCACGAATGCTCCAAAGGGCATGATCCGCACGACCTTGCCCTTGTAGATCCGCCCCACCTCGACCGACTCGGTGAGGTCCCGGATCATCGCGACCGCTCGCTGCATCGCCTCCTCGTCGACAGTAGCCAGGAATACCTTGCCGTCATCCTCGATGTCGATCTGACAGCCGGTCTCCTCCTGAATCCGCCGAATCGTCTTGCCGCCGGGACCGATGAGATCCCGAATCTTGTCGGGATGGATCTGAATAGTGGTGATGCGCGGCGCGTAGGTGGACATGGCTTGCCTCGGCGCAGCCAGCGCTTCGGCCATCTTGTCCAGGATGTGCAGACGTCCCTGCCGCGCTTGCTCGAGAGCTTTGCGAAACAGGTCTGAACTGAGCCCCCGGGCCTTCATGTCCATCTGCAGGGCGGTGACACCCCGCCGGGTGCCCGCCACCTTGAAGTCCATGTCCCCCAGGGCGTCCTCCATTCCCTGGATGTCCGAGAGGATGGCGTAGCGACTGGGGTCCTTCTCGTCGGTGACCAAGCCCATGGCGATGCCGCCGACCGGGGCTGCCAGCGGCACTCCTGCGTCCATCAGGGCCAAGGTGCTGCCGCAGACACTGGCCATCGAGGTGCTGCCGTTGCTGGACAGGATCTCGCTGACGATCCTGATCACGTAGGGAAAGTCCTCGGCCGGCGGAACCATCACCTTCACAGCTCGCTCAGCCAGCGCGCCGTGTCCGATCTCCCGGCGGCCTGGCGAGCGCAGCGGCCGAGCCTCGCCCACCGAGTAGGGGGGGAAGTTGTAGTGGTGCATGTAGCGCTTGAAGTCCTCAAGCCCCAATCCGTCCAACTTCTGGTGGTCGGACATGGTGCCGAGAGTGACGATCGAAAGGGCCTGGGTCTGGCCCCTCGTGAAGATGGCGCTGCCGTGGGCGCGAGGGAGTACCCCGACTTCGCACCAGATGGCACGGATCTCATCGTTGCGACGCCCATCGGGGCGCGTGCCCTGGTCCAGGATCGCCCGACGGACCGCTGACTTGAGGACGGACTCGAAGGCACCGGCGATGTCGGCCGCTCCGTCGGGGAAGCGGGAGGAGAGCTGGGCAACGACCTTCTCGCGCAGTTTGTCCACCTGGTCGTCGCGCTGAGCCTTGTCGGCCTCGCGGAAAGCCCGATCAATTCGGTCCGCGGCCACCTCTGCGACCGCTAACTTGATCTCGGCGGGAACTCCCACATGCGGGTAGTCCATGTCCGGCCTGCCGACCTTGGCGACAAGTTCGTCGATCAGGGAGATCACCTCCCGGATCCGCGTGTGAGCCCGGGCCAGTGCCTCGACCAGCGTCTCCTCTGAGACCTCGCGGGCACCTGCCTCGACCATGTTCAAGGAATCGCGAGTCCCGGCCACGACCAGGTCCAGCTGGCTTCGCTCAAGGTCGGGCATACCGGGGTTCTCGACCAGGTGGCCGTCGAACTGTCCCATCCGGACCGCGGCCACCGGGCCATCGTGAGGAATGTCACTGATAGCGACCGCGGCTCCGGCGCCGATCAGCGCCAGGATGGCCGGGTCGTGGACCTGGTCGGTGGAAAGCACCGTGGCCACGATCTGCACATCGTTGCGGAAGTCCTTTGGGAAGAGCGGTCGCATCGGACGGTCGATCATCCGAGATGTCAGGATGGCCGACTCAGACGGCCTTGCCTCGCGGCGCATGAAGGCACCGGGGATGCGGCCGACGGCGTACATCTTCTCCTCGTAATCGCAGGTCAGAGGGAAGAAGTCGATACCCGGTCTGGGGGTCTTGCTGGCGGTGGCAGTGACTAGCACCACCGTATCCCCCTGGCGAACCCAGACCGCGCCGTTGGCCTGACCGGCCACCCGGCCGGTCTCGAGACTTAGATCGGCGCCATCAAACGTGCGTGAGACAACGGTCTTTTCCATAAGAGTCCTCCCCGCGCCTCCCGGCCTGAGACAGAGGTAGGCTCATCGCAAAAGGGCCGTCGCGGTTAGGGAAAGGGGATGAGAGCTGAACCTCGGTTCGGCTCCGATCGCCAGTCTCCAACCGCGCACTGGGCGCTTCGGCGGAGTCTGCCGCTGCTCTCTCCGGGAGAGTCCGCGGTCGTAAACGAATCCGGCACTCGGTTGCAATCGAGCTAGCCGGTGATCGAACAGGGTCAGTGGCGCAGCCCCAGCTTGGCGATCAGGGCGCGATAGCGGGTGATATCCACTCGCATCAGGTAGTCCAACAGGCGACGTCTCTTGCCCACCAGCTTGAGCAAGCCCCGTCTCGTGTGGTGGTCCTTGGGGTGCACCTTGAGATGCTCAGTCAAATCGCGGATCCTCTCGCTGAAGATCGCGATCTGAACCTCGGGCGAGCCGGTATCCGTCTCGTGTTGGCGGTGATCCTCGATCACCGCGGCCTTGGCTTCACCTTGAAGCATGCTTGGGTACTACTCCTTGAGTCGCCGCGGAGCCCGCCCATCCGGCACGACCGGGTCTAGCTGGGCGCCGGGTCGGGCTGAGCATAGCACAGGCCTTGAAAGCCGAAAATCGCGACCAGGCCGTGGAAACCTGTGGTTCGAACTGGTCTCGTTGGGGTGGCTAGAGGGACTTGAACCCTCGACCTCCAGGGCCACAACCTGGCACTCTAACCAAACTGAGCTATAGCCACCGCGAGGGGCCAAATTATAGGTGCGGCTCAGCCTGCCCCTCTGTGAGGTTCCCTTGCCAGCTGACCCAAGCCTGGACGCTTCCCGAGAGGGCTCCGATCGAACCGCCATGCTTCACGCCCTCAGGCTGGCACGAGCTGCGGCGAGGCGCGGCGAGGTGCCGGTTGGAGCCGTGGTGATTGCTGGCGGCGAAGTCGTCGCCGCCGCCTCGAATCGAGTAGAGCGCAGCCAGGACGCCACCGCTCACGCGGAATTGCTCGCGCTTCGCCAGGCCGCCCGGCGGAGAGGGTCGTGGCGGCTCCATGGCTGCACCCTGTACTCCACCCTGGAGCCCTGCCCGATGTGTGCCGGTGCCGTGCTGCTGTCCCGGGTTGACCGGGTCGTCTACGCCGCCGACGATCCCCGCAAGGGTGCCTTCCGGTCGGTCTACGACGTCCTGGGAAATCCCGGAGGCAATCACCATCCCGAGGTGATCCCCGGCTACCTGGCGGGCGCCGCCTCTGAGTTACTTCAGCGGTTCTTCAGTGAGCTCCGCCGAGCCGCAGGCTGAGATGGATTCCCAGCGGTCAGGTCCCAGTCCAGCAACAGTAGCCGGCCTGCCGGCAGTCAGCGGACGGGCGAACGGACCGCGCAAGGACCTGACCATCCTGTTCTCTCATGGGGTGATGTGCGACCACACCTTCTTCGAGCGATGGGTGAGTTGGTTCAACGCCGCTGGCTTCGATGCCTACGCGGTCTCCCGCCGCGGGCGGCTCGGCACGCCACCCTGGCACTCGAGGGGAGTCACCTTCGCCGAGTTTCTCGAAGACACGCTCAGCGCCGCGCGTGCGCTTCCCCACCCGCTTCTGCTGGTGGGCCACAGCCTGGGCGGAATCCTCTCTCTCAAGGCCGCCGAGACCGGGGCATGTGAGGCGGTCGCTCTGATGTCCCCAGTACCGCCGCGGGGCATCCTGCCGATCGGTCGCATCCGCGATCTCCCGCCGCAGCTGGCTCAGCACGGAACGGTGCTGACGGGCGGCACCTTCCATCCCTCGCTGAGGCAGGCGTCAGCCATGTTCATGGGCCGAATCCCCCGATCCGAACGCGCCGACCTCTACCGGCATTACACGCCCGACTCGGGGATGGCCCTACGCACCACCTACCTACCGGCCATCCCAATCGATCCGGGCCGACTCCAGGTGCCGATGCTTTGTCTCGTCGGCCTGGAGGACGCGACCATCCCACCTCGGAGCGTGGCGCAGATTGCTAGACGCTACGGAAGCGACCTCATCTGCTTCCCAAACCACGCCCACGAGCTGGTCGTGGAACCAGGCTGGGAAGAGGTCGCATCGGCGATCGCGGGGTGGGCTGACCGGCTCTCTCCCGGACTGGGTCAGGGGCAGCCGCCCGGGGGATCGAACAGCCTCGGCAGCTGAGCGCCGGCGGTGGCTGCCCAGCTCCGCCCTACAATCTCGGCGGGCCACGAGGAGAGGTGTCCGAGTGGTTTAAGGTGCCGCTCTCGAAAAGCGGTGTGGTGAAAGCCACCGCGGGTTCGAATCCCGCCCTCTCCGCGTTGTGATGTCTCAGGTCATGGTGCCCGTCTGTCGCAGGTGATAGTGCCCGATTTGGGCGGGCTCCTGGGGCTGGTAATCGCGGCCGGGGTCGAGGACCAGTTCGCGGAGAAGCGATCCGTCCTCGCGGATCACCCGGACGTGCTTGTTGGCCACCAGCAGGCGGACTGGCACGCCGGCGTTGGCCCGTCCCAGGCCGATGTGGCGAAGGCGGCTGAGGTAGCGAATGGTGACCCGGCCCTGCTTGTCCACCCGGTCATGGCGGACCCGGTAGTGAACCGCTGCATCCACCCCCTCGGGTCGGGCTTTGAGGCGGGCGTGGAATGCGGCGAGGGGGGTTAGGCCGTCCAGGGCCCGGTGAGGCCGGTGGTCGTTGTAGTAGGCACGGAAGGTATCGAGCTGGAGCTGCAGCACGGCTAGGGTGGCCGGTGCTGCCTGCTTGGCCAGGAAGTGCTTCAGGGTCTGGTGGAGACGCTCGACCTTGCCGCAGGTCTGCGGGTGGTAAGGGGTGGAGTGCTTGAGGACGATCCCCAGGCGCTCCAACTCGGTCTCGAGCAGGACCTTGCCGCCGCGGGACTTGCCGCTGTAGACGGCACCGTTGTCGGTGAGCAGCGCGGCCGGGTAGCCATGGGTGGCGCCGGCGAGGTGGAAGCTCTCCACCACGTCAGCCCCCTTCACGGTGCTGAAAGCGTTGCAGGCGAGGAGCAGCCGGGAGTGGTCGTCGAGGTAATTGAGGATCTCCACTCCGCTGCCGTTGGCCAGCTGCCAGTGGGTGAAGTCGCTTTGCCACATCTGGTTGGGGAGCGCCGCCTCGAAGCGGACAAAGGAGCAACGTGGTCGCTTGTGGGGTTGTGGGGTGATCAGCCCCTGACGCTTGAGGATGCGCCAGATAGTGGCCACCGAGGGGGCATCCAGGTGCTGCAATCGGAGGTGGTGGGCGATGGTGTTAGGGCCGCTGTCGTACCCTGCCCTGTCCAGTTGCTGGCGCAACTCGAGGATCGCCCTCTGGATCTCGGCGGCCACGGCATGGGGACACGATGCCGGCCGCCGTGAGCGTGGTTCGAGGGCCGGATCACCGCCTTCTCGGTAACGAGCGACGAGTTTGGTGACCCACGCCTTCGAGACGCCGGCGCTCCTGGCCACCTCCCGATGACTTCTGCCCTCTCGGACCACCGCTTCGATGACGTAGCGCTCCACTCCCATGGCCCACCCCCTTTGGTGGGCACTATGTCCTGAGACATACCGCTCCCGCGGTGGGCACTATGTGGTGAATTCCCACACCGCCCTCTCCGCGTTCGCTACCAGCCGTCCTTCGTCCGACGTTTGACGAGCTCCGGAATGCCGGTTACAATTACCCGACTTTGCGGAGAGAAATCAGCGCCCGACCGTCCTCTGCTGGGCTCCGGCTCAGCGCATCCCTACCAGCAGGAGGGCCGGTCAGCTAGCGCACCCGCATCGCTAGGCAGCAGACCGGTTCCCGAACCTACGGGCACCGGTCTTTTTTTTAGCCGCGAGCCGCCCACGCCCGAGCCATGCAGCCCCTGTCCGATCACCGCACCCTCAGGCCGCCTCCGCCGACCTTCAACCAGAACTGCGGCGCCGTTTCGCCTGGGGGAAGGGAGGTCGGGCTCCACCAATCTGCCTTCGAGCGTGACAGCTGCGGTGTGGGGTTCGTCGCCACCCGCGGCCAGCAACCCTCGCGGGAGGTGGTCGGTCTTGCTCTCAGTGCACTGCGACGCCTCCTCCATCGGGGAGCCTTCGGCGCTGATCCCCGCAGCGGAGACGGTGCGGGACTTCTGATCCAGGTCCCCGACGCCTTCCTCAGGCGAGTCACCGGCCCACTCGGGATCTCGCTGCCGGCCCCGGGCGGGTACGCCGTGGCGACGGTCTTCCTGCCGAGGCACGCCGCAGACCGCGAGGCTTGCGAGGAGATCTTTGCCACCGTCGTTCGGGAAGCCGGGCTTCGGTTGCTGGGCTGGCGGACTGTCCCGGTCCGTCCAAGGGCGATCGGCCGGGTGGCGCGGAGTGGCCAGCCGGAGATCCGGCAGGCGTTCATCGGCGGGAGGCCGAAAGGCGCCGCGATGGACAGGGCCCTCTACCCAGTGCGCAAGCGAATCGAGAGCCGGGTCGGAGCGCTATCGATGAGCGACCCAGACTCATCCGAACTCTTCGCTGTCACCAGTTGCTCAACTGCCTCCCTCATCTACAAGGGCCAGTTGAGCGCCACCCAACTCGAGAGCTTCTACCCGGACCTCTCGGCACCCGACCTGGTTAGCAAGCTGGCGATCTTTCACCAGCGGTTCAGCACCAACACCGGGGCCAGCTGGCGCCTGGCCCAGCCCTTCCGGTTCATCGCTCACAACGGTGAGATCAACACCCTTCGCGGCAATGTCAACTGGATGCGAGCCCGAGAGCGGGGCTGGAGCCAGCCCGTCTGCGGTGCCCCACCCGCAGACATCCTCCCCGTCATCGAGCGCGATCGGAGTGACTCGGCCGGGTTCGACAACGCACTCGAGCTCTTGGTCAGGACGGGAAAATCCGTCTCTGAGGGGTTGATGATGATGGTACCTGAGGCCTGGGAAAGCTCCGACGATATGCCCGCGAAATTGCGGGCCTTCTATACCTACCAGGCGAACCTCATGGAACCCTGGGATGGCCCCGCGGCGCTGGCCTTCAGCGATGGCCGACGGGTCGGGGCCGTCCTCGACCGAAACGGGTTGCGGCCAGTTCGTTTCGCGATCACCGACGACCTGGTGGTGTTGGCATCTGAAATCGGCGTGGTGGACCTCGACCTAGCAGAGGTGCGCCGCTCCGGGCGGCTCGAGCCGGGGCAGATGATCCTGGTAGATACCGCTAATGGACGGATCCTCGGGGATCGCCAGATCAAGGCGTCCATCGCGCGCCGCCATGCCTACGGAGAGCTTGCCAAGGCCGGGTTATACCGGCTCCCAGTCGGGGGGCAGCCGAGTCCGACCGCCCTTGCCGAACCAGCCGAACTCGCCGCCTGGCATCGGTGCCACGGATACACCGAGGAGGAACTGCACCAGCTGCTGGCACCCATGGCGGCGAGTGGTCACGAGCCAGTCGGATCGATGGGCAACGACGCCGTTCTGGCAGTCCTTTCCAACCGACCCCGGGTGCTCTTCGACTACTTCAGCCAGGGCTTTGCCCAGGTGACCAATCCCCCGATTGACTCCATCCGGGAGCGCTGCGTGATGTCGCTGAGGACCACCCTCGGCGGAGGCGGTGAACTGGTGGCTGAACAACCTCGTGTACTGCCGAGGCTTGAACTCCCACACCCCATCCTCAGCGACGAGCAGCTCAGCCAGATCAGGAGCGAGCTGCCCCCGCGCCTTCGCACTCGAACCCTGCCCGCCGTGTTCGACGTCAGTGCCGGACCAGGCGAGCTGGAACGGGCGCTGGAACGCCTCTGCGAGGGCGCCCTGGAGGCCGTCGAGGACCGAGTTTCACTCCTGATCATCAGCGACCGCGACGCGGGCGCTGGACGGGCCCCGGTGCCGAGCCTTCTGGCACTGGGTGCCGTCCACCAACAGCTGGTCCGCTCCGGCACCAGGTCCGCCCTCAGTTTGATTGCGGAGACGGCGGATGCCAGAAGCGTCCACCACATCGCCTGCCTCATCGGCCACGGGGCGGAGGCGGTCAACCCATACCTCGGCCTGGCGTCGGTCGCGGATCTGGCCGTCGCCGGTCAGTTGCCGCTCACGCACGACCCAACGGCGGCCGTCACGTCCTACATCGAGTCGCTGACCGAAGGGCTGCTCAAGGTCATGTCCAAGATGGGGATCTCCACCCTGCCCAGCTACTGCGGTGCCCAGGTCTTCGAGGCGGTGGGACTGGCCAGCTCGGTCGTGGACCGATGTTTCACCGGCACTCCTTCTCGATTGGGCGGCGCCGACCTCGAAGTGCTGGCCAAGGAAGTGCTGTTGCGCCATCAAAACGCCTTCGGCTCCTCCTCGTTGTCGGTCGATCCCGACCTTGGTGGCGACTATCGCTGGCGCCACGACGGGGAATCCCACGCCTGGAACCCGAGGAGCGTCGCGGCCCTCCAGCATGCGGTCGCGTCCGAGGATCCCGGGCTGTTCCGGGCCTTCACCGCGATGGCCAACGCCGACGACGGTCTCCCGACCACCCTGCGCCACCTGCTCGAGCCGATCTCCAGAGATGAACTGCCGCTCGACGAGGTCGAGCCGGCGGCCCTGGTCGCCCGGCGATTTGTCACCGGCGCGATGTCCCTGGGCTCGATCAGCCAAGAGGCGCACGAGACGCTAGCGGTAGCCATGAACCGCATCGGGGGCAAGAGCAACACCGGCGAAGGCGGCGAGGATCCGGGTCGCTTCCCCACTGCCAGCGACGGCAGCTCGAAGCGAAGCGCGATCAAGCAAGTTGCATCGGCCCGTTTCGGGGTGAGCGTCAATTACCTGGTCAACGCCGACGACATTCAGATCAAAATCGCCCAGGGTGCCAAGCCGGGCGAGGGAGGCCAGCTGCCCGGGCATAAGGTCGACGCAAACATCGCTCGGCTTCGCCATGCCGTGCCCGGGGTCGAGCTGATCTCGCCCCCGCCTCACCACGACATCTACTCGATCGAGGACCTGGCACAGTTGATCTGGGATCTCAAGCAGCCCAACCCCAAGGCCAGAGTGAGCGTGAAGCTGGTCGCCCAGGCCGGGATCGGCGCCGTGGCAGCGGGTGTAGTCAAGGCCCGGGCTGATCACATCACCATCTCGGGTCACGACGGAGGCACCGGTGCCGCTCCCCTCTCCTCGATCAAGCACGTCGGGGTTCCGTGGGAGCTGGGTCTGGCAGAGACCCAGCAGGTGCTCGTCCGACAAGGACTTCGCTCGCGGGTCACCCTCCAAGCCGACGGCGGAATGCGCACCGGCCGCGATGTGGTTGTCGCTGCTCTCATGGGAGCTGAGGAGTTCGGCTTCGCTACAGCGGCCCTGGTCTCCACCGGCTGCGTCCTGATGAGGGTGTGCCATCTCAACACCTGCCCGGTTGGCATCGCTACCCAGGATCCCGTGCTCCGTCGGCGCTTCGCGGGCACCCCGGATCAGGTGATCCGCTTCTTCATGCTGGTCGCTGAGGACGTGCGCCGTCAGATGGCCCAGCTCGGATTCCGGAGCATCGCGGAAATGGTCGGGCGGGTCGATCGGCTGGGACTGCGCGCCGGACAACGCCCCTGGAAGGCAGGAGACCTCGACCTGGGGCCGCTGCTCAGCCCACCCAGCCCAGGACCGGCCGCCCTGCTCGGCAAACCCGGTAGCTCGGAAGTGGTCGCCCGGGGAAGAGAGCGCGCCCAGAACCACCATCTGGAAGCCGCCCTTGACGTCAGGCTCCTCGAGCGAGTGGAAAGAGCACTGGACCGAGGCGAGTCGGTGACGGTTTCGGCCAGAGTGCGGACCATCCACCGAGCCGTAGGCGCACGGCTCAGCGGCGAGGTCGCCCGACGCCACGGCGAGATCGGCTTACCCGCCGACACCGTCCGCATCCGATTGCGAGGAACTGCCGGGCAGAGTCTAGGCGCCTGGTTGGCACCGGGGATAAGCATCACCTGCGTGGGCGCAGCCAACGATTACCCCGGCAAGGGATTGAGCGGTGGCCGGTTGGTGGTGCGGACGCCCCGTCGAAGTGGATACCGACCCTCGGACAACGTCATCGTCGGCAACGTCGCCCTCTACGGCGCGACGTCCGGCGAGGCTTTCTTCGAGGGCCAGGCGGGGCATCGCTTCGCGGTCCGCAACAGCGGAGCCAACGCGGTGGTCGAGGGCCTCGGTGATCACGGCTGCGAGTACATGACTGGGGGCGCCGTCTTGGTGCTCGGACGAGTGGGAAGGAACTTCGGGGCTGGTATGAGCGGCGGAGTCGCCTACATCCTGGACAGCGTGCGCTCGGTGCGACGTCGCTGCAACCTGTCGTCAGTCGAGGTAACGACGCTTGACCAGGACGACCTGGCGGTGGTCTGGGATCTGCTCCAGCGGCACTACGACCGCACCGGCAGTCGCCTCGCCAGGTCGCTGCAGGACCGATGGTCCAGGACGGTCGATCAGTTGGCCTTGGTCCGCCCGCGACGGCGCGTTGCCGCGGTCTCTCCCCTACCCCATCTGCCCCCCGATTCGCTAGACGACATCGAGGCGGCGTCCGCCTGATCTGGTGGCCGATCCCCTAGCGTTCGTCCACCACCGCCGGGAGCAGGCGCCAGATCGCCCCGCTCAGGAGCGGGTTTTGGACTACGAAGAGGTCCACTTAGAGCTGGGTAAGGTTCAGCTGGCAGCCCAGGCCAGTCGTTGCATGAACTGCAGCATCCCCTTCTGCCACCACGCCTGCCCACTCCACAATCTGATCCCGGACTGGAACTTGCTGGTGTCGCGCAACGACTGGGAGCGGGGTCTGCAGCGACTGCATCGCACCAACAATTTCCCGGAGTTCACTGGCCGTGTCTGTCCTGCTCCCTGCGAGGCCAGCTGCGTGCTCTCGATCAACGACGAGCCGGTCGCGATCAAGGAGGTGGAGCGAAGCCTGATCGACCGCGGCTTCGCTGAGGGATGGGTCCAGCCGCAGCCGCCGCTGGCGCTGACCGGCAAGAGGGTGGCGGTGGTGGGATCAGGCCCTGCCGGCCTGGCCGCGGCCCAGCAGCTGGCCCGCGCTGGCCACCAGGTAGTGGTCTTCGAGCAAGCTGATCGTCCGGGGGGCCTGCTTCGATACGGTATCCCGGATTTCAAGCTCCCCAAGCACATGGTCGACCGACGCCTGGAACAGATGGAGGCCGAAGGGGTGAGTTTCGTCTGCCAGACCCGGGTGGGACGCGATCTGTCCGCCCAGGACCTCATCCGTTCATTCGACGCCGTCGGGCTGGCGGTCGGCGCCCGGTCAGCCCGTGAGCTGCCCATCCCGGGCCGTAACCTCAAGGGTGTTCACCTCGCTCTTGAATACCTGGAGCAGCAGAATCGCCGCGTCGCTGGGCTTCCCCCGCTACCCGGACTGCCAGAGATCTCGGCCGAGGGACGTCGGGTCGTGATCCTTGGGGGCGGCGACACTGGGGCCGACTGCCTCGGCAACGCCCACCGGGAAGGCTGCCTTAGCGTGGTACAGCTAGAGTTGATGCCGGAGCCACCCACCACCCGTTCCCTCAACAATCCGTGGCCCCAGTGGCCGGTGATCCTGCGTACCTCGCCGGCCCACGAAGAGGGTGGCCAGCGTAGCTTCGGCGTCGAGACGGTGGCGTTCCATGGGGAACACGGTATGGTCAGCTCACTGGCTTTACGCGAGGTACGTTGGGTCGAAGGCGCTGAGGGCAATCGGGTGTCCCGGCCGATCCCCAGGACCGACAGCGCGATCGAAGCAGACCTCGTGCTGCTGGCCCTTGGGTTCACCGGAGCGGTGGCGGACGACTTGACCCGGGAGCTGCAGATCGACACGGCCGCAGGCGGTCGCCTACTGGTCGATCAATCGGGCCGAACCAGGTCGGATCGAGTTTTCGCATTTGGCGACGCAGTCCGAGGTGCATCACTAGTGGTGCACGCCATCGCCGACGGCAGAAAGGCCGCCGCTGCGATCGACTCCGCGGTCCGCTCCAACTGAGGAGCCGCCGCAGCTACTTCCGGTCTGTTCGTCAGTGGACCTCCTAACTCTCCGCTAGTGAGCTGGGCACGATTTCTTCGGCGCCCATTGGTGTTGATGAACCCGTGACGCCGAACAGGGGCGTCTGGCACATTCGATGGGACCCAGCCGCCCCGGCTGGGAGCCAGCCGCTAGTACTTCGAGAAAAGGAGAGTTCGAAGCATGTACATCCCGTCGCCCCCGTGGCTCAACGCCGGCGACAACGCCTGGCAACTGTCGGCTGCGACCTTCGTCGGCCTCCAGTCAATACCGGGGCTCGCCGTCCTCTACGGAGGCGTGGTCAAACGGAAATGGGCCCTGAGCTCCGTGGTGATGGTGTTCTACGCCTTTGCCGCGGTTCTGGTCGTGTGGGTGCTGTGCGGTTTCAACATCGGCTTCGGCCATCCCTGGATAGGAAGCCTGGTTGGCTTCCCCCAGCCAGTCCTGACAGCTCTCGGTGAGACTTCGAGGGCTGACATCCCGCTGCTCAACGGGTTGATGCCCAAGTTCGCATTTCCCCAGGCCTCACTGATTTACTTCCAGTTCGTATTCGCCGCGATCACCCCCATCATCCTGGCCGGGGGACTCTTCGGCCGAATCAACATGAAGGCCTGGATGCTCTTCGTGCCGATGTGGTCGGTGCTGGTCTACAGCGTCAACTGCTTCATGCTCTGGGGAGGCGGCTGGCTGGCCCAGATGGGAGTGGTCGACTTCAGCGGTGGTTACGTCATTCACGTGGCGGCTGGGATCTCGGGATTCGTCGGGGCAGCCGTGATTGGCCCCCGAACGCTGAAGGACCAGAAGGACTTTAAGCCCACCAATCTGATCATGGCGGCGGTCGGTGCCGGCATCCTCTGGCTCGGTTGGAACGGCTTCAACGGAGGCGACCCCTACTTCGCCAACGCCGACGCCGCGGCGGCGGTGCTCAACACCAACCTGGCGACGGGCACCGCGATGTTGGTCTGGTTCATGTTCGACTACTGGTTCAACGGCAGGCTCTCGTTCATCGGGGCGATCAACGGCCTCATCTGCGGACTGGTGGCCATCACACCAGCGGCGGGCTATGTCGACGGTTACGGGGCATTCATCGTGGGTCTCTGTGGTGCTGCCCTCCCCTGGTACACGATGAACAAGCTCTCCGGCCGCTGGCCCTTCCGCAGGGTCGACGACACCCTGGGCGTGGTCCATACCCACTTCATGGCAGGCGCGGTCGGGGGCCTCCTGGTGGGCCTGATCGCTAACCCCGCGGTGGTTGAGTATGTGGGTGTCCACGGATCCTCGAACGTAAGCGTGGCCGGCCTCTTCGCCGGCAACCCCCACCAGCTTCTCGTCCAGGTGATCGGTTTGGTGGTGATCACCGCCTACGACGCGACCATGACCTTCCTCATCTTCAAGGTCATCAGCAGGGTTGTCCCACTGCGTATGAGCGAATACCAACTGGAACACGGGGACAGGGTGCTCTTCCACGAGGAGGTGTTCGAACTTCACAACCCGATACCACCGCCGGAACCGCTCGATCCACCGGACCTGAGTCCTTCTCCGGCAACCTAATACACGCTGCCGGGCCGGCGCCCGCCAGGGGGCGCCGGCCACTACCCTCGCGGGCGATTCCGATCGCGCGCCACTAGAATCCGCCCGGGAGCGGTCGCCTAGTTGGCCGAGGGCGCGGCACTGGAAATGCCGTAAGGGGGCAACCCCTTCGAGGGTTCGAATCCCTCCCGCTCCGCCAAATCCCCTTCGCTCACAGTTCCCGAACGCGAAGCCGCGTCGACTCACCCAACCTCATCGACCGAGCGCTCCAGGGGCCCGTCCTCGCCGATTGGCGAGAGCGCCGGCAGACCAAGCGCGGTGACCACATCGGCCATCGTCCCTCCCACCGGACTCTCCCGACGTCACTGGGGTCAGATACGAGCAAATCCACCCTTCGCACTCGCGAGCCAGCACCTCTTCCCAAGCGAGCAGGCGCCGGCCCCCCCTGTCGGCCGTCCGCCGCACGACGGGACGGAGGTGGTCGGCGAGATCGGAGCCGTGCGACCTACGCGTCGCTCAGGTTCGAGGTTCTCTCGAGCGACCGCCTGCCCCAGCGAATAGCCAGCGCTGCCGATCTCGTCTTCACGCTCGCCGACACCCCTGATCGCCTGCTCGATGGTGTCGATGCGTAGGTAAAGTGCGCCATTCGCGATGCACGAGACACAGCGAGCGTGGTCTTGCCCGTGCCGAGAAGTCCTCCGAAGATAACTCGTAGCGGTCCAATTCCCAGGTCGCGCAAGCTGCCCTTCAGCACCTCCCACGAGCGAATACGGTGAGGCGGGACGGCCTCGGGCGGTGGACATCTGGTGCCGGAAATCTGGCGAGACCGGGCCCCGCGGTCCCATCATCGCGGGAGTCATCCAAGACGGGAGGGTGTCCATGGCCGGCCTCCGCTATTCGCCAATTCGTGATTACGGGATCATTGGCGACCTCCACAGCGCCGCCCTGATCGATCGGCTGGGATCGATCGACTGGTTCTGCGCACCGCGCTTCGACAGCCCGGCGGTCTTTGCCCGGCTCCTGGACGCCGAGAAGGGCGGTTCGATGGAGGTCGTTCCGGAGGGCGATTACATCGCCGACAGCCGCCGCTACCTGCCGGGCACCAACATCCTGGAGACGGTGCTGGGCAGCCCCTCGGGACGGCTTGTGATCACCGACTTCATGGTCGCGAAGGAAGAATTGCATCAAAAGGACGACGATCACATCCTGGTCCGTCAGCTGGAAGCGCCGGACGGGGACCTGGCGGTGACGGTCAGGGTCGACGCCCGCTTTGACTACGGGCACGGGGAACCAGAAGTTGAGGTGGGCGGCGAGGGGCACTGCCTCATCCTCAAGCACCATGACCTGCATCTCCATCTCGATGGACCGGGAGCCTGGAAGAAGCAGGGCCGGGCGATGGTCCAGGAGTTGCAACTGACCCGGGAGACCGCGACGGCGATTCAGCTGCGCTACGACGGCACCCAGTCCCACCATCGCAACTACGACCCGGCCAAGCTCCTCTCCGCGACCCAGCGGTACTGGGCCGACTGGATCAAGCGCTGCGAGTACGACGGACCGTACATGGAGCTGGTGCTTCGAAGTGCCCTGCTGCTAAAGCTCCTTATATACGCCCCGGAGGGCTCGATGGTGGCGGCGCCGACCACCTCCCTACCGGAGTGGATTGGCGGCCAGCGCAACTGGGATTACCGATACAGCTGGTTGCGTGATTCCGCGTTCCTCGTGTATGCACTCCAGCTCCTCGGGTACCACAAGGAGGCGGCCGACTTCATCTCCTGGCTGGAGCGGATCCACAAGGGCAATCCCAACCACTTCCAGATCATGTACACGATCGACGGGCAAACAGAGATCCTAGAGTCGGAACTTGCCAATCTCGATGGCTACCAGAGCTCGCGGCCGGTACGGATCGGCAACGGGGCCGCCGACCAGAAGCAGCTCGACGTGTACGGCGAGGTGGTGGACTCCGCCTTTCTGTACCTGAGATTTGGGCGGGGCAGGGCCACCCCTATGAGCAGCACCCTGGTTGCTATGGTCGACCACGCGGCGGACGAATGGGAGCAGCCCGACAGCGGCATCTGGGAGGTGCGCGGCGGGCCCCAGCAGTTCCTCTACAGCAAGCTGCAGTGCTGGGTCGCCCTGGACCGGGGCGTCAACCTGGCGCGGGAGCTGAAGGTCGACGAGGCGCACCGGGACCGATGGGTCGAGGCACGAGAAAGAATCCGGCACACCATCCTGACCAGAGGTTGGAGCGAGAAGTTGGGCGCTTTTCGCCAAGTCCTCGACGAGGATGAACTCGACGCCACCGCCCTCATGATCCCCCTCCTCAGGTTCTTGCCCCCGCTCGATCCACGCGTTCGTTCCACTGTCGATGCCATCCGTCGCTACCTGACCGACGAAAACGGCTTCGTCTACCGCTATCGTCGCTCCGATGGCCTGGGAGCCAGTGAGGGGACCTTCCTTCTCTGCTCTTTCTGGCTGGTCGATAACCTGGCCCTGCAGGGACAGGTGGTACCGGCCCGAGACCTGTTTGAGCGGTTAACTGCCCACGGCAACGATCTGGGTCTCTTTTCTGAGGAGCTAGACCCCGACAGTGGCGAGCTCCTGGGCAACTTCCCCCAAGCCTTCACCCACCTCGCCATCGTCAACGCCGCCGCCCACCTGGAGCGCGCCTCCCAGAATCGTGGGCCGCTGCCCCGAGCCCTGACATGAGCCGCCCCAGGTCAGGCCGAGCCTCAACTGGGCACAATGGGTGAATGGCGATCCTCGAATTCGACTTTGACCCGGTCGATGAGATCACCGTCGGCGTCGAAGGCGAACCGGGATCCCGAACGTTCTTCCTTGAAAGCACGCAGGGCGCGCGTCAGTGCACCGTGCTGATGGAGAAGATCCAACTTCAGGAGTTGGGCAGCCAACTACTGCAGCTACTGGAAGCCCCATCGCTTAGAGCAGGGCCTGCCCCGGAGCCGGTGACCCGGCCGGGGGACCCACCCGGCTGGCGGGTTGGAAACATCCAACTCTCGCTCGATGAGGAGGCTGGCCAGTGCACCCTACTGCTGGAGGAGCGTCGGCCGCTGCCGCTGGACGAAGGCGAGGTCCAAGCCACCCAGGAGTTGGAGGTCGGCGAGCTCTTGGAGAGCTCCGAAGAGGATGACAAAGACCTCAGGGCGGCGCGCTTGGTAGCTAGCACTGCCCAGGTCCGGGCGCTGGCCGAGCGGGCCTTGGAAGTGGTCGAGGGCGGTCGTGCGATCTGTCCGCTGTGCCACCTGCCGATCGATCCCCAGGGCCACGTGTGCCCGGCCAGCAACGGGCACCATCGGGCCTGACCGGCCTCTCGTATAGGATGGCTCGGGGTCCGGGCCCGGGCGTGCCGGGCGATCAATTCCTTGCGGAGGAGCCTGTCTAGATGGGAAGCGTTGGCACTCGCCGAGTTGGGGTGGCAGTGCTCGGGATGGCGATCGGACTCGTCCTCCTCCTCAGCGCCTGTGGCGGTTCCCTGGATTCAGGCGTTGCCCCGACCAGCAGCCCCCAGACCCCGGCTACAGTCGCCGTCAGCCCGAGCGCCTCCCCGAGTGCCAGCGCAAGCGCTTCAGCCTCCTCCTGCGTCTCCCCAGACACCGAGGCTACCTACCAACTGCCCGGTGCCAAGGTCCTATCCGGGGACTTGCAGATCAAGGACACCACCCTTGGGACAGGCAAGACCGCCAAGGGGGGCGACACGGTCAAGGTGACCTACACCGGCACGCTCCCCGACGGCACCGTCTTCGACAGCAGCTCCAAGGACAACAAGGGAAAGCCGGTGAGCCTGACGCTCGCCGCCGGCAAAGTCATTGAGGGCTGGGTCGAAGGGGTCCCCGGCATGAAAGTGGGCGGGACCAGGGAGTTGGTCATCCCCGCCGCACAGGGCTATGGGTGCGAGGCCGAGGGCTCCATCCCCGCCGACTCGACGCTCATCTTCACCATTCAGCTACTCGGGGTGAGCTAAGGGCCGATAGCGCTCGGGCAGCAGCGCCGCAACGGTTGACTCGATCTCCTTGGTGACCATCGCCGGGTCATCGCTGACCGGGCGGTACGGTTGACCCAAGCGCACCGAGATTCGTCCCCGCCGCGGCACCAGCCGATGCTTGGGTAGAACTTTCTCGGTGCCCCAAATTGCACACGGCAAAACGGTCGCCTCGGACCTGACGGCCAGGTAACCGGCGCCTGGCTCAAACTCCAGCATCCCCTCAGCGGACGCCCGATGTCCCTCCGGAAAGAGAAGCAACGCTCCACCAGACCGCAGCACGGCCAAAGCGCCCCGGATGGCCAGCCTATCCGGTGTGCCCCGCCGCACCGGGATGCAGTTGCAGCGCAGCAAGTACGCCCGCATCACCGGGTTGTTGAACAGCTCAGCTTTGGTCAAAGCGTGGATGACCCGCGGGAAGAACGCCGCGTACACAAGCGGGTCGAAGTTCGAAACATGGTTGGAGCAGATCAGCAGGGGCCCAGTCGGCGGCACGTGGGCTAGCCCTTCCGGCCGAAACCCCCCGACCGCCGAGACCCGCACCGTGAGTTTGAGGACCGCGCGGGTGAGGTTGAGCAGTCCCGACTGCGTCCCGTCCAGCCTCGCCCCGGGTGTAACAGCAGGACCGGCCGGCAGCCTCCGGCCCGCCGACGGTTCCAGGTCCTGAGTCGGGCCAGGGCTGATCGCCATTGCCACCTCGTGTACTGGAGTCCGTGGAGACCGCTGCCCCCTGGTGGATTCGAACCACCGACCGTCGCCTTAGAAGGGCGCCGCTCTAATCCACTGAGCTAAGGGGGCCGCGCTGCCGGTCATTTTGACGGCTCCGAGATGGGATCTCAGCGACCGCAGGTCCCCAGAAGGGCCGCTGCCAGGTCCTGGGGTCTCTTCGGAATTGCTTACGATGGGTGAAGTGACCGTCTCGTCCTCCCCCGCGCCCGTCACTCGTTGCTATTTGGCCCGGCACTGCGATGTCGCCAACCCAGACGGCATCCTCTATGGCCACCTCCCCAACTTCGGCCTGAGCGTGAAGGGCCGGCAGCAGGGTGAGGCCATGGGCAAATTCCTTGCTGGGGCAGACATCCGCGCGATCTACTCGAGCCCGCTGCAGCGAGCCCAGGAGACGGCGGCACTGCTGGCGACCGAGCTCACCCCAGCACCGCCGGTGTTCCTACGGTCGGGACTGGTAGAGGCCGAGTTTGGCCGCTATCTCCAGGGGACCCGGTACCGCGACGTCATCTGGCGCAAGCCCCGTTGGTGGGTTCACATGGTCTGGCCCGGACTGGTTCCGGGCGACGAGTCGATGGCGGCCATGGCGCGACGGGTGGATTCGGTCATCGCTGAGGGACTCCGAGCGCACACTGGTGAGGCGTTCGTCTGCATCAGCCACGGGGATCCGATCCAGGCCTTCTGGGCCACCAGTGACCACCGGCTTCCCTGGGCATTGCATCAGTTGCAGTGCGCAAAGGGCGGACTGCTTGAACTCCAGTACCGGGGAGGAGAGCTCACTTCCAAGAGATACCGTTCGCCGCAAGATCTCGCGGCCGCGGTGGTCATGCCCGGGGCAGAATCCACAGCCGAGGCCGTGCCGGACCCGGGCTGATTTAGAAGTCTCTACCAGTGGTCAGGATGGTGACTCCTCCTCGGGGTGCACCACTGCGCCAACCGGTCCGGCGGGCTCTGCCCGGCGAGGTCGGAAGAGGGCTCCCCGGATCGGGTCGAAATGGCGATCAGCCACGCGCTCCTTGAGCGGGATGATCGAGTTGTCGGTGATCTTTATGTGCTCGGGACAGACCTCGGTGCAGCACTTGGTGATGTTGCAGAGTGCGATCCCGGCCTGACCGCGTAGTTGGGGGATCCGATTGCCCACGTCCTTCGGGTGCATCTCCAAGGAGGCCAGACGGACCATGAACCGAGGTCCAAAGAACCGCTTGCTGCCCTCGTGCTCACGCAGAACATGGCAAACGTCCTGACAGAGAAAGCACTCAATACAGCGCCGCTGCTCGCTGACCCGCTCGATGTCCTCCTGGTAGATCACGAAGGGGGCATGCTCGTCCGGGTGGTGGTGTGAATGGTTGGATGCGACGGTTGACCTGGTAATTCCAGCTGACGTCGGTCACCAGGTCCTCGATCTTGGGGAACACCTGCATGGGGCGTACGGAGATCTCCTTAGCTGTCTCTAGGACCTGATCGACTCGGGTCTTGCACATCAGCGACGGCCGCCCGTTGATCTCAGCACTGCAGGATCCGCACTTACCTGCCTTGCAGTTCCAGCGACAGGCGAGGTCTGCAGTACCGTTGGCCTGGATCCAATGGATGGCGTCGAGCACCACCATCCCCTCGATCTGGGGAACTGAGAACTCTTGCAGATCGCCACCCGCAGCGTTGCCCCGCCAGACTCTGAGCTTAACCCTACGGTCGGTGGCCCCATCCTCATAGGCGATCCGCAGCCGAGTCGGCCGCTCGTCCTCGGGCGAAGGGATCACCTTGGGGGCCGGCCGTCCCTTCAGCTTGGCCTGCAGCTTGGCCTCCGCGGCATCCGCGATCGCGGTCGCCGACACCCGGGTCTCGCCCTCGGTCAGCTTGCGCAGGCGTTCCGGCATCGGGATGAGCGGTACCCGGATCACCTCCATCCGACCATCGCGTCCCAGCCGGGTGACCAGGTTGACCTTGCCCAGCTCGGGGTCGCGGTCAGGGCAATCGAGCCGCCACTGGGATCCTCGGCTCTCCCGCCGCTCCAGCCCTGAGCGCACGATCGCCTCGCTCACGGTCAGCATGAATATGTCGTCCCGGGCGCCACTGAAGCCCGGGTTATAGGCGGGAGTTCCCGGCACCCGGATCCGTATCGCACGTTCCTGGAGCTCCAGGACTTCCTCCAGGGTTTCCTTCAGTGAGGACTCGGTACGAGCGATGGCGGCCCCAGACTGCATCGCGTTCTGCAGGGCTCGGTGCAGCTGGAACGGGTCCTCGCCCTTCCCCCCAGACAGCGGCCTGAGCAGAATCGCCTTCTCCGCCTCGATCTCCGACGCGCGCAACTTGGGCATGAGGGAGCGGGAGCGGGCGTACTCTGCGGCCGCCTCCCCAGCCCGCCGCCCAAAGACCAGAATGTCCCCCAACGAGTTGCCCCCGAGACGGTTGGCGCCATGCAGCCCGGCGGCCACCTCGCCGGCTGCGTAGAGCCCCGGGACATTCGTCGCCGCGGTCTCGGCCTCTACGTTGACCCCACCCATCGTGTAGTGGATGGTCGGGGCCACCTCCATCGACTCCTTGGTTATGTCCACCCCGGCCAGGCTGTGGAACTGCTCGTACATCGACGGCAGGCGGCGGCGGATCGTGTCGGCGCCGAGATGGGTCACGTCCAGAAATGCGCCTCCGTGGGGCGATCCCCGTCCAGCCTGGACCTCCTTGAAGATGGACCGGGCCACCACGTCGCGCGAGGAGAGGTCCTTCTTGATGGGGTCGTAGCGGGCCATGAATCGCTCGCCAACCCGATTGCGAAGAATTCCCCCCTCCCCGCGCACCGCCTCGGTCACCAGGATGCCGCGAGCCCCCGGCGGCCAGACCATCCCGGTCGGATGGAACTGCACGAACTCCATGTCCTTGAGCTCAGCTCCGGCCTGGTAGGCCATCGCGGCGCCGTCGCCGGTGCCCTCCCAGGAGTTGGAGGTGATGAGGAACATCCGACCCCAACCGCCGGTTGCCAGCACCACTGCCTTGGCCCGGAAGGTGACGAAGTCACCCGACGCCCGGTCGTAGCCGAACGCGCCGGCGATGCGATCACCATCCTTGAGCAGTCGAGTCAGCGTGGTCTCCATGTGGACGGTGACGCCTTCGGTGTGGACCAGTCGGTCCTGGCAGGTGCGGATCAACTCCAGCCCGGTGCGATCACCGATGTGCGCCAGCCTTCTCCAGGAGTGAGCCCCGAACGCGCGCTGGCTGATGCCGCCCGTCTTGGTGCGGTCGAACACGCCGCCCCACTCCTCGAGCTCGATCACCCGGTCGATCACCTCATGGGCGAAGAGCTCGACCATCCGCCAGTTGTTGAGCATGGCCCCGCCCCGAAGGGTGTCCCCGAAGTGCACCTCCCAGGAGTCGGTTGGGTCCATGTTCGCCAGTGCCGCGGCGATCCCGCCCTCGGCCATCACCGTGTGCGCCTTTCCCAGCAGCGACTTGCACACCACGCCGACCTTGCATCCCTGCTCGGCGGCGGCGATGGCGGCCCGCATCCCCGCACCTCCCGCGCCCAACACCAGGACGTCGTAGTCGGCCTCGAAGGTCACTGGCTGATCAACTCAGAACCCGAGGTGGGGGTCGTGGATGACCCCGTACTGGAGCAGCCGGATGTAGAGGTCGGTGATGATCAAGCTGAAGAGGCTGAGCCAGGCGAAAGTGGAGTGTCGGGCGTTGAGCCAGCTGGTCCCCTTCCACAGCTGGCGGCGCTGGGCTCCGGCCAGGACGCAGGAGAAGCAGTCCACGCTGCCCCCCACCAGATGGCGCAGCGAGTGGCAGCCAAAGGTGTAACCAGTGAGGAACGCGATGTTGACCACCATCAGCGCCGTCCCCAGGCCGAATCCGAGGTGGCCGTGGTATGAGAAAGCCCGAATCGCGTCGATCCAGAGGACTACAACGAATCCCACCGCCAGATACATGAAGAAGCGATGCAGGTTGTTCAGTACGAACGGCAGCCTGCTCTCCCCTCGGTAGGCCACCCCCCGGCCCGTCGGTGCCAGCGCCGCCAGCTGCGACGGCTCGCCCTTCGCGCAGGCAGGAGGATCCTGGAAGAAGGACCTGTAATAGGCCTTGCGGTAGTAGTAGCAAGTGGCTCGAAAACCGAGCGGGATGTAGAAGATGAACAAGGCCGGGGAGACCGGCGTGCGTCCAATCGCCACCTGCGGGGAGTAGAAAGGCGAGAGATACTGGTGGAACTGGTCGCTGTGGAAGAACACGATGGTCCACAGGCTGTAGAGGCCGAAGAAGCTGAGCCATCCGACCACATTGGCCGGGTATAGCCACCAGAGTTGCTTCAGCTGGGCCCTGCCAAGGCGGCCCTGGCGAAGGCTCGCCGCCATCAGCCCAGAACCGCGATCATTTCGCGCACCGCCTCGGCGGAGCGCATCAGCTCATCCCGCTCTCCGGGGCTCAGCTGCACCTGGATGACCTCCCGGACCCCCTCCCGGCCGAGCTTGACGGGAACGCCGACAACCACCCCTGCCAGGCCATACTCCCCCTCTAGGCGGATTGCGCACGGCAGGATCTGAGCCCGGTCTAGGAGGATCGCCTCCACCATCTGGGCCGCCGAGGCTGAGGGAGCATAGAAGGCACTCCCGGTCTTTAGGTGGCGCACGATCTCCGCCCCACCGTCACGGGTCCGCTGAACCACCTCTTCCAGCCGCTCAGGAGCGATCAGGCGCCCCACCGGCACCCCCGCCGCGGTGGTGACGCCGAGGAGCGGCACCATGGTGTCGCCGTGACCTCCAAGTACATAGGCCTCTACGCTGCGTACTGAAACCTGGAGTTCTGCCGCGAGGAACGTTCGGAAGCGGGCAGTGTCTAGGATCCCCGCCATACCGATCACGCTGGTTCGGGGCAAGCCACTGACTCGGAGGGCCAGCTCGGTCATCACGTCGAGAGGGTTGGTGACCATAATCAGGATCGCCTCGGGAGACTGCCGCATCACCGCGGTGGTCACCTCACCCACAATCTTGGCGTTGGCGTTGACCAGGTCATCGCGACTCATTCCTGGCTTTCGCGCGAGCCCCGAAGTGATGACCACAACTCGGGAGCCACTGGTTACCGAATAGTCGGTGCTCCCCACCACCTGGCTGTCGTATCCGACGACCGGACCCGCCTCCAGCAGGTCGAGCGCCTTCCCTTCCGCGAGGCCCTCGACCACGTCCACCAGCGCCACATCGACCAGGTCGAGCTCGGCCAATCGCTGGGCGAGGGTGGCCCCGACGTTCCCAGCGCCGATGACCGAGACCTTGTCCCTCATGGCCCCTCCCGAGATTGGGCGTGGCACGCCCAACTCAAATCTGTTCGGATCCCATGATACGGATCTCGCCTCACTTCGCCGCTCACTCGCCGGCGGGTGATACCAGGGCTCGCTGCCGACTGGTTTCGACGGCTGCCATTGCTGCCGCCCTGCCCTCCCAGCCGCCGACGGAGACCTCCTTCTGGTCCTCCAGCTGCTTGTAGGTCTCGAAGAAGATCTCTATCTCGCGAAGCCAGTGCGGAGCCAGGTCGGGCAGCTCCTTGATGGTGTCGAAGCGCGGATCTCCCGCGGCAACGCAGAGAAGCTTGATGTCAGTTCCGTGCTCATCGGCCATGTGAAGAAGTCCGATCGGTCTGGCCGGTACTTCGCACCCCGGGAAGGTCCCCTCCTCCACGATCACGAGGGCATCGAGGGGGTCCCCGTCCTCGGCTAGGGTGTCGGGAACGAATCCGTAATCGGTCGGGTAGTGCACCGATGAGTGGAGGACCCGATCGAGCCGCACCCGGTGAGTCCGGTGATCCATCTCGTACTTGTTGCGGCTCCCCTTGGGGATCTCGATGACCACCGAGACGACCTCTACTGCCGACATCTTTCGCGACCTCCTGGGAATTTGCCCAACTCTCAGATTAGCCTGGTTGCAACTCAGGCGAGGCACCGACCCGCTCAATCACGCTCGATGGGGACTGTCAGGGGCCTGGGTGACTAGCGGACTGACGACGGCACCTGGTCGACGCGCGGTCTCCGGTTCAGGCCGTGCCGGGACTCAATACGGCCGAAATGCCCAGCGTGTTTCCCCTCGCCCCGAGCGCCTCCACCTGAACCACTGCAGGCGAAGTGGAGAGGTGGAACGAGGTCTGGAAACCGTCCTTCGTAGCCGTCGCGATCTGGCTCAGGTCCGAGGCATTTGGGCCACCGAGGAGCACCCAACTCCGGACCTGCGTGGCCCCGTTCCAACTCACATACGCGGTCAAGTTCCCCGCGGCGTCGGTACTGGCCACCAGCGCGGGCGCCGTGATCGGGGTCCCCACCCAGTGATACAGATAGGCGCGGTAACTGGTGATGCTGCTCCCGAAGTACGCATCAAACAGTAGCTGTCCACTCTTGCTGTACACGGACGTGTAGTTGCCCGACCCCCAACCGATCACAACGTCCCCACTTCCCAGCACCTGCACGTTGCCCTGGGCGGGCACGATCAGTCCCTTGTGGGTGTAAGCGCGCTCGAGCGTGGCTCGCCTGGTCGCGAAGTTGAGACGGAGCACGATGCCGCGGGCCGGAGCCTTGGAGGAGCCGGCATCCTCATCGTCGAAAAGAGAGATGGTGCCCTTCCCGTGCATCACCGGATTGTGTTCCAGGGCAAACCTGGCACCGGAGCCCATCTCAAAGCTGCTCTTCTTGCCACCCAGCCGCCAGAGGACCGCCCCTGTGGTCTGCTTGATGGCGTAGATGGTGCTGGTATTGCGCGATGAAACTAGCACCAGTCCAGAGCCAACTGGATCTATCCCGTTGACGTGGAAATAGTCGTACTCGGCGGTGTCGTCGTACGCCTGCGACGAGAGGCCGAGGGGCACGTGGTCCAGGCTATGCCACTCGAAGAGCACGTTTCCAGTGGCCACGTCCAGCTCTTGCACAATGCCGTCGAGGACCGCTCCGTTCTTGGGGCCGCCCTCGGATGTCACGTCCCATCCGGTGGTGTTGAAGGCGGTAACCCATGCTGTTCTGCCTGAGGACGAGAGAAGGAACTCGTGCAGGTCCGCCGAGTAGCCGTTGCCTGGACGGATCGTTTTGATGACCTGGTACGAGGAGTTCATGATCACGTCCTCCCCGATCCCATGGCCGCTGATGATCCTCCCCTCCCAGAAGGTCAGCGCCGGCTTGCCCAGATACGTCTGGACTCTGAAATCGGCGGCCACCACCTCGGGTGGCAGCGGTTCAAACCACACCAATTGGCCCTTGCCGTTGACGATCATGGGACCGCCCAACGTCGTGCCGCCTTGCGGGGACTCAAAGATGTAGCCGCCTCCCAGCGTGGACGGGAGGGTGACCTTGAGCTTGGGAACCTTCACCGTGGGCATTGATGCGTAGGTGGTGGTCGGCTGGTCAAAGGCAGGGGTGGGCGCGGCGGCGGTGGGCGACGCCTCGGCAAGACGCCCGGCCGGCACCGCCACCTTGAAGGAGAAGGAGGTGCCGTCGGTTCCGCAGATGCGCCGGCCGGTGGCGGCCTTCACGGTTACCGTTTCACCGGATGCGAATTGGACCGTCGGATAGAAGCTGGCACCATGCTGGTCCGAGTCCGCCACCCAGCGCCCGCTGTGGGCTCCGCTCTTAGAACCCGTCACCTTGACCCCGCCACTGGCGATGGTGGCCGGCGCGATGTTGCGAAAGCTGATTTGGGTCGTCCGTGAGGCGGTCCTGGTTCCGGGGCTGGGGTAGACGCTCACGCCAGGGCAGGAAGCGGCGGTGGCGAGAGGTTTGGCAGTCGACGCCTGGGCGGAGACCGTCCCTCCGGCGGCCAGACCGAGCGTCGGGACGAGCCACACCAACAGTCCCACGCTGAGCCGGTGCCCGGGCAATGCAGGCGCCCGTCTACGGCTCCCTGATGTGCGTCCCGCGCCTCTCATCGGGCCGGCAGCCTACCAGATCTGGTCGCCGGCGGGTCGGAAGCTGAGAATTGGATCAGGAAGGGGCAAGTCCCCGCCGACCGATCCCCGCTAGTGCGGGAGGCGAAAGGCGCAGGTGCAACTCAAGGTGAGGCGGAGCTATGGTCGGCCGCCTTCTCGCCGGCGGTCAAAACGCGCGTCGCTACGTCCGAGCGGATCCACAGCTCACTAACCGCCGACGCCTGTACCTCGGTGTAGCTGCGCTGCAGGACCGGCAGGATCGGCCCGTACTGCGTGTATGAGTTTTGGGTGACGAAGACGACCACGGGGCGGTCCTTCTCCACCCGGCGAATCACCGTCGATGGACCCAGCAGCAAGGCGTTCTCATAGATCGTGGGCTCGGGAAGAATCGGGCGCAGTCCGGCCAGCAGATAGGCCCAGGAGTCGGGAGACCACACGACGGCGGTCGAGCCGGTCAGATGGTTGTATTTGATCCACAGCACCGCCTCGTGCTCAGCCATCACTACCGCGCCGTACAGGGACACGTACTCGGCCATGCTGAGCGCCCCGGTCTGTACGCCGACATAGGCTGGGTAGTACTCGCCGGTCAACTTGATGGTGAACAGACTTCCCGACGAGAATCCAGCCCCCAACAAAGAACCCCAGATATAGACGCTGATTGCGATCGATCCCGCGATCGGAGCCGCCGCCAGTCCCCGCCAAGACCTCCAGGCGTCGGGGCCGGGCAGGCGGATGGAGGCGACGAGCAGGGCCGCCGCCGGAACCGCCGGAAGCAGGAAGTGCATGTAGTCGCGATTGGGCAGTCCGTAAGCGAGCAACACAGCTGCCAGCCAAACCCAAGGCAGAAGCCGGTCTGGGGACCACCGTCGAGCAAGGTATGCCCCGGCAACCAGCAGCACCCCCGCTAACACCCGAGGAAGCAGTGAAGCTATCGACGGTTGAAGAGTGCTGGTGGTGTAGCCGTTGTAGCTTGTCACCAACAGGAAAATCACGTTGTGCAGCCCGGCGGCGAGCACGAAGGGGGTGAGCACTATGGCGAAGAGCACGGCTGCCGAAGCCGCGGTTACGGCCGCCAGCCACCACCCCCGCCTGCTGACAACCAGCATGACCAGACACGCTGCAGCCAAATCGGCCAGCGCCGTCTGCTGGATGAGGACCCCGGCACCGAACAGAATCGCTGCCAGTAGGGCCCAAGCGACTGCCCGCGGTCTCTGTTCCGCGCGCAGCGAAGCCAGGACCGCCACCATGCCCCATGGCGTGCAGGCGATGAGAAAGTTCTCCGGCAGGGCGAGGTCACCGTTGAAGACCGGAGTGGCCAGGAAGAGAGCGGTCAGCAGCATGGCCACCCAAACCCGGGGCGGACTCAGGTACCGCCGAGCCAGCACCCAGGTTCCCGCCAGTCCGATCGCCTCCGTTGCCGTGGACAGAAGGTGGATGCCAAACTCGCTCGACCCCGAGATCCCGAAGCCCAGCTGATAGATCCAGAACAGCAAGGGAGGCTTGTTGTTCCAGGTGGTCAGGTAGAGCACCTTGCCGTGCGCCATCTGGTATGCGACGTTGGCGTACCCCGCCTCGTCGGTGTACCAGTGGGGCTCGAACAAAGTTGGCAGTCGGAGGACCAGCAGAATGACGACCGGGACAGTCAGGCTGCGCCACGCCACCAACCTAGAGGTGGTCATCTCCGGCCGTGACCGCGAGCCCGCACTCGCGAGCTGCGCGGAGTCCCCCGCCTGCCCAACTTCCAAGCCTGCTCCTCTTCCTGCTCCTTTGCGGTTCCAGGGCCTGGCAACGGACTGTTTGTCGCCGTCTCCCCCGAGACTCCGTCCAGCGTGACCAGCCAACCTGGGACAATTCTGAGAAGCGCGCCGGAACACCCCGGAGCCCGCTCAGGCGGCGTTTAGTATGGCTACACGGTGAAGCTAGGAACTCCTCCCTCGCGAGTCGCGGTGACGGGCGGTGCAGGTTTTATCGGCACCCACACAGTCCGAAAGTTGCTGGAGATGGGGGTCGAGACAATGGTGGTGGACGATTTCCGACACGCCTGCGGCGAGCCCGTCCCTGCGGCCGCCACGCTGGTTCGAGCCGAGATCACCAGCGCCAAGACCAACCATGAGTTATGCAAGTTCCGCCCCCAGGCGATCATCCACCTGGCGGCACAGGGAGGGGTAAACCGGTCCCTCAAGGACCCTGCGGCTGACGCTGCTGTCAACGTTGTTGGCACCGTTAGCTTGCTCCGGTCGGCCATCGACTGCGACTGCACCCGCGTCATTTTCGCCTCCTCGGGCGGTGCGATTTATGGTCGGGCCCGGCGTCTGCCTAGTCGAGAAGGCGACCGTGCCAAGCCGCTCTCTCCGTACGGCGCAGCCAAGTTGGCCTGTGAGGGGTACCTGGGGATGTTCTCCCGCACCTTCGGACTTCACTTCGTAGCGCTGCGCTACGGCAACGTCTACGGTCCCTTTCAGGACGGTACCGGGGAGGCCGGCGTCGTCGCGATCACCTCGAACCGCCTGCGGCAGGGATTAGCACCTCAGATAACCGGAGACGGCGGCCAGACCCGGGACTTCACCTACGTGGCCGATATTGCGGCCGCGAACGTAGCAGCACTTACCACGTCCTTCCAGGGCCCTTTGAACATCGGGACGGGCCGCGCCACCTCGGTGTCCGAGGTAGTGGGCGCCCTGGCCAAGGCGGCCAGTTTCTCGGGAGCGCCGGAGCACATCGAAGCCCGCCCGGGAGAAGTCCGCTCCAACTTCCTCGACCCCAGCCAAGCCTCGAGACACCTCGACTGGCAGGCGACGGTCACCCTTGAAGCCGGGTTGGCAACCACTTACCGAAGTTTCGCTGGCGTCAGATAGGGCCGCCCTCGCCGCCGGCGCGGGCGGCGTGCCAGCTCCGGGCCAGGGCAATTCGCAACCGCACCAACTCCCGTACCGCCCGAAGGATCGGTATCAGCCGGCCGCCGGAGCGGACACCAGCGATCCGTGGGTGATGCTCGATCCCCACCTGCCGGATCGCCAGCCCACAGCGCTTCGCTTTGAAGTACAGCTCAGTGTTCAACAGAGCGGAACGAGCCAGGATGGGGTCGGCCAATTGAAGGACCCGTCGACGCATTAGCTTGAAGCCGCAGTCGACGTCCCGGTAGGAGATGCCGTAGAGCATTCGAACCAGGATGTTGAAGGTCCCGCTCACCACCGACCGATGCCAGGGATCGGCCCGGTGAATCCGCCATCCGGCGATCAGGTCTCCCTCTCCGGACAGCTCCACCAGCTTGCTCAGGTCCCGGGGATCGAACTGGCCGTCGCCATCGACAAACGCCACCCACTCCCCCCTGGCAGCCCGCAGCCCGTCGGCGACGGTGATCCCATAGCCCTGCCTTCTCGTGTGGGTGACCACCACCAACTTCGGAGCTTGCTCCCCCATCAGACCCCGTGCCACGGTGACCGTGTCATCGGTGCTCCCGTCGTCGACCAGCACGACTTCAAAGTCGCTCGACACCCGACGGAGCGTCTCCAAGGCGGAAGGAATGACCCGGCCCATGTTGGCCGACTCGTTGTGCACTGGTATCACCAGGCTGACCTTCCCCCCGAGTTTGACTACCCCTTCCCCCCGGTCGTCAGCCACGGACCACGCTGATGCCTTGAAGCAAGGTGTAGAGCACCGCGGGGAAGACCCCCAGGAACACCGTTCCCGCCGCCGCCAGAGTCACGATTCCGAGGCCCGTCTGGGAGAGTGCCCCAACCCCTACCAGCTGTGGACGGGCAGCCGATTTCGGCTGCAGCACGACGCCGGCAGCGTCGGCTTCGGTACCGACTTCCGGAGCGGCTGTGTACATGACCAGGATCACTCGCAGGTAGTAGAAGAGAGATACCGCCGAGGTCAGGATGCCCCAGATGGCAAGGGGTAACTGACCGTCGTGAATCGCCGCAGAGAATAGGAAGAACTTGCCGAAGAACCCGGCGGTGAGCGGGAACCCGGCCAGCGACAGCATGAAGATCGACATCAGTGCGGCCAGCAGGGGCTGGCGCTTGGCGAGGCCCGCGAGCTCTGGGTAGCTGTCGCAGTCCTCTCCCCTCTGGCTCAGCAGGGTGACGACGGCGAAGGCTCCGGTGTTCATGAACGCGTAGACCGCCAGGTAATAGAGAGACGCCTGTGTGCCGTCGGGCCGACCGACCGCGACGCCGATCAGGATGTAGCCCGCCTGCGCGATCCCGGAGTAGGCCAACAGCCGCTTCACCGAGATCTGGGCCACCGCCACCACATTGCCGAAAACCATCGAAACGATGGCGACCAGGGCGATGGGAACCTCCCAGGCCGACCGATACGGGGCGAAGGTAGCCGAGAACAAGCGCAGAAACACGGTGAAGGCGGCGACCTTGGTGGCCACCGACATGAAGGTGGTCACCACTACTGGCGACCCCTGGTAGACGTCCGGGGTCCACCAGTGGAACGGCGCGGCAGAGACCTTGAAAAGCAGTCCGACCGCCAGGAGGGCCATGCCCGCCAGCAGCATTGGATCGATCGGTCCATGCAGTACCGATCGGGTGATCGCCTGATGGATTCCGGCGAGCATGGTGTTGCCCGTCTCACCATAGATCAGGGCCATCCCGTAGACCAGGAAACCCGAGGAGAACCCACCCAGTAGGAGGTACTTCAACGCTGCCTCCTGGGGCAGTCGCTCGCCTCTGGCAAAACCGGCCAGGACATAAAGGGGGATCGAGAGCAGTTCTATCCCGAGGAAGATGACGATCAGGTTGGTCGCACCGTTCAGCACCAGCATTCCGGTGACCGAGGCCAAAAGCAGGATGTAGTACTCCCCCTCCTCCATCCCTCGGCGGCGTAAGTAGCCGGGACTGAGGGCGACCACTGCCAGCGCGGTGGCCAACACTACGAAGTCAGAGAAGAGGGCGAAGCGATCGTCGGCGAACGCCCCGTTGAAGAGGACGGAGTGCACCGGATCCACCACCCACTGGCCGATGACCACCCCCAGACCGGCCACCAGGAAGAGGGCGGTGAGACTGGGCAAGATCGGATGTCCGCGTCGCTGAACCACCAGATCGGCGAGCAGCACTACCACCGAGCCCAATCCCACCACCAAGAGTGGCAGGATGCCTATGAGGTCGGATGCTGGAACGTAGTGGAGGGGGAACCAGGCAGGCACCGCCGCGGCCACCTGCGTCAGTAACCCGTTCATTTCACGACCCTTGCCGCGGGAGCAGCGGTCGAGGCAGGTGCCCGATCAGCGGCCGTCACATATTGCCCCGCGCTGAATCTGGTGTACCGAATCACGGGTCCCGGGTAGACGCCGATCACCAGGATCAGCGCCACCAGCGGCGCTAGCACTGCGACCTCAAGCACCCCCACATCGAGCCGACCGAGTCGGGAGATTGCCGCAGTTGCCAGTCCATCGACCTGCCCATTGGGCAGGCGGAGCCTGCCCTGGGTGACACCTTGGTACAGCCTCAGGGTGTACCAGCAGGCCAGGATCACCCCCAGGCTAGCCACCACCGCCCAGGCCGGCGACACCTGGAAAGCGCCCAGCAGCACCAGGAACTCACCGACAAAGGAATTCATCAAGGGCATGCCCAAGCCGGCCAGGGCCGCGATCAGGAATATCCCAGCCATGATCGGCATCGGTCTGGCCAGTCCGCCGAGTTCGCGCAGGTCACGGGTGGCGAAGCGGGCCTCGTAGACGCCGACGCAGATGAATAGCGCGGCGATGATGATTCCGTGGTTGACCATCTGGATGATCGCCCCGTTGAGACCGTCGACGTTGAGGGAGAAGATCCCCAGCACGACGAAGCCGAGGTGGCTGATTGAGGCGTAGGCGACGATTCGCTTGATGTCGCGCTGGGCCAGCGCGGCGAGCGCGCCGTAGACGATGCTGACCACCCCAAGACCCATCATCAACGGTTGAAAAGTGTGGCTGGCCTGGGGAAAAAGTGTGAGGTCGTAGCGGATAAACCCGAAGGCACCCAGTTTGCTCACGATGCCCGCGAAGAAGACCAGAAACGAGGTGGTCCCGGAGCCATAGGCGTCCGGCAGCCAGGAGTGGAATGGCACCAGCGGGACCTTTATCGCGAAAGCCAGGGCAAATGCCAAGAACATCCAGTCCTGGGCGTTCAGCAAGGTGAAGCTGTGCCCGAAGAGGGTCAACACGGAGCCGTGGGTTGAGTTGACGAACGATTCGGCGGCGATCAGGGTCGGCACATCGAACGTGTAGACCCCGGTTTGGGCTCCAGTCATGAAGTACACACCGATGATCGCCAGCAGCATGAAGAGACTGCCGGCGACGGTGTAGATGATGAACTTGAGAGCCGCCCGCCCACGATTCTGGTCGCCCCATCCGATCATCAGGAAGTACAGCGGTATCAGCGCCGCCTCCCAGAAGAAGTAGAAGAGGATCAGGTCCAGCGAGAGCAGCACTCCCAGCACCCCGGCCTCCGACAGCAGCATCAAAGCTGCGAAGCAGCGCAGCCGGTCGTGGCTTCGGCTCAGTGTGATCGCTGCCAGAAAGAACAACAGGGCAGCCAGGGCGACCAACCAGACCGAGAGCCCGTCGACACCCACGTGATAGGAGAAGTTGACCGGCGGTGGACCAGCCTGGTTGTAGGCGTTGTTTCCTTCGTTGAATGCTGGGTGAGTAGCGGAAAGCGAACTGGCGGTGTGGACCCACGCCACCTGTTCTTGGAACTGAAAGCTGATCGGGCCGCTGACACTCTTCAGCGAAGCGCCGTCGGCCCGGCCGCTGAGGTGCGAGTCAGAGGTTGGGGGGATCGCCAAGAAGGCCACCAGCAGAACGCCGGCGAGCCCAAGCGTGGCACCGGTCGTCACCAGCAGCACTCCCCTCACCAGCCGCGGGCGGGTGGTGGGCACCGCAAAAACGGCCAGCACTCCCGCAACCGGGACGGCCATGATCACCGTGAGGATGGGCCAGCTCATGCCAGACGCAGTCCCAGAACCACGAGTCCGATCACCGCACAGAAGAAGAAGACGAGGGCGTAGTCCCGGAAGTACCCGGTCTGCAGGGTCCGGAGGTCATCGGCCAATGTACCCACCCCCTCCCTGACCCCGTTGACCAGGCCGCCAAAGAACCTCGGTTCCAACGCTTGTCGCACCCCCGAGGCGCAGGCCAGCGTGGGCCGCACCAGGGTCAGGTCGTAGATCTCATCCCAGTAGAACTTCTGCAGCGACAGCTGGTAGAGCCAGGGCAGGCGCCGGCTGACCAACTCAGCAGGTATCAACTTTCGTCCGTAGACGGCCCAGGCCAGGATCAGGCCGGTGAGGCTGAGAGCAGTCCCCACAACCAGCGCTAGCGCCTGCAATCCGTCGCTGGCTTGGGCGACAGGAGTGCCCAGGACCGGCTTGAGGAATGAGCTGAAGAGCGTCACCGGGCGGAACCCGAAGAAGTCGATGTTGAGGAAGCCGACCAAGGCCGCGAGAACTGCCAGGACCAAGACCGGGAGCAACATCACCGGCCTGGCCTCGTGGGCCATGGCCGCCCGGGTGGTCGCCGGCTGGCCCCGGAACGCGGTCCACACCACGCGGAAGATGTAGAAGCTGGTGAGCACATTTACCGTGACCCCGATCACCCACAACCACGGCACCGCCGGTCCCAGCGCCAGTCCCGAGCTGAGCAACTCCTCCTTGCTGAACCAGCCCGCGAAAAGTGGGATGCCGGCGAGCGCCAGCGAGCCGATCAGGAAGGCCCCGAAGGTCAGCCTCATGCGCGTTGACAGCCCGCCCATGGATCGAATGTCCTGCTCGTCGTTGAGTGCGTGAATCACGTTCCCGGCCGCCAGGAAGAGCAGCGCCTTGAAGCAGGCATGAGTCAAGAACTGGAACATCCCAGCGCTGTAAGCGCCAACGCCAACCGCAAAAATCATCAGTCCTATCTGGCTCATCGTCGAGTAGGCGATGACTCGCTTGATGTCGAATTGGGTGCAGCCGATGATCGCCGCCATGAGAGCGGTCCCAATCCCCACTGCCGCCACAACCCCGGCCGCAACCGGGGCCTGCTGGAAGATGGCATGGAATCGCGCGACCAGATACACACCGGCGGTCACCATGGTGGCGGCGTGGATCAGCGCCGAGACCGGGGTGGGGCCTTCCATCGCGTCGGGTAGCCACGTGTGGAGCGGCCACTGGGCGGACTTGGCCGCGGCGCCGAGGAACAGGAGGATTCCGATCGCGGTCACCATTCCGCCGCCCACCGGCCCCAGCCCGTTGTGGAAACTCGCACTTGGTCCGACGTTGGCGAAGATGGTCTGCAGGTTGACCGTGTGCAGCAGGTGCCCGTTGCTCCCCCTCAGGTTTAGGAAGATCAGAAAGGCACCCAGCACCAAGCCCACGTCACCAATCACCTGGGTGATGAAGGCCTTGCGTCCTGCGGTGACCGCCGCTGGCCGCTGGTACCAAAAGGCGATCAGGGCATAGGAGGCGAACGCCACCATGCTCCAACCGATGATGAGAAAGACCAAGTTGTCGCTCATCACCAGCAGGAGCATGCTGGTGATGAAAAGATTCATGTAAGCGAAGAACCGTTTGTATCCCGGGTCCCCGGCCATGTAGCCGACGCTGTACACATGGATCAGCCCGCCGATCCCGGTGATTACCAACATCATCAAGACGGCTAAGGGATCGATCCGGACGGTGAAGTTGGCGTTGAACCCGGTCCGAGCCACCGCTCCGCCAGCCGTCCCGACGCCCAGGTTCAGCCACTGCCAGAAGACGATGGTTATGCCCCTGGCGTCCGGACGTTGGGCAAGCAGCTCCACCAGCAGGATCACGGCCGCCGCGAACGCTCCGAGCACAACTCCCGGGCCGGTGATAGACACCACGCGACGCGGCAGTCTCCCGCCCGTCAGCGCAACGGCTAGGAATCCCGCGGTTGGCAGCCCCAGCGCGATCGCGCTGAGGACAAAGGTGAAGTTTGGGTTCACTTGCGCCTCACTCGCGCATCTCGCTGAGGTCGTCGACGTCCAGTTGGCGCCCGCTGCGGTACACGCCGGTGATCAGGGCAAGGCCCACCACCACCTCACTGGCGGCGACCGCGATCACGATCAGGGCGAACACCTGGCCAGCCATGGTCTGGGTGTATCGGGCGTAGGTGACCAGGGCCAGGTTGCCGGCGTTGAGCATCAGCTCGATCGACATGAAGACGACCAGCGGATTCCGCCGAATCATCACTCCCAGCGAGCCCAGCGCGAACATCGCCGCCGACAGAGTGAGGAAGCCTGCGAACAGCCCACTCATCGCGCGGACCGCCGATGGCGGGAGAGATACACCGCACCCACCGCCGCCACCAGCAGCAACAGCGAGGTCACCTCGAACGGCAGGAGGAAGGTGGTGAAGAGCTGCTCGCCCAGGGTCTGCACCTGGCCGTGGGCATTCACCGCCTGGGGGCTGAAGGGCCCGAGCCCGCCGCGAAATTGACCGGCCGCGTTGACGGTTATCCCGTTGAGGGCGAGCCTTCCCACAACCACCGTGAAGACGATGGCGGAGATGCCCCCCAGCAGAACCCGCAACTCCAAGGGACGCAGCCTCTCCTCGGCTCCGGGAGCCAGGAGCGCGATGATGAATACGAACAGCACCATGACCGCTCCGGCGTACACGATGATCTGAACGGCGGCCAGGAACTGGGCGTCCAGTAAGAGGAAGAGCACCGCCAGGGCCACCATGTTGGCCACCAGGCTCAGTGCCGAGTAGAGGGTGCGGCGACTCACTACCACTCCCGCAGCACCCAGGAAGGCCAGCACCGCCGCGATGCCGAAGATGACTGTCATACCGGGGGCGTGCCCCTCCCTCGTCCCGGCGCCAGTGGAATGGGTGGGTTGAGGCCGGGGGCCACGCCAGCTGGACCGTGATGCGAGGAGCCGGCGCCAAGCGGGGTCGGCTGCGACGCTGGTGGACCGGTTCCCTCGCCCGCGCCCTCCTGCAGTTGCGTCGCGCCCGGCCATGCTTCGAGCAGGTCGTCCTTGGTGGCCACCAACCGCTCCCGCTTGTAATCGGTGAGATCAAGACGAGGTCCCAGGGTGATGGCCTCGGTCGGGCAGGCCTCGGCGCAGTAATTGCAGTAGATGCAGCGCATCAGGTTGATCTCGTAGCGCACTGCGTAGCGCTCGCCCGGAGACACCGGATGCTCCGGATCGTTCTCCGCCGCCTGCACGTAGATGCACCCCACCGGGCAGGCTCCGGCACAGAGCTCGCACCCGATGCACTTCTCCAAGCCGTTGTCGTAGCGGTGCAGGATGTGGCGGCCCCGGTGTCGCGGAGGTACTGGACGCTGTTCCTCCGGGTACTGGATGGTGACCGGCTTACTGGTCATCGCCTTGAGAGTGGTGCGCAGGCCACCGATCATTTCGCGGAACATCTCAGTCCTCTCCTCGCGGCTGCTGACGCCGTGGCATTACTTGGTTCATCGAACAGCCACGAAGACGGAGGTGACGAGCAGATTGATCAACCCGAGCGGAAGCAATACCTTCCACCCGAACTGCATGAGCCGGTCGTAGCGCAACCTGGGGAAGGTCCAGCGCACCCACATCATCACGAAGATCAACATGCTGACCTTGGCGCCGAACCAGATCGGACCGAGCCAATTCGGAAGAAACCAAAGGGGGGCCAGCCACCCGCCCAGGAACATCACCGTGGCGATCGAGCAGACGGTGATCATGTTGATGTACTCGGCCATGAAGAAGAGTCCGAAGCGCATCCCCGCGTACTCGGTGTGATAACCGGCGACCAGCTCCGCCTCCGCCTCCGGGAGATCAAAGGGGAGCCGGTTAGTCTCCGCCAGGGCACCGGTGAAGTAGAGCAAAAACCCTAGCGGCTGAAGGAAAACGAACCAGAGACCGTGCTGCTGGTTCACCACCGTCTCCAGGTTGAGGGAGCCAGCTAGGAGGATGGGACCGATCAGTGCGAAGCTGACCGCCATCTCATAGCTGATCAGCTGGGCTGAGCTCCGGAGGGCTCCCAGCAGGGAGTACTTGGAATTGCTGGCCCACCCCCCGAGGAAGATCGCGTAGACCCCCAGAGAGGTCACCGCCAGGATGAACAGGAGGCCAACGTTGAGGTGAGCTAAGTCCCAGTGCAGGGGGTAGCCGCCGGGACAGCTCGGCGACAACGGTCCAGCGCCATGGGTGCCCCCGATGCAGATGGTCTGGTCGATGGGGATGGTGGCGAAGGCGAAGAGCGCGGCGGCGGCGGCCAGGGCGGGGGCCACGGTGTATAGGAGATGGTCCCGCCCCTCAGGCGCCGCCTTCTCTTTCAGGAAGAGCTTTACCCCGTCGGCGGCGGGTTGGAGGAAGCCGAACGGCCCGACTCGGTTCGGCCCCAGCCGGAGCTGGATCCGAGCCGAGATCTTGCGCTCGGCAAACGTCATGTAGGCGAATCCGGTGGCCAGGACGAAAACGATCAGAACACCCTTGACCAGGGCCACGATCACCGCCAGCAGGATGGAGGTGGCGGCGGGGCTCAATCGTCAGAGGTCCAAACGGCGCGCAGCCCGCCGAGACTACCGCTATATCCAGGGACCGCCTGCCCGATCAGCTGAAAGACCGGACCTGCGAGCGGCTGGACCCCGAGTTCTGCGCCCATAGCGCGAGCCAAGTCGCCCAGGATCCGTAGGTCCGAGGGAAAGGCGTAGCGGGGCTGCACGGCGGGTCGGACCCGCTGGACCCGCCCTTCGGTATTGGTGACGGTGCCCGCCTTCTCGGCGGTGGTTCGGCCGGGAAGCAGCACCGAGGAGTAGCGGGAGACGGCCCCGCCGAAGGGCACGACCCCTATCAGAACCTCAACGCGAGAGAGCGCCTGCTCGAAGGCCGGCTCCGCCTCCCACCCTTGGCCAACTACCACCAGGGCCTTGATCGAACCGTCGATGGCCCCCGACAAAATTCCCCCGCCGTCGCGGCCCACCTTGGCGGCCGGTCGGTATCCGGGGAGTAGGCCAGGAGTCAGACCCATGTCCTGACAGCCGCGGGCGTTCATGCCGTCGACGATCGTCAGCACCTTGTTGAGAGTCCCCTGACCGGATAACGTCTCCGCCAGACCCACTGCCATGAGCCGCTGATCCTGGTGGGCCACAATGCCGACCAACTCCTGGCCCGCCAGTTGCTGAGCCAGCACTTTGAGATCGCTGTCCGCGGGCTTCCGCCACACCTTGCGGTGGCGCTTGTTCTCGGTCTTGAACAGGCGGAGGGTCAGGACGGGGTCGGCGAGCTCGGGCTCGTCCCCCAGGACCACGACCGCTGAGCACTCCTCGATCTCAGCGATCCCTAGGGTGAATTGTTCGGGGCCGATCTCCGGCAGCGCCGAGAGGCGGTGGTCCAGATGGGGAGTGCCAACCACTTCACGCGCCAGCCACTGAATGAGGAAGGCTTCTTCGTTGGTGACCTGCGTCGAACCGAGGAAGGCAATCGCCTCGGGGCCGTCGTCGCCCCGGATCCGAAGCAATGCCCCGGCGGCCCGGGCTACCGCGTCTTGATACGACACAGCTTGACGCGCCCCAGCCATCCGGGCCTCAGGATTGAGCACCCGGTCGGAGCGGTTGAGCTCGGGAAAGCTGTAGCGACCGGTGTCGCAGAGCCAGCTGTCGTCGACGTCTGGGTTGTCGTTGCTGGCGAAGCGGACCACCTGGTCCTCGCGGGAGTCGATGAAGATGCTGCAGCCATACGAGCACTTGGGGCAAACGCTGGCGGTACGCCGCAAGTCCCAGGGTCGGGCCTGGAAACGGTACTTCTCATGGGTCAGAGCACCGACCGGGCAGATCTCTGGCAGGTTCCCCTGGAACTCGCTTTCGAGCTGTTTCCCCTCGAAGGTGTCGACCAGGGTGTGGACTCCCCGCTGCTGGAGTACTATCTCCCGCTCGCCGGTGATCTCCTCGTAGTAGCGAACGCAGCGCCAGCAGAGGATGCAGCGCTCCTGGTCGAGGACGATCTTGTCGGAGAGCTTGACCGCCTTGTCGAAGTGAACCTTCTCCGCGATTGCGGTCCTGGTCTTGCCCGGTCCATAGCGCTGGGTGAAGTCCTGCAGATCACACTCGCCGCCTCGGTCGCACACCGGGCAGTCGAGGGGATGATTCACGAGGAGAAACTCCAGATTGCCCTCGCGGAACTTCGCGCACCTGCTCGGTGGCGGTCCGCACCACCATGCTGTGGCGCCACGCGGGTTGAGCAGGCCGGCTGCAGTTTGGGCATCCCCTCCACCTCGACCAGGCACATCCGGCAGACGGCCACCGGCTCCATCTTCTTGTGGGCGCAGTAGACCGGCACGTAGATCCCGGCGTTCTCGCAGGCGTCCCAAACCAGACTCCCGGAGGCCACCTCCACCTTCCTGCCGTCCACCGAGACCTCTACCAGCTCCGCCGCCGGCTTGGCCTCGGCCATCTAGGCCACGGCCTCGAGCTCAGCCCGCACCGGGCAGCGTCCCGCTCCGCAGTGGCTGGCGAACTCTTGAGGGAACATCTTGTAGGCGGACATCACGAACCAGGTGGCGGTGTCGCCGAGCAAACAGAAACAGCGGCCATCCATGTTCGCGCAGATGTCGCTCAGCGTTGCCAGCTCGCCGGCCGACGCCAGGCCCGCCTCGAGCCGGTGCATCAGCTCACTCTCGAAATAGGTGCCTTCCCGGCATGGGACGCACTTGCCACAGGACTCGTGCTGGTAGAAGTCGACCAAGCGCATGGAAACGTCGACCAGGCAGGTCGTCTCGTCCATGATGATCAGAGCCCCCGCACCCAGGGCCGATCCGGCGTCGGTGACGACCTTGAAGTCGAGCGGCAGGTCCAGGTGCTGCGGGCCCGAGGATTTGCATCGAGCCGCCCCCAGGCTGCATCGCCTTCATCGAGCGACCCTTCCAGACCCCACCCGCCATCTCCAGAAGATCCCTGAAGGTGGTGGTGCCCATGGCGACCTCGTAGTTACCCGGTCGCTCCACGTGCCCGCTGACGCAAAACAGCCGGCTCCCTGGGCTGCTCTCGGTACCGATCGCCGCGTACTTGGCTCCCCCCTCGGTGATGATGAAGGGCAGGTTGGAGAGCGTCTCGACGTTGTTGACGATCGTCGGCTGCCCGTAAAGACCCTTGACCGCCGGGAAGGGCGGCTTCAGCCGGGGCTGGCCGCGCAGGCCTTCAAGCGAGTCCAGCAGCGCCGTCTCTTCGCCGCAGATGTAGGCTCCCGCGCCCCCGTGGACTATCAGCTCGCAACTCCACTCGCTGCCCAGGATCTTCTCTCCAGCGAACCCAGCCGGCGTACGCCTCGGCCACCGCCCTCTCCAGCAGCTCTCGCTGTGCCCGGTACTCGCCCCGGATGTAGATGAAGGCGTGGGATACCTCCAAGGCGAAGGCCGAGATCAGGACTCCCTCAATCAACTGGTGGGGGAACTCCTCCATCAGGTAGCGATCCTTGAAACAGCCGGGCTCGGACTCGTCGGCGTTGACACACAGGTAGCGGGGGAAAACTCCCTTGGGAAGGAAAGACCACTTGGTCCCAGTCGGAAACCCAGCTCCCCCTCGCCCCCTCAAGCCTGAAGCCTTGACCTCGGCGGTAACTGCCTCAGGGCCCATCGCCAGTGCCTTCGGCAGTGCCTGGTAGCCCCCGACCCGCTGATATCCCGCCAGTGTGGTCAGACCCTCCGCCCCCCGGTGGCGAGTGAGAACCCTCGCCTCAGGCATCGGCCGCCGCTCCGCGCCTCGGGGGTTCCTTGGCTCGAACTTGGGCCAGGATCCGGTCCGCCCCGTCGAAGTCGAGCTTTTCGTAGCTGTAGCGGTCCACCTGCATCATCGGCGCGCCACCACAGGCACCGAGGCACTCCACCGTGCCCTCAAGAGTGAAGACGCCGTCCTCGGTCGTCTCCCCGTCCTCGACGCCCAGTGAGGTCGCCAGGTGCTGCAGGAGTTGGTCGGCCCCCCGCAGCCCGCAGGAGACGTTTCGGCAGACCTGAATCAGGTGGCGGCCGGATTGGTGCTGGAAGTACATCGAGTAAAACGTCGATACCGCTTCGACCTCGGAAGCCTCCAGACCCAGCTCCTGCGCGACCTCAGCCAGTCCCTCTGGAGGAAGGTAGCCGAGCTGATCTTGAACCGCCCACAGAGCTGGGAGCACCGCCGACCGGGGCCACGGATATACATCCTTGGATCGCCGGATACGGTCCCTGGTGGCCGAGCTCAGTAGCGAGGAATTCCCTCGCCGCTCACCTGTCGGCTCAGCCATGTGATGAGCAGCCCAGCCTAAGCCTGGGGAGATCAAATGGCGTCCTTCCCAGAGGGCGGCGGGCGCGCTTCTGCATGCCGCAGCTCATTCGGCGCCCACTTTACCAACCAGGCCGCCTCGCTCGGAGGCCCCGCCCCAACGGGGACTGCCCCAGTGCCTCAGGATTACCGCTGTGACGCCGCCGACCCCTCTCTCCCGAGACCGTGCGGAAGCGGCGGGGGACCATCCCCCTGGCCGGCGCCTGGGGCGGGTGCGGGGCTTGCTGGCCAGCCCACAAATTCGGCAAAACATCCTCTACCTGATCGGTATCTGTGTCTCCGGTTTCGGCGTGCTGGTCGCCCAGTCCTACGCCGCCCACCACCTGACAGCGGCCCAAAACGGTGCCTCCACCGCGGTGGTCGCTGTCCTTAACCTGCTCTACACGACTGCCTTTGTCGTCGCCGCCGGGGCCGCTCGGGAGGTGGCTGCGACCGTCGCCCGAGGGGTGCCTGCGATCGAGCGCTGGGCCGACCTGCGGCGCAGCGCCTGGCAGATCGGCATCGCCCTCGGTGCGGTGATGATCCCCGTCTCCGTCCTGCTCGCCTACCTTCTCCACCTCCCCCACCCTGAGGTCCTGGCAGTCGCGGTGGTAGCGGGTCCACTGACCGCATACGCCGGCGCCCAGCGAGGCTACCTTCAGGGGATCCGCGACTTCCGCCGGCTGGCCGCGAACCTTGTGTTCTACGGCGGGACCGTGGTGGTGGTGGCGGTCTTGTTGCTCCACTTTCATCTGGGATCAGCCGCCGTGCCAATTGCAACTGTGTGCGGCGCACTGGCTTCGGCCCTGTATCCCCGGCATCCCGGCGCCCACCTTCGACGCTCTTCGGCCAACGCTGGCCGGCTGGTCGATTACACAGTGGTCGCCGGGGCCGCCACGGCGCCTCTCTTCAACAACATCGATGTGGTCGCCGCCCGCCACGTGCTGCCGGGGGCAGGAGCAGGCCTCTACTCAGGACTCTCTGTGATGGGAAAGATCGTCTTCTACGGCACGAGCAGTCTGAGCGCGGTGATGTACCCGCGGGTCGCGGCGGCCGCCACCGCCTCAGCCCGCCGCAAGCTCTTGCTCCAGACGCTTGCTGCTCTGTGCGCCGTCGATGCCGTGGCGCTTCTCGCCTACGGGCTTCTGGCTCGCCACCTGCTCCGGATCGTGCTCGGCCCGCAATACGTTCGAGACTCGTCGCTGCTGCCGATCTTTGCCGTTGGAGTCGTCGCGCTCACCTTCGTGAACGTCTTCGTCTACTACGGGATGGGGGCGCGGGTGCGCCACTTCGCCATCGTGCCCGCCATCGGGGTGCCGGCCCTGATCGGGTGGCTCTTCGCGTCCCCTCCGGCGGTCTCCGAGTTCGTGCCCCGGATCGTCAGCGCACTCGTGGTGCTGGCGGTTTTGGAAGGCGTCCTGATCCTTCCGGCTGCGTTCCGCCCGACGGATCAGGGTCCGCCAGACCCCTAACCGCTCAGCCGGGCCCCCGCAGCCTACCGGTCGACGTCGCCCAGGGTGATGTCGATGCTGCCCACGACCGCCACCGCGTCGGCGACCAACTCGTCCTGGACCATCCTGTGGAGAGCCGAAAGGTTGCTGAATGATGGTGCACGTACCTTGCAACGGTAGGGCCGGTTCCCCCCATCCGACACCAGCAGGAATCCCAGCTCCCCCCTCGGACTTTCGATGGCGTGGTAGATGCTCCCCTGAGCGGGGCGGAACCCCTCTGTGGTCAGCTTGAAGTGGTGGATCAAGGACTCCATCGAGGTGTCGATCTCGGAGCGAGGAGGCAGACTCACCTTCCGGTCAGAGGTGTTGGTCGGACCTCCGGGGAGCGCCTTGATCGCCTGGTCGACGATCCGGCACGACTCGCGCATCTCCCTCACCCGGATCAGGTAGCGGTCGTAGACATCGCCGTTTAGTCCAATCGGGACCTCAAAGTCGAAGTGGTCGTAGCTGGAGTACGGATGCGCCCGTCTCACGTCGTAGGGCACCCCGGATCCCCGGAGCGTCGGACCGCTGCAGCCGAACCCGAGAGCTTCCGCCGCGGTGATCACTCCGAGGCCAATCGTGCGCTGGCGCCAGATGGGGTTCGAGGTCAGGAGACCCTCGTATTCGTCCACTTTCTGCTGGAAGTCGGCGGTGAAGGCGCGAACCATGGGGACGAACTCCTCGGGTACATCCGCCATCAGGCCGCCTACTCGAATGAAGCTGGTCATCATGCGCACCCCGGAGATCCACTCCAGGATGTCGAGGATGCGGTCTCGCTCGCGCCAGCAGTACATGAAGACCGTCGTAGCGCCGAGGTCCAGCGCGTGCGTCCCGAGCCAGATCAGGTGGCTGGCGATCCGCGAGAGTTCGACCACGATCACCCGGATGTACTGGCCCCGAGGCGGGATCTCCACGTCGAGCAACTCCTCGACCGCGAGAGCGAATCCCAGGTTGTTCATGGGCGGTGACAGGTAGTCCATGCGATCGGTGAGCGGAATGCACTGCTGATAGGTGTGCGACTCAAAGCTCTTCTCAAAGCCGGTATGCAGGTAGCCGATGTCGGCCCGGCAGCTGCGCACGCGCTCGCCGTCCAAGCCCAGCACCAACCGAAGCACCCCGTGGGTGCTCGGATGCTGTGGGCCCATGTTGATCTCCATGAGCTCGTCGGCCGGCTCGATCTTGTCCAGGAACTCCCCAGTCCCAGCAGGCGGGAACCGTGGAATTCCCTCCTGCCGCGGAATCAGCTCCGGTGGAGTGCCATCGCCTACCGGGGGCGGAAGGATCGCCATCTAGGGACGCTCCACCGCGCCCCGAGTGGCGCCGGGAAGATACTCCGGCCGGTCCTGGGATGAGAGCGCCCACTCGATGTTGTGGGTGAAGGCGACCGGTTCGCCGAAGGAGACGTAGTCCTTGCGAAGAGGGTGGCCCTCCCAGTCGTCTGGGAGCAGAATCCGCACCAAGTTGGGATGGTTGGTGAACTTGATTCCGAAGAGGTCAAAGCACTCGCGCTCGTGCCACTCCATCCCCGGATAAATCCCTGACAGCGAGGGAACCTCGGTGGACTCCGAGGCGAGGACGCTGAGCCACGCCAGGTCGTTGTGTACCAGCGAGCGCAAGAGGTAGACGACGTCGAATCGCGGTTCACGCTCAGGCCAGTCGATGCAGGTCATGCAAACGGCCATCTCATAGAGGGTGGTGGGGTCTGACCGGAGCAGTTCCACCGCCTCCAAGAGCCGTTCGGGAGGGATCGCGACCTTGGCCTGCCCACGCTCCAGGCTCACCTGTACCGACCCGGCCGGCAGTCGCTTCCTGAGCAGCTTGACCGCCCGGGCACCGCTCTCGCCAGCGGCGGGCACAAGGCTGGTCCGGCGCGGCGCTTGACTGGGGGACAGCCTGCTACCCCCTGACGCTTCGCACCGGGGTCGCGGCGATCTTCTTCTGCAGTTTGATCACTGCATCGAGAAGACCCTCCGGTCGAGGCGGGCAACCGGGGATGTAGATATCCACCGGGACCACCTTGTCCACCCCCTGAATGATCGCGTAGTTGTTGAAGATGCCCCCGCACGAGGCGCAGGCGCCCATGGAGATGACCCACTTGGGGTCTGGCATCTGATCGTAGATCTGGCGCAGCACCGGTCCCATCTTCTGGGAGACCCGGCCCGCCACGATCATCATGTCTGCCTGGCGGGGCGAAGCGCGGAAGACCTCGGCTCCAAATCGCGAGAGGTCGAAGCGGGCGTTGCTCGCACCCATCATCTCGATGGCACAGCAGGCCAGTCCGAAGAGCGCGGGCCAGAGGGACGAATATCGACCCCAGGCGATCACCTTCCCGATCGTGGTCGTGAACACCCCGACCTGGGCCGCGGCATCGGCCAGCTCCTGCTCGGAGGGGATCACACCGGGGATCGCCGGCGCCTCGGCACTCCCCGCCCGGGCGGCTAGCAGTCCGCCGGGTAGCACCAACCCACTCTCGGTCGCCCTCAGTCCCACTCCAACGCCCCCTTGCGCCACACGTAGAGCAAAGCAACCCCCAGAAGGGCCACGAAAATCACCATCTCGATCAAGCCGAACACGTGGAGAGTGTGCTTGACCAGGACCGCCCAGGGGTAGAGGAAGATCGCCTCCACATCAAAGATGATGAACAGCATGGCAGTCAGGTAGAAGCTGACCGAGAAGCGCCGCCGTGCGGTCTCCGCGGGGATGATTCCGCACTCGTAGGGAAGCCCCTTCGCCTTGGTGGGCCGGCGGGGCCCGAGGAGTGAGATCCCAAGGGTCATGCCCCCTCCGAAGAGGACCACCATCACCAAGAAGACCAGCAAGGGTAGGTAGTCGAAGAGCATCCGCGTTCAGTCTAACAACGCTCCACTTCCTTCCCACGGTCGCCTGCCTGGTTCCGCAGAGGCTGGCCCGCTGCTGGAGACAGCTATCCTTGGGGGAGCCTGGCCAAGCGGGAGTAGCTCAGTTGGTAGAGCGCTAGCCTTCCAAGCTGGATGTCGCGAGTTCGAGTCTCGTCTCCCGCTCCAAATCTATCGTGTCCCCATCTTTCCCTCGTTTTTCTTCACGCGTCGTGAAGCGAACCGTCGGCGGGTTATTCGGCGCGGGTAGAGCACGCGCCATGCGGGCCGTGCCCTGGCCTGGCCCACTTCAACCCTCATCCCTTGGACTGGTTCGTACGACTCTCGTTTCGTAGGCTCGGCCAATTCATCAGCATGGTGCGGGGCGCGTTCAGAGCAGTAACGGGGTCCCGGTAAGGGGATCAGGCGGCAGCCGTGCCCTTGGCGGGAGTCGCGCTGAGGAACTCCACCTCAATCGGACGTCCGTACCAATATCCCTGACCGAAAGCGACCCCGAGCGACCTCAGCGTCTTGGCCTCGCCGATGGTCTCCACGCCCTCTGCTATCAGCTGACAGTCAGTGTTTCGAGCAAAGTGGCACAGGGCCACGATCATCGCCTGCCGGGCAAGGTCAGTGTCGACGCCGCGCACGAGCCCGATGTCGACCTTCACGAAGTCAGGCCGAATGTCCACGATGTGGGCAAAGTTGGTGAAGCCAGCACCCGCGTCGTCGACCGCCGTTCGGGCTGGGCTGAATTGCTTGAGCGCCTCGCGAACCGCGATATATTCCGAGATCCGCTCGTGCTCGGTGACCTCGAGGACCATTGAACGGTTGGAGTGGCCGAGAACAACCCGAATCTCGTCCTGGTGTGCCAGCAGAAGCCTCGGTGACAGGTTGACGCTAAGCCATCGGCCAGGAGGGAGGTGCCGACCCACAACGATCGCCCGCTCGAGAGTGGCCAGTTCGAGTTCTACGCCCGAGCCGACACTCCATGCGGCCGAGAAGCGGGCGCTGGGGGGTTCCCCGTCAGCGAAGCGGGTGAGGGCTTCGTAGCCCACCACCTGGCCAGTTTCCACATCGACTATGGGCTGGAAGACCGGATGGAAGGCTCGACTCCTCACGATCTCTTGAAGACGGCCCCGGAGTTCCTCGGCCAACTGGCTGGCGTGGAGGTCCGGCCCCAGCAGTGCGCTGGCGACAGGGCCGAACTCAGCGATGATCGGCAGGTCGTCGCCCTTCTCGCGATCCAGCGAGCCCACGGCCAGCAGTCCCAGAGTTCTGTCGGCGTACCGAATCGGGGCGTACGAGAGACTTTGGATCCCAGATTCCGCAAGGGACGCGCCGTAGTCCGCGTCGTCGACGCGTTGCTTCCAGAGCTCCACCCAAGGTCCCCTGGCCGTGCGCTCGATTAGGTACTTACTCCTAGCTGGCGGTGCTGGTGATGAGATCTCCGCGCGCATTTCCTCAGGCGCGTCGCTCGCCAGCACCGTGGTCTGGCCGTCCTTGCTGAAGGACACCACCAGCGCCAGGTCCACTCCCCGCAGGCCCCGGAGCTCCATGCAGATGGCGAGTGCCTTCGCCTCGGTCGAGCCTCCCGGCTGGAGCCGCGCGATGCTGGTGGCGATGCCCGCCCTCTCGCGTATCTCCCTCTCCAACTCCGTCATAGCGGCCCGGTCGTGGGTGATGTCCTGACCCATCAGGGCAACCCCGACGTTGGTCCCGTGCTGGTCCTGAAGCATGGTGGCGCTGACGGCAACCGTCAGAGTCTGACCGGTCCGGGTCACCAGCTCGGCGGTGATCAGGCCCTCCAGGTCACCGGCCCAGAACTCCGCCGAGAGCGACTCGCTCTCGCTCTGCGCAGATGCGCTGGGGAGAAGGTCGGCGATAGGACGGCCGATCAGCTCCTCCACGCTCCAACCAGTGAGGCCGCTTAGGGCAGCATTGGCGTAGGAGATTCGCGACTGCTTGTCCACGGTCGCCACCAGCAGTTCGAAGCGGGTCAGCATGCGGCTGTACTGCCCTTCCGCCAAGCGGCCCTGATTCACGGTGCGGACGACCGCGAGAACCCTGCCGTCATCAAGTCGGCGCTGTCTGATCTCAACATCGATCAGAGTCCCGTCCTTGCGTCGGAACCGGGCCGCGGATGCCAACGTTCTCTCGACGCCTGAGGAGGCGGTCCGATCGCGCTGGGCCGCTCTGTCCCCGGGGGAGACGAGCTTGGAGATCAGAGCTCCCACCAGTTCGGAACGTTCGTATCCGGTCAGAATCGAGGCGCCGACGTTGACATCGGTGATGCGGGTGACCACAGCGTCGGAGAGAAAGACGGCGTCGTGAGTCTGGTCGGCGAGGAGGCGGTAGCGCGCTTCCCCGTCAAGGATGTCGGGGATGGACGAGTTCGGTCTTACTCGGCTCGATCGTGCCGGCTTCGCCTCAGGCACCTCACCCGATCGCGATCTCTGCCCAAGGGTAGTCCCGCCACCCGGCTGTTTGATACCGGGCGGCCGCCTTGAGCTGCCCACAATCTGAGTATGGGAGGCGGTAGGACCTCGCCCGTCGCCATACCGTGACGAACCCAACTCGGTTGCGGGAATGCACCGGCACGGCCCAATCTCGAAGATTCCAGGTTGCGGGTCGGGAGTTCGGGCTTCGCCTGCAACTCGATGCTTCGCCGCCCAGCCAGATTTCCCCCAAAACCGCCAGTAGGGGCCGACTGGGAAGCAGGAGTCTCATCGTCGTGCGCCCGTCGCGTTCTCGCGCGTCCGCGAAAGTAGTCCGGTCAGCTGGCCTGCGATGCGATCCGAATCGAGATCATCTTCGGCCAGAGAAAGGCAAACGCCTGATCGACTTCCATGGCGGCGAGGTGGACCAGCATTCCGCCGGACTCCAGTTCCTGGACCATGTCTACGATGCTCGCTGCGCCACGCGCCCTGAGGAACGCTTGAGTCGCCGGCCGATGGCGCCAGATCCTCGAGATCAAAGTGCCGAAGACTCCGACCTCGTCGTCCAGCGGGCCAACCATCTCGACCTTGGGACGGGCGGCTTCCCGTGGAGAGAGCGAGCTGAAGTCGTGGCAGCCATCCCAGAGGGGATCGGCACCGGCAAATCGAACTTTGGCGATGGGCGCCAGACGAACCGCCGCGGAGCATTGCAGGCAGGGTTCGAGGGTGGTTGTGAGCACGAGGTCCGCTGGCTGATCAGATGCGAGTCTGGCGATCACGTTGACCTCGGCGTGTGCCAGTGAGGACCCGAAGACCTCGCCGGGTGGGCCATCCCGATCCGCTACCCGATTTCGGGCGGCCCGTAGAACTTTCCCGGAGGCGGTGCTGGCGCAGGCGCCCACCGGGATGTTTCCGGTGCGGAACGCTTCCCAGGCCTGGCGAAACGCCTCCTTCCAGGCGGCGTCAAGGTTCGACCACATCGCTTGCGCCACGGCCGAATCACCGAGCCCACCGATCTGATCGAACATGGTGTCGGGGTCCTCCCGGTCGTGTTCAGCCTGTGGTTCAGCCATCCCAGCGCCGGATGCTCACCCGAGCGTGGAGGCTGAAGCTGGAAGCGTTGCTCTTGGGCGCCGACTGCGGGTAAACGCGGATCAGAACCCGGGAAACGGATCCTGGAGCGATGCAAGTACCCAGACGCCCCCAGCTTTGCTCAGTTCCTCGCGGCTGTAGTGACCAGTGGCAACTCCGACCGCAGTGCCTCCCGCGCGATTGGTTGCCTCCATGTCCCGAGGGGTGTCGCCCACCACTAGGACCTCTTCCCGGCTGAGATCGTGCCCGGCGAGGCGGCTCGCCTTGGCGATGGCCAGCTTGGTCAGCTCGGCCCGGTCAGGCGAGTCTGAGCCATAGGCGCCGAATATGAAGAACCGGTTGAGATTGGCTGGCATCAGCTTGGTGCGTGCGGCACCCTCCATGGCCCCCGACACGACACCCAAAATCACCCCCGAATCGCTGAGCTGGGACAGCGTCTGCTCGACCCCGTCGAAGACGTGGTAGTCGGGGGAGTGCCAGATGTCTTCGGCCAGGTGGAGCAGATACTGGGCGTAGATCGCGACCATTTCGCTCGGGCTGGGCTTGCGCCCCAGGACCGCCTCAAAGGTCTCTGTGCCGACCTCAGGATCAGTCTCGCCAGCTGAGGTGTGCTTCCCGATATCGGCTTCGACGTGGTAGAGCTTGTCGAAGGCATAGGCCCAACTCCGGGCTCCCGCGCCCCCGGTGTGAACCAGGGTCTCGTCGATGTCAAAGAGCGCCGCCACCGGCTTGCTCATCGAGCAAAGCCCGCCAATGCCGCGGACGTGCTACCGGTCATTTCGCGGCCGCCTTCTCGTCATGACCTCCGAATTGCTTGCGCATAGCGGAAAGCGCTTGGTTGGCGAACTCGTCGAGGCCGCGCGATGAAAAGCGGGAGTACAGGGCGGCGGTCAGCACCGGAGCCGGCACCCCCTCGTCGATGGCTGCGATCGAGGTCCAGCGGCCCTCACCGGAATCTGACACTCGACCCTTGAAGTCGGAGAGATCCGGCGACTGCTGCAACGCTATCGCTGTGAGGTCGAGCAGCCAGGACTCCACCACGCTGCCACGGCGCCAAAGCTCGGCGACCGAGGTGGTGTCGATGTCGAACCGATAGAACTCCGGCTGTTCCATGGGCGCGGTCTCCGCGTCCGCTTCCTGCTGGTGAGCCCCGGCATCGGCGTTGTGGAGAATGTTCAGTCCCTCCGCCAGCGCGGCCATCATTCCGTACTCGATCCCGTTGTGGACCATCTTCACGAAGTGTCCGGCCCCACTCGGGCCGCAGTGCAGGTATCCCTGTTCGCATGGACCTGGGACCCCTACCCTCCCCGGGGACCTGGGCGCCGAGTCCACTCCTGGCGCCAGTGACGCAAAGATTGGCTGCAGCTGGGCGTAAGCCTCGTCCCTTCCGCCGATCATCAGGCAGAAGCCGCGCTCCAGCCCAAAAACCCCGCCGCTCGTACCACAATCGACGAGTCGGATTCCCCGCTTGGCGAGTACTGCAGCACGGCGAATGTCGTCCCGGTAATAGGAGTTGCCTCCGTCCACGATGGTGTCGCCGCGATCCATTCGCTGGGCCACCTCGGTGATCGTGGAGTCGGTTATCTCGCCTGCCGGTACCATCACCCAGGCGGCTCGGGGTGCGGTCAACTTGGAGACGAAGTCGTCCATAGAGGCGGCTCCGGTCGCGCCCTCGGACTCAAGCTGCTTGACCACGGCCGGGTTGACGTCGAAGACGACGCAGCGGTGGCCGTCGCGCATCAGCCGTCGGACCATGTTCGCGCCCATCCGGCCAAGACCCACCATGCCCAGTTGCATTGGCTTACTGCTGGTCATGCGCACACCTCCTTGAGAACCGACCGACCTTCGGACTTCAACTGCTGCCAGTGCCAGCGGTGGACCCAAGCCAAGGACCACGCCACGCTGGGTGCCCCCTGACCAGGGACTTAGCCTGCGATGGACCCCATGATCCCTCGGAGTACCGATGCGGCGGGCGTGGGTCGTCCAGCAACGGCTGGACGATCCTCCAGGTCTCCTCCACGCTGTCTTCGCGGGTGAAGAGTCGCTGGTCCCCCCGCATGGCGCTGTCCAGTAAGCGCTCATAGGGGCTCAGCGGTTGACCCAGCTCATGGGCGAAGGAGAGGTCGAGATTGACTGACTGGGTACGCCGGGTTCCGCGTCCCTGTGAGGTCAGACTAATCCTGAGCGCAGGATCGGGATCGATCCGCAGCACCACCTGATTAGCCTCGGTTTGAGAGTCTCCACCCAGGAAGGCCAACCGGGGCGGGTGACGGAAGACGAGCCGGACCTCAGTGACCCGCTCCGCCATTGCCTTCCCCGCCCGGATAAAGAATGGCACACCAAGCCAGCGCCAGTTGTCAACCGCCAGTCGGAGGGCGACGTAGGTCTCGGTATGGGATCCTTTGGCCACCCCCGGAACTTGTTGGTAGCCGTGGTACTGACCGCGCACGTATCGATTTGGATCCGCGTCGGCGATGGCCCTGAAAACCTCAACCTTCTTGTTGCGGAGCGCGTCGGCGTCGGGGCCTGAAGGCGGCTCCATCGCGACCAGAGCGAGCACCTGGAGCAGGTGATTCTGGACGACGTCCCGCAGCGCACCCACGACGTCGTAGAAGGCACCCCGGTCCTCGACGCCGAAGTCCTCGGCCATCGTGATCTGCACGCTGGCCACGTGGTCGCGGTTCCAGACCGGCTCCAACAGGTCGTTGGCGAAGCGCAGAAACTGGATGTCCATCACCGGCTCTTTGCCGAGGAAGTGATCGACACGAAAAATCTGGTCCTCTGAAAGGGTCGCGTGGAGCTCGCTGTTGAGCTGACGGGCCGAAACCAGGTCGTGTCCGAAGGGTTTTTCGACGGCCACCAGGGCGCCATCGGTAAGACCTGCGCGGGCGAGAGACGCGACGATCGGTGCGAATAGTGACGGCGGCGTTTCAAGGTAGAAAAGCGGGCGAGCAATCCCCTTCAACTGACCGGCCAGGCGCTGATACGTCTCTGGATCATCAAAGTCTCCCGCCAGATACGAGAGATGGCGGGCGAAGCGGGCAAAGTGTGACTGGGAGAATCGCTGACCGCACGCGGCTAGAGACTGTCGAGCGTGCTCGCGCAGCGATTCGTCGCTCCACTTGTCCTTGGCAACTCCGATCACCGGGCAGTCCAGTCGGCCTCGCTCCTCGAGCTGGAAGAGCGCCTGGAAGGTCATCTTGCGGGCCAGATCCCCGCTGATCCCGAAGATCACCAGCGCCCCAGCTGTCGGTTCGGTCGAGTTTGGCAATCGCGCCTCCAATCCGTGGGAGTTCGCCGGGGCGAAATGGCGCGGCAACGATCTGCTACGGCTCCGGCGCGTGGCAAGCTTCCAACTCGAACCATACCGGCTCGATCTCGCAGTCCGTGGGTGGGTCGGTAAGGCGCCGCCCCGCATGCTCCAGGTGAGCCGGGCCGAGCGCACCCTCCTCAGGTGCTTATCTTGGTCGGGTGAGCAGCCTGAAACAACCCGGCAAGGAACCGTCTGGGGCGCTCCCCCCTTCCGGACGGCAGTTCGAGATCGCCTGGGGCCAGCAGCGCGCCACCATCGTCGAGGTTGGGGGAGGCATCCGGGAGTACTTCGCTGGCGACCGCGCGGTCTTCGATCCCTACCCGAGCGGCGCAATGTGCGACGGCGCTCATGGCACTCCGCTCATCCCGTGGCCCAACCGTCTCGCCGACGGACGGTACCAATTCGACGGGAACGACTACCAGGTGGCCCTCACCGAGCCGGAAAAGGCCAACGCGATCCATGGGCTTCTTCGCTGGCGCCCCTGGACCATCCTGAGCCACGCCAAGTCCAGCGTCACCGTGGGTACTCGCCTCTTCCCGATGCAGGGATACCCATTTATTCTCGATGTCCAGGTGGAGTATTCCCTAGGTCGAGACGGCCTCACGGTGAGGACAACCGCCACCAATCTCGGCGACCGTACGTGTCCCTACGGTGCCGGTCAGCACCCCTACCTGTCGGCCGGGTCGGGGCTGCTGGATGACTGCACGCTTGAGTTGGAGGCCGACACTCGGATAGTCACTGACCGTGAACGCCAGTTGCCCGTAGGGTCCGAGCCGGTCGCGGGGACTTCCTTCGACTTCCGCCGCGACAGGCGGCTGGGCGAGCTCAGGATCGACTACCCCTTCACCGGGCTGACCCGCGACCGGCGAGGTCGCGCGTGGGTCCGGCTGACTTGCCCCGACGGACGCCGGAGCGAGCTCTGGGTCGATGAGACGTACCCGATCATCGAGATCTACACGGGAGACACGCTGGCGCCCCACCGCCGGCGACGGGGACTCGGCACAGAGCCGATGACCTGTCCCCCTAACGCATTTCAAACCGGCGTAGGGCTGATCCGGATCCCACCTGGTAAGTCCTCAACCACGACCTGGGGGGCAGCTCTGGGCTGAGGTGGGCTCGACCGCCGGTTCGTCGCCACCACCCACAGCTCACCGGCACAGTCGATCGCTGATTTGTCCGCGAATTCGGCTCAGTGTGAGGTGGGCCGGCGCCTCAGGTCCCGACCAGTGGCGGTCAAGTACATGACCAACCCCACCATCGGCACTGCCAGCACCAGCGAGACAGTTCCCCTCCCCCACCCAAGTCCACCAAAACTGTGGGGAACACCCATCCAGTCCGCGAAAGAAGCGCCAATCGGTCGGGTGAGCACGTAGGCGGTCCAGAAGCTGAGCACCGAGTTGAGCTTGAAGAGCCGATGGGCCACGCCTGGAATCAGGAAGAGGCCTACGAACACCAGCGCCGAAGCGAAGTATCCGAGCTGCAGCGAGGACGCAGTGAAGTCGCCCAGCGCCGTGCCCAGCGCGAAGGTTGCGAGGACTGCTGCCCAGTAGAACAACTCGCGCCGGGGGGTGACGATGCTGTGGATAGACAGGGTCTTTTGGGTGCCGTGCCAAAGCCCGAAGACGACCGCCAGGATCCCAAGAAATAAGGCACTAGACGCGAAGTAGGGAACTCCCAGCTCCACGTGCAACCCGTCCGCACCCATGGTCCCAAAGACAGCAACCATTGCGACCGCCAGCCAATAGACGGGCGCGACGTACTTGCGCACGGCGAATTGCAGCGACAGTGCCAGGACGAATCCGGAGCCACCAATCGCGCCTGCGACAAGAGGACTGAAGTGGTGGGCGAGAAAGTCTGAGGTCGCCTCCCCCATTCCGGTGCTGAGGATCTTGATCACCCAGAAGTAAACCGTGATGACCTCGGGAACCTTGCCCTGCGCGGCCACGGACCGATCCATTCCTGTGGTCTGCCCGCCGAGCACCCCAGCCCCGCGGTCCATCCATCGGCCTCCTTGAACCAGTGAACTGCCCACTACTCACTCTCCACGGCGGCGTTGAGCGGACCATCGCGGCTCTCCAATCTAAGATTCTCGGTGGGCTGCGACAACGAGTCGACATTCAAGCAGTCCTGCCTAGCGCGACTCGCCCCAAATGCCGAGATGGGACCCGCGCGGACTACAAACGCTCCCCGCCTGGCAGACTGCCATGGTCAGAGCTTCGAACCTGGAACGCGAGGAACTCGTCGTGGATTTCGTTGACTCGCCGACCCGGGAGCCGGGGTGCCGTCTAGGGCTGGCTGGGGGTGACGATCAGGTGGCCACCCCTTACCTCCAGGACTAAGACGATCACGCCCTTGTCGATGGGATCCCCCGCCGCGCTGAGCGCCGGCCAATCCTCGCCGCGAGCCCGCACCGACCCGAGGTGGATCCTTCCCGGGATGGCGACCGACACCACACCTTCCTCACCCGTCATGCCCTCGATTCCGTTGATCATCCCCCAGCCCCGACGCGCAGCCAGGTGACGGAGGGCGCCATCTAGTGGGACCGAGTGCGCCTGCCCCCGGTCGGGTTAGCGGGCGGTGCAGCTGCCACCGGCGCGGCAACCGGGGCTGACTTGCCATTGGCAGGGGCGGCGGCTCCAGGTTCCGGCTCCAGCGCCACGGTCAGCGCCTTGGCGGCCCCCATAAGACCGGCAAAGTCTGCCGGGACCACCAGCTTCGAGTTGGAGCTGTCGGCCAATTTGGCGAGGTTCTTGAGCTGCCAGAAGGCGAGCACGTCCGTGGTCGCCTTCCCCTGATGGATGGCGTCGAACACCGCCCCAATAGCCGCTGCCTCGCCCAGCGCGTCCAGCTTCTGCGCCTCCTGGTTCCCTTCCGCCTCGAGGATCTGGGCCTGCTTGCGTCCTTCGGCTGCCAGCACCGTTGCCTGCCTTTGAGCGGTGGCCCTGGTGATGTTGGCCTGTGCTTCGCCTTCGGCCTGGTTGATGGCGGCTTGCTTGTCACCTTCCGACTGGAGGATCACCGATCGCTTGTGCTGGTCGGCCTCCTTCTGCTCCTCCATGGCGCGCAGGATGTTGGCCGGAGGGATGATGTCCAGGACCTCGATCCGGTTGACCCTCACGCCCCACTTCTCGGTCGCGTCAGCGATATGAGCTGCCAGGTCGGCGTTGATGCGCTGTCTCTCGGAGAGCGCTTCGTCCAAACTCATGGTGCCGAAGACCGCACGGAGCGCGGTGCGACTGATCTGATCGATGGCGACCTGATAGTCCTGCACTTCGAAAAGCGCCTTGTTTACGTCGATCACCTGATGGAAGATGGTCGCGCTCACCGAGACCGCCACGTTGTCCTTGGTGATCACGTCCTGCTTGTCACCGCGGCGGGGAACTTCGCGCATGTCGACCCGGGTCATGCTATCCAGCACCGGGAGCATGAAGACCAGGCCGGGATTGTGGGTCGCGTGAAAGCGACCCAAGCGCTTGACCACCCCTTTCTGGCCCTGCTGAACGATTCGAACCATCGTCCGGACGACGGCCAGCGCCAGCGCCACGATCACGATCAGGGCGACCACCGCTCCCACGAGTGTCACGGTAGCAGACCCGATCGGAAAAGTTGGGATTTGAGCGCAGGTGTCGGCGGGACTCCGGGCATGAACTCGCGAACTCGGGCCACACGGAGGCTCAAGAAGGATCGGCCCGTGGAGTTAGGAAAGCATCGAAGCGGAGTAGCGCGCCGACCAACGGCTGACCATCCGTCCCAGGGCGATCAGCACCAAGAGCATGCCGATCAGGATCACGCCGGCAGCCCCAGCCAGTTGGTGGTCAGCCGCAGAGGGGAGCGTTGCGTTGTAGAAGACAACGTAGGTGAGATAGCCCATCGGGTGCTGGAACGGCTGCAGCGTCGGGTCCGCCTGGGAGAATCCGACCGTGTAGAGCAACGGTGCCGTCTCCCCCAGCGCAATCGCCAGCGCCACCACCAACCCCGAGGCTATGGCGGGGACCGCGGGCGGTAGCACCGCACGCCGGAGCGTGGTCAACCGCGAGAGCCCAAGCGCTATCGCACCCTCGCGCAGCGACGCCGGGACCTGTGAGAGGGCCACCTCGGTGGTCTTGACCACGTATGGGAGGACGATGGCGGACAGGGCAAGGATTCCAGCCAGCAGCGAGAACCCCCAGTGCAGGCCGATGTCCAGGGCGAGGTACCCGACGAAACCTACGACGATTGATGGAACCCCCGCCAGCGTCTCGTAACCGAGCCGAATCCAAGAGCCCTGGCGCAGGTGGGCGAACTCCGCCAGGTAGATGCCGCCGCAGATGCCAACCGGGCCGGCAAGTAAAAGGATTCCAGCGCACAGCACGATCGCACCCAAGATGGCGTTCTGCAGGCCACCAGCAGCGGTGGTGGCGGTGAAGAGGTGCCAGCCCAGGATCGGCCAAGCCTGTTGGACTAGGGCGAAGATGATCGCCACCGACGGGAATATCACCAGCAGGAGAGCAATCGAGCAGAGGATCCAGAAACCTAGGTCGCGCCCCTGACGAACCCGTTGCCGCACCTCAGATGCCCCTACCAATGGGCAGCGGCACGCCGCCACTCGCCCGACGAATCACCAGCCGACCCAGAAGGTTGGTAGCGATGCTGATGATCAGCAGGACGCACCCCAGCGCTGCCAACGCATGCACCGCCATACCGGTTGCGTCGGTGAGGGCGGAGTCAAGCAGGTCCACGATCGACGCGGCGATCGTGGAGAAGCTGCCATAGATGTTCTCCGGCAGCCGATCGAGCAGGTTGCCGCTGATCATCAGCACGGCCATCGTCTCCCCCAGCGCGCGAGCCCAACCCAGAATCGCTGCCGCCAGGATCCCGCGTCGTACGTACGGGAGCGTCACCACCTTTACCGTCTCGTATGGGGTCATGCCGAGGGCCAGGGCTCCCTCTTTGGCGAGGATGGGCACGGTTCGAAGAAGCTCCCTGGTGGTGGCGGCGATGATCGGGACGATCATCACTGCCAGGACCAAGGACGTCGTGAGGAGGCCCTCACCGAAACCCACTGGACCGTGGAAGAGCGGGATGAAACCGAGAACTGACGCCAGCGCGGGATAGACGTGAAGGGCCATAAAGGGTCCGAAGAACAGCACCCCCCAAAGTCCGTAGGCGACGCTCGGAATTCCGGCCAGAACCTCGAGGAACACGGACAGACTGCTTTGCAATCGGTAGGGAATCCTCTCGGTCAGGGCCAGGACCGCCCCGACCGAGACCGGCACCGCGATCGCCAGTGCGATCAGCGATGACGACAGGGTGCCCACGATGAAGGGGAAGGCCCCGTACACCGCGTCCTTGGGCGCAGTGATCCCGTTGTGGTGACTCAGCGTCGTGGCATATAGCTGGCCAAACGAGAAGATCTGGCCGGTGAAGAACCCGAACCCGCTGTAGACGAAGGCCGGAATCGCCTCCCGGATCATCTCGACCGCTAAGAACAGCAGCATCGCCGTGGGGACCAGCGCGGCGACCAGGAAGCCAGCCCGAGCCACGCGATCCCGACGGGTCAGGTCACGGTCGGCAAGTGACGCCCGGTGAGCCGAGTCAGCGGGGCCGGCGCTGCCGCCGGCCCCGCCTTCGGTGCTTATCAACGGAGTGCTAAAGCCGGGTGTTTAGGACTAGCCGGTGATCTTTTGGATCGCCGCCTTCACCTTGGGTATCACCGAGGCTGGCAGGGCCACGAAGTTGACCGCCGCCAGGTTGTTGGCGGTGGCCCCGCCCTTGGAGCTGATCGCCCAGGTGTAGAAGGTGCGGATGGCCTCCGCCGTCGACGATGACGACTGCTTCTTCTGCACGATCAAGTATTCGAAGTTGACGATCGGATAGGAGCCGGCACCTCCCACGTAGATGATCGACTGAGTCAGATCCGATGGGGTCCTAGGAGCGGCGTAGGCAACTGCCGCCGTCAGCGTGGAGTCGGTGGGACGGAGGAACTTCCCAGCCTCGTTCTTGACCAGAGCCTCCTTGAGCCCGTCCTCGACCGCTGTGTTCTCAACGCTGATGCCGATATAGGCGATGCAGCCCGGGGTCGCCGAGCAGACCTGGATCATGCCGGGGTTACCGGTCGCAGTCAGCTCGTCGCCCACGGCGGGCCAAGTGACCGTCGTCCCTTCGGCCGGGCCGTTGGCCCAGGTGGTGTTGGTGGCGGACAGGAAGCTGGTGAACAGGAAAGTGTCACCGGATGAATCGACCCGCCGGACGGGGATGATCGCCAGGTTGGGAAGGGTGACCCCCGGATTCAGTGCGGCGATCTGAGTGGCATCCCAATTGGTGATGGACCCCTGGTAGATCTTGGCCAGAACGTTCCCGGTGAGCTTCAGGTAGGAGGGCGCGCCCGGGACGTTGTAGTCGATCGCCTGTCCAGAGACCGCGATCGGGATGTTGAGCAGGCCAGGATTTGCCAGCGAGTCCGCAGACGAGAGGTACGCATCGGACCCGCCCAGGTTGACCAACTTGGCAATTGCATCAGAGATACCCAACCCGGATCCGCCCGCGGCCGGGGACAAAGAGAGGTTCGAGTAGGCAGCCTGCAGCTGGGGCGCGAGAACCTGGAGGTATGGGTAGAGCAGGCTCGACCCGGCCTCGGTCAGATTGATCGAGGTGGTCGGATTTCCGGTCGGCAGGGGCTTGTGTTTCTTGGTCTTGGCCAGAGCAACTGTCGACCCCATGGTGCCCAGCACCAAAAGGCTCAAGACCAACAGCATCGAGGCTCCGGATAGGCGCGATACGAGATGTTTCGGGCGCATTGAATCCTCCCTTCGGATTTCCCACTTGAAAGCGGTTGGGTCACGTCGCGCGTCGGCGGCGGTGCTGGGTAGCAGCGGTTAGGCTGTCCGACCCTCCACGTAGGCCCGGCTACGCGCATCGACGGGGCTCGAGAAGAACTGGCTGGCAGAGGCGGACTCGACCACCTCGCCACCTAGCAGAAAAATGACGTCGTCGGCGCAACGGGCAGCCTGCTGAAGGTTGTGAGTCACGAAGACCACGGTCATGCGGTGCTTCAGTTCGGCGAGCAGCTCTTCAATCCGAGCGGTGGAGTGCGGGTCGAGCGACGAGGTCGGCTCATCGAGCAGCAGCACCTCTGGCTCCACAGCCAGCGCCCGCGCAAGGCACAGCAGCTGCTGCTGACCACCCGAGAGCATGAAGGGTGTGCTGTTGAGCCGATCTCCCACTGCGTCCCAGAGTCCGACGTCGCGCAGCACGGCTTCGGTCCGGGTCGCCACCACCTTGCGATCCCACAGCCCATGAATCCGAGCGCCCAGGGAGATGTTCTCACGGATGCTCTGAGGAAAGGGGTTGGGCCGCTGGAACAGCATCCCGACCCGTCGCCGCAGGTCGCGGACGTTGGTGCTGCGGTCGTAGATGTCGCTACCGTTCAGCAGGATTCGTCCGTCGATCTTGACCCCGGAGCGGCTGTCGTGTAGTCGATTGAGGCAGCGCAGTAAGGTCGTCTTGCCACAGCCGGTGGGGCCGATGAGGGCTGTGACCTTGCCGTGGCTGAAGTTGCCGTTGACACCCTTCAGTACCTGGCGGCTGCCGAATTGGACGAACAGGTCCTCCACCGAAAGCGTCGCGTCGGACGTCTTCGGTAATGAGGTGGTCACCTCGATGTCCTCCATGAGCACGGCCCGATCCTAAGCTGCGCTCCACTAAGGATCGGTAATGAACCCTTTATGAAAGTGCTAAGGGCGGGCGAGCAGCTGAGGGGTATCGGAACTCGCAGACCGCACCGCTAATTCCCAAATTCACGCCTAGTCAGAAGGCTCGATGTCACGCCCTCAAGGTCGATTCTCCTGACTCGCCAGTTGCCGGCAAAGCCAGGCCGCTTAGGCTGCACGGGTGGAGGCAAAGGATCCGAATCCCTCCGGTGGAGTGACCCAGAAGGCTCTCCCCGGCAAGGGTGCCCGTAGCTGGTACAGCTGGCTTGCGGGCATCTCCCTCCTCGGCAGCGTGGATGTCGGCCAGTTCCTAGGTACCAACACCTCCATGTTCGCCTCCGCTCCCGGGCGAGCCGTGGGCTCAGTGCTCGGGCTGCTTCTGTGGGTGGCACTCGCGGGGCTGGCGGGAACTGCAGCGGTTGGCCATCGACCGCGCCGACTGCCCGGCGCAATCCTGGGCCTGGCCGTGCTGGTCGCCGTGGGCAGCCTGGCGCTCACGGCGATTCACGCGTCCGCGCATGTCGGCGGGCTAAGGCCCGCCTCGGTCGGAGTGCTCAGCCTGGCCGCACTCAGCCTTGCCGTTCTCGCCGTACGCGGTGGAGCTCAGGTCAGACCGAACCTGCCTCCAGGCTGACCTCCTCCCAGGCTTGTTTGATTGCCCCGAGGAAATTCTCTGGTGGCTGGGCCCCCGAGACGCCGTAGCGACTCCCCAGCAGCGTGAAGGGAACCGCTCTCACCCCCAGGCGGGCCGCCACTTGGATATCTGCGCGCACGGCGTCCGAATAGGCGTCCGTCTCCAGCACCCGAACTGATTCGAGCGCTTCCAGCCCAACTTCGGACGCCAGCTCAATCAGCGATCCCTGGTCGAAGAGTGACCTCTGTTCAACGAATTGGGCGCTGTAGAAGCGGTCCACCAGCTCCGCCTCCACACCTCTGTCCCGAGCCAAATGGATCAGACGGTGGGCGTTGAATGTGTTGCCGGTCAGGCGCCCCTCAACTTGGAACTCGAGTCCAGCCGTCCTTGCCGTTTGGGCCGTCTCCGCCTCCAACGTTCGCGCTCGCGATTCGGGGATTCCGTACCGCTCGGTGAGGACCTCCAACTGGAGCCGAGAGGATCCCACCGGTACTGTCGGATCGAGCTGAAAGGAGCGAAAGCGGATCTGGACCTGGTCGCGGTGGGCAAAGTCGGCGATCGCCACTTCGAGTCGACGCTTGCCGATGTAGCACCAGGGGCAGACAAGGTCCCCCCAGACGTCGATTTGCATTGGAACTCCTTGCCACCACCATACCCGGAGAGCGCCGCCACGCTCCGGTTCTCGCCCAGCCGGCAACTTCTAAGCTACCCCCGGTGAAGGTTTGGTACACCGCCTTGGTCGGGGTGCTCGCCCTGCAGAGGGCCAGAGAGCTCGCGCTCTCCAGGCGACTGGAAGCTGGCCGCTCAGGGCGCCGAGCCGCCGCTCGGAGCTTCCCACTGATGGTGGTGGCGCACTTGGGTCTGTTCTTCCTCCCCCCGCTGGAGGTCCGCCTGGCCCATCGGCGGCCCAGGTGGGTCTGGCTCTGGATCGGGTTACTCGCCGGCGCCACTGGACTCCGGTGGTGGAGCATCCGCTCCCTGGGAGACCAGTGGAACGTGAGAGGGATCGTCTCGGAGGACCTTCGGCCAGTGAGCGAGGGACCTTACCGCTGGATCCGCCATCCCAACTACTTGGCCGTGATTCTGGAGTTCGCTGCCCTCCCCATGGCCGGAGGTGCCTGGGCCACCGCCATCGGCCTGTCGGCTCTGGACGGTGCCGTGCTGTTCGATCGGATAACCGCAGAGGAAGCTCTGTTGGCCGAGGTGCCGGGATACCGGAAGGCGTTCGCCGGCAAAGCCCGCTTCATCCCGGGGATCTTCTGAGGGTCGCCATCTCAACTGTGACCCCGGGGCCGAAGGCCAGCCCCAGCCCAGTCCCCGGCGGTCCCTCGCGAAGCTCGGACAGGACATAGAGCAGGGAGGCTGACGAGAGGTTCCCAAAGCGACGGAAAGCGCTTCTCGACTCAACCAGTGCCCCCGACCCGAGCCCGAGACCACTCTCGACCGCATCGAAGATGCGCGGGCCGCCGGCGTGAACGGCGAGGAAGTCCACCGGAAGCTCGCCGAACCCGGCCAGCGCTCTGCCCAGCTCCCGCTCGATCAAACGTGGCAGGCGGCGGTCGAGCACCGGATGGAACCCGTCGTCGCGGAGATCGAATCCGAGCAGGTCCGCTGTTCCCGGAATCAGCCGGGTTCCGGTCGAGACCACCTCAAGGCCCCCCACTCCCCCGCTCAAGATTGCGGCGGCCGCACCGTCGCCGAAGACCATCGCGGCGGTCATGTTGTCTACGGAACTGTCGGTTGGCTGAAAGGTGAGGGAACAGAGCTCGACACAGACCACCAGCACCCGCTGGCTTGGCTCAACTCGCAGATGTCGATGAGCTGCCGCCAGAGCTGCTCCCCCGCCAGAGCACCCGAGCTCAGTGAGGGGTACTCGCAGCACGTCACTTCGAAAGCCAATTGCCTGCGCCAAGCGCACATCGAGCGCGGGAACCATGTAGCCGGTGCAGGACACCGAGAAAACCGCGTCGATCTGATCCGGCTCTAGCAGCGCGTCCCGTAGGGCCTCTTCCACCGCCAGCTGGGCCAACCGGGGCGCCTCCTCCTGGTAGACCCGCATCCGCTGGCCCAAGGTTTGTGGCGTGAATACCTGCTCCACCGGCTGCACCGTGAAGCGGGTCACCTTCTCGACTCCCACGCTGCGCAGGTGCGGCCAGATCTGACTGAGCGCGGCCAGACTCATCGCCGGTGTCAGCTCATGCTGCGGAAGGGCGGTACCGAATCCCTCGAACCGACTCACCGGGGAGCCCACCCCAGTAGCGCTGCCCAGTCCCGGAGCGAGACGGTGCGCAGCGGCCGGCTGCCCTCGTTCACACTCAGCAGGGCCTGGAGTGCCTCTGGCCGCCGGTCGGCCCCGGCGACTGCCCGGCGGCTGAGCCGAGGGGAGGCTGAAAGTGTCCTGGCCAGCGCGGACACCAGGGAGCGCCGGCGCCACTGAGCCGACACCCAATGCCGATAGCGCTGGGCCGCGCTCTCGAGATCCTCTTTGAGAAAGTTAGCCAGCGCCCTGGCCTGGGCGATGCCGGCACTCATGGCGTCGCCGGTGAGGGGATCGAGGAAGCCCGCCGCGTCTCCCGCAAGAAACACCCTTCCCTCCGCAACCCGTCGGGGTCTCATGTTGAATGGTCCCGCCCCGCGGAGCGCCCCCAGAAGGGGAGCTTGCGAAAGCTCAGGGTGGATCCGCGCCACCGTGGCCCGGTAGGACTGCTCGCCCGTCATCCCGGGAGCTCGGAGCCGCCCCTTGGATCCCAAAACGGCGAGCAGAACCTCCGCCGGGCCGACCGGTGCCAGATAAGTCTCCACGTCGCCGAGAAGTCCGACCTCGACGTCCATCCCCTGGTGGTTACTCGCCAAGTGCCCGACCACCCCGTACCTGGCCGGCCCCCGGGAAGGACGCCACCAGCCCATTTGCCGGGCGATCGGCGAGCGCATGCCGTCGGCGGCTATTAGCGCCCCTCCGATCAGCGTTCCCTCGGAAGTATCCACCTCCACCCGGTCGGCGAAGGGGCGCACCGCGGTGACCCGAACCCCACAATGCACCCCGGCGCGCTCGGCCAGGAGCGCGTCCAGCCGGGTACGGCGCGCGCCGTACCCGCAACCTCGTTCGAAGGAGGCGCGCACTGAGGCTCCCCCAGGCATTGAATAGCGGATTCCTCTAAGAGGTGGGAACCCCTCTACCCCCAGGTCGACGCCAGCCTGGCGGAGGATCTCGGCGCCGGCTGGCATCAGTCCCTCCCCGCAGGGTTTGTCTCGCGGGAAGGTGGCCGCCTCGAGCACCACCGCACCGGGAAGCATCAGTCCCAGCGCGGATCCGACCGGGCCACCCCCGGCAACGATGATCCCCTCGTGCATTTCTCCGGTCGACGCTATCAGAGGCGTCCCCGCCCCGGGCCACCGAAGGATCGCGACGACTGATGGGTACGGGCTCACCCCCCGCGACGTCACTGCTGCCGGTACGCTGAGGTCGTGGATGTCCTGGTGGTCGTTGGGCCGGGCGAGGTCCCCGAGCGCGTTCTAGCAAAAGCCCGCTACGTGGTCCGTACGGCCAGCCAAGACCTGGATCCACAGCTCATCTCCAGGGTCGTGGAGCGGCATCCGCGGGAGGTCGAGGTTGTCGCGCCTGTCGACTCGGAGGCAGGGGCTACGGCTGCTCGCCAGCTGCAGACGTCCGGGCTGACGGTGACCCTGTTGGCGGATGTGCCACCGGCTTCACCGGCAAACCTGACGGTCCGCCCGCTCACCGACGCCGGAGCAGCCATGGAGGTCTCCGATTCCCTGCTCGACCTGGTGGGCAACACTCCGCTCGTCCGGTTGGACCGGATCGGGAGAGGCCTGAGCTGCCACCTCCTGGCCAAGCTGGAATTCCTCAACCCGGGGGGGAGCGTCAAGGACCGACCTGCCGTGGCGATGATCGAGGCCGCCGAGGCAGCCGGTCTGCTCAAGAAGGGGGGGACGATCGTCGAGCCGACTTCGGGCAACACCGGGGTCGGCCTGGCGGTGGTCGCGGCCCGGCGCGGCTACCACTGCGTCTTCGTGATGCCTGACAAGATCGCCTCGGAAAAGATTGACCTGCTCCGCGCCTACGGCGCCGAGGTGGTGGTCTGCCCCACAACGGTGGCTCCCGAGCACCCCGATTCCTATTACTCAGTATCCAATCGCCTGGTCGCAGAGATTCCCGGGGCATACAAGCCCGACCAGTACAGCAACCCAGCAAATCCCGCTGCCCATGAGGCGACCACTGGTCCCGAGATCTGGCGTCAGACCGCTGGGCGGATCACCCACTTCGTGGCGGGAATCGGCACCGGCGGAACGATCACCGGAGTTAGCCGCTACCTCAAGTCGGTGAATCCCGCGATACAGGTCATTGGGGCCGACCCCGAGGGCTCTGTCTACTCTGGCGGAACAGGACGACCGTATCTGGTAGAGGGGATCGGAGAGGACTTCTGGCCGACCACCTACGACCCGGCAGCGGTTGATCGCGTGGTGGGAGTCAGCGACCGTGACTCGTTTGTGACCGCTCGATCGATCACCCGGGATGAGGGCGTTCTGGTCGGCGGATCCGCAGGAACCGCGGTATGGGCCGCGCTGGAGATCGCCCGCCCGCTGGGACCGGATCAAGTGGTGGTCGTGCTGATCCCGGACTCTGGCCGCGGGTACCTGTCCAAGCTCTACAACGATGGCTGGATGGCCGACTTCGGATTTCTTCGTGCCAGCGGCCAAAGCGTCGCCGACGTGCTCAGCTCCAAGGGAAGAGAGTTGCCCCCGCTGGTCCATGTGCACCCAGACGAGACCGTCCAATCGGTCATCCAGTTGCTTCGTGAGTACGAGGTGTCCCAGGTGCCAGTGGTGAAGGCCGAGCCGCCCTTGGCTGCCGCCGAGGTTATGGGGGCCGTGCAGGATCGCGATCTCCTAGCGGCGGCCTTCCATGACCCCAACCTGCTCACCCACCCGATCGCAGAGGTGATGGGGCCACCGCTGCCCACGGTGGGCAGCGGAGCACCGCTTGAGCTGGCGGTGACCCGGATGGAGCGCAGCGGCGCGGTGCTGGTGCTGGACGACGGACACCCGGTCGGGATCATCACCCGGTCTGACGTCCTCGGAGCCATGCTGGGCCGTCCGGCCAGGTGACCCAGCCCGAGCCCGGATTTGAGACGCGAGCGATACACGCCGGCCAGGACGCCGACCCCACGACCGGCTCGGTGGTCACGCCGGTACACCTATCCACCACCTTCCGGCAATCGGCGGTCGGCGTGCACCAGGGCTACGACTACTCGCGGTCTGGCAATCCCACACGGAGAAGCCTGGAGACCCAACTCGCCAACTTGGAAGGCGGCCAGCACGGCTTCGCGTTCGCCAGCGGGCTCTCCGCCGAGGACGCTGTGTTGCGGGCGACGCTCGGTGCCAAGGGTCACTTGATGCTGAACTCCGACGCTTACGGGGGGACCTTTCGACTGGTCGATCGGGTGCATGCGCCCGCTGGCATCACCTACAACGTCGTGGATGCCACCGACCTGGCCGTTGTTGCGGCCTCTTGGCACGATGGCACTTCGCTGGTTTGGGTTGAGACGCCAAGCAATCCGCTGCTCGCCATCGTCGACATCGCGGCGCTAGCGGAGCTCGCCCATGCTCGGGGAGCGCGCCTGGCAGTGGACAACACCTTCGCCACTCCTTACCTGCAGAACCCACTTTTGTTGGGCGCGGACTTGGTGGTGCACTCCACCACCAAGTACCTCGGCGGTCACTCCGATGTCGTCGGTGGGTTCGTGGCAGTCAACGACCCAGAGCTGGCCGAGAGCCTCGGCTTCCTACAGAACGCCACGGGAGCTGTCCCCGGTCCCTTCGACTGCTACTTGGTCCAGCGCGGCGTGAAGACCCTGGCAGTCCGAATGGACCGCCACTGCCAAAATGCAGCCAAGGTCGCCGCGTTCCTCCAGTCCCACCCCATGGTCTCCCGGGTGCTTTACCCGGGGCTGCCCGGCCACCCAGGCCACGAGCTTGCCCGCCGACAGATGCGTGACTTCGGCGGGATGGTCTCCTTTCTCCACGCGGGCGGTGAGTCGGCCGCGGTCGAGATGGTCAGCCTCACCCGGATCTTCACCCTGGCGGAATCCCTCGGGGCAGTGGAATCCTTGATCGAGCATCCCGCGCAGATGACCCACGCGTCAGTCGCGAACTCCCCTCTCGCAGTTGATCCCCGACTGATCCGGCTCTCGGTCGGGCTGGAGTTGGCGGAGGACCTGATTTCCGACCTCGATCAAGCCCTCGACCACTGATCTCAAGCTGGCCGATCGAGCCTATGAGTCCCGTCGGCGCGCTTCGCGGCTGATCGCTTTCCAGGACCGCTGCGCCTCCTGCCGCTGCTGCAGGTCGCCCTGACGTATCGCCAGTGATTTCAGCTCCCGCTCCAGCTTGCGCCAGTTCTCAAGCCGGACCGGTTCGAGGCTGCCGTCGGCAATTGCGCCCCGCACGGCACACCCTGGCTCACTGTCGTGCCGGCAGTCAGAGAACCGACAATTCGCCGCCAGCTCCTCAAGTTCCATAAAGGTCTGGGCCAGACCGTCGCCAGCGTCCCACAGACCGAGGCTGCGCATCCCGGGCGTGTCCAGAAGTACCCCCTTCTGGGGCAGTAGCAGCAGCTCCCCGTGGCTCGTGGTGTGACGTCCCTTGCCATCCCGCCTGGTCTCGCCAATTGGCATGAGCTCCCGCCCCGCCAGCGCGTTCACCAGGGATGACTTCCCGACTCCCGAGGGCCCGAGCAGGGCGACGGTTCGCCCCGGGGCGAGGTGGGCCGCCGCAAGGTCAGCTAGCCCGTCCCCAGTCCTAGCACTGACAGCTCTGACGTCGACCCCGACGGCAATCTCCTGGGCTTGCTCGATAGCACCCGCCAGTTCACCTGTGCCCAGGGTGTCTGACTTGGTCAGCACCACAACCGGGGTGGCTCCGCTCTGCCACGCCAGAGTTAGGTAACGCTCCAGGCGCGCAGACCTCTGATCCATGTCCAGGCCGCAAAGGAGGAAGACCCGGTCGACGTTGGCCGCGATCACCTGGGCCCCGGTCGCCGCACCGGCACGCTCCCGAATGAAGGCGGTCCGACGAGGCAGCACCGCGACGATCTGCTCGTTGTCCCCAGGGAGTGGGCCCGGGCCCGCCACGATCCAGTCGCCGGCCGCGACGGCCTGGTGCAGCGTCTCCGCTCGAGCAGAATCGGGCCCCAGGACTGTGCAGCGGCCCCGATCCACCCGCGAGATACGCGCCGGCCTCCCCAGTCCCGGAGCCAGTGCTGCGTATGCGTCCTCCAGGGCACGGTCCCACCCCAGAGGTATTAGCGAATCGAAGTCGAACTCCGGAGATGCAGTCAAGCGGTGGCCTCCAGTTGGAGGTGCCCGCCGAGGTGGTCTCTAGATCAGCGCTGGTCGGGCACCCAAAGAGTTATTTCGGGCTGGTCCGCGACGGGAGCCGGGGCTACTTGCTTATTCATCGGGCTCACCTCCTCGCTGACCTGGCCTCCGACCTCGAGGCGGTGAGCTTACCGATCACCCCCGCGACAGCGCAACAACGGAGTGCAAACTACAGATCGTCCAAGCGACCGCCCGGGCCGTCTCAGCCTGGCCAGTCCGACCGCCACAGGCGACGCCAGCAGGATCGAAAGGAGGCCCGACATGGCAATCGAAGTCCCCCCTCGCGGTACACGGGGCGCTGCCGCGCCGCGCATGTTCAACCGACTCTTCGCGCCGCTGATGCGGCTGCAGGTGGCCCAGTACCGCCGCCGCAAGGGCGTGGAACAGCCCCAAATGATGGGCTTCCCGGCGCTCCTGCTGACCACCAGGGGAGCACGCTCGGGGCAGCGCAGAACGGTTCCTCTTGGCGGCTTTGCCGACGGTCCGAACGCATGGCTGGTGGTCGCCTCTGCTGGTGGAGGTGCTAGGCACCCGGCCTGGTTCATCAACATGGCGAAACACCCAGGGGAGATCTGGGTCGAGGTGGGCCCGCGCAAGCTCCATGTTGCCGGCGAGTCGCTGCGGGGAGCGGCCAGAGAGGAGGCGCTGCGCCGGATCGCAGCGATCGCGCCGCGGTACGCCGGGTATCAGAAGAAGACGGATCGCGAGATCCCGATAGTCAGACTGGTGGCCCGCGACTAGGACGAGCCTTTGTTGTCAACCCGGCGCCGGCTCGGCCGGGCCCCGCTATCTCTGGCTCATGCAGATCGTGGTCTTCGGCCAGCTCCTGGGGTCCCTGGTGTTCGCGGAACTGGGCAGCCACTATCCGATCGCGGGCGCCCTCTTCCATTGGAGCAAGAATCTGATCAGCCGGGGATATGGCTGGTGGGTTGGTTCGATCTACGGCTGGGCGCTGATCATCACGGTAGCCTCGGTGGACACCGGCTTCGTCGTCTACGCCTCACCGCTTCTACATAACCTCTTCGGCACCAACAACAACGCCGCCGACCCCAACACGATCCTGCTCTTCACCCTGATTCTCCTGGCGATCCAGACGATGGTCAACGTGGCCGGAGTGCGGCTCCTGGGAAGCATCTCCAAGATCGGGGTCTATGTCGAGATCCTGGGCACCTTCGGCATCACCAGCCCCAAGGCCGAGCTATTCAACTTCGAGTGACTGACGCTCCTGGTCGTCGTCTTCATCTGCCTGATTGGGGCCATCTATTTCTTCATCACCCACCCGCACCGCCGGTCCGCCGGACCTGTCCTCGTCCGAGGCTGCTCCGCCCGCCCAGAGCGCCCCAGCGACCGTCTGAACCGATCTGCGCGGCTGGTGCACGCCGCTCCTGCAGTCAGGCGGAGGGGCAGGGAGAGTAGCCGCTCGCGCGCAAGATGACCTTGGAAGGAGTGGCGGCCAGGGCCGCCCAACTGGTGCTCCCGGTATGGGCAAGGTAATCCGCGACGATGTGGTCGCCGATGGCCCGTCCGGTGAGCGCCGGCATGGTCGCCTCACCAAACACGCTCGAGCTGACCGGCCCACCAGTCAGGACCTCGCCATGGATGCCTTGTGTGGAAAGGACTGGTTGGATGTGCTTCCACTGCTGACACTCCTCCCTGGCGGTGAGTGCGCCCACCCAAGGGTCGGCCGGACCGGGGAAGGCCGACTGGCCGAATACGGTCGCCACACCGTCGGTGATCAGCGAATCCAGCACGGTGTCTCCCAGCCCGGCTCCGGCGGTGATTCGGACGCTCCGATCTACCTCACGGGCCATTGTTCTCGCCAGCTCGGGGAGGAAATTCGGCGGCTCCTCCGACCAGTATGGATAGAGGCCGACCGTGATCGCCCCCGTTTCGGGATCGGTGAACCCGGTTACTCCGACCGTCGACAGGATCTGGCCGGGATCGCCGACTGTGAAGGTGATCGATATCCGCGGCCCGGGAAGGAGCGTGTCGATCCGGCTGAGGTCCGCTTCGGCGAGGCTCTGCAAGTTCATGCCGTGACCAGCGAACTCGTTCAGCAACTGTTGAGTGATGGAGACCGCGAATCGCCCGTGGGCCGCCTGGACCCGCTCGGGGACGTGGGGAACGACGTTGGCACAGCCCACCAGCATCAAACAGAGGAAAGCTAGCGGCGCGCCCATCCTGCGCACGACTAGCGCCGACCGTCGACCGGGAGACGGGAACTCAGACCCATCGGGGTGTCGCGTCGTGGGCCAACGCCGGCGGTTCGGCTCTTGGACACTTCAGGGATCCCCTTCTTGTGGTCACTCCCTGCCTCCTCCAGCGGCCTGCCAGGCGCCTACCCGCGAATTTTACCGCGCCGTTCCGTGCCCGGCCAGATCAGATTTGCCTTCCCTTGGGTTGTTGGCCGCCTATGCTTCTGGCCGGAAATGTCGGGTGTAGGAGGCGTAGACCAAGCCATGGCTGACATTCGTTTTGAGGGAAGTGACCTCGTTCTGGAACTGAGCAAGTTGGAGAAGGTTGAGGCAGTCCACGGCGACGTCCGAGTTCCGCTCTCCTCGGTTCGGGACGTCGAGGTGGTGGATCGACCCCTCGACTACATTCACGGCCTCAAGCTGCCAGGAACAGGTATTCCGGGACGGACGGCGGTCGGCACCTGGGTCAGTCCAGACGGCACTACCTTCGCAGTCGAGCACCACGCGAGCCGCGGGATCGTGATTCACCTGGACGGCGAGTCCTACCAGCAGCTGGTCATCGGCGCTGACGATCCCGAGGCGCTCGCCGAGCGAGTTCGCACAGCCGTGAACGGATGAGGACGCCGGTCGCGATTCTCTTCTGCCTCCCGACCTAGCCCGCGCTGAGCAGGCTCCGATCGGGACGACGGGCTAGATCCAGTGCCGTCGCCGGAAAAGAAACAGCTGGATAACCAGCGAGCCCACCATCAGCACGATCCCGCCGAAGAAGGCAGCCTGTGAGGGCTGGACCACCCCGGTGAGATAGGCGAAGTTCATCCCGAAGAAGCCGGTGAGGAAGGTCAGTGGCAGGAAGAGGCTGGCCATCACGGTCAGCGTCTTCATGGTGCTGTTGAGCCGGTTGGACACCGTGGAGAGGTAGGTGTCCATGGCGCCCGAGAGCAGGTCACGGAGAGAGTCGACCGTCTCGTACTGGCGCACCAGATGGTCGTAGACATCCCGAAAATAAAGCGACGCGTCGGGCTGAGAGGGATCAAGCGACTGGGTGACCAGCCGCTGGAACGCGTCTCGCTGGGCACCCAGGATTCGTCGGAGATCAGTCACCATGTGCTTCAAACTGGTGATCTGGGCCAGGTCGGCCTGGTCTGCGTTGGTGACGAGCCGGTCTTCCAGGGAGTCGACCTCCTCGTCGATTGCGTCGAGGGCGGGGAAGGCGGAGTCGACAATCGCCTCAGTGACCATGTAGGTGAGGAAGGACGACTTTCCCTGGGTGAGCGTGGCATCGGTGCCCAGACGCCGTCTGACTTCGCCCAGGCTGGCGCTAGCCTCTCGATGGATGGTCACCACCCAGGCGGGCGAGAGACAGATGTACTGCTCCCTCAGCGCCACCTTTTGACTAGCCCATTCCACCGCCATGAGCACCAGGAACACGTAGCCCGGGTAGTCCTCCCACTTGGGTCGCTGTCCCCCGTGCTGGATGTCCTCGATGGTCAGCTGGTGGATGCCGAAGCCAGAGGAGAGGAGCGCGTAATCGGCCGCCTCGGGACCCTCGACATCCAGCCAGAGGGGCCCCTCAGGCCCGCTCAGCGCCTGCTTCAGCTGGCTCAGGTCGCAGTCCTGCTCCAGCCCTTTGCCAGTGACCAGCCAGTGCATGGTGAGGGACTCTATCGGAGCGACCGGTCTCTGCCAGACAACCCGGCTGCCGTCATTGGCTTAGCCGCCGATGTAAGACATCTCCGGCTTCCCGCTCGACTCGGGCAGCAGGCTACGGCTAGACCGCTGCTCCGAATAGCGGTCGACCCTGGTCGCCCAGATCCCTGTCAGCTCGTCGCGGATGGCGCGCCGGTCACCCCCCTCTCGGAGTCGGGGGCGCAGGTCATGCCCAACACGGGCGAAGAGGCAGGTGTGAAGCTTTCCGTCAGCGGTGAGACGCAGCCGCGAGCAGGCGCCGCAGAAGGGCGCGGTCACCGAGCTGATCACCCCGACCTCACCCGCTCCGTCCAGGTAGCGGTACCGCTGGGCCACCTCGCCCGGGCTGGCGGCATGCACCGGCGCCAGCGGCCATCTGGCCCCGATCTGCGCCAAGATCTCGGCGCTGGGCACCACCTCTTCCATCTGCCAGCCGTGGCTCTCCCCTACGTCCATGTACTCGATCAGACGCAGAGAATGGCGGTGGCTCCGAGCGTATTCCGCGAGATCGAGCACCCCAGCGTCGTTCAGTCCACGGCGTATGACGGCGTTCAGCTTGATCGGGCCGAGCCCAGCCTGGGCCGCCACCTCGATGCCTTCGAGGACCGACTCGATCGGATAGTCGAGCCCATTCATGGTTCGGAACACCTGGGGATCAACGGAGTCCAGGCTGACCGTCACCCGTCCTAATCCCGCCTCGGCCAGGTGCGTGGCCCAGTTCGCCAGCAAGGCTCCGTTGGTGGTCATGGCCAGATCAGTGATCCCGGGGAGGCCGGCCAGCATCGCCACCAGGCGGGGCAGGTCGCGGCGCAGAAGTGGCTCTCCTCCGGTCAGACGGACCTTGGTCACCCCAAGATCGGTCGCTGCCTCTACGACCCGGGTGATCTCCTCGAAGGTGAGGATCTCCGAGCGCGGCAGGAATCTGAACCCCCGCCCGAAGACCTCCTTGGGCATGCAGTAGCGGCAGCGAAAGTTGCAGCGGTCGGTAACCGAGACCCTGAGGTCTTGGAGCGGACGCCCGAGCAGGTCCGAGATGGGTGGCACTCGGCTCATGCTATGCCTTGCCTGGGACCGACCCGACCGAACCGAAGCGCCAGTGCCCCGGAGCGAGGCTTGGCTAGTGGGCCACCGCGGCCCGGAGCGATTCACGCAAGGACCCCATAGTGCCCATCACGGCGGTGGGCTCGTAGCCGCAATGGGCCATGCAGTTTTCGCACTTCGGGTTGCGCCCCCGGCCGTACTTCTCCCACTCGGTTGTCTCGAGCAGCTCCTTGTACGAGCCCACATAGCCGTCGGAGAGGAGGTAGCAGGGGCGCTGCCAACCGAAGATCGAATAGCAGGGGATCCCCCAGGCAGTGCAGGAGAAGTCGACCTTGCCCTCCAGGAAGTCGAGGAACAGAGGTGAGTGATTGAGCCGCCACTTCTTGCGACGACCCTCGGAGAAGGCCTCCTTGAAGATCGCCCGGGTGCGCTCCACACCCATGAAATGCTCCTGGTCTGGGGCCTTCTCATAGGCGTAGGCGGGCGAGATCTGCATGTTGTCGACTTTGAGGTCGTCATTGAGGAAGTCGAGCACTGCCCGCACCGAAGTGGCGTCGTCCTGGGTGAAGAAGGTGGTGTTGGTGGTCACCCGGAAGCCCCGGCTCTTGGCCTCCTTGATCGCCGCCACCGCCTTGTCGAAGACCCCGTCACGGCATACCGATTCGTCGTGCCGCTCCTTGAGCCCGTCCATGTGAATTGACCAAGCGAAATAGGGATGGGGCTTGAACAGGTCGATCTTGCGGTCCATCAGGATGGCGTTGGTGCAGAGGTAGACGAACTTCTTGCGCTCCAGGAGGGCGGCGACGATGTGATCGATCTCCTTATGCACCAAAGGTTCGCCGCCGGCGATCGAGACGACCGGCGCGCCGCACTCTTCAATGGCATCGATGCACTGCTGGACCGTCAGCCGGCGCCGCAGGATATCGTCGGGGTGCTGGATCTTGCCGCAGCCGGCGCATTCCAGATTGCATTGGTAGAGCGGCTCGAGTTGCAGCACCAAGGGGAACTTCTCAACGTGGCGCAGCCGCTGGGACATCAGATAGGCACCGACCCTGACCTTCTGCCGCAACGGAATGGACATGCCCTACCTCGCGAGTGCCGCTTCCACAGTTATGGTTTAGGACTCTAAACCTTCGTACGGTTGTAGAGTCAAACGATGGTGCTGATTCGACCCCAAGCCGGGGAAGATGCGGGGCTGCTGAAGATCGGCGAGGCCGCCACTCTCACCGGGGTCAGCGCGGGCCGGATCCGCCACTACCAGAGCCAGGGACTGCTTAACCCCGTGCGCAGCCCGAGTGGGTACCGCTACTTCCGGGCGGCTGAACTCCTACGTCTCCTTCAGATCGACCTCCTGAGAAGCCTTGGCATGGGCATCGGAGATATCCGCGAATCGCTGCCGGGGCAAATGCAAGGCGACTCCCTGCGCGACACCCTGCAACGGCATCGTGCGACCCTCCAAGCGGAACGGGATCGGGTGGACCGGTTGGTCGGCGCAATCGATCTCGCCCTGGCTTCTGAAGAGGCCAGCGCCGAGACCGTCGCAACCCTTCTTGCAGCGGCCAATTCCACCCCACGGGACAGCTTGGGAATTTTCGGGCGGCTCAGCAAGCCACTCTCAGAGGGAACCGCCTCGATATTCCAGGAGATCCTCGGGGGAGGCTGGGGCCTTCCGGTTCCTTCGATGTTCGGCCGAATGCTCCTGCCCGGCACCGTCAGCGAGTTGCTCGAAGACGTCGCCCAGGCCGATGGCTACCCGGAACTGTTCCGCCGTGTTCGGGACCTCGCCTCTTCGATCATGGGATTGTCGTGGTCGCCGGCCACCGACCGCGAAGAACCCGAACAGCTGGCTCAGCGATGGCTCCGTGAACTAGCCCGCATGCCGCTCCCGGTCGAAGTTCAGGCAGCCCTCGACCGGACCATCCCACGGATTCGCGAGCGCGAGGTCCTCAACCAGGGATTCCAGCTTTGGGCGGAATCCATCTCGCCCCCGGCCGCATTAGTGCTGCGGTCTCTGGAGTCGATCGCCGACCAGGAAGGGCTGCTGGTGCTCGGCGTGCTTCTGGCCAAGCGTCAGCCGAAACGCCCACATCGAGCGGAACCCGCAAGGACCTGACGTCTATACCCCCCGGGGGTATAGTTGAAGCCGTCACTAACGCTGGAGCATTTTCGGTGGATCCGCACGTATTCGAGCTCATGGCATCCGGGGCGAAAGAGGCCCTCGAGATGTTCTGGGAGACCCTCTGGGCCCTGGTCCTCGGCTTCGGCCTCTCGGGCGCCCTGCAGGCCTTCGTATCGCGGAGCGAGATGCGCCGGTTGCTCGGGGGTTCTGGCCCGCTGGCACTGCTACGGGCGACCGGGTTCGGAGCCGCCTCCTCCTCCTGCTCGTACGCCTCGGCCGCCATGGCCAAGTCACTCTTTGCCGAGGGGGCGAACTTCGTCACCGCCATGGTGTTCATGTTCGCCTCGACCAATTTGGTGATCGAGCTGGGGATTGTCCTGGCCGTCCTGATCGGCTGGCAGTTCACGGCCAGCGAGCTGTTCGGCGGACTGCTGATGATCGTGCTCTTCGTCCTGACCGCGCGGCTTACCCTCAGCCCGGCGCTGATTGAGGCCGCTCGCGGCCGCCTGTCACCAATCAGAGGTGGCGCCGGGGCGCCAGGGGACTCCCCAACTGCGAGCTATTCGTGGAGCGCCAGGCTTCGGTCCCGGGCGCTCTGGAGGGCGGCAGCTCGATACGGATTCGCCGATCTCCGCATGCTCCGCAAAGAGATAGCCGGGGGGTTCTTGGTGGCCGGCTTCCTGGCGGCCCTGGTACCGGATTCCGTCTGGCGGGACCTCTTCATCTCCGGTCACGGACTGGCTTCATCGGTCGAGAACTCTCTGATCGGGCCGCTCATCGCCATGCTCAGCTTCGTCTGCTCGGTGGGCAATGTGCCCCTAGCGGCAGCTCTCTGGAAGGGGGGAATCAGCTTTGGCGGGGTGGCCAGCTTCATCTATGCCGACCTGATCACGTTTCCCTTGCTGCTGATCTACCGCAAGTACTACGGCGGCCGGCTGACACTGCGGCTGGTGGCCACCTTCTGGCTAGTGATGTCCGCGGCGGGATTGGCCACCCAATACCTCTTCGCGGCCCTGGGAGTGATCCCCAAGTCCCGGCCCCACCAGATCGCACTTCACGCTCTAACTTGGAATCTGACTACCGGGCTGGATCTCGCAGCCCTCTTGCTCCTGATCAGCGCGGCAGTGCTCCTTCGCCGACCACTTTCCGAGGACCGAGGCGGAATCTTCGCGTCCGACCCGGTTTGCGGGATGCAGGTGGAGCGCGCCACGGCTCCCGCCAAAGTCACATTCGCGGGAAAGCATTTCTACTTCTGCTCCGATGGTTGCCTCGACCAGTTTTTGCGGAACCCGAGCCGCTTCGGCGCGGTAGTCTCGATGCCGATGTCTCCCTCACCCATCCAGCCACAAGTCGACCCTGTATGCGGGATGCCAGTAGATGCCACAGCTCCTGGGGCCGTCCTGGATCGTCGGGGAGGGCTCTGGTTCTGCTCACCCGGATGCCGGGACCGCTTCCAGAGAGACCCGTCGCGATACGGCCAAAGTCGCGGGGCCGAGGCAACGGCGCCGCGTCATACGCCGCAGACCGACCCCGTTTGCGGGATGGATGTCGTGCCGGGAGTCGACACCTTGTCCTCGGCTCACGAAGGAAAGCAGTTCTACTTCTGCTCTGCGGGCTGCCGCGACCGATTCCTTCAGCACCCAGACGGCTTCAGCCAACTGCACAGGCTCGACCTTCCCAGCACCCAGCAGGAGTGGCCAATCGACCCCGTCTGCGGGATGAGCGTCGACCCGGAGGATCCCGGAGCCACCTGGGACTCCCCCACGGGGACGGTTTACTTCTGCTGCCAACCATGCGCCGACGACTACGCGGCGGCGCGTTCGAGCGCCGGATGACGCGCCGCATCGGGAGTTTGACATGACCAAACAAGCTGCAGCAGCGGCTCCGCCTAATTCCAGCTCCCGCCCGGCGGGCGCAGCCCGGACGCGAAAAGGCTCATACCAAGCGAGCAAGCAGGAGTTGTTGATCCGCTTTCAGAGGGTGCTCGGTCAGGTTGGTGGCATCGCCCGAATGGTTGAGCAGGAGCGGTACTGTCCCGACGTCCTGGTCCAGATTCGATCGGCCAGTGGCGCACTCGACCAAATCGGCTACCTGTTACTTCGCGACCACCTGGCGCACTGCGTGGCAGATGGGATTCGGGCCGGTGAGGGTGATGCTTACCTGGATGAGGTTATGGAAGTGATTCGGGGGTACGGCCACCGCTGAATTGCTGACCCGGGCGGCCCGGGGCAGCCGCATGGCCCCGACCCCGCGGTCAAGACGTCCGGTCAGGCCCGATGGGTGGCGGAATGTCACCGCCTCGCCCGCACTTGCGCGATCCGGTTCGCTTCGCCCTGTGTGGACGAACGGTCGGAATGCCCCGAAGAAGGCCTACCGGAGGCTGTCCTGCCCCGCCCCGCCGCGCATTCCGCTAGGCCGAAACACCCGGAAATAGATCACTGCCACGATCACCAGTTCGATCACTCCACGAATGAGAATGATGGTGTTGTGATCGAGTAGGCCCCAGACGATCAACCCCACGCCGAGGGCGGTCAGGAGAGTCAAGAATCCCCACTTGACCAGCGGGTGTGACGAGCTTCGAAGAAATCGGTACAAGAAGAACATCTAATCTCCGGGAAACTGTCGGCCCCAAGGCGTCGAGAGGAGGGTATCAGTACAGGTCGGCGCCTGTGATGCCTGGCTGGAGGGGGTGGTCTCCGGCGGCCGTCCGCTGGGTGACGCCGCCCGACGCCACCGAGTGAGCAATTTGCATGGAAGACGCATCGGTTTTGAAGACTGGTCACCGGTCGAGATCAACCGCGGATCTGGGGGGGATGGCATAGAGTTCAGCCGTGGAGCCGCGGCTCGCGAGGGTTTGGAGAGTGCTGCCCTGGCCGATCGTCGGCCTCGCAGTCGCAGCTGCATTCCTGATGGCTCTATTCGGACCGTTCGGTCAGATACATTGCAGCACTCGCTACGTGTCCCCGAGCGAGGCGGCTCAGCAGCAGCTCGGACCGGAATCTGCAAGGGGACACCTTGTCGAGATCCAGCTCTGTATCAACGAGTTCGTGCGACCCATGACTGCCGTCCCCTGAATTCCGAACCGATAAGCGGGCAAGGCGCAAATTGACCCCAAATGAAGGGCTGGGGCGGAAGGAGTCGAAGTTTCGAATGGGGGATCCGAAGTCCGATCAGGGGGGTTATCGGGCTGTGTCAAGTTGTCGTGATGGGCTGACATGAATCGGAACTTTGGCGGCTGCTGCTCGGTGTCAGCGTTCGCTTGGCTGCTTGCTATCGGCCTGCTGATCGAGGGATGGGAAGGCAGCCCGTGGCCGCTTCGGGCGGTGGAGTTGCTGGCGGTTGCGGTGGTCGTCGCAGCCCTCGCCTACCGGAAGCGCCGCTTGCGCCGACCAGCTGCGGGAACCCGTCCTTCCGCCGTCTACGTGCCGCCCCCGGATGGCTTCGCGGCCTGCGCCGCAGGGCCGGAGATTGCGGCAGCGCTGCAGGACATAGCCGAGAAGGCGAAGGCGAACGCAGAGCGCCAGGGCTGACTGCGAGCGCCGAGGGGAGTGGACGACCCGCCGCCATCACGAGAGCAGAGGCGGTTGCTCGGAGTTCAGTTCGTACCCGGTGGGGACTGGGAAGTCCGATTCGACGAACCATCTTGAGGCGGCCAATTGGCAACCAAATCTAGGGCTGGGGCGGAAGGATTCGAACCTTCGAATGGGGGATCCAAAGTCCCCTGCCTTACCACTTGGCGACGCCCCAAGGCGCGCTCAGATTAGCTGAGGCGATGGCTACCCCTCATTCGTGCGGCAAGCGCTGGCTCAGGGAAGCTGGAGTGCCGGCCGGAATCGGTCGATTGCTGCCAAGCAGCCGTCCGGGTGCGTTAGCGGAAGACGGTGATCGCCGAAGGGGAGAACTGAAAGGGTCACGTTCGAGTACTTCTCGGCCAGCCCGGACAGGAGCTCCGGATCGGGCACACGATCCTGGGCTGGAAGCACCATGTGAACCGGGACGCTGATCTGGTCGAACCATCGCCACCCGTCGGCCCTGAAGACACAGTTGTCGAGCGTCTCCCGGTAGACGGCAGCGGGCGGCGCCAAAGGTGCGCTCGGTGCCGAGCCCGGGAGATCCATCCGCCACAGTCGGGCGACCTGGCCAGCGAATCGTGGAGGCGAGCCGGGTCCCCCGTAAATCGCTCGAGCCAGGTTGCGGTCTAGCGGACCGCCAAGTTCGAGTGGGGTGAGTCGACGCAGGTGGCGACGCGCCGCCACTGTGTCCCTGTAGAGCAGAGGGCTGATCGCGACCACGGCCCGAACCCGCTCTGGATGGGTAGCGGAGGCCCTCAGAGCGAGAACCGCGCCCAACCCGTGACCCACCCAGAGCGCGGGCCTGGTGATCCCAAGGTGGTCCAGGCTGGCAACTACCGCAGCCACCTGCTGGTCCGGTCCGTACCCGTGCTCAGGGCGCGGCGAGTGGCCGTAGCCAAGCAGGTCGGGCACCACCAGCGGCCCGGGTTGGCCCAGCTCATCGAAGGCCGAGCCGAAGTACTCCGCCGACCCCGAAAGTGGATGGAGCAGCACCACCGGGGAGTCACCGTCGCCGATCGTCTCTACGCTCAGGTAGGGCTGACTGCGCACGCGACCGGAGGGAGTCCACCTCACGGCTCGGCGATGCACGGCCAGCCGCGCCACGATCGCCGCAGCGCCGCCCCCAGCCACCGCGGCGGCCGCCAGGGAAGCCTGCCTAGCCCTCTTCGGCCACACCTACTGATGCCCTCCGACCTGGGTCGATCCAAGCCGCGAGGCGCCACTGAGAACCCTCAAGGAGATCGATCATAGACCGAGACCGAGTGGGGGCCTTTCAGCCCGCGTCGCTAGGATCGCCTACGGTCGACAGTTGTCGAGCCAGGTCCACGAACGGGATCAGCGAATCGGGGTCATTTACCGCGGACAGGTCCAGCACCTCCTCGGGCCTCGCTCCCTCCAGGATTCGCTTGATCGGAACCTCCAGCTTCTTCCCGCTCAAGGTGCGCGGAATTCGGGGGACCTGTTGAACCAGGTCGGGAACGTGGCGAGGAGACACCTGGCCCCTGAGGGCGGTCTTGAGATCTGTCACCAATTGATCGCTCAAGGAGATATCTCCGGTCAGGGTCACAAAGAGGGCCATCTGGGAATCGCCGCCCCCCCGAGCAATGTCGACCACCAGGCTATCCTCGATGCCGTCCAGCTCCTCAACCACCCGGTAGATCTCGCTGGTGCCTATGCGAACCCCGTGACGATTGACGGTTGAATCGGACCTGCCGTAGATGACCACCCCACCGTCGGGGCGGACCCGGATCCAGTCGCCGTGGCGCCAAACGCCCGGATACTTGGCGAAGTAGCTGGCTCGGTATCGAGATCCGTCCTGGTCGCCCCAGAAGCAGACCGGCATCGAGGGCATCGGCTTGCGGATCACCAGTTCGCCAACTTCGTCAACCACCGGCGTCCCGGACTCGTCGAACGCCTCCACCAGGGCTCCGAGTCCGCGACACTGAATCACCCCGGCCCGGACGGGAAGACCCGGGCAGCCGAGAACGAAGGCGGTGCACAGGTCGGTTCCCCCGCTCAGCGATGCCACCCAGAGGTCTTGTTTGACCGCCTGGTACAGCCATTCGAAGGCCGAGGGGGACAGCGGGGACCCGGTCGAACCGAGAAATCGCAGAGGTGTTAGGTCGAGCCCCTGAGCGGGCTTCCAGCCCGCCTTCATGCAACTGGTCAGGTGAGCGGCGCTGCTGCCGAAGTGGGTGACTTGGGCCTCTGCCGCAAGCTCCCAAAGCCGACCCAGGTCGGGCTTGGCCGGACTGCCGTCGTAGAGCACCGGCACTGCTCCGACCAAGAGGGCACCGATCAGGTAGTTCCACATCATCCACCCGGTGGTGGTGAACCAAAAACTGCGCCCGCCCGCGCCGAGGTCGGCATGCAGCCCCAGCACCTTCAGGTGCTCCAGAACGATCCCTCCGTGTCCATGCACGATCGGCTTCGGCAGTCCGGTGGTCCCAGACGAATAGAGGATCCAGAGCGGGTGATCAAAGGGGACCTGGGCAAACCGCGGCTCCTCACGGTCTCGGACCAGTTCCGCCCAAGTCGTACTCCCTTTAGCATGTTCCGCGAGGGGGCAGAACAGGTAGGGGACCCAGATCAGCTGCTCCAGAGTTGGCAGTCCGGCGGAAAGCTGGCCCACCAATCCCCGGCGATCAAAATCCTTGCCCCCGTAGCGGTATCCGTCGGTCGCGAAGAGCACCTTGGGCGCGATTTGCTGAAATCTGTCCAATACCGACCGCTCCCCGAAATCTGGCGAACAGCTCGACCAGATCGCGCCTACGCTAACGGTGGCGAGGCAAGCCACGAGCGCCTCCGGGATATTCGGCAGGTAAGCGGCGACCCTGTCGCCGACGCCAACTCCCATCTCTCGAAGGTGAGCGGCCAGACTCCCCACCTGGAGACGCAACTCCTCACCGCTTAGTTGTTGCGCTTGGCGAAGTTCGGAATAAGCCAGAACCGCGGGCTGCTTTCCCCTGACTTGGCGCAGGGCGTTCTCTGCGTAGTTGACCGAAGCTCCAGGGAACCAGCGAGCCCCCGGCATGCTCCCCTCCCCCAGCGCCGGTCCTTGTCCCCGCTCGCCCGAGACGTTGAAATAACTCCAGATAGAGTCCCAAAACGTCGCCGGATCAGCGGTGGACCACTCCCACAGGGCTTGGTACCCCGTGGTTGGCGCCCGTCCCTCGCGGGCCAACCAGCCCGAGTAGTCCGCCAGGCGGGATCTCTCAACAGCCCCTGGACCGGGCTCCCAGAGCAGGGCGCCTTCTGCAGGACCCGGGGGGCGCTCCACCTCCGCAAGATACGTCATCGCCTACCCGGCGACTGGGCGGAATCCCCTCAGTGCAACGGGCCGTCGGCCAAGCGACAGGGAATCGTCGCGTCCTCGTCCAGGTGGTAGCTGGCGCAGATCCGGTGGTACCCGTCTGCGACCGTCAGGGGCTGGTCAGCCGTCACGTTGCCGCGTACCAATAGGACGGGCGACAGGAGCTCCCCCTTGCGAACCTTCTTCAGATCCTTCAAGACCTCTGGGTCGTCCATGGGCAGCAACGGGAGTCGGCTGGCTCGCAAAAGATCCTTTGCCATCCGCCGGCAAATCGGCGCGGCCTTCAGCTTGCGTACCGCCGCCAGAACGTCGGCATGTCGCAGAGTCAAGGAAAGATAGTCGCCAGCCGCGGGGTAATCGTGCGGATCTGGGTCGTTCTTCCAGTGCTCCTTCTTCGCCATCTCGAGACCTCCAGACTCCCCTCTTGGTGGCACCCACGCCACTTGCACCCAGCAGCCTAAGACTTTGTCCCTTCCACGGGAACAGAAATCGTGGCAGCAGCGTCTACCGACCCCAGACCACCCTCCACGCCCTGCGCGGCCAAGGCAGCGGAGGGATCCCTGCCTCCCGGTCCTCTCAGGATGTAGGCGGCTCCTACCGAAAGCATGACTCCCAGCACCGGGCCAATCAAATAGACCCAGTAGTTGGCGAAGTTGTGGAGCACGAAGTCAGGTCCGAAGGAGCGCGCTGGATTCATCGAGGCGCCGCTGATCGGACTTGCCCAGAGTCCAGCCAAAGCGATGTAGCCCGCCACCGCCAGGGCCGAAAGTGGTCCTACGTTCTGGGCACCGGAGGCGGTGCCCAGGATCGTGCTCACCAAGCCCATAGTGAGCAGGGCTTCCATCAGCATCGCCTGCCCGGAGTTGATCCCGGCGCCGGGCTCGGTGGCGCCCAGCAGCCCGACCCGCCCCAGAACTGCTGAGAGGAACAGGCAGGCCAAGGTAGCTCCCACCAGCTGAGCGGCAACATACCCCGGCACCCGCCTCCAGGGGAAGTCGTGGCGCAGCGCAAATGCCAGGCTGACCGCGGGATTGAGATGGGCACCGGAGATCTTGCCCATGAACAAGATGATGGCCATCACCATCAGCGCGGGCGCCACTACCTGTGCGCTTCGCCCCACCGCACCGTTGCTGAGGGCCGCGACGACCCCGCCCCCAGCCGCCACCGTGACCAGGAGAAAAGTTCCGAAGACTTCCGAGAAAAGACGGCGCCACTCCTGGCTCGGATCGCGGAAGTCTCTGAGCCAAGGCGCGTCTAGGTGCACGTGGGGCAAGACGGTTGGATGCGTCGCCTCGACTGGTTCGGCAGCGATCCCCACGGCCGGTGGATTCGACGGTTGAGTTGAATTGCGGTCCGCCCCCGCGGAGCTGCTGCTTTGCATTGGTGCAGAAGTAAACCCGATTTGCCGCCGCTGGCGCTGCTAATAGCAGCATCCGGAGTATCCCTAGCCGGGCTGTCGCTCCGTCCACACCCCGGTGCTGGCGGCGGTCAGCTGGCCATAGGCACGGCGGATCGCAGTCTGGGCAGGCCGGCCAGGGAAGGCTGATTGGGCGTCAATCTCGGCTGGACGGCGGGTGTTCTTGAATCCCTGCTGGGCAATCTCCGCAAGTTGCTGAAGATCGTCGTGCTGCCGGCGGACGAAGTTGGCGTCGACCACGGCCCCGTGGCCGGGAACGATTCGGTCGGGGCCGAGGGCCAGGATGGTGGCCAAAGAGTCCGGCCACTCCAAGGGGAACGAGTCCTCGAACGATGGCGGTCCCCCCTCCTCCACCAAATCTCCAGCGAACAAGACGCGCTCCTCGGCGATCCAGACGACGACATCGTTATCGGTATGCCCTCGACCGGGGTGGACGAGAGTTACCGTCCTCTCGCCAAGATCCAGTTGAGCCTGGTAATCGAGTAGCCGGCCAGGCTGGACAATGCGGCTGTGGGCGACCTGCTGAGCCAGTTCCCGGTTGCTGGTACGCAGCTCCGCGGTCACCTCCCGCTGCTGCTCCTCCCCATCCCATCGCAGGTGCTCCGCACAAAGGCGATGGCTCCAGATGGATTCCGGCTCCAGTGCTCCGTTACCGAAGCAATGGTCAAAGTGGCTGTGGGTGTTGACCGCCTCGAGTGGGAGGTCTGTGACGACCCTTGCCAGGCTGGTGATCTCGACTCCGGCATCCGACGAGGCTCCGGTGTCGATCAGTAGGGCTCGATCCTGGCCCACGACGAGTCCGACGTTTAGTCGAAAAGGGGCGCAGACCATCACCCAGACCCCCGGGGCCAACTCCTGCCAGGGGTGTGCCGCAGCCATCGACATAGTTTGGCTCAGAATTCGACAATTCTGCCGCGCCTAGAGCAGCTTGTGACCAAGTCCGTGCCTCGAATTCGTCAACCAAGGAGGGGCCTGCCGAGGGCCCCCAATTGCCGCTGGGAGGGCGCTTGGAGACGGTCAGAGAACGGCGATCGGCCGCGTCCTCAGGCAGTGGATGTGACCCGTGCACCGACTGGCATAGAGTGGGTGGATGAGAATTAGCGCGCGAAATCAACTGCCGGGAACGGTCCTTCGGATCGATCACGGGGGCGTGATGTCCACCGTATTGATCCGGCTCGCTGGGGGTGAGGAGATGGTCGCCGCGATCACCAAGGACTCAGCCGAGAGTCTCGAGCTAAAGGTGGGTGACTCGGTCCTGGCTGTCGTCAAATCGACCGAGGTGATGGTCGCAAAGGACTGATCGCGGCGGATTCATGGACGCTGGCGAAAATTCGACAGCCGACCCGTCAAGTGATGGAGGTTTGGCGATGCTCCCAGACTCCAATGGGCTTCGGCCCGGACCTCCGGTCCGGCGTTCACGGTCCATCGTTGGCAGGACAACCTCAGATACCGTGAACGACTCATGACCGCGTCCTCAACGAGGCAAGAGAGGCGAGTGCTTCTTTCAACCCTCGACGGTCAGAGGGAGCATGTCCTCGGGATTCTGGAAGGGCTCTCCGATGACGCGCTGCGGCGGCCGGTGCTCCCGTCCGGCTGGAACTGCCTGGGGTTGGTTCATCACTTGGCGATTGACGTGGAACGATTCTGGTTCCGCCGAATCACCGCCGGGGAGGTCGTCGACGCCGAGGAGCCCACCGATGACGCCTGGCAAGTTGGGGCGCAAGTGCCAGCCGAGTCGATCTTTGACCTATACCACCGAGAGATCAGCCTCGCGAACGCGATCGTCGAGGCAACACCCCTGGAGTCCCCACCCGCCGGCTGGCCGGAAGACCGCTGGCCGAACTGGCGACTCCAGAACCTGCGCGAGACCATGCTGCATGTGATCACCGAGACCGCCAGTCACGCAGGCCATCTCGATGCCGTGCGGGAGCTCATCGACGGGCGGCAGTGGCTCGTTCTGACCGGATGAGTCGATAGGCTGTCGCGCATGCCGGGCGCCCGGCGGTCGCTTAGTGGAGCGAATCCGAGACGCAATCCGCTGTGAGCTTTCGTGTCAAGACTTGCGCTTCCGCCTCTCGGCGCTCTTCTATCCGACCTCAGCGAGTGCGCTGTGGGCCAGTGCCAGACAGCAACTGGTTCCAGCCATAACTCCGCCCTGCCACGACCAGATTCTGCGCGGCCAGGGTGACGCCCAGTTCGATGAAGATGACCCCCGCCCCCACCCGCGCGTGCGCCGCCACCCCGGCGTAATCGATTCCGACCTTAGCCAAGACACTGATCACCCAGAGCGCGAGCAACAGCGCGCCTCCCTTGCGCCAGAACCCGCCGTTAGGTCCGACCCAGATTTTGGTCGCGAAACCACGACCGGCACCAAGGACCGCCGCCAAGATCAGGCCTACCACCAGTAATAGGACGCCGAACGATGTATGGGCCAGGCCCGAACCCACCTGCAACAGACCAAGCACCACCAGAAGCAGAGGGAAGAGCACGAGACGGCTGGTGGTTATCTGACGGGCTCGAAGCTGATTAGCGATCAGCAATGCGACGATCGCCAGCCCCAAAACGATGTCCACGAGGTTCACGCCAAACCGCCTCCCCTAGCGCCCGGATTCGCTGAACCCAGGATAGTCGGCGATCCGCCCTTGGCGATTGCGGGTCATCCGAGACGCGGCGCGACAGACCGGAGCCTCAACGAGAGGCGGAGTGGTACTGACCGCGCTCTCCCGTCCAGCCTCCCGACGCGAGGGTGATCCACACGTTGGGCGCTACCTCAGTTTTCGGGCAACAGGCCCGCGATCCTCATGCCAAGCAGCTCCCGCGACCTCCGACTCCCACGCTCCACCGGACCTGAGGCATATCGGGCAGAAATGGCTGCTAAGTTGGGTCACCGGTTGACATCCTGGAGCACAAGCTCATGAGTGGAATCTGGCTCTCGCTGGCGATCCACGGTGTGGCGGGCGGGCTGGGAGTGGTCGCCTTCTCACTGATCGCGGAGACACTCAAGCCGAAGGACTTCGCCGGTCTCTTTTCCGCGGCACCTTCGATCGCCCTGGCCAGCCTGATCGTCGCCGTGGTCACGACCAGTCCGGCGGGAGCATCCCGACACGCGGCTGGGATGGTGGCAGGCGGCGTGGGGATGATCGCCTTCTGCGTAGTGGCGACGATGTCGGTGAAGCGGGAACGGGCGGTGCGGGGCTCACTGCTGGCCGTGCCCGCCTGGCTGCTCGCTTCCGGAATCGTCTACTTCGCGCTGTTCCAGTGAGCGCGCCGGACCCCAAGCCGCAGGTCGGTATTGGTTGGAACCTGGAGCGGGTCAGCGACATCAGGGTTAAGGACTACTTGGTGCGGTTTGCGTTCGGGGCCGGAGTCTCGATGGTGGCCACCCTGGTCGCCGCTCACTGGGGTCCCCGAGTCGGCGGCGTGCTTCTGGCGTTTCCTGCCATCCTTCCAGCAAGCCTCACGCTCATCGAGCGGGAGGACGGCCGTCAGCAGGCGGTCTCCGACGCCAGAGGCGGCCAGTTGGGCGGATTAGGCCTGGTCGGCTTCGGAGTTGTCGCCTGGGTCCTGCTACCGCGAGTGAACTCTGTTTTGGCGCTATCGGCGGCGACCGCATGTTGGACGATCGTCGCCGTGGGAGGCTACCTCTTATTCCGCCATTTCTTTCCCGACAGTTGGGGAAAGGATCCAACCTAGGAATCCACGGGCCGGCAGCGCGGCGTGGCGACGACCGTCGGTCACGGAGAGGGGAATCCGCAGCAGAGACGTCGGTGGCTGAGTGCAAATCTCGCATCGAGCCTCGACCAACGTCAGCAGACACGGGGTCGGACCCGATCGGTTCCACACCCTGGCCTTCGGGCATAGCTTCCAGTATCGTTTCCGGCATGCCCTCCAGCACCAGACGCCTCGCGACCAAGGTGCGGGAGAATCGGCTCCGCCGAATGGCCCAACGGCAAGGGCTTCAACTGGTAAAGACCCGGCGCCGGGATCCCAGGGCGCTGGATTTCGGACGCTTCTGGCTCACCACCACCCCGCCCAGTGGTAGCCCGATCAATGCGCGCCGAATCGTCCTCGGCTGGGAAGGACCTGGCCTAGGAGCGACCCTTGACGAAGTGGAGAGGTATCTGACCGGCGGAACCCGAGATGGATCTCCAGTTTGAGACCTCGACGAGCCAGGGCGGTGGGTCGAGCCGCCCGCGGGTGCAGCTCGAGCGCGATCTTGAGCACTCCTGCTGAACCATCGGTCACACTCCTCTGTCGGGTCGGCTCAAGGGGATTAGACCCGACGACTGTGATAGGGCCGCTCGTTCACTCGGAGTGAAGGCGTTGTACGGATGTGAGTGAGGGTCACCCGGGCAACCACCGAGCTTGGAGAGGCGATGAGATCACCGATTCTGGTCACCGGAGGTACAGGAACGCTAGGGAGTTCGCTTGTTCGGCGGCTGCTGGAGGCAGGCCAGGAAGTGCGCGTGCTCACGCGGAAGTCCCACCCGGACGAGGTCGGGGTCCAGTACCTCGTCGGTGACCTAAGCAAGGGAGTGGGCGTGCAGACGGCGGTGGACGGCGTCGGGGTCATCGTCAACTGCGCCGGCAGCGCCCGGCACGACCGCGAGCAAGCGAAGAACCTGGTGCGAGCGGCCGTGCGAGCCGGGTCGCCGCACCTCGTGTACGTCTCCGTCGTTGGGGCCGACCGGATCCCGGTCACGAGTCGCGTCGATGGAGCGATGTTCGGATACTTTCGGTCCAAGCTGGCGGCGGAGCAAGTGGTCGTCGAATCCGGGTTGCCCTGGACCACTTTGCGCCCGTCGCAGTTCTACCAGTCGTTGCTGCTGGTGGCAAAGCAGATGACCAGGCTGCCCTTGATGCCGGTCGCGTCGGGGGTCCGCTTCCAGCCAATCGACAGCGAAGAGGTAGCGGCCCGGCTCGTCGAACTGGCTCTCGGCCCGCCCGAGGGTTTGCTTCCGGACATGGCCGGCCCCCGCGTGTACGAAATGTCAGAGCTGCTGCGCAGTTACCTGCGGACGAGCGGCCGGCACCGCTTGATTGTGCCGCTCAGGATTCCTGGTAAAGCTGCCCACGCGGTCAGATCTGGCGCCAACCTGGCCCCGGAGCACGCCGTGGGGCGCCTCACGTGGGAGGAATTCCTGGTCGAGGCGGTCGAGTCAAAGGCCCGGGGGTGAACGTTCCACCCGCTCGGTGTGTCGGCGTTGTCCAACTTTTGGCGCTGCTATAGTTCGGGGTCGTAACCGAGCCCGGGACCGGTCGGGCCGGGTTGCTGGAAGGAGAGTGGCGGGGTTGATGTCGGCGGCCCGGACGCGCCTCGTCGTGGGAGCATTCGGGGCTGTCGTCGCCGCTGCGTCGGTCGGGACGCTGCTCTCCGCACCGGTGCTCGCCGATCCCAGCTTGGGAAACTGGTCGCCCAGTGCGGGCACCTACACGATCAACACCACGACACTGCAGCTGACTGGACCGGCCACTAGCTTCACCGGGCTGGACGACTCCGGAATCGCCACCTTTACTTTCGGAGTGGTCGACATCCCGGCCGGGGCCACAATCACGGTGAGCGGATCTCTGCCGTTGGCGATCATCGCCAACACGTCGTTCACCTCAGCTGGCTTGATCGCGGGGAACGGTGGGAGCTCGACAAATTTCACCGCGACCGGCACCGGGAGTCCTGGCGGGCCGGGCGGAGGGGCAGGAGGGCCCGGTGGGCTCAACGGCGGGTCCGGGGCCGGAGGCGGCGGGGCTGCCTCGGACTCGGAGGAAGGTGCTGGGGGAGGCGGATTCGGTGGCGCCGCTGCCGCCGGTGGCGTGAGCGGCGCGGGCACGGCCGGTGTGGGTGGACTCAGCTACGGTGACCTCCTAACCGAACTGCAGGGGGGAAGCGGTGGCGGTGGGGCCAGCTCAGACCCAAACCTGCCGGTAGACGGCGGCGGTGGTGGCGGCGCAATCGAGATCATCTCCCTGACGGGAAACATCACTCTCTCCACTGGTGCGGCCATCGACGTCAACGGTGGCGGCGGCGCTGTGGGAGGGTTTGGCGCTTCCGGCGGGGGCAGTGGTGGGGGGGTCCTGCTGGAGGCTTACTCAATCACCAACAACGGCACCCTTTCCGCTGACGGAGGCGACGGGGGCGGCGGTGGTTGCTGTGGCGGCGGAGGTGCGGGTGGTGGTGGTCGAATCGCCGAGGTCTACAACACCCTCAGCGGTACTGCCACCAACACCGTCACCGGTGGCACCAGCTATGTTCGGAGCACCTCGAGCTGCTGCACGACCTCGACAGGAACGGAACCGGACCCGACGGGTGAGGTTGGTTCGATCGACCTGCTCAGCCCTCCAACCACTACGGTCGGGGCCGCCTCGGAAGCCTCGCCCGCAGTCGGCGCGAATGAGACGCTCAATGCCACCGTATCCACGGCGGCCTTCCCGGTTCCCCCCACCGGCAGCGTGGTCTTCAGCAACTCCGAGGGGACGCTATGCACGACTGGGCTGTCCGTCGGCACTACCGCATCTACCGGGTCTTGCTCCTTCACCGTGAGGGACGGAGATTCAGGTCCCGTCACGGCGACTTTTGACCCGACCGGCCCCTACGCAGTGAGCTCAGCTGCTTTCACGATTGGCGTCACGATTCCAGTCACCGGAGAGGACTCGGGACCGCTGGGCATGCTGTCCGGCGCCATCGCACTGCTGGCCGGGCTGCTGCTGGTCGCGACCTCGGTACTGGTCCTACGGATCCGCTCCGCCGGCTGAGTCTCCACTCAGCGCCCCCGGTAGCCGCACCTCACCGGTCAGACTGGGCATGCCCATCGGCTCCCCAGGACCGTGGATTACACCTCGTCGGTTCGAGCGTCGTCGATCGGACGCCGTTTCGAAGCCTTGAGTTGATGGTCTGCTTCTCGCTGCAGGCGTGGTCGGTACCTCCAGTGCCGTGAGCCGCCAACCGTCAGAATCGTTTGCTGCCGCGCACCTGATCCCTTGAGCCGCGTCCGAGACTTCGCCAGGTAAGTGAGGTCAAGGCCAGATGGACGGCCAGGATTGAGGCGACGACAGCCGGACTGGGTTTGCGGCGGTGCACACCTTGATTGTGCCCGCACTTGAACTCCCCGAAGGCGACTCACCGGTGGTCTGAGCGACAAGCTCGGCCGCCCTCGGCCCTGCTCACTCACTTCACCGTCGGCCTCACGATGAGCATGTATGCCGGGCTCGTATCGTGCTTCAGACGAATTGACTTCGGGAAACTAGGCGGGTGCAGCCCCTGTTAGAGACGAGCGTAGTGACGGCGACCCTCCTCTTTGGAACGCCCAAGCGCTCCCAAGGCGTTCAGGTGAACTGCCGTGAGACGCATCCACTGGTCGGACAGCGCCGGGGCGGCGCGCTCGGGGCACATGCCTAACTCCGCCTCCGTAGATCCCCACCCGCCCACGCGGAGGAACGGTCACTTCCCTGCCGTGCTTGGCCGATGGGTGGTCGTAGGCGCTATTTGCTGGGCCCTGGGGGTGCTCTTCTTCATCGATCAGGGAATCGCTGAGGCGGCCTCCAAGGCGCCCTACAGTCCCGTCACCAATTACATCAGCGACCTCGGCGTCACCAGCTGTGGACCTCTGCACCTCGGTAGCTACCACACAGTCGTCTGTTCACCGCTCCACGCCTTCATCGACTGGACGTTTGTTGCTGTCGGCCTGCTGCAAGCGCTCGGAGCTATCCTCCTTTTCCCGGCTTGGCCGCAAGAGGGCCGTGTGCGACGAAACGGCGCCGTCGGCCTGACACTCGTCCCGCTGGCTGGCGCCTGCTTAGCCATCGCAGGGTTCGCGCCGGAGAACGTCTCGCCGGACGTTCACGCTGCGGCAGCCAAGATCGGGATCATCCTCTTGAATTTGGCCGTGCTTCAGATCGGAATCAGCCTCGTGTTCGTGAGCCGAGTGGCCGCGGGCCTGAGCGTCACGGCCGCCGTCATCGGATTTGTCGGCATCGTGATCCTGCTCGGCGCTAGCACCTCTGTTCCCGTAGGTCTCTCAGAGAGGCTCGCGGACTACCCCGGGACGGCGATTCTGATGGGGCTCGGGATGTTCGTGCTCGTGAGGGCGGTCCGCCCGCCGAGTCCCTAAGCCCGGGGGTAGCCTCGTCACCCGCTGCCCCACCCGCTTGCTTACGGAGGCGGGGTGACGGCGGCCATCCGCAAAGTTGTGACTGGAAGCGCAACGAGCGACCACGACGCCGAGCTCCAGATCCCTCTGAGGCACCAGCGTTATCTGAGGTGGAGTTGACCGCCATCGGCAAGCCTCGTGGCGGACCTGGACTAGAGTTGGTCGGTGACGCACTCTGAGCAACTGGTCGCGACGATCGCGATTACCGTCTGCTGGGTCACCTTCGCATCTGTCTGGGTGATTGGCGCGGTCTACAACGGGGCCAAAGGGCCGAAGCGGTCCCAACGGCGGATGATGCCGAATTCCTACCTCGCGATCGTCGGTGCTGCCGTCGTTGTCTTGATCGTGGTCGCGCACGCGGTACCGGGCGCTGCTTGGACCCACCTTCGCGTGGACTCGCCATGGACTACCGGTATTGGTCTGACCATCCTGGCCCTGTCCACAGCATTCACTCTGTGGGGACGCTCCGTCTTGGGCACGATGTGGAGCATGGAAACAGTACTCAGAGAGAACCACCAACTCCGAACTGCCGGCCCGTACGGCATCACCCGCAACCCGATCTACACGGGACTGCTTGGAATGCTCCTCGGATCGGTGCTGCTCGCTGGCCTAGGATCCTGGATTTTGATCCTGCCGCTAGCTGTGGTGATCTTCGAGGCCAAGATCCACAATGAGGAACGGCTGATGGCCGCAACCTTCCATGTCGACTACCCGAGATACCGCGAGCGCGTCCCGCAGCTGATCCCTCTCGTTAGGTGGAGACTTGCCCTAAAGCGCTAGTCGGGCGCTTCGCTGAGATCGGCAACGGTGGTATCTACTCGACCGTGCGAAGTCGGTTCCCAACGGACACCCGGGGGGACTAGGAAGCGCCTCCCACTCGGCCGGCAGGCGATCCCGCCATCTTCGGCACACCTTCGCCGGTTTCACGCTGCCCCATCAAGTCGGCGAGTGCATCGGCCATTCCGTTCGGGGCCAGTCGAGTGTCAGCATTACCATGTCCGCGTATGCTGGCCTTGCGCCAAGTCACAAGCGGCAAGCCACCGACGAGTTAGCCCGGCTTTTGGTGCTGTGATGAGAGACCGCCCGTCCGAGGTCAGCGAACGCCGTCCCCCGGACTGGCCAAAGGATGCTCTCCGAGTCGCATTCGGGGTGATTTGGGCGATCGATGCTGCCCTGAAATGGAGCCCAGCCTTTCGAGCCGGGTACCTCGGCTATCTCACGTCGGCCGCCAAGGGCCAGCCAAACTGGCTTCATCCGTGGTTCCGGTTCTGGATCAGCCTCCAGCACCCGCCCTCTGTGTGGGCGTATGTGGTCGCCGTGGTCGAGACTCTGATCGCTCTCGCGCTGATCTTCGGCTTTGCCCGCAAGTCCACTTACATAGCAGCCGCCGTCTTCAGCCTACTTATCTGGTCCACAGCGGAGGGCTTCGGTGGTCCGTATACGGCGGGCGCCACTGACGTCGGGACGAGCATCATCTACGCGGTCGGTTTTCTGGGCCTGCTCGCTCTCAACGCCTATACGGGGCCATCTCGTTACAGCCTGGACCGGTGGCTTGAGGGTCGAATCAAGTGGTGGTGGCGGCTGGCAGAGGTTAGGCGACCAACCTGAGGGTGGTCACCGTGAGGTCGCAGCAACCCGAGGTGGGCCGACGGGGAAATTCGAACTCCCGGTCAGCGGTATGCGAAACCGCTCTGTTCTCAGATCAGCTCGAAGCGAGCCTCTTCCGGTTTGACCCAACCTGTGACCGCAACCGGGGCCCCGAACGAACCCGTCGGAAGCCCGCCCGAGCTCCAAAAAGTGTGAGGTACTCGGCCCCCTACATCCGGCTGCGGAGCGTGGTGAGTCCCGCGCCTGAGAGGTTTTCCACTCCCGCCGGGCGCCCCGTCATTGCCAGCAGGAGCGAAATCATCGGCCCCGTCACCTCTGGGCCGGTACCGGTCGTCCACGCGGCATCACTAGCGCCGAGGGTCAGCCCGGAGATCCGAGTCTTGCTGCCCAGCAGCAGGTTGGAGCCCTTGTAGAAGTCAGCGACAGTGGTAAGCAGTGCCAGGGGATACTCTCGTTTGATCCCCAAGGGATGTCGGATGTCTTCACTGTGCAGCACTACCTCGCCCTGCATTGCCGTGATCGGGCCCGGGGGATGGTTCGTGGCACCCACCAGTTGCTTGAAGTGGGCCAACGTGTCGCCAGGAGGTCCGACCGTCTCCCGCGCCACGTCGTGAGCTGACATGGCGTCGAACCGGAATCCGGCTGACGCCAGGCCCAGGATGAAGCGTGGAGGGGTCATCTTGGCGGTTGCGACCATGTGCCCGAGCACCTGCCGAACAGTCCAGTTAGCGCACAGAGAGGGAGTCGCCCAGCGCTCCTCAGGAAGGGAATCAAGATCCGAAATAAGCGCCCTTCTCTCTGCATGGATCGAAGGCCACGGGTCCGAAGTCGCCATTAGTTGCCCCCCTAGCCGCCAGGATCGAGCCTCGTCCACTTCACACAGAGGCTGGACCGCCAACCTCAGGCAGTCGCCGATCCGAACGCAAGCTAGGGTCGATCTTCGCACACCCCAGGGGCTAAATGGACCTCTCGAGCAGTCTTCTGAGCCTCTCTGCAGCCGCCTCCGGGAGGGCATCAGCGACCACGCCGTAATGCTTGCCAATGAGGGCGACGCCGGCGTCACCAGGCTTCATCACCCGTTTCCTGGGCTTACTACTCATCGGTCTTCCGACGCACTCCAGGGCCGGCGCATGGAGATGGAGCAGATATACACTGCGCCCCATGGCTGCGGAGAGGCTCGAGCGGGAGTTCCTTGCGAATGAGTTGGATGGCTACTCAGTTGACCAGCTGGTCCCCGCCCTGGGCTGGGCGGTCCACCTCGGCGCGGTGGCCCACGGCCTAGTCTTCTGGCTCTACCTCTCCAAGGAGTCGCACAACCGAGTAACCGGCGTGATCCAACTCGAAGGCCAGTTCCGCTTGGTTGACAAGCTCAGTAATTGCACCGGCTATTTCAGGGAGACGGTCGGCTAAATCGGGACAATCGGTCACCTGTCGAGTTCCTTGACCTCTCTCTCTTGTGCTGCCGCAACGTCGTTGGCCAGATCCCCAAAGTGGAAGTCGGCGAGTGATGCGTTAGCGGCCTCGAGGTTCTCTCACCTCTCCACAGCGTGGTGGCCGGTTTGGGTTTGCCACCAGATGCTGGACTACCGTCGGCGGGTGAGATAGACCTCCCGAACCACCGTCGGTCCGTTCTGCACAACCGGCTCCACACGGTGCACTAACTGGTTTGCGAAGAACGCCTGAGTTCGCGGTTTCGAGCGGCTGACATTCGCCAAGTAGGTGAGTTCGCGCTCTGATCTGCGCTCAGCTGGCCGCTTCGCGAATTGACTCTCGATGCTGGAGGATTCGAGCCAGCCGGATCAGGGGATCAGCTTGACCACTCAACTGTGCCCGACCTGTCAAGGGAAGGGTGGCGCACCCGGATAATCGCTGGGTCAGGCACCGACGTCGAGAAGCAGGAGGCACAAGGCGATGAAGTGGGAATACAAGGTGACCGAGCTGTTCCGCCCCCGGGGCTCCGGCAGTATGGTTGAAGCTCGCGACGTTGAGAGCGCGCTAAACCGCCTCAGCGAGGATGGGTGGGAATTGGTTGGGAGCCATCCTTCCCTGCACCCGCCAACCAACGACGGAATATTCCTCATTTTCAAGAGGCCGGTCGAGGAATAGCGCAAACGACCACCCGCTGTGAGTCGATCCGGGTCTGGTCCTCCCGAGGCGGTTGGCGTCAACGTTGCCCCGGAGGGCTGGATAGAGGATCAGAGTTGGTGGAGCGGCGCCGCTTTGGACGGCCCGCCCCGTGACCGCACTGGGGGATGAATCCCGTGCGATCCGTCCAGTCTATGGACGCCACTTCTACCTCGTCGGCGACGGAGATACCGCGAGACGTCGGGGTGCTCACTGGGCGGATGGAGACCGGATTTACCGACCGTCTGACTCCATCAGAGGTGCCCGAGCAGCGGGTGCTGGACACCTATCTCAACACCGCTCTGGACTCCCCGGCGTCGTATCAGGCATATCGCCGCCAGTGCGAGTTTGCCCTCTTTTGAGATCAGCGAACGGAGCCGACGGGGAGATTCGAACTCCCGGCCAGCGGTTTACGAAACCGCTGCTCTACCACTGAGCTACGTCGGCGTGGAGGCGATTCGCTCGTCTAGCTGAGCGTACCGTCCTGACGCTCGGATAGCTCCGAGGGATGGGCGGCGCTAGACGGGCACGGCGAGTCGTCCTGCTGCGACCCGATAGAGCTCCAAGTATGTGGGAAACGGCGCTACGGCCTGTGCCAGCAGCCTGATCGGTAGACGCGCCCTGATCGCGAGCACCGCCCAGCCAATCCACTCTTCTGCCCCCGGCCCGACGGCGCTGGCTCCGATCAACTCGCCTTTGTTGAAGTCTTCCACCAGCTCCAAGAATCCCGTATCTGCCCCGTCTACCAAAGCGCGTGCGCACTCCCGAAGATCGGCGCGTCCCACGCGAACCTTCAGACCCTGTTCACCAGCCTGATCAGTGGTCAGCCCCACCGCCGCCGCCGCGGGGTCCAGGTAAACGCAGCGTGGAATCGCTCGGTAGTCCGCTTCCAGATGTTCACCGCGAAGGTTGGCCGCGACCAGGCGCCCCTGATAGCTGGCGGTGTGGGTGAAGGGAGCAACGCCCGTGACGTCGCCCATGCCCCAGAGCGTGTCTTGCCCGAGCGCGCGGCACATCCCGTCGACTGGCAGCGCCTGCGCGTTCGCCTCCATCCCGTACGCCTGCTCCAATCCCAGGTCCCGCAAGCGAGGCCGCCGACCGGTGGCGATCAGGAGCACTTCCGCTTCGACCTGACGGTCCGCGGTCCTGGCAATCAGCCCTCCGCCCGATCGACCGGCGACGACTTCGAGATCCGTGTCGGAGAGCACCTCCACCCCATCCGACTCTAGGATCCGCCGCACTGCCCAACCAAGGTCCGGCTCCTCCCCCAGCAGCAGCCGCTCGGACGACTCCGCGAGGATCACCTGGCAGCCGAAACGGGCTAGGACTTGCGCCAGCTCGCACCCGACCGGCCCGCCGCCGACCAGCAGCACCGACCCTGGAAGGTCGGAGGAAGTCAGCAGTCGCTCACTCGACCACCAATCCACCGATTCCAGCCCGGGAAGGTAGGGCGGCTGCAGCTCCGATCCCGTCGCGATTACCAGGTGCTCTCCCCTCACGGTCTCCCCATTGACCTCGACTGTGCCTCTGCCGATGACAGTGCCGCGGCCTCGTATGGTCGAGATCCCACGCTGGCGGAGCTCTTTCTCGTGCGCTGTGTCGTCGAGGGACTCGACGATCTGGTTTCGCCGCTCGGCGGCCATGCGGTAGGCAGCAACACTGTCCCCATGAGGTGCGTCGCCGGCACCGAATCCCGACTCGTCGGCGCGCACCGTGAGGTGCCGGAGCGCAGCGGAGCGCAGCATAGATTTGCTGGGCATGCAAGCGACGAACGGGCAAAAGCCGCCGAACCGGCTCTCCTCGATCACCGCCACCGATAGGCCGCCCAGGTCGGAGGTGCACGTTGACTCGGCGGCGGAGCCCCCGCCCAGCACGACCACATCGAAATCGGCCATCGGGAAAGGTTATTCGCTGTCGGTCTGGTCACCGGCAACCGATCTACCCAGCCCGGTAGCGGCCCAGGTCGCGGTGCTGGGTGGCGGCAGGCGCCCGAGTCCGTCAGCCGGCTTGACTCCTCCCGGCCGGTTGAGCCTGCGACTCAGAAGTAGGGTCGGCGGGCGCATCCTGCGGATCGGCAGAAGGACCTTGCTGGCGAGTCAAGTTCAGGCCGTCGGGGCCAGCATCGACTGCGATGGTGTCGCCCTCGGAGAACTCCCCCCTCAGCACCGAGGTAGCGATCCGGTCGCCTAGTTGCCGCTGCATGACCCGGCGCAGCGGCCTGGCACCGTAGACCGGGTCGTAACCCTGCTCGGCCAGCCATGCTCTGGCTGCTGGCAGCACCACAAGACGCAGGCGCCGCTGGGCCAGCCGATCCTCGAACTGGCGCAACTGCAGCTCCACGATGTGCTCTATCTGCGCTTGATCCAGGCGATGGAAGAGGACGACGTCGTCGATTCGGTTGAGAAACTCTGGCCTGAAGTGCTGACGCAGCTCGGTAAGGACCTCAGCCTTGACCGATTCCTCCTGCTCACGACTCGGGTGGTCCGGAAGCCCGGCGATCAGGGGGCTGCCCAGGTTGCTGGTCAGGATCACGACACAGTTTCGGAAGTCCACCGTCCGACCTTTTCCGTCGGTGAGCCGGCCGTCGTCGAGCAGTTGAAGCAGGATGTTGAACACGTCGGGATGCGCCTTCTCGATCTCGTCTAGCAACAGCACGGCGTACGGGCGCCGTCGTACCGCTTCGGTGAGTTGGCCGCCCTCGTCGTAGCCGACGTAGCCGGGCGGAGCGCCCACCAAACGAGCTACCGCGTGCTTCTCCATGTACTCGCTCATGTCCAGCCGGACCATGGCGTCTTCGCTGTCAAAGAGGAACTCGGCTAGTGCGCGAGCCACCTCTGTCTTTCCGACCCCGGTCGGCCCGAGGAAGATAAAAGATCCAAGTGGCCGCCTCGGATCGTTGAGGCCGGCCCGAGCCAGGCGCACCGCGCTGGCGACCGCCGCGATTGCCTCGTCCTGGCCGACGACCCGTTGGTGGAGCCGGTCCTCCATCTCTAGCAGTTTGTGCATCTCGCCTTCAAGCATTCGTTGAACGGGAATGCCGGTCCAGCGCGCCACGACTTCGGCTATGTCCTCCTCTCCCACCTCTTCCTGCAGGAGAGGTGTGCCTCCCTGGTCCCGGGTCAGCTGCTCCTGCTTCTGCTCTAGCCGCTGCCGTAGCTCGTTGAGCTTGCCGTAGCGGAGCTCGGCGGCCTTGCCGAAATCGGCCATCCGCTCCGCCCGCTCAGCTTCGAAGACGGTGCGCTCGATGTCTTGTTTGATGGCCCGGATCTCGCCGATCACCGACTTCTCCTGCTCCCAACGCTGGCGCAGGCCGACCGCACCTTCCTGGAGTTCCGCGAGCTCGCGCTCGAGCGTCTTCAGGCGTTCGGCCGATGCCCGATCCGACTCCTTCTTGAGCGCCTCTCGCTCGATCTCGAGCTGGCGCACTTGGCGCTCGACAGCGTCCAGCTCGACCGGCATGGAGTCGATCTCCATGCGGAGTCGAGAGGCGGCTTCGTCGACCAAGTCGATCGCTTTGTCCGGCAGGAAGCGCCCGGAGATGTACCTGCTAGAGAGGACCGCCGCCGCGACCAGCGCCGAGTCCTTGATTCGGACTCCGTGATGCACCTCGTAACGCTCCTTGAGCCCACGAAGGATGCTGATGGTGTCCTCGACCGACGGCTCCCCGACCTGGACCGGCTGGAAGCGACGCTCAAGAGCAGGGTCGCGCTCGATGTGCTTGCGGTACTCCTCGAAGGTGGTGGCCCCGATCGCCCTCAGTTCGCCCCGGGCCAGAGCCGGCTTGAGCATGTTGCCGGCGTCCATGGCCCCCTCGGCCGCACCCGCTCCGATCAGGGTGTGCAGCTCGTCGATGAACATGATGATCCGACCGTCTGAGCCGGTCACCTCCTTCAGGAGCGCCTTGAGCCGGTCCTCGAACTCACCGCGGAACTTGGCGCCAGCGACCAGCGCCCCCAGATCGAGGGCAACCACTCGCCGGTCCTTGAGCGTCTCCGGCACATCTCCGGTGGCAATCCGCTGGGCAAGTCCCTCGACGATCGCCGTCTTGCCCACGCCGGGCTCCCCGATCAGCACCGGGTTGTTCTTGGTGCGCCGGGAGAGGACTTGCATGGTGCGACGAATCTCCTCGTCGCGCCCAATAACTGGGTCGAGCTTCCCCTCCCGTGCCTTCTGGGTCAGGTCCTGGGTGTACCGCTCCAGAACCTGGAACTTATTCTCCGGGTTCGGATCGGTAACCTTCTGCCCCTGCCGCAGCGCCTCGAGAGCTGATGAGAGGCGCTGCGGGCTCGCCCCCAGCTGAGCCAGGATCCCCGCAGCCGGACCTCCCCGATGGGCGGCCAGGGCAAGAAGCAGGTGCTCGGTGCTGAGGTACTCATCACCGAGCTTCTCCATGCGCTCCCAAGCGTCGCGAAGGATCGAGTCCAAGGCGCTGGAGATCCGGGGAGACGCGCCTTGCTGCTTGGGCCGGCTCTCGAGGTCGGCCTGGAGTCGAGTGCGCACCTGGCTCGGGTCGACCTCAACCTGCCGCAGCAGCGGTGCTACGACACCGTCTTGCTGGTCCACCAAGGCGAGCAGAAGATGCTCAGGCTCGACCTCCGGATGCTGCATCACGGTGGCCAATTGCTGGGCCTGCTCCAGGGCCTCGCGGCTCCTCTGGGTCAATCGTTCAAGCTGCACGAGTCACCTCGGCAAATGCCAAGTCCACAGAGTTTCATTTACCCAGCGGGGTGATGCGCACAAACCGTTCCAGGTCAGTCGGTTGGATCCCCCAGGAATTCCGTGATCAGCCGGGCGGTCAGGTTTGGTTCTACGACCGGAAGTAGGTGTCCGGCGCCGGGGACAACCTCCAGCCGAAGACCCTTGAAGTAGCGAAGCTCCGACTCGACATCCCGCACAGCGAGTCTGCGGTCGTGGCCGCCCCACAGCACCAGGGTCCTCCCCCCAAGAAGACCCAGCCCGGGAAGGAGCTGGGATTCCGGCCGGAGCCCAAACGGGGCGATCACCCGGCCCACCATTCCCAAGTCGGAGTCGTGGCCGAAGCGAAGCCCCACCCTGCGCCGGTAGTCACTTCGAGCGGGCGTCGTGACCCTGCGCTCAGACGGTCCCGGTGGCTCCGGAAGATTCCAGTTGCCGCGGGTCAACATGTACCGCTCGTAGAGGCCGAGTAGATCAAGGATTCCCGGCAACAGCGATAGATTCCAGTGGAGCGGGATCCGCCTGCTTAGACCCAGTGGGCTGATGAGGACCAGCCCACCGACCCGCTCCGGGTGGGCGGTGGCATAGCTGCCAGCCGCCAGCCCGCCCAGGGAGTGGCCAACCAGGTTGAATTGGGTAACACCCAGCTCGTCCACGACAGCCCCAATCAGCTGATCCCAGGCTTGGCGAGGGTGACCCTGGAAGCTGACCGGGTCGCTGAGCCCACTTCCTGGCAGGTCGATCGCGGCAACCCGGTGCCGGGTAGCGAGCCTCGCCAGAAGCTCACCGAAGTCCCCGCCTGATGCGCCCAGCCCGGGGAGCAGTATCAGCGGGCTCCCGGCCCGTCCCGCCAGGAGGACGTGGACTCTGCCGACCGGCGTGTGGACATACCTGTCCCAGGCTTCTAGCCCTACCTCACCGAGCCAACGCTGTAGCGACGCCTCCAGCTCGCTGAGCGGCGGATCGGAGACGAGTAGCCTGCGCGCGCTGGCGACCAGTGCAGCGTAGCCGAGTAGGCCCAGTCCAAGCCCGGCCGCGAGACCGAGCTTGGACCGCCTCTCAGACTTCCTTGAACTCGGCGTCGACCACATCCCCGTCGGTGCCGGGAGGCGCGTCGCCGGCGCCCTCGGCGGGCGGGATGTCGGACCCCGCGGGGCCCTCTCCGTCCCCGGATGGAGAAGCACTTTGGTAGACCGCCTGGCCCACCTTCTGCAGGGACTCGGACAGCTCACCCTGCCGAGCGTCGATGTCGGCGGCATTCTGCGCTGCCACCGCCTGCTTCAGGGCCTCGGTCTTGTTTGTGACCTCATCCTTGAGCTCGGAAGTGACCTTGTCGCCGTAATCGCGCAGGGTCTTCTCAGCGCTGTAGATGAGCGAGTCGGCCTGGTTGCGCCGCGACACCTCCTCCGCCCGGTTTCGGTCCTCCTCGGCGTTGGCCTCGGCCTCCTTGACCATCTTGTCCACCTCGTCCTTCTGCAGGGTGGTGGAGCCGGTGATGGTCACCTTCTGCTCACGGCGCGTGCCGAGATCCTTGGCAGTGACGTTGAGGATTCCGTTGGCGTCGATGTCGAAGGTGACCTCTACCTGAGGAACACCCCGCGGGGCCGGCGGGATGCCGTCCAGCATGAAACGGCCGAGGGTTCGGTTGTCCCTCGCCAGAGGCCGTTCCCCCTGAAGCACCACGATCTCCACCGAGGACTGATTGTCGGCGGCGGTGGAAAAGACCTGGGTCTTGCTGCTGGGGATGGTCGTGTTGCGCTCGATGAGCCGGGTGTTGACCTCGCCCTCGGTCATGATCCCCAGTGAGAGCGGGGTCACGTCCAGCAGCAGGACATCCTTGACCTCACCCTTGAGGACGCCGGCCTGGATCGCCGCGCCAACGGCGACCACCTCGTCCGGATTCACCCCGCGGTGAGGTTCCTTGCCGCTCAACTTCTCGACCAGCTCCTGGATCACCGGCATCCGAGTGGAGCCTCCCACCAGGATCACCTCATCCAGCTCGCCGATCTTCATCCCCGCGTCCTTGAGGGCGGCCTCAAACGGTGCCCGACAGCGCTCGGTCAAATCCGCAGTCAGTTGCTCGAACTTGGCCCTCGAGAGCCGGGTATCGAGATGCTTCGGTCCGTTCTGATCGGCTGTGATGAACGGCAGGTTTATCTGGGTTTCCTGCAGCTGCGAGAGCTCGATTTTTGCCTTCTCCGCCGCTTCGGTCAGTCGCTGCAGCGCCTGCCGATCAGCTTTCAGGTCAATGCCCTGCTCTTTCTTGAATTCCTCGGCCATCCAGTCGACCACCCGGCGGTCGTAATCGTCGCCACCGAGGTGGGTGTCACCGTTGGTCGACTTGACCTCGAATACGCCCTCGCCCACCTCAAGGATGGAGACGTCGAAAGTGCCACCGCCCAAGTCGAAGACGAGGATCTTTTCCGACTCCTTGCGGTCCAAGCCGTAGGCCAAAGACGCGGCGGTCGGCTCGTTGATGATGCGCAGCACGTTGAGCCCAGCGATTTGGCCTGCGTTCTTGGTGGCCTGTCGCTGAGCGTCATTGAAGTAAGCGGGAACAGTGATAACCGCGTCGGTCACCTTCTCGCCCAGGTAGGACTCGGCGTCGACCTTGAGCTTCTGCAGGATCATCGCCGAGATCTGCTCGGGGGTGTACTTGGTGCCGGCGACGTCCACCTCAGCACGCCCATCCTTGCCCGCCACCACCTGGTAGGGGACGATTTTTCGCTCTCCCTCCACCTCGTTGAACAGCCGGCCCATGAAGCGCTTGATCGAGTAGACGGTGTTCTCGGGGTTGACCGCAGCCTGACGCCGGGCCAACTGCCCCACCAGCCGCTCGCCATTCTTGGTGAAGGCCACCACCGACGGGGTTGTGCGGCCACCCTCAGCGTTGGGGATAACGACGGGCTCGCCACCCTCCATGACGGCAACCACCGAGTTGGTCGTTCCCAGGTCGATTCCAACGGTCTTGGCCATTAAGTCTGCGAACCTCCGTAGCACTGAAGCCGGGCACCGCCAAGTGCGGTTCCGCTAGCCCTACCGTACCGCAGCCGAGCGCCCCCCAAACGCGTCGGCTACTCGAAAACCCGCTACCGGGCTCAGGTGTCCGATGATTTCGCCGTGCAGCGTGAGAGTTCCACCACCGGTGGGTCTGGCCGGTGGCGGTGGCGCTCGCTGGCCGTGGTGCTGGTGCTGGGGTTAGTCGGGGCGGTGACGCTGGTCGCGGCTCGCACGACCCCAATTGCGAATGGTCTGGGAGTACTCCCAGACGAGGAGATGGTGCTGAATCAGAGCGGGCTGGCGCTCGAGACCCCCCAAGGGGCGCCGGCGATCGAGGCCCACGCCGCGGCCCAAGCCGCCACCAAGCAGCAATCCCAGGCCGAGGTCCTGAGCGTGGTGCTGGCGACTGTTGTCGGGGCCAAAGGATCCGCCATCTCTCCCCAAGGAAGGCTCTGCTGGATCGTCTTCTTGAAGCCCGCCAACGACGATGTCGGGAATTCCCAGGTACCGGGGCAGATCCAGGTGGATGCGGTACTGGTCGATGCCCAGAGCGGGGCGGTGATCGAGAGTTTCGTGTCGTTCAGTGGTACCACCTCGCAATCGGGGGTAGGCAGCGAATGATCAGCGCACCGCCTGCTGGCTGATCCGCCCCCGTCGATCCGCTTCCAGTACGACACAATCCCTGAGTGCTTTACCGCCTGCTGAGTCTGCCCGGGCGGCAGCGTGCGGGAGGCCTGGCGCCGCTACCAAGCCTCCTCGGTCTAGTGCTGGCGGTGGCAGCGATCGTCTACCTGCCGCTTCCGGGGCTCACGGTCAAGGTCGTTCCGGACCGCCCCGCCGCCGGGTCACTTCCCTGGCTCTCAGCCAGCGACGGCAAGATCATCGACAGCTCCGGAAGGACCGTTCTGCTCCGCGGATTCAACGACGATGCGCTTCTCCAAGTCGGCGACTCCCCGGCCGCGCCTCCACTCACCGCCAGCGATGCCGCCCTGATGCAGGCGGAGGGTTTTGACGTTGTGCGTCTCCCCATCTCCTGGTCGCTCCTGGAGCCTTCCCAGGGACGGTTCAGTTTGAGCTACCTGAAGCGGATAGCGAACGTGGTCGACCTCTGCGCCAGCCACCACCTCTACGTGGTGCTGGACATGCACACCGAGGACTTTGGGGTGGGATTCGGTGGAAGTGGGGCTCCCGCCTGGCTCTCGATTCCGACGGTTCCTGACCTAAAACTCCCCTTTTTGAGTGCCGCCTGGCAGCGGCACCTATCCCCAGCTGTCAACGCCGCCCTGACCTTTTTTTGGCTCTACCCCAACTGGCAAACGCTGTACTGGCAGGCCTGGGAGAAAGTGGCTGCAGAATTCCGGGGGAATTCGGCCGTGGCGGGCTACGACCTCTACAACGAGCCCCACCCCTTTCCGGTGCCACCGGCGATCTTCGAGACCCACATCCTCTGGCCGTTCTACGCGACCGGCATTCGCGACCTGGCCCAGGTGGACCCCAACCACCTCTTCATCGTCGAGGGAGACCTCTTCGGCGGTTTGCCCACAGCGATCAGGCCGCTCGCGGCCAAGAACCTGGTCTATTCCACGCATCTCTACACCGGAAGCATCCTTCCACCATCGTTCGACGGCGATTCCGCCCCCCTCCGCTCGGAGCTGAAGGAGGGCATCGAGGAGGCGAAACAGCTGCCCTCCGCATACTGGGTCGGCGAACTCGGGATCGCCCACAACCGTCCTATCGCCAAGTCCTGGGCCGAGGCCGAGATCGCCCTTTCCAACCAGTTCCTGACTGGCTGGGCGTGGTGGCAGTGGAACGATCCCTCTAACTGGGGTGTTGAGAAAGGCAGCGGGCCGCCCGACACGGCCTGGCTCGAGGTGCTTGCTCAACCCTTTGTGAGATCGGCCCCGGGTATCCTGTCCCACCTCCGCTACAACGTGCAGACCAGGACCCTAAGCGCCTCGGTCACCGACGGTGGATCGGACCACAAAATCCTGGTGTCTTGGCCGGCCAGCGTGGGTGCACCCCGATCGCTCAGATCCTGCGCCACAATCGCTTCGCCGTACCTGCCAGCAACCGGGGAGCTCACGCTCGAGCTCACAGCTCCCACGTGCCAGATCAAGCTCCGCGGCTGATTAGAGGGTGGGACGCTCCCAGGTGGCGCTGATCAGGCTCCGGTGGGCAGCGTCCAGGACTCGCAGGCCCAGCTCCGCGTCCGTCGCCTCGGTCGACAGCTGGGCGCCTCCCCGAACCCTGCTGGTGAACGCCTCCACCATCTCCCGGTAGGGATCGGCGGCCGGCGTCGGAATCTCTTCGCGGGGAGCGGTCGGATCACGGCTGAGCCACAGAGGGACCTCCTCGTCTCGCCACGCGGTGAATGGCCTCGGGATCAGAAGGGAGCCGCGGGTTCCCACCAGCTCCAGCCGTTGGTGCTCGGCGGCTTCGAAGCTGAAGGCGAGCTCAGCCGAAAGAGGGCCGTGAGGGCTCTGGAACTCCAGGAGCAACGACCCGTCACTGTCGACACCGTGTCGAACCTCGGCCCTGGCCAGCACCCGGGTGGGCTCTCCCGCCAGCCAGCGGCAGGCGCTGACAAGGTAGGAGCCGACGTCGTAGAGAGCCCCTCCCCCCAAATCCCTCTCCCATCGGATGTTGGGAGGCGGGCCGAGGGGAAAGCAAAAACTTCCTTGCAGATGTCGGAGCCTACCGACCGCACCCTGGTCGACCAGTTCGCGCACCGTCTGCCAGCGGGGGTGATAGCGGTACATGGTTGCCTCGAGGACCACCACGCCACCTGCCTCGGCGGCTTCTCGCATCTGCACTGCTTCCGAGGCCGTCAGCGCAAGCGGCTTTTCGCAGAGAACATGCTTCCCGGCGGCTGCCGCCCGTAGCGTCCAGGGGAGATGGAGGGAGTTGGGCAGCGGAATGTAGACGACGTCTAGATCGGTCTCAACCAACTCCTGGTAGTCGAGGAAGAGCTGCTCGATTCGAAAGGCCCTGGCCAGCTCCTGGCCCCGCTCGGGATCCCGGCTGGCAAGCGCCGTCAGCTGGCCGCCGGCCGCTTGAATTGCGGGAATCACCGCCTTCTGAGCGATGTCCGCAGCGCCCAGGACGCCCCACCTGAGCGGTGCCTGGGTCACACTCGAACGTCGAGCGGCTGCCCCAGTTCCGCCGATCGCGTGGCGGCCTCCATCAGCGCAACGTTGCGGCGCGCCGACTCGGCGGTCACGGCGAGGGGCTCGCCGGCGAGGAGGTGCCCAGCAAGATTCCGGTAGAACGCCTGGGGGGCGGGGCAGGTAGGGAAAGCAGCTGGTCATGACTCTCGCCGGAGCCGTCGGGCCGGAGTATGTGGAGTTCGCAGGGCAGGTCGGTGACCGGTAACCGCTCCTCCACGACCGAGCCGGTCGGCCCGCGGCTGACAATTCGACCATCCCGCCAGTGGCCCACCGCAGCGCCGCCGGTCCCCAGCACGTACCACTTGGGCTTGCGGGCGGCCGCGATGTCCGAGTGGAGGAAGACCGCCTCGGCTCCTCCGGCAAAGGTCATCCTCAACTCGAAGTGGTCGTCGTTGGTCACGTCCTGCCACACCAACTTCTGGCGGGTCGCCGCCACGCGGACCACCTCGTCGGGGATGAGCTGGAGAATCCAGTCCAGGTAGTGGGATCCCCAGTCGAAGACGACCCCGCCGCTGACGGGAGCGTGGGAGTGCCAGTAGTGGCAGGGATGGCCGTAGCCTCCAACGAAGGTCTCGAGATGGAAAATCGAGCCCAGGTCGCCCCTTCGTATGGCCGCCTGGAGGGCGAGAAAGTCGGGATCCCAACGCCGATTCTGGTAGACGGTCAGGGTTCGATCCAGCTGCTTGGCGAGCTCAACCAGCCGGTCGGCCTCGCCCAGGGTGAGGCAGAACGGTTTCTCCAGTACGACATGTTTGCCGGCCCGCAACGCCTGCTCGGCGAGAGCGGCGTGTGTGTTGGGAGGGGTGGAGATGATGACCAGCTCCACATCCGGGAGCTCCCCCAACCCCTCGAGGTCGGTGGCCAACTCGATCTCGGGAGCGAGATTCCGGGCCGCCGCCAGTCGCGCCTGGCTCCGGTCGGCGACCGCCACCAGCTTCAGACCGGGGACGGCGCCGATGGCTGCGGCGTGGTCGGAACCGATCGCCCCAAACCCGAGCATGCCGATGCCGACGTGGGACCGCTCCACCTGCCCCGCCGCGTAACGGACTCCCCGGTAGAGCAGCTCCTGCACTTCCGGGTCTTGGAACGTCGCCGCGGCCTCACCCATCCCCCAGTAGAAGATCCGGCCCTCGCCGGGCTCCCGGACGTACGCGACCGTGAGCCTCCTCGATTGCCAGGTGGTGTCAAGCAGAACCCGACAGTCCACAGGCGGGTCTGGTTGGGCATAGCAGGAGTCGTGGAGGGTCAGCGCGCCAGACAGGCGCCTGGTGATGTCGTGTCGATCGTCGTTGACCTCGCTCACGATCTCGCTGTTGGGCAGACGGCCATCAGCGCTGCCGCCCACCAAATCCAGGTAGTCGTGGGCAGAGGCCCAGGTGGCGTTGGTGCAGTGGAGGCCGAGGAAACCTCCGCCCCGTAGCACGAACTGGCAGAGTCCGGCCTCGGCGGCCTGGCCCAGCGCTCCCTCGGGCGGGTGGGCCACGATCACGTCGTAGCCCTCGAGCTTGGTGAGCGCGCCCACGTCATCGGTCACATCAGTCGTGATGCTCCCGGTGCGCCCGAGGTAATCCAGCCAGGGCCTCAGGTCCTCGGCCTGCCGACGCCCCGCCACCACCAGTGTCCGGATCAACTTGACCCTTCTGCTCCCCGACTGAACTCTGCCGGCTCTCGGCCGCCTCACTGTAACCTACGCGATCAGAGGAAATGACGGAGTTGCTCAGGACCATAGATGAGCTGCGCCTGGCGGTCGGCACGACCTTGGGCCCCAGCGAGTGGCTGACCATCGATCAGGCTCGCATTGATGCCTTCGCCGAGGTCACCGGGGACCACCAGTGGATCCACGTCGATCCGACCAGGGGGGCGTCGAGCGATTTCCACTCCACGATTGCTCACGGATACCTGACCCTCTCTCTCACCCCGATGCTGATGGACCAGTTGACCCGGCTTCGTGAGGGAGCCACCAGCATCAACTACGGGCTGAACCGCCTGCGATTTCTGACCCCGATCCCGGCTGGGGGACGGGTCAGGCTGCGGGCCACCGTGCTGAAAGTCGTTGACCGCCCTCCAAAGGGCGTTTTGGTCACCTATGGGCTGACCTACGAGCTCGAGGGAGCAGAGCGCCCCGCCTTGGTCGCCGAGAGCATCAGCCTGTTGATCGGCAATTCCCCGAGCACTAGTCAGCCGAGCTGAGGAGCTACTAGGGGGCGCGTCTCGCCACGTGGATGGCCACGATCCCGCCGGTCATCCGGTGGACGCTGACCGAGCTGAACCCTGCGACCCGCAGCCAACCCGCGACCTCATCCGGTGGGGCGAAGGCAGCGATTGATTCCGTGAGATACCGGTAGGCGCTGTCGCGCCCCAGAATGAGCCGCGCGACCGGTGGGATCAGGTGGCGGCTGTACCAGGCGTAGCCCGGGCGTAACCACGGTTGAACCTGGCTGAACTCGAGGATCACCGCCCGGCCACCCGGCAGGAGGACCCGGACCATCTCGCGAACCGCCAGCTGGCGATCTTGGATATTGCGCAGGCCGAAGGCCATCGTGACCGCCGCGAATGATCGATCCGGAAACGGCAGCTGACAGGCGTCACCGAGCAGGAAGCCCACATCGGGATATCGCTTCCGGGCCAGTTCGAGCATTGCCTCGGTCAGATCGACCCCGATCACCTCCCCGGTAGGGCCCACCCGGCGGCGGAGAAGGGCCGCCAGCCTGCCCGTCCCACTGCAGACATCGAGGACCCGATCACCCGGACGAGTCCTGGTCAGCTGAGCGGCCCGCCTGCGCCAGCGGCGGTCCTGACCCTGGCTCAGCACCGAGTTGAGCAGGTCGTAGCGGCCCGCCAAGCTGGTGAACATCCCCCTGACCGCGTCGGGCTCCGGGCTGCCTACGGTCGGGACCCCGGGGGCCGAACTCACGCCGACTCGGCCACCACTTCGGTCACCGCGTCGACGGGCATCGGAGCAGCCTGCCGGTGCTCGATGCAGGAACACTGCGGCTCATCGGGCAGGGCGAGAAGGGCGTCCAGGGCAACGCGGCCCAGCTCCTCAGCTCCCTCTCTGACGATCGCCCGGAGCAGCTCGAAGTCCCACTCGGGACGGACGCCCTCGGCATAGTTCAGAACCATCTGCACAGAGCCAAAGCAGGCCCCGATCTCCCGCGCCAGATAGACCTCGGGAGTCAGGCTCTGGCTGATGATGTCCCCGCCCAGCCGGGCCAGAGCCGCCACCTCCGCCGCCGTTTCCATCCGGGGTCCCTCGACCGTGACATGGACCGCCCGATTGAAGGCCCTGGTTGCCTTATCCGCAGCGAACTGCCGAGCTCGCTGCCACAGCGCCTCACGAATCTCCGGGCAGAACGGATCGCGCATCACCAGGATCACCCCCGGCTCCAACTGGCCGCCGGACTGGTGGGTAAAGTCGATGAAGTCGTGCGGGACCACGAGGTCACGTGGGTGGAAGTGCTGGGTGATGCTGGCGGCTCCAGACTCGGCGACGACCCTGGTCACGCCGGCCCGCTGAAGTGCCCAGAACAACGCTAGTACCTGCTGCGCCCGTTGGTTGCTGGGCCTGGCGGCCAATGCCCCGGCCAGCCCCGCGTAGGGTCGGGAAAACAACACCGGGCGTGTGCCTCCCGCCTCCAAAGTCAATTCGAAGTGGGTGATCGGCGGGGTGTCGCCGAAGGGGGTGTTAAAGACCGCCTCAGGTTCCAGGATTCGCACTGAACCCTCCATCTCGGGCGATCCTTGCGTGCCGGTGCCTGATCCTCCGAGCAACGCGTAGGCGACCTGCGGAATCGCAGGCTGCCGACTGGTCCTAGCCACGGGCCGAGTATATGGGCGGCAGAAAGGACGACTCCCCTCGTCCGGGCTGGTGGTTACGCCCGGATCAAGGCATGGCGCGAGATCAGGGGCTAGGCGACGACAAGCCGGACTCGCCTCAATCAGGGCCAGGTCCCAACCACAGCCGACAGCCGTGTCAGCGCAATGCCGAGGCGCACGGGCCTCGCGTCCGATGGGCGCAGACCCGGGCGTCCCCCGACTTATTAGGTAGGGGGCTGGCTCACGAGCCAGTAGGTGCCAGACTGAATTCCGCAATCACCGGGAAGTGATCGCTGGCCTGGCGCGCCACCGCCGCCAACTCTCCGGACCGACCCACCACCTCGCAACGGGTAAGCCTGCCGGCCAGCTCTGAGGTGGCAAAGATGTAATCGATCCGCACCGCCGGCTGGTATGAGGGGCAGGTGAAGGCACTGGCCCTGGGGTGCAGGACGCGCATGCAGTCGGAGTAGCCGGACCGGAGCATGCTCCTCACCGCCGCCCGGGGTAGAAGCGCGCCCAGCACGGCGTCGGTAGCCTCACCCCTCGGCAGCACCTCCAATAGAGGATGGACCAGCCACGGGAGCCGGGGTAGCCCACTGCGTACCGCCTCCGGCAACTGCTCGACAATTCCCTCGCTCGCCTCGGTGTCCTGCCACCAGCGCAGATGAGCCAATCCCGGAGGCAGTGGGCCGAGCGCTCCTGCCTCCTGCAGCACCCCGGTCCGCCGCCACTGGTTGATCCGGGCGAAAAAGTCGGTCGCCCGGACACGGTCCCCGGGTGCCACGGCATTGAAGTCGCCAAGCACCAGATGTTCCGCCTCGGGGTGCGCGGCGGCATGACCCCGCACCGCCTCCAGCTCGCGCACTCTCTCCGGCTCCGCCCGCCCCCTGTGATGGAAGGCGGCAGTCAGATGGACGGTGTGGAGGCAGACTTGGGACAGCTGACTGCCGGCTGGCAAGGACAGCCAAATCTCCAGCGAATTTCGCAGAAAAACGGCGGGCTCTTGGTGGTTCGTCCATGCTGTCACCGGCAGCCGCGACAACACCGCCTGATGCCTCGGAGTAGGTGCCGACCCGATGACCACGTGGTAGCCCAACTCCTCGCCGGCACGTTCGACGGCGATTCGGTCATCGGCTTCCTGCAGGGCGATCACGTCGGCGTCCATCGCGCGCAACACCTGGGTGATCTCCGTCCAGCGGCCTCCCCCGCCGAGCAGGATGTTGTAGGTGGCCACCCGTATCTTGGGGGGCTCGGATGGTTCGGCCGAAGGGCCACTCCCGGCCAACGTCGAACCCATCGACTTGATTCTAGGCTGCGAAGAAGAACTCACAACCCTCCAAAATCAGCAACGTGATGACCGCCTATGTGTGCCAGACATGCGGCGTCCAGCAACGCCCCCAGTCGACGCCTCCTGCCAGCTGCGCCGTCTGCGCCGACGAGCGTCAGTACGTGGGCCGGTCGGGCCAGCAATGGACCACCCTGGAGGAGATGAGGGCAAGCTATCGCACCGAGGTGACCGAGCTGGAGCCCGGGCTGCATCAGCTCATCACGCAACCACGGTTTGGGATCGGGCAACGAGCGCTGCTGGTGCAGACGCCTCACGGCAACCTACTCTGGGACTGCCTCAGCTTCCTGGATCAGGCGACCAACGAAGCGGTCCTTGGACTGGGCGGAATCTCTGCCATCGCCATCAGCCACCCCCATTTCTACGGCAGCTGCGTTGAGTGGAGCGACGCGTTCGGGGGTGCCCCCATCTACCTGAGCCAGAGCGACCGCGAGTTCCTAGCTCGGTCGAGCCCAGCGGTGGTCTGCTTCCCCGGCGACGATGTCGAGCCGTGGCCGGGGATCCAGGTCTTGCGCCTCGGCGGCCACTTTCACGGATCGACGGTGCTCCTCTGGAAGGCGGGCGCGTCCGGTCGGGGCGCCCTCCTGACCGGCGACACCATCGCGGTGGCGGCAGATCGGCGCTGGGTGGCGTTCCTTTACAGCTACCCGAACCGCATTCCCCTCGCTGCGGACGAAGTGCGAGCGATCTCCGCTCGAGTCGCGACCCTCTCGTTCGACCGCATCTACGGAGGATGGCCGGACGATGTGGTCGATTCCGACGCCCGTGGGGCAGTCATGCGATCGGCCGAGCGCTACCTGGGGATGCTGGACGGCAGTTGGCCCCGTGGCTGAGAAGCGACGGCGTCAGCTTCCCGGCTGGGTTCAGCTGGTGGCGGTCATCCGGCGCAACCGCCTGACCAGCTCGGTGCTGGCGGCGACGCTTCTTGTGGGACTCGGGGTAGGGAGCGCCTCCTTCATCCTGCAGAACCACTTCACGGCCGCCTATCAGGCGGGTGACCGCCTCAGCGGCTGGCAGAACTTCCTTCGGTTGGGAGCTCCCTGGCAGGCGCTGGTGCCGGTGGCTCTGGCCGGCCTGCTGGCGATCGCCGGCGCCATCCGGCTCTCATCCGCCCAGCCGGAGCCACCTCTGATCCTGGGCTCCCCGGACAAGTCCACCGCCCGGCAGCTGAGGAGCGCTATGCGCACCGAGCGGAAGGCGGTCCGGGTGGCGTTCCTGGTGGTCACGGGACTGGTCGGGGTGGTTGCGGCGCGGGTGATCGTCTATGAGGTGCTCACTTTGGCGGGAAACCAGCTGGCCCGGTCGACCTTGGTCGGGGTAACCATTGAGCTGGGATTCTGGGCGGCCACCTGGGGTGCCTTCTGGAACTGGAACCGCTGCCACCGCAACCGGATGGAGGGCTGGGGCGTATATGACAGTTGACAGGTTGGAACTGATCACTCGGCGAAACTGCCCTCTCTGCGAACTTGCCCTACCGGTGGTCCGTGAAGTCGCCGCGACCCATCAATTGGGGGTCTCCGAGATCGATGTCGACGAGGATGAGGAGCTGACGCGCGAGTTCAGCGTCCGGGTGCCCGTTGTCATCTACCGAGGACGAGTCATGGCCGAAGGACGATTTGGCTCGGCGCAGTTGCAGTCGACCCTGGCCAGGCTGGTGCCGCCGTCTCCCCGGCCGACTGACGAGTCTGTAACGGCGGCCGAGATCGCGCTCGATCGGGGCTAGACTTCGCCCAATGCCTGAGCTCCGCACCAAGGACGGGGCGGCGCTGCCGGAGCTCTCCGTCGTGCTCCCGACACGCAACGAGGCCGACAACCTCGAGCCCTTGCTTGAGAGACTTCGGGCCGCCCTGAAGGACGTCGACTTCGAGCTGGTCTTCGTCGACGACAGCGACGACCAGACGGCTCAGCGGCTGTCCCAGGAAGCCGGCGCGGACCCGCATATGCAGGTGATTCACCGCGTACCAGAACTTCGGCAGGGCGGCTTGAGTACTGCCGTGGTGCTGGGGCTGCACCAGGCCAGAGGACAGCTGGTGTGCGTCATGGACGCGGACCTTCAGCACCCGCCCGAGACCATCCCGGCCATGCTGCAGGCCGAGCGCGACGGCGCCGATCTGGTCGTAGCCAGTCGGTACCTGCCCGGGGGCAGTCGCGCCGGTCTTGCCACTGGAACACGCCAGCTGATCTCGCGAGCGGCCAACCTGCTGGTCCGGACCGTGTTCTTCGAGGCCCGGGCCAGCACCGATCCGTTGGCCGGCTTCTTCCTGTGCCGGGCCTCCTTGTTGCGCGGGGTGGAGTTCCGTCCGATTGGTTTCAAAATCCTGCTCGAACTCCTCGTCTGCTCGGGCCCCTCGCGAGTAACCGACGTGCCCCTGCGGTTCCAGGCTCGCTCCGCAGGCGCGAGCAAGGCGAGCTTTGCCCAGGGACTGCTGTTCTTGAAGCACATCTGGTCACTGGTCTGGGACGTGCCGGGAAGCGCCCGGGTCTGGAAGTACGCGGCGGTAGGGAGCAGCGGCTTGCTGCTCTTCCTGCTGGTCCTGGAGTTTTGCGGTAATCAGCTGGGATGGCCCGCCCTCGCCGCCTGGTCGGTAGCCTTCGTCCTGTCGGTCGGGTGGAACTTCAGCTGGAATCTGCGACTCACCTTTGCCGATCTCCGCCGCGAGCGCTACCCGCTGATGAGGCGCTACATCTCTTCCACCCTGACAGCCGGGGGTGCCCAGTTGGTGGCCTTCTTGGGATTGGCTTCGACTTCTCTCCCCTTGGTGCTGGACGGCCTGCTCGCTGCCATCCTGGGGATGGGGGTCAACGCCGCCCTGAACTGGCAGCTGGCCCGGCGCCACCGCCGCCCAGCGGGGGATGGACCAATTGGGGTCGACCACTTCCTGGCCCAACTGGCTCGGGTCGGAAGAGCCCAACGTGCCGAGCTTCTGGATCAAGCGGGCCGTGGGGTGGCGTTCTGGGGCCCGCCTACGTCGATGGGCGCTGAGCTGCTGACATCGCTGGCCGAGAGGTCTCGACGCGACGGGGTTCCGGTGCTTTGGACCGAGCCGCTATCCAACCGGCCCCAGGCCAGGACTAACGTCGAGCTGGCGTCGGTGATCGTGCTGGCGCTGAACATGCCCGGCTTCGAGCGCTTCACCGTGACGCTTCAGCGCAGTGCACGTGCCGCCTTCAGCCAAGCTGATCTGGAGGCGTCAATGAGACAGCTGGAGCGGATGGTCCCGCGGCTCAGGCAGGAGGCGATCGGAGTGGCGCCAGAGGTGCTCGCCGCCGATGAAATCCCGGCCCTGACAGCGGAGCTCAGCGGTAATCGTGGGACGACGGGGCCGGGAACAGCGAGTCGACTGGGCTGACCTCCCCCTCCGGCCTCCGGACCCGAGGTAGCCGCACCAACCTCTCCACCAACAGGCTCATCGACCCGTCGGCCACCTGGAGTACCCCCTCGGCGCCTAGGACCGGCTCATGGTTGGCCCAGGTCCGGTGAGCTCGGTACACCTCGGGCCGAAGTACCAGGTCCAACTGGGCGGTCTCGTCGACCACGGTGAAGAACCGCATCCCGTGGGCCGAATAGGGTGCCTGGCGGGTGATCACTAGGCCCGCGGTCAACACCCGACTGCCCTTGAGCGATCCTCTCGCCTCGGCCAAGGGCACGGCTCCCAGCTCGTTCAGCTGGGGGCGCAGGAATGAGACCAGGTGGGCGCCGGTGGTCAAACCCATGATTCGATAGTCAGCCCCGGCCCGCTCGATGGCCGTGAGCTCGGCCAGGTGGGGGGGGTCGGCGGGTAGCTCCAGTAGCTGACCCTGGCGAGCTACCTGGGACGGGAGCCCGGGCGCCCGCTCATCAGGTGAAGTGGTCAAGTCCTCACCCCGGCCGTTTAGGGCGGTTGCGCGGGAGGGGCGGCTCCCGGCCAGGGCCTCCTCCACCGCCTTGAGCCGCCAGAGCAACCGTCGGCGGGACTCCCCAAAGCTGTCCAGCGCGCCCACCAGCACCAGCGAGTCCAGGGCCGGCCGGGGCAGTTCGGTGCGCCGCCAGAAATCCTCCGGAGATCGATAGGGCCCCAGCTCACGCTCCCGGTCCAAGCGCTCTCGGAGGTTCTCGCCCAGCTCTCTCACATAGTTGAATCCGAGGCGTACCCCGAATCGCCAGGCACCTGACTGACCACTCTGCAGCTCCTCCAAGCGACAGCGGCCCCGGCTCAGGTTGACATCCACCGAGAGCACCTTTACCCCGCGCCGCTTGGCGTCCTCCACTAGGACCGAGGGGTGGTAGAAACCCATCGGCTGGTGGTTGAGCAGCCCCACCAGATAGGCGGGATGGTGGTAGAGCCGGAGCCACGCGGTCTCGTAGGCGGTGCGCGCGAAGGCCGCCGCATGGCTCCGGCAGAAGCCGAACTCGGCGAACCCACGCACTGCCTGGAACAGCTCGGCAGCGATCTCCCGGCTCACCTGATAACGCCCACAACCCTCCAGGAACTCCCGCTCCAGGGAGGCCATCTCCACCCGGGAGCGGTGACGGTTCATGGCTCGGCGGAAGCGATCGGCCTCCCCGGCGCTGAAGCCTGCCAGCTGCATGGCGATCTCCAAGATCTGCTCCTGGTAGAGGATCACCCCCAGGGTGTCGCGTAGGATCGGCTCCAGCCGGGGGTGGAGGTAGGTCACCGGCTCCCGGCCCTGGCGACGGCGCAGGTAGGGATGGACCGCCTTGCCCTGGATGGGACCGGGCCGGATGATCGCCACCTCAACCACCAGGTCGTTGAACTCCCTTGGGTTGCTGCGCGGCAGGGTCTGCATCTGGGCCCTAGACTCGATCTGGAAGACTCCGACGGTGTCGGCCCGGGCGCACATGGCGTAGACCTCGGGGTCTGCCAGGTCGAGCGTCTCCAAGTCAGGGCGTTCCCCGGTCGCCTCGTCCAGCTCCTGGAGGGTCTCGGCCACCACTGAGAGAGTGCGCAATCCCAGCAGGTCGATCTTGATCAGCCCCAGATCCTCAACGTCGTTCTTGTCGAACTGGACCACCACCCTGCCCGGCATGGTGGCCCGCTCCAAGGGGGCAATGTCCCAGAGCGGCTCACCGGTGACCAGCATGCCTCCGACGTGGATCGAGAGATGACGAGGAACCCCCACCACCGCCTCGACCATCTGGGCGAACTGCCGCCATGGCTGCGCGGCCAGCACCTCTTGTGGCCGCTCCCCAGCCGACTCCAACAGCTGGCCGATCAGGGCCTGCTCACCCTTCCCGTACCAGCGGTCCGCTGAGCGGCTGAGCTTCTCCACCACCGGCTGGGGCAGCCCGAAGGCCTCCCCCACCTGGCGGATCGCCATCCGGGCCTGGAAGGTGATCACCGTGCAGACCATCCCGGTTCGCTCCTGCCCGTAGGTGTCGTAGACGTGGCGGATCAGCCGCTCTCGATGGAAGCTCGAGATGTCGATGTCGATGTCCGGGGTGCCCTGCATCTCCTCGTGCAGAAAGCGCTCGAAGAGCAGGTGATGAGCAACCGGGTCGACTCTGGTGATGCCCAGCAAATACGCCACCAGGCTGTCTGCCGCCGACCCTCGACCCTGGGCCGGAATCCCTTCCCGGCGAGCAAAATCCATCAGCTCCCAAACGATCAGGAAGAACTCCGCCAGATGGCACTTGGCGATAACGCTCAGCTCATGAAGCAGACGCGACTCGACTTCCGGGCCGGGGTTCGGGTACCGCTCCGGAATCCCCCGGCGGCAGAGCTGCTCCAGGTACTGGTCAGGACTCATTCCCGAGGGGGCGGTGAAGGCCGGGAAGCGGCTGTGGCGAAAGTCCAGCTCGAGCTCGGCTCGACCGGCCAGCGCGGCTGTGGCGCGGAAAGCCTCCGGGTAGGGGAGCAACTCCAGAAGCTGGTCGCCATCTCGCATCCAGTACTGGTGGTTGGGCAGCAGCAGTCCCCGATCTGCTGCCTCCTCCAGGGAGCAGTTGTGCCTGATGGCGGTGAGCACGTCGAGCAGGGCTGCCTCGCTGGGATGGGCGTAACGGGGTGCCCCGGACACCATGACTCCCACCTGGGTCCGCTCTCCGCAGGCAGCCGTCTCGGCGGCTAGCCAACTGTCCCCGGGATGGAGATGGTGCAGCAACGACAGATATACCTGACCGCTGGGGAAGGCGTCCCGGAGGGCTATCGCGGCCCGATCCGCCGCCGCCCGATCCCCGCGTAGGAGAGCCAGGCTGACCGGGCTGTGGGGCCCGCCCAACATCACCGTGCAGCGACCGACCTGCTCGGGATCGACCCGGTTGGCGACGGCCGCTGGGCCTCTTTCCTGCTGCGCGCGCCGACGCTCCTGGGCCGGGGGCGGGACGGCATCCCTTCTTCCGCTCACCTCCCCAGCCGCCGCCGCCAGGGCCGGCCCAAGGCCGGTAAGGTGAAGGCGGTGCGCCCCCTTGGCGCCCGCCAGCTGCGCCAGGCTCACTGCTCGGCAGAGCTGCTGATAAGAGGGCCGATCGGTGGCCCAGAGCACCAGTCGACCTCCGCCGTCCAGATCCAGCTCTGCCCCCACCATCGCCGCCATTCCGTGACGTTGGGCAGCCTGGACCATCCGCACCGCTCCGTAGAGGCCACCACGATCCACCAGGCCCAGCGTGGTCATCCCCAGCTGAGCTGCTCGGGCGGCCATCGCCTCGGGAGCGCTGGCGCCTTCCAGAAAGGAGAGGTACGAACGCGCCCAGAGCTCCGAAAAGGCCACCTTCGTCATCCCGCAATCATACGAACTGATGTTCGATTGTGGGGCGTAGCCTGCTCCGAACTACCCTTCCCTGGTGAGCACGGCGCTACAACTGGTCGGGGCCGATGGCTGCCCTGGCGGCTGGATGGTGGCACTGGGGTTCGCCGACGGCTCGACCTCCCTGGAGCGCTGGGACACCCGCCATCTGGGAGATGTCGGTCATCGCCGCTCCGTGGTCGCCGCAGTCATCGACATGCCGATCGGGCTCACCAACAGCGGACCGCGAAGCTGCGACCTGGAGGCACGGCGAATTCTGGGCCGACCCCAAGCCGCAAGCGTGTTTCCCGCCCCCCTGCGCCCGATGCTGGCCGCCACGAGCTATCAGCAAGCGCAGGCGATCCGTCAGCGCATCGACGGCAAGGGGTGCTCGCGTCAGGCGTTCGCAATCCAGGCCAAGGTTGCCGAGGTCGACCGGATGTTGCGCCGGAGCCCAAGTCGAAACTTCTACGAAGGACACCCCGAGCTGGCGTTCCGCGAGCTGGCCGGTCCCAGCAGGCCGGTTGCGTCCAAGCACACGCGGGAAGGACGGATGGCTCGCTGGCAACTCCTCCGGCCAGAGTTCGCCGCGCTGGAGCAGGTCGACCCGGCGCGACCCTCGAGCGCCGACTCGCTGGACGCATACGCGTGCCTCTGGACCGCCAGGCGAGTCCTGGACGGAAGGGCCAGATGGGTCCCGAAGGCGAGCGATCAGATGGATCCCGAGCTGACGGTCCCGATGCGGATCTGGTTCTGAGATCCTCCAACGGCGCGGCTCAATCGGGCCCCACCAGCCGGTCTCGGCCCGCCATCATCCCGGGCACGAGCTCCAGCACCAGGACCACGAGCACCAGTACCAACGGCAGGGTCCAGCTTCCCGAGATGGCCCGGACCAGTCCAAGTGCCAGCGGGCCAGTGGCCGCGATCAGGTAGCCGATTCCCTGGGCCATTGCGGAGAGCCGGACTGCCGTGGTGGCACTGCCCGATCGGACTACCACCAGGAGCAGCGCCAGGGCGAAGGTTGCTCCTGCGCCAATGCCCAGGATTGAGACCCAGATGACTGCCGTCCCAAGTGGTCCGAAGAGGACCCCGAGCACTCCGACGACAGCGGTCAGGACGCTCACTAGCACCGCCAGCCGCTGGTCCTTGGTACGGGAGGCAAGCGCGGGTCCGCCGAGATTGCCCAGGATCCCGATGGTGGCCAGGACTGCCAGGAGGATTCCCGCTGCGGCGGGACTATCCCCCCTAGCGCGGTAGACAGCTGGCAACCAGGACAGAATGGCGTAGTAGATCAGCGATTGGAGTCCAAAGAAGGCCGTCACCGCCCACGCGGTTGGGCTGGTCCAGAGGCGTTCCCGGGGAACGGCCTCCAAAGCCAGCGAACTCTGGCGCTGGCTCTGGGTGGGGCGCCAATGAGCGACTTGAGTCGCCCACACCAAGAGCGAGGCGAGTGCCGGAAGGGCCCATACCCCGAGCGCCAGATGAAGTGATCCGGTGGCGTGGAGGACAGGGACGGTCAGTCCCGCCGCCAGACCCGTGCCCACGCTCAGCGACACGGTATATGCGGACGTCATAGCGGCGGCGTGCCCGGCGAAGCGACCTCGCACCACCGCCGGAACCACCACATTCATGATCGCCACGGCGAGCGCCGCCACCACGGTACCGGGAAACATCCCCCCGGTGGTCCAGATCGCCCGGATCACTAGACCCAGCACCAACGCGGCGATCGCCGCCAGTACCAGCTGCTCCTCACCCAGTCGGCGCCGTAGTCCAGGGCCAGCCAGGGCGGCCAGGCCAAAGCAGAGCACGGGAACCGTGACCAGCAGTGACTGCCCGGCCGTGCCCAATCCAAGGTCTGCCAGGATCGGTGGGATTCCGGAGACAGCCAAGCGTAGGTTGAACGCGAGCAGAAGAACGGCAACGATCGCCAGAACCGGTCTGGCTCCCCGCCTGGAGCCAACCCCCTCCGGGCCGATCGATTGCCTCAGTGGACCGGCAGAACGGCTTCCGGCGCCACCGGCGGAGCACCCTTTGGTTCCGCGACCGCCGGTAGAGGTGGCACTGGCCCTGGCTTTGCCGACAGCCCGGTGACCTTGAGAATCTCCTCTTCGTCGAGCGACTCTTCGCGCAGCAGGGCCTGAGTCAGCGCTTCCAACTTGTCGCGGTTGCGGCTCAACAGGTCAATCGCATCGCTGAAGCACTCCTCCACGATTCGCTTGACCTCGGAGTCGATGACCTGGGCGGTGGCCTCGCTGTATGGACGCTGAGTCATAACCAGTGCCCCGCTGTCAGCTTCTTCGGTCAAGTTCAGCGGGCCCACCAAGGGACTCATCCCCCAGTGGACCACCATCTGCCGGGCGATCACGGTCACCTGGTGGAGGTCGCTCTCGGCGCCGGTTGTGACCACGTCGTAGACCAGCTTCTCGGCCGCCCGCCCACCCAGGGCGCCGACGATGCGGGCCCGGAGGTAGGTCTCGGGGTAGTTCTGACGGTCGTCGACCGGGGATTGAACGGTGACTCCGAGGGCCCGGCCGCGGGGCACAATCGAGACACGGCGCACCGGGTCGGCCTCGGGCACGAGCAGTCCCAGGAGCGCATGACCGCTCTCGTGGCAGGCGGTGCGGCGGCGATCCTCCTCGGATAGGACAATCCGCCGGGCTGCCCCGAGGAGCACCTTCTCCAAGGCGTCGGTGAAGTCCACCTGGGCCACTGCCTTGCGGTCCCGGCGGGCGGCTAGCAGCGCTGCCTCGTTGACCAGGTTGCGCAGCTCCGCGCCCACCAGTCCAGGCGTCTGCGAGGCCACGTTGTTGAGATCCACATCCTCATCCAGCGGGACGCCTCGAGTGTGGATCTTGAGGATGGCCGCCCGGCCAACCCGGTCCGGGGGCTGAACCATCACTCGCCGGTCAAATCGCCCGGGGCGCAACAGGGCGGCGTCCAGAACGTCGGCGCGGTTGGTCGCCGCTAGGACGATCACGCCCTCGCGAGAATCGAATCCGTCCATCTCGGTGAGGATCTGGTTCAGGGTCTGCTCGCGTTCGTCGTGGCCTCCGAAGCTGGCCCCGACGCCGCGACTCCGGCCGATGGCGTCCAACTCGTCGATGAAGATGATCGCCGGGGCCGCTGCCCGGGCCTTGGCGAAGAGATCTCGCACCCGGGATGCCCCGACGCCGACGATCATTTCGATGAACTCCGAAGCGGAAAGGCTGAAGAACGGCGCGTTGGCTTCGCCAGCCACGGCCCGCGCCAGCAGGGTCTTGCCGGTCCCCGGGAGCCCCACCAGGAGCACCCCCTTGGGCACCGTCCCCCCCAGCCGTTGGTACTTGGCAGGTTGGCGCAAGAAATCCACGATCTCCTCGAGCTCCTCCTCCGCCTCCTCGATCCCTGCCACATCGGCGAAAGTCGTCGCTGGACGCTCGGGGTCGTAGAGCCGGGCCTGGGTGCGTCCGATGCTGAAGAGGCCTCCCCCGGCGGAGGCCGCAGCGCGGCGCATCAGATAAATGAAGCCGGCGACGATGAGCAGGGTCGGGCCGAAGCTGAGGAGCAGCTCCTCCCAGAACGGAGTCAGGGTCGACTCCGCGTTCACCGTCACGTTGTGCTTCTGGAGCAGCGCCTCCAGGCCGGCGCCGGCGAAGCTGGGCACCTGGGTGGTGAAGTACTTGGCCTTGTTCTTAGCGCTCTTGGAGGCTCCGCTGTCGTGGCGGAAGGTGCCCAGGATGGTGCCCGAACTGGTGGTGATGCTGGTCACGTCGTTGCTGGCGACGTCGGCGACGAAGACGTTGTAGGGGATGGTGATCGTCTTGGGCGCGGCCGGCGCCAGGAAGACGTTGACGATCAGGACGTTGAGAATGAGGATCACGATCAGCGGCATCCAGCTGCGCAGGGATCGCCAATTCATCGGCGAACGGCCGCTCGGCGGCGGACTCTGGGTGGGCGGCGGAGCCGGCGTCGCCGGGCCGTCTGGCATGTGGTGACGCTAGCAGATGAGTAGCACGCTCAGCCCCAGTTCCGCTCGACACTCCAGCTGCGGGACTCCAGCTCGAAGCGAAGGTCCAGACAACGGCCATCCTGAAGCAGCACCCGCCAGCACTCCCTCCACACCGGTCGCTCCGGGGGAACCCGCCACCAGCCGACTTCGATCCGCCACCGCTCAACGACCGCGGCCACCGCAACCCAGCCCTGACCACAATCCACCCCCATGGGACTCTCCGGAGTTCCCCCGGTCCGGACCTCAACCGCGTTCACCGGGAGCTCCAGGCAAACCGCTCCTCGGGGACGTCTCCGGGATGTCCTGGCCGCACCTCAACCCGCCAGACCAGCCCGGTGCCGAACCGGTCGTGGAGTCGGTCCACTGCCCTCTGGACCACCTCCCGGTCCACTGCCCGGCCCTGCCAAAGGCCGACCTGGGTCACCGGTGGAGCGACCAGATCGAGGGCCTCCAGTTCGACCACTGTGACCGGGCTAAGCGGGCGAGCACGGCCGAAGAGGCTGAGCAGCGGACCCATCAGCTCATCGGCGGTGGCCAGAGGTGTGGGGGGAGCGACCTCTCCCCACCAGGCTTGTCGCTCAACCGGGGAGGACAGCTGGGATCTCGTCCCCACCTCGCAGGATGAGCCGAATCCGCCCAGCCGCTCGCCCCTGCTGCAACAGTTCCTGGGCCAAGCCTCTGGCCAATTCCGCGGCCCCGAACCGAAGCGACTCCGAGTCCTCCACCCCGCCTGCCAGAACCCGACGGACTCCGCAGGGAGGCGGCTCTCGCCAGGGATCGATTTGGGCTGAGTCAAGCCCCCGACAGAGCCGGTGGACCAGGATCCCGTCCGGTCCGAACTGACGCTGCAAGTCCACCATGGTGATGGTGGTGCAGTCACCGCAGGTGCGCAGGCCGAACTGAATGAGTCTCTCTCCCACCTCCGGCGGGATCGGCAGGGCAGCCACCGGCCAGTTAGCCAGAAATTCCGCGGCCTTCCCCTCGGGGACCAGGCGCACCCGACCCGGGGCCGCCGACTGCGCCGCCGCCCAGGCCGAGAAGCGAGACGGTCCCACTCCCACACTGGGAGGGACTCCCAGGGCCCCCTGCAGGGCCCGACCACAATGCGCTGCCCGGGAGCTCTCCTCCAGCCGAAGCGGGTCGCTGCCGGTCAGATCGACATAGGCGCTGGCGTCATCGCCCCACTCCACCAGGGGACTGCAGCCAGCGAGTGCCAGCCTAGCCTGCCGTCGCAACTCGGCCACAGCCGTCCGGTCGGCGTCCAGCCTGACTGCCAAGGGACAGAGGACCTCGGCTCGCCGCCACTCCTGTCCCGGCCGAACCCCCTTAGCCCACGCTGCCGGTGAGGCCGTCACCACCACCTGCCGGCCACCTCGGCCCCGGCCGCCAACCAGCACCGGCTCCCCACTTAACTCGGGATGGGCCCGCAGGGCCAACACCAGTGCGAGATGGGGAAAGGTGAAGCAGGCGAGACGGGCTCGGTGGTTCAGCTGGCTCACCGGCCACTCCCCCCCACCACCTGGAGCATCTCACCCACCAACTCCTCACCTTCAGCCAACTCCTCCAGGCCCACCCGGAACTGATAGGGCCGCGGAAAGTTGAGTTGGAGCCGACAGCTGGATCCGGGCGTTCCCAGATGGCTGCGGATGACCTGCACTTCCAGCCGGAGCCCGCAAACATCCCCGTGAGCCAAAACCCAATCCAGCCGCCAGCACTCCAACTCCAGAAAGACCTTCTCCTTGAGCGCAGCTGGGATCAACCTCCCCCCCAGCAGCAGGCCCGCACAGTCGCCCTCGGAGAGCGCCGTCAGCAAGGCGGCCGGAGCAGCATCCGGGGTCAGCCGAGGCCAGTCCCCCGCCACCAGGAGACACAAGGGGACTCCTGCTTTGGCCAGCGCCCGGGCAGCCGCCCATCCCTCCTCCGGTCGCCTTGGTCTGACCAGCCAGCAGTTGTCAAGCTCGCCCCCATAGGCCTCGACATTGCCGGGATCAAAACCCAGGGTGAAGTCGACAATGGCTACTGCTGCGGACTGGGACACCGCCGCCGCCAGGGCCAGACCAAGCTCGAATGCCCCAGATGATGAGCCTCCGGTCAGCCGGCTGATCCGGCCCCGCGGCAGACCCCGGCAACCGGTGATGTCGTCCAGACAGCTCGCCCCAGTTGTCAATCCCCGGAGTGGCGGTGGCGCTCCCAGGTGAACCATTCCCGGGCCATAGCGGATGTTGAGCGAGGAGAGAGCCAGCTCCAGAGCCCCAGCCTCCGGTTTGGGGAGCCCCTTCCGCTCCCGCCAGGCCAGTTCTGAGGACACTGAACCACCCATCTGAATTTTGGACCGGATCGAGACGGAGCTCGGCCCCACCGGGCTCCCCTAAATTGTACGAACGTCTGTTCGATAACGCAAGCCCTCCCCCGGTCCGGGAGGAATCCCCTAGAGCGCCCGCAAAAGTTCCTGCGTTTCCCTACGGAATAGCGAAACCACCCACATTTTCCTTAGTATTCATGCGTCGCCTTAACCGTCTCAGTTTGTCCATAAGGAGGTGCTCATCCATGAATCGCCGCGAGTTGGCCAAAGAGCTGCAAAATCGCATCCAATTTGAGAATGAAGAAGGCAAGCAGGAGCCGTTTTTCTCAAGTTTTATACTCGCCGACGACACTCTCAAATTGATCTTTCAAATCATCGGCAACGAGCTCCAGAGTGGTGGTGAAGTCTCCGTCGCCGGATTCGGCCGCTGGAAGGTTCGTCAGACCGCTGCTGGACTTAGGCGCAATCCCCAGACCCAGGAGATGGTCCGCGTCGCCGCCTCCCAGAAGGTGCGCTTTTACCCCTCGACCGCCCTCAAGGCCGCAGTTGCCGGCAAGCCCGGCGCACGCCGTCGCAGCACCAAGCGCGCCTGAACTTGCGGTTCTAGCGGGTACTCGATCTTGCGGATAGCAGTCGTCGGTGGCGCCGGCTTCGTCGGTAGCCACCTGGTGCTCCTGCTCATCGAGGCGGGACACGAGGTAAGGGTGGTCGGGCGCGGAGTGCGCTCGGCCTCCCTGCCACCCGGCTTGGCACCCACCTACGGGGACGTGATCAGCGGGGACGGATTGGAGGAGGCTTTCCAGTCCGCCGACGCGGTGGTCAACCTGGTGGCGGTGATCCGTGAACGCGGACTCCAGACCTTTGATTCGGTCAACGCCAAGGGCACCGCGAAGGTGGTGGACGCCGCTGCCAGGGCCGGGGTGAGAAGGCTGGTTCAGATGAGTGCCATCGGGGCCGATCCAGATCCCAACTTCCCCTATCTGGCCAGCAAGTGGCGCGGGGAACAGGCAGTGATCGCCAGTTCGTTGGACTGGGTGATCATTCGCTCCTCGACCATCTTCGGTACCGGTGAAGGATTTTTCACCCTGCTGGCCAAGGCGATCTCGCTACCGGCACCGTTCCTAATCATCCCGGGAGACGGCGCGTCGGTCTTTCAGCCAATCCACGCTGACGACGTGGCTCGCTGCCTGTTGGCAGCTGCCGAAGACGAAGACAGGGCTCACCAAACCTACGAGATCGGCGGCCCCGACCAATTCACCCTAGAGCAGATCACCATTGAGATCGCGCGCGCGATCGACAAAGAGTGGTTCGGCATCTCCAAGCGCAAGCCGCTCCACCTCGACCCCAGGCTGATCCGTCCAGGAGCGATGCTGATGGACAAGGCGCTGTCAGAACCTCTGGTCACGCCCCAGCAGTTGGATATGCTGGCCAAGCCGAACGTGACTCGAATCGACGCGGTGAAGACCGAGTTCGGGTTCGATCCTCGGCCGATGTCGGGAAACCTCGGCTACCTGAAGCGACCGAGCCGCTGGCCCAAGCTGGCGGCCTGACCGGTCCGGCGCCGAGAACCCATCGCAGCTGCCTTCGGGAGGAATCCTCGTGGCCGAAGCCGAACTGACCCCGCAGGAGATCATCGACCAGATCCCGGCCGCCTTTCAGGCGGACAAGGCCGCCGGGCTGGAATCGACCTTCCAATTCGACATCACCGGTAGCCAGGGCGGGCAGTGGTATGCCGAGATCAAGGACGCGCGTTGCCAGGTCTCCCAGGGAACCTCGCCAGCGGCCGACATCACCATTACCATCAGCGACGAAAACTTCGTGAAGCTGATCACGGGCAAGCTCAACGGCACGATGGCATTCATGACGGGCAAACTCAAGCTCAAGGGCGACATGTCGCTGGCGATGCGTCTTTCAGGCCTGTTTCAACTGCCCGAATAGCGGGGCCAGGCCCTCCTCGCGCCGCTCCGGACAACGCTCCACGAATGGACACCTGGCGCATGGCCGTTCTGGAAAATCCTCAACCGACCGATACTCCCCAGCCCTGACCCGACCCGCCGCCGCCCTCGCCCAGCTGAGCGCAGCCTCGAGATCCTCGGGTCCACTGGAGACTGTCAGCAGTTCACCGGTTCGGAGCATCGCCAGAGCGGTCGCCGGAGCCGTGACCGGTGCTCCCATGACGCCGGCTGCGACCGCCGCGGCGTACAGCTGCAGCTGGCGAGAGTAGGACGCCACTTCGGTTGGACTGAGCGCGAGGTTGGTCTTGTAGTCAATGATCATCAACTCGCCCGACTCCAGCCGGGCGACCCGGTCGATTACCCCCACCAGCGGTGGGCACCCGGGACCGGCCCACCCGGTCCAGCTGAAGGCGATCTCGGTCGCCACGGTAGGCAGAGCGGCTGCCGGCCCGGCCAGGTAGTTCAGGACCATCTCGTCCGCCAGTGCGCGTTGCTCCGGGTTCAGGTCGCGGGCGATCCGCTCCAGCTCGGAGATCGCCTGGAGTGGCGTCGGTGCCGCGTCCCGTGACACCGTGTGGAGCCGCTCCAGGACTCGATGCACTGCGAGCCCAAGGTTCAGAGCCTCCTGTCGGCCGGCCCCGTCCAAGGAACGCTCCAGTTCGTCCGCCGGATCGCCGCCGGTCTCATCAACCCCTGGGAAGCGGGCCAGGTACTGGTACCAGTACTGCCGTGGGCAGTGCTGCAAGACATCGATTGCGGTGAAGCTCAGCTGCTGCGGTTGTGGGGGGACCGCCGCCAGCTCCGCCCGCGCCCGCTCCAGCTCCTCCCACCTCCGAACCAGTAGAGGGACGGAGGCCGGCCCGATGGCAGGGGTGCTGACCGGCTCATGGCCTTTGACCTCGGGGAACCCGGGGGAGGGCCAGGGAAGTCCGGCGGCCACGCCGAACTGCGGCCACGCGCTAGCCCACTCCGCCCTGCCCGTCGCCGCCTCCGCCAACTGGGCGAACTCGCCGTCCTTGCCGGAGCGAGAGGTGGTCACCACGAGCAGGTCACGAGCCCGCGTCATGGCCACATACACGAGCCGACGGTGCTCCTCAGGATCCACCGAGTAGGCAGGGCTGGCCTTCCAGTGGGCGAAGGCGCTGGTGTCGCGACCCTCTACCTTGGTGCAGAGCACTGCGCGCTCCTCGCGGTCCCACATCACCGAGGCCTGGCCCCTTCGGTGGAAGGGCCGACAGTCGGCCAGCACCACAACCCGCCATTCAAGGCCCTTGGCACGGTGGATGGTGCTGATGGTGACCAGGTCCTCATCGGTCTGGGGCGGTGGCTCGGGCGAATCTGCCGCCCGCTGCATGAGGTCCAGCTGTGCTACCAGCTCGCCCAGGCTCAGCCAGCGAGCAGGCGACTCGGCCGCCCAGGCGACCCGCTGCAGTTCTCGCAGCGCGTCAAGTCCCCGCCGCGCCTGAGCATCTCGCTTGAGGACCCTGGCCTGTTGGAGGCGGAGGAGGCCACTCTCAGCCATCGCCTGCTCGAGCACCAGAGCAGCCGGCGAGGTGAGTGCGTCGTGTCGCAGCGAGTCCACCACCGACAGAATCCACCGGGCCCGCTCCGCCCATGAGGGTTCCCAACCGGGAGCGCCGGCCTCCAGGTGAATCCGCAGCCGCTGGGCGAACGACACCTGCTGGTGCCGGGCGCGCCCCGCCAGCGCGACCAGCGCACGGTCGGGGAGTCGAACCACGTGGCTCTGAAGGACCCGGAGACAGGCCAGGTCGTCGCGTTCGTCAACCGTCAGACGGAGGACGGCCACCATGTCGCGCACCTCTGGGCGATCCAGCAGCCCGCCCTTCACCGTCTGAAAGGGAATTCCCCGCCGGCGGAAGGCTTCCTCCAATGGGCGGCCGATGCTGCGCTGGGTGTAGGCCAAAACCGCCATCTCCTGCCAGAGCACCGCATGATGGCTGCCGTCGGGATAGGTAATCCCCGCTCCATGAATCTGATCCAGGGCGGACGCAATCGCCTCCGCCTCCTGGCGGGGGTCGGCGACCTCGGCGACCCACACCGGAAGCCCGCTCTCCTGCCCCCGAGCGGCTTCCATCGCCTCGTCGTCCGCGAAGTTAGGGTCGGCTTTGATCAGGTAATCGGCCGCCTGCAGAATCGGCACCCTCGAGCGGTGGTTGCGAAAGAGGCCAAATCTTCGACCGAGAGAGTCCGCCATGATGCCCGGCTTTGCATCCCGGAAGGCGTAGATCGACTGGCGGGCGTCCCCAACCATGAAGAGGCTCCGATGATCCGGCCCCGTCAGCTGGTGGATCAACGCCTCCTGAAGCTCACTTGTGTCCTGGAACTCGTCGACGATCACCAGCCGGAAGTTGGACCGACACCACTCGAGCAGAGTCGGGGATCGGCGAAGCGCCCCCAGCCCAGCCCTGAGAAGGCCGTCGAAGTCCAGGCTTCCGCGGTTCTTCAGCCGGCGCTCGTACTCCTGCCAGATGGTGGTGGCCAGGTTGAGTGCTGCGCGGTGCCACGCCAGCTCTTCGGGAGGGTCGCCCCGGGCGAGCCAGCGAGGGTAGGCTCCCAGTGACTCCCGGACGCAGTCGCTGGGCTCCAGCTCGGTGGAGCGAAGCCGACGAGCTGCCACCGCTGCTCCGTCGAAAAGGCCGCGCACTGTTCGGGGATCCGGATCGCGGGGAAGCCGTTCCAGCCAGGAGGGGTCTTGAGTCACCGCCTGACGGACCGCCGTCAGCGCTTCCTGAATCAGGATCTCCGCCTCCACCTCCTCGATCAGCGTGAGATCCCGCGGCAGCCCGGCGAGATAGGCCCGCTCCCGGAGCAAGCGCAGGACCAGCTGGTGGAAGGTGCCTATCCAGGAGCCTTCGAGTGCGTCTCCCGTGGCATCGGGCGGGACGATCTCCGCCTCGATCATCACATCGAGCACCTTGCGGCGCAGCTCCCCGGCCGCCCGTTCAGTGAAGGTGACGGCCATGATCCGGCTCACCGGCAGGTCACTGACAAGTGCGGCCGCGTAGAGCCAGGCCATGGTGGTGGTCTTGCCACTGCCGGCGGCAGCGGCGACTTTGACAGGTCCTCTGCCATGCTCCCGGACAACGTCGAACTGTGCCTCGGTCAGCTTCGACCGGGCGCGCTCGGTAAAGGCCTCTAGCTGGCTCACAGCTCGGGGTTGGGCGTCAGGAACTGGCTGCCAACCGAGCCCTCACCATCACACCAGAAGGAGTAGGCGCACCCGCTGTGACCGTCTCGGCAGGTCCGCGTCGAGTGGCGCGGCTGGGCCGGGAAGCGACCACCGAGGATCACCTCCGCAAGTTTGTCGAGCTCACCGTCAATTCGCTCCAACTCGCCCTGCGTCAGTACTCCTGGGCGCCCCTCGCGGTGTGCGCCATCAACCACCCGAAAGCCACGCGCCGCGATCGGGTTGGGATCCCTTGGGCCCGGGTCCGCACCTACGTACCAGTCGCGTGCCAGAGATGGAAGCTCCGCTCCGACCTGCGCCGAGAACGCTCCTTCGCCGGCCGCGATCTGGTAGATCGGCAGCTGCCAACGGCTCGGTCCCTCGGGAGGCTTTCCGAACACCTCCTCCCGTAGCTTGGTATCGCTGGACGGGGTCCTGGTCGTCTTGTAATCGAGCACCTCCAACTCACCGTCCCGATGGCGCCACAGCGCGTCCACCTGCCCTCGTAGCTCCCATCGACCGCGCACCAGCGTGAAGGCCACCTCTTCGGCGATTGGCTCACCGACCCGCTCTCGACCGGGTGTGACTATCCGAAGGCTCCAGCGCCTTATCAGCCGCTCCAGCCAGAGTTGAATGAAGACGACGTCGAGCGGATCGGACTGTTCAGACCGGACCTCGGGCATCAGCCGCTGCCGCAAGAGCTGGCCGCCCCTATCCTGGAAGGTGGTGGGACTTCCTTCCCAGTTTTTGCGGTCCTGGTAGAGCAGTTCGAGCAGCCGGTGGGCCTCGTTACCAAGTGTCTGATCGACCTCCGGGTCGCTGGCCGAGCCCAGACTGTGGACCAGGTATTGGCGCGGACAGGCGAGCCAAGCGCCCACAGAGGTGGCGCTGATTGACAGGGGCTCCCCGACCTGGACGGTTCCGTCAGCAACCGGGTCCCATGGCGCCAGCGCCTGGCGCAGATCGGCTGCCGAACGTGCGAGCTGACGGCTGACCGCCTCGAGGCCCGAGGCGGGAGATGCCAGGGCCAGCTCGGTCGTGAGGTCATCGGGGTGCGCCAGTTCAGCGCGAGGTGCCGACGACCCCGCTTCTCCCGACGTTTAGCAAGGCTCCAACGAACGGGGATCGCTCCGCCGCCCTCCCTAGTTCGCGCCTGGCCCAACTGCAGGTGACCTCAGCTGAAGCCCTGGTCAGAGCCACCCAAAAGAGCCGCGCCTCGGCATCGCGCTGTCGGTCGCCGAGGGTGAACACATCCTCCAGCTCGGGCACCAGGCGTACCAGTTCCTGGACCTCGTCAGGGTCCAGCAACCCCCCAGTCTCTGGGGGCGCCGGAATGCTGCCGTCGGTGCAACCGCAGATGAACACTCGCGGCCAGCTGCGCCCCTTGGCCTGACGGAAGGTCAGCAGTGACACCTCGGAGCGGTTTGCCACGATCGCCGGCGCAGCCTCTTCGCCGGCGTGGCGTACCGCCAGTTGAAGCTCCGCCATCCACCTTCCCATCGTGAGTTCGGCTTTGCCGAGGCGGCGCTCAACCTCGCCCACAGCCTCCGCCGTCTTGGCGAACCCGGAGAGCACGCTCGCTTGATCGAGGTCGGCCAGCGCGCTGGTCGCGATTCCCGCGGCCACCTCTACCTGACCCAAGATCGCTCGTAACTGGGGCCAGGTCAGCTCTCTGTGGGAGGCTCCTGGATCGCCCGGCCCAAGGGCGAGCCATGGTCGGCCAGCGATCCGCAGCTGTTCCCGGGCAGCCTCAGCTGCACCGCTTGCGTCCCCCGAGAGGGGGGACGACTCTTCGGACCGGCACCACTCCCAGAACACTCGCTGCAATGACTGACCACGCCTGCCGGCCTCCTGCCGGATGACCCGAATCGCCCCGGGGGAGACCGCCCGTGGCCCGGAGGCGAGAGCGGTCAGGAGCACTCCGTCGTCGCCGGGCAGGCAGAGGACGCTTAGCCAGTTGAGTGCAACCGCGACCAGCGGATGTCCTGCCCAGCCCGGCTCGGCGAGGCTCCGATATGGAATCGCAAACCTTTTCAGAGCAGCCTTGATCGGGGCTAACTGGCGGCTCGCCGAGCGCACCAGGATGGCCACATCTCCGAACTGGAGCTCTCCTTGGAGATGAGCTCTGGCGATCTCTCCCGCCACCGCCAGCGCCTCCTCGGTCTCGTCAGCCGCCGCCCACACCGTGGCGGTCGGTCCGATCCGGAATGCCGCCTCTAGGAGAGGAGGCTGAGTCGTCGAAGCGTCCAGCGCAGGGTCCAGGGTGCTCTCCAGGCCCAGGCTCGCAGCGACCTGCTCCGCCCAGTTGGGGAGAGCAGATGGGAGTGCCCATTCTGCGGGCGACATCTCGGCCGGGAAGTACTCTTCGAAGGGCCGGCTGGATGACTCGCTGGAGACACCTCGGAAGCCGGGAGTGGACTCTGTCCAATGGCCGGCCATCACCAAGCGCCTGGGGTGGGTCAGCCGTCCGCCCAGCTCTCGGAGCAGATACCACTGGGCGGGGCTGAGATCCTCGGCCTCGTCCACCAAGAGCAGATCGGCCCATCCCTGAAGCAGCGCCCGGTCAGCGAAGAGCGCATCGATGGCCGCGGTGTGGGTGTCGCTGTGGTCCCGACTGCCCATCTCCACCAGCACTCTCTCGTAGCTGGCCGCCACCACCGCGAGCTCGGCCACACTCTCCGGCGCACCGCGGAGCCGACCCGCCAGCAGGCCGGGCCCGACCAGCGCTCTCTTGAACGCCGAGGCCATGGCCAAGGCATCGCTGGTGCAGGAAGGCTCGTCTACCAGATGGGCCCAGGCGCGGCAGCGGCGCGGCGCGGTGGAGAGCGGCTCGCATCGCCATCCACTCTCCAGTCCGGGAAAGCGCCGCCAGCGGCTTCTCCCCTCCCCCGCCCGCCTCCAGAACAAACCGAGCCAACTGCTCATGGGTCCAGACGCGAAGCGCCGGGTGGGCTCCGGGCATCTCGTCCTCGACTCGTCTCCGCAGAAGCGCTGCGCCGTCTCGACTGCGAACCACCAACACCAGCCTGGTTGCGTCGAGTCCGCCGGCCAACCACTCCACAGCCAGCTGCTGTAGCTGCCGGGTCTTCCCTGAGCGCGGGCCACCGACTATCCGGGTGGGTCCGCGAAGGTCCACGAGGGTCCGAAGCGCCGGATGGGGCCGGTCGGGCAAGATGGCTACGCGTGCTCCGCGTCAGCGGATACCGCCATCCGGTCCGGGGTGCGGAACTCCGCCAGCGCCGCCATCAGACCCTCGGGGCGCAGCAGCTGGCGCAAGGCCCCCGCCCTGAGCGCCGGGTCCTCGCCTCGAACCAGACCTCCGGCTACCCCCTCGACGATCGAGCTGACCATGCCAGCAAGCCAAGCGGCATCCGGGTGTGGGGGTCGGCTGCTCGGAGCGCCCACCCTGGTCGACCTCGGTCAGCAAGGATGCAACCATCGCCCGGCCGACCCGGTCGCGGAGCTGGTCGACCCTGCGCTTGGCGGAACCGGCGGCAGCGTCGACAAGGTGGAAAAGCAGCCGAAATGATGCCGGGGAGTCAGCCGCGAACTGGAGAAAGGTCGTGGTGAGCTGCTCGAAGGTAGGCCCTGGACCTTCCTCCACTTCGATTCCCAAGAGCCCCTGCAACCGCTCACTTTCCCGCTCCACCACAGCAGCGAGGGCCTCGCGGCGATTGTGGAAGTGGCGATACACCAGCGGCTTGCTGACGCCCGCCGTGGTCGCGATGGAGTCCATGGTCGTGAGCTCGAGCCCGTCTCTGGCGAAGGCGGTGAGGCACGCCTGGAGAAGCTGCTCTCGCCGCTCGGAGCGCTGCATCCGGTGTTGCTTGGGTCGTCCGCGCCCCTGATGGCGGTCGGCGACCCGGCCGACCGTCTCGATTGTCGCTCCCACCAGCCAGGGTGCCAATTGCCGCTCGTTCTTGGGTCCGGCCATGCTTCACCCAGGGCTAGTCGCCCAAGGGTGCCTCCTCGGCGCGTACCGGATTGGAGAGCCTGCCGATCGGCTCGATTCGGACCTCAACATCCTGCCCCGGTTGGAGCATGGCCTTGGGAGACCGCCGCCACCCGATACCGGACGGGGTCCCGGTCTCGATCACGTCGCCAACTTCAAGTTCGATGTATTCCGAGAGAAAGCTCACCAGTTGTGCGACCGGGAAGATCATGTCCTTGGTGGATCCGTCCTGGCGTACCTCCCCGTTAACCCGCGTTTCGATGGTCAGGGTCTGGGGATCGGGTATCTCGTCGGAGGTGAGCAGGTGGGGACCGAGAGGGGCGAACGTCGCCATGCTCTTCGGTAGCGTCCACTGGGCCATGGCGTCCTGGGCGTCCCGAGCGGTGACATCGTTGGCGATCGTGTAACCGGCGACATGGGCGAGCGACTCCGACAAGGGGATCCGGCGACCCTTGGTCCCGATGACAACCGCCAGCTCTCCCTCATAGTCGATCGCCTCGGCGTGCTCCTTGGGGAGGACGATCGCGGTCCCGTCGCCCACCACCGCGGAATTGAGCTTGACCCAGACTATCGGGCTGGAGGGGGCATCCGATCCGCTCTCCTCGGCGTGGGCCTGGTAGTTGCGGCCAATTGCGAACACGCGGTTGGGTGCGATCGGCGCTACCAAGGGCAGTTCGGGCCAGATCTCGTCGCCCGGCAGGGGGCGCTGGCCACTCAGCAGGGACGTCTGTAGGGCGGGGGTGGCCAGCCCCAGATCCAGCCACCGGATCCCCTCGCTCGCCGGTCGGCTGGGGTCGGCGACCGCGAATCGGAGCCCCTCGGGGGCGGCAAATCGGGCAATTCGCAATTTGGCGTTCTCCCCAACTTACAGGACGTCTCATTATCCGGCCCACGTCCGGCGCACGCTCCACCCAATTGCTAGGATCGTCGGGTCGTGGCCAACCTCTGGCGAGCAGCTCGACTGACCGTGGGCGGAGCCCCCGCTTGGAATCGGGTCGCCAGTATCGACGAATGGCCCTTCACCGGCGCGGACCGAGGCGAGCACTTCCCGAACCCAACTGCGGGCCCCAACTGAAGGTGACTCGTTGAGCACAGCGGTCGATAGCGGGCCGATCGACGAACGTAAGGTCCGGGATCACTTCTACATTGGCGGCGCCTGGGTTCCGTCCGATTCGCGAAAGCGGATCGATGTTCACGAAGCCTCGACTGGAACCGTTCTTGCCTCGGTCGCCGACGCCTCTGAGCTCGACATAGACGGAGCTGTGCAGGCAGCCTCTGAGGCCCAGTCGAGCTGGTCAGCGCTCCCTTCGGCGACCCGTGCGGGGTACCTGGAGGCACTCGCCCAGGGGATCGAGGAGCGATCAGAGGAGCTGGCCCAGAGCATCTCCCGGGAGGTGGGCACCCCCATCAGGCACTCCCGTGCGATCCAGGTCGGTAATCCGATCCAGATCATTGGCGGCGACGCTCGCCGCCCTCAGCCAATTCGATTTCCAGGAAGAGATCGGGAACGTGCTCGCCCTTCGTGAGCCAGTCGGAGTGGTCGCCGCGATCACCCCTTGGAACTACCCCCTCCAGCAGGTGGTGGCCAAGGTCGCCCCGGCGCTGGCGGTCGGGTGCACTGTCGTGCTCAAGGCCAGCGAGGTTGCGCCCTTGACCGCGTTCGCCCTGGCGGAGATAGCTGCCCAGGCAGAGATCCCTCCCGGAGTCATCAACATCTTGACCGGGCTGGGATCGACTGCCGGGGAAGGCCTGGTATCCCATCCTCTGGTCGACAAGATCTCCTTTACCGGCTCCACCAGGGCCGGCCGGCGAGTGTCCCAGCTAGCTGCTGAGAGGGTCACCCCGGTGACACTGGAGCTGGGTGGGAAGTCGGCCAGCGTGCTGCTGGATGACGCCGATGTCGAGAAGGCCGCCAAGTTTGCGGTTTACAACGCCTTCCTCAATGCCGGCCAGACATGCACCGCGCTAACCCGTCTAGTGGTCCCCGTGAAGGACCAGGAACGTGCCCTCGAGGTGGCGGTTGAGACCGCCCGAAAACTTGCCCTTGGGGATCCCCTCGACGAGTCAACTCGGTTGGGTCCCCTGGCGTCGAAGGTACAGCAGGAACGGGTGCTCGACTACATCCGTGTCGGCATCGCCGAGGGCGCCCGTCTGGCATTGGGAGGGCTGGAGCCCCCGCCAGGGTTGGCCGGTGGCTACTTCGTCGCCCCCACCGTCTTCGCCGACGTCCGCCCCGAGATGACCATCGCCCAGGAGGAGATCTTCGGGCCCGTGCTGTCAGTCATCCCCTACCGGGACGATGCCGAGGCGCTTCAGATCGCCAATGGCACCACCTATGGACTCGCCGCCGCAGTCTGGTCCGGCGATCAGGATCGAGCGCTGGATTTCGCGAAGCGCCTCCGGGCGGGCACCGTCGAGGTCAACGGAGGGGCTTTCAATCTCGCAGCCCCCTTCGGCGGGGTCAAGCAGTCCGGCCATGGCCGGGAGTTCGGGCGTTACGGACTGGAGGAGTTCCTGGTGGTCAAGTCGGTGCAGCTGTGACTCGGGCCGCCCGAGGCTGACCGACCCGAGCCCCTCGCAGGATCCGACCTGGATCGGCTGGCAGAGAGCGATTTGGTTTAGTTGGATTTCGCCTTGGCTGCGATCCGTGCCTGGGCCGCAGCGAGACGCGCGCCCGGTACTCGGAACGGCGAACAGGAGACATAATCGAGCCCAAGCGACTCGCAGATGGCGATCGACTGGGCGTCTCCGCCATGCTCCCCGCAGATTCCGACCTCCAAGGATGGCCGGGCGGCGCGGCCGGCTGTGGTTGCGAGCTCCATCAGCTGGGCCACCCCGTCGGGATCGAGGTGCTCGAACGGGTTGTCGGGCAGGATCCCCTCCTGCACGTACCGATTGAGGAACTTGCCCTCGGCGTCGTCCCGAGAGACCCCGTAGGTCATCTGGGTCAGGTCGTTGGTGCCGAACGAGAAGAAATCGGCGCCTCGGTTGCCACCTGGCCAGCGGTGAGGGCTGCCCGGGGCACCTCGATCATCGTCCCGATCTTGATCTCCAGCCGAACGCCTTGCTCCTTGGCCACCTGCTTCAGGGTGCCCTCGATGATCGCCCGCGAGCGCCTGAGCTCCTCCACGTGCCCGACCAGCGGCACCATGATCTCGGGAATCGCCTTGATCCGGCGTCGGCGCAGCTCCGATGCGGCTTCGGCGATGGCCCGCACCTGCATCTCGATGATCTCGGGGAACAGAAGACCCAGGCGGCAACCCCTAAGGCCGAGCATCGGATTCTGCTCCCGAAGTTGCTCCACCGCGGCGAGCATCCGCTCAGCTCGCTCCAACTTCTTGGGCGACTTCTTGAGCGCCCTGAGCCGGGTCACCTGCACCAGCAGCTCGTCATGGTTGGGCAGGAACTCGTGGAGAGGGGGGTCGATCAGCCGGATGATCACCGGCAGTCCCTGCATCGCCTCCAGGATGCCGATGAAGTCATCGCGCTGGTAGGGCAGCAGCTCGGCCAGCGCCCGGCGGCGCGCCTCCTGGTCGCCGGCCAGGATCATCTCCTGGACGCGGGGCAGCCGGTCCTGCTCCATGAACATGTGCTCGGTGCGGCAGAGCCCGATCCCCTGGGCGCCGAAGCCGCGGGCCCGTTGGCGGCGTCGGGCGGGTTGTCGGCATTGGCCAACACCCGGAGCCGCCGGACACGGTCGGCCATCGCCAGCAGCTGCTCCAGATCACCCGGAGACCACCGGCTCAACGGTCGGCACCACGCCCTCGATGACCCGACCATCGGACCCATCGAGGGTGAACACGTCGCCCTCGTTGATGGTCACTCCCGCCGGCCACGAATCGCCGGTGGACCAGGTCCACCTCGATGTCCTCGGCGCCGGCGACGCAGGGCTTGCCCATGCCCCTCGCCACCACCGCGGCGTGGGAGGTCCGGCCCCCCGCGGGAGGTGAGGACGCCCTCGGCAGCGATCATGCCGTGGACGTCGTCGGGGTTGGTCTCGATCCTCACCAGGATCACCTTCTCGCCGCGCTTGGCTGCCGCCTCGGCTCGGTCAGCGTCGAAGACGGCGGCCCCAGTGGCGGCGCCCGGAGACGCGGCCAGTCCGGTGGCCAGGACCCGCACCTTGGCGCTTGGGGTCGATGGCCCGGTGGAGCAGCTGGTCGACCTGCTCCGGCTCCACCCGGCCCAGGGCCTCTTCCTCGGTGATGATGCCCTCGGCGAGCATGTCGACCGCGATCTTCACCGCGGCCGCCGCGGTGCGCTTGGCGCCTCGGGTCTGGAGCATGTAGAGCTTGCCCTGCTCGATGGTGAACTCCATGTCCTGGACGTCGCGGTAGTGGGTCTCCAGCCTGCGCGCGATCTCGGCGAAGCTGCTGGTACACCTTGGGAAGTGACTTGCGCAGGGTCTCGATCGGCTGGGGAGTACGGATTCCCGGCCACCACGTCCTCGCCCTGGGCGTTGAGCAGGTACTCGCCGAAGAGCTGCGTTCTCGCCGGTGGCCGGATCGCGGGTGAAGGCGACCCCGGTACCGGAGTCGTTGCCCATGTTGCCGAACACCATCGCCTGGACGTTGACGGCGGTGCCCAGGTTGTGAGGAATGTGGTTGTACTCGCGGTAGGCGACCGCCCGGCGCCCGTTCCAGGAGGAGAAGACGGCGGCGATCGCCAGGGTCAGCTGCTCCCAGGGGTCCTCGGGAAACGGCTCCTTGGTGTGCTCTTGGTAGATCTCCTTGAACCTGTCGGCCAGGTCCTGGAGCGCCGCCGGCGGAAGCTCGGCGTCGCTCTCACCTTGGCCGCGCGCTTTGGCCGCCTCCAACGCGTGCTCGAAGAGCTCGCCGTCGACCCCCTTGACGATCTTGCCGAAGAGCTGGATGAAGCGGCGATAGGCGTCGAGGGCGAAGCGCCGGTCGCCGGTCTTCTTGGCCAAGCCCTCCAGCGTCTGCTCGTTTAGTCCCAGGTTGAGGACCGTGTCCATCATCCCGGGCATCGAGATGGGCAGCCCCTGACCGCACCGAGACCAGCAGCGGGTTCCGCGGCGTCGCCGAGCCCCTTGCCGGTCCTTTGCTCCAGGACCTTGAGGTGCTCTTTCACCTCGTCCAAGAGCCCAGCCGGGAACTTGTCACCCGGCCTTCATGTAGGCGTTGCAGGCCTCGGTGGTGATGGTGAATCCGGGTGGCACCGGCATTCCCGCCTTGGTCATCTCGGCCACGCCCGCACCCTTGCCGCCCGAGCAGAGCGCGCATCCCGGCGTTGCCTTCTTCGAAGTCGTAGACGAACTTCGGCTCGAGCCTTCCGCGCCGCAGCTGGCCGACGACGCACTGCGGTCTCTGCCATAGACACCGCCTCCTTGGCTGAACCTGCGCAACTCGAGTTTACCTGCGAGGCTCCGCGATCCAGGCCCCGCTCGAGGTCGGATGCACCGGTGCTAGGATCGAGCTCGGCGGCCGACGAGCGGTTCCCCGCCCCCCGCGACTGGAGCCGCGAGGATCATCCCCGCCCAACGCCGCGGGCCAGAGGACTTTCCGAACTGAATGGGAATGCACCACTACGGGGGTAGGGGCGGGGGCGCACGCGCCCCCGACCCCTCCTCCAGGATCCGTCGCTAGCCACTCCGCGCGACCAAGGGCACGGTGCGCCGGGTGGTCAAACTCTTCCGGCCATACCGGCTGAAAGTGCGGCGGAATCCTGGCCATCCTGATGGTGGTCGCGGTGCTGGGGATCGTCAACCCCTACATGCTCAAGCTGATCATCGACGACGCCATCCTGAAGCACAATCCCAGGCTGCTTCTGATCTTCTTCGGGATCATGGTGATCACCCCGGTGGTCAGTACCGGGCTCGGCGTCTGGCAGACCTACCTCAACGCAGTGGTCGGCCAGCGGATGATGCAGGACCTGCGCGTGGCGCTCTACACCCATCTGCAGAACCTCCCGCCTCGGCTTCTTCACGGCGACCCGGACCGGCGAGATCCAGTCCCGCCTGGCCAACGACGTGGGTGGGGTGGACTCGGTGATCACCAACACCGCGACCAGCACCGTAGCCAACCTGACCCGCACCGCGGCCACCCTGGCCGGCATGGCCTTCCTCAGCTGGCAGCTGACGGCTGCTCTCGGTCGCGGTGCTGCCGATCTTCATTCTGGTGACGGTCAGGGTCGGCGAGGTGCGGCGGCGGGTGAGCGCCCAGACCCAGGTGACCCTGGCCGACCTCTCCGCCCTGGCCGAGGAGACGCTCTCGGTCAGCGGGATCCTGCTCACCAAGGTCTACGGCCGAGAGCAGACGGGCCCGGGACCGCTACGTCGGCGAGACCTCCCGACTGACCGCCTTGATGATCCGCCAGCAGATGGTGGGCCGCTGGTTCTTCGGCTTCATCCAGACCTTCTTCTCCATCCTGCCCGCAGGCGTCTACCTGATGGCCGGACTGGTCCTCCACGCCGGAGCTCAAGGGCGGGGTGTCGGTGGGAACCCTGGTCGCCTTCACGACCTTCCAGTCCGCACTCTTCTTCCCGATCGGCCAGCTGCTCAACATCCAGGTGGAGTTCCAAGGAGCGCTGGCGCTGTTCGACCGGATCTTCCAGTACCTCGACCTGCCCGTCGAAATCGAGGATCGCGCCGGACGCGATCACCATCCCGGTCTCCCAGATCAAGGGCCGGATCGCCTTCGAAAACGTGACCTTCAGCTACGACCCTGGCTCTCCACCGGCGGTCGAGCGAATCACCTTTGAGGCGGAACCCGGCCAGCTGGTGGCTCTGGTCGGGCCGAGCGGCGCCGGCAAGAGCACCCTGACCTACCTGATGGCCCGCCTGTATGACGTCGACCAGGGACGGATCACCCTGGACGGCCACGACCTGCGGGATCTGAGCCACGCCACCCTGCGGACCGCGATCGCGGTAGTGACCCAGGAGACCTTCATCTTCCACAGCACGATCCGAGAGAACCTCCTGGTCGGGCGACCCGACGCCACTGACGACGAGATGATCGCCGCCAGCCGAGCGGCGGCGATTCATGATCGGATCATGGAGCTTCCCGAGGGGTACGACACCTTCGGCGGCGAGCGGGGCTACCGGCTCAGCGGCGGCGAGAAGCAGCGAGTCGCCTTGGCCCGAGCCATCTTGAAGAACCCCACGAGTCCTGATCCTTGACGAGGCCACAAGCGCTCTCGACAGCCACAGCGAGCGAGCCATACAGGACGCCCTCGGCCGGCTGATGGAAGGCCGCACCACGGTCGCCATCGCCCACCGGCTCTCCACCATCCTCGCCGCCGACCTGATAGTGATGATGGACCACGGCCAAATCGTTGAGACGGGGTCTCACGTCGAACTGATGGCCCAGGGCGGGGCCTACTCCCGCCTCTACCTGGAGCAATTCGCCAGCCAGACCCTGGAGGCTGTCGGCTAATCCCGATCGGCTACCCCGGCACTTCCACTCTTATCTGACCCAACGGCCCGAGGCCGTGGTCGAGCGTGTCAAGCTCCCAGTGGCCGGCACCGGTCGACCTGGCGCCCAGGCAGAACCTCCCCCAGCTCACGCTGAGACCCCTCGCCCAGACCTCAGCGACCCAGGCGAAGGGCAGGTCGGCGTGGATCCCGCCTTCGGTTCTGTTCAGGGTGGGCCTGTCGGAAGGTCCGACCAGGTCCACGTCCACCTCGAGGTCCGCGACTCCGAGCCAACTGCGAACAGCCAGGGTGGCCCGACCAGCCAGGCCCGCGTGCAGTGAGGGTCTGGCCCGCTCCGTGCCCTCATCAGGGGTTAGCAGGCGCATGCTCCACTCCGCAGCCACGGTTGCGACCAGGCGTTCGAACATGCCCGGTCCCAGCGCCGCGAGCGCCGCCGAATCCTGGGCGAATTCGGAGCGCTCGGCGACCTCTTCAGAGATGGGGGCGTAGGAGTAGATCGGGCCTGCTCCACCGCGGCGAAGCGCGGACAGTGGGCCGGCCGGTCCACGCGGGAGGCGTCGGGGAAGGGATGTGTTGGCAGCTGTCCCCATCAGCCCCGGCGGGTGGTGTCGGCCTTGGCCCAGCCGATTGATCAGCCGATCGCTCGGGCCCCGCGAGCCTAGGACCAGTACTCGAAGGTCGGCCGACCGCCGGGACCAGGCGTCGGCCATGTCCACACAGGCGCAGGGCTCGGTCCCCAGGACCGCCAGGGTGCGCTCCAGCTCCGGCTCACGGTGCTCGGGGGTCTGGAAGACTCCCTCAGACCAACGCACCCGGTGGTCCCGTCCCTGACATGCGACCGATGCCTCCACCGGCGTCAACCCGAGCCACCATGGCACGCTCACCCCGAGCCCACCCAGTTCATGGGGACCTCAATCACCGCTCGGGCGCTGACCGTGCTCGGCATCAGGTCGAGCTGGCTGGCTCGCGAGTCGAGCCGAGGCCGGAAGGCGACGGTTCCGATGGTGCGCTCAGGGCTGCTCGATGAATTGCGGAAATGGCCAAGGTAGTGGTTGCCGCGATCGTCCCGGGCCCACCAAGCGAGCTGCTCTTGACCCAGGCCTTGGGGGTGCGACCGCGGATCCGCCCAGCCAGGTTCAACCTCAACGTCGATCTGGAAGCCATCACCCAAGGAGGTGAGGGTCGCCACTGAAACCCTCACCCCTCCAACCGGCTGGCATACCACTCCGACGGGTAAGTCCCCGGTGATGGTCGCTCCGTGGCTCACGCCGGAGAGCAGCGACCGCCACGGTTCGGGAATCTCGCTCGTCTTCGCTGGATGCTGACGGCTGCCCGGCACGAGACGCGACTCCACCTCGCGGACCTGGGCAATTAGCGGGGCCTCTTCGGCGAGGGCCCCACAGGCCAGAAGCGCTTGGACTGCCGTGTCCAGGTTGCCCTCCGGACCGTGCTCGCCCCGGGTGGCCAGCCGGTGCCATAGATACCTCTGCGCCGGGTCCTGGGCAGGCAGCTCCTCTACTCTGGCGTGACACTGGGGTGCCTCCTCTGGCAGCTCCACGCGCTGGCCCTCGACCTCGATCCAACGGGTGTCCACGGCGAGCAGCGGGGTGCACTGGAACACTCCTGTCCACTCCTCAGGCGAACCACCGCCGGAGAAATGGCCGATCGCCATGAGCCCGCGGTCGTCCTGAACCTTCACTTGGGGTGGGCCGCCGGGAAATGGATGCGGTCGCATCGGACCCATGGCCAGCCTTTGTTGCTGAGGGTTGGCGGACTGAATCGAAACCGAAAGGTAGGTCGCGTCCTCACCCAAGCGGAGATAGCGCAGATGGAGCCTGCTGCCCTGCATATCCACCTCCTTCCCCAGCACGATCATCCTTCGCGGCCCGCAGGAAGGGATGGCCTCGTTCAGGTTGAGTGGCAGCCTGCCTCTCCCAGGACGCCACCCTTGCCATCCCGAACGCAAGGAAATGGCGAGGCCGTACTCGTCCAGCACCTCTTGAGCGGTTGCCCGGCTCAGCGCGCTCACCGCGGCCAGGGCGCCGGCCGCTTCAAAGAGTTCGATTTCGTTGGGCTGGCCGCCCGGGTGGGCGTTGATCATTAACCCCTCACCGATCACCCGCAGGTACAGCTCGGCGTCAAATCCCGACATCTGAGCAGACTGCCACACCGGGACTCAGTTGGGGCAAACTGGCGCGGTGGCAGATCAAGACGCGACCACGTCGGCATTGGCGATCGCCATCGCCGCTCGCGTTCCGGTTCTTCTCTGGGGCTCGCCTGGGACAGGCAAGACATCAGTGATCCGGGCCATGGCCGCAGCCGCCGGATGGCCGTGCGAAACAGTCATCGCCTCCATTCGCGAGCCGTCCGACTTTGCTGGGCTGCCCATCGTGGTCGGAGCCGAAGCGAATCAAGGGAGCGGCGCCCGCGTCGACTTTGCGCCACCACGATGGGCGGTCAGGTTGGTGGAGGCCGGCCAGGGAGTGGTCTTCTTCGACGAGCTCTCCACAGCGCCACCCGCGGTTCAGGCCGCACTGCTTCGGGTGGTCCTGGAACGGACGGTTGGGGATCTTGCCCTCCCCGATACCGTCTCGGTCGTCGCTGCCGCCAATCCTCCGGAGCAGGCAGCGGATGGTTGGGACCTCTCTGCCCCTCTAGCCAATCGCTTTTGCCATCTGGAGTGGCCCCTCGATGCGCGCACCCTGGCTGCCGGATTCTCCGGGGGATGGCCCACGCCCGCGCCTCCGGGACTGCCGGAAGCTTGGGAGCGGCAGGTTCCGGTGGCTCGCAGTTGGGTCGCAGGCTTCATGACCGTAAGGCCGACTCTGGCACTTGACCCACCTGCGGATGCCGCCGCGTCAGGAAGAGCGTGGCCCAGCCCCCGGAGTTGGGACATGGCCGCCCGGCTGCTGGCCGCCGCCCGCGCCATCGATGCCGGCGAGACGGTGGTCAGTCTGGTGGTACGTGGTTGCGTCGGCGGCGGCGCCGGGACCGAGTTCCTCACCTGGCTGGTGGAGGCGGACCTCCCCGACCCTGAGGCCGTGCTGGCCGACCCCACGAGCTTCGAGCTTCCGACCCGGGGAGATCGCGCGTACGCAGCGCTCTCGTCGGTTGCAGCGGCGGTCGCAGCCAGTCCGGGCAGCGGCCGCTGGGAGCGGGGTTGGGAGGTCCTCGGCCGGGCAGCCGCCAGTGCGCCAGATGTCGCGGCGGTGGCGGCCCGGGTACTGGCCCGATGTCGACCGGACGGCATCGAAATCCCGACCGAGGTGGGCAGTTTCACCGAGGTGCTCCGCGACGCCGGACTGATCCAGTGAGGCCGGCGCCAGATCAATCGCGTGCGGTAGCAGCGGCGCGACTCTGGGCAGCGACCCAGATGCCCTACCTGGCGGCCGCCCTCTTCGCCTCTGGAGTCCAGCTGGAGGCGGAATCGGGAACAATCTCGGTCGACCGCGGGTGGCAGATCCACGCTGACCCCGAGCTCTTAGATCGATTGCCTCCAGACCAGTTGGGGCGCCTCCTGCTCCACCTCGCCGGGCACTTGATTCGCGACCACGCGGCGCGAGCCGAGCGCCTCCAAGTCTCCGATCAACAACTGCGTGGGCGGTGGAATCGCTGTGCCGATGCGGAGATCAATGACGATCTGATGACAGTGGGCTGCCTACCGGAGATGGCTCCCGACCTACCGGCTGACCTGGGCTGCTCCGGCTCCGGCCTAGCTGAAGCCTATTTTCGGGCAGCGAGAGAAGGTGACCGCCGCTGGGACTGCGGATCTGGTGCGGACGGCTCATCTGATCCTCTCAACAGAACAGCTCCTCAAATCCAGCCGGGGCAGGCGGAACTGCTTCGGCTGACGGTGGCTGCTGAGATTCAGCGACAGGGGCAGGAGCTGGGTACCGTTCCGGGCGGCTGGCTGCGCTGGGCGGATACCGTGCTTCCGTCCAGGATTGACTGGCGCCGAGTGCTGGCGGCGGAGGTGCGGAGCGCTCTTGCCGCCGTCGCCGGGAGCGCCGACTACAGCTATCGTCGGCCCTCCCGCCGCTCGAGAGTCAGTGCGGGCGTCGTGCTCCCGACCTTGCATCGACCGGTGCCGGAAATCGCGATCGTCTGCGACACCTCCGGCTCGATGCACGAGCGGTTGCTGGCCCGCGCCCTGACCGAGGTCGATGGAGTTCTAGCGAAATCGGGCGCTCGCCAGCGACAGGTTCGGGTCCTCGCCGTCGACACCGCGGTTCAGGCGGTGCGCCGAGTGAGTCGTGCTGCCCAGGTCGAGCTGGCGGGCGGCGGTGGAACAAACATGGGCACCGGGATCGAAGCGGCTGCTCGGCTGCGGCCCCGCCCCAGGATCATCATCGTCCTGACCGACGGATACACGCCCTGGCCCGAGGCAGCACCGGCCGGGGCTCGGGTAGTGGTCGGCCTGCTCACTGAAGGTCATCGCGCTGGACGCTGGCCGGCCCCTGCGTGGGCACGGCTGGTTGAGATCGACGACGCGATTGTTGGCGACCCCCGATAGCGCCTCCCGGCCAACCGTAGCTAAGCGGCGCTGACGAGTCGGCGCTCCGTAAAGCCCGGCAGCTGCGCTTCACAGCTCCGAAGCCCCCCTGATGAAGATATGGGGGCCCGACGGCGAAGTGACCCAAAACTCGAGCCCTCCGGCTCGGGCAGTCAACGTCAAGTTGGGCTCGGAGCTGGAGCCCCGACCAAAGCGCAGGGTGGTGGCGGCCAGCCCGAGAGCGCCGGTCACTGCTCCTGAAGGGGTCTCAGTGGAGGAGGTGGTCGAGGCGCCACCCAGCGCACCACGGGGAGGGCTCGCACCATCACGCCAAAGTATCGCCTGCAGCGAGCAGGTCGACGCATCGGCAAGTGACCAGTCGCCTGCGCAACATGGCAGGCGAGAGCGCGTAAATTTCGCCCGACAGCCGACTGTCGTAGGGCGGGGCACGGTCGTAGGATCTAGTGCGTGAGTTCACGCCTCTACTGCATCGTGGTCGATTCCAAGGCCCCTGGGAGGTTGGCCCGGTTCTGGGCCGAGGCACTCGGCTTTCCGATTGTCGAGGGGTCGTCAAACGAGGTGCTAGTCGCGCGCGACGAGGACACCTATCCGGGGCTGCTTTTCCTGCCAGTGCCCGAGTCCAAGACGATCAAGAATCGGCTGCATCTCGATCTTGCGCCAGACGATCGGGATGCCGAGGTCGCCCGGCTTATCGAGCTGGGAGCTCACCGGGTAGACGTTGGGCAGGGGCCTGACGTCAGTTGGGTTGTCCTGGCCGATCCCGAGGGGAACGAGTTCTGCGTGCTCAGCACCCGGGAGGGTGGACTCTAGCTCGGGTGACCGACTACCGGCCCCGAGCCACCCTTTCGGCGCAGGCGGTGGATAGCTGCTCGAGAGGCACCCGAACCTGGTCCATGGTGTCCCGGTCGCGGATCGTCGCCGCGTGGTCCTCCAGGCTCTCGAAGTCGATGGTGACCGCCAGCGGGGTGCCGATCTCGTCCTGGCGGCGATAGCGCTTGCCGATCGACTGGGTGTCGTCGTAGTCGGTCGAGAACTGTTGACGCAGCTCCTGCTCCACCCGGCGGGCCAGGTCAGCCAGTTCGGCCTTCTTCTGCAGCGGCAGAATGGCCACCTGGAAAGGGGCCACGCTGGCCTTGAGGTGGAGCACGACGCGGGTCTCCCCACGCACTTCCTCCTCGGCATAGGCGTCCAGCAGTAGCGCCAGAAAGGTGCGGTCCACGCCGAGCGACGGTTCCACCACATACGGCAGGTAGCGTTCGTTGGTGTTCGGATCGGTGTACTGGAGATCCCGCCCGCTCACCTCCTGATGGCGCCGGAGGTCGTAGTCACTGCGTCTAGCGATCCCCTCCAGTTCGCCCCAACCCCATGGAAAGCTGTATTCGATGTCGCTCGATGCCAAGGCGTAGTGCGCCTTCTCATGCTCGCCGTGGGGTCGCAGCCGGAGATTCTCCGGTTTCAGCCCCAATGACTCGTGCCACTTGAGCCGCTGCTCGCACCAGTAATCGAACCAGGGGGCGTCCTGACCGGGTTGACAGAACCACTCCAGTTCCATCATCTCCAGTTCGCGAAGTCGAAAGATGAAATTACCGGTGGAAATCTCGTTGCGAAAGCTGCGCCCGATCTGAGCAATTCCGAAGGGAACCCGTTGGCGGGAGCTGTTCACTACGTTCTTGAAGTTGACGAATATTCCCTGGGCGGTTTCGGGCCGGAGGTAAACGACCGAGTTCTCATCGTCGACCGGTCCGACGAAGGTTTTGAACATCAGGTTGAACTGGCGCGGCTGACTGAGGGGCCCGCCGCAGTTGGGGCAGGTGGTGCCTTCCAATTGGTCCGCACGCCAGCGTTGGTGGCAGGTTCCGAGGCAATCCACCAGCGGATCGCTGAAGTTGGCTAGATGGCCCGAGGCTTCCCAAACGGTGGGATTCATCAGGATCGCCGCCTCGACCCCTTCCACGTCGTCCCGGAGATCGACGATTTCCCGCCACCAAGCGTCCCTTATTCGTCGGCGCAGCCGTACGCCCAACGGCCCGAAATCGTAGACGGCATTTATGCCGCCGTAGATTTCGCTGCTCTGGAACACAAATCCCCGGCGCTTGCAAAGCGAGACCAGGGTCTCCATGCGATTGGCGGCGGATTCCGTAGCTTGCACCTCCAGCGGTCCCGGCAGGGCGCGCCGAAGGGACCCGAACTCAAACGGTGGGCGTCATTCTACTGGCGCGGCCGGCCGGTCCACCCCAACTCCGGCCTCGCCGGTGGGTGTGACCAGTACCGCACGGCCCGGCCCGCGCACTTCCCAGGCGTGGCCATCCCAGCAGACGCCGGTCGACTCATCGATCGCCAAGACCTCTCGCTCGAGGGCCACTCTGGTCACCGTCTCGCTCCAGCTTCGGCGGGAAGTGCTCCAGTGGGGTACCACCACCGGCCCGAAGAAGCCCAATCCTTCCTTCAGTGAAAACGCCCGACCCGGGAAAAGGCACGCCTCGGAAAGCACCATCGCCCCGGCGCTTGAGCCGGCAATGGGGATGCCGGACCGGTACGCCGCCCAGAGCGCCTGCGCGGCCGGAGTGTCCACCAGGACTTGCTGTGCGGCAGCCGGATCTCCACCGCATAGGTAGATCGCAGCAGCTCCCAGCAGCTGGTCCAGGAATCGGGAGTCCGCCGCTTCCTGCCGGCTCTGGATTCGGCAGCCCTCGACCTCGGCACCCAGGCCGGCAAAGTACGTGGCCGCCCAGCTCACCTGGGTGTCCGGTATGTCCTGGGCGGCCGAGGTTAGGACAGTCACCTTCGGCCGGGCTGCCCGCGCCAGCCACCACGCGTCGGCGACCTCTGAACCGGGGCGCCACTCGTTGCCGCCCAAGAGCATCAAGGTGCGCGGCCGGGCGGAGTCATCCATGGCGGTTCTCCAGTGCTGCGAAAGCCAGAGCGTCGACCACCATTCTGGGCGTCAGCGTTCGACTCCCCAGGATGCCGACCAAACCGCTGCTACAGTCGATTTGTGCTGCGCCTACACGACACGCTCACCCGGCAAGTCCGAGAGGTTGAACCGCGAGAGCCGCCGCGGCTGCGGATGTACAGCTGTGGACCGACGGTTTACCGCTCGGTCCACATCGGCAACTTGCGCACCTACCTGCTGGCCGACTGGATCAAGCGGATCGCCCGCAGCCAGGGGTGGGAAGTCCTTCACGTCAAGAACATCACCGACGTCGGGCACATGCGCCAGGAGATGGCGGAGCGGGGTGGTGACAAGGTGATCGCCGCCGCGCTGGCTGCCGGGCGCAGCCCCAAGGAGATCGCAGGAGAGTTCGAGGACGAGTTCCACCAGGCCGAGGCCCTGCTGGGGATTGAGCCCGCCGATATCTTCCCCAGGGCAACCGACCACGTGCCCCAGATGATCGCCCTGGCGGAGCGCCTGATCGCGCGGAGCCTGGCCTATGTGGTGGACGGGAGCGTCTACTTCGACACCAACGCGCAGACTTCCTACGGAGCACTCTCTGGCAACTCGCCCGAGCAGTTGCAGCGCGCCGCCGGAGCTGAGCCTGACCCCGCCAAGCGCCACTCGGCCGACTTCACTCTTTGGCGGCAGGCCGAAGAGGGTCGCCAGCTGATGGTCTGGGACAGTCCCTTCGGGCGCGGCTATCCAGGTTGGCATATTGAGTGCTCGGCGATGTCGATGGCCTACCTGGGGGAGGAGCTAGACCTCCACACCGGAGGGGTCGACAACATCTTCCCGCACCACGAGGACGAACTTGCCCAGAGCGAGGGAGCGACCGGCAAACGGTTCGTTCGACATTGGGTGCACGGTCAGCACCTGCTCGCCGATGGGGTAAAGATGGCCAAATCGCAGGGGAACGTCTACACCGTCCAGGACCTCGTGGAGCGAGGTTTCGATCCCCTGGCGTTCCGCTACCTCTGCGCCACGGTGCGATACGGCACCCGGCTCAACTTCACCTTGGCATCGTTAGCGGCCGCCCAGCGTGGGCTGCAGCGGTTGCGCCAGCTGGCGGCCGACGACGCCGGATCCGAAGACTCGCAGCGGGTTCACCACCTGACAGATCAGGTGGGGAAGGCGCTGGAGGACAACCTGGACCTGCCGCAGGCGCTGGCCCTGACCTGGCAGTTTGCCCGAGCCAGAGATCTCACCGGCGCGACGCGGCGCGCCGGTCTGCTGGCTGCAGATCGCTGGCTGGGGCTGGCGCTTGATCTTCCCGCTCAGGCAACCGTCGAGCCCGGGGAGTGGCTCGAGCTGGCGAGCGCCCGCGAGGTCGAGCGGCGGCAGCTCGCCTTCGCCAAGGCGGACGCACAGCGACTATCGCTGATCCAACTGGGAGTGGTGCCAGAAGACCACCGAGTCAGCACCGGATACCGACCAGCCTCCGCCCTAGACCGCCGCCACGGCCTGATCTCGTCGCCCCAGGAGGTGCCCGATCAGCGTGCTGAGCCCGATTTGGTACAGGTATCGGTGAGTCTGGTCAGCAACGGCTACCCGGCAGACCTGACCCGGTGCATCCGGAGCCTGCAGCAGAATCGCAACGGCCACTCCGTAGAGATCCTTGCGGTCGACAACGATGCCCGCGAGGTCGGGAGCGTGCTCGACGAGCTAGCCCGTGCGGACCCCTCGATCCGCCCGTTCCACGCCGATCACCAGTTGGGCGAGGGCGCAGCCCGCAACGTCACCATGCGCGCCGCCAGGGGCTCGGTGATCTTGATCCTGGACACCGGAGTCGAGGTCACTGGTGACTGCTTCACACCGTTGCTGGAAGTGCTCCGCGACCCAGCGGTGGGAGCCGTGGGCCGCTGGGGCGCCGTGAGTAGGGATATGCGCGAATTCGACGACTCCAGTTCGGTTGAGGTGGACACCATCGACGGCTACTGCCTGGCCTTCGCCCGCTCCCGCTTGCGAGAGGTTGGGCTACTGGATGAACGCTTTCGCTTCTACCGGATGCTTGACTTCCACTACTCCCTCACGCTGCGCTCCTTCGGTTTGAGCCAGCGCCGGATCCCCGAGCTGCCAGTAGTCATGCACCACCACCGTGGTTGGGAGGACACCGATCCAGACGAGCGGGAGCGGCTGAGCCGGCTCAACTTCCGCCGCTTCTTTGAGCGGTGGCACCATCGGCCCGACCTCCTGCTCGCCCCCGACCAGGCCGCCTCGGCGCACAGCTGAGATTTCGCGGGACAGTCGGTAGCGGCGCGTCCACTTCCGGGTCGGGCAACCCCGAGCTCTGGAAAAAATCTCGCTCAGCGCTGATAGAGACCGATCAGGTGCACCCTGGCCCGGCGCAGTCCGGGTAGCTCGAGCAAGGTCTCGATCCCGCAGGCGATAGTGAACAGAGTGTCATTGAAGCTGATGTACGAAGGGTCGCCGTTGCGGCGAAGCACGACCCGCCTGAGTCCAGCACCGACCATCACCCGTTCCACGTCCCGCTCAGTGTTCATTCGGTATCTCACCGGATAGGTGTCTCGCTCCTGGCGACCGTAGAGGCGGCGGGTGAACCACTCGTGGTATCGGTTGGGGACCGCTCGCACCAGCCAAGCGTTGTAGTTCCACGCGTTGGGGGTGAGGAACAACAGGCGACCGCCCGGGCGGAGTACGCGATGGATCTCCCTGGCGGCTCGGTCGGGGTCCTCCAGGTGTTCCACCACCCAGGCCATGGTCACAAGGTCGAACGATTGGTCTGGAAGGGGGATGTTCTCGACCGTCCCCACTACCGGGTGACCTATCGTTCGGTTGCGGGCGAGAGCCTGCTCATCGGGGTCCAGTCCGTAGACCTCGGAGCTCGCGGCGTAGGCGGAAGCCAGGAAGTCGGCGTGACCGCAGCCGACGTCGAGCACCCTGGTCTGGGGCCCGACATGCGCCTGGACTATCGCCCGGTAGATGGTCTGGCTATCGCGCCACCGGGCCCTACGTCGGCGATAGGCCGCTCGGTAGCGCTCCTGTCGGATCACTCCCGCTGGCAGTTCGCGGACACTCTCTGGGGCTGATGGCGTCAGGGCTGCTGGCTCCGCCGCTTGGCGCGGAATCGTTGCCATGCCCACCTCACCTCAACACTGGGCGGCGCCGGGCTTGGGACCGCCTAGCCTGAGCTTTTGGCGGGATTATAGGCGGCTCTGATCTATCCGATCGACGAGCGACCACTGTGGCTCATTCGGCCCCAGCGGCAGCTCAACCGTGAGGACCGTAGCGGCCGAGCTGACGGTTAGCCGGTCCGAAAATGGATCCTCAAGCTCGAGCGGCGAGTCTGCGTACGGCTGTAGCGACATCAGCTGCCTGAGTCGGGACCACTCCTCGCTTCCGTAGAGATCGAGGTCATCGGAAACCATGAGGAAGCCGCCGAGCCCGGAGACCGCGTCTGCCGCCAGCCTGCGCTGCCACGGAACGAGTTCGGTAATGCTGGGACGGACCAACAAGCAGTCCGGGTCGTTGATCCACAGCCGTCGGTGCAGCGGCGCCCGAAGGAGGCTTGCCCGGAGCGCATTGGCCAGGCAGGGCGCCGACTCTTCGTATCCCGCCGGCGCCTCGCCCGGACGAGGTTGCCAGTGGGGCCCGGTGTCCGGAGAGACCCGCATCGCATCCACCACTCCCACGGCGGGTCCCAGTGGGCATCCACAGGCGAGAAGAAACGACTCGTCCCCGATTCCATCGCGTACCGCCTGAAGCCCTCGCTGCAACGCCTGGGCGCGGGTGGCGCTCGGGTCGTGGTGCCGTCCAGGCAATGCCGCCGCATAGCAGAAGTCCGCCTTCTGGTAGGTGAATCCCTGCGAGGCCAGAGCCGCTGCCACTTCCCTCACGTGCTCGAGGACGGCGGGGTGGGTTGCGTCGAGCGCCAGGGCCCATCCGCCCCAGTGCTTTCCCCCTGGATGGGCACGGACCGGGTGACCGTTCTTGTGGCGCAACAGCCACTCGGGATGCCGACTAGCGATCGGCCCGCGTTCTCCGACCAGAAAGGGAGCGGTCCAGATGCCGGGACGAACTCCTGCCCTCTCGATCTCAGCGGAGAGTTCAGATAGGGGATCCCAGCCCGCTCTCACGTCCAACCACTCGCCGATGGAGCGTTGGTACCCGTCATCGATCTGGACAGTCCGCAGGTCTCGTTCGGCGGCAAGGCGGAGGTTGGCCCGGATCGCGTCCGGCGTTGGCGATCCGAAGTACTGGTACCAGGAGGACCAACCCGGCTCGGAATCAGTGGCGATGCGAGCCCGGGCAAGTCCGCCCCAGAGGGCAGCAAATGCCGAATACATTCGCCCGGGATCTCCCGCGGCCACCCAGAAAGGGTCGAGTCCGAGCTCCTCACCCGGACCGATGGGGATGCCGTCCAAGAGTGCCCACACGGTGATCCCCGAGCCTCCGGAGCACGCCTCAACGCTGGTCAAGTTCCGAGATCCCCCGAGTGCCCCAACCACGCCATCGCTGGTGATCAGGAACTGGTCCCCGCGCACCGACGCTCCGGCGTGCTCCGCGTCGGCGAACAGCATCCGATGGGACCACCTGGGTGCCCGCCGGCGGCCGCCGCGGGAATCTTCAGGGTGGCATCGCCGAACTGGTGACCAGCTCTGCCAACCGTGCTCCAGGACCAGGTCGGGCTGAGCCCGGAGCCTGACCCCCACCCGGTGGAGCTCGTCAGGAGTCGGTCCCTGGTTTCGGACACTCCACTCGTAGACGGTCCCGTCTCCGAGCGGGCGAAATACCAGCTTGAGCTCCAGCCCACCCGCTCGACCAGTTCCTCGAACCAATGCCGTCTCGACACCGTTCAGGTTCAGGGAAGTGGGCTCGATCACCGGGCCAGGATCCCAGCCGAACTCGATGGTCTCGCGACGCCTGCCGGCCGCGGCGGGCGCAAACCCACCTCAGGCTCGGGGAGCAGCCATCTCGCGAAACTCGGCGAGAATGCGAGCCGCCTTGAGAGGGCGATCAAGATGGTGCTCAAGGTGGGCCAGCAGGATCGACTCCACCTCGTCCCGCAGCGAGTCCGACCACCTGATTCGCCGCAGCGTCTCAAGGTCGCCCGCCTCCATGCGGCGGAGGATTCGCAGGGCGGACGATGAGCATGGCAGTAGCCCAGGCTGGGCAATCCAGCAGCCCGCTTGGACCATCCCGCCGAGGGCGGGTAGGAAGCCTCCGTCGCGATCCTCGAGTTCCTCGCCGCAGCTGGAGCAGCGCCGCAGCTCAGGGAGATATCCGCCGAGTGCGGCGATCTGAAAGGAGATGAGCGCCAACTCAAGGCGCACATCACGGGATGGGTCCGCCATCCGCTCCCGGGCCGCGGCGATCAGCTGGTACAGCTCTGGCTCCGGGTGTCCCTCTTCGAGTGTCGCATCCACCAGTTCTGCCAGGACGCCACCGCACGCCGTACGAAGGATGTCGCTCCCGGGCCATGGCAGACCCACTGCCCTGGCCTGGGCGACCACCACCATGCTTCTGCCTGGCACGAGCAGTAGCTCCGAGCGCGTGAGCAGGTCCAGACCGGCGGCGTTGCGTGCCTTGGCTCGGCGAGCGCCTCTGGCGAGAACGCTCAGCTTGCCCTGATCACGGGTGAAGATCACCAGAATGCGGTCCGCCTCAGAGAAGGTCCGACGTCGGAGGACTATCCCCTCGTCGCTGACCAGTTCAGGCACTTGCTAGAGGGACTCGGGGGGTAGCACGGTGGTCGTCGAGGAGGCCGCAGCCTGGCCGTCGTCGGAGCCCTCGGTCTCGTCAGTGAAGGGGCGCTCGGACCTGACGCGCACAGTACGGATCGCCCGCCGGTCGATCTCTTCGACAGTGATGGTGATCCCGCCGCCGGCGTCGACCGTGTCACCCACCGATGGGATGCGCCCCAGATGGGAGTACACCAGGCCGCCGACCGAATCGAAGTCCTCCCCGTGCAGACTCAGATGGAGCAGCTCGTTGACCTCGTCCAAACTCACCGACGCGCTGACCAGCGCCTCGTTTGGTTCAACCAGCTGGACCTCCTCCTGCTCGGCCAGGTCGTATTCATCTCGGATCGGGCCCACGATCTCCTCAAGGAGGTCCTCGATGGTGACCAAACCGGCGGTTCCCCCGTACTCGTCGACCACCACTGCGAGGTGGATCTTGGCGTGCTGCATCTCCTGGAGCAGGTCACCCAGGCGCTTGGCCTCGGGAACAAAGGTCGGTGGGCGGGCCAGGCCCCCGACTCGCTGGCTCTCCAGGCTGCCCTGCCCCTTGCTTCCCAGAAGGTCCTTGGCATAGACGACGCCCGTGATGTTGTCGACCGTCTCCTCATAAACCGGGATTCGGCTGTGCCCGTGCTCACGGATCTCCGCTATCGCCTCCTCCACGGTCGAGTCGGATGGCAGCGCCACCATCTGTACCCGCGGCACCATGACCTCACGCACCTGTTTGTCGGTCATCTCGAGGACGCCGTGGATCATCTCCCGCTCCTCCTCCTCGACGATCCCCTCCTGCTCGCTGGCCAAGACCAGCTCCTTCAGCTCATCCTCAGTCAGGAACGGGTTGCGCCGCCCACCATCGCCGGGCAGGATGCGGAAGACCACCGCCGAGATGGCGGTCATCACAGTCACGATTGGGCTGAGCACTCGAGTCACCACTGCCACCGGCCGAGCCACCCGGCGGGCCATGCTGTCGCTGTGCTGGAGCGCGTAGGTCTTGGGCCCGAGCTCGCAGAACAACAGCACCAGGATGGCCAACGCCACCGCTGCCCAGAGCGCCGCCCCCTCCCCCAGATGCTGCACCGCCAGGAGCGTGGCTGCCGATGAGGCCAGCATGAGAGCCACCGTGTTGGTGACCAGGATCGTGCCCAGGTAGGCACTGGGATTGCGGTGGAGCCGTTCCACCACCGCCGCCCGCGGATCACCCTCCGCGCGCCGGGCTCGCAGTCGAAGGCGACTGACCGAGGTGAGCGAGGTCTCGGCAGTCGCCGAGAGTCCGGCCACCACCAGCGCTACAACTAGGACCGCAACTAACCAGCCGCTCATGGGTGCGAGGAAGGCGCTATCTCACGGCTCACGGGGAGGCGGCCGGAACTGTCCCAGTCAGTGTCTCCCCCACCCTCCCCCCGGCGATCCGGATCAGTGGCAGGCTTGGTGGGTCGGCGGGTGAGCCAGGGCTCATCTTTCGCCCGAGTCTAGCAGGCGGGTCTGATCACCGAAATAGGGCCGAGACGCTCCGTCCCTCGTGAACTCGGACGATTGCCTCCGCGATCAGCGGGGCCACCGAAACCTGAGTCACCTTGTCGCTGTCCAGCATCTCCTTGGCCAATGGGATGCTGTCGGTTACCACCACCTCATCGACGGGCGCCTCTTCCAACTTCGCCAGCGCGCCGTTGCTGAACACCCCGTGGGTTGCCAGAACATCCACCGAGGTCGCTCCCTTGGCGATCAAAGCGTGGGCGGCGCCAGCTAGGGTTGAGGCGGTGGATATGAGGTCGTCCACCAGCACACAGCGGCTGCCCTCCACTTCACCGATGACATTTAGGACCTCTACGTCGTCGTCTCGGGGGCGCCGCTTGTCGATGATCGCCAGCGGTGAGTCGAGTCGGCGAGCGATAGCCCGTGCCCTCGCCGTTCCTCCGACGTCCGGCGAGACCACCACCAACGGTTGGCGGCCGTGGCGAGATCGCACATGGGCGGCCAGGATCTTGCTGGCGGTCAGCGCATCCACCGGGATGTCGAAGAAGCCCTGGATCGCCTCCGCGTGGAGGTCAAGCACGATCATCCGCTCCGCTCCGGCCACCTGGAGGAAGTTCGCCATGAGCTTGGCCGAAATAGGGTCGCGGGCCTGGGTCTTCTTCTCTTTGCGTGCGTAGCCGTAATAGGGCAGCACGGCGTTGATCCGGGCGGCGCTGGCTCGCCGCAGCGCGTCCAGGATGATGAACAGCTCCATGTAGTTGTCGTTGACCGGGGGGCAGGTCGACTGAATCATGAAGACGTCGTGACCGCGGACGGACTCGCCGATCTTCACGTCGAACTCACCGTCGGCGAACCGGGTGATCTCCATCGGGGCGAGGGGGACCCCCACCTCCTCCGAGATCCTTCTGCCTAGATCGGGATTACTGGTGCCACAGAGCAGCATCAGGGGCCCTTCCGACCCCTTCACGAACCACCCTCAATCTTGCGTGCCGCTTTCCCCCGACGCCGGGCGACCCATCCAAGGACGTTTCGCTGACGTGATCGGGCCACTGCCAGAGAGCCTTCCGGCACGTCGTTCGTTATCACCGAGCCAGCGCCGGTGTAAGAGCCTTCGCCAACCTCGACCGGTGCGACGAGGATGGTGGCGCTCCCCAGCCGGGCTCCGTCTGCGATCACGGTCCGATGCTTCGTCTGACCGTCCCAGTTGGCGGTGATGCTGCCAGCGCCATAGTTCACGTCACTTCCCACATCGGCGTCGCCAACGTAGCTGAGGTGGGGAATCTGGCTCCCCTCCCCGACCCGACTCCGCACCACCTCGGTGAAAGTGCCAAGGTGGGACCTCGGGCCCAGCTCAGATTCGGGGCGCACTCGATTGAAGGGTCCGATATCCACTCCATCAGCCAGCTTACAGCCGCTCAGGTGGGACCGGCCGATCCGGCATCCCGCGCCTATCTCGACATTCTCCAATTCGGCGAACGGGCCAATCACGCAATCCCTACCAATCCTGCTGGCACCCCTGATCACCGACCCGGGGGCAATCACGGTGTCCTGGCCGATCTCCACGTCGCAGTCGACCCAGGTGGCCCCGGGGTCGATGAAAGTGACGCCGGAAAGCATCAGCCGCCTCAGGGTGCGACGGTGAAGCGCCGCTTCGGCCTGGGCCAGTTGAACTCGATCGTTGACCTGGATCGCCTCATCTGGTTCGCTCGACTCGACGGTGACCGCTCCCCCCTCCACCACCTGGGGCAGCCAGCTCAAATAGAGCTCGCCTTGGGCGTTGTCAGCCGTGAGACGCTCCAGAGCCGGCCACAAACGGTTCAACCTGAATGCATAGGCCCCGAGGTTGACCTCTGTCGGGTCTCCGTTCCAGGGCTCGTCGGCGTCCTCCACGATCCGGGAAAGGTGCCCGCTCGGTTCGCGCTCAATCCGGCCATAGCCGCGGGCGTCGGAGATGGTCGCAGTCAGCACCGCCGCACCAGACTTCGTCACTTCCAGTTCGTGCAGCAGTTTCCCCAGCGACGCTGCGGTCAAGAGCGGCATGTCCCCCGGGATCACCAGAACCACTCCTTCTCGTCCCAGTACGGAGCTGGCGGCGGCGAGGGCGTCGGCGGTGCCTTTGGGCACAGCCTGGACAAGCAGCTCCGCGCGTTTGTCCAGCCCTGCCCGAATGGAATCGTCTTTGTCAGCGACGATCAGGATCGGCCGCCCAGCGGTCACCGCTTCAGCAATGCGCACCGAGTGCTCCAGCAGTGACAGCCCTCCAGCGGTATGCCAGACCTTGGGCAATCGAGAACGCATTCGCGTCCCCTTTCCGGCGGCCAGCACCACCGTCCGCGCAGCCGAGCGTTCGCTCAATTTGCACCCCGCTGCCGGCCTGGTCCGGGAGCTCGCCAGCGGTTTCCGAGTATAGCAACGGGTTCTCTGTGGTCCCCCGCTTTTCGGGAGCTCGCGGGTATGCTGCCGACCGTGGCCCACAGCGCGGAGGAACGCAGCTCCCGGCTAGTTATCACTTCGCGGCCTTCCCCGGGGGTCTGCCTGCTGGCCTTGAACCAGCCAGATCGCCGCAACGCCCTCACGCAGGAGATGGCCGGGGCGCTCCGCAATGAGCTGGCTGCGATCGCCACCGATGCCGGCGTCAGAGCGCTGGTGGTGACCGGCGTCGGTACGGCGTTCTGTGCCGGAGCTGACCTCGGCGCGCTTGGCGCAGAGGCGACCACGCCGGGGGCCAAGCGCCGGGTGCTCACCGACTACTACCGGGCATTCCTGGACCTGAGAGACCTGGCGATCCCGACGATTGCCGCAGTGAACGGCCCGGCCATCGGCGCAGGCCTGAATCTCGCCCTCTGCTGCGACCTCCGGTTGCTTGCAGACAACGCCCGCCTGGCGGCTCCGTTCGTCAAATTGGGCATCCATCCCGGCGGAGGGGCCACCTGGATGCTGGTCCGGCTGGCCGGTCCCGCGATGGCCCGCGAAATGCTCTTGCTGGGAGAGCCGATCAGTGCGGAGCGTGCGTTTCAGGTCGGGCTGGCAAACCGGGTTGTCCCTGCCGCCGAATTGCGGCAGGCGGCGCTCGAGTTGGCCACCTCATTGGTAGGCATGTCGGCTCCAGCGCTGCGCGACCTAAAACACACCCTGGCCGCGGCCGAGTCGGGGGAGCCCCTGGACGTAGTCCTCGGATTGGAGTCCGAGGCTCAGGCAAAGTCCCTGCTTACCGAGGACGCCCGCGAGGGGTGGGCCGCGATGCGGGAGCGCCGGAGGGCCGAGTTCCGCGACCGGTAGTTCGCTTGGCCGCCTTGCCTTTGGCCCTTAGAGTTGATGAGGGACACCACGACTCGAGGACACATACCTCGCACCTGGGGTTCCTAGCCAGGCACACCTGGCGCCCATGAAGGATCAGCCGAAGGCTCAGCCCGGTCCACTCTTCCGGTGGCACCATCCGGCAGACTTCCCGCTCAATCTTCTCCGGGTCTTGCACCCGGACCAACCCAAGGCGGTTGCTCAGCCGCGTCACATGGGTGTCCACCGGAAAGCCGGGCTTGCCGAAGGCGACCCCCAGGATCACGTTGGCGGTCTTTCGACCCACCCCGGGAAGCGCAACCAGCCCTTCCATGGTGTCCGGCACGTGCCCGTCGAATCTGTCGCAGAGCGCCTTGCCCATCCCGATCAGCGACCGTGCCTTGGCGTGGAAGAAACCGGTGGCGTGAATCAACTGCTCCAGCTCCTCGGGATCAGCCTCCGCATAGTCCGCCGCAGCCGGGTAGCGGGTGAAGAGAGCGGGGGTGACCTGGTTGACGCGCTCGTCTGTGGTCTGGGCGGAGAGGATCGTCGCCACCAGAAGCTGCAGCGGGTCAGCGTGATCGAGGGCGCAGGCGGCGGGGTAGATCGGGGCCAGGGCCGCTACGGTCGCCAGCGCCCTCTGCCTCGGCGTGCGAGGAAGGTCGACGCCCTCAGCCGCCGCCACCTGAGCCGTCACAGGGCCTGCCCCGACACTGCTGGTCCGGCTATCCTGACTCCATGCTGGCTGGTCGCTCGCACGGATCGGCGGCGCAACTTCGCCGTCGTACCGTCGGGACCTGCGTGGCCACCTTGCTGCTGGGATCGATGCTGGCCGGGTGCAGCTTCTTCGGCAACAACGGCACACCCGCGGCCGCCCACAACCCATTCCAGTCGGGTAATCAGGTCTCGCAACACGACTCCAATCTCAAGATCAAGCAGATCCTCCCCGTTCCCAAGACCCCCGACTACCGGATCATCATCTACCACAACGTCAACACGGTAGGCTCGTTCGTCCCCGACCGCATGACTGTGCCAGTCGGCTCAATCGTAGAGTGGATCTGGACTGACGAGTACGACCAGCACAACGTGTGGTGGATCGATACCAACCTGGTGAACTCCCCCACTCGTGGCTCGGGGTACAAATGGGCTGTCGAATTCCTGACGCCGGGCACTTACGACTACTACTGCACCCTCCACCCGGGAATGCAGGGCACGGTGATTGTCACGGGCTAGGCGTCGGTTGAAGTCCGCCCTGGGAGTGGTCCCAGCAATGGCCCTGGCCGGGATGCTGCTAGCTAGCTGTGTCGGCCCGAAGATCGCTGCTGGTGCGGCTCTCCGCCAGTGGCTGGCCGACATCCAGATCCACTCGGTGGCATACGCCTACACCCTGCTCAGCCAGAACGCCGAGTACCGGACTAACTACGACCAGTTCTTTAGTGGAGTTGACGCGAGTCGAGCCACCTTCAAGGTGCTTTCACTCAAGGTGATCTCCGCTGACGATGTCTGGGCGGTGGTGCGGGTCAGCAATCCCGACGGCGCCGCGCCCAAGACGGTCAACGTCCAGATCGTCGAGGAGGGGAACGGCGGCGACTGGCTGGTGGCAGCTCCGTTCTCGACGGAGGGAGCCCGGGCGATCGCCGAATTCCGCTAACCCTCTCGCCGCTTCTCAGGCCGCGGGGGGAGGCTGACTCAGCCCAGGGCTCCAGGGTGGCAAGTCACTGCCCTTGTGCAGGAGCGGCAGGAGGTGGTCGGAGATGCCCTGGTCGCGCAGCTTGCGCCAACCCTCTTCGACGGAGAGCCCGGTGCTGACGACCACGTCGTCTCCGACCAGGATGACGTCCCACTCGAGCGCCTCCAGTCGACGCAGCAGATCCGCGATCAGGATCAGCCTGGTCTTGAGCTCGTTTCCCACCGCCGCCAGCCGCACCGAGACAGGCAACTGATCAATCGTCGGCCGGTGCGGGAAGGCGAAGCTGCGCACCTCGAAATAAGTCGCCAGCGACGTCGGCACCGGCTCGTGGGTGACCTCGGCGAACTCTTCCGCCGCATGGCTCAATGGCCGAATCACCAACTTCACGGAGGCGACTCCCAGGGCACGATGATGCCGATGTTGTTGGTGCCGCTCAGCGACGGACCGGTCGTCGTCGGCGGAGTGAAGTTCTGCTGCTGGTTGATCAGGACCTCGTTGGTGATCAGGAACGGTGAGCGGCTGTCCTCCCGGATGTAGCCCATCAGGGCCATGATCAGGCTGACCGCGACACCGACGGTGATGAGAGCGGCTCCCTGGGCACGTCCGGCGTCGCCCCAGCGCATCTCGCCCTTGTTGACGTGCTTGAGATAGACGGTCACAGCCACGATGGCGACCCCGGTGAAGGTGATCAGGGCGACTAGCTTGAAGGGGATCATCTCGCCCCAGGGGATCATCAATCCCCCCTGCCAGATGGGCAGGTTGGCATTGGCGGCGACCACGTCCTCGTAGCTCCAGGCGAGCGATGAAGGCGTGGCGATCAACAACCACGACGCGAAGGACAAGCCTGTGCAGATTGCCAGGGCCGGTGACTTGAAGCCACCCAGTTTGACGCGACGCCATAAGTAGAAGATCCCCACGGTGAATATGGCGCCCAGCAGGAATACCTGGAAGAGGAAGGCGACGCTCAACCCTCCCAGCATCATGCTGTACCAAGAGGCGTACGCGTGGAGCTGGATTTCCTTGGCGTACTCCCATCCGATGAGCGGCTGGGCCAGGGTGAATCCAATCGCGTAAATCAGGCCGTAGTGGCCGATCCAGTCGCCATAAGCCCGTCCCTTTGGCGTTTTCGCGAAGAGGATCCGAATACCGCCCACCAGCGCTATCACCGCGCCGGCGAAGGCGATGTTCCCTACGAGCCGGTGCATCTCCAAGGGGATCTCGGTGGGATTCAACAGAATCAGCGCCAGGTCGTTCGAGGGCCGGGGGGTGAGCATGTATGACGCCACCACATCGATGGCCAGCATCTGGATGGAGGCGTTGATGAAGAGCAGCAACTCCAGGCCAGCCCGCAGTGGCCGGACCTTGCCCAGCCGTTCCCACTGCGAGTACAGGGTGTAGAGACAGATGATCTCGCCGATGAAGGCGATCCCTTCTACCACCAGTGGCCAGAACATGATCCGCACCAGCTCGACGAAGAACTGGCTCCAGAGGCCCAGGAAGAGAATCAAAACCGAGAAGATCGCCAGCGCCGAGCCGAAGGCGAAGGTTGCTCCGAGCGCAGTCACCAGGTGCCGCGAGAAGCGCGTCTGACGCTCGTCGTTCCGCTTCCACCCGAGGAAGTCGGTCACCGCCAGGATGATGTAACCACCCTGCTGGAAGGCGGCGAACTGTATGTGGGCCAGCATCAGGACCGCGACCAGCGCGGTTGCCACGCCGGTGGATATCGGAACCTGAACGAGATGCGGCGATGTCGCCGCTACCACGTTGGGAAGGCTCACAGGTTGAACAACCGGTTGACCGCCAGCAGGGCCTCGAATACCAAGAACAGGACGGCGAACAGCGCGGGGACCATGACCTCAGGCCGACGCCACGGTTCGCGGCTGGGAGAGCGGTCCAGGAACGGGACGAGAATGAGCAGAGTGGTCCCTATACCGGGCAGCACGAACACCCCCACCGGAATCATCCAGGCCTGGGGAAACTGCACCAACAACTGATCCAAGGGAAGGAAGAACCACTCCGGAGTGGGCACGTAGTTGAGCGTGGCTGGGTTGGCTGCCCGCTCCAGGGGCGCCCCTACCACGACCGCCATGACGAAGATGATGATGACCAGGGCGAAGCTGACGATGGCGTCCTTGAAGACCTGCGACGGGAAGAAGTCGTCGATGTCCACAGGGACCGCGTAGCCGGGATCGCTGGGCAGCGCCGGGTAGGGGTACTCCGCTCCCGCCATCCGCGCCTTCCTCACCTCCTCTGACTCCGTCTCGACCCCTTCGTAGTTCACCCAGGAGCCGTGCTCGCCGTGCCGGCGGAGCAGGATCAGGTGCAGCCCGATCAACGGCACCAGGAGTGCCGGGAGCAACCAGATGTGGATCGCGAAGAACCGGGTCAGGGTCTCCGGTCCCATCTGGGGGCCACCACGCAGAACCTCCTGAAGCCAGTTGCCGAAGAAGGGAATGTAGTCGACGACGTGGGTCACCACCGTGGCGGTCCAGAAGGCAGCCTGATCCCAGGGCAGCATGGCGCCGGTGATGCCCAGTCCCAGCACCAAGAGGAACAGCACGACGCCGACGATCCAATTGAGCTCGCGCGGCTTCTTGTAGGAGCCGCTCACGAAAGTGCGGATCATGTGCAGTCCGATCACAAAGAGCAGGACGTAGGCACCCCACAGGTGCATGCCCCGGACAATGGCCGCGAACTCGTCGTGATGCTCGATGAAATTGAGGCTTTCCCACGCTTCCGTGGTCGACGGCACGTAGGTCCAGAGCAAGAACATGCCGGTGACGATCTGGAGCACGATGATGATCAGGGTGGCGCTGCCCAGCGAGTAGGTCCAAGCGCCCCTCCGGGGGGTCGCCTCGTACAGCAGTTGGTGGGTCAGGTCGGAGATACCCATCCGCTCGTCGACCCATCGATAGGTGGCCGCCATGGGACGGGCCACCGGTCGCGTCAGTTTGGCGACCAGCGCGCTCCGGGGCGGCTGACTCGGGCTGGCCACCCTGCTAGGCCCCCGTCAGGTCATTGCGGACGTACAGGGTGGTGCCCACCAGCTTGTGCTCGTAACGGAACAGCGGCCAGGGAGGCGGTCCCCCGATGTTGACACCTTCGATGCTGTACAAACCTCCATGGCAGGGACAGAGAAACACCTTGAGGTTGATGTCCCAATGCACGTCGCACTGCATATGGGTGCAGACGTTGGAGAGCGTGATCATTTGCACAGTGCCGTTGAGGTTCAACTTGACCACGTACACCGTCCGCGGCACCGGCGGAACCGACCAACCCTCGTCGATGGGAAGGAAGACGACGTAGGCCGTCGGCACCCCGACCGGCACCTGGCTCACGTCGGCCACCAACACCCAGGGCGTCTTCCGCTTGGCGAATATCGGACTGAGAATCGAGCCCACGATTGGCGCCCCGATCAGGAGCGCCGTCCCCGCCCCCACTCCGTTGATGGTCATGATCATGAAACGACGGCGGGATACCCGCTTTTTGGCAAGCGACTGAGTGTCGTCAGCCACCGGCCAGGACCACGATTCCGATCAGCAGTGCGAGAAGAACTCCCAGCAGGAACAGGAAGGTGAACACCCCGGACGCGACCGCCATCCACGCCACCCCGGCTCCTGCCTCGGCGGCGAGGTGGCGGGCGTGTCGCATCACTGCGACCAAGCCAACCAACATCACACAGAAAAAACAGGTGATGACCAGCCCCATGTACCAGGCCGATTCGAAGTCCTGGTAGTTCACGGTTGGTCCCCGCGGGGCACGGTGAAGTTCTGAGCTGACTGGGTCAGGTTCAGCAGGCAGCTGTTCTGGCCGGTGTTGGCGTCGATGCCGCAGGGGAGCTTCGCGTTCTCCTTGATCACCCCCATGTAGAGGCTGAGCACCAAGGCGCACACGCCAACCACCCCGATCAGGCGCCCCGCCAGGGGATTGATCGTGGCCGAGCTCCCACCCGCCCGCAGCGACCGTAGGTAGCCACCCAAGTTGATCGCGGTGGCTACGAAGGCGATCAACAGAGCCACGTAGCGGATCAGCACGAGGTTGTCGGGGATGATCGCCGCCGGCAGAGCTGTGGCAGCCATCCCCAGCAGCGCCACCACCGTGAGGGGACCGCCACCCGAATTGCTGGATGGGCTCGACTGGTTGTGCAGCCAGAAGACCACATTTGCGCCCACCACCAGGATCGCCAGCAGAGCCACCTGTCCTATGAAAAGCGACGCCGAGTTGAAAACGAACAGGTTGTCAAAGGCCGGGAGTGAGCTGGTCTTGACCGTCTCGGCGAGTAGAAAACCGGTGATCGGCTGGGCCATCAAGAAGACCGAGCCGATGGCGAACATTATTCGGGCAGCCCAGCGCTGGTAGGTGATCTCGGCAGCCGATGTTGCCCTCCGCCCTCGCCAGACGGCAAGCCCAGCCAAGAGAAGAGGTGCCCAGGAGAGGTTGGCTCCGGCGTAGTGGAGCAACAGCCAGGGAAAGCTGGGCGAGAAGGCAGCGCCCGACCGCACTGACGGCGGTACCGGGAGTGAGGACGTAGCTGTCCAGCTCGACGATGGTGAAGAGGAACACGTACTGCACCGCTGCGAAGGCGAATCCGATCGCCAGGTGCACGCGGGGCGAGACACGGTCCCAGGTGTAGGCGTAGAGGAGCATCAGGGGAATGCCCACGAAGAAGCTGGCGAACGCGATCGTCAGGGGCAGCAGCAGCTCGTTGAGCAGGGTCCCGATCAATCGGCCGTAGAGGCCGGCCAGGAGGAACACGGCGAGCACCGCCCAGGTGGCGCCCAGGCTGTACAGGTAGAGGATCGCCCGGGAGAGACCGCGGGCGTAGCGCAGGCAGGAAGGATCGCCGCCCCTACGCCGCCCGGCCAACTCCAGGAATGGCGCCATCCCGGTCGCGGCCAGGATGAAGCCGACCAGCGCGATGTGGATCAGGAACAAGCCGCCGATGGCGAATTGGGCGCCCAAGGGCGCCGAAAGGCAGCCGCGGCAGTGGAGTCGCGAGCCAGGTCACCAGCACTTCGCCCCAATGCTGACGGGAGCACCCTCTGCAAGGCAACTCCCGGCCGGGTCGAGTGCGGGGCTGGATCTGGCCCGACCTCGATAATCAGCTCGTGGTCGAGCCGCTGGTGCTGGTGCATGGCGACGACCCCTATCTGGTCGACCACAGCGCTCGCCGGATCCGCGACCAGCTGAGCCGCCGACTTGGTTGCCGACATGGGTCTCGAGGAGTTCCGCTCCGCGCGGGACCTGGATGCCATCGCACAGAGCATTGCCACCCCTCCGTTTCTGGCGATCCGGCGCCTGGTGATGATTTGGGATCCGCTCCAACTGACGGGTGGGCAGCGCGCGAGCCACGAAGCTGAGGCGCTCGGAGCGACGCTGGGCACCCGCCTGGAATCGACGGCGGTAGTGGTCGTCCACCGCGGCGTGCTCCCGGCCAGCTCCCCACTGCTGCAGGCGATGCGGGTACAGCGTGGTGAAGTGCGCCTCTTGAAGAGACCGAAGGGCAGGGAGCTGCGGCGGTACGTCGACGACCAGGTCCAAACCCGCGGCCTGCACCTCGGTCAGGCGGTGCTGACCCGGCTTGCCGAGGTCGCAGCGCAGGACATCGGCCAACTCCATCAGGAGTTGGAGAAGCTCCAGTTGTTTATGTTGGGCGGTGGACGGATTGCCGACTCCGACGCACTTCTCTTGATCCCCCCGGCCCCGCCGACCGAGCTCTACCGACTCACCGACGCGCTCTTTGAGGAGCCGGGCCGGGTCGGCGAGCGGTTGCGCCAGATTGCCGGGACGCTCCGACTTTCCCCCTCAGATGGTGCTGGGCGCGTTGGCCTGGTCAGTGCGCGAGCTGATCTCATTCTCTGACCACCAACGACCGGGCCTGCCGCCCTGGAGGGAAGAGAAGCTGCGGGCCCACCTGAGGCGGGTCGGCGAGTCACGGCTAAATCGCTGGTTGATCCAGATCGCCGACCTCGATTGGTCGACCAGAACTGGCGCCGTCGACGGCCAGGAGGGCCTGGAGCACCTGCTCGGGCGCATGGCGACCGAGTTGAGCTCAACGGGCGACGAAGCTGATCGGGAGCGAGCCCCAGGATCAGCTGCCCTTGCGCTCCTTGCTCGAACTGCCCGCGGCCCGTCGCTGCGAGCTCGAGGTCCGTTCGGTCTTGGTCGCGGGACGGCCCGCCTTGGGGGCTGCTGCCGGCTTTCGGCTGGTCGACCCTGACTTGGGTTTGGTGCCCTGCGCCGAGGCCCGTTTGGAGGCGGTCTTGGGCGCCTTGCCTTCCTCGGTTGCGGCTCCGGCTCTGGCGGCTGAGCGCATCAGACGGGACTTGCGCCGACTGACGTTGCGCGGGTGCAGCACTCCGTGCTCGGACGCCTTGTCCAGTGCAGAGGTGGCCAGCTTGAGCAGCTCCTCGCTGGAGCCTTCCTCGGCACCCTCGATGACCCGCCTCGCCCTGGCGACGGCGGTACGCACTGACGAGCGGACCCGACGGTTGCGCTCGTGCTTGCGAGCCGCCGACCGGATGCGCTTGCGGGCGGAACTAGTGTTTGCCATGATCTCTCGGCTGATGGTTGAAGGCCCAGTCGAACCCGGGCCAAATCGGCACCGACACCTGAGTCGGGCTGGCGCCGCAGTATACCAATCGCTCGCCGAATACCTTTCAAGCGGCTCGCTAAAGTGAGGCCGGTGTTGCGCTGGGGCCGAGCTCCCGCCAAGTTGAATCTGGCCCTGGAACTGAGCGGCCGTCGCCCCGACGGGTACCACGAGCTGGCCGCCATATCCCAGACCATTGATTGGAGCGATGTCGTCGCGCTTGACGAGCAGGAGGAGCCGGACCGGCCGGCACCGGCTATCCCGGAACTCCAGATCTGGGGCCCCGAGGCCCACCGCGTGCCCCTGGGACCGGAAAACCTCGCAGTCCGGGCGGCCGTGCTGCTGCACCAGCAGCGACTCGGTGCACCTATCAGGCGACTGGCCTGGAGAAGCGAATCCCCACTCAGAGCGGGCTCGGTGGCGGGTCGGCAGACGCGGCAGCCGTTCTCCGCCTGGCTGGGGCGGGACTCGATCGCGACCAGCTGGCCGAGCTGGCGCTTCAATGCGGAGCCGACGTGCCCTTCAGCCTGCGCGGGGGCGCCTGCCTTCTGACCGGGGTTGGGGAGGTCATCGCCCCTTTACCACCACTTCGCTCGGGCGCATTCCTGATAGTGGTCCTGGGCTCGGTGGCCACCGCGTCGGCCTATGCGGCGACCCAATCCGGCGATTTCAGCAGCGGGGCCCGGGTCGCGCAGCTCGCCCAAGCGCTCCGGGATGGCCTGGCTCCCGACCCGGATCTTTTCGGCAGCCAGCTGCAGGCAGCCGCCATGCGCGCGGTTCCCGACCTGGCCCCAAGGCTGCAGTCTCTCTTGGATGCCAGCCCCGGGGTGGCTTGGGCCATGACCGGCAGCGGGGGCGCCTTCTTCAGCTTCCAGGCAGATGGCCCCTCAGCGGCAGCCCTGGCCAGGAAAGTGGCCCCGGCCTGTCCGGGGGCCGGGATTCGGCTGGCGGTGCCGCTGGCCCAGGAGGTTAGCTAGAAGGGACCGGTCGCCCGCTCCGGATCGCTGGTCCCAGCCGAGCTCTGCTCCCAGCCCGGGACCGCCGCGCGCCTAGGTCAAGCCGAGTAGCCCTGAGAGTCCGCTGGGTGTCGGCGCCGGTCCGGGCTCGATGTCGGTGGGCTTGTGCAGATTGAAATCGGCCCCGTAGTCGCTGAAGGCCCCAGAGCCGAGCACGGTCAGCGACGCCGTGCCAGAGGGCAGGTCGGTTCGCCCCGGCGCGAGCGTGGCCAGCTTGTCCAAATTGAGGTTGAGCCCGAGGTTCAAGTTCGTCCTCGCCAGCTGTCCGGTCGATGTCAGTACGTAGCTGTCGAGCTGAACCTGGGTGAACTGAAGCAGCGCCTCGATTGCCGGGAGGTCGGCCTTGAGTTGCGCTCCCTGGCCGCCCAGATCAACCACCAGATCGCCCAGGACACCGGCCATCGACTGATTCAGGTTCGCACCGGCGATGGTGGTCCTGAGATGCTCCACCTGGCTGCCGCCGATGGTGCTGGTGCCGAGCTTGGTCACCGCCGCCGACTTCTTCAGCTCCAGCCCCCAACTCTCGAGCTGCGACTTGAGCGTTCCCAGACCGCCCACCGCATCGGAGGCTGGGGTTGAGTCGCGGTACCACTGCCGTCCGTTCTCCGAGACGTACTCGCTTCGGTTCAGGTAGATCACGCGCCACGTCTGGGACGACAGTGGGCTGAGTCTGAATGACACCTCAGCCGCTGTCGGGCTCTCGACCTGGGCAACCCCGGTAAGACGGGCGAGATTGATCTCCGCCTCAATCAGGCTCAGTTCGCCAGCTGTCACCCCTGGTGGCGGCGTCACCCCGGATAGGTTGACCCCGATCTGGCCGGTGAAGGCGACCCGGAACGAGCTGTTGAGCGCCTTGGTATTGGCCGCCCTGAGGATGGTTCCCTCGGGTCGACCGATGGCCGTGGTGACGCTCGCACAGCCAGCTAGCGCCAGCGCCCCAAGGGCGACGATCGCACCAGCTCCCCGACTTCGGCTGACGTTCACCCGCCGATCGTAACTCGAAGCGATGAAATCGAGGTCCCACCGAATGTGCCCGGGAGTCGCCGGTGCCATCTTTCTTCACCGAACAGGTGTTAGCGTAACCGCCGTGACCGAGGTGAAAGCCCAGCGGCCCAATTCCCCGGGTCCCGCCGCAGGGCCTCGGCCCGGCTGGCCAAAATCGTGGATCTCCCGGTTGGCGGTCAGCTCGAACCGGATGAGCGGCTGGGCGATCCCAGCAACTACATCAACCGCGAGCTGAGCTGGCTCGACTTCGACGCCAGGGTCCTCGCCGAGGCACAGGATCCGCGAGTCCCGCTGCTGGAGCGGCTTCGCTTTCTGGCGATCACCTCGAGCAATCTGGACGAGTTCTACATGATCCGGGTGGCGTCACTGAAGCGTCAGCTCGCAGAACGGGTCCAGAGCACCCATGCCGACGCTATGACTCCGACCGAGCAGCTCCGCTCTATAGGCAAGCGCACTCGCGAGATCGTGGCCTCCGAGGGCAAATGCCTGACCGATGACCTCGCACCGCTGTTGGAGAGCCAGGGGGTGCGCCTACTGCTGAAGGGCGAGCCGCTCAGCCGATCCGAGAAACGGGCGTGCGACGCCTATTTCGAGTCCCAGCTCTATCCCCTGCTCACCCCCTTGGCGATCGATCCGGCCCACCCGTTCCCCTACCTCAGCAACCTGTCGCTCTCGATCGCGGCAATGCTCGGAGAGCCAGGCGAGCGTGCCCCTCGCGTCGCCCGGGTGAAGGTGCCGTCATCCGCCCCGCGGTTCTTCCAGGCCGGACGGCGAGGACCCTTCATCCCCATCGAGCGAATCATCGGGGAGCGTCTCGACCGCCTGTTCCCGGGCATGGAGGTGGTCAGCCACGGGCTCTTCCGGGTGACCAGGGACGCTGACTTCGATGTCGACGAGGATGAACCGAACCTGCTCTCGGCGATCGAGGAGGAGCTCCGAGAGCGGCGGTTCGGAGCGGTGGTTCGAGTCGAGACCGCGCCTGGTCTCGCCCGGGAGATTCTGACCATGCTGGAGACCGAGCTGGGGGTCAGCAGCGACGAGGTCCAAGAGGTGGACGGGTTGCTGGATCTGACCGGCCTCTTCAGCATCGCCGACGCGGTCGAGCGACCCGACCTTTCCTATTCGCAATTCACCGGCACAACGCCGCCGCGCCTGCTCACCATGCAGGACCAGGACCCCGACTTCTTCGCCGTGCTGCGGCGGGGGGACGTCCTGGTCCAGCACCCCTATGACTCCTTTGCCGCCACCACCGAGAGGT